>NZ_AP027306.1:187500-2611746 GCF_059738765.1 Sphingobium sp. RC1
GGTGACGGCCGAGCCTCTGGTGGAAACGCTTTTCGGAACGAAATGGCTGGAGATGGCGCCCTTCGTTTCAGTGCTGGCGCTCGCCATGCCGTTCATGACGCTACAGGTGATGTTCGCGCCCGTCAGCAATGCGCTGGGACGGCCCGGCACGACCGCGCGAATCGCAGCGGTAGGAGCGATTCTCATGCCTGCGGCTTTCCTGATCGGCATTCAGTTTGGAGCGATTGGTCTGGCATGGGCGTGGCTGGGCGCCTTCCCCGTCCTGACGGTGGTTACGGCGCGCCTCGCCGGGGGGCCGATGGGGCTCCGGCTGTCCGACCTGATTCGGGCAGCGGCGCCGGGGCTGGGTTGTTCGATCCTGATGGCAGGTGCGGTCATGGCGATCGATTCGCAGCTTCCCCCCATGGCAGCGCTGGCGCGGCTGAGCCTGCTGGTCCCGGCGGGCGGTCTCGCTTTTCTGGCCGCCTTGATGCTGTGCGCGCGCGGCACGCTGATGGAACTGGTCAGCCTGGTGATTCGGCGAGCGCCGCCACTACCCGCAGCCGCCTGAATCAGGCCGACTGTATATAGTCGCGTAGCGACGCCGCTTCCGATTCGATGCTGTCGATCCGGAACTTGACGAGGTCGCCGATGGACACGAGCCCGATCAGAGTTCCATCGACAACGACAGGCAGATGACGCACCCGCTTCTTGGTCATCAGCGAAAGACAGTGGATCACCGGCGTCTTGTCGTCCGTGGTGATGGCAGGCGCCGTCATCACCTCACTCACTTTGCGTTGCAGCACGGCAGCCCCATCTCGCGCGATTTGATGGACGAGGTCCCGTTCCGAAAATATGCCCAGCACTTCCCCGTCACCGACGACAGGCACGCAGCCGATCCGCCGTTCCGACAATAATTGAACCACGGAAAGAACGCTGTCGTCGGGCCGGACTTGAGTGACTTCGCGTCCCTTGCCCTGCAGAATCGCGGTGATCGTCATGCCCCGTCTCCTTGCCGTTCAGACATTATGTCTCAGTCCCTTGATGATCCCACTTTCGTTCCCCAAAGAAAAGAGATGAGAGATAAACAGGGCCTCGATGATCCTCTGATTGCCGCAACCGCATGGGGGCGGTTCCGCCGCATCATGTTGTGGATGGCAGTCGGTGGCGCGCTGTGCGTCGGCGTTGCGCTTGTCTGCTTGCGGATATGGGCTGGACCGATGCCCTTCCACATGATCCTTGCCACCATCATCGGGGTCTGGTTGACCTTCATGCTGGGGACCGGATTGATGGCGCTCGTGTTCCTGTCGAGCGGGACAGGACATGACGATCAGGTCATGGACCCGCTGAAGGACGAGGTATCGATCGATGACTGAAAAAAGGGGCGAACTGGTTCTGCGGGTGGTTCCCGGCATCACCCAGATCAATACCAACGGCCATATTTTTGGTGGGTGGATATTAAGCCAGATGGATATCGCGGGTGGCATCGTGGCGGGCCGACTGGCCGAAGGAGCGGTGGCGACCGTCGCGATCGATGGGATGAAATTCATATCGCCCATGCTGCTGGGCGATATTGTGACGGTCTATGCGCATGAGGAACGCCGCGGGCGGACCTCGATGGGCATTCGTGTCGATGTGGTGGCAACGCGCGGGGCGGATCAGCAGCAGATCGACCTTACCAGCGGGCTCTTCACCTTCGTCGCTCTGGACGACCAGCATCGGCCCCGGGTTTTGCCCTCGCGCTGAATTGCCATTGGTCAAATATGAAAAAAGGGAGCGGCGCTAACGCCACTCCCTTTATTTCTGTTCCGCCGCCTGTCTCAAGCAGCAACTTAGATCATTCCGCCGCTTCGGCAGCCGGGCGCGCACGGCGAGTGCGCTTGCGCGGCGCTTCCTCTGCGGCTGGCTCGCTGTCATTGTCGGCACGCGCGATCGATGGCGGCAGGACGGAAAGATCCAGCCCTTCGCTGCCCTCAGACTTCGCTGTGTCGGCCTTGCGGGGGCGGCCCCGGCGGGCGCGGGGCGCTTCAGGCGCTGCCGCAGCTTCTACTTCGGGCTGAGGCTCGGGCGAACGTTCCGCCACAGGCGCGGGGGCTTCCGGCGCTTCCATTTCCTGTCGCTCGGCTGCTTCATAAGCAGGGCGGTCCCGGCGCGGCCGATCCCGACGATTCCGGTCGCGATTGTCCTGCTGGTCGCGCGGCTGATCCCGGCGACGATCGCCTTCATAGCCACGCTCGTAATGCTGCTGCTGCTGCGGCTCACCACGATTATCGTCGCCCGCATATTCCGGAGCGTCGAAATCATCGCCTTCATAATCGCCATTGTCTTCCGGACGGCGGTAGCGCTGCTGCTGCTCCTCCTGCCGGGCGCGATTGTCGGCAAGCACGCGGAAATAATGATCGGCAAACTGCAGATAATATTCCGCATTCACCCGGTCGCCCGCCATCTGGGCGTCACGAGCCATATTCTTGTATTTTTCCAGAAGCTGGACCGCATTGCCGCGTGCGCGGTTGTCAATCCGGTTGCCGTTGTCGCCACCACCCCGGTTACCGCCGCTGGGACGTCCGTTATTGTTGTTCCGGCCGCGATTCCGGCGACCGGCCTGCCTGTTGTTGATCAAGACCTGGTCCTTGCGTTCACTTTGCCATCATTCACTGAAATCATCGGTCAGTCGCTATCCTAAAGCACGGCCTGCTTATCAGGCCGGGTAGGGCTCCGCCGGACAGGGGCTGCGCGACAGCCCTTGCCCTTACGCTGCCAGAGGCGCCTGCGCAGCAGCGCCGTCGTGACTTTGAAGGAGCGGGAAAACGGCCTTTTCTCGGTTAAGCCCCACAGAGCAGATCCTCAGGATAATGCCGTCCCTGCTCCTCATGTAGTGTCTTTGGCGGGATAAACCAAGCGAATTTCACTTGCGCCCGAGCAATTCCGGCGCGTTCGGTTCGTAGGCTGATCAGCACGAGGATTGGAGCGCTCAAAGTTGTGGAGCACAAGTAACGACCAGGCAACGTTCATGTCCCGCCATGTCCTTGCGCGTGGCCACGCCAAGCCCCTGTTCCTGAAGCAGGGCGGACACACTTTCTCTTTGATCATGACCGATCTCGATCGCTGCCATGCCGCCCTCGGTCAGTAGCCGGGCGATCATGGGCGCGATACGTCGATAGTCGTCCAGACCGTCGACACCGGAGAAGAGGGCGCTTGCGGGTTCATGCAACACATCGCCCGCAAGGTCGGCATCGCTTTCAATATAGGGCGGGTTAGCCAGAATGAGGTCGAACCGTTCAGCTATCCCCTCAGCCCAGTCCCCCAGTTGAAAGGATGCGCGCCCGGCAAGCCCGAGATGTTGGGCATTGGCCCGGGCAACGGCGAGCGCGGCGGCGGAGCTGTCCACACCGATGCCGGTCGCCTGCGGCCAATGATCCAAGGCCGCGAGCAGCAGCGCGCCCGATCCGGTGCCAAGGTCCAGGACTCGTGCCGGTGCGCGCCCTTGGAAATGGTCAATCGCGGCCTCGATCAGCGTTTCGGTGTCCGGACGCGGGATCAGGACATCGGGCGTCACCCGCAGGCTGATCGTCCAGAAGTCACGCACGCCGGTAATATAGGCGATGGGTTCGCCTTCGACCCGCCGGTCAACCAGCGCGCCAAAGCCGGAAGGCACCGTGAGATCTTGCTGGCGAAGCAGCAACTCGTTGCGGCTGATGCCGAGCGCGTGGGCGAGAAGCAGTTCCGCGTCGAGACGCGCTGTACCGCTGACATTCTGGAGCCGGGCAGCCGCATCGCGAAGCGCCTGGGCGATGCTCACCCGATGCCATCCAGTTGCGCGAGGCGCGCCGCCTCATCCTCGGCGATCAGCGCGTCGATGATTTCGGCAAGTCCCGGCCCTTCCAATATTTCCGGCAGGCGGTGCAGGGTCAGGTTGATGCGATGATCGGTGACGCGGCCCTGCGGGAAATTATAGGTGCGGATGCGCTCCGATCGATCGCCGGAGCCCACCATCGCCTTGCGCGCGCCAGCCTGCTCGCTCTGCGTGCGCTCCCGTTCCGCCTCATAAAGGCGCGCGCGCAAAACCTGCATCGCCTTCGCCTTGTTCTTGTGCTGCGACCGTTCGTCCTGCTGCGTCACCACGATGCCGCTGGGCAAATGGGTGATGCGCACGGCGCTGTCGGTCGTGTTCACATGCTGGCCGCCCGCGCCGGAGGCCCGGTAAATGTCGATCTTGAGGTCGCCGTCGGCGATTTGCACATCGACTTCCTCCGGCTCGGGCAGCACCGCGACGGTCGCGGCGGAGGTATGGATACGCCCGCCGCTTTCGGTGGCGGGGACCCGCTGGACGCGGTGAACGCCGCTTTCGAACTTGAGCTTGGCAAAGACGCCGATGCCCGTGATGCTGGCGACGACTTCCTTGAAGCCGCCAACTTCGGACGCGTTGGCGGAGATCAGTTCCATCTTCCAGCCCTGCGCATCGGCATAGCGCTGATACATGCGGAACAGGTCACCGGCGAACAGCGCGGCTTCATCACCGCCCGTCCCTGCGCGGATTTCCAGCATGGCCGGGCGCGCGTCGGCGGCGTCCCGGGGAAGCAGTTGAAGCGCCAGGGCACGTTCGGCGTCCGGCAGCTGACTCTTGATCAGCTGCATTTCCTCCTGCGCCATCTCACGCATGGCAGCATCCGCCTCGGCATCCACGCCGCCCGCCATATATTCGAGCGCCTGAAGCTCCTGCCGAAGCCGCCGCACCTCATGCGCGGCGCGGGCTACGGGCTCGATCTCCGCATATTCCTTGGACAGCCGCACGAACTCCTCCGGCGCGAGGTCGGCACGCGTCATCGACGCCTGCACCTCATCCCGGCGCGCCTCGATCTGCGCGATACGTTCGGCGGAAATCTGCATTAGCTCTGCGTGACTTCCCGAATACGCTCAACTGCGGCCTCAAACGACAGGGCCGACTGCTCACCGGACAGCATATCCTTCAATTGCACCTCGCCATGCAGAGCACTCAAATTGCCCACGTCGGCCTCGAAATCACGTTCGCCAAATTCCACCGGAAACAAGACAAAGCGACTGTTTTGCGCTCGCTGCATTCGCTTCTTCGTGTTTCCGCGAAACGCCATGTCGCTTGGGATGCCTGCCCTACGCAGGTCGGCAAGGTACTTTGTAGATCGACTTTCCGTCGCAGGGCTTAGAGGAACGACCGTTACAACGGTTTGGGAAAGTGCGGGCGCATCCACCAACATCGCCAGCCGCTCAATCCCCGCAGCCCAGCCGACCGCAGGCGTCGAAGGCCCGCCCAGATTCTCGATCAGGCCATCATAGCGTCCGCCGCCCAGCACCGTCCCCTGCGCGCCCAGCCGGTCGGTAATGAACTCGAACGCGGTGTGGCGATAATAATCAAGGCCGCGCACCAGTCGCGCATTGCGCTGCCACGCCACGCCCGCCGCATCGAGGCCCGCCGTCACCTTGTCGAAGAAGCTGCGCGCTTCGTCGGTCAGATAGGCGTCAATATCCGGCGCGCTGTCCGCCACGGGGCGGTCGCGCGGGTCCTTGCTGTCGAGGATACGGAGCGGATTGCGGTTCAGCCGGTCGAGGCTGTCCTCGGACAGCTGTTCGCGGTGCGCTTCGAAATGCGCAACCAGCGCCGCCCGCCAGGCATCGCGGCTTTGCGCGTCGCCCAGCGTGTTGAGGTTCAGCGTCACGCCTTCCGATATGCCAAGCTCGCGCAGCAATTGATCGGCGAAGACCAGCAATTCGATATCCGCGCCCGGCTCGCCCGCGCCGATGATCTCGGCATCGAGCTGGTGAAACTGGCGGAAGCGGCCCTTTTGCGGCCGTTCATAGCGGAACAGCGGCCCATGGGTCGCTACTTTCAGCGGCGAATATTGCTGCCAGCCTTCAGTGACATAAGCGCGGGCGATGCCAGCGGTGAATTCGGGACGCAGGGTGATGCTGTCGCCGCCGCGATCGTCGAACGTGTACATTTCCTTGGAAACGACATCGGTGCTTTCGCCCAGCGACCGGGCGAATACCGCCGTGGCTTCGAAGACCGGCACTTCGACCCGGTGGAATCCATAGAGCCTGCGGACCTTGTCAAAGGTCGCGACCACATGGGCGAAACGTTCCTGAAACGCTTCTGTCGTGCCCCCCAGCATGTCTTGCGTGCCGCGCACCGGGCGCGGCGTTTCAATTTTCGCCATGGGGATGCGCCTTTAGCGGTAAAGAAGGCGCAAGGAAACGCGCTTTTTTGTCACATAATTTCTTAGCTCTTCTTACGGGTGGACGCGGACTTTGCCATTCGTCATGCTGACTTCATAAGGCATTCCTGCCTCGTCTTTTTTCGGAGACAGCCATGATCCGCAGCTTCGCTGCCGCCCTCCTGCTTTCCACCGCCATCATCAGCCCGCTCGCCGCCCAGAATGCCGTAAGGTCAAAGCCCGCCGCATTGCCCGTGAATCAGGCGAGCCCCGCGCCGCGCGACGTCCCCTACCCCGGCGGCACCATCCGGCTGGAGGTCGATGCCAGCGACACGACCCAACGTATCTTCCGCGTGAAAGAACATATTCCGGTCGTGTCGAGCGGCCCCATGACGCTGCTGGTCCCGGAATGGTTGCCGGGCAATCACGCACCGCGCGGACAGATTGAAAAGATCAGTGGCATGACCTTCACCGCCGATGGCAAATCGATCGGCTGGAAACGCGATCCGCTCAACGTCTATGCTTTCGTCATCGACGTTCCAGCAGGGACGCGCGAGATCACCGCTTCCTTTCAGTTCCTCTCGGCAACCCAGTCCAATCAGGGACGCGTGGTCGTCACGCCCAAGATGCTGAATATTCAGTGGGAGTCGGTCTCGCTCTATCCTGCGGGCTATTATACCCGGCAGATTCCGGTGCAGGCGACCGTGACCTATCCCGATGGTTGGCAGGCGGCGACCGCGCTGCGCGGACGGAAGAACGGATCGACCGTCGCTTATGAGACGATCGATTATGAAGCGTTGCAGGATTCGCCGGTGTTCGCCGGGCGTTACTTCAAGCCGGTGGACCTGGGCCATAACGTCACGCTGAACATCATCGCCGACGAAGCGGATGAACTCGACGCGAAACCAGACCAGATCGCCCGGCACAAGAAGCTGGTCGATGAAGCAGGCGCGCTGTTCGGCACCTATCATTTCGACCATTATGACTTTCTGTTCGCCATTACCGATGAGATGGGCGGCATAGGCCTGGAGCATCACCGATCTTCTGAGAATCAGGTCGAGCCGGGCTATTTCAAGAAATGGGGGGATGGCGAGGCCCTGCTGGACCGCAACCTTCTGCCCCATGAATTCACCCATAGCTGGGACGGCAAGTTCCGCCGCCCGGACCTGCTCTGGACGCCGGACTTCAACGTGCCGATGCAGGACAATCTGCTTTGGATCTATGAAGGGCAGACGCAATTCTGGGGCTATGTGCTGGGCGCGCGGTCGGGCCTGTTCACAAAACAGGAGACGCTGGACGCCTACGCCCATATCGCGGCCAAGCTGGACACGGCGCGCGGCCGTGAGTGGCGGCCGATGGAGGATACGACCCACGATCCGATCATTTCGGCCCGCCGACCCAAGGGATGGACAAGCTGGCAGCGGTCGGAGGACTATTATAATGAAGGGCTGATGATCTGGCTGGAGGCCGACGCAATCATCCGCAAGCAGACGCGCGGTGCAAAGGGCCTCGATGATTTCGCCAAGGCCTTCTTCGGCATCAACCCCGGTGACTGGGGTCAGGTCATCTATAATCGCGACGATGTCATAAAGACGCTCAACGGAGTGGCGCCCTATGACTGGGCCGGTTTCTTCGCCCGATATGTGGACGGCACGACGCGCGAGACGCCCAAGGGCGGCTTTGCCATGGGTGGCTACAAGCTGGTCTATGGCGACACGCCCAACGCCTTCACCAAGGCGGCCGAGGGCAAGAATATCGACCAGAGCTTTGGCATCGGCCTGATCGTGAAGGGCGATGGCGAAATCTCCAACGTCGTCTGGGATAGCGCCGCCTTCAAGGCTGGGCTGGCGGTCGGGACCAAGATCGTCGCGATCAATGGCGATGAATATTCAGGAGAGGTGTTCAAGGCCGCGCTGAAGGCCGCCAAGCCGATGCAGATCATCGTCAAGCAGGACAGATATTACCGCACTTTGACGCTCGCTTATTCCGGCGGCCTGCGCTATCCGCGCCTCGAAAAATCAGGAGAGGGTGAAGGCAGCCTCGATCGGCTGCTCAAACCAAGGACATAATCACCCGCAACGCCAATTTGCATTAAAAGGCTTAGTCCCATGAATATCGAACTGATCCCGGTCGGCGACGATCCGCCCAACAGCCTGAACGTCATCATCGAAGTGCCGATTGGCGGCGAGCCTGTGAAATATGAATTCGACAAGGCGTCGGGCGCGCTGTTCGTCGATCGCATCCTGCATACCCCGATGCGTTATCCGGCCAACTATGGCTTCGTTCCGCACACCCTGTCGCCCGATGGCGATCCGCTGGACGCGCTGGTCATTGCCCGTTCGCCCTTCGTGCCGGGATCGGTCGTGCGCGCTCGTCCGATCGCCGTGCTTAATCTGGAAGATGAAGCGGGTGGCGACGAAAAGCTGGTCTGCGTTCCCGACAACAAGACCTTCCCCTATTATAGCGACGTCGATGAAAAGGACGACCTGCCCGGCATCGTGATGGAGCAGATCGAACATTTCTTCACCCACTATAAGGATCTGGAAAAGCAGAAGTGGGTGCGCATCGGCACATGGGGCGGCGCAGAAGACGCGCGCCGCATCACATTGGAAGCGATCGAGCGCTATCAGGCTGACAAGAAGGCCGCGTAAGCGCTTTGCTTGAATGAGGGGCCGCGCGGGATATGTCCTGCGCGGCCCTTTTTTTGTTCATCCCTCAACAGCAAAGCCGTCATGCCAGCGAACGCTGGCATCTCAGGAGAGCGCGCGCGAGCAAGCCCGAGATCCCAGCTTCCGCTGGGATGACGTTTCGAGCAGAGGGAGTCTGCCCCCCCTAAATCAGCCGATCCGCCTCCAGCGCCGCCGCCAGCGAATCACGCCCGCGCGGCAGACGGGCGTGGAGCCGCGCATCCGCTTCCGCCAGCCGCTTCACCCCCACAGTCAGCTGCTCCTCAGGCAATGTAAAGGGCAGGCGCAGGAAGCGCTCGAACGCGCCACTCACGCCAAAACGCGGACCCGGCGCAACCCGCACACCGTGACTTTCGGCAATCGCGGCCAAGGCAGTCGCTTCGGCGCGCGGTAGCTCGGCCCAGAGCGACAGGCCTCCCGCAGGCGATTCGACCCGCCAGTGCGGCAGATGCCTGTCGATCTCGCTGATCAGATGGTCCCGGCGGGAACGCAGCAGGTCTCCGCGCGGGCCAAGACCTTCATCGCTGTCGACCAACTGCGCGACGGCAAGCTGCTCCACCACCGGACTGGCCATATCCATTGTCGTGCGCAGGCGGCCGAGCGCTGCGATCATTTGCGGATCAGCGCGAATCCACCCCACACGCAACCCGCCCCAGAAGATCTTGCTCGCCGATCCCATGGTGATGACCTGACGCCCCGACGGATCATGAATCGCCACCGGCGGCGGGGCGGGAAAGTCGAGTCCCATCGCCACCATGGTTTCATCAATAATCAATGGCGTGTGCGTACGCGTGGCCGCTGCGACCAAGGCGCGCCGCGTCGCCGGGTCCATGCTGCGCCCGGTCGGGTTGTGAAAATCCGCGATGACATAGGCAAAGCGCGGGCTTGTCTGGCGGAACGCCGCTTCCATGGCGTCAATGTCCCACCCTTGCGCGGGAAGGCCGACGGGCACCGGCACGACATGCGCGCGCTGCAACGCCTGAATGACATTATGATAGGTCGGGTGGTCGATCACGGCCCGGTCGCCTGGTCCAGTCAGCCATTGCAGCAACAAGGCAAAGCCCTGCTGGGCGCCGTTGGTGACGATGATCTGGTCGGGGCTGGTGGGGCAGCCGCGCCGTTCGAACTGCGCGGCAATCGCGCGGCGCAGCGGCGGCAGGCCGAGCGGATCATAACCAAGATCCCCCAGAAAGGCCGGCAGGGCTTCTACCGCCGCCTGGCAGGCGCGCCCCACCCCCGGCGCGGCGGGCAGTGCGGCATGAGTCCAGTTGAGGATATTCCCGCCAGTGGACATGTCCAATTCAGGCGGTTCGGGATGTATCCGACCGGGCGGCAGGCGCGTGACGCTGCCCGAACCCTGACGGCTTTCCAGATAGCCTTCATCGCGCAACCGGTCGAACGCAGCCGCGATCGTCGTGCGGCTGAGGCCCAGCGCGGCGGCCAGTTCCCGTTCGCCCGGCAGGCGCACGTTCAGCCCGACCCGCCCGTCCAGCACCAACATGCGCAGTGCATCGGCCAGTTGGCGATAGGCGGGTTCGGCGCTCTCCGCGACCCGCCAAGCGCCCAGCAATCGAAGCAGCGAGGGTGGACGAAGAGCAGAATTGGACATGGAAGCGACTCTTTCTGATCACAAACAGAAGTCCACTTAGAAAACACAGGTTATTTTGTAAAAGGCCAATATATCTTCAGCGTCTCAACCGGCCACCAACCGGATCGACGCGCTCGACACCCAGCCGCTAAGGCACGGCCCGGCATAGGCTTGCTTCCGGTCAACTGGCTCAGACAGGCCGCAGTCGGTCGGTGGCTGCGGCACGACGACCACCCCAAGCCACTTCTGGTCCAGACTGCGGGTGCATACCAGCGCTCTCGCTCCTTCCGCCAGACGTCCGACCTCCTGCGCCTCGGCAAAAGGCGCGGCACGGATAGCCAGACCCTGAGCGCCGACGCGAACCGCCTGCCCCATCGCGGCACAGGCATCCAGTCGCGGGCCATCCTCGCCAATGGTGACAGGGCGCGTAATCTTCGCTTCCAGCCGGGTTTCGGGCATGTCGTCGCGCGATGCTCCAGCGATGGAGCTGTTGGGCAACTGCTCCAGCACGTCGCTGCTGTCGGAACAGGCGCCAAGCATCAGAAACAGGGGGATGATAGCGCGCATGCGCCCCTGATAGACCGGCCCATCCTCAAGCGGAAGCAGGCATGTTTCGCTTTAGTTTCTTTGGGGCTTTCCCTATATGCTCGGGCATGAGCGAGGAAAGTCAAAACACCCCCAACGCCAACGCCTATGGCGCCGACAGCATCAAGGTCCTGAAAGGCCTGGATGCCGTGCGCAAACGGCCCGGCATGTATATCGGCGACACCGATGATGGTTCGGGTCTGCACCATATGGTGTTCGAGGTCAGCGACAATGCGATCGACGAGGCGCTGGCCGGACATTGCGATCGCATCCTGATCACGCTCAATCCCGATGGGTCGGTCAGTGTCGAGGACAATGGCCGCGGTATCCCTACCGATATCCACAAGGAAGAAGGCGTCTCTGCGGCGGAGGTCATCATGACCCAGCTGCACGCGGGCGGTAAGTTCGAGAACACATCGGACGACAATGCCTACAAAGTGTCCGGCGGCCTGCACGGCGTGGGCGTGTCTGTCGTGAACGCGCTCAGCGAATATCTGGACCTCAACATCTGGCGGGACGGCAAGGAGCATTATATGCGCTTCGCCTATGGCGATGCCGTCGCGCCGCTCAAGGTCATTGGGGACGCTCCCGCAGGTAAGAAGGGCACGAAGGTCACCTTCCTTCCCTCGACCGAAAAGGCCCCCGGCGACGGCGGCACCTTCAAGAACCACACCGAGTTCGACTTTGAAAAGCTGGAGCATCGCTACCGCGAACTGGCCTTCCTGAACTCCGGCGTACGGCTGTTTCTGGCCGATGCCCGGCATGAGGAGAAGAAGGAAGTCGAACTGTTCTATGAGGGCGGCATCGCGGCCTTCGTCAAATATCTTGATCGCAACAAGACGCCGCTGATGCCCGATCCGATCGCGATTTCGGGCAGTCGCGACGACGTGACCATCGATGTCGCTCTGGAGTGGAACGATTCTTATTATGAGAACGTCCTCTGCTTCACGAACAACATCCCGCAGCGTGATGGCGGCACGCACCTGGCTGCCTTCCGCGCGGCGCTGACTCGCACGCTCAATAATTATGCCGACAAGTCGGGCATGCTGAAGAAGGAGAAGGTGTCCCTGACCGGCGAGGACATGCGCGAAGGCCTGACCGCTATTGTATCGGTCAAGCTGCCTGATCCCAAATTCTCGTCGCAGACCAAGGACAAGCTGGTCAGTTCCGAAGTCCGCCAGCCGCTGGAAAGCCTGATGGCCGACAAGATGGCGGAATGGCTGGAAGAGAATCCGGGCCATGGCAAGATGATCATCCAGAAGGTGATCGACGCCGCCGCCGCCCGCGAGGCGGCGAAGAAGGCGCGCGAACTGACCCGGCGCAAGGGCGTGATGGACATCGCCTCCCTGCCCGGCAAGCTCGCCGACTGTCAGGAGCGCGACCCCGCCAAGTCCGAACTTTTCCTGGTCGAGGGTGATTCGGCAGGCGGTTCGGCCAAGCAGGGGCGCAACCGGCATAATCAGGCGATCCTGCCGCTGAAGGGCAAGATCCTGAACGTCGAGCGCGCACGCTTCGACCGGATGCTCTCATCGAAGGAAGTCGGCACCCTCATCCAGGCGATGGGCACCGGCATCCGCGACGATTTTAATCTGGAAAAGCTGCGCTACCACAAGATCGTCATCATGACCGACGCCGACGTCGATGGCGCGCATATTCGCACGCTGCTGCTGACCTTCTTCTACCGCCAGATGCCGCAGATCATAGAGGCCGGGCACCTCTACATCGCCCAGCCGCCGCTTTACAAGGCGACGCGCGGGCGTTCAGAAGTCTACCTCAAGAATGAAGCGGCGCTGGAACAATATCTGGTCGATAATGGCGTCGATTCCATGGCGCTGGAAACGACCGGCGGCATGCGTTCGGGCGAAGATCTGCGTTCGCTGATCGAGCATGGTCGACGGATGCGCGCAGTGATGCGTTATGTGCCGCGCCGCTACAATCCCGCCATCATCGAGGCGCTGGCCATCAACGGCGCGCTTGACCCGGAACTGGACCATGAGCGCCAAGCGGAACGGCTGACGGCGACCGTCAAGTGGATGGACGCGCAGGATGACGAGGGCCGCTGGAGCGGCCGCATCGCCGAAGAGGGCGGCTTCCATTTCGAGCGGCTCTGGCGCGGCGTAACCGATCACCACATGATCGAACATGGCTTCATCGGCTCCGCCGAAGCGCGCAAGTTGCACTCCATCGCTGCCGAGGAAGCCGACAGCTATCGCACCACCAGCCGCCTGGTCACCGCAAAGGCTGCGGCCGCTGCCGAAGAGGCGGGGGAAGACGATCTGCCCGTGCTATCCAAGGGCGCGGTGGTCGTCACCCGGCCCAGCGAATTGCTGGAAGCGGTGCTGACGGCGGGTCGCAAGGGCCTCGCCATTCAGCGTTACAAAGGCCTTGGCGAGATGAATGCCGAGCAGCTGTGGGAAACCACGCTGGACCCGGACAACCGCTCGATGCTGCGCGTCGAGGTTGAGCAGGCGGACGTCGCCGACGAGATCTTCACCCGTCTGATGGGCGATGTCGTCGAACCACGGCGCGAGTTCATTCAGGACAATGCGCTGAACGTCGCCAATCTGGACGTTTGATCCTGGTAGAGTGAAGCGGCTCTCCCAGCCGCTTCAACTTATCAGCCGGACAGCGGTCAATGACCATTTGGCCGCTCCACCCGGGGGGTCGCACGTGTTCGTGATCGTCGCGTTTCCGCTGAAGGACAGACGCAGCGCGACCATCTGAAAGCAGGTGAGCGACATGCCCGATGTGCCGTTGAATGTCAGCGTATCGTTCGGGAAATAGAATGCGCCACTGAGCGTCGAATTGGAATTGCCGTTGACCTTGCAACACTGATTGCTCGCCGCGGCCCTGCTGTCCCGATAGATGGTGATGCCGCTATAGGTGCCGCTGGTGGATTGAGAAAGATCGACCTCCGCCCCGCCGTTGATGTCCATCGTCGCGAAACTGTTCGCGTTGTTGGGCGTGGTGCTGGTCAGCACGAAAGTACAGCCCATGCAGGTAAGATGCCCCTGAGCGCCAACTTGCAGGCCCGCATTATTCGCTCCGTTGGCCAGATAGTAGACGCCCGGCTTCAGCGTCAGGGTGCCTTGGACATTGATCGTTCCATAGCAACCCGGTGCATAAGGACTTCCGCCGCTGCTATCGACCGTCGTCCCCGAAGAGACATTGATTTCATTCCAATTGCTTCCGTTCTTGCACTTCCCATTGGAAACGTCGTTGGTGCTAGGATCCAAGCTCATATCGGCAAAGGGATCGGTCAGCGCTGCATGATTGGGCATGAGCATGGTGCCAGCGGCATAGGCGGTGGATGACGGGATGCCGCCCATCGCGACGATCGGTGATACCTTCACGGTCGGCTGGCCGTTCACGTTGACCGCACTGCTACTGATCGAGTTGGTGCCCGCACCGCATCCCAGATCGAGTGTCGAGTTGCCTGCAAAGGTGATCCCGGTGTTGTTGCCATTCTCCTTGGCAAGGAAACAAACCTTGCCATCGGAAACGACTGCAGCCCGGGCCTCAGCGGCCACGGTGGACGTGGACATGCCAAGCAGGGCCATCAAGGCCGTGGGCTGAGTGCTGGTCAAACGGACATACATTGCCGAGGTGTAAGTGGTGCCACCACTGGTAGTATAAGCCCCCGGCGTGATCGTAGACGTGGCTCCGGGGACAAGAGCATTCTGTGTCAGCGCCTTGTTCGCCTGAGCCGTGGCCGCGCTATTGCCCTGGCTCTGGTAAAGCGAATAGGCGCCTGCCATCGCCGCGGAGTCAGCCTCCCGCTGCAATTCCCGCTTCACATGCGAAAGCTGCATGGTGTGGACGCCAAGCCCCGCCGCGCCGATCATGACGGGAAGCGCCAGCGCCGTCAGCATGAGCGCATTGCCCCGCGCGTCGGACCAAAGCGTGCGAAGACGGGACAAGCAATTGAGCAATGGCATCGTCAGCTCCTCGGCTTTAGAGCATTTTCGAAGCAGATGGCATCATCTGCTGGCTCGGAAAATGCGGAAACAAAAGACAAATGGAGCATGATTCGATTCAGTCTGATCGGATCATGCTCTAGCTCGTGACATAGGCTCTGCGCGTTTCGGACAGCGCGATCGTCTTGCTTCCAAGCAGGAAGTTGATGGTGACATTGTAGCCCATCGTTATGGTGACATAGTTGGGCTTCGAACTGGTCGTGAACGTAACGGTCGGCGCCACGATGTTGGCCGAGTTCATCCCGAACTGCTTCGACGCTATTCTTGCCTGTATGTCGGCCTCACTCGGCTTAGGCCACGTCGTTGCATAACGCGCCGCATCCTCAACGGTGCTCCTGAGCCCCGCCTGCGCATAGAAAAGTATCCCGAGCGCCGGGATCCCGATCAGCATGCCCAGCAGGACAGGCGCTACCAGCGCGAATTCGAGCACACCGGCGCCACGGCAATCGCACGCAAGCTGATGGAGAAGGCGAAAAAGCCGTGTCATTGGATTCTCAGAACCCCCGTCGCGGAAATCGGCACGACGCCATTCGAGTTGGCCAGCATCTTCGCCAGCGACCCCAGCGCAAAGGATGGCGTGAAGGTCGTTGAAATCTGAATCTGCGTGTAGCGAGCGGTTTCGCCGGAGGCGCAGGGATTGGCATTGGTGGTCCAGGTGGTCGCCGTGCCCCCGCACTCAAGTGTCTGGGTGACCGTCACGGCACTGGTCGGCACATTCGCCTGCGCTGCCGCCTGCGCCTGAATGTCGGTTGCGACAACGTCCGTGCCGCCCATCCATGACATCTCCAGACCGCGATTGACGGCTTGTTGGATTTTCATCTTGGCCGCGCCGTAACGGGCCGCATCGACCGTGCCCATGAGGATGATGGCCAGGAATGGCGCGACCAGCGCCGTTTCAACAAGCGCGATGCCTGATGCGTCGGCCCTGAACCTGGTCAAAAACGCCCGGAGAGACGCCCGGTCGACGGCAGACTTGGAACAACGCGGCGAATCAACGCTCGCCTCGCTGCACGACAATCGGCCAAACATAGAAGGACGCATCGAAAATCCCCTTCGCTCGGGAATTTTCTACTCAACACATGCTGTTCATTTGCCTAAACAACGTGGTTAATCATCTGCTAAGATGCTGTTTATTCTTCGGTATATATCCGACGCTATATTAATTAACGGTAAAGAGGCGAGGGAAATATGAAGGCATGGCTGGTCGTTGCAGGCGCCCTTTTGCTCGCGGGTTGCGGCCGGAAGGAAGACATGGGTGAACATCGTGCGAAAGACACGCCAGTCGCGGAGACGCCCATTTTAAATCAGCAGGCGGATCATGACGAACCAGCAAATGTCACTGACGCGCCAGCCCCGCAACCTGCGCCGGAAAGAGTAAGCACCGCACCTCTCAGCAACGAAACGCGTTATCGCGCTCTGGGGACCGAACCCTTTTGGGCGGTAACGGTCAAAGGTTCGGTTGCCACGCTGGAGCGCCCGGACAAGGCTCCCGTTCATGTCTCCGTCAACCGGACAGATGACGGCCGGGCCGTGCGGTATCTGGCGGACGGATTTTCGATGACCGTGACGGACGGACCATGCAACGACGGCATGAGCGACGCACATTGGGCCGATCGCGTCGCGCTGTCTTTTGGCGAAGGGACGTTGAAGGGCTGCGGCGGAGTGCGCGAAGACTTTTAATCCGTCCGCATCGCCTCTGCCACCAGCGCTTCGGCCTCCATCAGCAGGGCATCTTCGGCCGCCGCCTGCGCGACCTGTTCGCGGCCGATCAGGATCAGCACCGGCACCGCCAGCGGGCTTACCCTGTCCAGATCAATATGCAGCATCGTTTCCGAAGCGCGATCGATCAGGTCGCCCAGCCGCCCGACATCGGTCATGCGCGCGCGGGCATCGGCCCAGGCCGCCTTCAGCAGCAAATGATCCGGCTGATATTTGCGCAGCACGTCATAGATGAGGTCGGTCGAGAAAGTGACCTGTCGCCCGGTCTTTCGCTTGCCGGGATGCTGACGCTCGATCAGTCCAGCTATGACCGCAACGTCCCGGAAGGCGCGCTTCAACAAGCTCGATTGTTCGACCCATTCGACGAATTCATGATCCAGAATGTCGGCGGAAAACAGGCTCTGCGGGTCCGTCACAGGTTTGAGCCCATAGACGGCGAGCGCATAATCGTTGGACACGAAACCCAGCGGCATCAAACCCTGGGCATCCATGCGGCGGGTGAGCAGCATGCCAAGCGATTGATGCGCATTCCACCCCTCAAAACTGTAGCAGATCAGATAATGCCGCCCCTCATGCGGGAAGGTCTCGATCAGCAGCTGCCCCGGCTCCGGCAGGGCTGAGCGATATTTCTGCACCTCCAGCCACTCCCGAACATCGTCGGGGAAGCGGTGCCATTCTTCCGGTTCGGCCAGGAAGTGCCGCACCCGGTCGGCTAGGCGGGTGGACATTGCCATCCGCGTGCCACCCCAAGCGGGGACCCGCGCCTGCTTCGACGTCGCGCGCACGACCAGGTCGGTGACGTCCATCCGCACCACCTCCAGCGCCAGGCCTGAAAAGAAGAAGCTGTCGCCGGGCCGCAGCGTCGCGGCGAAGCCCTCCTCCACCGTCCCGAGCTTGCGGCCGTTGGCAAACCGAACATCCAGCACCGGCTGATCAACGATGATCCCGGCGTTCATGCGATGCTGCTGGATGAACCGGGGATGAGACACGCGCCATATCCCATCCGCATCACGGGTCAGCCGCTTGAACCGATCATAGGCGCGCAGGGCATAGCCGCCCCCCTCGATGAAGTGCAGGACGTTGGCAAAGCCCTCTTCGGTGAGCGCACTATAGGGCGTGGCCGATCGGATTTCCTCCAGCAACTCCTGTTCCGCAAACGGCGCGGCGCAGGCGAGCGCCATCACATGCTGCGCCAGAACGTCGAGGCTGCCGGTGCGAAAGTCGTCGGCGTCCCGCTCCCCTGCCTCCACCGCGTCGAGCGCGGCGCGCGCCTCAAGATATTCAAAACGATTGCCGGGAATGATGATGGCTTCGCTCGGCTGGTCCAGCCGGTGGTTGGCGCGGCCGATGCGCTGGAGCAGGCGGGACGATCCCTTGGGCGCGCCCATCTGGATCACGCAATCGACATTGCCCCAATCGACGCCCAGGTCGAGGCTCGCGGTCGCGACGAGCGCGCGCAGCCTGCCATCGGCCATCGCATTTTCCACCTTGCGCCGGGCCTCTACGGACAGGCTGCCATGATGAATGCCGATCGGAAGATTCGCCTCATTCGCGGTCCAAAGCTCCTGAAAGATGAGTTCCGCAAGTCCACGCGTGTTGCAGAAGACCAGCGTGGTCTGCCGCCGCTCGATTTCGGCCATGACCTGCTTTGCGGCATATTTACCGGAATGGCCGGACCAGGGGATGCGCCCCTCCGGAATCAGGATCGCGACCTCGGGATCAGCGCCCTGCTCCCCCATGACCGGCGTCACGCTGTTGATGTCGCCGTCAGGCGCAAGCCAGGCGCGATAGGCGTCGACATCCGCCACGGTCGCGGATAGCGCGACGCGACGCAGTCCGGGGTTGATCCTCTGCAAACGCGCCAGAGACAGGCTGAGCAGATCGCCGCGCTTCTGGGTGGCGAAGGCATGAACCTCATCGATGATCACCGTCCTCAACTGCGCGAACATCAGGAAACTGTCGGGATAGCTGAGCAGCAGCGATAGCGATTCGGGCGTGGTCAGCAGTATCTGAGGCGGCCGCGCCCGCTGCCGCGCCTTGCGATTCGAAGGCGTGTCGCCCGTGCGCGTCTCAACCCGGATCGGCAGGTCCATCTCCTCGATCGGGGTGAGCAGATTGCGGCGCACATCGACCGCCAGCGCCTTCAGCGGCGACACATAGAGGGTATGGAGACCCTCGGCCGGTTCTTCGATCAGATCGGCAAGGGTCGGCAGGAATCCCGCCAATGTCTTCCCCGCGCCCGTCGGCGCGACGAGCAGGGCATGATCCCCTGCCCGTGCGGCTGCCAGCATGTCGATCTGATGGCTGCGCGGCGACCACCCGCGCGCGGTGAACCATTGCTCCAGCGGTTCGGGAAGGCGTTGGTCCATATCGATAGATGTAGGAACGCGCGCAGGCCCTGTCACGATCCCGGCGCGATGTCATGGCGATAACATAATTGCCGGAATGGCTGGTCTCTTTCCCTTCGAAAGGCGTTACACTCCTGGCACCATAAGAGGCGGCAAAGGCCGCAAACGCAGGAGAAACAGCGATGACCGGCGAGACAGAGGCCGACCTTTCCGGGGCTGAGCCCCCGCGCAAGCGCCGCCGTGCCAAGCCAGCCATCATGGAGATCGGCGGACGCAAACTAAAGCCCGCGACGCTGATGATGGGCCATGGCTACGACCCGATGCTGTCGGAAGGATCGCTCAAGCCTCCGATCTTCCTGACATCGACCTTCGCCTTTGAAAGCGCCGCCGCAGGCAAGCGGCACTTCGAAGGCGTCACCGGGATCAGGCCGGGCGGCGCGGAGGGTTTGGTCTACTCCCGCTTCAACGGTCCCAATCAGGAAATCGCCGAAGACCGACTGGCCGTGTGGGAAGAAGCGGAAGACGCCCTGCTGTTTTCCAGCGGCATGTCGGCGATCGCGACCACGCTGCTCGCCCTCGTCCAGCCCGGCGATGTCATCGTCCATTCCGCGCCGCTTTATGCTGCCACCGAATCTCTGATCGGCCGCATTCTCGGCAAGTTCGGCGTGCAATGGCTCGATTTCCCCGCCGGTTCGACGGAGGAGGAAATCAGCGCCGTCATCGAACGGGCAAAGTCGCTCGGCCGCGTCGCCCTCATCTATCTGGAGAGCCCGGCCAACCCCACCAACGTGCTCGTCGATGTCGAAGCGGTCGTGGCCCGCCGCGACCATCTCTTCGCTGGAGAGGCGCATTTGCCCCCGGTCGCGATCGATAACACCTTCCTCGGCCCGCTCTGGCATCATCCACTCGCCCATGGCGCGGACCTCGTCATCTACAGCCTCACCAAATATGCGGGCGGCCATAGCGACCTTGTCGCGGGCGGGGTTCTGGGGCCAAAGGACCTCATCAACACCATCCGGCTGATGCGCAATACGATCGGCACGATCCTCGACCCGCACAGTGCCTGGATGCTCCTGCGCAGTCTCGAAACGCTGGAGTTGCGGATGAGCCGGGCTGGCGAAAATGCGGCGAAGGTCTGCACCTGGCTGAAAGACCAGCCGCAGGTTGAGAAGGTCGTCTATCTCGGCTTCCCCGAAACGGATCGCCAGGCCGATATCTACCACCGCCACTGCACGGGCGCGGGATCGACCTTCTCGCTTTATCTGAAGGGTGGTGAGGCTGAGGCTTTCGCCTTCCTCGATGCGCTGAAGATCGCCAAGCTGGCCGTCAGCCTTGGCGGCACGGAGACGCTCGCCAGCCACCCGGCGGCTATGACGCACCTGTCCGTGCCCGCCGATCGCAAGAAAGCTCTGGCGATCACCGACAATATGGTGCGCATCTCGATCGGCTGCGAGGATGCCGACGACCTGATCGCAGACTTCGCACAGGCGCTGCAGGCCGTTGGATGAGCGGCAGTCGCCCTGTCGTCCTGGTTGGACAGCCACTGCTGGCGCCGTTGCTGAAAATCCTTTCACCCTTCTATGACGCGCGGCCGCTGTGGGAAGATGAAGGTGCCCAGCGGCGAGCCGATGCCAAGGCCATAGTCTGGGCTGGCGAATTTCCACTTTCCGTTGCTTTGCTCGACGCGATGCCACAGCTCGGCCTCATCGCCTGCTTCACCGTCGGCTATGACGGCATCGATCTGGAGGAAGCGGAGAGGCGCGGCATAGCGGTCACGCATGGCGCTGATGCCAATGCGGAGGACGTCGCTGACCATGCCATCGGCCTGATGCTAGCGCATCGCCGCGCGATCGTCGAAGGCCACCGACGACTGCGCGCGGGCCTTTGGACAGCCGAGTCAGACAGGCTTACCCGTTCCATGAATCAGGCCCGGCTTGGCATCGTCGGCATGGGCCATATCGGGCAGGCCGTCACCCGGCGGGCGGAAGCGATGCGGATGCAGATCGGCTGGTGGGGTCCGCGGGAGAAGCCCGGCTTGCCCTGGCCGCGATCCGAAAGCCTGAAGGCTCTGGCACAGGACAGCGACATATTGCTGGTCGCCGCCCGCGCCGACAGCAGCAATTGCGGGATGATCAGTGCCGACGTCATGGATGCACTCGGCCCGGACGGTCTGCTCGTTAATGTCGCGCGCGGGCAACTGGTGGATGAAGAGGCCTTGAGACGGGCCTTGCGCCAAGGAAGACTGGGTGGAGCGGCGCTTGATGTATTCCAGCAGGAACCTACCCCCGCTGACCTCTGGAAGGATGTACCCAACTGCGTCCTGACGCCACATATCGGCGGCGCCACGCAGGAAGCAGTCGCGCGCATGGCCGCGATGGTGTTGTCGAATCTGGAAGCCTTTTTCGGCGGAAAAGCTCTGCCGAACCGGGTCACTTCTCGCTGAACCGGCCTACGCCCAATCCACCCGCGTCCACCCGCGCTTCGCCGCCAGCCTGGCGAGCGGCTTATGCGGATTGGAGGCGAAGGGCATGTCGGCGAATTCCAGCATCGGAGCATCGGACACATGGTCGGAATAGGCGCGGATCTGCGCATGGTCGCGGTCAATCGCTTCCGCCGCCATCCACGCCTTGATCATCCTCAGCTTGCCGGTGTCGTAGCAATTCTCGCCCGCGATCTTGGCGCGCACATAGCGCAGGTCCTGGCTCAGATGGTCGGTCGCGATCACCGCGTCGAACCCCAGCCTGCGGGCGATCGGTTCCACATAAAGGCGGTAGGATGCGGTGGCGAGCACCAGCCGGTATCCATCAGCCCTGTCCCGTGCGATCTGGTCGAGGGCGCCCGCGCGGACATTGGTCGCGACGACTTTGGCCGCATAGCTTTCGACATGCGGCATAAGCCTGGCGCGCTCGACATTGAAACCGATCATCAGCGCCTGATTCAGCTCCTTCAGCCGCTGCCGACTGATGAGCCTCATCACATAGGCGAGCATCAACAGGATGACGCAGGGCAGCAGCACCAGCCGCCATGGCGCCAGCCCCTTGGATACATGTATCAGGAAGCCAGTATAGGTGCCCGAAAAGGTCACCGTGCGGTCCATATCGTATATTGCCAGACGGTGCGTCATGCCGTTTCCGAAACTTTTGCGCCTTGCTATCGTTCTACCGTGCGGATGGGCCGTTTCGGCTTGCCGTGCAACCGATAATGGACCACTAAACCGCCTTGATGAACAAAGCCGCCGATCTTGCCGAAGAAACGCGCGATGGCGGTGCTGTCATTCGACTTCTCGGGCATTTTTCCATTGCCTGCCTGGGCGATCTGCCCGCCCGCCTCGACGCGGTGGCGGGTCCGGTCGCTGCCATCGACCTGTCCGGCATCGACCATATGGACACGATCGGCGCCTGGACCGTCCACCGTACCGCGAAAAGGCTGAGTTGCGAGCTTACCGGCAGCAATGAAGATGCGCGACGCCTGATCGAGGCCGTGGGCAAGCTGGACGAGCCGGTCAACATCAGGCCCGACTATGTTCCCCCGTTGCAGCGCGTGGTCGGCCAGATCGGCGAAGCGGTGGTCAACTCCTTCACCACGCTTCTCGGCCTCCTCGGCTTTTTCGGCGCGACCTTGGTGGCGAGCTGGAACGTTATCCGGCATCCCAGCAAATTCCGCGTCAACGCCGTCGTGCAGCGGTTCGAGGTTGTCGGCGTCTCCGCGCTCGGCATCATCGGCCTCATGAGCTTCCTGATCGGGATCGTCATCGCCCAACAGGGATCGGTGCAGTTGCGCCAGTTCGGCATGGAGATGTTGACGATCAACCTCGTCGGCCGCCTGACCTTCCGCGAACTGGGTGTGCTGATGACCGCAATCATGGTCGCGGGCCGATCCGGCTCGGCCTTCGCGGCGCAGCTCGGCACCATGAAGCTGACCGAAGAAGTGGACGCGATGCGCACCATCGGCGTGTCGCCCATGGAGGCACTGGTGCTGCCCCGGACGCTGGCGGTTGTCATCATGATGCCGCTGCTCGGCTTCTATTCCTCCATCGTCGCGGTGATCGGCGGCGGGTTCCTGTGCGCCGTCTCGCTCGACATCCCGCCGATCACCTTCATCCAACGGTTGCGAGAGGTGGTGCCGATCACAGACCTTTGGGTTGGCCTGCTGAAGGCCCCTGTCTTCGGTATCATCATCGCGCTGTCCGGCTGCTTCCAGGGAATGCAGGTGAAGGGTAATGCGGAGGAAGTCGGGCTGCGAACCACCGCTGCCGTTGTCCAGGCGATTTTCCTGGTGATCGTGATCGATGCGTTTTTCGCGGTCTTCTTCACTTGGCTAGGGTGGAACTGATGGCCGAGGAGGAAGAAGCCGCCGCCGAAGAGGCGCGCGTCGACAAGGCTGTTGAAAAAAGCGAGATCGCCATCTCCGTCCGGGGTCTAAAGAATAGCTTCGGCGATCAGGTCGTGCATGAAAATCTCGACCTCGACGTGCGCAAGGGCGAGATATTGGGCGTCGTCGGCGGCTCGGGCACCGGCAAGTCGGTATTGATGCGCTCGATCATCGGCCTTCAGACACCCGATGAGGGCGAAATCCACGTCTTCGGCGAATCAATGATCGGCCGCCTGGACGACGAGGCGCTGGCCATCCGCAAGCGCTGGGGCGTTCTGTTCCAGGGCGGCGCCCTCTTCTCCACCCTTACCGTGGCCGAAAATGTCGAGGTGCCGATCCGCGAATATTATCCCAATATCGGGCCGCAACTGCGCGACGAGATTGCCGCCTACAAGATCCGGCTGACGGGCCTCCCCGCAGAAGCTGGTCCCAAATATCCCGCCGAGCTTTCGGGCGGCATGAAGAAGCGGGCGGGCCTCGCCCGCGCGCTTGCGCTCGACCCCGATCTGCTGTTTCTTGACGAACCGACTGCCGGGCTCGATCCGATCGGTGCTGCCGCTTTCGATGATCAGACGCGCAAGCTTCAACGGACGCTCGGCCTCACCGTCTTCCTCATTACCCATGACCTCGACACGCTATATTCCATCTGCGACCGCGTGGCGGTGCTGGCGGACAGGAAGGTCATCGCGGTCGGCACCATTGATGAGCTATTGGCGACCGATCACCCCTGGATTCAGGAATATTTCAACGGTCCTCGCGGCCGCGCCGCAACGGCGGCCGTGACCCGCGAACGGGAAAAGACGGCGGCACAGCCATCGGACGGAAGGCGATAATATAATGGAAACCCGCTCCAACCATGTGCTGGTGGGCACGGTCACATTGCTGCTGCTGGCGGCGATCATGGTCGCCGCCTTCTGGTTCTCGCGCCTCTCCGAAGGCGACAACATGGAATATGACATCTTCTTCAAACAGTCGGTGAATGGCCTCGCCAAGGGGTCGAGCGTCAATTACTCCGGCGTTCCCTCCGGACAGGTCGAAAAGATCGAGCTGTGGAAACGCGACCCCAGCTTCGTAAAGGTGCGCATTTCGGTGAAGGAAGGCACGCCCGTCCTTCAAGGCACCACCGCCACCATCGCAGGCGTGGGCTTTACCGGCGTCAGCGAGATCGTGCTGGACGGCGCCGTAAAGGGCGCGCCGCCCATCGGCTGCCCCGAGGAAAATCCCCTGTCCGCCTGCCCCGACGGTATCCCGGTCATTCCGACCAAGCCAGGGGCGCTTGGCGAACTGTTGAACAACGCGCCGCAACTGCTGGAGCGACTCTCGACGCTGACGGAGCGGCTGACCGAACTGTTGAACGACAAGAACCAGCAATCGATCGCGGGCATCCTCGCCAATGTCGAGCGCGTGTCGGGCGCCCTCGCCGATCGCAGCCCGGAGATTGCAGCCACGCTCGCCGAAGCGCGGATCGCGGTCCAGCGCACGGGCATAGCGGCGGAACAGATCGGCAAGCTCGCCGCCACCACGGACTCGATGCTGACCGACGAGGGCAAGCCGCTGATGGCTGACTTGCGCAAGAGCGTGCAGTCCGCGACCCGCAGCATCGAAACGCTCGACAAGACGATTGCTGAGGCGCAGCCGGGCGTGCGCGCGTTCAGCAACCAGACCATGCCGGAAGTTAATCAGCTGGTGCGCGACCTGCGCGAAATGTCGCGCGCCTTCCGCGGCGTTGCCGAAAAACTCGATCAACAGGGCGCGGGGTCGATCGTTGGATCGCCCAAACTGCCCGATTACAAGCGATGAGAGGGACCGCGATGACGTTCCACAAGAAACCTGCCGCCCTTCCCCTCATGCTGGCGCTCGCCGCGGCACTGTCAGGCTGCGTTTCCTTCGGCGGGAAGCCGCCCGAACGGCTGCTGTCACTCGACGCGGCGCAGAAGGTCGCTCCCGGTACGCTCCGCAGCGCCACCGCAGGGACCACCCTCACGGTCGCCGATCCCGAAGCGCCCAAGCTCCTCGACACGGTGCGCGTGCCGGTGCGCACGTCGCCCACATCGCTCGCCTATGTCACCAAGGTGCAGTGGGCCGACACGCCGCGTCATCTATTTCAGAAGCTGCTGTCCGAAACCATCGCCGCTAGCAGCAACCGTATCGTGCTCGATCCCGGTCAATATTCGGCCGATGCGGGCCAGCGCCTGATGGGTGACTTGGTCGATTTCGGCCTGGATGAAGCAAGCAACAGCGCCGTGGTCACCTATGACGCTATCCTTGCCGGACCCGGCGGCACCGCGATCGCGCGCCAGCGGTTCACGGCAAGCGCCCCCATAGGCGGTAAGATCGATGCGACGACCATCGGCGCTCCGCTCAACAGCGCCGCGAACAAGGTCGCTGCCGACGTCGCGGCATGGGTGGCGGCCAGCGGGCGCTGAGGGACAGCACGCCATGCCGAACCTGTATCGGCATGGCGAATGCCGCCTTAATCCAGGCTTTTGCTCGCCTGCTCGGTAACGTCCTTCGACAGGCCCGGCTGACCCAAAATCCTCTGTAACTCGCTGCGCATCAGGCCAGCCCTTCCCTCATCGAAGCGCCGCCACCGCCCCAGTGGCGGAACCAGCCGCGCGGCGGTCTGCGGATTGAGCTTGTCGAGCGCAATGATGCAGTCGGCCACAAGTCGATAGCCCTTGCCCGACCTATGATGGAACGCCCATTGGTTTCCGGCGAACGCACCAAAAAGGGAGCGGACCCGGTTTGGATTGGCCAGCGTGAAATCGGGGTGCCGCCCCAGTTCCTCCACCAGATCGACGGTATCAGGGTGGGAAGCAAAAGCCTGCGTCTGGAACCATTTGTCCAGCGTCAGCGGATCATCCCGATAGCGGTTATAGAAGATGTCGAGCGCCGCCTCCCGCTCGTCACTGCGACCGTTGGCAAGGGTCGCAAGAGCCGATTGCCGCTCCGTCATGTTATCGGCTTCGTCAAATTGGGAAAAGGCCAACGCCGCCCCGTCCGCCGCGCCTGAAGCCGCCAGATAGACCAGGGCGCCGTTACGCAGCTTGCGCGCGCCCTTGGCTGCAGGAGAAAGCGAAAAGCCGTTCGCCCTATTTCGCGCGTGCACGTCGCGCCAGAGGGGCTCCAACTCGCGGCCGACCCGGCGTTGCAACGCATCGCGAGCCTCATGGATGGCATCCGGATCGACCTGCGCCATCTGATCGCCTAGATAGGCTTCGCTCGGCAGGCGAATGGCTTCCGCAATGAATGCCCCATCAAGATGCGGGTCGGTCACGGTATCCCGGATCGCCGTGATGATTGCAGCTGCGTCCAGCGCCTGCCCGGCCACATGGCCGACCAAGGCATTCACCATCAACTGCTGCATCGCTTCATAGCGGGCGAAGGGATCATCATCATGCGCGGACAGGAAAGCCAGATCGGCCTGACTCCTATCTGTTTCAACGATCACCGGCGCTGAGAAGCCACGATTGATGGACAGAATCGGCGCAACAGCAAAGCCCTTGAAGGTGAAGCGCTGCTGCTTCTGTGTCAGCATCAACAGCATCTCGCCCGCACTTCCGCCACTGCCGCGATCGAACAAGGCTGTACGAAGCGGCAGGGCGAACGGAAGCTTTTCCGGCTGGCCCGGTGTCGGCGGCGTGTTCTGCTCCAACAGCAGCTCAGCGGTCTGGGTGACGGGATCATGCGTCAGGCTGGCCCGGACATGCGGCGTTCCGGCCTGCTCATACCAGCGGCGGAACTGGGTAAGGTCCACCCCACCCCCCTCTTCCATCGCCCGGACGAAATCCTCGCAAGTCGCCGCCTCGCCATCGTGCCGCTTAAAATAAAGGTCGGTCGCGGCGCGGAAGCGGTCCGGCCCCAGCATCAGCGCGATCATCCTGATCAGTTCAGCGCCCTTGTTGTAGATGGTCGCCGTATAGAAGTTACTGATTTCCATATAGGATTCCGGCCTGACCGGATGGGCTAGCGGGCCTGCATCTTCCTGAAACTGCGCCGCACGCAGCACCCGCACATCCTCAATGCGCTTGACCGCCTCGCTACCCATATCGGCCGAGAAGTTCTGATCGCGAAAGACGGTGAACCCTTCCTTCAACGAGAGCTGGAACCAGTCCCGGCAAGTGACGCGATTTCCAGACCAGTTGTGGAAATATTCATGCGCCACCACGCCTTCGACGCCGTCATAGTCGGCATCCGTCGCAGTCTCGGGATCGGCCAGAATGTAGCGCGAATTGAATATGTTAAGGCCCTTATTCTCCATCGCCCCGAAGTTGAAGTCCGCCACGGCGACGATGTTGAAGACGTCCAGATCATATTCGCGGCCATAGACGCGCTCATCCCAGGCCATGCTGTTCTTCAACGCCTGCATGGCATGGCCCGTGCGCGTCAGGTCGGCTTCCTTCACCCAGATGCCCAGCTTCAGCTCGCGCCCGCTCATCGTCACGAAACTGTCGCTGTTGCAGGCAAGGTCCCCCGCCACGAGCGCGAAGAGATAGCAGGGTTTGGGGTACGGATCGGTCCATCGTGCCCAATGCCGCCCGCCGGAAAGTTCCCCCTGCTCGACCGGGTCGCCATTGGAAAGCAGGATTGGATAGCATCCCTTGTCCGCTTCCATACGGACGGAATAGCGTGACAGGATGTCCGGTCGATCCGGAAAGAAGGTGATCCGACGAAACCCTTCCGCTTCGCATTGGGTGCAAAGCAACCCGCCGCTGGCATAAAGACCCATCAGCTTGCTGTTATGCTCAGGAGCAAGCTCCACCAGCGTTTCCACCTGATGAACCTCGCCCGAAAGCAGGATAATCAAGGCGCCGCCATCCATCTTCCACTCGCCCGAGCCTAGGGCGCGGCCGTCCACCTTTACCTCGACGGGCGTTAGTTCATCTCCGTCCAGCCTCAGCGCGCGATCATGCGCACCATTGCGGCTGACGCTCAGCCTTGCCCTTACCGTCGTGCGCGCGGGGTCCAAAAGGAAGTCCAGCTCAATCTCGGGGATGAGCCAGTCGGGCGGCCTATAGTCCTGACGTTGAACGACAATGGGCGCGGAAGCATTTGCGGATTGAATGTCAGCCATTGCGGCAATCTAGAGCATTTTCCAGGCAGGTGGTATCACCCGCTGGCCCGGAAAATGCGGAAAACAAGAGTTAAATCGACCATTTTCAAGGCAGGGCGGCGGCGCCCGCTGACTTAGACAGCGCCGCAACAAAATAGAGCATGATCCCATGCAGTTTCGATCGGGTCATGCTCTGGGCAAGGCCCCTCGTCAGATGCCAGTGGCGCGCGGCGGATCATGCCGCGCTTGCCTTTTCAGATGCGCTCGCCGGACAGACGCTGGCACAGCATGTCAAGCTGGTCGAGGGTCGAATAGCGCAACGACAGCGTGCCGCCCGCACCCTCCCCATGTCCAATGTCCACTTTGACGCCCAGAATATCGGCAAGATGCTGTTCGAGCGCCGCAATATCGGGGTCTTTGCTGACCATCCCCGACGGAGTCCGGCCTCGGGGCGCCGCCCCTTCCCCCTTTTTCGAGCGGCGCACCAGGTCTTCGGTATCGCGCACCGACAGGCCCTTGGCTTCAATGGTCTTCGCCAGCGTCTCACAATCCGGCGCGCCGATCAGCGCTCGGGCGTGGCCCATGGACAGCTTCTGCTCAACGACCTGTTGCTGCACAGAGGCCGGAAGATCGAGCAGCCGGATAAGATTGGCGATGTGGCTGCGCGATTTCCCAACGATCCGCCCCAGCGCTTCCTGGCTGTGATTGAAGTCCGCGATCAACTTGCGATAGGCTTCCGCTTCTTCGATCGGGTTTAGGTCTTCGCGCTGGATATTCTCGACCAGCGCGATTTCCAGCGTTTCGGCTTCGTCAAAATCGCGGACGATCGCCGGAATACGGTGCAATTGCGCGCGCTGCGCCGCCCGCCAGCGTCGCTCCCCCGCAACGATTTGAAAGCCGCCGCCATGGGGGCGCACGATGATGGGCTGAATCACGCCGCGCTTGCCAATGCTATCCGCCAACTCGGCCAAGGCACCTTCGTCAAAATGACGGCGGGGTTGCTCCGGATGCGGCTGAATCAGCGCGACTTCGATGCTCTGGATAGCCTTGGTCGAAGCGGAAACCGCCTGTGGTGCGACCGGCTCTTCTCTCGTTACGTCGCCCAATAAAGCCGAAAGGCCCCGTCCCAGTCCATGAGGACGCTTAATGACCTTAAGCTTTTCATCATTCTCGTTGCTCAAGCCGCAACCTCCTGTGGGGGCAGACGCGAAATCAGTTCACGGGCGAGGCGCATATAGGCCTCCGAACCAGAACAGCGGAAGTCGTAGATGAGCGCCGGAACGCCATGGCTTGGTGCTTCCGAAAGCCGGACATTCCGCGGAATAACCGTTGAGAACACCAAATCGCCCAGACATGCCCGCACATCATCCGCGACTTGATCGGTAAGGCGATTACGCCGGTCATACATGGTGAGCGCCACCCCCATGATCGAAAGACCCGGATTGAAACGGCCGCGAATGCGCTCGACCGTCTGCAACAGCTGAGACAGGCCTTCCAGCGCGAAGAATTCACACTGAAGCGGAACGAGCAGCGATTGGGCAGCGACCATCGCATTGATGGTCAGAAGGCCGAGCGAAGGTGGACAATCGATGAGGCAGATATCCCACCTGCCCGCCTGCGCTTCACTCAGCACCCGCTCCAGTCGGTGGGTCCGTTCCTCATATTCGATCAGCTCGATCTCGGCCCCTGACAAATCCTGCGTCGCCGCGATGATGTCGAGTTTCGGCACACGCGTCGGAAGTATCGCATCCTCAATGCCGCAATTCCCGACGAGCAAGTCGTAGCTTGACCAGGTGCGATCGGATTGATGGACCCCCAATCCTGTGGAAGCATTTCCCTGGGGATCAAGGTCGATCAACAACACCCTCAGGCCAGTAGCGGCGAGCCCGGTTGCCAAGTTAATCGCAGTTGTGGTCTTCCCCACCCCACCCTTTTGATTCGCAATGGCGATACGGATCATTTGCGACCTTTCTTGCCCCTCGGCGCTACCGACTGCGCTATAATGATTGCGCTTTCCGGGTCGGTGATGCTGCGTTCCACGTGAAACACACCTTGCCACGAGGATCGCGCCGCCTCCAGTTCATTCTGCGCATTACGCCCCTTTGGCAACACCCAAAGGGTTCGTTTATCGGACAAGTGGAGCGCCGATGGGAAGAGGCGCTCCAATGGCGCATAGGCGCGCGCACTGATTACCGCCGCTACCTCTGAGGAAGCACCTTCCACCCGTCCGCCGTGAACTTGGGCATTCTTGATGCCGATCCTGTCGATCACCCCATTCAGGAAATCTATTCTCTTACGCCGGGATTCTATCATCAGCACAGGTCGGTCGCTCAAAATAGCGATCACGATAGCGGGCAAACCTGCTCCCGATCCGAGGTCAACCCAAAGACCATCACTCGCACTGTTGGCCAATGTGAGAAGCTGAGCCGAGTCCGCGATATGCCTCGCCCAGACATGATCACGCGTGGACTCTGCAATCAAATTCTGCTGATCCATCGCGGACAGCAGCATCTCAACATAGCTGTCCAGCTTCTCCCATGTTTCACGTGAAACGGGGAAATGCTGCTCCAGCCATAGCTTCGCTTCATCCTCCGTCATGCGGCTTGACGCCGAACATGTACCAGCAACGCCGCCAAGGCTGCCGGAGTGATGCCCCGAATACGGCCCGCCGCCGCCAACGTATCGGGTCGAGCCTTATCAAGCCTTTCGATCATCTCGCTCGACAGTCCACCAATTGTCCCAAAATCAAAGTCAGCCGGGATCGACACCCGCTCGTCGCGGCGCAAGGCAGCAATCTCTGTCGCCTGGCGTTCGAGATAAGGGGCGTAATGAGCGTCCTCCAGAATTTCGTCCCGCAGACTCCCGTCTACTGATGTGAGCGACGGCGCCAGAGCGAACAGCAATTCCCGCTGGACCTCCGGAAACCGCGCCCATTCAAACAGGGTTCGCCGCGAGCCATCCTGTCGAACATTCGCACCGGCGCGTGCAAGCTGAGTAGCGCTCAACTGCTGCCCCAACTCCTTATCCACACTGGCGCGCTGCGAAGCCCGCCGATCATAATGAGCCAGCCGCTTCTCGCCCAATATACCATGCACCCGGCCAACTTCTTCCAGCCTGCTTCCCGCGTTGTCCGCCCGCAGCCGCAACCGATACTCCGCCCGCGCGGTCAGCATGCGGTACGGCTCAGTCACGCCTTGCAGCACCAAGTCATCGACCATGACACCGATATAGCTGCTCGCCCGATCGAGTATCATCGGCGCATCCCCCTTGGCCCGCGCCGCCGCATTCACACCGGCAACCAGCCCTTGCGCCGCTGCCTCCTCATATCCCGTGGTGCCATTTATCTGCCCCGCACAAAACAGGCCGGGGACGTCTCGCATCTCCAGACTGTGGTCCAGCGCACGCGGATCGATATGATCATATTCCACCGCATAGCCGGGCACTACGATCTCGGCGCGTTCCAGCCCCGCCATCGACCTGACCATCTGCTCCTGCACATCGGTCGGCAGAGAGGTGCTGATGCCATTGGGATAAACCAGATGGCTTCCCAGCCCTTCCGGCTCCAGAAAAATCTGATGCCCATCGCGATCACCGAAGCGGATCACCTTGTCCTCGATCGAAGGACAGTATCGAGGGCCGCGCCCCTCGATCGCTCCGCTAAACAACGGCGAGCGCCCCAGCCCTCCACGGATGATCGCGTGGGTTGCCTCATTGGTACGCGTGATCGCACAACTCAACTGCGGAAGCTGCCGTCCTGCGGAGATGGCTGACATGGTCCAATCGCCATCGTCAGATGGCTGCTCTTCCAGCCCCCCCCAATTTATCGATCGCCCATCCAGCCTCGGCGGGGTTCCGGTCTTCAGCCGCGCGATTGGCAGGCCCAAACCACGAAGCTGGACACCCAGTGCCGTTGCCGCCTGTTCCCCGGTTCGCCCGCCTGTTAAGATTTCCTCGCCTCGGAACAATTTACCGCCCAGAAACGTGCCCGTTGCCAACACGATGGCTGGCGCGGATAAGCGGTGTCCGTCTGCCAGTTCCAGCCCTTCTACCGCGCCATTCTTCAGCAGCAGCGCCGCAGCCTCCCCCTCGATGATTTCGATCCCGCGCTGCGCGTCGATCATGCGGTGAATGGCGGCCCGATAATGGGATCGATCGGCCTGCACGCGCGGCCCCTGAACGGCCGCACCTTTGCTGCTGTTCAACATCCGGTAATGTATCGCAGCAGCGTCGGCGGCACGCGCTATCAAGCCATCCAGCGCATCAACCTCGCGCACCAGATGGCCTTTGCCCAACCCGCCGATCGCCGGGTTGCATGACATTGCTCCCACCGTTGCCTTTTCGAAAGTGAGCAGCGCGACCCGCGTACCCTTGCGAGCAGCCGCTGCCGCTGCCTCACATCCGGCATGGCCGCCGCCAACCACGATCACGTCAAAAGCTGTCTGCATGTCGGCGCCCTTATCAGAATTGGGGCCTCGCGGTCAAAACTGTTCCACGTGGAACAGCGCTCATTTGCCGATGCAAAATCCTGCAAAGAGCCGGTCGAGCATATGCTCTGTACTTGCCCGCCCCGTCAGCGCATCGATCGCCGCACGTGCATTCCGAAGTTCTTCCGCGACAATAAGAAGGTCTGACTGCGGCAAAGCATTTTCCAAATGGGCGAGCAGCAGCGCAACGCCCTCCCGCTGCCTTACATGCAATGCATAATCGCTCACTCCCGGCAGCAATGCAGCAGCTCGCTCCAGGAGCAAAGCGATGAGCGTCTCCATCCCCTCGCCTGTGACCGCCGATATGGGCAACCCTCTAGTCACCGCGTGCCGGTCACATTGGGCACCGACAATTATCGCGTCGGTGCGTGGCGCTTCATCCGGATCGCCAAGCCACAAAATGATGTCAGCACTGTTCAGCGCCGCGCGAGCCCGGTCCATCCCGATCGCTTCGATGACGTCCGATGTCGCCTCTCTCAGACCGGCGGTATCGGTGAACAGGAAAGCAGTCCCGCCAAGCGCTGCGGGCACTTCGATGCGGTCGCGCGTCGTACCCGCGACATCGGACACGATCGCTGCTTCCCGCCCCACCAGCGCATTCAAAAGCGTGGACTTCCCCGCATTGGGCGGCCCGGCCAGCACCACCCGAATGCCATCCCGCAAACGCTCCGCAGAAGGCGCCTTCAGTGCAGACCCCACCTCCCCAATAAGCGTAGCTATGCCGGAGTCGATGCGTTCCTCGGCCCCATGCTCAGGCACGTCATCCTCATCGGAAAAGTCGAGCGCTGCCTCCGCCATGGCGGAAAGGTCGAGCAAGCTCCTCTGCCACTGCTCTAGCCGACGAGAAAAATGCCCCTCGGACATGAGCAGAGCCGCGCGCCGTTGCTGCTGGGTTTCGGCGGCAAGAAGATCGGCCAGCCCCTCGACCTCGTTGAGATCCATCCGCCCATTCATGAAAGCCCGGCGGGTGAACTCTCCCGGCTGGGCCTGCCGCACGCCTTCAAAGGACCTGAGCGCATCCTCCAGCTCCGCAACCACGGCCCGCCCGCCATGGCAATGCAGCTCCGCCAGATCTTCGCCGGTCGCAGTGCCGGGGCCAGGAAACCACAGGATGAGCGCACGATCGAGGGGCACCCCGTTGCGGGGGTCCTTCAATAACGCCAGCCGCGCCCGCCGGGGTTGGGGAAGATGCCCCGCAAGGCCCTGCAAGGCGGCGGCGGCAGCAGGGCCACTTATCCGAATGACCCCAATCCCTGCCGGTGGCGCACCACTCGACAGGGCGAAAATCGTATCTGCCATTAAGGGTTCAAGACTTGTCGCCATTCTTCCCAGCAACGCCAGAAAGGCCGATGTCCATCATCTGCCGGAACAGGCGCATGCCCGCATCTCCCAAGGGAGAGAAGCTTTTGAACATCGTTTCCATCTGTTCAGCGCTGGCGATGCCATCAAAGCTGTCCAGCATCGTTTTCACATATTTGTCGTGAATGGGCGTGACATCAGGCAGGCCCAGAAAGGCCCGCGCCTCGGTTGGGGTGCAATCTACGTCGACGGTTACTTTCATCCTGCGCACCTTCAATTGCCAGCGATCGTCGTCATGCCGCAACATGGCCCCTGAACGCAAATAATTTGGCCAGAGCAGCGTTGGCGGTTCTGCAAAAGCCGCTTATCCTCAAACACAGTGCAGCGAACGAAAGGACATCCGCCATGGGATCATTTACGCCGATTTCGACCCTTGAGGGCGATGCGCAATTCGACACCTATGTCGCTCGGCCGGAAGGAACCCCGCGCGGGGCGATTATCGTCATTCAGGAAATCTTCGGCGTGAATGAAGGCATTCGCCGCAAATGCGACAATTGGGCCAACCAGGGATATCTGGCGGTTTCTCCTGACCTGTTCTGGCGTGACACGCCTCATGTCGAACTGGATGCGGATGTTCCAGAACAATTTCAGGCGGCAATTGGCCACATGCAAAAGCTGAATCAGGACCTCGCCATCTATGACATTGAATCGGCGATCAAATTCGCTCGGGCGGAACTGGGCGGCACGGGCAAGGTCGGCGTGGTCGGCTATTGCCTTGGCGGGCGGCTGACCTTCATGGCCGCCTGCCGGACGGATGGCGACGCCTTTGTGGGCTATTATGGTGTGGGCATCGACAATCTTCTGGGCGAGCAGCATGCAATCGGTAAGCCCGTCCTACTGCACATCCCCACCGCTGATGGCTTCGTGCCGCCGGAAGTCCAGAAGACGATGCATGACGGACTGAAGGACAATCGCCACGTGACCCTTCATGATTATGAGGGGCTGGATCATGGCTTTGCCGCTGAAATGGGCGCGCGCCGGGTCGAGGATGCCGCGCAACTGGCCGATCAGCGCACAGCCGATTTCTTCGCCACGCATCTCTGACCGACGCGCCGCCCATGACACAAGCCTGGCGCATGATCGTCCGCACAACCGGTGGTCCGGAGGTGATCGAGCGGGAGTATTTCGATCCCGCACCTCCGGCCGAGGGTGAGGTGCTGATCGCTCAGGACGCAATCGGCCTGAATTTCATCGACACCTATCATCGGTCTGGTCTCTACGAAGCCCCGCTACCCCTCACACTCGGCGTCGAAGGCGCGGGCTATGTCGCGGCCTTGGGACCGGGTGTCAGCGGGCTGGCGATCGGCGACAAGGTAGGCGCTGCTGGCGGCCTGGGCGGTTATGCCACCCATCGCACGGTCGCCGCCGACCGCGTCATAAGGATCCCAGACAAGATCGGCACGGATGAAGCAGCCGCGATGATGCTGAAGGGCATGACCGCCTGCTTCCTGGCGGAGGATATATTGCCCCTGCGACCCGGTCAGGTCGCTCTGGTCCATGCAGCCGCCGGTGGCGTAGGTTCCGTGCTGGTGCCCTGGCTTCGGGACAAGGGCGTCGTGGTCATCGCCCATAGCGGGTCGGCGGAAAAGGCCGCCACCGTGCCGGCCGACCACAGCCTGCACTGCCCGTTGACGGACCTTGCCGACCGGGTGCGCGCGCTCACCGACGGACAGGGTGTAGACGTCGTCTATGATGGCGTGGGGAAGGACAGCTGGAGCGCGTCGCTTAGCTCGCTCAAACGGCGCGGCATGATGGTGAGCTATGGCAATGCGTCTGGCCCAGTACCGCCGGTCAGCATACTGGAACTCAGTCGCGCTGGGTCCCTTTATGTGACCCGCCCCACCCTGTTCGACTATATCGTGACGCAGGAGGAACTGAAGCATGTCAGTGACCGCCTGTTCGATCGCATGTTGAGGGGCGTCGTTCGCGCCCATATCGGCCAGCGTTTCGCCCTTTCGGAGGCTGCGGAAGCACATCGGGCGCTGGAAGGGCGACAGACCGTCGGCAGCACCATCCTGGTGCCCTAAAGCATCGTGCGCAAAAGTGGGAACCGGTTTTGCGCTTAAAAGGATGCGATAACAAAAACTAGATCGCGCGACCTGCGTCCGATTAACGCAGCGCGCTCTAGGCCCGCTGAAGAAGTCTGAAAACGGGTCGAGCAGGTGACGGGCATCAAGCCCGCCCCTGCTCGCCTCAATCACACAAAGAGGGTCAGGATGCCGACCTGATGATCGACAACGCCCTCATAGATCATCTTGACGGCGACATAGATGATGACGGCTAGACCCAGATAAGCGATCCACCGGAAACGCTCGATATATTTGGCAATGATGTTCGCCGCGATACCCATCAGGGCTACCGACAGGATAAGCCCGATGATCAGGATGCCAGGGTGATCACGCGCCGCGCCCGCGACGGCCAGCACATTGTCCAGGCTCATCGACACGTCGGCAACGGCGACAGCCCAAGCGGCGGCTGCGAAGCTCTTTGCGGGACGCAGCCCCGATATGTCATCGTCGCTGGGATCGTCCGGCGTGTCCGCACCCCGCTTCGGGTGAAGTTCCCGCCACATCTTCCAGCTGACCCACAGCAGCAGCAGGCCACCGGCCAGGATCAGGCCGACAATCTGCATCAACTGCGTCACGACCAGGGCAAACCCGATACGCAGCACCAATGCGGCGATGATACCGATCATGATGACGCGCTGGCGCTGCTGCACCGGCAGGCCCGCCGCCAATGCGCCCACGACGATCGCATTGTCGCCCGCGAGCAGGATATCGATCATCAGCACCTGGCCAAAGGCCGCTAGAGCAGCCGGAGAACCGATATTGCTGAAATCGTTGACGATGTGCCCCCAAATGTCTGCGGGCGATCCCAAACCCTGCGCGGCGGCAGCGGCAGTCGTAAGAAGGTCGATCATAACGGCCTGATATAACTCCGCTTATTGGTTCATCGAGTCGAAGAAGTCTTCGTTGGTCTTGGAATCCTTCATCTTGTCGAGCAGGAATTCCATCGCATCGATCGTGCCCATCTGCATCAGGATACGGCGCAGCACCCACATCTTGGAAAGCTTGGCCTTGTCCACCAGCAATTCTTCCTTGCGGGTGCCCGACTTGCCGACGTCCAGCGCCGGGAAGATGCGCTTGTCGGCGACCTTGCGGTCCAGCACGATTTCGGAGTTACCGGTGCCCTTGAATTCTTCGAAGATGACTTCGTCCATGCGGCTGCCGGTGTCGATCAGCGCGGTGGCGATGATGGAGAGCGAACCGCCCTCTTCGATGTTACGCGCCGCACCGAAGAAACGCTTGGGACGCTGAAGCGCATTGGCGTCAACGCCGCCCGTCAGCACCTTGCCCGACGAAGGCACAACAGTGTTGTAGGCACGGCCCAGACGCGTGATCGAATCGAGCAGGATCACCACATCCTTCTTATGTTCCACGAGGCGCTTGGCCTTTTCGATCACCATTTCGGCAACCTGCACGTGGCGCTGCGCGGGTTCGTCGAAGGTTGAGGACACAACCTCGCCCTTCACGCTGCGCTGCATGTCGGTGACTTCTTCCGGGCGCTCGTCGATCAGAAGGACGATCAGGAACACTTCGGGATGATTGTCGGTGATCGCCTTGGCGATGTTCTGGAGCAGCACAGTCTTACCCGTGCGCGGCGGCGCGACGATCAGCGCGCGCTGGCCCTTGCCCTGTGGCGAGACGATGTCGATGACGCGGGCCGATTTGTCCTTGACCGTCGGGTCGAGCGTATCGAGCACCAGCTTCTGGGTCGGATAAAGCGGCGTCAGGTTGTCGAAGTTGACGCGATGCCGGACGACGTCCGGGTCATCGAAATTGACGGAGATAAGCTTGGTCAGCGCGAAATAGCGCTCGCCATCCTTGGGCGCGCGGATTTCACCTTCCACCGTATCACCGGTGCGCAGGCCGAACTTGCGGACCTGATTGGGCGACACATAGATGTCGTCGGGACCGGCAAGGAAGTTCGCTTCGGGCGAGCGGAGGAAACCAAAGCCATCGGCCAGCACTTCGATCGTGCCCTCACCCATGATCTGCTCGCCATTTTCCGCCTCAGCCTTGAGGATCGCGAACATCAGGTCCTGTTTGCGCAGGGTCGATGCGCCTTCGACCCCCAGTTCTTCCGCCGTGGTGACCAGATCGGCGGGTGATTTCTTCTTGAGGTCTTTAAGGTGCATTCGACTTGAGTCCGATGACGAGAGATGAAGATTGGAAATACGAAAAAGGAGAGTCGCCCGGTATGGAAAACACGGGACTCCGGCGCTGGACGGCCGGGATAGACCGTCCGCGTTTAGCGATCAGCCCCCCCCAAAGTCAAGGTGTCGCTTGGCTCTGCCTCGCTGGAAATGCTGGCTCCCGCCGCCTTCATCGGCAAATGGTGCAGCAGTTGCGGCAATGGACCGGCCTTGGCGATCCATGCTATGACTTGGCGCTCTAGCTGAAGAGGCGAAGGGCATGAGACGGCCTTATCTCGTCCCTGCAATGGCCATGCTGATGATCTGCCCGCCCGCCGCGGGTCAGCCGGTAACTGCGGCCGATCCGCCCGCCGTGGTCCGCACCCTCTCGACCAGCGACGACCGCGTCTCCATCCCCATCCACATTGATGGGCGCGGCCCGTGGAACTTCATCGTCGATACCGGATCGCAACGCACCGTCATTTCGCGCGACCTGGCCGACCGGCTCGCCCTGCCCGCGCGCCGCCAGGTCACCATCGTCAGCATGGCGGGTCGCCAGGAAACGCGCACCGTCGCCGTTCCGCGGCTCGGCTATGGCACGGAAACGGTCGATGGCATCGAAGCGCCTGTGCTGGAGGGTGACCATCTCGGCGCGGCTGGGCTGCTCGGGCTCGACAGTCTGCATGCCAAGCGGCTTCTCCTGAATTTCCGCACCGGCCGAATGGAAATCGGCGCCAGCCGTCCCTCATGGCGTGACCCCAACGCCATCATCGTCGAGGCACGGCGGCGCAAGGGGCAACTCATCCTGCTCCATTCCGACGCCAATGGATTGAAGGTCAACATCATCCTCGACACCGGCACGCATCTGAGCGTCGGCAATCTCGCGCTGCGCGACAAGCTGATCCGCAAGAAGCGCGCGCCTGTGATGAGCGAGGTCAGCCTGATCAGCGTGACGGGCGAGACCCTGACCGGCCAGCTCGGGCACATCGGCAGGATTCGCATGGGTCCGATCAACCTGACTGATCTGCCGGTCATGTTCGCCGATGCCCAGCCATTCCGGGAACTTGGCTTGTCGGACAAGCCGACCCTGCTTCTGGGCATCCAGGCCCTCAAGATGTTCGATCGCGTCGCCATCGACTTCGGCCGGGGCAGGGTAGATTTCCTGATGCCAGACGCGAGTGCGCTTGATCGGCAACGCTTTGCCGCCACCCGGCGCGAAGCGGGGTAGCCGATCAGCGCGGCGCGTTACGCTGCCGGTCGCGGCCCAGCACCTGGTCGATCCATTGCTGGTCCAGTCTTGGCGGCGTCGTGCGGGCTGGAGCAGCCTGATCGACGGACTGGTCGTCCTGCTCGGGCTGCTGATCCTGTTGCTGCGGGGCATCCTGACCGATCGGCAGGCCGTTTTCATCGACCATCATGCCCCCGCTCGTACCATTGTCGGGCTGGCCATAATAGGCTTCATCATCAGGCTCCAGCTGCCATTCGGGCAGCGTCACCTGCGTCTCAAACTGCTCGACCGGGCGACGGGATACCGCCACCTTCATATAGTCGGCAAAGGCATGGGCGGGTGCGCGGCCACCCTGTAGCACGCCGACGGCGCGCGCATCGTCCCGACCCATCCACACGCCTGTGGTGATGCCGCTGGAAAAGCCCAGGAACCAGCCATCCTTGTTGCTGCTGGTCGTGCCGGTCTTGCCCGCCACCGGTCGGCCGATCTGCGCCGCCTTGCCCGTGCCGGTGCTGACCGCCGTCTGCATCAGGTCGGTCATCCCCGCCGCCACCCAGGGCGCGACCAGCACGCGGCTGGTATCGTCCTGATGCTGATAGAGCATCCGGCCGTCAGCCGTCGTCACCTTCGTGATGCCATAGGGCGTCACCGCCACGCCCTTGCGCGCGATAGAGGCGAAGGCGCGCGTCATGTCGATCAGCCGCACGTCAGACGTGCCCAGCACCATGGACGGATGGGTATTGATGGGCGTCGTCACGCCAAAGCGCCGCGCCATGTCAGCCACCGTCGGAAAGCCCACCTCGACCCCCAGCTGCGCGGCAACGGTATTGATGGAATAGGCAAAGGCGGTGCGAACATCGATGTCGCCCGAAAAACGCCCGGAGCTGTTGCGCGGGCTCCAGCCATTGATCGTCACCGGCTTGTCCGTGACGCCCGTGTCAGGCGTATATCCCGCCTCCAGCGCCGCCATATAGACGAAGATCTTCCAGGCCGAACCCGGCTGCCGCGTGGCGGTCGTCGCACGATTATAGTTGGACGTCACATAGTCCAGACCCCCGACCATCGCCCGCACCGCACCATCGCGGTCGAGCGAGACCAGCGCACCTTGCGCACCCGATGGCACATTGGCCTGGATCGCCGCCGTCGCCGCCTTCTGCATCCCAAGGTCGATGGTGGTATAGACCTCCAGCGGCTCGTTGGGCTCATCCACCAGCAGATCGAGCTGCGGCAGCGCCCAATCTGTGAAATAGCGCACGCTGTTCTGCGGCGGCTCGGGCGCCATCTTGACGTCGTTCAGATCGACGCGCGCCCGCTCCGCGGCACTAATCGCGCCATTTTCCTGCATCAGCTCCAGCACGACGCCCGCGCGGCCGATCGCCGCCTCGGCATCTGCGGTAGGCGAATAGCTGGAAGGCGCCTTCACCAGACCAGCCACGATGGCGGCTTCCGGCAGGCTGAGTGCGTTAGCGGGATGGCCGAAGAATTTCCGGCTGGCGGCATCGATGCCATAGGCGCCGCCGCCGAAATACACCTTGTTGAGGTACAGCTCCAATATCTGCCGCTTGGAAAATTTCCGTTCCAGCGCCAGCGCCAGGACCATTTCCCGCACCTTGCGGCCCCAGCTATAGCTGTTGTTGAGGAAGATGTTCCGCGTGACCTGCTGGGTAATGGTCGATGCACCCTGCCAGCGGCGGCCCTTGCCCCGGTTCTCCAGTGCCACCCAGGTCGCGCGCGCCATGCCGATCGGATCGACGCCGGGATGCAGGTAAAAGCGCTTGTCCTCGGTGGAGACCATCGCATCCACCATGACCGTCGGGATCTGGTCATAGGCCAGCCATCGGCCAAAGCTCGGCCCCAACGACACGATGACGCTGCCATCGGCGGCATGCACGCGGATCATCTGCCCATTGGGCGATGATTTCAGCGATTCATAGCTGGGCAGCGACTGGTAGGCGATCACCACCGCCACGACGATCGCGAACAACGCGCCAAGCGTCGCGACCAGCCCGAACTTGATGCCCCGCATCAGCCACCGCTTCGCGCCTCCGGGCGTGTCCTTGCTCTTGCCTGATCGTGCCATCTATATCGCCCGGATACGCGCTAAGGGATCGGGCCGCCAGCGCAAATCAGGCGCGAACAACCCTGTGAGCTTGGTTCTCAAGAGAAGCGACGCTTTACCCGCGATGAATGATTATTCAACCTCGTCCCGCGGCTTGAAATCCAGCGATGCACTGTTCATGCAATAGCGCAGGCCGTTGACGCCCGGACCATCGGGAAAGACATGGCCCAGATGCCCTTCGCACTTGGCGCAACGCACTTCGGTGCGCATCATGCCATGGCTGATGTCGCGAATCTCCTCCACCGCGTCGATATCGACCGGCGTGGTGAAGCTTGGCCAGCCCGACCCGCTGTCATATTTCTCTTCCGCGTCGAACAGCTCCGCCCCGCAACCGGCGCAATAATAAACACCATCGGCCTTGTTGCCATTATATTTGCCGGTAAAAGCCCGCTCGGTCCCGGCTTCCCGCAGGACATGAAATTGTTCGGGGGAAAGGCGCTCGCGCCATTCGGCGTCGGTCAGGTTGAGCTTGTCCATGGCCGCAATATGGCGACCGCCCTTCCTGCGATCAAGCGCTTAGCGCTCCCGCGCCGCCTGCCGCGCAATGGCGAGCAGTTCGTGGCGCACCATAAGGTCGCCAAGGCCCCTGCCCGACCGGCTTGCCCGTTCCGCCTGCGCCAGCCGCTGGATTACCCGCGCGATGCCATGCGCATCCCACAGCCGCACCTGCCGGGTGACGACGCCCTTTTCCTTCCAGAACACCTGCTTGCCCGCCGCTTCGACGGCTGCCTCCAACCGACCGCTGTCATCGAAGGACGAACGGATATTGGCGAGCAGCATCGCACGGGTCAGAAGCGGCCGCAGCACCGCCGCCATCGCCGTTCCCGCCTCGGCCAGACGCCCCAGTTCCCGATGCATGGCGCGCAGGTCGCCCCCCAGCACCGCATTTACTAGCGGCGCCGCGTCCGAATCTGGATTATCGGCGGACAGGGCGTCCAGCGCTTCCGCCGTCGCCTCGGCTGGCCGATCCGGCGCGGCGTCGAGATAGAGGATCAGCTTCTCGATCTCGCCGCCCATCAATGCGCGGTCGCCATTGGCCAGGTCCACGATCCGCTTCGCCAGCTCGGCGGGCAGGCGCAGTCCCCCGTCCCGCGCGATCGCGACGGCAATCTGCTCTGCCTCCCGCGCATCCGGCTGATAGGAGGCGAACGCCATGGCCAGCGGACTGTCGAGCGCCAGCTTTAACAGCTTGGACGTAGCCTTCAGCGCCCCTGCGGTAGCGATCACCGGATTGCCTGCCGCCAGCGCTTCGAACAACGCGGTCACCGCCGCCAGCGATTCCTCGCCCATGCCGTTGACGCGTATCCAGCGCCGGTCACCGAACATGGAAAAAGACGCCGCCTCGTCCGCCAGCCGGGCGGGATCGTCTCGCAATGTCGGCCCATCCAGATCGACGCGCTCCGCCTCCGGCCCCATCGCCCGTTCGAGCCGCTTGCCCAGCGCCGCGCTGCCCGCCTCATCGGGTCCGTAGAGCAGGAAGAAACGGATGTCGGCCGGGGGTGCGTCCAGCGCCTTTTCAATCTGGCCGCGATTGGCCTTCAACGCTGCTGGTCCCTCGCCGCGAACAGCGCGAGCCGGGAGACGATCTGGTCCGCAATCGTCTGCGACAGCCGTTCCAGCGCGGTATCTTCCGCCGCGATGGTCGCATATTCGCTGGAGGTCACGTCAATGCCCGCGTCCGATCCCGCCGTATCGTCGATCACCTGCGCGCCGGTAGCCGCATCAATCAACTGATAGCGCGCCCGCAACGTCCGCCGTTCGCGCGTAATCGCCTGGTCAGCGCGCAAGCCAAAGCCGCTGATCTGGTCGTCCAGCTTCACCACCAGCTTATAGCTCGGCCCCGCGCCGCTCATCGCGGACAGGCGATCGTTGAGCGCATTGCGCACCAGCCAGCCGCCCTTGCCCTCGATCGGCGCAATCTCGACATTGCCCAGCTTCTGCGCGACCGCGCCATAACTGCCGCCACTATAGACGGGACGCAGGCCACAAGCGGAGAGGATGACGGTGGCAGCAAGCAGGGGCAAAATGCGCTTCATGGGACACTCTCTACCCGTTCGGACGGAGCCTGTCGAAGCCCTGTTCTTCTTTTGAAGAAAAGAGAGCCCTTCGACCAGCTCAGGGCGAACGGTTCGTTGTTAAATGACCAGGTTGACCAGCCTGTCGGGCACCACGATCACCTTCTTCGGGGTCGCACCGTCCAGCGTCCGCGCCACATTGGGCGCTGCCAGGGCGAGCCGTTCCAGCTCATCCTTGCTCGTCCCCTTGGGCACGGTGATGGTGTCGCGCAGCTTGCCCATGACCTGGCAGGCAATCGTCACCTCATCCTCGACCAGCAGCGCCGGATCGACCTGCGGCCAGGCGGCGTCGGCGATCAAGCCTTCCCCACCCATGTCCGCCCAGGCTTCCTCCGCCAAATGAGGCGTCATCGGCGCGACCAACAGGGCCAGCGCCCGGATCGCCGCGCTGCGGCTCGCCGACGGCTTCGCCTTCTCCACCGCATTTGTCAGCTCATAGATTTTCGCCACCGCCTTGTTGAAGGACAGCGCCTCAATATCCTTGGCAATGCCGTCGATCGTCTGGTGCAGCTTGCGGTCGAGCGCCTTGTCTTCACCCTCAGCCGCCTCGTCCGCCTCTCCAAACAGCCTCCACAGCCGGTTGATGAAGCGCCAGCTGCCCTCAATGCCGCTTTCGGTCCAGGGAAGGTCGCGCTCCGGCGGACTGTCGGACAGCATGAACCAACGCACCGCGTCCGCGCCGTATTGGGCGATGATGTCATCGGGATCGACGACATTCTTCTTGGACTTGGACATTTTCTCGACGCGACCAACCGTGACCGGACCACCGCCATCGACCATGACGATCTTTTCCCCCTGCCGCGCTACGTCGTGGGGGGCGAGCCACGTGCCTTCAGGCGACTTGTAAGTCTCGTGCGTCACCATGCCCTGCGTGAATAGGCCAGTAAACGGCTCAGCAAAGCCCAATTGCCCCATATGCTCCAGCGCCCGCGTCCAGAACCGCGCGTAGAGCAGATGCAGGATCGCATGTTCCACGCCGCCAATATATTGGCCGACCGGCAGCCACTTCTCGACCGTCTCACGGTCGAACGGCTTGTCCTTGGGCTGGCTGGCGAAGCGGATGAAATACCAGCTGGAGTCCGCGAACGTGTCCAGCGTGTCCGTCTCGCGCCGCGCCGCCTTGCCGCATTTGGGGCAATCGACATGCTTCCAAGTCGGATGCCGGTCGAGCGGATTGCCGGGAATGTCGAAGCTGACATCTTCGGGCAGCACCACCGGCAGCTGATCCTTGGGCACGCCCACCACGCCGCAATCGTCGCAATGGATGACCGGGATCGGCGTCCCCCAATAACGCTGGCGCGACACGCCCCAATCGCGCAGGCGGAACACGGTCGTGCCGGTCCCCCAGCCGCCCTCCTCTGCGCGGCGGATGATTTCGGCCTTGGCGTCCTCGACGCTCATGCCATTGAGGAAATCGGAATTCACCAGGCGGCCCGGCCCCGCATAGGCCTCGTCGCCGATCCCCTTGTCCTCATCACCCTCGGCCGCGACCACGCGCTCGACGGGCAGCATATATTTGCGCGCGAAATCCAGGTCGCGCTGGTCATGCCCCGGCACCGCCATGACGGCGCCCGTGCCATATTCCATCAGCACGAAGTTCGCGACGAACAACGGCAGCTTACGGCCGGTAAAGGGATGGATCACCGATCGCCCGGTATCATAACCCTTCTTCTCCTGCGTCTCGATCTCCGCAGCGGCAGTGCCGCTATGACGGCATTCCTCAGCGAACGCAGCCAGACCCGCATCCTTCGCCTCCAGCGCCAAAGCAATCGGATGGTCCGCCGCAATCGCCGCAAAGCTGGCACCGAAGATGGTGTCGGGCCGGGTCGAAAAGACCTCCAGTTCCCCGATGCCATCCACAGCCTCGTCGAGCTTGAACCGGAACTGCAAACCGACCGACTTGCCGATCCAGTTCTCCTGCATCAGCCGCACCTTTTCGGGCCACTGATCGAGCGTCTTCAGACCGCTGAGCAAATCGTCCGCAAACTGCGTGATCTTCAGGAACCACTGGCTGAGCTTGCGCTTCTCAACCAGCGCGCCCGAACGCCAGCCCTTGCCGTCGATCACCTGCTCATTGGCCAGCACGGTCATATCGACCGGGTCCCAGTTGACCGCGCTTTCCTTCCGGTAAACCAGCCCCGCTTCCAGCATGTCGAGGAACAGCGCCTGCTCCTGCCCATAATAATCAGGCTCACAGGTGGCGAGCTCACGGCTCCAGTCCAGCGCAAAGCCCAGCTTCTTCAACTGCGCCCGCATCGTCGCGATGTTGGATCGGGTCCAGTCGCCCGGATGCACCTTCTTTTCCATCGCGGCATTTTCCGCCGGCATGCCAAAGGCATCCCAGCCCATCGGATGCAGCACTTCATGCCCCGTCATCCGGCGGAAGCGCGCCAGCACGTCGCCCATCGAATAGTTACGCACATGGCCGATATGGATGCGCCCGGACGGATAGGGGAACATCTCCAACACGTAGGAACGTGGGCGGTCGCTCGTATCCGACGCCTTGAACGTCTGCTTCTCGTCCCATACGGCCTGCCAGCGGGCATCGGCCTCAAGCGGGTTGAAGCGCCTTTGCATTTGTTCACGTCCTCAAAATGCATGCGGGCTGAGCTCTTCCAAGCCCAGCCCCCGGTTGTTCAAGAAATTGGAAGAAAAGGAAGAGCTTATCCCGCGATCGCCATGCGGCGCAGGTCGCGCGCCTTGGTCAGGATGATCTCTTCCAGCTTCTGGACCGTTGCAGCCTGAACCGGCGCATCGACCCACTGCCCGCCCTGATTGACCTGGCGGCTGGCCGCAACGCGCAGCGCGTCGGCGCGCAGATCCTGGTCCAGGATCGATACGGTCAGCTTCATCCGCTCATTGGGCGTGTTCGGATTGGCGTACCAGTCCGTGACGATCACGCCGCCATTCGAATCCGTCTGCACCATCGGCATGAAGGACAGCGTGTCCAGCGTCGCGCGCCACAGATAGCTGTTGACGCCGATCGTCGTCACCTTGGACGCGGCCAGATCGGCTTTGGGGCGCTCCTTGGACCCGCCACCGCAAGCGGCAAGCGGCAAAAGTGCGGCCAGCAGCAGACCGGCGGAAACAGAAGCGGGTAGGCGGCGGACCATCAGGGCATGTCCCATATTGAATAAAAACGCCCCGCTTCTATAGAGAAGCCGTGGCAATGGGCAAGGGGGCCGTGGCAGCGGTTGAAACGCTTGGCCGCCAGCCGCGTTATTGGACTCTGTGTGTTCCGTGCAACAGCCCGGACAAAAAGGTCATGACGTACTACCCATCGCGGCCCGACGGGTGTACAGGTTTTGAAAATAAGTCGGTGGGGAAGAGATTCGCGTTATGCGCATGAATAGGGGATATTTGGCATTGGCAAGCGCGGCAGTTGCCGTCGCTGGCTTTATGCTGTCTCCCGCTATTGGCGCCGCAACCGATCTTGTCCGGCTCCGCGCCGATGTTCCCGTTTCGCTCGGCGCTCTGGGCAGCATTTCCTCCTTCACGCCCACGACCAAGGATCCGCGTCTGGCTGCTGCCTATGCCCGGATCGCTGCCTCGGCCGGGCGTCAGAATTTCCGCTTCACGCCGACCAGCGGCTCGCTCAGCGGGCAGCGTTCGGTGACGGTGATGGTCCGCGCCGCCGATCTCAACGATCGCGTCACCGTCAGCCGCACGATCGACCCGGTCGGGATTGCGCCCGTCGCCTTCAGCCTGAACAATGCGCATAACTGGCGCAAGTTCGCCCTGCCCGAAGCTGTCGGCCGCAAGGAGCTGGATCCGGTTTCGATCGAAGAGATGGCTGGCGCAAAGAATTTCTCGCTGGATCAGGGCAGCAAGAACCGCTTCAGCACCAAGGTGATGATCGAAAGCCGCCGCGATCCGGCCGCTGCGGTCAAGAGCCCCAATGCGGACAAGGATTATTCACTGGATCTCGCCAGCTCCTATTCGCTGACGCGCAACCTTAACGTCACCGCCGGCCTACGCTACAACAACAGCGTCATCGGCCGCCTGACCCCGATGACCGACGAGCGCCAGGATAACCAGGCCGTCTATCTGGGTACGGTGTTCAAGTTCTGATCCGAGCCCGGGTGCGGCCGTCCGGCTTCTGAAAATTTGAGTGTTTAGCCCGTGGTAGGCGGTCGCAACCGTCCCCCGCGTTCAACCTAAATCCTCCCTGCGCCAAAGGCGTGGGGAGGGGGACCGCCGTAAGGCGGTGGAGGGGGAACTGCGCGACCTCCGCCCACTCTTCCCCGCAACCATCGGCTATGCTCCCGGTCCCTGCCCAGGCGCGCGATGAAACCAGATGCCCTCTGCAAGCGACCAAAATGGACATTTACCAGCCACGCGACGCATTGTAGTTCAGCGGTATAAAGCGGATGATTACGCAGTATAGCTCGCTAATGGATGCAGGCATTTATGGGGGGATAATGACTGGATTGGCAAAAAGTCAGATCGCTCAAATGGCGCGATACCATGCATGGGCAACAGAGCGGCTTTTGTCTTCGGTCGAGCCGTTACCGGAGGAAACTTATAGGCAAGAGTGCGGCCTGTTTTTCGGATCGATCCACGGCACGCTGAACCATCTGCTGCTGACAGACAGCGAGATCTGGTATCCGAGATTTGCTCAGGATCACTCAACAAGTCTGTCGCTTGATGTTGAGCTGGAGAGTGACCGGGCAGTCTTGGCGTCGCGGCTTTCCGCTGCGGCCAGCCTATGGTCCGGATTCGTTGACGGTCTTACTGAAGCTTCGCTGGCTGGTGATCTTCGATACAGGATGACAACTGGACAGCCGCGTGTTCTCCCCATGTCGGCAGCGCTCCTCCATGTCTTCAACCATGCGACCCACCACCGGGGTCAAATCACCGCCGCCCTCTCTATCCTTGGCTTTGAATACCAGCCGCTCGATTTGCCTTTTCTGGTTTTTTCCGAATTGACCTCGTCGTGATGGCTGAGACGGCGGCATTCCAGCGATAACAAGGTCATGAGCCGGTCAAAGCAAGACATTCCCCTCCCGCTGGCGGGAGGGGTTAGGGGTTAGGGGTGGGCGCGGGCAGAACAAGCCTTCAGCTTAGGCCGTTGGAACCGCCGCTAATGTCGCGCCAACCCACCCCCCAGCCCCCTCCCGCCAGCGGGAGGGGGGGAGCGCACCCCCCAATCCCCGTCACCCCACCCAATCCCCCCGTCAAACCATCAATCGCCGCCCATCCCGAAGCCCCCAACCCTTTCAGCATCCGCCGATGCCCTGCCCTAACCCCGCCCAACGCGAAAACCGGCATCGTCGCCCTATGCGCCAACGCCGCAAATCCCGCCCGCCCCAGTACGCGTCCACCCGGATGCGAGCGCGTGACAAATAACGGCGACAGAAACACAAGATCCGCCCCCGCACACCCGGCCGCCTGCAACTCACGCGCATTGTGAACAGCCATGCTATGCAACATCGGCCGAGCAGCCCGCCCCGCATCCGGCCCATGCCAGCCATCGGCCCCCCAAGCCGCCGCCTGCCGCGCCGACCCAGCCAGCATCAGCATCAGCCGCCGCTCCCTGGCAACCTCTGCCACCTGATCAAACAATGCCCGCCGTTCCCCAGCCATCGTCCGGTAATGCCGGAAAACAATGCCCCCCCGCCCGCGTGGCAGCCGCTCCGCACTCGCCAGCAGCGCCGCCGCCGGGACCCGTTCGTCGGTCATCAGCCAAATCGAGGGATAATTTTTGCGGTGGCGGGCTCTCATCGCCCTCGCCTATAGCAGCCCCCATGACGACCGACAGCATCGATGCCGCGAACCGCCTGAACGCCGTGCGCGAAACCATGGGCCGCGCCGCCCGCCTCACTGACCGTACCGCTGATGACATCACTCTCATCGCTGTTTCCAAGACACAGGATGCCGCCGCCATCCAGCCGCTGATCGCCGCCGGGCAGCGCGTCTTTGGCGAGAACCGGGTTCAGGAAGCGCAAACCAAATGGCCTGCCCTCCGCGAGCAAACGCCGGACATCACCCTGCACCTCGTCGGCCAGCTTCAATCCAACAAGGCCGCCGACGCCGTCGCCCTGTTCGATGTCATCCATTCGCTTGATCGCCCTTCCCTGCTCACCGCCCTTGCCAAGGCGATGGACGCGGCGGGCAAGCAAGTCCCCTGCTTCATTCAGGTCAATATAGGCGCGGAAGAGCAGAAAGGCGGCTGCCCGATCGCGGAAACCCCGTCCCTGATCCGCGCCGCACGCGACGCTGACATCCCCTTGGCAGGCCTGATGTGCGTGCCGCCCGCCGACGTTGAGCCCGCGCCCTACTTCGCGTTATTGGCAAAGATAGCCCGCGATGAAGGCCTAGATCAGCTTTCCATGGGCATGTCGGGCGACTTCGAAACAGCGATCATGCTGGGCGCGACTCACATCCGGGTCGGCACCGCCCTGTTCGGAGAAAGGCCCTCCCCCGCCCGCCCTGTTCCGGCGAGCGGGAGAGGCATGATCAAAAACTCCCGCGAAGCGTAATGCCGTAGGTGCGGGGTTCAGCCAGATAGGCCGAGATCAGCTGGTTCGCCATCGGTGCGCCCAGCGCGAACTGGCCGGTCGTCGATGTCGATGGGCTGCTCGATTGCAGCGGGCTGCTGAAGGCCACCTGGGTATAATCCTGGTTGAAGATATTCTGGCCCCAGAATTCCACCGCCCAGCGCTGCTGCGGCCCGCGAACGCCCACCCGCGCGTTGAACACCGCATAGCCGTCCTGCCGCTTTTCGGGGAACAGGTCGGACCCGGTGTTAAAGTCACTGGTCATGCGCCCATCGATGTAGAAAAGCGCCGACAGCCCGCTAGTCCCGATCGCAGGCGTCCAGGACGCGCTGACCGTCGTCACGACCTCGGGCGCTTGGCTGTTGATCGACCCGGGCAACAGGAACAGCGCCGGATCGAGCGGCACCGATCCGTCGCCACTGCCCACCAGCCGGTTGGCGAACTTCGCCCGCGCATAGGTGAAGCCACCCGCCACGCGGACGTTGCGCACCGGGGATGCGGCCAGTTCCAGTTCGACGCCCTGACTGATCAGCCCCGGCCCGACATCGCCGCTGTCACAGGTGCGGCTTGCGGAAAGCCCGCCGTCACAGCCGTTGATATTCTGGACGACAAAGCTGGTGCCATTGAAGGTGTTCAGCTGGAAATTCTTAAACTCCTGCCGGAACGCCGCGATGTTCACGCTCCACTTGGGCTGCGTATATTTCAGGCCCACTTCGAACGCATCGACCTTCTCCGCCGCAAAGCGCAGGCTGGTCACATCCGCATTGCTACGTGGCGAAAAGACGGCAGGAACGGGGTTCAGGCCCGTCGATCCCAGCTGGAAGCGGTCCAGATTGTAACCGCCCGCCTTGTAGCCCTTCGAATAGCTGCCATAGACCAGCATCTCGTCCAAAGGCTTCCACGACAGCACGGCCGTGCCGGAAAACTCGCCATTGCTGATCTTGTCATTGAGGTTCAGCGCGTTGAGCCCGGTCGAACCGTTGCCCAGACAACCCAGCGTCAGGATGCCCTGCGCCAACGCAGCTGCGCTCCCCAGCGCAGGCGTGGTAGCGATCTCGAACAGATCGTTCAGCGCGCCTGGATTGCGCGTCTGCAACGCGGCACAGGTCCCATTATTATTGTTGAAATCCGCCGAGAAACGCTTGCTCTCATGCGTGTAGCGCAGGCCCAGGGTCAGATCGAGCTGCTTGGTGATGTGGATGATGTTGTGGGTGAAGAGTGCCCAATTCTCGCTCTTCTGGTGATAGAGCGAGGCAACATCGCCGGTGCCGCCGGGAATCGCCGCCAAGGCGCGCAGCCCATTCCCAAGGCCAGTTGAAAGTGCGCCCGCCGCGCCTGCTCCGATAGCGGGGGTCAAGCCAGCATTGAGCTGCGCCTGCGTCCCGGTGATCAGCGCCTGTGTCGCCAGACCACTGCCACACGCCGCCAACTGCTGCGCCGTCAGGTTGCTGTTGACCCCGGCCCCCGCCATCAGGCGGCAGGCGGCAAAGCGGCCATAGTCCTCGCCAAAGACGATATTGTCCTCCAGCGTCAGCTTCTCATGCGCATAATAGCCGCCGACCAACCAATCGAGCACCTCGCCAAAGGCCGAACCCTGCGCGCGCAATTCCTGCGTGAATGTGCGGAACTGCCGGTAGGTGTTGGGATCACGGTACAGCAGGTCCGCGCCGCTATAGTCATAATCGCCATAATCCTGGCTCTTATAATTGCGATAGGCCGTGATGCTGGTCAGCTTCGCACCGCCCAGATCATAATTGACCTCCCCGGACAGGCCCCAATCCTTGACCTTGCTGACATATTCGCGTCCCGGCGTGATCGTCAGCTCGCGATCATAGGGGTCGGACGCGAAGACGCTGCCCTGCCCGGCAAGGATCGCGGCGATGCGGTTGAACGGCGCCGTGCTGTACCCGCCACCAGCCACCGGCCGCCGCTCGCGCGTTTCGATATAGGCCGCGCCACAGCAGCTTTCGTCGCGATTGGTGTAATCGCCAATCAACCGGATCGACAGCGCGTCATTGGGCTCGAACAGCGCCTGTCCGCGCACGAAATAGCGATCGCGATCGTTGGTTTCGCCAACCTTGTTGCCGCTCGTGTCCACCAGGTCGTAAAAGCCGTCCCGCTTGGACCATACGCCATCCAGGCTCAACGCCAACTGGTCACTCACCGGGCCGGTGATACGCCCCGCCAGCCGCCAATAATCATAATTGCCGTAAGTGACCTCGGCCTTGCCACCCAGTTTGAATTCGGGTGCCTTGCTGATGACGTTGATCATACCCGCCGAAGCGTTGCGCCCAAACAGCGTCCCCTGCGGCCCGCGCAGCACTTCGACGCGCTCGATCTCACCCAGTTCATTAAGCCCCGCACCTGTGCGAGAGCGGTAGACGCCATCGATGAACAGCGCGACCGAGCTTTCAAGGCCCGGATTGTCACCCACCGTGCCGATGCCACGGATGCGGGCGGACGCATTGGCTTCCGACCCGGTCGATGACACGAGCAGCGATGGCGCCAGTTGGTTGAGCGCGCGGATATCGCTCGCGCCGCTATTCTGCATCGCCTGGGCCGTGACGGCCGACACGGCGATCGGCACGTCCGACAAAGGGCTGGCGCGGCGCGTCGCGGTAACGATGATGACGCCGCCATCCTCTTCGGCGGCGCCCTGGGGAGGCGCTTCCTGCGCCCCAGCATGAGAAACCGATCCTGCCAGCGCGATCATGCCAGCGGACAACAGCCATAGATTCTTCTTGTTCATGGGACCCTTCCTCTCCTGCAGCGCATGGCTTTCCCATGTCGGCTTTAGGAGTGCGATTATGCGGACACAGCAGGTCAAAGGCAAGACAAGCGAGCCTTCCCAACCCTTTGTATCCGGGCGTTGATCTTATTACAGACCCCTGTGGTATAGCAGCAACAGCTTAACACCTCGTTTCCGTAGCGTTGCTAGCCTAGCGGAAAGCGCAGCATCCTGTCCGCGACCGGCACCATCGCCATCGCGCCCGGCCCAACCGCGCGACGTATCTCGCCATGCCCCGCATCCAGTCCCCCGGTCAGCGATCCGAGCGCGGGCAGAATCAGCTTGGACGAAGATCCCACGAAGCAGCGCCGCGAAACGCGCCGCCCACGCAGGGAAAGGCGCAATTTGGGGTGAAAATGCCCCGAAATCTCGGGACGCGGGTCAACCGGATCAGCTTCATGCCGCAGCCAGACGCCATCAACTTCCGCTTCCGCCATGCGCCGCCCTCCCGGTGTCGCATCCATGCCAGCATCATGATTGCCGGTAATCCAAAGCCAATCGAGCCGCTCCGTCAGCGCTTCGAGCCGATCGCGTACGCGCGCTGGCAGCCTCGCCGCCCCATCCGCATCATGGAAGCTGTCGCCCAGCGACCAGACGGCACGCGCCCCCGTCCGAGCCACCAGCGCCTCGATCACGTCCAGCGTCGCCTGACTGTCATGGGGCGGCAGGAACTGACCAAAACGGCTGAACCAGCTCGCCTTCTCGAAATGCAGGTCCGCCACTAGCAACGCCGATCGCGCCGGCCAGAAGAGCGCCGCTTCAGGCAGTGCCAGAAACTCGTGACCCGCGAACGAAAAGGGAACCATGCCCCGCCTATGCGCGCTCGCGCCCGGCCTTTCAAGAGGAGCGTGAAGCGGCTATGGGCGCGGGCATGGCTCCGCCCTTCACCATCGCCGCGCTCTATCGCTTCGCCACCTTTTCCGAACCAGAAGGACTGGCGACCGAATTACGGACGTTGTGCGCGCAGCTCGGGACCTGCGGCACGCTGATCCTGGCGCAGGAAGGCATCAACGGCACCGTGGCGGGCAGTGAAGAGGCGATCGGCACGCTCATATCGCATATCCGCACGCTTCCGGGCTGCGCGGACCTCGACGTCAAATATGCGTCCACCGATGAACAGCCCTTCGCCCGAATGAAGGTAAAGGTGAAGGCGGAGATCGTAACGCTGGGCGCGGGCGATCTGGACCCCGCATCGCAGGCGGGGCGCTATCTCGATCCTGCCGAATGGAACGACCTGATCGCCGACCCCGCCACGATCGTCATCGACACGCGCAACGCCTATGAAGTCGCGGTCGGCAGCTTCGAGCGCGCGATCGATCCCGGCACCCGTTCCTTCCGTGATTTCCCCGCCTGGTTCGACAGCTTCGCGGCGCAACTCCGCGATCAGGGCCGCACCCCTCGCATCGCCATGTTCTGCACCGGCGGTATCCGCTGCGAAAAATCGACCGCGCTGGTGCGTTCGCGCGGATTTGAGGATGTCTATCATCTGCGCGGCGGCATCCTGCGCTATCTGGAGGAAATGCCGGAAGAACAAAGCCGCTGGCAGGGCGACTGCTATGTCTTTGACGAGCGGGTTTCGGTCGGCCACGGCCTCGCCCCCGGCCAGCATGTGGTCTGCCGCGACTGTGGCCTCGCTCATCAACAGGACGCCGCGCATGATTGCCCGGCGGGTGACGCCGCACCCTAAACCATATAGCGATGCAACCCCGCCCCATGCTCCCTTAACCAGGCACGGGCAGGCTTGGGGTCCTCCCCCAATATCTGCGCATGGGCGGCATGGAATGCCGGACTATGATCCATGTGCAGCAAATGAGCGAGCTCATGCGCCACCGTCGCCCGCCGGACATGCGGCGGGCACAGGATCAGGCGCCAGCTGTAGCGGATCGCGCCACTCGACGCGCAACTGGCCCAGCGGCTGCGCGGATCGCCAATGCCGACCGATGCCACGATCAAGCCATGATCGCGCGCCATCGCGTGGCTCTCCACTTCCAGCACTGCCCTCGCCCGCGCCTTCAGCCAGCGCAGCACGCGCGGACCAACCGACTCGCGCATCCCGCCCAGCAGCAGGCGATCACCCTCCACCCGGACGGTGCGGGACGCGTCAGCGACCCAACAGACACGCACATCCCGCCCCTCCAGCGGAAACAGCACGCCATCGTCCAGCATGACCAGCGCAGGCCGCGCCGCCATCTGCGTCCGAACCCACCCCTCATGCCCCTGCGCCCATCCCAGCGCGCGATTCAGATTGGCCCGCATCGGCAGCGACAGCCGCAACTCGCCACGCGCATGGTCCAGCGACAGCCGATAGGCCTTCGCCCTCGCCGAACGCCGGATGCGCACTGGAACGGCAATGCCGTCGATAACGATGCTGCTGTCAGATTTCCCGGTCGACAAGATGATTTTCCCAGTCGCCCGCGTCCGCCTCGGCAATCGTCCAGCCGCGCACAGACTCTTGCGCACGATGCACCGCCTCCCGATCGCCGCTGATCAGATAGTGCCAAGACGGCAGCGGCTTGCCTTCGCCACGCAGCCGATAGGCGCAGGTACGCGGAAGCCAGCTGATCGTCTTCACCTTCTGCGGGGTCAGCCTGACGCAATCAGGCACGAACCGCCGCCGTTCGCTGTAATTGCTGCACTGCCCACTATGCCGGTCGAGCAGGCGGCAGGCGACGTTAGTCGGGTAGACGCGGCCCGTATCCTCATCCTCCGCCTTGTGCAGGCAGCATTTGCCGCAACCGTCGCACAGCGCTTCCCACTCCGCGCGGTCCAGCTTGTCGAGGGGCTTTTCCCAGAAGTTCAAACCGTCACTTGACCCATTTTTCCAGGAAGGCGCGAACCTCGTCCGCTGTCCCTTCCTGCTTGTCCGCCGTTCCCGGATCGTCCACCGGAACCAGAGCCACGGGCTGGCCGTCCGGCCCGAAAAGATAGGGCGTGCGGCTATGGCCTACCAGATAGCCGCTGGCCCCTTGCGCCTTTTCCTTGGTGAAGATGACAACGAAATCCTTCGCCACCTTCGCGATTTCCTCGGGCGTGCCGGTCAGGCCGATCAGCCGCGGGTGAAATGCCGCCACATAAGTCTTCAGAACCGCAGGCGTGTCACGCTCCGGATCGACGCTGATGAAGATCGGCTGCACCTTCGCCGCCCGCGCCGCATCCGCCTTCTCGAACTGCGAAAAGCCCTGCATGATATGCTGCAAATCCAGCGGACAGACGTCGGGGCAATAGCTGTAGCCGAAATAGACCAGCCGGTACTTGCCCTTGAAATCGTCCCACCGCACCTTCTTCCCGTCCTGGTCGGTCAGGGTAAACGGCGCCCCAATCCGCGCTCCGGCGAGATCGCCGCGCGTCCCTTCCATCTCGCTTGATGCATTGCCGCCAGCGCCCATATTGCAGGCGGCCAGCAGGACGGTGAGCGGCAGGACGAAGGAACGGATCGCTTTGTTCATGGCGCCGCCAGCCATGCCCTGCTATGGGCGCTATTGCAAATGCCAACGGGGCTTAAGGACGATGATGAAGGCTTTTACGGCTTGGATGGGCGCAGGCCGCGCGGCTGCTCTGGCACTCGCGCTGCTGTCGCCGATTGCGGCTCAGGCGCAATTTTCGGACAGCTATAATTTCCTGAAGGCGGTCAAGGACGCCGACGGGCAAAAGGTCACCGATCTCATCCAGAAGCCCGGATCGACCGTCATCAACAGCCGCGACGTCACCAGCGGTGAAACCGCGCTGCACCTCGTCATCGCCCGTCGCGACAATACATGGCTGTCCTTCCTGCTTGCCAAGGGCGCCAATCCCAATCTTGCCGACAACCGGGGCAATACACCGCTCATGAACGCGGTGCAGGCCCGGTTCGAAGACGGGGTGCGCACCCTGCTTTCCGGCGGCGCGCAGATCGACAAGACGAATGGCAGTGGTGAAACCCCGCTGATCCGCGCGGTGCAGATACGGGACATCGGACTCGTCCGCCTGCTCGTCGCGCAGGGGGCGAATGCGGACAAGCGTGACACGATCGCTGGCATGTCCGCGCGCGACTATGCGGAACGGGACGCGCGCACCTCCGGAATTGTCGAGGTGTTGGCGGCATCGAAGCCGAAAGTCGCGCCTTCAGGACCGGTACAAGGACCGACTTTTTAAAAAACAATGGGCTTCGACAGGGCTCAGCCCGAACGGCCCTTTTAACGATTTCGGCAAGATAGATCTGGCCGCCATACGCCTTGTCTCACGCCCTCCGCCTTCCCATCTCCTCTCTATCATCCCAAGCCCGGAGAGGCAGGTTATGGAGCGCAAGAACGACATCGAGAAAGCTTGGGAACAGGCCCTCGGCAACATCTTCCAGCCCTATACGCGTGCGCCGCATGAAACGAAGAAGGCGCTGGAGTCATTCCATAGCGGCCTCACCAACAGCAGCTATGACATACGCCGTCACATGGCGCGGACAGCAGCGCGGCAGGGTTCAACGGCGCTCCATCGATTCCTGGCGGACGAATATTGGGGCAAGCACCCCCGCTAAGTGCATGGCGATGGCGGCTACCTGTCACCAGCCTAGTTCAGCGGCATGATCTGGGTCCGCCAATGCGGTCAGCCGCCGCGCCGCACGCCGCGCAAAGCGCAACGTCTCCGCTTTCCGCCGTGCCGCCGCCAGCGGTTCCACCGGCGCCGGCCGCAGCAATTCAGCATCATATTGATCAGCGACGATCAGGCCGGTGCGCGCAGGCCATAAAGCCTCGCTATCAAACAGCGACAGATCGAACCCCGAAGGCACCGCCCAGAAGAAACGATCACAATAGTCCAGATAATCCGGCCATTTCATGTCGCCCAGCAAGTCGGCGCGGCTGCACTTGATCTCGACGATGGTGATCCGCCCAGCACTATCCAGCGCCATGATGTCGGCGCGGCGGCCATTGGGCAACGGCACCTCCAATATCCCGCTCATGTCATGGCGGAAGAACAGCCGCAGCGTGCCCCGCGCGACGGCCAGCGCCGTGCCATCGGTCAGCGGGGAGCAGCCCCCCTGGGGAACTGGCATGGAAGAAACCGGACTCATTGCGCCATATTAGAACAATAAGGGAACAAAAGAAAAGGCCGATTCAGTTTCCTGAACCGGCCCCGCTGTCCTGATGTTTTGCGACCCGAGGATCAGCGATAGAAGATATGATTGTCGATCGCAGCCAGCTGGCGCTTGCCCCAGCTCGGCGAGACGCGGCGGGCATGGAAAAAGAGAGCGCCTTCGGCCTTGCTATCCCAGCTGTCCTGCATCGCGATCTGCGCGATCGCCACCGCTGAGCGCCAGCCCTGGCTGGCCATCGGGATCGCCGGCATGCCACGGCCACGCACGAAGCTGAACTGGCCCGGCTGATAGACGACGCCGCACAGGCTGTTGGCGAAACGGCCGGACTTCACCCGGTTGATGATGACACGGGCAACGGCCAGCTGGCCTTCCAGGCTCTCGCCCTTGGATTCGAAATAGACCGCTCCGGCTAGGCACTTCATGTCGCCTTCGACGGCTTCGGCTACGCCCTGTGCATCGACCAGAGCGGACAGATTGTCGGCGCGGACGTCGGGCGTTTCAGAAAGATTGGCCAGCGGCTGAGCGACTTCGCGCGGCGCGGCGAAAATAACAGCGGGCTTGGAAGCCGCCGGAGCTGCATTCAGCTCTGGATTTCCCGGAAGGGAGACGACCGAAGGAGCGACTTCGCTAGCGCTCGACATGTCGGCCGCAGTAACCGCTACGGTCGCGGTCAATGCAAATGCCGCGGCAGTCGCGGCCTTCAAACGAAAACTCATTACAACTCAGAAACATGCGGTTCTTGGCCAGAGACGTCGGGAAAAACCCCATCACATAATCGACGTCACGCCGCCCCCCGTCTGCGTGTTTACCTCGCCCGCCCCCCACGGGCGAATTTGGCAACCTGCGCGTTAAGCGTTGGGTGGGGCCAGTGCCTTTCCATCTGTTCAGAGTCAACGATCAACAGATCGTTTCAGCGGCGAACCGTTCCGCATCCGCGATATCGAGTTCCACGACCCACAGATCGGGGTCTGATCTGCGACGCCTCGCTATATATTGATTGAGGGAATCGCTTCCCTCATCCGGCGCGGGTCCGCAACGTTCCAACCTATATCCACCGGCAAAGTCGGAAACCCGCTCGAACAGGCCCATAGCCTGCCCTCTTTCAGCGGTTTCGATAAGGATTGCGCCGCTAATCTCATCGCCCTTCACCAGTACCGTGGCGAATCCGCCGACCCCGGCCGCGCGCCTTACCAGCACGCCGACCAGCATCGCGCTGGTCAGCCGGTCAGCCTGCATAGCCCGGCAGCGAAGACAGCGGAAATTGCGACCGCATGAAGGTGCCCGTTCCCCGGCCTACCTCTTCGCCGTCCATGTCGATCAAGCTCGCTTCGGCGACGAACACCCGCCGCTTGCCGCTAATCCACCGCCCTTCGGCCCGGATGCGGCCCGGCCCGATCGGGCGGGTGAACAACAAGTTGAAGGCAGTCGTCAGCAGAAATCGATCGCTGACAAGGCTGTTCGCCGCATAAAAGGCGGCATCATCCATCATCTTGAAATAGACAGTCCCGTGGACGGCGCCCGCCGCGTGGAATTGTTCTTCATCGACATCGAACTCGATGATTGAGCGGCCCGCTTCGGGAATCGTCAGCTCCGACCGGAACATCCGGTTGATCGGCGCGGAACGGTAGAGTTTCTCCAGCGCGCGGAAATGCGCCGCCTCGCCGCTCGGCGCGCCGTCCATCTCAGGCGGCGTCACGCGCTTCGCCACCGGCCAGCAGCGCGTGCAGCGCCTCGGCCGACTTCGCTCCGCGCAGCCGGGCGACATGCCCCTCATCACGCAGATAGCGCGACACGCGGGCGAGCGTCTTCAGATGTTCCGCGCCGCTATCGACCGGCGACAGCAGGGCGAAGGCGATGTCGACCGGCGCTTCATCGACCGCGTCGAAGGCAAGCGGGGGATTGAGCAGGACGACAACGCCCCTCATCCGGTCCAGACCGGGAATCTTTGCATGCGGGATGGCGACTCCGCCGCCGAAGCCGGTCGATCCCAGTCGCTCGCGCTCAAACAGCGCTTCCGATACAGCGTTCGCGTCCAGACCATAGGCGGACGCAGCCAGTAGCGCGATTTTCTGGAACAGCGGCTTCTTGCCATTCGCCGAAATGTCTGTTGCAAGTGCATGCGGCGCGACGATGTCGTTGAAATGAACCATGACCAACCTGGAACAGCCGGCATGCGCGCTGCCCCTTAAAAACCGCGCTTGTCCGGGGATATAAAGCCCGGCCCCATAGGCTGCCTGCCGCTCTGGGTCAATGGCAGCCCGGGGCCGGACCCCAGTGTCAGGCACCTGTCAGGCGCGCGCTTCCAACCGCGGTTCCACCCATCCGATCGTCCCGTCATGGCGGCGATAGACCATGTTATAGGCGGCCGTTCCGGCATTCAGGAACAGCAGCGCATTGGTGTTGCGCAGGTCCAGCATCATCACGGCGTCAGACACGCTGGCTTCAGGAATATCGACCCGCGTCTCCGCCACGATCAACGGCGCGTCGGCCGGTTCCTCCTCCTCCGGCGACGAAGCAAAGATGGTATAACCCGCGCCGTCCATGCCGTTCAGCTCATATCCATTGGCCCGCTGAGCCTCTGCCGCAATGGCTTGGGGGTGGCGGTCCTTCAGGCGGCGCATGTACCGCCGCAGCTGCCGTTCGATCTTTTCCGCGGCCTGGTCGAACGCCGGATGCGCTTCCTGCGCTTCACCGGACCCTTTCAGGATAAGGCCGGTCATCACATGGCAGACGATATCGCAATGGAAGGCGCCGTGCGGCGCGGGCCGGAACGTGACATGAGCGGAAATCGTGCGCGAAAAATATTTCTCGGCCATGGCCTCCAACCGGGTCGCAACATGCTCCTTAAGAGCGTCGCCCGTATCGACCTGATGCCCGGAAACACGAATATCCATATGCCTTCTCCTTGTTCTTGCCGGGCTGCAGGAGGCAGTCCGGGTGGGCGAAGCGTGAAGGGCAGTATGTCAGCCAGCCTTCAAGCCTCCTCCAGCCAGAGCGGCTTTTCCAGCGTCGCGACAAACGCTGCATGCCTCTCCAGTTCCATCGCGCTGGCCATGAAAACCCGCGCGGGACGAACAGGGCGAACCGCGATACCGCTCGCAAGTTCCACCCGAATGGCGTCTTTATCCTCCTCCTGTGCAAGACCGAGGCCGATCTGACGGCCTCCCTTCAGCTCGATATACAGTTGCGCCAGAAGTTCAGCGTCCAGCAAAGCACCATGCTTGATGCGATGGCTGCGATCGATGCCATAGCGTGTGCAGAGCGCATCCAGGCTGTGCTTCGCCCCCGGATGCATCTGCCGCGCGATCGCGACCGTATCGATCATCCGGTGCATGCCGACTTCCGGCAGGCCGCACAGTTTCAGCTCATGGTTGAGGAAGCCAAAGTCGAACCGCGCGTTGTGCGCCACCAGAGGGCTGTCCTCCAGAAACGCCAGCAGGTCCTCGACTCCATGAGCGAAGAGCGGCTTGTCCTTCAGGAATATGTCCGATAGCCCATGAATCGCTTGGGCCGCGGCGGGCATCGCCCGCTGGGGATTATAATAAGCATGGAAGGTGCGGCCGGAAGGCACCCGGTTCACGAGTTCGATGCAACCGATTTCCACGAGCCGGTCGCCCGATACAGGGTCAAATCCAGTCGTTTCGGTGTCGAAAATAATCTCGCGCATGGACCTCTTCACACCGACTCTGCCGGGTTTTTCCTTATCGACCTGTCTTTGATCCAAGGCAAGCCGCCAAGCGCCTCACCTGTGCCTGTGTGGCGGCAAATGTGGTGCCTGTATGGATGATATAGTCCGCCCGCCGCCGTTTTTCAGCATCAGGCGTCTGCAAGTGCAGGATTCGGCGAAATTTCGCCGCCGTCATGCCCTTGCGCGCCAGCACGCGCTTGCGCTGCTTCCATGCGGGCGCCGTCACCACAATGACGCCGGCCAGCGTCCGCTCCATATGGCCTTCGAACAGCAAGGGGATGTCCAGTACGACAAAGGCGCGCGACCGGTGACGGCGCAGGAAAGCCATCCGCTCTTCCTTGACCGCCGGATGGACGATCGCCTCCAGTGCCTTGAGTTCCTGCGGATGCCCAAACACCGCCGCGCCCAGCTTCCCCCGATCCACACCCTGCGGTCCCGTCGTTCCGGGAAAGCGCGCCTCGATCGCGGGCAGCAACCTGCCGCCGGGTCCCTGCAACCGATGCACCTCGGCATCCGCATCGAACAGTGGCACGCCTTCTTGGCCCAACATGGCGGCCACGGCCGATTTCCCCATGCCGATAGATCCGGTCAGCCCATAGATCTTCATGGCCTTCAGGCCGCCAGCAGCAACGCGCGCAATTCATCATCCCGGTCGCGCGGCGCCTGCGCGTCAAAGAAAATATCGAACGCCAGCGCCGCCTGCCCGATCAGCATCTCCAGCCCGTCCAGCGCTTTCAACCCACGCGCTCTGGCGGCCTTCAGCAGCGGAGTCTCCAAAGGTGCATAGACAATATCATAAACCGTCGCGCCACTGGCCAGCGGCGACAGATCAAGATCAAGCACCGGCTGCCCCACCATGCCGAGCGAACTGGTATTGACCAGCAGATCGGCCGCCGGAAGAGCATCACCCATGCCGATCACCCGCCCCTTCACCTTCGCCCGGTCCAGCAACGCCTGCCCCTTGGCCGCATCGCGCACCATGACGCTAATGTCCTCCACCCCCAGACTCGTCAGCGCAAACAGGATCGCCCGCGCCGCGCCGCCCGCGCCGACCAGTACGGCGCTTGTCCCCGTCCACTTGTCGCGCAGCAGCGGCTGGAGGAATCCGCCCGCATCGGTATTGGTGCCGATCAACGGCCCGCCGGTCTCGCTGGCGATCGTATTCATCGCCCCGATCCGCTCCCGAACACCGCCCGGATCATCGGTATAGTCCATCACCGCGATCTTGTGCGGAATGGTGACATTGCACCCCAGCCAATCGGGATCGGCCCGCCGCTCCAGAAAATAGGCGGAAAGCCCCTCCGCCGTCACATGAGTCTTGCGATATTCCGCCTCGATCCCCAGGCAATCGAGCCAGAAATTGTGGATCAGCGGCGATTTGCTGTGCGCGATCGGATCGCCGATCACTTCGGCATAGGGGAGCTTGTCGGTCATGCTGGCAAAACGCCCCGGACGCGCAGAAAGTCAAGCAATGGCAGCAGCGGCAGCCCCTGAATCGCAAACTGGCTACCCTCAACCTTGCTGAACAATTGCACGCCCGGACCCTCGATCCGGTAATTGCCGACGCACCAGCGGCAATGCTCCCATTCCTCGTCCAGATACTTAGCTATGAAACTATCCGACAGGAGCCGGACGGTCATCCGCACCCGCTCGACATACCGCCAGATCGGCTCGCCGTTCAGCGCGATCACCGCCGCGCTGTGCAAATGATGCACCCGCCCCGACAACGACCGCAAGATTTGCTCTGCATCGGCGCGGTCCACCGCCTTGTCGATCATGCTGCCATCATCCAGGCTCAACGTCTGATCGCAACCCAATATCAACCCGCCGGGCACCCGGCGCGACACCCGCAACGCCTTCAATTCCGCCAGCGCATCGGCCAAAGCGCGCGCATCCAGCCCATCGCCCCGCAGCGCTTCCTTCGCCGCCTCTTCATCGACACCGGGCGACAGGGCTTCGAACGGGACCCCCGCCGCCTGCAACAGCGCCCTGCGGCTCGCGCTTTGCGACGCCAGCACGATCATAGGTCACTCCCCTCCGCCAATACGCGGTCGTTGAATAGATTGATGATCGCCGCCGCCGCTTCCTCGATCGATCGCCGCGTCATGTCGATCACCGGCCAGCCATTGTCGGCGAACATCCGCCGGGCAAAAGCCAATTCCTCCTGCACCTTATCCAGATCGACATAGCTCGTCTCCGGCGCCTGATTCAAAGACAGCAGCCGGTTACGACGTATCTGCACCAGCCGCTCAGGACTGACGGTCAGCCCAACGACCATCGGATGCTTCAACCCATATAGGCTGCGCGGCGGCGGCGACTGCACCACCAGTGGGATGTTCGCCGTCTTGTAACCGCGGTTGGCCAGATAGATGGAGGTCGGCGTCTTCGACGCGCGCGACACGCCCGCCAGAACGATATCGGCCTCCTCCCAATTTTCATGCCCCACGCCATCATCATGGGCGATGGTGAACTGGATCGCCTCGATCCGCGCAAAATAGGCTTCGTCTAGGATATGCTTGCGCCCCGGCCGGTTGCGTGTTTCCTGCCCCAATATGTTGGACAGCGCGTCCGTCACGCTGTCCAGCGCCGCGACATGGGGCAGGCCGAGCGCCCGGCAACGCGTCTCCAGCCTCCGCCGCAACTGGTGATTGGACAAAGTGAACAGCACCAACCCCGGATTGGCGGAAATCTCCTCCATGATCCGGTCAAGATGGACATCCGACCGCACCATCGGCCAGAAATGGCGCACGGCTTCCACATTTTCGAACGCGCCGATCGCGGCCTTGGCGATATTTTCCAGCGTCTCGCCGGTGGAGTCAGACAGCAAATGCAGATGGATACGCGACATGACGCATATCTCTGTGGGGAGCCTGTGGATAAAGCAAGGGATAGGTTGCGGGCAAAACTACCCCTTTTGGATAGTACCCATTGGCCGGAATCTTATCCACACACCCTCAACAGGCCCTCATTTTCATCCACAGTCTGTGGATAGCGTGGATGACCCGCACTGACTCGGTCCCGAATCCGTAGGCCTGGAGAGTCAAGCTGTTGGCAAATCCGGGCGCTGCGCATAAACCCCGCTACCAACTGCCCTACTATCTCCATCATCCTTTTAAGAATCTAAATAAGAGAGTTTATGACGGGACCAGATATCGGCCTTTCCGCCGGGCCTTCCAAGCCGCTGCTTTCCGTCTTGAAGGGGGAATGCCTTAGCCCGCCGCCCATGTGGCTGATGCGCCAGGCGGGCCGCTATCTGCCCGAATATAGGGCGCTGCGGGCTCAAAAGGGCGGATTCCTCGAACTCGTCTATGACAGCCCGGCCGCCGCCGAAGTCACGCTTCAGCCGCTGCGCCGTTTCGGCTTTGACGGCGCGATCCTCTTTTCCGACATTCTGATTGTGCCCTATGCCATGGGCCAGGATCTCTGGTTCGAAACGGGGGAAGGGCCACGCCTCGCCCCCATCCTCAGCGAAACGGAGCTGTCGGCGCTCAAGCCTGATCTCAGCCGCTATGAGGCCGTCTATGAGACCGTTCGGCAGGTGAAGGCGGCGCTGGACCCGTCCGTCACCTTTTTGGGCTTTGCAGGCAGCCCCTGGACCATCTCGACCTATATGGTGGCCGGGCAAGGGAGCAAGGATCAGGGCGCGGCTCGTCGTCTTGCCTATCAGGACCCTGAACGCTTCGGCGCGATCATCGACGCGGTCATTGAATCTACCGTCACCTATCTTTCGGGCCAGATCGAGGCAGGGGTAGAGGCGGTGCAACTGTTCGACAGCTGGGCAGGCAGCCTCGCGCCGCTTCAGTTTGAACGCTGGGTGATCGAACCCAACCGGCGCATCGTCGAAAAACTCAAAAGCCTGCATCCCGATATCCCCGTCATCGGCTTTCCCAAGGGCGCGGGCGCCAAGCTCGCCGATTATGCAGCGGGCACCGGCGTCGATGCGATCGGCGTGGATGAAACCATCGATCCGCACTGGGCCAACCGCGTCCTGCCGCAAGGCTTGCCGGTACAGGGCAATCTCGATCCGCTGGCGCTCATCGCCGGGGGCAGGGCGGTCGAACAATCGGTCGACAATATCCGCGCTGCCTTTGCGGGCCGTCCGCATATCCTGAACCTCGGCCATGGCATTCTCCCCGACACGCCCATCGCCCATGTCGAAGCGTTGATCGCCTATGTCCGGCAAGGAAAGCAGAGCTGATGCCCTATCTTGGTGCCGCCTATCTGTGGGTGAAGGCCGCCCATGTCATCTTCGTCATCTTCCTGATGGCCGGATTGTTCATGATGCCGCGCTTTTTCGTCTATCACCACCAATGTGCCGTGGGATCGGATGAGGACCGCAAATGGATCGATCGCGAACGACGCCTGCTCAAGATCATCCTAAACCCCTCGCTGATCCTCGTCTGGGTCTTTGGCCTCATGCTGATGGTCGAAATCGGCGCCTGGCATTTCGGCTGGTTCCACCTGAAACTGCTCTTCGTCCTCGGCCTCTCCGCCTATCATGGCTGGATCGCGGGCTACGCAAAGAAGCTAGCCCGGGGTGAGCGCCCCTTGCCGGAGGGGAAGCTCCGTCTCATCAACGAAGTCCCGGGCATTGCCGCCGCGGTGATCGTCGTCGCGGTGATCGTCAAACCCTTCTGACACAAACCCCAACGCCGTCATCCCAACGCAGCCCTGATCACGGGCAATCACCCCACCCGTTCGGGCTGAGCTTGTCGAAGCCCTTCTCTTCTCTTGAAAGCAGGTCCAACGCGCACCGCATCTAGGGCCGATCGACATTCAGGAGATGGCGAGCCGAAAATGGTGGTTTTCCGTGAGCCGGAGCGCAGCGTACTCAAAGTACGTGAGCACCGGAAGCGCGGAGAACCGCCATTTGCAGGCCGCCAGAACTGAATGTCGATCGGACCTAACTAATTTCGCATGTCTACCGACATATTGTCCTGACGAAAGCCGACGTTAATTTCCCTCGCCAAAGAATAAGGAGAGAGGGTCGTGACCAGCTTCGTTTTGCGAGCTTTTGGCGTGTTTAGCCGTCGCCGCTATATTCGCCAGCGCCTTGAAGAGATCAGACGGGAAAATGCCGCCTCTGGCGCCAACAGTTTCACCGTGACCATGTAGGGAAGGGGACGGACGCCCCTACAGTTCAGGCCGGATCGACCGCGATATTGTCGATCAGCCGCGTCCGCCCCAATTTCGCCGCGCCCAGCAACCGACCCGGACGATCCAGCAAATTCATCGGCTCCAGCGTCACCGCATCGCACAGCGTCACATAATCAATGGGGTCAAAGCCATGCGCGGCCAGCATCGTGATCGCCTTGGCAATCGCAGCCTCCACGCTCGCGCCCTTCTCCATCTGCCGCGCCGCTTCACCCAGCGCGCGGGGCAGGGCGAGCGCATCCTTGCGCTCATCCTCGGTCAGATAGGCGTTGCGCGATGACAGGGCGAGGCCATCCTCCGCGCGCTGCGTCGGCACGCCGATGATCTCGACCCGCATATCAAGGTCGCGCACCATCTGCCGGATCGTCGCGAGCTGCTGATAATCCTTCTCCCCGAACAACGCGACATCGGGCTGCACCTGGTTGAACAGCTTGGTAACGACCGTCGCCACCCCATCGAAATGCCCCGGCCGCGCTGCGCCATCTAGGCCCTCGGTCACGCCCGAAACCGAGATATTGGTGGCATAACCCGCCGGATACATGACCTCGGCCGTCGGCGCCCACAGCGCATCGACTCCCGCCGCCTGGCACATCTGCGCGTCCTTGGCCTCTCGCCGCGGATAAGCGTCCAGATCTTCATTGGCGCCAAACTGCCGTGGATTGACGAAGATCGACACCACGACATGCCCGGCATGCCGCCGCGCTTCCTCGACCAGCGCCATATGCCCCTCATGCAGTGCGCCCATCGTCGGCACCAGCGCGACAGGTCGCCCATCGCTTTTCATCGTATCGATGGCGGATCGCAGGGAAGGAAGGTCACGCAGGGTTTGCACGGGACGAGGGGCTCCGATATGGCAGGGTCACGGGGACTATCCTGCTAAAGACACAGGCCCACAATAGGGTCAAGAATCGCTGCGGCAATAAACGGGGTTATCATGGGTCCGAACACCCAAACGCATCATATCGTCTTCGCCAATGAAAAGGGCGGGACCGGCAAATCAACCACCGCCGTGCACACCGCGATCGCCTTGACCGCGCTCGGCTACAAGGTCGGCATGATCGACCTCGATCCGCGCCAGCGCACCGTCACGCGCTACATGGAAAATCGCGCGGAAACGGCCCGCCGCCGCAACATCGACCTGCCCGCGCCTGACTTCGCGGTGCTGAAGGGCGACACGATCGAAGCGCTGGAGGAAGAATCCGCCGCCGTGGCCGAGGGCAAGGATTTCCTGGTCGTCGACACCCCCGGCCGCGACGATGCCTTCGCCCGCCACATGGCCGCCCGCGCCAACACGCTGGTGACGCCGATGAACGACAGCTTCGTCGATTTCGACCTCATCGGCCAGGTGGATGCGGAAACCTTCAAGGTCCGCCGCCTGTCCTTCTATTCCGAACTCATCTTCGAAGCGCGCAAGACCCGCGCCAAGGCGGATGGCGTCTCGATCGACTGGGTTGTCCTGCGCAACCGCGTCCAGCATCATGACGCCCGCAACAAGAAGCGCGTCGGCGATGCCCTGATGGAACTGTCCCGCCGCGTCGGTTTCCGCGTGATTCCGGGCCTGTCCGAACGCGTCATCTTCCGCGAACTCTTCCCCTCCGGCCTCACCCTGCTCGACAAGGGCCATCTGGGCGACCTTGGCGTCAGCCACATCGCCGCGCGCCAGGAACTGCGTGAGATGGTGTCCGGCCTCGCCCTCCCCGCCCGTGAGGAAAATTCGCCGGTCGATCTTTTCGGCGCGGCCTGATGGGCCTGTTCGCCTTTCTTCTTCTCGGGCTTGCCGCCTGGCTCATCTGGACGGGACGACTACAGCGCATGAGTATGAAGGATGGCATGGCGCTAGGCGGAGCGCTGGTAGGTGCCGTCATGGCGGCCAAGGGCAAACCGTTAGCTGGAGCGCCCCTGCTCTTGGGTGCGGCACTCTTCTTCCTGTCCCAATCGCAGCAGAAGAAAAGGCGATCCGCCGCTCCCAAAACAGCCCCCGAAGCCCCCAGCATAACAAGAGCGCGCGCCCTGCTCGGCGTGCCCGAAGACGCCGATGAGACCATGATCCGCTCAGCCCACCGGCGACTCATCGCCTCGGTCCATCCCGATCGCGGCGGCACCGAAGCGCTGGCGGCGGAAATCAACGCAGCCCGCGACCTGCTACTCGCCGAGCCCGAGAAAAAAGAGACCGCACGCCGCCGCTAAGGCTGTAGAACAGAGTCCATGTCCCACCGCTTCCATCCCTCGCTGCTGCGCGAATATGACATGCGCGGCATCGTCGGAAAAACCCTGGGAGAGGAAGACGCCTACGCCCTTGGCCGCAGTTTCGGCACGATCGTCAGGCGCAAAGGCGGATCATCGGTCGCGGTCGGCTATGATGGCCGCCTCAGTTCACCGATGCTGGAATCGGCCGTGGTCGATGGCCTTGCCGACAGCGGCATTGACGCGCTGTGCATCGGCATTGGCCCCACGCCAATGCTCTATTATGCCGAAGCGACGCTCGATGTTGATGGCGGCATCCAGATAACCGGCAGCCATAATCCCGCCGATCACAATGGCTTCAAGCTGGTACTTGCGCATGAAGCCTTTTTTGGCGCCGACATCGCCGGTCTGGGCGCCATCGCCACTGCGGGCGATTGGGAACAGGGCAGGGGCAGCCGCTCCACCATCGACATCATGGACCGTTATGTCGCCCGCGTGATGGAAGGGTTCGACGGTGCCCCCTGCCGCATCGGCTGGGATGCGGGCAATGGCGCGGCGGGTCCTGTCGTGGACAAGCTCGTCCAGCTGCTCCCGGGTGAGCATCACACGCTTTTCACCGAAATAGACGGCAATTTTCCCCATCATCACCCCGACCCGACAATCGAGGCAAATCTGCATGACCTGCGCGCCCTTGTCCTTGCCAACAACCTCCATTTCGGACTGGCTTTCGACGGGGATGGTGACCGGATCGGCGTGGTCGATGGGCAGGGGCGCACCATCTGGGGAGATCAGCTGCTTTCCCTGTTCGTCGAACCGGTGCTGATCGACCGGCCCGGCGCCACCATCGTCGCCGATGTGAAATCCAGCCAGGCCCTGTTCGATCGTGTGACGGCACTGGGCGGCACGCCGCTGATGTGGAAAACCGGCCACAGCCTCATCAAATCGAAGATGAAGGAAATCGGCAGCCCATTAGGCGGCGAAATGACCGGCCATATCTTCTTCGCCGACGATTATTACGGCTTTGACGATGGGCTTTACGCTGCCGTGCGCCTGATCCGGCTGGTGAGCCGCCTCGGCAAGAGCGTGACCGCCCTTTATGACGCGCTGCCGCTGCTGGTAAACACGCCTGAATTGCGGTTTCCGGTAGATGAAGACCAAAAATTCGCGATCGTCGCAGAGATAGTTTCGCACTTGCGGGCAGAAGGTGCGAACGTCAACGCCATCGACGGCGCCCGGGTCACGACCGAAGACGGCTGGTGGCTATTGCGCGCATCCAACACGCAAGCGGAGTTGGTGGCCAGAATCGAATCGACGAATCAGCAGGGACTCGATCGCCTGCGGGCCGATCTTTTCCGCCACTTATCCGAATCGGTGCCCGACTTCGACGCTTGAGTCGGGGCGCCACAGCCGATCCTTCCCAAATCTTCACCCAACGCCTTCCCCATTTCCGCTACGGCAATCCTGCCAATTGTTGACAGTTGCAATAAACGCAACCGTATACTTGTCTTTCGCAGTTGCGAAAGGAAGCGCCGCCCCGCAAAAGGAACGGGCCTTTCAGGCATCCTCTCCTAAAACTTTCCAAGCCGTCCTTCGGGGCGGCTTTTTTTTCGCCGGGCGCACATGCTGCCCGAACCGGAAATTAACCATATTGCTGCCATATCGCGGGATGATATTGCGTGCCTTGACGCCGCAACGGGATTTCAAAGGGGAATTGCATGTTTTCAAGCCGCCGCATTGCCACCAGCTTCTTGTCTGTTGGCCTTCTGGCACTTCCCCTGCCCGCGCTCGCCGGCGGCTTCTATCTTCAGGAACAATCGCCCAAGGAAACGGGCAGGGCGCTTTCGGGTGCCGGTGCGGCGGCAGATGACCCGTCGGCCATCTATTTCAATCCTGCCGCGATCACCGAACTTCCCGGCGTGCAATTGTCTGCTGGCGCCGTGGCGCTTTTCGCCACCGCTCAGCAATCGAACCAGGGCAGCAATCGCACCGTACCGGGCTTTCCGGGCGTCACTGTGCCGATCACCGGCAATTCGGGCGGCAATCCGTTCGACAAGGTCATTCCCGTGCCCAGCTTCTATGTCACGGGTCAGGTCACCGACCGGCTGTGGCTCGGCGCGGGCGTCAATGCGCCCTTCGGCCTGAAGCTGGATTATGACCCAGGCTTCTTTGGCCGCTATGAATCGCTCCACACCGACCTTAAGGCTTATAATGTTCAGGCGTCCGCCGCGTATAAGCTCGACGATCATTTCTCCATCGGCGGCGGAGTGGACGCCCAATATGTGAAGGTCACGCTGACTAACGCCCTGCCGCAGCTTTCCCCGTTGATCGCCACCGACGGCCTCGCCCGCGCAAAGGGTAAGGACTGGACCATGGGCTGGAATGCGGGTCTCTTCTACACCGATGGCGCCACCAATGTGGGTGTCTCCTATCGTTCGGGCATCGGCCATCACATTACGGGCACGCAGACCATTTCGGGGCTTCAAAGCCTGCTGGCGGCCTCAAACGGCAGCAGCGCCCTCACCGCGCCGCTTGAACTGCCCGATATCGTGACCGTCGGGTTCATGCATCGGCTCACGCCTCGTCTGCGCGCCCTGATCAGCGCGCGCTGGTATAACTGGTCGGTCTTCAAATCGATCGCGATCACGGCGGCTGGCCGCACCTCGGTCAAGGAACTGGATTACAAGGATAGCTACAGCGTCAGCCTGGGCGGCGAATATGACGTCAGCCCCGCGCTCACCCTGCGGGCGGGCACGATGTTCGATCGCTCGCCCACCAATCCTCAACATCTGACGACGCGGGTGCCCGACGGCGATCGCGCCTGGCTGTCGGCCGGGGCGACCTACAATGTCTCGCCCTCCATCGGCCTAAACCTCAGCTACGCGCATAATTTCGTGGAAAAGGCGAATATCATCCGCCCCGAAACCTATTATGCCGGGACTGCGGCGGCGACCACCGTCACCACCCTGTCTCGGACCAGCGGCAATGCGGACCAGATCGCCGCATCCGTGACGGCGCGCTTCTAACTTGGCTCGTGAATCACTATAGGGGCTCCATCAGCACGGAGCCCCCAGTTCATGTCCGACCATAATCCCGGCCTGCGTCCCTGGCGCGACATCGCCCGTCGCCCATGCCGCCAGATCATGGTGGGCAATGTGCCCGTCGGCGGCGGCGCGCCCGTCACCGTGCAGACGATGACCAACACGCCGACCTTTGATGTCAAGGCGACGATCGACCAGATTCGCCGTTGCGAGGAAGTGGGCGTGGACATCATCCGCGTGTCCTGCCCTGACGAGGAATCGACCGCCGCGCTGAAGCAGATCGTCCGCGCCGCCCGCGTGCCGATCGTCGCCGACATCCATTTCCACTATAAGCGCGCACTCGAAGCCGCCGATGCAGGCGCCGCTTGCCTGCGCATCAATCCCGGCAACATCGGCTCGGAAGCGCGCGTCAAGGAAGTGGTCGATGCGGCCAAATCCAATGGCTGTGCCATCCGCATCGGCGTCAATGCAGGCTCCCTTGAAAAGGACCTGCTCGAAAAATATGGCGAACCCTGCCCCGAAGCGCTGGTCGAAAGCGCCCTTGATCATATCAAGCTGCTACAGGATCAGGACTTCCACGAATATAAGGTCGCGGTGAAGGCCAGCGACGTCTTCCTCGCCGTCGCCGCCTATATGCAACTGGCCGAAGCCGTCGATTGCCCGCTCCACCTTGGCATCACCGAAGCGGGCGGCCTGATCGGCGGCACAGTCAAAAGCGCCATCGGCATCGGCAACCTCCTCTGGGCCGGGATCGGTGACACCATCCGCGTCTCCCTCTCCGCCGAACCGGAGGAGGAAGTGCGCGTCGGCTATGAGATCCTCAAATCCCTCGGCATCCGCACGCGCGGCGTCAAGGTCATCTCCTGCCCCAGCTGCGCGCGTCAGGGTTTCGACGTCATCCGCACCGTCCAGGCGCTGGAGGAGCGGCTCCAGCATATCCACACGCCTTTGTCGCTCTCGGTCCTGGGCTGCGTCGTCAACGGCCCCGGCGAAGCGCGCGAAACCGACATCGGCCTTACCGGCGGCGGCGCTGGCAAGCACATGGTCTATCTCTCCGGCCTCACCGACCACACGATCCAGGACGAAGGCATGATCGACCATATCGTCGGGCTGGTCGAAGCCAAGGCGGCGGAGATCGAAGCAGCCAAGATCGAGGCCGAAACCACCGACGCGGGCCGCGCGGAAGCGGCGGAGTAGGGGCGGGGAGGGCGTTTCGCCGCCCTGTCGCTCCCTTAGCTGCCATTTCCTCCAAAGGGCGAACCAACTTCCCTCGTACAACCCCACCCCCGTTCGGGCTGAGCCTGTCGAAGCCCTTTCCTTCTTCTCTTCACGCTCGAAAAAACCGAGCACCCCCACCGCCGCCGCTACGCCATGAACCCATGACCCAACCCCGCTCCCTCGCCATCCCCTTCGCGGTCTGCTGCGCCGCCGTCCTGCTCTTCGCCATCATGGACGCGGCGATGAAGGGGTTGAGCCTCTCCATCGGCCTCTTCAACGCCCTCTTCTGGCGCGCCGTCGCGGGAACGCTGCTCGGCCTTGCCATCATGCTGCCGGGCCGCCATCGCTGGCCGGGCAGGGCGGCTCTGCGCCTGCATGTCCTGCGCGGCTGTGTCGTGACCCTGATGGCCAGCCTTTTCTTCTTCGCGCTGATGCGCATGCCGCTCGCCGAAGCCATAGCCCTGTCCTTCATCGCGCCGCTCATCGCCCTTTATCTTGCCGCGCTGCTGCTGGGCGAACGGATCGGCAAGTGCGCTATCAGCGCCTCGCTCCTCGGACTCGTCGGCGTCGCGGTGATCCTGTCGGGCCGAATGCAGGACAGCTATAATTGGGACGCCCTGCTTGGCGCCGCCGCCGTGTTGATTTCGGCGGTTCTCTTCGCCTGGAACCTCATCATCCAGCGCCAGCAGGCGCAGCTTGCCTCTCCCGTCGAGGTTGCCTTCTTCCAGCACTGCGTCATGCTCATCCTCTTTGGCCTGTGCGCGGCCGCCGCATGGGCAGCGCCGACCCTGGTGCCGCTGCGCCTCGGTCTCCCCAGACCCGAATCCGCGCTTCTGATCGTCGCCTGCGCGGCCTTCGCCTTCACCTCGCTTGCCGCCTTCGCCTGGGCCTATGCGCGGGCGGAGGCGCAGCATCTCATCCCGGTCGAATATACCGCCTTCATCTGGGCAGCGATCATCGGCTGGCTCGCCTTCGGGGAACGGCTGACCCTCACCACCCTCGCAGGCGCGGCGCTGATCGTCGCCGGATGCCTCGTCGCCATGCGCGCATCTCCGCCAGCGCAAATGCATGAAGGAATCACATGATTCGTGTTTCGGCGGGAATCGCGTTTTTCTCGCCATTTCATTCATGACTTTCCCACGACCAGCCGAAACGCCGGACTCTTGACGCGGACTCCCCGCTCGGCGCATTGTGGCGGAACGGAACATTTGGGGGACATTCAAAAGCCATGGCTGTCAGCCGCGGAGCCAAGCGCACGCCGGAATGGCGCGAAATGCTGAAACGCAGCCTCATCCGCAGCGGCGCGCTGATCAGCGCGATCGCGCTGATGCTGGCAACCCTGTTCCTGGCGCTCGCGCTGCTCAGCTTCCGCCTGAGCGACCCGTCGATGATGACCGTCGCCGACAATCAGGTCCAGAATATCATGGGCTGGCCCGGCGCCTGGATCTCCGCCTTCCTCTTCACCCTGCTCGGCGTCCCCGTCGCGCTCGTCCTGCCGCTGCTTGCGATCACCGCCCGCCGCCTCTGGGGCGATCAGGACATGAGCGGCTGGAAAGGGCAGTTCGGCAAATGCTTCCTCGGCATCATCCTCATCGGCATCGCGCTCGCGATGTTCCAGCCTGACTCGCTCATCGATCTCCCTTCGGGCTGGGGCGGGCTCATCGGCCTCGCGACCGCCAACGGCGTACGCAGCCTGACGTCCGCCGCCCCCGCCGCGCAGGGCTGGATCACCGGCATTCTCGTGGTGCTGATGCTGCTCGCCGGATTCTTCACCTGGTATCGCAGCCTTGCGCTGGAAAAGCCGATCCTCGCCTTGCGCCGTCCAACCCTGCCGCGTCTCAGCCTGCCCAAACCGGCCCTCGCTTTCGCGGGCGGCGGGAACGCCTCTGCCGATGTGGACGAAGATGAAGATGATGTTGGGAATCGCGTCATCGCTCCCCGCCGCGCCGTGTCGAACGAGCCGAAGCCGCCGATCACCATCCAGACTCCGAAACCCGCGCCCGCCCAGCGGCAAATGGCGCCGGTGTCGCAGGATGACCTGTTCGGCCACAGCTCGCTGCCCTCGCCCGACCTGCTCAATCCGATCCCGGCTAGTCAGGCGCAGAAGATCGACAAGGCAGCGCTCGAACGCAATGCCCGCCTGCTCGAATCCGTGCTCGACGACTTCCATGTGAAGGGCAACATCGTCGAAGTTCGCCCCGGCCCGGTTGTCACCATGTACGAGCTTGAACCCGCGCCCGGTATCAAGGCGAGCCGCGTCATTGCTCTGGCCGACGACATCGCCCGCAACATGTCGGCCCTTTCCGCTCGCGTCGCGACCATTCCCGGTCGGACGGTCATCGGCATCGAACTCCCCAACGCCAATCGCGAGGGCGTGTCGTTCCGCGAACTGATCACTTCCGAACAGTTCGGCCAAGAAGCGACGCTGCCAATCATCCTGGGCAAGAATATCTCCGGCGAACCGATCATCGCCGACTTGGCCCCCATGCCGCATCTGCTGATCGCGGGCACCACCGGATCGGGTAAGTCGGTGGGTCTCAATGCTATGATCCTGTCGCTGCTCTACCGCATGACGCCCGATCAGCTGCGCCTCATCATGATCGATCCCAAGATGCTGGAACTGTCGACCTATGATGACATCCCGCATCTGCTGTCCCCGGTCGTCACCGAGCCTGCGAAGGCGATCCGCGCCCTCAAATGGGCGGTGGAGCAGATGGAGGACCGCTATCGCATGATGGCTTCCATCTCCGTCCGGAACCTCGCCAATTATAATGAGAAGGTTCGGGCAGCGAAAGCCAAGGGCAAGCCGCTCGGCCGCCGGGTGCAGACAGGCTATGACCCGGAAACCGGCAAGCCGATTTATGAGGAAGAACAGCTCGACTTCCAGCCGCTGCCGCAGATCGTGGTGGTGGTCGACGAACTCGCCGACCTCATGATGACGGCAGGCAAGGAAGTCGAGTTCCTGATCCAGCGCCTGGCGCAAAAGGCGCGCGCGGCGGGCATCCACCTGATCCTCGCGACGCAGCGCCCCTCCGTTGATGTGATCACCGGCGTCATCAAGGCGAACCTTCCGACCCGGATCAGCTTCTTCGTCACGTCGAAGATCGACAGCCGCACGATCCTGGGCGAACAAGGCGCCGAACAGCTGCTGGGCAAGGGCGATATGCTCTACATGCACGGCGGCAAGGGCCTGATGCGCGTTCATGGCCCCTTCGTGTCCGACGACGAGGTGCGCGTGGTCGCCGACCATTGGCGCGCGCAAGGGCAGCCGGACTATATCTCGGCCGTGACCGAAGAACCGGAAGAAGGCAGCTTCGCGCTAGACGGCGTGGATCTGGGCGATGACAGCCCCGACGCGCAGCTGTTCCGCAAGGCATGTCAGCTGGTGTTTGAAAATCAGAAGGCTTCGACCAGCTGGCTGCAGCGTCAGCTCCGCGTCGGCTATAATTCGGCTGCGCGCCTTATTGAGCGGATGGAAGAAGAAGGGCTGGTCGGCCCTCCGAACCATGTCGGCCGACGTGAGGTATTGCGCGACGAAAATGGCAATCCGCTATGACGGTTGCGTCAAACGCAATCGATCTGGCCGTCTATGCATTTGCGAAAAGGATCAGCGCCGTTCAATAAGAGCGGGCCTTTCAGGCATCCTCTCCTAAAACTTTCCGGCTGGTCTTCGGACCAGCCTTTTTTTTGTTCGCGGGGCGAGCTACCCCACGGCTGCAAAGCGACCCATGCAGGGCTCGGAGATCAGGAACGCATCAGTTCACAATGGGTTCAACGCCTGATCGCTACTCCTTGACCTCTCAACAAAGCGGAGAAGAATGCATGAAGCGCTTGTTTGCGCCACTCGCCCTGGTCCTGGCCGCCGCGCCGTTGTTCGTTCCAGCCGCGCCCGTTGCCGCGCAGCAGTCGCCGGGCGGCATGGACCGGGTAAATGCCTATATTCGCGGCGTTACCACGATGACCGCCGATTTCGTGCAGACCGACCGCGCCGGTCAAACCCTGACGGGCAAACTTACGATCAAGCAGCCCGGCAAGGTGCGGTTCCAGTATCAAAAGGGTGTACCGCTGCTGATCGTCGGCGACGGCAAGGCTCTGACCATGATCGACTATGAAGTCCGTCAGGTACAGCGCTGGCCCATCGGCAGCTCGCCTTTGGGCGCCTTGCTCGATCCAAAAAAGGACCTGTCCCGCTTTGGCAAGTTGATCCAGACCGGGGATCCGAAGGTGATTAGCGTTCAGGCACGCGATCCCAAGCGGCCCGAATTCGGCACTATCACGATGATCTTTGAACGGGATTCCGCCGGGCCGGCAGGTCTTCAGCTTTACGGATGGGTAGCGCTCGATTCTCAAAATAACCGCACTAGCGTGCGCTTGTCGAACCAGCGTTATGGCGTCCCGGTTGCGAATTCCGCCTTTCGTTGGACAGACCCGCGCCCGAAGGGTCGCGTAGCCGGGGGATGAAGCGGGCCTGGCATGAGATGGATGGCGGACTGCGGAATCCTGTTCATCTTCGGCTCATATCCGGGACCCTAATAAGAACTCCACGGCGCGAGACGAAGTCCGGGATTTCCCCCCTGTTACTCGGAACGCAGCTCCCGCCGCAAAGCGCTTCAAGGGCGCGATCGAGACCCCCGTTCCATGCCCCCGGAGCGGGGGTCTTACTTTGCCAGTGGCAGGTCGGTGCAGAGCCAAGCTTGCGAAGCCGTTCGCAGGCCCTTAGGGGATCAGCATGCCGAAAACACTGAGCATCGCATCCTGGAACATCAACAGCGTCCGCGCCCGGATCGACATCGTCGAACGTTTCCTGACCGAAGAAGCACCTGATCTTCTTTGCCTTCAGGAAACGAAGGTGGTGAATGACATATTCCCCACCGACATGTTCAGGCGTCTGGGCTATGTTCATCAGGTGCTGAATGGCCAGCGCATGCATCATGGCGTGGCGATCATGAGTAAAGTGCCCATTCATGAGGATGACCGGCTCGATTGGCAGGCCAATGGCGAAGCGCGTCATGTCGGCGTCCGCCTGGACAATGGCGTGCGGATAGAAAATGTCTATGTCCCTGCCGGAGGCGATATTCCCGACCGGACGGTCAATCCGAAGTTCGGTCAGAAGCTCGATTTCATTGAGCGCATGATTCAATGGTCGTCTCAGCTTGAGGACAAGCCGACAATCCTCACTGGCGATTTCAACATTGCGCCCATGGAATGCGATGTGTGGAGCCATAAGCAGCTGCTCAATGTCGTCAGCCATACGGCGATCGAATGCGAACTGCTGGCCCGGTTGCAGGAATCGAACAATTGGATCGATATCGGCCGCCAATTCTTTCCGGCTCCGGAGCGGCTTTATACCTGGTGGAGCTATCGCGCGCGGGATTGGGCGGAATCGGATCGTGGGCGGCGGCTGGATCATATGTGGATGACGCAGGATGTAGCGGCAAAGGCGATTGGGCATCGTGTTGTCGAACCGGCGCGCAGCTGGACCAAGCCATCGGATCATGTCCCGATCATCACGGAGTTCGCCTTCTGATGGACTGTCTGCCATGAACGGGCGCGCCGCCGCCCGCGCGATTGACGCTCTGCGCCGTGGTTGGGCGGTTACCGTTCGTGCGACCGACGGCGCAATACGCGTCATGGCGGTCGAGGGCGCGGATGCGGTGACGCTGAAGACTTTCGATCCTGCGGGTAAAGCCGACATACTGATCGCCGCTGCCCGGGGTGAGACATTGAAGCTCGCCAACCAACTGGCAGCGGCTGATCCCGACATGCCCGTGCTGATCGCCCGCGCGCCGTGGATCGATGGCGATGTTGCTACCGCGATCGCTGACCCGGTACTCGACCTCTCATCACCTTTGAAGGGACCGTTTGCGGCCAAACGCCTTGCCGCGCCGCTGGCGGCTAAGGCCACGCTCAAGCTCGCCCGGCTGGCGGGTATCCTGCCTGCCTTCTTTTTGGGACTGGAAGGAGAGACGGAGGCCGAAGTCAGTGCCGATGACATCGACGCTTATGATGACGCCGCTCATCTTGCCATAGCGACGCGCGCGCGGCTGCCGGTGTCAGCCTGCGAGACCGCCGAGATCATTGCCTTTCGCAGTCCGGACGAGCCACGAGAGCATGTCGCCCTGATCGTCGGGACGCGGGACTCCTCGCCGCCGATCATCAGGTTGCACAGCGAATGCCTGACGGGGGATGTGCTGGGCAGCCTCAAATGCGATTGCGGGCCTCAATTGCATGAGGCGCTGCACCGGATCGCCGATTCCCGCTGGGGCGTCCTGCTTTATCTTCGGCAGGAAGGCCGGGGGATTGGGCTTATCAACAAATTGCGGGCCTATGCCTTGCAGGATCAGGGTTTCGATACCGTCGATGCCAATGTCCGCTTGGGTTTCGCCATCGACGCGCGCGATTTCTCGGTCGCGGCGCGTATGCTGAAGCTGCTGGGCATCGAAGAGGTGCGGCTGCTCACGAACAATCCCAAGAAGGTGGAGGGGCTGGAAGGCGCGGGCATCAAGGTGGCCGAACGCCTGCCCATCATCCTGCCCGCCAACCCGCACAATGAACAATATCTGGCGACCAAACGCGATCGTACCGGGCATCAGCTGTGACCACGATCTATGTGGACAGCACCGCCGGGCGGTTGCGGTTCGGCACATTGGTCATGTCATGCACGCTCGGCCGTGGCGGCGTGTGCGCGGCGGCCGATAAGCGGGAGGGGGATGGCTGCACGCCGCTAGGGGCCTGGCCGCTGCGGGGCGTTCTGCTGCGGCTCGGAAAGGCGGAACCTAGCGCGATCCGGCTCCCATGGCGCTGGGTGAGAGAGGGTGATGGCTGGTCCGACGACCCTGCCGATCCCGCCTACAACCGGCCGGTGCATCTTCCATGCCGCTTTTCGGCGGAATCGCTCCTGCGCGGCGATGATGCCTATGATGTGATCGTCGTGCTGGGACATAATGATGCGCCGCCGGTGCCGGGTCAGGGCAGCGCGATCTTTCTTCACCTGTCCGAAGGGCGTCCTACGGCGGGCTGTATTGCTATCGACCGTGGCGACATGTTGAAACTGCTGCCGCTGCTGGCTCCCGGCGACGTTGTGGAGATAGTTTAGGTTCAGGCCTGCTCCAGAGCCTCGCCAATCTCACCGCCAGCCGATTCGAGCAACCGCCGCTCCAATGTCTGGATACGTGCCTTGCTCTCAATCTTGCCGCCCAAAAGATCGGTCACATAAAATGTATCGACCGCGCGTTCGCCATAGGTGGCGACATGGGCGCTATGCACAGTGACCTTCGACTGGAACAATGCGTTGGCAAGGCTGAAGAGCAGGGCCGGGCGATCGCGTGCATTGACCTCGATCACCGTGAACCGATTGGACGCCTTGTTGTCGATCAGCACATTGGGTTCGATCCGGAACGCTTCGGCGCGGGTGCGGGGCAGGGGGCGCGCTTCCAGCTTCGTGATCATGCGATGGCGATTCGCCAGCGAATCCTCGATCGCATTGCGGATACGGGTCAGTTGTTCCGGGCTATGGAATGCGCCGCCCAACGGGTCCTGCACAAGGAAGTTGTCGATGGCGACGCCGTCGCGCGTGGTATGGATGCGCGCATCGATGATATTGCCGCCCGCCAGATGGATCGCTCCGGCGATCCGGTAGAACAGGCCCGGATGGTCAGCGGCATAGACGGTGACCAGCGTGGCGCCGCGCTGCGGATAATATTGCGCAGCAATCGATAAGGGCGAATCGCCCGACGCCAGGATATGCTGCGCATTGTGGATCAGGATGTCCTCAGGCTCGGCGATCCAGTAGGATTCGGGCAGGCGCTTGCTGAGCTTCTGGAAGTCGGCCTTCGACATGCCGAGCGCCTTGCGCAGCGATTCCTGTTTGGCGGTGACGCGCTCACCGCGACCCTTTTGCTTGTGGCCAAGCCGCAGCACTTCCTCGGCAGCCTCATAAAGGTCGCCTAGCAGCTGTCGCTTCCAGCTGTTCCACACGCCGGGACCGACGGCGCGGATGTCCACGACGGTGAGGCAGAGCAGCAGGCGAAGGCGCTCGGGGCTCTGCACCACCTCGACGAAATCGAGGATCGTCTTGTAATCGGCCAGATCACGCTTGAACGCCGTGGCCGACATCAGCAGATGATGGCGCACCAGCCAGGCGACGGTTTCCGTTTCGGCCGGCGTCAGGCCAAGGCGCGGGCAGAGATGGTCGGCTACCTCGGCGCCAAGCACGCTATGGTCGCCGCCACGGCCCTTCGCGATGTCGTGCAGCAGAGCCGCGACATAGAGCACCCGGCGCGACACCAGCTTGCCCATGATCTCGGTGGACAGCGGATGGTCTTCCACCAGATCGCCCTTCTCCACCCGGGCCAGAAGCCCGACTGCGCGGATGGTATGCTCGTCCACCGTATAATGGTGATACATATCGAACTGCATCTGCGCCACGACGCGGCGGAAATCGGGAATGAACCGGCCGAACACCGTCGATTCATTCATCCAGCGCAGCACCGTTTCCGGATCACGGGGCGATGTCAGCACATCCATGAATGCGGCGTTGGCGCGAGCATCGCGGCGGATTTTTGCCGTGATCAGGCCCGCGTCCCTGCTGGCGGTGCGCATGGCGCTTGGGTGGATGCCCAATTCATGGCGATCGGCCACCGCGAATATTTCGAGTAACCGCACCGGGTCCTGTTGGAAAAAGTCGTCGCTTGGCAGCGCGAGCCGACCGCGGTCCAGCACGAACCCGTCCAGTTTCTTGGGACGACGGAATATGGATGGAATATAGCGCCGCCCTTTCGCCGCCATCTGGTCGTCCAGATGCGCAAGGAACACGGCGGTCAGGTCGCCCACGATTTTTGCGTTCAGGAAATAATAGCGCATGAAGCGCTCCACGCCGGAGCGGCCCTGCCGCCCCGTAAAGTGCATCCGCGTGGCAGTCTCCAGCTGTAGATCGAACGTCAGGCGATCTTCCGCCCGCCCTGTGATCATGTGCAGATGGCATCGGACGGCCCAAAGAAAATCCTCTGCCTTCTGGAATTGCCGCAGTTCCAGATCAGTCAGCAAGCCCACATCCACTAGTTCGGCGACGGACTTCACCCGATTCACATATTTGCCGATCCAGAACAGCGTGTGGAGGTCGCGCAGCCCTCCTTTGCCTTCCTTGACATTGGGTTCAACGACATACCGGCTATCGCCCATGCGCTTGTGCCGATCGTCCCGCTCCACCAGCTTTTCTGTGACGAAAGCGCGCGCCGTCCCCTGCATCACCTCAGCATCGAACCGCTTGGCGGTGTCCTCGTACAGCGCTCGGTCGCCCCAGACATAACGCGCTTCGAGCAGTGCCGTGCGCACGGTCAAATCCGCTTTGGCCATGCGCATGGTTTCATCGATCGACCGGCTCGAATGCCCGACCTTTAGGCCCAAGTCCCAGAGCGAATAGAGCATGGATTCGATGACCTGCTCGGTCCACCCGGTTGGCTTCCATGGCGTGATGAAGGCGATATCGACGTCGCTATGCGGCGCCATTTCACCACGGCCATAGCCGCCTACGGCCATCAGGGTGATGCGCTCGCCCGTGCTGCGATTGCTGGCAGGATAAAGATGATGCGTGGTTGCATCGTAGAGCAGGCGCAGAATCTGGTCGATCAGGAACGCAAAGGCGGTCACGGCCTCGCGTCCCCGCGTGGGCTTTGCCTCCAACCGCTTCGCGACATCGACGCGTCCGGCATCCAGCGCAGTCTTCAGTTCGCGAACCACCAACCCCCGCAGTTTCGCTGGGTCGCCCCTATGTTCCTGCGCCAGCGCGTTGATGCTGTCGGAAATCTCGCGCCGGTCGATGATGGAACGGCGAGAGCCAAGGGAGGGGAACTGCATGACCATAGGCTCAATCTAGTGTCAGCTGCTGGCGGCGGCCAGTTGTTTCAAGCGATAAAGCTGCTCCAGCGCCTCACGGGGAGAAAGAGCATCGGCATCGATCATGTCGAGCGCGGCGCGCAGAGCATCGACCGCTTCCTCTTCCTGCGCTGCGGCGGCGGCAAAGAGGGGAAGGTCATCCAGGCCCGCTGCGATGCCGCCAGTCTTTGCCCGGCCAGCCTCCAGTCGGGTCAGCACATCCTTGGCACGCTTCAGAACGGCGGGCGGCAGCCCGGCAAGCCGCGCGACGGCGAGGCCATAGCTGCGGTCTGCTGGCCCCTCCGCCACCTCATGAAGCAGGATAAGATCGCCTTTCCACTCGCGGGCACGCACATGATGTAGCGATAGCGACGAGAGAGACTCCGCCAACCGTGTCAGTTCATGATAGTGCGTCGCGAACAGGCACCGGCAGCGGTTGACCTCATGCACCGCTTCGACGACCGCCCAGGCGAGGGCCAGACCGTCATAGGTGGATGTGCCGCGCCCGACTTCATCCAGGATGACGAAACTGCGTTCCGTCGCCTGCGAAAGGATCGCGGCGGTTTCCACCATTTCGACCATGAAGGTCGATCGCCCGCGTGCGAGATTGTCCGATGCCCCCACGCGACTGAACAACCGATCGACCAATGTCAGCGTCGCCGATTGAGCAGGCACATAGCTGCCCGCCTGCGCGAGAATCACGATCAACGCATTCTGCCGCAGGAAGGTGGATTTGCCGCCCATATTTGGGCCGGTGACCAGCCAAAGCCGGTCTTCTGCACCTAGACAGCAATCGTTGGCGACGAAGGGCTGCCCTTCCTTCCGCAGCGCGTTCTCGACAACGGGATGTCGGCCGCCGATGATCTCAAGGCAGGGTTCACCGCCCTCCTGGGGTAGAAAATGCGGCCGCTGCCAGCCCCCTTCGGCTGCGCGTTCCGCCAGCGCTGCTCCAACGTCCAGCCGGGCCAGCGCATCAGCGGCCAGTGCGATCTCTGCCTTGCGAGCCAGGGCGGCCTCGACAAGATCCTCCAGATGCGCGGCCTCGGCCACCAGCGCATGGGCACCCGCCTGCGCGACCCGTCCGGCCTGTTCATGCAGATCGACCGAATTGAATCGCACCACGCCCGCCAGCGTTTGGCGGTGCGTGAAGCCGCTGTCCGGCTGCATCAACGGATCGGCGGCGCGTGCGGGCACTTCGACATGATAGCCAAGCACGCCATTGTGCCGGATCTTCAGCGATGCGATGCCGGTGCGCTCGCGATAGCTTGCCTCCAGAGCAGCGATCGCCCGCCGTCCGTCGCCTGCCATCCGCCGCAGCTCGTCCAGAGCCGGATCGTAACCGTCGGCAATATATCCGCCATTGGCCGTCTCGGTCGGCGGACTGGGAACCAGCGCCCGCGAAAGGCTGTCCACCAACGCTCCGTGGCCATCGAGGGCTGGCAGCAGTTGCTGGAGCAGCGGCGGTTGATCCGGCAATCGCCCAAGTCTTTCGCGGAGCATTCGCGCTTCATTAAGCCCGTCGCGCAGCTGTCCCAGATCGCGCGGACTGCCTCGGCCCACGGCGATACGCCCAAGCGCTCGCCCGACGTCGGGCAATGCCCTTAACGCGGCACGCAACTGATCGCGCAGCAGCGGGTCGTCATGGAGGAGTTGCACCAGACCCAGCCGCGCCTCGATCAGGCTCTGGTCCATCAACGGCGCCGACAGGTCCTGCGCCAGCAGCCGGGCGCCCGCGCCAGTGACCGTCCGATCCACCGCCCCCAACAGGCTCCCCGCGCGCGCGCCGCTCATCGTCGCGCTGATCTCCAGGCTTTCCCGGGTGGCGGCGTCGATCGCCACATGGGTGCCACTCGCCTTGCGAACGGGGGGCGCCAGAAAGGGCAGGGTGCCCTTGCCCGCATGATCGAGATAGGAGACCAGTCCGCCCATCGCGGCCAGCTCCGCCCGGCTGAATTGGCCGAATCCATCGAGGGTAGCTACGCCAAACAGCCGCTTGAGCGCTGACTCGGCCCGATTGCTGGAAAATGCCGCACGATCGAACGGGTGAGCTTCGGGTAGATCGAGGGCGAGGCCCTCGGGCACGACGATCTCGCTCGGCCGCAGCCGAGCCAGTTCGGCGGGCAGGTCGCTTATCCGCAGCGTCAGCGTTTCGAACCGTCCGGTGGAAATGTCGGCTGCGGCTATCCCGATCTCGCCTGCCCCATCGCCGCCCGTCTGGGCCAGCGCCACCAGCATGTTGTCGCGCCTGGAATCGAGCAGCGTCTCCTCGGTCAGCGTGCCCGCCGTGACATAGCGTACGATGGCGCGGGCCACGAGCGCCTTGCTGCCGCGCGCCTTGGCCTCCGCGGGGGTTTCAGTCTGTTCGGCGATGGCGACCCGGTGTCCGGCCTTGATCAGCCGCGCCAGATAATTTTCGGCGCTATGCACCGGCACGCCGCACATGGGGATTGGCGCGCCGCCATGCTCCCCCCGGCTGGTGAGTGCGATGTCCAGCGTAGCCGCTGCCGCCTTGGCATCGTCGAAAAAAAGCTCGAAAAAGTCGCCCATGCGGTAGAAGAGCAGGCAATCCTGCGCCTCAGCCTTCAACGCCAGATATTGCGCCATCATCGGCGTCGGCTGGGTCGCGGCGTTTTCCTTGGGGCTGTGCATGACCGACAGGCGATAGCCGCAAGCGGCAGTTCAGGAAAGGGCATGAAAAAACGTGCCGCTCGCGCTTGCCGACAGGTCGGGCTTGCCGCTAGGGCCTGTTTACTAGGTATAGAGGGGCGGATGCGTCATGGCTGATAAGTCGAGTGTGGAATTTTCCGAGCGCGAGGCGCTGTTCTTCCATTCGACTGGCAGGCCGGGCAAGATCGAAATCATCGCGTCCAAGCCAATGGCGACGCAGCGCGACCTCAGCCTTGCCTATTCGCCGGGTGTCGCCGTGCCGGTGCGCGCCATCGCCGCCGATCCGCAGACCGCCTATGACTATACGGCCAAGGGCAATCTGGTCGCGGTCATTTCCAACGGTACAGCGATCCTTGGCCTTGGCAATCTGGGCGCGCTCGCGTCCAAGCCGGTGATGGAAGGCAAGGCGGTGCTGTTCAAGCGCTTCGCCGATGTGGATTCGATCGATATCGAGCTTAAGACCGAGGACGTCGACAAGTTCATCGATGCGGTGGAACTGATGGAGCCGAGCTTTGGCGGCATCAACCTTGAAGATATCAAGGCGCCGGAATGCTTCATCATCGAGCAGACTCTGAAAGAGCGGATGAACATCCCGGTCTTCCACGATGACCAGCATGGCACGGCCATCATCGCCGCCGCTGGCGTCATCAATGCGGCGATGCTGACCGGGCGCGACCTTAAGGACATGAAGGTCGTGGTGAATGGCGCAGGGGCCGCCTCCATCTCCTGCACCGAACTGATCAAGGCGATCGGCGTCTCGCACGACAATGTCATCATGTGCGACAGCAAGGGTGTGATCTACCAGGGCCGCACCGAAGGAATGAACCAGTGGAAATCGGCGCATGCGGTGAAGACCGACGCCCGCACGCTAGGCGAAGCCATCAAGGGCGCTGACGTGTTCCTCGGCTTGTCGGTTGCCGGAGCGGTGTCGCAGGACATGGTGAAGGCGATGGCGGCAAAGCCGATCATCTTCGCCATGGCCAATCCTGACCCGGAAATCGCGCCTCCCGATGTTCTGGAAGTTCGCCCGGATGCGATCGTTGCTACCGGCCGCTCGGATTATCCGAACCAGGTCAACAATGTGCTGGGCTTCCCGTTCATTTTCCGGGGCGCTCTGGACGTGCGCGCAACGGGTATCAACGAACCGATGAAGGTAGCAGCGGCGCATGCCATTGCCGAACTGGCGCGCGAACAGGTGCCGGAGGAAGTCGCCAAGGCTTACGGCCGTTCGCACAGCTTCGGTCCCGATTATATCATCCCGGCGCCGTTCGACCCGCGTCTGATGGAGGTTGTTCCGGTAGCGGTCGCGCAGGCGGCGATGGAAAGCGGAGTCGCGCAAAAACCGATTGCCGACATGGCGGCCTATCGCCAGTCGCTCAAAGGCCGGTTGAACCCGACGACTTCGGTCCTCACCATGGCCTATGAGGTTGCCAAGGCCAATCCCAAGCGCGTTGTGTTCGCAGAAGCGGAGGAGGAAGTAGTGCTGCGCGCCGCCATCCAGTTCCGTGACCTTGGCTATGGCATCCCCGTTCTCGTCGGCCGGAACGAGGTCTATGACAAGCTGAAGGCGCTTGGCGTCCGCGATCCTGAAAGTTTTGAACTGCACAACAGCGTCAATTCGCCTCTGGTGCCCGAGATGGTGGATACGCTCTACAGCCGCTTGCAGCGGCGCGGTCATCTGCGGCGCGATTGCGAACGCATGGTCAATCGCGATCGCAATATCTTCGGCACCCTGCTTGTCAGCATGGGTCACGCAGATGCGATGATCACGGGCGTGACGCGGCCGTTCGCCCAGACTCTGCGCGAGGTGAAGCGCGTCATGGACCCGGTGGTGGGGCGCACTGCCTTCGGCATCCATATCATGGTGTCGAAGGACAAGACGGTGTTCCTGGCCGACACCACCGTCAATGAACGGCCATCGGCCAACGAACTGGCCGACATCGCCGAGGGCACTGTCGCGGTCGCACGGCGCATGGGCCATGACCCGCGCGTCGCCTTCCTGTCCTATTCCAACTTCGGCAACCCGCCGGGCGGCCATCTGGAAAATGTCCGCGATGCGCTGAAGGTTCTCGATGGCCGGAACGTTGATTTCGAATATGAGGGCGAAATGACCGCGGATGCGGCGCTTAATCCCGCCGTCATGAAAAATTATCCCTTCAGCCGCCTGTCCGGCCCCGCCAACATACTCGTCATGCCCGGCTTGCAGTCAGCCAACATCTCGGCGAAATTGTTGCGCGAACTGGGCGGCACGACGATGATCGGCCCGATGCTCGTGGGCATGGAGAAGTCGGTGCAGATCGCGACCATGGCATCCAACGCGTCCGAACTGCTGACGCTGGCGGTACTGGCTTCGGCAGGGGTGGCTCTCTAAGGGCGGTCAGGGCTAGCCCTGCCGCCAGAGCGCGAGCTCTTCCGGACGATCGATATCGAGTTCCAGTCCGGGCCGTTGCACGCTGCGAAAAGGCAGGTCGAGCCTGTCCGCTTCGGCCTTATGCGCGGTAAAACTGCCCTCTCCATAATGGAAGCGGAACTCGGCCGCGCCCGGCAGGGGGAGTGACAGAGCGTTGGTGCCGGTGCCCGCATGATCGGGCGCGATCGCGATGCCATCCCTCGGCAGGTTCAGCAGTGCCGTCACATCGTCAGGCTCGATCAAAGGAAGATCAGCCGACAATATCAACAGCCGATCAACCCCTTCCCCAATCGCCGCGTCCCGTGCGCTGGTCAGGGCTACGTTCAGGCCTTGCCCCGGATCGTTGAGCAGTGGAATATCCTCTGCCAGATCATGGCGCGACGGCCCCAGCAATAAAACCTCCTCCCGCCCCGCAACTGTTTGAGCGGCAGTAACCGTTCGGCGCAGCATCGTCGCCACCAGCCTTCGCCTCTCATCCTCACCAAGCACAGGGGATAGCCGTGTCTTGCACAATTGCGGCGCCTTGACCGGGATGACGATCCAGCAGCGCACGGTTCAGCTGGCGATCCGGTTCGCCAGCGTCAGAGCGCCACGCGCAACCCTTTCCCGGTCCTCCAGCGTCTTCATCAGCGTGTCGCAAACGTAATGCGGGATCGAAATGTCAGAGGCGTCGTCGCGTTCGTCGATTAGCAGTCCGTCGATCACATCCGCATAATGGGCCGCGATGCTTTTATTAGTCACGGTCAGGCCCAGCTCCTGCATCAGCTTGGCGGTGGGTCCCTTGACCGCCTGGCCCCCGACGATCGGCGACACCGCAACAATCGGCGCGCGAGCGGAGACCAATGCTTCCCGGATGCCAGGCACTGCCAGGATCGGATCGATGCTCAGCCAGGGATTGGACGGTGCTATCACAATGGCCCGTGTGTCAGGGGCGGTGATCGCTTCGATCACGCCTGCCGCCGGTTTAGCGCGCTCTGCCCCTTCGAAACGAATGGCCCGCACTTCTGGCGCGCAGCGGCGTTCGACGAAATAGCGCTGGAACGGCATGTCGCCTTCACTGGTGTTGAGATGCGTCGCAACCGGGTCATCGCTCATCGGCAGGATGGTAAGGTCCAGCCCCCATGCAGCAGCGAAGCGGGCGGTAATCGCGCTCAGCCTCTCTCCCCGCGCCAGCAGATGAGATCGCAGCACATGCAGCGCCAGATCGCCGTCGCCCAGCAGGAACCAATCTTCGCCGCCCAAGGATTTGAGGGCGTCCATGAAGCTCCAGCTCTCGCCTTCCCGGCCCCAGCCCTGGGCCGCATTGGCCTTACCGGACAGGGTGTAGAGAAGGGTGTCGATGTCAGGAGAGATGGCGAGCCCGAAGTGCCGGAAGTCGTCGCCCGTGTTCACAATGGCGATAATCTGTTCCGGCGGGCAAATACGCATGAGCCCCAGCACCAGCTTGGCACCGCCCACGCCGCCAGTCAGCGTCACGATACGGCTCATCGAAACAGATCCTCCTCCAGCGGCCGGACAAGCGCCGTTGCAGGCGCGTCGCCCTGGGGCAAGCGCAATCCCCGCATAAGCACGGCCGGAATGCCTTCGGCCCCTTCGCCTGTGACTAATGCGGCGGCGGTCGCAATCTGGTCCGCCAAGGCGATCTGCGTCACTTCCAGGCGGCGGCCATCCCTGTCCCTGTCTCCCCTTCGGTCGATCAGCGCAGGCAAGTGTGCCGCGCCTATGGCAACGCCAACCACCCCGTAGCGCCATGGCCGTCCGAAGCTGTCGGATATCACCACCCCAGGCGCGATCCCGCCGTCGGTAAGGGCATGGCTGATCGCGGCAGCTGAGCGATCAGGATCGAGGGGCAACAGCAACGCCCGTTCCGGGCCGCCCGGGCCGATATTCGACCGATCTATGCCGCTATTGGCCATGACATGGCCCAGCCTGTGACGAGTGATCAATATATGGGGCACGGCACGGACGACGGCGACGCTTTCCCGCAGCACAAGTTCGACAAGGCGCGGGTCCTTTCTGGTGATTGTCGCCAATTCCAGAGCCTCCGGCGTCGGCTCGACCTGGGCAAGATCGACCATGCGACCTTCCGCCTTGGACAATATCTTCTGCGTGACGACCAGTACGTCCCCGTCCAGCAACGGCAATAGCCCTGCCACCTTCAGAGTGTCTTGCAGCAGGACGGCCAAATCGTCACCGGCACAAATTTCAGCCATGCCGGTCAGCGGGTGAATTGAAATCATAAGGCGCTGTAGCGCGCGACTGGTCCAGTGGGTAGCCGCCCTGTCGTCATAATCAGGGCGGCGTTACTGCTCCTTAACATGGATGGGGTAGGAGCTTTGGCAATGACTGCCCTACTGATCACCGTGGACACAGAATTATCGTCACTGCTTCACGAGCGGGGAATAAGTCTGGAGGATAATATCCGCCTGTCCATCTGGGCAGAGGCTCGGGGGCAAGCCTATGGCATCGGCTGGCAGATGGCGGAGCTGGAAAGACATGGCCTCAAAGGGGTGTTCTTCGTCGATCCGATGCCCGCGCTGGTTTATGGAACCGAGTTTTTAAAGCCCATCGTCACCTCGATCGTGGACCGGGGGCACGAGGTGCAACTGCACGTTCACAGCGAATGGCTTCGCTGGGCGCGCCACTCCCCTGTCGAAGGGAGGCTGGGCCGCAATATCGGTGACTTTTCGATGGATGATCAGATCACCCTGCTGCGCTTGGGCAGGCAATGGCTGGAGGAGGCGGGTGCGCCTGCGCCCATGGCCTTTCGAGCAGGCAATTTCGGTGCCAATGACGATACGCTACGCGCCCTCGGTCATGTCGGCATGACGTGGGACAGCAGCGTAAACCCCGCCTATCATCGCTATGGTTGCCGCATCAGCGGTGCGCGCGATCAGGTCGCTCCCACGAGCAGCTTCGATGTCTGTGAGCTTCCCGTTTCGGGCATCACCGACCGGCCCGGCAGCTTTCGCCCTGCGCAAATCTGCGCGATGTCGGCGAAAGAGATGCGCACCGGCCTGCGCCACGCGGCGCGCGAGCGGCACGCCGCGTTCGTCGTCGTCACGCACAGCTTCGAAATGCTGACCCGCGACCGCCAACGTCCCAATCATGCCGTGATGCGCCGGTTCACCGCTCTCTGCCAGGAGGCCGCGAAGCTGACGGGCCTTCGTATTTGCGGCTTCCATGACCTGCTGCCCACCCTGGCGACAGAAGGTCGCGCCCTGCAAGACCGCGTCCCGCCCGATCGTCTTCGCACCACGAGCCGGATGGTTCAGCAGCTATGGGCCAGCTGGCGCTATGAACGTCGCTTCATCCCGGCCTGAACAGCGGCGGTGGAGGGGATTTTACGGAAGATGGCGGAGACGGAGGGAGGAGTATGTTCAAGCCAAAAGTGGCTAATATCCTGCGTTCCCTTCAGAACCGCTGAAGCTTTCCCACACTCATTCCCACGGTCATCTCTGCTGGCCGTTAAAGCACCAGCTTGATCACATTATGACGGACCAATTTGGACCTGTCCAGACGCTGCAGAGTTCGGAGCATTGGCGCCGTGCTGTCGGTTGCTGATCGGCCGGATCTGGTCGATGGGCGAATTTCCGATTCCGGACTGAGCCCCGGAGATAGCTGACATTCACGCGGCCGCGGCTGCCGACCAGATTACGACGTCGGGCCGACCGGGGATCCGTCGATATTTTGTTCATTGCCAGATTCTTTTTGCTTCTTCAAAACCTACGACCATTCGCTATCTGCGCTGGCATACGAGCCATAGCCTTGTTAAGGCTTGGCTATTCGATTTAGCTAACTAGTTGCGGGGTATCCCTGACCGATCCACGCGTAGAATTGGTGGGCGCGCGTCGCGATTTTACACAATTCATATTCACATCCAGAATACGCTGTGAAAAAATGAAACAATCGCCAAATTCTTCGCGCGCGGCCATGCGCAATATCGCTCGCTGCTAGGCATTGAGTGTATGATTAGTGTTTTGACCAGGCGCCATGTTTGTCGTGTAACTGCTGCCGTTTTTCTGTCAGCCAGGGTCTGTATGCTGGCGACACGCAAAGCTCTCTCAACGTTGGCGAGGTCAATCGATCTGCCGAGGGGAGGTGACCGCCAAATTCGTTCCGGCAGGCCTCCTTCTTCCGAGCGGCGGATCCTTGACTATCCATTAACTGCGCCGATTTAGTTTCGAGTGCCATTCTGCCACTTCGGTGAACCTAAATAGGTGGGTAAACCTTGTCTGCCGAACAGGGGAATCTCGATGTGGTACTTTGATAGAGTGTTATCCACTATAGACAAACGTACGGCACGGCTCAGATATTCTGCACCCGGATTACAGCGCCCGTTGCAGCGCTCCTGCTACGGACGTCGCCAAGCCATGCTCAACAGGAATTGACAGGATATTGTATACAACCCATGACGGGTGAGAGTTGTCGCCGACGACTGCTGGCCACCGTGCCCGATTGGGTTGATGGCCTGCTACCGATTCAGGCGTCTGCTGCCGCGAGTGTCGAGGGACGACCGAATGACCGTAACGATCAAAGATTTTCCACCAAGCGCCAGGGAAGATGCGCCGCTCTTCATCGATGCGGCGGCTGTGCGTCGCTATACGCCAATGACACCTCTTGTGGAGGCGCTTCACAACGCTTTTGTAGATGATCTGCGGTCGCCCGAGCGGCAGGGCTACGAACTTCCGGACAATGCGACTTTGCTGCTGATGCCAGCATGGCGGCGCGGCGCTCATTGCGGCGTGAAGATCATCACCGTTCAACCCGATACCCGGCCTACGATCCAGTCGACCTATTTTTTCATGGAGGCACGGACCGGCCGGTTGAAGGCGGTGATGGACGGGACGATGCTAACGCCACGCCGCACCGCCGCCGCGTCGGCGCTTGTCTGTCGGCATCTGGCGCGCGCAGATGCCTCAACGCTGCTGATGATCGGAACGGGCGCGCTGGCGCCGCACCTTATCGAGGCGCATGTCGCGGTCCGGCCCATCAGGCGTGTCATGATTTGGGGCCGCGATCCGATAAAGGCGCGGAGGATTGCCCATGATCTGCAGGGGAGCGATATCGCCATAGAGGTCGTCACCGATCTCAATCTCGCTGTACCCCAGGCCGACATCATCTCGGCGGCCACGTCGTCGCGCCGTCCTCTAATCCGAGGGGCTTTGCTAAAGCCCGGAACGCATGTCGATCTCGTTGGCGCTTTCAGGCCCGACATGGCGGAGGCGGATTCGGTCGCCATAGGCCGGTCGCGGATTTTCGTGGATGGCTATGACGCTGCCAAGGAAGAAGCGGGCGATCTCCTGCAAGCGATCGCTGCCGGGCAGATTGGGTGGGATGACATTTGCGGCGATCTTCATGCCCTCTGTTCAGGCCGCGTCGAGGGCAGGACGTCGGACAATGAGATCACGCTATTCAAATCCGTCGGCGTAGCGATGGAGGATCTGGTCGCTGCCGAACTCATTTTTGAAAGCTGTGCCGCCGAAGGCTTTGCCCATTGTTCCGGTTTCAGCCTGGCAATGTCGTGACTGTCCGCGCGTATCACAGTCCGCGGGGCGCCGTGTCCACAGTGGCAATCCCCTGCCGCACCAGGCGGCCGGTGCGAGTGAGCATTGGCGCGAGGTTGCTGAAGCGTCCGACACGGCTGTGAAACCTACCTCACACAGTGTTGCAAACGTTACATGTTTATGCTTGCACAGTTTTGTATATGATATACACGAAAAGGCGAAATTGGTGAATCGGGTCTTCCTGTAGGCCGCGCCTCCCGCTCAGAATACTCTGACGGGCACTCACTAACTTCAGAAGCCGATGGAGAGTATGGCATGAGTGAGCAGCAGGTAATCGAAGGAAAGGGCGCATGGCGCCTCAAGGACGGCGTAAACCGGGTCTGGCGCATAGGCCGTGCGATGGCCGGCATTCCCACGGTCGATGATTATAGGCTCGACGAGATCGCCATTCCTAAGCCCGGTGAGGGCCAATTGCTGATCCGCAATATCTACATCTCCATCGCTCCGGGCATCCGGCCGATCATGCCCTATGCGGGTTTCGAGCCGGAAGTATCCAATCAGCCGTCGAAGGGCCGCGTGGACGCCTCCGACGACGAAATCCTGATGAGCCATATGGTCGTGGGCGACCGGATGCGCTCGGGAATGGTGCCATCGATGTCGCCGCATACCGGCGGCAATGTCGGACGCGTCGTCGAATCCCGCCACCCGGATTTCAAGGAAGGCGACTATGTCTTCGGCGGCCGTTTCTGGCAGGATTTCGAAGTGGTGGATGGCGAAGCCACGCTGCGCCTCAACCCCGAAGAGCTGCCGATCGAATCCAATATGGGGATGGTAGGGCTTTCCGCCTTCACCGGTTGGGTCGGCTATCGTCGCTATTGCGACGCCAAGCCGGGTGAGACCCTCGTCATCTCGGCCGCTGCCGGCGCAGTGGGTATGATGGTCATCCAACTGGCCAAAGCGGACGGACTGCATGTAATCGGCATCGCCAGCGGCGCCGAGAAATGCCGCTTCGTCACCGAGGAGCTGGGCGCCGACGCCTGCATCGACCGGCTGAGCGCGGATGTCGGGGCTGAGCTCGACAGGCTCGCGCCCAAAGGGATCGATATTTATTACGATAACGCCGCCGGTAATCTGATGGCTCCCGTGTTTGATCGCTTCAAGCCGTTCGGCAGGCTGATCGTTTGCGGTATGACGGCGGAATATAATGGCTTCGAGCAGAGCAGCCTGTCCACTGGCATGATCCTAGGCAAGCGGCTGAGGATTCAGGGCTTTGTGGTGACGGACAGCGAGTCCGAAAATGATGCATTCCGCTCTGATATCTCCAAGATGTGGCGCGAGGGCAAGATCACCTACAAGCATCAAATGTATCATGGCCTGGAAAGCGCGCCGGACGCGCTCGCAGCATCGCTTTCGGGTGGATATGCCGGCGGCAAGATCATCGTTCAGCTCTCGGAAGACGAAACCAAGAACTGATGAGGGGCTGGGGCTGATATCCGGATATTCACGATCCAAATATCAGCCTTATCCATAATATCTCGAATATCTCCATGGGCACTGCTTCGGCGGTCATGGGAGGATTGCGCCATGCGCCATGGCGGAAATTGCCATAAAATACAATAATCAGAAGAACTTATGGTAGAATTGATAATCTGTGATTTAGCCGGAAAACGATAATCATCGGCTGTCTACCTAAGTGCTTCCTCATCCTGTCGATCGAAGTCAGCACATATATTTGGGGGAGACCGGAAATGCGCGATCGTACCAAGCACCCTTATCTTTATCACAGCACTGCTCTGCTGTCGGGCGCCTTGGCGCTCATCGGTTCGACGCCGACGTTTGCGCAGGCGGTCGGGTCCGGCGACCAGCCCCAAGCTGGCATCACTGAGATCATTGTCACAGCCAACCGCCGCGAAGAGCGCGGACAGGACGTACCGATCGCCATCACCTCTCTCTCGCCGCAGCGCCTAGAACAACAGGGCATCGCCAAGGAGCAGGATCTGCAAGCGAGCGTGCCGTCTCTGGTCGTCGGCCAGAATGGCCAGGGATCGCGCGAGTCCAACGCCATAACGCTGCGCGGTCAAGGCGCGACGTTCCAGGCTTCGCCTGGCGTAGTCGTCTATCTGAACGAAGTTCCGCTTCCTGCGGGCGTTTCGCTCAGCCAGCAAGGCGGCCCGGGCAATTATGTCGATCTGGAAAGCCTTCAGGTCCTCGCCGGTCCGCAAGGCACGCTGTTCGGCCGGAATACGACAGGCGGCGCGGTCCTGCTCGTGCCTAAAAAACCCACTGATATGTTCGGCGGCTGGATCAGGGGGGAGTTGGGTAATTACGACCGCACCAATATCGAGGGCGCGATCAACCTGCCGGTCAATGACAAGCTGGCCGTTCGCGTGGTCGGTGCCTATCATAATCGCGATGGCTATACCCGCGACGTGGTGTGGAACAAGGATCGCGACAACGAACATTGGTATTCCGGACGGATCGGCATACTGTTCCGGCCAACCGACGCCGTTACTAACTACACCATGGTCTATGGGGCTTATTCAAGCAACAATGGCGCCGGCCTGATTCACCAGGGATATAATGTCGACAGTCTGGCGGCGTTTCAGCTGTGCGCCAACCTGCCTGTGGACCTCGTGGGCGGCTATTCCTGCGACGTCTATCGCGCCGCATCGGCCCAGGCCCAGCAGCTTGGTCCGCGTAAGACGGCGTATTCCACCGATGTGTTCAGCAAGACCAAGACATGGGGCGCGAGCAACACGACCGACATCGAACTGTCGGACCAACTCACCTTGAGGAATATCGTCAGCTATCAGCAGATGAAGCTGAACTATAATTATGACAATGACGCGACCGTCCTTCAGCAGCACGACATCAGCCCGATCGACCTGCCTGCGCCGGGGGTAGTCAATCTGCCCGGCACGAATATTCCTGTAACCTATTTCAACGAGATCGAACGCAATAGCCTGCCTACTGACAATCTGAGGGTGTGGACGGAAGAGTTGCAGCTTCAGGGCCGGATGATCGACGGCAATCTAAACTGGACCGTCGGCGGCTTCTTTTTCGATCAAAGGCCGCGCGGCATCGAAGGATCGCGGTCGCTGGCCTATTGCCCGGCGGTGGCGACCGGATTGTGTGAGCCCTCGCGCGCCTTTTACGGCATCAAGACCCGATCGAAGGCGCTCTATGCGCAGGCCACGCTCGACCTTGGGGCGCTTTCGCCCTCGCTCTCCGGCTTGCGGCTGACCGGCGGTTATCGCCACACCTGGGATCGCGTCTCCGGATTTTCCACGCAATATAATTATGACCCCGCGCTGCCTGGATCGGTGATCTGCGCGAACACGGCGGAGACAGTTCCGGAAGCGACCGCCGCCGAGGCGTGCCGGTTCACAGGCATCCAGCGTTCGAACTCCCCGTCCTGGCTGCTGGGCGCGGACTATAAGATCACGCCCGACTTGCTGATCTATGGCAAGGTCAGCCACGGATATAAATCTGGCGGCTTCAATACCTTCGCTGTGCGCTTCGGGCAGGGCACAGACCCCGACACCCGCAGCTTCCTGCCCGAAAAGGTAACGACCTACGAAATCGGTATGAAGTCCGATTTCCGTTTCGGCTCCGTCCCGCTTCGCCTCAACGTGGCTGCTTATTCCACCGATTACAACGATATCCAGCGCACCGGGGGCGATCGCAACGCGACCACCGGCGCGGCTGGCGCCCAGACCTTGAACGCTGATGCTCGGATCAGGGGCATCGAAGTCGAAGCTACGATGCGGCCTTTCCCGGGGATCGAGGTTGGCGGCAACTTCAGCTACACCGACGCCAAATACACGAAATATCTGTACCAGTCGGGGTCGGGCACTGTCGACTGCAACGGGCCAGTCGCCCCGGGCGGCATAGCTGACCAGTCCTGCCTGCCGATGCAATATGTCGCTCCCTATATCTGGAGCGTCCATGTCGGGGCCGAACAGCCTCTTGGCGACGACAAGGGCACCTTGTCGCTGTTCGTCAACTATTCGCACACGGCGAGCCAATTTACGAACGCGGTCGGCCTTCCATCCACGGAGCCCGGTTCGATGCTCGAACCGTTCGGCTTGCTATCGGCGTCCCTCGACTGGCGCGGGGTGGCGGGGTCGCGGTTCGACATCGGCCTGTTCGCGACCAACCTCACGAACAAACTGTACCGTATTTCGGACACCAACAGTTACAGCAACTTCCTGTTTGCCTCGACGCTCTATGGCGAACCGCGCATGTACGGCCTCCGCCTGAAATACAGCTTCGGCGAAGAGTGAGCATAGCGGTGGTCTTGGGCGCCGCCGTGGGGCGCGGCATAGCTGATGGTGGCGCAGATCATCGTCCGTCGTCGGCGCGCCCTGCGCCGACGACGGACGAACGCCGCAGCCCGTGTTCACAGCGGCCGGATCGTCCATATCGATCGAAGACGCCCATCTTCAGTGCTGCGGGAGAGTTATGAATGAACAGTATATCAGACGCAACCATCGTCGGCGCACTCGTCGCGTCCTCCCGTGCAAAAGCGCGGATGATGGTGCTGCGCGCCTTTCTGGCCCAGAATGTCGCGGTCGGCAGCGCCTTTGGGGGGTTCGGCGTTTCGGTCCTCGCCTTGCAGGAAATGTACGGCGCGACCCGGGGCGAAACCGCGCTGGTGCTGTCGCTGTCCGTGCTGATGATGGGCCTCGCCAGCCCCCTCGTCGCCACGCTGATCGCGCGGATCGGGCTGCGCTGGACGATGACGATCGGCACGCTGGTGTCGGGCGGTGGCTACGCCCTGCTGGCAGTCGCGCCCACCATCCAGGCGGTCATGCTGCTCTACGCTTTTCCAATCGGCGTGGGCCTTGCGATGTTCGGTCCCTTCCCCGCAAGTGTGCTCGCAAGCAATTGGTACAGCCACCGTCCGGGCGTCGCGCTCGGCATCGCGAATATGCCGCTGCTCGTCGCTGTGCTGCCGATCGTCGGTTCGATCGTGATACGCGATTATGGGCTGGTGTCATTTTACCTAACGCTGGCGGTGATGCACATCGCCTTGTTGCCGCTGATGCTCGGCATATCGGACCCGGCGGTAAAGGAAGCCGACCAGACGGTGGCCGCGCCCGAACCAGGCGATGCCGCGCCTATCGCCATCGCTTCAGTGCTGCGTAGCCCGTTCTTCTGGGTCATGGCCCTAGGCGCGGGCTTTCTCAATGCCGTCGGCATCACGGGCGTCTCCCATCTTGCGGTCTTCGCAGCCGAACAGGGCGCAAGCATGCAGGAGGCCGCCGGACTTCTCTCGATCCTGGGCGGGGCGGCGATCATCGGCTCCATCGCCGCCGGCATCCTCAGCAACCGTCTGGGCGCGGCGACGACCTTGGCGCTCATCGCCGTCGGCATGGGGATCAGCTGGCTGCTTCTCCTCTCGACGCCCCTGTTCCCGGTGATGGCGTTGGCCTCTCTCACCCTGGGCGCGGGCGGCGCGGGCTTATTCCCAGCGGTCAGCATGGTATCCAGCCGCCTCTTCGGCCAGCATTCGCTTTCCCGCGTGATCGGCATCTACAGCCCGGTTACGTTGCCGTTGACCTTCTTCCTGCCACCGCTTGCGGGCGTGCTGCGCGACCAAGCGGGCAGCTACACGCCGGTTGCGGGCATAATCATCGCCGGTTGCGCCGTCGTGACTTTGGTCTTCCTGACGATGGAGCGGCGACGCGCTTATCGCACCGGAGGCCATCAGCCGGCCTGAAAGGCGCGTCAATTCATTCCCGGACATTTCAGGAGATCGCCCCCATGACCCTCGACATTGCCTCGCCCCGGACGGAAAGAAGCGTCCGCCTCGGCGCGCGGCCGCTGCCTCTGGCCGACACGCCGGAACTGCGGCAGGCGTTGCAGGAGGGGGAGATCCACACCCTGCTCATGGCCTATGTCCATATCAGCGGCGACGAGGCGATGCTGGACAGGTTCGCGCCGCACATTAAATCCCCCTTTGCCCAACCCCCCGAAGCGATCCCGCCCGCCTTGCAGGAGGCGCTGCGCGAAAAGCTGCTCGCCATCCTCACGACAGCGAGGGTAGGGCGCGCGGAACCCTCCGCGGCGCTCATGCACCGCATGATGTCGGTCGGGCTCGACGAGCAGGTGGACGAGGAATTTCTGCCGCTAATCCACGATCAGATCGGGTTCCGGAAAGAGACGCCGCGCAAGGCGCGAGCCGGTCGCGGGCCGGTCGACCCGGGCTTCAAGGTGCTGGTGATCGGCGCCGGCATGACCGGCCTTGCCGCTGGCATCAAGCTGGACGAGGCCGGCTACGACTTCGAGATCATCGAGAAGAATGAAGAAGTCGGCGGAACCTGGTGGGAAAACCGCTATCCCGGCGTCGGCGTCGATACGCCGAGCCATTTCTATTCCTTCTCCTTCGCGCTGAACCCCGAATGGAATGATTATCATCCGCGCGGCGACGATATGTTCGCCTATCTCAAGGGGATCGCCGACGAATACGGCCTGCGTGGGCGGACGAGGTTCGGCACCAGGGTCGAAACGCTGATCTGGGATGACGAGGCCCGCGTCTGGAACGTCACCGTGCGCGACAAGCACGGCGATGCCCATGTCATCCGCGCCAACGCCGTTATCAACGGCCATGGGGTGGTCAACCGCTTCAAATGGCCCGCCATCCCCGGCCTTGACGCCTTTGAAGGGCCGCGCGTCCATACCGCCACTTGGGACAGGTCGCTCGACCTTAAAGGCAAGCGGGTCGCCGTCATCGGCACCGGGGCGAGCGCGGCGCAGCTGATCCCCGCGATCGCCGACGAGGTGGGCGAGCTCCATATCTTCCAGCGCAGTCGCCACTGGGTCTTGCCGGTCCCCGGCGACGACGTGGTCAGCGACGGCGTCAAATATGCCATGCGGCACATCCCCTATTATCTGGAATGGTATCGTTTCCGCATCTACTGGTTCGCGGCGGACGGCCTCTATCCCAACGTGCTGCTCGACCCCGAATGGCCGCACGATTCCCTTTCGGTCTCGGCGGGCAATGAAGCGATGCGGCAATTCGCCAGGGGGCATGTCGAGCGCACGTTCGCAGACCGCCCCGACCTAAAGGAAAAGCTGACGCCTGCTTTCCCAATCTTCTCCAAGCGGATCATCCTCGATCGTGGCCCTTATTTCCAGGCGTTCCTGAAACCTCATGTCCATCTGGAGCAGGCGGGCATCGCCCAAATCAAACCCCATGGCATCGTCCTGGAGGATGGCCGCGAGATCGCGGTCGATATCCTGATCTGCGCCACCGGCTTCGACGTCGCCAACATGATGGGCGACCTCGACATCGTCGGCGAAGGCGGCAGGCGGCTGCGCGACGAATGGGGCACCGACGACGCGCGCAGCTATTTGGGGTTGATGGTGCCCGGCTTCCCCAATTATTTTCATACCACCGGCCCCAACAGCGCGCCCAACCATGCGGCGGGACAAAATCTGGTGTCGGAGCGGCAGGTCAACTACATCGTCGAATGCCTGGACTGGCTGCAGGCCGAGGGGAAGGCCGCGATGCAGCCCAGTCAGGAGGCGTTCGACGGCTGGCAGAACAAGGTCGAGACCCAGATGGCGAAAATGATCTGGAGCCACCCCAGGGCGTACAGCTATTATAATAACAGCAAAAAGCGCAATTACCTGTCGTGGCCATGGCGTCTGGTGGATTTCTGGAATGCGAGCCAGGGGCCGAAAAAGCGGGACTTCGTGCTGAAATGACGGGTATCGGACGGATGACGCCGCATTTCCTGCGCCGCGTCGTAGGGGGCTGTTGATGTCGCAGACGATCGCCATCATCGGCGGCGGCATCATCGGATGCTCGGCCGCCTGGTTTCTGCGCGAACGGGGCTTTGCCGGAGAGATCGTCGTCGTCGAACGCGATCCGAGCTATCAGCAGGCGTCGACGACGCTTTCGGCCGCGTCGATCCGCGTGCAGTTCGGCAGCCCCGTCAATGTGGCGCTGAGCCAGTTCGGCGCCACGTTCCTGCGCGGCCTGCCGGACCTGCTTGGCCGCGACGTCGATGTCGGCTTTGTCGAGCGCGGCTATCTGATCCTGTCGCCGCCCAATGCCGGGGGCGAAGCCGACCGGCTGCTGGCGCTTCAGCGCGCGCACGGCTGCATGGTCGAACGGTTCGACCCCGCCGGGCTCGCCGCGCGCTTCCCCTGGCTGGCGACGCAGGGCGTGGGCGCGGGCACGTTCGGGGTCAGGGACGAAGGATGGTTCGACGCCGCCTCGCTGCTCGCCGCGCTGCGCGGCGCGGCGATCGACCGCGACGTCCGTTTCCGTCACGCGCATGCCGCCGGGCTGCGCGAGGCGGGCGGGCGGATCGCCGCCGTCCGGCTGGACGATGGATCGGAGATCGCAACCGACTGGGCGATATGCGCGGCGGGCGCGCATTCCGGACGGCTGATGGCGTCGATCGGCATCGACCTGCCCGTCGCGCCGCGCAAGCGATGCGTCTATCATTTCAAAGGGCCGCTGGACGGGAAGGATATCCCGATGCTCTTCGACGTTTCGGGCGTCTGGATCCGGCCGGAAGGCGCAGGCTTCATCGGCGGCATCGCCCCCGATCCGGCCGACGACCCCGATGCCCATGACGATTTCCAGCCGGACATGGCCTTGTTCGAGGACCGTTTCTGGCCCGCGCTCGCCGCCCGCATTCCTGCGCTCGAACAGCTTCGCGTGCTCAACGCATGGGCCGGCCATTACGACATGAACCTGTTCGACCATAATGCGGTCATCGGCGCGCATCCGGATATCGACAATCTGGTTTTCGCCTGCGGCTTTTCCGGCCATGGCGTGATGCACGCGCCAGGCGCTGGCCGGGCCGTCGCCGAGCGGATCGTCCATGGCGGCTACCAGACGATCGACGTGTCGCCGCTCGCGTTCGAACGGATCGCGCAGGGGCGGCCCTATGTGGAATCCACCATCTATTGAAGGAAGTCGGAACGATGACGAAGAACAGGGTCGCGGTCGTGACCGGAGCAGCGCGCGGGATCGGTTTCGCCTGCGCCCGCCGTTTCGCGCAGGATGGCGCACAGGTCGTGCTGGGCGATGTGGATACCGATCATCTCGCCCGCGCCGTCGAAACGCTGGGCGCGGAAGGGTTCACGGTCAAGGGTTGCCTGGCCGACGTGAGCATCCGCGCCGATGTCGAGCGGCTGGTCGACAGCGCGGTGGAGGCGTTCGGCGGCATCGACATCATGCTCAACAATGCCGGCATCGCCATCAACAAGGACATGATGGCGATCACCGACGAGGAATATGACAAGGTTCTGGGCATCAACCTCAAGGGCGCTTTCCTGGGATTCCAGATCGCCGGTCGCCGGATGATCGACCAGGGGCGCGGCGGCGTCATCATCAACATGTCGTCGATCAATGCGCGCCTCGCCAACCCGTCGCTCGCGACCTACGCCATTTCCAAGGGTGGGATGAACCAGTTGACGACGACCGGGGCGGTGGCGCTCGCACCGCATGGGATCCGTGTCGTCGGGATCGGGCCGGGCACCATCGCCACCGAAATGCTCCAGCAGGGCCTGCTGACGAATGAGGAGCAGCGCCGCATGATCCTGTCGCGCACCCCGAGCGGTCGCCTCGGCGATCCGTCGGAGGTCGCGTCCGTCGCCGCATTCCTGGCGAGCGACGACGCGTCCTACATGACCGGGCAGACCATTTATCCCGATGGTGGCCGACTGGTGCTCAACTATGTGGTGCCCGTCGAGGAGGGGGCATGACGACCCCGTCCGGGGGCGCCGCGCGGCGGATCGACCTCAATGCCGATATGGGCGAGGGGTTCGGCCCATGGCTGATGGGCGATGACGAGGCGATGTTCGCGCTGGTCAGCAGCGCCAACATCGCCTGTGGCGGCCATGCCAGCGACCCGGAAACGATGTTCCGCACCCTGACCCTGGCGCGCGATCATGGCGTCGTCACCGGCGCGCATCCCAGCTATCCCGACAAGGAAGGCTTCGGACGCCGGCGGTTGCCGCACGGTCCCGGCGAGATCGAGCGGTTCGTCGCCGCGCAGGTCGGCGCGCTGATGGCGATCGGCGCGCTCGTCGGGCAGCCGATCACCTATGTGAAGCCGCACGGCGCGCTCGGCAATGTCGCCACGGTCGATACGTCCGTGGCCACCGCGATCGTCGCGGCGGTGCGCGCGGTGGACCCTGGCCTTGCGATGCTCGCCATTTCCGGCACCGTCCTGGAACAGGTCGCGCGCGACGCGGGCATGCAAGTGTTCAGCGAGATCTTCGCCGACCGGGGCTATACAGCCTCCGGCAATCTCGTCCCTCGCAGCGAACCCGGTGCGCTGATCCACGACGACAGATTTGCAGCGGATCGGCTGGTGTCTTTCCTCAAAGACGGGATGATGCCGACCGTATCGGACGCGCCCGTCGCGTTGCAGGCGCATTCGATCTGCGTTCATGGCGACAGCCCCGACGCGGTGGCGATGGCGCGCACCGTGCGCGACGCCCTGATGGAGCGCGGCGTCGAAATCGCCCCCTTCCTGCCCCGGCCATGAACGCCCCCGTCATGCGTCCGGTCGGCGAGGCCGCGCTGCTGATCGAACTGGGGAGCAGCGTGGGGGAGGAGACGCACCGGGCCGTGCTCGCCCTCGACGATGCACTTGGCGCGGCCGGGATCGCCGCCATTTGCGAGACGGTGTCCACCTATACGTCCGTGCTGGTCCGCTACGATCCCGACCTCATCGACTATGACGGCCTTCGCCGCCTGTGCGCGCCGTTGGTGCGACAGCCCGGCGCAGCGCCCCGCGCTGGCGCCTGCCATGACGTTCCGATCTGCTTCGACCCTCCTTTCGCGCCCGACCTCGACGCCGTGGCCGACGACCTCGGCCTCGCGGCGGAGACCGTCGCGGAGCGACTGCTGGAAGCGACGCTGCGCGTCTATATGTACGGGTTCGCGCCGGGCTATGCCTATATGGGCGGCGTGCCGCCCGCCTTACACCGGCCGCGAAAGCCCGCCGCCGTGCGCGGATATCCGGTCGGCAGCGTGCTGATCGCCGGGCCGCAATGCCTCATCTCGACGCTGCCGATGCCGACGGGCTGGTGGGTGGTCGGGCGGACGCCGCTGACAATCCTCGATCGCGCGTCCGACGCGCCGCCGCTCTTCCAGCCCGGCGACACGGTGCGCTTCCTGCGGATCGATGCGGACCAGTTCGCGCGGTGGACGGCGCCGTGACCCCGTCCGCCACCTTCGCCATCGAACAGGCGGGGCCGCTCACCACCACGCAGGATGGCGGCCGCCCAAGCCTGCTGCGCTTCGGGATACCACGCTCCGGCCCGGTGGACCGCTCCAGCTATGAAGCTGCAATACGCGCGTTCGGCGGGGCGGCCATGGCCAGCGCGATCGAACTGTCGCAGGGCGGCGCGACGCTGCGCTGCGTCGATGGCGAGGCGGCGTTCGCGCTTTGCGGCGGCGGCTTCATGGCCGAGCTCGACGGATACAACCTTGGCGACTGGGTCGTCGCGCGCATCTCCGCCGGCATGCGATTGCGGGTACGGCCAGGCACAGGCAACTGGGCTTATCTCGCCTTTGCCGGGACGATCGCGGCGCCTGCATGGCTCGGCAGCGTTTCAAGACACGTCCAGGCCGCGCTCGGCGGGCAACATCTTGTCGAGGGCGATGTGCTGAAGGTCGCCGACTGCCAGCCTTTCGTGACCCCGGAGCAGGGCACCCGAGGCGTGCCGCGCCCGCCCGAGAGCGATCGCCCCTTGACGCAGGCGCGCGTTATTCTCGGGCCGCAGGAGCGTTTCTTCAGCGCCGCGATGGTCGAAAAGCTGCTTGAGGGGACGTTTCGCGGTTCCGCCTCGTTCGATCGCATGGGTCTGGTGCTGGACGGGCCAGAGATTCCGCCCGAGGCTATCGACATGCCCAGTGAACCGGCGGTACGCGGGGCGTTGCAAGTCGATGGTGCGGGCCGGACAACCCTGCTGCTCGCCGACCATCAGACTGCCGGCGGCTATCCCAAGATCGCGGTCATGTTGGCGGGCGATGCGGATCGGCTGGCCCAGCTCCCGGCCGGACATGCATTCCGGATCGTGGCGATCGATGCGCTAGAGGCACATCGTGCTACCCTTGCCGACCGGCGCGCGCGCGACACCTATCATCAGATGCTGCTGCGGCCCTTCGACCTCGAAGCGCGCCTGTCGGACAGTAACTTGATCGATGGTGTGATCAACGCATTGGATTCGATTTAGGGATTCGCCTAGCCGGGTCCGTCATCGGGCCGGGCAGGTGATCGATATCGAAACATCAACACGACGCGGCTGGGAACACCCCTCCCAACGCACTAATTTCGTCTAAACCTCTGCTCAAACCCCTATAAATCGGGCGAAAAACGCCTTTCGAATGCAAGGCCAATAGCGCGACGCCAGTTGCCAAAAACATGACCCGCCTTTGCAATAACCCGGCAAGAAAGCTTGCAAGGAAAATCACGCTCATATACATTGGATAAATAATACGATGGGGGAGACAGTATGCCTAAGGACCTGGTTCGGCCGATCGCACCGCCGATGATCGTCGATGATATTTACACCGCTGAGTATTATCGCCAGCTCGTGGATGTGGCGCGCGGACGGGGGCCTTGGGAACTGACGGTTCGTCAGTTTTACACATCGTTGAAGGATATGGATGACTCCACGGCCGACAAGAAAGCCGCCGACCAGAAATCGGATGATCCTATCCTTCCCTATTTCACCGGTTATCTCGCAAGGGGCGGCGTGTGCCTGTATCCGGAAATGGAGGAATGTTTCTTCAACAAGAGGTTTCTGGATCTGGGCAGAAAATATTGGAAGGCCCAATATGCCCGGCCCGAAAATATGATCTTCAATCTGAACGGCCCGGCCATTAATTCCGACCAGGGCCATCTCGACGGGGCCGAGTTTCGCGGCCTGAACTTGGGCAATACTCCCAATTGGCTGCTCAATTCAATGATCCGCTCCGATTTGTTCAAGCCGTGGCAGATGAAAAAGGCGCAGGTCATCACCTGGTTCTATCAGGGCGACGTGGGTGGGGGGTTCACCTATTGGCCGCGTGGGCCCTATGGCACGCCTGAACGTATCGCCACGCCGGTCTGGAACCGGGGCATCGTCGCCGAAACCGAAAGAATGTATCATCGCGGCGAAGCGAACGGGCCACTGGACCAGCGTTGCCCAAGCGGCCTGACGATGGATTCGATGATCGGTCCTGACCCTGACGTTGCGGATGGCTGGCAGATCACGACCGGCTCAAGGGTGATCCAGAAGATTCCGGCGCGTGAACTGAGGATGATGGTACATTGGCGCGCGGACATCTACATGGATCTGGAAGAGCTCAAGAAGGTGGTCGATCATACCGACGACCTGACCCATGATGACGTTATTGATAGGTTCCTGAAGGATCTGCGCAAGAAGGGCCATGTCATCGAGACGCCCTCCGACCCGCTGCATGACCGCGCCTTCATGAACCTGCTGACCGAAGTCTATGATCCGGGGTTACCCCACATCTACCCCCCTGATGCGCCCTGTCCACAGAAGGCGGCTTGATCGTCCGAATGCCATCGTGCGAACCGGGCCGCCGACGCGGGGGGCAGGAGAAAGATATGACCACGCTCGCCTTTGCATTCACCAAGCTCGTTGTCACGGACCTGGCGCGCGAGACTGCATTCTACCGCGATGCGATCGGCCTCCACCCGGTCGGCCACGCCTGCACCGACGAGCATGAAGAGGCGATACTGGCCATTCCAGGCCAGCAGGGCAGTCCGCTTCTGATGCTGATGCGCTATCTCGATCGTCCGGCTCCGCCAGCCGGCTCGGCCTGTGTCGGCTTTGCCGTAAACGACCTGCCCACGACCATCGCCGCGGTCGAGGCGGGCGGCGGGCGCGTCGTCACCCCGCCGCAGGACGTCGCCGAGCATAGGTTGACGATCGCCATTGTCGCCGATCCCTAAGGCCATCCGGTCGAGTTGACTGCAAAGATGCACTGAAGCTTCGGGCAAAGGGCGGCGTCCCCGCACATGCCCGTCAATCCTACAACCGGCACCGTGCGCCAAAGCACTTGTTATGTATCCAAAATACGTCCAAGCCGGACGGGCCGCAATGGTGCGCGGCGTAAAAATAGGATATTAACGGCTGCAATGCCATCAAGAATTAAATCAGTGGGCGTCGCACGCAATACAATCACCGATGCGGTGACGGATCAGCTCCGATCATTGATCCTGTCCGGAGAGATCGCGGACGGCATGCCGCTTCGCCAGGACGCGATAGCAGAGGAAATGGGCACGAGTCGGATCCCCGTCCGCGAAGCGCTATCGCGTCTGGAGGGCGAAGGACTGGTCGCCAGCTATCCTCACCGCGGCTATGTGGTCACCGGCCTGTCGCGCGACGACATCCAGGAATTGTTTGATCTGCGCGCCATGCTGGAGCCTGAGCTGCTGCGCTATGCCATTCCCCGGCTCACGCCTGAAGATATCGAAACGGCCGAGAAGATAATCGAAGATTATGACGCCGCGATCGTTTCAGGCGACATCGCAAGCTGGGGCGAGTTCAATCGGCGCTTCCACATGACGCTCTACAATCCTTCTAACCGGATCAAGTCCTTGAGGATCGTGCGCGAACTGCTGGTCAATTCCGATCGTTATGCCCGGCTAGTGCTGACAGTCGGAAACAGCGTGCATCGCGCTCAGCATGATCATGGCGCGCTCCTGGACCTGTGTCGCCAGGGGCTCGTCAACCAGGCCGTCGATCTAACCCGCTATCATATCAGCCGGACAGGCGACGATCTGATTTCGCTCATCGACAAGAATGGATTGCCACATACGCGAGGCATGGTGGACATCGAACAGGAGCAACCGGTAAAGCCCGCCAGACAGCGACGGGTCCGAGCACCGGCTCGGTAGCGAGGGTGGGCCTTCGTTCCGACCAATACAGCGTCACGCCGGAACGACATGGGGCCGGGACAAGGCTGCAACAGGTCGAGGATTTTCGGCGCGGTCGATAGTGTGCCTGAGGTACGAGCCACCATGCCTGCCGCACGCTTAAGTGCTGGCGCCGCCGTGCAGGCGTGTGGAGCAGATGATCGCGCCGATTCCTTGAGCCGCTGAAAACACCGGATCATCCCGTCAATTGCCGGTTACGCATGTCGTCGCTTCTGATGACAAAACGTGAAAGGCGGCCCGCAAAGGCCGCCTTTTCATGCTGAGCCCTCGTGCATGCCTAGGCCGCGATCAGGTCTATCGCGTGCAGAGCAGCACCCATCGCTCTTTCGCGCTGTTCGGGTCCGATGGCGATGCCATCTGCAATCACGAATTGCGGCATGCTGCCGATAAAGCCGAAGACGTCGCGCAGATAGGTTTCCAGATGCTCGACCGCGGCTGCCGGCGTTCCCGCTGAATAGAAGTCGCCGCGCGCCAGAGCGACGATTACCCGCGTACCACCGGCCAGCCCCTCAGGAGAGCCTGCCTCCGTGTAGCGGAACGTCCGCCCGGGGACGAGAAGGCGATCGATCCATGCCTTAAGTTGGGTGGGCAGCGTAAAATTATACATCGGCGCGCCGACGACCACCGCATCGGCGGCAAGAAATTCATCGACCATCCTGTGATCGGCGGCATCTTCGAGCGTAAGGTGAGGCAATGGTTGCGCGGCAAGGTCGCGATGGATGATCGTTGCAGCCGGATCGGCCTCTGCCAGCCTTTTAACGATGGAGGCGGTTAAATGACGTGTGACGCTGGCTTCGCCGGAAATGCTGCTGTCAATCTGCAAGATGTTCATTGATGCCTCTCTGGTATTGATTAGTAACTGAAGCATTATAGGTAACTGACTGTCACGCCTCCGCAAGAAGGCACATGGTTGTGTCATAGGCACGCCGCTGTAACTACATTGCCGCGCCCCATCGGAGAACGCGATATGGAACCTCTTATCAATGGCCTGCAATGTCGCGGCATCAACGAAGTGCTGCAGCGCATCGGCGACAAGTGGAGCATGCTGATCGTGTCGAAGCTGAGCGAAGGCACGATGCGGTTCAGTGTATTGCAGCGCGCCATCCCCTTGATTTCCCGGCGTATGCTGACCTTGTCATTGCGGGGCCTAGAACGTGACGGGCTGGTGATGCGCACAGTGACGCCATCAATTCCACCGCGCGTCGATTATGAGTTGACCCCACTGGGTGAATCGCTCCGTGTTCCGATCTGCGCGCTTTCGAATTGGGCGGTAGAAAACATCGTCGCGATCCATTCAGCGCGGATGCGTTATGACGGGCATAGCGAGAAGTTGTCAGACGAGAGGGCTGCCGACCTTCCACCTGACCTCGAGCGATCTATGCGGCGGCAGAAACTGTAGTGGCTTCGGCCGCACATGATCTTGCGGATGGTCCGGCATGAGGCGCCAGCCACGCCCGCCATGGCGTTAATCGCACGCTGCGTGCGAACTGATCCACGATCTGGCGATTTATTGCTTTACGCAGTTAAGTGCCGTCCGCTGGCTGCGCGCAGAGCGGGGCATGGAGATGGCGGTTGTGGCCCGCTGGTCGGCGGCAGGTTGGTGACATTGATGCAGCTTATTTGGAATAAGATCGTAAGGAGGGCTTGGAATAGTTTATCGATCTAATTAGCGGAATCGATGCGCCACTTTTTTGGATTGAGCTGAAGGGCCATTTGTGAAGAAGTCCTCGTTCGTAGCGCCTTTGCGACCATGCGCGAAGTTCCAGTGCCGATCATTCGGTTCGCCAGCTTTTAAGTGAATGTAAGACCGTTTCCGGCGAGGAGATTTGGTCAGCGAACGTCAGCAATGCCGGCGTAAGCAGTCGGCCGAGCATACGCCATTCGATGTCAGCGATGGATACAGTGTAACCGGTGTTCTGGCGCCACCTTGTCTGATTTGGTGGCTCAGGCAGAGATGCGAGGATGGACGACGCCATCCTTACGACCGCATTGGACACCCACACTGGAGTGGCTCTGAAGCCAGTTCGACGGGTTGAAGTTCTCAGCGGGATGGCCGGACGACGGCGTTCCTGGACGCTAGAGCAGAAGCTGGCGCTGGTTGCGGAGATGGAGCGTTGCGACAATGTCGCTGCCTTTGCACGCGAGCGGGATGTCAGCACTGCGCTGCTATACACATGGCGGCGGGAGTTGCGTTACGCGGTAGAGGCCAGCAAGATTTCGCCCCGTCACGAGCCGATGTTCGTGCCCGTGGTTGGCGAGACATCGCCGCCGGGTTCGCACGATGGGGTTGTAGAGGTCGAGGTCAGTGGTGCCGTTGTCCGGATCGGGCAAGCGGCCCGGACCGATCTGGTGGTAGCCGTTATCCAAGCTCTGCAGGCCCCAGGCATTGGACTTGTAATGGTTTTGTGCCGGTCACCTGAGAGTTTAAGGCTCGTTCAAGGAGACCGACGAGATGATCAAGCATAGCGAAGAGTTCAAGCAGGAGGCGGTGCGGATTGCGCTGACCAGCGGGTTGCCGCGCGAACGTGTTGCGTCGGATTTAGGGATCGGCAAGTCGACCCTGAACAAATGGGTGTCGCACTATCGTCCATCTGACCTGGTGGCATCGCCGCAGGCAGATCTGGCGCGGGAGAATGAACGGCTTCGCCTGGAGAACCGTGTACTCCGGGAGGAGAGGGAAGTGCTAAAAAAGGCAACTCAGTTCTTCGCGAGCCAAAAGCCGTGAGGTTCGCCTTTGTGCATAGCTGGCGGCATCGCTGGCCGGTGGAGTTGATGTGCCGTGTCCTGCAGGTCAGTGAACGCGGCTATCGTTCCTGGCGTTCGCGTCCGATCAGTCATCGGGAGCGGACGGACATGAAGGTGCTGGCCCATATTCGGGAGCAATATAGCCTGAGCCTTGGCAGCTATGGTCGCCCGAGGATGACGATGGAACTCAAAGAGGCCGGCCTGGATGTCGGAGAGCGCCGCGTTGGCCGTCTCATGCGGATCAATGGGATTAAGCCGGTCCGCACGCGCAAGCACAAGGTTACGACGGACAGCCACCATCGCCTGGGCGTTGCGGCGAACTGGCTGGACGGCGACTTTGCCGCCGATGCGCCCAACCGCAAATGGGCGGGTGACATCACTTATGTCTGGGCGTCGGAAGGCTGGCTCTATCTCGCCGTCATCCTCGATCTGCATAGCCGCCGCGTCGTGGGCTGGGCGGTCAGCGACAGGATGAAGAAGGATCTGGCGATCCGAGCGCTGGATATGGCTGTACGCCTGCGCCAGCCACCTGAGGGCTGCCTTTTCCATTCGGATCGCGGCAGCCAATATTGCTCCTATGATTATCAGAAGAAGCTGCAGGCCTATGGCCTGCGTCCATCAATGAGCGGCAAGGGCAACTGCTACGACAACTCCGCCGTCGAGACCTTCTTCAAATCCCTGAAGGCGGAAATGATCTGGCGGCAGAACTGGCCAACCCGGCGACAGGCGGAAGCTGCCATCTTCCAGTACATCAACGGCTTCTACAACTCCCGGCGACGCCATTCATTTCTGGGCGGCATCAGCCCGCTCGCGTTCGAGGCCAAGGTGGCATAATGAGATAAGTGACCGGCACAAAACCGTTACATCTGTGGACGCCCCTTCGGACGCAAGCGGAAAATTGGGTTCGGCGCGTAGTCGGATGCTGCCATCTGTCCGGCCTCATTATGCAGGATGTACTGCGGGCCTGTATGGGAGTCCGCGGGTCAAATCCAAATCAAGTCCGCGTGCTTTGTGCACATTGTAACGGTCTGGTTTTTTGACCCCGTCTCGCCGACTGTTGTGCCATACCCTCCTTCGACCGACTGCGTCTTCCGACGACCTCTTGTGACTTTGGCGGCGCTATACCGCCATTATCACCGGAGCTTTGTAATCCTCTTCCTTCATGAGCAGTGCCCAAACGATCCGCGCTGTCTTATTCGCCTGGGCCACGGTCACCAGCATACGCGGCTTTCGAGCCAGCATTCGAGCAAGCCACGAACCTTCAGTCGCACCTCGTTTGCTGGCCTGACGCACAACAGCACTGCTGCCAATGATCAGCAATCGCCGCAGTGTGCGCTCGCCCATCTTGGACGTCCGCCCCAGCTTGGTTTTTCCGCCTGTAGATTTCTGCAGGGGCGTAAGGCCAAGCCAGGCGGCAAAGTCACGCCCCCGTTTGAATGTCGCTGCAGCAGGTGCGAGTGCTGCGATCGCTGTCGCAGCTATCGGTCCAACGCCGGGGATGGTCATCAGCCGACGAGCGACTTCATCTTCGCGGGCTCGCCGCGCGATTTCCTTGTCGAGTTCCGCTATCCGGTGATCAAACTCCTCAAGTATGCCGAGCATGACGCGGAACATCTCTCGCGCAGCCGACGGTAGCGACGCAGTGACCGCATCATCGATCAGCTCGCTAAGCTGCGCTACCCAGCTCGGCCCTTTCGGAGCAACCCAGCCATACTCAGCCATGTGCCCCCTAATCGCATTGATCGCTTGCGTGCGTTGCCGGACAAGTAGATCGCGGGTTCGGAACACCAATGCCGAGGCTTGCTGCTCCTCGCTCTTCACCGTCACAAACCGCATGTTCGGGCGCTGCGCAGCCTCGCAAATGGCCTCGGCATCAGTGGCATCGTTCTTTTGTCGCTTTACGAACGGCTTCACGTAGGCTGGCGCAATCAACCGAACATCATGTCCCATACGCACCAGCTCCCGAGCCCAATGATGTGCCCCGCCGCAAGCTTCCAGCGCCACCAGGCACTTTGGCTGAGCAGCAAAGAACGACAGCACTTTACCACGCGTAACCCGTCGACTGAAAACCTGAAGCCCGTTCGAATCGGCCCCGTGCGCATGAAACACATTCTTTGCGATATCCAAACCGATCGTGCTAATCTCCGACATGGACGCCTCCTCAAGTGGTGTTCAACACCTCCACTATGGCACATCGATGCCGTCGGGGGGCGTCCACCCCATCAAGTCCAATGAGTTCAGCGTTTCCGCGAGGCGGGCGACCTTCTGCTCGAAAAGCTGCACGAGAGCCGGATGGGCAAGGATGGTGCCGTCATTCGTCGATGCGCTACCGATTTCCCGGGGCAAGCGAGGCGCGCTCGATCTCCCGTTCACCGAGCATCCTCGCGATGGTGGGGCTTATCACGCCGACCAACATGTTCGCCGCGAGGTTCTCGATCTTGATGTCCAGCTCCGTGAGCCTCGCCCGTTGACGGCTCTCCCGCTCGTCCCGCGTGCTGGTGAGCTTGGCGACATCCCGTCCGAACTCGGCGATGAAGAGGTCGGCCATGTCGTCGGTGGGCAGCTGCTTCTTCAAGGTGAAGAGGGTGGCGGCTTCGACCGCGCCGGTACGGATCGTCGTCGAGTTGGCGCATGTGCCGCGCTCCCGATTGGCCACGCATTGGCCACGCACCGGTAGTAGTCCTTTCCGGTCAGCGTGAAGTTGGATCCGCACTTGCTGCACTTGATCAGCCCAGACAGGAGATGCCGCTTCCGGTTCGATCGCGACATGTCAGAATGCTGAGGCAGGGCGCGCGTAGCGAACTCAGCATCTACCGAAGCCACCAGCGCCTCGTCCACCATCCAAGGATCTGGCATTGCTCTCGCCCCCATTTGGCTTCATCGCGCATTCGATAGCGGCGCTCGGAATCGGAATCGCGCCGCCATTCGCGGCGGCCCCATATCAGGATGCCGCGATGGAGCGGGTTGTTCAGGATGCCGGTGAACTTCTTCGGATCGCCGCGGATCGTGGATGCGCCCCATTCTCCTCCACGTGGTGAAGGGATGCCGTCGGCATTTAGGCCCTTGGCGATGTCGATGGCGGATCTGTCGGCAGCGAATTCGGAGTGGATGCGCCGCACGATGGGCGCGAGCTCGTCGTCGATCTCGAACGCACCGCGAACCGGAGTGCCCCGTTCGTCGTACCGGACGACCCGCCGGTAGGCGTACGTTTTGGCACCGGCGATGCGGCCGACGAGCACGGCCGCCTTCATCCCACGCAGTGTTTTCTTCTGGAGATTGGTCAGGAACATCGAACCGAGCAGTCCTGCGACTGCCAGCTTGACTTCGTCGATCTCTCCTTCGGTTGAGGTCACGAGCCGTACACGGTCGAAGCGCAGCTTCTTGCCGAGCCAGCTGATGTCCTTCCCGTCGCGGGCAATGCGATCGAGCGCCTCGCAGACCGCGAGGTCCACCCGACCGGCCCGCACATCGGCGAGAAGTTGCAGCAGGCATGGACGGTCCCTGCGATAGCCTGAGATGTAGGTATCGACGACCTCCGCGCCGATGCGGGCGATGGCGCCAAGTGCGAACAGTCGGCAAATCGGGGGCGCACGCGATAGGTCGAACGGCCGATTCAACAAACCTCCTCCGGCCTACGTGTGACGCTCCCGGATAATGGTAGGTTATCAAGGCATGCACAACATATCGAATGATCGATGAGGGCTTCGCGACCTTGGTGGTCGGCTTAGCCGTCCTTTCCGTCCTAACCCAGTTGGTTGCGGGGCGTGGCCGGGAAATTCGTCGCCATGGCGCTGCTCTTTGTGCACCTCCACGCCAATCAGCGACTGGATCCGGCACGATCGGCCGAGCCGTCAAGAATGCGTCGGCTCGGCCGTATTGCGATTTGCAGCCTGATCGGTGTCGCGACCGCCATCTCGATCCTGCTCATTGCATTCGTCATATCCATCTGGCCGTAGGCATCCGTCCTCCAGCACGTGACCGGCAGCCAGCTTGATCCCGCTGGTGGGCTGCCAGGGTATTTTACGCGGAGGCCGAAGGACTGTGGAGATTGCCAAACAAGGCTCCTCTAAAGCGGCAACAACCTGACCACCAAAGACATTGGTCACCTTCTTCAAGCTCATCGGTTCACTTCTCGTCAAGAAACCTCAAGCTTGCCTCTCGAAAGATCGCGTTCCCGATGCCCGCTGCGTCGAAGACGTGCCCACCATAGGGAATTTTGACACTGCGGACGTCGATTCCTGCAGCCTTGGCGCGCTTTTCGAACGCCTGCATGCTGCTCACAGGCACGAGGTGGTCGCTTTCGGTTATAAATATGAGGGTCCGCGGCGCTCCGGCACGAATATAGGAGTCGGAGGCTACGGCCGCGTAGCGCTGAGGAAATTGCTCCGGTGTTCCGCCGGTGTAGCCGGTAACCATCCCGCGCACCTGATCACCAATCCACGGGTAGCTGTTCCGATGGATCGCAACCAGGTCGACGCCAGGATAAACGGCGACGACTGCGCGCGGTGTGGGCACCACGCCGCCGCACGACGACGGTGCCCTTTTGGCGCTCGCTAGGTAACCGACGTTGAGGACTAGATTGCCTCCCGCCGAGTCGCCCAACAGCGCCAGCCGATCGATGTTGCCGCCGCGCTTGCCAATGTTGGCGGCGGTCCAGGTGAGAGCACAGCCAAGTTGACCTGTGACGCGATCCCAGAGGTGTCGACGTTCATTAGAGAGCGAATAGGCTACAGAGACCACCATCCATCCCTGATCCGTGAACCAGCGCCAGTCCGGACTCCGCTGCTCGTTCGTTCCTGCGATCCATCCACCACCGTGGACGTAGACCAACGTCGGCCAGCCCCCGGCAGGCGCCGCGCCGCGTGGCCGATAAATGCGCGCGGTCAGCGCTTCTCCGAGGTCCTTGGTGTAAGTCACGAACTCGTCGGCAGGACTTGTTCCGAAGAACGTGGGTCGCCCAAAGAATTCGGCGCCGGTCATTTTTACACCATTTTCGCCAGCCGTCCTGCTGAGCGCCCAAATTGGTATGACGAGCCCGACAGCGGCTAACGCGCTGATCGAAAGGGCAATCGCGCGGAACCGGCCCGGCGTGCCCAGCCAGACCATCACCGAGCCAACAATGAGCGCTAGCCAGACATAGCCGGGAAAACTTGCCGCGAGCGCGGTCCCGAGAATTCCTACATATGGCAGCGCAGGAACGAGGATGCCGACCACGAGCAGAGTGGCAGCGAGTATCAGCACAACGCCGAGACCCGCGCCAATCGTCGAGGCACGCCGGAACTTACGAACCCTTACCATCGTCCACATCCCCTAGTTTCCATGCGGGCATCTTGGGCTTCACCCTGCATTGATGGCTGAAACATACCTTCACGACGTTCCGTGCCCCCCGCGCGGGGGTATAAAATATCTACTCGACACATCTCACATTTGGAAGGTGTATTCCACCATCGGGCCGCGACAAACTGCGGATTACAGATCGCGGACGGTTGAGCTGCATCACCACCGACGACAAACGAAGTCATCCGCGCCGAAAAAGGCGTGGTGGAGAGGATGTACATGTTGAAAGAGGCGGCACGTTTACCGACCAACGCTGCGGAACATGAAGCGGCTATGGACGTCGGGTCACCTCCAGGGCCGAACCTGGCGCGCCTGTTGATCGTCCTGGTTCCAGCTACGTCCATCATGTATGCGCTATTCAACGGTCTCCAGCAGATACTCATCCCCGCGCGGCTGGAAGCCCTCGATCCATCTTCGAAGGTTGCCAATCTTGCTTTGCTAACCTCAGCGTCGGCAATCGCCTCGATGCTCGCGACGCCTATCGGCGGCGCGATCTCCGATAGAACGGAGTCACGTTTCGGAAGGAGGACGCCCTGGCTGATCCTTATGTCCTTGCTATCGGCCGCGATGATCGTAGCGATGGGCTATGCGGGGACGATCGCGGCCTTCGGCACGGCCTATGTTCTTCTCTGGTTCACGGCGAACTTCTATGCTGGCAATATTTCAGCGATCCTACCCGACCGGGTGCCTGCCGCTCGTCGGGGCGCGGCGTCTTCGATCATTGGATTGGCGACACCAGTCGGCATCCTTCTTGGCGTCAACATTGCCAGCCGTTTCTCCATCATCGAGGTATGCTGGATCATAGCTCTGACCCTTGTGCTGGCCACAGCGGCGCTAGCCATCATAGCGCCTGAGGCTTCGTCTCTTGGCCGCAACTCAATGCCGCGCCGCAGATCCAAGGCGACGCAGGCGCTTCGCGAGTTCTTCGCCGCTTTTAAGTCCCGGGATTTTAGCCATGCCTTCGCGAGCCGATTCATGCTGTTCCTCGCTTACTTCGTGGTGGCAGGCTACATGTATTACACTCTGCAGGACTATGTGGGCATAGAGAAGCTGCCATTTGACAGTGTAGCGATGGCCGTCGGCACTCTTTCTTCCCTTAATGTGGTCGCTTGGCTCGCGGCGTCGCTATTCTGCGGATATCTCGCCGACCGGCTCGACCGGCGAAAACTCTTCGTCGGCATCAGCGCACTCGGGGTAGCCGCCTGCATGGCTGTCCCGATCCTATTCCCCACTTGGCACGGGATGCTCGCATATGCGATTCTGTCTGGCGCGTTCATTGGGGTCTACTTCGCTGTGGATTTGGCGCTGATGTCCTTGGTCCTCCCGGACAAAGCCAATGAGGGTCGGGACTTCGGCCTTCTTGCCGTCGCAACCGGATTGCCTCAGATCATGTCGTCGGCCATTGCGGCGGGCATTATTTCTTGGGCTGGCGGATACCAGGCGCTCTATGGTTTCGCCGCGATGTGCGCTGTCCTCTCCTGTGTCTTTGCGCTGAAAATCAGGGGCGTTCGATGAGCGGCGCGTCATCAGCAATGGGTTTCAACACTGTCACGACGCCAGGAGGGACATCCCTCGCATATGAGACGTTCGGAGACCGTCGTGCAGAGCCCCTGCTCCTTATCCAGGGTCTCGGTGCGCAAATGCTGGGCTGGCATGCGGATTTTTGCCAGGCGTTAGCGGACAGCGGCTGCTTCGTAATACGGTTCGACAACCGCGACGTAGGAGCATCTCAACATTTCTCCGGCCAAAACTATCGCATTTCCGACATGGCTAGCGACACCGCAGGGCTGATCGAGGCCCTCGGGTACGAATCTGTGCATATCGCTGGACAATCGATGGGGGAATGATCGCTCAGAGACTCGCCGTCGAACACGCAACCAAGGTCCGCTCTCTTTGCCTTATCTACACAGTGCCATCGCTTGAGCACTTCGTCGGTTGGGACGTGATAGCGCAACGGGACGCGGCTCCGATTCCGACCAGCCGGGAGGAAGCTGCCGACCTGTATGTCCGGAGTGAAGAGCCTTGCGGATCGCCGGCGTACGAGACTGACGTGGCATGGCTACACGAACTGGGCGGATTGGCTTGGGATAGAGGACACGATCCGCAAGGGGTTGAACGTCAGACCAGCGCCATCCAGTCTCAACCTGATTTTTCCGATGGCCTAGATCGCATCGACGTTCCTACTCTTATCCTCCACGGCGACTCCGATCAGTTGCTTTCCCATCACGGCAGTGAGGAGCTGGCCGAAACGATCAAGGGCTCTAAACTGAAGATCTATCCCGGCATGGGTCATCAGTTACCGCGAGCTCTGTGGCCAGACATGATAACGCGGATCGGCGCGAACATCCGAGCAGCTAGCTAGCTCCCTCTTATCGGTCTCCCGCAACCAAGGACGTACGACATAAACCCCCAGCGTGAATACGCTGGGGGTTTTGTCGCTTATGTGGCGCGCGAGCCCAAAGGCGCCAGAGCTTTTTCCGAACATCTCTGACAATGTCGAGACGTTCAGCACCGATTCCGCCAGCACCTTCCGCAACTTGCGCTTCTCCTCCTCCGACACCTCCATGCCATTCGCCAAGCGGATCAGCCTTGTCTTCTCGTCCACAATTGGGGACTAAGGATGGATAAGGCGGAAAAAGGGGGGAGACTGGAATGGGGTTTTCCAATGGGCAGGTGCCGGATCAGGACGGGCGCACAATCCTGGTCACCGGCGCTAACACCGGTATCGGCTTTGAAACCGCCAAGCTTCTGGCAGCAAAAGGCGCGCGGGTTCTGCTCGGCTGTCGCGACGCAGCCAGAGGCGCGGATGCAATGGCGCAGATTGCGGCCGCAACTCCAGGCGCGAAACTCGATCTCATTCTACTTGATCAGGCAGATCTGGAAAGCGTCCGAACCGCAGCCGAAAGGGTCGCCAGCGAACCCAGGCTTGACGTGCTGATCAACAATGCGGGCGTGATGATACCGCCCCTTACCCGAACGGCCCAAGGGTTCGAGCTTCAATTTGGTGTGAACCATCTGGGGACCTTCGCGCTGACGGCGCTTTTATTGCCGAAGCTAGCCGAAACTGCGGGTTCAAGGGTGGTCGTTACGTCCAGCCTGGCACATCGTCAGGGGCGCATGCTGTGGGACGATTGGAACGCCGAGAAAGGCTACAGTCCCAATGTCTATTATGCTCAGAGCAAGCTGGCCAACCTGCTATTCGCCCTTGAACTCGACCGAAGGCTAAGGGCTGCGGCATCTCCGGTGAGCGCGATCGGCTGTCATCCCGGCGTTTCCCTGACCGAACTCATGCGCCATCTTCCCCGATGGACAAAGCCGTTGTTGCCGATTGTACGGCCTCTCTTCAATCCGGTGGCGGCGGCGGCGTGGCCGACTCTTCAGGCTGCTACCGATCCGAATACAAAGGGTGGCGACTATTTCGGACCCCAGGGACGATGGGAAATGCGCGGCGAGTCAGGACCTGCGCTGATCGACAAGCGCGCCAGCGGTACTGAGGATGCCCGGCGGCTTTGGGATCTTTCGATTGAGTTGACCGGGATCGATCCACAACTGTCGGCCGACTGACCCGGCCGACGCAGGCTGCTGCATCAGCCGACGGCAATCATGGAAATCTGCCGTCCATAGCTTGGCTCGCCCAGATGGCAGGAACGGCGATAGCTGAAAAAGCGATCGGGCTGGCTATAGGTGTCCTCATCCAGCATCTCGACCCGGCCGATCCCTGCTTGCGCCAACCGCGCCGCGACATAAGCCGCGATGTCGAACTGGCAATGACCTTCGCGCCCCGCGGAGAAGAAGCGGCCATTTTCCACATCTTCTTCCTCGAAATTGCGGGCGAAATCGACCGTCACCTCATAAGAAGCGCGACCGATACAGGGGCCGATCGCGGCGCTAATCCGCTCACGCCGGGCACCCAGTTTCTCCATCGCCACCAACGTGCCGTCCGTGACTCCCGATATGGCGCCTTTCCAACCCGCATGTGCCGCGCCCACCACCCCAGCTTCCGGGTCCGCGAGCAGCACCGGCACGCAATCGGCGGTCAATATGCCGAGGACAAGCCCCGGACGATCCGTCACCATGGCATCCGCTGCGGGGCGATCCGCCTCATCTATTGCGCCAGTGATGGTCACCACGTCCGGCGAATGGACCTGCCGCACGGTGACCAGCGCCGCGCCGGGCAGCAACGCATCCCTCGCCAGGTCGCGGTTGCGCAGTATTGCCTCTCGCTCGTCCATTGAACCCAGGCCCACGTTCAAGCCAGCATGCACCCCGCCCGACACACCGCCGCGGCGCCCGGCAAAGCCATGCGGCACATCGTGCAGGCTGGCGGCGCGCAGCAGTTCGATCATCAGTAGCTCCTTTGGACAAATGTGCCGAAGTCGCGCAACATACTTGCGCGGGCCACAATAGGCGATAGTCTCTGCGTCAGATATAACGGGTCGGCTTCGCGGCTGATCGGGGACAAGATGACAGGCAAAGGGCTCCACGCATGATCTTCGGGCGCATCAAGCCATTGGACGCCATATTGGCGACCGCGGAAAAAAAGTCGCTCGTTCGGACATTGGGGCCGATACAGCTCACGCTGCTGGGTGTCGGTGCCATCATAGGGACCGGCATTTTCGTACTGACCGCCGCCGCCGCGCAAAAGGCCGGGCCGGGCATGATGTGGAGCTTCGTCATTGCCGGAGCAGTCTGCGCCTTCGCCGCGCTTTGCTATTCGGAACTGGCATCGATGGTGCCGGTGTCAGGCTCAGCCTATACCTATACCTATGCGGTGGTGGGCGAATTGCTGGCCTGGATGGTGGGTTGGGCGCTGATCCTGGAATATGCCGTGGCCGCCAGCGCCGTTTCGGTGGGCTGGTCCGGCTATTTCATGGGTTTGATGAAAAGCATGACCGGACTGGAGCTACCCCGCGCCCTGTCAGCAGGGCCTGGCTGGAGCTTCAACGGCTTCATCCCGCATGCCGATTTTTCGCATGGCGTCATCAACATTCCGGCCATCGTCGTTGCGCTGGCAGTGACCACCTTGCTCGTCATTGGCACGACGGAAAGCGCGCGGGTCAACGCCGTGCTGGTCGCGATCAAGGTCGCGGCGCTGACCGCCTTTATCGCGCTGACACTGCCCGCGCTGGACAAGGGCAATTTCTCCCCCTTCACGCCCAACGGATGGTTCGGACCTCAGGGAACGACCGGGATGGGCGTTGTTGGTGCGGCGGCCTCTATCTTCTTCGCCTATGTGGGCTTTGATGCCGTTTCGACCGCGGCGGAGGAAACCAAGAACCCCCAACGCAACGTGCCCATCGGACTTATCGGCAGCCTCGCGATTTGCACCGTCTTCTACCTGCTGGTCGCTGCGGGCGCGATTGGTGCCATTGGCGCCCAGCCGGTTCTTGGTCTGGACGGTTCGATCGTCGCACCCGGATCGGTCGGTTTCGCTCAAGCCTGCGCGACCGCCGCTCATGCCGGGGATCTGGTCTGCTCGAATGAAGCGCTGGCCCATGTTCTGCGCTCGATCAACTGGACCGTGGTCGGAAACGCCCTGGGCCTCGCGGCCAATCTGGCGCTCCCGTCGGTCATCCTGATGATGATGTTCGGCCAGACCCGCATCTTCTTCGTGATGGCGCGCGACGGGCTGCTGCCGGAAAAGCTTGCCAGCATCCATCCGCGTTTCAAGACGCCGCACATCGTAACCATGGTGACGGGCGTCTTTGTTGCCATCGGCGCGGCGTTGCTGCCCGTGGGCCAGCTGGCCGACATTTCCAACTCCGGAACGCTCTTCGCCTTCTTCATGGTGGCGATCGCCGTGCTGGTGCTGCGCGTGCGCGATCCCAATCGCCCGCGCCCCTTCCGGACGCCCGCCATCTGGTTCATCGCGCCAATGGCGGCATTCGGCTGCCTCTTCCTCTTCTTCAACCTGCCCGTGGATGCGCAGCTCGTGCTTCCGGTCTGGGGCGGAGTGGGGCTGCTGCTCTATTTCCTCTATGGCTATCGCAAGAGCCATGTCGCGCGCGGCGTTGTCGAGATGCATGAGCAGGATGCCGATGTCCCCCCGATGCCGGTGCCACCGATGCCCGGTGCCCATACGCCGGGCGGGCGCGACGCTTGAATCGGGTGAGGAAGGCGGCGGCGTGATCGCCGCCTTTCTTTTCAGTGGACGGGATCGAATTCCGGCTCTCGCAACGCATCATGATGCGGGCGGGTGAAGAGCTTCCCGCGTTCGGCGAACAGGACGATCAGAAGCGCCGCGATCCCGAACGCCAGCATGCCGATCGTCAGAGGTACGGTCGTCCCGTTGAACGCCCGCCCGACCACGCTACCCAAGGCGCTGGACAGCGCTGTGGTCATAAACGCCTGAAATGAAGACGCCGCGCCCGCTCCCTTGGCAAAGGGCTCCATGGAAATCGCACCGAAATTGGACGCGGTGAAAGCGACGGCCATCATGGTTGCCGACTGGAAGAACATGAAGGTGAACATGCTTTCCCGACCAGACGCGATCACGACAAGATGGACGGCGCTCGTCGCGATCATGGACAGAACCGCACCCTGGCTCAGCCGCCGGGCGCCGAATCGCGATACAAGGCGGCTGTTCAGCAGGCTGCCGACCCCCATGCTGCCCGCTATGATCGCAAAAGCTATCGGGAAGAATGACTGGGCATGAAACAGGTCGAAGAAAATCTGCTGCACTGACAGGATGAAGCCGATGAGCCCGCTCATCACCACGCCGCTCGCCAGCATATAGCCTGCCGAACTGCGATTGGTGAGCACCACAGCCATGGTGCGAAAGATCGTTGATGGGTTCATCCGCAGCCTGTTTTCCGGCTTCAGCGTCTCGGGCATGCGTATGACCATCCAGATCAGGATAAGCGCCGCCTGAATAGCCAGAATCCAGAATATCCATCGCCATGGCGCGAACCAGAGGATCGCCTGCCCAAAACTGGGCGCCATCACGGGTATCAACATGAATACAGCGAGGATGAGCGACATGACCCTGGCCATGGCGTCGCCCTTGAACCGGTCGCGAATGATGCCCACGGCGATCACCCGACTCGCTCCGGCAAAGAAGCCTGCCGACGCCCGGCCGAACAACATCAGGGGAAAGCTGTGCGCCACCGCGCACCCTATTGTGGACAGGATGAACATCGCCAATGCGCTGCCCATCACGGGTTTACGCCCGAACCGATCGGACAGGATGCCGAACAGCAGAGATCCAGCGCCCAACCCCAGGAAATATACGCTGATAATAAGCTGCCGGTCATTGGCATTCGCGATTCCCAGATCGTGGCCCATCGCGGGCAGCGCGGGCAACATCGGGTCGGTCGACAGCGCATTCATCGCCATCAGGCAAGCGCTCAGCATCACGAATTCGCGAAAGCCGATGTCTTTTTTGGGATGTCCAAGAGCGACCGGGGGAGAAGGGTTGGTCATGGCGCGGCTATGGGATCAATCCGGCTGCTATGCCAGCCAAAGATCACGCGGCCTGCCGCATTAACCTTGTACCATCCAGGACTTTCGGGCGCTGATGCATAAACCCTCAAACCAGCGTTAACCATTTTTTATCCCCTACCGGTGCACCGTGCGGCCTGTCGAAAACCATTATCTCGAAATCCACAGGGGGATTCGGTCGTGGCAAACAGTCTGAAAAGTGCTCAGTTTCTGATGGAAAGCCGCCTGCCAGTAGCGGGCTGGGAATCGGCGGAGGCCTGCTTCGATCTGGGCGTCGCCTATAGCTGCGGAACTGGCGGCAAGTCGGTCGATCTGATCGAAGCGCATAAATGGTTCAACCTCGCCGCGCTGCGTGGCAATGAGGAAGGGCAGGTGATGCGCGCCGAGATAGCCGAAGAAATGACGGCCCGCGAAATCGCCGAGGCGCAGCGTCAGGCGCGCGCCTGGATCGCCGCAAACCAGCTGCGCGCCGCCTGATCGTCAGCCTTGCTTGCGGAACGGCGCCCGTTCGCTAAGCCAGATCCGGTCCTGTTGCACGCCAGTCCGTTCGGCAGCGAGAAATTCAGCGACGGCCCGGCGGAACGAAGCGTTGGGCAGGAAATGCGCCGAATAAGTGGGCTCCGGTCCATATCCCCGCGCCAGCTTGTGTCCGCCTTGGGCTCCGGCCTCGACACGGGACAGTCCAAGCGCGATGGCGACCTCGATCGCCTGATAATAGCATAGCTCGAAATGCAGATTGGGCACGTCCTCGGCGCAACCCCAATAGCGGCCATATAGCGCTTCCTCACCAATCAGGTTGAGCGCTCCCGCAATCGGCCTGCCCTGACGCTGTGCCAGCATCAGCAGCACCCGATCCGCCATGCTTTCCCCCAGCATCGAGAAAAAGGCCCGCGTCAGATAGGGCCGTCCCCATTTGCGCGATCCGGTATCCTGGTAAAAATGCCAGAAGGCGTCCCAATGCGACTCCTTGAGGTCGCGGCCGGTCAGGTGAACGATCTCCAGACCCTCGACGGCACGCGCTCGTTCCTTGCGGATATTCTTGCGCTTCGCGCTCGACAGGCTGCTCAGGAAATCGTCGAAGTCGCGATAGCCGCGATTGATCCAGTGGAACTGGCTGTCTTCGCGGATCAGCCAGCCCGCCGCTTCGAACAACGGCACCTGCGCTGGCTCGATGAAGGTTGCGTGGGCGGATGACAGGTCGTTGCTCTCGACAAGGCTTTCGATCCCCGCGATCAGGGCGGAGGCCAGCGTCGGTTCCCGCAACAGCAATCGTGGCCCCGGCACAGGGGAAAAAGGCGCTGCGAGCTGAATCTTGGGATAATATTGGCCCCCCGCGCGCTCCCACGCTTCGGCCCAGCCATGGTCGAACACATATTCGCCCTGGCTATGGGTCTTGCCATAAAGAGGCGCTGCGGCTGCGATCCATCCGTCGGCACCATCGATCAGCATCGGCAAGGGCTGCCACCCGGTTCCGGGACCAACACTGCCCGACCGTTCCAGCGCGGCCAGAAAATCCCAGCTCATGAACGGGTTGGCGGTCCCGGCGCAGGCGTCCCATTGATCGCGTGGCAGTTCCGCAACCCCGCCAGCTACCCGCACCAGGCATTCAGTCACGCTGGATCTCGAATATGATCTGGTCGGCATACGCCTCGGCCGCAGCATGTTCGGCCTCCGTGCGAACCGTCCATGTCAACACGGCCAGACCGCGCTCGCGCGCCCGCGCTGCAAAACGAGAAGGGAAGTCACGAACATCACAAGCGATGAAGTCGGGTCTTGCCACCCAAAGTGCAAGCCCGCGCCGGGCGACGCCGCGCCATCCCGTGTCACCTTGCTCCGTCACCACCAGGCCTCGCGCCGCCTGCGGCATGTGCCGGGCAAACCAGCGCATCGCGACGGGGTTGAAGGACATGACGGCGGCCAGAGCGTGTGGATACTTTGCCAGATCGCGTGCTACCGCTGCACAGAGGGGCGCCACATGGCGGCCCGTGACCTTCAATTCAATCAGCAGCGGGACCGTTTGCCCGCATGCCTGCAACAGCGTGTCCAGCCGTGGAATGCTGCCACTATCTCCTAGCTTAATCTGCTCAAGGCGTTCGGCCCGATGGTCCGACAGCATTCCCTCGGCACCAGTCATTCGTGAGAGGGCGGCGTCGTGAAAGACCATCGCGACGCCATCCCCGCTCAGCCGGACGTCGCATTCGATGCCATAGCCTTGCGCAATGGCCGCGCGAAAAGCGGCCATGCCATTTTCGCTGATGCCCGCCCGATGCAGCCCGCGATGGGCGAAGGGGCGGGCGGTCAGGAAGGAAAGATCAGGCCGCCGACCGGACAAGGACGACCGCGTCGATCTCAACCACGGCGCCCAGCGGCAGCACCGGCACGCCCACTGCGCTGCGGGCGTGCTTGCCTGCCTCGCCGAAGACCTCGACCATCAGTTCCGATGCGCCATTGGCCACCTTGGGCTGGTCCGTGAAGCTTGGGGCGCTGCTGATGAAAGCGCCCAGCTTCACGATCCGCTCAACCCGGTCCAGGCTGCCCAGCGCCGCCTTGATCTGGGCAATGAGGTTAAGGCCGCAGGCCCGCGCTGCCTTGACGCCATAATCAAGGTCGCGATCTTCGCCCAGACGGCCCGTCATCAGCTGTCCTTCGGAAAGCGAAATCTGGCCGGAAATATGCAGCAGGCCATTGGCCTCGACAGCCGCCACATAGGCGGCCACCGGGGCGGCGGCTGCGGGCAGGGTGATGCCAAGTTCGGTAAGGCGGGCTTCAACGCTCATTTGGTACTCCATCTGGGTTATCAATGTTTAAAGGTGCGGGGCCGTCGGCAAGCCGATCGGCGATCCACCTCTCCGCCGTTGCCCAGTCGTCTATCCGGGCGTGGGCATAGGGGGCGGCATCGACATCAGCCGAAATTTCAGGTTCGCCCACCATATGCAGTCTCCACACGCCCGGCGCATGCTCGGTTACGGATTCATGATGCTCGGCCAGGTCGTCGATGAACAGCGCGGCTGACGGATTGCGCTCGGCGACGATCGCGGCCAGCGGCGCGCCCTTGGGTCCATGGTTCCAATGCACCGGGAAATCTAGGCCATGCGCCGCCAGCTGCTCCACACGCTGCTGATGATGCCGCTCCCCGATATTGGTGAGCACGACGATATCGGCCATGCGCGACAGCCTGCCCATCGCTTCGACGGCCCCGGCGATCGGCATCTGGCGGTGCATCTCGGTATCGAAAAAGCCCACCAGCAGCTGCCAGACCAGTTCACGCTCCAGCGGAATGCCGCTGTCCTTGTGGCGCAGCGCCTCGGCAAAGCCGCGCTCGCGCATATCGAAATGCACGGCATGATGCTCGTCCAGCCATTCGCGGAAGGGAACGACCATGTGCAGCAGCACCTCGTCGCAATCCGTGATGATCAGGGGACGGCTCATCGGCCCAGCGCCCGCCGCGCCGTGATCAACGCCTCTGCTTTGGTATCAAGCGCCTCGGCACAGGCAATCAAATCCGGTTCATGATCGGCCAGAAAATCCAGCACCGCCCGCAACACGGAAGGATTATTCACGCCAGCGCGCAACGCGTCCGCGTCCAGTCCGGTAAGCGCCAGCAGCCGATCCGCCCGCTGCTCATCGCCCAGCGTCCAGGCAAGCGCCATCAGGGCCAGCGTCAGGGCCTCTTCGCCATCGGCCGGGCCAAGTTGCTTGCTATCGGGGCTGTCGGAACGCATGATTGATTCTCGGCAAGGGGCAATTGTATCAGCGCGCTTTTAATATGCGCATCATTTAACGCGGGTGACTGGTGGCAAAGCGCGTGCTCGTTGTCGAGGACAACGAACTCAATCTCAAACTTTTTTGCGATCTTCTGCGCGCGCATGGCCATGAAGTGCTGCCGTTGCGGGATGGGCGCGACGTCGTTTCGCAAGCGCTGGAGTTCCGCCCGGACCTGGTGATCACTGACATTCACCTGCCCCATGTCAGCGGGCTTGACCTGATCGTCTCGTTGAAGCGCGATCCGCGTTTGGCATCCGTCCCTATCATGGCGGTGACCGCCTATGCTGGAAAGGGCGACGAAGACCGGATTCGCGGCGCGGGGGCGCAGGCCTATGTGTCGAAGCCCATTTCGGTGCTGCGCTTTGTCGAGCAGGTGAATGCCCTGCTGTAACGGCTAGAGCATCGTGCGCAAAAGTGGGAACCGGTTTTGCGTCTACAACGATGCGAAAGCAAAACTAGAGCGCGCGACCTGCGTCCAATTAAACGCAGCGCGCTCCATCTGTGATCGTCATCAGACCGTCATCGGTCTTTCATGCCCATGTCCCTGAAATGAAGCGCTGCTTTCACGCAGCGCTGCCAAGCCCCGGGCCAGGGACGCGGCATTCTGCCGACGGTCCGATCTGGAACAGGGGTAATTCATGTCTCACCTTACTGACGAGGCGCGCGCGCCATTTCGCGATGCGGAACCCAGGATCGACGCGGGCAGCAACTGTCTGGAAGCCATCGTCGCCGCCAATCCCGGCCGCCGTTCCGTACTGAAGAACGGTCTGCTGGGTCTTTCCATTCTGCCGATGCTCGGCACTCTTGCGGCCTGCGGCGATGATGATGATTCCGGTTTCCCAACCCCGACGCCTGGCCCCACGCCTACTCCCACGCCCGCGCCCAGCTATGCGATCGCCTTTGCCCCGGTTGCCGCCAACCAGAATGATACAGTCACGGTTCCGGCTGGCTACACCGTCGATGTGCTGCTGAAAGCGGGTGACTCCGTTGAAGCTGGCACCCCCTATTCGGGCAGCTTCCCGACGCCAGCCGACGCTGAAAAATGGGCAGGCGGCAACCATGACGGGATGGAATATTTCGCGCTGTCGGGCACCGACGCCAACATAGGCGGACTGATCGCGATCAATCATGAGCTACCCGACTACAACATCCTTTTCACAGGCAGCTACAATGCGGCCACGGCAACCGCTGACCAGAAAGCGCTGGCGCTTTCGGCAGTCGGCATCTCGGTGGTGGAAGTCGCCAAGGGCACCGACGGCAAATGGACGGTGAAGGCAGGCTCGCGCTTCAACAAACGCTACACCGGCAACAGCAGCTATCGCGCGGGCGGCCCCGCTGCGGGCCAATTGTCCGGCACGATCAAGGGCATGCTCAACAATTGCTCGTCCGGCCGTACACCGTGGGGCACTTATCTGACCTGCGAAGAGACTACGGACAATTATCTCGATCCGACGCAGCCCGCGCAAAATTACGGCTGGGTGGTTGAGATCGACCCCTATCAGGAACTGGCCGATCCGACGAAGCGCACCGCCATGGGCCGGTTCGACCATGAAAATGTCGCGCATATGGCCGACAGCAACAACCGCGTCGCCTTTTACATGGGTGACGACAGCACGCCGGGCTGCATCTACAAATTCGTGCCCGATCGCGCCTTCAGCACATCCAACCGCGCCGCCAATACCGGCCTGCTGGATTATGGCACGCTCTACGTCGCTCGCTTCAACGCCGATGGAACGGGCGAATGGCGCGCGCTGGTGCAGGGGCAGAACGGCCTGCTGCCCGGCGCTTCGGACCCCGGCAATATCAGCCAGAGCACGACGCCGCCCACGCCCGTCATCGTCAACTTCAACAGCCAGGCGGATGTGCTGATCAACACCAAGTCGGCCGCACGTGTCGCGGGCGGCACCGTGATGGATCGTCCGGAATGGCTCACCGTCGCGCCGGACAACAGCGCCATCTATTGCACGCTGACCAACAATAGCGGCCGTCAGGTCACCGATGCGGCCAATCCGCGCACGCGCAACCTCCACGGTCACATCATCAAGTTCAAGGAAAAGGATAATTCGCCCCTGGCGGCGACCTTCACCTGGGAAATCTTCCTGCTGGCGGGCGATCCCGCTCTGGCATCCGGCGGAGCGAATCTGGTGGGCAATATCAATGGCGACACTTTCTCCAGCCCTGACGGCATCCGCATCGATCCGCAGGGTCGCCTGTGGGTGCAGACGGACCACAGCGTGCCCGGCAATTCGGGCGTGACCGGTACGACCATCGATCAGGCCTTTGGCCATAACGCGATGTTCTACGTCGATCAGACCAGCAAGCAGTCCAAGCGCTTCCTGGTCGGTCCCGCTGGCTGTGAGATCACCGGCATCGCGTACACGCCGGACCTCAAGACCTTCTTCGTGAACATCCAGCACCCCACGGGCAACTGGCCGGTCGCGGGACAGCAGCCGCGCTCATCGACCATCGTCGTGACGCGCACCGACGGTCAGCCAGTCGGCAACTGATGGGTGGGAGGGCTTTACGCCCTCCCCCGTTCACTTCGAGCAAAGTCGAGAAGCCTCTCACGCCGTTTCTCGACACGCTCGAAACGAACGGAAGACGCAGTTGCAATGACACAAGGAAAGGCCCGCTCCCTGACAGGGGCGGGCCTTTTCCATCGAAGCCATCAAATGGATCGAAGCGACCGAAGCCGCCTTCAGATCACTTGATCTTGGCTTCCTTGAACTCGACATGCTTGCGCACGACCGGGTCATACTTACGGAAGCTCAGCTTCTCGGTCTTCGTGCGCGGGTTCTTCTTGGTAACATAGAAGAAACCGGTGTCAGCCGAGCTGACGAGGCGAATCTTGACGGTTGCTGGCTTGGCCATGGCCCTGGTTCCTGGTCGTGAATATCGTGAAAAAGAGAAGCGGCCCCGTGAAGGGCCGCCCCGTTTCAGCAGCCGCCCATGAGGGAGATTCGGGATAATGTCAAGACGCGCGTGGCGGCTGAACGGGCCGCGTGCTAGACTTTACGCGGCCTTAACAGGTTCCGATGCATCTTGTCATCGGAGCGACAGGACAGGGGGATGCTTCCCATGCGACATGATCCGATGCTGGCCATTCTTGCAGACATGCTGCGCCGCGTGGACGGCCTTGCGGGGCAGCGCGGGCAGGTGAGCCTGCTGCGATTGAGCGATGAAGTTGACCAGATTCGCCATGTCGCCCGCGCCTATCATCTCGATAGTGTTGAAGGACTGGCGGACACGTTGCAATCCGCCTTGTCGTTGCAGGGAACCGGGCCGGTCATACTTTGCTACCTCGACCTCATGCGGGATGCCATCGCGGCGGAAATGTCCGATGCGCAGGTGATACCGATCCTCATGGCAGCGAAACCGGCAGCGATCGCCGGAACGCCGCTTTCCTGCTGACGACCGCACCTGCCGATGGATGCATTGCTGACCGCGCTGCTCGGATGCTTCCTGGCTGAGATTGGCGACAAGAATCAATTGCTGGTGCTGGCGCTTGCGACGCGTTTCAGCCGCGATGGCGCGATCATTGCGGGCATCATGCTGGCCGCCGCCGCCAATGCGGCGATCGCCGCCGTCGCGGGCGCGTTTCTGGCGCCAATGCTGGGCTCTGATGCGCGGCTGCTGTTTCTTGCCCTGGCGGTGCTGTTTTTGGGCATAGGCCTCCTTTGGCGGGTGAAAGCCCCCGATCCTCTCGCGGAATGGCCGACAGGGCCGTTCCTCACCACGGCGCTGGGGCTGTTCATCCTTGGCTTTGGCGATGGCTCTCAGTTCCTGATCCTGGGCATCGCGACGCGGACGGCGGAACCGCTGCTGGCCGGAATTGGCGGCGCGCTCGGCGTGACGGCGGCGCTTATTCCGGTCGTCTTGCTCCGTGACAGCATCCTTCGTCCGGGGCCGATCAAGGCGATCCGCCTGACCGCCGCCGCATTGATGCTGATCATCGCCTTGATACTGGGCGTAACCGCCATGGGGCTGGTGTAGGCGCTCCCACTGATCGACGGAATGGATCAGTCTGAGCGATGATTTCGTCGGGCTATTCCCGCCCTGCCATGGCACCTTATCGCCATCAGATCATTGTAAGCGCGAAACCATTTCACGAGCCAGGAGCAAGATATGACAGCCCCCGACCTCAAGACTCCCACCGACCTGCGCAGCAACGCGACCAAGTCGGTGGCGCAAGCGCTCAACGGCGTGCTTGCGGACAGCTATGCGCTGTATTTCAAGACCAAGAATTTCCACTGGCATGTGTCCGGCCCGCATTTCCGCGACTACCATCTGATGTTCGACGAGCAGGCGGCGCAGATTCTGGCCGTGACCGATGCCATTGCCGAACGCGTGCGCAAGACCGGCAATACGACCCTGCGGTCGATCGGCGACATTGGTCGCCACCAGTCGATCAAGGATAATGATGCGGAATATGTCAGCCCCGCCGACATGTTGAACGAACTGCGCGAGGATAATCTTCGCCTCGTCGAATCGCTGCGGGCCGCCAAGTCCGCCGCTACCGAAGCTGGGGACAACGCGACCGAAGGCATTGTCGATGACTGGACCGACCAGGCCGAGGAACGCGCCTGGTTCCTGTTCGAGGCTGGCCGCAACGGCTGACACAAAAAAAGCCCTCCAGCATCGAACTGGAGGGCTTTTTTATTGCAAGGCATCGGATGACCGGCGCTATTCTTCGTCGATTGTTTCGATGGCGACTATTGTGATTGCGCCCGGCTTGCCAGCGAAGTCGATTGTCTCATCCACTTCCGCATCCATCATCGCGCGCGAAAGCGGTGCGGTGAAGGCGATCCGCCCCTCCGCCGGTGCCGCCTCATCGTCGCCGACAATATCGATCCGCTTTTCCGCGCCATTCAGCCGGTAAGTCACGCGCGAACCAAAGGTCACCGCGTCCCCTGCCGCCGCAGGCTGAAGATGCGCCGTCGCCAGCCGCGTGCGCCAGTAACGCAACTCGCGCTTATGCTTTTTCGCATCCTCTTCAGCCATGGCCGCCGCATCAATCGCTTCCAGCGTCTCGACCTTCTCGCGCGTCAGCCGCAGCCCGCGCGTCGTCACCCAATTGGGGCCAGGTGGAATCGGAATCTCGAACGTCGGCTCCAGATGCTCCTCGTCGCTCTCGCGGCGAAAGGCGACACTCATGGCACACTCCTCAACAAACGCCTGCTCCCCCCTGTCCCAAGGTCGAGATCGCCGATCTTCTTTTCAAGGGACGGCTGGGTTCAGATGCCCAGGCCCGAGACAGGCTCGGCCTAATCTTCGTCGAACAGCCCGGCCAGCTGCTCCACCATCGTCCCGCCAAGCTGTTCAGCATCCATGATGGTGACGGCCCGTCGATAATAGCGGGTGACGTCATGACCGATGCCGATAGCCACCAGCTGCACGGGCGATCGGTTCTCGATCCACTCGATCACCTGACGCAGATGGCGCTCAAGATAGGTGCCGCTGTTCACCGATAGGGTCGAATCATCGACCGGAGCGCCGTCGGAAATCACCATCAGGATACGGCGTTCCTCATTGCGCGCGATCAGGCGTTGATGCGCCCAAAGCAGCGCCTCGCCGTCGATATTCTCCTTCAGCAGCCCCTCGCGCATCATCAGGCCGAGATTGCGGCGCGCCCGCCTCCACGGCTCGTCCGCCTTCTTGTAGATGATGTGGCGCAGGTCATTGAGGCGGCCCGGCATTGGTGGCCGTCCGGCGGCCAGCCAGGCTTCCCGGCTCTGACCGCCCTTCCAGGCGCGCGTCGTGAATCCCAATATCTCCGTCTTGACGCCACAGCGTTCCAGCGTGCGCGCCATGATGTCCGCGCTGATCGCCGCGATGCTGATCGGCCGCCCGCGCATGGAGCCTGAATTGTCTATCAGCAGCGTCACGACCGTGTCGCGAAATTCGGTATCCCGCTCGATCTTGTAGGACAGCGACCGCGTAGGATCGATCACGATCCGCGCCAGCCGTGCCGCGTCGAGCAGCCCTTCCTCCTGGTCGAAGTCCCACGACCGCGACTGTTGCGCCATCAACCGCCGTTGGAGCCGGTTGGCGAGTTTCGTCACTGCACCCTGTAAACTCACCAACTGCTGGTCCAGAAAACCGCGCAGGCGGTTCAGCTCATCCTCGTCGCACAGGTCCTCGGCGGTCACCACCTCGTCATGCGCGACCGTATAAGGCTTATAGTCGAAACCGGGCGGCAAGTCGGACATCGGCCGGTTGGGACGGACAGGCATCATGCCTTCCTCGCCCATATCATCGGCGCCTTCATCGCTGTCGGCGTCGAAATCGTCGCTATATTCGGTCTCGCCTTCCTCCGTGTCGCCGCCCGTGTCTTCGGCGCGCGCTTCAGCATTCATGTCGCTGTCGCCGGATTCCTCCTCGCCCGAATCGCCTTCATCCTGATTCTGCTCTTCGTCCTCGCCTTCCTCCTCCGACTCATCCTCATCGGTTTGAGGCGGCACATCGCTTTCGACAAGCTGGAGATGCTCCAGCATCGCCTGCGCCAGCTTCTGGAACGCCCGCTGATCGTCTATCGCCAATCCCAGGGCATCGAGATCGGCGCCCGCCTTCTCCTCGATCCAGGCATCGACCATCGCCATGCCGGTGACGGCATCCTTGGGGATCGGCTGGCCGGTCAATCTCTCGCGCACCTTCAACGCCAGCGCAGTCGAAAGCGGCACTTCATCGGCCGATCGCGCCCGGCGGAGCGGGTCCGACTTCAGCCGCAAGTCCAACGCATGATTGAGATTGTCGCGAACGCCTTCCATCGCCCGCGATCCAATCGCCTCTACCCGCGCCTGCTCGACTGCGTCATAGACCGCGCGCGCGGTCGCGTCGGCTGGGGCAGCGGCCGTATGCATACGCCCATTATGGTGACGCAGGCGCAGTGCATTGGCGTCAGCGAAACCGCGAGCAAGTGCCACCTGATCGGGCGGCAGGTTCCGGCCCGGAGTCGGCACCTTGATCGCCTTGCCCGCCATATGCGGCGCGTCGGCGGTGAAGCCCACCTCGACCTCGGCATCGCGCGCGATCGATCGGGCCGCGCCCGACAGCACGTCCTTGAATGCATCCAAAGGCGACCGCTCCGCCATCAGTCGAGCAGCCTTTCGCGCAAGATCCCGCGCGCAGCCTCGTCAATACCAAGCGATCCGGCCAGATACCCCTCAATCCCGCCATGGTTGGCGTCCAGCTCCGCGAACAGGCTGTCCAGATAAGCCACATCGACCGTCAGCACCGGCTCCAGCGCCACCGCACGGGTCGACCATGCCCGCGCAACCAGCGAATTGCGCTGGTTCAGCAGCCAATTCCAATCGGCATGCTCTTTGGTCAGCAGATAATCCTCGACGATCGTCTCACGCGGTACGCCCAGCGCCGCCAATATCAGCGCCGCGCCGACGCCGGTGCGATCCTTGCCAGCCGAACAATTGATGATGATCGGCAGGCGTCCGGCCGAAATCTGCGCGAACATCGCCCGATAGGATGCGGCGTGGTCCGCCGGAATGGCGCGATAGAGCGCGATCATGGCGTCACGCATGTCCTGCGCGGTCGCATCCTTCCGCTTCAGCATCTCGCCCAGAATACCGCTGCTCTCGCTATAATCGCGGCAGAAATAATCGACCTCCGCCCCATGCCAGATAGTGGGTTCGGCGCTGCGCTCATTGCCCCTGCGGAAATCGCAGATCGCCCGGATGCCGATCGACCGCAGATGCGCGGCGTCCGCATCGCTCAGCAGCGCCATCGTCCCCGAGCGGAAAAGCGCGCCCCGACGAACGACGCGCCCATCCGCCGTCGCATAACCACCAAAGTCGCGCAGGTTGAACGCGCGCTCCAAGGGCAGGCGGCGCTGATCAGCGACCAGAGCGCTGGCGTCCGTCACGGCCGTTCGCCCTCGCCAACTGGCGGAACGGCGATGGTCTCGATCCGCGTCTCGACTTCGCTCATCAGCTTGTGGACAGGACAACGCGCGGCGACGCCGATCAGCGTGTCGTGCTGCTCCGGCGACAAAGGCCCGCTCAGCGCGATCCGCGTCGTCAGCCGATAGATGCCGTCCCGTTCCTCGCTCGCATCCCGGATCACGCCGACATGGATGCCCTCGACCGGAATGCCCTTGCGCTGCGCATACCACAGCATCGTCATCGCCTTGCACGCGCCCAGCGCCGAATCATACAGGTCATGCGGATCAGGTCCGGCATCATGCCCGTCAGGCGGCGTCATATCGACGATCAGCTCATGGCCCCGGATGTTGACCCGGTGCGCGCTGCCATCCGGCGCGATGCGCTCTACGACTATCATTGCGTCAGGCCGCCCGGTGGGCGACGCTTTCGGGCAGGTCCTTGCCGAACACGCGCTGATAATATTCCGCCACCAGCGGCCGTTCCGCCTCATCGCATTTGTTGAGGAAGGACAGGCGGAAGGCAAAGCCGATATTCTTGAAGATCAGCGCATTCTGAGCCCAGCTGATAACGGTGCGCGGGCTCATCACGGTCGAGATGTCGCCGTTGACGAAGCCCTGACGGGTCAGTTCCGCCACCTTGATCATATTCTCGACTTCCTTGCGGCCGCCCTCATGATCATATTCGCCCGACTTGGCGAGGACGATCTGCGCCTCGGTCGCGGCAGGCAGATAGTTCAGCGTCACGACCAGATTCCACCGGTCCATCTGGCCCTGATTGATCTGCTGCGTGCCGTGATACAGGCCGGTCGTATCGCCCAATCCGACCGTGTTGGCGGTCGCGAACAGGCGGAAATGCGGGTTGGGCCGGATCACGCGATTCTGGTCGAGCAGCGTCATCTTGCCATCGGCTTCCAGCACACGCTGGATCACGAACATGACGTCCGGGCGTCCCGCATCATATTCGTCGAACACCAATGCTACCGGACGCTGCAACGCCCAAGGCAGCAATCCTTCGCGGAACTCGGTAACCTGCTGCCCGTCGCGCAGCACGATCGCATCACGGCCGACCAGGTCGATACGGCTGATATGCGCGTCCAGGTTGATGCGGATACAGGGCCAGCGCAGCCGCGCCGCGACCTGCTCGATATGGCTCGACTTGCCGGTGCCATGATAGCCCTGCACCATGACGCGCCGGTTATAGGCAAAGCCCGCCAGAATCGCGAGCGTGGTGTCCGGGTCGAACACATAAGCGGGGTCGAGATCGGGAACGCGCTCGTCCGCTTCGGAAAAGGCGGGGATTTTTAGATCGACGTCGATGCCGAACACCTCCCGCGCATCCACCTCACGGTCGGGCGCGGCCAGCAGCGTCTCTGAACGGGTATCGGGCTGGACGTTGGGAATGTCGGTCATGCGAACGGGTCTTTCTGAATGATCTTTATGGCCCCTAACCGATCCAGGAAGGGCGTGTCGATATAGTGGGGCCTCCCTTTGCCCCGATCAAGCGGCCCATTTTCGCGAAATGGCCTGACGCCCGGGCCGTAACCGTGTCTTCAGACCAACTTTACGAAAAATATATAGGCCATCGAAATGACCTATCTGATTCTGGCATTGGGCTTCGTGGCCATCAACCTTTGGACCATTCTGTGCTTTGGCCATGACAAGGCGCGGGCAAGGTCTGGCGGCCGTCGCGTCAGGGAAGCTGACCTCCTTGGCCTCGCCATGATCGGAGGAACGCCGGGCGCACTGATCGCTCGTCAGCTATTCCGTCACAAGACCCGCAAGGAACCATTTTCTACCCAGTTGATGCTGATCGCGGTTGTGCAATGTGGCCTGCTGATCGGCTGGTTTATCTTCTGATTCACGCCCTTCAGGCGAAGGCAGCTGCCTTGCGCAGCAGGCCATAGGCCTCGATCACGCTCTGCAATGCGCTTTCGTGGCTGCGGTCGCCGCCATTATGATCGGGATGATAGCGCCGCAGCAGTTCGGTATAACGCTGTCGCAACGCCTTGCGATCCGCATCGATCGGCAGCCCCATGGTGGACAGGGCCTTGCGGTCCTCGTTGGACAGGAACTTGCCATCCTGCCGCATCTGGCTGTCTGCCCGCGCCTTCGCCACCCGCTCCTTGAACTTGGCGCCGATCGCGTCGAGCGGGTCCTGAAAATCCGACCATTTGGGGGGCGGGCTGGCGGCGTTCGATGAAAAGGCGCGCGTCTCCCGCTCCCATCCCGCAAAGGGACGCTGGGCGGCGGCGATCTCATCCGGGCTCATGCCGGTGAAGAAATTATAGCCCTGATTGAATTCGCGCACATGATCGAGGCACAGCCAGCGCCAGCGCGGGCCTTCCTGATTTGGTGACGCGCCCTCCAGCGGCGGCGCACGAAACTCTCCGGGTTCGACGCACCCATCGACCGCGCAGGGGCGGTCGCTTTCCACGCGGCCATGGAAGCGGTTGAAACGGCGGGTCGAGTACGGGTCGGTAGACAAGATTGCCCTGATGCATGATGGAACAAAGGGCCTATATAGGGGCGATGAGCACCCAACTGAAAGGCCCGGTGGCCACAGAGATTGAGGCGCGGCTGCGCGCCGCCCTGTCGCCAGAGCATCTCGCCGTGATCGATGACAGCGAGAAGCATCGCGGTCATGCGGGGCATGACGGATCGGGCGAAAGCCACTTCACGGTGGAGATCGTCTCGGCCGGGTTCACTGGCAAAAACCGCGTCGCCCGCCAGCGCCTCGTCAACGCCGCGCTCGCCGATCTGCTGCGCGACAAGGTCCACGCGCTGGCCATCAAGGCCCGCGCGCCCGGCGAAGCATAAGGGAACATCCATGACCCTAGACGACCTCGTCATCCAGACCGTTAGCCCGACCACCCATGATCTGGGCGACTTCCGCGTCCATCGTTCACTGCCCGCGCCGGGCCGGACGATGGTCGGCCCCTTCATCTTCTTCGATCAGGCCGGACCCGCCAAGATCGGCGCGGGCCAAGGCATCGACGTGCGCCCGCACCCGCACATCAATCTCTCGACGGTCACCTATATGTTCGAAGGCGCCTTCCTGCATCGGGACTCCTTGGGCACGGAGCAGTTAATCGAGCCGGGCGCGGTCAACCTGATGACTGCGGGCAGCGGCATCGTCCATTCCGAACGCTCCCCCGACAGCGACCGTGCACGCGAGTCCAAAATCTCGGCCATTCAGACATGGCTCGCCCTGCCCGATGGCATTGAGGAAATGGCGCCAGCCTTCGAACATGTCAGCGAAGGGGGCTTGCCCGTCATCGACTGCGGCCGGGCGAGCGCGCGCGTCATCATGGGCAGCCTCTGGGGCGCATCCTCGCCGGTCACGACCTATGCCGACACCATCTATGCCGATATTCAGCTGTCACCGGGCGGGAACGTGCCGATCGATACCGATGCGGACGAGCGCGCCATCTATGTCGCTGGCGGAGACGCCGCGCTCGATGGCGTCGCCCTCCTGCCCCAGACGCTCTACGTCCTGCGTCCCGGCACCCGCGCCACGTTAATGAGCGTCGATGGTGGCCGCGTAATGTATTGCGGGGGCGAAGCCTTCAAAACGCCGCGCCATGTCTGGTGGAACTTCGTCTCTTCATCCACCGACCGCCTCTATCAGGCGCGCGAGGATTGGGAAGCCATGCGCTTCCCCCTCATTCCCGGTGACGATCAGGAATTCATCCCCATCCCGCAGGGGCGGCCCAAGACGGTCAGCTATCCGTGAAATCATCCGCCCCACAATGAACGTTCGCCCTGAGCTTGTCGAAGGGCTTACTTTCTTGAAAAAGAAGGGGCTTTGACAGGCTCAGCCCGAACGGAGATGGGGTAATCGAGGCTGGCCGCTCACTGAACAAAGGTCAGCGATAAATTCTCGGCATTTTTCGGAATATCGATCCGGCTCTCGTTGATCGACGCTTCCTCGCCCGGTTTCAGGCTGGTGCGGTCGGCCTTCGTCGTCCAGCTGAACACCAGCCGGTTCTGCTGATCGCGCAACTGCACCAGCACCGGCGGCACCGGCAGCGTCTGCTTGCCGCTGTTCACGATCCGCGCGCCGAATGCGAAATATTCCTCGCCCGTAGGCAGCTTGCGCCGCTCCGCAGGCTTGGACAGGTAGAATAGCAGGTCCGGATCGCCTTCCTCGGAAACAAGGCCAAGATTGACCGCCCAGCTTGGCGTGCCAAAATACCAGAGCGCGCCACCCACGCCGACAACCGCCAGGCCGAACAGCACCGCCGCATAGGTCCACAGCTTCAGGTAATTGCGGCGCGGCCTGACGGGCGCGGCATAGCTTTCCGCAGGCTCCTCGTGGCTCCGGCCGTAAATATCATCGACGCGATTATCGACTGGCGCTGCCGCCACTGGCTCAGGCGCCGGTGCGGCAACCGCTTCTGCCACAGGCGCCGGATCAGCCTGAACCTCGGCGGGCGCAGAGGGTGGAGGCGGAGCAGCGGCAACAGGTGGCGGCGGAGGCGGGGCAGGGGGTGCCTCAGCGGCAATGGGCGCTTCCGCCATCGCCACGGCCTCTTCCCTGACGGCCAGCGCCGGTCCTTCTTGGAACCAGCTATGTTTGCAGGAGGCGCAGCGAACCTGGCGGCCATTGGGGCCGACGGCGCTGTCCGGCACAATATAGCGCGTGGCGCAATTGGGACACACCAGGATCATGATGCTTCATAGGCATGGCTTGGACTCGAGGGCAAGCGGCATTGAAGAGGCACGCTGAAGATGCCGCGACTCGGCGGATGATGGCGCTTGGCGCTTTACGCCTGCCTGCTCGCTGTGCCATGGCTGCACCCAAGGGGCAGCAGGGAGCGCGCGGGCGCATAATCGAAGCATGTCGGCGATCGTCCAGTTCGAAAATGTCGGCCTGCGCTATGGTCTGGACAGCGAAACCCTGTCCGACGTCAGCTTCTCGCTGCATGGCGGCGGCTTCTATTTCCTGACCGGCGCGTCGGGCGCGGGCAAGACCTCGCTGCTCAAACTCCTTTACCTCGCCCAGCGTCCCAGTCGTGGCGTCATCCGCCTGTTCGGGGAAGATGTGGTGACCCTTCCGCGCAAGCGCCTGCCCGGCTTCCGCCGTCGCATCGGCGTCGTCTTTCAGGATTTCCGGCTGGTCGCGCACCTGTCCGCCTACGATAATATCGCCCTGCCGCTCCGTGTCGCGGGCATGGCGGAAAGCGAGATCGACGCCTCGGTATCCGAAATGCTCAACTGGGTGGGGCTCGGCGACCGGGGGCAGGCGCGCCCCGCGACCCTGTCGGGCGGAGAGCAGCAGCGCGTCGCCATCGCCCGCGCCGTCATCGCCCGGCCCGAAATCCTTGTCGCCGACGAACCGACCGGCAACGTCGATGCCGACATGGCCCGCCGCCTGCTCACTCTGTTCGAAGCGCTCAACCGCCTCGGCACCACCATCGTCGTCGCCACCCACGACCTGCCGCTGATCGGCCAGGTCGAAGGCGCGCAGATGATGCGGCTGGACAAGGGCCGCCTATCCGATCCCACCGGATCGCTGCGCTACCCGCCCCGTCCGCAAGGGGCCGCCGCGTCATGACCGGCGCAGACCGCCGCGCCGCCGCTGCCGCCCGACACCGCCTGCTGCCAGAAGGCCGCGTCGCCGGGCCGATGCCCTGGGTGATCGCGATCATGATGTTCCTGACCGTCCTCGCGGCGGCATCAGGCCTTGGGCTGGCCGCAGCGGTGCAGTCGGTCGGCGCCGACCTTGCCGGACGCGCCACGGTCCAGATCGTAGAAGCCAATGCCGACCGCCGCGAGGAACTGAGCGGCGCCGCGGCCCGCCTGTTGCGCAAATCCGCTGACGTGCACGCCGTCCATCCCGTCGATCCCGCAACACTCGCCGAGCAGATCCGGCCCTGGCTGGGACAGGATGCGGCCAGCGGCGACCTGCCGATCCCCGCCCTGATCGACGTGGAACTGACGCCTGGCGCGACCGGAGCCAAGGCGCAGCGGTTGGGCCGCATGCTCGCCACCCTTTCGCCGAACATCCGCGTGGAGCCGCACGCCGCCTTCCTCCAGCCGCTCGGCAGCCTGCTCGCGGCACTGGGCGGACTTGCGGCAGGAATCGTGCTGCTGATGGCGCTCGCCACCGCCGCCATCGTCGTGTTGGCCGCGCGCGCGGCGCATGACAGCCATCGCGGCACGATCGACGTGTTGCACCTGATGGGTGCCACCGATGTGCAGATCGCCCGCCTCTTCCAGCGGCGCATGGGCCTCGACGCGCTGTTCGGCGGCCTGCTGGGCTTTGTCACCGCCTTGCTGGTCATCATCCTGCTTGGCACCCGGCTCGCGGCGACAGGGTCCGATCTGCTGGCGGCGATCAGCCTGCCGTGGAGCAGTTGGCTGATCCTTGCCACCCTGCCTATAGGCGGCGTCCTGCTCTCGACGCTGGCCGCACGGTGGACCGTGCTGCGATCCCTGGGGCGGCTGCTATGATCGTCCGCCTCTTTGCGGTGACCTTGCTCGCCTGGATGCTGGGTTTCGCCTGGTTCGCGATCTTCCTGCCCCAGCCGCTCGACGGCCGCCCGACAGACGCCATCGTCGTGCTGACGGGCGGCGCGGGCCGGATCGACCGCGGCCTTGCCCTGCTTGAAGAGGGCGCGGCAAAGCGAATGCTGATCTCCGGCGTCGATCGTTCCGTCCGCCCGGCGGAGCTGGCGGCGCAATATGAAAGGCCCGAACGGCTATTTTCCTGCTGCATCACTCTGGGCCGTGAAGCGATCGACACCCGCTCCAACGCCATAGAAACCGCGCATTGGCTGGAGCGCAGGGACTTCCGCACCGTCCGCCTCATCACAACGGACTGGCACATGCGCCGCGCCGCGCTTGAACTGCGGCAAGCGGTGCCGGGCAATCTGACGATCGTCTATGACGCCGTGCCGAGCCGACCCAGCCTCAGGATGCTGATGCGGGAATATAATAAATATCTCCTCCGCCGTGCCGCCGCGCTCGTCGGGATTTGAAGAACGGCCTTATGATCACCGCCCTGCGCTCGCTCGTCTTCATGCTGATATTCTACAGCGGCTCATTGCTGCTGGTTCTTGCCGCTCTGGCTGTGGCATGGCCATGGCCTGCAGGGGTTCCGGTCGTAGCGACGGCATGGGGCCGCTTTCACCGATTCTGCGCGCGTTGGATTCTCGGGCAAAAGGTGCGGATCGAAGGCGAACTGCCGCTGGGCAACTATCTCTATATCGTCAAGCATGAGTCGATGTTTGAAACGATCGACCTGCTCTGCATTTTCGATCGCCCGGCCATCGCCGCCAAGCGCGAATTGCTCGACATTCCGTTGTGGGGCCGTATCGGTCGGCTGTACGGCCTTATTCCGGTCGAGCGCACCGCTGGGGCCAGCGCCCTGCGGACCCTGCGAGCCGCCGCCCGCGCCGCAAACGATCAGGGCCGTGCCGTCTGCCTCTTTCCAGAAGGCACGCGCGTTCCTCATGGCGAAACGCCCCCCCTGCGGGCGGGCTTCGCGGGCCTCTATTCCCTCCTTCGCCTGCCGGTCGTTCCGATCGCGATCGACAGCGGCCGCCTGTCCCCGCGCGGCAAATTCATGAAACGGGCAGGCACGATCACCTACAAGGCGGGCGAGATCATTCCGGCGGGCCTCGATCGCCGCGAGGCTGAATCCCGCGTCCATGCCGCGATCAACGCGCTGAACCAACCGTCGGCGCCCCAACAGCACTTCCGTTCGCCCTGAGCGCCTGCTGCAAGCAGGCAGTCGAAGGGGACTCTACTTCTTTTTGAAGAGGGCCACAGAGCAATTGGATTAATGACGCCGCCCAAAGTCGGGCTTGGGATCATCCTGCCCCTGCTCGATGATCGACCGCCGGATCGCCCGGGTCTTCGTGAACAGGTTGAACAGCGCGTCTCCGTCATTCCAACGGATCGCCCGCTGCAACGCCGACAGGTCCTCGGAAAAACGCTGTAGCATCTCCAGCACCGCGTCCTTGTTCGCCAGGAACACGTCGCGCCACATGGTGGGATCGGATGCCGCGATGCGAGTGAAGTCGCGAAAGCCGCCTGCGGAATATTTGATGACCTCCGACTGGGTCACATCCTCCAGATCGCTGGCCGTGCCGACGATCGTATAGGCGATAAGGTGCGGCAGATGGCTCGTCACGGCTAGCACCAGGTCATGATGCTGCGGGTCCATGGTTTCGACGTCTGCGCCAACCCGGTGCCATAGTTCGGAAATACGCTCGACGGCGGCCGGATCGGCACCGGCAGGCGGTGTGATGATGCACCAGCGGCCTTGGAACAGGCTGGCGAAACCTGCTTCAGGTCCGCTGTTTTCCGTCCCCGCAACGGGATGCGCAGGAATGATGACCCGACCCGGCAGGGCGGCCGTCAACTGCGCCAGCACATCGGCCTTGCAGGACCCCACATCGCTGACGATCGCCTCGGGCGGAAGGTCCGCCGCAATCTCCGCCGCCGCAGCGCCCATCGCCCGCACGGGCACGCACAGCACCACCAGATCGGCGTCAGTCACGCTTGCGCCCGCCGTGTCGGTCACATCGTCGCACAGGTCGATCGCCCGCGCGATCTGCCGCACATTGGGATCGGCATCATGCCCCGTAACCCGGACGGTCGGCATATATTCGCGGATCGCCCGCGCCAGCGAAGAGCCGATCAGGCCAAGGCCGATGATGGTGACACGCGCGAACGGCAGCATGTTCAGGCAGCCTCTACCATGGCGAGCAGCTTCGCCGCGACCGCGCGCATTTGTTCCTCGGTGCCGATGGTGATGCGCAGGCCGTTGGGCAATCCTTGCCCCGGCAGCCATCGGGTCGCGAAGCCTTCGTCCCACAACCCTTTCATCGCCGCCTCCGCCGTCAGCTTGCCTTCGAACAGGATGAGGATGAAATTCGCCTTGCTCGGCACCGCGCGCAGCCCATGATTGGACAGCGAAGCCACCTCATCAGCCAGCCATGCACGCCACTTCCGGTTATGCGTCCGGCTCGCCTCGACCCAGGCCTGATCCTTTACCGCCGCGATCGCCGCCGCCTGTCCGGCATTGGTTACATTGAACGGCGCGCGGATGCGGTGCAGCGCGTCGATAATCTCCGCACTCGCGTAGCCCCAGCCGATCCGCTCCGCCGCCAGCCCGTAAATCTTGGAGAAGGTGCGCGTGACGAAGACGTTCGCCGCCGACTTGGCCAGCTCCAGCCCCGCATCATCCTCATCCGCGTCCAGATATTCGGCATAGGCCTGATCCAGCACGAACAATATGTCGGGCCGCAGCGCCGCATGCAGCCGCGCAATCTCCTCACGCGACGTCATCGTGCCGGTAGGGTTATTGGGGTTGGCGAGAAAGACGACTTTCGTCTTTTCCGTCACGCAGGCCAGCACCGCATCGACGTCCGTCGCATAATCCTTGTCCGGAGCGATGACCGGCGTGGCACCCACGCGCCGCGCGGCGATGTCATAGACCGAAAAGCCATAATGGACGTACAGCACTTCGTCGCCCGGCCCGGCATAGGCGCTCGCCGCTATGTGCAGCAGCTCGTCCGACCCCGTGCCATAGATCACCCGCGCCGGGTCCAGTCCATGCACGGCGGCGATTGCCTCGCGCATCTTCGCCGCGCCCGGATCGGGATAGGTCGCAAGGTCCGCCGTCGCCGCGATCAACGCTGCCCGCGCTGCTTCCCCCGTGCCCAGCGGGTTCTCATTCGCGCTCAGCTTGATCAGCGGGCGCCCGTCATCGGCTGCCGCCTTGCCGGGCACATAGGGCGAAATGCCCAGTATCCATTCTTTGGGTGCAGGTTTCGTCATGGCTGGGCTTTAGCGTCATCCGCATCAAAGGCAAAGCGCTGCTATAGCACCGGCGTCACCAGCGGCTGGCCCGCCGCCCATGCGTCCAGATTGGCCAGCACCAGGTCCGCCATCGCCCTGCGCGTGCTTTCCGTGGCGCTCCCCTGATGCGGTTGCAACACGACATGATCCATCGTCAGCAGCGCCTCGGGCACATGTGGCTCCTGCGCAAATACGTCCAGTCCGGCCCCGCCGATCCGGCCATCGACCAGCGCCGCCACCAGCGCATCCTCGTCGATCACGCTCCCCCGGCTGATATTGATCAGCACGCCCTGCGGCCCCAACGCGTCCAGCATTGCCGCATCGACCAGTTTACGCGCTTCCGGCCCGCCCGATGTCGCGACGATCATTACCTCGCTTTCCCGCGCAAATGCGTTCGGGTCCGCAACATAACGGTAAGAAGTTTCGGAGGCAGCTTTGCGATTGTGATAGATAATCTCGCCCGCGACCGGCTCCAGCCGCCGCGCAATCGCGCGCCCGATACGCCCCAGACCCAAAATCCCGATCCGTCGCCCGGTGACGCTACCGCTCAGCGGCACTTTCCCACCGCGCGCCCAACTGCCCGACCGCACCATCCGGTCATTGGCGGCGATATTGCGCACCGTCGCATAGAGCAGCCCCACGGCCAGATCCGCCACATCATCGGTCAGCACATCGGGCGTATTGCTGACGCTGATGCCCTTGGCCCGCGCATGGGCGATGTCCACCTTGTCATAGCCGACCGAAAACAGGCCGATCATCTCCAGCCGGGGCAGCGCGTCCATGATGGCGGCAGATGCGCCAACCGCCCCGAAAGACACCAGCGCCCGTGCCTCCCGCACCTCTTCGGGCAACGCTTGGGGATCAGCCTCCGCCGCCACCGCCCGGACGATGAACCGGGCCTTCAGCTGCTCCTCCAGATAGGGCGACAGGGGACCATAGGCGACGATGGGAATGCGGCTTTGGCTCATGCCCCCGTCCTAGCCCATCCCCAGCCGATTGACAGCATCCCTCCACGGTCCTAGCCCGCTTGCACCATGGCCAGCGCCTCCATCCCCGACGACAGCCGTTTCGGCCTCCGCCGCCAGGTCCGCCTGCCCGGACCCCTGCGGCTGGACAGCGGCGCGGCGCTCAGCCCCGTCGATATCGCCTATGAAACCTATGGCGCGATGAATGAGGACGGGTCGAACGTCATCCTCATCTGCCACGCGCTGACCGGCGACCAATATGTAGCGTCCGACCACCCCGTCACGGGCAAGCCCGGCTGGTGGTGGCGCATGGTGGGGGAGGGGAAGCCCATCGATCCAGCGCGACATTTCATCGTCTGCGCCAATGTCATTGGCAGCTGCATGGGCTCCAGCGGCCCCGCCAGCCTCGATCCAGCGAGCAACGCCCCTTACGCCATGCGCTTCCCGGTGCTCACCATCGCCGACATGGTGCGCGCGCAGGCGCTGCTGCTCGATCATCTGGGCGTCGGCCGCCTCGCCGCTGTCATCGGTGGCTCCATGGGCGGCATGCAGGCCTTGAGCTGGCCGACCATCTTCCCCGATCGCGTCGAAAGCTGCATCGTCATCGCCTCGACCGCCCGCCACAGCGCCCAGAACATCGCCTTCCACGAAGTCGGGCGGCAGGCGATCATGGCCGATCCCAACTGGCGCGGCGGCGACTATTATGCCGACGCGCAGGTGCCGAGCGCTGGCCTTGCCGTCGCCCGCATGGCCGCGCACATCACCTATCTGTCCGAAGCGGGCCTCACCGAAAAATTCGGCCGCCGCTTGCAAGGCCGCGATGCCAAGACCTTCGGCTTCGACGCCGACTTCCAGGTGGAAAGCTATCTGCGCCATCAGGGCCTGAGCTTTGTCGAGCGGTTCGACGCCAACTCCTACCTCTACATCACCCGCGCGATGGATTATTATGACATTGCGGAGGATCATGGCGGCAGCCTCGCCACTGCGTTCGCCCCGTCCAAGGCGCGCTTCTGCCTGGTCAGCTTCGACACCGACTGGCTCTACCCCACGGCGGAATCCCGCATCATCGTCCACGCCCTCAACGCCAGCGGCGCGCAGGCGAGCTTCGTCGAGCTGTCCAGCCCCTTCGGCCATGACGCCTTCCTGCTCGAATGCCCGGAACTGAACCGCGTCGTCGATGGCTTCCTCAAAGGCGGCCGCGCGTGAGCGAGACGCTTCGGCCGGACCTCGCCCTGATCGCCCGCACCGTAACGCCGGGCGCGCGCTTGCTCGACGTCGGCTGCGGCGACGGCGCCCTCATGGCCGCGCTGCGCGACACGAAACAGGTGGACGCGCGCGGGCTGGAACTGGATGCCGGTAATGTCGCCGCCGCCGTTGGCCGGGGCCTGTCCGTAGTGCAGGGCGACGCCGACACGGACCTTGCCTATTATCCCGACGCCAGCTTCGACTATGCGATCCTCAGCCAGACGCTGCAGACCACCCGTCGGCCGGATCTGGTCGTCGAGGAACTGCTGCGCATCGGCCGCCAGGCCTTCGTGTCCTTCCCCAACTTCGCCCATTGGCGCGGAAGGCTGTCGCTGCTCTGGGGCGGCCGCATGCCGGTGACGCGCCTGCTGCCCGACACCTGGTACGACACGCTCAACATCCACCATGTCACGGTCGATGATTTCCGCGCCCTGGTGAAGGATCGCGGCTGGACCATCGATGGCCAATGGTTCCTGAAGGGCGACAAGGAAACCACCCACGCGAACGCCAATCTGTTCGCCGAACACGCCGTCTTCCTGCTGCGCCGGTAAGGCGAGTTAAAGCCAGACCGCCGCGTCGCCCGGCTGCCACGCGGGCCTGCGCGTCATGACGCGGGCAAACAACTCCGACCCCACCAGAACCCGCAGCCATGCCTGCACCCGAGGCAGGGGTTGCGCGTCAAACCATTCCGGCTCCGTGCGGGCAAATTGCCGCACAAAGGGAAACAGGGCGATGTCGGCCAATGTCCTGCCCGGCCCGCACAGAAAGTCACCGTCCCCCAGCCGTCCCTCCAGCGCACCCAGCAAATCCATCGCCGCCGCGCGATGCTCCAGCGGGTCCGAACCATAGCGCCCCGCATATTTATAGCGATCGAGATGCTGCTTGAATGGCCCGTCATTGGTCGCGATCAGCGCGGCGTCATCCCCATCCAGCCACCGCTCCGGATCGTGCTCCCGGAGCGCCCAGTGCATGATGTCCAGGCTTTCGTCGATCACCTCCCCGCCGGGCAGCACCAGCACCGGCACCGTGCCCTTGGGTGAGAGCGCCAGCATGGAGGATGGCTTGTCGCGCAGCACCACTTCGCGCACCTCGACCTGCCGCCCGCTGATCATCAAGGCCATCCGCGCCCGCATGGCATAGGGGCAGCGCCGGAAACTGTAGAGAATGGCGGTCATATCGCGTCCGCCCTTGCCCTCAACGCTCCTTGGTCGCGCTGAACCTGACCTTCGGATGCCGTTCCTGCTGGTAACTCACGTCCCAGGCGCTCTTCGCCATGAAGACCAGATTGCCATCCCGGTCCTTCGCCATATTGGCGACGTTGAACGACGCCAGATCCTTCACCGCCGCCTCCTCCCCGGAAATCCAGCGCGCCGTATCGAAGGGGGAGGGTTCCAGCCCCGCCGCCACCTTATACTCCGCCTCCAGCCGCGAAATCAGAACGTCCAGCTGCAACTGCCCGACCACGCCGACCACCCAGCTGCTGCCGATTTCCGGATAGAAAACCTGGATAACGCCCTCTTCGGACAGATCGTCCAGCGCCTTCCTCAACTGCTTGGTCTTGGTCGGGTCCTTCAGCGCCACGCGCCGCAATATTTCCGGCGCAAAGTTCGGCAAGCCCGTAAAGCGCACCCCCGCCTTCTCGCTGAGCGTATCGCCGACCCGCAACGTCCCATGATTGGGAATGCCGATAATGTCGCCGGGAAAAGCCTCATCCGCAATCTCGCGGTCCTGCGCGAAGAAGAGGATCGGCGAATGCACCGCGATCGGCTTGCCCGACCCGCTCGGCGTCAGCTTCATGCCCCGCCGGAACTTGCCCGAACACAGCCGCATGAAGGCGATCCGGTCACGATGCTGTGGGTCCATATTGGCCTGCACCTTGAAGATGAAGCCGGTGACTTCGCTATTCTCCGGCTCCACCGGCGCGGGCTCAGCGGGCTGCGCGCGCGGCGGCGGCGCATGGGCCGCGAGCGCGTCGATCAGCTCGGTGACACCGAACAGCTTCAGCGCCGACCCAAAATAAACCGGCGTCAGGTCGCCATGCCGATAGGCGGCAAGGTCGAAATCGGCATAGCCACCGACCGCCAGCTCGGCCTCTTCCCGCAGCTTCTCCAGCCCTCGAGCGGAAATATGCTCGGCCAGCGCATCGTCATCGATGCCCTCGACAAACACTTCCTTGCCCTCAAACTCCTTGGAAGCGCCGGACGGCTGGCGCAGCCGGTTCTTGGCGAAATCGTAAATCCCCTCAAACTCGCCGCCCATGCCGACCGGCCAGCTCATCGGGCACACGTCCAGCGCCAGAGCGTCCGCGACCTCGTCCAGCAGGGCAAAGGTGTCGCGACCCTCCCGGTCCACCTTGTTGACGAAGGTGATGATCGGCACGTTGCGCAACCGGCACACTTCGAACAGCTTGCGCGTCTGCGGTTCGATGCCCTTCGCGGCGTCGATCACCATCACCGCCGAATCGACGGCGGTCAGCGTGCGATAGGTATCTTCGGAAAAATCCTCGTGCCCCGGCGTATCGAGCAGGTTGAAGGTGATCCCGTCCCGCTCGAACGTCATGACCGAACTGGTCACGGAAATGCCGCGCTGCTGCTCGATCTTCATCCAGTCAGATCGGGCGCGCCGGTTCGCGCCGCGCGCCTTGACCTCACCGGCCAGATGGATCGCGCCACCTTCCAGCAACAGCTTTTCGGTGAGGGTCGTCTTACCCGCGTCAGGGTGAGAGATGATCGCGAAGGTACGGCGGGATGGGATGGTCATGGCGCGCCATATAGCGAGTCCGTCGGGATTCGCCAGCGGTGCCTCTTGGCGTCACCGCGCTCCTGCGCAGGCACTCGAACGAGACAAGTGGCTCGTGAGAGCCCAGATCAGACGGGGAGACTAGGCTCCTGCCTTCGCAGGAGCACGATAGACGTCAACAAAAGCACCCGCTCAATCGACCACCGTCACGTCCATGCGGAACCGCCGCTCATCGCCCGGCAGCAGGCGCATGACGCCTTGCTTGTCCCAGACATCACCCTCAAACCCGACCAGGTCCGCCATCCCGGCCCAGGGCTCGACACACAGATAAGGCGCCCCCGGCTTCTGCCACAGCCCCAGCCAGGGCGTATCGGGAAAATCGATCTTCAGCCGCGCCCGCCCCGGCACACCCCAAAGCAAACTATGGCTCTCCAGCTCATCCCAGATCAGCGCATCGCCCTCGAACATCGCATGGATCGGCTTCAGCACATTGCCTTCGACCGGAGAAGCCACGCTTTCCCGCGCGATCAGGCCCGGCTCGTCCCCCACCTTCCGGATCGGCGCAGTCTCCGCCGTCTCAAACTCCACGACATGCGCCTCGACCGCACCGCCATAGGGCAGCGGCCAGGCAAAAGCCGGATGATAGCCAAAGGAAAAGGGCATGTCCGCCTCGCCACGGTTCGCAACGGTGGCCGTCATCATCAACGTGCCGCCCGCGACCGCGAACTGCATGTCCAACCGAAAGTCGAACGGATAGACCGCCCGCGTCGCCGCATCCGCCTCCAGCCGGAAGACCACCGATTCCGGCAGATGCTCAATCTGCGCAAAGGCCATGCGCCGGGCAAAGCCATGCTGCGGCATCGGAAAGTCACGCCCGTCCAGCCGATATACGTCGCCGCGCGAGCGCCCGACAAAGGGAAAGAGCAAAGGCGCATGCCCCGTCCACCAGCGCGGATCAGCATCGGTCATCAGCTCGCGGCCCTGCGCGTCCGTGAGCGACCACAGTTCCGCACCCAAGGGATTGATGCTGGCGGTGAGCCCATCCGAAGCGATCGTCACCAACTCGTCCACCGCACACCCCCTGTATGATGTTCACTGGGTCCATCAAGATCGTCACCCCGGACTTGATCCGGGGTCCCGCTTCCTCGCTCGCATGGCTGAAGACAAGCGGGGTCCCGGGTCAAGCCCGGGACGACGGCAAGGGAACTGCCGCAGGTTCAGCCCTTCCCTACCCCGTTCGTTTCGAGCGAAGTGGAGAACCGCTCAACTGCGAGCCGCCGAGTTACCCCCGCAACGCTGCCCCAAGCTTCTCCGCAGCCTTCACAACCGCAGCGCTGATCGCATCCAGCTCCTCCTGAGAAAAGCTCTTCTCCCCAGGCTGTAACGTCACCTCAATGGCCAGGCTCTTGCGCCCCTCGTCAACGCCCGGCCCGACAAACACATCGAACAGCCGCGCATCGAGAATCGCCTTCTTGTCCGCACCCCTGACCGCGCGAACCAGCGCATCCGCCTCGACCGCCTCATCCACGACAAAGGCAAAGTCCCGCTTCACCGCCTGCAGCGCGGGCGGCGCATAGGGCGCCCGCATGAAGCCATTCTTCCGCTTCGCTGGAATCGCGTCGAGGAAAATCTCGCCCGCAACCACCACGCCGGTCAAACCAAATTGCTTAGCCAGCGAAGGATGCAGCACGCCGAATTCGGCCAGCACCACCTTAGGCCCCAGCCGCAACGTCCCCGACTGCCCCGGATGATAAGCACCCGAAGCGTCGCCAAAGCTCTGCAGGTTAGCCACTGGCGCTCCAGCGGCGGCAAGCAGTGCGATCACTTCAGCTTTCGCATCAAAGGCGGTGAAGGCCTGCGCCTTCCCCGTCTCCCATCCACGCGGCGTCTTCTCGCCTGCCAGCACGAATCCAGCCGTCGCCCGCTCCTTATCGGAGAAATAGCGCCGCCCCAGTTCGAACAGCCGCACCGAAGCCGCGCCCCGGTCCATGTTCCGCCGCGCCGCTGACAGCAGCCCCGGAAGCAGCGAAGGCCGCATGACCTTCAGATCTTCGGAAATCGGATTGGCGAGCGTCCAGTCGCCGCCGCCCACGGAAGCCGCTTCCTTTTCCGAAATGAAGGACCAGTTGATCGCCTCGGCCAGCCCGCGCGCCGCCGCCGTCCGGCGCACCCGCCGTTCGACCAGCTGTTCCGCTGTCGCCGTCGGCCGGGCCACACCAGGCATGCGGGGCAGGGGAGTGGACGGCACCTGATCCAATCCGACGATCCTTACGGCCTCCTCGACCAGATCGGGCCAGCCATCGACATCCCGCCGCCAGCTTGGCACGCTGACCATCCAATGCGCCGACGTCGTCACCGGCATGCCATCTTCATATTCGAATGTGGCGTCATGCACTTCCACGCCAAAGCCCAGGCTTTCCAATATGCGGCGCTGCTCATCGTCGCCGACATAAACGCCAGCCAGCGTCAGGCATTGCGATGGTTCATAGCGGATGACTTTGTTAGCGGCAGGCGGCGTGCCCGTGCGCGTAGCCTCGCTGGCGCTGCCACCGCACAGTTTCACGACCAGGTCGGTGGCGATCGACAGGCCGTCGTCGAGGAAAGCCGGGTCCACCCCGCGCTCGAACCGTCCACGCGCATCGGAGGTAAGGGCGAGCTTCTGCCCCGTCACCGCGATCCGCTCCGGCGTGAAATAGGCGCATTCGATCAGCACATCGGTCGTGGCTTCTGTCGCGCCCGAATGTTCGCCGCCCATGATGCCGCCAATGTCATGCACCGCCTCATCATCGGCGATGACCGTCATCGTCTCATCGACCGTATAAGTCTTGCCGTTGAGCGCCAGCACCTCTTCGCCCGCCTTCCCCCGGCGCGCCGTCAGCGGCCCCTTCAGCGTCGCCATGTCATAGACATGCAGCGGTCGGCCAAGGTCGATCATCAGATAATTGGTGATATCGACCAGCGTGCTGATCGGCTTCTGCCCAATGGCCTTGAGCCGCTTCGCCATCCATTCGGGTGACTGGCCATTGCTGACGCCCTTGACCGTCCGCGCGAAGAAAGCCGGACAACCCTCTGCATCCTCAACCCGCACATCCGGCCCCGGACCGACGCCCTCTACAGCCGGTACGATGATAGGATTGAGCGTCCCAAGGCCCGCCGCCGCCAGATCCCGCGCAATCCCCCGCACGCCCATGCAGTCCTGGCGATTAGGTGTTATACTCACATCAATCACCGGGTCATCCAGCCCCGCCCACCGGGCATAGACCTCACCCACCGGCGAATCCTCGTTTAATTCGATGATTCCGTCATGATCTTCGCCCAGTTCCAGTTCCCGGAACGAACACATCATGCCGTTGGACTCGACCCCGCGAATGGCGGTCTTCTTCAAAACCATGCCATTGACCGGCACCACCGCGCCCTCGGTCCCGAACACGCCGACCAGCCCCGCGCGCGCATTGGCCGCACCACAGACAACCTGCAAAGCGCCATCGCCCGCATCCACGGTCAGCACCTGCAACTTGTCCGCCTGCGGATGAGGCTCCGCCGTCAGCACCCTGGCGATGCGGAAGGGCGCGAGCTTTTCCGCCGGATTCTCCACGCCCTCGACCTCAAGGCCGATATCATTGAGCGTTTTGAGAATCGTCGGCAGATCGGCATCGGTATTGAGATGCGTCTTGAGCCAGCTCAGCGTGAACTTCATGCGCCGACTCCCCCGCTCAGCGTCGGCACGTCCAGCGCCGAAAAGCCATAATGTCTCAGCCAGCGCAGATCGCCGTCGAAGAAAGCGCGCAAGTCGTTCATCCCATATTTCAGCATCGCCAGCCGATCGACGCCCGTGCCAAAGGCAAAGCCCTGCCACTCATCCGGGTCCAGCCCACATGCCTCGATCACCCGGCGGTGGACCATGCCGCTGCCCAGCACTTCCAGCCAGCCGCCGCCCGGCGCATCGCCATCGCCGCCAATCACCCGCTGGCCATTGGTGAGGGTGTAACCCACGTCCACTTCGACCGAAGGCTCAGTGAAGGGGAAGTAGCTCGGCCGCAGGCGCAGCACGATATCGTCCCGCTCGAAGAATGCCTTGAGGAAGGTCTCCAGCGTCCATTTGAGATGGCCAAGGGTGATCCCCTTGTCGATCACCAGCCCCTCGATCTGGTGGAACATCGGCGTATGCGTCGCATCGCTGTCCGACCGATAGACCCGTCCCGGCGCGATGATGCGGATCGGCGGCTCACCATTCATCATCGTCCGAATCTGAACCGGCGAGGTGTGGGTGCGCAGCAGCATTTTCGTCCCCTCGGAATCAGGGAAATAGAAAGTGTCGTGCATCGCCCGCGCCGGGTGCGTCTCGGGAATGTTGAGCGCGGTGAAATTATGCCAGTCGTCCTCGATCTCTGGCCCTGTCGCGACGGAGAAGCCAAGGTCCGCGAAAATCTCCGCCAGTTCGTCCATGACCTGGCTCACCGGATGCACCGACCCGTGCGCGCCGAGATCAGCGGGCAAGGTCATGTCGATCTTTTCCGCCGCAAGCTTCGCATCAAGCGCCGCCTGCTCCAGCACCGCCTTCCGCTCGGCCAGCGCAGCCGTCACGCTTTCCCGCAAATCCTGGATCGGCGGTCCCTTCTCCAGCCGCTCCTCAGGACTCATCGGCCCCAATGTCTTGAGCAGCCCCGTCACCACGCCATTCTTGCCCATTGCCCCCACGCGCAAAGCTTCCAGCGCGTCGAGCGTGTCGGCGGCATCGATGTCGGCGATCAGGCCGGCTTTCAGATTGGCAATTTCACTCATGAGTATTCATCATTCCCGCGAAGGCGAAATATTGAGCGCGCCTTAGCCGGGCGCGAGCGCCAAGGAAAGGGTCAGACCCGCGCGCCTAGCAGCGCACCGCCAAAGCCGATGAACAGCAAGCCTGTCCCCCGATAGCGCTAGCTTCCCGACTTCGCTCGAAGCGAACCGGAGATGCTGAACAAAACAAAAAGGGCGCCGGAAGCATCTGCCCCGGCGCCCCTTGGACGATCTTTCGACCGTTCTATGCTCAGGCCGCGGGCAGCGCAGCCTTGGCCTGGGCGATGATGGCGCTAAACGCCTCGCCTTCGTGCATCGCAATGTCGGCCAGGACCTTGCGGTCCAGATCGACGCCGGCCAGCTTCAGGCCGTGCATGAACTGCGAATAGGTCAGACCCTCGGCGCGGACGCCAGCGTTGATGCGCTGGATCCACAGGCCACGGAAGGTGCGCTTCTTGACCTTGCGGTCGCGATAAGCGTACTGGCCGGCCTTTTCGACGGCCTGGCGAGCGATACGGATCGTATTCTTGCGACGGCCATAATAGCCCTTCGCCTGATCCAAAATCCGCTTATGCTTCGCCTTGGTGGTCGTACCACGTTTTACGCGTGCCATGTGCCTCTACTCCTTACTTCAGGCCGTAGGGCGCCCAGAGGCGCACGTGAGCGACATCGGAATCCGACAGCACGGACGTACCGCGGTTCTGGCGAATATATTTTGCGTTGTGGCTGATCAGGCGGTGACGCTTGCCAGCGACGCCGTGCTTGACCTTGCCGGAAGCGGTGAACTTGAAGCGCTTCTTCACACCGCTCTTCGTCTTGAGCTTGGGCATTTTCGTCTCCTTTTTCAGCGCGACGATTACGGACAGCCACGGCAGCCCTAGTTAGCCGGGCGGTCCTTCCAAATATCGCGAAGGGGCGCGCATAATCGGCCAGCCGCCGGAAAGCAAGGTGATTCGGACCCAAAGCAGGGGAAGGGCGTTCTTGCGCCATGGCCGACGCCGATCCCCTGCGGCCGGGCACCCCGGCGACATCGGCTCCTGCGCCCGACAGCGGGGCAGGAGGCGTTGGCCATTATTGGTCCTGCGCGCGTCAGAAATGGGGCGATGTTCCCCTGCCGCTGCGTATCATCGCCTATATCGTCGGGCTGATCTTCGTGCTGTGGCTGATCCTGTTCATCACGAAGGGCCGTTTCCTCAAACATCCGTTCGAGCGCTTCCTCACCAGTCGGCTGGAGCGCCCGGTCAAGGTTGGTGGTGACTTCCAACTCTATTTCGCGCCCATCATGATCAAGTTTCGCGCCGAAGGAATGACGATCGCCAATACGCCCTGGGCGAGCAGGCCGCATTTCTTCCATTCCGATCTTATCGATACCCGGATCGCGCCGCTTAGCCTGATCTTCGGCGAAAAATATCGATTTCGTTGGCTTGAGCTTCGCAACGCCGCCACTGACCTGGAATGGTCGAGGGATGGCAAGAGCAATACATGGACCTTCGGTGACCCGAATAAGAAGGGAGAACCGCTCAATCTGCCGCTCGTGCGCCGGGCGCTGCTTGCCGGAACGACGTTGCGCTATCGCGACCCCCGGATGCAGTTGTCCACCGACATAAGCTTCGAAACGGTGAAGGCGCAGGACACGCGCTTCGCGAGTGACATCCGCTTCTCCGGCGACGGCACCATGCGCAACCGCCCCTTCACTCTGCGTGGCGGTCTGCTCTCGCCCAACGAAACCGTCACGGGCGGAAAGAACAGGCTCGCGCTCCACGCACAGTCCGGGCCGACAATCCTGGAGGTCAGCGGAACCTTGCCGGGCGCGACCGAAATTGAGGGAGCCGACCTGCTGCTGCTGACGCGCGGTCCCAATCTTGCCCTGCTGTTCGACTTTCTGGGCGCTGCCATCCCCGAAACCCGCACTTACCGCTTCACCTCCGCGCTTACCAAGCAGGGTGGAGAATGGCGCTTCACCCATCTTAAGGGCCGGTTTGGAGACAGCGACCTTTCCGGGCGCATGACTGTATCGCTGCCTGACAATCGCCTGCGCTTAAAGGCTGACCTCGCCACCCGCACCCTCGATATTATCGATGTGGGTCCCTTCATCGGCTATAATCCTCAAAAGTTGGAAGCGCAGGGCGCCAGTGGCGCGATCGAAAATGTCGGCGGCAGGCCGCGCGTCCTGCCGGACGCACCGCTCAGGGTAGAGGCACTGCGCAACTTCGACGCCAATGTCCGTTACGATGTGCGTCAGGTCAGGGCGCCCAACGTGCCTATTTCCAATATCGGTCTTACGCTAGCGCTGGAGCGCAGCCTGCTTACGCTTTCGCCGCTCACCTTCGACATGTCCGGCGGGCATGTCAGTTCGGACATAGAGATAAACGCGCGGGCTCAGCCGGTGCGTACGCGCTACGATGTGCGCCTGTCGCCGACACCCATGGGCAAGCTCCTCGGCCGTTGGGGTGTCGAGGAATCGGGGACCACCGGCATTATCAAGGCGCGGGCGCAAATGACGGGCATGGGCAATACGGTGCATGATTCGCTTAGTACCGCCAATGGCAGGATCGCGGTCATCCTGCCTGCTGGCACCATGTGGGCGCGCAATGTTCAGCTTGCCGAACTGGACGTGGGCACCTTCATCACGAAAATGTTCGAGAAGAAGCTGAAGCAACCTGTCCAGATCAATTGCGGACTCATCGCCTTCACCGTTCGCGATGGCATCGCGGCGGCGGACCCGATCATCATCGATACCAAGAAGAACGTCATGCTTGGACGAGGCGGCTTCTCCTTCCGCAACGAGAGCCTCGATCTCGCTTTCCGCGCTGACGGCAAGAAGTTCAGCCTGTTTTCCGGCCAGTCGCCTGTCGGCATCAGGGGCTATTTCGCAAAGCCGGGCATCAACGTCATCAGTCCTGAATTGATCGCGCGCGGCGGTGCGGCGGCGGCGCTGGGGATCGTGGCGAGCCCACTCGCTGCCGTGCTGGCCTTTGTCGATGTGGGGGACGCCAAGAGTGCGGCGTGCGGCCCCGTCCTGGCGGGCGCGACGGCCACGGCGCAGAGGACGAAGGGCGGGAAGCCCCGAGATGACGTAGGCCGGGGCACAACGTCAAAGGAAGAGTCCGGCAAGGCCAGCGCTACGGAAGAAAAGAAGCAGAAGAAGAAGTTTCTGGGGATTTTCTAGGGTACTGCTGCGAAGGTAATTCATCGAGAGGGGCTGCGATATGATCTTCGGCACAGCCTGCTGGCAAATCCGAACTGGCGACATCACCCGTTGCGCGACGGACGCGATCGTCAACGCCGCCAATAGTTCCCTGCTGGGGGGCGGCGGTGTGGATGGTGCGATCCATCGGGCGGCCGGGCCTGAACTGCTCGCCGAATGCCGCAGGTTGGGCGGCTGTCCAGTAGGGGAGGCGCGGATCACGCGCGGCTACAGCCTGCCTGCTGCGCATGTCATTCATACCGTCGGTCCGGTATGGCGGGGCGGGGCTTCGGGCGAGAGCCAGTTGCTCGCCAATTGCTACCGATCATCGCTTGATCTGGCGCGGGAGCATAGCCTCCGCAGTATAGCCTTCCCGGCCATCTCCACCGGCATTTATGGCTATCCGAAAGAACGGGCCTCTCGGGTCGCGGCCCAGGCGGTGCGGGGCCAGCTTGCTGCTTTCCCGTCGGCCTTCGACCTCATCCTGTTTGTCTGCTTCGATGACGAGAGCGCGCGCATATATGCCGAAGCAGTGACGGCGCTGGCCGCCTGAAACATCAATGCCTGAAACATCAATGAGCGTGATGTCCTTCGGCAAGCGCTTCCAGCACATCGTCCAGCCGAGCAGGATCGCCGATCGCGATAACCTGCCCGTCGCTTTCCGCCGTGATGGGGTCGCCCGCCCAATCGCACATCCGTCCACCTGCGCCTTCCACGACCGGGACGAGCGCAGCAATGTCGTGCAGCTTCAACCCGGCTTCCACGACGATATCGACATGGCCCGACGCGATAAGGCCGTAATTATAACAGTCGCCGCCCCACACCGTGTCGCGGCACTGGCCCGCCAGCCGCGAGAAATGCTCGCCGGTGCAGCCCGGGAAATATTGCGGCCCGGTGCTGGCGACGATCGCTTCTTCAAGCGATCGGCAACTGCGGGCGGTGACTAGTGCGCCGTTGAAGGTCGTGGGCTGACCCATCATACCTGCCCAGCGCTCTTGCGCGATCGGCTGGTCGATGATGCCGATGGTCGGCCATCCCGCCTCAGTCAGCGCGATCAGCGTGCCAAAGATCGGCCGTCCCGCAATGAAGCTGCGCGTGCCGTCGATCGGGTCGAGGATCCAGACGCGCTCCGCGTCTTCGCGTATCGCTCCATATTCCTCCCCGATGATGCCGTCCTGGGGGCGTTCCTTTTCCAGGATGGCTCGGATCGCTGCTTCCGCCGCCCGATCAGCCTCGGTCACCGGCGACTGGTCCGACTTGAATTCCATGTCGTATCGCGCGCGGAAAAAGGGCCGGATCGCCGCTGCGGCGGCGTCGGCGAGGCGGTGGGCAAGGGTCAGGTCATCGCGGGTCGTCATCGCTCCCGCCTAGCCGGAAAGCACTTGCTGCGCTAGGCTTTGCCAACCTGTTCCTGATCGCGATGAAGGAGGGAAAAACATGCCTGGCTCCCCACTGATCCCCGGCCTGCGCTATGCCGATGCTCCAGCGGCTATAAACTTCCTGCAAGACGCTTTCGGCTTTGCATTGCACGCCTGTTATGAGGACGAAGCGGACTCGCACATCATCCACCATGCGCAGCTCATATTGGGCGAAGGCATGGTCATGCTGGGCAGCGCGCGCGATGGCGAGGCCGAGTCGCTCTACAGTTGGACGACGCCGCGCGATCTGGGCGGTGTCACGGCCTGCATCTATGTGGTGGTCCCGGATGCCGACGCTCACTGCCTGCATGCCCGCAATCAAGGTGCGGTGGTGGTGAACGAGCCGCATGATAATCAAGGCTATCCCGGACGCGGCTACGAGGCGCTCGATCCGGAAGGCAATCTCTGGAGCTTCGGCACCTATGATCCTTGGGCAGCCGTCGTTTAAGCTTCGTCAATCCGCGCCGTTTATCGTTTCGTATCAGAAGGGAATCGTTGTGGCGCTGATCGGCTGGATCTTGAGTTTCGCGGCCTTGTTGGGCGCTCTCGCCATGCGGCAGGACGCGCCCGTCGGCGGGTCAGCTATCCTTTCCAACATGCTCCTGCTGCTGGCGCTGCTCGCCTGCCCGATGCTCTGGCGGGAAAAGCCGCTTGGCATTTCCCGCGCTCAGAGGGTCGTTGGCGGACTGATTCTGCTATTCTGCTTGCCCATAGTGTTGCTGCCGGGCGCCTCTTAGAAGTCGCGCGGCGCAACTTGTTGGCGCTTAGTCGAACAGGCTGGAAACCGAGCTTTCGTCCGCAATCCGCTTGATCGCTTCGCCCAACAGCGGGGCAATCGGCAGGTGACGGATGCTCTTGGCAGTGCACACCGCGTCCGTGCCCTGGATCGAATCGGTGATCACGAGTTCCTTGAGTTCCGACGCTTCGACGCGCGCAACCGCGCCACCCGACAGCACGCCATGGCTCACATAGGCGACCACTTCTTCCGCGCCCGCAGCCTTCAGCGCCCCGGCCGCGTTGCACAGCGTACCGGCCGAATCGACGATATCGTCGATCAGGACGCAGAAGCGGCCCTTCACGTCGCCGATGATGTTCATCACCTCCGATTCGCCAGCACGCTCGCGGCGCTTGTCGACGATGGCGAGCGGGGCGTTGTCCAGCCGCTTGGCGAGGGCGCGGGCGCGCACCACGCCGCCCACGTCCGGCGACACGACCATCAGGTTGCGATCGCCAAAACGTGCCTGGATATCGGCCGACATGACCGGCGCGCCAAAGAGATTGTCGGTCGGGATGTCGAAAAAGCCCTGGATCTGCCCCGCGTGCAGATCAACCGACAGAACGCGGTCAGCGCCCGCCGTCGTGATCAGGTTCGCCACCAGCTTGGCCGAGATCGGCGTGCGCGGGCCGGGCTTCCGGTCCTGCCTTGCATAGCCGAAATAAGGAACCACCGCAGTGATTCGCTTGGCCGACGCGCGCTTCAGCGCATCGATCATGATCAGCAATTCCATGAGATTGTCGTTGGTCGGATAAGCCGTCGACTGAATGACGAACACGTCCTCACCACGGACATTCTCGTGAATTTCCACGAAAACTTCCTCATCCGCGAAGCGGCGGACGCTCGCGTCGGTCAGCGGGATCTCGATATAATCTGCAATTGCGGCCGCAAGCGGCTTGTTGGAATTGCCGGTCATGAGTTTCATGGCCAAACCCCTGTGACGATTGGATGACGGTGCGCGAAACGCGGCCCCTTTAGCCGCGCTTGCCCTCACTGGAAAGGCGCTTTTGCGCAGGGGGGCAAAATGGACTAGGGCGCGGGCATGACCGATAAACTCGTGATCGCCCTTGCCCAGATGACACAAAGCGTGGGCGACCTGAAGGCTAATGCGGACGCGATGCTCGAATGGCGAGCGCGCGCGACCGGCGCCGACCTCATCGTCTTCCCCGAGCTTCAACTGATTGGCTACCCGCCCGAAGACCTGGTGTTGAAGCCAGCATTGGTCGATCGCGCCAACCATGAACTGGATCGTCTGGCCCAGGCGACAGCGGACGGCGGCCCCGCGATGCTGGTCGGCACCGTGGTCGCGTCGCAAGGCGTGTTGTTCAATGTCGTCGCCCTGTTGGAAGATGGCGCCGTCACCGCCATCCGGCAAAAGCGCGAACTGCCCAATTATGGCACGTTCGATGAAAAGCGCCTGTTCGCGCCCGGCCCGCTGCCTGCGCCCATCGATTTCCGCGGCGTGAAGATCGGCGTGCCGATCTGCGAGGATATCTGGTTCCCCTTCGTCACCGCGCATCTGCGGGCCGAAGGGGCGGAAATCCTCATCAGCCCCAATGGCAGCCCATTCGAAGTCGACAAGGACGACCGCCGCATTAACGCCGTCGCAGGTACACGTGTGCGCGAAACCGGCCTGCCGCTCGTCTATCTGAACCGCGTCGGCGGCCAGGATGAACTGGTGTTCGACGGCGCCTCCTTCGTCATGGGCGCCGACCGCAGCATCGCCCACCAACTCGCCGACTGGGAGGAAGCGCTCGTCCTCACCCATTGGGAAAAATGGGAAGGCCAGTGGGTCTGCATTCCCGGCGATCGGCATGAACTCGATAGCCGCCCGGCCGACATCTATAATGCGATGGTACTCGGCCTGCGCGACTATGTGAACCGCAACGGCTTTCCCGGTGTCGTCCTTGGCCTGTCAGGCGGCATCGACTCAGCGCTGTCGGCAGCGGTGGCCGTGGACGCCCTGGGGCCGGAGCGCGTCTGGAGCGTCATGATGCCGTCGCGCTTCACCAGCCAGGACAGTCTGGACGATGCCGTCGAATGCGCCCGCTTGCTCGGCATCCGCTACGACACGATCCCGATCGAGCCTGCCGTGGCGGCCTTCGATACGATGCTGGCCGATGCTTTCGCGGGGCGGCAGCGCGACCTTACCGAAGAAAATCTCCAGTCCCGCATTCGTGGCGTGACGCTCATGGGCCTGTCGAACAAGTTCGGCCACATGCTGCTGACCACCGGGAACAAGAGCGAGATGTCGGTCGGCTACGCCACCATCTATGGCGATATGGCGGGTGGTTATTCGGTGCTGAAGGACGCCTACAAGACCACCGTCTTCGACCTCAGCCGTTGGCGCAACGAGAATGTCTCTTCGCTCGGCCTTGGCCCATCTGGTCCAGTCATGCCCGAACGCGTGATCACCAAGCCACCGAGCGCGGAATTGCGTGAGGATCAGAAGGATGAGGATAGCCTGCCACCCTATGAGGTGCTGGACCCGATCCTGTACGGCCTGGTGGAGGAGGAGCTGTCGGTAGAAGAGCTTGTCGCGCGCGGGTTTGACAAGGATGTGGTCGCCCGCATCGAACGCCTCCTCTATGTCGCCGAATATAAGCGGCGCCAATCCCCTCCGGGCGTGAAGCTCGGCATGCGCAATTTCGGCCGTGATCGCCGCTATCCGATCACCAACGCTTTCCGGACCCTTTAAGCTCATGACCGTCATCACCCGCTTTGCCCCGTCGCCAACCGGCAACCTTCATGTCGGCAATATCCGCGCCGCGCTCCACAACTGGCTTTGGGCGCGCAAAAGCGGCGGCAGGTTCCTCCTGCGCCTTGATGACACCGACCTTGAGCGCTCTCGCGCGGAATATGCCGACGCGATCCGGGCGGACCTGACATGGCTCGGCCTGAACTGGGATGGCGAGGAAAAGCAGTCCGACCGCTTCGCCCTGTATGAAAGCCGGTTCGAGCAATTGAAGGCGTCGGGCCATGTTTACCCGGCCTATGAAACGCAGCAGGAACTCGAACTGCGCCGGAAGGTCCTGCTGGGCCGGGGCCTTCCGCCGGTCTATGACCGCGCCGCCCTGTCGCTCACCGCCGATCAGATCGCCGCCCATGAAGCTGAAGGCCGCACACCCCATTGGCGCTTCAAGCTCGATCATGATCAGCCGATCCTCTGGACCGACCTTATCCGTGGCGAGCAGCGCTTTGACCCCAAGCTGCTATCCGACCCGGTGATCCGCCGTGCCGATGGCAGCTGGCTCTATATGCTCCCATCCGTGATCGACGATGTGGACATGGGCGTAACCCATGTGCTGCGCGGCGAAGATCATGTCTCCAACACGGCGGTTCAGATCCAGATGTTCGCAGCGCTGGGTGTGAAGCTGCCCTCCTTCGCGCATGAGGCGTTGCTGACCGGAAGCGAAGGCAAGCTCTCGAAGCGCCTGGGCTCGCTAGGCGTCGCCCATTTCCGCGAGATCGGCCTGGAGGCCATGGCTGTCTTGTCGTTGCTCGCCCGCCTTGGCACATCACTGCCGGTAGAGCCGTTCGCGAATGTCGAGCCGTTGGTCGAAAGCTTCGACTTCGCGCATTTTGGACGAGCGCCCGCCCGCTTCGACGAAGCGGAACTGGCCGCACTCAACCAGAAGATCGTCCATCTTCTACCCTATGGCGAAGTGTCCGGCCGCCTGCCTGCCGGGATGGATGAAGCAGGCTGGAACGCCATCCGGCCGAACCTCGAAAATGTTGGGCAAGCCGCCGATTGGTGGCGCATTGTAACCGGCCCTATCGAAGCGCCCACTCCGGATGAGGATGATCGCGCCTTCCTCGAGACTGCCCGGGGGATACTGCTGGAGTTGGACTTCAACGCGGACATCTGGCCCGCGCTCACCGGCGCGCTCAAGGAGCGTACAGGCCGTAAGGGCAAAATGCTGTTCCTGCCCTTACGCCGTGCCCTCACCGGGCTGGATCACGGCCCGGACATGGCTCAACTCTTGCCGCTGATCGGCAGAGACGAAGCACTACGTCGCCTGAGTTGAGCCGGACGACGCCCTGAGCAAATCAGGCGCGCAGACCTTCCAGCGCCTTGCCCACGGCCAATATGCCTTCGGGCGCGACAGCAAAGCCCATATGTGTGCAATCCACCTCGATGGCCCTGTCGCGCTCGCCGGGCCTGCCCTTTGCGCATTCCGGCACGATGACCCCGTCGCGCCGCGACCAGAGGGCAATGGTGGGGACCTGCGGCTTTACCTCCCGGTCGCAGGCAAAAGGGGGGCAATCGACAGGATGACCCGAAACCAATTGATATAGCCGCCAAGCATGATTGGCGCGGGGATCGCCTGAAAAGGGCGTGCCCATGGTGATGACGCCAGCAACTTTCTCCTGCGCGACCTTGGCATATTCTCGTGCGAACAGCCCGCCCAGGCTCCAGCCCACCAGGGTCACTGGTGCATCGGCCTCCCTGCGAATCCTCTCCACTCGCCGGTCGATTTGCTCCAGCGTGTCTGGCCGGGGACCCAGATTGCGTCCCATGTCCCAGCTGTGAGCGCTATATCCCGCAGCCTGAAGGATCGCGCGCATCATCTCCATCCGCTGCTCTGAAGCGAGCAGGCCGGGGATCAGCAGGACGTGGCGCCCATCGCCCTTTATCGCTCGCGACAAGGCACCGGCTCGGGCACGGCTGCGCGCCAGATCAATCGGCATGGACGCGTTGCCCAGCAAATGCCGCAAGGAAGGCCGCACCGCATCGTTAGGATGCTGCGCTAAGCGACCCTTCCAGAAGCTGGTGATCGAATCGACATAAGGCGGCACGAGAAAACAGTCTCCAAGGCCCAAAGGCGAAAGATGACATTCTCATGACAAATGCGCCGCGCGTCCAATGGTTTCGCGCGGCCGTCTCAACGGCTGGTCGATTATGACAGGTGGATCAAGGCGCTAGGGGAGAGGTTTGGGTGACTGGCCCACCACTGACGCCGTGCAATTGGCGCGGCTCCAATATGGCTGCGGTTTCGATCAGGTCCAGCGCTCGCCGTGCTTCGATATAGCGGCGGGCGAACTGCATCCACCTGTCGGCGGCCGCCCTGCCGGGCATTTTCTCCACCTCGGTGAGAGCCGGACCTACCCGCCCCGCATCGATATAACGCAGCGCCCGTTCCATCGCAGCCTCCGGGCGCGGAGAGGGTGTGGATGTCCGCCTGATGGTGACGAGTTCGCGGGCCTCATGCTCCACAGACTCCCACCAGCTCGTTTGCGGCCCGGGCGTCGTCAATTGATCGGCGACGCCGGAAAGTCCGGCGCGCAGGTCGGTAATCGTGACCGGCTCGCGCGCCGCATTGATGATCGTCGCCACGGCTCGCGGCTGCGCCTGGCCAAAGCGCAACCTCAATTGTCCTTCGATATAGCCGAGAGGCATCCCGCTATCGAGCGCACGGCGCGCGGCAAAGGCGACCAGCAATCCCTCGGCGCGGGCTGCATTTCCGGACGCTGTCTGAGCCTCTACGGTAATGCGATTGAGCCGATCTTCCAGCTGGACCACCCTTCCGTCCAGCATCTGCGCCGCGTCTGCGGACAGTGGGCGTAGCGCGACGCCGGGGCGCAAATAGGGGTCGGCGGTGGGGACCGGCGGTTGCGCGCGATCATTCCAGCGGCCCTGGAAATAGAGCATCGTGCCGATGGCAAGCGCGACGCCGATCACAAAGGCAAGCAGCAGGGACGGGAAGATCGGCCAGGAACTCCGTTTGCGCGGAGGAACCGGCGCAATCGCCGTGACGCTTGTCGCGCCGCCTTCTTCGCTCATTGAGGACCTTTCTTCCATCTTGGCGGGATCATTCGCACAATCGTGTCGCGAGGGCCAGCATCCTCTCGTCATCGGGCCTGTCGGGCGCTTCGCCGCTGGCCCAGCCGGGGCCGCAGGCTGAAAGAGTCGCCGGGCTGATGGCGATGACATGGAGATCGCGCCGCCGCTCCGGCGCGATCATTTCTGCAAGCTTGGCGCCCGCACGCGGGGAATGAACCAGCAATATCGCGTCAGGCTCCAGCTGAGGATCAAGCTGCGCCTGCGGCCTCGCGCCAATCGTGTAGACGGCCACCCGCTCGATACTCAACTGCCCCGCCTCTATCGGGGCGAGGGTCGTGCCTCCCAGATGCAGCACCCGCCGGTGTCCGTCCGCAGCGATGCGGGCCGCAATGGCGCTGCCATCCTGATCGCCGCTGACGACATTTGCGAAACCATGCTGTGCCATCGCCTGGGCGGTAGCGCTCCCGACCGCGTAGGCGGGCAGCGCCCGGTAACGGACAAGCTGCGATCCGCCGAGCCGCGCCGCCTGCGCACTGGTCATCAACAGTGCATCGAACCGCTCGGGGAGAGGGGCGTCCCAGCTGACCGGCCGTGCCTCGAACAATGGGCAAAGGCGGGGCTGGAGACCAAGCTTCCTTGCCCGCGCAGCAGTCTCGCTCGCGCCCGGTTCGGGCCGCAGGATGATGACCGGCCTCACGCCTCGAACAGAGCGCGCAGCTCCGCGCTGGCACGGTCGAGCAGGGAGTGGCCCAGCGCCTCCGCCGCGCTGAGATCGCCGCGCGCGATGACCCTTATGTCATCCACCCGCTCGCGCCCGTCAGCGCTCAATATCTCGGCTGCGAGGCGGATATTCCCATTCTCCAGCCGCCCCAGAGCCGCGATCGGCGAATGGCACGTCCCGCCCAGCCCTTTGAGGACTGCTCGCTCGGCCATCACGCAATCAAACGTATCGCTATCGTTGATCCCGGCCAGCAGCGCCTGCATTTGCGCATTGTCGCTCAATGTCTCAATGCCCACCGCGCCCTGCGATGGCGCTGGCAGCATGACGTCAAGCGGGATGCATGTCCCGACGTCCGGCTGCCCCAGCCGGTCGAGGCCAGCCGCTGCAAGCAATGTCGCATCGACTTCCCCTGCGGCAAGCTTTGCCAGCCGCGTTGCGACATTCCCCCTGAACAGCACGACCTGCGCATCAGGCCGCAGCCGCTTGACCTGCGCCGCCCGCCGGGGGGAACTTGACCCCACCACCGGGTTCTCGGGCAGGGCCGCAAAGCTCTCCGCGCCGACCAGCCGATCCCGGACATCGGCGCGGGGCAGCATGGCGGCAACCATGATTTCCACGGGCCGAATAGTCTCCACATCCTTCATGGAATGGACGGCAAAATCGATCTGACCTTCCACCAGCGCCCTATCCAGTTCCTTCGTCCACAGCGCCTTGCCGCCGATTTCCGCCAACGCCCGGTCTTGAATCCGGTCGCCGCTTGTCTGGACGATCACCGTCTCGATCGCGTCCGGCCCCCAGCCATGTCGGGTGCACAGCGCCTCGGCCGTCATGCGCGCTTGTGCCAGCGCAAGGGGCGAACCTCGCGTGCCAAGACGGAGCGGGCGATCAGGTGTGAAAGATTGCGATGTCATATGCCGCTTGCTCTAATATCCGTGGCCATTAGATGGAAGCAGCAATGACGATCATCCTCGGCCTGGAATCTAGCTGCGACGAAACTGCGGCAGCGTTGGTGACGGCTGATGGGAAGATACTCGCCCACCGTCTCGCCACGCAGGAGGAGGCGCACCGCCCTTATGGCGGCGTCGTACCTGAAATCGCCGCCCGCGCCCATGTCGAGGCGCTAGCTCCGCTGATCGAAGCGGCACTCGCCGACGCGGATCTGACCCTGGATCAGGTTGACGTGATCGCCGCGACGGCAGGTCCCGGATTGATCGGCGGCGTGATGGTCGGTCTGGTGACTGGCAAGGCGCTCGCCCATGCCGTCAACAAGCCGCTGATTGCCGTCAATCATCTCGAAGGCCATGCGCTTTCGCCCCGGCTTGCCGACCCGACGCTGCAATTCCCTTACCTCCTGTTGCTGGTTTCCGGCGGACATTGCCAGTTGCTCCATGTCCGCGGGCCGGGTGATTATGCCCGCCTTGCCACCACGATTGACGATGCCAGTGGGGAGGCGTTCGACAAGACCGCCAAGCTGCTTGGCCTCGGCTACCCGGGAGGTCCGGCAGTCGAGCGGGCTGCGGCAAGCGGCAATCCCAAGGCCGTTCCCCTGCCGCGTCCGCTCGTCGGCACGGCTGAGCCGCATTTCTCCTTTGCCGGTCTCAAGAGCGCGGTGATGCGCGCTGCGCAATCGGGACAATATTCGACCGAAGACATTGCCGCGAGCTTCCAGCAGGCAGTGATAGATTGCCTCGTCGATCGGACTGAAAAGCAGCTTGCCGCGCTGGACGGGATAACCGCTCTGGTCGTCGCGGGTGGCGTTGCCGCCAACCAGTCGATCCGCGCGGGGCTTCAGGCACTCGCCGCGCGGCATGATCTTCCCTTTGTCGCGCCCCCGCTTTGGCTTTGCACGGATAATGCCGCGATGATCGCCTGGGCAGGGGCTGAACGCTATGCAGCCGGTCTCGTCGATGATCTTACCGTTCCAGCCCGGCCGCGCTGGCCGCTGGATCCGGATGCCGAAAAAGCGCGCGGGGCAGGAGTGAAGGCATGAAGGCGGGTGTCATAGGAGCGGGCGCCTGGGGCACGGCCCTTGCGCAAACCCTTTCGTCGCAAGGCGAGGATGTTCGCTTGTGGGCGCTTGAACCGGACGTAGTCAGCGCCATCAATCAGGATCATCTCAATCCCCTTTATCTTCCCGGTATTCCTCTCAATCCAGCCGTGCAGGCGACGGAGGACATGGGGGCCATGGTTGATCGGGAGTTGCTGTTGATCGTCAGCCCGGCTCAGCACCTGCGCGCTGTCGTGGCGGGACTCCCCGCCGGTATCCCCCTCATCCTGTGTTCGAAGGGGATCGAAGCTGGCTCCGGCCTGCTCATGTCGGAAGTCGCCAAGCAGGCCCAGCCCAGTTCGCCGATCGGCGTTTTGTCAGGTCCAACCTTCGCTCATGAGGTCGCGCGGGGGCTTCCCACCGCCGTCACCTTGGCTTGCGATGATGCACAGCTTGCCGGGCGTATCGCGGCGCGCGTCGCCCGCCCTGCCTTTCGTCCCTACCTGTCCGATGACATCGTAGGTGCGGAGATTGGCGGGGCGGTCAAAAATGTGCTCGCCATCGCTTGCGGCGTTGCAGACGGAGCGGGCCTCGGCCTGAACGCTCGCGCATCGCTCATCAGCCGAGGCTTTGCCGAAATGACGCGTTTTGGCCTCGCACGCGGCGCCCGCGCCGAAACTCTCTCGGGCTTGTCAGGTTTGGGTGATCTGGTTCTCACCTGTTCCTCGACCAACTCGCGCAATTTCTCGCTCGGCAAGGGACTGGGCGAAGGCCGATCGGCTGCCGAACTGCTCGCCAATCGCCGCACCGTTGCCGAAGGCGCCTTTACTGCGCCCGTGCTGCGCGAGGCTGCACGCGCGGCCTCTGTCGAAATGCCGGTGGTGGAAGCTGTCTGTGCCCTGCTGGAAGACGCGGCCCCTCTGGGCGAAGTCATCGACGCGCTGCTCGCGCGTCCGCTGCGTCCCGAATAATCCGTCGCCCTTCGATCATTTATTGTTTACCGTCCGGCAACAGAGAATATGACGCGACAGGGGGATCCACTTTCTTTGCCGACTGAGCAGGCTTCCTCCGCGCAACAGGATGACATCGCGGCGCTTGCCAGAGGTGGCCGGACGAACATTTTCGGCTTTCTTCTGCGCCTGGCTGCTCGCCTCCCTTTCCTTTTCATCGCTGGCCGCTGGTATGGTGCCGATGCGCTAGGCCGTTTCGCCTATGCGGTCCTAGTCGTCGAATTCATCGCGCAACTGGCGACGCTGGGGCTGAAACGCGGTCTGGCTGGAGCGCTGGCTCAAACCGAGCGTCCTCACGGCCATGTCGTCACGGACGCGATGCTGGTGACGCTGATCGCCGCCTCGATCGGCAGCTGCATATTGGTTGCCTTCCCGCAAGCGATGTTCCCCAACAGCGGGATCAATGGCCTTGACCGCTTGCTGGCGCTCATCGTGATAGCCGTTGCAGGGTCAGACGTTGCGCTGGCCGCCTGTGCCTATCGTTTTGACATAGGGGCCACTGTTCGTGCCCGGTCCATCATAGAACCCTGGGCTATCAGCATCGGCGCTTTCGCTTTTGCTTTTTATTCCACACGCGATGGCCTTATCCTCTCTTACGTCGTTTCCATGATCGCGGCGTTTGTCGCCTCTATCATCCCCATGACCCGCCACTATGGCATACCCTATGGATGGCGCCCCGACTTCGGCAGGCTTTGGCGTCTCGCGCGCCGCAACTTGCCGCTCGCCGCTGCCGACGGCGTGGAATGGGGATCGCGTCGCCTCGACCTCGCCATTCTGGGCCTGTTCGTCAGTCCCGCGATCGTCGGCGTCTACTATGTAGCGCAGCAGGTTGCCTCATTGCCGCAAAAGCTGAAAACCAGCTTCGATCCGATTCTGGGGCCGGTCATCACCCGCAACCTTGCCGAGGGCAATCTTGCCGCCATTGCGCGGCAGGTCAGTCAGGTGGGCTTCTGGATCATCGCCGCGCAGGCCGGTATCGCCCTTGCGCTTGGCATACCCGGCGAGGCGGTGATGGGGCTAGTCGGGCCGCATTTCGTTGGCGGCACCGGAGCGCTCGCCTTTCTCCTGCTGGCGGAGGTCGTCGCGGCCACTGCCGTGGTCAGCGAATCTGCGCTGGTATATATCGCTCGCCACCGCAACCTGATGATTTCGCTGTTCATGATCGGATTGCAGGCCGCACTCAGTTTCGGGCTCATATTGCTTGCGCGCCGGTTTGATCTGTCTCCGATGGCGATAGCAGCGGCACCGGCTCTCGCGCTCACCATCGCGCTGGGGGTTGGCGCGCTGGTGAAGGCGCGCCTTTTGTCTCATCTGCTCAAGGCTAAAGTAAATGCGTGGCGCTGGCCATTGCTCAGCGCATGTGGCGCTGCCTGCATTGTGGGCGCCGCCTTCGTCGCTCTGCCGCCCGCGCTGGAATGGATCGAACTTGTTTTCGGAGTGGGGACGATTCTGGCCGTCTACGGCTTTGTCATTTGGCGATGGGGCTTCGGCCCCGATGACCGGGCCTTGTTCCGGCGCCAGAAAGCCGCCTGATCTAAGTAGAGCTTAGGCGGCTTGGATCTTCCCGGTCGATGCGGATGAGTGTTTCGCGGTCTTACCGCCCCAGCTTCGCCCGGATCAGCTTCAAATCCTGCTCGGGCCGCGCACCCCAATGGGAAATCACTTCGGCTGCGGCTGCTGCGCCCAGTTCGAGGCAATGATGCACGTCCAGTTCCTCGATATGACCGGCAAGGAACCCTGCGGCGAACAGGTCGCCCGCGCCCGTGGTGTCGATCACCTGCGCAACAGGCGCTGCGGGCACTTCATAGCGAACCCCGTCCACAACAGCGATCGCGCCCTTTTCGCTGCGCGTCGAGATCAGCACCGGCACACGCCCGGCGAATGACGCCACCGCTTTGTCAAAATCATCGATCTGCGTCAGCGACTGAATTTCATGCTCGTTGGAAAAGAGGATGTCGATCAACCCCTGATCGATGAGTTGCACGAAATCATCCCGATGCCGTTCAATGACGAAGCCATCTGACAGCGTGAAGGCAACCTTGCGGCCCGCCCCTTTCGCGGCATCGATGGCGGCACGCATGGCAGCGCGCGGCTGTTCAGGATCCCACAGATAGCCTTCCAGATAGAGGATCGATGCTGAACGGATCAGGTCGAGGTCGAGGGCCGATTCCGGCAGAAACTGCGACGCGCCCAGGAATGTGTTCATCGTGCGTTGAGCGTCCGGCGTCACCAGGATCAGGCAGCGCGCGGTGGGCACCTCGCCCCCCACCGCTGGCGTGTCATAGCGGATACCGAGGGCGCGTACGTCATGGGTGAACACATCGCCCAACTGGTCGTCGCGCACTTGCCCGATGAAGGCGCAGCGCTTGCCCAGTGCCGCGAGGCCAGCCAGCGTGTTCGCCGCTGATCCACCGCTGACCTCTTTGCCCGCGCCCATATCGGCATAGAGCGCCTCGGCCGTCTCCGCGTCGATCAGCTGCATCCCGCCCTTGGTCAGCGCATGTTCGGCAAGGAACGCGTCATCGCTAGGGGCAAGGACGTCGACAATGGCATTGCCGATCGCGACAACATCTAGCGAGGGAACAGCAGCAGCGGTCACGCGATATCCTTACTCAATGGCTCAAAATCGCGCCGTGTCTATCGAGCCGCGCTGCTGCGTGCAATGTTGCAGATTGACCATGCGTGCAGAGCGCGGAATAGCGTGCCCATGGTGATCGCCGCCGCCCTTCGTGCCTTTCCCGTCATATTTCATCGGGCTGCTCTGCGCCTCTTGGCCAAGACGCTCATGCTGACGCTGCTGATTTTCGCGCTGGCCGGATTGGGTCTTTGGACGGCAGTCCACGCAATGCGCGCATATTTCGGCTGGAGTGGTGGTGGCCTAGCGGAAGCAGCCGTAACGGCTATGAGCCTCGCCGCGCTTGCATGGCTGCTCTTCCGGACCATCGCCATGGCAGTCATGAACCTGTTCGCCGACGACATCGTGGCTGCGGTCGAACGGGACAGCTATCCCGCCGCCGCAGCCGCCGCGCGGCCCCTGGGCTTCGCGCCCAGCTTGCGGCTTGCCCTCGCTTCGGCCGCGCGAACGGCGGGCTGGAACATGCTGGCGCTGCCGGTCTACCTCCTTCTTCTGGTCACTGGCGTCGGCACGGTCCTGCTCTTCCTGGCGCTTAACGCCTATCTGCTGGGTCGCGATCTCAGCGATATGGTGGAGCAGAGGCATCCGGGGCTTTTGCCGATCCCCCGCCTCGGCCGGTGGCTCATGGGCCTCGTCTCGGCGCTTATGTTCCTCATTCCCTTCATCAACTTGCTTGCGCCCGTTTGGAGCGCGGCTATGGCGGTGCACATGCTGCACGGCGTCCGGAACAAGTCACGATGAAAGCTTCCCAACATATCCTTTCGGTCTTGCTTGCGTTGCCATTGGCGGCTTGCGGCGGCTCGATTGTGCCGCCTGCGCCGATGCGCCCATCGCCAGCTGGTCCGCCCGCCAGCGCCTTCATGAAATCGGGTCCGCTCATGGGAATGGACGCGCGCCACCTCGTCCAGCAATTCGGTACGCCTCGACTTGATATCCGGGAAAGCACCATGCGTAAGCTCCAGTTCGCTAACGGACGCTGCGTTCTAGACGCCTATCTTTACGCACCGGCTCGCGGTAAGGAGCCTGTCGTCACCCATGTCGATGCGCGCACCCCCGCCGGCATCGATATCGATCCTGGCGCCTGCGCTTCAGCGCTGGGGCGGTAGGTCACGGCGCAGATAGCCGCTCCACGGCCCACGCCGCCGCTTCCGCCACTACGGGATCGTCATCGCTCAGCAACGGGTGCAATCGCGCCAGCAGGCTGGGGTTCCCGCTATTCCCTGCCGCTATGGCCGCGTTGCGGACCATCCGGTTGCGCCCGATCCGCTTGATCGGCGACCCTGAGAAAACCTCCCGAAACACTGCATCATCCAAAGCCAGCAGGTCGCCAATTTCAGGCGCAGCCAGTTCGGCACGTCCGATAAACGCCCGGTTTGCCGCTGCCGCATCAGCGAACTTGTTCCACGGACACACCGCCAGGCAATCGTCGCAGCCGTAGATGCGATTGCCAATCTTCTCGCGAAACTCGGGCGGGATCGGCCCCTTATGTTCGATGGTAAGGTAAGAGATGCACCGCCGCGCATCCACGACATAGGGAGCGGGAAAAGCATCAGTGGGGCAGGCCGACTGGCAGGCCGTGCAACTGCCGCAATGATCCACTTCGGGCTGGTCGGGTTCCAGGGCCAGTTCGCTATAGATCGCGCCCAGGAACAGCCAGCTGCCATGCGCCCGGCTGACCAGATTGCTGTGCTTCCCCTGCCAGCCCAGACCTGCGGCCATCGCCAGCGGCTTTTCCATCACCGGCGCGGTGTCCACGAAGACCTTAAGGGCGCTCGCCTGCTCCTCGACCAGCCAGCGAGCGAGGCTCTTTAGTCCCTTTTTCACGACGTCATGATAGTCGCGGCCCTGTGCGTAGACGGATATGCGTCCACGATCGCCTTCCTCCGCCAGCGCCAGCGGGTCGCGGCCCGGAGCATAGCTCATCCCCAGCATGATGACGCTGCGTACGTCGGGCCACAGCGCGCTGGGTGAACCACGCTGGTCTGCGCGCTCCTCCATCCACAGCATCTCGCCATGGCACCCATCATCCAGCCATTTGCGCAGCCGTCGCCCAGCCTCGGGCGCGGCGTTCGCGCGAGCGATCGCACATGCGGCAAAGCCCAGCCGCTGCGCCTGCGCCTTCAGGCGCTGTTCCAAGGTTTCGGTTTGCGTTGGCATGCTGTGCGACTATCAGGAGTGGATGATCCGTAACAATCCGGCTCCCCCTTCGGCCTATGCCGTCGAAGGCCATGCTCTTGTCAAGACATTCGGTAAATTCCGGGCAGTCGATGGCATCGACCTCGCCGTTCCCACCGGCTCCATTTACGGCATTCTCGGCCCTAACGGAGCGGGCAAGACGACCTTGCTCCGTACGCTGCTCGGCATCATCGATCCCGACGAGGGTTCTCGCCGACTGCTGGGCGATGATGTTCCGCTGCGTCAGGCGCGGGCCATCGGCTATCTGCCCGAGGAGCGGGGCCTTTATCCCTCGATGAAGGCGGCGGAAGCGATCGCGTTCATGGGCGCCCTGCGCGGGCTGCCGCTGAAAACAGGGCGTCAGCGGGCACGCGAGATGCTGGCCGAACATGGCATGGGCAGTTCGATCGACAAGCCGATCCGTCAATTGTCCAAGGGCATGGCCCAGACTGTTCAGCTGTTCGGCACGATCGTCCACGAACCTCGGCTGATAGTTCTCGACGAACCTTTCTCCGGACTTGACGCCATCAACCAGGGCAAGTTGGAGCTATTGATCCGCGATCAGGCGCGGCGGGGCGTCACCATCCTCTTTTCCACCCATGTCATCGCGCATGCCGAACGCCTCTGTGAACGCATCGCCATCGTCGCAGGCGGCCGCATCAGGTTCGAAGGATCAGTGGGTGAGGCGCGCGACAAGCTGCGCCCTCAGGTTCGCCTGCGGACCCGCGCGAGCGATGGTAACTGGCGCCGTGCCTTGCCTGCTGAAACGCTCGCGGCCGATGGCGCATGGCATTTTGATCTGCCGGATGAGGGGATCGAACCGCTGCTCCGGGCTTTGCTCGACGGGCAGGCGGGCATCGAAAGTCTCTCGATCGAACGACCCGGCCTGCATGACGCGTTCGTCTCCATAGCGGGTGCCGCCGCTGCCCAGCAGATGCAGGATGCGGAAGAGGAGGTCGCCTGATGAGCGAAGTCCTTCGCGCGGCCCTGGTTATCGCCCGCCGCGATTTTTCCGCCGTGATCTTCTCAAAGACCTTCATCCTGTTCCTGCTCGGCCCCTTGTTCCCGGTCGTGATCGGCATGGCGTTTGGCGGTCTGGGTGAAAAGATCACGACTGAAAGCCTGCGCCCCACCGTCGGCATCGCCATGGCGAGGGAGGATGCGGTGCGCATGGAACGTGCCCATGACATTCTTGCCGCCCGCTTGGGGGCGGACAACCTTCCTCGCCTACAACGCGCGCCCAAGGGAGCGCCGCGCGCCTTGCTCATGCGGCCCGACGCCCGCTTCATCGCCATCGTGTCGGGCACGATCACCCATCCCGTGCTCACCGGCAAAGCCGACGATCTCGCCATGCTGGAAGGCGATATCAGCCTGCTCGCAAGCGCGGCCGTCGCTGGCGAACAGCTCCCCCATGTGCGGATCGAGAAGCAGCTTGTTACGGCCAGCGCGGGCGCCGAGGCGCAATCGCGACTGCTGACGGGTCGTGCCGCGCAGGTCCTGATATTCCTGCTGACCATGCTTCTCGCGGGCATGGTTCTTTCCAACCTTGTGGAGGAAAAAACCAACAAGGTGATCGAAATCCTCGCCGCCGCCGTCCCGATCGACTCCGTTTTTCTGGGCAAGCTGATCGCCATGCTGGGGATGAGCTTCGTCGGCATCGGCTTCTGGGGGGCGGGGGTCGTGCTGGGCGTCCGGATTTTCGCGGGGCCGGACATCGCCCCGCCTACCCCTGCCGTCGGATGGCCCATGTTCCTGCTGCTTGGCGGCGTCTATTTCACCATGGCCTATGCCTTGCTGGGCTCGTTATTCCTGGGCATCGGTGCGCAGGCCGCAACCGTGCGGGAGGTGCAGACGCTCAACATGCCGGTCACCATGGCGCAGATGGGCGTCTTCTTTTTCGCGACCTATGCGGTTGATCATATGGGCTCCGCTCCAGAGATTGGCGCGATCATCTTTCCCTTCTCCTCGCCATTCGCGATGATCGCGCGGGCGGCTCAGGACGCCGCGCTATGGCCCCATATTCTTGCGATCGTCTGGCAGGCCATTTGGGTTGCCGCCATTATCCGTCTGGGCGTCTGGCTGTTCCGTCGGCATGTGCTTAAATCAGGCCATGGCAGCAGCCGGAAATTGTTCAGGCGGCGCTCAGCCCCGGTTGGATAGGTAGACGGGATGACACGGCGGGATCTTCTCAAAAGTGGCGCCTGTGCGGTAGCTGCTCTGGCCTTCTGGCGATTGGGAATGGAAGAGGCCGCTGCCGCTTATCCCTTTACCCTCACCGATGCTGAATGGCGCAAGCGTCTCAGCCCGCTTGCCTATAATGTGCTGCGCAAGCAGGCCACCGAACATCCCTTCACCAGTCCGTTGAACAAGGAACATCGCGCGGGCACCTTCAAATGCGCAGGTTGCGAGCAGGCCTTGTTCAGTTCGAAGACGAAATTCGACAGCGGCACAGGCTGGCCGAGCTTCTGGGCGCCCTTGCCCCGTGCCACGGGCACATCGCGAGACATGTCCCTGCTCTATCCAAGGATCGAGGTTCATTGCGCCAGATGCGGCGGCCACTTGGGCCATGTTTTCGACGATGGACCGCCGCCCACTGGGAAACGCTATTGCATGAACGGCGTGGCGCTCAGTTTTTCGGCGGCATGATCCTGTAGACACGCAAGGACGTCATCCCTTGAAGCCTGACTGGCTTCAGCCAGTCGGGATGTCCACCCTTGTCCAAAATCATTGCCAGACTGCCCGGATGCTCCTCCGCATAATGTCTGAACTCATTTAGGCTGGGACAGGTCACCAGATAGTCTGGTCCCTTGCCACTATTCAAAGCCGTCAGAATAGCCCGCGCCTTTGTTGGCGACGCGGTAAAGCCCTCGACCACCGCCGTGATTCCGGCCGCATTCCGGTGATGCGCCGTGCCGATGACATCGTGGGGGGTGCGTATCAAAATGTCGGGACCTATATCCAGGGGCGCAAACAGCGTCGATCGGGGCAACTGCCGCAATGGTTCTAACGCCGCGGCAGTCCGGCATTCACCCGCAGGCGTTGGCGATTTCTCATCGTTCTCCGCGCCCGCCGTCGCCGCGATCCAGAGCGCGCACAAGGCCGCTGGTGTGAGCAAGGCGACCGCCGAGGACGCGAACACCCTCGGGATCGTCGCAGTTTTCTGCTGCGCCCGGCGGAAGAGCAGTAACATCAACCAGGCGACCCCCGGCAACGCCAGTACATGGGCGACCGACATCGCCCGCATCACCAGCAAGGCGACCAGCGTCGCCCCGGTCAGAAGAAGCGCCACAGCCAGCCAGCGGTCGCGCGCCTTGGCCGTATCGGCAATTCGCGCCGCCATGATTGATCCGGCCAGTCCCGCGAGCGGAGGCAGCAGAATGAGCCCCATCATCGATCGGCCCTGTTCCCAGATCGGGCGGCCTTCCATGACATGCAAATACCAGAGTTTATAGGCGACGGGTCCCAGCGACTGGAAAGGATCGCCGGTCAGGCAAGACTTGCCAGTGATGATGAACAGCGCAGCGGCGGCCAATGCACCGGTTCCTGCGGCGGCGAACCGCCCAGTCGCGGAAACGGGGGCGGCGATGCGGAAGACAATCGGCGTCACGATCGCAAAGGCGATCAATGGCCAGATATAGGCCGCTGAAATGGCATCGCATTGCGCGTGCGCCAGCGGCGCCATGCCGCGCAGGACAGCCAGCAGCAGCAGCGCGGCACTGCCCAAGGTCAGCGCATAGGCCACAAAGCGGGGCGTCTCATCTCGATCTCGCCACTGCCGCAACGCCAATACAGCCGCGAACAGGGCGGCGTAGGGCAGTCCTTCGCTCGAAATCTGTAGCCACACGGCCATGGCAGCGCCTGCGACCACGCCGCCGCGTGCAGGCCGCGTATCCATTGCACCCGCAAGAGCGATCGTCGCCATCAGGATCTGCCAGCCATGGTGATCGATCCGCAGCGGCCCGAACTGCACAAGGATGGTCGGCGTCGTCAGCATAAGCACCGGCGCAAGCATCGCCGCCGGTTTGCCAGCAATACGAACGACGGCGACATGGAGTGCCCATGCCAACGCACCTAACAACAGCAGTGGAACTGTCGAGCAGGCGATTACTTCGGCCAGGTGGCCGCCCAGCACCGGTCGCAACAGCAGGATTATCGCCGCGATCGGCATGTCGACGATGCGCGACCAATGCATGGGTCCGCCAAAGGGCGGGTTCACCCGATGCTGACTGACATCCAGAAAGGCTTGGCCGCCGAGCCAGTCGCGCGCTTGCTGAAGGCGCATTGCGTCATCCGGATCACGAAAGCCCAAAATGTCTAGCTGGTCGCGGGCCAGCCACAACAGAATGATGGAACAGCAAATCCAGGCAAGGATGAGCCAGCGGGCATTGGGGGTGGTTGTCCCCCCAATGTCTCGGGTGAACTCCGTGCGGATCTTAGCGAGCGGCGAAGACGCCATATTTCCGGATCGCATATACAGATAGAAAACTTGCTGGAATGGCGAACAGCTTCGCAAGCGCCGGAGCCATTCCGGCGGCTCCCAAAACGCTGATAAGGCCGGATGTCACGGCGATGCCTACCACGGCGCTGACCGCAAAGCCCAGACGCTGCCGGTTCGTCGGGCCGACAGCCGAAGGAAAAACGAAACGGACGCTGATCAGCCAGTGTAACAGCAGGCCCGATGCATAGCCGATGGCTCCCGCTATCGTAGGCGGCACATCGAACCGCAGCAGCGTCAGGAACAGCAGCATGTCGCCGCAAAGCGCGCAAAGGCTGGCGAGCAAATAGCGGACTATGGTGAAGCGGACGGTGAAAGCGCTGCTCAGATGGCCAAGGTTCATCAATGCCATGACTGCCGGTTTACGCGGCCTTCAGGCGGCCGGGCACCCGTCGCACGCTACCCAGCGCCGCATTCTGCCCCATGGCTTCTTCGCCTTCCTCGCCAGCTTCATGATATTCGGCATCCTCGTTGACCGCCCAGATGTCGAACTGCCGTTCGTCAGCTTCGATGTTCCGCACCGTCAGCATGGCGGTCATCATGGCATGATCCTGATTATTATAGCGGTGCATGCCGTTGCGGCCCACCAGATGCAGCGTCGGGTAGAGCTGCTCCAGTTCCGTCCGCATCTTCAGCACATTGGCGGCATAGTCGTCGTCATAGACGGGATAGGCTTTTTCCTGACGGACAACCGCTCCCCCGACCACATCGGCAGGATCGCACAGCCCCAGGATCGCCATTTCGCGCTTGGCAAGCTCGACCAGAGCATCGTCACTCGATGACCACAGGCCGTCGCCCTCGAAGCAGAAATATTCAAGGCCGACGCAGGCGAGGGACGGATCGGGAACCATTTCCGGAGACCAGCTGCGGAAATTCTGGATGCGGCCGACCTGAACCTTCGAATCATGGATATAAATCCAGTTGTCAGGGAACAGATCCTCCGACTTGATCATCAGCGCCACGGTCAGGAAGTCGCGATACTTAAGCTCCATCGCATTGCCGAGCGTCGCGGGCAAAGGATGAATGCGTCCCGCCAGTTCACGCATCGGCGCCGAACTGATGACATGACGCGCCTTCAGCAGCACCTCGCCCTCGGGACCCTGAGCGACCATGTGCCATTGGCCGGAGCCCTGGTCGTGCGACAGCTGCTTGAGGCTATGCGCCATCAGCACCTTGTTGCCGCCCTTGACGACGAAGTCCCGTGCGGCTTCCCACATCATGCCGGGGCCAAGCCGTGGATAGCGAAAGCTTTCCAGCAAGGTCTTGGTCGCCATGCCGTCATTGGGCCGCTTGTTAAGACCCAGCGAGCGCTTCAGCCCATCCTTTACCGCGCCCCAGAGCGACAGGCCCTTGATCCGCTGCGCCGCCCAATCAGCCGACATTTCGTTGCAGGGCATGCCCCAGACCTTTTCGGTATAGGTCTTGAAGAAGATGGAGAACAGCTTGTGACCGAAGGCATTCACCGTCCAGTCCTGAAAGGATCGGACATTGCGGTTCGGCCGCAGCCTGGCCTTCGCGAAACTCGCCATGCATAACGTCGATCGCCACACGCCAAGGTTCCACAACGCCTCAAAGGCACGCAGCGGATAGCTGTAGAATTTGCCCTCATAATAGATGCGGCTCATCCGGGGACGCTGGATGAAATCATTGGGCAAAATCTCGTTCCAGAGATCGACCACCTCTTTCGACTTGGAAAAGAAGCGGTGGCCGCCAATGTCGAAGCGGAATCCGTTCAGTTCAACGGTACGGCTGATCCCGCCGACATAGCGGGGGTCCTTTTCGATAACGGTGACCGAATAGCCCTTTTTGGTGAGCAAATAGGCCGCAGTCAGGCCTGCCGGACCCGCGCCAATGATGGCGACATCCACATTCTGGTCGATTTCCGGCATGCAATGCCCCCCGATAGGCTAACTTCTATCATCGGAATTGGCGGAAATCATCTAAGGAATGGTTAACGATCAGGTAAGCATGGCGGGGCAGGTGCACCGCCCCGCCGGCCGGTCTCAATGGCGGAAGTGCCGCATGCCGGTGAACACCATGGCGAGGCCCGCTTCATCCGCCGCCGCGATGACTTCCTCGTCGCGGATCGATCCGCCCGGCTGGATCACCGCCGTCGCGCCTGCTTCGACCGCCGTCAGCAGACCGTCGGCGAAGGGGAAGAAGGCGTCGGAGGCCACCGCAGAGCCGATGGTGCGGGCTTCGCTCCACCCCGCCTTATCAGCGGCGTCCTTCGCCTTCCACGCGGCGATGCGCGCGGATTCGAGACGGTTCATCTGCCCCGCGCCGATGCCAGCGGTGCTGTTGCCCTTGGCATAGACGATGGCGTTCGACTTCACATGCTTGGCGACGGTCCAGGCGAACAGGCAGTCATTCAGCTCCTGATCGGTGGGCGCGCGCTTGGTCACGACCTTCAGTTGATCGCGCGAGACGCGGCCATTGTCGCGGCTCTGCACCAGCATGCCGCCAGCGATGCTCTTCATCATCAGGCCAGTGCGCGCCGGGTCGGGGAGTTCGCCGGTCAACAGCAGCCGGAGGTTCTTCTTCTTCGCGAAGATCGCCTTGGCTTCTTCGTTAGCGTCGGGCGCGGCGACGACTTCGGTGAAGATGCCGCTGATCGCCTCGGCGGTTGGGCCATCCAGCGGACGGTTGACGGCGATGATGCCGCCAAAAGCAGACACGCTGTCACAGGCGAGGGCGGCTTCATAGGCTTCGATCAGCGTATCGCCGGTGGCGACCCCGCAAGGATTGGCATGCTTGACGATCACGACGGTTGGCGGGCCGTCGCGGAACTCGCTGACCAGCTCCAGCGCGGCGTCGGCGTCATTGTAATTATTGTAGCTCAATTCCTTGCCCTGGATTTGCTTGGCCTGGGCGATGCCATTGGCGGAAGGACCGACGGGCAGATAGAGCGCGGCCGACTGGTGCGGGTTCTCACCATAGCGCAGGGTCGCGCCCAGCTTGCTCGACACCGCCAGCGTTTCGGGGAAATCGACGCCCTGATCGGCAAAGGCGAACCAGCTGGCGATCATCGAATCATAGGCGGCGGTGGCGGCATAAGCCTTCGCCGCTAGCATGCGGCGGAAATCATAGCTGGTCGCGCCGCCCTTTTCCATCATCTCCGCGATCAGACGGGCATAGTCGGCGGGATCGGTGACGATGGCGACGCTCTCATGATTTTTCGCGGCGGAGCGGACCATGGAGGGGCCGCCAATATCGATATTCTCGATGATCTCTTCGCGCTCGGCGCCCTTCGCGACCGTGGCGGCAAAGGGGTAGAGGTTGACGATGACAAGGTCGATGGCGCCGATCTCATGTTCGTTCATCGAGGCGACGTGATCGGGATTGTTGCGCACGGCGAGCAGGCCACCATGAACCTTGGGATGCAGGGTCTTGACCCGGCCGTCCATCATTTCCGGGAAGCCGGTGAGGTCCGAAATATCCTTCACGTCCAGCCCGGCATCGCGCAGCGCCTTGGCGGTGCCGCCTGTGGACACCAGTTCGACGCCATGTTTGCCCAGCGCCTGGCCCAGTTGGATGAGGCCGGACTTGTCCGACACGGAAAGAAGGGCGCGTTTGATGGTGACGTCTGACATGATGCTTCCTGCTGTTCGGGTTGCCGCTCAGGCTTGCCGCATGCCTCTAGTCCTGCCGGGCCGATGCGGCAAGGATAGGATTGGGGGTAAGGGGCCTTAGCTCATCCGCTTGAAGAGCCAGCCGATGGTCGACCCGCCGGGCAGTGCTTCGGCGGTGATGACAAGCTGGCGGGTCTCATGCGGGCGGCCTTCTCCATCCACCCAGAGGCTTTCCTCGATGGCGAGCTTCCCGGCATTGGCGCGGAACTGCCAGATAGGCCCCATCTCGATGCGCAACAACGCGCCCATGCCGTCCGCCGTGGCGGTGGGTTCCACTCCGGGCGCGAGGTGGAAGCGTAGCTCGGCGGGCAGCTTTACCGGCCGACGGCGGCGCGCGGCGGGCGTCAGCATATCTTCGCCCCGGATTTCGCGGCCATCGATGCTGACGAGCAGCAGGCGCCGATGGACATAGCCCATGCGCCGCACATAGCCGTCATGGCTGATCTCTATCCGGCTACCGCTTTCCTGCTCCTGCCGGTGAAATTCGACTTCGGTCACGCCGCGTCCCAGCGTGCCGTCGGGGAGCAGGGCGGTGGAATTGCTGTCGTTCAGCACCAGCGTGCTGTGCGCCGCCGTGGTGCGCAGGCCCTGTGCGAGGCCGCCGGGCATCCATGCGCCCTCAAGCGCCGCGCCGCCGCAATTGACGATCAGCCGCTGCGGCCCGTCACTGATCTCGATCGCGGTGGTGGAGGCGCATCCTGCCTCGGCCAGGCGAGCGACCGGTGGCGGCGCGGCATCAATCTGTACGATGGTCGTGCCCGCGACAAGCCGCTGATAGCCCCAGTCGCTCGCCTGCCGCAGCGGGCGTGCCCGCACGCGGCTGGCCCGGATCACGTCTTCTATGATGGCGGGGTCGATCGCGCCCGTGCCCTGCCAACTGCCAAGCCCGCCATCGCCATGGGTAAGGCCCAGCAGCGCGGGAACCATTCGCCCCTGCGCTTCGGTAAGGAAAGGCGGCACCTGTTCGCGACGAACATCGTAGACGGCCCGAACCATCGCCAGCAGCATGATGGCGTCCAGTTGGTCCAGTGGCGAGCGCGAGACAATGCCGCCATCGCCATGAACCGTGTTTTCGATGGCGCGCTTGAGACCCGCTTCACCGAAAATCTTGCGTGCAGCGCCGCCCGGCAGCAGCATCGAAGCCGCGACGATTCCGCCCCAGGCCACCAGACGCGGCAGGCCAAGGGGTGCCTTGTCCGCGCCGCGATCCAGATGTCGGGCCGTGCGGGCGATGCAGTTCAGTACCAGCGAGCGATAGACCAGATCGCTGGATGACAGGATAAGCGGCGCGTGGGCCGACCAGAAGAGCAGCCGCCAACCGGCATTGTCGGCACGCCACGCTGGCTCGCTTGGCGTTTCGGCATGCACGTCCAGCCATTTGCGCAGCACGGCTTCGGCAATGGGCGCGCCCTGTTCCCGCGTCGCCGCCGATGACAGGTCGCGCAGCCACGCAAAGCTGTGCAGATAATCGGCGAAGGCGGGGATGACCGTCAGACGATCGAAATCCAGCGTGTTGACCGGCTGCTTCAACCCACGAAACTGGAAGTAACCGGCGCGGATCGCCTGACCCGCCTTGCCATCGCCCGCAATTTCATCATCGGGCACGGCGAGCAATTTGAGCGGATATTTCCCCTTGAGCCGCCGTCCGTGGATCGGCGTTTTCCAGCTCATCAGGTAAAAGCGGTTGGCGACCCGTTGAGCCAGCGACAGGCCCTTGTCATCCGCGACGCGGATGAGGCGCTTGCCCTGTTCGATTCCGTTTTCGGCTGGTTCTGATTCCGCCGTATCCGCAAGCGATGGGCTGGGGATGCGCCGCCTGTCGCTCACCCGCCCTTGAGCTTCCGGATATTGTCGGCATAGGCCGAAGGTCCGCCACGGAAGGTTGCGGTGCCAGCGACCAGCACGTCCGCGCCCGCTTCGATCGCGCGCGGGGCAGTGGTGAAATCGATGCCGCCATCGACCTGCAGGCGAATGTCGCGCCCGCTCTTGTCGATCATCTTGCGGATCGCCTCGATCTTGCGCAGCTGATTCTCGATGAAGCTCTGCCCGCCGAAACCGGGGTTGACGCTCATCACCAGGATCAGGTCGACATCATCGATCAGATAATCGAGCATCTTGGCCGGGGTGCCAGGGTTCAACACCACGCCCGCCTGCACCCCCAGCGACTTGATATACTGGATGGAGCGGTGAATGTGCGGCCCGGCTTCCGGATGGATGGTCAGGATATCGGCGCCCGCCTGAGCAAAGGCGTCGAGATATTGGTCCACCGGAGAGATCATCAGATGGACGTCGAACGGCTTCTGGCTGTGCGGACGCAGCGCCTTCACCACAGCCGGACCGATCGTGATGTTGGGCACGAAATGGCCGTCCATCACATCGATGTGTATCCAGTCACAGCCCGCCTCGTCAATCGCGCGGACCTCCTCGCCCAGGCGGGCAAAGTCGGCGGAGAGGATGGAGGGCGAGATAAGGATAGGGCTGGTCATCAACAGTCGGCTCTACCCGCGCCTTGGGTCAAGGGCAACGGCGCAGTTGGACCTTATCCACAGCCTTTTTCGACAGTCATGGGCGGGGAGTTCAGGGCAGGTTGAAAATAGTTGGATCCAGGCCGCGTGACGCCATCGACCCGCGCGGCAAAAACTGCTTCACGCCGTGGAGCGCGACGACATGCGCGCCCTCCAATATCGGGGCGGCGATGAGGCGCATGGTGCATTCGCCGCCGTCGAGTGGTCGTATATCGACATCCAGGGTGAAGCCGCGGCGATGGCGAATGGCGTAGGCGCGCAGTTGTTCCATCGCATCGCGAGAGTCAGGCCGGTAGAGCGATGTGGCGAGCGGGCGTGGAACCGTCATGCCCCGCTCCAGGCCGAACAGGTCATAGACGCCGCTGGTCCATGACAAGCCATTGTCGCTGAGGTCGCAATGCCATAGGCCGATGCCGCGCTCCGCTAGCGCCTGGTCATCGCGGGAGGTGCGGTCGTCGAGCGACACCGACGCGAGATGCTGGTGCAGGTCGTACATCGGCCAGCTGTGATGCAGGGCAAGAGGCTCGGTCGGGCGCAATCGGGGCCTTTCTGACGTCCGCCTGATCTTAGTTCATTGTGGCGCGCGGGCAAGCCGGGCGATGAAGAAACCATCCGTCCCGCCATGGTCGGCCAGCGTATCCGGCAAAGTGCGCAGCCAGCCTTCCGGGTGGGGCACGATGCTCTGCGGCAATTCGGCCGGGTTTGCCTTCTGGATGCTGAAATCGGGATGGGTGCGGAGGAAGGATTCCAGCTGGTCCTCTCCCTCCGCCTTTTCGAGCGAGCAGGTGGCGTAGATCAGGGTGCCACCGGGCTTTAACCATTGGGCTGCGCGGTTGAGCAACTCAGTCTGCAACTCGGCAAGTTCGGCGATCTGGCGCGGGCCGATGCGATGCAGCACGTCGGGATGGCGGCGATAGATGCCGGTCGCAGTGCAGGGCGCGTCGAGCAGGATGGCGTCCGCTGGGATAGCGGGTTCCCACTGGCGCAGGTCGGCCTGAACGATCGTGGCGGAAAGGCCGGTGCGTGACAGGTTTTCGCTCAGCCGTTCCAGCCGCTTCTTCGACTGGTCGATGGCCGTCACCTGCCATCCTGCGGCGGCGAGCTGCATCGTCTTGCCACCGGGTGCCGCGCAAAGGTCCAGCACCGTGCGGCCCTTGCCCTGGCCAAAAAGGCGTGCGGGGCAGGAGGCAGCGATGTCCTGCACCCACCATGCGCCCTCCGTGAAGCCGGGAAGCTCCGTCACCGATCCGTGATCGGGCAGGCGGACATGGCCGGGCGCGAAACTTTCGCCGCCAAGCTTCTCGGTCCAGCTGGCGGTTTCTGCCGGGTCGCGCAGGGTGACATCGACAGGCGGGCGCACGGCATAGGCGCGCGCGGCGGCAGCGGGCATGTCACTGCCCCACTGGCTTTCCCAGCGCGCCACGACTTCGTCCGGCAATTTGGGTGGATCGGGGAGAGTGGGTGTAGCGCGCGTGACCGTGCCGAAGACGCCATGGACCAGCTTGCGCGGGCCGCCATCAACCAGGGGCAGCGCGGTCGCAATGGCGGCATGGGGCGCGGTGCCGAGCGCCAGCACCTGAATAAGGGCGATGCGCAGGACCATGCGGGCCTTGGCATCTGAGGGCAGCGGCTGGCGGGTAGCGCCGTCGATCAGCGCGTCGAGATCGGGCAGGTGGCGCAGCGTCTCGGCTGCGATGGCATGAACGAGCGCCCGGTCGGGAGCTGGCAGGCCCTGCGCAACACCGTGCAGCGCCAGCTCTAGCGGATCGCCCCGGCGCAGGACGGCGTCGAGCAGGCGCAAGGCGGCGCGACGGGCGGGGAGGCCGGGAATATCTGTGGGTTGGGAAGGTTTCGCCATCGCCTGCGCCTAGGCCAATTGGCGGGAAAAGTAATCACCGTTCGGCACCCCGCCACAACATTCGTCATCCCAGCTTCCGCTGGGATGACGGCAGAAGGCGGCTCTCAGTCCCGTCCCAAAGGATCAAGCGCGCTCGACCGCCGACGCGTCGGCGCTGCCACCGGGCTCAACGCCGAGGCCCGCGCCGCAGGAGCCATCGGCACGCCCATATCTCCCGCCATTTCCTCCAGCGCCGCGATGCGCTTTTCGGTCGCGGGGTGGGTGGAGAAGAGTTCGCTCACATGCACGGGGACGATGTAGAGCTGGGCGGCGGCGGGATTGCGCTCGGCCACTTGGTTCGGGATCATCTCTGCCTTGCCGGAAATCTTGGCGAGCGCGGATGCGAGTGCGCGGGGATTGCCGCTGATCTGCGCTCCGGCGGCGTCGGCGCCATATTCGCGTGTGCGGCTGATCGCCATCTGCACGATCATCGCGGCAAAGGGCGCAACGATCACCGCCATCAACGTGGCGAGGATGTTACCATGACCATTCTCCTGATTGCCGCCACGGAAGAAGAGGCCGAAATTGGCGAGCATCGAAATGGCACCCGCGATCGTCGCGACCATGGTCATGATCAGCGTATCGCGATTCTTCACATGGGCCAGTTCATGCGCCATCACGCCCGCCACCTCCTCACGGGTCAGCATCGAGAGAAGGCCAGTGGTCGCGGCGACGGCGGCATGTTCGGGATTGCGGCCCGTGGCAAAGGCGTTGGGATGCGGCTGGTCGATCAGATAGACGCGCGGCATGGGAAGACCCGCCCGCTGGGCAAGGTCGCGCACGAGCCCGTAATATTCGGGCGCACTCCGGGCATCCACTTCTTGGGCGTTGTGCATCGACAGCACGATCTTGTCGGCGTTCCAGAAGGTGAACAGGTTCATGCCCGCCGCCACGACCAGCGCGATCATCGCCCCGCCGCTGCCGCCCAGCGTATAGCCCAGCGCCATGAACAGCGCCGTCATCGCCGACAACAGCATCACCGTCTTCAAACCGCTCACTTGTCTTCCACTCCTTTGCAGCCCAGATAGCGGACCATGCATGAATATGGGGTTGCCGGTGCGGCGCCACAATCGAAAGGCTTTGGACATGGGAACATATAACGGCAAGCGTCCCGCGCATGTGAAGCCGCCCGCGCATCTTTCGAAGAGCCCGCCGGTGCCTGCGCCCGACCCGATCGACACCCCCTCACGCCATGAGGAAGAATTGAGTCCCGTCCGCTACGGAGACTGGGAACGTAAGGGAATCGCTATCGATTTTTGAATGTCGGCGGCTGCCCCTTGATCGGTTCATCGCTGATTATGCACGTCTTCCGCTGGCCTGTGCCCTCGCTGCGAGCGGCGCGGCGTGTTCCTCTAGCCTTTGCTACCCTCTTCCGTGCAGGATTCAGCGGGGCAAAGGAAGAAAACAAAGCCGGGGTGGGTCGTGAATCATATAGCCGAGATAAAGGTGAGGGCGGTGTCTGAATATGCGCCGGAAGATGCGGCGCTGCTCTGTGCCGTGGGTCGTCTGGTCTGTGCCTGGACGATGCTGGAACAGAGTCTGGAGGCGAAAATCGCCATGATGCGGGAAGCGATGGGTGACGTGCGAACCGTCGGCACCCGGATGCGCCCCGGCATGGCGAAATTGATGACCGAGCTTCGGACGATGGTGGCGATGCGCGACAAGCGCAACGCCAGCGCGCTCAAGGAGATTTCGGATATCGAGCGACACATGCAGAGGATCGATCGCTTCCGATCGCTCATCATTGGCGGCTTTCAGCAGCCCGCGCCTGGCGGTTTTACGTGCCGCGATGCTCGGAACAATCACACGCATGTCTCACTTGATCATCTCGATGCGGAGATATCTTCGCTCGAAACGGTGGCACAGCGCTTGCTGGCCGTCTGACCGGGCGAGGTAATCCTCCCGCTATGCTTGACCTTTGACGCGTGGGGGGCGAAGCCTGTCCGCGCGTCTAGCGAGAATGGAATATCATGCCCTACAAACCTATCCGCAAAGCCGTGTTTCCTGTCGCAGGCCTCGGCACGCGCTTCCTGCCCGCCACCAAGTCGGTGCCCAAGGAACTGCTGCCGGTCGTCGATCGGCCGCTGATCCAATATGCCGTCGATGAGGCGCGCGAAGCCGGGATCGAGCAGATGATCTTCGTGACCGGGCGCGGCAAAGGCGCGATCGAGGATTATTTCGACATCGCCTATGAAAGCGAAGCCACCCAGCGCGAGCGCGGCAAGGACCTGTCAGCCCTGGACGGCACACGCCTTGCGCCCGGTAACGCGGTGTTCTTGCGTCAGCAGGAGCCGCTGGGCCTCGGCCACGCGATCTGGTGCGCGCGCGACATCGTTGGGGACGAGCCCTTCGCTATCCTGTTGCCCGACGAGTTCATGAAGGGCGCGCCGGGACGGGGCTGCCTCAAGCAGATGGTCGATGCTTATAATCAGGTCGGCGGCAACTTGGTGTGCGCGCTTGAAGTGCCGATGGCCGATACGCCGAGCTATGGTGTGATCGATCCGGGCCAGCGCGATGGCGCGCTGACCGAGGTAAAGGGGCTGGTGGAAAAGCCCGCGCCCGGCACCGCGCCTTCCAACCTCATTCTTCCCGGCCGCTACATCCTGCAACCTGAGGTCATGAAGATTCTCGCGACCCAGGAAAAGGGCGCGGGGGGCGAGATTCAGCTGACCGACGCCATGGCGTCGATGATCGGGCAGCAGCCCTTCCACGGCGTGACCTTCGACGGCCGCCGCTTCGACTGCGGGTCAAAGGCTGGTTATATCGAAGCGAACCTAGCGCTAGCGCTCGAGCGCGAGGATTTGGGCGAACATATCCGCAAGTTCGCGCTGGCGGAATTGGGCGCGACGACGATCGCCGCTGCCGCCTGAAGGCAAACCCCTTCCTTTATCTCCCCTCCCGCAAGCGGGAGGGGCCGGGGGTGGGCCAGCGCAACATCAGCCTTATTGAGCAGACGCTAATGCAGAAGCTCGCTCTGCTCGTACCCACCCCTAACCCTTCAAACGAGTCGCGTGGCTCGTTTGAACGCTTGCGGGAGGGGAAGCTTCTGACGGTTCCACTATGCATAAAAAAAGGGCGGCCCTCCCAGAGCCGCCCTTTACGTCATGCCAAACAAAACCCTCAGAACGGCACTTCATCATCCAGGTCATTGTCGAAATTCGGCCCGCCAGCGCCGCCCCGGGCACCACCGGACGAGCGTCCACCGCTGCCGCCGCCAAAGCCGCCACCGCCGCTGCCACCGCCGAAATCATCATAATCGCCGCCAAAGCCGCCCGAGCTGGCGCCCCAATCACTGCCGCCGCCCTGCGAGCGACCACCGCCCTGGCCACCACCAGGCGCGCCGTCGAGCATGGTCAGCACCGCGCCCGGACCCTGCAAAACGACTTCGGTGGTGTAGCGGTCGTTACCCGACTGGTCCTGCCACTTACGCGTGCGCAACTGGCCCTCGACATAGACCTTCGATCCCTTGCGCAGGAACCGCTCGGCGACGCCTGCCAGACCTTCGGAAAAGATCGAGACGCTATGCCATTCGGTGCGCTCCTTGCGCTCGCCGGAATTGCGGTCCTTCCAGCTTTCGGAAGTGGCGATGCGAAGATTGCACACCTTGCCGCCATTCTGGAAGCTCTTCACTTCCGGGTCAGCGCCCAGATTGCCTACCAGAATGACCTTGTTGACCGAACCCGCCATATTTCCTCCGATGCTTTGGAGGTTCTTATAGTCGGCTGGCCTGCGGGCGCTACCCTAAACCTAGGGCCGTTGCGGTCCAGTAAGTGACTCCCGCAGCCGCATAAGCAAGAGCGAAAAGATAGCCGATCATGAAGAGCGGCCATTTCCAGCCGTTGGTTTCCCGCTTCGTCACGGCGATCGTCGATATGCACTGCGGCGCGAACACGAACCAGGCGAGGAAGGCAAGGGCGGTCGGCAGCGGCCAGTTATCCTTCAATCGATCGCCCAGGCTCCGTTCCAGCTTGGTCTCCTCTTGATCCGCATCGAGCGAATAGACGGTCGCGAGCGCCGACACCGCTACTTCCCGCGCGGCCATTGCCGGGATCAGCGCGAGGGAAATGTCGCGGTTGAAGCCGATCGGCTCCAGCACGACGTTGAGCCCGTTGGCGATCCGTCCGGCGACCGAATAATTGACCTGGCTGACGCTGCTGTTCTCGGGCGCCTTGGGAAAGCTGAGCAGCACCCACAGGATCACGGTCGATGTAAAGATGATGGTGCCTGCGCGCTTCAGGAAGATGACGGCACGCTGCCATAAGCCGAGCAATATGTCCTGCGGGCGCGGCCATTGATATTTGGGCATTTCCATCAGGAAACTGCCGCTTGCGCCCTTGGTGACGGTGGCGCGCAGGATCAGCGCGACCAGCATCGCGCCGACAATCCCGGCGATGTACAGGCAGAAGAGGACGAGTCCCTGAAGGCCGATGCCCAGCCCCACGTTGCGCGCCGGGATGAAGGCGCCGATGATCACCGCATAGACCGGCAAGCGGGCCGAGCAAGTCATGAGCGGCGCGATCAATATGGTCGTCAGCCGGTCCTTCGGATCGGCGATGGTGCGCGTCGCCATGATGCCTGGCACGGCGCAGGCGAAGGAGGACAGCAGTGGGATGAAGGCGCGGCCCGACAGGCCGACGCGGGCCATCAGCCCGTCCATCAGAAATGCCGCGCGGACCATATAGCCGGTCGCTTCCAGCATCAGGATAAAGAAGAAGAGGATGAGGATCTGCGGCAGGAAGACGACCACCGATCCGACGCCGTTGATGACGCCATCGACCAGGAATGAACGTAGCAGGCCATCCGGCAACGTGTTGGTGACGATCGTGCTTGCCGTTTCGGCCAGCCCCTCGATCATGGCGATGGGTGCCGCAGACCAGGCATAGACCGCCTGGAACATGATGAAGAGCAGCGCGAGCAGCAAGAGCAGACCCGCCACCGGATGGAGCGCAACCCGATCGACCGCAGCCGTCAGGCGGCGGGAGGGCGTTTCGCGAACCACTGCCGCGCGTGCGATCCTCCGCGCCTCGCTGCGCAACGCATCGAAGTCGAGAGCCGCGGCGGTAGACCGGACCTTGGCGCTGCCGTCGAAAAGCGTGTCCAGTTCGGTGCGGAGATGGTCGAGCCCGCGTTTGCGAACCGCCACGGTCGAAATGACCGGCACCCCCAGCTCGCGCGAAAGGATATTTGCGTCCAGTTCCAGCCCGTCGCGGGTGGCAAGGTCCACCATGTTGAGCGCCACGACCGTCGGCAGGCCAAGGGCGATCAACTCAAGCGCGAAGCGAAGGTGATTGTCGAGGTTGGAGGCATCGACCACCACCACCAGCGCGTCCGGCAGCCGCTCGCCATGCTGCTTGCCAAGGACCACGTCGCGGGTCACCTGCTCATCGGGGCTGGTAGGATTGAGGCTGTACGTGCCGGGCAGGTCGACCAGTTCGAGCGGGCGGCCATCGGACAGCGACAGCCTGCCTGCCTTGCGCTCCACCGTGACGCCGGGATAGTTGCCCAGCTTCTGTCGCGCGCCGGTCAGCGCGTTGAACAGGGCGCTCTTGCCGGCATTGGGGTTGCCGACCAGCGCGACCAGTGGCAGGCCACTCATGCCGCCTCCGCCGGACCCGTGCGGACGGTAATCGCCGCTGCATGATTGCGGCGCATCGCAATGGTCATGCGCCCGACCTTGCAGGCGATCGGACCACGGCCGAGTAAACCGCCATGATGCAGCGCTTCGACGCTGGCGCCTTCGCACAGGCCGAATTCGCGCAAACGCTGGCCGTCCGACGCGGAAAGCGCGTCCCAGTCGATCAGGTCCACAGAGGCTGGCTGGCGCAACGGCAGTTCGGACAGGCGCAAGGAAGTAAAACTCGCTGAGATCACCTGCGAGTGACTATCAATATAGATAGGAAAAGGCCAGCCGGAATCGCGGCCTTTCGCGGGCAGTCAGATTGCGGGGTAGCGGAGCCTGCCCACGAAGCGAGCAAGGCTCAACCGCTCGCCGCCGCCTATGCCTTTCCACCTCGCCTTGGCCCGTTCGAAGCGCATCACGCCTTCGATGCGCCGATCGAGGAAAGTGCGGCTATCCGCCCAATCTTCGCTTTCATCGTCCACGAACACCAGCAGTGTCGCGGCATAGACCGCCGCGAGCGTGAGGCGCTTGCTATAATGATTGAGGTCGGTCGCGCTGTCGCCAGCCGCGCGCCACATCACGTCGGCCGATCGCCAGCCCAACCGGGCAGCGCGGACGCTGTTTTGTGGCAGGGCCATGACGGCGAGCGCGCGGCGCAGGGCTTCCCGGTCGCGCGCCAGCAGTGTCAGCCGTGCCGTGACCAGCGCGATGATGCGCTGGCGGATAGACATGGTGACGAGCTTCTCTGGCGTCAGCGCCTCCAGCATGCGTGTGTCGATGCTGGCGAACCAGGCATCGATCATGTCCATGGCGCCCGCCGAAAAAGCGAGATGCGCGATGTCGGCATCCACACCGCCCTCCGATGCAGCCATGGTGACCGCTTCGGCGCGCCAGCCGTCAAATGCGGCATGACGCGGCAGGATCGGCGCGAGAAACGCCCGCACTTCATCAAGGGTCGGGTCTTCTGGCAAGGTCGTCATGTCCCCTATGGTAGGGCGCGGCACGCCCGCACACAAGCGCCAGACGATATTCAAACATGATGTTGCAACATATCATTAGATATGATGTAACATCATGTTTGTGACGGCCAGAAGGTCGCACAGATTTAGGATGGAGGATGCGATGGCAGTAATGGCAATGCATGCAACTGGAGGTCGGCAGCCCGGATATGCTGGCGGGGGCGGATCGCCCGTCGCGATCGGAGCAACCATCGCCCTCCACGCGCTGGTGGTGGGTGCGTTCATCCTTATACCCAAGGAGGTGATCGCCCCCTATGTGCCGCAGATCATGATCGGCAAGCAGATTCCGATCGACCCGCCCCCGCCGGAAGCGCAACCGCAGCCCCCCGAAAGCAGGATGCCGGTGCGACCGACGACCGACCCGACTCCGACAAATCCCGATGATCTGGTGGAGCTGCCTGACAGCGGAACGGGGCCAATCGTGCCCGCCGGTGGCACTGGTACTGACACGGGCGGCGGCGTCATCCTGCAACCCTTTGAGCCGCCGCATGAGCCCGTCCTCGTCGAACCCGGCATTGACCCGCGCGCCATGTCCGCGTTCCAGCCCGACTATCCCGGATCGATGATCCGCCAGGGGATGGAAGGCTCAGTCACGGTCCGCGTCAGCATCGGCGCGGATGGCAAGGTGACGGCCATCGAACGGTTGTCCGCCACGGACGAAGCCTTCTGGATCGCCACCCAGCGGCACGCGATGCGCAAATGGCGCTTCCGCCCCGCGACTCGGGACGGCGTGGCTGTGCCCGGCATCAAGGTGCTGACCGTCCATTTCAAGCTGACCGACCGTTGAATGTCGCCATGCCGGATGCAAGGCCCGGCTTTGCATCCGGCGGCGCCCTATCCTATATAGCGGCGATGGCGATCTTCCCCCGTCCTGTCTCTCCCAGAAGCGCGCTAGGCGACCTGTGGAGCTATTTTCGCGAGAATCGGCCGCATAAATGGCCGCTGCTCGGGCTGTCGATGGCGATCACCTGGGTGATCATGTGGGTGTTCATGGTCGACGCGAACACCAACACGATGCCGACCCGCAACAAGATCATCTACGTCCAGAGCTGGGACGCGAGCCGGTCGGACGCGGCGATCATCCTGCAACAGAAAATCGACCTGGCGAAGAGCGAAGCGGCGCTGCAAAAGCGGCAGAAGCAGATGCAGGGATGGGCCGACTCATTCGGCATCGACTGGCGCACCGAAGAAGCCCGCAACAGCGCTCGCCGCAAGGAAGCGTTGAAGCAGATCAATGCCCAGCTCGATTCGCGACTGGCCAAGGCGGAGGCGGCGGAAAAGGCCGCGCCCCAGACCAGCCAGAATTGAATTTCCCGATGGCCGACCCCGCCGACGACCGCCGTTTCATGGCAGCGGCGATCGCCCTGTCCGAACGCGGGCGGGGTCTGTCCACCCCCAATCCCAATGTCGGATGCCTGATCGTCCGCGACGGTGCGGTGGTCGGCCGTGGCTGGACCCAGAAGGGTGGTCGCCCCCATGCCGAAGCGCAGGCGCTCGATGAAGCAAAGGATCAGGCGCGCGGCGCGACCGCCTATGTGACGCTGGAGCCCTGCTTCCACCTGTCCGCTCGTGGGCCGCGCTGTGCCGACCTTATGGCGCGAGCAGGCGTCGCGCGCGTAGTGATCGCACTGCGTGATCCCGATCCGCGCACTGATGGGCAGGGCGCAGGGCATCTGCGCGCGCGGGGTATCGAGGTCGAAATGGGCCTGATGGCGCAGGAGGCCGCTACAGTCATGCGCGGCTTCGTCCTGCGGCAGACGCTGGCCCGCCCGGCCGTCACCCTGAAGCTTGGCCTGTCGCTCGACGGCTGCATCGCGCTCAAGGACGGGTCGAGCCGCTGGATCACCGGCGAGGCGGCGCGCGCCCATGCGCATCTGGAGCGGGCGCGGCATGACGCTATCCTGGTCGGCGGCGGCACATTACGCGCCGACGCCCCGCGCCTCGATGTCCGGCTACCGGGACTGGAGGATCGCTCACCCCGCCGCCTGCTGCTGACTCGCGGCCGGGCGCCCAAGGGGTGGGAAGCTATCGCGCAGCCGGAGGATATTGCCGCGCTCGATCATGTGGACCATCTGATGGTGGAGGGCGGCGCGGCAGCGGCAGCGGCCTTCCTGCGCGCCGATCTGGTCGATCGCCTTCTGCTCTACCGCGCGCCGATCATCATCGGCGACGGCCTTGCGGGCATCGGCGACATCGGCCTGTCGGACCTCGCTCAAGCGCACCAGCGCTGGACCCTGACCGACGAGCGCCAGCTGGGCGAGGACCGGCTGGAGGTTTACGAACGGCGGCGCGGCGCTTAGGAGCGTCACGGAACCAGCAGGATCGCACACCCATGTTCACCGGCATCATCACCGACATCGGCACCATCCGCTCCGCCGAGCAGCGCGGAGACCTGCGCCTCGTCATCGGCACCGCCTATGACATGGACGGCGTCGCGATTGGCGCTTCGATCGCCTGTTCGGGGGCGTGCCTGACCGTGGTGGAAAAGGGCGCGGACTGGTTCGCCGTCGATCTGTCCGCCGAAACGGTCGAGCGTACCGCGTCCGGCCTGTGGGCGCAGGGCGGCAGGCTGAACCTGGAACGTGCACTCAAAGTGGGCGACGAACTGGGCGGCCATATCGTCACCGGCCATGTCGATGGCGTCGGCACATTGGTGTCCGCTACGTCCAAAGGGGATTCCACCCGACTGGTGATCGCCGCCCCCCCGGCGCTGGCGTCCGCACTTGCCGCCAAGGGGTCTGTCACGGTCGATGGCATCTCTCTGACCGTGAACAGCGTTGAGGATCAGCCGGACGGGTCCGTTCAGTTCGGTCTGAACATCATACCGCATACGGCTGCGGCTACGACGCTGGACGATCTGACGACCGGCCGGACGTTCAATCTGGAGATTGACGTGCTGGCCCGTTATCTCGACCGCATGCAGAGCCTTCGCGCATCGATGTGATTGGTGCTTGAAATAATCACATCATAATGTGATAACTGCGTCCCGAGGCCGATCTGGTCAAGGAGTCGCAGTCATGTCTTCCGCGCTTATCGATACCGTTCGCACGCTGGTCAATGAAGGGGGCATGTCCCGGTCGGGACTCGCGCGCGCTGCGGGCCTTCATGCCAATTCCCTGCGGAAGCTGGGCGAAACGGACTGGAATCCCACCGCCGAAACGCTGGGCAAGCTCGAAAATTATCTGGCACGGCGCGAGGGCGGCACTGCGCTTGCCTCCCCGGAAGAGATCATCAACGAAGCGCGTAACGGCCGCATGTTCATCCTGGTCGATGATGAAGATCGGGAAAATGAAGGCGATCTGGTAATCCCGGCGCAGATGGCGACACCCGACGCGATCAACTTCATGGCGACGCATGGCCGTGGCCTCATCTGCCTTGCGATGACCAAGGATCGGGTCGATCATCTGGGCATCGACCTTATGAGCCGCAACAACGGCACGCGGCATGAAACCGCCTTCACCGTGTCGATCGAAGCGCGTGAGGGTGTGACCACCGGCATCAGCGCCGCCGACCGCGCGCGCACCATTTCCGTGGCGATCGACGGCTCCAAGGGCCGCGACGACATCGTGACCCCTGGCCATGTATTCCCCCTGGTCGCCAAGGATGGCGGCGTACTGGTGCGCACTGGCCATACCGAGGCGGCTGTCGATGTGGCGCGTCTCGCCGGCCTCAACCCGTCGGGCGTGATCTGCGAAGTGATGAAGGACGACGGCACCATGGCGCGCCTCGACGACCTCATCCCCTTCGCGCAGAAGCACAAGATGAAGATCGGCACGATCCGCGATCTAATCGCCTATCGCCGCCGTCATGATCATATGGTTGAACGCCGCGCCGAAACCGTCTTCAACAGCAAGTGGGGCGGCGACTGGAAGGCGATCAGCTTCTATAACAAGGCGACGCAAAGCGAACAGCTGGTGCTGCAAAAGGGCCATGTTTCGCCCGACGAACCGACGCTGGTGCGTGTGCATCAGCTCTCGCTGCTCGACGATGTTTACGGCGCCAGCGGCCCCCGCTGCGAAATTCTGCGCAAGTCGATGGAGATCATCGCCAAGGAAGGCGCGGGCCTCATTGTCGTCCTGACCAGTAATTCGCCAACCGATTTCCTGACCCGCATCCTGCGCCACCATGCTGGCCAGCCTGTCAGCGGCATGGACGAATTGCGCGACTATGGCGTGGGCGCGCAAATCCTCGCGGAACTCGGCGTGCACGACATGGTCCTGCTCACCAATTCCAGCCACAGCCTCATCGCGCTTGACGGCTATGACCTCGCCGTGGTTGGGCATCGACCCGTCGAGCTATAAAAAAGGATATCGGCCGTGGCGAAATTCCTGATCGTTGAAGCCCGCTTCTACGAACATCTCAATGACCTGCTGATCGAAGGTGCGGTGGCCGCGCTGGAGGCGGAAGGGCATAAATATGAAGTCGTGACGGTGCCCGGCGCACTGGAAATCCCCGGTGCGGTTGCGCTGGCGGCAGAGTCCGGACGCTATGACGGTTTCGTGGCGATCGGCGTGGTGATCCGCGGCGAAACCTATCATTTCGAAGTGGTCTCGAACGAAAGCGCTCGGGGCCTTATGGCGCTCAGCATGGACGGCATTCCCATCGGCAATGGCATCCTGACCGTCGAGAATGAGGCGCAGGCGCTGACCCGCGCCAAGCCGGATGAGAAGGACAAGGGCGGCGAAGCGGCCAAGGCCGCGATCGCCATGCTGGGCCTGCGCGAGAAATTTGGCGCCTAGGCGCTTCTCGCTCTACCTGGGCACCGCCTCTTAATCCGTTCGCCCTGAGCTTGTCGAAGGGCTTCACTTCTTTTTTGGAGAAAGGGCCGACCCTCGGAGCGGCCCTTTCTCCTTAAGGCTCAGCCCGCCTTGGCGAGAACCGGATAATCCACATAGCCCTCGCGGCCCTGCGTGTAGAGCGTATCGGTGCTCAAGGGGTTAAGCGGAGCTCCTAGCGACAGGCGATCGGGCAGGTCGGGATTGGCTATGAACGGACGGCCAAAGCTGATCGCCTGGGCAAGGCCGCTGTCCAAATCCTCCTGCGCCCGAGCCGCGTCATAATCGCTGTTCAGGACGAGCGGGCCGCTGAAATGACGGCGGATGAGCGGCGACTGACGCGCGACGTCGCTCGCGCCCCGGCTACCGTCCGGACGCAGCTCGCGCATCTCCAGAAAGGCGATGCCAATCGGGTCCAGCGCCTTGGCGATGGCGATGGCAAGGCTGGCGGGATCGCTGTCGTCCGTACCCTGCGAGGCGCCATTGATCGAAATCCGCACCGCCGTCCGGTCGGCGCCAACGGCGTCCGCTACGGCCTGCGTGATCTCGCGCAGTAGCCGGACGCGGTTGTCGGGGCTGCCGCCATAAGCATCCTGCCGCTGGTTGACGCCGTCGCGAAGAAATTCGTCGAGCAGATAGCCGTTGGCGGCGTGAACCTGAACGCCGTCAAATCCGGCTTCGCGAGCATTGCGCGCGGCTGTGACATAGGTGGCGATCAGGGCCGGGATTTCCTCTGCGTCCAGCGCACGGGGCTGCTCATAGGGCTTGTTGCCTTCATAGCTATGGGCGTGGCCGGGCGCGGCGATCGGACTGGAAGACACGGGCTGCTGCCCGCTGACGCTCGAATGGACGAGGCGTCCCATGTGCCAGAGCTGCGCGAAGATGCGGCCTCCAGCATCATGCACGGCCTTCGTGATCGGCTTCCAGGCCTCCGTCTGCTCAGCCGTCCAGATGCCCGGTGCGAAGGGCCATCCAAGCCCCTGACGCGACACGCCTATGCCTTCGCTGATGATCAGGCCGGCCGAGGCACGCTGGCGATAATAGTCGGCCATGATTGGCGTCGGCACATGATCGCGGCTGGCGCGGGCGCGGGTGAGCGGCGCCATCAATATGCGATTGCGGGCCTTGATGGTGCCCAACTGAACAGGATCGAAGAGGCTGGTCATGAAAATCCCCTTATTACGGTTGCAATTTGCAACGCATAAGCTTGCCGACGCCAGCTAGGGATCGGTGATCAGGCTTTCAAGCCTGTTCGCGGCAAGATGTCAAAACAGTGTGTCGACCGCATGAATGGCCAATCCTACAAGGCCACCGACCAAAGTACCGTTGATCCGGATATATTGAAGGTCGCGACCGACAGCGCTTTCGAGGCGGCTGGTCACGGTTCCCGCGTCCCAGCCGCGCACGGTTTCGCTCACCAGCTTCACGATGGAATCGCCATAGGCGGCCGTCGCACCAACGGCGGCGCGGCGTACGAAGCGGTTGATCAGCAGCCGCAGGCGGGCATTGTCCTGAAGCGTGGTGCCCAGCTGGCGCAGCGCCTCGCCCAGCCGCCCCGCCATCGCCTTGCCCGGATCGCGGATGGCGCGCAGCAGGCCGGATCGTGCCTGTTCCCAAAGGCCGTCTATCCACCGTTGCATTGCGGGATTTTCCACGATCTCGTCGCGGATGCGGGCCACGCGTTCCTGCATGGCGGCATCGAATTGCAGGTCGCTTGCCAGCTTCGCCATGCCTTCTTCGGCCTTGAGGCGCAGGCTATGATGCGGGTCAGCTGACATCTCGGCCAGCAGCCGCCGCAGCCCGTCGATGATGGTGTTGGACAGATTTTCATCCAATCCCGTCCAGCGCAAAATCTTGCCCGCCCGGTCATGCACCATCTGGCGGATAAGGTGGTCATTGGCCTCCAGCGTACGATCGGCCCAATGGATGATGCCGTCCATCACCGGCGCATGGCGGCCATCGCGCATCGCCGCCTCTATGGCCTGCCCGATCAGCGGCGCGATGTTCATGCCCCGCAGCCGTTGAGCGATCGCACCCTTGACCATGCCGCCAAGCCGTTCCTGATCAAGCGCCTCCAGCATGTCCGCCACCAGCCGCGACGCGCCTTCCCGCAAGCGGCCGTCGCCTCCTGACGGGCTGGCGAGGAAGCGCCCTGCGGCGGCGGCGACGTCCAGCCGCTGCATTCTGCGCGCAACGACAGCGGGGGTTAGGAAATTGTCGCGCAGGAAGAAGGCTAGCGTATCGCCGATCCGGTCTTTGTTGCGCGGGATGATCGCCGTGTGCGGGATGGGCAGGCCCAGCGGATGCCGGAACAGCGCGGTGACGGCGAACCAGTCGGCAAGGCCGCCCACCATCGCGGCTTCCGCAAAAGCCTGAACGAAACCGATAGCTGGATGCAGATGGACGGTAGATCGCGCGGCGAGGAACAGCAGCGCCATCGCGATCAACATGCCCGTCGCAACCACCCGCATATCGCGCGGCACCCGGACAGGCACGTCGGCGGCGATCGGGGGAACGGGAAGCTGCTTCATCGTCCGTCCAACGGTTACGCCGCCGTTTCGTTCAGCCATGCGCTTCTTTCAGGCGATCCGACTGCCATCATTCCGCCGGTTGTGCATTTCCCTCATGCTTTGCATCGTCCCCCGGCTTGTATGTGAGCAGACGGCGGCTGAGGCGCGGACCCGCCCATCCTTCGATCTGTAGCGCCAGACTGAATGTCGCGGGCACGATCACAAGGGTGAGGAGCGTGGAGAGCAGCAAACCGCCGATCACCGTTATGCCCATGGGCGCGCGCCATGCGCTGTCGCCTCCCAGCGAGATGGCGGTGGGGACCATGCCCGCAACCATCGCGACGGTGGTCATGACGATGGGCTGAGCGCGCTTGTGCCCCGCATCGATGATCGCGTCGAACCTTGGCACGCCCTTCTGGATTTCCTCCAGCGCGAAGTCGATCACCAGAATGGAGTTCTTCGCGACGATCCCGAGCAGCATCAATATGCCGATCATCACCGGCATCGAGATGGGGTGCCCGGTAAGATGCAGCGCCAATGCCCCGCCAAGCGGCGCCAGCAGCAGCGATCCCAGATTGACGAACGGCGGCATCAACCGCTTGTAGAGCAGTGTCAGCACCGCGAGCACGAGCAGGATGCCGGAAATAACCGCGACGGCGAAATTCTTCAGCATTTCCGCCTGCCATTTCGACTCGCCGGTGTTGATCTTCTCAATGCCGGGGATGCGGCCTTCGTTGATCTCCTTCATCGTGGGCAGGGCGTTGATCTTCTTCATCGCCTGACTGCTGACGATGCCTGGCGCGAAGTCGGCATCGACGACGATCCGGCGGATCTGGTTATAGCGACGGATCTGCGTCGGCCCGGCACCGAATTCGATATCGGCGACGACCTTGAGCGGCACAGAGCCACCGCTGACGGTCGGCACGGGCATATTCTCGATCGTCGCGATGTCGCTGCGGCTGTCCTCCGCCATCGCGACCCGGATGGGAATCTGCCGGTCAGAAAGCGAGAATTTGGCGGTATTCTGGTCAATGTCGCCGATCGTGGCCACGCGGATGGTCTGGCTGAGCGCGACGGTCGTGACCCCCAGGCTCGCGGCTAGGTCGAATCGGGGTTTGATGATGATCTCGGGCCGATTCATGTCGCCCTGGACCCGGGGCGACCGGACTTCCTTCACGCCGCTCATTTCGGAAACCAGCTTGTTAGCGACACGATCCAGCAGCGCGGCATTGTCGCTGCCCAGCATGATCGTAACGTCACGGCCCATGCCTCCACCCGCTTGCGACTGGAAGTTCACACGGGCATCCGGAATTTGCTGGAAGCGGGGCGCCATGCTGCGTTCCCACTCGACCGAGGAAGCGGGCCGGTCCTTCTTCAGTGTAAGATAGATGTTGGCGCTGGTCGGTTGGATGTCGGCGAAGGCCGCGTTGACGAACTTGGTGTCGGCCGTCAACATGTCCGCAACGCGCCGGGCGACTGCCGTAGTTTGCTGTAGCGTGCTTCCCGGCACGGTTTCGATCTTCACCTGGCTATAATCGGTGTTCATCGATGGCTGGAATGCCATTGGCAGCGTCCCGAAGGCGAGCAGCGTAGCGATGAAGGCTAGCCCCCCGATGCCGACGGTCCAGATGCGGTGGTCGCGCAGCCACGCGGCGAAGCGGGGTCGGGTGCCTGATGCGCGATAGGCTTTGGCCCGGCTTTCATCGAGCGACCAGTGCAGCACACGCATATAGACGTCCATCAGCCAGCCTTCACCATGACTTTCCTGACCGTGCGCCTTGAGGAAATAGGCGGCGATCATCGGCGTGATGAGGCGGGCGACCGCCAGGCTGAGCAGCACCGCGACCACGACGGTCATGCCGAACTGGATGAAGAACTGGCCCGAAACTCCGGGCATCAGCGCAACTGGCAGGAATACGGCGACAATAGCCATCGTCGTCGCCAGCACGGCCAGGCCAATCTCGTCGGCCGCGTCGATCGATGCCTGATAGGCTGTCTTGCCCATGCGCATGTGGCGCACGATATTTTCGATTTCCACGATGGCATCATCGACCAGCACACCCGCGACCAGGCTGAGTGCCAGCAAGGAGGTCACGTTGAGCGTGAATCCCATCATATCCATGAACCAGAAGGTCGGAATGGCTGACAGCGGGATTGCCGTGGCGGCAATGATCGTCGCGCGCCAGTCACGCAGGAACAGGAACACGACGACGACCGCCAGCACGGCGCCCTCGATCATGGACTGCATCGCCGCATGATATTGGCTCTTGGTATAATCGACGCTGTTGAAGAGTTCCTTGTAACGGATCTTCGGATTTTCTTTCTTAAGCTGGTCCAGCACCTTGATCGCATTGTCGAACACGGTGACGTCGGATGATCCCTTTGCCTTTTCCATGCTGAAGCTCGTCACCTGCATGCCATTCATCAGCGAAAGCGACCGTTGTTCGCCATACATGTCGCGCACATCGGCAAGGTCGGACAGCTTAACGGTGCGGCCGCCGGAGATGGCGATCTGGGTCTGGCTCAGGGCATAAGCGTCCTGTGCATTGCCGAGCACGCGGATCGCCTGCTCGGCTCCCGCGATTTCGGTGCGGCCGCCCGCCGCGTTCAGGTTGACCTGTTGCAACTGCCCATTGACCTGCGCGGCGGTGACGCCGTGCGACTGCAGCTTGGCGGGGTCAAGAATGACGCGAATTTCGCGGGTAACGCCGCCGCCACGCCTGACCGCCGCCATGCCCGGCACGGCAAGCAGACGCTTGGCGACAGTATTGTCGACATACCATGACAATTGTTCGAGCGTCATGTCGGTCGCTTCGGCACTGAAATAGGCGATCGGACGATCGGCATCGAGCCGCGTCACCTGCGGTTCCAATATGCCTTCTGGCAATTCGCTACGGATCTGGTCGACAGCGTTCTTGACGTCGGCAACGCCCCGATCGATCGGCGTTCCAATCTGGAACTGCACGATCGTCATCGAATTGCCTTCGGAGACGGTCGAGGTGATCTCGTCAACGCCGCTGATGCCGCGCACGGCGGCCTCGACACGCTGCGTCACCTGGGTTTCCAGTTCCGGCGGCGCGGCGCCCGGTTGTAGTACCAGCACCTGCGCAATGGGAAAGGTGATGTCGGGCTGCTGGTTGATGTCCATGCGGCCAAAGCTGACCATTCCCGCGAGAAGCAGGGCGACGAACAGCACAAGCGGGGACACCGGGTTGCGGATGGCCCAGGCCGACATATTACGAAAACTCATGACGGCTTCCTCGCCTGCGCGGGCTTACCCGGCCTTTTGAACTTGCGGCCGCACCTTCTGCCCCGGCCGCAGAAAGGCGCCTGCCGATGCGACAATGCGTTCGCCGCCATTCAGGCCGCGCGTAACCGCAACGCCCTTCGGGGAGACCTGTCCGACCTCGACGCCGCGCCGTTCGGTCTCATCCCGCGCGTTGACGATGTAGACAAACTGTCCCTTGGCATCGGTCTGCACGGCGGACTCCGGCAGCAGCGGGGCCGTTGCCGTGCCGCTGACGATGCGGGCGGCGGCAAATCCGCCCGGGCGGATCGCCTTGTTATAGGGTATGGAGATGCGCGCGATGCCCTGCCGCGTCTGTGGATCGACGACCGGCGAAACCTGCCAAATGTGTCCGGTGAATTCCGTCTGGCCGCCGACAGGGGTGACCGTCGCGCTGTTGCCCGGCCGCAACGTGGCGAGATCGCTCTCGCTCAGTTGGGCCAGAAGTTCCATCTCGCCATCCTTGGCCATGCGGAAAAGCACGCCGCTGCCCGAACCGACAATCTGGCCGGGTTCGACATCGCGAGTCAGGATCAGCCCGGATGCAGGGGCACGAATATCAAGCCGTCCCGTCCGGGCGCGCTGTTCGGCCAATTGCGCGACCGCGACATTCACGCGGGCGTTGGCGGCATCACGCGTGGCGGTACGCTGATCGATATCAGCCCGGCTGATGAAGCCGCGCTTCACAAGGGCCTGGGCACGGTCGAGCTGCGCCTGCGCCAGCTTCGCATCGGCGCGGTTCACTTCTACCTGCGCCGCGAGCGAGCGAACCTGCTCAGTCTGGACCGACCGTTCGATCACCGCAAGCACCTGCCCGGCGCGAACCCAATCACCCGGTTGCACCAGGACGCGCGTCACCTGCCCGCCCTCACCGACGACTCCGACAGGCATTTCCACACGCGCGGCCAGCGATCCCGTGCCGCTGACGGTGCGGGCCACGACGGACTGGCCCGGCACGAGGACGGTGACGACCGGGGCCTCTTCCGCAGGGGCTGCCCCGTCTCCGCTCTTGCCATGCATGCTGATCCAGGCTGCAACGGCAATCAGGATGATCGCAATCACCGCGCCAATCGTCAACGCCCGCCGCCTTGAAGGGCGCGGTTCTTCGCCAAAGACGCGCGCCGGAACATCTCCGGCCACCTGAGTTTCGTAATTCATCCTGATTCCATCATTCGGCCGACGGGCCGACCGGCGCTGTGTTATATAAATACATCACCCGGCTCAACCCTCAATACACTTTGCGCACCGACGGAGCAACGCGGGCGGGCCGCCTTTGCTTGCCAAATTCATGCGCCTATGGCGCTATGCGGCATGAAGTGGATGGGAGGCTAGGATGGAATTACTAGGTTGGATCATCGTCGGCCTGTTCGCAGGAGCGATTGCGCGGTTCGTGATGCCGGGCAGAAATCCCGGTGGATGCGTGGTTACGATCCTGCTGGGAATAGCTGGAGCATTATTCGCCGCTTATGTCGGCCGACTGTTGGGTGTCTATGAAGCGGATGAACAGGCGAGCTTTCTTGCGGCCGTATTGGGCTCGATAGCGGTTCTGGCGATCTATCGCTGGTTTGCGGGACGCGGCTGAACGAACGGCAAAAAGGGCCGCGTCGAAACGCAGCCCTTCATACCCGCCAGCGTAGCTTCCGGGGTGGTTAACGCATCGATCCGCGACGGACCAGATTGACGATGGCAAGCAGCACGATCGCACCCACGAGGGACACGAGGAAGCTGTACAGCGTCAGACCCTCATTGATCGAACCGCCACTGAAGATCAGGCCGCCGATAAAGGCGCCGACTATGCCCACCACGATGTTTAGAAGGATGCCCTGCTGCGCATCGGTGCGCATGACCATGCTGGCAAGCCAGCCGATGATACCGCCGACAACAAGCCACAAAATGATACCCATTTCACACTCTCCTTGGACCACCGCCCCCAGCGGGTTGGCTGATGTATTTAACGGCGAAGTCGGCTTCGCGTTCCCTGGGAAATGTTTCTGGCTTGACAATGGCTGGTGAATCGGTGCGCGATCCAAGCGAAAGGGCCGCCGGATTTGCATCCGGCGACCCTTGATGTGCCTGCATCCTTCGCTATCCGGCGTTGAGCCGGACAAGGAGGATCAGTATTTCTGCTGCCGTTCGTAGAGCGACTTGTAATATTGGATCCGCGTAACGCGCAGGCCGTGCATGCCCGATCGATCGACAGCGCGCTGCCAGCCCGCAAATTCCTCAAGCGTCAACGAATAGCGCGCGCAGGCTTCATCGACGGTCAACAAACCACCATTGACGGCGGCGACCACCTCAGCCTTGCGACGGACGACCCAACGCGTCGTATTCGCGGGAGGCAAGCTCTCCAGAGTCAAGGGTTCCCCGAGCGGCCCGACGACCTGAGCAGGTCGGATTTTCTGATTTTCTATCATTCTCACCCTCAAAAAGCGGCACTGGCGTTGCCGAATTCAGCAGCGGCAACCGGTATGCGCGTCAGCCCTGAAGATCAGCTAAAGCGCCACGGTAAACGCCCCCTTCATCATCCTTGTCCCACTCTTAAATGCTGTGCGATCAACGGGTTGAAACTTCCCGTTGGGCGTGCGGCCTCGATCATGCCGCCCGGACGTGGCGCGAAAACTTCGGCCAAATCCTGGATCCAGTCGCTCGTCTCGTCCTGCCCCCGCAGGACCCCGGCCACCGCCCGCGCGGTCGGGCTGGCCGCCTGCTCCGCCGCCGAAGCGGCGCGCAGCAGCGGCCAGACCGGCGCATGCGGCCGACTGACGGGTCTGGCATTGGCGGGTTTGAGCCCGCCTGCCCGAAGGAAACCAAAATCCATGTGAGAGGAGGTAGCGAAAAAAGGATAAGGTCCGGTAAACTCGCACGGCCGAAACGACGCTTTGCAGCGCGCGGCGTGGAATCCCGCTGGAATGCAACGGCGCGGACGATTATATGCCCGGCCATGCAGCCCCAGTTCCAGTTGCCCGAACCGCTTGCGAAGCGGCGAATCGTCGTTGCCATGTCTGGCGGCGTCGATTCGAGCGTCGTCGCCGCCCTTGCCGCGCGTACGGGCGCCGAAACCATCGGCGTCACGCTACAGCTTTACGATCACGGCGCGGCTGTCGGTCGCACCGGTAGCTGCTGCGCGGGGCAGGATATACGGGACGCGCGCGCTGTCGCCGACCGTATAGGCATCGCCCATTATGTCTTCGATTATGAAAGCCGTTTCAGGGATTCCGTCATCGCCGGTTTTGCCGATGAATATATGGCCGGACGGACGCCCATACCCTGCGTCAAATGCAATATGGGGGTGAAGTTCACCGACCTGTTCCAGATCGCGCGCGATTTGGGCGCCGATTGTCTGGCGACCGGCCATTATGTCCGCCGCGTCGAAGGCGCGCAGGGCGCCGAACTGCACCGCGCGGCCGATCCCGCGCGGGACCAGAGCTATTTCCTTTTCGCCACGACGCAGGCACAGCTTGATTATCTGCGCTTTCCGCTGGGCGGCCTCCCCAAGCCGCAGGTGCGGGAAATTGCAGCAGAACTTGGCCTGTCGGTGGCGCTGAAGCCGGACAGTCAGGACATCTGCTTCGTACCCGATGGCGATTATGCTGGCGTGGTTCGCAAGCTGCGCCCGGATGCGGACGAAGGTGGCGATATCGTCCATATCGACGGCCGCATCATGGGCACGCATAAGGGGCTGATCCACTACACCGTAGGCCAGCGTAAGGGGCTGGAGATCGGCGGGCAGGCCGAGCCGCTCTATGTCGTCCGTCTGGACGCCGATGCTCGGCGGGTGATCGTTGGACCCAAAGCAGCGCTTGCGGTGTCAGCGGCGCGGCTGAGCGACATCAACTGGCTTGGCGGCAACTTCAGCGGGCCGCTGACGGCCAAGGTGCGGTCGATGGCAAAGCCTGTTCCGGCAAGGCTGGAGGGTGATCGCCTGATGTTTGACGCCCCCGAATATGGCGTGGCGCCGGGTCAGGCCGCCGTGCTCTACGCGGGCGACCGGGTGCTGGGCGGTGGCTGGATCGAGGCCACCGAGGCTGCACTGGCGCAAGCTGCATGAATATTGTCCTTTGCGGCGCGCGCGGCTAAGGCCCGCCGGTCATGACTCGTCCGCTCACACTCGCCATTCCCAAGGGCCGCATCCTCGATGAAGCGCTGCCGATGCTCGCGCGCGTCGGTATCGAGCCTGAAGCGGAATTTCATGACAAGAAAAGCCGGGCGCTGCGTTTCGCCACCAACCGGCCCGATATCTCGATCATTCGCGTGCGCGCCTTCGACGTCGCGACCTTCGTCGCCCATGGCGCGGCGCAGATCGGCATCGTCGGGTCGGACGTGGTTGATGAGTTCGACTATTCGGAACTCTATGCGCCGGTCGACCTCGACATCGGTCATTGCCGTCTGTCGGTCGCTGAACCCGTTGACCTTGCGGGCGAGGATGAGGCGGCGATGAGCCATGTGCGGGTTGCCACCAAATATCCTTACCTCACGCGCCGCTATTATGAGGCGCGCGGCATCCAGGCCGAATGCGTCAAGCTGAACGGGGCGATGGAACTCGCGCCCTCCCTCGGCCTGTCACGCCGGATCGTTGATCTTGTTTCATCAGGCGCGACGCTCAAAGCGAACGGGCTGGTCGAAACCCATGTCATCATGCAGGTGTCGGCGCGCCTTGTCGTCAATCGCGCTGCCTACAAGATGCGATCGGCGGAACTGGCGCCGCTGGTGGAAAGCTTCCGCAAGGCCGTGGGGAAGCGCGATGCCGCTTAGGCTCGACAGCCGCGACGCTGATTTCCCCGCCGCCTTCACGGCGCTGGTCGACGCCCGGCGCGAGGCGGATGAAGATGTGTCGCGCGACGTCGCGGCAATCCTGAAGCGCGTCCGCGCCGAAGGCGACGCCGCGCTGGCCGATTACACCAGCCGGTTCGACCGGCACGATCTGGAGGCAAGCGGCTGGGCGGTTACACCCGCTGAGTGCCGCGCCGCGCTGGATGGCATCTCGCCTGAGTTGCGCGATGCGCTGGAACTGGCAGCGGCGCGGATCACCACCTATCACGAAAAGCAGCGGCCGCAGGACAGCGACGGCACCGACAGCGTCGGCGTACGGCTGGGCGCGCGCTGGCAGCCGGTGGATGCGGCCGGGCTTTACGTGCCGGGCGGCCGGGCGGCCTATCCCAGCTCGCTTTTGATGAACGCCATTCCCGCCAAGGTGGCTGGCGTGTCACGCATCGCCATGGTGACGCCGACGCCCAATGGCGTGATCAACCCGCTCGTCCTTGCCGCTGCCAGCATTGCCGGTATCGAGGAAATCTGGCGAGTGGGCGGCGCGCAGGCCGTGGCTGCGCTCGCCTATGGCACGGATCGGATAAATCCGGTCGATGTCATCACAGGCCCCGGTAACGCTTGGGTCGCCGAAGCCAAGCGTCAGCTTTATGGCGTAGTCGGCATCGATATGGTCGCAGGACCGTCCGAGATCGTCGTCGTCGCCGATGGGAAAAATGATCCGGATTGGATCGCCGCCGACCTGCTGAGCCAATCCGAACATGATCCGACCAGCCAGTCGATCCTGTTTACAGACGATGCCGCTTTCGCCGATGCGGTGGCGGCGGCCGTCGAAAAGCGACTGCCGCTATTGTCGACGCAGGCAGTCGCCACGACCAGCTGGGCGGCAAACGGCGCAATCATTCTCGTGCGCGATCTGGAAGAAGCGATGCCGCTGGTAAACCGTCTCGCTGCCGAGCATCTGGAACTGGCGGTGGATGATCCCGACGCCCTGTTTACGCAGGTCCGCCATGCCGGGTCGGTGTTTCTGGGCCGCATGACGCCCGAAGCTGTGGGCGATTACGTCGCAGGCCCCAACCATGTGCTGCCCACGGGACGGCGCGCGCGCTTTTCCTCAGGACTCTCGGTGCTCGACTTCATGAAACGCACCAGCTTCCTCAGCCTGGATCAGGCTGCGATCGACGCCATCGGCCCGGCGGCGGTCGCGCTGGCGGAGGCGGAGGGGCTACCTGCCCATGCCGCCTCGGTGGCGGTGCGGCTTCGAGCGATTGCCAAGCGATCGGAATCGATCGCTGGTTAAGAAATCGCGGCAAACAAAGGGTTAGAGCGGTTTTCGATCTGATCCTATCAGATCGAAAACCGCTCTAAATAACTTCCGTTCGCCCCAAGCTTGTCGAAGGGCAGTATTTTCTTCAAGAAGGGCAGGGCTTCGACAGGCCCAGCCCGCACGGCTATATGGAATCCCGATGACCGAACGCTCCAAATCCCGCTCCGCAGCCCGGCTTGCCGCGGTGCAGGCGCTGTACCAGCTGGAAATGGAAGGGACGCCCCTCGCCACCCTGCTGCATGAATTTCATCAGCACCGGCTGGGCGCGACGATCGAGGATGTGACCTATGCCGATGCGGAGGAAAGCTTTTTCGACGATGTCGTGACCGGCGTGGACAAGCGGCGCGGCGAAATTGACGCCATGATCACCGCCCGCCTGTCCAAGGGCTGGAGCCTTGAGCGGCTCGACAAGCCGATGCGCCAGATTTTGCGGGCAGGCGCCTATGAACTGATCGCGCGCAAGGATGTACCGACCGGCACGGTCATCAGCGAATATGTCGATGTTGCTCATGCCTTTTACGACAAGCGCGAGGCGGGTTTCGTCAACGGCCTGCTGGACGGCGTGGCGAAGGACGTGCGCCAGTAACAGTCAATTATGTCCGCTGAAACCCGCTTCCTGACCCTCCTGCGCCTGCTGGCCAATGATCCCGCCGCGCGCGGCTTGCAGGACGATGTGGCGGTGTTGGACGTGGGCGGCGCCCGCCTGATACTCACCAGCGACACGATGGTGGAGGGGGTGCATTATCTCCCCGTCGATCCCCCTGCGGACATTGGCTGGAAGCTTGCCGCCGTGAACCTCTCCGACCTTGCCGCCAAGGGTGCGCGGCCAGTGGGTTGCCTGCTCAATTACGCGCTGTCGGGCGACGATGGCTGGGACGCGGCCTTTCTGGAGGGGCTGGGCGAGGCGCTCAGCCGTCATGCCATGCCGCTATTGGGCGGCGACACGGTGCAGATGCCGCACGGCAGTCCGCGCAGCTACAGTCTGACGGCGATTGGTGAGACAAGCGGTGCCGTGCCCGCCCGTAGCGGCGCGTGCGCAGGTGATCGTCTCTATCTGACGGGTCCCGTTGGCGATGCCGGAGCGGGGCTTGAACTGATCCGCGCGAACGCCGCCGCATCAGGGCCGTTGGTGGAGGCTTATCGCCGCCCCCGGCCCCGGCTCACCGAAGGCGCGCTGCTTGCAGGCCAAGTCCATGCGATGATGGATGTGTCCGATGGCCTGCTGATCGATGCCGCCCGCATGGCGCAGGCTAGCGGATTGGCTGTCACCATCGATCATGTTCCGCTTTCCCCGGCGCTGGAGTTGGTGAGCGGCGGCAGCACTGCCGCTCAGATCGCAGCGGCGCGGGCGGGCGATGACTATGAACTGCTGTTCGCACTGCCGCCCACGACAAAGCCGCCAGTACGGGCCATTCCGGTGGGTCGTTTCTCATCGGGGTCGGGGCTGAAGCTGATCATCGACGGCGCAGATATGCCGTTGCCCGACCGGCTTGGCTGGGAACATGGCTAAGCCGGGACGCCGCAAGGCCCTGATTCGGATGCGTTTCGTAACGGCTTGACGTCGCCCGTCCTGTCTGTAGCTTCCGTCCATCCTTTTCTCAGCCCGGTTGGACGCCCATGATGCGCGTAACCTTGATGCTGATTGACGCTGTGCATGATGCCGGATGCGTGAATTCCGGCCGCCCGCGCTTATGCCTTTCGCCCGCCCGTTTTTCCCTGCGGAGCGGCCGATGACAGCAAAAACAGGGGGAGAGGAACATCCATGCAGATTGTCTATATCGCCATAGGGTGCGGGCTATTAGCCCTGCTCTACGGCCTGATAACCAGTCGTCAGGTATTGGCGGCCTCCGCCGGTAATGAAACCATGCAAGCTATCGCGGGGGCGATCCAGGAAGGGGCAAAGGCCTATCTCAGCCGCCAATATATGACCATCGGCATGGTCGGGGTCGTGGTTGCGGCGATCGTCTTCTTCTTTTTGGGCGCAACGTCCGCAATCGGCTTCCTGATCGGGGCGATCCTGTCCGGATCGGCTGGCTTCATCGGCATGAACATTTCGGTGCGCGCCAATGTCCGCACCGCCGAAGCGGCACGCACGACGCTGCAGAGCGGCCTCACCGTCGCCTTTCGTGCTGGCGCGATCACCGGCATGCTGGTGGCGGGTCTGGCGCTGCTCGCGATCAGTGTCTTCTTCTGGTATCTGACCGGACCCGCAGGTCATGCGCCTGACGATCGTCTGGTGATTGACTCTCTGGTCGCATTGGCCTTCGGCGCCAGCCTCATCTCTATCTTCGCGCGCCTGGGCGGTGGCATCTTTACCAAGGCGGCGGACGTCGGCGCCGACCTCGTGGGCAAGGTGGAAGCAGGTATACCCGAGGATGACCCACGTAATCCCGCCGTGATCGCCGACAATGTGGGCGACAATGTCGGCGACTGCGCCGGCATGGCGGCCGACCTGTTCGAAACCTACGTCGTCACCGTTGGTGCGACCATGGTGCTGACGGCACTGCTGGTGAGCGGGGTCGATAACATCTTCCTGCAACGGCTGATGGCGCTGCCGCTGATCGTCGGCGGGGTGTGCATCATCACGTCGATCATAGGCACCTATATGGTGCGCCTTGGTTCCAACCAGTCGATCATGGGGGCGCTCTACAAAGGCTTCTGGACAACGGCGATCCTTTCGATCCCCGCGCTGTATTTCGTCACGCAGTTCACGCTGGGCGACCTCAACGTGCGCTTTGGCACCGATCTGGACGGGGCGGGCGGCTACACCGGCATGGCGCTGTTCTGGTCGATGATGGTGGGCCTTGCCGTTACGGGCCTGATCGTCTGGATCACGGAATATTATACCGGCACCAACTATCGTCCGGTGCGCAGCATCGCTCGCGCGTCGGAGACCGGTCATGGCACCAACGTGATCCAGGGGCTGGCAGTCAGTCTGGAAGCGACCGCGCTGCCGACGCTGGTGATCGTCGCCGGGATCATCGTGGCGCATCAGCTGGCGGGCCTGATCGGCATTGCCTTTGCGGCGACAGCGATGCTGGCGCTGGCGGGCATGGTCGTGGCGCTCGACGCCTATGGCCCCGTCACCGACAATGCGGGCGGCATCGCAGAGATGGCGCATCTCGACGACAGCGTGCGGGGCAAGACCGATGCGCTGGACGCTGTGGGCAATACGACCAAGGCGGTGACGAAGGGCTATGCCATCGGATCGGCCGGGCTTGCCGCGCTGGTGCTGTTCGGCGCCTACACGGAGGATCTGAAATTCTACAACTCGGCCCTCGGCCTGACCGAGCCGGTCGATTTCAGCCTGTCCAATCCCTATGTCATCGTCGGCCTGCTGCTGGGCGCGCTGCTACCCTATCTGTTCGGCGCAATGGGCATGACCGCAGTCGGTCGCGCGGCGGGCGACGTGGTGAAGGACGTTCGCGATCAGTTCGCCACCAACAGCGGCATCATGGAAGGGACCTCACGGCCCGACTATGCCCGCACTGTCGACCTTGTCACCCGCGCGGCGATCAAGGAGATGATCATCCCCAGCCTGTTGCCGGTGCTGGCGCCGATCGTCGTCTATTTCGCGATCTCTGCCGTTGCCGGAACACCCAATGGCTTTGCGGCGCTGGGTGCATTGCTGCTGGGCGTGATCGTGTCCGGCCTCTTTGTCGCCCTTTCCATGACATCGGGCGGCGGCGCATGGGACAATGCCAAGAAATATATCGAAGATGGCAACCATGGCGGTAAAGGGTCGGAAGCGCACAAGGCAGCTGTGACCGGCGATACCGTGGGTGATCCCTACAAGGACACCGCCGGGCCTGCGGTCAATCCGATGATCAAGATCACGAACATCGTCGCGTTGCTCTTGCTCGCCGCGCTGGCGCACGGCGTCTGACGGCATTTCGCAACGAAAAGGATATGACCCCGCCCTGTCATGGGGCGGGGTCATTTTTTATGCGGAAGTCGGAAGGCCGATCAAATCGGCTTTGACGGTTGCCGCTATCGGTCATGATACAGAAACAATAGTCACAAATTTTACATAAAAGAGAATGACGTTGTCACATAAAGGTCATAGTCGCGCCCCGACGCCATGGGGCGGAGGGAGACTATGATGCGACCGATTTTGAAACTGGCGCCTGCGCTGGTGGCTTTGGCCATTCCGGCTGTGGCGCATGCCACGGAGGATGACCAGCTTTGGACCGGCGTTAGCGCCACTGTGAAACTGAGCGACAAATGGCGCTTCTCGCAGGAGGTGATCGCCCGGTTCAGCAACGACCGCGACGGTCTCTACGAGGTCGAGATGAACTCGTTGATCGGCTACAAGGTCAGCAAGAAGGTGACGGTTTGGGCGGGTTATACCCATGATCCGAATTACAATGCCGGTGACTTCTCGGTGATGGAACATCGCGGCCGGCAGCAGGTGACGTTCGACAATATCGTGAAGATCGGCCCCGGCCAGCTCAGCGCCCGCCTGCGCCTTGAAGAGCGCTGGCGCGAAGGCGTCGATGGCACGGCCTGGCGCGTCCGCCCCTATGTCAAATATGTGCTGCCCTTCAAGGAAGGCGGCAAGACCGCGCTGGTGCTGAGCCATGAAAGCTTCATCGACCTTAACACCACCAATTTTCAGCGGGTCGAGGGCGAGGAGCGGATGCGGAACATGATCGCCATCACGACCCCGATTGCGAAGAATGTGAATGCGGAAATCGGCTATTTGCATCAGCATGGCTTCCGTCCGCATGCCGACGACGCCAACGACAATGTGGCGTCGCTTTCGCTGAGCTTTTCCTTCTGATTTTCGCACCGGAGCGGGGGAGGGCGGTGCCTTTCCCCCGTCCGACGGATGAAGCGGCGGCGCTCCAGCTTGCCCCTCTACCCCTCGCGGGCCTATAGGGCGCGCCATGACCAGCGAACCCTTCCGATCGCAACTGGCGGCCCTTGAAAAGCGCGGCCGCCTGCGCCGTCTGGTGCCGCGTGCCGGGCGCGACTTCGCCTCCAACGACTATCTGGGCCTCGCGTCCGATCCGCTGATCGGGCAGGCGGTTGCCGACGCGGTGGCGCGTGGCGTGCCTGTAGGATCGGGCGGCTCCCGCCTGCTGCGCGGCAATGCGCCCGAGCATGAAGGGCTGGAGGCGAAGGCGGCTGCCTTTTTCCGGACGCAGGCGGCGCTGTTTCTCGCCAATGGCTTTGCCGCCAACTGCGCCTTGTTTTCGACATTGCCGCAGCGCGGCGACCTGATCGTCGCGGACGAGTTGATCCACGCCAGCGTCCATGACGGCATCCGTTTGTCCAAGGCCGCCACTATCTTTGCCCGGCATAATGATGTGCAGAGCTTCGCCGACCTGATCATCGCCTGGCGCGAGGAAGGCGGCAAGGGCCGCATATGGATCGCGGTTGAAACGCTTTATTCGATGGACGGCGACACGGCTCCTCTGGCCGATCTCGCAAAACTGGCCGCGCAGCATGACGGGATGCTGATCCTGGATGAAGCGCATGGAACGGGCGTGTTTGGTCCCAGCGGCCGGGGTCTGTCCGCCGGGTTGGACGGGCTGCACAATGTCGTGACGCTTCACACATGCGGCAAAGCCATGGGCGTGGAAGGCGCGCTGATTTGCGGGCCGCAGATCATCATCGACTATCTGATCAACCGAGCGCGCCCCTTCATCTTCTCCACGGCGCCCTCGCCGCTGATGGCGGTGGCGGCGTCGGCCGCGCTCGATCGGATCGAGCAGGCGGATGACTTGCGCGCGCGGCTGAAGACCCTGTGCGTCGATGCCGCCGAAGTCATCTGCGCGCCACTGGGCTTGCCTGCGCCGCGCACCCACATCGTCCCCGTGCTGCTGGGCGAAGACCGACGCACCATGGCCGCCGCCGCTGCGCTGCAGGAGGCAGGCTTCGACGTGCGCGGCATCCGGCCGCCGACGGTGCCGCCGGGCACCAGCCGTCTGCGGATCTCCCTGACATTGAATGTCGGCCGCGCCGATGTGGCGGCTCTTGGTGAAGAGCTGCAAAGGGTGATGGCATGACGCGCTTCGCCGTCACCGGGACCGATACGGACATCGGCAAAACAGTCTTCGCTGCCGGGCTCGCAGGCGCACTCAGCGCGCATTACTGGAAACCGGTGCAAGCGGGCGTTGATCCCGAAGGAGACAAGGAAACGGTCGCACGGCTAAGCGGCATCCCCAATGCGCTCATCCTGCCGGAAGCCTACCGGCTCACCACCCCCGCTTCGCCCCATCTCGCGGCGCGGATCGACGGGGTTGAAGTGCGTCTCAACAAGCTCGCCTTGCCCCAGGTGGACGGGCCGCTGGTCGTAGAAGGCGCAGGCGGCGTGCTGGTGCCCGTCAGCGAAACCTTGCTGATGGCCGATCTCTTCGCCCATTGGCAGCTGCCGGTCATCCTTTGCGCCCGCACCGCGCTCGGCACGATCAACCACAGCCTGCTCAGCATTGAAGCATTGCGCAACCGGGGCGTGCCCCTCGCGGGCATCGCGTTCATCGGCGATCCCCATGAGGAAAATGAGCGGATCATCCCTCTGCTTGCCAAAGTGCCAAGCCTCGGCCGTCTCCCGCGCCTCGACCCGCTGGATGCCGCCAGCCTGAAGGCCGCTTTCGCCGAGAATATCCGCCTGCCCTGAAGACGGTCGCAGCCGCTTTTGCACGATTTTCGACAATTGACATGGACTTGTCGCCCTGCGCCGGGTCAACTGCCATGATCAGATCAAGCAAGGGATGCTTCGATGAAAAATCTTCTGATGAGCGCGGCGATTGGCGCTCTGCTGCTCGCGACCAACGCCGCGCAGGCAGACCAGGCGCCGCCTGCCAAGCCGACCTATGGCAGCTACGGCTTTGACGAAAAGGGCATGGACCCGGCCATCAAGCCGGGCGATGATTTCTACCTTCACGCCAATGGCGGCTGGGCCAAGGCCACGCCGATCCCGGCCGACAAGTCCAATTATGGCGCGTTCAACGTCCTTGACGACCTGTCGCGCGAACGCACCCGAAGCATATTGGAGGAAGCAAGGAAAGGCCCCGCCAGCCGTATCGGCACCGCCTATGCCAGCTATCTGGACGCCCCCACCGTCGAAGCGAAGGGCCTGACCCCCATCAAGCCCTGGCTCGCGAAGATCGCGGCGGTAAAGGATAAGGTAGGGTATGCCCGTTTGGCGGCAGAGGCTGCGCGGGCCGGTATCGCCGGACCCTTCACCTTCCATGTGGGACAGGATGACAAGGCGCCCGACACTTACATCCTGAACCTCCGCCAATCCGGCCTCGGCCTGCCGGATCGTGACTTCTATCTGCAATCTGACGAGAAGATGGCGGCGATCCGTACCGCCTATCTCGCCCATCTCGAACAGATGCTGACACTGGCGGGCGCGAGCGACGCAAAGGCGCGCGCCGCTGCCCTGATGGCGTTCGAAACGGAAGTGGCAAAGGTCCACTGGACCCAGGTCGATAGCCGGGACGCGGACAAGACCTACAACCGCATGACACTCGCCGATTTGCAGAAAGCCGCGCCCGGCTTCGACTTCCCGGCCTATTTCGCCGCCAACCGTCTGAAACCGCAGGCGCTGATCGTCGCGCAGCCGACGGCGATCACGGGCGAAGCAGCACTGATCGCGCGGACGCCGATAGGCGTGCTGAAGGACGCCTTGCTCCTGCGCAGCCTGCACAGCTACGCCACTTACCTCCCCGACCGGATCGCCGACGCCGACTTCGCCTTCTACGGCACCACCCTATCCGGCACGCCACAGCGCGAAGAGCGGTGGAAGCGCGCCGTCGGTTTCGTGAAAGAGGCGATGGGCGAGGAAGTCGGCAAAATCTATGTCGCCCGCTATTTCCCGCCGGAAACCAAGGTGGCAATGGACCAGCTCGTCCAAAATGTGATCGCCGCCATGGGCCGTCGCATCGACGGCCTCGGCTGGATGAGCGATGGCGCGAAGGCACGGGCGCACAAGAAGCTGGCCGCCTTCACGCCAAAGATCGGCTATCCTGAAAAATGGCGGGATTATAGCGGGCTCCAGACGAAGCCGGGCGACCTGTTCGGCAATGCGCTGCGCGCGAACCGATATGAGTTCGACTATCAGATGGGGAAGCTGGGCAAACCCATTTATCGCTGGGAATGGCAGATGACGCCGATGGAGATAAACGCCTATGCGGACTTCTCTATGGTGGAGATCGTCTTCCCGGCCGCCATCCTCCAGCCGCCCTTCTTCGATCCCCATGCCGATCCGGCGGTGAATTATGGCGGCATCGGCGCGGTGATCGGCCATGAACTCAGCCACCATTTCGACGATCAGGGCGCCAAATATGATGAAACCGGCAAGCTCAATCAGTGGTGGAGCGATGCCGATGTCGCTGCCTTCAAGGCTCTGACCGGCAAGCTCGTAAAGCAATATGACGCGTATGAACCGTTCCCCGGCGCGCATGTGAAGGGCGACTTTACCCTGGGCGAGAATATCGGCGATCTGGCAGGCGTTGCGGTGGCGCTAGACGCCTATCATGCGTCGCTCGGCGGCAAGCCTGCGCCGGTGATCGACGGCACCACCGGGGACCAGCGCTTCTTCCTCGGCTGGGCGCAGGTATGGCGGCGCAACTATCGCGAACCGAATTTGCGACAGCGGCTGGTGACCGACCCGCATTCGCCGTCGCAATATCGGGCGGATACCGTGCGGAATTTCGATCAATGGTACGCCGCCTTCAACCCTGCGCCCGGCAGCAAGCTTTATCTCGCGCCTCAGGATCGGGTGAGAATCTGGTGAACGATGAGGATCAGTAACGATTCTGTCCTGCGATGAGCCGTGATGATGCGAGGGATGAGCTGCGCCGCCCCACGCCGTCATCCCTCAAATCTCACGCTTCGCCGGAACACTCTTTAAACCTCGTGCGCTCTTCCACAGCTTTGAGACATCAAATCGCAAGGAGAAGCATGTTGACGGGTTTTCGTTCATCACTGGTTTTGAAGACGGCAATGGCATCGGTCGCTCTGTTGGCAGCGGCTCCAGTTCTGGCTCAGGGCGCCGCCCCGGCTACGCCAGCGACGCCCGCCACTCCGGCGGCCCCTTCGGCAGCTGCGGGCAAATTTAGCGATGCAGACATCAAGCTGTTTGCGGCAGCTGCGGTCGAAGTTACCAAGATCCAGTCTGACGCCAGCATCGCTGATTCGGAAAAGCAGCCCAAGATGCTCGCCGCGTTGCAGGCATCGGGCATCGCACCGGAAAAGTTCAATGAGATCGGCCAGGCCGCAGCCGCCGACCCGGCGTTGCAGCAGCGTATCCAGGCCGCCGCGCCTGCGACACCGGCGACGCCAGCCGCCCCTGCTGCCCCGGCCACCCCGGCCAAGTAAGCGGAGCGCATAATATAGGGGAGGGTGCTTGGCCTGAAGCTTGGGCTAATCTAAGCGTCGCGCCATGACCTCCCCTATATGGCACCCCTTCACCCAGCACGGCCTCAACGAACCCATCCCGCATGTCGTTCGTGCGGAAGGCGCCTTGTTGCATCTCGTGGATGGCGGCACGTTGATCGACGCCATTTCCAGCTGGTGGGTGACGACGCACGGCCACTGTCACCCCCGCATCGCTGCGGCCATCGCGGCGCAAGCCGGGCAGCTCGACCAGCTGATCTTCGCAAATTACACGCATGAGCCCGCCGAAGAGGTTGCGCGCGGCCTGATCGAACTCGCCCCCCGCGCGAAAGGGCGCGACCCGCTCGCCTATGTCTTCTATTCCGACAGCGGATCGACCTCCGTCGAAGTCGCGCTGAAGATGGCGCTCGGCTACTGGCACAATCGCGCGCTGGATGGTTTGTCCGCGCCCCGGCATCGTATACTTGTCCTTGAACATGGCTATCATGGCGACACGATCGGCACGATGTCGGTCGGCGAACGCGGCGTGTACAATGCCGCATGGACGCCCTTGCTGTTCGACGTCGGCACCATTCCCTTCCCCGCGCCGGGTACGGAGCAAGAGACGCTCGACGCGCTGGAAGCGGCTTGCAAGGAGCATCCGGCGGCCTTCATCGTTGAACCTTTGGTGCTGGGTGCTGGCGGGATGCTGATCTACTCGCCTGCCATTCTGCGGCAGATGGCGGAAATCTGTACGCGGCATGATGTTCTCTTCATTGCCGACGAGGTGATGACCGGTTGGGGCCGTACTGGCACCATCTTCGCTTGCGAGCAGGCGGGCGTCGTGCCGGACATCATGGCCGTTGCAAAAGGGATCACCGGCGGCTCCGTCCCGCTTGCGGCGACGCTGGCCACGGCCCGCATATTCGACGCGCACAAGTCGCAGGACCGGGCACGGCTTTTCTACCATTCCTCCAGCTATACGGCGAATGCCATCTCCTGCGCGGCGGCGGCGGCCAACCTCGCCATCTGGCGCGAGGAGGATGTGCTCGGCCGCATCGCCGCGCTTGAACAGAATATGGCGGAGCGACTCGGCAGGCTCGCGCTTCATCCCGCCTTCGAAAATGCCCGGCAGCTTGGCACGATCGTGGCGATCGACCTCATCGCGCAGGACGCAGGCTACCTGTCCGACCTGGCTCCCCGCCTCCGCGCCTTCTTCCTTGATCGGGGCATTTTGCTGCGTCCTTTGGGCAACAGCATCTACCTGATGCCGCCCTTTTGTACGGATGTGGATCAGCTGGATCACATCTTTGCGGCCTTGTCGGAAGCAGGCGATGTATTCGGCGTAACAGCCTGACTTTCATTTTCCGCATTTTGCCGCTATGGCGGCGCGATTTTTGGTTTCCCAGGATATTATGGCAAAAGAAGAACTGCTTGAAATGCGCGGACAGGTTGTGGAGCTTCTCCCCAACGCCATGTTCCGCGTCCGGCTTGAAAATGATCACGAGATCCTTGGCCACACGGCGGGCAAGATGCGGAAAAACCGCATCCGCGTGCTGGTGGGCGACGAAGTGCTGGTCGAACTGACCCCCTACGACCTGACCAAGGGTCGGATCACTTACCGCTTCAAATAAGCCGCTTTTTCGATGCGGCTTATCCTAGCTTCGGCTTCTCCCAGACGGTGTGAACTTCTGGGTCAGATCGGCGTGCGTCCACACGCTGTGGACCCCGCCGATCTTGATGAAACCCCTTTGAAAGGCGAATTGCCCGCCGCCTATGCCGCGCGAGTGGCCGCTGAAAAGGCTGCGCTGGTGGCTGCCCGTCATCCCGGCGCACTAGTGCTTTCAGGCGATACGGTCGTCGCGGCAGGCCGCCGCATCCTGCCCAAGGCAGAGGCGGAGGACGACGCGCGAGCCTGTCTTTCGCTGCTCTCCGGCCGCCGCCACCGCGTACTGAGCGCCATCACGCTCATCGATGGCGAGGGCAGGGCAAGGCATCGCCTTTCCACCAATATCGTCACCTTCAAACGTCTGGAGCGCGCCGAGATCGATGCCTATATCGCCAGCGAAGAATGGCACGGCAAGGCAGGCGGCTACGCCATCCAAGGCCGCGCCGCCGGACTTATCCGTGCGATACAGGGCAGCCATAGTGCGATTATGGGCCTGCCCCTTTACGAAACCCGCGCGCTGCTCAAGGCAGCGGGCTATCGACTGGACTGACCGACATGGCCGAATGGCTCTATGAAGAAGGGATCGGCGAAGCCCGCGCCGCGCTGATCGAAAAGGGCCGTTTGGTTGAGGCACAGATCGAGCGTGAGGGCGATGGCGCCCGCGCCGGTGCAGTCATGCAGGGTAAGCTCGTCCGCACCATCATCCCCAAGAAGCGCGGCATCGCCCGCCTGATCTCGGGTGAGGAAGTACTGGTCGAACCCATCCCGCCAAAAACCGCAGAGGGCGCGACCGTCTTTCTCGAAATCCTGCGCGAAGCCATCCCGGAGGAAGGCCGCCCCAAGCTGACCAAGGGCCGCATCGCCCAGCCGGGTTCCAAGGTGCATCCGGCCCCCAGCCTCCTCCAGCGCCTGCGGACGACGGGTCTGCCCATCACCCCATGCCCCGCCCATGGCGAGGATCGCTTCGAAGCCCATGGCTGGAGCGAACTGATGGAAGAGGCGGTGTCCGGCGAGATCGGCACGGAGGAAGCGGCGCTCCGCATCTTCCCGACGCCCGCGATGATCCTGATCGACGTAGACGGATCGCTGCCGCCCGCGAAGCTCGGCCCCAAGGGCGCGAAACTGGCGGCGCAGGCGATCCGTCGCATGGGTCTGACCGGATCGATCGGTATCGACCTGCCGACCATGAACAACAAGGATGAGCGCGCCGTCGCCTCGGCGCAGATCGACAAATATCTGCCGCTTCCCTTCGAACGCACGGCGGTCAACGGCTTCGGCTTCGTCCAGGTCATCCGCCGCCGCGAGCGAATGAACCTCATGGAGTTGTTGCGGGCTGATCCGATCGAAACCGCGGCTCTCGCCTTGCTCCGCCGTGCCGAACGGGAAGGCAATGGCGGGCCGGTGACGATCACCGCTGCACCTCCCATCATTGACCGCCTGTACAAGGCGACCGACTGGCTGGAGCAACTCGCCCGCCGTCGTGGCGGCGCCGTCAGCTTGAAGGCGGACCCGGCCCTTGCCATATCGGCGGGCCATGTCGCCTAAATCATCCTCCTGCCCGATCTGCGGCCAGCCAGCGCATCCCGACACGCGGCCCTTCTGCGGAAAGGCCTGCCGTGACCGTGACCTGCTGCAATGGCTGGGCGAAGGCTATTGCGTCCCTGGAACCCCCGCCGCCGCCGAGATGAAAAAAAGCGACGATGATGGGGTGGACAACCCCCCGGATTGATGCCTATAGGCACGCCTCTCAACGCCGCCGGTGGTCCTCCCCGGCGCTCGTGCCCGGGTAGCTCAGTTGGTAGAGCATGCGACTGAAAATCGCAGTGTCGGCGGTTCGACTCCGTCCCCGGGCACCATTTTCCTGTTCCTGACAGTCCGCTGATGGCTTCAAAAAGTCAGGAAATCCGCTATATATTGGCCATCCCCCGTTCGTCGGTGCACGCGTTTGTTCGCCTCTAGCCGGTAAATTTGGGGGCCAAACTGGGGGCCATTTTTGCCGTGGCCCCCGCTGGACAGGGAAAGTGGCCCCCATGGCACTGACAGACACGGCGGTTCGTAATGCGAAGCCGAAGGACAAGCCCTACAAGCTGAGCGATTCACAAGGGCTGTTTCTGCTGGTGCAACCCGGCGGGGGCAGATTGTGGCGGCTGAAATACCGGATCGACGGCAAGGAAAAGAAACTTGCCTTGGGCTTCTATCCTGACACCAGCTTGGCGCAGGCGCGACTGGGCCGTGACGAAGCGCGCAAGTTGTTGGCGGCTGGCATAGACCCCGGATTGGAAAAGGCGCGTCGGAAATTGCAGGCCACGGCGGACGCGGGCAACACGTTCGACCTGATCGCCAAGGAGTTCATTGCCAAGCGCACTGCCGAGGGCTGGAGCGAAGCGACCATCGGCAAGGCGCATTTCTTGATGAAGTATCTCACTCCAGCCTTGGGCAAGATGCCAGTGGCGGAGATTGTGCCAACGGACATCCTGGCCGTGCTCAAACAGGCCGAACGACGCGGGAAGCTGGAAACGGCCCGACGCCTGTTACAGCTTGCCAGCAATGTTTTTCGCTATGCCGTGGCGACGGCGCGGCTGGCTTCTGATCCGACGCGCGACCTGCGCGGTGCGTTGATCGCTCCGAAGCCGAAGCATCACAGCGCAATTACGGAGCCTGTGGAAGTCGGCGCGCTGCTACGCGCAATTGATGGCTATGACGGCCATATTATCACCCTTTACGCTTTGAAGCTGTCTCCACACGTATTTGTGCGTCCCGGCGAACTACGGTTTGCGGAATGGTCGGAAATCGACTTTGAAGAGGCGGTTTGGAAGATACCGGCTGGAAGGATGAAGATGCGCAAGCCGCATCATGTTCCCCTGTCTCGACAGGCTATCGCGCTGTTCAGAGCGTTGCGCGTGGAGTGTGGCGATCGTGAGGGGCTGATATTCCCGTCCGTGCGATCAACGGCGCGCCCAATGTCTGAAAACACCGTGAACGCCGCGCTACGCCGACTGGGCTACGCGAAGGAGGACATGACGGCTCATGGCTTCCGCGCAATGGCATCCACTCTGCTGAACGAAAGCGGGAAGTGGCATCCTGACGCGATCGAACGTGCTCTAGCGCATCAGGACGCTGACAATGTTCGTGCGGCTTATCATCGTGGGGCGCATTGGGAGGAACGCGTGCGGATGGCCCAATGGTGGAGCGACTATCTGGATTCCCTGCGGAGGGGCGGCGAGATTGTGCCTATTTCCCGTGCGTCCGCCGCCTAGGGAAATTTATTTTCGTTCGCACATTGTCCCTCTTGCCGATTTCGTGAGTGCGATAATTCCATGAGTCAGGGCAACCGTTGCGACACAGCGATAATATTTCTGTGTATAAACCTGTGGAGAACTCTGCGCGAAACCCTTGCCGCCGCCGTCCGGCGCATTAGGAGGGTTGTTGGCGAACAAACAATAAACGGTCGCCGAATCCTCAACAGCAGGGAGACGCCAGTTGTATTACACGGTTCGGGAATTCCTGGACGAATACCCAATGGGTCGAACGACCTTCTACAAGTTGGTCAATGACGGACATCTGCCCATAACGAAATTCGGTCGCTCCACCCGCATATCCAAGGCGCACGCTCGCGCATGGGCGGAAACGCTGCCGACTTATTTGGGCGGCGCGGCGAACGACAATAACTGAGCTTGAAGAGTGCTCCCCTGACCGCTGGAATCGGCCAAGGGAGCGGGTAGCATCGGTTTCAAGCACGTTGCTGGGTCGGGCGGCTATACGCGTTAGTTGCGTGTGGCAATCCGAAATTCGGACCCGGCATTCCGTTTGTCGCAAACATCATCCTCTAACGGGTGACAAGGCGCAGGGTGGCGGCCGTGAGGCTGTCACCCCGCTTCCGCACGGTTGGCTATGATTTGTTCGCCATCGTTCGTTTGGAACGCGCGGCAAACTCCGAGCGCGAGCGATGTCAAGATGCCGACAACAGACTGAAAAACTTTCAGTATTTATGAAAGGCGGACGGTGCCGAAGTCTGGCGCATATAAGAGTGGTGCCCCGCTTTCCGCAAAAGCCCGCATCTTTCAACGCGGCGGCAGGCGAAATCGTCCCATCTGCACCAGCAACACCCTTGGCCAGCCTGCACTGGAAAGCCTTTTGGCGGCCATCCGGCTGGCCCCGGCAGTCGGCCTGCCCCTCAATCGGCTGGTGACAATCCATTGGGAGCGTGCTGGCATCACGCCCGGCCCGGCAATAGCGGCAGCGACAGCGCGCTTGCTCAAATATGCTCGGGATTGGCTTCGCGGGCACGGTCAGCCGTTCGCCTATGTCTGGATCAGGGAAAATGATTATGGCGACGGCACGAAGGGCGACCATGTGCATATCCTCTGTCATGTTCCGACAGGGCTAAGTTTCGGACGGCACCAGATGCGATGGCTCCGGCTGATAGCCGGGGCACCCTATCGGGCGCGGGTGATCGACACGCGGCGAGTTGGCGGTCATGGCAACACCGCCACGGCCGCGCCAGACCATTACCAAGCCAATCTGGAAGCGGTGGCGGGTTATGTGCTGAAAGGAGCAGAACGAGATGCCGCTGAAGCGCTTGGGCTGGGCCGTTGGGGGGATGGTGGGCGCGTCGTGGGCCGTCGTTCAGGGATTAGCAGAAACTTGTCCGCCGCTGTTCAGAATAGCAAACTTGCCTAATGATTTAGGAAAATCTTGGCGCTTCACTTCTGCCCGGATATGCGTCGAACGTGACTGATATGACCCTCTTCGCCTCTGGCGCGCTCTTCACCCAGGATTATCTGCTCGAAGGCATCCGCAATGCGCCCGCCTATCAGCAGGCGGACGTTGCCGTCCTACGGGCGGCACTGGACGCGATATCTGCAGGCTTTCCCCATGCCAGCCGTCCTAATGAGGCGACGACCGAGACTGATTTTGTGTGGCCCGTTCTGCGCGCTCTTGGCTGGTCGGACTATCTGACCCAGCAAAATCTGTCCTCCACCGGGCGCGTGGACGTGCCGGACGGCCTCCTCTTCATAGACGCGGCGGCAAAGGCGAGCGCGAACGGGCATCCTGAAGAATGGCGGCGTTATGCTTTGGGAGCGGCGGTAGTCGAAAGCAAGCGGTGGGGCCGTGCGCTGGATCGTGCCGAAGGCCGTAAGGGCGACGACCGCGATACGCCTTCGACCCAGTTGCTACGCTATTTGCGCCGGATCGACGACCTGACCCATGGGGCGATGCGTTGGGGCATCCTGACCAACGGCGCGCGTTGGCGGCTCTATTACGCGGGCGCGCGTTCCACCATCGACGATTATCTGGAAATAGACCTGTCTCGCGCGCTGGGCCTTCATGGCGACCTGCTCGACACGGGCGCAGGCGATGACGACCGCGACCACTGGCTGCGCGTCTTTGGGGTCATGTTCGGCAGGGCGGCGTTTGAACGCGCCTCCGCCGACGCGCCCAGCTTCCACGATTTGGCCCGCCGGGATGCTGCCTTTTACGAAGAGCGGGTCGCCAAGAGCCTGTCCGACCTTGTGTTCGATCGCCTTTACCCGACACTGGGCAAGGCGGTGGCGCAGGGCGCGCCAGCCGATGCGCCGCTGGATGACATCCGGCAGGCGACGCTGATCCTGCTCTATCGCCTGCTCTTCATCCTCTATGCCGAGGACCGGGGGCTGCTGCCGGTTCGGGACAGCCGGTTCGACGATTATGCCCTGCGCGTGGCGCGGCTGGACGTGGGCAAGCGCAAAGATGCGGGTGACGCCTTTTCCAGCGTGGCCAAGTCCATCTGGCGGCGCTTTGCCGACCTTGCCGAAATGATCGACAAGGGCGACCCTTCCGTCGGCCTGCCTCCCTATAATGGCGGCCTGTTCAATGCCGAACAGACCCCGCTGCTGGCCCGCGTCGCGCTGGGCGACGACATCATGGCGGAGGCGCTGGACATCCTGTCATGGGAACAGCGCGACGGCAGGCGGCGCTACATCAACTATCGTGACCTTTCGGTTCAGCAACTGGGTTCGATCTATGAACGGCTGCTGGAATTCGAACTGGTGCGGGGCGATGACGGCGCGGTCGACATCCGCCCCAATATCTTCGCGCGCAAGAATAGCGGCAGCTATTATACGCCCGATGACCTCGTGCTGTTGATCCTAGACGAAACGCTGGAGCCGTTGATCGCCGATGCGCACGCGGGCTTCCGCAAGGCGCTGGACAGCCTGAAAACAGGCGACAGCGAGGATTACAAGCTGACCCAACTGCAAAAGGCGGACCCGGCCAAAGCAATCACCCGCCTGCGCGTGTGCGACCCTGCCATGGGGTCCGGGCACTTCCTTGTCAGCCTGGTGGACCGGCTGACTAATCACGCCCTTACCGCCATCGCCGACGCGGCGGTGCTGGCGCAGCAGGAAACCGGTCTGGACTATGAAAGCCCCGTGTCGGAGGAAGTGCGCAAGGTGCGTGCCACCATCCGCCACAATGCCGAGGAATCCGGCTGGTCGGTTAGCGAGGAGCAACTGGACGATCCCCAGCTGGTCAAGCGCATGGTGCTGAAACGCTGCATTTTTGGTGCAGACAAGAATCCGATGGCGGTTGAGCTGGCGAAGGTGGCGCTATGGCTGCATACCTTCACGGTCGGCGCGCCCCTGTCCTTCATCGACCATCATCTGGCGGCAGGCGACAGCCTGTTCGGGCTATGGGTGCGCGACGCCATCGACAAGGCGGGCACGGGCGGCGAACTGCTCTATATCGAACAGTTGCGCGCCGCTGAGCGTCAAGCCGCGATCATGCAGCAGATTGAGGCGCTGACCGACGCGGAAATTGCCGAGGCGCACCATAGCGCGGCCATGTGGCGCGACGTGGAATTTCAGGTGGGGCCGTTCGACAGCTTTGTCAGCTTCATGCACGCGCTCGACTGGCTGAACCTGAAAAAGACGGACCGCGCATTGGTCAACCAATGGCTGGATGGGCAATTCGGCGAGCCGCTGCCGATCGCGCGCGGCAAGAAGACACCCAAGGGCGGGCGGAAGGAGGATTTGGAGCGCTTCACCGCCATCTGGCGCGAGGCGCGCGCGCTGATCGAGGAAGAGCGCTTCCTGAACTGGCAAATCAGCTTCCCCGGCGTGTGGCAGAACTGGGCCAGCGCGGAACTGGACGGTGGGTTCGACGCGGTGGTGGGCAATCCGCCATGGGATCGGATCAAGCTGCAAAAGGTGGAATGGTTTGCGGCGCGGCGGCCGGAGATTGCGAAGACGCAGCGCGCGTCCGACCGGGCGAAGATGATCGCCAAGCTCAAAAAAGATGGCGACCCGCTGTTCGCTGACTATGAGAAAGCGGACGGACGCGCCGCCGATACATTGCGGATGGCGCGCGGTTCAGGCCATTATCCGCTGCTGAGCCGGGGCGACATCAACCTTTACAGCCTGTTCGTCGAACGCGCGCATCGGCTGGTTAAGCCCGACGGCATGGTCGGACTGCTGACGCCCAGCGGCATTGCGTCGGACCTGTCAGCGTCGGCCTTTTTCCGGAAGGTGGCGACCGGCGGACATCTGAAGGCGCTCTATGACTTCGAGAATCGAAAGGTGTTCTTTCCGGACGTCCACGCCAGTTTTAAGTTTGCGATCATGGTGGCGAGTCCTAGCCGGACTTTCGAGACTGCCAAATCCGCCTTCTATCTACATTCGGTTGCCGAGTTGCATAACGACGAGCGATGCTTCCCGCTCGCTGCGGTGGACTTCGCGCGGGTTAACCCGAACACTGGCACCGCGCCAATATTCCGCACCCGACGAGACATGGCGCTGACCACGGCCATCTATGCGCGCGCACCGGTGCTGGTGGACAGGTCCGGCGGCCAGCCGGTGGCGGCGTGGCCCGTCAAATACGCCACTATGTTCCACATGACCAATGACAGCCATCTATTCCGCACTCGCGCGGAACTGGAGGGGCGTGAAGGCGCGTGGGAAATCGGCGGCAACCGCTGGCAGTCGGCTCAAGGAGAATGGCTGCCGCTTTACGAAGGCAAGATGGTGCAAGCGTTCGATCATCGTGCCGCCAGCGTCATCATTAATGGCGACAATCTCAACCGACCGGCCCAACCGCTGCCCGCAACGCTTGAACAGTCTGCCAGTCCGAATTGGTGTCCTGATCCGCAATTTTGGGTTTCGAAATCAAATTGTGAACTAACCCAGCCACTTAATTGGGTCTTGGGTTTTAAGGAGATCACGGCACCCACAAATGTGCGGACGTTCATCGCGGCTGCTTTGCCATCCTACGGCTTTGGAAATAAGGTGCCTATTCTGGCTCCATCGGACGGAAAAAGTGACTTATGGCTGCTACTTGCTAATCTAAATGCCATCGCGTTCGATTTTGCCGCCCGGCAGAAAATCCAAGGCCAGACGCTTAACTGGTTCATCGTCGAACAACTACCCGTCATCCCGCCCGACGCCTATGCCCGCGCCTTTGGCCCCAAGTCGGCCGCCGACATTGTGCGCGAAAGCGTGCTGGAACTGACTTATACTGCACATGACATGGCCCCCTTCGCGCGTGACATGGGGCGTGTGGATGGCGACGGCATGGTGCTGCCGCCCTTCGTTTGGGATGAGGACCGCCGCCTGCGCCTGCGCGCCCGGCTGGATGCGCTCTATTTCATTCTCTACGGCGTCTATGACCCTGCCGACCCCGAACAGTCGCGCAACGACATCGCCTATATCTATTCCACCTTCCCGATCGTGGAACGGGAGGAAACGGCACGCTGGGGCCGCTATCGCAGCCGCGACCTGGCGCTGGCATGGGTCAACGCGCTGCTGGCAGGCCATCCGGATGCCGAGATTGCGGGATAGGGAGGCGACGCGATGGTCAGCTGGATCAGGGAACAGGATGGCGTGGAATGGTATGACGAACGCCACGCCTGCCGCCGGGCGCACAAGAAGCCGGAACAACTGAAGGCGCTGGCAGCGTCCGGCACGCTCCGCACGTTGATCGACGGGGCGACGGGCGCAACATGGTATGCCGGTCCTGACATCGAGGAAGCCGGGGCGCAACATCTGAAACGGTCCGCCTCTGCGAAGAAGGCCGCCACAACCCGCAGCAGCAGCCCGAAAAATCTGGAGGAGCAATGGGCGAAGCAATCGCGGGAAAATATGAAGATAGCGCGCTATTCCGGCGGCGTTGCGGCGCATCACGAAAAGGTGCTGCTGACCGACATTGCGCGCGCCAATGAGGCACGGCGCAAGAAGGAGGAATGACCGCCTCGCGCCAGTGAGGGGGCGGGGCTATGCAAATCTCTGCGACGACTGACGCCGGGACCGGCCGCGTTCCATAGCAATATCGCTAATCCAGTTTTTTCCCGCGCGGGCGCGCGCGCGAGGATTCACTACCTGTCCTATGTTGCTATAGTAGCCGCATGGGCGGTTTGGGTTCAGGGCGATATGGCGGCAGGCCAACGGCAGACATGGCGCTGCGAATTGACCTTGCATGGATGCTGCGCACCGGCCGCGCCTGCGAGGGCATGTTGATCCGGGGCACGCTGCATTGGAACTGTGGCGGTGAACCGGCAGGGTCAATCAGCTATGCCGCGCATATGGATGAACCGGGGCAGGAACGGCTGGAACTGTCTTATTCGCGCGGGGAGGGTGAGGGACGGGAGCACGTCCGCCAGACCGTCCACCTATGCCACACCCTGCCGCATTATGGCGGCAAGCGCTGGTGGATGATTTGCCCCTATCGCGGCTCGCGCGTCGGCAAGCTTTACAAGCCAGCGGGGGGCGACCGCTTCGCTTCGCGGCAGGCGTGGAGGCTGGGCTACCACAGCCAGCGCATCGCCGCACGTGACCGGCCCTTTGAACAGCTTTCCCGATTGCAAAAGAAGCTAGGCGGCAATCAGGGCTGGGAACAACCGATCCACCGGCCCAAGGGCATGTGGCACCGGACCTTTGAACGCCATCTGGACGAATATTGGCGGCTGGATGGACAATGCGCCGTCGAAATGATGGTTCTGGTGGACCGGCTGAGTGGACGCCTAAAATAGGCGGAAATAGGGGGCTGCAAAAATATTTGGGGGCCACATTGGGGGCCACATAGAAATTCCGTAATTATGAAATGGCGTAAAACAGCCAAAAATTATGCAATTTGCGGTTCCGTCCCCGGCACCACTAACTCACTGAAAAATAACGATTTTTCTTCTTGTGAGTTAACAGTGTTCAATGCCGTGTGTAATTTTGGTGTAATCGAGTCAGATGGGCAACGCGATACGCTGCTCAAGGTTGAGCACCGCCACCAGATACAGAAGAAGGCCGATCGCCGTGATCGCCGCGAGAGTGAGGTCAAGCGTCATCCCCGCCTTCCTCACGCCTGATCGCAAAGCCGGACATAAGCCAGCGTAGCCGCCAACAGCCCGGCCAGTGCGCTAATCCAGAGCAGGTCCTGCATCGTCACGCTCCTTCCCCGGGCGCTGGCGCGGCCGAACGACGGGGCAGGCACTCAAATGCTGCGGTTCGGGTCATGTCCGATCTTCCCCAAATACGCGCCACCCGGCTGCGGCGATTCGTGAGGGGTTGCAGATATGACTGTCCGCCATTTCTTATCGAGATCGAGAAGCGGCGATCTTCATAGTATTTGCATAGGGGCAGTGTCCTCCTCCCACAGAGACGGGAAGCGCTTACCAGCCCAAGCAAGCGATCAGCGCAGGTTCCGGGGCGGCGTTCTTCGCCAGTCAAAACCTTGCACGTGGAGAAAACCCCGCCGGGCGGGAGGGCATAAGGCTAAATACCGAAGGAAGCGCCTCGCGGAGGAATCTGCGGCTGGCTTCTTTTACATTCGGTGCGCGGATATCTTTGACGGCAATTCCGGGACATTCGAACCCGAGCATTACCGCGAAAAATGCTGCTAAAATCTTATAAAAACTGGAGCGGGCGAAGGGAGCGGGCCGAGTAATCCCATGATCTTGTTGATCATTTTCGTCACCATGCCCTGATGCTGCCCCAACCTGAGAGCATTCTGGGATGGTCTGCGGGGATGATCCGGCATCATCTTGTGCGGCGATTTGATCAGCGTCTCGGTCTATCATCTCGTGATCGTCGCAGAGATCGCCGGGGCGTCAACGAGTTCCTGATCCGGGCCGATGATAGCCCCATGGAGCCGCCGATAGTGAGAGGGTCTCTCTCGTTTCCGATAGAGCCTCCGGGTCGCGCCGTGATCGTTATGCTCTTGTAATGAGTCGCGCTTGCATGGATCGGACAGGAGATCGTGATGGATGAGGCTGAAGCCCATTGGGTCGGGCACGAAGACCCCGATTGCCCAATTTGCCAAGGCCGTGTGTCGCCGGAGTTCATCGCGTATCTTGAAGTGCTGGCGGACGATCCGATCTCGCTGGAGGGTGACGACTTCTGGGCTTGGCTCAACGATCTAATCGCGCGGGATCAATAGCCCCGCCGGTTTAGGCGGCGAGCATCCGATAGACGCTGGCACGACCGATCCCCAGACGCTTTGCGATGGCGGTGGCACCCATCCCCTGTTCGCGAAGCTCCTTCACGGCGTCGGGACAGATCGTCGCGGGACGGCCTTTATAGACCCCCTTCGAACGGGCATTTTCTATGCCCCGGCGCTGGCGAGCGCGGATGAAGTGTTTTTCCAGCATCCCTACCATGCCGAAGATCGTCAGCAGCACCTCGCCCATCATGTCCGAACCGTCCATGACGATCTGGGGATCATGGATGCGAAGCACGGCCTTCTTCTCGATCACCCGCTTGGCGATGGCGAGAAGGTCGGCGGTATCGCGGGCCAGACGGTCGGGGTGAAGGGCCAGCAAGACATCGCCGGGTTCGAGCAGCCGCAGAGCGGCTTCCAACTGGTCACGACCAGCGAGGGACGATCCGTTGCCGATTTCCGAGAACACCACCACGGCACCGAGTTCTTCGAGCCGCGCCTTCTGGCTCGTGATATCCTGACCGTTGCCGGTGCTGATCCGTGCGTAACCCAGAACCTTCCCCATTGCGCCTCCCAGTGTCTCATATGGTTCTTAGGCCGGACTCTCATATTGTCTCAAAATGTCAAGAATAATCCTAATAAGACGCTTTAGGCGTCCCAATAGTGTCTCGTGTCCGGTTACCTATCCGGGGCATGCTGCGGCTCATCAACATGGACTTGGGCATGGGGAGTGCATTTTCTGATCCAGATTTGCGGCAGGTTCTGCTGATGGTCGCTGGAACGATCCAAAACTGACCCGTGGAGGATCAGGCCTCCCGTGGAGATGCCGGTCTCCACCACCTCCACAGCGGCTCCACAGGTGTCGGGTCCAGAAATGGCGGATTTGCGCCAGTCCTGCTTCATGTGTGGAGGTGTGGAACTTGTGGAGGGCAATATTGGATCAAGGAGAAATCCGAAACGGAAATCCGTCGTGAACATCCTCGGTGGAAAAGCTGCCTCCACACCTCCACCGGCTCCACACCCTCCACGGATCACAATGGAAAACGGCGAAGAAGATAAAATGACACCGTCCATAAATCACCAGCATCATATAACTGCACAAAGGATAGAAAAACTATAATCAATTATGGATATCTATATATAATGTTGATAAATAATCATTGCCACGGCAGATAAGGATTGGGCGGCAGTTCTCTCCTTTTTGTCGTAGGCAACAAAAAATATTGCGAGCGATGATCGCCATAGGATAAATAAGAATCAGAAGGAACGCTGCCCTTCCTGATTCATAACAAGACAGACAGGTCGGCATTCCTTTCCAAGTTCAACTTTGAAAGGAAAATATGGAAGACAGTCTAATTCAGAAATACCAGAGCCAAGCCCTTCAACCCACGCTTGAAGAGGTCATAGGCGATCTCGATTTCTCTACAAACTACGCATAGATGGCGAAAGCATTCGCCGTCAGCAGCAATACCGCGCCGCTGGCGTGCGCGGGCTTTGGCTCTTCCGTCAGCCCGGTTTCCCGATCACCCATGATCTGCCCGCCGCGTGCGTAGGAGGATCGCTGGAGGATGGGTTCACCGCCCTTCTTCCGGATGCGCGCGCCCGCATAACGCGGCGGGATCGCTCATTCCCCGACCGTTGGCGGGCGGCAATGCCGTTGCAGGTATTGTTGGAGGCAGCGTTCAGCAAGCGTCTCCGATGGGGCACTCCGCTGGAGGTCTTCGGGGACGCCGCCATAGTCGAGATTCATGCGGCAGAGGCGGGATGCGACGAATGCGGCGTGCTCACGGACATCATTGTTGCTGTGGAGATCGTCAAGAGCCGGATGGACGCGGCGTGTCCGCCGTTTTCGTCGGAAGCGATCAGGTAGACGGTGTGGACATTGTCGAACTGATCGATCTCGTAGTTGCCATCGACGACCGGCACGTCCCAGCCAAACAGGTCGACGAAGAGGCGCTTGCGGTCGGCAAACATGGATTGCAGCAGCGGCCGATATGCCGGTGCCAGTTGGCTATCGATGACATGGATCATGGATGTGCTCCCGGTGGTGATTTCACGGCCGAAGGAAGCAGCGACAGGGTTTGCAGAATAGACCGAGTAATTACTCGGGTTGACGCCCTCCAAGTTCAGCGAGGTCAATCTCGCCTGCTAACAGCGCGCTGACCACCAATTCGGTTCGATCAGCCCCTCATTCCTACCAGCCTCAAGGCAGTTCCGGTCGTTCCGATCAAGCGTAATGATCCGGTCGATTTCCGACCAGAGGAATGCACATTCAGCGAAGGCGCACGCACGTATGACGGGGTCGCGGCGAAACTTCGCTTCGCCAATGATCCGCATCACGGCGGCCTCAGGATAATCCCGGATGTCAACGCGGTCTGTAGGCGTGCCTCGAAGATCGGCATGATGAATGAGAGCGAAGTGGCGGAAGCCCAATTCTAACGTGATTTCCTCCATGAGCCGAGCAAGATCGACCGCCGAAGCAGCGGCTCGGCTAGCACGGATGAAGGAGTCAGCCAAGGCGACGCTCGTCGCCAGAAACACCCCTCGACGGTCGGCCTGCATCCTAGATAGCACCTCCCACCCGGTAGAGCCGGCAACCAAGCGCTGGAACTCTCAGCATCTAGCCATCCCGTCTCTCGTTAAGAGCGGATCGTTCGCCGCAGAGAGTCAGTTCAGCCACTCTGGAAGACGGTGGTTTATAAAATAACGGCGAGCAAACAAAGGAACAGGGAAGCAGTGGACACGAAACCTTGGACCAGACGTGGGGATAACATGGGCCTGGATAGGCGGAGGCTTCTACGCGCTTCTAAGGCGGCACGACATGCTGCATCGCCACCTCGGCCCCTTCCAGCGCCCAAAAAGAGTAACAGGGACAAGTGGAGCCGGAAAGAGCCCGAATTTGCCAAACCTCGTGACTCTATTGGTGTGCTTGTTGCGTTCCCTCCGGCTTGATCTTTTGCTTGACGAGCTGCAGCACAGCGCTCTCAATCGCATCATATGATGCATTAAAATGCCATTGAGATCCTGTCAACGTGAATTGACCGGGACTTCCGACATTTTAAGACATGCGGACCGACGGGTGTCGCTCTTGCCTCAAATCCCGGCTTCAAAACAGCGATTGCACGGCTCTCCAATTAACGATACGTAAGATGCATTAGAAGGGTTTGGTTGGCTTGCTACGGATGTAGCGCACGTGTCTCGGCGGGCACGATAGGAGATGGCAATAAATTCGCAGGAGTTGCAAAACATTACGGGATTTAGCCGCAGCATATGATCAAATATTCGCCTGTTCCCGTCCAGTCGGACAGCCTCAGCTGGTCTAGATACGCACGGGATGCAGCCGGGTAATCGTTGGATCCGCCGTAGAAGTTAGTGCGGATCTGCTAATTGAGATCAAAGCTATCCCACCTGCCTGACGCGGCGAGATGAACTACTGGTCTGTCGTAGCCTTTTGGAAAGGAAGTTTCGTGAAGGCAGCTGAAGAATTCGATTATATTGTTATCGGTGCTGGTTCGGCCGGATGCGTCTTGGCCAACCGCCTGTCCGCTGATCCCACGATTAAAGTCCTTGTGCTCGAGGCGGGCGGGCGGGACATCAATCCGCTGATCCACATGCCTGCGGGATTCTTCCCAATGCTTCAGGCGGGAATGGTGAGTTGGAAGTATCAAACCGCGCCCCAGAAGCATCTAGACAACCGCGTCCTCAATGATGCGCGCGGCAAAGTTCTAGGCGGCAGCAGTTCGATCAATGGTATGTGCTATAGCCGGGGCAGCCCGGAAATTTTCGACCTGTGGGCGGAGCTTGGTAACCACGGCTGGTCCTATTCGGATGTTCTGCCCTATTTCAAGCGGGCGGAATGCAGCTGGCGTGGCGAAGATAAATTTCACGGCGGTAGCGGTCCGCTGAAAGTGTCACATGCCAAAGTGACCAACCCAGGCTTCAAAGCATGGCTTGCGGCCGCCCAACAGGCAGGTTTTCCCTATAGCGACGATCACAATGGCGCCAAACCGGAGGGCTTCGGTCCGGCGGAATATACGATCAGCAAGGGACGCCGCCAGAGTACGGCGGTAGCCTATCTTCGGCCGGTCGAGAATCGTCGGAACCTGACGGTGCTCACGAAAGCCTATGTCACCCGTATCATCATGGAAGGCCATCGCGCCGTCGGGGTAGAGTATCGTCAGAAAGGGCAGGTCGTACAGGCCCGCGCCGCTCGCGAGGTCATCAGCAGCGGCGGCACCTTCCAGTCGGCGCAGCTGCTCATGCTGTCGGGCATCGGAGACGGCGATCATCTCCGGTCGGTCGGGATCAATGCGATTACCGATCTCAAGGGCGTCGGCCAGAACCTGCACGATCACGTCGGCTCACAGGTTCAGATTACTTGTCCCGAACCTGTGTCGGATTACAAGTTCATCTCAAACCCGTTGCGGATCGCAGCGGCGGCTATACGTTACATGGTCACACATACCGGGCCGCTCGCAAGCTTCAGCACGGATGCTATGGCTTATCTGAAGTCAGGTGCGCCAGGGCACGACGGGCTTGACCTCAAATATTATTTTCTGCCACTCTTATCGGGAGACAGCGCCCAGATAGTTCGCCAACATGGCTTCACAAATCTCGTCATCCTGACCCGGCCTGAAAGCCGCGGGGAATTGAAGCTGCGGTCTGCGGATCCGTTCGATCAACCAATCATCGACGCAAATTACCTGGCCGAGGAGCGCGACCGCGATGCCCTGCGGCGTGGCGTTCGGATCGCTCGGGAAATCTTTAAGCAACCCGCTTACGCCAAGTATCGCGGTGAAGAATATTATCCGGGCGCTCACTGTTCCAAAGACGCGGACCTTGATGCCTTTTTCCGCCGCGACTGCCAGGTCAACTATGAGGCCGTCGGTACATGCCGCATGGGGCATGACGAAAAGGCGGTTGTCGATGATCAACTGCGTGTGCATGGGGTTGAGGGGCTGCGTGTCGTCGACGGGTCCGTCATGCCGCGGATCACGACTGGCGATCCCAATGCCTCGATCATCATGATTGCGGAAAAGGCGGCGGATATGATGCTGAAAGACTAAAGGACTCTCGGCGTGCTGACCACAGGGAATGGCTTAAGCAAAGATGCGGATTGATTTGACCCTGATGGTCGATGGACGTCACGAACTTCTAATACTGTGGCGAAATCAGCCGGATTTAATCCTTTCGATTTAAGAAACCCGTCGGTCAGATCGCGAGCTGGGAGCCGATCGCCGCCAGTCGTATAGGAAACATTTACTTTTTTTGGGGAGCAAGAACATGGAGCCAAAGATAACACAGTCGATCGAAACGCGTTTGAAAAGGGGCGCGTGTCGATCGAACTCGGCGGCTCGCTCTCAGCCACGCCTTTAGCGACCTACTCGGCGCTGAATGGCGATACGGAGACGGACATCCTGGTCATCGGTGCTGGTTTGGCGCGCGGATCAACCTCCCTGCACCTAATCGAATCGGGCGCGAAGGGCGATCGGTTTCGATTTCGCCATAGCGAACCGCAACATCGCCTATGAGATTTCCGACAAATGGTTCCGATGCTGACTATCGGCAGCTGGGTATGATCAATGCGGCGCATCGGCGGACTCCGGCGCTGGACAAACAGGCACAGTTCTGGCTGAGACATGGCCCAATGCAGTCACCCTTCATAGAGAGCTGCCATGGTGGCTTATCGTAATAACGAAATCCTTCACGAGTTGCGACTGACTAAAAGTTAGGAGGAGTGCATGCACTAATACAGCGCGCCGACTCATCACCGACACAGCGAAAACGATGCGGACGCCTGCTGTCGAAGCTATATGCGTCGCCCGGCCCCAATATGCACCGCTCGTCATCGACAGTGATTTCGATAAAGCCGGATATCACGACACCCCCCTCTTCACCTTCATGAGTGAGGCTAATCTTTCCCGTATCCGCGCCCGGCTGCCAGGTCTCCGACAGGATTTGCAACTGCCGACCCTTCATGCTCCCGCCCACCTGAAGCAGAGAGATCAACCCCTTTCCGACTTCCTTGAGTTCGGAAGCTTTGTAGAATGACTGCGGGCGATCAATCTCGTCCATTGCAAAAAAATCGGACAAGCTGACAGACATGGCGTCCAGAACACGCTTAAGAGCGCCGATCGATGGGTTGGTGCTGTCGGATTCCATCAACGAGACAGTCGAATTTGTAATACCAGCGCGCTTAGCCAGCGCGCGTTGGGAGAGACCAGCGCTCTCTCGCGCCCGTCGCAGTCGAGATCCTATTCCAATTTCGCGCATAGCAACGACCTTCATTGTTGAGGTTGTTTCAAATATCAAACACCCTTGCTGCTAGGTTGTTGAAAGTAAACCCGTTTCTTTCGGTCGGAAAACACCTTGCGGTCTGTCCTGTTTAACCATCAACATGAGCATAAGCCGTAACGGACGATTTCGTGAAAAATATTAGTAATAGTGCAACATTGGACGCCTACTGGATGCCGTTTACCCCTAACAGGCGGTTCAAGACCTCGCCGCGCATGCTGGTCGGCGCGTCGGGGATGTATTATCGCACCGACGACGACCGCCAGATCCTCGACGGCACGGCCGGCCTATGGTGCGTCAATGCCGGGCACGGGCGCAAGGAGATCGCATCGGCGGTCGCGGCCCAATTGGAAAATCTTGACTATGCGCCGAGTTTTCAGCTGGGCCATCCGCTCGCTTTCCGCTTCGCCGAGCGCCTGGCCGACATCGCGCCGCGCGGTCTCGATCGGATATTCTTCACCGGATCGGGTTCGGAATCGGTGGACACCGCGCTCAAGATCGCGCTCGCCTATCAGCGCGCGATCGGCCAGGGAACGCGCACGCGGCTGATCGGGCGCGAGCGTGGCTATCATGGCGTGGGCTTCGGGGGCATATCGGTCGGCGGGCTGGTCAACAACCGCCGGGCCTTTTCCACCCTGCATGGCGTCGCCCATATGCGCCACACCCATGATCCGGCCCGAAACCTGTTTTGCGACGGGCTTCCCGAACATGGCGCGGAACTGGCCGACGATCTCGAACGGCTCGTCCAGCTGCATGGCGCGGAAACCATCGCCGCCGTCATCGTCGAGCCGGTCGCCGGATCGACCGGCGTGCTGTTGCCGCCGCGCGGTTATCTCAAGCGCCTGCGCGAAATCGCGACCCGGCACGGCATCCTGCTGATCTTCGACGAGGTCATCACCGGGTTCGGCCGCCTCGGCAGCCCCTTTGCCTCCCAGCATTTCGACGTCACGCCCGATATCATCACGACGGCCAAGGGCCTGACCAACGGCGCCATACCCATGGGTGCGGTGTTCACCTCACGCGAGGTCCATGACGGCTTGATGCAGGGGCCAGACGCGGCGATCGAGCTCTTCCACGGCTATACCTATTCCGGTCATCCCGCCGCCTGCGCCGCCGGGCTGGCGAGCCTCGACATTTATGAGAGGGAAGGCCTTCTCACCCGCGCCGCCGAACTCGAGGAGCATTGGCGGAGCAATTTTCTGTCGCTCAAGGATGCGCCCAATGTCGCCGACATCCGCGCCATGGGCTTGGTCGCGGCAATCGAACTGACGCCCCGGCCGAACGATCCCGAATCGCGCGGATTTGAAATATTCGCCCAATGTTTCGAAAAGGGACTCCTCGTCCGCGCGAACGGGAACACTATCGCACTCTCGCCACCGCTCATCATCAGCCGTGACGAAATCGACTCGCTCACACATATTTTATCCGACATACTGGGACGGACAGCATGACGCGATCCTGGCACCAGGAACGCCCGAGGAGGTTTCGCCAGACGAAGCCTGCCCTGCGCGGTCTGTTCCAGTGTGTCAGCAAGAGATCATTCACGCTCGGTGAAGTCGCTTCACAATGACCATCCAGCATCTTCCCAATACGGCGACGATCGAGGAAGCCACCGCGGTGATGCGGGCGCATGGCCATGTCGTCATCGATTGCCTGATGCCCGAAAGCGTGATGGATCAGGTGCGAGCGGACATGGAGCCGTTCATCCCCAAAGGGCCATCGGCCAGTGACGAGTGGGGCGGCGACAAGGCTCGCCGCGCGGGCCGGTTGATCGCCCGATCGCCCGCCGGACGGGACCTTGTCACCAACGCGCTGGTGCTCGGCGTGGTGAAGAACGTCCTGGACGGCGCATCGACTATTCAGGTCTGCACGACCGAAACGATCCTGCTGAACCCCGGCGCCCCGGCACAGGTCATCCATACCGACGAACTGCTGTACGACGATTTCGTCTTTCCCGACGACTGCATGGCCTGTTGCAACACCCTATGGGCCGTCACCGACTATACCGAAGAAAATGGCGCCACCCGGATCGTGCCGGGCAGCCATGCCCGCCCGCCCGCAGATTATAAGATGGAAGACACGCTGCCTGCCGAAATGAAGCGGGGATCGGTGCTGATCTTCTCGGGCAAGCTTTGGCATGCCGGCGGCCATAACCGGTCGAATGACGTGCGGATCGCGCAGGCGGTCAACTATTCCCTGGGCTGGCTGCGACAGGGTGAGAATCAATATCTCGCCTGCCCCCAGGACATTGCCCGCACCCTGCCCGAAAATCTGCTGAAGCTCATGGGATATGAGGTCGGTCCAAAATATGGGTACGGCCATGCCGGGGCGCAGAGCGACCCCTTGAAAGCATTGATGGAAAACTGAACGACTAAAGGATGCCGCCATTCCAGGCAACCGTCCTGACGAGGGGCAAATGTTCGCCGGAATCATGAAAGGAAAAAGCCATGAACACGCACGCTTTTCTAAAGCCTATTGCCGAACCCCAGATTCTCGAAAACGCATTCAATGAGGACCAGCGGCAGCGGCTTTTCTCCGTGCTGCGGGACGAGGGGCCGTGGAGCACCATCCTCACGCAGGAATTCAGCTCGCCCGAGGAAGTGATCGGCACGACGTCCGGCTCGCTTCCCGAAGGCTTCGTGCCCACATGGGACATGTTCCTGAGCCCGGTCTTCAGGGCGACGCTGGGGCGTGGCTATGCCAGCCTTTATCCTGAGATCGACGATTGTTTCTACAACAGCAAATTCCTGGAACTGGCCCGGAATTACTGGGGCGCGCAATATGCCGCACCGAACCTGATGCTGTGCAATATCCAGGGGCCTTCGCGCTCGGGCGGTTCGCCCCATGTCGATGGCGCGGACTATCGTGGCGTCACGATTCAGAACACCCCGTCCTGGCTGATCGGCATCATGACCAAATCGGGTCTGTTCCGCCGTTGGCAGGTCAAGAAGGCGCAGGTCCTGACCTGGTATTACAAGGGCCAGATCGGCGGTGGCTTCACCTACTGGCCCGACGGCCCGGACGGGCAGCCCAAGCAGCTTTATGCGCCGATGTGGGGCCGCGCCGCCGTCGTCGAGAATGAGGTCATGTATCATGGGGCAAATTCCTGCGGACCGGCTGACATGCGTCAACCCGAGGGCCTTGCGATCGATTCGGTAATCGCCGCCGATCCCCAGTCGGATGGATGGCAGATCAAGACCGGCGACAGGGTCATCCAGCAATTGCCGGCCGACGAGCTTCGTCTGCTGTTTCACTGGGGCGCCGACATCTACATGAATCTGGCGGAGATGACCGCCGCGCTCGATCATAGCGACGACCTGACGCACGAACAGGTCATCGACACCTTTATGTCAGAGATGCGGGCGCAGGGCATTGCTTTCAAGACGCCCAGCGATCCGCTGCATGACTCGGAATTCATCGCCCTCGTCACCAACACGTTCGACCCGGGCCTGCCGACGATCATGCCGGAGATATACGACGTCGCCGCATAATAATATTCGGTAAAGCAATGACAATATCGCGGGCCGGTCAATATGAACCGGCCCGCTCGTCTGTAAACGACGATAAGAAAATTCGATAAATATTATCGCCCGTCGACGGGACAAGAATTAAAGGGAGGTTATGCATATGGTTGACTTCAAGAAAAATCGTGTCGCCCTATATTGTACATCCGCATTGTTTCTGGGTGCTTTTCCCCATGCCGCGCAGGCGCAGGACCAGGCCGGTGTCGGTGCTTCGACCGATATCGTCGTAACCGCCCAGCGCCGGGACGAGCGCGCGCAGGACGTGCCCATCGCGATCACGGCCTTTTCCCCCGAGCGCCTCCAGCAGCAGAATGTCAGCGAGGCGCAGAACCTGCAGGCGACCGTGCCATCGCTGGTGGTCGGCACCAACGGCACCCCCAATCGCGAGGCGCAGAGCTTTACCATACGCGGACAAGGCGCGACCTTCCAGGCTTCGCCGGGCGTCGTCGTCTATCTGAACGAAGTACCGCTCCCCGCGCCGATTTCGCTCCCGCAGCAGGGTGGCGCAGGCAATTTCGTCGATCTTCAAAATGTGCAGGTTTTGAACGGGCCGCAGGGCACCTTGTTCGGCCGCAACACCACGGGCGGCGCCGTCCTGCTCGTCCCGCAAAAGCCGACCAACCAGTTCGAAGGCTATGTCCAGGCCAAGATCGGCAATTATGACAACCGGCAGTTCGAAGGCGCGATCAACGTGCCGGTCGTTGACGACAAGGTGCTGCTGCGCGTCGCGGGCGCCTACCAGGATCGCGACGGCTACACCTATGACGAGGTCTGGGACAAGGACCGCGACGACATGCACTGGTATTCCGGGCGCGTCGGCCTGACCCTCAAGCCGTTCGAGGATTTCGAAAACTATACCATGGCCTATGGCGCCTATTCGAAGAATAACGGCAGCGGGATCATCAACAAGGGGTTCAACATCCCTGCCCTGTCGGACCCGTCGCTGGGTTTCTGCTATGAAGGTCCGACGATCCCCGGCCAGATCGCCTCATGCGACGTGTATCGCGCTGCCATCGCAGATTCCCAGGCGCGCGGTCCGCGCCGCACGGCGCACGGCGTCGACGACTATCAGAAGACGAAGACCTGGGGCGTGACCAACACGTCCACGCTGAACCTCAACGACCAGCTCACGCTGCGCAACATCGTCAGCTATCAGCGTTTTACCGTCTCCTATGCCTCGGACAGCGACGGCAGCATCTTCCAGCAGGAGGACAACGACCCCTATCGGTTTCCAGAGCCGGGCCAGGCCGTCCTCCCCGGGGACGGTACGCCGCTCACCTTCGTCAACGCCACGCCGACCGAAGTTCCGCGCGACAACATCAAGGTCTTCACCGAAGAATTGCAGTTGCAGGCCAATCTGTTCGACAATCACCTGACGCTCACTACCGGAGGGTTCTTCTTCGACCAGAGTCCGGTGAGCGACCAGGGCGCGGCGTCGATCGGCTTCTGTCCGGCCACCTTCACCGGCTTCTGCCCGGCTTACAACATCCGTTATTCGATCAAGAACAGGTCGAAGGCGCTTTACGCGCAGGCGACACTGGATCTAGGCCTGCTCACGCCCGCGCTCGAAAATCTGAAGCTGACCGGCGGTTACCGCCATACCTGGGACAAGGTGAGCGGCAGCGCCAATCTGTTCGGGCTCAATCCCAGCCCGTCGCCACAGGCGCCTGGCATCTATCTCTGCTCGGCAAGCAATTTGAGCGTGGACGATCCGGCGCAGTGCGAATTCAGGAGCGTGCTCAAGACCAACGCGCCGACGTGGACCTTGGGCATCGACTATCGGGTCTCGCCCGATCTGCTACTCTATGCCAAGGCGAGCCGGGGCTACAAGGCGGGGGGCATCAACGCCAATGCCGTGTTCTCCAACACCCGCACGTTCCCGCCCGAATATGTCACCTCCTATGAAGGCGGCTTCAAGTCGGACGTGCGCGTCGGCGGCGTGCCGCTCCGCTTGAACGCCACCTATTATTATCTGACCTACAAGGATATCCAGCGGGCCACGGGCGACTTCAATCCCGATACCCAGGCCGCCGGCGCCCAGGTTCTGAAGGCCGACGCCCGCATCCAAGGCGTGGAGGCCGAAGCCTTGCTGAGGCTATTCCCCGGTTTCGAAATCGGCGGGACGTTCAGCTATACCGACGCCAAATACAAGAAGTTCGAATATCAGACCAACGTACCCGTGCAGGATTGTTCGGGCGACATCATCGCCCCGCCTGGAACCGCCAATTTGCGGTGCCTGCCGTTCCAATATGTCGCGCCCTACATCTACAGCATCCACGCGTCGGCGGAAAAGCCGCTGGGCGACAATTTGGGCATGCTTTCCCTGTTCGCGATCTATTCACACTCAGCGGGGCAGCATACGACGGCCACCACGCTCCCGGCGAACGAGCCTGGTGAAAAGCTGGAGGCATTCGGCACGCTCAACGTCTCCATCGACTGGAAGAATGTCGGCGGAAGCAATCTGGATCTTGGCCTTTACGGCACCAACCTCACCAACAATCTGTACCGGGTATCGAACAGCGGCACGTTCAATTCCGTGCTCTATACCTCCAATCTCTATGGGGAACCGCGCATGTATGGCGTTCGCGCGCGCTATTCTTTTTGAGGCGGGCAGAGCAATGTCGCGCAATGCGACATGACCTGGCTATCCACCATCCTGTATCTTATTTTTAGAAGGCAGTTTCATGAGCAAAACATCCTTATATTATGCCAAGCTGATCGTGGATGATGCGGAGGCGCTGGCCCCCTTCTATCGTGACGTGCTGGGCATGAAGGAAATCCGGCGCATCTACGAACCCGAGCATGCCCGTCCCCATCTGGAAATCTATATGTCGGCGGGAGACAGCGAACAGATCTGCCTGATGCAATATATCGGCAGGCCGACGCCCGCGCCCGGCGAAGTGCGGATCGCCTTTCTGGTGGAAAGCGTCGACAAGGCCGTCGCGACCTCGCAAGCCATGGGCGGCGGCATCATCCTTCCGCCCGAGACGATCGAACAGCATAATTTCCGCTGGGCGACAATCTCCGATCCCGAAGGTCATGCCATAGAACTCATGCAGTTCGGCGTCTGACGGCGTATCGATCGCATTTGACGGATATTTCTACGGAGAGAATCGTGAGCAAGATTTCACTCTATTATTTCAAGCTTATGGTAAAAGATGCGGACGTTCTGGCACCCTTCTATCAGAATGTTTTCGGAATGAAGGTGGCCGGACGTTTCGATGGCCTCCAGACCGAGGAGCCTCATCTGGAAATCTTCCTTACGTCGGAAACCGAAAGCGGCACGCAGCAGATCGCCCTGATGCACTATATCGACGGGCCGACGCCGACGCCCGGTGAAGCGGCGATCTCCTTCATGGTCGACGATGTCGATACCGTCGTTGCCGCCGCGCTCGCGGCGGGCGGCGCGACCAAGCGGGGGGCCGAGACGCTGGAGGAACATAAGTTCCGCTATGCTATCGTCACCGATCCCGAAGGGCACAGCATCGAGATCATGCAATTTGTCGTCTGAACCAGGACGCGGGGGCACGAGCGACCGTCTGTCCGGTTGCCATCCGCCTGCTTGAAAATTGGCCAAAAAGGGGCGGTGGCAAAGGCGCCCGCCAGTCTCGAACGATACGAGCTTAGAAATGCAAAGATTCGGAGCTGTCAGATGAATGATTCCCAGGTGAAAACGCGAATATCCCCCGAAGCACTACGCGAGAAATACCGTATTGAACGTGACAAGCGATTGCGGGCCGATGGTCCGAACCAATATCTTGATCCCAATGTCGTCTTTAGGGACTTCGACGCCGATCCCTATGTGGAACCAGGTTTCACGCGCTCGGCGATCATCGAAGAGACTGATGTCGCGATCGTCGGCGGCGGTTTTGGCGGTATCTTGACTGGTGCGCGCCTACAGCAGCAGGGCATAGACGATTTTCGCATCATTGATCGAGCGGGTGATTTCGGCGGCACATGGTATTGGAACCGCTATCCGGGCGCGGCATGCGACATTGAAAGCTATATCTACCTGCCGCTGCTTGAGAAAACCGGCTACATCCCGACTGAGAAGTACGCGAAGGCAGCGGAAATCTTTGCATATTGCCAGCAGCTTGGCCGACATTTTGACCTGTACGAGCGCGCCGTGTTCCAGACGCAGGTGTCGGAGGTTCGATGGGACGAGGCCCGGGCCCGCTGGTTGGTGCGCACCAACCATGAGGACGTGCTGGCTGCGCGCTTCCTCGTCATTGCCGGCGGGATCATGCACAAGGCCAAACTGCCCGGCATTCCAGGGATCGAGGCCTTCAAGGGGCACAGCTTCCACACGAGCCGTTGGGATTATCAATATACCGGTGGTGGCCCGGCTGAACCAATGGATCGCCTGAAAGACAAGCGCATCGGTGTCATCGGCACAGGCGCGACAGCGGTGCAGGCGGTGCCCAATCTTGCTCGCGACGCCGAGCATCTTTACGTCTTTCAGCGAACGCCGTCGGGTGTGGGCGTCAGGAACAATCGGCCCACCAATCCAGAGTGGGCCAAGTCGCTCCAGCCAGGATGGCAGCAACACCGCATCGAGAATTTCGAAGCCCTTGTCAGCGGTCAGTCGGCGGAGGAAGATCTGGTCAATGACGGCTGGACCCAGATTTCCGGCGGCGTCAATTTCGAAGGCGGAGCGGCGGACGATGACCAGTATGAGCTGGCCGACTTTGCCCGCATGGAGGCGATCCGCGCGCGCATAGATGAAATCGTGCATGATCCTGCCACGGCAGAAGCGTTGAAGCCCTGGTACAACACCATGTGCAAACGCCCCTGCTTCCATGACGAATATCTTCAGAGCTTCAACCGCCCCAACGTCACGCTGGTTGATACCGACGGCAAAGGCGTCGAACGGATCACCGCCAATAGCGTCGTGGTCAACGGCGTCGACTATCCGGTCGACTGCCTGATCTACGCCTCTGGGTTCGAAGTATCGACCGGCTACACCCGCAGGCTTGGCTTCGAACTTTACGGCCGTAATGGTAAAGCCCTGACCGATGCCTGGAAGGACGGCGCAGCGACCTTGCATGGCATGTATACGAAAGAATTTCCCAATCTTTTGATGTCCAGCCTTGTTCAGGGTGGTACCGGCGTGAACGTCGTTCCAATCCTCGATCAGGTCGCAATTCAGACAGCCTACACGATCAGGCGCATGGTCGATGTGAATGCCCGGACGTTTGAGCCCACTGATGAAGCGCAGGAAGGCTGGTTCGGCATACTCCTCTCGCATCTCACCGGAAATGCAAAATTTTCTACCGAGTGCACCCCCGGCTTCTACAATAATGAAGGATCGCTCGGCGACCAGAATATGGCGCGCAACGCCCCCTATGCCGGGGGCACGCTGGCCTATTTCGAAGAGCTGAGGACATGGCGGGAGGCTGACGCACTCGAAGGCCTCGAAATCTCGAAGAACCAGTAAGCCGTAGCGAGATTTGTGCCCTCGACAGACTAAGCCCCGCAGGCGCGCCTGGCGCCTGCGGGGCTTAGTCATTCTGGTTCGCGATTTGCGGCGGCGGCGGCCATTTCCGTAGTGTGGTTCCGGCTGCAAAGGCGGAGCAGCGCATGCGCAGATGTATACGATGTATATCGTCCTGCGACATGCTCGGAAGAGCAGAAGGCGCGCTACCTTCCTAAGATCGCGCCTCTTGACCTACTCCGCCGTTCGGTATCTAAGTGCGACATGGCTCGCATTAAGGAGACCTCTATGTCGATGGAGAAGTCAAAACCGTCGTTTTTTCCTAATCCGCAAGAATGTCCTAAGTCTGATTGGTCTACACGAAAGACATTATCGGAATAAACATACTATCGGCAGAAAAAATAATGAAAATGAGGTATGTTGTTTCATATTTGCCAATAGAATGTCTCGGATTTGAATCTTCTTTTAGCGCGGGCGCTAATAATTTGGCTGACGCGGCCACCGCCAGCACCTCCCCAAGTGTAAAAACGCTCGATATCCTATCGAGTGGCGATCAGCCGCTCACGGGATGAGTGGCGCCGCTGCTTCTGCGCATCCGCTCGCCACGATATCGGCAATCGATATCCTGCGGCGCGCCGGGAGCGGCGGACGCGTCAATTGCAATGAACGCCGTTTTGGGCATGGCGCCAGCCATGTTGGCTTCATGTTCCAGAACCGAGGTCAGCTTTTTCCTTTCAAGGAAGGCCATGGGGGCAAGACTTCGATTGGCGCGCTCCTCTGGAACGGGGTGTGCGTGTTGCCAGTCGTTAAGCGTTGGCCGAGATGGGCTGGGCGATCCAGGGCGATTTCCCCAATTTCGAACGATATCAGGCGATCGAGACGGGTCACGCGGACGGCGCACGAAGTTATGCGGCTGCCGCCGACATGAGGGCGGATGGCGTCGCCTTAGCTTATTAAGTGGGAGTTCAACCTATGAATCGACGTGAGATCATTGCTGGTGGTGGCATGACAATGCTGGCGGGAGCGATGCCCGCTGCCGCAGCCGCAGCGAAATCGGCCAAGGTTGCGCCCGATCCCATCACCGACCTGACAGCTGCCCGAGAGTGGGCGGCAGGGTCTGTGCGGCACCTGGCGGCCAGGCGCAGGCGCTTCGCTCATCATTGAAGATGGCGAACTCGCCCTCATCTATGCCGATGCAGTCGGAAAGACGCGGGTCATCAGGTCGGGCCTGCGCCCGCTGTCGAAGCGGTGGCAGATGGTCAGCGTTGCGCTCGATACAGTGGCGCAGACCGCGACGCTCACGCAATGGCCGGTCTTGCATGCGCTGCTGGAGCGGCGTGGCGAGGAACCGGTCTCCACGACGCAACCGCTCGAAGGCGGACTGTCATCGACTAAAATCGATTGCCTCGCCTTCGCCGGACTTTCTAACCCGGACGCCTGTCCTGCCAACCATAGCGGCGATTGGGTGGAAGCTCATTATAACGGTAAGCTCGACCGGGTACGCTGGAGCAGCGGGGTCCTTTCCATTGCTGAAGTTGAGGCGCTTTGTGAAACGGGGCATTGCCCGGCGGATAACAGCTCGATCCTGGGCTGCTGGGACTTTTCACGCGGCATCGACACTGTCGATATCGAGGATCTTGGCCCCCACGGCCTGCACGGCCGCACGTTCAATCTTCCTGCCCGAGCGGTGACTGGCTTCAACTGGGACGGCACCGAACATAATTGGCGACATGCGCCGGAAATGTATGGAGCGATCCATTTTCATGATGACGATGTCCATGATCTTGGCTGGCCGGATGATTTCACGGTCACGCTGCCGGACGATCTCCCCAGTTCCATCTACGCTGTTCGTCTGCGCGCCGGCGACCATGAATATCGTATCCCTATCTTGGTCCGTCCGAGTGCCGGGCAGGCAAGGTCGCCGATCGCATTCGTCGCGTCCACCGCTACCTATCAGGCCTATGCCAACAACATCACCACTGCGGACCTGATCTATGCCGCTACCGGCGACGAAAACATGCTGGACGAAGTATATCTGACGGTAAAGGCGCATCCTGAGTTTGGTCGCTCGGCTTACGATCGGCATGCAGACGGAAGCGGCGTCCAATACAGCTCCGCTCTCCGGCCGATGGTCGATTTCCAGCCCGGCGTCACCAAGCCATGGACGCTTCAGGCCGATCTGCTGGTCACCGCATGGCTTGTGCGATCAGGCTATGGGTTCGATATGGTGACCGATCACGATCTTCACCGCGACGGCGGCCAGGCTTGGAGGGGTATCGCCTGGTCATCACCGGCAGTCACCCCGAATATATGTCTCTGGAGATGCGGGAGGCGTATGACGCCCATCTCGCGGCAGGCGGACGGCTTGTCTATCTTGGCGGCAATGGCTTTTACATGCGCGTCGCATTCAACGACACCATCGATGGCGCCATGGAAATGCGGCGCGCTTCGCAGCCACTGGACGGGTTGTGGGACGAGGCGCCAGGCAACCATTATTTCAGCTTCAACGGCGAACTCGCCGGACTTTGGTCCAATCAGCACAATCCACCGAATTTTTCGGTCGGCGTTGGCTTCGTCAATATCATGCTGGGAAAAGAACTTACGTTCGAACGCACTGAGGCAGCAAGCTCACCACGGGCCCGTTTCCTGTTCGAGGGCACGGAAGGCCCGATCAGGAATGACTTCGGCCAGATCTACGGCATGTTGGGCGGGGACGAATTCGATCGCTTCGACGTGAACAAGGGCTCACCGCACCATGGGTTGGTGGTCGCGACTGCAGTCAATCGGACGGTGGATCATCCATTGGCGAAACTGCATCAGGCAGACATGACCTTCTTTGAGACACCAAGAGGCGGTGCGGTTTTCTCGGTGTCGTGCATCTCCTGGGGATTGGGCCTGAACGGCAATGATCGAGACAACCAGGTATCGCGCGTGATGAAAAATCTGGTCGATCGTTTCATTGCTGAAGAGCCGTTTGTTTACCCGCCAGCAAACTGCTAGCTAACTACGCCACATGCTGCATTAGCAGAACTTCCACTTTGGAGCAGATAGATGAAACTGGACAATGGCCCCCTCGATCGCAACGCGTTCGAAAAGGGGCGTGTGCCGATTGACCTGAGCGGCTGGCTCCCAGCCACGCCATTGCCGACCTATGCAGCGCTAGATGGCGACATCGAGACGGACATCCTGGTGATCGGCGCGGGTCTGGCGGGCGGATCGACCTTCCTGCACATGATCGAGGCGGGCGCGAATGCCGTGCTGATCGAAGCCAAGCAACCGGCGAACGGCGCTTCCGGCCGGAATGCAGGCCATTATCTCCCCTATCTTGGTGACGTGGAGACTTTCAAACAATGGGGCGCGAAGGGCGATCGCTTTTTCGAGTTCGCCATAGCGAACCGCAACATCGCCTATGAGATTTCCGACAAATATGACTTTGATGCCGACTGTCGGCAGCTGGGCATGATCAATGCGGCGCATCGTCGAATCCCGGCGCTGGATAAGCAAGCGCAATTCTGGAGCGCGCATGGCTATCGCGTCGATGAAGTCGGTGGCCAGGAACTGGCGGATCTGCTCGGCACCGATCATTATAGCTACGGGCAGGTGTGGCGCGAAGGAGGCCGGGTTAATCCCTATCTCTTTACCAATGGCATGGTCTCAGCGGCACAGCGGCTGGGCGGGCGCGTCTACGGAGACACGCCTGGGCTTTCCTGCACGCGGGAGGGCTTGCGCTGGCGCGTCCGCACGCCGACTGGATCGGTCTTGGCCCGGAAGGTCGTCGTCTGCACGGCAGGCTACGAAAACACGCCCTTCCTGCCGGAACTTGACAGGGGCAGCTATCCCCTCGTCGCGTCGGCTCTCGCCACCAAGCCTTTGCCGCCAGAACTCGCCCGCAAGCTGATCCCGAGCGGCGCTGTTGTCGAGCAGTATCCCGGTCTCTATCATATGCTGCTGGACAGGACCAATCGCCTGATTTCGTCGACTGTTCCCGCTGTCGGGAAAGTTCATGACGCGTCGCTATATTTCTCCATCTTTCAAACCTGGCTCAACAAGGCTTTCCCTGTTAGCCGGGATTTCAACATCGAACTGGACTCATACTGGTCTGGCATCATGTTCAACACGACGCCGGTCAATCACAAGGACTATGCTTCCGTGCACGACTTGGGTGACGGCCTCTATGCCTTTATCGATCTCGGCAGCTGGGGCAATTATATCGGCCCCATGCTGGGCAAGAGCCTTGGGCAGGCTCTGGCGGCCGACCGCCCCGACGATTTCGTGATGCCGTTCCGGGCGCCGAAGAAGAGGATGTGGCCGGGACAGTTCGCGTTCAGCGTCCAGCGCGTGGGCGTTCCGATGTTGCGGATCGCCGATCGGCTAAAGCTCGTCTGAGCCTGACATTATGGATCCTGTTCCCGAGAGAATGGATCCCGTTCCGGAGAGAGCTTCATCGAAGCGATCTCCGACCAGGCGCTGATCAGTGTGGTTCAGCGCTTTAACGGGATCGCCGGATCGCCAACACGGACCATGCCTTCTTGCGCGACATTGCAGTAGACGCTCACCCGCTGGTTCATGTCGCTAACCAGCGTGCGGGTTATCCTCATGTCCTTTGCCAAGCCGGGCTGCTGGGCCGATGCCATCGTGCACCGGATGCAGTCAGCCATGACTGCGATTTCAGCTGTACCAAGCCGCAGAGACGTTCCAATCCATTCCCGCTCGCGCAACATAGCCGCAGCGCCATCGTCATCGATCAGGAAGTTCGGCCGAAATCGCCGGGAGGGCAGTTCGGAATCCGGCAGTAGATTTTGCATATAGCGGAGAGACGATGTCGTGAGTATGTCAACTGGAAAGAGGTCGACATAAGTCCCGACTGCGGCGGTGGCTCGCGATGCCTCCTCTCCCAGCAGGTTAAGGTCCGGCAAGCTGTCGTCGGCATTCAAGCCGAACATCATCCGCAGTTCGCCCTCCAGATCGCCCGTTTCGAAAATAGCGGGACCTTGATCTACCGGCCCTGACGTGTCGACGCACACAAGTTCCAGGTCACGCCCGATTGCATCGGAGAGCAGATCGTTCGCCGACCGGTCGGCCGTCGTGATGCAGGTGCCATCGGGCAGCTCTATTTCGGCATGCGGGACGAGCCCAGCGCTAGTGCCGGAGAGGTAACGCGCGGTGCACATCAACAAGCGGGGAATATATCGTGCCCCGGATCGCACCTGATTTTTTGTCGCGGACAGCCCATCCCCGGTCCCATTTCAGACCTTGTGCCCTGACCTCGACCTCATCAAGCTGCTCGCCGCCCATCGATTTCACAGGGTATCGCCAAATCTCCTGCACGATCAGCTTTTCTGGCGCGTTCATGGACACTATCCTGGCTTAAGCGTGAAAGATGCCGATATGCCCGATGAAACGGAGTGTCAGGCCGCCATGCGCTCGGCCAGGACGTCGATCGGGTTGCGGTTGTCCAGCGCGCCCAGGAATCCTTCGCCCCTTTCAATCGCGTCGTGCAAGCCAAATCCAGTCCGACGATGACCGCAGCTGCTGAGAAGCTGATTTTGGTATATCGAAGAAAATCCTCCGTAAGCTGCACATCCCTCATCATACTGCCCCCAACGAAGTGAGTATGTATTCTTCGGGATGTCCTTCGCACGAGGGGACACGCAGGTCTATCTACCATACGCGCCCCCCGCGAATTTCGACTGCGGTCGCAGTCTCAATGATCGTTCGTCAGGCGCGGGCTATGGCTTTGATCTCCACGCGCGTCTCAGGCGTACCCAGGGCAGCGACGCCAACAGCCGTCCACGTAGTCTGGACATCGACCAGATAGACCTTCTTCGCTGTCATGAACTCCATCATCCCTTCGGGGAAGCCCGTATGGAACGTCGTGAGTTCCACAAGGTCGGCCCGGGTCCGGCCTGCTTGTTTCAACACTTCGTCCAGAGCCTCAAAGGCGAGCCGATAATGTGTTTCAGCAGAGCCATCATCGCCTTCACCGGCGACGACGCCTGAAAAGAGGATCAAGTCGCCGACGCGCACGAAAGGCGCGAAGCCATAAAGGTCGGCATAGTCTTCGCTCATTATTCTTCACTCCAATATTAGCATTTGAACACGCAAGGACAATTTCAGTAGGTGATGCGCAGCTGGAGGGAAGCGCGACGCTTCATGCCATAATTCTGGCCAGAAAAACCAAGCGAGCCGAAGTCGATGCCGAACAGAACCTGATCCTCGTTCAACAGATTTTCCCCGACCAGCGCAATCTCTCCCTTGGCGCGGCTGCCGAGCGGCATGTCGCTAAGTGCGATCCGCGCATCAACTGTGTTGGTGGGTGGCGAACTCGTGGAAGCGTTGAATGGGGAAATGAGGTCATTGCTCGTGAAGAAGACGCGGCTCCGATAAGCGTAGGACGCACGAACACCCACGGTTCCAAGCGAACTCGGCGGGAAGAGGTATTCGACGGACGCATTAGCGTTGAACTTTGCAAGGCCACCAAAGCGTGCCCTGTCCTTTATGTCGAACAAGGTGCCCGACGCATCACGGAAGAGGAATTGCTTGTATTTGGCATCCGTGTAACCAACCGTACCGGTCAGCGTCAGGCCGCGCATCGGCAGGATTGTCGCTTCCGCTTCAATTCCCTTATATTCGGCCTTGCCGGCGTTGACGATATTGGTCGTCGCACCACCCGCGCTCGCGATGAACTGAGAGACCTGCAGATCCTTGTAGCGCGTATAGAAGGCGGCGAGGTTCAAACGCAGCTTGCGGTTGAACAAGTCCATCTTCGCGCCGATTTCATAAGCGGTCAGCTTTTCCGGATCGAAGCCGTTAAGCCGGTATCCGGTCGAACATGCGCCGGTGGCAGGATCGACCACACCGTCGCAGATACCATTGGCGGCCGGGTTGAAACCGCCCGATTTATAGCCGGTCGAAACCTTGCCATAAACATTCACGCCGGGATCGACCTGATAGCTCACCGACGCCAGAAATGATGTGTTCTCGTTGGTTTGGCTGCCGCTGGTGTTGCCTACGTTCGGCACGCCGTCCGTAAGGTTGGCGAGGTTCATGCGCTTGCTGTCACGCGTATATCGGATGCCTGCCGTCAGTTCGAGATCGCGGTTCAGCGATGCGGGGCGCCAGCTGACCTGTGCATAGGCGGCCTTTGACTTCGCCGTCTGAGTGTAGGCCTGCGTGGGGGTCGTGTTGATGCCGATGAGGTCGATGCCCTGCGCGATGAGGGCATCGCCCACCTCCGCAGGAATGCCGAGCCCAACGAGCTGGTCGGACCCAAGAACCAGTGTCAGCGGCTGCGGTTCGTTATACGACACCTTCTCCCGGAAATAATAGGCGCCTACGATGTAGTTGAAATCACCTGCCTCACCGGTGAGCTGAAGTTCCTGGGAGAACTGCTTGGAGCTTTGCGGCGTCGCGTCCACGGAATCGAAGGTCAGCACCGGCTGGACCGAATATAGCGTCGGGGAGTTGAAATCCAAAACCTGCCCCAAAAGACCGGCCTGCGAGAAGCCGCCGGGCGTTACGATGCTCATCTTGCGATAGCCGGTAATGGATTTGAGATTGAAGGCCGGGGAAATTTTCCAGTTGCCTGTGAAGCTGTGCCCCTGGATCACCGACCGGGCCCGATATTCTCCGGGAATCAGGGTGGCCGGCGCCCCGCCGCCGTTGATACGCTCACCTGGACCGGCAAAGAGCAAAGGACTGCCGCCAAGCGAGGCTGAACGGGAGAAGTAGGCGTAGGTGTTGGCCTGCCCACGCGCAGCATCAGGCGCGGGGCAATCCGGCGCACCGAAGAAACAGCTATATTGGAAGAATGCGGGCGCTCCGACCTGGCTGTTGCGATCATAGGCATAATCGAAGCGGACATTGCCCAAATCCGCCTTCACCGCCGCTGTCAGCGCATCGGTATTGAGGGAGCCCGGATCTCTGGAGTCAGGGGTCGCAGTGCTGTCGAAATAGCCGTCGCGTTCGCGGTGAAGATAGGCGAACGATGCGGCGATCGGCAGCGTTTCGTTGAGGCCCGTATCGATGCGGGCGCGCATGGTCCAATCGTCGTAGCGGCCATAGGATGCCTTGGCGTCCACGCCGAACGTATCCGAAGGTTTGCGCGTGATAAGCTGGATCGCGCCGCCGGTCGTATTTCGGCCGAACAGCGTGCCTTGCGGACCGCGCAGCACTTCGACCCGTTCCACATCCACCAGGTCGAACAACGCACCGGCCTGTCGCGCCACATACACGCCATCCAGATAGAAGCCGACGCGGCTGTCCGCTGCAAGGGAAGGATCGCTTTCGCCGATACCGCGGATGGAGACGCCCGCCGCGCCGGTGAAGCCCGGTGCGGGCTGGATGACCAGATTCGGGGCGATCTGCGCGATCTTGTCGATCTGTTGTACGTTCGCCTTGTCCAGCGCAGCAGCGCTGAGCGCTGTGATGGCAATTGGGGTCTTCTGCAGCGATTCATTTGTACGGCGTGCCGTGACAACGATGTCTGTGAGCCCCTCGGCGGGAGCTGCGCCCGACGATGGCTGCGGGCTTTGGGCATAGGCGTATGTGGATGCGGTGATCGATAACATGACCAGTGTCGCGCGGAATGCATGTGCGTTCATCATGGCTAGTCCCCTTTTACCGAATGACATCGGGTCCACTGTAAACAGCACATGCGATGCATTAGTGCAAACTTGTTTTTGCGTGATCAAAGACGGTGAAGGAGGTCGAGTGGCCCTCCGCGACTGTTTTCTCCGCGTCCGTATTCGGTTAGGGGTGCAGTATGCCCGTAGGAGAGACCAAACGAACCGCCGATACGATGACCCGCCCCGGGGGGCGCACGGAGCGTAATCGACAAGCCGTCGCTGACGCCGTCTTATCCTGTCTGCGGGAAGGTCGCTGGGACTTTGAGATCCAGGAGATCTCCGCATTGTCCGGCGTCCACCGCACCACCATCTCTCGGCGCTGGCCGGATCGTGGCGCGCTCATGGCAGAGGCGATGCGCGAACATGGCGGCCATTTCTCCGTAGCCTTCACCGGCAACTGGGAGACGGACATTCGAAAACTTACACAGCGTCTTTTCGATTTTTTCAGCGAGCCGACCGAACTCGCCATGAACCGAATGCTCGCTATCAGCGACAACATAACCTTCAATGAGGCGATGTATGAGTACTGGATGCCAGTGTTCGTGTCACTTCAGGAGCCGATCAAGCGCGCGAAGGCGGAAGGTCTGGTGAAGGCGGATGTCGATGAAGACCTCATTATGATGATGCTGTCCTCTGTCGTGATGCTATTCACTACCCTCAGGCTGCCAGCCGACCCAGACCTGCCTGTTAAACTCGCGGAACAGATCATCACCTTGTGCCGATCAACTGCCAGCAACAGTGTCGGCAAAACCAGGAAGTCCATCGAAGTCGCTGGACAGGATGGCTGATTGAGCTCGCAGCCGCCGTGAGACGAGCCCGGATTGCTTTCGTGGAGAACCCCGCGCGGACGGCTACAGGCAGTTTGATCAGAAAGTTTGTCTGTCATCGCATTGTCGCGCGGCTAAGACAAGTGAGCTAATTTCAAATCTTCGCGACGGGTGGGCATCAACAATATGGCCGTCTAATTTGTACAGCGAACGAGCATTTTCCCTGAACATTGCAGCCCGGCGGCCCAAGGCTCAGACGCGCGACTTTCGCGCCATGGCGAACAGAGGAATGGCGATCAGGCACATCGCACTGTAAACGCTGAACACCGACGTGTAGCCGCCGCCCGAGTTTAGCAGTCCGGCTGTCAGCAGCGGCGCAAAAGCCGCAAACGTACCGGAAATTGCTGCCGCAACCCCCAACAGCATGCCATAATGTTCCGGTGAGCCTACTTCCCGCAGAATCAACGGCGCGAGTTGGCTCGACAATCCGCTTGTTATCCCCCACATCACCACAAAGGATGCTAGGGAAACCATGCCCAGCGGGTGAGGCGTGAAGGCGGCGAGAAGCGATAGGGTCCCAATAGCTTGCGCCGCCAATCCCACCCTTAGGATGCGTCCTGGTCCCCAATGATCGGCTAGTATTCCCGCCCCGAGCAAAGCGGGCACACTCAACAGGCTATTCGCGCTGAAAACCTCAACAGCGCTTGCAGACTGCATCCCGAATTTTATCAGATAGTCGATAACGGAATATAGCACTCCCTGGGTGCTTACCGAAGCCAAAGCCAACCCGGCGACGAGGTACACAAAGCCGCGATTTCGGAGCCCGGCCCAGCCGCTTTTCTGCTGCGCATCATCGACCGGCGTGTCCGAGTCAAAGGAGCGACGTCGCTGCGGGCGCGGGATGAGATAGATCAGGACCACGGTCCCGGCGATAACAAGCCCGGTGAGTTGCAGGCTGCGGCGCCAGCCGAAGCTGCTGATCAGGGTCGACTGGGCAAGGGGAGCAAGCGCGGCGCCGAGCGCCAGAGCGGCGAAGTAGACGCCAAGCCCCAGGCCCTCCCTGCGGACGAACGCAGCAGTCAGAATGGAAACTGACGGCGTGATGGTTGCTGCTCCCATGCCCAATCCGATAAGTGCAGCACCAAAATAGAAACTGGCAATCGTATGCCAGGATGTTGCGATCCAACACCCTAGGCCAAGTGTCAGGACGCCGACAGCCAGCGCCCTCCGCGGATCGGTCCGATCGGCGACCGCGCCCGCCGCGATGGCTGCCACGTTGAGCGAAAGAAGCATGAGTGTCAGGGCGCCGCCAATCATTGCGCCGCTCCACGGCTCGGTTTTGGCTATGACAGGCAGATAGAGGCTGAAGGACACGAGCACGCCGCCAATGCAGAGCGCAGTAACGCCGCTTAAAATCGCCAAGGTTAGCCATTGGCCATAGGCGCGAGATTGGATTACATGATCAGCAGGTCCCACGACTTCTACAGATTGGTGCATAGTCACAAAGTCTTCTTCGAAAAGTGAGGCCTACCGTCAGATCGATCGATCAGCCGGATTCTAAGTAGCCGTTTAACGCTACTCATGGCGCGTTTAGCCATAGAATGAGTCTATGGTCAAGGGAACCACTCAGACGTCAGAAAGACTGCTGTCAGGCAAAGATGCGCTGTCATTGGGCCGGTGCTGTTAAGCCCAGCTAGATGGCGCCTGGCCGTGTGCATCCGAGCGGCCGCCTCTCTCTGCGGTGCTGGGTTATGGCGACTATTAAGCGGCTGTCAGCTCGCGCAAAAAATGCCCTGTCCGGGCACGTCCAGCCTTTTCCAGATGATGTGTTGGTGCTATTGCTGGTGTCGGTGATTTTCCACTGCCGATTTGCAGGGAAAATCAGCCTTTTGTGTGCCTGATGGGAGTCCTCTTCTGGACCTCAAAAAGGCCGACTGGGCAATGCTGCCACAGCGTCTCCGGTTTAACCTAGTGCAGTGCGACCCTGCCGCCTCGATATCCGGTTTCGCGCGCCGCAGATGCGCCTGCTCACCACAACGCTCGCGGAAGGCGTAGGTGATCGAGTCAACGACATGCTGCCGACTACGCTGGAGTAACGGTGAGTGGTGGACCCGTGGTGGACCCGCAGCACCTGAAGAACCGCGAACTTGATGGCCGACATCGGCCTAAGTTCTTAATTTCCCTAAGGAAACTGGAGCGGGCGAAGGGATTCGAACCCTCGACCCCAACCTTGGCAAGGTTGTGCTCTACCCCTGAGCTACGCCCGCTCTGGCGGCCGGAGGAAGTCCCTCTCGGCGGGTGAGGCGGGCAACTAGCAGCGGTTGGGGAGGTCGGCAAGGGAGAATTTGGCCCCGGCCCAAATTTATCCCGCTGGCGGACTTTCGGGCGGGGCAGAAGGACTGCGCTTGGCTGTGGAAGGTGCGCACCCTATCTGGGCCGTGCCGCATCTTTTCTGACCGTGGCGGATCATCCGGGAATATGCTTCGTATTGGCTACGGCAGGAGGAAGGACGATATGGCGCCAGATGATCTCACTCGCCGTGCCGTGCTGCAAGGCGGGGGCGCAGCGATCGCGGTTCCGGCCGTGGCGGATGCGAAAACCGGGGCGATGCGAGTGCCCGAATTTAACGAGGGAAGACACATGACTACCGTGGAGCTGACCGTGAACGGCCGTCAGGTGCATCTGCAACTCGATCCGCGCACGACATTGTTGGACGCCCTGCGCGAACATCTGCACCTCGCCGGCACCAAGAAGGGCTGCGACCATGGTCAGTGCGGCGCCTGCACCGTGATTGTTGAGGGTCAGCGGATCAATAGCTGCCTGACGCTGGCCGTCATGCATGAGGGCGAAACCGTCACGACGATCGAGGGGCTCGGCACGCCGGAAAAGCTCCATCCGATGCAGCGAGCCTTCATCACGCATGATGGCTATCAGTGCGGTTACTGCACGCCCGGTCAAATCTGTTCCGCTGTTGCCGTGCTGGGTGAGATCAAGGCGGGTATCCCGAGCCACGTGACCGATGATCTGGAACAGGTCGCTTTCTCGGACGCGGAATTGCGGGAGCGGATGAGCGGCAATATCTGCCGCTGCGCCGCCTATCCCAACATCATCGCCGCCATTCGTGATGTCGCCGGGGAGCAAAAGGCATGAGGCCCTTTACCTACATCCGGGCCGCCAGCATCGAAGATGCCGTGAAGGCCGCTGCGGATACGAAGGGCGCGCGCTTCATCGCAGGCGGCACAAATTTGCTGGACCTCATGAAGCTGCAGATCGAAACGCCGTCGCATCTGATCGACGTCAATCATCTCGGCCTCGATCGGATCGAGCGGACGGCCGAGGGCGGCTTGCGGATCGGGGCGATGGTCCGCAACACGGCACTTGCGGCGGACAAAATTGTGCGGCGCGACTATGCGATACTCAGCCGTGCGCTGCTTGCGGGCGCATCGGGCCAGTTGCGCAACAAGGCAACGACCGCCGGAAATCTGCTCCAGCGCACCCGCTGCCCCTATTTTTACGACATCCGCATGCCCTGCAACAAAAGGAAACCGGGTAGCGGGTGCTGCGCGTTGAAGGGGATCAGCCGCAGTCTGGCGATCATCGGCACCAGCGACGCCTGCATCGCGCAGCATCCTTCCGACATGGCCGTGGCGATGCGATTGCTGGATGCGACGGTGGATACGGTGGCCTCGGACGGCACGCGCCGCTCCATTTCCATAGCCGATTTGCACCTGCTGCCGGGGGATACGCCGCATGTCGAAAATGCGCTGCAACCGGGTGAGCTCATAACGTCGGTGACATTACCCCGACCGATTGGTGGAACCCATGTCTATCGCAAGGTGCGGGATCGCCATTCCTACGCCTTTGCCCTTGTTTCCGTGGCGGCAGTGTTCGACGGGGATGGTGGCGCCCGCTTCGCCTTTGGCGGCATCGCGCCCAAGCCATGGCGCGTTGCGGCGGCTGATGCGGCGGTAAAAGCTGGCCCCGCTGCGGTCGCGGAAGCCGCGTTGGCAGGCGCCCGGCCTACCGATCAAAACGCGTTCAAGCAGCAACTGACCGCCAGGACGCTGGCATCCCTCTTCCGCCAGAAGGAGGCGCGGCCATGAAGTTCGATAAGCCCGCCACGATCAATCCCATCGATCGCGGCCGCGTGGTCGGGATTGCGCATGATCGCATCGACGGGGCGGCAAAGGTCACCGGCACCGCGCCCTACGCCTATGAACGGCATGATGCCGCGCCCCATGCCGCCTATGGCTGGATTGTCGGATCGGCGATCGCGAAAGGCAAGATCGACGCCATGGACCTGCGCGCCGCTCAAGCGGCACCGGGCGTGCTGGCTATCGTCACGCATCAAAATGCCGGGCCACTCGCGAAGGGCGGGAAGAATACCGCCCATCTGCTCGGCGGACCCCTGATCGAACATTATGATCAGGCGGTGGCGTTGATCGTCGCCGATACGTTTGAAAATGCCCGCGACGCCGCCCGGCTATTGCGCATCGACTACAGTCCGGAAAAGGGGCGTTACGATCTCGCCGTCGAACGCGGAAATGCCATCGTGCCGGAAGGGGGGATCGGTGGCCCTGCCGACACGCGCGCGGGGGATTTCGAAGCGGGTTTCGCCAGCGCGGCGGTAAAGATCGACCAGAGCTACACGACGCCCGACCAAAGCCATGCGATGATGGAACCCCATGCAACCACGGCTGCATGGAATGGCGATCAGCTGACCTTGTGGACATCGAACCAGATGGTCGCCTGGACCGTCGAGGACATGGCGGTCACGCTGAAGATCCCGAAAGAAAACGTCCGGGTAGTCTCCCCCTATATCGGCGGTGGCTTTGGCGCGAAGCTGTTCCTGCGCGCCGACGCACTGCTGGCGGCTCTGGGCGCACGCATGGTGGGCAAACCGGTCAAGGTGGCCCTCGCCCGGCCGCAGGTGCCCAACAACACCACCCACCGCGCCGCGACCATTCAGCGCATCCGCATCGGCGCAGACAAGGATGGCGTTATCGATGCGATCGCCCACGAAGTCTGGTCCGGCGACTTGCCGGGCGGTGGTCCGGAGGTCGCGGCACAACAGACGCGGCTGCTGTATCGCGGTGCCAATCGGCTGACCGCGCATCGGCTGGCGGTACTGGACCTGCCCGAAGCCAATGCGATGCGCGCTCCGGGCGAAGCCGTGGGCTTGCTGGCGCTGGAAGTCGCCATGGATGAACTGGCCGAAGCCTGCGACATCGACCCGGTCGAACTGCGCATCCGCAACGATGTGCAATATGATCCGGAAGCAGGACCGCAGCGCCCCTTTTCCAGCCGCAAGTTCGTCGAATGCCTGCGCCAGGGCGCGGAACGCTTCGGATGGGAAAAGCGTCATCCGCAGCCCGGCCAGGTTCGGGACGGCCGCTGGTTGATCGGCATGGGCATGGCCGCCGCTTTCCGCAACAATCTCGTCGCGCCCTCCGGCGCACGGGTCGGCGTGGACCGGAACGGCCATGTCGTCGTGGAAACCGACATGACGGACATCGGCACCGGCAGCTACACCATCCTCGCGCAGACGGCAGCGGAAATGCTGGGCGTGCCGATCGAAGCGGTCACGGTGCGTCTGGGCGACAGTCGCTTCCCCATATCGGCCGGATCGGGTGGCCAGTTCGGCGCGAACAGCTCAACCGCAGGACTCTATGCCGCCTGCGTCGCCTTGCGGACAAAGCTCGCCGCCAAGGCTGGCTTCCCCGCGGACGACGCCATTTTCGAAGACGGGCTGGTGCGGTTTGGCAATCAGTCGCAGCCCATTGGCGCCCTCGCGGACGAAGAAGGGCTGTGGGCGGAGGACCGGATCACCTTCGGCAAACTGACCAAAGATTATGCGCAGGCGACCTTCGGAGCGCATTTCTGCGAAGTCGGGGTAGACATCGACACGGCGGAAGTGCGGGTCAGGCGAATGGGCGGCGCGTTCGCGGCGGGCCGCATCCTCAATCCAAAATCGGCCCGCAGCCAGGTCATCGGCGCCATGACGATGGGCGTTGGCGCGGCATTGATGGAGGAGCTGCATGTCGACACGCGCTTTGGCTTCTTCGTCAATCATGACATGGCGGAATATGTGGTTCCCGTGCATGCCGACATCCCCGAACAGGATGTGCTCTTCATCGATGAACTGGACGACAAATCCTCTCCGATGAAGGCCAAGGGCGTGGGCGAACTCGGCATCTGCGGCGCTGGCGCGGCGGTTGCCAACGCCATCTACAATGCTACGGGAATCCGCCTGCGCGACTATCCGCTCACCATCGACAAGCTGCTGGCCGGGCGGGAAGGGTCGGCGCTGGCCTGACGCTGCACGGCGGGTGGCGTCGTTGTCAGGGGGAGAGCGCGCCGCTATGAGCGGCGCCATGAAAGCCGCGTCCCTTTGCCTGTTGCCTGCATTGCTGTCCTCTGCCGCGCTCGCCCAACCGGCGGCACCTGACAATACGCAGGCACGCATCATCATCACGGGAACAGGCTTGCCCCTGCCGCCCGGCACGCCTGCCTATGGGTCGGTGGAGATCGAACGCCAACGCCTGCTGAACAGCGCGTCCGGCAGGATCGAAAGCATCCTGACCGATGTGGCCGGGTTTCAACAGTTTCGCCGATCCGACAGCCGGTCGGCAAACCCCTCGGCCCAAGGGGCGAGCTTGCGTGCCTTGGGCGGCAATGCGTCCAGCCGTACGCTGGTGCTGCTGGACGGGGTGCCGATGGCCGACCCATTTTTCGGCTACATCCCTTTCAGCGCGCTGGTGCCGGATCGGCTTTCCGGCGTCCGGGTGACGCGTGGGGGGGGCGTCGGCGCTTTCGGATCGGGCGCAGTCGCAGGAACCATCGAACTGGCAAGCGCCACACGCGAACAATTGCCCATGCTGACCGCCAGCGCCTTTTACGGCAGCCGCGATGCGACCGAATTGTCGGCCAGCCTCACGCCTGATCTTGGCGGCGGCTTCGTCTCCCTCTCCGGCCGCTGGGACAGTGGAGATGGCTTCCAAACCACGCCATCGGACCAGCGCGTGTCAGCGACCGTTCCTGCCGCCTATGACAGTTGGTCGGCCAATCTGCGCGCCGTGGTTCCGGTTTCCGCCAATGAGGAGCTGCAATTCCGCACGACATTGTTCCACGACGATCGGACGCTTCGCTTTCGTGGCGCGGACAGTGTGAGCGAAGGACATGATGCAAGCATCCGCTATGTGTCGCGGGGCCGGTGGCAGGTCGATGCCCTTGCCTATGTTCAGGCGCGCAACTTTTCGAACATCGTCATTTCGTCCAATCCGCCTTTCCGCAAGACGCTGGATCAGCGGAACACGCCTTCCACTGGCCTTGGTGGCAAAGTCGAACTGCGACCGCCGGTTGGCCCCGATCATCTGCTGCGCATCGGCTTGGACAGCCGCTTCGCCAGTGGCGACATGTTCGAGGATGCCTACAGCGCCACCACCGGATTGGTCACGGCGCGCCGCCATGCGGGGGGACAGCAGCTCACCACGGGCATGTTCGCCGAAGATGACTGGACGCTGGGTCGCCTTGTCCTGACGGGAGGGGTACGAGCCGACCGCTGGACGATCAATAACGGCTTCTTCCGCGCGGCGGGTGTTAGCGCGACCGACCGGGATTTTGAGAACCGCTCCGACTGGCAGATGTCGGGCCGCGCCGGTGCGCTCTGGCATGCCGTAGAGGGCGTTGCGCTTCGCGGATCGGCCTATACCGGCTTCCGCCTGCCGACGCTGAATGAGCTTTACCGGCCTTTCGTCGTCTTTCCGGTCACGACGCAGGCCAATGACGCTTTGGCGCCGGAGAAGCTGAAGGGGATCGAGGCCGGGATCGATGTCAGCCCAGTCAAAGGCATGACCTTGTCGGCGACCGCCTTCTATAACCGGCTGGACGATGCCATCGCCAATGTCACGATCGGCACCAATCTGCGCAAGCGGGAAAATGTCGATGCCATCGTGGCCAAGGGGGTCGAACTGACCGCTGTCGGCCAGATCGGTTCGCTATTCCTGTCCGCTTCCTACGCCTATAGCCACAGCGTCGTTCACGCGCCGGGCAGCCTGTTCGACGGCCTTTCCCCTGCCCAGACGCCCCGCCACGCCGCCAGCACGACATTGGCCTGGCAGCCCCGGCGCGGACCCAGCCTGTCTGCCACCCTGCGTTATGTCTCCGCTCAATATGAAGACGATCTTCATGCCGATCGCCTGCCGGGCGCCGTGACCGCCGACGCCGTCGCCCGCTTGCCGATGGGTCACGGAGTCCAATTGATCCTGCGCGGCGAAAATCTGTTCGATGAAGATGTCGTCACCCGCCGCGTGACGACCCCCGCAGGAGTGTCGGAGGATCTCGGCGCGCCGCGCACATTGTGGGTCGGACTGACGCTGAACCGCTGAATCTCGCGCTTCTTGCTCCACTTTAAAGAGGGCAGGCGCGCGCTTTGCTAGAGCGGCCGGAACGATCCGATCCGAGGTTCCGTGCACGCAATTTTCGATGACTCTTCCCCGCCATCTTTTTCGACAGCCCGGCTGGCTGAATTTCGATCGCCCAGCCCGACGGAACTCGAAATCTTCTCCAGCCTCGCAGGCCCGGTTCAGCAGATCGCGCGCAACCGGACGATACGGCGGGAAGGGGATATCCCCCAGTCAATCCATATGCTGCTGGAAGGCTGGGCGATCAGCAGCATGACGCTGGCCGATGGCGGGCGGCAGATATTGAAGGTGCATTTGCCCGGCGACATTCTCGGCACGCCCAGCATGGCGCTCGACCGGGCGGCAGAAACTTTGACGGCGCTCACGCGCGTCAGGCTGCGGTCGATCAGCCTGTCGGCATTTGGCGGCCTTTTCACCCGCGCGCCGCACATGGCGGCTCTCATGTTCCTCAGCGTGCAGCAGGAACGCGTCATGTTGATGGACCGGCTCTGCTCGATCGGCCGCACTTCGGCCGAATCCCGCCTTGCCGACTTTCTGGTTCATCTGCATGGCCGCCTGAACGTGGTTCATCCGGGCACCGGGCCGCGTTTCGAACATCCGCTGACGCAGGAACAGATTGGCGACGTCATCGGCCTTACCGCCGTCCATGTGAACCGCGTCTTCCGCACGCTGGAGGACAAGGGACTCATCCTGCGGGACGGCCACATGATCGAACTGCTCGACATCCCGGCGTTGCGCAAACTCAGCGGCGTACCGCCCCGTACACTCGCGCGGGATTTGAGCTGGCTGCCAAAGCCGCTGCCCTGATCTGCGTCTGCCATGCACCAGGAAAAGCGGGGAACGCGGCAGGACCGTCCGTCATCCCATCAGGATCATGTTCCGCCCCTGCGCCTTGGCTCGGTATAGCGCCGCGTCGGCATCATTGAGCGCGCCCGTCCATTCCGCCCCTTCGTTGACGAGCGCAACGCCCGCCGAAAAGGTGATGGCGCCCATCGGCTCATCGGTGTCACGCAGCCTGAAGGCCCTTTGCCCTAAGTCCCGCCGGGCTGTGTCCAGCAGCTCCACGGCCTGCTCTGGCGCCAATCCCTTCATTACCACCAGAAATTCCTCGCCGCCCCAGCGGCCCACCAGTTGGCCACCGCAGCTTTCGACCAGGGAAGTTGCAACCATCTTCAGCACCCGGTCGCCGACCGAGTGGCCATATTGGTCGTTGACGCGCTTGAAATGATCGACGTCACAGATCGCAACGGCGAAGGAGCGTTTCGCGTTTTTCAGCTGGTCCATCGCCGTTTCCAGCGCCCGCCGGTTAAACAGGCCGGTCAACGCATCAAGGTTCGCGTCATGGCGTGCGGTGTCGAGTTCCTGCCTTAGGACCTCCACCTCCCTTGCTGCTGCGGCGAGATCCTGCTCGGCCCGCAGTGAACGTTCGATCATGTCGGAAATGACAAGGCCCACGCCAGCGACGTCCTTGTCCGCCAGCTTTTCATAACCGATGTTGAGGTCCCGGTTGAAATCTCCGGTTCGTTCCGCCGCGCTGTTGGCGACTTCGGCCAGCCGCAGGAGTTGATGCCGGGTCTGGTTCCTCAAGGCGTCGGCGTTATGGGCTCCACCCTGACCGCCAAGGTTGCCGAGACAGCGCACGAAGATGTCGTCCGCCTGCTGCTGACTCAACCTGATGCCGCCATCTGTGGCATCGTTGACGGCTTTCGACAGTGGCTCGTTCGTGCCGCTTTTCAGCACATAGCCCATAGCGTAATTTTGCGGCGTAGGCGCGAGACTTTGACGCTGAAGAAACGTCAAGACCTCGTGCGCAACGGCTTGTTGCTCGCGCACCTAAAACTCCCCCCGGATTTCCCGATTCCCCGCAGGCGAAATAATATGGATTAAATTACGTAACAATAATCAAAAATAGGAAAATAGGCGAGCACGACTGCTCCAGCCTGTTGGGAAATGGTGCTGCCGGCGAGGATTGAACTCGCGACCTCAGCCTTACCAAGGATGCGCTCTACCACTGAGCTACGGCAGCACTTTCACCATTCCGCAAAGCCTTTCGGGCGGCGGAGCCGGGCCTATGGCCGCGCGCGTCCTGCTTGTCAAGGCGGGTTGCGGCCGATGCCCCAATTTGCTTATGGCGCAGCAATGACAAGCGGACAGGACGATCGGAAGGCACGGCTGGCGCAGGCGCTGCGCGACAATTTGCGCCGCCGCAAGGCGCAGGCGCGGCAGGAGGCGGGTAAGACCGCAGCCCCGCCATCTTCTGGCGAGACGGATCGACGCGACGACTGAAACGCGGCGATTACAAGGGCGCGCAGGCCTGCTTCAACCATGCCAGCGCGTCGCTATCCAGCTGCGGCCCGACAATCTCGACCACCTTGGCATGATAGGCATCGACCCAAGCTCGATCCTCTGCCGTCAGTAATTCCACCGCGATGGCATTGCGATCGATAGGCGCGAAGGTCAGCGTTTCAAAGCCCAGCATCTCCCGCTCGGCGCAGGGCACGTCACGCCGATCGACCAGCACCAGATTTTCGATGCGGATGCCATATTCGCCCGTCTTGTAATATCCGGGCTCGTTGGACAGGATCATGCCCGGTTGCAGTGGTTCGTCGCCACCTCCGGCTGTCGCAATGCGCTGCGGCCCCTCATGCACCGACAGGAAGCTGCCCACGCCATGTCCCGTGCCATGGGCATAATCGAGCCCCTCCGCCCAAAGAAACTGGCGCGCCAGAACATCCAGCTGGCTACCGCGCGTTCCCGCCGGAAACAGCGCCTGGCCAAGCGCGATATGCCCCTTCAGCACCAGCGTGAAGCGCCGCTTCATCTCTTCCGTCGGCGTGCCGATCGCGATCGTCCGCGTCACATCGGTCGTTCCGTCGCGATATTGGCCGCCCGAATCGACCAGATAGAAGGAGTCCGGTTCAATCGGCCGATTGGTCTTCTCCTCGACCCGGTAATGCACCACCGCGCCATTAGGCCCAGCGCCACTGATCGTGTCGAAGGACAGGTCCTCCAGCAGCCCGGTCTCCTCGCGAAACGCCTCCAGCCGGGCAGCGGCGGTAAGCTCATCGACCCCGCCCTTGGGCGTTTCGACGGCAATCCAGTGCAGGAAACGTGACAGGGCAGCACCATCGCGGGCCTGCGCCGCCTTATGCCCGGCGATCTCCGCCGGGTTCTTGATCGCCTTGGGCAGAACGGCCGGATCGCGGAGCGACAATATCGTTGCCCCGCCCGCGTCCAGTGCTTCGAAGATCGCCGCCACCGCGCGCTCAGGGTCCGCTGCAACCGTCTTGCCTGCAAACCCTCCTAGCGCCCCGGCAAAGTCCGCGCGCGGATGCACCCGCACTGCGTTGCCCAGATGCTGCACGACCGCCTCGTCCATCTTCTCGGGCGCGACATAAAGGTCCGCCGTCGCATCGGCATGCACGATCGCATAGGCCAGCGCGACAGGCGTGCGGGACACATCCTTGCCCCGGATGTTGAAGGTCCAGGCGATGGAATCCAGCGCCGACAGCACCACCGCGTCCGCCCTTTTCGACGTCACCCAATCCGCCATCGCCTGCCGCTTTTCTGCGGCGCTCTGCCCGGCGTAGCGATCCTCATGGACCACCAGCCGCGCATCGCTGGGGGCAGGGCGGTCGGGCCAGACCGCGTCCACCGGGTTGCTATCCACCGCCACCAGCTCCGCCCCGCGTTCAGTCAGCGCTTCGCTCGCCGCCTTCACCCATGCGCGGGTGTGCAGCCAGGGATCATAGCCGATCCGCCCGTCCTCGGGAGCATGAACGCCAAGCCAGGCTGCAACGGATGTCTGCGGCACGCTCTCAAATTGCCAATGCGCGCCATCGACCTGCTCGCGCACTTGCAGCGTATAGCGTCCATCGACAAAAATCGCCGCTTCTTCGGGCAGCACCACCGCGCTCCCCGCGGATCCCTGAAAGCCCGTCAGCCAGGCAAGGCGCTGCGCATATTCGCCTACATATTCGCTCATATGCTCATCGGTCAGCGGCACGACAAAACCGTCCAGCCGCTCGCGCATCAGCTGTTCGCGCAGGGCTTTTAGACGGTCTTCATGGGTCGACATCGCATTTCCTTGATCGAGAACCCTTGCGCAGGGCAGGCTGCCGCCAACATAAGCAGGCCCAGCCGCTTATGCCAGCGCGCCTCCTATACGAGAATCAGGATACTGAATGACCGCCGACACCACGCCTCCTTCCGCCGCCCGCCGCCCCCACAGCTTCGCCCACCACGGCATCACGGTGGAAGATCCCTGGGCATGGCTGCGCGATCCGGGTTATCCGGACGTGAAGGACAAGGATGTCCTGTCCTATCTTGAGGCGGAAAACGCCTTTTTCGAAAGCGCCATGCAGCCGCACAAGCGGCTGACCGACGCGCTCTTTGCGGAGATGAAGGGCCGCATCAAGGAAGATGACAGCTCCGTTCCGCAAAAAGACGGCGATTATGTCTATTGGCGAGCGTTCGAAACCGGCGCGCAATATCGCAAATGGTATCGCCGCCCGGCGGCTGGCGGCGAGGACCAACTGATCCTGGATGAGCCTGCACTGGCGGAGGGTCATGAATATTTCCGCCTCGGCGCGCTGTCCGTCAGTCCGGACGGCCGTTACCTCGCCTACGCTATCGACAATAACGGTTCGGAACGGTTCGAGGCGCGGATCAAGGACCTGTTAACCGGAGAAATCCTGCCCGAAGTCATCCCCGACACGCTTTCCTCACTCGTCTGGACCAGCAACAGCAAGGGCCTCCTCTACGGCATCGCCAACGATCAGTGGCGCACCGACAATACGCGCCTCCATTGGCTGGGCCAGCCGGTGGAAAGCGATGTTGAACTTTTCCATGAGGATGATGAGGGCTTTCGCGTCTCGGTTGGCCTCACCTCCTCGGAAAAATGGATCGTCATTGCCACAGGCGACCATGTTACCACCGAAAGTTGGCTGCTCCCCGCCGACAATCCCTTGGCTCAGCCGATGCTGGTGTCCGCGCGCAAGCCGGGGCGCGAATATGATGTCGATGAGCATGAAGACACGCTCTACATCCGCACCAACGACACCCATCCCAATTTCCGGCTGGTAAAAGCGTCGCTGGATGCTCCGGACAACTGGTCGGAAGTGATCGCCGCCGATCCGCACTTCTACCTGACCGATTTCACCCTGTTCAAAAACTTCTATGTCACGGAAGGGCGGCAGGACGGGCTCGACCAGATCGAACTGCGCGATTACGCGACCCATTCGGCCAAGCGTCTGCCCTTCCCGGAGGCGAGCTATTCCGCCTCGCTCGACGACAATCCCGAATATGACGTGACGAAGCTGCGCATCGGCTATGAATCCATGGTCACGCCGGACACCATCTATGACTATCACCTCGCCACTGGCGAGCTGGAAGTCCTGAAGGTCCAGGAAATCCCGTCGGGCTATGACGCGACCCGCTACGCAACCGAGCGGCTGACCATCCCCGCGCGTGACGGCACGCCGATCCCGGTGTCGATCGTCTATCCCAAGGACCTGCCCCGCGACGGCAGCGCGCCGCTCCACCTCTATGGCTATGGCGCCTATGGCATCGCGATGGAACCGGGTTTTTCGACCAGTCGGCTGTCACTGCTGGACCGGGGCTTTGCGTTCGCGCTTGCCCATATCCGGGGCGGTGATGACCTCGGCCAGCAATGGTATCTGGACGGCAAGCTCGACAAGCGCACCAACACCTTCAACGACTTTGTCGATGTGGCGAAGGGCCTCATAGAGCGTGGCTATACATCAAAGGGCCGAATCAGCATCTCCGGCGGCTCTGCGGGCGGAGAGTTGATGGGGGCGGTCATCAATTCCGATCCCGACCTCTGGGGCGCCGTCGTCGCGCACGTCCCATTCGTCGATGTCCTCAACACCATGCTAGATGAAAGCCTGCCCCTGACGCCCGGCGAATGGCCTGAATGGGGCAATCCGATCGAGGATAAGGCTGCGTTTGAGACGATCCTGTCCTACGATCCCTACAATAATGTCAGGGCGCAATCCTACCCGCCGCTCCTCGTCACCGCTGGCCTCAACGACCCGCGCGTCACCTATTGGGAACCCGCAAAGTGGGTGGCAAAGCTCCGCGCGACCAAAACGGACCAGAATGTCCTGCTGCTCAAAACCAACATGGGCGCCGGCCATGGCGGTAAATCGGGCCGCTTCGAAAGCTTGCAGGAAACGGCCGAGGAATTTGCCTTCATCCTCTGGCAGTTAGGCGTATCTCAATAGCCGATATCTCTCCCCTCCCTTTTAAGGGAGGGGTCGGGGGAGGGTGCGAGCGCAGCGAGCCAGCGACGGAGCATCAATATAATGTCCTCCAACTACACGACCCGGATCACCGCAGGTCCCGAGCATATCGACATGCTCGGCCATGTGAACAACGCCGTCTGGGTGCAGTGGATGGAGCAGGTCGCGACCGAACATTGGACCCGAGATGCCGCGCCGGAACATCTGGACACCTATCTCTGGGTCGTGACGCGGCACGAGATCGACTATCGCGGCAATGTGCGGGAGGGCGAGATGGTCACCGCGCGCACCTGGATAGCGGAAGCGCCGCGTGGTGCGCGGTTCGACCGGCACATGGAATTCATCGGCCCTGATGGAAAGGTGAAGGTTGCCGCCAAATCCACCTGGGCAATCATCGACAAGGGAAGCGGCCGCATCCTGCGCGTGCCAGCCGATGTTGCCGCCCCTTTTCTGCCAGACTGACGACAGCCCGTCTCTCTCCAGCAACCGCGCATCCGGAACCCGGTTCATTCCGGCACGTTACCCGGCTCTCAACAGTCACAGGAGAGAATATGCGTAAATCCGGCTATTCCCTACGCGCTCTTGCCGCCGCTTCGGCGCTTTTCCTCGCGAGCGGTCCCGCGCTCGCAGGCGATGAAGAACAGGCGCTCAAGGCCATCGCGCAGGCGCAGGGCAAGATCGACGCCGCCGCCAAGCTGCAAGCGGGCCAGTTCGACCCGGCCGTTCTCGCCAAAGCTCAGACTTCGCTCCGCCTCGCTCAGGAACGGCTGAAGAGCGGCAAGGAACAGGACGCCATCAAGGCCGCCGTCGAGGCGCAGGGCTTTGCCGACACCGCAATCGGCCAGAGCCAGGTGAGCGTCAAGACCGATGCAGAGGTTCAGGCATCCACCGCCGCCGCCGCGCAGCAGGACGCCGCCGCCGCCAATGCGCGCGCTGACGCCGCCGAACGGGCGGCTGCTTCCGCTGCTGCCGACGCACGGGCCGCACGGGCCGCCGCTGCGACCGTCCCGGCCGCCACCACCGTCACTACCGAAACCGTGAAAAGCGCGCCTGTGGCGACCGTTCGCAAGGCCGCGCCGGTCAAGCGCAAGGTCGTCCGCAAGACGACGTCCGCGCCCGCGCGTGCCACGGTTGTCGAAAAGACGACAACGACCGTCACCAACCGCTGATAGCTGAAAGGCAAGCGGCCTCGCGTCCTGAACCGGGGCCGCTTGCCTAACCTTAGGAAAGGATGCCCACGGCACCTTCCGCCCATAGCAACATGGCCAGGATCAAGATGGCACCGGCCCACAGCAACCGCCGCCCGCGCCCGGTAATTAGCCGCGCACCGACCTGATAGGTCAGCACAGCGCCGGTGAGTAGCACGCCCGCCGCAAGGAAATCATGGCCGGTCCAGCGCACCTCATCGGTGAACCGCATTGCGACCAGCGGCACCATCAAGATGATCGCGATCGCCGCCCATGGTGCCAGTCGCCAGCCGCGACCGGCGTCCGTCATCTGCCGCATTCTCACCCCATCCTCATTGATGCTTCCCTGACAGCGATCCCGTCATCGATCACCGGATTTGAGGGCATCTCCTCTCGCTCTGTCGCCTGGCGCGTCCACATCGCGGCATAGAGGCCATCGGCCCGCACCAGATCAGCATGGCGTCCGCGTTCCACGATCCGTCCCTGATCCAGCACGATGATCTCATCCGCGTCCACCACCGTCGACAGGCGATGCGCCACTACCAGTGTCGTGCGCTTGCGGGAAATATTGCGCAACACATCCTGAATTTCCGTTTCCGTGCGGCTGTCGAGCGCGCTTGTCGCCTCATCCAGCACCAGCACGGGCGGGTCCTTCAGCAGCGTTCGGGCAATCGCCACGCGCTGCTTCTCGCCGCCGGACAGCTTCAGCCCGCGCTCGCCCACGCGCGTGTCATAGCCCTGCGGCAGCCGCATGATGAAGTCGTGGATGGAGGCAGCCTTGGCCGCCGTCTCGATTTCCGCCTGCGTCGCGCCTGCCCGGCCATAGCCGATATTATAGCCGACCGTGTCGTTGAACAGCACCATGTCCTGCGGCACGATGCCGATCGCCGCGCGCAGGGATGCCTGCGTAACCTGCGCAATGTCCTGCCCATCAATCAGGATGCGGCCACCCTGAATGTCGTAGAAACGGAACAGCGTGCGCGCGATGGTGGACTTGCCCGCACCCGAAGGTCCGACGATCGCCAATGTCCGTCCGGCTGGTACGGCGAAGCTCACATCATGCAATATCTCGCGATCGGGATCATAGCCGAAGCGTACATGATCGAAGCGTACTTCGCCCGCGCGGACGTTCAGCGCCGGGGCGTCCGGCGCATCGGCAATCTCCGCCTCCGTATCGATCAGCTTGTACATCGCCTCCATGTCGATCACGCCCTGCCGGATCGTCCGGTAAACCATGCCCAGCAGATCGAGCGGCCTGAATAGTTGGCTAAGTAACGTGTTAACCAGCACTACGTCGCCGGTGGTGAAGCTGCCCTTGCTCCATCCCCACACGGTATAGCCCATCGCCCCCGCCATCATCAGGTTGGTGATCAGCGATTGGCCGATATTCAGCCATGCAAGGCTGTTTTCCGATTTGACGGCGGCATCGGCGTAACGCCGCATCGCCGTGGAATAGCGCGCCGCCTCGCGACTTTCCGCGCCGAAATATTTCACCGTTTCGAAATTCAGCAGGCTGTCCACCGCATGCGCGACCGCGTTGGTATCCATGTCCACCATGTCGCGGCGCAGCTGATTGCGCCATTCGGTGATGGTGCGGGTAAACCAGATGTAGAGGCCGACCATCGCCAATGTCGCGACGACGAGGCCCGGCCCGAACTTGACGAAAAAGATGACGCACACCGCCGCCAGTTCCAGCACCGTCGGCGCAATGTTGAACAGCAGGAAATACAGCATCGTGTCGATGCTCTTGGTCCCGCGCTCCACGATCTTGGTGACCGCGCCCGTGCGTCGATCGAGGTGAAAGCGCAGCGACAGGCGGTGCAGATGCTTGAAGACATCATCGGACAGCCGCCGCCCGGCCTCCTGCCCAACCCGCTCGAACACCGCATTGCGCAGATTGTCGAACAGCACGCTCCCAAACCGCGCGCCCGCATAGGCGACGACCAGGGCTACGGCGAGCGCCACGCCGGGTTCCAGACCCGGCGCCATGCGGTCGATCGCGGCCTTGTAGGCGAAGGGCATCGCCAGGCTGATGACCTTGGCGAATACCACCAGCAGCATGGCAATGGACACGCGCCGCCGCAGCGCCGGGGCGTCCGATGGCCAGAGATATGGAAGAAACCGCCGCAGCGTTGCCCAGACAGGCGGAAGGGGGGTGTTGTCAGGTGTGGATGGCGGCATCGGGCGAATGTAGGCGACCGGCGCTCATCTTATAAGCCCCTCCCGCAAGCGGGAGGGGGAAGGGGTGGGTGCGAGCGCAGCGAGCTTGCACCCCATCCCAGAGGGCGGCACGATTGCTGGCGCTATCGCGGCCCACCCCCGACCCCTCCCGCCTGCGGGAGGGGAGCAGGTAGCAGATCAATCCCGCAACAACTCGTTGATCCCGGTCTTCGACCGCGTCTGCGCATCCACGCGCTTCACGATCACCGCGCAATACAGGCTCGGCCCCGGCGTGCCATCGGGCAGCGGCTTGCCGGGAAGCGATCCCGGCACGACCACCGAATAAGGCGGCACTTCGCCCATAAAGACTTCGCCCGTCGTGCGATCCACGATCTTCGTCGACTGACCAATGAACACGCCCATCGATAGCACCGAACCTTTGCCGATGCGCACGCCTTCCACGACTTCCGACCGCGCGCCGATGAAGCAGTCATCCTCGATGATCACCGGATCGGCCTGCAACGGCTCCAGCACGCCGCCAATGCCGACGCCGCCCGACAGATGGACATTCTTGCCGATCTGCGCGCAGCTGCCCACCGTCACCCAGGCATCGACCATCGTGCCTTCATCGACGAATGCGCCGATGTTGACGAAGCTCGGCATCAGGATGACATTCTTGGCGATGTGCGATCCGGCGCGAGCGAAGCTGCCCGGCACCGCGCGGAGGCCGGCGGCGCGAAACGCCCCTTCGTCCCAGCCTGCGAACTTGCTGGGCACCTTGTCCCACCAATGGCCAGCGCCCGGACCATTGTCGATCATGACATTGTCGTTGAGGCGGAAGGAAAGAAGAACCGCCTTCTTCGCCCACTGATTGACCTGCCAGCCCTCCGCCGTGGGTTCAGCAACGCGCAGCTCACCCTTGTCCAGCAGCGCCAGCGCCTTGTCCACCGCCTGACGGACTTCGCCCTGCGTGGTCAGGCTGACATTGGCCCGGTTTTCCCAGGCAGCGTCGATGGTGGCGATCAGGTCTTGGCTCATGGTCTTTCCCCAATGATGTCGGCCAAAAATGGCGTCAGATGGTCGGTTTCGAAATCGATAAAGTCCGGATGATGCTCATGATTGCCCGCTTCGGAGCCATTATTCACCCAGATGGTGGACATGCCGATCGCCTTGGCGGGCCGCAGGTTGCGCGCCATATCCTCGAAGAAAGCGGCGCGGGTCGGATCGACGCCATGGACACGGCATAGCTCGGCATAACCTGACGGATCGGGCTTGGGCACATATTGGCAGGCATGAATGTCGTGGATCAGTTCGAAAGCCTGGCCAAGGCCCAGCTTGTCCAGCACGCGCTCCGCATAATCCGCATCGCCATTGGTGAAGATCAGGCGGCGGCCGGGCAGGGCGGCGATATGGGCGTTCAGCGCCGCGTCCACCTCCAGCCGATCCATCGAAATATCATGCACATAGTCCAGGAAGGCACGCGGCTCGATGCCATGATGGTGCATCAGCCCCGATAGCGTCGTGCCATGTTCCATGAAGTAGCGCTTCTGCGTAGCCTTCGCGACATCCGGGTCGCAGCCCAGCAGCCCTTGAATGAACTCGCCCATTTTGACGTCGATCAGCGCGAACAGGTCCGCCTTCGCCGGGTACAGCGTATTGTCCAGATCGAAGATCCAGCAATCGACATGGTCAAGCTCGGCACGCATGGCCGCGCCCTAGTCTTCACAACCCCAAGAGGCAACATCTAACCCTTCTCCCCCACGGGGAGAAGGATATGAAGCCTTGGCCCGAAAGGGCTTAGGCGAAGTTGGATGGGGGGGGAAGGGGAGCGAAGTAATATATTCCCTACTCACCAGCTAGGAGGCCGTGCTCCTGCGAAGGCAGGAGCCCAGTTTTGTCCTCTCGGCTAGGCTCCTGCCTTCGCAGGAGCACGTTGCACTTACCCGCACCCCGGCCCTTCACTATCCTGATAAAAAGCCTGCACAGCCTTCCACGCATCCTCGGCCGTCTCGACCCAGGTCAACAAATTCAGGTCCGAAGGCGAAATCACCCCCTCATCCGCCAGTGCTTCGAAATCCACGACCCGTGTCCAGAACTCCCGCCCGAACAGCAATATCGGAATGGGCTTCATCTTCCCCGTCTGTATCAGCGTCAGCAGCTCGAACATCTCGTCAAACGTGCCGAACCCGCCCGGAAACACAGCCAAAGCCCGCGCCCGCAAAAGGAAATGCATCTTCCTGAGCGCAAAATAATGGAACTGGAAACTCAATTCCGGCGTCACGAATCGATTGGGCGCCTGCTCATGCGGCAGCACGATGTTCATGCCGATCGTCTGCGCGCCCACATCCGCCGCGCCGCGATTGGCCGCCTCCATGATGGAAGGCCCGCCGCCCGAACACACCACGAAGTGGCGGCATCCCGCCTCATTCACCGGATATTGCGCCGCCATCCGCGCCAGCTTGCGCGCTTCTTCATAATAGCGCGCCTTCTTCCCCAGATTCTCTGCGATTCGCCGCTGGTCCGGCGTCGTGGCGGCGTCGATCCTTGCCTGCACCTGTTCCGGCTCCGGGATGCGGGCCGATCCATAAAAGACGAAAGTGGACTCGATCTTCGCTTCGTCCATCAGCAGTTGCGGCTTCAACAGTTCCAGCTGAAACCGCACGGGCCGCAAATCCTCGCGCAGCAGGAACTCGGTATCCTGAAAAGCCAGGCGGTAGGCGGCGCTGGTGGTTTGCGGGGTGCCGACGGTCTTTTTGGCGTCTGCGGCTTCCTGCCGGGCAGGACGGAATTTGCGTTCTTCGATTTCTTTTCTTGTCATTCAACCCAACTTAGGAAGCTCAGCGGCAAAAGCCACCTCTTCCGCCCATATCGAAATGAAAATGATCATGATGCGCGACATTATAGTCGGGGCTCAACACCGTGCGGAACCGCTTGCAGGCGCTCGCCCGCACTACCTCCAGAAACTGCCGCGTCTGCCGGTCGCCATTCCATCCCTGCTCGATGGTGATCCGCCGCCCGTCTGACAGGACAAAGGCCGACACATCCACCGCATTGCTGTGCGCATGTTCGGACAGCCTGCCGCTGCCAGCGATCGGGCGGCAATTATAGGTGCCGAATGTCTCGATCCGCTCGATCTCCGCGCCCAGGATCAGTCGCGCGGCAGGCTGGACGCCATAGCGCGCCCACGCTGCGAAATTGGCCGCCAGCCCGCATGTCATCGCGCCCAGATTGGTGGCAGGCACGCCGATGTCGAGCAACTTGACGCTACCCATCGCGGAACAGCCGCCGCCGAAATTCTGATCAGGCAGGGGGGTGAAAAGCACCGATTGCGATTGCAGCTTCACCAGACATTGCCGCAATTCCATCGGCGGCGGCGCTGACGGACGCGCGCTCTTGACCGGCTTCGATGGACGCTCGACCCGGCCCCGTGGCACCAGATCGCCGCCGCATGACGCCAGTGTCAGGCACAGCGCCAGCAAGGCCGCCTGACCCACGCCGCGCATTGCCGCTTTCCCCCATGCCCGCTCTTTCATGCTCAATCATTTACCACGCGCCGCGAAGCTGTGGGTTAACAACGGCAACGGTTCGTCGCATCCAGATATTCGGCTTGACTCTTAGCGCCCGGTCTTTAGGGCGGCGAGCGGGCCACGCGGTCCCAACGCCGCGCGAGCTCTCTGCAAGGAGAAGCGTACATGACTGATGTGACTGCCGCAGACGCCACTATTGCGCCTGCCGCCAAGCCCGCTACGAAGCCGGCACGCCCCTATTTCTCTTCCGGTCCCTGCGCCAAGCCTCCGGGCTGGAGCGCCGACAAGCTGAGCGCTGAATCCCTCGGCCGCTCGCACCGCGCCAAGATCGGCAAGACCCGCCTCGCTTATTGCATCGATCTGATGCGCGAGCTTCTGAACCTGCCTGACACCCATCGCATCGGCATCGTCCCCGGTTCCGACACCGGCGCCTTCGAAATGGCGATGTGGACCATGCTGGGTGCCCGCCCCGTCACGACGCTCGCTTGGGAGAGCTTCGGTGAAGGCTGGGTGACGGACGCTGCCAAGCAGCTGAAGCTCGATCCCACGATCATCCGCGCCGACTATGGTCAGCTACCCGACCTGAACAGTGTGAACTTCGCCCACGACGTGCTCTTCACTTGGAACGGCACCACCTCGGGCGTGCGCGTGCCGAACGCCGACTGGATCCCGGCCGACCGCGAAGGCCTGACCTTCGCCGACGCCACCAGCGCGGTCTTCGCTTATGAGATCGACTGGACCAAGATCGACGTCGCCACCTTCTCCTGGCAGAAGGTGCTGGGCGGCGAGGGCGGCCATGGCGTGCTGATCCTCGGCCCCCGCGCCGTCGAGCGCCTTGAAACCCACACCCCCGCCTGGCCGCTGCCCAAGGTCTTCCGCCTGATGGCGAAGGGCAAGCTGGCCGAAGGCATTTTCAAGGGTGAGACGATCAACACCCCCTCCATGCTGGCGGTGGAAGACGCGATCTTCGCGCTCGAATGGGGCAAGTCGCTCGGCGGCCTTAATGGCCTGATCGCGCGCAGCAACGCCAATGCGGCCGCGCTCGATAAGCTGGTGCAGGAACGCGACTGGCTTGGCCACCTCGCTGCTGACGCTGCCACCCGCTCCACCACCAGCGTCTGCCTGACGGTCGAGGGTGCGGACGAAGCATTCATCAAGAGCATGGCTGGCCTGCTCGAAAAGGAAGGCGCCGCCTATGACGTCGCGGGTTACCGCGACGCCCCGGCTGGCCTGCGCATCTGGTGCGGCGCGACGGTGGAGACCGCCGACATCGAAGCGCTGGGTCCGTGGCTCGACTGGGCCTACGCAACGGCCAAGGCTGCTTAATTTTCGAACCCACCCCATATTCCCCGTCATCCTGACGAAAGTCAGGATCTCGGGCGGCTAGGCAGACCCTAGAGGCCCGAGATCCCAGCCTTCGCTGGGATGACGAATTGAAAGGCAATTCGTCATGCCCAAGGTACTTATTTCCGACAAGATGGACCCCCGCGCCGCCGCGATCTTCCGTGAACGTGGCCTGGAGGTCGACGTCATCACCGGCAAAACCCCGGAAGAGTTGAAGGCGATCATCGGCCAATATGACGGCCTCGCCATCCGCAGCTCGACCAAGGTCACCAAGGAAATCCTCGACGCCGCGCCCAACCTGAAGGTCATCGGCCGCGCGGGCATCGGTGTCGACAATGTCGATATCCCGGCTGCGTCCGCCAAGGGCGTGATCGTCATGAACACTCCGTTCGGCAACTCCATCACCACCGCCGAACATGCCATTGCCCTCATGTTCGCGCTCGCCCGCCAGCTGCCGGAAGCCAACGCCCAGACCCAGCAGGGCCTGTGGCCGAAGAACGGCTTCATGGGCGTGGAAGTCACCGGCAAGACGCTCGGCCTGATCGGTGCGGGCAATATCGGTTCGATCGTCGCCAGCCGCGCGCTCGGCCTCAAGATGAAGGTCGTCGCCTTCGATCCCTTCCTCACCCCGGAACGCGCCGTCGAAATGGGCGTGGAAAAGGCTGACCTCGACACGCTGCTGGCAAAGGCTGACTTCATCACGCTCCACACGCCGCTGACCGACCAGACCCGCAACATCCTGAGCAAGGAAAATCTCGCCAAGACCAAGAAGGGCGTGCGCATCATCAACTGCGCGCGTGGTGGTCTGGTCGACGAAGCCGCGCTTAAGGAAGCGATGGATTCGGGCCATGTCGCTGGCGCCGCGCTCGACGTGTTCGTGCAGGAACCGGCCAAGGAATCGCCGCTGTTCGGGACGCCCAACTTCATCTGCACCCCGCATCTGGGCGCATCGACCGACGAAGCGCAGGTCAATGTCGCGCTTCAGGTGGCTGAACAGCTCAGCGACTATCTGCTCGACGGCGGAATCACCAACGCGCTGAACGTGCCGAGCCTGTCCGCTGAAGAAGCGCCGAAGCTCAAGCCCTATATGGCGCTTGCCGAAGAACTGGGCAGCCTCGTCGGCCAGCTGGAAGGCGACCGCATCCAGGGCGTTTCGGTCGAGGTCGAAGGCCATGCCGCCGAACTCAACCAGAAGCCGATCACGGCGGCGGTGCTCGCTGGCCTGATGCGCGTCTATTCGGACACGGTGAATATGGTCAACGCGCCGTTTCTGGCAAAGGAACGCGGCCTCGACGTCCGGGAGGTCCGTCACGACCGCGAGGGCGACTACCAGACCCTCGTCCGCGTCACGGTAAAGACCGAAGCCGGCGACAAGTCGGTCGCTGGCACCCTGTTCGGCCACGGCAGCCCGCGCCTTGTCGAGCTGTTCGGCATCAAGGTCGAAGCCGACCTCGAAGGCCATATGCTCTACATCGTCAACCAGGATGCGCCCGGCTTCATCGGCCGTCTCGGCTCGACGCTCGGCGAAGCAGGCGTTAACATCGGCACCTTCCACCTTGGCCGCCGCAGCCAGGGCGGGGAAGCCGTGCTGCTGCTGTCGGTCGACGGCGCGGTCAATGACGATGTGCTGAAGGCTATCTGCAACCTCGCAGGCGTCAAGACGGTGAAGCTCCTCCGCTTCGCGTAACTCTGAAAAGCCCTCCCCCCTCGGGGGGGAGGGTTTGGGAGAGGGGGAGCAACGGTGCGTCTCGACCCAAAGCTCAAGGAACGCGCGAGACAAATGCGCGCCAACCCCACGCCCGCCGAACAAAAGCTATGGCTCGCACTTCGAGCCAACCGCTTCGAAGATCAGCAATTCACCCGCCAAACGATTATCGCGCCATATATCGCCGATTTTGCCTCCAAAGCGGCAAAGCTCATCATAGAAATCGATGGGGATACACATTCGGCCAAAGATCGCTATGACGCACGGCGAACAGAATTTCTGGAATCGCTAGGATATCGCGTGCTTCGTTTCGGCAACCCGGATGTGATTGGCAATATTGAAGGCGTGCTGGGTGTGATTGCACAAGCGTTGCGCGCAGTCCCCCTCTCCCAACCCTCCCCCCGAGGGGGGAGGGCTTAAGATGAGCATCCCCCCCGGCCTCCTGCCCGAAGGACTGTCCGACCGCCTGCCGCCGCAGGCCGAAGCCTCCGCGCGCCTCGCGCGCCGCGTGCTCGATACGGTCGCGTCGCACGGTTATGAGCGGGTCATGCCGCCGCTCGCCGAATTTGAAGAAACACTGGTCAGCCGCCTCAAATCCATGCGCGCGCAGGACCTCGTCCGCGCCGTCGATCCAGTATCGCAGCGCAGCCTCGCCCTTCGTCCCGACATGACCGCGCAGGTCGGCCGCATTGCCGCGACCCGCCTCGCCAGCGCGCCGCGCCCGCTACGCCTGTCCTATGGCGGCCCCGTGATCCGCCTGAAAGCCAACCAGCTCCGCCCCGAACGCGAACGGCTGCAAGTCGGCGCCGAACTCATCGGCAGCGACAGCGTTGCCGCAGCCGTCGAGATCGTGAATGTCGCAATCGAGGCGCTCCAGGCCGCCGGCGTCACCGGCATCACCATCGATTTCACGCTGCCCGACCTGATCGACAGCCTCGCCGCTGGACCGCTCCCGCTCGCTCCCGAAGACATCGAAGCCGTTCGCGCCGAACTCGACGCCAAGGATGCTGGCGCGCTCGCCGCGATCAGCCCGGCCGCCGCCGCCTATCTGCCCCTGATGGAGGCGACCGGCCCCTTCCATCCCGCGATGGAGAAGCTCGAAGCGCTAAATGCCCAGCTCGGCGGCGCAATCGACAGCCGAATCGCGGGCCTGCGCGCCGTCGCCAAGCCGATCGGCTGGGACATCACGCTGACCCTCGATCCCACCGAACGCCACGGCTTTGAATATCAGAACTGGTTCGGCTTCTCGATCTTCGCGGAAGGCTTCATCGGAGAGATTGGCCGGGGCGGCAGCTATGCCATCACTCGGGCAGACGGGTCGGAAGAACCGGCGATCGGCTTCTCGCTCTATCCCGATCCACTCATCGACGCGGGCTTCGGCGCGGAAATGCCTCAGCGGCTCTTCCTGCCCTTGCACCATGACGAAAGTCGCGCCGCGCAACTTCGGGGTGAGGGCTGGCAAACGGTCGCCGCTCTCACGGGTCAGGAAAATGGTGAAGCGTTGCGCTGCACCCATTGGCTGGATGGCGACGCGACACGAGCTTACTGACTTGACGCGTAGGGGGCCGCGCGGCTAACGCGCCTCCCGCAGGGCGTATGCGCCCAACTTGATCCCACCGGCATGCCGAGTCCCGTCGAAGGGCATGGCCGGTCACCGCGGCGGGCGGAAGGACTTTATCTGTGGCAAATGTGACCGTGATCGGCGCTCAGTGGGGCGACGAAGGCAAGGGCAAGATCGTCGACTGGCTGTCGGAGCGCGCCGACGTCGTCGCCCGCTTTCAGGGCGGCCACAATGCAGGCCACACGCTGGTCGTGGGCGAGAAGGTCTATAAGCTCTCGCTGCTCCCCTCGGGCATCGTGCGCGGCACGCTGTCAGTCATCGGCAATGGCGTCGTCCTCGACCCCTGGCATTTCCGCGATGAAGTCGCCAAGCTGAAGGGGCAGGGCGTGGAGATCACGCCCGAAAACCTCCAGATCGCCGAAACCTGCCCGCTGATTCTGCCCTTCCACCGCGACCTCGATGGCCTGCGGGAAGACGCGTCGGGCGCAGGCAAGATCGGCACCACTCGCCGTGGCATTGGCCCCGCCTATGAAGACAAGGTCGGCCGCCGCGCCATCCGCGTCTGCGACCTTGCCCATCTCGACGATCTCGGCCCGCAGCTCGACCGCCTGACCGCCCATCACGACGCCCTGCGCGCAGGCTTCAACGAAGTGCCGATCGACCGCGAAGCCCTGATGGCGGAACTGCGCGACATCGCCAGCTTCATTCTGCCTTTCGTCAAGCCCGTCTGGCTGACGCTCAACAAGGCAAAAGCGGCGGGCCAGCGCATCCTGTTCGAAGGCGCGCAGGGCACCCTGCTCGACATCGACCACGGCACCTATCCCTTCGTCACCTCGTCCAACACGGTCGCGGGCACGGCGGCGAGCGGCACTGGCCTTGGCCCCAACGGCGCGGGCTTCGTGCTGGGCATTGTCAAGGCTTACACCACCCGCGTCGGCTCCGGCCCCTTCCCGACCGAACTGGAGGACGAAACCGGCCAGCGCCTCGGCGAACGCGGCCATGAATTCGGCACCGTCACCGGCCGCAAGCGCCGCTGTGGCTGGTTCGACGCCGTGTTGGTGCGTCAGTCGGTCGCAGTATCGGGCGTCACCGGCATCGCGCTGACCAAGCTCGACGTGCTGGACGGCTTCGATACGCTCAAGATCTGCGTCGGCTACAAGATCGGCGACCAGACCTACGACTATCTCCCCGCCCATGCGCAGGATCAGGCGAAGGCGGAGCCGATCTACGAGGATATCGAAGGCTGGCAGGACACCACGGCCGGCGCCCGCAGCTGGGCCGACCTCCCGGCGCAGGCGATCAAATATATCCGCCGGATCGAGGAACTGATCGGCTGCCCGGTCACGCTCGTCTCCACCAGCCCCGAGCGCGAGGACACCATCCTCGTGCGCGATCCCTTCGCGGACTAAGTAATGGCAGGCGATCGCTTCGAACGGCACAAGCAGCCATGGACGGCGGACGAGCTGCAAAAGCTTCATTCGCTGGCGAAGAAGGGCATGGCGCTCAAGGCGATCGCCAAGGCCCTGACCCGCAGCGAGGAATCAGTGAAAGCCCGCGCCAAGCAGGACGGGCTTTCGATAGCGAAGTTGCGGTAAAGCCTGATTCCTAACCCGTCATGCCAGCTTCCGCTGGCATGACGAATGAAGGGGTGAGCCGATATGCTGGACGCGCGCTCATGCCGATGCGACAAACCTCCCCTTAACAGCAAGGGAGCGCCGCGATGCCACTCAACCTCCTCATCCTCTACGGCTCCTACCGGCGTGGCCGCGTGGGCATCCGCCTCGCCGACTATCTCATCAACGGCTTCCAGCAACTCGGTCACAAACCCGAACTCATAGACGCGATGCAGGTCGGCCTTCCCATGCTCGACCAGCGCTACAGTGACTACCCGCCGGGCCAGGCCCCCGCAGCCATGGCCGCGCTGGCCGATCGCCTCACCGCTGCCGATGCCTTCGTCTTCGTGACCGGCGAATATAATCGGGGGGTTCAACCCGGCCTTAAGAATCTCGTCGACCATTATCTCAAGGAATTCGACCGCCGTCCTGCCGCGATCGCCAGCTATTCGGCGGGCCGCTATGCCGGGGTCAACAGCCACGCCGTCTGGACGGTGACGCTGTCCGCCATGGGCATGGCCGTCATCCCGGAACGTTTGAGCGTCGGTCAGATCGCCCAGACGCTTGATGAGCAAGGCCAGCCACAGGGGGACGGCGGCGCGGCGCTGGAACGCGGTTTTGCGAGTTTCGCGAGCAGCCTCATCTGGTGGGCGGGAGCGGCGAAGGGGGCGCGCTGACTTGCTCGGGAGGCTCGCTTGACGCGATAACCGTCGCCGCCACCAGATCGCCCGTGACGTTCAACGTCGTGCGGCACATGTCGAGGAAGCGATCGACGCCCAGCACCAGCCCGATCCCCTCGGGCGGTACGCCGACCATGCCCAGGATCAACGCGACCACCGGAAGCGAACCGGCCGGAACGCCCGCCGTCCCGACGCCACCAAGGATACACATCAGCATCACCATCAGTTGCTGCGTCCAATCCAGTTCGATGCCGAAAAACTGCGCCAGAAACAGCACAGTGATGCCTTCGAACATCGCGGTGCCGTTCTGGTTCGCGGTCGCCCCGATCGTCAGCACGAAACGGGCGATGCGTCCCGGCAGATGCAATCGTTCCTCCGCCACCCGAATGGCCGTGGGTAATGTCGCGTTGGACGATGCTGTTGCAAACGCCATCACCATCGCTTCCTGTGCGCCCGCGAAAAATGTGATCGGAGAACGCCGCGCGATGAACGCCAGCAGCAGCGAATAGACGACGACCATCTGCACCAACAGCGCCAGCACCACCACCGCCACATAGGCTGACAAGCGTTCCAGTAATTCCCATCCGAACTGCGCAGCCAGGTTGAACATGAAACAGGCGATGGCGATCGGCGCGAGCCGAATGACCAGCCCCATCAGCCGCATCGTGACCTGGAACAGCCCCTCCATCGCCGACAGCAGCAGCCGGGTCTGCTCCGTCTGCACCAGCATCAGGCCGATGCCTAAAAACAGGGCAAAGACCATGACGGCCAATATGTCGTTATTGGTCATCGCCTTGATGATGTTGTCCGGCACCATCGCGATCAGGGCGTCCATGCCCTGCGGCGCGTCACCGCCCCGCGCCAATATCGCCCGCGCTCCCGCTCCCGCTTGGTCCAGCATCGCCTGCGCCTGCGCCGGATCGACTCCGTCTCCGGGGCGCAGCAGGTTGACGGCGACCAAGCTGATCGCGACAGCGATGCTCGACACGAGCAGCGTATAGACAAGCGTCTTCAGCCCCACTCGCCGGAGCGCGCGCATCTCCCCAATTTCCGCGATGCCCACGATCAGCGCCGACACCAGCAGGGGAATCACCAGCATGAACAATAGTCGCAGGAAAACCTGCCCGATGGGGCCGGTGAGATAGGTCGTGACCTGATCGACCCAAGTTGCATCCCGGGCGCCCGCATGAACTATCAGGCCCAGGATCAAGCCAACGAGGAAGCCCGCCAGCATCTGCCATTGCAGCGACAAGGCCGTCTTGCCGAGCCGGGTCATGATGTGCTTGCTGGAGTGCGCATCTCCCTCAAACCGTTAAGCGTGCGTAATGTTGCAGCGCGAGCGGACTATGGCAGCGGTCAGCGTCCGCGATCCTCCTCCACCATGTCGGACGCCAGCTCCAGCCCCGCGCGGCCATGCGCGGGCGTATGGGCTGGCGCCTTGGGATGCGGCACATAATCGGGCTCCTCAACCTCAAGCATGCCTTCCCATTTCGTAATGACCGACGTGGCGATGGCGTTGCCCAGTACGTTGGTGGCGGTGCGGCCCATGTCCATGAAATGGTCTACGGCCAGGATGAAGGCGATGCCTTCCACAGGCAGGTCGAACTGTCCCAGCGTCGCCGCCACGACGACGAGCGAGGCGCGCGGGACGGCGGCGATGCCCTTGCTCGTCACCATCAGGACAAGCAGGATAGTGATCTGCGTCGCGATCGGCAGGTCTATGCCATAGGCCTGCGCGATGAAGATCGTCGCGAAGGTCGAATACATCATCGACCCGTCGAGGTTGAACGAATAGCCCAGCGGCAGCACGAAGCTGTAGATGCGCCGGGGCACGCCGAACCGGTCCAGCTGCTCCAGCATCTTGGGATAAGCCGCCTCTGATGATGCGGTGGAAAAGGCGATCAGCAACGGCTCGCGCACATATTTGATCAGCTTGACCATGCGCCGCCCCAGGAAGATCGCACCCGCACCACAGAGCAGCAGCCACAGCGCGAAGAGCGACAGATAGAATTCGCCGACCAACTCGCCAAAGGTCTTGAGCACGCCCAGCCCCTCGGTCGTGATCGCCGACGCCAGCGCCCCAAACACGGCAAGGGGGGCGACTCGCATCACATAGCCCGTCACTTGCAGCATCAATTCGACCATCGCCTCGATCACGATGACGATTGGCTTGCCCTTTTCGCCGATGGCGGTCAGCGCGACGCCTACGAACAGCGAAAAGACGACGATCTGGAGGATCGAATTTTCCGCCATCGCACCCACCATGGACGTGGGGAAGACATGCAGGACGAAATCCCTGAAATTGAGCGCTTCGGTGCTCACCCCGGATTGCGCGCCTGACCGGACGAGGTTCAATCCTTCACCCGGCGCAAAGAAATTGACGAAGAAGAGGCCAAGCGTCAGCGAAATCAGGCTGGCGATGATGAACCAGGCCAGCGCCCGCCCGCCGATCCGTCCCAACGCCGCGCTGTCCCCCATATGCGCGATCCCCGCGACCAGCGTCGAAAACACCAGCGGCGCGATGATCATCTTGATGAGGTGGAGGAAGATGTCGGCCAGCAGGTGGAAATATCCTGCCACATCCTTGGCAAGGGCCTTGTCGGCTCCAACCCACAAATTGGCCGCAAAGCCCGTGAGAACGCCCAGGATCATGCCAGCAAGGATGAAGGCCGTCAGTCGATTCCGCATGCAACCCCTCTTAGCCGTTCACCCGCACATCTAACAGGCGTCCGAGCGGCCGCCTATCCTCTTGAAAGAACAACTACAGGCTTTCCTCGCCCTGAAAAAACCTGCTCTATCCTCCGTTCGCCCTGAGCCTGTCGAAGGGCTTTTCTTCTCTTCAAGTGAAGGGCTTCGACAAGCTCAGCCCGAACGGGGAGTGGAGTTGAGTAGAGGCTCAAGGATAAAGCAGCCCCTCGCGCCACCCGTCACCCGCGCGCTCGAACAGCCGCCGTTCGTGCAGCCGATGCTCGCGGTCCTGCCAGAATTCGATCCGCTGCGGCACCACGCGAAATCCTGACCAGTGCGGCGGGCGGGGCACCGGCCCACCCTCGAACCGCGCGACTGCATCATCATAGCGGGCCATGAAAACATCCCGAGACGGCAGCGGCCGCGACTGGTCCGAAGCCCATGCGCCCAGCTGGCTGTCGCGGCTGCGCGTCGCGAAATAGGCGTCGGCGGTCGCCTCATCGACCGCCTCGACCGGCCCCTCGACGCGAATCTGGCGCCGCAGCGATTTCCAGTGAAACAACAGCGCCGCATGCGGATTGGCGAGCAAATCCTCGGCCTTGCGCCCTTCGAAGTTCGTATAGAAGACAAAGCCTTCCGGCCCATGCCCTTTCAGCAGCACCATCCGCACCGACGGCCGCCCGCGCGCATCGGCGGTTGCCAGCGCCATCGCGTTGCTGTCGTTGATTTCGGCCTCGCGTGCTTCGCCATACCATTGGTCGAACAGGGTGAAGGGATCGGTCATGCTGCTGATCTACGGCTGGTTTCCGTTCATGTCGATGGCCGCGCCGCTTGAACGATCGTGACTATTTCGCCACATAAGGTGCAAATCAGCTTTCACGAACAAGGATAGACACTCGGCAATGGCGGATCCCTACTCCACTCTGGGCGTCGCGCGCGGCGCGAGCGAGGCAGAGATCAAGTCGGCCTACCGCAAGCTCGCCAAGGAGCTTCACCCGGATCGGAACCAGGATAATCCCAAGGCGGCGGAGCGTTTCTCGGCGGTTTCCAGCGCCTATGAGATGCTGTCGGACAAGGACAAGCGCGCGCGTTTCGACCGGGGAGAGATTGACGGCGATGGTAATCCCACCGCTCCCTTCGGATTTGGCGGCGCTGGCGGCGGCGGTTTTCGTGGCCGTCCGGGTGGAGGCGGCGGCTTCGAGTTCAACGAGGGCGCGGACTTCGGCGATATCTTTGAAGGATTGTTCAGCGGCGGCGGCGCCCGGCGCGGTGGCGGCGGATTTGGCGGCTTCGGCCGCGGCGGCGCGCCGCAGAAGGGGGCCAATGTTACCTACCGCCTCGCCGTCGCCTTTGTCGATGCGGCCACGCTCGCGCCGCAGCGCATCACCTTGCAGGATGGCAAGACCATCGACCTCAAACTGCCTGCCGGGGTCGAAACCGGCACGCAGATGCGGCTGTCGGGCAAGGGGCAGGCGGGCCAGGCCGGGGCAGGCGATGCGATCGTCACGATCGAGGTAAAGCCGCACCCATTCTTCACCCGCGACGGCGATAATGTACTGCTCGACCTCCCCATCACCCTCGACGAAGCGGTGAAGGGTGGCAAGGTCAAGGTGCCCACCGTCGATGGTCCGGTGATGCTCGGAGTCCCTGCCGGGACCACATCGGGCAAGACGCTGCGCCTGCGTGGCAAGGGCTTTACGCACAAGGCGGGCGAGCGGGGCGATCAACTGGTCCGGCTGCTGATCGACATTCCCGGCGACGATCCGGCGATCAAATCGTTCGTCGAAGGCTGGCAGGATGGCCGCGCCGTTCGCGCCCATCTGGGCGTCTAGGACGTTAGGAGGGCATGCCGCAGCCTTCACCCTATTCACCCGAATCCCGCCGCAAACGGATCGCGGATGATGCTCGTGCGCATCTCAACCGCGGCATAGCCAAGGTCCGCCCCGGCAGCCACGCCTTCGAAATCATGAAGCGGGTGGCCGTCGGCACCTATAGCGATGGGTTCATCCATGCGGGAAACCTTGCCTATCTCTCGCTGATGACGCTCTTCCCCTTCTTCATCGTCGCGGCGGCGGTGGCCAGTATCTTCGGCCGGTCTCAGGATGGTCTGGCGGCCGTGGGCGCTTTCCTCGAAACCGTGCCGCCCGGTGTGGCCAGCGTGGTGAAGCAGCCCATCATCGATGTGCTGAACGCCCGCACCGGGCCGCTGCTCTGGCTGGGTGGCCTTGTCGGCCTATGGACGGTGGGCAGCCTCATCGAAACCATCCGCGACATTCTCCGCCGCGCCTATGGCACCAAAAGCACGCGGCCTTTCTGGCATTATCGCCTGACCGCCATCGGCATCACGCTGGTCAGCGTATTCGCCGTGATGTTCGCCTTTTCCCTTCAGGTCGTCATAACCGGCATCGACCAGTTCCTGCACCAGCTGCTGCCCTTCGCCGACCAGGCGATGCAGATCGTCACCCTGACGCGCGCCCTGCCGATGCTGATCCTGTGCGTCGCCCTTTATTATCTCTATCTGTCGCTGACACCCAGCGCCTACAAGGACAAACGCTTCCCCAAATGGCCCGGCGCGGTCGCCACGGCGCTGTGGTGGTATGGCGTCACCATGCTGCTGCCGCCCACCCTCTCGCTGCTTGGCGGCTATGATCGCACCTATGGCAGCCTGGCTGGTGTGATGATCACGCTCATTTTTTTCTTCCTCGTCGGGCTCGGCGTGGTAATTGGCGCGGAACTCAATGCGGCGCTTGCCGAATTTCCCGAAGAGGAAATCGAGCGCGGCATGGAAGATAGTAAAGGGAACGGGACGATAGAATGACGGGCTTGATGGCGGGAAAACGGGGTCTCATCATGGGCCTGGCGAATGACAAGTCGCTCGCATGGGGCATTTCCAAGGCACTGCGCGCACAAGGGGCGGAACTCGCCTTTTCCTATCAGGGTGAGGCATTGGCCAAGCGCGTGCGTCCGCTTGCCGAGGAACTGGGATCGGACTTCCTGCTCGATTGCGACGTGTCGGACATGGACAAGCTCGACGCGGCCTTCGACGAAGTGAAGGCGCGCTGGGGCAAGCTCGATTTCGTAGTCCACGCGATCGGCTTTTCCGACAAGAATGAGTTGCGCGGCAAATATGTCGATACCAGCCTCGAAAACTTCCTGATGACGATGAACATCTCGGCCTACAGCTTCGTCGCCGTCGCCAAACGCGCCCGCGCGTTGATGGCCGAGGGTGGCAGCATGCTGACGCTGTCCTACTATGGCGCCGAGAAGGTCATCCCCCATTACAACGTCATGGGCGTTGCGAAGGCGGCGCTGGAAACCAGCGTCAAATATCTGGCGATGGACCTTGGCCCCGAAAATATCCGCGTCAACGCAATCTCGGCAGGCCCGATCAAGACGCTCGCCGCCAGCGGCATCGGCGACTTCCGCTACATCATGAAGTGGAATGAACTGAACAGCCCGCTTCGCCGCAACGTGACGATCGAGGATGTGGGCGGCGCGGCCCTCTACCTCCTGTCCGATCTGGCCTCCGGCGTTACCGGCGAAGTCCACCATGTCGATGCGGGCTACAATGTCATCGGCATGAAGGCCGAAGACGCGCCGGATATCGCGCTCGACAAGGGCTGATCCGGGCTAGGGACAGGATATGAGCTTCAACACCTTCGGCCGCGTATTTCGCTTCACCACCTGGGGCGAAAGCCATGGTCCAGCCATCGGCGCGATCGTCGATGGCTGCCCTCCCGGCCTGCCGATCAGCGAAGCCGACATCCAGCCCTTCCTGGACAAGCGCAAACCCGGCACGTCGAAATTCACGACCCAGCGCCGGGAGCCGGATGAGGTGCGCATCCTCTCCGGCGTGTTCGAAGGCAAGACCACCGGCACCCCCATCAGCCTGATGATCGAGAATACCGATCAGCGGTCGAAAGATTATTCGGACGTCGCCAAGGCCTATCGGCCGGGTCATGCAGATTATGCCTATGATGCCAAATATGGCTTTCGCGACTATCGCGGCGGCGGCCGTTCGTCGGCGCGTGAAACCGCCAGCCGTGTGGCTGCGGGAGCGGTTGCCCGCCTCGTCCTGCCGGAGGTTGATATCTTCGCTTATGTCAGTGAGATAGGCGGCGACGCGATCGACTATGCGCGCTTCGATGCCGCGGAAATCGACAATAACCCCTTCTTCTGCCCTGACCCTGAAGCCGCCAAGCGGTGGGAGCAACTGGTCGACGGCGCGCGCAAGGACGGCTCGTCCCTTGGCGCCGTGGTCGAATGCGTAGCGTCCGGCGTGCCCGCAGGCTGGGGCGCGCCGCTCTATGCCAAGCTCGACAGCGAACTCGCCGCCGCGATGATGAGCATCAACGCGGTCAAGGGCGTGGAAATCGGCGACGGTTTCGCCGCCGCTCGCCTGCGTGGCGAAGACAATGCCGATCCCATGCGGCCGGGCGAAGAGGGGCCAGCCTTTCTTGCCAATCATGCGGGCGGCATCGCCGGGGGTATCTCGACGGGCCAGCCGGTGAAGCTACGCGTCGCTTTCAAGCCGACCAGCTCGATCCTCATCCCCGTGGAAACAATTACGCGCGATGGCGAAGCTTCCGACATCATCACAAAGGGTCGTCATGACCCCTGTGTCGGGATTCGCGGCGTTCCGGTCGTCGAAGCGATGATGGCGCTGGTGCTGGCGGACCAGAAACTCCTGCATCGCGCGCAATGCGGCGGCGCATAACCGGCTGACACGAGCCGATTATCCGTTGAAAATGACGTTTGCGCGAGACGACTCAGTAAATCTGCGTTAACATCGTCAGCATCAATCGCCCGCGGGAGGGCGAGCGGCAGTGCGTAAGCCTGGGGAGCGTCATTCCTCACCGGCCTTCGGGCCAAAATTGGATTGACGGTCAAAGCGTCCCCTCAAGCCGCGAACACGGGCCAGCCATTCCATATGGCTGGCCCATTTCGTATCCGCCCCCGACATGCCAGCGCAAGCTGGCATCTCAGGCCCCTGCATCGAACGCCAGATCACTCTCCCCCTCGCGCACATCCAGAGCGTGCTGTGTTTAATCGGACGCAGGTCGCGCGCTCGTTTTTGTTATCGCATCGTTTTAAGCGCAAAACCGGTTCCCACTTTTGCGCACGAATGCTCCAGACCAATGTCTCCATGCTGGCCCTATCGCCCTGCGTCACCGCGCGTCATCATCGGCCTCACAAGCCAGCGGAAACCCAATTCATGACCAGCCTTCCCTTCACCCAGGTTGACGCATTCGCCGACGCGCCCTTCACCGGAAATCCGGCTGCCGTGATGCCGCTCGGCCGCTGGCTGGACGATGCGACCCTCCAGGCGATCGCGGCTGAAAACAACCTGTCGGAAACGGCCTTCACCGTTCCGACGCCCGATGATCCCGACGCCGATTATGCGCTGCGCTGGTTCACGCCCACGGTTGAGGTGAAGCTTTGCGGCCATGCCACGCTGGCCAGCGGCCATGTGCTGATGGGCGGCCGCACCGCGCTGCGCTTCCGCACCCGTGACGCGGGCGTGCTGACGGTTATGCGTGACCGGGATGGCTATGCCCTTTCGCTCCCCGCATGGCACATGGAACCGCGCGCGCTGCCCGATCTTGCGGCCGGGCTCGGCCGGGAGCCGCTTGAGGCCCATTGGCGCGACGGCGGATACAGCCTGTTCCTCTTCCCTGATGCTGCCGCCGTCCGCGCACTCCAGCCTGACTTTGCCGCATTGCGAGCGCTCGGTGACATCATGCTGATTGCCACCGCGCCCGGTGAGGACAGCGACATCGTCAGCCGCGTCTTCGTGCCCGGCGGCGGCGTGGACGAAGACCCGGTAACTGGCTCGGCCCATTGCCTGCTCACACCCTTCTGGGCGTCCCGGCTCGATAAGGTAAAGCTCAGCGCCGTCCAGGCATCTGCTCGTGGAGGCCGCCTTGGCTGCCGTCTGGAGAGCGATCGGGTCATCCTGACCGGCGCCTGCCGCACGGTGATAGAGGGCCAGTTCCTGCTCTAGGCGAGCGATATCCAGCTTTGCAGCGGCAGGGCCGCGCCAGAGCATCGTGCGCAAAAGCGGGAACCGATTTTGCGCTTAAAACGATGCGATAACAAAAAACTAGAGCGCGCGACCTGCGTCCGATTAAACGCAGCGCGCTATAGACCTCAAGCCTCGTCGCCGAGCATCCCGATGATCGGGAAGATATGCCGGACCTTGCTGCGGTGAATGGAGGCGGTCACCCGGTCCTTATACTGGGTCAGGCCGATCAGGTTGCGATCCCGCGCGCTCAATCTGCCTATCGTCCAAAGCGACCGTTCCTCTTCGTCGCGCAGTTGCACGATTACGTCGGTATCGATGGACGCAGGCTTGATCCTGTCCAATATCACCCGCTCGCCCGCCCGGAACCTCGGCTCCATCGCTTCGCTGGGGATGTAGATCGCGAAATAGCGGGCGGCGTCGGCACGGCCGAATGGCGCGGGGATAAAGGCGGCCGGCTGGGTGAAGTCGCCCTCCCACATCTCCAGGTCGTTGGCCAGCGATATGCTGTCCTCGTCTGGGAACAGTAGCGACGCGGCATAAACCGGGATGGTCCTTTCACTCGGCATCGCAAAGGGCAGGGGTCGATCTTTCACCAGATGAGTGGGCGCCGGTGAAGGGGTGGCAGTGATCCCTCTTGCCTCGCACATCGCGAATGGCTCGGGGAATGCTTCCTTGAGCTTGGATATGCTGCGCGCCGAAAGGGAATAGCCGACCGAAGGTGTCGGATAAATGCGCGTCAGCGTCGATGGGGCCAGCCCCGATCGGCGCGCCACTTCCGTCGCCGAAAGGCCGGTTTCCTCAATCAGGCAGCTGATCAGCCCTCGCGCTTTCTGCTGATCCCACTCATAATCAAAAGGCATGTTCTTCTGCGCCTGTTCTTGGCACACCCGTGCAACCACCTGGAGAAACGACGATCGCAAATCTTGCGTCGCATTTTGTTCGTTGTTGTTTCTAGAAGCGTTCACACCGCTGCCGCAAACCTGCCAAGTGCGTATTGAACAATCATACAATTTGCGCACTCGAAAATCCAGAGTTTTCATGAAACCGCCGGGAAATCGGCTGCAAATCTATCAAGCATTTCGTAAATTTGCGCACATGTGTGCGTCGCCGCAAAAAGCGATTGCGAACGAATGCGATTGCGCATAGGAGATTTGCGCAAGTTGCGCACACGCACGTGAAGTGCGTCTGGCAATGTGCAGGGGGTGAAGGGGATTTCACCGCGCATATCAGATGCGGTAGGTCGGGTGGTGTCGTCCCGGCCCGGATGTCCCCTTGTGCCGTCTGGCTTTGCGGCTTTGCACGATGACTAGGGGAATAAAGAATGAGAAATAACTCGAAACTGCATCGGATGCTGCTCTTGTCAGCCTCGATGCCGGCGATGGCGCTCCTCGCCAACGCCAGTGGAGCCTCAGCCGCTCCCGCAACTGTGAACGTGCCCACCGGCGCGGGTACAAGCGCCGCGGTGAACGCCAGCATCGATGCCGCGATCACCACTCCTGCAAATCCTGACCTCACGGTAACGATCGCCTCGGGTGCGGACATCAGCGGCGGCAGCGTCGGCTATGATTTCGTCGCGGGCGGCTATGCGGCTGGCGAGGGCGATGGCGCTGTTTCACTGACCAACGATGGCCGGGTCACCGGCATCGCCTTTGGCGGCGTCGGCAGCACTGCCGCCGCGAACAGCTTCACGGCCACCAACAATGGCGAAGTCACGGGCGGCATCAGCGCAACGGACTTCGGCGGCGCGGCTTCGATCACCAATAATGGTTCGGTGGGCGGCAGCGTGTTCGGCTCGGCCTATGGCGACGTCGCACTCGTCAACGGTCCCGCGGGCGAAGTCGGCGGCAGCCTGATCGGCTCAGCCCTTGATACCGCGAACGTCTCCGTCACCAACGCCGGTTCCGTCGATGGCGACCTTGTCGGCACGGCAACGACCGGCTCCGTCACCCTGGCCAATAGCGGCTCGGTCGACGGCAACGCCTTGGCCTCGACCACCGATGGCGCCATCTCGATCACCAATGCCGCCGCTGGACGCATCAGCGGCGACGTCGATGCCGATTCGGACACCGGCGCGATCACCATCGCAAACAATGGCCAGGTCCTCGGCCAGACCACCGCATCGAGCGGCAGCACGGTCTCGACCAGCACCGGTCCCACGGTCACCGTATCGGGAACGACCACGACCACGCAGTCGAGCAGCTCGAGCGAAACCGTCGGCGGCGATGTGACCGGCACTTATGCGGGCATCAACGGCTCGCTGAACTTCGGCACCGGCAATGACGGCAGCGTCAGCCAGTTCTCCGCCGCCAACAGCACGGCCACTGTCAGCGGCAGCGTCTACGGTAATGTGTCGTCCACCGCGCAGGGCTTCTCGCAGGCCGATGCAAGCACGGACGTTGCAACCGACTCTCGCGATGGCGCGGGCACCGGCACGGTCGTCGCCACCAGCGTCGATACGATCGATGTCGCTACCACCGGCGGCACGAGCACCGTTAACGTCAGCGGAACGGTTGCCCCCGGCGATTCCGGGCTCAATGGCGACGTGAATTCCTTCGGCAACACGGGCAGCGCGGTCAACGTCAACGGCGGTCAGATTTCGGGCAACGTCAATTCGACGAGCCAGGGTTTCGCCATCAATGTGACGACGAACTCGGAAAGCACCGACACCTATGACGCTGGCGTCCTGCAGGGAACCGTCTCGTCCAACAACCAGCAGTTCACCCAGAGCCAGACCGGCGGCGCGGCTTCCGTCGCACTTCAGGGCGCTGCGAATGTAGGTGGCAACGTCAACGTCGCAGGCACCGCTTCCGCATCGGCCGACATCGGCGCGGATGCAACAGTGGGCGGCAACGTGTCTGTCAGCACCGTGCAGACCGGGCCTTTCGCCTTCACACCCGCTGACGTGACATTCACCAGCTCCGCAACGCGCACGGTAGACGCCGCTGGAGATGGCACGGCTGTCGTGACCTCGTCCTCGACTCAAGCCGTTCCGGCTGTTGCTGGCAACGCCACGCTCAACAATGCCGGACGCATCGATGGTGACGGCAGCGTCACCTCGGCTTTCGGCAACGCGAGCGCCAACATCACCGGCTCGGTCGGCGGATCGGTCTTCGCCTCGTCGGGCACTGACCTGTCCAACAGCGAGAGCGTTGATAATTACAGCGTCACTGGCGGCATCGACACGCTGACGACCAGCACCGACAGCAGCAGCTTCACCCGCGCAGGCGGCCAGGCTTCGGTCGTCGTGGATGCCCCCTCGCAGCAGGGCGTTCCCAGCGTGGCGGGCAATGTCTTCGCTTCAGGCGTCGGCGGTGCATCGATCACCATCGGCGAAGGCAGCGTCATCGGTGATGCCAACAACGGCACCGGCGGCAACCTGTTCGCCAGCAGCTCGGGCTTCGACAGCAGCGAAGAAACCGTCACCACCTATGCGGCTGATGGCTTCACTCCCGTCAGCGTCGTGACGACGTTCACCGGTCAGCCGGTCGGCGCCGCGGCTTCGGTCACGAACAACGGCACTGTCCTTGGCGATGTCGATGTCGAAGGCCTTACCTCTGCCTCGCTCGTCAACAACGGCTCGCTCGGCACGCCGGGCGCGGGCAATCTGTTCAGCGTTTCCGCGCTGGACGGTGGCGGTACCGCGACAATCACCGACACCAACCCGACCGACGCTGGCACCCGCACGATCGCGGCAAACGTCACGGCGGCGCCGGTTGGCGGCAATGCCAGCTTCACCAACAACGGCATCGCCTTTGGCGACGTCGAGCTGGAAGGCGTCACCGGTGCTGTCACGAACAACGGCGTCCTGACGGGCAACACGACGCTCGGCGGATCGGTGTTCAGCGGCACGGCCACTGTCGATGCGACGGTCAACACGACCGCCGTCACCGTCACGGCTGCTCCTGCGGCGCAGACCTACACGGTCGATCAGAACGGCATCTCGCGCGGTTTCACCGTGACGGGTGCGGTATCGACGCAGGGCGAAGTCGCCTCCGAACTGGCTTCGCTGGTTTCCGGATCGGGCGTCCCGCTGAACGCATCGCAGGTTGATCCTGCCGCGTTTAACCTGACCGTCGGTGGCGAATCTGCCGTCAAGACAGCCGACATCAAGGCGGCGATCAACCTCAACAACGGGTCGATCACGCTCGGTGACATCGATGCACAGCGCGACGACAGCGGTGACTATCTGACCGACACGACCGTCAACCTGAACGGCGGCGGTTTCCTGGGCGCCAGCGAACTCAAGATCGCAGGATCGACCGCAACGTCGAACTTCACGCCGGTCGCGACCCTGCCGGAAGAGGCTGAAGGGCTATTCAGCCCGACGGCCGTCCGTGTGCTGGGCGTCAACACCGTCAACAAGACGGGCGCTGGCACCTTCGTGGTGACGGGCGCCGAATATGTCCCGGCGGACGGCTCCACGCCCGCAGCCTGGACGATGGATGTTGGCAACCTCAACGTACAGGCTGGCGAGCTCCAGCTGGGCACGGCTTCGGACGATGCGGTCTTCGGGATCAAGGGCAACATCAACAATGATGCGACCCTCGTCCTTGGCCGTCGCGCACCAACCTTCATCCGGACGGTCGGCAACAGCATCGTCACGCCGGGTCCCGAAGCCATCAAGGGCATCGAAGTCTATCAGCAGGGCAACTACACCCAGACTGCCAACGGCACGACGGTTGTGGGCGTCAACCCCTCGCTGGTCCGCTTCGGCAGCCTGAACGTCAACGACGGCGGTTCTGCTCCGGAAATCCTGGGTCCGATCACCGGCGGCGTCAGCATTCCCTACTTCACCACCCCGACCAATGCCGGTGTCTTCTCGACCCCGTCATCTGTGACGGTGGACGGGAACCTGAACCTGGCGGGCAAGGTCGCAGTGACCGTGTCGAAGGACAGCCTCTATTCCACGGGCGACGGCTACACGCTGTTCACCTACACCGGAACGGGCGACGTCACGGCAACTGCAACCCCTTCGCTGAGCTCGCAGTTCGTCACCTTCGGCCTGAAGCATGACACGACCGCCAAGACCGTGTCGATCCAGGCAACCCGCAACAGCTATGCAGTTGGCGCGACCAACCGCAATGCGGCTGCGGCTGCCGTTGGCCTCGACAGCGCTCTGGCTGACGTCATCGCCCGGGTGAAGACGGACGCTGCTGGTGGCAACGGTTTTGCTTCGGTTACGGAGATCGCCAACGCTCAGGACATCGCGAACATCGCGGCTGGCCTCGACTGGCGCCTGAACAGCGCACAGGCGGCGCAGGTCTTCAACGAGCTTTCCTCGGCGGAGATCTACGGTTCGCTTGCTGCGGTGGATCAGAACGCGGTGTTCAACACCACGGTCAACCGTCTGGCGGCACGTCGCGGTTATGGAGAAGCTCTGGGCACCCAGCTCTGGTTCAACCCCTCGGCTAACTTCGCCAAGACGGGCGGCACCCGCTCGGGCGCGTCGAAGATCAAGACCAACAGCTATGGCGGCGCCTTCGGTATCGACGTTGCTTATCAGGAAGACGGCGCCTTCGGCATCGGCTTCGGCTATGGTCAGCATGACGTGACCGCTCAGGGTTCGCCGGAAGAAGCGCAGGTCCGCACCTACACCATCGGTGCCTATGCGACGCAGGGCTTCGGTCCCTTCTACGGCAGCTTCCAGTTCGCCTACGGCTTCTCGAAGTTTGAAGTCGAACGCGACCTGACCCTGCTTGCCCGCACCATTGAAGGCGACTTCAAGGGTTCGCAGTGGGATGCCAGCCTGGAATTGGGCTATGACTTCGCGGCCGGTAACGGTCTCGTCGTGACGCCCTTCGGCAAGCTGGCGCTTCGGCGCTGGTCGATGAACGGCTTCACCGAAAAGGGTGGCGCAGGCATCGATCTCAACGTCGATGACGCGTCGAAGACGGTCTTCTCGCCGGTCATCGGTGTGAAGGCAGGCGCTCTGCTGGGTGATGTCGATGGCGTGGCTTACCGTCCCTATGCCAAGGTGCAGTACAGCTTCCAGGGCAACATCGGCAGCGATCGCACCGTCCAATATGTGGGCGGCGGCAATGCCTTCAACCTGAAGGGCGTCGACCCCGATGGTCATGGCCTGATCGAACTTGGCATCGACACTTCGGTGAACAAGCGCGTCAACCTGTTCCTGTCCGGCGGCTACGGCTTCGGTGGGCACAACAGCCTGGCTCAGGTCCGCGGCGGCATCAGCTTCGGTTTCTGATCCAACCTTCCTCATGCACTGGGCGCGTCGATTTCGGCGCGCCCTTTTTTTTGCTCCAGTCACCGTGCTGGCAGAACATGACATTCCAGGATTGGAACGACGGGCATGAATATGAAATGGGAACAATATGTCGCTGACATGCTGATCGAGCGGCTAAGGCAACATCATGTCGAGCTTCTGACGGGCGAACAGGAAACGATATGCTTTTTCGTCGATCCAACGTCCCCGTCAACTCGTCGCTGGACGGTCAGTGAATATGACAAGGGCGTGGTCGATGGCGCCATTCGCGAACTGCAACACCTCATCCACTCGTCCCCGCTGCTCAAACGTGCCATATTCGATCGCCTGTCGGCGTCAGGCGGCGCCGAAGGGGCGCACCGCCGACGGGTTCGAGGGTAAGCCGCGATGCCCAAAGGTACATGGCATGTGGAAACCGGAATATTGCTCGCCCGCCAATGGGGTTACGCGTTGGAAACCGACGGCGGCGGCATGTGGCAACTCGACGTGCCCGGATCGGCGCGGCGCTATCTCGGCATGCGCGTGACGGTCGAGGGCAGGCGGTCAGGCTTCGACATGCTCGACGTGCATCGCATTTGGCCGGTCGATCGGCCCACAAAAGGCCCGTTGCGCCGCTGGCCAACGCTCTTTCGACGCCTTGGCCTTAGCTAACGCTTCGACCTCCGACGCGCGCGATCAAGAGAATTGGTCACCATGAGGGCAGGGCATGGAGTCCTCGATCTAAACTACTCACCCCGTCCGGGCTGTCCGAAAGAGTCACTTGCCTCATTCGGATGTCGAAGCCCTTTTTTTTATGAAGCCGCTGGCTTCGCCGACCTTCGGCTGGACAGGCTCGGGGCGAACGGTGGAGCGAGGCAGTGCAAGGCATGAAGCTCCCGCAAGGTGACCGGGACATACTAACATCCGGTCGACCGCAGCTTCAGGCAGGAAACAACCGCATCAACCGCGCCAACCCCCGCTTAACCGCCATTCGCTGCCCCTTTTCCGGCGACGCCCCGATCCGAACGATCGTCAGCGCCTGACCCGGCGACACCAATATATATTGCCCACCATGTCCTACACAGCCGAACAGGCTGCGCGGCGCATCCCCCGGCATCAGCACGCTTTCCTCGCTTTCGCGGTTCAGCCAAAGATGCGCGCCATAGGCCGCATTGCGCCCTGAAGGTGCGCGCATGAAATCGACCCATTTTTCCGGCACGATCTGATGTCCGTTCGGCCCGCGCCCATGGTTGCGCAGCAGTTCCCCAAAGCGCGCGTAATCGCGCGCCGTCATATGCAGGAAACTTCCGCCGATCATCGTGCCAGCGGCGTCATACTCGACCGTCAGGCTCTTGATCCCCGCCGGAATCTTCAGCCGTCCATCGATGAATGTCTGCATCGCCTGCCGCCGTACATCGGGATCGGGATTGCTGGTCAGCATCCGCGCCATCAGGTCGCCCAGGATCAACGTATTGCCGGTCGAATAGGAAAAGCGCGAACCCGGCACATGCGCGAGCGGTTTAGCCTCGGCAAAGGCGCTCATATCCTGCGCGCCGTCGGTGAACAGCATCCGCACCGTGTCCGCTTCGGCCAGCGGCTCGTCATCCTCGACATGGTCCAGCCCTGACGTCATGGCGAGCAATTGCCGTAGCGTAATCTTTCCGCGCGGATCGCCCGGCTGACCCCATGCCGCGACCGGCACCGGCGAATCCAGCGCCAACCGCCCGTCAGCGACCATCAATCCGACCAGCACCGCCGTCACGCTCTTGCCCATCGACCAGCCAAGCAGCTTGGTTTCCGGCCCGAAGCCGGGCGCATAGCGTTCCGCGACGATCTCGCCGCGATGCATGACGATCAGCGCCCGTGTCTCACCGACATCTTCGTCGCCGTCGAACAGCGGATCGATCGCGGCGCGCAAATCCCCTTCATTCACGTCGGCATCCGCCGACACGCGATAATCTGTCGCCGGATCGGCGGCGCGCACGGCGAGGCCCCCTGCCAGCGCCAGCAGCGACAAAATGGCAGCGCCTGCGCCAACAGCCTTTACGCTTTTCCGATCGAGCTTCATAAGCCGCGCCCTTAGCACGGCTCATCGGAAAGGGGAGCATGTCCGCACGCCCGAAATGGATTTATGCGCTCGCCGCCATCGTCGCGCTGCTCGTCCTGCTGCTGGCATGGAATTGGAGCGCCCTGCGCGCCCGCGCCGCCGTGGGCGCCGGTTTCGGCGCGCGCGTCACCTGTTCCTGCCGGTATGTGGAAGGGCGGGCAATGGACAGCTGTAAGGGCGACAAAGAACCCGGCATGACCTTCGTCACCCTCTCCGACGATCCCGAATCGCGCAGCGTCGAAGCCAGCGTTCCGCTCCTGGCTTCCAGGTCCGCCCGTTATCGCAAGAGCTGGGGCTGCCTCCTCGACCCAATCGACTAATCCGCCCCCGCGTACAGCGCCTCAAAAAGCTCTGCGCCTCTGCGCGCATAAATTTCGCGCTCTTTCTTCTCCGCGTCTCCGCGCCTCCGCGTGAACCCAAAATATTGCCTCCCCAGCCGAACCCGCTACAGCCGCCAGATGCGTTCGGACATCCCCAGTCTCCTTCACGACATTTTCGGCTTTCCCGGCTTCCGCGGCGTGCAGGAACAAGTCGTCGGACGCGTCATGGCTGGCCAGCCAACGCTCGCCATCATGCCAACGGGCGCGGGCAAGTCGCTTTGCTACCAACTCCCCGCCGTCGCGCTCGACGGCTGCTGCGTCGTTATCTCGCCCCTGATCGCCCTGATGCACGACCAGTTGCGCGCGGCGCAGGCGGTCGGCATCCGCGCCGCCAGCCTGACCAGCGTCGATGCCGACTGGCGCGAAACCCAGGACCGCCTGCGGGGCGGCGACCTCGACCTGCTCTACGTCGCCCCCGAACGCGCCAGCGGCGAAGGCTTCCGCAGCCTGTTACGCTCGGCCAAGATCGCGCTGTTCGCCATAGACGAAGCGCATTGCGTGTCCGAATGGGGCCATGACTTCCGCCCCGACTACCGCCTGCTGCGGCCGCTGCTGGACGAATTTCCTGCCGTTCCCCGCCTCGCGCTCACCGCCACCGCCGATCACCACACCCGCGACGACATCCTCGTCCAACTCGGCATCCCGCGCGAAGGCCTGATCATCGCCGGGTTCGACCGTCCCAATATCCGCTACGCCGTCCACCCGCGCGACGGCCTGCCGCGCCAGCTTTCCGACCTGATCGCCGCCAGCGAAGGCCCCGGCATCGTCTACGCCCCCACGCGCGCGGCCACCGAAAAGCTTGCCGACACCCTGACCCGCACAGGCCGCCCGACCCGTGTCTATCACGCCGGGCTAGACCCCGCCGTCCGCTCTGCCAACCAGGCCGCCTTCATCGCCAGCGAGGACATGGTGATGGTCGCCACCATCGCGTTCGGCATGGGCATCGACAAGCCCGACGTCCGCTTCGTCGCCCACGCAGCGCTGCCCAAGTCGATCGAAGGCTATTATCAGGAATCCGGCCGCGCAGGCCGCGACGGCGAACCTGCCGAGGCGCACCTCTTCTGGGGCGCCGACGACTTCGCCCGCGCCCGCCAGCGCATCACCGAACTGGACCCCAGCCGCCAGCAAGGCGAGCGCACCCGTATCACCGCCCTCGGGGGCCTCGTCGAGACAGGCACCTGCCGCCGTGCCATATTGCTCCGCCATTTCGGCGAGCACCCGCCTGCCAGCTGCGGAAATTGCGACAATTGCCTCAATCCCCCACCCAGCATCGACGCGACCGAAACCGCGCGCAAATATCTCTCCGCCGTCTATCGCACCGGTCAGAGCTTCGGCACCGGCCATATCGAGCAAGTCCTGACCGGCGCCGTCACCGACCGCATCCGGGAGCGCGGCCATGACAAGATTTCCGTCTACGGCATCGTGTCAGGAGAGGAGACAGCGCTCCTCCGCCCAGTCTCCCGCGCCTTGCTCGTAAAAGATGCTTTGCAAACTAATGAACATGGCGGCCTCGAACTAGGCCCCAGCGCCCGCCCCATCCTGCGCGGCGAGGAGGAGGTCAGCCTCGTCCTCCCCCCACGCCGCGAACGCCGCCGCCGCAGCGCCCGCAATGGCAATCCGGAAAACCCCATCGGCGATCCGCTGTTCGACGCCCTGCGAGCCTGCCGCCGCGAACTGGCGCAGGAACAGGGTGTGCCCCCCTATGTGATCTTCCACGATTCCACCCTACGCGAAATGGCCGAGCAGCGCCCCGCGAGCCTCGCCCAACTCGGCCACATCAGCGGCATCGGCCAGCGCAAGCTCGACGCCTATGGCGACGCCTTCCTGGCCGCCATCCGCCCCTACCTCTAACTTCCTCCCCCCTTCGAAGGAGAGGGGGGAGGGCGGATGCTCTCTCTCCCCACCCAAAACCCCCTTGAATCCCGCCCCCCACAAGCGCATGGCTCGCGGCAGAAGGAGTCCCGCCCCATGTTCCGTCAGATCACCCCTAACCTCTACGTCTCCCCCCAGATCAGCGTGGATCAGGTCGAGGAAGCCAAGGCGCTGGGCGTGACCGTCATCATCAACAACCGCCCCGATGACGAGGAACCGGGTCAGACCAACGGCGCGGAAATCGAAGCCGCCGCAAAGGCCGCAGGCCTCGCCTATGCCGCTGTCCCCGTCGCCCATGGCGGCTTCGCCCCCTGGCAGTTGGACGGGATGGCCGAGGCACTGGGCCAAGCAGGCGAAGGCAAGGTCCTCGCCTATTGCCGCTCCGGCACCCGCAGCACGCTCCTTTGGGCGCTGACCCGCGCCCGCGCTGGCGATCACCCCGCCGCCTTGAGCGAAAAGGCGGAAGCGGCAGGCTATGACCTCACCCCCATCCGCCAGATCATGGACGCGCTCTCCGCAGGCTGATCTTGTCCACCACAGCCGATCAATTTGACGCCATCGTCCTCGGCGCTGGCGGAGCGGGCCTCATGTGCGCGGCGGCGGCGGGGCAGCGCGGCAAGCGCGTCCTCGTCCTCGATCACGCCGATCAGCCGGGGAAAAAAATCCTGATCTCGGGCGGCGGCCGCTGCAATTTCACCAACATCCACACCGCGCCGGACCGCTATCTCTCGGCCAACCCCCATTTCGCCAAGTCTGCGCTGGGCCGCTACACCCCGTCAGACTTCATCGCCATGGTCGACCGCCATGGCATCGCCTGGCATGAAAAGACGCTGGGCCAGCTCTTCTGCGACCAGTCCGCGCGCCAGATCGTGGCAATGCTGCTTGCCGAATGTGAAGCAGGGGGCGTCACCATCCGCCTAGGCCACTCGCTCGGCCCCATCACCCATGCCGATGGCCGGTTCAGCGTAACCCATGGCGGCAAGACCGCGCAGGCCCCCGCGCTGGTGATTGCAACCGGCGGCCCATCCATCCCCAAATTGGGCGCGACTGGCTTTGCCTATGACCTGGCCCGCCAGTTCGGGCTCAAGGTGGTGGAGCCGCGCCCCGCGCTCGTCCCGCTCACCCTCGGCGGCGAAGACATGCTGTTCCGCGAGCTCTCAGGGGTCTCGACTCCAGTGATCGCTCGCCACGGCAAGACGGCCTTCCGCGAAGCCGCGCTCCTCACCCATCGTGGCCTTTCCGGCCCGGCGATCCTGCAAATCTCCTCCTATTGGCGTCATGGCAGCGAAGTCACGATCGACTTCCTGCCCGACATGCCCGCCAACTGGCTGACGGAGGCCAAGCGCGGCAAGCCACGCGCCTCGCTCGTCACCCTGCTGCGCACCCATCTGCCAGCCCGCCTCGCCGACGCCCTTGCCGATCGCCTCGCGCTGCCGGGCGACCTTGGCAACATAGCCGACCGCAAGCTGGAAGAAGCGCAGCGCTGTCTTGCCGCCTGGTCCTTCACCCCCAACGGCACCGAAGGCTTTGCCAAGGCGGAAGTCACCGTCGGTGGCATCTCGACCGCCGAACTCTCCTCCCGCACGATGGAGGCGCGCCGCATGCCCGGCCTTTATGCCATCGGCGAAGCGGTCGATGTCACCGGCTGGCTAGGCGGCTATAATTTTCAATGGGCATGGGCCAGCGGCTCGGCGGCAGGACAGGCGATCGGCGAAGCCTGACCGCCCGCACCTCATCAATAATTCCACTGCACCTGCGTACGGATCAAATCACCCGTCGCCCGGCCCGTGCGGCGCTCATCCGCCTCGGCTCGCTTCATGCGGGCATAGGCAAAGGTAAATTCCAACGCCTTCCACGGCTGCCATTCCAGCCCCAGCTCCAGCTCGTCGGTTTCCAGCCGAGGCGCGTTGGTCCCGGCCTTCCATCCGCCACGATAATGCTGCCACCGTCCGTAAGGCATCAACACGCCGACCGTATCGGTGGGAACGCGATACATCATCTGGACATAGCCGCCGTTCAGCTTCTTCGTCTCGATCGACTGGCTTGCGCGGTCGAACTCAGGCCCCTTGCCCCAATTCCATTCGGCCTGAATGCCGAAGGGCTGGGGATAGAGCATCGCATGGATGCCGACGCGATCATCGTCATAGGCCTGCGAGCTGATCACAGTCGTCGATCCGCTGCGCACTTCGGGCTGCACATCGTTCATCATCGCCGATCCGCCGATTTCGAAGACTTGATCCTCAAACATGCCGCCCAGCCCATCAAGCTCGAACGGCCAGGTGGCAAAGGCGACCTTCATCAGCCCGCGATTCTGTTCCGTCCTGTTGGTGCCCTGACCATTGAAGACACCCAGGCCAAAGGCGCCATAATTGCCGAACAGCTTCTGGCCGTCATGCCCCAGCCGGTCCCAGATTTTCTGCACCGAAGGCGGCGTATAATAGCCGACGATCCCCAGATCGCGCTCGCTCGGCACCGCGCTGTTGATCGCGTCGCTCCGGTCCAGCGTCAGGCGGTTGGAGGAGGACTGCATATTCTCCCAGCCATAGGGCACCTTGGACTGGCCAAATCGCATGCGGAAGCTCTTGGCCTTATCCAGAAAAACATCGGCATAGGCATCGCGCAATTGAACAAAGCCCTCGCGCCGCTCGCTGCCCGCCTGATTATTCACCGCCGTAGCGAAATCGGACTGAAGATACAGCGAGACGCGATCAGAAATATCTCCCTGAACAACCAGCCGCGCCCGGCGCAGCGAGAAGCTCCCCTTATCCGAGATCGAACTGTCATGCACCGATCGCAGGCGGGACTCGCCCGCCGGTGCCATGTCATCCCCCGACAGGAACGCGTTGTAACGCATCTGGGTATAGCCGCGCAGCGATAGCCGCTCATACCAGGCCTTCGACTTCTGCCCGGATGCGGCCGCCTGCGTGACGACCGGCTGGGTTGGAGCCGCAGCCAGAACAGGGGCGGGGGCCGTCGCCGAGCCTGTGGCCGGAGCAGGCGCGGCCGATGCATTCGCGCTGGCGACCTCGGCACTTCCCTTGTTGGCGGCAAGCGCATTTGTCAGCGCCTGAACCTGCGCCTTCAACTCGTCGATTTGGCGCTGCAACGCTTCATTGCTCTGCGCCTGCGCCACTTCCGGCATCAACGCCAGCAGGCTCACGGCAAGAGCCATGCTTTTCATCTTGGAACGTGTCACGAAAATTTCCCCTGTCTCGATCGACAGGCGGATTATGATTTTTCAGTGACAGTTCAGTGACAAATATCTTTCGCTTACATGACAGCGAGCCACTGACGCATTTTTTTAGCCGCCATCCCATCGAACGCTGGGATCTCGTGCCCCAAGCCGAACAACCGTGCAAGCCCGCCAAGTCAGACAAAAAAGCGGCGCATCACTCCCGCGACACGCCGCCCGCTCATCTTACCGGCAATCCCCGCGTTCAACCTCGCGGCCCGCCAACGCGCCCGCGCCAGCACCCAGGATCAGGCCAGTCGTGCTCGGCCGGTTCCACCGTCCGCCACGGCCGATCTCCCGGCCCAGCAATCCGCCCAACACGCCGCCGACCACCGCGCCCGTCGTCCCGGACGAACAGCCATCATCATAGGCCCGCGCCCGATAGCGGCGGGGCGCCTCACGATAATGGTCTTCGCGATATTCCCGATATTCCACCGGCCGACGATCATAGTCGCGATAGCGGTAGCCGCGATCATAATCCCGATCGTCCCGCTCATAGGTTTCGCTGCGATAATAGCTGCCGTCGTCGCCTTCATAGCGTTCGCTATAGCGATAGCTGCTTTGCGCGAAGGCGGGCGAGGCTGCGACGCCTGCAATGGCCGCACTGGCAACGGAAAGGGAAATGATGAACTTGGTCAACATGACAGGCCTCCACTGATCCTTATCGGATCGATATGGTTGGCCGCTGATGAGTGCTTCCTGAACATGCCCGTCACTTATCGTTCAGCAACAGGCCACTGGTCGCAAAGGCGTTTCCGTTCAGCCGGAATGGAAGCAAAGTATGCGTTCAACCGCACTCGACCGTGACATGCTCCATGCGCGGCAGCGCGCGCACCCGCTGCCGCACAGCGCCAACATCGCCGCCCGGCGCCAGGCTGATGATCGCAGCATGGGCATGCGGCCCGATCCGCCAGACATGCAGGTCATGGATGATCGCGCCCTCTGCCTCCACCAGCGCCTTGATCCGCTTCATCAACGCCGGTTCGGCGGTGTCGAGCAGGATGGCTGATGTGTCCTTCATCAACCCCCAGGCCCAGCGCGCGATAACCACTGCGCCCAATATGCCCACCGCCGGGTCGAGCCACCACCAGCCCATATAGCGCCCGGCGAGCAGCGCCGCGATCGCCAGCACGGACGTCAGCGCGTCGGTCAGCACATGCACATAGGCGGCGCGCAGATTATTGTCGGCATGACCCTTTTTATGGTCATGTCCATGATCGTGACCTTGGTGATCATGGCTATGGTCATGCCCCAGCAGCAGCGCGCTGATCAGGTTGATGGCGAGGCCAATGACCGCGACCAATGTCGCCTCGCCAAACTTCACCGATACCGGCTCAAAGAAGCGCAGCACCGATTCGACCAGGATGAACAGCGCCGTCACGCCCAGCAGCAGGGCGGATGCAAAGCCCGAAAGGTCGCCGACCTTCCCCGTGCCAAAGGTAAAGCGCGGGTTGCGGGCATGGCGCCGCGCATAACCATAGGCCGCCGCCGCCACGGCCAGCGCGCCCGCGTGGGTGGCCATGTGGAATCCGTCGGCCAGCAGGGCCATCGACCCGGTGATCCAGCCAAAGGCGATCTCGACCACCATCGTGACGGCGGTCAGCCAGACGACCCACATCGTCCGCCGGGCATTCTGGTCATGGCCTGCGCTCAGGTAAATATGGTCGAAATAATGGCTTTCTTCCTCATCCCCATTGGTGGGGAAGGGGGGCAGCGCCCCGCTTTGGGCCTTTGCTGCGTCATGATCGTGGCTGTGGCCGTGCATCGTCATTTCCCATACCGCCGGATCAGCTCCAGCATTTCTTCCGCCGCCGCCTGCCGCTCTTCATCAGTCAGGCCGGGGCGGGCGACATGGTCGCGCATATGCTGCTCGATCAGCTCTTCCATCAGGCTGCCTACTGCGCCGCGCACCGACGCGACCAGCTGCAACGTCTCCGAACAGCCCGCGTCCCCGCCCAGCTGCCGCTCGATCGCGCCGACCTGCCCCGCGATGCGCCGCACCCGCGCCAGCAACTTGTCCCTGTTTTCGATGACATGCATAGGATACCCCCCTATCCTATATGGACGTTTTCGTCAAACGCCGTCTTTTCGCTAATTGCTTCATGAATTCGCCCTCCCTAACAGGACAGCATGGCCAAGACGTTCGACTGCGACCTAGCGATTCTGGGCGGCGGCCTTTCCGGCACTCTGACCGCATTAGCCTTCGCCCGCCTCCGCCCCGACATTGATCTGCTCCTGATCGAACGCGGCCAATCGCTGGGCGGCAACCATCTCTGGTCCTTCTTCGACGGCGATGTCCGCCCCCCCGATCGCTGGCTGGTCGATCCGCTCATCACCCATCGCTGGCCCCAAGGCCACGAGGTCCGCTTCCCCGCCTACCAGCGCCGCCTGCCCACCGCCTATAACAGCATCGCCTCCGCTCAGCTTGACGCCCACGCCAAACAATTGCTCGGCGATCGCGTCCTGCTCAATGCCGACGTCGCCCACATCACGCCGACCAGCGTCACCCTTGGCGACAGCCGCCCTATCCAGGCCCGCGCCGTCCTCGATACGCGCGGCGGCGGTATCATGTCGGCGCTGGAGTGCGGCTGGCAAAAGTTCGTCGGCCAGGTCCTCCGCCTTAATCACCCCCACGGCCTGGAGCGCCCGGTGATCATGGACGCGACCGTCGCCCAGATCGACGGCTACCGCTTCGTCTATCTGCTCCCTTTCGATGACCGCACGATCTTCGTCGAGGATACCTATTATAGTGACGACTCCGCGCTTGATGTCCCAGCGCTCACCAGCCGGATTGCCGCCTACGCGAAAGAGCAAGGCTGGCAGGTCGAAAAGGTCCTCCATCAGGAAAGCGGCGTCCTTCCCGTGGTCCATGGCGGCGACTTCGATCGCTTCTGGCCAGCGGAGGATGACATTGCCCGTGCAGGCGTTCGCGCCGCACTGTTCCACCCGATGACCGGCTATTCGCTCCCCGACGCCGTAGCCACCGCCCTCTGGCTCGCCGATCAGCCGCTCGAAGATCTGGCCACCGCGACCCGCGCCCGCGCTGCGGCGCATTGGCGTGCTGGCGGCTATTACCGGCTGCTCGGCAAGATGCTCTTCCGCGCTGCCCGGCCGAACCAGCGATGGCGCGTGTTCGAGCGTTTCTATCGGCTCAATCCCCATCTGGTCGGTCGCTTCTATGCGGGCCGATCGACCTGGGCCGATCGCATCCGCATCTTGTGTGGACGCCCGCCGGTGCCCATAAGGAGCGCCATGCGCGCATTGTTGACCCCCTCCGCCTGATGAACCGCAAATCGATAGTTATCGGGGCAGGCTTTGGCGGCCTTGCTCTTGCGATCCGTCTGCAATCGGCGGGCATCGACACCACGCTGGTGGAAGCGCGGGATCGCCCGGGCGGGCGCGCCTATATGTGGGAGAAGGACGGCTTCGTCTTCGACGCAGGCCCCACCGTCATCACCGATCCCGATTGCCTTGCAGAGCTCTGGCGCCTGTCCGGCCATGACATGGCGGAAGATGTCAGCCTGGTGCCGGTTACCCCCTTTTACCGGCTGAACTGGCGCGACGGCACGAACTTCGATTATTCCAACGACGAAAATGCCCTGCGAGCGCAGATCGCCAAGCTGAACCCGCAGGATGTCGCCGGGTATCAGCGCTTTCTCGACTATTCTGACGGCGTCTATGAAGAGGGCTATCGTAAGCTCGGTTCCGTCGCTTTCCTCAACTTCGCCTCCATGGTCCGCGCCGCCCCCGCATTGGCGAAGCATCAGGCATGGCGATCGGTTTATTCGATCGTCTCTTCCTATGTGAAGGATGAGAGGCTGCGCCAGGCGCTCTCCTTTCATACCCTTCTGGTCGGCGGCAATCCGATGAAGACCAGCGCGATCTATGCGCTGATCCACAAGCTGGAAAAGGATGGCGGCGTCTGGTTCGCCAAGGGGGGCACCAACCGATTGGTGCAGGGCATGGCCACGCATTTTGAGCGGCTTGGCGGCACCCTGCGTCTTGCCGACCCGGTCGTGCGCATCGAGACCCATGGCGACCGCGCGGTCGCTGTCTCAACCGCGTCGGGATGGCGGGGGGAGGCCGATGCGGTCGCCACGAACGGCGACCTCATGCACAGCTATCGGGACCTTCTCGGCCATCACCCAAGGGGACAGAAACAGGCGGAGAGCCTCGCTAGAAAGCGCTGGTCCCCCAGCCTTTTCGTGCTGCATTTCGGTATCAAGGGCAGCTGGCCGGGCATCCCCCACCATATGATCCTGTTCGGTCCCCGCTATGAAGGGTTGCTGACCGACATCTATGATCACGGCGTGCTGCCACAAGATTTCTCGCTCTATCTTCACCACCCGACCGTCACCGATCCGTCGATGGCGCCGGACGGACATTCGACTTTCTACGCTCTTGCACCCGTACCCCACATGGGCAAGCTGCCGATCGACTGGAAACAGTTCGGCCCCGTCTATGCGGAGCGCATCCTTGACGAGATCGAGCATCGCCTTATCCCCGACATCCGGTCTCGCATTGTCACGCAGTTCCACTATGCGCCGCCCGATTTCCGGAGCGACCTGTCCGCGCATCTGGGCAGCGCCTTCAGCCTTGAACCGCTGTTGACGCAAAGCGCCTGGTTCCGCGCCCATAACCGCGATGACGTGATCCCGAATCTCTATCTCACTGGCGCTGGTACTCATCCGGGGGCGGGCATCCCTGGCGTCGTCGGTAGCGCCAAGGCGACCGCCGCGCTGATGCTCGAAGACCTGCTGTGAAGCGGCTGGCCGTCTATTGCGGATCGGCTTTGCCTGCTGATCCGGTCTATGTGGAATCCGCTCGCCAACTTGGCCGCACGCTTGCTGGGCGGGGCATTGGAGTCGTCTATGGCGGCGGACGGCTGGGTTTAATGGGCGCGGTGGCCGATGCCGCGCTCGAGGCCGGAGGCGAGGTGATCGGCGTCATTCCGGAAGCCCTGGTACGGGCGGAGGTAGCACATCAGGGCTGCACTGAGCTTCATGTCGTCCAAACCATGCATCAGCGCAAGGCATGCTTCACCGACCTGTCTGACGGCTTCATCACGCTGCCCGGCGGCGTTGGCACCATGGATGAGTTATGGGAGGCGATCAGCTGGGCGCAACTTGGTTATCACGCCAAGCCCGTTGGCTTGCTGAATGCATCTGGCTTCTATGACCAGCTCATCGCCTTCAACCGGCATATGATCGACACCGGCTTCATCCGGCCGCAACATGCCGACATCCTGGTCCATGCCGACTCGATCGAGGCGCTGCTTGATAAAATGGCAGCCTATGAGGCGCACGAGCCGATCCTTTCGATGAAGGCCGACAGGCTGTAATTCGTGCCACCCTTGCGGCGGCCATCGGCGCGGGGCATGGCCGCAATGTGAACATTCTCGATCGCACCGCACTCGTCGACCATGCCCGCGAAAGTATCGCCCGGGGCTCCAAATCCTTCGCCTTGGCATCGAAGCTGTTCGACCGGCAAACCCGTGAGCGTGCTTGGCTCCTCTATGCATGGTGCCGCAAGTGCGACGACATCGCCGACGGGCAGGATCATGGTGGCGTAATGAGAGGCGTGGCCGATGGGCAGGCGCGTCTTGCCAATATGAGGGCACTGACCGATGCCGCCTTGCGTGGTGAGCCCACGGCCGATCCCGCCTTCGACGGCTTTGGCGTGGTGATGCGCGAATGCGCCATCCCGGCCCGCTATGCGCATGACCTGATCGAAGGTTTCGCGCTTGATGCTGAAGATTGGCGGCCTCAGAGCGAAGGGGACATGCTGCGCTATTGTTATCATGTTGCTGGCGCGGTGGGCTGCATGATGGCGGTGCTGATGGGGGTTGACGCGGCGGATGAGGCTACGCTTGACCGTGCGTGCGATCTCGGCTTGGCGTTCCAGCTCGCCAACATTGCTCGCGACATCGGTGAGGATCAGGCGGCGGGACGCTGTTACCTGCCCCAGCAATGGCTGGGGGAGATGCAGATTCCTTCGGGCAGGCATATGGAGCCGGGCTTCCGTCCGCAGCTAACGATATTGGCGCGCCGTCTCGCCGGGCTGGCTGCGTCCTATGAGGCTAGCGCGCGGCATGGCACCGGCGCCTTGCCGCCGCGCTCCGCCTGGGCGGTTCTGGCCGCCGCGGGCATTTATGGCGATATCGCTCGGGAAGTGGATCGGCGGGGCGGTCATGCCTGGGACGATCGCGTGGTGACGCCGAAGAGTGAAAAGCTGATCTGGGTGTTCCTGGCGGGGTTGCAGATCGTGGCCCGATCCCGCCGCTGGCCTTTATCGGTGCCCCGACCGGCACATCTCTGGACCCGACCAAAGACCTGACATCAAAAAAAAGGACCGATACTTTCGTACCGGTCCCGAGGCGTGTTCGCAGGAGGAACATCGTGTGGCGGGCGGGCCGTTCTTTCCGGCCCGCCCTGCCGAAGTCTCAATAGTTGTAGGCGCGCTCGCCGTGGCTCGCGAGGTCCAGGCCTTCCATCTCCGCATCGCGGTTCGGACGCAGACCCATGGTCTTGTCGATGATGAAGTAGAGGATCGCGCTGCCGATGCCCGAGAAGAGCAGGGTGAACACGACCGCCTTGATCTGGATCCAGACCTGGCCCGGGATGCTGTAGGCTTCCGGATGGAAGGCCGCCGGGAAGACGGTGTAGTCGAACACGCCCTGACCGCCGAGCGAAGGAGCCGCGACGATGCCGGTCGCGATCGCGCCGACGATGCCGCCGATGCAGTGCACACCGAACACGTCCAGGCTGTCGTCATAGCCGACCTTGCCCTTCACGAACGCCACGAAGATGTAGCAGATCGGAGAGACGGCGAAGCCGAGCACGATGGAGGTCATGGGAGCCGCGAAGCCCGCAGCCGGGGTGATGGCGACGAGGCCAGCGACAGCGCCCGTGACTGCGCCGAGCAGCGAAGCCTTGCCGTGGTGGACCTGTTCGACCAGCGACCAGCTGACCGCTGCCGCACAGGTGGCGACCATGGTGTTGATGAAGGCGACGCCGGTGACGGCATTGGCTTCCAGGTTGGAACCGGCGTTGAAGCCGAACCAGCCGACCCACAGCAGGCTCGCGCCGATCATGGTCATGGTCAGCGAGTGCGGCGGCATGGGTTCCTTGGGGAAGCCGACGCGCTTGCCGATCATGATGGCGCCGACGAGGCCCGCGATACCCGCGTTGATGTGGACGACAGTGCCGCCCGCGAAGTCGAGCGCGCCCCAGCCCCAGAGCATGCCATAGTCGGTCGGAGCGTCAGCCAGGAAGTCCGGGCCAGCCCAATACCAGACCATGTGCGCCATCGGGAAGTAGATGAAGGTCAGCCACAGCACGACGAACACGATCAGCGAGGAGAATTTCACGCGCTCCGCGAACGCACCGACGATCAGCGCCGGGGTGATCATGGCGAAGGTCATCTGGAAGACGACGAACACGAATTCGGGCAGGTAGACGTTGTTGCTGAACGTCGCGGCCGAGGTTGTGCCATCGACGCCCATCAGGAACGCCTTGGAAAGACCGCCGAAGAAATGATTGTCGCCACCCGACGTGAAGGCAATCGAATAGCCCCAGCAGGTCCAGACCAGGCCCGCCACGGAAACGATCGTGAACACCTGCATCAGGATGCTCAGCATGTTCTTGGTGCGGACCAGGCCGCCATAGAACAGGGCAAGGCCCGGAATCGACATCATCAGCACCAGCGCGGCCGAGATCAGCATCCAGGCGACGTCGCCCTTGTTGACCATGCTGGCCATTGCAGCAGCGTCTGGCGCCTTTATCGGCGCGGCGAGCGCCGGTGCGGCTGCGAGGAGGGTCAGCGCAGCCGCCCCCATCACGCCGCAGAATTTCTTGGAAAAGGTCATTATTCCCCCCTTCTTACAGCGCGGTTTCGCCGGTCTCGCCGGTGCGGATGCGCACGGCCTGACCGACATCGAGAACGAAGATCTTGCCATCGCCGATCGCGCCGGAATTGGCAGCCGCCTGGACCGCTTCGACTACGCGCGGTGCAAGATCGTCATCGCAGACGACCTCGATCTTGATTTTCGGAACCATGTTCGTGGAATATTCGGCGCCCCGGTAGATTTCGGTTTGCCCCTTTTGGCGGCCGAAGCCCTTCACCTCGGACACCGTCATGCCGGCGATGCCTAGCGAGGAGAGTGCCTCGCGGACATCGTCAAGCTTGAACGGCTTGATGATAGCCATGACAAGTTTCATGTCGCCCCCTGTTAATGGTGTGCGGCGACATTCCAGCAAGAGGCGTGCCAATTGATCAGCGCCGTTCAAAAGCGGGCTTTTTAGATTGGCCTTATGTGCTGCCCGCCAAAAAAATGGGCAGTCTGCCTAGGCTGCCCAAAAATTGGGCAGCTTTTCCTTACCAGTTAGCCGTCATTCGGACGGCGTCTTTTTCCTCCGGCAAAGTCGGCCGCCCGACCGCAGCGTTTCGATGCGGGAACCGGCCGAAACGGGCGATCACGTCATGATGCTGACGGGCATATTCCAAGGACCGCGCATCGCCTGCTGCCTCGAACAGGCTCAGCGACAGCTTCTGATCTTCGATATCCTCGCTATGCTGGAACGGCATGTAGAAAAACCTGCGGCCCGCGCCGCCAATCTGGATGTCATAGCCATGGGCAATTGCGCCGCGCGCGACGATTCGAGCGAGTTCGTCAGTTTTAAAAGCCTCGGCGGTGCCGCGAAACATATTACGCGGCAATTGATCGAATAGCAGGACTGCCGCCAATGCATCGTCAGCCCGATCAAGGAATGTTTCGGCAACTAAAGCCCGTTTTTCTTCCCACAGCTGACAAAAGCGTGCCGCGCACTGTTGGTCCAGCCTTGGGTCATGCTTCCACCAGCCCTCTTCCCCAACCTGATTGAACCAGAAGTCCAGCAGGGCAGCCGCCCAATCGGCGGTCACGGCGTCATGGCTGTCCGTAAGCATGTTCATACAAGGAAAAAGAAGCAGTGGGCCGCAGGTTCCGCAGCCCACGGCGCCAGGATATCAGGTCGCCGTGCCGCCGACCGTCAGCCCTTCGATCAGCAGGGTCGGCTGCCCGACGCCCGCTGGAACGCTCTGTCCGCCCTTACCGCACATGCCGACGCCCTCATCCAGAGCCCAGTCATTGCCGATCCCGATCACCTTGGTGAGTGCCGTCGGTCCATCGCCTATCAGCGTCGCACCCTTGATTGGGTCGCCCAGCTTTCCATTCTCGACCTTGTAGGCCTCCGTACAGGAAAAGACGAATTTGCCTGAGACGATGTCGACCTGGCCTCCGCCAAAGCTCTTGGCGAAGATGCCGGAACCCATGCGGGACAGCAATTCCTCCGGGTCATCATGACCGCCTTTGATAAACGTGTTGGTCATGCGGGGCATCGGCGCATGGGCATAGCTTTCGCGACGCCCGTTGCCCGTGGGCTCCACGCCCATAAGCCGGGCGTTGAGGCGATCCTGCATATAGCCTTTAAGGATGCCATCCTCGATAAGGACATTCTCCTTGGTGGGCGTGCCTTCGTCATCAATCGAGAGCGATCCACGGCGGCTGAGGATCGATCCGTCATCCACCACCGTGACGCCAGATGCCGCGACACGCTCACCGATCCGTCCTGAAAAAGCGCTGGTGCCCTTGCGGTTGAAATCACCCTCAAGGCCATGGCCGATCGCCTCATGCACCAGTACGCCGGGCCAGCCAGGACCGAGCAGAACCGTCATTTCGCCCGCAGGCGCAGCGACGGATCGCATGTTCACTCTCGCCTGAGCCAGTGCCTCGTCGATGGCCCGGTTCCATATCGCGGCATCCATCACCTGATCGTAAAGATAGCGCCCACCAATACCGAAACTGCCGGTTTCACGGCGGCCGTTTTCTTCAAGGATCAGCGAGACGTTCAGACGCACCAGCGGCCGGACGTCGGTAGCGGTAAAGCCATCGGCCCGGACGATTTCCACGACCGACCAGCTCCCGGCCAGACTGACCGAAACCTGCGCTACGCGAGGATCACGAGCTCGCGCCGCCGCATCGATGGCAGCGCATAGCGTCACCTTCTCGGCGAACGGTACGATGTCCAGAGGATTGGCGTCTGTATAGAGATAGCGGTTGGTCCGCTGCGGCGGCGGAGCGGGCTGGCCCTTGGCCGGGTCCAACAAGGTCAGCGTTTCGGCCGCCCGGCGGATCGCTGCTTCGCTGATTTCATTGGCATGGGCAAAGCCCGTCATCTCGCCCGACACGCCGCGCAGGCCAAAGCCTGCATCGGTCGAATAGTCGGCGGTCTTTAGCCTTCCATCATCGAACCCGAAACTCTCGCTGGCCCGATATTGCAGATAAAGTTCGCCATCATCACAATTGGCGAGCGCCTGCGCCGTCAGCCGCTGCGCGCCATCGGGATCAAGCAAGCCGGGCCGATAGAGAAGGCCGCGCGCATCGGTGAACTGGGAAGCGATGTCAGTCATGCCGCCCGATATAGGAGCGACACAGCCCAAGCCCAATCAAATTCGAAGGGCGCCTCTTTAGATGCTCGCGCCGGACGAGATGTCAGGCAGGCCCGCAACTTCCGGTGTATCCGCAGGACCGCCAATCAGGACGAAGCGCCTGTCGCAATAACCACAATCGACATAGCCATGCTCGTCAATCTCCAGGAACACGCGCGGGTGACCCAGAGCGGCGGGAATGTCGCCTGACCCGTCGCATGAGACGCGGGCTTTGGTGACTCGAAGAATTTCAGGCGGCTGTGTCATGATGGCGTCGATTAGCAGCGGCTCCATCGCACCGCAATATCCGGCGCGGCTTTCTGGCAACGATGGAGGGATGGTGGGCGATGACGGGCTCGAACCGCCGACATTCTCGGTGTAAACGAGACGCTCTACCAACTGAGCTAATCGCCCGATACCGCATCCATGCCGGTGCAGCCGGAGCGCGCCTATCTAGGCCAATCAGCGCGCGGGTCAAGCGTTGATGATCGACGAGTCACGCACAAAGAAAACGGCGGCTGGCCATGAACCAGCGAGTCAGGGCTTGGGCCGTCTCTTCCGCAAGGGCGATGAACACACGGCGGCCATCATGCGGATCGGCCTGCCGATGCACGATGCCCTTGTCTGTCAGCGTCCGAATCCAGCGCAACGCTGTTGTAGGCGGCACTGCCGACGCGATGCACAGGCTGGAAACGGACACGCGCTCCTGCTCTAGACGCGCGGCCAGCAGATCGAGCAGCATGTCCCATGCGGGATCGGCAAACAGTTCGCCGGGCAGGAAATCCTCGCGCAGCCGCCGCGCGCGCAGCATGTCCCGCACCTGCGCGGCACCCAGTGCCGCTTCGTCAGCGGCGGTTGGCTGATTACCTATCGTCTCCACAGTCGGCATACCGATATAATCGCTTGCCCGATCCGAAATGCGGGGACCCAATGCGAAGGAAGGGGTCGCGTGGCGCGGTCGCGATGTCAGCGCCTCCAGCGTCCGCGCAAGGCGGCTGACCTCTTCGCTCAGCTGTTGCAGGCGGACGCCCTCGCTTTCCTGATTGACCTCATGAACCGTGCGCTGCGGCGTCGTTCCCCCCGCAGTCAGCAAGGCGGCGGCGAGGTCGGTGTGATCTGGCGTGCAGAGCAGTTGCGTTCGGTCGCTCCGCATGCAGGCGAAGGCAAGGTCGACCGTGTCGAGACCGGCAACCAGGATGACGGACATGTCATTCTGAACCGCCAGCGTCTCCACCTGCACCAGCAATCGCTCGAGCAATGCGGACGGGTTTGTGCAGAAGAGCAGGATGACGTCGCACCCCACCTGCATGTCGAGGCGCAGCATCGCCTGATCCAGCGGCACGATATCGAGGAGCCGGAACTGGGCGGCCTCTGCAAGTCCTGCGATATCGTCGAGAAAGACGTCGTCAGCCAGAATGAGGAGGCCCGCCCGAGGGTCTCTCATCCCATAGATTTCCTCGCTGCTGGATCCAAATTCAGTCCGGGGGCGATCCATTTCCACCTGTTACTCCTGTCCCTGCTTTGTTCCGAACCTATCGCAATATCGCGGCGACGCGCCTGCTCTTTCCTCCGGATCGGACATGCCAGCTTCCCTTTATTGAGCAATAATCCCGCTGCCCGCCTGATTTCATGAGCCTCGGCCCTCGTCGCCGCCAAAATGGTTCGGCTTTTCGCCGAAATGGCGGGAGGCGATGGAGGAGAGGCGACACATCCAAAATGGATGTTGTTATCCTCACTTGTTGCTTCAGACCGCCGTCCGGCGTGCGAAATCGATGTAGAGCTGGCGTAGCCGGGTGGCGACCGGGCCGGGAGTGCCATCGCTGATCTTGGTCCCGTCGATACGCACGACCGCCTGGCAGAGTGTCGATGCACTGGTGATGAAGGCTTCGCGGGCTTCCTTCGCTTCCGCCACGGAAAAGGGGCGATGGACAACATTCAGGCCGCTTTCTTCGGCCAGAGCGGTCAGCGCGGCGCCGGTGCATCCGGCAAGCACAGCTTGTGAATAAGGGCGGGTGATGATGCCTTCGTCCATAACCAGAAAGGCGGTGGAAGAGGCGCCTTCGGTGATGAAGCCGTCCTCCACCATCCAGGCTTCCTGTGCCCCCGCCTCAGCCGCGATCTGTTTTGCCATCGCTTGAGCCAGTAGGCTGACACTCTTGATGTCGCGCCGCGCCCATCGCAGGTCGGGTGTCGTGACAACCGCAATGCCGTTCTGCAAAGCGGGAGAAGCGAGAAAGCGCTTGGCCTGCGTGAACATGACAAGCGTTGGCCGCAAAGCCGACGATGGAAGGAAGTCGCGCCCTGCATCAGCGCCCCGCGTCAGTTGCAGATAGATCAAGCCCTCATCAAGGTCATTGCGCGCCGCCAGTTCCTTCTGCACCGCTTCAATCTCGGCAAGGGAGAGGGGAAGGCTAAGCCCTATCGCAGCCGCCGAACGTTCAAGCCGCACCAAGTGCGAAGCGCTGTCGATCAGCCTCCCGTCCATGACGGCCGTCACCTCATAAACAGCCTCGGCGAACAGAAACCCGCGATCCAGCACCGAAACGCGCGCTTCGGCGAGCGGGAAGAACTGGCCATTGAGATAGGCGATGGACATGAAGCTCTAAAATCCTCCGGCATGAACATCCGAGATGTTGCCGGGGCAGGATCGTCGGTCAAGCAATGATCAGCGGCTCGGCGTCTTTACCCGCTCTCCTATCTCTCGCAACTCTTCGACAAAGCGGGCTCGCTCGGTCGCCTTTCGCGCTTCATCGGGAACGCGCAGCAGGAAACTGGGGTGCACGGTCACCCAAGCCTCGGTGCCATTCTCAAGCGGAATCGGCGCGCCTCGCGTGCGGCTGATCGTCACGGCCTTGCCCAATATGGCACGCGCGGCAGTTGCGCCCAGAGCGACGACGACGCGCGGGCGAATGAGGTCCAATTCCTGATCCAGCCACCAGCGGCAGGCAGCAATCTCGGGCGTGTCAGGTGTCTGGTGGATGCGCCTCTTGCCCCGCCGCTCATGCTTGAAATGCTTGACGGCGTTCGTGACATAGACACTCGCGCGGTCGATCCGGGCCTCCTCTAACGCTTGGTCGAGCAACTGGCCCGCCGGGCCTACGAAGGGGCGCCCGGCAATGTCTTCCTGATCGCCCGGCTGTTCCCCCACGAAAACGAGGGGGGCATCAATGGGGCCTTCGCCGAACACAGTCTGGGTGGCGTCGCGATAAAGGGGGCAGCGAGTGCAGCCTATCGCCTCCTTGCGCAATCTGGTCCATGCAGCAGTCGCGTTGCTGGCGCGGGCAGGGATTTTGGGAGGAGTGGCGATCATGGCCGCTTCCCGTGCCTGTGCCCCGGCAACAAGGTCGGGGATGAGCGCCGCCTCCGGCAGGTTGCGCCAGTATTTCTTGGGCATCTCGGACAGCATGGCCCGCTGCTTGAGCCGGGCGGGGTTGAATGTCGCAGCATAATAGCTTTTCCAGATTTCCTCGACCGGGTCGCCGCCCGGCGTATCTGCCTTTGAAGCGCCGGGGCTTTCTTCCAACCTTTCGCCATCCCAATGGATGCTGAGTTCGGGCGTCAGGATCGACCATCGCATCGATGCGAAACGCCGCACGAAAAATCCGGCATTCGCGCGGACGATATGATGATCAGGCTCGAACCAGGCGACGAAACGGGCTCCGTCATTATCCTGCATTTCGCGGAATCGGACAAAGGCGCGCATCTTATGCATGTCGCGCCGAACCGCTTTTGCCAGCATCTCGACACGGCGGACCAGGGGATCGGCTTTATCGTCCAGGCGTGCGGGGATTTGCCGCACTTTGATCAAAAGGGCGTAGAGCAAGGCAAAGCGCTCTCCATCCCGATGCAGTATTGCGCTTTCGGCCAATTCCAGAAAGGGGCGCGGCACTGAAAACGCTCCACCGCCATTTTCCGAAGGCGGCGGATCGAAGGCCAGCAGCGACCCGCCTTCTCCTTCGACCTGCCAATCAATATCCTGAGCAGGTACACCCGCGAGAGCGAAGCGACGGGCGGCATCGCGCCACCCGTCGAAATCATCCGGCCTGCTCAGCAGCACCTGATACATGAGAGATCAATCCGACGATTCCGCTCGCTCCAGTTCGGCGGGCTTGCGCCGGGCAAAGGTGGCGGCGAGCTTCAGTTCCTCCTCATCCGTCAACTCCGTTGCCGCGTCGAGAAACATCTCCTCTTCCTCCTCCTCGATATGGTGGAGATAACGCTTCTTCAGGTTGGCGAAGGTTTCCCGCCATTCAGGGCCGTTGAATGGCTGCTCCTGCAGCTCCTCCAGATAATCGTCGATTTCCTTATGCTCGGCTACGCTATGCTGTGCATCTTCGCGCAGATCGGGATGGGAGAGCATCGTTGCATATAGGGTTTCTTCCTCCGCCGCCGCATGTGCGGTGACTTCCACGCGGAACTGCTCGAACAGCTTCTTCAGCCGATCATTATCGTCCTCCGCGTCAGCCATTTTCTCAAACAGCTGGCGATGGGCGTCGTGATCTTGCTTTAGTTTGTCGAAAATCGTGGCATTGGCCATGATGTGCTCCTCTTGATTTAGAGGGCACAACGAAAGGCGAGGAGCTTTGGGTCCGCTGGTTCAGCCGAACAGGAAATGGAAGATGATGGCAACCGGTATCCACAGCAGGCTGCTGGCGATGCTCGTCAGCCACACCTGCGCGACATCCCTGCGAAAGCGGAGGTCCAGGCCCGACATCGACAGGCCGCTTTCATCCAGTAATTCCCACCGGCGTTCCATGTCCCTTGCCACCATTGCAAAGCCGCCGATTGCGATGATCAGCGCGAGGTGAAGCACCAGCGAGCCACCCATCCTGGCGACGATGCCAATTTGAAGAAGGCAGAAAACAACAAGCGCAATGGCCAGATGGCTGCTCATGCGCTTGGCATATCGCCCGCCATGAGATCGTGCCGAATCCTTGTTGAATGCAGTTGCCACCAGCGCTTTCCCCTCGACTTTTATTAAATCTCAAGAAATCACGAAGCGGGGCACTTATCAACAGGGAAAACCTACCGTCAGTCGAAAAGCTCCAGTTGCGAAGGGGGAGGGGTGAGCTGCCGTTGAAGGTCGGCCTTGTCCGTCAGGTGGACCGGGCGCCAATCGCTGGCGACCAAAAAGGGCCGCAGCTTGGTAATCGAATTTGTCACTCGCGCGACATCGTCCAGCCGAAGGTGGCGGACCCTGCGGCTCGCCAATATGCGATCGACGGCCTTCACCCCTAGGCCTGGTACTCGCAGCAACATCTCCCGCGGGGCGCGGTTCACATCTACCGGGAATATGGCCCGGTGCCGCAAGGCCCAGGCCAGCTTGGGATCAATGTCGAGGGGCAAATGCCCCGTTGCGGGGTCGGTCGCTTGCTCAAGATCAGCCACTGAAAAGCCATAAAAGCGCATCATCCAGTCCGACTGATACAGGCGGTGTTCGCGCAGCAGTGGAGGGCGCTTTAACGGAAGGACGCTACTGGGCGAGGGAATGGGCGAAAAGGCGCTGTAATAGACCCGTCGCAGAGCATGGCGGTCATATAGAGACCGCGCCCGCCGGATGATTGCACGGTCATCAGCACCATCGGCGCCTATGATCATCTGCGTAGATTGTCCCGCAGGGGCGAATCGCGGCGCGTGGCGGTAGCGCTTTTGGGCATCGCGCGTGTCTTCGATAGCTGTGCGCAGTCCGCTCATCGCGCCTTCGATCCGTGCTCCATCCTTTTCGGGCGCCAGTCGCCGAAGCCCCTGCTCGGTCGGCATCTCGACATTGATCGACAGTCGGTCAGCGAAAAGACCCGCCTGATGCGTCAGTTCCGGATCGGCATCAGGAATTGTCTTGAGGTGAATATAGCCGCGAAAGTCATGCTCTTCCCGCAGAGCTCGCGCAACGCCCACCAGCTGCTCCATCGTATAGTCAGGCGATCGTATGATGCCGGAGGACAGGAAAAGTCCCTCAATATAATTGCGCCGGTAAAAACTAAGGGTCAGTTCGACCACTTCGCCAACCGTGAAGCGCGCCCGGCGAACGTCGCTCGACCGGCGATTGATGCAATAATGGCAATCAAAGATGCAGCTGTTTGTCAGCAAAATCTTGAGCAGCGATATGCATCGCCCGTCGGGTGCGTAGGCATGGCAGATGCCCATGCCTTCGGTCGAACCCAAGCCGCCCTTCTGCCCTGATAAGCTATCGCGCTTCTTCGTCCCCGATGATGCGCATGAAGCATCATATTTCGCCGCGTCGGCAAGGATTTTCAGCTTCTGCGGAATGGAAAGAGCGGTCATGGGTTCATGATATGTTCTTTTTCACCGCTTGTCCTTGATCCAGATTGCGAAGCGCGTTCAGTGGGACATCAGTTTTTCCATCCTGGATCGATCCGATCGATCAACCGAACCATTGCCTCAAAATCAGGAACGCCCGGCCCGACCGGCAACTGCACGCCGCTGATATCGCGTTGATGTACGGCAATCACTTCGTCCGGAATGTCGATCGGGGTGCCAGCTGAACCCGTCGCTACCTGTATCTCGCAGGCGCGTTGAAGCATCCAGTGCATGAGGAAGGCTTTGGGGAGGGTGTCGGCCATGACCAGGGTGCCGTGGTTGCGCAACATCATCAACCGCCGGTCACCAAGATTGGCGACCAGCCTCTCGCCTTCTTCAGGGCGCAGGGTGATGCCTTCAAAATCGTGATAGGCGATTCGCCCGGCAAAGGCGGCGGAATAGAAATTGGTCGGACGCAGCCCCTCCTTTGTCGCGCTGACCGCCATGCCGGCGGTCGTGTGCGTATGAATGACGCAGTGGGCGTCGGGTAGGTGGCGGTGGAAGACGCTGTGCTGGGTAAAACCGGCACGGTTGACCGGGTAAAGACTGCCGTCCAATATATGTCCGTCAATGTCGATCTTGACGAGGTTGGACGCCGTCACCTCGGAATAAAGCAAGCCGAACGGGTTGATCAGGAACGCGCTGTCGCCGCCGGGCACGCGCAGGGTGATATGATTGTAGATAAGTTCTGACCATCCCATGTGGTCAAATATGCGGTAGCATGCAGCAAGTTGCTGGCGCGCTTTCCATTCTTCGATGGGCATGTCATCAGCGGAAACGGCGGTTGCCATGGCGGTCCTCCTTTACCCTGTCGCCGTAACTATCCTCCCCGGCGGCGCTGCTGTCGAGCGAAACGGCTTTGGGGTTGAATTTGGCCGACTCTGCTGGTAGGGCGCGCCCCACACGGCGCAGGCTGCCCTGCGACGACTCATCGCTATTACTTTCGGTAGGCCCGTCGGGAAGGGTTTGTTTCCTGACGAACCGCCCGTTTTCGACTGGAGTTTGACTGGATTATGCAAATCATCGTTCGCGACAACAATGTCGACCAGGCCCTGCGCGCGCTCAAGAAGAAGCTGCAGCGTGAGGGCGTGTATCGCGAGATGAAGCTGCGCCGTCATTACGAAAAGCCCTCGGAGAAGCGCGCCCGTGAAAAGGCCGCCGCGGTTCGCCGCGCGCGCAAGCTGGAGCGCAAGCGCGCTGAGCGTGACGGCGTTCGTTAAGACGCCCGTTTCCTAAGGGGCGGCGGTTTCGCCGCCTCTTTCTGCTGATCATCCGCATCTGCGAGGCTTAGGTCCATGTCCACGACCGCTGTTCCCCTTCGTCCCATCGCCAAGGGGTCGCTGACGCGACTCTGGATCGGTGTTGCCGCCGTGGCGATCGCCGCGGGTGGCTTGGCTTGGGCCGGGCAGCGCGGGGTCGAGCCTTCGCCTGCCAGCTACCTCGCCCGGAATGCGGGTGAGGATGGCGTGGTCACGACCGAATCGGGCCTCCAGTACAAGGTTCTGGAAGAGGGCACTGGCCCCAGCCCCACCGCGGCGGACGTGGCGCTGGTGGGATATAAGGGCACTTTGCTCGACGGCACTGTCTTCGACGAAAATGCCCAGACCGCGATGCCGGTCGATGGCGTTGTGCCGGGCTTTTCCGAAGGTCTGCAGAAGATGAAGAAGGGCGGCAAGTACCGTCTGTGGATTCCGCCGCAGCTTGGCTATGGCGAGCAGGCGGCTGGACCTATCCCGGCCAATTCCGTGCTGGTCTTCGATGTTCAACTGCACGATTTCAAATCGAAGGCAGACATCATGCGGATGCAGCAGATGATGCAGCAGGGCGCGGCTCCTTCGCCGCTTCCCGGCCGCTGATCGCATCGCCGAATGTAGAGAATAGAAGGGTCCGGTTTTCGGACCCTTTTTCTATTCGGTGACGACGATCCCCTTTGGTTCTGGGCCATCGTTTATCGCCTTGGATCGTTCCTCCAGATATACTTTGATCATCGCCACGATCGGGTCGGCCAGGAACAGGCCCATTATTCCGAACAGTGCGCCGAACAATATCTGCGCAGCCAGGACCAGCGCGGGGGCAAGGTCGGTTGCCCGCTTCGCCACCATGGGAACGATCAGGTAACCATCGACGATCTGCACTACGAGATATACGAAAAAGGTATAGATTCCGGAATCTACCCCCGCCGAAAATCCGACGAGCACGATCAATACGCCCGATATGATCGACCCGATGTTCGGCAGAAAAGCAAACAGCCCGGTCAGGATACCCAGCAGGCCAGCCATTGGGACACCCCCTGCGAGCAGCAGCAGCCAAGTCCCAACGCCCTCGACCGCCATGCCGATCAGTCGGCCGAACATCAAACGCCGCAGTGTCCAACCCATCCTGTCGACGACATTGTAGAAGCTTAAACGGCTGCTCATGGGCAGCATCCATGCGACGCCCCGCTCGTAGAGACGCGGCTCCACCGCAATGAAAATCGCCAGCACCAGCATCATTACGCCGCTGGTCACGGCGCCCATGAGGGTGCCGACCGCCGCAGTGACCCGACCGATTGAATTGAAAGCCTGCGTCGCCAGGCTCTTGAAATCATTGGGTGTCGTCGTCACGCCCATTTGCTGCATCCAGCCACCGATGCGGGTGACCTGAGTCTCCACGATCGTGCGCATGGCCTGCGCCTGCGCGGCCAAACTCGCGCCTGTCAGGTAAAATGTATAAGCCAGGAACAGCAGGGCGGAGAGGAGCACGATCGTAAGGCGCCAGCCTCGGCCGATCGGCAACACTCGGCCGAGTAGCCGCGTGCCGCCGTCCATCATACTGGTCAGGACCAGCGCTCCAAGGATGAGCATGATCGGTTGCGCGACCAAGGCCAGCAGTGCGACGGCGACCGCCATAGCGATCCACACGCCCGCGCGTTTTATCTCATGCTGAACGAGCGGGCTTCGCAGTTCACTTGGACCCGGTTGCTCAATGTGGACATGTTTCCCGCTCAATCAGCAGCCCCTTGCAGATGTATTATTTCGGGGGTGGAACGCTCTCTGGGCGTAAGCTGTTCCCCGCCCGGCCACTACGCAACGCGTGAATCCAGGTCACGGGATTCCAACTGGAATTGCCGTCGAGCGAAAAAGTAATGAACTCCGCCCGTCCGCCAATCGCTTCCCAAGGGACAGGCCCGCCAAGGCCGTTCTCCTCAAGCGGCGCGCGGCTGTCGGCGCTATTGTCCCTGTTGTCACCCATCAGGAAGACATGGTCGCGTGGAACGCGCACCGGACCATACCAATCCAGCGCGCTCGGCCCCATGTCGATCGTAACATAGCTTTTGCCATTGGGCAGGATCTCCTGCCGGACAGGCAACTGACAATATTCCCGCCCGTCTGCCCCCGTGATGCGGGCGCCGGGGAACTGGGTGGGGGAACAGGGAGCGTTGCCATCGACCGGGATCAGGACCGGCTTGATCGCCTTCTGGGGAACAGCGGTGCCGTTCAGGATTACCTGTCCGCCCCGGACCTCGATGATGTCGCCCGGCAGGCCGATCACCCGCTTGATATAGTCTTCTCGCCGGTTATGCGGCGACACGATGACGATGTCGCCACGCTCAGGCAGGCGGCCGAAAATGCGGCCCTTCAGAAAGGGCAGGGGGTGGAAACTCGGCGAAACATAGGACCAGCCATAAGGGAATTTGCTGACCACCAGCCGGTCGCCCTTAAGCAACACCGGCATCATGGATTCGCTCGGGATGTAGAAGGGTTTGGCGACGAAGCTGTGAAAGGCCAGGACCGCCAGAATCAGAAGCGCGATGCTCTTCACCTCATGCCACCAGTCGATCGCACTCTTGTCCGTTCGGGCTGGCGATGCCGCCGCCGGTTCTTCTGTGGAAAGCGGGTCGTTCTCGCTCATGTCGGCTGCCGTCATGGATGGCTTCTCGGATGCTGGTGGTGCCGTGGTCACTGGGGCAGGGCCTCAATGATGACGAATGCCTGCGCCCATGGATGATCATCGGTTAGCGTGACGTGAATGACCGCCTTGTGTCCATCGGGCAGCATAGTTTGAAGCTGTGCGAGCGCGCCGCCGGTCAGCTCCAGCGTCGGTGCGCCGCCTGGGCGATTGACGACGCCGATGTCCTTCATGAACACGCCACGATTAAAGCCCGTCCCCACTGCTTTGGAAAAGGCTTCCTTGGCGGCGAAGCGCTTGGCGAGCGTCCCGGCCTTGGTAAACGGGCGGCGGTTTGCCTTGGCGCGCTCGACTTCGGTAAAAACGCGCTGCTCGAACCGATCGCCAAAGCGATCGAGCGAATTTTGGATCCGCTCGATGTTGCATAGGTCGGAGCCGAGGCCGATGATCAACGCGCCAGGTCCATCTGCCGCCGCATTTCGCGGATGCTGCTTTCCAGCCCGCTAAAAATGGCCTCGCCAATCAGGAAGTGGCCGATGTTGAGTTCGGCCACCTGCGGAATTGCTGCCACCGGGCCTACATTGTCGAAAGTGAGGCCATGACCAGCATGTGGTTCGATGCCGTTTTTGGCCGCCAGCGCCGCAGCATCAGAGATGCGCCGCAACTCTTCAGCGCGCGCTGTGCCGGAAATATGCGCATAGCGCCCGGTGTGAAACTCCACCACTGGCGCGCCTAGGCGCATCGCTGCCTCGATTTGCGCCGGATCGGGCTCGATGAAAAGGCTGACGCGAATCCCCGCATCCCCCAGCGCGCCGACGATCGGTTGCAGCGTCTCGATCTGCCCGGCGGCATCCAGACCACCCTCGGTTGTCCGCTCCTCGCGTTTTTCAGGCACGATGCATGCCGCATGCGGCCGATGCTTCAACGCAATGTTCAGCATCTCCCGCGTTGCGGCCATTTCAAGGTTCAGCGGAACCGTAAGAGCCGCCATCAGCGTGGCGATGTCCTCGTCCCGGATGTGCCGCCGATCCTCGCGCAGGTGCGCGGTGATTCCATCGGCCCCCGCCTTCACGGCCAGCAATGCCGCCTTGACGGGATCAGGATGTTCTCCCCCCCGCGCATTCCGGATGGTGGCAACATGGTCGATGTTGACACCCAGGCGCAGGTGGGCGGGAGTTTGCTGCATGATGCCTATTGTTTCCGGCTTCCAGGTTTGATGGCGGGGATGGCCGCTAGTTCCGGCGGGACATCGTCTGCTTCATATACCGGGAAATTGATGCTGACGAGCGGGTAGAAGGGAACGCCCAGATCCACTTCGCCTGCGGATCGATCGACCAGCGCTACTTCGGCGACAACGATGCCGCCTTCGGCCTCCACCGCTTCGATCGCCTGGCGCGATGACAGCCCGGTCGTGACGACGTCTTCGACCATCAGCACTTTTTGGCCGGGTGTTATGGCAAAGCCGCGCCGCAGCTCGAATTTTCCCTCGGGCCGTTCCAGGAATACAGCATCCTTGTCGAGCGCGCGCCCGACTTCATGGCCGATGATAAGGCCGCCCATGGCGGGCGAGACGACAAGGTCAATGTCCTGCCGCAGTTCGCGGGGCAGCTTCTGCACGACTGCGCGCGCGAGGCCGCCTGCGCGTTCGGCGTTCATCAATACCCGCGCGCATTGCAGGTAATTGGCGCTTCGGCGGCCCGAGGAAAGAATGAAATGCCCCTCCAGCAGCGCTCCTGCGGCCCTGAATTCTGCCAGTACTTCCTCGTCGGTCATCCGATTCTTCGATCCATCAGTACATGCCCAGGCCTATTTAGGAGCCATCCGGCACATCAACTTTCAACATGGGTAACGCCCATGAACGCGCCCCTGCGCGCGAGGTGCGAGATAGGCGGACGACCGGAGCGTTGCAACAGCGAAGAAAATCTGCTCCTGCCCGCTTGAGGCAGGAAAAAAGCATGCCTATAAGCCGCGGCAGACCGACCGGGCGGAGGGGGATGCGCATGCGCGCGCCTTCGTTGCAGCGGCGCCAAGGGGTTACGGGGTAAGAAGACGCTTATGAAAATGGTGAAATCGCTCGTTCTCGCCGGGTTGCTGGCCTTTGCGCCAGCTGCGGTGTTGAACAGTCAGGCGCTGGCGCAGGACAATGCCGCCGTCGCAGCCGCCGCTGCGGGCAATGCCGCCGCACCGGCCGACTCGGGCGCCAATGCGGCCGCTCCGGCTGCCGAGGCTGCGCCTGCGGCCAAGGTTGCCGCGCCGACCCGTATGAAGCCGACCGAAGGCATCGGCATGCCGCGCCCCGGCGAAATCACCCTGCAGGAACAGTTCACCCCCACGGGTCATACCGCTCGCTGGTTGCACGATGTGCTGCTTCTGCCGCTCATCACGATCATTTCGGTCTTCGTGGCCCTCCTGATGCTTTATGTGATGATCCGCTTTCGCCGCAGCGCCAACCCGGTGCCGTCGAAGACGTCGCACAATACGCTGATCGAAGTGATCTGGACCGTGGTTCCCGTGGTGATCCTCCTTGTGATCGCAGTGCCCTCGATCGGCCTGCTGGCGGACCAGTATAAGCCCGCGCCCAAGGATGCGCTGACCGTGAAGGTCACCGGCTATCAGTGGTATTGGGGTTATGAATATCCCGACAACGGCATTCCTGAATATGTCTCGAACATGCTTCCCAGGGAAAAGGCCGAGGCGAATGGCGAGCCTTATCTGCTCGCGCCTGACAACCGCATGGTTCTTCCTGCTGGCCGTCCGATCAAACTGATCATCACCGGTGCTGACGTGATCCACGCCTTTGCGGTCCCGTCGCTCTGGGTGAAGATGGACGCTGTTCCTGGCCGTCTCAATGAGAAGACCTTCACCATTGAGAAGCCGGGCGTCTATTACGGGCAGTGTTCCGAACTGTGCGGCGCGCGTCACGGGTTCATGCCGATTGCGATCGAGGCGCTGCCTCCTGCCCAGTTTGACCAGTGGGTTCTCTCGCAGGGCGGCAAGCTCCAGGGCGCTGACGCCGCAGCTACAGCTGCCGCTCCCGCAGCGCCTGCCGCCGCTCCCGCCGAAAAGCTTTGATGTAAGGGCATAACGCCATGACCACGATTACTGCAGATCATCACGGCGATCATGCGCATGATCATCATGACGCCGATCACAAGCCAGCCTTCTTCCAGCGCTGGTTCATGTCGACGAACCACAAGGACATCGGCACTCTCTATCTGATCTTCGCGATCCTTGCCGGCGTGATCGGCGGCGCGATTTCGGGTCTGATGCGTGCCGAGCTCGCGCAGCCCGGCATTCAGTATCTGCACACCTGGGCGCAGATGACGGATGGTCCTTCGGCCACGATGGACCAGGCCTATCACCTCTGGAACGTGCTGATCACCGCGCACGGTCTGATCATGGTCTTTTTCATGGTCATGCCCGCCATCATCGGTGGCTTTGGTAACTGGTTCGTGCCGATCATGATCGGGGCGCCGGACATGGCCTTCCCGCGCATGAACAATATCAGCTTCTGGCTGCTGATCCCCGCTTTTTCTCTGCTGCTCGGTTCGACATTCGTTCCTGGCGGTACGGGTAATGGCGCGGGCACGGGCTGGACGGTCTATGCTCCGCTCTCGACCAGCGGTTCGGCGGGGCCAGCTGTGGATATGGCTATCCTGTCGCTCCATATCGCGGGCGCCAGTTCCATTCTGGGCGCTGTCAACTTCATCACCACCATTTTGAATATGCGCGCGCCGGGCATGACACTGCACAAGATGCCGTTGTTCGTCTGGTCGGTGCTGGTCACCGCCTTCCTCCTGCTGCTTGCGCTGCCGGTTCTTGCGGCCGCTATCACCATGCTGCTGACCGATCGTAACTTTGGCACCACTTTCTATGATGCCGCCGGGGGTGGCGATCCGGAACTTTATCAGCATCTTTTCTGGTTCTTCGGGCACCCCGAAGTGTACATCATGATCCTGCCTGGTTTTGGTATCGTCAGCCAGATCATCTCTACCTTCAGCCGTAAGCCAGTATTCGGCTATCTCGGCATGGCATATGCCATGGTCGCAATTGGCGTCGTCGGGTTCGTCGTCTGGGCGCACCATATGTTCACCACTGGCATGTCGGTGAACGTGAAGATGTACTTCACGGCTGCGACGATGGTCATTGCCGTTCCCACCGGCATCAAGATCTTCTCGTGGATCGCGACGATTTGGGGCGGTTCCATCAGCTACAAGACACCGATGGTCTGGGCGCTGGGCTTCATCTTCCTGTTCACCGTGGGCGGCGTTACCGGCGTGGTCCTGGCAAATGGCGGCGTCGATGACGTGCTGCACGACACCTATTATGTTGTTGCCCACTTCCACTATGTGTTGTCGCTGGGCGCTGTTTTCGGTCTCTTCGCGGGCTTCTACTATTGGTTCCCGAAGATGTCGGGCCGCATGTACAGCGAATTCCTCGGTCACCTGCACTTCTGGGTGTTCTTCGTGGGCGTGAACCTGCTGTTCTTCCCGATGCACTTCCTGGGCCTCTCGGGCATGCCCCGCCGCTACCCCGATTATCCGGAAGCCTTTGCCTACTGGAACAGCGTGGCCAGCCATGGCTATGAGATCATGGCCGTGGGCGTGTTGATCTTCTTCGTGAACGTCTTCTGGTCGCTTGCTTTTGGCAAGAAAGCGGAAGGCAATCCGTGGGGCGAAGGCGCGACGACGCTGGAATGGACGCTGCCCAGCCCACCGCCGTTCCACCAGTTCGAAACATTGCCGGTCATCGACTGACGATCGGCGAAAAGAATGCATCCAGCAGGATGCCGGGCGGCGACGAATATCGCGGACCCGCAGTTAGCAGCCCCGGCGCCCGTGATGGTGCCGGGCTGCCGCATGAGGAGCATATGGCAAGTTCGCCGTTCATGACTGGGAGCGCCGCTTCCACAATTCCCGCGCACTGGCGCGACTTTGTCGCGTTGACCAAGCCGCGCGTGATGACATTGGTCGTCTTCACCGGTCTTTGCGGGCTGCTCGCGGCACCCGGTCAAATCCATCCCGTACTCGCCTTCACCGCCATCCTGTGCATAGCGCTGGGCGCTGGCGCAGCCGCGGCACTCAATCAATGGTATGAGGCCGACATTGACGCAAAGATGAAGCGGACCGCCAACCGTCCACTGCCCGCTGGGCGGATGGACCGACAGTCGGCTCTTCATTTCGGCGTCGGGCTCTCCTTCTTCTCGGTCCTGCTGATGGGCGTGGCGACGAACTGGCTCGCCTCTGCCATCCTGGCGGTGTCGATTCTTTTCTATGTTTTCATTTACACTATTTGGCTCAAGCCCCGGACAACACAGAACATCGTCATTGGCGGTGCTGCGGGGGCTTTTCCTCCCGTTATCGGCTGGGCTGCAGTGACAGGTGACGTCGGCGCTCTCCCGGTGGCCCTTTTCCTGCTCACCTTCTTCTGGACGCCGCCGCATTTCTGGGCACTCGCGCTGTTCGTGAAGACCGACTATGCAACAGCAAACATCCCGATGCTGCCCGTCGTATCAGGTGAAGTTGCTACGCGTCGTCAGATATGGTTCTACACCGCGATCATGGCTGCCGCAGCGATGGCTCCTGTTCTGCTTCGCCTTACGGGTCTGATTTACGGCGTAACTGCCTTGTTCGGTACGGGCCTGTTCGTGATCTTCGCCTTCCAGGTTTACCGGCGCCGTGAAATGGATCCCAGCCGCATGGGTCCTGAACGTCGACTGTTCAAATATTCGATCTTCTATCTTTTCCTTCTGTTCGGAGCGGTTGTCATCGATCGTTGGTTGCTGGCATGACGCCCGAGGAGGAAAAGCAGGTGCGCAGTCGGCAGAAGTCGCGCGCCATTGTCACAGGGCTGCTGCTCGGGGCGCTCGTCATTCTCTTTTACGCGATCACGATCGTGAAGATTGGTGCTGGACAATAATGGCCAGCCTGCCGCCGTCGCCTTTTGATCGGGATCGCCGGAACCGCCGCACCCTCATCACTATGACGGGGGTAGGATTGGCTATGCTTGGGCTCGGTTTCGCATCGGTCCCGCTCTACCGAATATTCTGCCAGCAGACGGGATTTGGCGGCACGACGCAGCGCGCTGCTGCTGATGTCAAGTTGCAGCCAGCGGTCGGCCATACAATGTCGATCCGGTTCGATTCCAATGTTCAACCTGGCATGCCCTGGCAATTCTATCCCGAACACCGGACGGATACGGTGACCGTTGGCGCGCGCGACATGGCGATCTTCATTGCGAAGAATATGTCGGACAAGCCTGTTACGGGCACGGCCAGTTTCAACGTGACGCCGATCCAGGCTGGCGCCTACTTCACCAAGATCCAGTGTTTCTGCTTCACCCAGCAGACATTGCAGCCGGGCGAGCAGGTTCGCATGCCGGTGATTTATTATGTTGATCCCAAAATACTGAATGATCCCGACAATAGGGACACGCAGCAAATTACGCTAAGCTACACCTTCTATCCTGTTGAGCAGGACAAGAAGCCGAGCTAAGGCAATCCACGATAACGCGAACGCGAACAGGGAAGAGTACGTCATGGCAGGCGCCAAGCAGCACGATTATCATATTCTACCGCCCAGCATCTGGCCGCTATTCGGGTCCATGTCGGCGCTGGTAATGGCGCTCGGCGCGATCATGTGGATGCACCCTGATGCCATGCCTGCCGGTGGTGGCTGGGTATTCCTGATCGGCGTCGCGGGCGTGCTGTTCACCATGTATAGCTGGTGGGCGAATGTGATTGCAGAAGCACATGCCGGTGATCATACGCCGGTGGTTCAGCTTCACCTGCGCTACGGCATGATCCTGTTCATCGCTTCGGAAGTCATGTTCTTCGTTGGCTGGTTCTGGGCGTTCTTCGACTTCTCGCTTTTCCCGAGTCAGCTTGCGCCGATCGAAGGGTTGTTCCCTTCCAAGGGTATCGAGGTGATGAACGCGTTTGAGCTGCCGCTGCTCAACACGCTGATCCTGCTCTGTTCAGGCACGACCGTCACCTGGGCGCACCACGCGCTCATTCATGGAGATCGTGAGAGTCTGAAAACCGGCCTGTGGTTGACGGTGATCCTCGGCCTGCTCTTCTCTTCGATCCAGGCCTATGAATATATGCACGCGCCGTTCCCGTTCGGCGGCAGCCCCTACAGCTCGGCCTTCTACATGGCGACGGGCTTCCACGGCTTCCACGTTCTAATCGGTACGATCTTCCTGATCGTCAATCTGGTGCGGGTCTATAAGGGGCACTTCACTCCCCGTCAGCATTTCGGCTTTGAGGCCGCTGCCTGGTACTGGCACTTTGTCGACGTCGTCTGGCTGTTCCTGTTCGTCGCCATCTATGTATGGGGCGGCTGGGGCGCTCCGATGCACGGCGGTTAAGGACTGAGTCTTATACATCAAGCAAACGGCCGGTGATAACCGGCCGTTTTCTTTTAGACGGAAGATAAGTATGCCTACCGTGATGCTTCTTTCCACATCTGCGCTTCTCCAGCCGTCCTGCTTCTCTCCGCCCGGCGTCCGGCTGCCGAATATGAGCGCCGCGCCTGCCTTCCGGCAACTCGGCCCGTCCGCCTTGACCGGGGCGACCATATCGTCGGCGGTCAATCTATGACCGCGCGGCGCGTCCCTCTTTTCTCCAGCATTATCGTGGCAGGCGCCGTGCTGGTCATGATCGCCCTTGGCATCTGGCAATTGCAACGTCGCGGCGAGAAGGAGGCGATGCTGGCCCTCGCGTCGGCCAATCCAGCCAAGCCGACTGTCAGCTTCCCGCAAATGCCACCTGTTCCGCCTGTGCTGCTGTTCCGCCGCTCTTCCATTCATTGCCTGAATGTCGTTGGCTGGCAGACGGAGGCCGGAAGGGCCGCCGATGGGGCGGTCGGCTACCGCTATATCGCGCAATGCGCCACGGGGGCGGAAGGTCCTGGTGCGCTCGTTGCCTTGGGCGTCGCCAAGCAGCCGGACCTGGAGCCAAATTGGAAAGGCGGCCAGGTCACCGGCTGGATATCCGAAGAGCCTGATCACCGGACGTTGTTGTCGCGGTTCACGGCCAATGTCCTTCCGCTGCGGCCGATGCTGATCGCGGAGCGCGCGCCGGAAGGGTTGAAACCGGTCGCCCCGCCGAACGTCAACGACGTTCCGAACAATCACCTCGCTTATGCCATCCAGTGGTTCTTTTTCGCTGCGGTGGCCGTGGTTATCTACGTTCTTGCGCTTCGCAAGCGGATGCCTCCACCAGCTGATCCGTCGTAAAGGCTTGCTCCAACGCTCCAGCCTCGTTACCGCGCTTCCCCATCATGCAATATGTGAGCACCAGGGGAAGCGCGCCTGCGCTGGGTTTCGAGGATGTGACGCTGGCCGGGCTGGCGTCCGACGGCGGCCTCTATGTTCCGGAAAGCTGGCCGCGCTTTTCGGAGGCAGACATACGCGCGCTCGCCGGGCTTTCCTATGTGGAAACCGCCGTCCGCGTCATGGCGCCCTATGTCGCGGGTTCGCTCAGCGAAGATGAACTGCGCGAGCTGTGCACTGCCGCCTATGGCCGGTTCAGCCACAACGCGGTGACGCCGCTGGTTCAACTGGACCACCAGCATTGGCTGCTCGAACTTTTCCATGGCCCGACCCTGGCGTTCAAGGATGTCGCGCTGCAATTGCTGGGGCAGCTGTTTGAGCGGTTCCTGTCACGCCGGGACGATCATCTGACGATCGTCGGTGCGACTTCGGGCGATACGGGTTCGGCGGCGATCGACGCCGTTGCAGGGCGCGAGAAGATCGACATCTTCATGCTGCACCCCGAAGGCCGCGTGTCCGACGTACAACGGCGCCAGATGACCACGGTGCGCGCGCCCAACGTCCATAATATCGCGATCGAGGGCAGCTTCGACGACGCGCAAGCCCTCGTGAAGGCGATGTTCAACGACCCTGCCTTCTCGACGAAGTTCAATCTGTCGGCGGTGAACAGCATCAACTGGGCGCGGCTGATGGCGCAGGTGGTCTATTATTTCTACGCCGCTGTAAGGCTGGGAGCGCCCGAGCGGCAGGTCGCTTTTTCGGTCCCCACCGGCAATTTCGGCGACGTGTTCGCTGGTTATGTCGCGGCGCAGATGGGGCTTCCCGTTGCGAAGCTGATGGTCGCGACCAACGTCAACGACATTCTGCACCGCGCGCTGGCGGATGGTGACTATAGCCAGGGCCAGGTCGTTCAGACTTCTACCCCCAGCATGGATATCCAGATCAGTTCGAATTTCGAACGACTGCTGTTCGATGCAGGTGGCCGTGGCGGCCCCGCGCTGGCCGAGCAGATGAAGGGATTTGAGACAAGCCGGGCGATGCGCCTGACCAACGCGCAGCGGGCTGGCGCGGCTAAGCTGTTCGCTTCGGCGCGCGTCGATGGCGACGCAATGAACATGGCGATTCGTTGGGCCTTTGACGGGGCGGGGCAAGTCATTGACCCCCATACCGCTGTGGGCCTTGCCGCCGCGCGAGAGATGGAGGTCGAGGCAGGCGTACCGATCGTCACGCTGGCGACGGCGCATCCCGCCAAGTTCCGCGAGGCCGTGGAGCGCGCCACCGGGCTTCGTCCGCCTCTGCCTGCCCGCATGGGTGACCTGTTCGCCCGTGAGGAAGCCTATGCCAAGCTGCCCGCGACCTTTGAGGCGATCACCGCCTATGTCGCGGAGCGCGCTACGCCGCGAGCATGAAGCTCGATACGCTCATCGGGGAGCCGTGGGCCGACTATGGCCTGCTCGATTCGGGTCATGGCCGCAAGCTGGAACGCTATGGCCGTTATCGTTTCATCCGGCCCGAGCCACAGGCGATGTGGGCGCCTGCGAGTGCCGATTGGCAGGCCGATGGCGAATTCGTACCGGGATCGGACGAAGAGGGCGGCGGGCGCTGGTTCTATGATCGCCCGGTGCCTGCTGAAGGTTGGCCGCTTAGTTGGAACGATGTGACGTTTCACGCGAGTTGCACGCCTTTCCGGCATCTCGGCTTCTTTCCCGACATGGCGCCGGTGTGGAACTGGATGCGCGAGCAGACGGCCGGGCTGGAGCAGCCGCAGATCATGAACCTGTTCGGCTATACCGGCGTCGGCACATTGGCGATGTCGGCGGCTGGCGCGCAGATGGTGCATGTCGATGCGTCGAAGAAGTCGGTGGCGCAGGCGCGGGCCAATGCCGCCGCATCGGGGATGGAAGACCGCCCCGTGCGCTGGATCGTTGACGATGCCGCGAAATTCGTCGCTCGCGAGGTTCGGCGAGAGCGGCGCTATGACGGCATATTGCTTGACCCGCCTAAATATGGCCGTGGGCCGGACGGTGAAATCTGGAGACTGGAAGAGGATCTGCCTCGGCTGATCGCGGATTGCCGCCGTCTGCTGGATGCCGACAGCCGGTTCTTGTTCTTGACCGTATACGCTGTGCGCATGTCCGCGCTGGCGATTGGGGAATTGCTGAAGCAGGCCTTCGCCGACCTTCCGGGCACGGTCGAAGCGGGTGAATTGGCCGTGCGCGAGGAAGCAAGAGGGCTGGAGTTGCCGACGGCCATCTGGGCGCGTTGGCGGCGCTAGAGCGCGCTGCGTTAAATCGGACGCAGGTCGCGCGCTCTAGTTTTTTGTTATCGCATCCTTTTAAGCGCAAAACCGGTTCCCACTTTTGCGCACGATGCTCTAGCGCTTTCAGCCTAGCCCGACCAACGGCACGATATCGACCGGACGGCCATTGCGACGTAGTTCGATCGTGATGGTCGGACGCCCGCTTCCGGCGTTGCCCAGCGGATCACCCTGTCGCACATCATCGCCCACGGCGGCGGAAAGCCGATGCAATCCGGTGATCAACGTGGTCCAGCCGCCGCCATGATCCAGGATCATGATCTGGCCGTAGCCGCGATAAGGCCCCGCGAAGACGACGCGCCCCGCCGTAGGTGCGACGGCGAGCGCGCCCGACTGGGTGACGATGGTGAGGCCCCGCGATCGGACGCCGCTTTCCGACAATTCACCCATGCCGGTGACCAGCTGGCCCATCACCGGCAAGCGATAGGGTGGAGGTCCGCCCGTACTGCGCTGCCTTGCCTGTGCAGGCGCCATGGCGAGGTCGGGGCGTGCTGGCCTGAGCAGCGGGCCGGGGAGCGCTGCGAGTTCCTTTTGCAGATCACCTGCCGCCTGGAGGCGGTCCATCAGGTCGACGATGTCGCGGGCTCTTTCGCCCAGGGCGAGAGCCCGGTCACTTTCCAGATTGGCGTTGGAGCGATAATCCCTCGCCGCCAGCCGCTTTTGCGTTTCCAACGTGCGTAAAGCGGCTTGGCTATTGCGGAGGTCGGCCTGGCTTTGTGCGAGTGAAGCGGCGGCCTGCTCGGCGGTTTCACGCAAGGCGCGGCTGCGCTCCAGTTCAGCGCGCAAGCCGGCTGTGCGCTCTTGAATGACGGGCAATATCTGTCCCAGCACGGCGCGCATGTGGACGGCATCGCTCAGCGACCCCGGCTGCACCAGCGCCAGAGCCAGAGGCCGCCGCACCATCATCTGAAGGGCGGCGGTCAAACGGACAACCGGCTCCTGCTTGGCCGCCAGCCGTGCCGCCTGCGAACGCTGCATGCGGGCTATGATCGCGATCCGTGCTTGGGCCGCTTGAATGTCGGCCTCGGCCTGCTGGATACGGGCAGCCATGGCGGCGGCGCGGCGGCGCGCCTGTTCGGCTTCGTCGCGCGCGGCCGTTGCCTGCTGTTCCAACCGCTGGGAGCGCTCGCGTGCTTGTTCGGACTGGATGCGGGCCGCCTTCAGCGCGGCCTGTTCCTGACGCAGGCTGGTCTCGCCCGTGCCGCCCAGGATGATGCCCGCTTGAGGCGCCGCCGTCAGGCGCGCGGCGGCGAGCACAGCTGCGCTGCCGATTATTGCCGCGAAGGTCTTTGACCTTTTCACCCCTTGCCCCCTGCAGGTCCTGTTTGCGACCGGCGATATCTGACTAGGCGCAAACGCCCATCCATGTCGAGCGGCGGCGGCATCAGCCTTCGCGATGATAGGGGTGGCCCGAAAGGATGGAACAGGCGCGCCACAATTGTTCGGCCAGCATGGCGCGGGCTATCATGTGGGGCCAGGTCATCGCGCCAAAAGCGATCAGCAGGTCAGCCCCCGCGCGGGCTTCGTCGTCGAAGCCATCGGCCGCGCCGATCAGGAAACGGCATTCGCGCGCGCCCTGGTCTCGCCAGCCTTCGAGCCTTTTGGCGAAGTCCATGGAGCTGAGCTGGCGGCCTTTCTCGTCGAGCATCACGGTGATCGTGCCAGTCGGAGCGGGCGGCAGCTTGCCGCCACGGTCGGGCAGTTCGGTGATCCTGTGCGGCATGGTCAGCCGCTTCACATAACGTTCGACCAGTTCCGCTTCGGCCGAACGTCCGATCTTGCCGCGCGCGATGATGTGAAGGAGCATGGATCACGCTCCTAACGAGTCAGTGCGCGCTTGTCGAAGGTCTGCATGCATCGGCTAGCGAGGCCGATGCGGTAAGAGCCTTCAGGCTGTGCCCGCCACCGGCGCATCGACAAAGCCCCACATCCGTTCCAGATTGTAGAAGCTGCGCACTTCGGGCCGGAACAGGTGGACGATCACATCGCCTGCATCGATCAGCACCCAGTCAGCGACCGGCAGTCCCTCCACGCGCGCGGAGCGGCCGGTGGCCTGCTTGATACGCTCGGCAAGCTTCTGCGCCATCGACGCGACCTGACGCGATGACCGCCCGCTGGCGATCACCATATGGTCGGCAATGCTGCTCTTGCCTTCAAGCGGGATGGAGATGGTTTCCTGCGCCTGGTCATCGTCGAGCGATTTCAGGACAAGGTCGTGCAGGGCGGCAACGCTGTCGGCATCAGCCGGGTCGTTGGCAGGATGTGGTCTGGTCAAAAATGCTCCATTCTAGACAATCAACCGGCGCGTGAGCGAATCGCGCACGCGTGCATGTTCATATTCGCGATGCCAGAGGGGTTTCGCCTGCCGCAGCAGGGTCGCCGATCTTGGATCAGGGCGAAAGCGCAAAAGCACAAGCGCCGGCGGTCTCCAATCCGTCCAGTCTGCACTCTGGCGCGCGGGCCGGACGAAACGCCGCAGCCAGGCCATGGCCCCAGAGCCACGGGCAACTCCATCATAGCCGGGCCGGGCGATTACGGCAATGGGCATCTGTCGCGCGATGCCGCGCCAATCTTTCCACTGGCCGAACTGGGCGAGATTGTCCGCGCCCATCAGCCAGATGAACTGATTGCGGGGGAAGCGGTGCCTAATCACCTTCAGCGAATCGGTGGTGTATCGGGTGCCTAGCGCTTGCTCGATCGCGGTGGGCCGAATCGCCGCGCGTCGAGCGATATGGCGGGCGTGGGCTAGCCGCGCGGGGAGGGACGCCATGCCAGCACGTGGCTTGAGCGGATTGCCCGGCGAGACCAGCCACCAGACTTCGTCCAGCCGCAGCGTCTTCGCAGCGAACAGCGAGATTGCGCGATGGCCGCCATGCGCTGGATTGAAGGAGCCGCCCAGAAGGCCGATGCGTGCCATTTCAGCTTGCCGCCGTCGCTGCCAGTGGGCCGTAAATGAACCGATTGCTCAAAGCCCGCGTGCCTTCCGCACGCCCTTCCGCCGATTCCCCTGCGCCAGTTGCCTTTTGAGCTCCTCCGGCCGCGGAGCGACCAGGAAGCCGAAGCTGACGCAGCCCTCGCGCGTCTCGACCGCATGATGCAGCCGGTGCGCCTGAACGATCCGCTTCATATAGGGAGAGCGGGAAACATGGCGGTGGGTGATCCGCTGATGGACGAGGATGTCGTGAAAGCCGAGATAGATGAGGCCATAAGCCGCGATCCCCGTGCCGCAGGCCGTCGCCCAGTCGCCCCAGCCCAGTTGCACGCCGCCCAGCAGCAGCAGGATCGAGGGCAGCGCGAAGATGACGAAATAGAGGTCGTTCGCTTCCCACATTCCGTTGCGGGGACGATGATGGCTGGCATGCAGGAACCAGCCCGGCCCATGCATCACCCAGCGGTGCATGACATAGGCAAAGCCCTCCATCGCGGTGACAGTGGCGAAGATCAGGAACAATAGGAACGCGGACATGTCGCCCTATATAAGCGCGCGGATGAAGGTGCGCGAGCCTGTAAAACTCAGGACATGGAAAAGGCCGCGATCGCCAGGATCGCGGCCTTCCCATTCAATAACCGAAGAAATCAGAAGGAGGCGGTGATCGAACCCACTACGCCAGCCTTGCTGATGTTACGGCCGCTGGGGCTGTAGAGCGACTTGTCGGTGTCCACATAGCTGACGCCGAAGGTCAGGTGGCTCCAGGTGTAGGTCGCACCGATGTTCCAGTCGGTATATTCCTTGCCGATGGTCAGGTAGCTGGGGCCGAAGCTGTGGCCCAGATGCGCCGAAACGCCCAGCGGCGTGTTGGGAATGCTGGCCGACAGGTCGCCCGCGACATAGAGATTGTCTTCGCGGGTCAGGCCGCCATCGACGGAAAGGGCGCGCGACTTGGGCGCGTAGGCAGCGCTGAGCTTAGCTGTTGCCGGGCCGAAGGTGCCCTTGACCGAAGCATAGGGCTCAACGAAGTCGGTGTTTGCACCGCCCGAACCGGGATAGTAATAATAGAGTACGCCGACATCGACGGTCGCGGCGCCAATGGTCTTGGAATAGCCTGCGATCAGGTCGAGTTCCTGGTCGCTGCCAGCGGCCACATAATCGTCGATCGACGAACCCCAGGTCGAAACATAGAAGCCCGATTCATGGGTGACGGTGATGCCGCCCTGCAGCGCGAAACGCTTGTCGGTCTGCGAAATGCCACGGAAGCGATAGTCGCTGACTACAGCAGCGTTGCCGGTGACCGTGATTGCGGAAGTGGGTTCGTCCTGGGCGAGCGCCGGGACGGACAGAGCAGCGAGAGCAACGGCCGAGAGGCCGAGAATGGACTTACGCATTGGATTCCCCTTGATGGTTTTCTGCGATGGTCCCGCCTGCGTCAGGATCCCGAATTCTCTGTTCCCACGAAGGGCCGGATCGGATGACCTGAACAGGCACGGCATGCCGACGCATGCCGCGCTGCACAAGAAATTATTGCTATTGGTTGTCTTTTACGTCCATAATGTTGCTACTCTGCAACAAAAGGCCGAGTGCTCGGCGCAGCCTGATGCACCACCCGCTGTGGATAGGGGATCGTGATCCCATGCTCGCGAAACAACAGCCAGAGGCGGTTCAGCACGTCCGATTTGACATTTCCCACACCGCCTTCCGGGTCGCTGATCCACACCAATATGTCATGTTCGACGCGATTTTCGCCAAAGCCCGTCAACCAGACATTGGGCTTGGGATTGCGCAGGACGCGTGGGCTTTCCTGCGCGGCACGTAGCATCAGCTCCTGAGCGAGCTTAAGGTCGCTGTCGTAACCAATGCCCACTGGAATGCGGACGCGGACATTGCGGTCGGAATAGGACCAGTTCTCGACCTCCTGCGTCATCAGATTTTCGTTCGGGATCAGATGCTCCTTGCCGTCGCGGGTCAGGACGGAGACGGCGCGAACACCGATCTTGTTCACCCAGCCAAAGCTGTCGCCGACAACGATGACGTCGCCCGGCTTGATCGAGCGGTCCATGAGCAGGATGATCCCGGCGAACAGATTGCCGAAGGTTTTTTGCAGGCCGAAGCCGACTGCCAGGCCCAGCGCGCCGGAAAAGACGGCAAAAGCAGTGAGGTCGATGCCGAGCAGATCGACGCCGATGAAAAAGGCGGCGACTACTGCGGCGATGGCGGCAAGCTTTTGGGCTAGCAGCTTTTGCGTGGGATCGAGCCCTTTGGCACGGTCGATGCTGCGGGCGAACAGGCGATTGGCGAGCCGCACCAGCGCAAAAAGCAGGACGCAGATCGCGGCGGTGCTGACAAGGCCAAGCAGCGTGATCCGCCGTTTGCCAAGGTCTATGCCAATGCCATCAAGCATGTCCGCAACGGGCGCGAAGCCGCCGCTGCTGCCGGAAAGGATCATGACGAACAGCAACAGGGCGAGCGGAACGACAGCCCAGCGCGGAATGGCGAGGCTGCGCAGGATATGGACCGCGAGTAAGGCGACGGAGAGCGCGAAGGCTCCGCCAAGGATGAGGTGGGCGAGCGCGCCGACCGGCCATAGCATGACAGCCAGGCCGAAAAGACCGCTTCCAAGGCTGTGGCGTAGGATGGGGCGGAAATGTCCGGCCAACGCTTCCCCTAATGGTCGTGCCCGGCGGCGCAGGCGCGGGGCAGCGATATGGGCGATCCCATCGGCGATCAGGAACAGAAGCGCCGCTATTGTGAGCGCAACAAGGGGGTGAATGATCGCCGGATTTCCGGGCAGCAAGGCCAGCAGGTTGGGGAGGCCCCGGCTCATCCCCGAACCTTGCGGAAACGGGCGAGGCCAGCGGCGAGCTCGGTAATGAGGTCGGCAGGATCTTCAAGCCCGATCTGTAGCCGGACGAGCGGTCCTTCCGCCTGCCATATGGTGGCGGTGCGGTAGCGTGCTGGATCGACGGGCAAGGCCAGGCTTTCGAAACCGCCCCAGCTATAGCCTATGCCGAAATGTTCTAGGCCGTCGATGAGGGCTGCGCGGGCTTCTTCGCCGCGGCCCTTGAGGACAAAGCTGAACAGGCCGCTGGAACCGGAAAAGTCGCGCGCCCACTTTTCATGGCCGGGGCAGCTTGGCAGCGCGGGGTGGAGGACGCGGGCGACGTCGGGCTGTTCGGCGAGCCAGCGGGCGATCTGGAGCGCACTGTCCTGATGCTGGTTCAGGCGGACGCCGAGGGTGCGCAGGCCGCGGCTGGCGAGCCAGGCGTCATCGGGGCTGACCATCTGACCGAGGAGATAAGCGGTTTGACGAAGCTTCTGGAAATGCTCCGGTGTCGCAGTCACGGAGCCGAGCATGACGTCGCTGTGGCCGACTATATATTTGGTGCAGGCGAGGATGGTGATGTCGATGCCGTGGGCGAGGGCGGGGAAGAAGAAGGGCGTGGCCCAGGTATTGTCGAGGAGGGTGACGATGCCCTTTTCCCTTGCGAGGGCGGTGATGGCGGGGATGTCCTGTACTTCGAAAGTCAGGCTGCCGGGGCTTTCGAGGAAAATGGCGCGGGTGTTTTCATTAAGGAGTTGGCGAATTGAAACGGAATCGGCGAGGGGATCATAGTATACCGTTTCGATACCGTAACTTTTTAGCATCTGTTCGCAGAAGTTGCGGGTGGGGTCGTAGGCGCTATCGACCATGAGCAGCTGGTCGCCGGGTTTCAGGACCGACAGCAACGCGCAGGCGATCGCGGCGACGCCGGAGGGGAAGAGCATCGTCCCTTCCGCGCCGGGTTCCATTTCCGTCAGCGCGTCGGCGAGGCTCCAGGCTGTGGGCGTGCCCTTGCGGCCGTAGAAGAGCCGTTCATGCGTGCTGCTGCGCGCGGCGCTGCGCAGATGGGCGACATCGTCATAGAGGATGGTCGAGGCGCGCCAGACCGGCGGGTTGACGATGGCGCCGGGCTGGCCGGGCATGCCGGTCCATTCAGGCTTGCGCCCTGCCTGCGCCAATTGGGTGAGCGGCTTGCGGTCCTTGCTCATGCGGCTGGCCCCGTGGCCTTTGGCGTCGAGGGATCGAGCCCCCATTCCGACCAGCTGCCGTCATAGAGGGTGACGTCCCTCTTGCCGAGCAGTTCAAGCCCCGCGAGCAGGATCGCCGCCGTCACGCCGCTGCCGCAGCTTGTGATGATGGGGCGGGCGAAGTCCGTGCCCGCGTCGAGGAACAGCTGCCGCAGTTCCTCGCCCTTCTTCATGCTGTTGTCGGCGTTGAAGAGGGAGGCGGAAGGGATGTTGCGGGAGTCGGGGATATGGCCCGATGCCATGCCGGGGCGGGGTTCCTTTTCCTCGCCGGTGAAGCGGGCCGCGCCGCGCGCGTCGATGACCTGCGCGGCATGGCTGTTGAGATTGGCGAGCAGGTCGTCCTTGGTGCGGACTCGGCCCTGCGCGCGTCGGGCGGTGGCGTCTCCGCGCGGGATGACGGGCCAGCCGCTTTCCGTCGGGCGGCCTTCGGCGATCCACTTTGGCAGGCCGCCGTCCAGGATCGCGGCGGATTTGCCCACGCCATAGAGGCGCATCATCCACCATGCACGGGCAGCGCTGTGCGTGGGGCTGTTGTCGTAGAGGATGACGCGGCTGTCGGCGTTGATGCCAAGCGCGCGGCAGCGTTCGGTCATGAAGGCGTCGCTCGGCAACATGCCGGGGCGCGGGTCGTCTGCATCGGAAAGGCTGGGGAGGTCGAGATAGGCGGCGCCGGGGATGTGGGCGGCTTCGAACTCGGCGCGGGGGTCGCGCGGCGTGCCGGGCAGGAAGAGGCTGGCGTCGAGTATCTTGAGGTCGTCCTGGCCCAGTTCTGCTGCGAGCCAATCTGTGGAGATGAGGATGTCCATGCCGCCTCTTTTGTTGGTGCGTGGCGACCTTTTTAGGCGGGTGATGAGGGTGTGGGAAGGGTGTTGGGGTTTTAGCCTCGCCTATTGTTCGGGCGTCATTCCAGCGGAAGCTGGAATCTCGGGAGAGGTGGCGTGACGGGGCCGGAGATCCCAGCGTTCGCTGGGATGACGAGCTATGTGGGGTGGGGGTGGCGTGGCCGGGCCTGAGATTCCAGCCCGCGCTGGGATGACCACTTGGGCGGAACTTAGCTCGCCAGTTCGAGGGCGGTGGCGCGGCTGCCGGGGGTGCGGAACTGGCGTGGTCCCTGATCGACGCGGAAGGGGGCGAGGCGGTCGGCGGGCGGGGTTTTTTCCTGGCCGATGATGAAGGCGCGGCCGGTGCGGCCTGATCCAACGGGCGCAGCGTCCGGTTCGTCGGACCAGCGATATTGGGCGTCGAAAGCGACGAGCGGGATGAGCAGCGCGCGATCGCCCATCTGCACGGGCGCGATCTGGTCGGGCAGGAGGCGTAGCTCGCCCGTCAGGCTGTGGCTTTGCCCAGGTGCGAGCGAGACGGCGGAATGAGCCGGTAGTCCGCTGGCTCCGGCGAAGAACTGCTGTAGCTGCGCCTGCTGGTTGGCGTCCGCATTGGCCATGAAGGTGCGGATCAGAATGTCGTCCGCGCTGCGTTCGCCGCGATTATGGAGCGTCAGAGTGTAGCCGATGGTGGCGCCCATCAGCGACAGGCGGGCGCTGCGGACTTCAAGAGTGAGGTCTATCCATGGCCGCTCGGCCGTTGCGGCGGCGGGTGCGGCAGGTGGCGCCTTGGGCTGGGGCGTGGGGGGCAGGGGTGTCGGAGCGGACTTCTGCTCTTCGATGAAGTGTTGCTGTTCTTCTTCGGGACGGCGGCGCAGGAAAAGCCAGGCGGCGGCCACGATCGCCCCGAGCAAGGCGATGCTTCCTGCGATCCAGCCCCAGGAAGGGGCATCGGCAGGCGCGCTGAGCGGCGGCTCGCTGGCGGGAGCGGCGGGCGTCGGGGCGGGTGCGGCTTGCGGTGCGGCGGGTTCCGCTGGCGCGGGCTGCGGTGCCAGAGATTGGGGTGCCGGGGATTGCGGCGTCGAAGGCTGGGGCGCGGGGCTGTTGCTTTCGGGCTCGCGGGCGGGAGCTGTGGGTTCAGCGGGGGCCGGGCGTGGCGTTGTGGTGACAGGGCGCTGCGGCGGGGCTGGAGCTGCTGGCTGCGGTTGCGCGACGACTGGCGGAGGCGGGGTGATGACAGGCGTGCTGGCTGGCGGCGTCACCGGCGCGCCGCGGAATACATCCAGCTCTGGGCCTTGTCTGCTGGGATCAGCAGGCGGCTGAGACGTGCGCGGCAGGTTGAAGACGGGATCATTGCCGCCCTGCTCCTGCGCGAGCGAAGGCGTGGCCAGCAGCAGCGGCAAGGCGATCAAGATGGCAGGACGTATCCCCATGGCAAGCAGCCAAGGCAATGATGACGCTGAACGGGAGGTGAATGGCATGGCGGGATCAGGTTGCGGTGACATTAGGCGTGCAATGGCGTAGATGGCCGGTCATGACTGATATACCCCAAAGCATGGCACCGATCCATCTGGGCCAGAGCAGTGCGCTGCCTGCGGGCCCGGAGGAGGCGGTTCTCGATTATGTGCCCAATCCCCGGCCGGGGAAGCCCTATCTGGTGCGCTTTACGGCGCCGGAGTTTACGTCGCTGTGCCCGGTGACGGGGCAGCCGGACTTTGCCCATCTGGTGATCGATTATGCGCCCGCCGCGACGATCGTCGAATCGAAGTCGTTGAAGCTGTTCCTGGGGGCGTTTCGTAATCACGCGGCTTTCCATGAGGATTGCACGGTGGGGATTGGCGAGCGGCTGTTTGCCGAGATGCAGCCGCTTTGGCTGCGGATTGGGGGATATTGGTATCCGCGCGGGGGGATTCCGATCGATGTGTTCTGGCAGTCGGGCGAGCCGCCTGCCGGCCTGTGGCTGCCTGCGCAGGATGTGCCGGGGTATCGCGGGCGGGGTTGAGGCCACCCTCATCCAACTTCGCCTAGGGTGTGTGGGGATTCAGCCCATGGCGGCCTGCAAATGGCGACTTTCTGCGCTTCCGGTGCTCACGTACTGAAGTACGCTGCGCGCCGGTTCTCGAAATTCACCATTTTCGCCTCGCCCTGAACTGAATCCCCACACACCCTAGCCCGCCTTGCGGGCAAGGCTGCGTATCCTTCTCCCGCCAGCGGGAGAAGGAAAGAGGTCTGAAAGCCCTCTCCCGCTGGCGGGAGAGGGTTGGGTGAGGGTGGGGCGAGCTATGGTGGTACGGCGCACCAATCCTAACGCGGCGAAGTTGCGGCAGAACGCGACGGAGTGTGAGAAGCAACTTTGGGCCGCGTTGCGCAATCGGCAGCTGGATGGATTCAAGTTTCGGCGGCAAGCAACGATAGGTCCGTACGTCGTTGATCTGCTTTGCGCTGAACATCGCCTGATCGTGGAAGTCGATGGAGGCCAGCACAGCGATGAGGCTGACCTTTCGCGTACGCGCTTTCTGGAGGGGCAGGGTTATTCAGTGATCCGCTTCTGGAACCATGAGGTCATTGAGAATCTCGATGGGGTGCTAGTCAGCATTCGCCAAGCCCTCCCTGTTAAACAAGCGAACAACAAAATTCCGACAACCGCTTGACCGCAGGCGAGAAAGGTTCGATCCCGCAACTATCATGGCACATGGCCGCCCGGGCCGTGCCGTTCTCAACGTGTCGGAGTTGCGAACCTGATGTCTCTATCCAGAATTTCGTCCCTGTTGCTGGCCGCCGCGCCGCTGGCTCTTGTTCAGCCTGCTATCGCTCAAACGCCCGCCGGGCCTGCGCCGGGGATCACGACGCAGTTGCCGCGTGGGGCGGCGCCCAGTCATTATGCCATCGAGGTGGTGCCGGATGCGGCGAACCTCAAATTCACGGGCAAGGTGACGGTGGACCTGAATGTCGTCCAGGCGATTCCGGTGCTGGTGTTGAATGCGGCTGATCTGAGTATTGGCAGTGTCGCGCTGACCCCTGCTAAGGGCCAGGCGGTGACGGGCTCGGCGAAGGTTGATGCCAATGCGCAGACGGTGACGCTGGATTTTGGCAAGCCTGTGCAGCCGGGCGCCTACAAGCTCGACATCGCCTATGGCGGCGTCATCAACACGCAGGCGAACGGGATGTTCGCGCTGGATTATAAGGACAATGCGGGCGCGCAGAAGCGTGCGCTGTTCACCCAGTTCGAGGCGCCCGATGCGCGGCGGTTCGTGCCGAGCTTTGACGAACCGAGCTACAAGGCGACGTTCGATCTTTCCGCGATCGTGCCGACCGGGCAGCTGGCGGTCAGCAACATGCCGGTCAAGGCGTCGCAGGATCTGGGCGGCGGCAGGACGCGGGTGACGTTTGGGACTTCGCCCAAGATGTCATCCTATCTGCTGTTCTTCGGGCTGGGCGATCTGGAGCGCGCCACCAAAATGGCGGGCGCGACCGAGGTGGGTGTGATCACCGGCAAGGGCAATACGGGCAAGGCGCAGCTGGCGCTGGATGCTTCGGCGGCGATCCTGCCCTGGTATAATGATTATTTCGGCGTGCCTTTTCCGCTGCCCAAGCTGGATAATGTCGCGGGGCCGGGGCAGAGCCAGTTCTTTTCCGCCATGGAGAATTGGGGGGCGATCTTCACCTTTGAGCGGGCTTTGCTGGTCGATCCGAAATTCACGTCGGAAGGGACCAAGCGGACCATTTACTCGATCGTGGCGCATGAAATGGCGCATCAGTGGTTCGGCGATCTGGTCACCATGGCCTGGTGGGACGATCTGTGGCTGAATGAGGGCTTTGCCAGCTGGATGGCGACCAAGGTCACGGACAAGTTGCAGCCCGATTGGGAAATGCTGCTGACCCGCGTGGGCGGGCGGGAGCGGGCGATGGCGCTTGATGCGCTGGTGACCACTCATCCGGTGGTGCAGAAAATCCATACCGTCGATGAGGTGAACCAGGCCTTTGACGACATCACCTATGAAAAGGGTGAGGCGGTCATCACCATGCTGGAAGGCTATGCGGGCGAGGATGTGTGGCGCGAGGGCATTCGCGGCTACATGAAGGCGCATGCCTATGGGAATACGGTGACGGATGACCTGTGGAAGGCGGTTGAAGGTGCGGGGGCCAAGGGGCTGGTGGCAATCGCGCATGACTTTACCAGCCAGCCGGGCATTCCACTGGTGAAGGTGGACAGCGCGCAGTGCCGGGGTGGGTCGACTCTGCTGTCGCTGTCGCAGGGCGAGTTCAGCCGGGATCGGAAGGACAAGGCGCCGCTCCGCTGGAATGTGCCGGTGATGGCGCAGGTGATGGGCGGGGCGCCGCAACGGCTGATCCTGAATGGGACGGCTTCGGTGACGCTGCCCGGTTGCGGGGCCTATGTGATCAATGCGGGGCAGACGGGCTATTATCGGTCGCTCTATCCGGAGGCGAATGTGAAGGCGCTGGCGGCGGGTTTCACCCGGCTGTCGTCGATGGACCAGATCGGGCTGATGGCGGATAATTTCCAGCTGGGGCTGGGGGGATATCAGCCGATCGGGCTGGCGCTGGACATGGTGGACGCGGTGCCCGCGAGCGCAAGCCCGGCCGTGCTGGCCGAGGTGCCGGACTATTTGGACAGCGCTTACACGATGCTGGAGGGCGACAAGGTGGCGCAGGCGCGAGTGGCTGCCTATGCCTCACGCAAGTTGGGGCCGGTGCTGAAGGGCGTCGGCTATGATGCGAAGCCGGGCGAAGGCGCGCAGGTGCCGGTGCTGCGGTCGGCGCTGATCGCGACGCTGGGAAGCATGGGTGACAAGGGCGTGGTGACCGAGGCGCGGCGGCGCTTTGCCGAGCCTGCGTTGATGGAAGGGCCGCTGCGCAATGTGTGGCTGCGCATCATCGCCCACAATGCCGGTGCCGCGACATGGGACAAGCTGCGCGCGATGGCCAATGGCGCGAAGAGCGACCTCGACAAGAGCACGCTCTTTGCGCTGCTCGGTTCGGCGAAGGATGAGGGCCTGGCGCGCAAGGCGCTCGACCTTGCCATGACGGATGAGCCGGGCAAGACGACCAGCGCGGCGATCATCTCGTCGGTGGGTGGGGAGCATCCGATGCTGGCGGTGGATTATGTGCTGGCGCACCGGCAGCAATATGAAGCGCTGATCGATGTGTCGGCGCGGTCCCAGGCGATCGCGCGGCTGGGCGGCGGGTCGGCTGATCCGGCGATGGCGGCGAAGCTGGACGCCTATGCGAGCCGGTATCTGACGCCGGAATCGCGCAAGGTGGTGGATCGGTCGATCTCCGCCATCAAGACGCGGATCGAAACGCGGGCGCGGTTGAAGCCTGCGCTGACAGCGTGGTTTGCCAAGAGGTGATTGGAGGGGCGGTGAAGTGATTTGCCGCCCTTTTCATTGGTTGGGGCCTGGAGGGATGGGGTTTTGGGTGGTGAGCGGACGTTCCCCCTCCCGCAGGCGGGAGGGGGCTAGGGGGTGGGTTGGCGCGACATTAGCGGCGGTTCCAACGGCTAAGCTGAAGGCTCGCTCTGCTCGCGCCCACCCCTAACCCCTCCCGCCAGCGGGAGGGGAATGTCTCACTTTGGTCGAAATTGGTCGCTGTCACCTTCAACCAAGCGGTGCGCTCGCCCAGCGCCGCAGTCGTGCATAGAGTGCCGCGATCACCGCCGCGAAGATGAGCAGCGCCGCGGGCACGGCCCACTCATTTTCCGCCACCAGCGCGAGCGGGGCGTCGCTGTTCGTCGCCGCCACGATGCCGGCGAAGGCGACGCCGAACAGGCTTTCGCCCACGATGAAGCCGGTCGCCATCAGCACGCCCATGCGCTCGGCGAAGTCGGGGTTGGATTGGCGGCGCGCCCAGCGATTGTAGAGATGGCCGATGACCGCGCCGACCGGGATGAGCAGGGTTAGCGCCATCGGCAGATAAATGCCCATGCCGACCGCGAGCGGGGGCAGGCGGAGCTTGCCTGCCTTGCCGAGCAGTTCGTCGATGGCGACGACCACGGCGCCGATCAGCGCGCCGGTGCCGATCAGGCCCCAATCGAGATCGCCCCCCAGCACGCCCTTTGCCAGCGCGGAGATGAGCGCGGCCTGGGGTGCGGGCAGGGCGGTTGCCTTGGCTCCCGGCGCGCCTGCGAAGCCGAAGGCGCTGTTGAGGAGATCGAGCACGGGCGGAATGACGAGGGCGCCGAAGATGACGCCCAGCACCAGTGCCACCTGCTGCTTCCAGGGGGTCGCGCCGACCAGCTGGCCGGTCTTCAGGTCCTGAAGATTGTCGTTGGAGATGGTGGCGATGCCGAACACGATGGCGGTGACGAACAGGGCATAGGCGATGAGGGCTTGGGCTTGTTTCGGATCGCCGCCCGAACCGTAGATGGCGGCGAGGATCAGGGAGGCGCCCAGTACGGCGAGGATGCCGACGCCGGAGATCGGGCTGTTCGACGCGCCGATCAGGCCCGCCATATAGCCGCAGACCGACGCGATCACGATGCCCGCGACCAATATGTAGGCCAGCGTCAGGATGAGGATCGGCACCGGATTGGCCGCGATCGGCCCACCTTGCGCAAAATACCAGAGCAGCACCGCGATCGGCGCGAGCGAGGCCAGGATGGTGCCGCCGACGATGCCGATGGGCAGGTCACGCTCGGTGAGTTCGAGCAGGGCGCCGTCGCCAGCTTTGCGCCGCTGCGCTGCCGCGATGGCGGAGCGGATGCCGCTGATGATCGGCCCCAATATCTTGAGCAGGGTCCAGATCGCCGCGACGCCGATCGTGCCCGCGCCAATGAAGCGCGCCTTCATGCGGAAGGTAGTGCCGACGACTTCGGCGATGTCGGCTCCGGCTGGCAGGGGCGCGGTGAGCCAGGGGACAAGGCCCACCCAGCTGATCAGCAGGCCGACGAACATCGCGACGCCTACGGAGAGGCCGACCAGATGGCCGACGCCGATCAGCGCCATGGAAAAGCTGGTCGAGACAGACGTCGCGCCTGCGCCGAATTTGAAGAAGGTGGCGGCTTCTTCGGCGATTAGCTTCGTCTTTGCGGTGATGGAGAAGGCGGCGGCGGCGAGGGCGCTTATGAGGATGGCAGAGAGGCCGCGCTTATTTTCTTCGAGGCCCTCGCGCGAGCCTGCGCCGACTTTCAACACTTCGGCCGCGGCGACCCCTTCGGGATAGGGGAGGTCTGACCCGGTGACGAGCGCACGGCGGAGCGGCACGGAATACATGACGCCCAATATGCCGCCGAGCGCGATGGTGAAGGCGGACAGCCAATAGGGAAAGCCGTGCCACCAGCCGATGATGACGAGGCCGGGCAGGACGAAGATGATCGCCGACAGCGTGCCTGCCGCCGACGCGATCGTCTGAACGATGTTGTTTTCCAGGATGGTGCCGGTCGCGAACAGGCGCAGCACCGCCATGGAGATGACGGCGGCGGGGATGGAGGTTGCGAAGGTCAGGCCGATCTTCAGCCCCAGATAGACGTTGGCCGCCGTGAAAAGCAGCGTGATGAGCGCACCCAAAATGACGCCGCGAAACGTCAGTTCCGCCATGGGAGCGGGCATGGGCAGGGCCTTGGCCGAATCAGTGGTCACCAGCATCGTCCCCCTTTGGGTGTGTTTTACAGCTGTATGGTAATAATGTTGCTTGGCCGTGGATCAATTGGAAAGTGATGCCGAACGCGATGCGGGTGCTGCCGCCATCTCCGTCCGGTCGAGCCAGCTATCGACCAAACTGTTCCAGCGGCTGTATCCGCGGGGGTTCATGTGCAGCCCGTCCGGGCCGAACAGCGATGCGTCGGGCAGGCCGTCATGGGCAAGCAGGCTGCTGCCGACGTCGAGATATTCAAAGCCGCTGACCCGGCTACGCGCCGCCACGGTCATGTTGACCGCTGCCATTTTCGGCCAGAGCGTCCATCGGATGGGCGAGGGTTTCAGCGACAGATAAGCGATGCGCGCCTTGGGATAATCGGCGCGCAACTTCTTCAGCAGCGTGAGTATGTTGTGCGCGACGGTGTCCGGGCTGGCGCCGGCTGCGAGGTCGTTCTCGCCGATATAGACGAGTACCGATCGGGGCGCGGCTTTGGGGAAGAGCCGGGTATAGTGGCGCAGGACGTCGGGCGTCGTCGCTCCGCCGAAACCGCGATTGACGGTGCTTCTGTCGGGAAAGCCCGAGCTCGTGTCCCACAGCCTGATGCTGGAGCTGCCGAGGAAGAGGATGGCGCCGGGCGCGCCGCTATCCCTCTCATTCGCCTTGGCAAAGGCGGCGACTTCATTGGCGAAGGGGAAGGTCGGATCGGCATTGATCCGAGGTTCCTGCGCGGGGCGCTCGGTCGGTGCTTGCGCAGCCGCGATTCCGGCGAGGCCGGGCAGCAACGCGAGGGCGGCGGCGACCCGCCACCACGCCCGTGCGCGGGACGGCGCCTTAATGGCGATGGAGCGGGCGCAGCTGATATTTGCCGTTGGCATAGGTCCCGAACATCCCCGCGATCGCCGGATGATCCACCGGCTCCCCGCTGTCGTCGGCCATCAGATTCTGCTGGCTTACATAAGCGACATAGCTGGTTTCGCCATTTTCGGCGAGCAGATGGTAGAAGGGCTGGTGCTTGTCCGGCCGGGATTGTTCGGGAATCGCCTGATACCATTCCTCGCTGTTGGCGAAGACGGGATCGATGTCGAACACCACGCCCCGGAAGGCGAAAAGGCGGTGCTTTACGACATCGCCGATGCTGAAATGCGCGTGGACAACAGGTGGCGCGCTGACATCGGCGCCGAAGATTGCAGTGGTGTCGGTCATGAAAAGCAATTTAGGGTGCTTGCTGAGTGTTACAAGAAAAATACGGTCCGGGCCGCTTGGCAAGCCGGTCATCATTCGCTAATGGCCGCCGCTCGACCGGGACGGCACATGCTGGACCTTCTGCGGAGAGGTGGCAGAGTGGTCGAATGCACCGCACTCGAAATGCGGCGTGCCGGAAACGGTACCGAGGGTTCGAATCCCTCCCTCTCCGCCACCATCCTGTCCTTTCACATCCGTTCCGAATCACTAAAGCCCAGCTTTTCTGCGGCTTTCAGCGGGATTCGCATCCACGTCCATCCCTGCCAGTCCACCGGTGACCGATTGGAAATGTGGGAAAGAATGTGGGAGATTTGGTGGCATGGGAAGGCTCTCCGCTACCGCTGTGAAGGCAGCAACACGTCCCGGGCGGCTCGGGGATGGCGACGGCCTGTTTCTTGTGATTCAGCCCGGCGGTGCCAAGAGCTGGGTGTGCCGGGTGCAGAAGAATGGCAACCGGCGCGACTTCGGCTTGGGCAGCGCATCCAAAGTCTCGCTGGCGACAGCCCGAGAGCGGGCGCGAGAAATCCGCACCTGGGTCGAACTCGGGCTGGATCCGAAATTCGAGCGGCGCAAGGCGCAGGGCATTCCCACATTCCGGCAGGCGGCAGCCAGAGTGATTGCCGCCCACAGCAAGACATGGCGGAATGAGAAGCACGAGAAGCAATGGCTCCAGACGCTGGAGGCCTATGTGTTTCCCCAGATCGGTCATGTGCAGGTTCATGAGATTACAGGACCCATGATCCGGAACGTGCTGTCGGATATCTGGCTCGCCAAGCCAGAGACAGCGCGACGAGTCCGGCAGCGGATCGGCACCGTTCTCGATTGGGCTTACGCTTCGGGCTATCGCGAGACGGAGGCGCCGATGCGCGCAATTACCAAGGGGCTTCCACGACAGCCCAAGAAGGACGGGCACTTCGCGGCCATGGCCTATGCAAAGGTGCCCGCTTTCATGGTGAGGCTCGCGGAGCGGGAATCCTTCAGTAGGTTAGCGCTGCGCTTTGCTATCCTGACTGCCGTCCGATCAGGCGAGGTTCGAGGTGCGGCATGGGAAGAATTCGATCTGGACGAGAAGCTGTGGACCATACCGGCCGCGCGCATGAAGGCGTCGCGCGAGCATGTCATTCCCCTGTCGATACCGGCGCTGGCGATTCTGGAACGGTGCCGGGAATTGCGGATCGGATCGCGCTCGCTTGTATTTCCTGGGGCCAGAGGTGACGCGTCGATGAGTGACATGACGCTCACGAAATTGCTCCGCGAGATGAAGGAGGACGCGACCGCCCACGGATTTCGCTCGGCTTTCCGGGACTGGGTCAGCGAGGAGACCAATCATCCCGGTGAAATCGCAGAAGCCGCTCTGGCTCACCGGGTCAAGGACAAGACGGAAGCTGCATACCGGCGCGGGAACCTCCTCGAGAAGAGGCGAAAGCTGATGGACGAATGGGGAGCATATTGTTTGAAGTAGTGACTGGACACCTTCTTCAATGCCTACGGAGCATCTTGCCGTCTGATAGCGGCCGTCTCACGACTTCAGCCGGAATGGCCTTCATGTTCGCTTCGTTCGTCTCTGTTGGTCGAACGCTGGAGGAAATTAACTTTGCAGCGGAACGGCGACAGCTGACCAGGAGGCTCTGCAAGCCCGCATGTCGGAACTGTCGCTGGCCCGCCAGGCGCTCGACCTTGATCAGATCCTCCCCTTCTATCAACCCAAAGTCGATTTGGAATCGGGTGCCATCGCAGGATTTGAGGCACTATTGCATTGGCGCGACGGAATGCCTGGCGCATATCACGGACCCGGAACAATCTCCGCCGCTTTCGAGGATGCCGAACTCGCCATCGCTCTTGACCAGCGCATATTCAAGCTGATCGCGGCCGACATCCTTCGGTGGAGAAGGCGGGGACTCCCGATCGGTCGTATCGCCTTTAACGTGTCAGCCGCATCCTTTCGACAGGAGCATTATGTCGCGGGCTTGATGGAACGCATCGATCGCGCAGGCATCTCCGCATCTTGTCTGGAACTGGAAGTCACTGAAACGGTGCTGCTTGAGGGGGCTTCTCACAACGTAACGAAGACATTTGAACAGCTTCGGCGCGCCGGGATGACAATCGCACTTGACGACTTCGGCACAGGCTATGCCTCTCTCATCCACCTAAAGCAGTTTCCGGTTGATGTACTCAAGATTGATTGTTCTTTTGTTCAATCCCTCGACGATCCGATCAACGCGGCGATCGTCCGCGCGATCGTCAACCTCGGAAGGGATCTGGGAGTCACGACGGTCGCCGAAGGGATCGAAACAGGAGGCCAGGCAGATCGCCTGCACAGGAGCGGGTGCGATCAGGCGCAGGGTTATCTCTTCAGTCCAGCCGTAGCAGCAGATCAGATCCCTGCGCTTCTTGCCGATCAAACTGCAAGACGGAGCCGACGCGAGAGGCGTAGTGCCAGAGAACGGCGCATGCATCGGCCCTCGAGCAGCATCTCAAAAAGAGCGATTGAATGCGATCGCACGCCTTGAAAGAGCGGTATTTGAATCCACCGCCTGATGGCGGAATGCGATCAAGAGCTTTATAGGCTTCCAGTATGGCCGCTACTTTCTGAGTACCGGCCTTCACTCCCGGAGACGGTCCCGCGAGGGCAATGCCGTCGCCGGGAGACTAAAGATCGCCGACAACAACCGCTAGGCCGCATCACATTCCAGCAGTATTTGGGAAGTGTGGCCTCCCACGGTTCGTGCCATCCGTCGCGAAGATCCTACTTCCGGTCGAAGGCGACCGCCAATCTGCCGAACAAGGGCCGCGAGGATCCCGTCTACCGACTCCATCTTGACCGAAGGCTGGATCGATATGAGGTCGAAACATTCGTCAGGCTTGCAATTATTGAGGGGCAAGAATGTCGGCCCAGAAGGTGATTTCCTCATAAAGCTGCATGCCTTCCGGGTCCTCCCAGTCTCGCCGGTTGGGATCCCATCGGCCCACGACGGGCTGATCCTCCTCCCACAGCAGCATCCGTCGACCATCTTTTCGGTCAGATGGCAGATCAGAAATAGGGTTCCAGCCTGAACTGCTCGGCAACGTCATACGCGTCCCTCGGGTGAGCGACGCCCTGAGCCTTGGCCTTCATCGTCGCGCCTATGTCCACTCGGGGCGACGGCCAAAGCCGGATGTTCGAAACCTGACCAAAGGAACAGGCGCATGCGCCTTTACCGTTGCCGGCTGGACATGCGCGCATGCCACCCGGCCCCAGTAAACTGTGACCGAGCATCCTTTGGTTCGGGGTTTCGACGCCCCGCTCCCACGTATCTTGGGAGCCGGGCCAGATTGCTGGGTTTGGCGAAGTTATCAAGCCAAATTTCGCGCTTAATGACGTGGAGGAGATGCAGCCTGCATCAGAAATTCACATGCTTCCTCAAGTCGGCATCAGGACCGCCGCCGACCGCAGGACGCCTGAAATCAGGTGCTCGATGACTTCGTTTTGAAGTGAAAACCAGCGAGGATAGCTACAACCAAGGCCACGTCCGCAACCATCATTCAGGCAATGAGGATGGTGAAAAGCCGCCGAGCAGGAGGGCGGTTTGCCCATCCTCGCCGCGGGATCAAAGGCCGGAATTTGTGAGCGTCGTTGTTGAAATCTGAGACGCTGAAAAGGCAGATGTGAGGGGATTTAAGGTACGGCAAGATTAAAGCCCTGCCTCCTGATGCGGCCGGGAATGGCGCCTGCACAGGGTTTTTGATGGAGGCATGCCGACGGCCATGCCTCCACAGGGCCGGAGAATGCAGCACCTTCGGTCTTGGCGATGGAGGCCCTTGCACGGCGGGCCGACCGCTTCCCATCCTTTCCCGCATTCCTAGGGAAAGGACCACGACATGGCCGACGGCGACGATTTCGATCTCTGGCTCGGACGCATCGGCCGCGACACGCCGACCGTCGGCAAGAGCCTCGCCCGGGCTCGCCGTGTCGGCGGTGGCGGCAGTGCTGGCCGCCGCTTCACCGGCGCCCGTCTGGGGCGCGGCAATGGCGTCGGGCGGGTGCTCGGCCGGGGCTCACCCCGATCCGTCGCCAGCGCCCGTCGCGTGGTGGTGAAGAGCCGCATCGTGAAGCTGGGCAAGGGCATGGCAGCCGCTGCCCATCTCCGCTATCTCCAGCGCGACGGCACGACCCGAGAAGGGGAACGCGGATCGCTCTATGGCCGCGACACCGATCGGTTCGACGACAAGCCCTTCCTCGAACGCTCGGCTGGTGACCGCCACCAGTTCCGCTTCATCGTCGCGCCGGAGGATGGCGCACAATATGATGACCTTAAGTCCGTGATCCGTCAGCTGATGGAGCAGGCCGAGAAGGATTTGGGCACGAAGCTCGACTGGGTGGCGGTCGATCATTTCAACACCGGCCATCCCCACAGCCATGTCATCGTGCGGGGTAAGGACGAGACCGGCAAGGATCTCGTCATCGCCCGGGATTATATGACCCAGGGCCTTCGCGCCCGCGCTGCCGGGATCGTGTCCCTGGACCTTGGTCCCCGCACGCAACAGGAGATCGCTGCCAGCATGGCAAGAGAGATCGAGCAGGAGCGCTTCACCGGCATCGACCGAACCTTGATGCGGCAAGCCGATGAAGAGGGTGTCATCACCGTCACCAAGACCCATCCGGGCCAACATGCTTCGCTCATTGGGCGGCTACGCACGCTGTCCCGTCTCGGCCTTGCCGAGGAAGGCAGGAACGGACGCTGGACGCTCGATCGTGAACTGGAACCGACGCTGCGCCGCATGGGCGAGCGTGGCGACATCATCCGGACGTTGAACCGCGAACTGCGGGAAGCAGGGATCCATCGCCCGCCCCACAACCATAGCCTGTACGATCCCGCCCACGGAGAGGCGATCATAGGCAGGGTCGTCGCCACGGGCCTGTCCGACGAGCATCGCGACCGGCGCTACCTCATCATCGATGCCCTCAATGGCCACAGCCATTATGCCGACATCGGCGAGGACCAGCAGGCCTTCCCGACTGCAAGTATCGTCCGCCTCTCGCCCGCACCGATCGAGGTACGCGATGTCGATCGCACGGTGGCTAACATCGCTGCCCAACATCAGGGGCGCTACAGTGTCGATCTCCATCTCGCGCAAGACAGGACGATAACGGAGAGCACAGCGGAGATGCATGTCCGCCGACTCGAGGCCATGCGGCGGCTGATCGGCGTGCCTGAACGGCAATCTGACGGCAGCTGGGTCATCGGTGAGGATCATCTGATTGACACCGAACGCTATGAACGGGAGAAAAGTCGGCGCCTGCCGGTCCGCATCGAAACGCTGTCCGTCAGGCCGCTCGAACATCTCGCCGCCCATGATGGCGTGACATGGCTGGACCGCGAGATGGCGAGCGATCAGCCGCAGCCGCTTTCCGGCGGGTTCGGGGCGGATGTCAGGAAGAGCCTTGCCCAGCGGCAGGCATGGCTTGTGGAGCAGGGACTTGCAGAGCAGCAAGGACAAGGTGTTCGCCTACGCCGCAATCTGCTTCTCCTCCTCCAGCAGCGCGAGCTCAGCCGGACCAGCCAGCAGATCGAACGGGAAACGGGGCTGCGGCACATCACGTTGCGGCCCAGGGAGCCGATTGAGGGCATCTATCGCCGCGCCATAAACGTCGGGGACCAGCGCTATGCCGTGATCGAGAGGGCGCATGAGTTCAGCCTCGTGCCCTGGCGCCCGGTCCTCGATCGGGCCGTTGGCAAGCCTGTGTCGGGCGTCATGCGTGACGGTCCAATCAGCTGGACCATTGGCGGCAGGAATAGGGGATTGGGCATCGGCTGACCGGCCGCCCTCCGATAGACACCTGACGGCACCATGGAGGCACTGTCGCCCCATAGCGGCTTGGCGGATGTTGCGGGCATGAAGACGTTCAAGACCCGCCATCAATTCTACCTCCCCGATAGCCTGTCGGCGAAGCTGAATGCGCTGACCGCCGATCCCGGCACGTCGAAGACGCAGATATTGACCGACGCGCTCAACGCATGGCTCGACCGCAAGGGCGCGCAGGAATTGGACCAGCGGTTCGGGCCGCGGCTTGACCGGCAGAACCGGACGGCCGATCGGCTGGAGCGCAAGGTCGATGCGCTGACCGAGATGCTGGGCCTGTTCATCCGGCACCAGCTGACGCTGGTTGCCGACCAGCCGCCATTCGACAGTGACACCGCCCGCCTCGGAAGGACGCGCTATGTCAGCTTCATGAAGCTGGTCGAGCAGCGCCTGGTGAGGGCCGACAGCGGCGAAATAACCGCCCTTGCGAAATCGGAGGAACAGCCATGAGCCTCGAGCCATCACCCGCGCCGATCACGGTCCGCATCAAGGATGCCTGTCGCATGACCGGTATCGGCCGATCCAAGCTCTATCTGCTCATTGCCGATGGAGAGATCGAGACCCTCAAGGTCGGTAGCATGACGCTCATACCGGTCGCCTCGATCGAGGCCTTCCTCCGCAGTCGGCGAAAGGGCAGCTAAGCGCCAGTCTCGGTCATAACGCTCCGCTGCCGATCGCCTGAAAGCGGACATAGTTGCGGCTGGTCGGCAATGGAAAGCTTGCTGAAAGCGGCCTTGCCGAGCAAGATCAAAGGATGATCGTCACAGTAGCGTTCGATGTAAAGAATCACGTTGAAGTGATGGAGGGCTGGCCCATCGAATTGGGTAATACGAGCTTCTTCCTGGAACGTGAAGCCAATGTACTAAAGCGCGTTTGCGGCATCTCAGCCAGCATCGCCATTCATTCAACAAGTTCGCAACCAACTTCCTTGGTGCCATCTACCTCGCCGCCGCTGCCGCCGCCGTGGCGTGGTGAGTATGAGTCGGCCCTTGTTGCTTAGTTGAAAAATTTCAACTATTGAGCTCAGAAGCTCCGATATGCTGGCAGCACCCGGCCATCGTATCCGGCACTGCTCGTTGCACTGATGTCAGGCGGCGCAATAACGCCGCTGCGCATGACTGAAGCTGATGATACAAAAGGGAGGGAATACATTGAAAAAATATTTGAAGCGCAACCTGATGCTGTGTTGCGCTGCTAGCGCATTGGCGTTGCCAACCGTGGCGCATGCCCAGGATCAGGGCGCCTCTCCAACGACGCCAAGCCAGACGCGGACAGAAGGCCTGGGCGCAGTGACAACTACGGACCTCGTTGTGACCGCGACCCGTGTCGCGCGTAACCTGTCCGACGTTCCGATGTCGGTTAACGTCGCTACTGGCGAACAGCTTGAAAAACTTCAGCTGTTCGACACTAAGGACGTCCAACAACTGGCTCCGGGCTTAGAGTTGACCAACACTTCGGGCCGTAACAACACAACCACCCTTCGCGGCCTTTCGTTTGATCCCGATTCAGGCGTCACCCCCACTGTTCAGACTTACGTCAACGAAGTTCCCGCTGACGCTCAAACTGTATTCACTGCCTTGTACGATATCGGGCAGATCGAAATTCTTCGCGGGCCTCAGGGTCTTGAACGTGGTCTCCCGTCGCCGGCTGGTGCCATCACCATCACGACGCGTCGTCCTGTCTTCGATGAAATAACCGGCTATGCGCAAGCAAGCGCGACAGACGACAAAGGTTATAACTTCCAGGGCGGTGTGAACCTGCCGTTTTCCGACAAGTTCGCGATCCGCGTTGCTGGTCTGGTTGATCACAACCAGGTTAACCAGGTGAGAAATATCAGCAATGGCGACCGTTCCCGCGCGACTACGATGAGCGGTCGTATAACGCTTGGTTTCAAACCGAGCGACGCGTTCACCGCTTATCTGACCTATCAATATCTTGAAGCCGATACCCGGCAATATACCCAGGTTGTTGGCACAGGATCGACTGGTCTGGCAGGTACATCAGGTCCAGCCTTGGGCGTTGATGACTATGCATCGGTCATGGAAGGTCCGGCACGTTTCAAGAATCGATCACACCAGATTACGTTCAATGGCCACTGGGATATGGGGCCAGTCTCACTGGATGGACTGGCTGCGTATCAGTATTCCAAGCTGGGTCAGGCGCGCGATCAGGACACCACCAACGCCATTCCGGGCTATGTGGCCGTCCAACGTATCGAGACACCGTTCAAGATTCCTACCTTTGAGCTTCGGCTTTCGACGAATGATGACGGCTCGCTCGGCGGTGGTATCGGTGCGTTCTACACCAAGCAGACTGGTACTACGCGGGTAGATCAGCCGGCAGACAACTTCTTCACGGCTTTTGCACCTGCGTCGCTGGGCCTGTTCCTGCCGATTGGGGTCAATGTCATTATTCCCGCAGACGTTGAAACATTGTCTTTCAACGCGTTCGGACATGCGCGTCTGGGTAATCTCAAGATTGAAGGCGGTTTGCGCTACACCAAATATCATAACATACTCGTCAGCGACACGTTTGTCAGTTCGCCTGGCTATCCGGGCTTTGCCCCCTTTGGCATTGATCCGATTGATCCGTTCACTGTCAATCAGGACGGTATTCCAGCAGCCCTGCGCGACCAGGGTACGCATGCGTTCACTGGCGGCGTGAACCTGACCTATGAGGTCAACGACGCCCTGAACATCTATGCCTCCTATAATCGGTCATTCCGCGCCCCCACGGCAGGCGCGTCAGTGCCTGTGGGCTTGTCGAACGACCTGATCGTCACAGATGACGAAAAGACCGATGCTTTTGAAGTCGGCGTGAAGGGTTCGGCGTTCGACCGGAAACTGAACTTTGCTTTCGCCGCCTTCTATCAGAAGATCGACGGCTTCGTGTCGCGCTTTACAGGTGTCACCTATGACTGCCCCAACCTGCCAGCGGCATTTGGCGGGGGCTGCGACAACGTTCCGCCGGCATCGCCGGTGGGCACGCCTGGCGATCGCGTCAACGACGGTGGGTTCGATTTCAACTATAATGGCGACGCAACGGTCAAAGGCGTAGAATTGACCCTTGATGCACATCCGACGACTTTCTGGGATTTTTCGGTCAGCACCGCTTATGTCAAGGCGCGGTATTCCAAGGGTGCCCGGCTGCCGTGCAACGATTATAACGGCGATGGGGCGCCGGATTCGGAGGGAACTCCAGCAATTACCGGACCGGGCAATGTTAGTTTCTGCAAGCTTGGCAGGTTGTCGGATACACCGAATTTCAGTCTTTCGGCCAACAGTGAGTTGCGTTTCCCGATGGGTGGATCGTTCACACCCTTCGTGCGCGGGCTGATCAACTATCGTCCCGCGGTATTTTCGCAGCTAAGGAACTTCAACTATCAAAGCCGTACCATTCTCAATGTCTATGCGGGTGTCCGCAGCGATGACAGCAAGTGGGAACTGACCGGATTCATCAAAAACCTCATTAATCAAAAGCGGATCACGGACATTTCGGCCGCCATCGGCCAGACCGCGGCAGCGGATGGCAGCGTGTTCGACTCGGGTTACCGGACGATCAACGCGACCGCGCCACGCGAGTTTGGCGCATCGCTTGCCTTCCGGTGGTAAGCTGCGCGGCAGCAACGAAGTAAATTGAAGGGACTGGCCGTCGCGGGTTCGCAACGGCCAGATCTCTTTTAGCGGACGCTGGGAAACGGGGTTGAACTTCTGCCGATCACTTCGATCGGCACTGTCAGATCAAATGCACTGCTCGTTAGGCGCTGGTAAGCAGATTCCATGCCGTGGCCCGCACCTGCCAGCCCAATCCGCTACGTCAACTCTTCGCGAGAAATCATCCGCCTGGTGGTGATGATGCATGTGCGATTTCCCCTGAGCCTGCGGAACGTTGAATAGATGGCCTTCGCTGATATGTCGCTGCGGTGGACCGGCTGGGTATACAAACAGGATGGAGAACAGCCGCCGTTTGCCTTTCGGCGACGGGAAAGAGCGACGCTCCGCTTCAGGCAGATGAAGGCACTACAGAAATTCGCCTCTGTTCACGCCAGCATCCACAACCATCTTTCCCTGGAGCGCCACCTCATCGACGGCAGACCTTTAAGGAGAGACGCTCAGCCGCACTGGCGGAGTGGCGGTTCCGCGGCCTGAGTCCCTGCCTCTTCATCCCTTGGTGCATGCAGCGAAGAGCGATTCGGTTTGTCTGACAGCACTACCTCGAATCTCCGGTTGGCCCGCTCCCGTTCGGCCGTCAAGTCGTTCGCGAGATCGACATCACCCGGTAGCCTCAGGTATCCAGCGCCAATTTCGGCGGGGCACGGCAGTAAAGGGAGTCGTTCCCGCCTAAATTTGGGGCAGGTGACGGCGCCCAAATGTGGGGTCACCGCTCGTGTCGCGGGGTTCGAGCCTCGCGGTGTAGAGAAGGCCAACCTACACTGGCACCCTTGATCGACTGATCCTTCAATGCTTAGGACAGTGCCATGATGGAAGCCGATAGCAATGAACAATCGATGGACCTTGGCATGGTGCGCCCCGGGAAATCTTCCCGAGGCTCTAAAACGGTCGACATGATACTTCGATCTGCCGTTCAAGTGTTGATTGAAGAGGGATCGGCGGCGTTCACATTGAAACGGATCGCAGAAAAATGCGGTTTGCAGATAGGCAACGTCACGCGCCATTTCCCTCGAAAGGAAATGCTTGTCCAGTTACTTCTTCATGAAATCCTCGATTCCAGTGAAGAACTCCTAAGACATCGCGTGTATGAAACTAATATGCCTGCCGAAGACGCGCTGACTCTTGTGATAACCGGCACGTTGGAAGGCGCCAAGGCGAAAGGAACAACGCATTTAATGACAGAACTTTGGGCCATGAGTAATCACAATGAATTTGTGGCGGAGCGCGTGGAGGCCTTATACCAATATAGTCACACATTGATTGGTTCGTTCGTAAAGCAGCTGAATCCCTCGCTTAACGACGAGGAAGTTGAAGCAGTCTCGATCTTCATCAATGCCGCAATGGAAGGCATGACAGTCATCGCAGGTCATGGTAAGCCATGGTCGAAAAAAATGCCGCTTATGCAAATGATCGGAGCGAATTCGCTCGTCAAAATGGCGAAAACCATCACTCCGGCCGAAATACGCATACTGAAGGCCCGGCCAGACGAAATGGCTGCGGAAAAACGGGGTGCGACGCAAAAGCGGGCGCCGAAATAGGTTAAACTCAGAGCGTGCGGCCAAGCGCGCGGCCCACGCCGGGTGGCCCCATCGCTAAATCATGCTTCGATAACGAACTTGGACGACGAGTCTTGCGCTCGGCCCATCGCTGGCGCTCGCGATGGCGCGGTAACCCCACATAAACCTGTTGACAGGAAGTTGAAAATATTCAACATAAGAAATGTTGATAAATATTAACGTAAGAAGGAAGGCGCGGTGCTTGGCTCAGCGACGGTCCGCTGCCCTATGCGATTTGGTTTAACCGACAAGGTGGCACTGGTAATTTCTTTGAGCTTAGCGCGCGACGAGACGACCTGCTTCAAGGAGTATCACGATGAAGCTTCAGCATCTTCCTAACGACGCCACCGTCGAGGAAGCGATAAAGGTGATCCGTGAGCATGGCCATGTGATCATAGATGAGCTGGTTCCAGGTTCCGTTATCCATCAAATCCTGACGGATATGCGGCCATATACCGATGCTGCGCCGTTCAGCGAAAATGAGTGGTTCGGTAATGGAAGTCAACGCGTCGGCAATTTGATCGCACGCTCGGAAACCGGTCGCGACCTCGTGATGAACCCTTTGGTACTTGGCGTCGTGAAGGACGTACTTAGCCATTCACCGATCGTTCAGCTCGGCGCAACCGAGATGATCTCATTGAAGCCAGGTTGTCCCGCGCAATTTATTCATCAAGACGAAATGACTTTCGACAGCTTTCCATTTCCTGATGACTATATCGTTTCTTGCAATACCTTGTGGGCATTAACGGACTTCACCGAAGAAAATGGCGCGACCCGGGTTGTTCCAGGAAGCCATGCCTTACCGCGTGCGGAATATAGGTTGGAAGACACGCTGCCAGCCGAGATGAAACGTGGTTCCGTGATGATTTTCACGAGCAAGCTGTGGCATGCCGGGGGCAGCAATCGATCGAAAGACATCCGACGCGCGCAGGCGATCAACTATTGTGTTGGCTGGGTCCGGCAGGAGGAAAACCAGTTTCTGGCCTGCCCGCAAGATATCGCCCGAACCCTGCCTGACGATCTTCTGAAATTGATGGGGTATCAGATCGGCTTTGGCTACGGCCACGCCGGGGCGCAAGCGGACCCCTTGACTGCACTCAGGCAGGCACACCCCTGATACGTGCCGGGATGAAGGACGCGAGATAGCGATCAGGGTGAGATCACGGTCTCACTAGCGATATCATTCCAGATCAAAGACTGAAGGATCGTGAAATGTCAGTTGGAAACACAATTTCGATAGATGACTATCAGACCGAGCAAATGAAAGCGACAGTAGTGGTGCCACTGGATTTTCAGGACGCTCTGCCGCAACCTACGCCGGATCTGGAAACGGCAAAGGCCGACTTTGAACGAGCAGGCTATGCGATCCTGACCGCCGCGATCTTGCCAGACAAGGTCGAACTCGCCCGGCAGGTGCTGGCTTCCGAAATTGCCCACGAAGAGGCGGCGGACATCACTCGGGTAAGCCAGTTCTTTGTCGATCCCGATGCCAAGAATCGGCGTCTGGACCGCTTGCCCGATCGGCATCCGGTGTTTCTCGAACTCCTCGAACAGCCTGTTTTGTTGGACCTCGTCAAACACATCCTCGGACCCACGGTGCTTAACGAAAGCTACCTTGTTCAAAGCCTGGATGCCAATGTCACACGTCCAGGAAGCGGCGCGCAATTCATCCACCTGGACGCTGCCCGCGACACCCATGATCAGGCCGTTCCATACCAGGCTCGCTTCATCTGGTGCCTGGATGCGTTTGACGAGGAGAATGGTGCGACGCGTGTCGTCCCTGGCAGTCATCGCTGGAACGACCGGATCGATATGTCTGGTGCAACATTCTACGAGTCGGTGCCAGCCATCGCCCCTGCTGGCTCGCTGCTCATTTACTCGGATATGCTGCTCCACGGCACAGGGGCAAATGTATCGACTGACCGGCAGCGGGCATCCATCAACTTTGGTTACTGCCCGCCCTGGTGTCGGCCGTTGATCAACTTTCCGCTCGTTCTTGATCCGCGCACGATGGACGGCGCGTCACGTACGCTCCGTCAGTTGCTGGGCTACAGCTCTGTCGTGAATGGCTTCGATTCACCCTGGAACTCGGCTTCGGAAGAGCTGCGTTCCATGACGGTCCCGGCCACCATCGAATACTGACCGTAGGAGCGGCGCAAGGCAGTCGGTACGCGGCGGTGGCGGCATCGCCACTGAACGCAAGTCGGTGCCTGGTGCGGACTCGACGGGGAAGGGGTCGGGAAGGCTGGAAAGACACCGGCGTACCCCGGTCGGCGTACATTTTGCGAGAGCAGCCTATGCACACCGCTTTCTCATTGAAGGGTTCGATGTTCGAGATCGAGATGAACGGTCATGCGGCGGATCGGGAGGAGCTGCTGGACTGGCGGCCCGATGATCGGCTGGCCGTCATTCTCACCTCGCCCCTGAGCGCACTGGGTGCCAGCATGCTGTTACAGCTGGTGACCACGGCCTATTATGATGTGCGCCCCAGCCGCCGAAAGGCGCCGCATTATGCGGAAATCTACCTGCTTCATTCTGGCGGGCGCTATGGCGACTTCTCAAGCTTTGACGTGGTGCCCCGTCGGGAGGTCTTTCTTCCAGCCGATCCCGACGCGCTGATCGAGGCGATCAACGATCGCGCGATTACCCACCTGGCTATTCCCGACGGAACTCCACGGCATTTGACGTTCCCTTGGAAAGAGCCAGAGGTGGCGCGCGATCGCATCCGGCATTGCTTTGCCTATACTGCCCAGGGACGCACCAGTAATGCCGATATTGCGATCATGTCGCGGAACCCTGATCTGCACCAGGATGTCGAACTGGCGCTCGAACCAATCGCGCTTGCGGAGAGTATCGAGCGCTACATCGACGCAGGCGATGCGGATGTTCAGCTTTATTCAAGAGAGCTGGCGCAGCGTGTGCGCAGTCGATTGATTGAAATTAGTGCAGACGAGAAAATAACCGCAAGAAAATATCACGACGCCATTTGGGATGACGGCGTCATGCGGCAGACTTTTCGAAAGATCAGTGTCGACGCCGCGCTCTCGCTGCTCTGACACACGTCTACCGGTCATCAGATCATCAAATTAAAATCAAGGAGACTGACGCTATGGCACACACAAAATTCCACCTCGGCTATTTCACCAAGTTCGGGGCCACGTCATGGCCCGGTGACGGCAAGGAGTTCGGGTCGGACTGGATTGACGGTTCCTATCACAAGCAACTCGCCAAGATGCTGGAAGCAGCGAAGTTCGATTTCATCTTTTTCGAAGACACGTTGATCGTTGGCGACAGATATGCCGGCTCCATGGAGCTCGATCTGAAGAACGCTACGCTGGCCCCCAAACTCGATCCCATCCCGCTGCTGCCAGTCATGGCGCAGGAAACGTCGCACATCGGACTGGTCGCTACCGCGTCCACCACATTCTACCCGCCCTATCTGCTGGCCCGACTACTTTCGACCGTCGATTCCCTTACGGGCGGGCGCGCTGGCTGGAACATGGTCACGTCCAGTGAGAAGAACGCGGCCCTGAATTTCGGCATGGACAAGCTGCTGCCGCCTACGGTCCGCTATGACATAGCGGATGAATATGTCGAACTGGCCAAGAAGCTGTGGGATTCGTGGGAAGAAGGCGCGCTGGTCGCTGACCCTGAAACAGGTGTGTATGTCGACCATAACAAGGTTCACACCATCAATTTTGAAGGTAAGCATTTCCACTCGCGCGGCCCACTGAACACGGTGCGGTCGCCGCAGGGCTATCCTGTCCTGTGTCAGGCCGGTGCATCGGAACGCGGCCGCGAATTTTCGTCGAAGAATGCGGAAGTTGTTCTGGGCATGATGACCGGCGGCGTTCCCGGGATGAAAGCCTATCGCGAGGATATTCGGCGGCGCGCCGAAGCGCAGGGCCGCAACCCGGATGATATCAAGGTCATCTTTCTGACGCCCGTCAACATCCTTCCCGAAGGGGTTGAGAAGCAGGAAATGACCGAAGCTGAAAAGCAGGCGTCGTTCGAGCATAATATCGTCATGGCCTCCTCCTCGCTAGACGTGGACTTTTCGCTCTATGACCTGGACGTGCCCGTGCCGCAGGACATCGTTGCGGGCGGCCATACCAGCGCGCTCGACCATATGAAGAAAGCCGGGCGGGAAGAAGGCAAATCCATCCGTGACCTGTTCTCCATGGGCCAGGGCGCCAGTGGAATGGACTTCAGTGGCACGCCGGAGCAGGTCGCCGAAAAGATGATGGCGGTCATGGATGAAGTCGGCGGCGACGGCTTCCTTATCGAAGGATCGGGCTATAACCGCCAGCTCCCCGATCTGCTCAACGGCGTTATTCCCGCTCTGCAAAAGGCCGGTGCGGTTCGCACCGAATATCGCGGCACCACATTGCGCGAAATTCTGCGGGAGTTTTGACTCTGCAATCGGGCGGTTCGCAGTTAGCCGCCCGGTTTCAAGCCTGCCGCTACCCATGTACTCTGGGTGGTGATTGTAGCGGGGTATCGAAGGTAACAGCTTGCGCCGAGGTAGGCCATTCGCGATACACGAGATAAGTCATACGCTTGGATGGTGCCGCTGATGTCTCCTTATGGCTGCAGTCCGGTAACCGAGCGGCACGGGTCGGCGCGCTGCACCCATCTGTTATCGGGCGAATGGCAGGATGCGTCCTGATCTGACATTTACACCAGAGCAGGGGGAACGCCGATGCTGCGAAGGGTTTCGGGCGCTTGCGTACGAAAGCCTCCAGTGCAGGAACCCGCGGGGTCCTTTGGTCGGAAACTGCCTCTGGGATCAGGTTCGGTGAATGGCGGCTTTCCTGTCTTCGCCTCTCTAAACGCCAAATTCCGCAAACGGCCGGTCGCGCTCGAACACCTGCGTCCACTCATTTCGGCTAGCGTCTGGACAGATCAAGGTTTGTCCGTCATCCTTTCATCAAGCTGGTGATTTCATGGCCAGCAGGGATACCCGTGGTAAGGGGTGTGGGAAAGCTTCAGCTGGTCTGGCAGGAACATAGGAAATTTGCCGCTTTTAGCGCGGGAATACTGATCCCTCCCTCTCCGCCACTTAATATCAAAAGCTTCCGTATCCCGCCGGGTCAGGACCAATATTGGTTCAGCCGTTCCGCCTCCTGGTCGATCGTGCCGGGATCGCCTTCGCCGGTCAGGGCATAGGACATGTCGCCGCGTCGCCAGTAGGCGACGGACTGGTTGCCTTCCCGTACCGTGTCGGGGAGGGCGGGGGCGTCGCTTTTCTGTCGTGTCGCGAAGATGGACAGGCGCTCGCCCGCGCCGGTTCTGATCGCGACGAGAAGGGCGGGACTTTTTCCCGCCGGGAAAAGCTGGACGTCGGTCACGTTCCAGTCTGCGGGCAATGTGGGCAGGAAGATGTGGGTTCGCGTCAGAAGCTCGTGATGGTCGAGCGCCTGCCCTTCGATCTGCGAAGCCATGTGCGCCCGGATCAGCGCGACCCGGTGGGAGGCGACGGCCATATCGACATAATCGGGCGGATTAGGCCCGGTCGTCAGCAGCAATGCCAGCGCGGCCGCTGTCCCGGTCCCGCCGACCGTCGCTGCCCTGCGCCAGAAAGGCCGGGCTTTCGAAGGAGCAAGCGCCGCCCCGTGGTCGAGCAAATGGCTGGAGAGCTGTTCCTTCCTGTGCGCCAGCAGACGGAGTCCCGTCCGGGCGCTAAGGTCGGCCATCACTCGCGCTGCTAGGTCAGGGCGGGCGGCAAGATGCGTTTCCACGGCAAAGCGTCCGGCATCGTCCAGTTCATCGTCGATATAGGCGTGCAATTCGTGATCGGCGGGTTCCTCAGTCATCCTGTCCTCCAACCAGACGCAACGTCGCCCGCCCATCGACGCTGCCAGAGTTCCGCAAGGCCGCACGCGCCCGCGCCAGCCGTGACATGATGGTGCCTACCGGCACGTCCAGCACCTCGGCCGCTTCCTGATAGGTCATGCCTTCGACAGCGATCAGGTGGAGGACCGATCGATGATGGTCCGGCAGCGCGGCGAAGGATTGCCCCAATTGGGCAAGTTGCACCCGATGTTCCTGCCCGGCATCGACATGCGCCATCACCGTTTCTGCAAAGCGCGCGTCGCGCCGCGCCTCGGCGGCTTCTTTCCGTTTGCCCGATATGAAGACATTGTGGACGATGGCGAGCAGCCATTGGCGCCTGCTGCGGCTGGGTTGAAAGCTGTCCTGCCGCTCGATCGCGCGCACCAGCGCATCCTGGACCACATCGTCTGCGTCCTGATCGTCGCGCGCGAGCGAACGGGCATAGCGGCGCATGGCGGTGAGGTCATCGCCGATTGGGCCGCTGGTGCCGCTTTTCAGCCAGCGCATGATATCAGTTCCCGGGCCATGGCGGACGGTGGGGCGTCCGCGAGGCAATCGGCATAGGCTTGATAAACAGGCGCAAGGACATCGTCCCAGTCATAGCGTTCGGCAGCCGCGCTGGCCATCGCGCTCATGCGGCGGCGGCGGCGGGGGTCGCCGATCAAATGTTCGACAGCAGCGGCATAGGCGGCCGCTTCTTTCGGTTCGACCAGCAGGCCCGTGACATCATGGGTGACAAGAGCGGAAGCGCTCGGCACGTCTGCCGATACGACGGGTAGCCCGCTCGCCATGGCTTCGAGATTGACGTTGCCAAAGGCTTCGGTGACGCTGGGATTGATCAATATGTCGGCGCTGGCGATGGCTGTGCCGAGGGCTTCCCCCTCCAGATGCCCGGCAAAGGTCGCATTGGGCAGGCGTTGCGCCAGCCAGCTGCGGGCCGGTCCCTCTCCCACGATCAGTGGACGCAGCCCATGGTGACGCTGACGCAGAAGCGCGATCGTCTCGGCAAAGACGTCCAGCCCCTTTTCCAGGACGAGGCGGCCAAAGAACAGCGGCACGACATCGTCGCGATCATAGCCATAGGCCGCGCGTCCCGCGTCGGATCGGAGTGACGGATGGAAGCGCGCGCGATCCACGCCCCGGCCCCATATCGAAACCTTTGCCTCTCCATAAGCGCGGGCGAACTCATGGGCGATTGGCCGCGTCGGCGCCAATATGCGGTCGCACCGGCCATAAAAGCGGTCGAGATAGCGCTCGATCGGCTTGCGCAGGAAGGACAGGCGATAATAGTCCGCATAGGTTTCAAAGCGCGTGTGCACGCTGGCGATCACGGGCAGATCATTTTGCCGGGCGTAGCCGAGCGCCTGCCATCCAAGCCAGTCGGGCGCCGAAAGGTGGATGATGTCGGGAGCGAAGCTGTCGAGATCCGCGCGCGCGGCGGACGTAAGGCCCATGGCCAGCCGATATTCGGGCCGTCCCGGCAAGCCGAGCGAGCGCACGGCCTGAATATCCCCAACGGCGGCGAATGCTGGCTTTGGCGCGCGCGGCGTGTAGATGCGCACCTGCACGCCATGGCGCGCCTGAAGATAATCCACCAGCCGGTTGAGCGCCTGATTCGCACCGTCCCGGACGCAGTCATAATTGCCGGAAAATAGGGCGACCCGCATTGGCCGCTTTGCATCTCGGGCGGCGATCGGCGGGCGGGGCGAGCGGTCGAGGTGGAGAAGCGTTGCCATGATGCGACGCTTACGCATGCCGTCGCGCTTTTATTCCGGCTCACCTCCTTTTTTCAACAGACAGCGTAAGGCGGACTGATCGGGGACGGGAGACGTCCTGTTGGCCACTGGCGAGCGCACGGTTCGTCCTGTAGCGCGATCATTACCCGCGTGCTTTGGAATGGAGGCGACAGATCCTTGGTTAGACCGCCGATTTCTGCTGCCCTGTTGCGCGCGCTTGTCCTGTTGTTGATGGTGTTTCCGGCGGCGGCGTGGGGAGTGCCGGGCAATCGGCCGACGCCGGGCTACACGCGCGTGGCGATCGAGACGTCGGTTGGCACGATCGTGGTGGCGGTCGACAACAAGCGGGCGCCGCGCACTTCGGCCAATTTCCTTGCCTATGTCGATGATGGCCGGTTCGATGGCGTCACCTTTTACCGGGCGGCGCGGCGCAAGAGCGATGCGAGGCTGGGGCTCATCCAGGGCGGGATCGATACCGATGCGCGCCGGTCCCTGCCGCCGATCCCGCATGAGCCGACCAGCAAGACCGGCATCCGGCATCTCGACGCGACCCTGTCGATGGCGCGACCCAACCGGCCGAATTCGGCGATGGGCAATTTCTTCATCACGGCGGGCGCGACGCCCAATATGGACGCGCGGGGGGATTATATCGGCTATGCCGCTTTCGGCCATGTGGTCGCTGGCATGGATGTCGTGCGCCGCATCCTGGCCATGCCGACCTGCTGCGGGTCGGGGCCGATGCGGGGGCAGATGATCGTGAAGCCGGTGACGATCATTCGCGTAAAGCGGCTGGATGGCACGGCGCGGCCGACACGCGGAGTGAAGCCGTGGCTGATCGGGCTGCGGCGCAAGGCGGCCTCCTGATATTTCTTCTGTTCCGGGCGGCGTTCAGCCGTCAGGATGAGTGCTGAAAGGAGAGTGTCATGGCGTCAGGACGCATCAGGGTAGGCATTGGCGGATGGACGTTCGAGCCATGGCGCGGCACCTTTTATCCCCAAGGGCTGCGGCAGAAGGATGAACTGGTCTATGTCGGGCAGCATCTGACCGCGACGGAGATCAACGCCACCTATTACAGCACGCAAAAGCCCGCGACTTTCGCGAATTGGGCCAAGGCGGTGCCGGATGGGTTCCAGTTCGCGGTGAAGGCGTCGCGATACTGCACCAATCGCCGTGTGCTGGCGGAGGCCGGGGAATCGATCGGCAAGTTCGTGGGGCAAGGGATCGCGGAACTCGGCGATCGGCTGGGTCCGATCCTGTGGCAATTCATGCCGACCAAGAAGTTCGAGCCGCAAGATTTCGGCGCTTTCCTGAAGCTGCTGCCCGACAGCGCCGATGGCGTCCCGCTGCGCCATGCGCTGGAGGTGCGGCATGAAAGTTTCGATAATCCCGCTTTCCTGCAACTGGCGCGCGATGCGGGCGCGTCGGTGGTGCTGGCGGATCATGACGAATATCCTGCCATCGTCGGCCATGATGTGGGCTTTTCCTATTGCCGCCTGATGCGCACGCGGGAGGAGGAAGCGACCGGCTATTCCCTTAAGGAAATCGACGGCTGGAAAAAAAGAGCGAAAAGCATGGCGGATGATGGGGATGTCTTCGTTTTCTTCATCAGCGGTGCGAAAATCCGGGCGCCTGCCGCCGCCCAACGGATGATTGTTGCTTTGAAGTAACAGCGACTGTTGCGTTTGCTGCAACTGCGAACGCGCCCTTTGCGATTGAGGCAAGGGGCGTGGTCCATCATATGCGCTCTTGTCCAAACAGGGCGCAAAACAAAAATTGCAGGAAACGAAACATGCGGCACACTATGCAGGGCGTTGCGTTGATGGTTGCGGTCGGTGCGCAGATGCTGACCTTCTACTCGGTGCTTTTCGCCTGAGCGATTAATCGCTCCCCTTCATTCCTCGTCTACGGGGAATTTCAAAAAGGCCGCCCGGCTATTGCCAGGGCGGCTTTTTTATTGATAGCGATTACGCGCAATGAGCCCGCCCCTGCTATTCGTCTACGGGTCTCTCCGGCCCGGATTTTCAGGGGAGATGGCTCGCTGGCTCGCATCGGTGGCGGAATTTGCGGGTGCTGCCGTTGCGAGCGGCGCGCTTTACCGGATCGATTATTATCCCGGCTTCGTTCCCGGTGCTGACGGAATTGTCACGGGGGAGCTGTACCGGCTGCCTGATCCTGACGGCATCCTTGCCATCCTTGACGAGCATGAGGAGTGCGCGGCGCATTTTTCCGAGCCTCATGAATTTGCGCGGGAGTGGATCGAGGTGCGCAGCGCCGCGGGCGCGGTTTGTGCATGGACCTATGTTTATGCGCGCGATGTCGCGGGGCTGGAGCGAATCGCGAGCGGCGATTTCGTCGCCTGACTGACTTCGCTTGGTTGGACTGACGACTTGCGCCGGGCGGACGGGCCGATAATCTGCGGCGGCCGGGGGGCAGCGGAGAGGAAGCGCGATGAGCAGTGAGAATGCAGAACCCGGCCGCATGGATCGCCTGCCCGAAGACCGCAGCTGGATCGACAGCACAGGGCTCGACCGGCGCAAGCTGCTGATGACCGGCGCCTTCGCGGCTGGTTTCGCCGCCGCATGCCGCCCTGTGTCGAGCAGCGCCGTGCAGACATCGGGCGAGGGGCTGGCCCAGGAGACGGTCTCGATCCCGGCGAGTGATGGCTTTGCCATGCCCGCCTATGTGGCGCGGCCGAAAAAGGCGAAGAAGGCGCCGGTCATCGTCGTGGTGCACGAGGTTTTCGGCGTCCATGAATGGGTCCGCGATATCTGCCGCCGTTTTGCGCGAGAGGGCTATTATGCGATCGCGCCCGATCTGTTCGCGCGGCACGGCGATGCGACCAAGATCGCCGATATCCAGCAGCTTATCAGCAGCATCGTGTCGAAGGCGCCCGATGCGCAGGTGTTGTCCGACATCGACATGACCTATGACTGGGCGGGCAAGCATGGTGGCGACGCGACGCGGCGGGGCATTACAGGCTTTTGCTGGGGCGGGCGGATCGTGTGGCTGTATGCCGCGCACAGTGCGCAACTGGATGCAGGCGTCGCATTCTATGGGAGGCTGGTCAGCGAGAAGGCAGCGTTGCAGTCGTTGAGCGTGGTCGAGCAAGCGGCTGCACTGAAGGCGCCGGTGCTCGGGCAATATGGCGGTTTGGACAAGGGCATACCCGTCGCTGATGTCGAGACGATGCGCGCGGCGCTGAAAAAGGCGGGCAAGTCGCCGCCGGATGCGATCACAGTCTATCCGGAGGCTGATCATGGATTCATGGCGGATTACCGGCCGAGCTATAATGAGGCGGCGGCGAAGGAGGCCTGGGCGGCTACGCTGGAGTGGTTTGGGCGCTATGTGAAGGGTGGAGGAAGGGTATGAGCTTTCCCGTTCGGGCTGAGCGAAAGTCGAGACATATGATGCGCCAGCGCTTCTCGACTTCGCTCGAAGCGAACGGAGATTGGACGAACGGGGTAGGCGTTCCCTATTTCGCCTTCATCGATTGCACGGCAGCGAGGGTGCTCTTTACATGGCCGGTATAATTCATCTCGCTATGGACGAAGACGATCCGGCCATTGGGCGCGATAACGTAAGAGGTGCGGTCGGTTATGCCCGGCGCCATTTTCAGCGCGACGTCATAGCCCGCGATGATGTCTGGCCCGGCCGAGGCGACCGCGAACTTGCCCGCGCACTCCTTGGTCGAGAAGGCGACAAGGTCGTCCACCGGATCGGCGGACATGCCTATCACCGTCGCGCCCGCTTTTTTGAAATCATCGATATGCGTCGCGAACTCGCGCGCTTCGGCCGAGCAGCCGGGAGTGAAAGCCTTGGGAAAAAAGTAGAGGACGACCGGCCCGCGCTTCAACTGGTGGGACAGGGTGAGGGTGAAGGTCTTGCCCGCCCGCGCGCCGCGCGTGGTGAAATCGGGCGCCTTCGCACCGGCAGACAGCGCCGCGTTTGCGCCGGTCGATCCCAACATGGTGGCGGCAAGGGCCATTGCGATCATCGCGCGCTTCATCATCACCCGTCTCCATCCTTTGCGGCAGAGCAAGGGTGATGGCCCCAAGCCGTGCCGCTGGCAAGCCTGTAGCTGGAACCCTTCACCGCCCCGCCGGTTCATTACGGATGCGCCTGCTTTTCGCCATGCCATTGCTGTTGCTGGTTGCCTGCGACGACAAGGGCGGGGAAAAGCCCCGCATGTCGACCAACATCGTCGATGAGCAGGCGACCTATGATGTCAGCAACGAAACGCTCGCGCAGGATGAAACGCTGACGGCGGGCAATGAGACGCAGCCCCAACCGGCCGACAACGCATCTGTTTCCGCCGCTGCTGACAGGGCGGGAACGGCGTCGCGCGTTGGCGCGATCCCTGCGGCGTTGCAGGGGAGCTGGACCGGTCTAAATGACCGTTGCGGCGATCGGTCGGCTGAACTGGAATTGAAGGTCACGCCGGACAGCCTGATCTTCCATGAAAGCGTCGGGACGGTGAAGGGGGTTGCGACCGGAACCGGCGGCAAGGTGAAGGTCGATGCCGCCTTTACCGGAGAAGGCGACAGCTGGACCAAGAAGCTGGAACTGCGCCCGTCGGCTAATGGTCGGGAACTCACCATCATCAATGACGGGGCGGCGGTGACGCGCAAGCGCTGCTGAAGCGCTTTCCGTTTCGTGCAGGTCTCGCTAGAGCGGGGCGATGATCGGCCGCCTGACCTTGAGCGATTTCCGCAATCATGCGGATGCGCTGATCCTGCCCGATCATGCTTTCATCGTGCTGACCGGCGAAAATGGTGCGGGGAAGACCAACATATTGGAAGCGGTGTCGATGCTGGCGCCCGGACGCGGCCTGCGTGGCGCGGCGTTGCGCGACATGGCGCGGCAGGGTGGGCCGGGCAGCTTCGGCATTGCGGCGGAGGTGGACGGGGTGGTGCTGGGGACCGGCACTTCGGCTCAGGCGCCAGACCGGCGGCAGGTGCGGATCGGCGGCGTCGCGTCCTCGGCCAATGCGCTGGCGGATCATCTGGCGATCGTGTGGCTGACCCCGGCGATGGATCGGCTGTTCATGGACAGCCCTGGCAGTCGGCGGCGGTTTCTGGACCGGCTGACGCTGGCGCTGCATCCGGGACATGCGGTGCATAGCGCCCGTTATGAGGCGGCGATGCGGGCGCGCAATCGGCTGCTGTCGGACTTGCCCCGCGCGGACCCGTCGTGGCTGGCGGCGCTGGAGGCGCAGATGGAGGAGCATGGCGCGCTATTGTCCGCCGCGCGTGCCGATCTGGTTGCCCGGCTGGGCGTGGAACTTGTTGGCCAGCCCGATGAGCCTTTTGCCCGTCCGCTGCTGGCGGTTGACGGAGAGGAGGAGGGCGAGGGGCCGCTTGCGCAGCGGCTGGCGCGGGAGCGGCGGCGGGATGCGGCGGCGGGGCGCACCCTGTCCGGGCCGCACCGGCAGGACCTGGCAGTCGCCCATGCGGCCAAGGGGCAGGCGGCGGCGCTTTGCTCCACGGGCGAGCAGAAGGCGCTGCTGCTGTCGATCCTGCTTGCCCATGCTGCACTGGTCGCCGCCCATCGCGGCCAGCCGCCGGTCTTGCTACTCGATGAAGTGGCGGCTCACCTCGACCCGTCGCGGCGAGCTGCGTTGTTCGGCCGGTTAAGGGAAACCGGCGGGCAGGTGTGGATGACGGGAACGGAAGATAGTCTTTTCAACGAGTTGGGCGTAGCAACACGGTTAACGGTAACGGCGGGCCAGCTTTTTCGTTCCGCAGGTTAACCCGCCTCCGCAACAATTCACCGCTTGGCGCTTCTCAACTCATCCTGGCTCTGCGCTAAAGACGCCACGGGGTTGATAACGCACAACAAGTCGGGGGTCGTTTCACACATGGTCGGTGCTTTTCGCGCATTTATCGCGACTGCCGTGCTTGCGCTCGGCGCCCTGATCGTGACCCCTGCCGCCGCTGGCGTTCTCCAGTGCGCACCCTATGCGCGTCAGGTTTCCGGTATCGCACTTTATGGCAACGCCAATACCTGGTGGGGTCAGGCCGAGGGTCGCTATGACCGTGGTCATGAGCCGCGCGAAGGCGCTGTCCTGGCCTTCGCTGCCAGCCGTTCCATGCCCGTCGGTCATGTCGCCATGGTGAGCAAGGTGGTCAGCGATCGCGAAGTGCTGCTGACCCACGCAAACTGGTCCTATCGCGGCGGCATCGAGCGCAATGTGCGCGCCATCGACGTTTCGCCCAACAACGACTGGACCGACGTGCGCGTATGGTATGGCCCGATCGGCGGCCTTGGCCTGCGCTCGAACGCCGTCAAGGGCTTCATCTATCCCGGCCATGCCAGTGAGGCCGCGCCGGTGCAGATCGCCATGGCCGATCGCGTGAACCCGGCCGCTGCCGCCGCTGGCGCTGCTTTCTGACAGTTTAACCAGTTCATAAGAGCCGCCGGATAATCTTAGCGGCGGTGGGGCGATTCTCAGTGGTTTGAGGTCGCAAATAATGTTTCGATATGTTCGCGGGGCGGCTTGGCTGCTGGCGGCGCTGGTCGCCACGCCGGTATTCGGCGCAACCGCTTTGCAATGCGTGCCCTATGCGCGGATCGTGTCCGGCGTGAATATCCGGGGCGATGCGCTGACATGGTGGGATCAGGCGCAGGACCGCTATGCACGTGGGCACGTGCCCCGGCGCGGCGCCGTCATGACCTTTCGTCCCTATGGGCCGATGACGCTTGGCCATGTCGCGGTGGTCAGCAAGGTGCTGGACGACCGGCGCGTGCTGATTCGCCATGCCAACTGGTCGGTGCCCGGCGCGATCGAGGAAGATGTGTTGGCGCTGGATGTTTCCGATGCTGGCGACTGGAGCCAGGTGCGTGTGTGGCACAGCCCGACCGGGCAGATGGGCGCACGGACCAACCCGACCTTTGGCTTCATCTATCCGGACAAGCCGCAACTGCATGCGTTCGAGCCTGATCCAGTGCTTGGCACCAGCGTGCGGCTTGCGAAGGCGGATGCCGAGGATTGGAAGCCGACAAAGGCGGTGATCAAGGCTGACGGAGATGCACCGTCTCTGCGCCTTGCGAGCCTTGGCCGATCCTTGCGCAAGGCGGCGCATGAGCCGAAGCTGGAAATGGATATGCGGGCGATCCAGTTCGCGGATGCCGCGCCTTCGGGACGATCGCTGCGCGACATCATCGCCGATGTGAAGCGGGATGCGCGGCTGCGCTAGAGCATTTTCGAAGCAGATGGCATCATCTGCTGGCTCGGAAAATGCGGAAACAAAAGACAAATAGAGCATGATCCGATTCAGTCTGATCGGATCATGCTCTAGATACATATTCCGTTCGGGCTGTTTGGATGAGCCACTTGTCTCATCCAAATGTCGAAGCCCTTCACTTCTCTTCAAAAGAAGGAAGCCGTTGGCTTCGTCGGCCTTCGGCTCGACAAGCTCAGGGCGAACGGTCTTATGATTCCGGCTGTGACGAATTTTCTTCGCCCTCGGCTCCACGCTCGAACCAGGCTTCCACCGGGCCGGTGAGCTTGATCGTCAGCGGCTGGCCGTGGCGGTCCTTGGTCTTGCCGGCGGCGACGCGGATCCAGCCTTCGGAAATGCAATATTCCTCGACATCGTTGCGGACGCGGTCCTTGAAGCGAATGCCGATGCCCCGTTGCAGCACGTCCATGTCGAAATGGGGGCTGCGCGGGTTGGTGGAGAGGCGGTCGGGAGGCGTGTCGCTCATGGCTGTTTCAGATCCTTCGTTTCGCGCCGCCTAGCCTTTTGGCCGCGCCGCCGTCAACCGGGGCGCGTCGTCCACGTCACAGAAGATGCGGCGGATCACTCCCTGTTCCAGCCAGGAGGCAAAGCGTGTTTCTGCATCGGCCAGCCCTGCGAAGGGGTAGGCGACCGGCTGGTCATTGACGGCGCGGCTGGCGTGCACCAGCCGGATCATCGCATCGGGTGCGGTGGTCAGAATGCGGCCGCGCCGGTCGGTCGCCGCGCTGTTGACGCCGATGACATGGCCATCCTCGGCAAAGACGGGGCCACCACTGATCCCGGACAATGTGTCGTCGCTTTCGGGGAGGCGCGCGACTTCTGCCCAGGCGAGGACCGGCTGGGTTTCCTGCGTCCGTCCGCGCCGGGCGCTGGCCGCGCCGATCAGTTCCGATACGACAAGCGCCGCGTGGCCCGCTGGAAAGCCCATGTGGAAACCGAGCGATCCCGGCGCGGGTACGCGATCCGACAGTGGCAGCGCGTGATCGCTGGGCAGGCCGTCGCGCACCAGCGCGGCGTCGGCTTCCCGGCTCTCCACGATGCGGGACACGGCCCGGGCGACGCCGCCTTCCTCCAGCCCGATGCGGGAACAGTCATGGGTGACATGTTCGGCGGTCAACCAGGCGCCGTCCCGATCGACGGCAAAGGCAGTGCCCATGCTGTCGGATGGCGCGCCCGCCCGATCCTCGATCACGAAGGCTTCGTCGCTCCATTGCGGCATCGGGCGCCGGGGCGATCGGGGATCGAAGCTTTCGACCCGGAGCGGCGTCGGTTGCGTCACCTCGCCGATCCAGGCGATCGTCAATATGACGCCCAGCATCAGCGGGAGGCAGCCGATGCTCCGCCGTGCCATGGCTTAGCCCGCCACGGCCGCCGCCGTCAGGCAGGCGATCGCGACTTTCATCGTGGCCAGGAAGATGGCGGCCGACCGCTCATTCGCCTCGATCCGTGCGGACAGGGAACCGAGCAGGAAATCCACGAAGCGGAAGGCGATGAGTTGCAGGATCAGCGTGACGCTGCCCCAGATGATCACGTCCCAGACATTGACCGACCCGGCGAGGCACAGCGCCAGAGGAATGGTCAGCCCGATGGCGGCGCCGCCAAGCGATATCGCCGCCGCCTCATTCCCCGCGCGGATCAGGGCGAATTCGTCGTGCGGCGTAATCCACATATAAAGCGCCAGCGCCGCCAGCCAGGCCAGCGTTGCGGAGGCGAGGTGCAGCAGGAAGATGGGGAGCCCGGACAGCAGGCTCTGGATGACGGGCATGGGATCGCTCATGCCACCAAGGATGCCGCAACCTGATCCCCGCTTCAATCAGGGATCGGGTTGCGGAAGTGTTTCTGTGCCTGATTCAGGCAGTTATCTTTTATCGGCAGATGCGTACGCGGACATCCCGGTCGCGATAATAGTCATAGCGCCATTCGGTCCAGCAGCGCTGGCGATAGCGGAAATGATGCCGCCGTCCATCGCGCCAATAGCGTCGGTCGTTGTGCCAGCGGCGGTCGTCGCGACGGTCCCAATCGCGGTCATGGCGCCCGTCACGCCAGTCCCGGTCGCCATAGCCATAATAGCCGCCGCGATATTGCGCCTGGGCGGGCGCGGCAGTTGCGCCCAGCGCGGTAATCGCCAATCCCAGCGCGGTCGCGCCCTTCACGAAGATGTTCATTTCCTCTCTCCTCACTAGCACCCCCGGACGCATGGCGTTCAGCGGGGCTACGGATGAGAAGATGCACTTGGCTGACTGAACAGTCCGGGAACGGCGCTGTCAGCCAGCGTTCAGGGGGACTATTTGCCGCGCAGTTCGTCCTCGGCAGACACCATATAGTCGCGCGTGATCGGCAGGGATCGGCGATTGCGCGTATATTGTACCTGGTAGTTCACCATGCTGCCATGTTCGAACACCGTGGCCGCGCCCGCCAGATAGAAGGTCCACAGGCGGAAGAAGCGCTCGTCATACAGAGCGATGATGTCCGCCCGGTGCGCCATGGTGCGGGCATACCATTGGCGGATGGTCAGGCCGTAATGCAGGCGCAGCACCTCCACGTCCGTGACCATCAGCCGCGTACCCTCGCTGCCCTGGATCATTTCGGACAGCGCCGGGATATAGCCGCCGGGGAAGATATATTTCTGGGTGAAGGCATCGGTGATGCCCGGCCCATCGACGCGGCCGATCGTATGGATCAGCATCACGCCATCGGGCGTCAGAAGATCGCGGCACTTGTCGAAGAAGGTGCGGTAATGCGCCGTGCCGACATGTTCGAACATGCCGACCGATACGATCCGGTCGAATGGCCCGTCTATATCGCGATAGTCGATCAGCTCGAAACGGACATGATCGGCGACGCCTGCTTCCTCCGCCCGTTGCCGCGCGACCTTAAGCTGTTCCTCCGACAGGGTGATGCCGGTCACATCGACGCCGCAGGTGCGGTGCAGATAGAGGGCCATGCCGCCCCAGCCGCAGCCAATGTCCAGCACCTTCATGCCGGGCTTCAGATGCAGCTTGGCCGCGATATGCGCTTTCTTGTCCTCTTGCGCCTGTTCCAGGCTGATCCCCGCATCATTGTCCGCGTCCGGGAAATAGGCGCAGCTATATTGACGGTCGCGATCGAGGAAGAGGGCGTAGAGGGCGCCGGACAGATCATAATGATGGGCGACATTCGCCTTTGACCGCGCGCGGTGATTGGCGCGCCAGAGCGTATGGCGGATCGATTTGAACCCGCGTTTCAGCCGCCCCTTGTCGCTGATCGACTTGCCGCTTTCCCAACTGTTGTTGGCGCGGATCAGCGAGATCAGTTCCATGATCCCGCCCCCTTCGATCGTGACGCGCCCGTCGATATAGGCCTCCGCCATGCCGAGGCGCGGGTCCTTGATAATGTCGAAGGGCACGCGCGCGTCGCGGAATTTCAGCGCGAGCGAGGGGAAGGCCGGATCGGGCGTGCCCGCCGTCACCTTCCTGCCGTCATGATAGATGATGGTCAGCTGTCCTCGTGTGACCAGCCGCTTGATGACGCGATCGAATAATTTCATGGGCGGCAAATTGTCAGGTCATGCAGCGCCCGTCAAATGCCTGCATACCAATCATAATTGGCGCGATCTTCCCAATAGCCGCCCTTGCCGTCGCCGATGCCGGATAGGCTGTTGACGGCCTTAATCTCCATCAAATATTTGGCCTGCTTATAGCCAAGCTGCCGCTCCACACGCAGGCGCAGCGGCGCGCCATTGGCTACCCTCAGCGGCTGGTCATTGAGCGCGAAGGCGAGGATCGTCTGCGGGTGAAAGGCGTCGACCATGTCGATGCTTTCATAATAGGGCCGCCCGTCGCCCATGAAGTCAGCGCATTTGAAGACGAGATAGCGCGCGCTGTCGCTCATTCGTGCACCGTCGAGGAGGAGGCGGAGCGGCACGCCGCGCCATTTGCCGATGGCGCTCCATCCTTCGACGCAGTCATGGCGGGTGATCTGCTCGCGGTGCGGAAGGCTGTGCAGCTGGGCAAGGGACAGCGAAAGAGGGCGGCCGACCAGCCCGGTGACCTTTAGCCGCCAATCGGCAAAGCCCGTCCGCCACAGGGCGCGATATTCGGGCGTGTCGGGATTGGCGGTTCCGTTGGGCCGGAAGAAGGGAGAAATCTGGTCGGGCCTGAACTCCCGCGCCAGCGCGTCGCGCGCCATCAGGCTGCGCTGCGCCCATTTGTGGAAATTCTCGGCGGAGAACAGCGCGTCCCGCACATGTTCGTTGCGTGCCAGCCAGTCGCAGCCCGACAGCGAAGCCGCCGCGCCGAGCATCAGCGTGCGGCGATTGAGGATCAGGCTCATGGCCTCTCCTCCGGCAAGCGGTAGCGCCCGATGATGATCGATCGCACTTCGTTCGCCGGGCCTGCCAGCAGCACCATGGTCAAGTGGACAAGGAAGAAGGCGACGAGCGCGAAGGCGGTGATGAAGTGGATCGATCGCGCCGATTGCCGCCCACCGAACAGATCGACCAGCCACGGCCAGGCCGCGTTCATGCCCGGCGACATGGTGAGGCCGGTGAGAATGATAAGTGGCAGGGCGACGAAGATGACCGCGATATAGCTCGCCTTCTGCAGGACATTATAGCGCAGTGCCGCCTGACCCGTCGGGAAGCGCAGCCGCGCATGATCGAGCATGTCCTGCCAGATATGACGCGGCGCCAGCTCGCCTTTCCGGAAAGCAAGGTCGCGGCCAATATGGTGGCTCAGCAACGCCCAGAGCATATAGGCAAGCAGCGCGAAGGCGAAGACGGGCGCAGCCGCGAGATGCCAGTGCCGCGACATCGCCAGATCATAATGGGCGGGCAGGGTGATCCATTTGCCAAAACGCTCCAGCTTCAGCCACGGCTGATCGAAATTCGCGCCATAATGGCCCCAATAGAGGCGCGGATGGGCATTGAAGATGCCAAGTCCGCTGGTGAAGAGGATGTAGAGCAGCCCGGCATTGATCCAGTGCCACAGCCGCACCGGCCAGCGGTGGCGCAGTACCGGCGGCGCCTTGTCGCCTGAGGGGGAGGGGCCGCTGTCCATCGCCCGCTGTTACCCTTTTGCATCAATCGCGTCAAAAATCGCCAGCCATATCGGAACGTATCCGAAATGAGGTGCCGGTTCATCTTCTGGCCACATTCTCTGTGGATAGGAGCGCTCGGCCTTGCCTCAGGGTCTTGCTGTGGCGGAAAATGCGGGAATAAGATGGTGAAGAAAAGATGACTGTTGCGAAATAGCATCATCCATCGACAATCTTCATATCGATATTGCAACATTGATCAAAGACAGCCATATGCGCCATCGCTTACGACGCAAGATCGGGGCAAGCAGGGATGGGGTAAAGGGGTCACTTCATAGCGACGCTCGAAGCTGAATGCTTCGATACCATGCCTGTTATATATCAAGAGTGCGATCCGCTTCCTGGATGATGCACGTCTTACCGCATGAGGACATTATGAAGACTGTGATTTTCGCAGCTGTTGCTGCTGCTGCCGCTTTCTCGGCTCCCGCTTTCGCGCAGGACGCTGCGCCCTTCACCGGCCCCCGCGCTGGCGTGACCGTTGGCTATGACAGCCTGGGTGACGAAGAAGGCGTCAGCTACGGCGTGACCGCTGGCTACGACCTGCCGGTTGCCCAGAACATCACCTTCGGCCCGGAAGTTTCGCTCGGCGACACCACCACCGACGCTCCTGGCGTTGACGTGAGCCGCGATCTGGCCGCTTCGGTTCGTCTGGGTTACGTCGTGAACCCGCAGTTCCTGGCGTTCGCCAAGGTTGGCTATGCTGACACCCGTTTCGAAGTGCTCGGCACCAACGTGAATTTCGAAGGCGTCCGCTTCGGTGGTGGTCTGGAATTCGCTCTGACCAGCAACGCTTACATCTCGGCTGAATATCAGCGCACCGAGTATGAAGACAATTTCGGCGGCCGTGACGCTGGCGTTGTCGGCATCGGTTTCCGTTTCTAATCCCTCTCGGATCTGAAACACAGGAGGGCGGTCCCATCGGGGCCGCCCTTTTTGTTTGTCGGTCTTTGGCTTCGCAGGCAGCTTCGCGAAGCTGGCGCCATAGTTTCAGAGTAGCCCCGCATGGGGCGAAGCGGCAAGCAATGCTATGGTGATCGAGCGAGGTCTTGCGTGGGTGCCGGGCTGCTGCCCTCCATCCCCACGAAGCTACAGCGACCCGGCCAGCGCCAGCACCACGCCGCTCACGACCAGCAACAGGCCCATCACCTCGCTGCGGGTCATCCGCTCTCCAAGGTAGAAGTGGCCAAAGCCCAGGGTGAAGGCTACCTCCACCTGGCCCACGATGCGCACCAGCGCCACGGGCGCGGTCGCAAATCCGGTGAACCAGCAGGCCGATCCCAGGGCCGAGAGCAAGCCGACCTGCCCCGAAATACGCCAGCTCGCGAACACCTTCCGCATCTCCGCCGGTTCGCGCAGCAGCAGATAACCGCCCTGCATCAGCGTCTGGAGTGACACGGTGGCCACCAGTACGATCAGGGCGGCCAGGATCGGGTCGCTGCCGCCGACTTCCTGCGTCGCGCGCCTGATGCCGATGGCGGTGAGGGCGAAGAAAAAGCCTGACGCGATTCCGGTCAGCGCGGCGGGCTGACCAAGCGCCTTGAGGAAATCGGCTGGTCCCATGCGCTTGCCGCCGGTCGATAGCAGCATGACTCCGGCAACGCCGCAGCCGATGCCCGCCCAGGCGAGGGGGCTGAGCCGCTCCCCCATCAACAGGAAGGACAGTGCCGCGCCCTGCACCGCTTCCGTCTTGGAATAGGCTGTGCCGACCACGAAATTGCGGTGGGCGAAGGCCATGATCAGCAGGTTGGTGGCGATGATCTGCGCCAGGCCACCGCCGATGCAGAACAGCAGGAAGGATGGGTCGGGGTGAGGCAGGGGCACCTTGCCTATCGAAACATATCCGGTCAGCAGCAACAGCGCGAAGGGCAGGCCGTAAAGATAGCGGACGAGCCCCGCCGCATTGATCGACAGGCTATGGCTGACCCGCCGCTGCACCGCCGTGCGCCATGCCTGAAGCGCGCCTGCGAACAGGGTGGCTGGGAGCCAGATGGGCGAGGTGATCACTTAATCCTCCCCATCATGAGATGGGGAGGGGGACCAGCCGCAGGATGGTGGAGGGGAAAGGCGCGGCAGTTGTTCAGGATATGCGACGTCACATTTTCGAGGTTGCGCAAAACATCGGTGGCTTTGATCCTCAAAACCTTGATCCCCTGTGCTCGCAACCACTCATCTCGTCGCCGATCATGCGCGATCTGTTCGATGTGATCGTGCCCGCTGCCATCCACCTCAACCGCCAGCGCCACCGAAGCGCAGTAAAAATCCAACACATAAGGCCCAACCGGATGCTGGCGGCGGAATTTCAGCCCCTCTGGTCGCTGCCTGAGCCATTGCCACAGAGCGACTTCTGGTGGCGACATAATCCGCCGCAAGTCGCGCGCATTATCGACTGTCTTTCTTCTCGGCGGCATCGTGCTATTCCCCTCCACCACTCGCTATGCGAGCGGTCCCCCTCCCCATCTCTCGATGGGGAGGATTTGGAGCCGCCATATCTTCACGCGCCTTCGAGAAGGCCTTCCTTCTTGATCTTTTCCTGCCACACCAGCGGGGCGAGGCGGTGGACGTTTTGGCCTTCGCTGTCCACGGCGACGGTGACGGGCATGTCAGCCACGTCAAATTCATAGATGGCTTCCATGCCGAGGTCTTCAAAGCCGACCACCTTCGCGCCCTTGATCGCGCGGGCGACGAGATAAGCCGCGCCGCCGACCGCCATCAGATAGGCGCTCTTATGCTTGGCAATCGAATCCGTCGCCGCCGGGCCGCGCTCGGCCTTGCCGACGCAGGCGGCGAGGCCCTGTTCCAGCATCATGTCCATGAACTTGTCCATGCGGGTCGCGGTGGTGGGACCGGCCGGGCCGACCACTTCGTCGCGCACCGGATCGACCGGGCCGACATAATAGATGACGCGGCCCTTGAAATCGACCGGCAGTTCCTCGCCAGCGGCCAGCATGTCGGCGATCCGCTTGTGCGCGGCGTCGCGGCCGGTCAGCATCTTGCCGTTCAGCAGCAGGCGGTCGCCATGCTTCCAGCTCTGCACGACGTCGGGCGTCAGCGTATCGAGATCGACGCGGATCGCTTCCTTGCTCGGCTTCCAGTCGACCTGCGGCCATTCGGACAGCTTGGGCGCCTCCAGATAGGCTGGGCCGGAGCCGTCGAGCGTGAAATGCGCGTGACGGGTGGCGGCGCAGTTGGGGATCATCGCCACCGGCTTGCCCGCCGCATGGCAGGGATAGTCGTAGATCTTGACGTCGAGGATGGTCGAAAGCCCGCCCAGACCCTGCGCGCCGATGCCCAGCGCATTGACCTTGTCGAAAATCTCGATGCGCAGCTTCTCGATGTCATTCTGCGGCCCGCGCGCCTTCAGTTCGCCCATGTCGATGGGCTCCATCAGCGATTCCTTGGCCAGCGCCACGGCCTTTTCCGCCGTGCCGCCGATGCCGATGCCCAGCATGCCGGGCGGGCACCAGCCAGCGCCCATTTGCGGGATCATCTCCAGCACCCAATCGACGATCGAATCGCTGGGGTTCATCATCTTGAACTTGGTCTTGTTTTCCGAGCCGCCGCCCTTGGCTGCGACGTCCACCGTCACCTTGTTGCCCGGCACCATCTCGACATTCAGCACGCAAGGCGTGTTGTCCTTGGTGTTCTGGCGCGAAAAGGCCGGGTCGCGCAGGATGGAGGCGCGCAGGCGGTTTTCGGGGTTGAGGTAAGCGCGGCGCACGCCTTCATCGACGACGTCCTGCATCGACCGGCTATTGTCGTCGAAGCGGCAGTCCATGCCCCATTTGATGAAGACATTGACGATGCCGGTATCCTGGCAGATCGGGCGGTGCCCTTCGGCGCACATGCGGCTGTTGGTCAGGATCTGGGCGATGGCGTCCTTGGCCGCCGGGTTGGCCTCCGCTTCATAGGCTTTGCCCAGCGCGCGGATATAATCCATCGGATGATAATAGCTGATGAACTGGAGCGCGTCGGCGACGCTCTCGATCAGGTCGGCGGTCTTGATGACGGTCATCTACCCAAAGTCCCTATTTTGCGCCCGGCCCTGCACGGCGGGTCTTCGCAGGCGCGGCTAATAGGGATTGGGCCGAGAGTCCAGATATCCCGAGCTATCCGTTGGCATAGGGGAACATGTGCCACCAGGGCTCCTTCTCCTCCAGCACCCGTGCAAAGCTCGGCCGCGCCTCCAGCCGGTCGAGATAGGCGGCCAGCGCGGGAAAGCCGCCGCGCATCGGCTCCACCTTGTCGGCATAGAAGAGGGCGGGGGCAGCCGCACAATCCGCCAGGGTGAATTCATCCCCGGCCGCCCACTGCCGCGCGCCGATCCGATCCTCCAGCATCGCATAAGCCTTGCCCAGCAGGATGCGCGCCTCGCCAACCCCATGCGGATCGCGCGCATCGTCGGGCCGCAGCCGGTCGGCGACGATCTTCTGCATCGGCGTCATCACAAAATTGTCGAACAGCCGGTCCATCAGCCGCACCTCCAGCGCTTGGGCGGGATCGGTGGGGATCGGGCGGAAGGGGCCGGGGCACTGCTGCCCCAGATATTCGATGATGATGCTCGCCTCGGCGACCGTCTGGTCGCGCGCCTCGTCGCGCAGCACCGGGAATTTGCCGAGCGGCCACAGCGCGAGCCACGCTTCCGCCACGCCGGGCTCCTCCATCATCGCCCGTTCGAACGATGTGTCATTCTCATAAAGGGCGATCAGCACCTTCCAACAATAGGAGGAAAGGGGGTGATAATAGAGAATCATCGGCTCTGCCTCGTTGCATGGTCCGGGCGGTAGGATCGTGCCTCTTACCATGGTTTCCGGGTGGTTTCTCGACTACTCCTCATCCACAGTTGATCCACATCAGCTTGTGGATAAGTTGTGGATGAACCACCATCCTTAGCGGAACAGGGCAGGGGTGCTGACCTGATCCCGGCAATTTCGGTGCCAAGCGAAAATTATTTTCGTTCTCAAATTGTTTCCCTTGCCTTTTGCAAGAGCGCCGGAAGTTGGCGCGTCGCTGCAATGCAGGATGACCGCCATGCCATGCAGATGGGATCTCCTGCGCCGTCCGGAGTCTTCATACCGTCATTTACCCTCTTGCAAGCATATGAAGCTGTGGCACTATCCCTTGTATCGGGTTAACGGGGGTTACCCAACAGATTGTGATTGTACCGACCGGACCATTTCCGGGCGAGAGGCGTTTTGTCTCATGCGATCCGCTGCTGGCGCACCCCGCTGCCGTTCCGGGCGGCCTTACAAGATGAGGCTTGACCGAATCGAACGAAACAGGAACATTCGGGGGCTCGGAATGGATTTTCGTGACAGCGAACAGACAGGTGCAAGTGACGTGGCGACGGTAATCGACGAAGTGGTGGAAGCAGCGGCGGAAAAGAAGGCTGCGCCAGCCAAGGAGGCCGTGCGTTCTTCTTCGTCCATCCAGGCGCGCCGGTTCGACGTGGTCACGGACGAAAGCCGTGATGCGCTGCTGACGGAATTCGGCAAGGATACGCTGAAGGACCGCTATCTGCTGCCCGGTGAAAATTATCAGGACCTGTTTGCTCGCGTCGCTGCGGCCTATGCCGATGACCAGGCGCATGCCCAGCGTGTCTATGACTATATCTCGCGCCTGTGGTTCATGCCCGCGACGCCCGTGCTGTCGAACGGCGGCACCGGACGCGGCTTGCCGATCAGCTGCTACCTCAACAGCGTGGACGACAGCCTGGAAGGCATCGTCAACACCTGGAACGAGAATGTCTGGCTCGCATCGCGCGGCGGCGGCATCGGCACCTATTGGGGCAGCGTACGCGGCATTGGCGAGCCGGTCGGCCTCAACGGCAAGACCAGCGGCATCATCCCCTTCGTCCGCGTGATGGATTCGCTCACCCTCGCCATCAGCCAGGGTTCGCTGCGCCGTGGTTCGGCCGCCTGCTACCTCGACGTCTCTCATCCGGAGATCGAGGAGTTTCTGGAAATCCGCAAGCCAAGCGGCGATTTCAACCGCAAGGCGCTCAACCTCCACCATGGCGTGCTGCTGACCGACGAGTTCATGGAAGCGGTCCGCACCGGCGCCGAGTTTTCGCTCAAATCGCCAAAGGACGGCTCCGTCCGTGGCACGGTCGATGCGCGCAGCCTGTTCCAGAAGCTGGTGGAAACCCGCCTGGCGACGGGTGAACCCTATATCGTTTTCTCCGACACCGTGAACAGCATGATGCCCAAGCATCATCGCGATCTCGGCCTGAAAGTTTCGACTTCCAATCTTTGTTCAGAAATCACACTGCCGACGGGTCGCGACCATCTCGGCAATGACCGGACGGCGGTTTGCTGCCTTTCGTCCCTGAATCTGGAAACCTGGGACGAATGGAACAAGGACCCCGTCTTTGTTGAGGACGTCATGCGCTTCCTCGACAATGTGCTGCAGGACTATATCGACCGTGCGCCGGACGAAATGGCGCGGGCGAAATATTCGGCGGCGCGTGAACGGTCAGTGGGCCTGGGGGTGATGGGGTTCCACTCCTTCCTCCAGGCCCGTGGCCTTCCTTTCGAAGGGGCGATGGCCAAGAGCTGGAACCTGCGCATCTTCAAGCATATCAGCGAGAAGGTGAACGACGCCTCGATGCAGCTCGCGGTCGAGCGTGGGCCGTGCCCTGACGCCGCCGACATGGGCGTGATGGAACGGTTCAGCTGCAAGATGGCGATCGCGCCCACCGCGTCGATCAGTATCATCTGCGGCGGCACCAGCGCCTGTATCGAGCCGATCCCGGCCAACATCTACACGCACAAGACGCTGTCCGGCAGCTTCGTGGTGAAGAACCCCTATCTCGAAAAGATCCTGCGGGACAAATCGAAGGATTCGACCAACGTCTGGAACACGATCCTGGAACGCGGCGGGTCCGTCCAGCATCTCGATTTCCTCAGCCAGGAAGAAAAGGACACGTTCAAGACCAGCTTTGAGATCGACCAGCGCTGGCTGCTCGAACTGGCAGCCGACCGCACGCCCTTCATCGATCAGGCGCAGTCGCTGAACCTGTTCATTCCGGCGGACGTGGAAAAGTGGGACCTGATGATGCTCCACTTCCGCGCATGGGAACTGGGTATCAAGTCGCTCTACTATCTGCGGTCAAAGTCGGTGCAGCGCGCCGGTTTCGCTGGCGGGGTGGAGGCCGACAATACCATCGACGCACCGAAATTCGAGCTGGCCGGGGGAAGCACAGACTATGACGAATGTCTTGCGTGCCAATGAGTTAATGGGGGGGATGGGCGCGGCGGTGGCAACACTGACCGCGCCCACACATTCAGCCCCGGAGGCTTTACCCCTCGTCCTTTTCTTCTTCAAAGAGGACAGCGTTGGCACCGGTCGCAGACAGCCTCACAGTGCCATCCTCATCAACCCCGGCGATCAGTCCCTGACTGATATAATGATGATGCCCGGAGTGACTTCCCTGGCCGCTATCCGCCTTGATCAGCTTGATACGATCGCTTCCGTCGGGTCCTTTGGCGACATGATCGACAGTGCCGACATGGACGCCATCAGCGCCAATAACCTCAGCATGTTCCTTGATGCTGGTAAGATCAACCATCATATTGCTCCTGTGCCGGGAATGACGGGGACCAAACGTCTCGCGCCCGCGCAGGTTGCGCTTGTCCATTAATTCGCGGAGCCGACCGTGCGTCTTCACGCCCACAATGCTAGCCTGTTTTCCAAGATGTCGCTGTGGCACTGTGTTCTTGCATTGCTGGCTGGTTTTTTGGCTTCACCGGTTATCGCAAAAGAAACGTCGGCTTGGGCCGTCGGTGATGGTATGAAGGAGTTTAGGCGGCTGGAAAAGCTGGGAGTGAGCGTGCCCGGGTGGTTTTTGATCCCAAACGCTCCTCCATCACCAGCAGACAAATATCGTCCGACCACGCCGGCGGACAAAACCGTTAGCACGTTGGTCAACATCAAGTTCAACGCAGGGGCTGATCAACCGAGTGAATGCGAGGTTTTGATGACGAATGCGTCAGCCGATTTCGCTCAGCGTCTCTGCGGACCAAGTCTTAAAATCCGAATTAAGCCGGAAATGATTCGCCAAAAGCCCGCTCAAGCACATTTCTGGATTCACGTGTATGATAACGGTGAGAGCCTTCAGTCTACACTCACTGGCATGGAATTCAGTCCAAGCTGAGCGCAGGGGCTAAAGCCTTTACATTATTGAATTTTACGGAGCCGACCCGATGCCCCTTCTTCAAGCCAGCAAGGTCTACAAGCCTTTCGAGTATCCTTGGGCCTATGAGTTCTGGAAGCGCCAGCAGCAGTTGCACTGGCTGCCCGAGGAAGTGCCTCTGGGCGAGGATTGCCGTGACTGGGCGCAAAAGCTCAGCGATCACGAACGCAACCTGCTGACCCAGATTTTCCGCTTCTTCACGCAGGCGGACGTGGAAGTGCAGGATTGCTACCACGAAAAATATGGCCGCGTGTTCAAGCCGACCGAAGTGAAGATGATGCTGACCGCGTTCAGCAACATGGAAACGGTCCATATCGCCGCCTACAGCCATCTGCTCGACACGATCGGCATGCCGGAGACCGAATATTCGGCCTTCATGCAGTATAAGGAGATGAAGGATAAGCATGACTATCTGAGCCAGTTCGGCGTCGATACGGACGAGGATATCGCCAAGACGCTGGCGATGTTCGGCGGCTTTACCGAAGGGCTCCAGCTCTTCGCTTCCTTCGCCATGCTGATGAACTTCCCGCGCTTCAACAAGATGAAGGGCATGGGCCAGATCGTCACCTGGTCGGTGCGCGACGAAACGCTGCACTGCGAAGGCATCATCAAGCTGTTCCACGCCTTCACCAAGGAACGCGACTGCCTGACGCCGTCGGTCAAGGACGACATCATGGACATGTGCCAGAAGACGGTGCGGATCGAGGACGCGTTCATCGACCTCGTCTTCGAAATGGGACCTGTGCCGGGCATGACGCCCAAGGACATCAAGAAATATGTCCGCTACATTGCCGACTGGCGTCTGGGGCAGCTGGGTTTAAAGCCCATCTACATGATCGACGAGCACCCGCTGCCCTGGCTGACCCCGCTGTTGAACGGCGTGGAGCACGCCAACTTCTTCGAAACCCGCGCGACCGAATATTCGAAGGGCGCGACGCGCGGTCAGTGGAACGAAGTGTGGGACGCGTTTGATCGGCGCAAACAGCTGAAGGCTGGCGACGCAGCTAATGTGGATGAGCCGAGCGACCCGGACATGTTCAAGGCTGCGGGGATCGCGGCGGAGTAGATTGTGTCGGTGCCAGCCTCATCCATCACGAATGAGGCTGGTTGACAAGAACATAAGAAGAACGCAATGCTCTAGCTTCCTCTAGGGCGGGGTTGTCCATGAATTCCATTGAATTTTGTGCAGGAGCGGGCGGTCAGGCGCTGGGGCTTGAACTTGCCGGTTTCCGGCACGAGGCGCTGGTCGAGATAGAGGCGGATTACGCGAAGACGCTGCGGCTCAACCGACCGGATTGGGACGTGCGCACGGCAGATATGAATGTCTTTGATGGACGTGCGTACAAGGGCGTTGATATTCTCGCCGCGGGTTTGCCTTGTCCGCCATTTTCCATGGCAGGCAAGCAGCTTGGGGAGAAAGACGAGCGCAATCTTTTTCCAGCGGCAATCCGGCTCATCGACGAGATTCGGCCCAAAGCTGTGATGATCGAAAATGTTCGAGGATTCCTTTCGGCTGTTTTCGATGACTACCGCAATCATTTGAAGGTCCAGCTCAAAAAGCTTGGATATACTGCGGATTGGCGATTGCTGAATGCGTCAGACTTTGGCGTGCCACAGTTGAGGCCGCGAGTGGTCATTGTGGCAGTGCGCGACGATCTGAATGATGTTTTCGACTGGCCTGCCCCTCTTCCTCATAATCCGCCCACAGTCGGTCAAACCTTGCATGATCTAATGGCCGCTGAGGGCTGGCCGGGAGCAAAAAGCTGGGCTGAACGCGCCAACGACATTGCTCCTACTATCGTCGGGGGATCGAAAAAGCATGGAGGCCCCGATTTGGGTCCCACGCGCGCACGACAAGCATGGGCGTCGCTCGGAGTGGAAGGGCGTACAGTGGCAGAACAAGCGCCCGGCCCGGATTATGTTGGAATGCCACGCCTGACTGTCAGAATGGTAGCGCGTATCCAGGGGTTTCCGGATAATTGGCAATTTTATGGGCGGAAAACCACAGCTTACCGGCAAGTTGGAAATGCGTTTCCTCCTCCGGTTGCCAAAGCGGTAGCTCAGAATCTTCGCGTTGCCCTGTCAGTCCGGAAGCATTTCCCCGTCCGGTCGGTAGCGTGAACCTGTTCGCTTCCAACGGGCACAGCGCGCTGCCGGAATCTCATCCGGACTGCGCTGACCTCCTGATTTTGTAAGCGGATCTGCTGAAGGCTGTTGGCGGGCGGGAGCGGTTTGAGGAAAAGTTGAGAGGCTTCTTCCGCTCTGCAATAGATGAGGTGATAGACACAGCGAGGACAGGTCGCTTCTATTTTAGTGACCTTGAAAAGACCGAGAAAACCTACCTCGGCACAAAATTTGAGATCTTGCTACGTGACTGGTTACAAGTTCCCAAAGGCGTCAGGCTGGACCTGCTGATTGGGGGACGGGAAGTCGATGTGAAATCGACGACCGGCGGCGGTTTTGGGTGGATGATCCCGCCCGAAGCGATCGGGCAGTTTTGTATCCTGCTTCGCGTCAACGAGGATATTTTCAAATGTTCGGTGGGCCTTGTTCGTGCGCGCAACGAATATCTCCGTACCGGGATCAATCGAGATCAAAAGACCTCTATTTCCGCCTCCGGCCGATCTAATATCTGGTGGATGGTTTCTGATTTCGATTATTCGCCCAATTTCTGGTCCCGGATCAGCAAGGGCCAGCGTGATGCGATCATGGGGAGTGGCAAGGGGACCAAAAGGCTCGCCGCGCTCTTTGAGAACTGCATTGGTATACCGGTTTCACGCGTGCAAGTCGCTGCTGTCGCGGCGCAGGACGATTATATGAAGCGTATCCGGCGCAATGGCGGGGCTCGCGATATCCTTGCCCCGAAAGGCATCGCAGTCCTGTATTCTGAAAATGACCGGTCGGTGATGCGTCGTCTTGGCATCAAATTTGGGTATCGGGAATTTGTTTCTTATACGCCCAAGAATCCCGACGAAGAGGCACTTCTTCGCTCGGAGGGCCATATAGATTAACGGCGGATAGACTGGGCTGATCGAATTTCACGGGGAGAAGGGCGCGTCGGCTCTGAAAGCAATTCACCTGTCCCCTCGCTGAACGCGCCGTTTTGTTCCGTTCATGCAACGTCCATGCGCGTTGAAGTGTTTAGCTCCACAGCCTGTCAAAATAAGGCAAGGAGCAGAATATGAAGATCACCCTTAAATCCACGCTGGCTGCGCTGTCGCTTGGTGCGATGGCCCTGACCGGCACGGTCGCCACGGCCCAGGGCTATGGCCGCGATCACCATCGTGAGTGGCGCGACCGCGATGACCGTGGTGACCGGGGCGATCGCCACTGGCGCGATCGTGACCACCGCGACTGGAAGCGGGACGGCCGCCACGACAATGGCCGCCACAAAGGTCATTGGAAGCGTCCCGGCGGCGTCGTCTACAGCTATGACTGGAACCGTCCGGATCGCCGCTATGGCAGTCGTTATCGGCCCGATCGCTATTATCGCAGCGGCTATGAGCCGATCCGCGTGACGCGCGGGACGCGTATCTATCGCGGCTATGACGATCGCTATTATTGCCGCCGTTCGGACGGCACGACCGGTTTGATCGTCGGCGCGGCGCTCGGCGGGTTGCTCGGCGGGCAGCTGGATCGCGGCTATTCCAATACCGCTGGCGTGTTGATCGGCGCGGGTGCGGGCGCTCTGCTCGGCCGCGAGATCGATCGTGGCGGTCTGAACTGCCGCTAACTACGGCACCATGGCTGGCGCGCTCCTGTCCAGGGGCGCGCCAGACCTTCGGCGACCAGCCGAGCCCCGATTGACCGCCCCTGCCGCGTCACGATGCGCAGGGTTCTTCCATAACGATCCCGTTCCCGCTCTACCGCCGTAAGTGAAAAGGCGCCCGCATTGAGCAGCGCCAGCAGCCGCTGCGTTGCCCGCATGCCCAGCGCGCCCTCGGCGGTGCAACGCGGCCCGTGGGTTTCCGGCGTGTCGATGTCGGCAATGCGGATTTTTAGGCCATCCAGCCAGAAGGTATCTCCATCGACCACGCAATCCGGCCCGCCCATGCCGTGGCAAAGGCTGAAGCGTGACGAAGGATTTTCCGCCCGGACAGGCTCCGCCGATCCGATCAGCAGGAGGTGGAGGGCGAGGAGGGGCGGAACTAGTTTGCACAAGCGGATCATCCCGCCAGCCTAGGCCGCGCTGCTGACGGCGCGCGGCGAAGCTGATCCGTTTACCCTCCGTTATGGCGGATTTGGGGCTTTGGCGCTTCGCGCGCTAAATCGGAACTGCCTCCTTTGCCATTCGTCCCGAGCCTGTCAAAGGACTGCAATTCATTTTAGAAAGAAGAGGGCTTCGACATTCGAACGAGACAAGTGACTCGTTCGGACAGCCCGAACGGGGTTGAGGTTCCCGGACGCGCCACCCTAGCGGCTAATGGCAGGAGGGTGCCTCGGCGCTATTCCTCGTCCTCGGTGCGGCCGAGATAGTCTTCCTCATCGTCCATCTGCGGTTCGCCCGCGAAGGCGTCATTGTCGATCCGTCCGGAACGGTTCATTTCCTTCATCCGCTCCACCAGGTCCGGCGTGTCTTCGGGAATAATCTGGGCGCGATTTGGGGTTCCGCCCCGTTCGCAGTCCTCCGACAGATCGGTGCTGCGCACGCGGGCGTCGTCGGCAACATCCTGCGCCTGCGATCCCCGTTCCCTCTGCTCGTCATTTTCCTCGATATCGTCGGGAAGGCGATCCTTGTCTGACTGATCCTTTGGCTGGTCCATGGAATGTCTCCTTGCCTGCCCAACCGATCAACCGGGGCGCCCGTTCCATGGCTGTCCAAAAGGCGCTGGACAGGGGAGACGGCAGGGGGCAAGAGCCGCCCGATCCCTTTCATCGCTACCCCTTCGAAGGAAATCCCATGTCCCGCAAACTCATCTCCTCGGGTTCGCCTTTCGAGGCGCAGGTCGGCTATTCACGCGCAGTCGTCCAGGGCGACTGGTGCTTCGTCGCTGGCACGACCGGGACCGATCCGGAAACCAAGACGATGCCGGAAAGCGTCGTCGATCAAGGCGTCAATGCGCTGAAGGTCATCGGCAAGGCGCTGGAGGACGCAGGCTTTTCCTTCGCCGATGTCGTGCGCGTGACCTATTATATCACCGACCCGGCCTATTGGGACGACCTTGGCAAAGCGACCGCGCCCGTGTTCGGTGAGATTCGCCCGGCGGCAAGCTGCGTCGTCACCGGCCTCATCAAGCCGGAGATGAAGATCGAGATCGAAGTCACCGCGTTCAAAGGCTGACCCCATGATTACCATGTATGGCATCAAAAATTGCGACACGATCAAGAAGGCGCGCAATTTCCTGGACAATGAGCGCGTCTCCTACAGCTTCCACGATTATAAGGTGTCCGGCGTGGACAAGGGCAAGCTGGAGGAATGGGTGATGGAGCATGGGTGGGAAACCATCCTCAACCGTTCCGGCACCACCTTCAAGGCGCTGGACGCGGGCGACAAGGCACATATCGACGCGGAAAAGGCGATCCTGCTGATGAGCACCAACCCTTCCATGATCAAGCGGCCGATCCTGGATGTCGGTGGTCGGACAGTCGTTGGCTTCAAGGCTACGACCTATGAAGAAGCGCTGAGCAAGGTGAAGGCCTGATCGGCCCTGCGGCGGCTTGTCAAATGAGGCGCGGGGGCGAATAACGGGAATATGCTTTCGCAGAAGACCCGTTACGCCATCCGCGCTCTCCAGCATCTTGCCGACCGCTACCGTCAGGGACCTGTGCCGCTGAACGAAATCGCGACGCGGCAGAATATTCCGGCGAAGTTCCTGACGGTCATCCTGTCGGAACTCTCCCGCGAAGGGCTGGTGGCGACGCAGCGGGGGCGGGACGGGGGTTATTGGCTCGCGCTGGCTCCTGTCGATGTGAGCTATGGCGACATCGTGCGGCTGACCCGAGGATCGCTGGCGCTGACGCCCTGTGCCAGCCGATTCGCGCATGAAACCTGCACCAACTGCCTGCCCGAATCGGAATGCAGGCTGCATCGCGTGATGCTGCGCGTGCGGGATGAGACAGCGAAGGTGCTGGACGGGATCAGCCTGGCCGAACCGCTGGCGATGGAAGACGCGGGCTAGCTCTTGCGCGCCGCGTCCCGCTTCGCCACATCTCCGCCATGACCACGCCTCCGCTCAAAGCCGCCCTGATTCCTGTCACTCCGTTGCAGCAGAATTGCACGCTCTTCTGGTGCACGGCCACCAATCGGGGCGCTTTCGTCGATCCGGGCGGGGACCTGCCACGGCTGAAGGCGGCCGCCGAGCAGCAGGGCGTGACGATCGAGAAGATATTGGTGACGCACGGCCATATCGACCATTGCGGCGAGGCGGGCATCTTGGCCAAGGAACTCGGCGTCCCGATCGAAGGGCCGCATGAGGCCGATCGCTTCTGGATCAGCCGTCTGGAAGAGGACGGCCGCAATTATGGCGTGAACGGGAAGATCTTCGAGCCCGATCGCTGGCTGGCCGATGGCGATCAGGTGACGGTCGGCGATCTGGTGCTGGACGTCTATCATTGCCCCGGCCACACGCCCGGGCATGTGGTCTTTCATCACGCTCCCAGCAAGCTCGCGATCGTCGGCGACGTGCTGTTCCAGGGATCGATCGGCCGTACGGATTTCCCGATGGGCAATCACCAGCAACTGATCGACGCCATCACGGGCAAGCTTTGGCCGCTGGGTGGCGACACTGCCTTTGTCCCCGGCCACGGCCCGATGAGCGATTTCGCGCATGAGCGCCGCACCAATCCCTTCGTTGGTGACGTGGTCCTCGCCTAACGCCTAGCGCGCGGCCATGGCTGGCGGCGCAGGCACCGCGCGGGTCGCATGATAGGCAACATAGAGGGCAGCCACCGCTAGCGCCGCCGTCACCACCCAGGTGAGCAGCGCTCCGCCCGCGCGCCAGGCGGTGGGGCGGTCGGCGTCCATGCCTATCCCGTGCGACGCGCGCGCGATGACATAGGTGAGCGCCCCTATCCACAGCCCTAGCGGCGATCCTATGGCCAGTTCGATCAGGGCGAAGAGGATGAGGATGATCGGCGTATATTCGACGAAGTTCGCATGCGCTCTTATCCGCCGTGCGAGCAGCGGATCGCCGCCATCGCCATGCAGCACTTTGCCGCCGACGCGAATCCGGACGCAGCGAAATGCGAGCCACAGGTTGAGAAGCGCGCAGGCGGCGGCCAAGGTCAGCGTAATCGGCAACAGCATCGCATGTTCTCCCTATCCTTACGTTGCCGGTACAATAGGCGGCCATCGTTTCGGGGCAAGGAAGGACTTGCGCCCCTGCCAAAAAACGCTATAGGCGCAGGGCTTCGCGATCACCCGGGCCGCATGGGTCTGCGGCGCCTGTGGCGTCGATATTCATCGGATTTCGGCCAGTCGCTTAACCAGATCTAATTATGGAATAAGGTGCCGACATGGCTGTCCCAAAGAGGAAAACTTCCCCGTCCCGTCGCGGCATGCGTCGCAGCCACGACGCGCTGCGCGTTGAAGCGTTCCAGGAATGCTCGAACTGCGGTGAACTCAAGCGCCCGCATAATCTGTGCGACGCCTGCGGCCACTATAACGGCCGCGAAGTCGTTGCCGTCGGGGCCTGACGACACACTCCCTCCTGCAAAGGTGTCCTGAAGTGTCCAGCCAACCGCGAATCGCAATCGACGCGATGGGCGGGGATGAAGGCGTGCGCGTGATGATGGCGGGTGTAGCGCTCGCCCGTCACCGCCACGAAGGGCTACGCTTCACCCTTTTTGGAGACGAGGCGCGGATCAAGGCCGCCCTCGACAATCATCCAAATCTGCGGGCCGCGTCCGAAGTGGTGCACGCCAGCGATGTCGTGTCTGCGGGGGACAAGCCCAGCGCTGCCATCCGCAAGAAGGCCAGCTCCATGAGCATGGCGATCGCTGCCGTTAAGGCGGGCGAGGCGGGTGCTGCGGTCTCGTCCGGCAATACCGGCGCCTTGATGGCGATGGCCAAGCTTGCGCTGCGCACCATGCCGGGCATTGATCGACCGGCTCTGGCGGCTTTGCTGCCCACGCTCGGTGACAATGATGTGGTCATGCTGGACCTGGGCGCCAATACCGAATGCGACGCCCGCAACCTTGTGCAATTCGCGGTGATGGGCGCGGCCTATGCGCGCATCGCTTTCGATCTTGAACGCCCGCGCGTTCGCATCATGAACATCGGCACGGAAGACATGAAGGGCACGGAAGAAATCCGTGACGCCGCCGCGATCCTGCGCGCGGCGACGAGCCTGCCCCTGTCGTTCGATGGCTTTACCGAAGGCGACAAGATCGGACGTGGCGAGGCCGATGTGATCGTCAGCGACGGTTTTTCCGGCAATGTGGCGTTGAAGACGGCGGAGGGTACGGCCCGTTTCGTCACCGATCTGCTGCGCACGGCCTTCACCAGCTCCATCCGGTCCAAGATCGGGTTCCTGATTTCCAAGCCCGCCATGCACCTGCTCAAGCATCATCTGGACCCCAACAACCATAATGGTGCGGTGTTTCTGGGCCTGAACGGTGTCGTGGTGAAAAGCCATGGCAACGCCAATGACAAGGGCGTTGCCAATGCCGTCCATGTCGCTGCGCGGCTGTTGGAAGAAGACATCACGCGGCGTATCGCCGCCGACATGGCGGGCGTCAGCGCGCTTTCGGCCGTGGCGTCCAAACAGGAGCTCGCCGCAAAGTGATTCGCAAGTCCGTTCTTCTGGGTACGGGTTCGGCTCTCCCGGTTCGTGCTGTCAGCAACGCTGAACTGGCAGAGACCGTGGACACGAGCGACGAATGGATCGTCGAACGCACCGGCATCCGCAATCGCCATATCGCGGGCGACGGCGAAACAACCGCAAGCCTTGCGACCGATGCTGCTCGCGCGGCACTGGATGCGGCGGGCCTGGCTGCGCAGGATATCGACCTCATCATTCTGGCGACGGCTACGCCCGACCAGACCTTTCCCGCCAGCGCGACCATTGTGCAGGCAGCGCTGGGCATCAATGATTGCGTGGCCTTCGACGTCGCGGCTGTGTGTTCGGGCTTTCTGTACGCGGTGACGGTGGCGGACAGCATGATCCGGTCGGGCGCCGCGCAGAAGGCGCTGGTGATTGGGTCGGAGACGTTCAGCCGCATCCTTGATTGGGAGGATCGGACTACCTGCGTCCTGTTCGGGGATGGCGCGGGGGCGATCGTACTGGGCGCGGAAGAGAGCGCGGACGGCGCGCGCGGCATATTGGCTTCAAAGCTGCATGCTGACGGTCGGCACAACCAGCTTCTTTATGTCGATGGCGGACCTTCGACGACGAAGACGGTCGGCAAGCTGCGCATGAAGGGGCAGGAAGTCTTCCGCCATGCGGTCGTCAACCTTGCGTCGGTACTGACCGAGGTCATGGAAATAGCGGGCCTCGGCACCGACAAGATCGACTGGCTGATCCCTCATCAGGCGAATGCGCGCATCCTGGATGCTACCGCGCGGAAGCTGAAGCTGTCGCCCGATCGCGTGGTCATGACGGTGGATCGCCACGCCAATACGTCCGCCGCTTCGGTGCCATTGGCGCTTGACCTGGCCATGCGAGATGGCCGGATTCAGTCGGGCGACCTGCTCGTGCTGGAGGCGATGGGCGGGGGCTTTACCTGGGGCGCTTGCGTCCTGCGGGTCTAAGCCAAGGCATCTACCCGGAATTCTTTGACTTTCTTCGGCGAGTCATCTTGCCGAATCACTCAGCTTATCGCACAATTTACCATTGTCGTCGGCATTGACCCGGCGGATGAAGGTGGGGACGTTCGATGACTGGCAATGGCACCCTGACACGCGCAGATCTGGCGGAAAGCGTCAATCGTCATATTGGCCTTTCACGGTCCGAGGCCGCGGCGCTTATCGAGTCCATATTGGAACATATGACCTCCGCACTCGAACGCGGCGAAAATGTGAAGATATCGAGCTTTGGCACCTTCGTTCTGCGCGACAAGACCCAGCGCATGGGCCGTAATCCCAAGACAGGGGTTGAGGTGCCGATCGAACCACGCCGCGTGCTGACCTTCCGCGCCAGCCAGACCATGCGGGACCGCGTTGCCGCATCGTGACGGGTTAGGATAGATGCCAGTTATTCCCGCGCATGGTTGACCTTTGCGCCCTGACAGGTGCAACATCGGACCCATGGAAAAGGCAGAGGGTGCGTTCCTGACGATTAGCGAGCTGTCCGGGGAACTGGGGCTTCCGCAGCATATTCTGCGCTATTGGGAAACGCGGTTTCCCCAGCTACGGCCTCTCCAACGGTCGGGTAATCGCCGCTATTACAGGCCAGCGGATGTGGCGCTGGTCAGGCGCATCAATCAGTTATTGAACGAAGAGGGCTTCACGGTGCGGGGCGCGCAAAAGGCGCTTGCCGATGGGATAGCAGTGGCAAAGCCCGCCGCTGTTCCGGCTCCTGCCATTTCGGCCAAGCCTGAGCGGGATGCGGATTTGCTGGATCGGCTCCAAGCGATCCGGGCGGCCTTGGCGGAGGCTATTGGGGAGTAAGTTCAGCGTCTCGTGTTTACTGAGTGCTTCGTGCTCTAACTCAGTGCCGCCATTTAAATCGGTTCGCCCCAAGCTTGTCGAAGGGCTTTACTGCCCCTTAAAACGAAGAAGGCTTCGACAAGCTCAGCCCGAACGGAGGTGGGTGGTCCGGGTTGAACTCACTCTGCGCCAGCAGCGACCTTGGTCACTTAGAACAGTTGATTTAACGCGATTCCGGGCCTAGCGCCGGATCGAGATCGCGCGGGCGGGTGAAGCTGATGAATGATGCGACATCCGACCTGGTATCTTCCCAACGATCGACATCCAGATCCAGAACCGCGATGCTGGCCGTCGGAAACTTGACTTCCACATCGCCGCGTAGCGGGCTGGTGTCATTGTCCGGCACCAGTTCCAGGATCAGTTCTTCCAGGCCGGGATTATGTCCCGCCAGGATCACGTTGCTTGCAGTGTCTGGCACATCGCGCAGCACATCCAGCAGCGTTGCCACGGACGCCAGATATATGCGGCGATCCCAATGAGGATCGAGCGGCTGGCCGTAGCCTTCAAGGAAGGTATCGAGCGTTTGCACGACCCGGACTGCGGGAGAAGCGACGAGAAAGTCGAACTGCATCTTCCGGCTGCGCGCATATTGACCGATCAGCAGCGCCGCCTTTTCCCCGCGCCGGTTCAGCGGCCGGTCGAAATCCCGCTCTACCGGATCGTCCCAGTCGGACTTGGCGTGGCGCAACAGGGTCAACCGCTTCATCTTTGCTCCAGGTCGGGAATGCCGGATTCGTGTCCTCGTTGCCCTAGCGGCATGCCGTCGCCAAGGCCAGCGTGGGAATGATCGCTGACCGCAATGATCGCTTCGTCAAGGGTAAGGCGGCGAATGGGGGTGCCCGGCGGAAAGGCGCTCAGCAGCCGACTGGGCATCGCCGCCGACAATATGACGAAGCTGCCCCGATCCTCGGCGCGGCGGATCAGGCGGCCAAAGGCCTGGGCAAGGCGCGCGCGGATCAGCCTGTCGTCATAGGCGGCGCCCCCTCCGGCGAGACGTCGGGCGGCGTGAAGCACCGTGGGCTTCGACCAGGGAACGCCCTCCATCACGACGAGCCGCAGCGAATGGCCCGGCACATCGACCCCGTCGCGCAAGGCGTCGGTGCCGAGCAGCGAGGCTCGTGGGTCGTCGCGGAAAATGTCGATCAGCGTGCCGGTGTCCATCGGATCGACATGCTGGGCGTAGAGTGGCAGGCCCGCCCGTGCCAGACGATCGGCGATGCGCGCATGGACTGCACGTAACCGCCGTATCGCCGTGAACAGGCCGAGTGTCCCGCCGCCCGCCGCTTCGATCAGCCGCCCATAGGCGCCTGACAGTGCGGCAATGTCGCCGCGCTTGATGTCGGTGACGACCAGCACCTCGGCGCGGCCGGGATAGTCGAACGGGCTTGCTGCTTCGAACCGCTGAGCGCCGCGCGGGAGATGACTCGCCCCGCTGCGGCTTTCCGCATTGTCCCAGTCGCCGCCGCCCTTGAGCGTCGCGGATGTGACCAGCACGCCCTGCGCAGGTTTCAGTACGGTTTCAGCGAGGGGTCGGGTGGGGTCCAGCCAGTGGCGGTGGATGCCGATGTCGAATTCCCGCCCTTCGATCCGATCGACCGTCATCCAGTCGACGAAATCCGCATCAGCCGGGCCGCCGATCCGCGCGAGCAACGCGAGCCAAGCGGCGATGAGGTCGCACCGCCAGCCGAGCGAGGCAATCGCCCCTTCGATTCGTGCGCGGGCTGCGCCGTCGAGCCAGTCGGGCGCATCCTCGATGACTGCCTCCAGCCGTTTGCTGAGCCGGTTCAGCGGCCGCAGCAAAGCATCGAGGGCGAGCGCGGCTTCCTGCGCGGCTTCGACCAGCGGGCCGTCGGGTTCAGCCACTTCCGTTTCCAGGCCATAGCCCGCGTCCGCCTCGCCCACGTCGGCGGCGCGGGCATAGACGGTGCCACGCACGGCCGCGAGCAGCTGTTCAAGTGGTCCGAAGGGTTCTCCCGCGACGATCCGTTTCAGCCATTCATCGGCTGGCAGCGCGCGCGCGGCGTCCGCTGCTGCGCGGATCGCCTGGCCGCCTTCCTCGTCATAGCTGGCCAGATCCGACAGGCGGGCGGCAAGACCGCGCCGACGGCCGCGCGAATTGCCTTCAGGCCCCATGACCCAGCGGCGCAGCTCGATGGCTTCCTGCCCGGACAAGGCGACGGAAAAGGTGGAGTCGGCGGCATCGAAGAGGTGATGGCCCTCATCGAAGATGATGCGCTGGGGGCGCTGGCCTGTCTCACGGCCACGCGCGGCGTTGATCATGACGAGGGCGTGATTGGCGATGACGATGTCCGCGTCGGCAGAGGCGCGCGCCGACCGTTCGATGAAGCATTTGCGGTAATGCGGACAGCCCGCGTAGATGCATTCGCCCCGGCGGTCGGTCAGCGCTGTCGATCCATTGCGGCGGAACAATGTCGGCAGCCAACCGGGCAGATCGCCACCCACCATGTCGCCATCCTTGCTGAACGCCGCCCAGCGCGCGACGAGTTGGGCGAGGATAGCCGCGCGTCCGGAAAAGCCGCCCTGCAACGCGTCCTCAAGGTTCAGCAGGCAGAGGTAATTTTCGCGCCCCTTGCGTACGACGATCCGCCGCGCTGCCGTTGCCGGATCGGGGAAGAGGCGAAGGCTTTCGCGGTCAAGCTGCCGTTGGAGCGCTTTGGTATAGGTTGATATCCATACCGTGCCTTGCGCCTCCGATGCCCAAAGCGAGGCCGGGGCGAGATAGCCCAGCGTCTTGCCGATCCCGGTGCCAGCCTCTGCAAGCAGCATGTTGGGCTGATCCCGATGCTGGCGCGGACTGAAGCTTTCCACGGCTGCCGCCGCATAGGCGCGCTGCCCCGGCCGGGCTTCCGCCGCGCTGCCAGTCAGATGCGCCAGCCGCGCCAACACCGCCTCTTCATCGAGGGAGATGGTGCGCGGCGCTGGACGCGGCGGCGTTTCCTCCCATTCGGGCAAGCGGGAGAACAGCCAGCGTTCCGCTTCGGGCGGGCGGCTTATACGCGGGGCGACGAGAGGCGCCCAGGGCCAGCGAATCCGATGCAGCGTCTGGGCGGAAGTCCAGCCGCCTTCCCGCTCGGTCCATGAAGGCGATCCGAGCATGTCCAGCAGCGCAGCGGTGGCGGCTTGCAGCAGTTGCGGAATGTCCGCTTCGCTGCCCGGCCGTTCCAGACCGAGCGCTTCGGCAAGGCCCTTGGGCGTGGGAACAAGGAAGCGGGCCGGGTGGACGAAAGCCCAGAGTTCCAGCAGGTCCAGGCCGTTAAGTTCCGGATAGCCGAGCCTTTGCCCCGTCAGTGGCGCATTGAGCAGCAAAGTGGGCGTCTCTGCGGCGCAGGAGATAGCCGCTCCCTTCGCGACCGCGCGGGTGTCTTCACCCTCGCGCAACCAGATCCCACCATGGCTGGCATGAAGGGCGGGCAGGGCAGTGGGGTCGATCACTCCAATCGCTTAGGCGACCGGGAACAAAAGGGAAACCGGAAAAAGGCTCAACTCAGCTTGCGCGGCGGCCAAATCCGGTTGGCTGCGGGGAAAAGGCGCGCGGGGCGAGGCCGCGCCCGCCATGCTTATGCACCAGCGGCAGGTGTAGGCGGGTGCGCGCCATCTCCAGCAAGTCGAACAGCGGGCCATCGACCAGTTCATAGGGAAAGCGAACCCCGATGCGGTCGGGTTCGGACCATTGTACCGTCCCGAAAACAATCTGCCCTTCAAACCCGATCTGGCACTGGCTTCGTGCGGGCAGGGTGCAGCCGCGAATCTGGGCACCTCCTTCGCTCAGATCGACGATGGTCCCCTCCAGGCTGTCGAGCATGGTTGTGACGACAACGCTGATATCGACCCCAATGCGTTGACGGCTACGCGGTATCTGCATGGTGCCCGCAATCCCCTTTCCGGCGGCTATCGAGGATAAATGTGCCGTATTAAGGTTAATCAAGGTTAAACATAATCTCTCGGCAGTGCGGTCGGTACGCGCGCCGCTGTGCGGAAAGACGTTCCATTTCCGGCCTTCCAAGGCTAGGGGCGTGTGCATCATGACCGTGTCCGATATCCTCCGCACCGCCGCTCTGGCGTCCAAGGCCTGGCCCTATGAAGAAGCGCGCAAGCTTCTGAAGCGCTATCAGAACGGCGCTCCCGACAAAGGCCATATTCTGTTCGAGACTGGCTATGGCCCGTCCGGCCTGCCCCATATCGGCACCTTCAACGAAGTGTTGCGCACGACGATGGTGCGCAACGCCTATCATGCGCTGTCCGACATACCCACGCGCCTGATCGCGTTCAGCGACGATATGGACGGGCTGCGCAAGGTGCCCGACAATGTGCCGAACCAGGCGATGCTGGCGGAACATCTTAGCAAGCCGCTGACCCAGGTACCCGATCCGTTCGAGAAGTTCGAAAGCTTCGCGCATCATAACAATGCGACGCTGCGCGAATTTCTGGACCGCTTCGGGTTCGATTATGAGTTTGTGTCAGCGACCGACCGGTACAAGTCCGGCGCGTTCGACGATGCGCTCAAAAATGTCCTGCGTCACTATCAGGACATCATGGACATCATGCTGCCGACCCTGCGCAAGGAACGGCAGGCGACCTATTCGCCGGTCCTGCCGGTCAGCCCGAAGAGCGGTATAGTGCTTCAGGTGCCGATCGAAGTGTTGGACGCCGACGCCGGGCTTGTTCGCTTCGAGGATGAGGGCGAGATGGTCGAGCAGTCGATCCTGTCTGGCGGCGCGAAGCTGCAATGGAAGGTTGACTGGGCGATGCGCTGGGTCGCGCTGGGCGTCGATTATGAGATGGCGGGCAAGGATCTGATCGATTCGGTGACTCAGTCGTCCAAGATTTGCCGCGCGCTGGGCGCTCGCCCGCCCGAAGGCTTCAACTATGAGATGTTCCTGGACGAAAAGGGGGAGAAAATCTCCAAGTCCAAGGGCAATGGCCTCAGCCTTGAGCAGTGGCTGACCTATGGGCCGCAGGAAAGCCTGGCCTTTTACGCCTATCGTGAGCCGAAGAAGGCCAAGCAGCTGCACATGGGCGTGATCCCGCGCGCGGTGGACGAATATTGGCAGTTCCGGGTCAACTATCCCAATCAGCAGGTCGAGCAGCAACTCGGCAATCCGGTGCATCATATCCATGACGGAAAGCTGCCCGACGGCAAGCTGCCGGTGACCTTCGGCCTGTTGCTCAACCTGGTCGGCGTCATGGGCGACGCCAGCCGGGAACAGGTGTGGGGATATCTGCAAAATTATGTACCTGAAGCGAGCGCGCAGACTTATCCTGAGCTGGACGCGCTGATCGGGCATGCGCTGGCCTATCATCGCGACTTCGTGGCGCCCACGTTGAAGCGTCGCGCGCCGGAGGCCAATGAAGCCGAGGCGCTGCGCAGGCTGGACGCGGAACTGGCGGCGCTGGGCGATGACGCCACCGCCGAAGATATCCAGAATATCGTCTATGCGATCGGTAAGGACGAAGCCTTTGGCTTTGCTGAACTGCGCGACTGGTTCAAGGCGCTGTATCAGACGTTGCTGGGTGCCGATCAGGGGCCTCGGATGGGCAGTTTTATCGCCCTTTATGGCGTGGCAAACAGCCGCCGCCTGATCGCCGATGCGCTGGGTTAACGCAGGGGAACATTAGCCGCCCCTAAGCGTTCCTTTTCCGGTCCACCCCCTTTCGGACTGATGGTGCGCCTTGTGCGTGCCATCGGCCGCGCCTGCTCGGAGACGGGCGGCGCGGCCAAGGGGATTTCCAAAATTGAGGCAGTAGCTGGGGGTCGCACCGTGACCGCGATTCTGTGTCCTAAGAAATAGAGAACGGCTCCGAACCGAAGTCCGGAGCCGCCTATTGTCCTTAGTTCTGCGTTACCAGAAGAAGCCCCGATGGACCTCCATCACGCGCCCGCTGCGGACGTTGACCAGCAGCACGTCGTTATAATGCCTTACCCAGCGCAGGTTACGGTTCGCGGGCCGGGGCAGGCGATAGCGATAGGGATCGCTGATATAATAGCGGGAATTATAGAATCCCGGGCGCAATTGAGACCCGACTTCCCAGCGATTGTAGCGGAAGGGCGCGCGCCAGTTGCCGCCGCGATAGGCGTCGCGGTGCGAGCGGCGATAGTCACGCCAATCTTCGCGCAGTTCCTGCCGGGCGTCGCGGACGTCGCGGCGCTGTTCGCGTACATCATGGCGCGAGCCATGGCGTTGCGCGTCGCGCAGTTCACGCTGCTCCTGACGTAGGTCCCGCGCACTGTCGCGCACTTCGCCGCGCGATTGGGCCATGACAGCACTTGGCATTGCAGTCGCTGCGATAAGGCCGAGGATGATCAACTTACGCATATATTTTCTCCCATCAGCTTGGCGGCCTGAACCGGTGGGGATCAAACTTTCATCCCCTGGACCGGTTCCGTCACCAACAATGGGGTTATGCATTCCGGCCGCTGAACCTGTGGGGAACGGCACCGTCAGGAATCAGTCATTTATGTCGCAACTTGTATCACGGCTATGAACAGGCGCGCTTGCGGTCAGTGTACCCAGCGCCGCTCCCGAAACCATTTGGTCACGACATATTTGACGCCGCTTTCCACCGGCCGGGCGGCATGCAGGCTCATCGGATTGGGCGAACCGTCGGCCTTCAGGTTGTTCCAGATGAGGATCATCCCCTCAACGGGCGGCACCATGAACTCGCAATGGGGAAAATGCGTCTCCCCGCCCGCCGCGACGGGCGACAGATAGATCATCGCCGTCCAACTGCGCTGCCCGCCCTTTTTCATCATCGCGGGCCAATAGTTGGCGGTGACCGGGAAATAATCGCAATGCGCCTTATATTCCTGACCAACCGCATAACGTTGACCCTGCAAGGTTTCGCCATTTTCGGGCGGCAAGCCGGTCAGCGCGCAAATCCGGCGGCTGATGCCATCGACCAGGGGGTCCCAGGGGCTAAGGTTGCAGCTGTGGCTGGTGCGGTAATCGGCGTTCGCGCTGCCGGAAAACAGCGTGGAAGGCTGCGCGTCGGCGTCGATCAGCGCGCGCAATCCTTCGCATTCCTCGGCGCTGAGGAAGTCATGGCGGCCATAGATTTCAAGGTTCGCGGCGTCGATCCGGCTGACCAAGGGGTTGCGGTCCAGCTTTGCGCGCACCGCATCGCCGATCTTTGCCCGAGCGGCCGAAGCGATGCCGCCATCATCAATCACGTCCGTCATGCCCGCTTCCTGCCGCCGTCGTCCCGCCGGTGCAAATGAAAAGGGCCTGACGCACATGGCGCCAGGCCCAGATGAAATCAGCGGATATGATCCTCCGCTTACCAGAAGAAGTCGTGGATCACGTCTACGACATAGCCGTCCCGGATATCGACCAGCAGGGCATCGTCATAATAGCGCACCCAACGCAGCGTGCCGTAGGCCGGCGGCAGGCGATAGGACCATGGGTCGTCGATCCAATAGTTGTTCGCGAACAGCAAGCTGTTCAGGAAGATGCCTGTCGAAAAGCGGCTATAGCCATAGCTCCATCCGCGCGGCGCATAATAGCGGCCCGTCCGGTAGCGGTCGCCATAACGTGAGCGATAGCTGCGCCAGTCATAGCGGCGATCCTGCCGCCAGTCATTGTCCCAGCGACGCTGACTGTTCCAGCGGGTGCGATCGTCAAACCGCCGATTGCCCGCCAGGCTGCCACGCCAGTTGTTGCCGCTGTCGAGGCGCCCTTCCGGGCGTCCATCCCGGCGACCATCACGCCAGTCCTGACGTCGGTCGTCGCGATTGCCGCGCCACTCCGCCCGGTTGTTGTCCCGGCGATCATCCCGCCACTGCGGACGATCGCCAACGGCCCGTTCCCTGATGCGCGCATCGTTGCGCTGTGCATTGCGAGCAGCATCGGCGCGCGATTGCGCACCACGCCACTGGCGATCGGGTTGTGCCGGAGCGGCCTGTACCCGCGCGCGATCATTCACGCGTTCTTGCCACCGCTGCGTGGAAGCCTGATCACGCACGCGGACGTTTCCGCGATCGCCATCCTGCCCGCCGCCCCGGGATGCCCGGCCGTCGTTCCGGCCAGACTGCTCACCGCCGCGATCGCGCCATCCGTCCTGTCCGCGTTGCGCATAGGCAGGGGCCACGCCGCCCAGAACTGTCGCGGTCATCAGCCCCGCCAACATCATTTTCCTCAACATGGTCTTTTCTTTCCAAAAGGGGCGCCATGCCCCGCATGATTTCCCTTTTATGTCTGCCGCCATGTCGCGACGCTGAACTCGTTCGTCAGCGATTTGAAAGAATCTCGCAGGGTAAAGATGGTCATTGGACTTGGCGTACACAAATCGATTATTTCGGTAGAAAATCGACCAACCGCCGCCGTCGGATTTAAAAGCTGATCTAGATCAGTGCGCGCCTTGGTGACAGCCTTTAGGAACGACGAGTGAAAAGAACGTCCTACGCCGGCCGGGTTCGACAGGCCTTAAGAAAAGCGACGATGGAAAACCATCAGCGGGTGGATGATCTTTTTTCAGGCTTTTCGTTGGATTCCCCTGCGGAATATGGTGCTTTTCTGAAAGCGCATGCACGCGCGCTCATCCCGCTGGAACAGTTGGCGATGCCCGACTCTTCGCGCTTGCCCCAGTTGATGGAAGACCTTGCATCATTGGGCGAAACGTTGCCGGAGCCGCTGGAAACAACGGCGCATGCGGGCGAAGGGTTTCGATGGGGCGCGCTCTACGCCCTGGAAGGTTCGCGGCTGGGTGGCGCCATGTTGGAGCGGCGCGTGCCTGCCGGGTTGCCCAGGGCCTATCTCAAGTCTGTCCACGGCCAGGGAAGCTGGATCGCCTTTCAGCAAGCGCTGGACGAGGCGGCGGATGGCGGTGGCCAGGATTGGATCGACAACGCGATACAGGGAGCGCAAGCCGCCTTCGCCCTGTTCGCGGCGGGTGCCGCGGCGGAACGGGTGAGCACTCATGGCTGAACGCGATGGACAGGAGATGGCCGACTTCGCCGTCGACATCAGCAATTGCGATCGCGAACCGATTCATGTGCCGGGCACCATACAGCCTTTCGGCTTTCTGGTTGCGCTGACCGCCGACTGGCTGGTTTCCCGCGTCTCGGCCAATTGTGAACAGTTCATCGGACTGACGCCTGAGCAGATGCTGGGTAAGCCGATCAACGGCCTGTTCCGGGACGATGCCATTCACTCGCTGCGGAACCGGATCACGTTGCTGCGTGGCCCCGACGCGGTCGAGCGGATGTTCTCGCTGGTGCTGATCGATGGCGTTCAGCCCTTTGACATCGCCGTCCATTTTTCAGGCTCGCTGGTGGTGATCGAGGCTGAACCGGCTTTCGCGGATGAGATCGAGGCGACCAGCATGGTACGATCCATGGTCGCGCGGCTTGCTCAAACGGACAGCATGGCGGCCTTCCTGCGCGACGGGGCGAGGCAGGTGAGGGCCTTGACCGGATTCGACCGCGTCATGGTTTACCGCTTTGCCGATGGTGGCGACGGCGAAGTCGTGGCCGAAGCGCTGCGGCCCGGCATCGACAGCTTTTTCGGGTTGCATTACCCGGCTTCGGACATCCCGACGCAGGCCCGGGCGCTGTACCTGCGCAACATCTTCCGCGTCATCGCGGACGTTGGGGCAGAGCCGGTTCCGGTGATCCCGGTGCTTGATCCCACTGGAGCGGCGCTCGACATGTCGTTGTGCCTGTTGCGCGCGGTTTCCCCGATTCACATCGAATATCTCGGCAACATGGGCGTGGGGGCTTCGCTCTCCATCTCGATCATTGTCGAGGGGCGCTTGTGGGGCTTGTTCGCCTGTCACCATTATGGTCCGCGCCTGCCGACCTTCGCGCAGCGTAGCGCGGCTGAGCTGTTCGGTCAGATTTTCTCCATGATGCTGGAAAGCCGCGAGCGGGCGGAAACAGCGGACTATGAAGGGAAGGCGCGGCAAGTCGCCGACCGCCTCATGTCCGCCGTGGCCCAGGATCATGATCTGCTGTCCAACGCCCGTTGGCTGGGTGACGTCATCTTCGACACCGTGCCCGCGGACGGCGTCGGCGTGTATATTGACGGGGACGTTACGCTGGCCGGTTTGACCCCGGACAGGTCCGCCTTTGCGGCGATCGTCTCTATGCTCAATCGGACGGCGGCAAGCCAGGTGTTCGCGACCGACTGCCTCGGCCGGGTGATGCCGGAGGCGGAAGCCTATGCCGATCGCACGGCGGGCCTGCTCGCCATTCCGCTGTCGCGGCGACCGCGCGATTATGTCGTGCTGTTCCGCGCTGAGCAGATGCGTTCGGTGCGCTGGGCGGGCAATCAGGAAAAGCATATCGAATATGGGCCTAATGGGCCGCGCCTGACTCCGCGCAAGAGTTTCGAGGAATGGTCGCAACTGGTGAAGGGTAGGTCGGTGCCCTTCACCCCGGCAGAATTGCGCGTCGCCGAAGCATTGCGGACGGCTCTGCTCGAAGTGGTGCTGCGCCTTTCCGATTCGGCGCATGAGGAACGGCAGAAGGCGCATGAAAAGCAGGAACTGCTGATTGCCGAGCTGAACCATCGGGTCCGCAACATATTGTCGCTGATCCGCGGGCTGCTGTCCCAGACGCGGGACAATGCCCGTTCGGTGGACGAATTCATCGCCACGTTGGAAAGCCGCGTGCATGCACTGGCCCGCGCTCATGACCAGATTACGGCTGACCGCTGGGCACCGGCACGGTTGCAGGACCTGATCGAGGTCGAGGCCGGGGCCTATCTGGGCGAGCGGCGCGACCGGGTCAAACAGACCGGCCCCAACGTGTTGTTGACGCCGTCGGCCTTCACCGTGCTGGCACTGGTGATACATGAGCTGCTGACCAACGCCGCCAAATATGGCGCGCTGTCGGATGGCGGCACGGTTGCGATCGACTGGCGCGTCGATGCGGATGGCAGCTTGCTGCTCGACTGGAATGAAAGCGGCGGCCCGGCCGTCGTCGCCCCGACCCGTCGGGGTTTCGGGTCCACCGTCATCGAACGGTCGATTCCTTATGATCTGGATGGCAAGGCGGAGATTACTTACCGTCTTTCCGGGCTGGAGGCGCATTTCTGCATCCCGTCCCAGCATATCGTGACGGTCCTGCCGGATGTCACCGTTGGGGAAAGATCGAAGCCGGCGCCCGCTCCTGCTCCCGGCTTGCTCAAGGGGCGCAACGTCCTTCTGGTCGAGGATAATATGATCATCGCGATGGATGGTGAGGATGCGCTGCGCGATCTGGGCGCGGAAGTCGTCACCGCCGCCAGCGTCGGGCGAGCGCGTGAAGCCATCGATCTGCACGCCATCGATTTTGCCGTCCTGGATTTCAATCTGGGCAACGAAACGAGTCTCCCGATCGCCGACATGCTCGCGGAAAATGGCGTCAGCTTTCTGTTCGCGACGGGCTATGGCGATGGTCTTGATCTGCCCGATCGGTTCAGCGGCATCACCCTGTTGAAGAAGCCCTATTCCGGCGCCACGCTGGCGCAGGCCATCGCTCCCATTATCGAGGTCAGCGAGGCTTAGGAGGCTGCGAAACGCACTGTTTCACCCCGCGCACTTGCATGGTCAGGGGCGGCGGGCGATCTAACGGTTATGAAACAGCCCAGCCTCTATATCCCGCACGGTGGCGGTCCTTGCTTCTTCATGGACCCCGCAGATCCCGATCGCCCCTACACCGACCCCATGTGGCAGACGATGCAGGATTATCTGACGCAACTGGTCGAGAGCCTGCCCGAACGACCGCGCGCGATGTTGATCGTGTCGGCGCATTGGGAGGAGCCGGTCCTTACCGTGCACAAAGGGGATCGTCCGGACCTTCTGTTCGACTATTATAATTTCCCGCCGCACACTTATTCCCTGAAATGGGATGCGCCGGGAGCGCCCGCCGTCGCCGGCCGCGTCGCCCAACTGCTGCGCGAAGCTGGCTTCCCCGTCGCGGAAGAGCATGAACGCGGCTGGGACCACGGCGTCTTCATTCCGATGAAGGTCGCACGGCCGCAGGCCGACATTCCCGTCGTGCAACTGTCGCTGAGAAAAGACCTCGACCCACAGGCGCATATCGCGGCGGGTCGCGCGCTTGAACCATTGCGCGATGAAGGGGTCGTGATCATCGGGTCGGGGATGAGTTTCCACAATATGCGCGTTCACGATTCGCAGGCGCGAACACCGTCGCTATTGTGGCATGAGGCTTTGACTGACGCGGTGACGGACCCAGACCCGCAGCAGCGATCGGCACGTATTGCCGCGTGGGAGACTCTGCCGGAGGCGCGCTTCGCCCATCCTCGTGAAGAGCATCTGCTGCCGCTGATGGTGGCGCTGGGCGCCGGTGGCGACGATGTCGCGCAGGTTGACTATGACGATGCCGTGCGCGGGTGGCCGGTATCGGCCTATCGATTCGGCTAGGGGCGGCGGAGTGCCGGAACGGCGCGGGCAGCCTCTTCGGGCGACACGCCGGGGGGTGGGGCTGCCTCAACCTGTTCCTCGCCGCGCATCACTTTCCCGGCGCGCTTGATGGCGCCACGCAGGCGGGGGTAGATGCCGCAACGGCATATGTTGGTGATGGCCGCGTCTATATCCTCATCACTCGGGTCGCTGTTGCGCTTCAGCAGAACCGCAGCGGCCATGAGGACGCCGGGGATGCAATAGCCGCACTGGGACACGTTGTCGGCCGCGAAGACCTGTTGCAGCGGGTGACCGCGATCGGGGGAAAGCGCCTCTATGGTGGTGACGAAGCGTCCTTCGGTCTCCCTTATACTGACCTGGCATGACCGCACCGCCTGCCCGTCGATATCGACCGTGCAGGCCCCACAATCGCCCGTTCCACAACCATATTTGGTGCCGGTCAGGTTGGATGCGTCGCGCAGCGCCCAGAGAAGCGGCGTGTCGGGGTCCATCCGATATTGGACCGGGCGATCGTTGACCGTGAATTTGGTCATGCCTCCTCTTCCCCCTCTGCCTGGTGATAGAGGACTTCGTTGCGGATGCGGATGGTGCGCGATGCCAGGCGGATTTCCTGAATGAACGTCGCAAAACCGCCCGCCTGAAGCAGCATCGCCAGACTGAACAGGATGGCAATGAGTGTGCCAAGGTGCGCGCCGAACAGGTTGCCCGCAAATAGCAGGATGACGACCAGGCAGACCGCGCATGCGGAAGCCACCGAAAGGAAGATCGCGACATTGACCACCTTCATGCGCCGGTCCAGCACGCGGATCTCGCCCACCATGCGGTCATGTTCCTTGCCGCGCGAGGTCAGTATTTTTCCTTCGACCAGCCTGGCGCGGTCGATAATCCGGGCAAGACGCCCCGCACAGACGTTGAGGAAGGCGCCGATGCCCGCGAGCAGGAACACCGGCGCCAAAGCAAGCTGGATCGTCTGCGCGACCTGCGAAACCTGGGGCAGGGGGATTGTCGAGTGAAGTGCCACGCCTTTAACCCGGCGCCGCTTCCGTCAAGCCGCGCCCTTGGCGGGCGTGTTGATGCCCATGGACTTCAGATACTGCTTGATGTTGCGCGCCGCCTGCCGCAGCCGCTGTTCATTTTCCACCATGGCGATGCGGACGAAACCCTCGCCATCCTCGCCATAGCCGACGCCGGGGGCTACCGCGACCTTGGCATGGGTGAGGAGCTGCTTGGAAAATTCCAGGCTGCCCATGTCCTTGAGCGCGGGGGGCAATGGAGCCCAGGCGAACATCGACGCCTTGGGCGCCGGGATTTCCCAGCCAGCGCGGCCAAATGCCTCGACCATTACATCGCGGCGCTTGTGATAAAGTTCGCGATTCTTCTGGACGATGTCCTGCGGCCCGTTGAGCGCCGCGCAGGCCGCGGCCTGGATCGGCGTGAATGCGCCATAATCGAGATAGGACTTCACCCGCTTGAGCGCCGCGATCAGTTTGCGGTTGCCGACCGCAAAGCCGATGCGCCAGCCCGCCATAGAATAGGTCTTGCTGAGCGAGGTGAATTCGACCGCGACATCCTTGGCTCCCGGAACCTGCAGGATGGAAGGCGTCGGGTTGCCGTCATAATATAGCTCGGAATAAGCAAGGTCGGACAGGACCCAGACATTATTCTCCTTCGCCCAGGCGACCAGCCGCTCGTAAAAGGCAAGATCGACCGTTTCGGCCGTAGGATTGCTGGGATAGCCGACGACCAGAATGGAGGGACGCGGCACGGTGAAGGCCATCGCGCGTTCCAGCGACTTCCAGTAATTTTCATCCGGCGTCGTCGGGACCGAGCGAATGGTCGCGCCCGCGATGATGAAACCGAACATATGAATCGGATAGCTGGGGTTGGGCGCCAGAACGACGTCGCCGGGCGCGGTGATCGCGGTCGCGAGGCTGGCAAGCCCTTCCTTTGACCCCATGGTCACGACGACCTCGGTCTCGGGATCGAGGTCTACGCCGAAGCGGCGGCCATAATAATTGGCCTGTGCCTTGCGCAGTCCGGGGATACCCATCGACTGGGAATAGCCGTGGGCGCTCGGCTTTTGCGCGACTTCGCACAGTTTGGCGATGACATGATCGGGCGGCGGCAAATCAGGATTGCCCATGCCCAGATCGATAATGTCCTCGCCCGCGGCTCGCGCGGCGGCCCGCATCGCGTTGACTTCAGCGATGACATAGGGTGGCAGGCGCTTCATGCGGTAAAATTCTTCGGACATTATAGGGCTTTCCTGAAAGGTCTCCATGGGGAATAGTGCTGCATGCACTTTCGCGCGATGCGCTCTGGCTATAGCCCGCCAGATTGGCTCACGCCAGCGAAAGCGGCGGACATGAAGGATGCCAAGGGGAGGAAGGTGGCCATGGAAGCGCAGAACCTCAACGAGCCTCATCTGCCGACGCTGGAACAGATGCAGCAATGGACAGAAGTCGTCGGCCGGGCGCAGCAGCTCATCCTTGAGCAGGCCGCCGGGGCCACGGGGAGGACGATGCCGTTCGATCCGGATGCGGTGGCGCGCATCCAGACAGGCTTTGCCAATGAAGGTCTGGCCCTGTGGCAGCGTTTCCTTGACTCAGGCGGCATGCTTCGTGACCAGCCGGACACTCCGCCTCCCGAAAGCCCTGCTGCGCGCAAGGATCGCCGCTTTGCCGATCCTGCCTGGACCAAGCATCCCTTCTACGACCTGATCCGGCAAAGCTATCTGCTGATGTCGGACTATCTGCTGAAATTGACGGACGCGGTGGATGGGGTCGATCCCAAGCAAAAGGCAAAGCTGCGTTTCGCCACCAGCGGCATGCTGGACGCGGTGGCACCCAGCAACTTTCCGCTGACCAACCCCCTCGTGATGGAAAAGACCCTGCAGAGCGGGGGCGAAAATCTGGTCAAGGGCCTCCAGCACATGCTGGCGGACATGGAAAAAGGTCAGCTGACCCAGACGGACGGCGCGGTCTTTGAGCTTGGCCGGAACATCGCGACCACCCCCGGCAAGGTGATCAAGGAAACGCCGCTTTACCAGCTGATCCACTATGCGCCGACCACGGACAAGGTGCTGGAAACGCCGCTTGTCATCTTCCCGGCATGGATCAATCGCTTCTACATACTCGACCTGTCACCGGAAAAAAGCTTCGTCAAATGGGTAACCGACCAGGGGATCAGCGTCTTCCTGCTGTCCTGGAAATCGGCCGACGCGTCGATGAAGGACCTGCTGTGGGACGATTATATCGTCCGGGGCCAGGTCGATGCGATCGACACCGTGCGCGAACTGCTCGGCGTGCCGAGCGTCCATACGATCGGCTATTGCGTGGCGGGCACCACCCTCGCCGCGACCCTGGCCTATCTTGCCGAACGTGGCGAAGCGGACAAGGTGGCGAGCGCGACCTTCTTCACGGCGCAGGTGGACTTCAGCGAGGCAGGCGATCTTGGCCTGTTCGTCGATGATGAGCAGATGAAACTGGTTGACCAGCTTTCGAGCGGGGGCTTCCTGGATGGGCGATATATGGCCGCGACGTTCAACCTGCTGCGTGGCCGCGACCTGATCTGGAACTATGTGGTCAATAATTACCTGCTGGGGCAGGATTATCCGCCCTTCGACCTGCTATATTGGAATGGCGACACCACCAATCTTCCCGCGTGCTGGCACAAAAATTACCTGACGCAGCTTTATCGCGACAACCAGTTGGTGGTGCCAGGGGCGCTGACCATCGACGGAACGCCGCTTGATCTGAGCAAGGTCAAAACCCCTGCCTATGTTCAGGCGGGACGGGAAGATCATATTGCCCCTCCCGAAAGCGTGTGGAAGATCACATCCCACTTCGCGGGGCCGATCCGGTTCCTGCTGGCTGGATCGGGCCACATCGCGGGCGTGGTCAATCCGCCGGCGGCGGGGAAGTATCAATATTGGTCCTGCGATGAACTGCCTGCCAGCCTGGCCGACTTCGTGGCGAACGCGAAGGAGACGAAGGGAAGCTGGTGGCCGGACTGGATCGAATGGATTCGCTCTCATGGTGATTCGATGGTCTCTGCCAAAACCGGTGGGCGGGTGCCTGGCGCCGGTTCCCTGAAGGCCATAGAGGATGCGCCCGGCCGCTATGTGAGAGAGCGCTAAGCCTCACAAAATACGCTGATTTCAGACGGGTAGAACAAGGACCGATTTCTCCGCCAATCTTGTTTTGCTGCACTGCACAAAAATTCTTGCGTTTGCGCTTTGAATTATATATTGTGCACTGCAGCAACGGAGAACCTTTTATGCCAGTGACTCCTAAGCCTGCTCGCCGGAAGGCAGCGGTCAAGACGCCCGGCTCCACATTGTCGGCGGCCGAAGCATTGAAGGCTGCGGAAGAAGCGGTGAGCGTCAGCCCGAAGGCTGCGCCAGCGCGGAAGGCCGTGGCGGTCAAGAAGGCTGCGGTTAAAGCCGCAAAGCCTGATCCGGTCGCGATTGTCGCCGCCACCACGGCGGTCGATGCAGCGCCCGAACCGGCTGCTCCGCCAGCAATTGAACCTGCCCCTCATGCACCAGCGCCGCTGGTCGAAGAGGTCGCCATCGAAGTCGAAGAAACCAAGAGCCTTTCGTCCGAGGCCGGGCCGGTAGAGCCCACCATGCTGCCTGCCACAGAAGGAACCAAGATGATGAACGACGTGATCGAAACCGGAAAGAAGTTCGCTGAAGAGACCAAGGCCAAGTTCGAGACGGCCTATGCCGGTCTGAACGAGAAGGCCAAGGCTGGCGTCGAAAAGTCGACCAAGGCCATCGAAGAGCTGAGCGACATCGCCAAGGGCAATGTCGAAGCACTGGTCGAATCGGGCAAGATCGCCGCCAAGGGCATTGAGACCCTGGGCCAGGAAGCTGTCGATTACAGCCGCAAGAACTTCGAGAAGGCGACTGCCTCGCTCAAGAGCTTCTCGACGGTCAAGACGCCGACGGAATTCTTCCAGCTGCAGAGCCAGCTTTTCTCGAGCAGCTTTGACGAGCTGACCAAGGAAGCCGCCAAGAGCAGCGAAGCGCTGATCAAGCTGGCTGGCGAAGTCGCCCAGCCGCTGACCGCACGCGTTACCGTTGTCACGGACAAGGTAAAGTCGCTCGCCGCCTGATCGGCGGTAAAAAGACTTGAAAGAATGAAGCGGCTCTCATCCCCGGGGTGAGAGCCGCTATTCTTGGTTACCGCCGTCCCTTGCGCGATGACCTGCAATCTGCGCCCCTTGCCTTAAGAGCTGGAATCGCCATATCCTCCCCCGTCATGAGCAGCATCAGCACATATCGGGAGAAGATGGCGGGCCGGGACCAGGATGATCAGGGTGAAGGCCCTGGCGGTCCCAATGTCGGCATCGCGACGCGCACCCGCGCCCGCACCAAGAAGCCGTCTCTCTACAAGGTATTGATGCTGAACGACGATTACACGCCGATGGAATTCGTCGTGCATGTCCTTCAGCAGTTTTTCCGCATGGACATGGAAGAAGCCACGCGCGTGATGCTTCACGTGCATCAGCGCGGCGTCGGCGTTTGCGGCATTTTCAGCTATGAAGTGGCGGAGACGAAGGTGAACCAGGTGATGGACTTCGCCCGGCAGAACCAGCATCCGCTTCAATGTACGCTGGAAAAGGCCTGATTTTCCGGAGCCGCGCTTTTCTTAGCTTAAGGCGACGAGCGCCACGCTTTTGGCGTCATTGGGCTCCTTTCATGGTTATTATATATTAAGGATGGTTGATTAGGCAGAGGGTGTCATGCCTGCCATTCTCCGTTCTCCTTCTTCCAGACTGACGCCGCTGGTTGCTGGCATTGCCTATTTCCTGATGGCGACGCTGGCGATGCTATGCTCGCGGTTCGAAGGGGGACTCGCTTTTGTATGGGCCGCCAACGCGTTGCTGATGGCGGAATTGCAGACATCGGAAACCAGCTATTGGCCGCGCGTAATCGTGGCTTGCGGTATTGCCAGCATCATATCGACGACGCTGTTTGGCATGGGGCCTTGGGCGGCGCTGCCCATGGCGTTCATCAACATCGCTGAGTCGCTGATCGTCGCGATCCTGTGCCGTCGGTTCATTCCCGTCCACCTGAGTGACGGATCGAAGCGCTCCCTCCTCGTCTTCATCCTCGCACTTTGTGTCCCTGCGAATATCATCGCGGCCACCGGTGCGGCGCTTGTCGCCTCGACCCTTACGCCCGTGTCCTTCGGCGCTTCATGGCTGCAATGGTATAGCGGCCATGTGCTGGGCGGCCTGGTCTGCACGCCAATCCTGACGATGCTGTTGCAGGGGCAGGTTGGCGCATGGCTTCGAGAGACGTCCGGTAGGCAGAAGCTGGAGGCTTTGGTGCTTCTGGCCATTTTTGCGGCCGTGATCGTCCACCTATTCTATTTCGCTCGATATCCGATGCTGTTCCTGCTGCTGTTGCCGCTGGTCGCGATCGCCTTTCGCATCGGTTCATTGGGAACGGCCGCCGCCATTGTGCTGCTCGCCCTGATCGGCGGGACGGCGACGATGACGGGCCATGGGCCGGTGAACATGGTGGCCAGTAGCGTGGGTGAACGCACCCAGTTGTTCCAGTTCTTCCTCGCCTCCTGTTTTCTTCTGTCCATGCCAGTTGCAGCCGAACTGAACGGGCGGCGCCGCCTGTTCCAGATGCTGCAGGCGAGCGAGGCCCGATATCGGGCCATAACCGAACATAGTGGCGACCTGGTGTTGAACGTCAGCGTTGATGGCATCATCCAATATGCTTCGCCTTCAGCGGCCGAGCAGATCGGCTGCGCGCCCGCGGTGCTGATCGGCCGCTCGACGGACATCATGGTTGATCCCAAGGATCGCGGGGAGGTTCGCGGGGCTCATCAGCGCGCTCTGGCACGGCCGGGCGACGTGCAGACAGTAGAGTTCCGCCCGGCAGCTTTCACCGATGGGGTGGATTGGTGCGAGATGGTCACGCGTGCCGTGCTGGATGAACAGGGCCTTCCTATCGGAGTGATCAGCACGATCAGAGATATGTCGCGGCACAAGGCGCGGCAGAGGGCGTTGCAGCGCGTCGCGGCCGTGGATACGCTGACCGGTGCCGACAGCCGCTGGGCCTTCGTCGAAAAGCTCGATCAGGAAATCAAGCGGGTGGCGCGAGGGGCAAATGCCTGTCTGCTGATGATCGACATAGATCATTTCAAATCGGTCAATGATCGCTACGGCCACGGGGTAGGGGACAAGGTGCTCTCCAGCTTCGTCGAGCGCCTGCGTCCTGGCTTGCGCGGCGGGGACAGTATCGGAAGGCTTGGCGGAGAGGAGTTTGCGATCCTTCTGACAGGCACCGATATCCAGCGCGCGAGCATGGTGTGCGAACGATTACGGAACATGGTGTCCGCGCAGCGCATCAGCGCCGTCGGCAGCGAATCGATCGCCATTACCTTCAGCGCAGGGCTCGTTGAACTTGACGGGCTGGCGAGCAGGGCGGATCTGCTCGACGCGGCGGACAAGGCGCTTTACCGCGCCAAGAATAGCGGGCGTAACTGCTTGCGGCTTGCCGCCTGAACCGGTTGTCGGCTTCGAGAAAATGCATCGTTGATCCGGGCGAATATGTCAGATGATATGTTGTAACTTCATCTGCTCTGGCCTATGTAGTGGCCACCATGTCCATCAGCATCCGCTCTCGCCTATCAAACGGCCGCATTGATCGCATCGCGATTGCGTTGTCGGGCATGTGCGTCGCGCATTGCATCGGCACGGCAGTTCTGCTTGGCGTCCTTGCGTCGGCGGGCGGGATTTTTGAAAATCCTCTCTTCCATGAAGTTGGGCTCGTGCTCGCTATCCTGCTGGGGGCGGTGGCGCTGGGGCAGGGGGCCATGGAACATGGCTTCATGATGCCAGCGGCCGTCGGCTCGCTGGGTCTGGGCATCATGGCGGGTGCCATGACCCTGGACCATGGATGGCAGGAAAGCGCTTACACCTTGTTTGGCGTGGTGACGCTGGCCCTGGGGCACGATCTCAATCACCGGGCTGGGCGCTGAGGCAGACTGACCGGAGCGCATAGAAAAGGGGGCTTGTTGCCCCCTTTTTTCGTTATCGGCTTATATTCTGGTCAGGAATGCTTCCGGTCCAGATGGTGATCGCCCTTCACCCAGCGAACCGTGCCGGTGCTGGCGCGCATCACGACGCTGTCCGTGGTCAGCTTGCCGCCGGGCAGCCGCTTGACGCCTGCGAGCAGGGAGCCGTCGGTGACGCCGGTCGCCGCGAAAATGCAGTCGCCCTTGGCCAGTTCCTTAAGGTCATAAACCTTGTCGAGATCGGTGATGCCCCATTTGAACGCGCGCGCGCGTTCATCGTCATTGCGGAACAGCAGCTTGCCCTTGAACTGACCGCCCACGCAGCGCAGTGCCGCGCACGCCAGCACGCCTTCAGGCGCACCGCCCGAACCCATATAGATATCGATATTCGTTTCCGGATTGGTGGTCGCGATCACACCGGCGACGTCGCCGTCGGGGATCAGCATGATGCCGCACCCGATCGCGCGCAGTTCAGCGATCAGCTTTTCATGCCGGGGACGGTCGAGAACGCAGACGATGATCTCATTGGGATGAACGCCCTTTGCCTTCGCGACGGCTTCGACATTCTCTTTCACCGGCCTGTTGAGGTCGATGATGCCATCGGGATAGCCCGGACCCACGGCCAGCTTTTCCATGTAAACGTCGGGCGCGTTCAGCAAGCCGCCCTCTTCCGAAATGGCGAGAACCGCGAGTGCGTTGGGACCGGCCTTGGCCGTGATCGTCGTCCCTTCCAGCGGATCGAGAGCGATGTCGATCTTCGGGCCTGATCCGATCGCGTTGCCGACCTTCTCACCGATGTAGAGCATCGGGGCTTCGTCGCGTTCGCCTTCGCCGATGACGACGGTGCCGTCCATGTAGAGGTCGTTGAATGCCATGCGCATCGCTTCGACAGCGGCAGCGTCAGCCGCCTTTTCGTCGCCGCGTCCAATCAGCTTCGAGGCGGCGATGGCGGCCGCTTCGGTGACACGCACCATCTCAAGCACCAGGACACGATCGAGAACTGAGCTAGCCTGCACCATGATAATCCCTCTGCTGTCTCTTTGTGATCAGCGCGATAGGAGGTCATCCCCGCCTTGTCGAGCCATCCACCCCGCCTCAGCCTGCTTTTCGCGGCGCCAATGCAACGGAAGGTCGTCTGTGGCGTTAAAATGTCAACAATGACAAGGGGTCGAAATGATGATCGCCGCGCTGATTGCTGCCAGCCTTGTTCAGTCAGCGGCTCATACTCCTCAACCTATCTCGGCCAAGGCAGCGCCGTGCCAGGCGGTGCCAACGCTGTGCATGTCCGGTCGGCCTGCTTCGAGCCGCCTGCCGTTGGAAGGCAGCGCAAGACGCGCGGACAACAAGATGACTGCCTATCGCTTCGACGCGCGGCCGTGTCGGATAATTGGAAACATGGGTTGCCCCAAGCAAGCTCGTCTGCGGCTGTTCAAACTTGGCGAACCTTTGCGCGAGACATTGATGCGCAGCTTCGCGTCCCGTTAAACGGCAGCCCTTTTCAGTCGAGAATATGCATGACCATCGGGGCCTGGAGCAGGCTGTCCGATCCCGCGAGCCGCCGAAGCGTGTCGAGGACGCAGCGCTCTTCCCCCGCATGGGTGACGATCGCCATCAGCACGCTGTCATCATGGCTTGCGCCGCGCTGGATCATGCTTTCGATCGACACACCGGCGTCGCGCGTCGCAGCGGCGATCTCGGCAAGGACGCCGGGACGGTCCTGTACCTTGAAGCGCAGATAGCTGCGGCCGATCCGCGCGCCTGCGTCCGCTGCCGGTTGCTGCGCCAATGCCGCGACGGGCATCGCAAGGGCGTCGCCATATTCATCGCGAGCGACATCGATCAGATCTGCGACCACGGCCGATGCTGTAGGACCATCGCCTGCTCCCCGGCCCTGGAAGAAGAGGCGGCCGACGAAATTGCCTTCGGCCACAACGGCGTTGAGTGAGCCATCGACGTGAGCGAGCGGATGGTCGAGGGGGACGAGCATGGGGTGAACGCGCTGGAACAACCCACCCGGCCCATTTTCGGCCATCCCGACCAGGCGAATGCGATAACCCATGGCCGCTGCTTCGGCGATGTCGGCGGCGATGACGTGGCGGATGCCCGTTACCGCGACGCTGCCAAAGTCCAGTTCCGTGCCGAAAGAGAGGCTAGCAAGGATGGTCAGCTTGTGCGCGGCATCGACACCGTCGATGTCGAAGCTCGGGTCCGCTTCGGCATAGCCCAGTTCCTGCGCTTCCTTCAGCACATCGTCGAAACCGCGCCCTTCCTTCTCCATCGTGGTCAGGATGTAGTTGCAGGTGCCATTGAGGATGCCATAGACGCGGCTGATCTCATTGGCGGCGGCGCCTTCGCGCAGGCCCTTGATGACTGGAATGCCCCCGGCAACGGCAGCTTCATATTTGAGTGCGATGCCGGCTTTCTCCGCCAGCGTGGCGAGGTCAAGGCCGTGATGGGCCAGCATGGCCTTGTTGGCCGTGACGAAGGGCTTGCCCGCCGAAAGACACTGCCGGGCCAGGGTGAGCGCTGGGCCGTCGGCGCCCCCGATCAGTTCCACCACGACATCTATATCGTCGCGGCCGGGCAGGGTGGTCATGTCATCCACCCATTCATAGGGCGACAGGTCCACGCCCCGGTCCTTGTTGCGGTCACGCGCGGAAATGGCGACGATCTGAATCGGACAGCCTGCGCGCCGTGCGATCAGGTCCGCATTTGTCTGCAACAGCCGGATCACGCCACCGCCCACCGTGCCAAGGCCGACAAGCGCGACGCGCAGCGGGGCATGGCGGTGAAGATTGGTCATGATAGTGGCTGTCCTCAGGCTGATATTATGCCGCGCTGATAGCCGCCAACGCGCCGCTGTCCAAGAAAAAGGACAAGGACGGCGCGTTCGACGGCGTCAACGCGCGGAACGGGTGCGGCCGCAATTGCCGAGTGACTGGATGACAAAGGCATAATCGATCCGAGCCGCCTCCGCGTCGACAGGAGCGAGCGCGCGAACCGAGGAGTCCGGCAGGGTGGGTGGCAAGCTGCAAGCCAGACGATACCAGAGAAGGCTTCCCGGCGCAGGCGGCCGCGCCGCTTCATCGACGATTTCGCCCAGGGCAACGGCCCATTTCGGTTGCTGTCCCGGGCGGCGCAGGATGGAAAGGGATACCGGATCCCCCGTGGCCGTTCGCAGGAAAATCTGTGTCTCGCCTTCACCCGCGACCGTGCCTGCCACGTGGAAGGCGTCGCCAGGTCCGATGATGCGAGGCGGTGCGCTGGAAGCTACCAGTTCAGACAGAATGGCCTTCACCTGCTCGACCGCCGCAGTCGTGGTAGGAATTTGAGCGTCGCCCGCCACCAATTGAATTTCTCCCGGTCGTCCTCCTGGACGAGCAAACAGGATGACCTGCGTTTTCTTCAGTTTGGGAAGCTTTCCGCGAGCATTCAGCGGCGCATCATAAAGATAGCGGACGCGTGGACTGATTCCCCCTTCGCCGCGAATCAGCGATGTGACTTCGGCCTCCACAAAGACCCGTTTTTGACCGGGAGGGACATTTTGGACCGTTTTTTCGGGTAGTGCAATTATGCTGCTGATGCGTGCCACAGCTACCAGCGGAGCGGCGTCTGCTAAATCCGCGAGATCGGCATAGGGAAGGGTGGCGGACTTTATGGCATCACTCGTCTGGGCTGCTGAAACCAGCGGAGATGCGGCGAAAATGAGGCATGTTGCGACAGCGGCTTTAAAGGTCATGGAGGGTTTTCTTTGCATGTTCGTCCTGCCTAAAGTCATCCGTGACAATGTTGTCACAGGCAAGTCATTCTGTATTAAAATGCTAATCGGAAATGATCCTGTCGATAAAGCGTTTGCGTGCCACGATGCGCCGCGATAGGAGTTTGCGCGGTAGCAAATGCGCGGAAGGGGGCCAAAGGTGGCCAGGGACGACCTGGTCAACTAGGGCCATTTTTGGCTTGTTTGCTTATAACAATGGTAAGTTGAGTTAAGGAGTGTCGTTGCCGAATGGCCTATGCTGACCACTCGCAAGGATCGAGTCGTACGATCTCGATCGTCATCGTCGCCCTGATTCACGCTGTTCTGGGTTATGCCTTTGTTACCGGCCTTGGCATGAAATATGTCAAAAAGGCGGCGGAACAGCTGAACGTGATCGACGTGAAGGAGGAACCACCGCCACCGGATGAGGAGCCGCCGCCGCCGCCGCCAGACCAGCCGGTCGAGCCGCCGCCAGTGGTCGCGCCCCCGCCGATCGTTCAGACGCCGGCCCCCGCGCCGGCCATTGCCACGGTGCGTACGCCGCCGCCGGTTTTCAATCCGGTTCCGGTTGCTGCTCCACCGCCTCCGCCGCCTCCACCACCGGCAGTGCCCGCTTCGCGTGCTACGCCGCGCAGTGCGCCCGGCAGCTGGCTTAGCGATGCGGACTATCCGAGCCGCGCACAGCGTGAGGAGCGTTCGGGTACGGCTGGGTTCCGGCTTGAGATCGGCTCTGACGGCCGCGTCACGAGCTGCACCATCACCTCTTCGACCGGTCATGCCGATCTCGATGAGGCGACCTGTCGTCTCCTGCCGCGCCGTGCGAGGTTCAAGCCGGCCACGGCGGCCGGGGGTGGTCCGATGTCGGATACCTATAATGGTCGCATCACATGGCGACTGCCTGAATAATTGTAACGGGAAGGCTGGCGCTGCTGCCGCCTTCCCCTTTTATTGATCCTTTTGAGAGGGAAGTCTTGAAAATGTTGATGTATCTCGCAGCCGCGGCCGCGCCGAAATCGGAGAACCCTTACGGCTTGATGGAGGCCCTGCAGCAGGGCGGCACCATCGCCTGGACCGTGTTCCTCATCCTTTGCGCCATGTCGGTGGGCACATTCTACATCCTGTTCACCAAGCTGATCGAACAGCAGAAGGTCCTCAATCAGGGCAAGAAGGTTCGTGCAACCTTCTGGCGCGCCCCGACCCTCAAGGAAGGTTCGGCCAAGCTCGAAAAGAACTCGGCCTACAAGCAGATCGTCGATGACGGCATCAAGGCTCAGGAAGAACACACCAAGCTGACCGATCCGGTCGAAGCCCATGACTGGCTGCACGGCTCGCTCGCCCGTTCGGAAGCATCGATCAACTCGAAGCTGGGCGGTGGTCTGGCGTTCCTCGCGACCGTCGGTGCGACTTCGCCGTTCATCGGTCTGTTCGGTACGGTTATCGGTATCTACCGCGCGCTCATCAAGATCGGCGCTGCCGGTCAGGCCTCGATCGACGCCGTTGCCGGTCCGGTCGGTGAAGCTCTGATCATGACCGCGCTGGGTCTGGCCGTGGCCGTTCCCGCCGTGCTTGCCTACAACTTCCTGCAGCGTCGCAACAAGTCGATCGCCGAACAGCTGAATGGCTTCACCGTCGATCTGCTGGCTCACCTGGTGTCGAACGGCGCTGTTAAGCCTTCGTTCGCGACTGCCCCGGCTGCGCCTGCCGCCAAGACGGCTGCTGCTCCGACCAAGGCCTGATTGGGTCAAGGAGCCGGTGTGGGGGTTAGTGGACGGCTGCGACCGCTGCTTCCCCACCGGCCATGGGTCCCGAATAACGGGGCGCCATCGACACGCATGTTAGGAAATTATCAATGGCAATGAGTGTTGGCTCCGACGGCGGTGAAGACAAGCCGATGTCCGACATCAACACGACGCCGCTCGTCGACGTCATGCTGGTGTTGCTCATCATCTTCCTCATCGCGATTCCGGTCGTCGTCCAGACGGTTCAGCTGCAGCTCCCCAAGGTCGCTTTCGAGCCCACGACCACGAAGCCGGAAAATGTTTCGCTATCGATCACGCAGGCCCAAGATGGCAGCTGTGCGGTCTATTGGAACCTGACCAGGGTGTCTTCAAACGAACTGCTCGACCGCGCGGTCGCGAAGCTCGAGGCGGACATCAAAAAGGCGGGTGGCGTCGAAAACATGACGCCTGAGGATCTGCCCGAAGTACACATTCGTGGGGACATCAATACCCCCTATCGGTGCATCGGTGGCACCATCTACACGATGCAACGCGCCGGTTTCCCGAAGGTCGGCTTCATCTCCGAACCCGAACCGGGTTCGTCGGTGCAGCGGCTCTAAGTTTTTAGGAGTATCGCCCCATGGCAATGAGCGCCGGAAAAGATGATGGCGAGCCGATGATGGAAATGAACACGACGCCGTTGATCGACGTCATGCTTGTTCTCCTCATCATGTTCATCATCACGATCCCGATCCAGACCCACGCGGTCAAGATCGACCTGCCGCAGAACGCGCCACCGACCGACAGCGTCATCGACCCTGTCAAGAACAAGGTTGCGATTGATGCTGGCGGAATCATCACCTGGAACGGTTCGGCCATCGACCTTCTGACCCTGCGTCAGTATCTGCAGCAGTCGCTGCGGTTGCCGGTCGAACCCGAATTGCAGTTCCAGCCCGATGCCGCGACCCGCTATGTCGTCGTTGATCAGGTTCTGGCCGAGATCAAGCGCGCGGGCGTCACGAAGCTCGGCTTCGTGGGCAATGAACAATATGGAAACTTCTAAGAGCTGGCTACGCCGCCGCTGTCTGGCCGGGAATGTTCGACTTCCCGTTTCCGGGCGCGGGCTGGGGTGACGCAATCAGCTTTTGGTTATCTAAAGGGTCGCTTCGGCGGCCCTTTTTTTGGTCTCTGCCTCAACGGTTCCTTAACCGTAATGTGAGATGTTCCGCCCAAAGGAACGCATCTGATCATGGGCGCTGAATTGCACATCGACCTGAACCAAAAGCGCGGTCGCCAGACTGATCGGTGCTATATTCAGGTGCCCGTCAAGGTGAGGCGGCCAAGCGAGAACTGGTTCAAGAGCAGCGTAGCCGACTTGTCTGTTAATGGCTTCCTCCTGCAGAGCTTCATGAAGCTGGCCGCAGGTGATTCCCTATGGGTCATGCTGCCTGGATTCGAAGGACGACGCGCCCAAGTCCTCTGGACACGTGGCCATGAAGCAGGTTGCCGGTTCGAACGGCCCCTGCATCCCGCCATCCTTGATCATATCGTCAGGATCAGCGGGTAATATAGCTTTGAAGGCGGATTTGCCTCAGGCCGCTGGCGCATCCTGAAACTGGAGGGTCGCCAGACGCGCGTACAGACCCTTTTCCACCATCAATGCGGCATGATTGCCCTGTTCCACCACGCGACCATTATCGAGTACGATGATCCGGTCAGCGGCGCGAACCGTTGCCAGCCGGTGAGCGATGACAATTGTCGTGCGCCCTTGCATCAGGCGCGCCAGTGCGTCCTGGACCAGCCGTTCCGATTCCGCGTCTAGCGCAGAGGTCGCCTCGTCCAGCAACAGGATCGGTGCATCGCGGAGCAGGGCGCGCGCGATCGAAAGGCGCTGCCTTTGTCCTCCGGAAAGCCGCGCTCCACCTTCGCCCAAAAATGTATCCAGCCCCTCGGGAAGGGCGCGCAGGAACGTCTCTGCATTGGCTGCACGCGCTGCTCCCCAAATCTCGTCGTCCGACGCGTCCCAGCGGCCAAAGCGCAGATTGTCCCGCGCCGATGCAGCAAAGATGACGCTGTCTTGCGGAACCATCGCCATCATATTCCGAACGGTTGCCGGGTCGGCATCCCTCAGATCGACGCCATTCAGCCGGATGGCCCCGGTGTCAGGATCGTAGAAGCGTAGCGCAAGCTGTATCAGCGTGGATTTGCCCGCGCCTGACGGCCCGACGACTGCCACTGTTTCGCCTGCCGCAATATCGATCGAAATGCCGTGAAGCGCGGCTTCGCCCGGTCGCGTCGGATAGCTGAAATGCACTTCGTCGAACTGGAGGTTCGCGCCATGCGGAAGCTGGGGAATCGGCTTGGCCAAAGCAGGAGCGAGGATTTCGGGCTGTGCCGTCATAAGCTCGTGCAAGCGGCTCGCCGCGCCTGCGCCCCTGAGCAGGTCGCCCCAGGTTTCGGACAACGCGCCAAATGCCCCCGCGACAAGGCCACCGGTGAGAACGAATGCCGCGATGCTGCCGCCAGAAAGCCTGCCCGCCGCGACATCCAGGGCGCCCTGCCACATCACCGCAGTGATCGATCCAAAGACCAGAGCAATGACAACCGCCGTCATCGCCGCGCGGAGGAGGATGCGGCGCCGGGCTGTCGCAAATCCTGCTTCCACCGTGGTGTCGAAGCGCGCGGATTCCCGCGCTTCCTGCCCGAATGCCTGAACGATCTTCATGGCACCCAGCACTTCGGATGTTACGCTGCCGACGGCGGCCAGCCTGTCCTGACTGGCGCGGGAGAGAAGCCGTACGCGGCGGCCCAGGCTGATCATCACGACCAGAATGATGGGGATGCCAAGCACCAGAAGGCCCGCGAGCTTGGGCGCGAGCGCGAAGAGGTAGATGAGCCCGCCAACCCCCGTGACGAGGTTGCGCAGGGCGACCGACACGGTGGAGCCGACAATCTGGTCGATAATGGCGGTGTCCGCCGTCATGCGCGACGCGATTTCAGACGGCCGGTTCTCTTCGAAAAAGCGGGGTTCGAGGCGCAGCAGATTGGCCTGCGTCGCCGATCGGATATCGGCCACCACCCGCTCCCCAAGCCAGGACACGAAGTAGAAGCGTGCCGCCGTTGCCAGGGAAAGGATCAGCACGATCAGCAGCAGATACTGAAACCACCGGCTGATATCCCCGCCGCCCATGAACCCCCGGTCGATGACGAGTCGAAAGCCGCTGGGGATGGCGAGTGTCGCGGCGGATGAGACGATGAGCGCGGCGAGCGCGGCGGCGATCCGTCCGGGATAGCGCGTGGCGAAGCGCCACAGCATGGCGAGGCTGCCAAGGGATGAACGCGCGCCGCCGCGAGGCATGGACTTTTCCGCATCTTGCATGGGCGCGCGCTTAGCAGCCCCCGGCGCAAGCCTCAACGAGGATCAGCGGCGCGGCGTCAGCTGGAAGGTGTAATCTCCGCCGCCAGCGTCATGATGCGGCGGGCGGCCGTGCGTCCGGTCAGCGCGTAGGCCATGTCGCCCGCTTCCCAATAGGCGATGATGTCGGCTGCGCGCCGGGCGATCAGGGGATGTCCCTCTGCGGGCGTTTCGGCTTTGTCCGCAAAGAAGGAGAGTTGTTCGCCAGCCGGAGTAACAATCGAGATGGCTATGGCCGGGCTGTCGGGCGTCGGAAAGAGTTGCACGTCGGTAACACGCCAGCTGCGGGGAAAGGACGGCAGGATGATCCCGGTTGAACGGCGTATCTCCTCGCTGTTGAGGGTCGCGCTTTCCACCTGAGACGCCATATTTTGCCGCAACAGCCCGGCGCGGTGGGACGCCGCTGCTTCGTCGAGAAAGGGGTTGGCCTGCGCCGCCTGCGGAAACTCGCCCAGCGCGCCTCTCGCGATCCAGCCGGTCGCCAGCAGGGCTGCGATCGCGGCTGTCCGACGCAAATGCTGCCAGCCGCGCCCGCTTTCATTATCGTTGGCGACCGGGATCGACATGTCACGCCTGCGCCCTACCAGGGTGCCCTTGGTGCCGTCATGCATCAACCGAAAGTCGATGTGCGGCCAACGTTGACGCCAGCGCCGCGCCACGATCCGCTCGCCCGGTCGCGCCGCATCGTCGAGCAAGACAACGGCGTTGGGCGACAGCCGTGCAAACAGGCTGTCCGCCGCTCCCCGCACCAGCGGGTGAACCGACCATGGCGGCCCGTCGATGATCAGCAGGTCGATGCGCTCAGGCAGATCGTCCAGCGCATACCAGCGCCCCGGCCAATCGCTGCTCTCCGATGCCAGCGGCGCATGGCGCAGGTCGGCTTGCAGACCGTGATCGCAGAGCCAGTTGCGGGTAGCATCGACAAAGCCGCCATGCTGGTCAAAGCTGGTCAGGCGGCCTCCGCCATGCATCGCCAAGGCCTTGGCCGCAACCAATGTGGAGGCGCCTGCGCCCAGTTCCACGACCTGCGCAGGCCGCAAGCGCGCAATCTCCCGCACGATATGGCGCAGGAAGCCGACGTCCGCCTTCCAGCTGCCAAGATGGGGAAGCGCATCATGGGGCAGGTTCAACTCATCCATCAGGGCGCGTTTGTCGGCTTTGCGCCCACCCGAAAGGCTGGCGAGCAGCCACGGCCAACTAATCGCCCCAAAACCGATGCGCCATGCCAGGTCGGACATCCGGCGTTGTGTCGCACCGTCCTCCTGTTCGGCCAGGGAAAGAAAGCCGGTCAATTCGCGGGAAGTCACGATGCACCCATCCTTATATAAGATCTGGCGGGACTATGCGGCGGCCCGCGATTCTCGCATAGAGCCTGTGTCCGGTCCCTAACTTGCCGCTCAGGAAACGTCGATGACCCGTATAATTTCCGCCACCATCGAACGCTGGCCGGTAGCAGGCGCCTTCATCATCAGTCGGGGCGCCAAAACCTCCGTGGACGTCGTCGTCTGTACCGTGAGCGACGGAATATATGTGGGCCGGGGCGAAGGCACGCCCATCTATTATGAGGGAGAAACCGCCGAAGGCTGTGCCGCCGCCATCAACGACTATCGGGGGCCGCTGGACCGCGAGGCGCTGCTGGAGGCGATGCCCCGAGGCGCGGCGCGCAACGCGCTTGACTGCGCGTTGTGGGACCTGGAGGCCAGACAAGCGGGCACTCCCGTTTGGCAACTGGCAGGCGTTCAACCCCCTGCACCGCTGCCCACTGCCTTCACCATCAGCCTGAATGACCCCGAACAGATGGAAGCCGATGCCCGTGCCGCGGCGGGCAGGGGCTTTGCCCTGTTGAAATGCAAGCTGACGGGTGAGGGGGACCGGGAACGGATCGCGGCGGTTCGCGTCGGGGCGCCCGGTGCACGGCTGATCGTTGATGCCAATGAAAGCTGGCATGATCTCGACATTGCGGCGGAAGCGGGCGCTCTTGCCGAACTCGGCGTGGAAATGGTGGAGCAGCCGGTTTTTCACGGACGTGAGGACAGGCTGGCGGGCGTCAAGGCGCCGCTCCCCCTTTGCGCGGACGAAAGTTGCCACACGCGCGCGGACCTTGATCGACTGGGGGACTTTGACGCGGTCAATATCAAGCTGGACAAGGCGGGCGGGTTGACCGAGGCGCTTGCTCTCGCCCGCGCGGCACGGGCGCGGGGCTTCCGCATCATGGTGGGTTGCATGCTTGGCACGTCGCTCGGGATTGCCCCTGCGGCGCTGGTCGCGCAGGGCGCCGACTGGATAGACCTGGATGGTGCCCTGCTGCTGGCCAAGGACAGGGATGGCGCCCTCGCCTTGCGGGACGGCATGCTGCAGCCGGGCACGCTATGGGGCACGGGTCAGTAACCGAGCGTCAGGCCCACGGCATAATATTTGGGACCGACATTGCCTTTCACGCGCAGCTTCGGGACGATCGGCATCGCGACGGTGGCATAGGGTCGGCTGTTGTCACCGCTAAACCGAATGCCCGCGCCGATCGTCGCAAAGGCTGGCAAGTGGTAGGTCGCCTCGACCCGGCCATAAAGCTTTGCCTCACCATCGCGCAGGTAGACGCCCGCACCGGGGGTCAGGCTGAAACCCGCCACGTCCAGTGCGTAGCCAGCGCCGATTTCGGTGCCCCAATGACCATTCGCCCGGCCGTAATTGACTTCGGCTCCAAGTCCTTCGGCATGCGCAGGAGCGATGGCGAGGGAGCTTACCAGTGCAGCGGCGGCGAGTTTGGCGCGTGAAATCATCTTCAATCCCCAATCAGCGATGCTGCTGCCTGACCGGCTGACAGGGCCGAGGCAAGCAAGGGGAAGGTGAAGCGAATCCAAAACCGGATCAGGTGAGCCGCGCAGTCCCTTCATGATCGATGTGGATGGGATCGGGATAAGGCATTATCGTCTGCCCGTCCGGCGCTGCGGTAAAGCTCGTCTGGGTGGGATAGGCAAATTCAATGCCTTCCGCCTTGAACCGCTTCCAGATCGCAAGGCCGATGCGATGGCGCGACTGAAAATAATCATGCTTGTCGGGGTAGGGCACGTCGAAATTGAGTTCGTAATCCAGCGAGCTCGCGCCGAAGCGTACCAGCCCCGCATTGACGAAGTGCATGCCTTCCGCCGTTACGATCTTCTCAAGCAGGGTGGGGATGGCATCAGCCTTTTCATCCGGCGTCTGGTAGATGATGCCGATGGCAAAGGTGACCCGGCGCTGCTCCAGCGTTTGAAGGCTGGTGATCTCCTTTTGCAGGAGGTTGGCGTTGGAGATGACCTTCTTCTCGCCCGTCATTGCCCGAAGGTGCGTGCTCTTGAGGCCGATGCGTTCGACCCGCGCAGTCGTCTGGTCATAGGTGATCACCTCGCCCCGGCGGAAGGGCTTGTCGAAGATGATCGACAGCGCAGCGAACAGGTCGGAGAAGATGCCCTGCGCGGCGAGGCCGATGGCGATGCCGCCGATGCCAAGGCCCGCGACCAGACCCGTTACGTTGACGCCCAGATTGTCGAGTACGACGACCAAGGCGATGGCGAACAGGCCGAAGGTCACGAGGACGCGGATCAACCCCATGGCGTTGGCCAGGGTTTCGCCATGAGCGTCTTCGCCCACGGTCTTGCGTTCAACGAGGCCCAGGATGATCTCGCGCGCCCAGATGGCGGCCTGGAAAACGGCGGCAATGGTGAAGAGGAAGGCCACCGTCTTCAACACCATCTGCGGAGGATTGGCGTAGCTGACCACCAGCCGCGCGGCGACCAGGGCCATGAAGAAGTGGGTGGTCCGGGCGATGGCACGGCCAACGACGTTGGAAACGCCGAGGGTGCTGCCCGGCTTGCCCCTGAACCGCTTTCCGAATTGCCGCAGCGCGGCGAGGGCTAGATAGATGGCTATGCCTGTCCCGACGGCAATCACTATCTGCAAGGAGTGAATGGCAAACCAGTTCGCCGTGGCGTGCCACATTTCCGAAAGGTTGGGAGCGCGAACCGTGAGGGCAGGTTCATTCTTTGCAGCCATGGGGATCCCTGAAAAATCTAAGCGGTCAGGCCGCCAGAGGAAGAGAGGAGCTTGCTCCGCATTCTTCCAGAAAGGCGATCAGTCCGCGTTCGTAGCGGGTGAGATAGCGCGTACTGCGCGGCAAGCGAAGCCCTGCCCGCCATTCATCCTGTCCCGATTTGCACAATTCGATCAGCGCTGGATGGATATAGCTTTTACGGCTGATGGCGGGCGTGTTGCCCAGCGCTTCGGCCACGGGCGCGACCATCTGCGCGAGCGATACGGGGCCGGAGGCTAGCGCTTCGAACGCAACGGCCGAAGCGCCCCATGTACGGAAATGCTTGGCCGTGAAGTCATGTCGCATGGCTTCCGCGATATAGGCGTTCACGTCGCCGGAGGTGATCGGCCGCGCGATCCCTTCCTCGTCCAGATATTGGAACAGATGCTGCCCCGGCAGGTCCTGCATCGCGCGCACGAAACGGAGCAGCCGCCGGTCGCTGATCGTCAGGTCATGTTCGCGGCCCGACTTGGCACGATAGCGCAGCCGCAGCTTCTGTCCGGTAAGATCGACATGGCGGCGGCGTAGCGTCGTGGCGCCGAAGCTCTTGTTCGCTGCTGCATATTGTTCGTTGCCCACGCGCACCTTGGCAAGGTCGAGCAGGCGCACGACCGCGGCCAGGGTGCGTTCCTTGCGCAGGCCACGGATCGACAGGTCCGCCTCTATGCGCGCGCGCAGGCGGGGGAGCGCGCGTCCGAACAAGGCGCATCCGCCATATTTTTCCGCTTCGCGCGCGGCGCGGAACTCCGGATGATAGCGATATTGCTTGCGGCCCCTGTCATCATAGCCAGTCGCCTGGATATGGCCATGCGGCAGCGGGCAGAACCAGCAATCACGGTAAGCGGGCGGCATGCCGATGGCGTTCAGCCTGTAGATTTCGTTCCGGTCGGTGATCCGCGTGCCGTCAGCAAGGAAATAGGCCCATCCCCGTTTCAATGGGCGGCGCGCTATTCCCGGCAGGCTGTCATTGGCGTGGACGAGGCGTTGCGGCATTTGGCTCCTTCTCAAGAGCCATTAACCCGCCTTACCGCGCTTGCGTTCCCCGGCCTTAAAGCGCGGGGTCAGGATCGGCCGGGTTGTGAGCCGGTCAAGCGCCAACGAAATGTTACACTGCTGCGCAACCGCCAATGTTCTGGATGGCGACGGATGACCGATAGATGCGCGAGGGTCAGGGTCGCGGCCAATATCGCGGCGGGCATGGCGATCATCGCCATATTGGGCAGCAGCAGCGCGATCGCGAAAAAGCCCAGGGCTGTAGCTCCGGCGATCATGGTGGACCGTGCTTCACCGTCCGGCCCGCGCATCCAGAATATGCAGCCGCTCACCCCTAGCGCGAAAGCCATGGCGAGCCGGGCAGGCTGACCCTGTCCTGCAAGACCGCAGCCGATGAGCAGCAGAAGGATGAGCAGCGCGATCCCGGCACGGGGCAGGCGGCCAAGCAGATAGGCTGCGGCAGGATAAAGTAGCAGCTCCGCCATCAGCACCGCCGCCAATATCGATCCGGCGAGTGCCGACTGCTCTGGCCCCGCGATGACCGCCACCACTGCCGTGGCGGCCCAGGGGACGAGGCGTCCGGGCGCCATGCGAATATGGCTGACCCAGCCGCGCAGGCCCGCGCGGGTTTCCCATCGCCGGTCGGCAAGCCGCAGCTGGAAAGCGGCGATAATGAACAGCGCTTCCACGCCCCATGGCAGGAATTCCCTGCCGATCATGGGCGACGCCAGCACCAGTCCCAGCAACAAGCCATGGGCGACGCCCAGAATGCGGAGTTCTCCGCTCATCATACTCCCCCTGTGATCGGCTTTAAGGGCCGCAACGGAATGGCCGGGGCTCGCGCACCCTCCCGCTGCTTGCGGGTGAGATAGGTGTCGAGGCCGATTTGCAGCGATAGCATCATGAAGATGAAGGGTTGGTAAGCGATGCCCACGAACAGCGACCCGATCATATAAATGACATGGCCTTGCTGAAGCGCGAGTGCGAATGGCGCGATCCATGCCTCGCCCGGACCATCGCGGCCCCGATAGCGTCGGCGGATTGCTTCGGTGCGGATGAAGCAGATGAGGTGGATCAGCAGCCACAGCGCGAAGCCGAAATAGCCCTGCTCGCCCAGCATCTCGAAATAGGCGCTGTGATAGGCGCGGCCCTTGTCGGTAACGAGCCGCCGCTCCATGCGTGATCCGCCGCTGTCGGTCACCCGTTCCTGCATGGAATAGGTGAAGCTGTTCTGGAGGTAATTGTCGAAGCCGCCGCCGCCCGGATGCTCCTTCACATAGTCCAGCGTCCACTTCCATACGGCAAGGCGCGTGGAGGCGCTTTCATCGCCCTGATGATTCTCGATGGTCGACATGCGCTGGGTGAAGCTGGTGGGCAGGAAGGGGATGGCGGCAAGCGCCGCAAGGGCCATGATCGGGCCGTAGATAAAGCGCCGCTTCGACCGCATCAGCATCATGCCAGCGAGGATGGCGATGCAAACGAGGCCGGTGCGCGCCTCAGTCCCGATCGGCATCAGCAGGCAGGCAAGGCAGAGCGCGTAGGCGAAGCCGCGCACGCGCCAGTCCGGCGGAAAGATAGTGCCATGCTTTGCCAGCCACAGGATGAGCGGGATTAGCGAGATGGCGACGCAGCTTATGATGCTGCCTTCATAAAGGCCGCTATTATTATCGACCATCAGGTTGAGCACGCCATAGCCGCCGCCCGACAGCGCCGTCTTCATGCCGCCATTGATGATGATCGTGCTTGCGCACAGCACCATGAACAGCGCCAGTGCCTCAAGCCGCAGTCGGGTGCGGAGCGTGAGCGGCAGGAAGATGGCGAAGATCATCGCCTTCCACACCCATTCCCACTTGGTATGCGCGTTAAGCGGGAAGTCGGCGGTTGCGGTCGTATAGCCGCACCAGGCCAGCAGGACCAGCAACAAGAGCTGGCGCATCGAGAAGCGGCAGTCCGTTTTCTTGTCCACCAGCAGCCATGCACCCACTGCCAGAGCAAAGGCTATCGCGGAGATCGGAATGCGGTTCAGCAGGAAATAGGACAGCCGCTGCGGCGAGACGATGTCGATATAGGCGTAGACGGCGATCAGCAGGAATGGACGCCGCAGCCCCAGCAGGAAGAAGGCGCCGAGGAAGGCGAGGAAGAACAGGTCACGCATCGCGCGATCGCTCCACCTGCGATTCGTCATCCAGATCGGCGCGCGGCAGCAGGCGCCAGGCCGCCAGCATGATGACGCCATGGCTGATCAGCAGGGACAGGGCGTCAATCATCGCGCGAAGGGTTCTTCCATGGCCACGGCCTTTCCCTAGCGCGGCAGAGTTGACGGGCCGTTAAACCTTTTCCGGCACAAGAAGCGTCATGACTCGGATACTCCATGTGCTCGATCACAGCCTGCCGATGCATAGCGGCTACACCTTCCGCACGCGTGCGATCCTGCGAGCGCAAATGGCGCAGGGCTGGGACGTGCGGGCAATCACCGGATTGCGTCACGGCGCCAAAGGCCCAGCAGAAGAGGTCGTGGACGGCCTTCATTTTCATCGCACGCCGGGCATACCGGCAACCGGCAATCCGTTGCTGCGCGAATGGCGAGACATCGCGGCGCATGCGGACGCCATTGATTCGCTGATCACTCGGTGGCGGCCGGATGTAATCCACGCCCATTCGCCCGTGTTGAACGCCATGGCGGCGCAACGCGCGGCCAAACGGCATGACATTCCGATGATCTACGAAATCCGCGCCTTCTGGGAGGATGCAGCGGTCGGAAACGGCACCGGCACCGAAGGCAGCCCCCGCTATTGGCTGACCCGGCAGTTGGAAACCCATGCGGTGCGCGCGGCCGATGCCGTTGCCGTCATCTGCGAAGGACTGCGGAGCGATCTGGTTGCGCGCGGGATCGACCCGACCAAGATCATCGTCTCGCCCAACGGCGTGGATATGGAGCAATTCGGCACGCCGGTGCGCCGCGATCCGGCGCTTACCGCAAGGCTGGGGCTTGAGGGCGCCGACGTGGTCGGCTTCATCGGCAGCTTCTATGATTATGAAGGTCTGGACGACCTCATCGCCGCGATGCCCCGGCTGGTGCGCGCGCGGCCCAAGGTCAAGCTGCTGCTGGTAGGCGGCGGCCCGCGCGAACAGGCGCTGCGCGACCAGGCGACGGCCTCACCTTTTGCCGACCATATCGTCTTCGTGGGTCGCGTCCCTCATGATGAGGTCGAGCATTACTATGCGCAGGTCGATGTGCTTGCCTATCCGCGCAAGGCGATGCGGCTCACCGATCTTGTGACCCCGCTCAAACCGCTGGAGGCGATGGCGCAGGGGCGGCTGGTGGCTGCCTCCAATGTAGGCGGTCATCGTGAACTGATCGAACATGGCGTGACCGGCACGCTGTTCGCGCCCGGCGATCCGGCGGCCATTGCGGCCGCTTTGGCGGAGATGTTCGCTGATCGTGGTTTCTGGGACGATCGGCGGGCAACGGCCCGCGCCTTTGTCGAGCGCGAGCGTAACTGGTCGTCAAATATTCTGCGTTATGGGCCTGTCTATGAGCGGTTACTGGCGCAGCGGATGGCGCGCATTCGCGCCGCTGCCTGAACTGAAACATGGCGGCGGTTCGACTTCATAGGGCGATGACCCCGGCCGTGCTGGCAGGGCTGGCGTTCGCGCTGATCCTGTTGGCGATGCCCGTGGGACTGGTCGAAACAATGGTCGCGTCGAGCGGACTGAGCGAAGCCTTGCCCGCCGCCGCGCCGCCATTGGGGTTGAAGGCGCGCCTGCTTGTCGCAGGCTTCGGCGCGCTGATGGCGATGGGTTTTGTAAGTTTCAACGCGGCGCCCGTGCCGATGAAAAAGGATCAACGCTCTCGCGGCGTTACAGGAGTGAGTGATATGGGTTTTGCATTGCCGAAGCTGAACTGGTTGTCTCGCGGCCGGACCTCGGGAGCCTCCAGAATATCGCGTCCGCTGATGCGCCGCGCCGACGCGCATCCCGACGCCCCGGCGCGTGCCCCCATCTTTGCGAGCCGCGACTTTGGCGGCCTGGAGATTTTCCCCCGGATTGGCCCCGCGCGCGGTGAACAGTTCGAATCGGCTCAACCGGAAGCGGAGGCGGCAATCTTGCCCGGCGCGCCGACGCCAGCAGAAGCCCCGGACATTCATTCAGCGGTCGATGCCGAATTTGAAGCGGTGAGCGTCATGGCCACCGATCCCGCCCCCGCATCTCTGTCCAACGACATTCCGCCAACTCCCAGCCTGCCTTCGCTGGCTGAACTCACCGCGCGATTCGAAAAAGGCCTCACCGATCGTGTGCGCGGCACCAGGACTGCCGCCGCCGACGGTGTCATCGCTGACATGCCGACCGAACAGCGGGTCCCGGTGCGGGATCGGGTCGAGGATGACGTCGATCAGGCGCTGCGCGCGGCGCTTGGCACATTGCGGGCCATGGCGGATCGGGCGCGCTGAGAACTGCCGCTCACCAATCTTCGATGGTGAGCGCCGACAGTTCGACCCATTCGTCATCTGCATCCGACCTGCCGCCATCAATTATGATGTCGGCTACGAAATGTCTGGGCAGCGACCATTCGGCGTCCTCCAGCCCCTCGGCGAACCGGGCTCGTCGACCTCTGGCGTTCGGCCCCTTAATCCACAGCGTGATGACGTGCTGCCTCCCCTGGAACAATGCGCTGGCCCAGGGACGGCTCATGGCGCTTTCGATGCTCGCCGGTTCGCCTGCACGCTCGATCAATTGGGCGAGCAGTCGGGGCAAGGGATCCTGTCCGCTTAGGCGCCTTCCTTCATTTTCGACCAGTTTCCGGCCTCGGCGGAGATGATCCAGACTTGTCATTGACCCGCGCTCCTGCGATATGTGTTCATGAAATGTTCTATACGTCTCTTGATCCGTTCCCCCGGTTCGCGACCTTGACGCAGGTCGAACACCAGACGGGGATCGCGAACGCTTTCACGGCCAAAGCGTGTCGCCGGAATGCCGTTATCCCGCAGGAACTTCTCTACGGCGCGAATCAGCATGCGTTCCAATCTCCCTCTTCAACGCGATTCGCCCCCTGCGAATCTCTAAGTGTTTTCCTATTTCTTCCCCTATTTCCTACTTGTCTAGGAAAATTCCTATCATTATGGATGAATCATGGTCGGTAATGGAGAAGATCCGCGCGTGGTGCTGGAACGGCTGATTGCCGAGAGGGGGGAGAATTATGCCGATCTATCCCGCCTGCTGAAACGTAACCCGGCCTATGTTCAGCAATTCATCAAGCGCGGCACGCCCCGCAAGCTGGATGAGGAGGACCGGCGGGTGCTGGCGCGTTATTTTGGCGTTGCCGAAGACCTGCTGGGTGGGCCGGGGCGCCAGGCCCCGGTGGAAAGGAAATCGCGGCCTTTGCCCGCAGTGGTGCCTGTGCCGCGCCTGTCGCTCGGCGCGTCGGCGGGACCCGGTTCGCTTGACGAAGATGAGCGGGCGGCGGGCGTCCTGGCTTTCGATGCCAATTGGTTGCGCCATCTGGGCGTGAAGCCTCAAAGAGTTTCCATCATCCGGGTGGATGGCGAATCGATGGCGCCGACGCTCAATGATGGTGACGAGATCATGGTCGACCATGATGATGACGCGATGCGGCTGCGCGACGGGGTATATGTGCTGCGACTGGATGGCGTGCTGATGGTGAAGCGTATCGCGATGGGGCCACGCCGAGGATTGTTCAGTGTCCGCAGCGACAATGTCCATTATCCCGACTGGGTGGACATCGACCCATCACTGGTGGCGATCGTCGGCCGGGTCGTATGGACGGGGCGGCGGCTCGTCTAGGGCCGATAGACATTCAGGAGATGGCGAGCCGAAAATGGTGGTTTTCCGTGACCCTTGAAGCGAGTCACGCGCCTCGCTTCAACGCAGCGTACTCAAAGTACGTGAGCGCCGGAAGCGCGGAGAACCGCCATTTGCAGGCCGCCAGAACTGAATGTCGTATCGGCCCTAGCTTGGCGAGACGTTGGCGGCCTCCTATGTGCGTTGGGCAAGGAGGCCGGGATTGAACGACAATGACGCGGTGATACGCAAGGCGATCGAGTGGCGTGGCGCGCCCATGGCGCTCGCAACGGTCGTATCGACATGGGGATCGGCCCCCCGGCCGCGCGGCAGCCACATGATCGTCCATCGCGACGGACGTTTCGAAGGCAGCATTTCAGGGGGCTGCGTTGAGGCTGATGTCCTGCAACGGGCGGAAGAGGTGATCACGGGCCGCCCGGCGCATCTGGAACGCTATGGCGTTGCCGATGATGACGCCTGGTCCGTTGGCCTTCCCTGCGGAGGCGAGATCAGCGTGCTGGTCCAGCCGGTGGAGGAGGGGAGCTTCGCGCCCGAGTTATTCGACCGGATTGCTGATGCCCGCGATGAGGGGCGGTCCCTCACCCTTTCCACCGACCTTGGTACAGGCATCACCCGCGAGGCAGTGATCGAGGGTCAATTCCACAACCGCTACGATCCGCCGCGCCAGCTGCTGATCGTCGGCGCGGTGCAGATCGCTCAGTCCTTGTGCGCGCTGGCCCAAGCCATGGGCGTGAAACCCGTGGTGATTGATCCGCGCGGCCGATTCCTGACAGAGGAACGCTTTCCCGGCGTCGAGTTGGACGATCGTTGGCCCGACGAGGCGATCGGGGCGCGCCGCCCCGGCGAGGCGACGGCAATCGTGACGCTCAGCCATGATATCAAGATCGACGATCCAGCTCTGGCCGCTGCCCTGCGCGCGCCGACCGGCTATGTCGCTGCGCTGGGGTCGCGCAAGAGCCATGCGGCGCGGCTTGAGCGCCTGTCGGGAATGGGTTTTTCCGCAGAGCAACTTGAGCGAATAGACGGCCCGGCGGGGCTCGACATCGGCGCGGTTGGATCGGCCGAGATCGCCTTGTCCATCGCGGCGGGCATGATCGCAGGCTTCAACGCCCGCAGTTGACCGGCGTCTTCAACAGCATTTGCCGCCATTCTTCCCGCCATAGCGCGCCTTCTGCCGATCGCGGAAAAACTCGGTGGGCGTCATGACCGGCTCGCCGGGATGATGCATGTGCATATGCCGGGCATAGCCCTCATAATCGGGGACACCGACCATCATCATCGCCATCCGGCGCATCCTGTCGAGCAATCCGATCATTCTGCTGGCACCAGAGAAGCGGGGATTTCGCGCGCCGTCGGCGCATCGGCCCGCCGCGCGGCAAGGCAGGTGCGGACGGTGAAGAACAGCAGCGAAAGCACCACCATCAGGAAAATGGCGACCAGCCCGGCGTCCACCCGGTCGTTGAAGATGATCTGCTGCATTTCCGCCATGGACTTAGCGGGGCTGAGCAACTTGCCCTCATTCGCCGCTGCCGAGAATTTCGCCGCATGGGCAAGGAAGCCGACTTTCGCATCGGGCGAAAACAGCTTCAGCAGTCCGGCCGATAATGTGCAGACCAGCAGCCAGGCGGTCGGGATCATCGTCACCCAGGCATAGCGGTTCCGCTTCATCCGGAACAATACCGCCGTCGCCAGCATCAGCGCGATCGCCGCCAGCATCTGGTTGGAAATGCCGAACACCGGCCATAGCGTATTCACGCCGCCCAGCGGGTCCGTGACGCCCTGATAAAGGAAGAAGCCCCAGGCCGAAACCGTCAGCGCGGTGGCCACCAGTCCCGGCATGATGCCCGCTGTATCCTTGAAGCGCGGCACGGCCAGTCCAATCAGATCCTGCAACATGAAACGGCCCGCGCGCGTGCCCGCGTCAACTGCCGTGAGGATGAAGAGCGCCTCGAACAATATGGCGAAATGATACCAGAAGGCTTTCATGGCCGGGCCGCCAATCACATGGGAAAAGATTTCCGCCATGGCCACGGCCAGCGTCGGCGCGCCGCCCGCGCGAGAGATTATGGTATGTTCGCCCACATCACGGGCGGTCTGGGCGATAAGGTCAGGGGTGATGGGAAAGCCCATCGCGGTGACGGCGGCGGCCGCGCTGCTCGCGTCGGTGCCAATCACCGCCGCCGGGCTGTTCATCGTGAAATAAATGCCGGGATCGAGGATCGACGCACCCACCAGCGCCATGATGGCCACAAACGCTTCCATCAGCATCGCGCCATAGCCGATCAGCGGCGCGTCGCTCTCGCTCGCGATCAGCTTCGGCGTTGTGCCGCTTGCGATCAGGGCGTGAAATCCCGACACCGCCCCGCAAGCGATGGTGATGAACAGGAAGGGGAAGAGCCCGCCCGACCAGACCGGACCATTGCCGTTCACGAACTGCGTCACGGCATGCATTTTGAGCGGTGGCGCCATGATGACGATGCCGATGGCAAGCGCGGCGATCGCCCCGATCTTGAGGAAAGTCGAAAGATAATCACGCGGCGCCAGCAGCAGCCACACCGGCAGCACCGATGCCACCGCGCCGTAGCCGATCAGGATCCAGCACAATTGCACCGGCGTGAAGGTGAAGACTGGCCCCCATAGCGGCGATTGCGCGATCGACTGCCCATATATGATCGCCGCCAGCAGGCCGATGAGGCCGATCAGCGAGACCTCGCCAATCCGTCCCGGCCTTATCCAGCGCGTGTAGGCGCCCATCAGCAGGGCGAGCGGCACTGTGGCGGCCACGGTGAACATGCCCCATGGACTTTCCGCCAGCGCCTTCACCACGATCAACGCCAGCACTGCCAGGATGATCACCATGATCATGAAGGCGCCAAACAGCGCGATCGTCCCAGCCGCTTGCCCCATTTCCATGCGGATAAGCTCGCCCAGCGATTTGCCATCGCGGCGCATGGAAATGAACAGGACCATGAAATCCTGCACCGCGCCCGCCAGCACCACGCCTGCGATGATCCAGATGGTGCCGGGCAGATAACCCATCTGCGCGGCCAAGACGGGTCCCACAAGAGGCCCAGCGCCTGCGATGGCCGCGAAATGATGCCCGAACAGGACCACCCGGTCGGTCGCGACATAATCCAGGCCGTCGGCTCGCCTTAGTGCGGGCGTGGGTCGTGCAGGATCAAGCCGCATCACATGCCGCGCAATGTAGAGCGCGTAATAGCGATAGGCGACAAGGAAGCTGCTGACTGCCGCCACGACGATCCAGAGCGCATTGACCGCCTCGCCCCGGGATATCGCAACCATTGACAAGGCGATCGCCCCGACTATGGCCGTCAGGATCCAGGGGATGTGCCGGGTCATCACTCTCTCTATCTTTGTTCGTGTAAGGCGGGCGCCACAGTAGGGCCGCCCATTTCAAAGACAATCATTGATATGGGACGTCACGTTTCCGCCCAAACGGCCATTCGACCGCCGTGCTGGACCACAAGGCCCACCATATGATCACCGGCTGCAACAGCAGGCGCGGGCCGTGATACCACCAGCTCAAATGCACGCCGCTCAATGGAATATTGTTGAGCGCATGGTTCAGATTGGCGGGCCACACGCACAGCGCATAAAGCGCCAAGCCGATCCCGGCGGCCTTGCGCAGTCTAGGGATATGCAATCCCGCAGCGCCCGCAATTTCCGCCACGCCGGTCAGCGCGATGATGTCAGCGGGGTGGGGCACCCAATCTGGCGTGATGGCTATAAAGCCGCCAGGCCGGGTGAGATGAGCGAACCCCGCGATCAGATAAAATAGGGACAATATCCAGCGCGACGCCGTCCTGACGCGGTCTTGCTTGCCCGCCCATCCGTCAAGATCAGAGCTGGACCTCCCCTTCATCCTCTCCATCCCAATAATGCGCCCGTTCCGCGCTCACCTTGATCATCACCAGCCCCGGCGTGTCGATGCCCTCGCCGAACCAGCGGTCAAGGTCACTGTTCCAATGCGCCTGGAACGCCCCCTTGTCACGGACAAGATCGGCGCGTCCTTCTATCGCCACAAATAGCGGGCGCTGCTTCAACAACCCGGCGGAGCCCTGAAAGGCCAAGCCAACCTTCGGGTCGCGCTCGATATCGTGGACCATGACGGTGTCGTCGGTGGTGAAATAATAGCTGTCGCCATCATAATCGACATCACGATTGTTGCTCATCGGCCGTGCGGCGATCTGGCCACCTTCAGCGCGGGTGGAAAGCATCGCGAAGTCGATATCCTTCATCTTCTTCGCCAGCTGCGGCAGCGTGAGGTGGGCCATCGGACACTCCTTGGTTGAGACCATGCCTAACGTCCGAATGGCGCATCGGCTCCCGGGAGACTCGCTATCAGCGCTATAGGAACATATAGTGAACATATCGACTCGAAAGGATCAGCCATGCGCCATGACATGCGCGCCGACACCAAATATCGTCTCTTTTTCGCGCTGAAGCCGTCGGCGATCATCGCGCGCCAGACCGATCATTTGGCAGAGACGCTGGGCGGCGGGGCGCGCCGCATCCGGCTGGAGCATCAGCATGTCACGCTGGCCGTGACCGCCGACTATGTCGAATATCCCTATGCGGTGATCAAGGCATTGCTGCGGGCGGGGACTATGGTCGAAGCTGAACCTTTTGACATGAGGCTCGACCGACTAAGCTTCAGCAATCGCTCCGCCGCCCTGCGCCCGTCCCGATCCCTGCCGCTGCTCAATCAATTACAGAATTCGATCATCAACGCGATGCGGGGGGCAGGCGTGGCCTTGCGCCCCGGCTGGAGCTTCAGCCCGCACCAGACGCTATTCTACAGGGATGGCCCTCCGGCGCAGCAAAGTATCGACGGCTTCCTGTGGTCGCTCGACCAGTTTGTCCTGGTTTGCAGCCATGTGGGCCGCACACGGCACGATATTCTGGGCACCTGGACGCTCAAAGGAGACGGGCAATATGAACTGTTCTGATCCCGGCCTTGGCTATTTGGCGAATGTGATAGCTTTAAGCATCAGCGGAGGGGGGCAGCGTCAACTGTCCCGCTCTTGTCACCCTTCAGTAACGCTGGCCAGAACGGCCGCCCGAAGTTCCGCTATGCCCATGCCCTTTTCGCTTGAGGTCGGGATAATCTCCGGATGGGCAGCGGGCCGTTTCCGGACGGCATCGCCAGTCGCCTGTATCACTTCGGCGAGATGGCTGGCCTTTACCTTGTCTGCTTTGGTCAGGACGATGCGGTAACTGACCGCCGCCGCGTCCAGCATGTCGAAAATCTCGTTATCGACATCCTTGATGCCATGGCGGCTGTCGATCAGTACGAGTGCGCGCTTCAGCTTCGCCCGCCCGCGCAGATAGTCGTTCACAAGGAAGCGCCACTGGCGCACCATATCCTTGGGCGCGCGCGCATAGCCATAACCAGGCATGTCGACGAGGCGAAAACGCAGTGGGTCGCCGACATCGAAAAAGTTCAGTTCCTGCGTCCGTCCCGGCGTGTTCGACGTGCGGGCCAGCCCGTTGCGGCCCGTCAGCGCGTTCAGCAGGGACGATTTGCCGACGTTCGATCGGCCCGCAAACGCCACCTCATTGACCGACATGTCGGGCAGGAACTTCAAATCCGGCGCTGACTTGAGAAAGGTGATCGGCCCGGCGAACACCTTGCGCGCTTCCTCGATCAGCTCTGCCTGTTCCTGCTCGTCCACTTGGATATCCGCCTTATTTCGCCGGAGCCGCGTTCAGCACGGGGTGGCGCTTGTAGAGCCACCACTGCTGCAGCATCGACAGGCAGTTGTTGGTGATCCAGTAGACCAGCAGGCCCGCAGCAAAGGGCGCCATGATGAACATCATCATCCACGGCATGATCGAAAAGATCTGCTGCTGCATAGGGTCCATCTGAGCCGGATTCAGCTTGAACTGCAGCCACATGGAAATACCCAGCAGCAGCGCCAGCACGCCGATCGCCAGGAAGGACGGCGGGGTGAAGGGCAGCAGGCCGAACAGGTTCAAGATATGCAGCGGATCGGGTGCGGACAGATCCTTGATCCACAGGACGAAGGGCTGATGACGCATTTCGATCGTCAGCTGCAACACCTTGTACAGCGCGAAGAAGATCGGGATCTGGATGAAGATGGGCAGGCAGCCAGCGAGCGGATTGACCTTCTCCCGCTTGTACAGCTCCATCATCTCCTGCTGCAGCTTGGGCTTGTCGTCCTTATATTTCTCCTGCAGCGCCTTCATCTTGGGCTGCACCGCGCGCATCGCCGCCATGCTGGCGAACTGGCGCTGGGCGACGGGGAACATCAGCGCGCGGACCACGAAGGTCAGGCAGATGATGGCGACGCCGAAATTGCCGATATGTTCGAACAGCCAGTGCAGCAGCGCGAAGATCGGCTTTTCGAACCAGTAGAACCAGCCCCAGTCGATCGCCCGGTCGAACAGCGGAATTCCCGCGTCCTGATAGGCTTCGAGCGTCTTCACTTCCTTCGCGCCCACGAACAGGCGCACCGTCTGGGTGACGGCCTTGCCCGGCGCCAGCATGGTCGGAGCCAGGCTGTAATCGGCCTGATACTGCGTGCCAGCACCCTTGCGGAACTGGCCTTCAAAGGCAGCCTTCTGGTCGGGGACCAGTGCCGACAGCCAATATTTGTCGGTAAAGCCGAGCCATCCGCCTGTGGACTGGAAGCTTTGGCTGGAAGGACCCTTGTTCAAATCCTTGTAATTCACATCATAGTTGGCAGCGCCGTTGAACACGCCCATCGGGCCGATATGGATGGTCCAGGTGTCCGGGTCCTTGGGGATGCCGGTGCGATTGATGTAACCATAAGGCTTCACCGCGACCATGCCTGTGCCGCTGTTCACGACCTTCTGCTGCGCGGTGATCATGTAATTCTCATCGACCGACAGGCGGATTTCGAAGGCCTGGCCCGCACCGTTGTCCCACCGCAGTGTCACGGGGCTGGTCGGCGTCAGTTCCTGCGCGTCGGCCGTCCAGACGGTGCTCGCGTCAGGAGCCTTCAACCCTTCGCCTTGCCAGCCGAAGCCAGCGAAAAAGGCGTCGTTCGTGCCCGAAGGGCTGTAGAGCCGGATCGCGGGCGAATTTTTCGCGATCGTTTCGCCATAGGTGGGCAGCACGATATCGTCGATGCGCGCGCCCTTCAGGTTGATGGAGCCCGTCAGCTTCGGCGTGCGGATCGCGACGCGCGGGCTTTCTTTCAACACCAGGGCGCGATCGCGAGTCGCGGACGGGCTGCTCGCTACCGGGCTTGATCCCTGCGCCACCGGCGTGGTCTTGCCGCCTTCGATCTTCGTCGCGGGCGGGTTCGCGGCAGGGAAGAAATGCTTGGCAATATAGGGCCAGCCGAACAGGATCGCTGCGGTCAGTAGCACCGCCAGAACAATATTCTTCTTGTCGTCCACGCTTGTCGGCTCCGCCGTGTCTTGTGAAAATTCGTATCAGGGGACCGGGTCGTAACCCGAACCGCCCCAAGGGTGGCATCGCATTAGCCGCTTCGTGGCGAGCCAGCTACCCTTCACCGCACCATATTTGCGGATGGCTTCTATGGCATATTGCGAACAGGACGGCGCATAGCGGCAGCTGGGGGGCAATATGCGCGAGGGGCCAAGCTGCCAGAAGCGCGCGATCAGGATGAGCAAGCGAGCGATCATTGCTCCTGAGCGTTCTGTTCGCGCGAAGGTTTCTTTCGCGGAGGCCCTCGATGGGTGCCAGCAGGGCGGCTCATCACCTTGCCCAGGGCCTTTTCCAATTCCGACCGGAGTAAGGCGAAGTCGCGCTCTATGCCTTCGGAACGGCCGATCAGCACATGGTCGGCGCCCGCGACTCCGTGGATGGGCAACAAGTCCCGCGCCAAGACGCGAAAACGGCGCTTCATCCGGTTGCGGATGACAGCGCCGCCAATCTTCTTCGTAACCGTGATGCCGATACGCATCGCCGGATCGCCATCGCCACGTTCGCGCACCAGCAGGACAAAGCCTGGCATCGGCGCGCGCCGCCCACGATTCGCCGCCAGGAAATCAGCGCGCCGCCGCATCATGGCTGGCGCGCGATCCGGCGGCGCGTCGTTCAGGCGCTCAGGCTCTTGCGGCCCCGCGAACGGCGGGCGCGGATCACATTGCGGCCGCCGGGGGTCGCCATGCGAGCGCGGAAACCGTGACGGCGCTTCCGAACCAGATTGCTCGGCTGATAGGTGCGCTTCATCGTTCATTCCTCAAAGCAAAACGTCAAAATCGGGCGTGACAAAAAAGGGCCGCCGATGGGCGACCGCATGTCAGGGGGCGTCCGATAGGCAAAAGCTGTAGATGAGTCAATGGCGGAGGAGGAGGGATATGCTCACCATGTCCCCTCTCCCCTTCAGGGGAGAGGGTGCCGAGCGTAAGCGAAGGCGGGAGAGGGGAAATGGCGTGAGAGCGCCTTTTAGTCGCCCCCTCTCCCCTGAAGGAGAGAGGGAGTGATGCCCCTCTTACTTCGCCCGTACCGCCGCTACCGCTTGCTTGAGCGCATCATAACCGACCGCGCCGTTCAGCACCTGATCACCCACTACGAAAGTCGGCGTGCCGGTGGCGCGCAACTTTTGCGCCAGCGCGATGTTTGACTGGATTTCACCATTATATTTGCTGTTGGCCATGGCGGCCTCCGCAGCCTTGCGATCGATTCCGACCTTGGCGGCGGCGCCCAGAATGCTTTCCCGCGTAACCTGCCCGCTCGCATACAGCGCCCGATGGAAAGGCATATACTGGCCCTTTTCCGCCGCCAGCAGCGACACCTTTGCCGCATCGGCGCTCTCGTCGGAGAGGATGGGCAATTCACGATAGACGACCTTCACCCCCTTGTCCTCGCCCACCAGCTTGGCAAGGTCGGGCAGGGATGCGCGGCAATAGCCGCATGCGTAATCGAAGAATTCGACCACCGTGACATCGCCGTTGGCTGCGCCTTCCCACGCGCCCGCATAGGGCGTTTCGATGGCCTTGCGACTTTCGCCGATGCTGTCCGACACGCGTTTAGCCTGCAGCCGCTCGACCGCTTCGGGAATGATTTCCGGATGCTCCAGAATATAGTCGCGCACGATCTTCTCGATCGCGGCCTTGTCTCCGGCGGCGACGCTGCCGCTACTCTGCATGCCTAGAGCCGCGCCAGCGGCAGTGGCGGCGATGAAGGCGAGGGCGCCGATCGTCATCTGGATGGTCCTGTTGGAAAGGGCGGCGCGAAAGCCGGGTCGAGAGGTTTCGGTCATTTCTTCTTTCGCTTCTGCTCGACGGCTGCGCGGGAGACCATGGCGATATCCTGCGCCCGCAGATAGTCAACCGTGCCGGGCTTCAATCCCTGCATGGCCGCGTCCGCGCTGCGCAGCGCCATCTGGTCGTCGCCCATCAGGGCATAGCGTTCCGCCGTGGCCAGCGCCGCGCGGGGCGTGTCACCTCGCCGTTCATAAACGACCCCAAGCTGATACCAGGCGAACGGATTTTCCCGGTCGCGCGCCACAGCATTACGCAGCACCTGTTCGGCCTCGGCGAAGTTCTTGTCATCCTCCGTCGCGATGAGCGCATGGCCCAGCATCGTGGCGATCAAGGGCTGCTGCGTCAGTTGCACGGCTTCGCGCAGCGGCGGGATGGCGTCGGCAGGCTTGCCGCTTTCCAGCAGCACCTGACCCTTGAGTTCCAGGAAATAAGGGTCATGCGGCTGCGCTGTCAGAAGGGCGTTCACCTCGGCTATCGCCTTGTCGGGATAGGCGCTTTTATGCCAGGCATAGGCGCGCGCATAATGCGCCGGGATCGACTGATCACTCTCGGGATATCTTTGCAATGTTTGGGTGGGTTCGGAAACGAAGCCGACCAGCTTGGCCTTGATACGCTCGAACCGGGATTCCAGCTTCGGGTCGATGGGTTTGTCCCACGCGGGATCGACCGTATACACTTCCCGCAGGACATTGATGCGTTCGCCGGACAGCGGATGCGTGCGGCCGTAGCTATCTTCCTGAGGGATCGCGAGACGATATTCCTGGTTCTGCAACTTCTTGAAGAATTCCAGGCTACCCTTGCCCGACAGGCCCGCCTTGCTCAAATAGCGCGCACCCGCAAGGTCGGCCGAGCTTTCCTGCGCGCGGGAAAAGGCGAGATATTTGCCCATCGCCGCCTGTTGGCCCATGCCTAATATGCCCATGCCCGCTTCCGCGCCGCCTGCCGCAATCGCGGCGGCGCCCAGGACCAGGCTGAGCAGGGTGATGCCCGTCGCGGCCTTCATGCCTTCCGATGATCGGATGACATGGCCGCCCTCGATATGGCCGAGTTCGTGGGCGACGACCCCTTGCAGCTGGTTCACATTGTCGGCCGCGGCGATCAGGCCGCTATGAACCCAGACATATTGGCCGCCTGCGACGAAGGCGTTGATTTCCGGATCGTTGAGAACCAGCACCTGAACATTGCGCGGCTCCATCCCCGCTGCGCTGACCAGCGGGCCGGACATGTCAGCCATGAAGGCTTCGGTTTCGGCGTCGCGCAGGATCTGCTGCGCCATCGCGGGCTGGACCATGAATGCCAGCGACGCAGCGGCAATCGCGGCGGGACGCAGCCAGCGGCGCATCATGGCCGATCACCATGGAGCAGGGACGAACGCAGCATGTCCGCGCGCCTGCCAGCATCGCCATGAACTCCGCCTGAAGCGAGAACGCCGCCACCTTTCCGGAAAACCGGCAAGGCGGCGGCGTTGCTCATCGGGCGGACGTCCTTACTGACCGAAGGTGCGCTGCCACCATCCACGGCGCGGTGCGCTATCGTCGTCGCTCGTCTCTTCGCCATCAGCCGTCGAGACCGCGCTCTCACCAGCAGCCGCCGCTGTTGCGCCAGCTTCCGGTGCCACGGCTCCTGCGATCGCGGGAGCCTCCGCCGCGTCCTGGGCAATGGCCTCAACCTTCTTGCGCCGAGTGCGCTTGGGCTTGGCGGGCGCGTCGGCTTCCGGTTCCACGCTCACGGCCGGTTCGGCAGGCGCTTCGGGAGCGGCCTCTGCCTTCTTGCGGCGGGTGCGCTTGGGCTTGGCGGGCGCTTCCTCGGCTGCCGCTTCGACCGGAGCCTCGGGGGCCTCCACGGGCGCTTCTACGACTTCCTTTGCCTTGCGAGCACGGGGGCGACGGCGCGTCTTTGGCGCCTCTTCCTCCGCAGGCGCTTCGGGCGCTGCTTCTGCTACCGTCTCGGCGACAGCCTCGACAGCGGCGGGCTCGGAAGCCTCAGCGACTTCGCTCGCAGCCTCGTCGGCAACCGCTTCGCCCTCGCGACGACGGCGTCCGCCACGACGACCGCGACGGCCACGACGGCGACTGGCCTCTTCGCCTTCGCCATGGGCCTCGACAGGCTGTTCTTCCGTTTCTTCGTCAGTCGATTCGACTTCTTCGCCAGCGTCCTCGGCCGGGGCGTCGGTAGCCTCTGCTTCGCCCTCGGCATGGTGATCGTCACGCTGGCCGCCACGACGACGGCGGCGACGACGACGGCGGCGGCCGCCTTCGCGATCCTCGCCCCGGTCGCCGCGCTCTTCGCGCTCAGCGGCCTCGACTTCCTCGATTTCCTCTTCTTCCAGCTCCTCGACGATATCGAGGTCATCCTCTTCCTCGACGATCGGAGCATAGCTCACCACCCGTTCCGGACGCGGGCCGCTGGCTTCCACCGACATGCGCGCGCCTTCGACCTCGCCATCGGGCAGGATGGCGATCGTCACGCCATAGCGCTGTTCGATCTCGTCCAGTTCGCGGCGCTTGTTGTTGAGGACATAGAAGGCCGCTTCCTGGCTGGCGCGCAGGGTGACGAGGTTGCCGCGACCACGCGCCGCTTCCTCTTCCAACATGCGCAGCGCGGAAAGGCCCGCCGACGACGCCGTGCGGACAAGGCCGGTGCCCTCGCAATGCGGGCACTGGCGGGTCGATGCTTCCAGCACGCCGGTGCGCAGGCGCTGGCGGCTCATTTCCATGAGGCCAAAGCCCGAGATGCGGCCGACCTGGATGCGGGCGCGATCGTCCTTCAGCGCCTCCTTCATCGCCTTTTCGACCTTACGGATGTTGGAGTTCATCTCCATGTCGATAAAGTCGATGACGACGAGGCCAGCCATGTCGCGCAGGCGCAACTGACGAGCGATTTCGCGGGCAGCTTCCAGGTTGGTGGCGACGGCGGTCTGCTCGATGCCATGCTCACGGGTCGACCGGCCCGAGTTGATGTCGATCGACACCAAAGCCTCGGTCGGGTTGATGACCAGATAGCCGCCCGACTTCAGTTGCACGACCGGATTGTACATCGCGGCCAGCTGATCTTCGACGCCCGCGCGCTGGAACAGCGAAACCGCGTCGGCATATTGCTGCACCCGGCGCGCGTGGCTCGGCATCAGCAGCCTCATGAAGTCCTTGGCGGCCTTGTAGCCATATTCGCCTTCGACGATGACCTCTTCGATATCCTTGTTGTAGATATCGCGGATCGCGCGCTTGATGAGGTCGCTGTCATTGTGGATCAGCGCGGGCGCTTCGGACTTAAGCGTCTTTTCGCGGATCTCGTCCCACAGGCGGGCGAGATAGTCGAAGTCCCTCTTGATCTCCGGCTTGGTGCGTTGGAGCCCGGCCGTGCGGACGATGCAGCCCATGGTCGAGGGCAGGTTCATTTCCGCGACGATCGTCTTCAGCCGCTTGCGGTCGGCAGCGTTGCTGATCTTGCGCGAAATCCCGCCGCCATGCGACGTGTTCGGCATCAGCACGCAATAGCGACCGGCCAACGAAAGATAGGTAGTCAGCGCCGCGCCCTTGTTGCCGCGCTCTTCCTTGACGACCTGGACCAGCAGCACCTGGCGGCGTTTGATGACGTCCTGGATCTTGTAGCGACGACGCAGAGCCATGCGCTTGCGGCGCAGTTCGTCGGCGGCTTCATCGCCACCGCGCTTGCGACGGCCACCCTTTGCGGGGCCTTCGCTGCTTTCGTTGGCCTCGCCCTCATCATCTTCATGATGCGTGGCTTCGACCAGTTCCAGCCCATCGTCGCCATGATGATCATCGTCATCCTCGAAATCGGCGCGCAGAGCGGCCTCTTCCTCGGCGTGCTCGCGTTCCTCGCGCAGCAATGCCTCGCGATCTTCGCGCGGAATCTGGTAATAGTCGGGGTGAATTTCGCTGAACGCCAGGAAGCCGTGGCGGTTGCCGCCGTAATCGACGAACGCCGCCTGGAGCGAGGGTTCTACACGGGTAACCTTGGCGAGGTAGATATTGCCTTTGAGCTGCTTGTGCTCGGCCGATTCGAAATCAAACTCCTCGATCCGGTTTCCTTTGACGACCGCGACCCGGGTCTCTTCCCGGTGGCGCGCATCGATCAGCATACGCATTGTCATTTATTATTCTCCGGCGAAAGCTGCCAGCGGCACTGGGCCGGGCTGCCACGCGATAGTGGGGGGACGAACGCAGTCGCGCCGCCAGCGGCGCGGGTGTTGCTATCGTCCGGTTTGACAGGAAAAACTGCGCTTCTGCTGCATCGGCAGGGCCGGGCAAATCGCCGGTCCGCTCCATCCACGCCGCATCGCCCGCTATCGGGCTCAGCGTGGAATGGAAATCATGCCTCATGCAGCGTCAACCTGTTCGTCGCATCGGGTCTGAGCGGTTGGCGCCCGCCGATGCTGCCGTGAAAGTTCCTGATGAAGAACCGGGCCTAATGTGGGCGTTTCTTTCAGGAATGTGAATGGGTAGCAGCCTAAGGCCAGCCTAGCAACGTCCTCCGCAAAATTGTTTGGTCCAGGACGAATGCTGCCATTCCTGCGTTTAATCGCCCAACATGGTGAAGCAAAGGTAAACGCGACGGCGAATGGCCGCCGCTGAAATGGGGCTGGACGGCATGGGGCGGTGCGAGGCACAAGCGCGCCATGCTCCACGCCCTTGCCCTGGCAACTGCTTTTCTGGCCGGTCCTCAGGGGGCGGCGCGCATCAGCTTCGACAAGCCAGCCTCCATGGCGCCCCGTCCGGCCAAGCGGTTGCACAGCATCACCGTGCCGATCCCGCCGGTGGCGCGCGGCCTCTCGCTACCAAGGGTGGAAGGATCAACCGACGCGTCCCGTCCGCTGATCGTCATCGATGCGGGGCATGGCGGGCATGATCCCGGCGCGATCAACGCGGAAACCGGCGAGCGCGAAAAGGATCTGACGCTCGCGATCGCGCAGGCGATCCGGGATGAACTGGTGAAGTCGGGCCGACTTCGCGTCGCGCTGACACGGGATGACGACCGCTTTCTGGTCCTGCAGGAACGCTATGGCATCGCGCGGAAGATGAATGCGGACCTCTTCATTTCGGTCCATGCCGATTCGGCGGACAATCATGAGGCGCGGGGTGCGACGGTCTATACATTGTCGGAGGTGGCGTCGGATCGGGAAGCGGCGCGGCTGGCCGCGCGGGAGAATAGGGCGGACGTTCTGAATGGCGTCAATCTGGGCGCACAGACTGATCAGGTGTCGTCTATACTGATCGACCTTACTCAGCGCGAAACAATGAAGGAATCAGCGAATTTCGCTCGCCTTCTTCAGCGGGAGGGGGCGCCGTTCCTGACGTTCCGCACCACGTTCCACCGCTATGCCTCACTCATGGTTTTGAAGGCGCCGGACACGCCATCGGTCCTGTTCGAAACCGGCTATCTCAGCAATGCGCAGGATGCAGCCTTCCTGGCCTCACCCGAAGGGCGCAGCCGCATAGCGAAGGGCGTTGCCAAGGCCGTCGAGATATATTTCGCCCGCCGACTGCCCCTTGGCGGCGGCTGAGCGGCACGCGGCCCGACGATCCGCACTGGCGCTGGCCGCATTTTGACCTTAGAGCCTCCTCTCGTCATGGAAGAGGCCCGTCCCCACACCGCCCGCTTGTCCTTTGCCGACCGTTTGCGCGGGGGTGGACGCGCGTTCCGGGAAAGGCTTTCCCCGCTTTGGCAGCGGCGCTGGTTCCGCTGGGCGGCGATCGCGCTCGGCGGACTTTTCCTCGCCTTCCTGCTGTTCTGGATCATCTTCGCGCGCGGCCTGCCGGATGCGGCGACGCTGCTTGAATATGAACCGCCGCTGCCCACGATCGTGCGCGACATCGATGGCCAGCCGGTGCACAGCTATGCGCGCGAACGCCGGGTCCAGCTGCAATATAGCGACTATCCGCCGCTGCTGATCCGCGCCTATCTGGCGGCGGAGGACAAGACTTTCTTCGAACATCATGGCGTCGATATTCCCGGCTTCTTCGGCGCCGTGTTCGACTATGTGACGAAGATCGGCTCGGGCCAGCGCGCCAAGGGCGGGTCGACCATCACCCAGCAGGTCGCCAAGAACCTGCTGATCGGCGATGAATATTCCCCCACGCGCAAGGTGAAGGAGATGATCCTCGCCTATCGCATGGAAGGTGTGTTGACCAAGCAGCAGATCCTCGAACTCTATTTCAACCAGATATTCCTCGGCCGGAACGCCTATGGCGTGCAGGCGGCGGCGCGTGCCTATTTCGACAAGGATGTGGGCGACCTGAAGCTGCACGAGATGGCTTATCTCGCCATCCTGCCCAAGGGACCTGCCAACTACCGCCCCGAAAGCCCGACCGGCCACGAACGCGCGCTAGATCGGCGCAACTGGGCGCTGGGCGAGATGTTCAAAAACGGCTGGATCAGCCAGGCGCAATTGGACGAAGCGCAGGCGCAGCCGCTCGGCACGGTGCCACCGCATGGGTCCAGCTTCGACGCGCGCGCGGGCGGCTATTATATGGAAGAGGTGCGCCGCCGCCTGATCGGCCTGTTCGGCGAAAAGGCGGAGGATGGCCCCAACAGCGTCTATGCAGGCGGCCTCTGGGTGCGCAGCCCCTATGACCCCAAGTTGCAGGAAGGCGTCTCGACGGCATTGCGCAACGGCCTGCTACGTTTCGACGCGGGCAAGGGCTGGTCCGGCCCGTTGGGCCAGATCGACATGGCCCGTGGATGGAAGCGCGAACTGGCGGCAAGCTATATCGGGATCGATTATGCAGACTGGCGCATAGCGGCGGTTATCGACCGCAATTCTTCGGGCGCCGAAATCGGCTTTTCCGACGGATCGACCGGAACGCTGCCTGCCAGCGCCGCGCAGATGCCCTATCGCCGCGTGGGCGGCCCCGCGTTCAACGGCATGAAGGCGGGAGACCTGATCGCGGTAGCACGCAACGGATCGACCTGGGCGCTGCGCAATGTGCCTGAAGTGTCCGGCGGGATGATGGCCGAACAGGTCCATTCCGGACGCGTCCTGGCGATGCAGGGTGGCTTCGACAGTCGCCTGTCCTCCTATAATCGGGCGACGCAGGCGATGCGTCAGCCGGGCTCGACCATCAAGCCGTTCGTCTATGCCGCCGCGCTTGACGGCGGGATGACGCCAGCCTCCATCATCGTTGATGGACCGCTATGCGTTTATCAGGGTGCGGGGCTGGGGCAGAAATGTTTCCGTAACTTCACTGGCGGCAGCGCGGGGCCGCAGACGATGCGCTGGGGCGTGGAGCAGTCGCGCAACCTGATGACGGTGCGCGCCGCCAGCCAGACCGGCATGGATCGCGTCGTGCGCACCATCAAGGCGATGGGGATCGGCGATTATCAACCCTATCTCTCCTTCGCTCTGGGCGCGGGCGAAACCACGGTCGAGCGGATGGTGAACGCCTATGCTATGCTCGCCAATCAGGGCCGTCAGCTCTCGCCCAAGGTGATGGATTATGTGCAGGACCGGCGCGGCAAGGTGATCTGGCCGCTGCGCTGGCGCGCCTGCGACGGCTGCAACTCGGCGAACTGGGATGGAAAACCCATGCCGCGCTTCGGCTTTGAAGGGCGGCAGGTGATGAACCCGATGACCGCCTATCAGGTCGTGCATATCGCCGAAGGCGTGATCCAGCGCGGCACCGCGACGGTCCTGGCCGACCTGAAACGGCCGCTGTTTGGCAAGACAGGCACCACCAACGGGCCGACCAATGTGTGGTTCGTCGGCGGATCGCCCGACATCGTCGCGGGCGTCTATATGGGCTATGACCAGCCGCGCAGTCTGGGCGGCTGGGCGCAGGGCGGCCGCATCGCCGCGCCGATCTGGAAGGCGGCGATGGCGCCCGTGCTGGAAACCATGCCCAAGACGCCCTTCGTCGCCCCTGCGGGCATCCGCATGGTCACGATCGACCGCCGGTCGGGCAAGCGCGTCTATGGCGTATGGCCCACCGACGAGCCCAAGCCTGCCGTGATCTGGGAAGCGTTCAAGCCCGAGACGGAACCGCGCCGATCGATCCGCAAGGAAGAGGTGGCCGCTCAGGAACAGGCCGCCGCCCGGCGCGAGGCAGGGTCGCAGACGCGGCAGCGGACGGACAGCGACTTCCTGCAGGATCAAGGCGGGATTTACTAAGGCGTCGTGCTTTTTATCTGAATCCTTCAACCCGTTCGGGCTGTCCGAACGAGTCACTTGCCTCGTTCGGATGTCGAAGCCCCTTTCTTTCTAAAAGAAGTGGAGCCCTTCGACAGGCTCAGGGCGAACGGCAAAAGGAGGTGGTGCCGATTTAAAGCTCGAAGCTCCAACCTCCCGCCTTTGCTGGCCCGTTATTGCGCCTTTGCGCGCAATCCGCCGGAGAAGCGCTTCATCAGAAATGCGAGGCCCCCGACATAGGCTGCTGCTGTTACGATGGCGACCGCCGCAGCGGCGAAATCGGCGTCCTTTTCAAAAATAATGGGGTTGCCGAGCGTCAGCAGCAGCATGAAGGCATTGTTGACGATCAGGCTGGCCTGGCCGCGAATGAGTAGATAGATCGCGACGACCACGCCAGTCACCGCAATCGCCATTCCGGCCATGCCCAGAACCGTCGGCAGGCTGTGCAGCAGAAATGCCATGCCTAGTCCGCCAAGGGAACCGCACAGCGCGGGTGCGAACTCCGCAGGATTCATGCCTTTGATACCCGCCCAATAAAGCACGAAGATAAAACCGAAGAAAAGGAAGCTCGCCACGCCCAGGGCGGAGCCGATGGCGTAGAAAATGCCGATAATCGGTACGAGCGCGAGTATCACGAGAACGGCCTGCGCCGGTGCGGGATGGGTAGATTGTCGTTCAGCCAAGATGTCGTTCCTCTCCTTGCGCCTCTTTTGGGCGTGGCAGATGGTGTATGGCATAGCGTCTGGAGGGACAAGGTTTGGCCTGGCCTGTTGGGAGACTGCGCGGACATGGCTTGGAGGATTGAATCTTCCCAAATCCGCTGCCCTCGGATAGGGGCAGGCGTTTAGTGCGTTTCCTGCCCGATGCCGGGGAGCGCCCCGAATTGTCTGGAGAGTTCCCATGCGCGCCGAAGCGCAGCAATATATCGACCGTATCGACGCCGCGCTGGACCTGCTGCGCCGCTTCCTCGACTGGGACCGCGCGCTGCGCCGCCTCGACGAGTTGAACGCGCGCGTTGAGGACCCGACGCTGTGGGACAATCAGAAGATGGCGCAGGAAGTCATGCGCGAACGCACGCGTCTGGAAGCCGCGATCGGCGCGACCCGGGCTATCGATAGCGAAAAGACCGACACCGCCGAACTCATCGAAATGGCCGAGGCCGAAGGCGATGAGGACATGGTCAATGAGGGCGTCGTATCCCTGAAGGCGCTGGCCGATCGCGCGGACGAGGACAAGATCAAGGCGCTGCTCGCGGGCGAAGCCGACGCCAGCGACACATATCTGGAAATCCATGCGGGCGCGGGCGGCACGGAAAGCCAGGACTGGGCCGAAATGCTGTCCCGCATGTATCGCCGCTGGGCAGAACGGCGCGGCTACAAGGTCGAACTGGTCGACTATCAGGCCGGTGATCAGGCAGGCATCAAGTCGGCGACCTTCCTGTTCAAGGGCGAGAACGCCTATGGCTATGCCAAGACCGAAAGCGGCGTGCACCGGCTGGTGCGCATCAGCCCCTATGATAGCTCGGCGCGTCGGCACACCAGCTTCTCGTCCGTGTGGGTCTATCCGGTGATCGACGACAATATCGAGATTGAGGTCAATGAAGGCGACCTCAAGATCGACACCTATCGCGCGTCGGGCGCGGGCGGTCAGCACGTCAACACCACCGACTCCGCCGTCCGCATCACCCACATCCCCTCGGGCATCATCGTTGCGTCGCAGAATGACCGGTCGCAGCACAAGAACCGCGCGACGGCGATGAATATGCTGAAGGCGCGCCTCTATGAGGCCGAGTTGCAGAAGCGCGAGGCGGCGGCATCTGGCGAATATCAGGCGAAGACCGAGATCGGCTGGGGCCATCAAATTCGCTCCTATGTCCTCCAGCCCTATCAGCTGGTGAAGGATCTGCGTACCGGTGTCACCTCCACAGCGCCCGATGACGTGCTCGACGGCGCGCTCGATCCTTTCATGGCCGCCGCCCTGTCGCAGAAGGTGACGGGCGAGAAGGTCGATGTGGAGGATGTCGACTGATGATGCGGTGCGCGCTGGCGGGATCATTGTTCCTGCTGGCAGGCTGCGGCCTGTTGTCATCCGCCAAGCAGGATGACCGGCCCGCCGCCGCGCGTGATTTTCCGCGAGCGGACAGGCCGGTCGCGCCCATCGTTTCGACCCGCTGGTCCAGCGAAGAAGCGCGCGATCGCGTCAACGAAGCCGACGACATCATGGACCGCGCGGGCATCCGGCCGGGCATGACCGTCGCGGATATCGGCGCTGGCGAAGGCTATTATACCGTGCGCCTTGCAAACCGGGTGGGTGCCAAGGGTCGCGTGCTGGCCGAAGACATCATGCCCGAAGTCATCGAGGCCCTGTCCCGCCGCATCACGCGCGAGGATTGGCGCAATGTCAGCGTCCGGCTAGGCGCGCCCGAAGACCCGAAGCTGCCGGAAAACAGTTTCGACCGCATCCTCATGGTCCATATGTATCATGAGATTGCGGAGCCCTATGCCTTCCTGTGGAACCTCAGTCCCGCGCTCAAGAAGGATGGCGAGTTGATCGTCGTCGATGCGGATCGCCCGACCGGGCAGCATGGCACGCCGCCCCGCCTGCTGATCTGTGAACTCGCATCGGTTGGTTTCCGGCTGGAGGAACTGGTGCCCAAGCCAACGGCGGGAGGCTATTTCGCCCGCTTTCGCAGAATCACGGCCCGGCCGTCCCCTCAAAGCATCGTGCCCTGTGCGATCAAAAGCACGGCTGATACAAATTAGCGGTTTCCCTAGGGGGAAAGGTAGCTAATGGCGAGTTAACCATGATTCTGTGCATGGCCTTGACCTTTTTGTGATTGAGTGGCCGGGGGGAGAAGCTCGGTATGATCGACCAAAGCAAATTCCTGACGGGCAATGCCGAACAGCGGCGGCACACTGCACGACACAAGATGTTCGGCCCTGTCACTCTATGCGTCGGCAATGCGGAGATGCGCGGTCATTTCCTCGACCTGTCCACATCGGGAGCGTTGGCGCACTGCGAAACGCCGCCTGCTGCGGGCAGTTATGTGGCGATAAAAGCGATCGGCGTGGAAACAAGTGGCCGGGTCATGTGGGCGCGGGGCAAGCGCTTCGGCATTCAGTTCAGCCAGCTCCTGGCCGATGAGGCGATCGACACCCTTATTCGCGGAAGTTGAGGTTCAGCCCCGCTTGCGCCATTTCCTGAACAGGGATGCGCTGACCAATCCGCCGCCCAGCAGTGCGGCGATGACGCCCCCGGCGGACGCCAGCGCCCAGGCACCGGCGGCGAGCAGGCCGGTCAGGAAATCGACGATGATCAGCGTCAGGTGGATCATGACAGAAGGACCGCTGGCCTAGCGGCCCAGTTCCTTTGCTTCCTGATATTTGAGTTCCAGGAAGCGATTCTGCACTGCCAGCTTGTCGATGTCCCCACTCGCCAAGGTCTCGCTGATCCGCGCAAGCTCGGTATCGATGACGTTCAAACCTTCGACCAGTTGCTGCTCCGGAATGCGGCCATTGCGTTCCTGACGGCGCAGGGGGGCGGGAATGGATTCATAGCCAGTGACCAGTTCGGGCAGGTGATCGGACAGCAGCTTGCGGATTTCCTGCGCGGCGGGTTCCTGATCGGTGAGGCGTTCAAGCTGGGGCGCGAGCGTTTCCAGCTTGACGCCGATGCTGTCGGCCAGAGCAACGGCGGGGGCGGGCAATGCCTTGCGCTGATTGTCGAGCCAGATTTCGGTCTGGAGCGGCAGGGCGGAAATGGGGGCGGCTGCGAGCGCCTGCGTCCGGATGCGCGGTTCGGAGGGGATAAGGGCGATCATCAGCAGCGCCGCGATGATCAGGCCCAGCACGATCATCACGCCGGTCGTGCCGAGCGGGAGGAAGAAGCCCGCGACCATGCTGCCGATGAGGATGGCAAGCACTGACCAGCAGGCCCACTTCGCTTTCCGCATCAGGGCGGCGCCACGCCTCTGCCGCGCCCGGGCCGACAGGCTCCGCCTACGGTCGCCGTGGCGCTGAAGGACAGCCTCGGCATCGGCCAGGACCCGGTCGGACCTGCTCACTTCTCTATGCCTCGATCGCGCTCAGCAGCGGATTGTCGGCGCGCGCCTGTTGCGCGGCCTGCGCCTGACCTTCGGCGCGGGCGATATAGCCCTTCGACTTTTCGACCTCGTTCGTCAGCGTGTTGACCGTCGTCTTCATATTCTCCAGCGCCTTGGCCTTGAATGTGTCGATATTGTCCATCGTGTCGTAGATATTCTGGAAGGCGCGCTGGAGCGTCGCGATGGGGATCGTGCTGGACGCGGCCTGCTCATGAATCTGCGCGGTCTGGTTCTTCAGCATCTCGCCGGTCGAATCGATCATGTTCGCGGTGGTTGTGTTCAGCGCGGTGATCTGTTCGAGCACCAGCTTCTGGCCCGCCAGCGCCTGCGCCACGGTGACGGCGGTGCGCAAAGCCGCGACGGTCGTGGTGCTGGCGCGGTCGACGCCCTTCACCAGCTCGACATTGTTCTTCTTGACGAGGTCGAGCGCGAGATAGCCCTGCACGGTCACGGCCATCTGCGTCAGCAAATCCTGCGTGCGCTGGCGGATGTAGAAGAGCGCGCTTTCCCGGATCGCCTTGGCCTTGGCCGGATCAGCGGAGTCCAGTTCCAGCGCCTTCGCCTCCAGCCGCGCGTCGAGCGTCCTGGAGATGTGGATCATCTGTTCGAGACGGCCCATCGTCGCCCACATATTCTGCCGCTCGACATCGATGGCGGCATTGTCCTTGATCAGCACGTCCTTGCCGCTGGCAAGCGAGCCGAGGATCGAATTGATGTGACCCTGCGCGCTTTTATAGCCGTCGAAATAGTCGCGCAGCTTGTTGCCGAAGGGGATGATCCCGAACAGCTTCTTGGGCGCGAGCAGACTGCCGCGCTTGCCGGGGTCGAGATCCTCGACAGTGCGGCGTAGTTCGGCAAGGTCCGCGCCCACCTTATTATCGCTGTCCATTGCGCGGACGGGGCGGTCGAGGAAGCGATTGGAATGGCCCGCCGCTTCGGCGATTTCCTTGCGGCCCATATTGGTCAGCTGGTCCACTCGCTGTCCGAATTCGGGCGAGTTGGCATCCTGCGCGACAAGGTCGTCGATAAAGGCATCGACCTTCTCGTCCAGCTTTGTCCGTTTTTCCTCATCGATCGGAACGAGGCCCGACGCCTTTTCCGGCGCGACGGGCGGCACCGGATCGGGGGGCGTCAGGTTGAGCGTGTCGGCGGTCGCCGTGGTGGGCGCGATGCTGGCCATAACGTCTCCTTCAAGCTGTTATATGTAACTATAACAGTGGCGCTTCAATGTGGAATATGGTCTTGCGTTCCGGCCGATGCAAATGCGGCCCTCGCCCTTGCCGCAACGCGTCATTTCCTGTAGGGGCGCGCGCGATACATCTGGTCAGGCGTGGTGCCGGCCGGGAAAACCAAAATCCCAAAGGCACATGCATGTCCCTGCGTAATATCGCGATCATCGCGCACGTTGACCATGGCAAGACGACACTCGTCGACCAGCTATTCCGCCAGTCCGGCACCTTCCGCGACAATCAGCGGGTCGAAGAAAGGGCGATGGATTCGAACGACCTCGAAAAAGAACGCGGCATCACCATTCTGGCGAAGCCGACCTCGGTCGAATGGAACGGCACCCGCATCAACATCGTCGATACGCCCGGCCACGCCGACTTCGGCGGCGAGGTGGAGCGCATCCTCTCCATGGTCGACGGCGTCATCCTGCTGGTCGACTCTTCCGAAGGCGCGATGCCGCAGACGAAGTTCGTGACCGGCAAGGCGCTGGCGCTGGGCCTGCGTCCCATCGTCGTCGTCAACAAGGTCGATCGTCCCGACGAGCGTATCCAGGAAGTGCTGGACGAAGTGTTCGACCTGTTCGTGACGCTGGAAGCGAACGACGAACAGCTCGACTTCCCCGTCCTCTACGCTTCGGGCCGCAACGGTTATGCCAGCGAAGACCCGCAGCGCCGCGAAGGCACGCTGGAGCCGCTGTTCCAGAAGATCGTCGACCATGTGCCGCCGCCGTCGCTGGAGCAGGACGCGCCGTTCAGCTTCCTCGTGACGCTGCTCGACCGCGACAACTTCCTCGGCCGTATCCTTACTGGCCGCGTCCAGTCCGGCACGGTCAAGGTGAACCAGGCGATCCACGCGCTCGACATGGACGGCAAGGTCATCGAAACCGGCCGCGCGTCGAAGATCATGTCGTTCCAGGGCCTCGACCGCGTGCCGGTCGATGAAGCCAAGGCGGGTGACATCATCAGCCTCGCGGGTCTCACTGTCGCGACCGTCGCCAACACCATCTGCGACACCACGGTCAGCGAGCCGATCCAGGCGCAGCCGATCGATCCGCCGACCCTGTCGATGCGCTTTGCCGTCAACGATTCGCCGATGGCGGGCCGTGAAGGCAGCAAGGTGACGAGCCGCATGATCCGCGATCGCCTCGCTCGCGAAGCCGAATCCAACGTCGCGATCAAGGTGACGGAATCGGACGACAAGGACAGCTTCGAAGTCGCTGGCCGTGGCGAATTGCAGTTGGGCGTCCTCATCGAAACCATGCGCCGCGAAGGCTTTGAACTCGGCATCTCGCGTCCGCGCGTGCTGTTCGGCGAAGACGAGAACGGCAACAAGACCGAGCCTTATGAAACCGTCGTCATCGACGTGGATGATGAATTCTCCGGCACGGTCGTGGACAAGATGAACATCCGCAAGGCCGAGATGACCGACATGCGTCCCTCGGGCGGCGGCAAGACCCGCATCACCTTCTCGGCGCCTTCACGCGGCCTGATCGGCTATCATGGCGAATTCCTGTCCGACACGCGCGGCACCGGCATCATGAACCGCCTGTTCGAGAAGTATGGCCCCCACAAGGGCAAGATCGAAGGCCGCAAGAACGGCGTTCTGATCTCGAACGGCGCGGGCGAAGCCAATGCCTATGCGCTGGGTCCGCTGGAAGAACGCGGCATCCTGTTCGTGGGCGTGGGCGAAGCGCTCTACGAAGGCATGGTGATCGGTGAGAATGCCAAGCCCGAAGACCTTGAAGTCAATCCGATGAAGTCGAAGGCGCTCACCAACTTCCGCGCCAGCGGCAAGGATGACGCCGTCCGCCTGACCCCGCCCAAGCGCATGACGCTGGAACAGGCGATCGCCTATATCGACGATGATGAAATGGTCGAAGTGACGCCCAAGAATATCCGCCTGCGCAAGCGCTACCTCGATCCGAACGAGCGCAAGCGCATGTCGCGCGCCAAGGCGGCTTGATCAAAGAGGCCGGTGTCGAGGGACACCGGCCTTTTTCATTATGGGGTTCGGCCTGACACTGGCGGTTGGCCAAAGGTCGTCCTGACGGCACGAAGGAAGCTACTACCGTCTGCCTATGAATTAAGTTATAGTTAACCCATGGGGGACAAACGCTTAACCGCGCTGGCAGCGATGCTGTGCGCGTTCATCGCATCGGCGCCGCTTTCGGCTCAGACGCCACGGCCCGGCACTTTGGAAACCTACAAGGACTGGACCATCGGTTGCGACAATCGCAGCCGATGCGAAGCTGTGTCCCTGTTGCCGGAAGGGGGCGACTGGCCGGACAAGCCGGTCATGCTGGGCATTCAACGGGATGCCGGTGGCGCGTCTGAACCGGAAATCTCGATAAGCCGCGACGCGCGGGGACAGGAAGAAGTCATTTTCCTGGTCGATGGCCGGAAAATCGCGACGGCCGCGAGCAGGGATGGGGAAGCCCGGTTGCAGGGACCGCAGGCGTCGGCGCTGGCCATTGCAATGGCACGGGGATCGAAGCTGGAGCTAAAGTCGGCTGGCACGCTGATCGCGCGCCCCTCGCTGGCCGGTGCTGCCGCCGCCCTGCGCTATATGGATGCAAGGCAGGGGCGCGCGGGCACGATGGCGGCGCTGGTCGCCACAGGTCCATTGGCCGCCAGCGCCGTGCGTGCCGCGCCGCCGATGGTTACGATACGCCGGGCGCTTATCCCCGCAGGCGCCGCTCCGGTGACGCTATGGCGCGAGGAACTGGCGGCGCTCGGCAAGTTCACCGCCTGCGCCGACGAGATGCGCGACGCATCCCCGCCGGAACTTTACCGCCTTTCCCGAACCGAGACGCTGGTGCTGGTCCCTTGCGGCGCTGGTGCCTATAATTTTTCCGCTGTTCCCGTGATTGCGACCGGCATTCCGGGACGGCGCAGCTTCCGCTACGCGTCCTTCGACTATCAACCGGGATGGAGCGAGAATGCGGCCAAGCCCATGCTGGTCAACGCATCCTGGACTCCCGAAAGTGCTTCGCTGGAAAGCTATGCCAAGGGCCGGGGCCTCGGCGATTGCGGCAGCAGCGAAAGCTATGTCTGGGACGGCGCCAGGTTCCGGCTGGTATCCGCAAGCGCCATGGGCGAATGCCGCGGCGCGTGGCATTGGATCACCACCTGGTCGGCTAAGGTCGTGCAATAAGGCTGCGGCGCCTTTGACGCGCGCCCCTTAACGAGAGGCGCCGGGAACCCATTTGATGTCGTCCGCCCCATTGCCATTCAGGCGACGAGCCAGGACGAAGAGCAGGTCGGACAGCCGATTGAGATAGGCGAGCGCCCGAGGGTTGAGCGCAACTTCCGTGGCCGCTGCCGTAGCGCTGCGTTCGGCCCGGCGCGTGACGGCGCGGGCGAGATGGACGGCGGCTGCGGCGGACGACCCGCCGGGTAGGATGAAGCTGTCCAGCGGTTGCAGATCGGCGTTCATGGCGTCGATCTGGTCTTCCAGCCGCCTGACCTGCGTGGCGATGATGCGCAGCGCCCAAGGCTCGTCCTGCCCCTCCGGCACTGGCGTCGCAAGGTCGGCGCCCAGATCGAACAGATCATTCTGGATCGTCGTCAGCCAGCCCGCTTCGGGCCGTTCGCCAATGGCAAGGATGGCAAGGCCGATCGCGCTGTTCGCTTCATCGACATCGCCCACTGCCTGCATGCGCGGCGCATGTTTGGGCAGGCGTGACCCGTCCACAAGGCCGGTCGTGCCCGCATCGCCCGTGCGGGTGTAGATCTTGTTGAGCTTCACCATCAGGGGATCAGCCGTTGCCCTTCATCAGCAGCAGGATCGCGACGATGATGATGGCCGCCGCCTGAAACAGGATGCGGTTCATCATCATCTTGTTCTGCTTGAGGCTGGAAGGGCTGGGCGTGCCGTCCGGCGCGTTCAGTTGCTCCTTCGTCGTCTGAAGAAAGGCGATGATGCCCCGGACCAACGCAAAGAGCGTCGCGGCCATGGCAAGGATGAGGGCGATGACGAGAACGGTGTTCATGCGGTGAATCTAGGCCCTGGCCAATGAAATGCCAACCGGAAAGCGCCCGCCGCGCAGATCGGCGGCGAGGGTGGCGGGATCGACGCCTTGCGCGCGCAGGTCCGCAAGGGCGATCGAGCCATCGCGCTTGGCAAGACGCTTGCCATCCGCGCCGACGAGCAGGGGATGGTGACAATAAACGGGCGTCGGCAGGCCGAGCAGCGCCTGAAGCAACCGATGCACATGCGTGGCGGCAAACAGGTCTTCCCCGCGCAACACATGGGTCACGCCCATTGCGGCATCATCGAGGGTGCAGGAAAGATGGTAGCTTGCGGGCGCATCCTTGCGGGCAAGGACCACATCCCCTGCGGCCTGGGGCCTCGCTTCCACCACCTGTTCGCAGAGGGGCAGCGCGGAGGTGAGGAGGGGAACAGACGTCCAGTGCAACTCCCCTGCGGTCGCAATGGCGCTCGCCATGTCTATCCGCCATGCATGGGGTTCGCCCGCCGCGATGCGCTGTTCGCGCTCGAACGGAGGCAATGCGCGGCAGGTGCCCGGATAAACAGGCCCCTCTGGCCCGTGCGGCGCGCTCGTGCTGGCCGCGATGTCGGCGCGAGTACAAAAGCAGGGGTAGAGAAGGTCCATCTGCCGCAATCTTTCCAGCACGGCCTCATAATGATCGAGCCGATCGGATTGGACGACGATCTCGCCATCCCATACCACCCCCAACCAGTTGAGGTCCTCCACTATGCCCGCGACATGCTCGGGGCGGCTGCGGGTGCCGTCGATATCCTCGATGCGGAGGTGAAACGAGCCGCCATTCGCGCAGGCAAAATCCATGGCCAGCAAGGCCGACCAGCCATGGCCGACATGCAGCCTGCCGGTAGGGCTCGGGGCGAAGCGGGTTACCACATGCTGTGGCGATGAGGATTGGATCATACAGGCCCTTGACGGGTCGGGGTGGTTAATGCTGTCATGTTGCCGTCACGTTCCTGATCAATCAGAAACTTGGCAAATGGGGGTTCGAGGGTTCTTATGTACCATCCCGACCTGATACGACATCCGGAAAACTGTCCGGCGCTGGTCCTGAACGCGGACTATACGCCGTTAAGCTATTATCCGCTCAGCCTTTGGCCCTGGCAAACCGCTATCAAGGCGGTTTTTTTGGAACGGGTGGACATCGTCGCCAGCTATGAGCGGGAGGTGCACAGCCCCAGCTTGCAGATGAAGATCCCCTCGGTCATCGCGCTCAAACAATATGTGAGGCCGTCGGAACATCCCGCCTTCACCCGGTTCAACCTGTTCCTGCGCGACCGTTTCACCTGCCAATATTGCGGGTCGCCCAGTGACCTGACCTTCGACCATGTTGTCCCCCGCCGCGCGGGCGGGCGAACGACATGGGAAAATGTGGCCACGGCCTGCTCCCCCTGCAATCTGCGAAAGGGTGGGCGCACGCCGAAGGAAGCGGGCATGCGTCTGCATGTTACGCCGATCCGGCCGACAAGCTGGCAGTTGCAGGAACATGGCCGCGCCTTTCCGCCCAACTATCTGCATGAAAGCTGGCGCGACTGGCTGTACTGGGATGTCGAACTGCTGGCCTGATGTCCGCCAGCCTCTCAGCTGAGGCCGGGAATCCAGTCCAGATCCATATCCTTGTGGCGATTGGTGTAATGGCCAATCTCTTCCAGCCTTGCCATGTTCAGCAGGGTGATGCGGCCGTTCGCCCGGCTGATCAGCCCTTCCTGCTCCATCTGCCGCACCATGCGGTTCACATGGACGGACGTCAGCCCGATGGCGTCGCCAATCTCCTCCTGCGTCAGCTTCAGGTCAAAACTGTCGGTAACGCCGTCATCCGTGACGCGCAGCCGGTCGAAAATGTCGAGCAGGAACGACGCCACGCGCGCCTTGGCCGATGTGCGGCCCAGCGATGCGAGCCGATCGGTGAGGGCGACCTTTTCCGAACTGGACAGCAGGAACAATAGCGCCGCGACCCTGGGATATTCCTCCAGCAACCGGCGCAAGGCGTGCTTGTCGAATGGGCAGACAATGGCATCGGACAGCGCGACGAGCGATTCGGGCGCCTTGTTGTAGATCGTGCTGGCGGACCCGATGAAATCGCCAGGGAAATAGACGCGCAGAATCTGTCGGCTGCCATCGGGCAGGATGACGAAGCTCATCACCCGCCCTTCACGCAACACGAACAATTCGGTCACGGTATCATTGACGCGCTGGATCATGGCTCCGCGCCTTATCTTGCGCGGATTTTCCTCCAGTCTGGTCAGCGCGTTCCTCTCCTCGTCGGACAAGGGCACGTGCTTTGCGAGCCTGTCCGCGAAACAACCTGTCGCCACCCACAGCACCTTTAATCAAGTTTGTCGTTACGGTGGCAAAACGCCCCTTTCGCCTTTTGGCTGCATTTGCGCGCCGCGCACTAAACTCGATCAATTTCGGCGACCCGAAAGCGTAAATGTTTCGCGAACGTATCCCGGGAAGTACGGTAGCGTTAACCGCAATGATCGCTCCCGCCTTGCGCCAGACGCAATTAGCGTTAAGAACCCAGTCGATGGACCGCATTCAAATACGCGGCGGCAAAAAGCTCAGCGGCCGCCTTCCCATCTCCGGCGCCAAGAACGCCGCGTTGACCCTGTTGCCTTGCGCGCTGCTGACGGATGAGCCGGTCACGTTGCGTAACCTGCCGCGCCTGGCAGACGTGGACAGCTTCGGTCATCTGCTGAACCAGCTAGGCGTGTCCACCATGATCGAAGGCGCGCGGCCGGAGGATTTCGGCCGCGTCATGACGCTGCGCGCTGGCCGGGTCACCTCGACCGAAGCGCCCTACGACATCGTGCGCAAGATGCGGGCCTCCATCCTGGTGCTTGGCCCCTTGCTTGCGCGTGCGGGTGAAGCGCGGGTTTCGCTGCCCGGCGGCTGCGCCATCGGCAACCGGCCGATCGATCTGCACCTGAAGGCGCTGGAGGCGTTCGGTGCGGTGATAGAGATCACTGCGGGCTATGTGCGCGCCTCTGCTCCCGATGGCGGGCTGCCCGGCGGCATCTACACATTCCCCGTGGTGTCGGTGGGCGCGACGGAAAATGCCCTGATGGCCGCCGTTCTCGCAAAGGGCACCTGCATTCTGGAAAATGCCGCGCGCGAGCCTGAAATCGTCGATCTGTGCAAATTGCTCATCGCGATGGGCGCGGATATCGAGGGCGTTGGCACCGACAAGCTGATCATCCACGGCCGCGACCGTCTGCATGGCGCGACCTACAGCGTCATGCCCGACCGGATCGAGGCAGGCAGCTACGCATGTGCGGCGGCGATCACCGGCGGCTCGCTGGAACTGGCGGGCGCCTGCGCCGATGACATGCATGCAATCCTTGCGGCCCTACGCGATGCGGGTGTGCAGGTCGATGAGCTGAAGGACGGAATCAGGGTGTCGGCGGACGGCAAGCTGAAGCCGCTGACATTGTCCACCGCGCCCTTCCCGGCATTCCCGACGGATATGCAGGCGCAGTTCATGGCCATGCTGACGAAGGCCGACGGTGCATCCGTGCTGACCGAAACCATCTTCGAAAACCGCTACATGCACGTGCCCGAACTGGCGCGCATGGGCGCGGACATCGGGGTCAATGGCCGCACCGCTGTCGTGCGGGGCGTCGACCGTCTGGTGGGCGCGCCGGTGATGGCGACCGACCTGCGCGCGTCGATGAGCCTTATCCTCGCCGGGCTTGCCGCCGAAGGGGAGACGCAGGTCAACCGCGTCTACCATCTTGACCGGGGCTATGAGCGGCTGGAGGAAAAATTGTCGGCCGTGGGCGCGGACATTGAACGGGTCAGTGATGGCTGACGGCAGGGGGCTGGAGACGGATCGCGCGGCCGTTCTGGCGCGCTATGATCTGGATGCCGGCGGCTTTCGCACGCTGGACCAGATAACCGAATTCGCCTCCGCGCTTTGCGAAGCGCCGATCGCTCTGGTCAGCATTGTCGAGGACGAACGCCAGCGCTTTCTGGCTCGCAGCGGGCTGGATGCGGAAGAAACGCCGCGTGACCTGTCCTTCTGCGCGCATGCCATGCAGGATGGAGCGATCTTCGTCGTGCGCGACGCCAGCGCCGATCCACGCTTTGCCACCAATGCTCTGGTGACCGGCCCGCCGCATATCCGTTTCTATGCCGGGGCGCCCTTGCTCAATGGCGAAGGCGTGCCGCTCGGCGCCCTGTGCATCATCGATGATAAGCCGCGCGATGATCTTACATCGCTTCAGCGCCAGGGCCTCTCCCTCCTCGCGCGCCAGGTGATGATGGAACTGGAGGGCCGCCGTCGCGATCAGGATATCATTGCCCAACAGGTCAAGGATGCCGAGGCGGTGGCAGAAAGCGACAGGCTTTTCCGCACATTGGCCGACACCATGCCGCAAATGGTCTGGTCCACGCTGCCCGATGGCTATCATGACTATTACAACGCGCGCTGGTATGAATATACCGGCGTGGCCGAACATTCGACGGATGGCGACGGCTGGAACGGCAACTTTCACCCGGACGACCGCGAACGCGCATGGCAGTGCTGGCGCCATTCGCTGAAAACCGGCGATCCGTATGAGATAGAATATCGGTTGCTCCATCACAGCGGCGAATATCGTTGGACGCTGGGCCGCGCCCTGCCCATCCGCGACGATGAAGGCAGGATCACCCGGTGGATCGGCACCTGCACGGAAATTCACGAGCAGAAGCTGATGATGGAAGAGCGCGAGATCATCGCGCATGAACTGTCGCACCGGATCAAGAATATCTTTTCGGTGATCGCGGGGCTGATCGGGCTATCGGCGCGTCAGAATCCGGCGATCCGCGTAGTGGCGGATGATCTGCGCGACCGGATCATGGCGCTGGGTCGCGCGCATGACTTCATCCGTCCGCATAGCGCGAAGGGCGACGAATATCTGCGGCAGAGCCGCCTGCGCGGCATATTGGAGCAAATTTTCGCGCCCTATAGGGATGCGGGGGAAAGCCGCATCGTGTTTTCCGGCGAAGATCCCGCGATCGATGACCGCTCGGCCACGCCGCTCGCGCTGCTTTTCCATGAGCTGGCGACCAATGCGGCCAAATATGGGGCGCTTTCCGTGCCTTCGGGGCGTGTCCATATCGACGTGCGGCACGAGGACGCGGACATCTGCATCGAATGGCGGGAAGAAGGCGGGCCACCAGTTAAGCCGTCGAGCCATGAAGGCTTCGGCAGCCGCCTCATGGCGCTAAGTGCCGAACGGCAACTGGGCGGAAGGATGCAGCGCGACTGGCGACCCGAAGGGCTGGTGATCAGCCTGTGGATTCCATCCCGTTCCATGAGCCGGGGCGTGGCTGAAATGGCGTGAAGCCATAAATATCGGCCGTCTCCAAATCCCTTTGTTCAGACGCTGCGAGGCGAAGCGTTTCGGCAATGCTGTGCGGGCGAAACGGCTTGGTTATGACCCCGAGCGCGGCTTCGGCCGCGACACCGATCTGGGCGGGATTGGCGGTCACATAGATGACCCGGACGCCATATCGGGCGGCAAGCTCCATGCCGATACCCGGCCCGGTCGGCCCGTCGCGCAGGTTCAGATCCACCAAAGCGATATCGCAGTCATTAGCGGCCATAAGGGCGCTTTCACGGTCGGCGGCAATGGCGCTGACTGCGAAACCCGCGTCCTCCACGATCTGCTCGATCTCCAGTGCGACGAAAATTTCGTCTTCGACGATTAGAACCTTCTTATTCATGCCTCTGCCCGCGAAACTGGAGCCGATAATGTCCAGTTCGCCATCTGGTTCCGCAAAAATTGAAAAAAGTCAGGAAGACGCAGCGTCTTGCTGGTTCGTCCAGAGCGTATCGAACCTGGTTCCCTGCATCAGCAGGACGCTCGCGGGGTAGCCACCATCCCCGGCCTTGCGCGCCGTCTCGGTCGCGTTTTCGACAGCGGCTTCGCGGGTGGCGAAGGGGCCATAATAGCGGTTGTCCAGATTGATCTTCCAGACTCCCTCATGTTCCAGGACGATGTAGCGGGCATGGGGCAGGGACATGGGTTTAGAGTACCTCCGTATTATAATGATGCCAGGCCATGATCGCGGCGGCGCCCCTATGAGGCCGCCACCGTTCGGCAAGCGCCCGCGTCTCGCGCTCGCTGGGCCGTTCGGGCAGGCCGAGGATGCGGCCCACCTCGATCTGGACGGCGAGGTCGCCCGCAGGCCAGACGTCGGGCCGCCCTTCGGCGAACAGCAGGTAGATTTCAGCTGACCAGCGGCCAATGCCCTTGATCTGCGTGAGGAGGGCAATCGCCTCCTCATCATCCTGGGGCAGGGCGTGAAGATCGACGTGCCCGCTTGTGACCAGTTCGGCGAGGCTTCGGGCATAGCCCTGCTTCTGACGCGACAGGCCGCAGGCCCGCAGCGCGTCAAGATCGCGGGAGAGCAGTTGCTCCGGCGCGCATCCCTCGCCCAGTTCCGCCTCCAGCTTGCGCCAGACGGCGGCGGCCGCCGCGACGCTCACCTGCTGACCGACGATGGTGCGGAGCAGCGTCTCATAACCCGGCTCCCGCACGCGCGGCAGGGGATAGCCGACCCGCGCCAATGCGGCGGCAAAACCGGGTTCAAGGACGGCGATCGCATCCAGGCTTTCGCGCAGCTGTTCCGGGGTGGTGACCATGCTCTGCTTGTTTCCGGCTCTTGATTTATCGGCGCCCCCGCCTATGAGCGGCGGTGGAAAATTTTGGGATCGAGGTACATGCCTAAACTGATAGTGGTCAACCGTGCGGGTGAAGAGCAGGCTGTCGAGGGCGACAGCGGCCTGTCCGTGATGGAAGTCATCCGTGACAACGGTTTCGACGAGCTGCTGGCGCTGTGCGGCGGTTGCTGCTCCTGCGCTACCTGCCATGTCTATGTCGATCCCGCCTTCGCCGAAAAGCTGCCTGCGCTCGGCGAAGACGAAAACGACCTGCTCGACAGCTCCGATCATCGCAATGAGAGCAGCCGCCTGTCGTGCCAGCTGGTGATGAACGACGATCTGGACGGCCTGCGCGTTACGATCGCGCCGGAAGACTGATCCTCTCGATCGGGGCGCCCGTTACCGGCTGACGCGCAGCGTCGCCATGGGCGCCTCGCTCGTCAGCGGGGTGATCCGCCAGACGATCCGCTTGCTTGTCGCGGTGCTTTGCGCGCCGTCCTCCTGATTCTGGCTGACGATTTCCGCGTTGGTAGTCAGCGTGAAGTGGCCGTCGAGCGCCTTTGACGCGTCTTCGCCAGGACCGCTTTGTCCCATGGGTTCACGGCTCTTGTCGAACCCGTTGGAATAGCCCGGAGCCTTCACCCGTACCCGATCGTCGCCGCGCAGTTCGATCGCGACGAAGGGCAGGACGATTTCCGCATCGCTGTTGAAGGGGAAGAGGAAGCTGTGGGTCAGCCGCCCGCTGATCGCATAGTCGATCTCGAACTTGTGATTGCCCATATAACGGGCTGACCGGAACCCCTTCTCCTTCAACAGGGCGGTCGCGATCGCCTGCATCTGCGCCTCGTCACCCGGTGCGTTGCCCCGATCGAAGCGTTCCTCGCTGCCCTGCTGCATCGCGGTCTTGTGCAAGGCGCTATCCTTCTTTTCCGGCGCGCCGTCGCCGACGGGACTGTCGCCGGGTGTGCCGGAGGAGGAGCCAAGCCCCTTCATGTCGGACGATAATATCTCACCCTTATAGGTGAAGCTGAACTGCCGGTCGGCCTGGATATCGAGGGTCGATTCGAACTTGCCCGGCGTCACCAGACAGGCGCCCAGCATCAGGCAGCAGGCTAACGCGCCAGCGGTGCGAAGAATTGCGGCCATATCGTCCCCCGTTCCCATGCGCCGATGGAAGGCGGCGCGCCTTGTGCCCCGACTACCGGCTCGCGGCGGCGTACAGGGCGATCGCAGCCGCGTTGGAGACGTTAAGGCTCTCCATGCGCGGGCTGATCGGCAGTTTAGCCAAAATATCGCAATGGGCCATGCTGTTGTGGCGAAGGCCTTCACCCTCCGCGCCCAGCACCAGCGCGACGCGCGATTCGCCGATTGCCTCGCCCAATATCGTGTCCGCCTCGCCATCCAGGCCAATGCGCCAATATCCGGCCTCGGCAATCTCGTCGAGCGCGCGGGCAAGGTTCACCACGCGCACCCACGGCACGATCTCCAACGCGCCGGATGCGGATCGAGCGAGCACGCCCGATTCAGGCGGCGCATGCCTGTCCTGCGTGACGATGCACAGCGCGTCGAACGCCGCCGCCGATCGAAGGATCGCGCCCACATTATGCGGATCGGTCACCTGATCGAGTACCAGCACGGGCCGCCTGTCGTCCTGGCCCGCTTCCAGTGCGTCGCCAAGCCATACGTCATCCAGCGGCTCAACTTCCGCGACGATGCCCTGGTGGGGAGCATCGGATGGCACCATGCGGCCAAGGTCGGCCACATCGGCATAGACGATGGGCAGCACCGGCGGCAGGTCCAGCGCATTGAGCGCGTCGCGGGTGCCCCAGATTTTCCGGACCACCCGGTTCGGATTGGCGAGAGCCGCGATGACGGCATGCCGCCCGTAGAAGCGGGGGAAGTTGCCCTTGGGCTTTGCGCTGCGATGTCCTTTTTTCATGGAAGTGCTCTTTTCACATCCGGCCATTGACAGGCAAGCCTCCATTCGCCATTGAGCGCGCCTCCAGCGCGGTAAAAGGCAGTTTTTGCTTGCCGCGTAAGGGCACTGGACAGGTGGCCGAGTGGTTAAAGGCAGCAGACTGTAAATCTGCCCGGGTTTCCCGTACGCTGGTTCGAATCCAGCCCTGTCCACCATCCTTCGGGCTTTTGGCCTTCGGGCTTTTGCCCCATCGCGGGCGCGCCGCCTCTTTCGGGTTTCCGGCCTGCGCGCTTTCCATCCGAGCCCGTCTGAAGAAGGACCGCTCGTCATGGCGTGGCTCGTGCTTGGCATCGCTATATTCACCGAAATTTGCTGGGCGCTCAGCCTGAAATGGGCGGCGACCATCGGCAGTTGGCAGGCTTCGTCCCTGCCGATCGCCTTGAGCTTCCTCAACATGGGCCTGCTGGCGCTCGCAATGAAGGGTATTCCTGCCGGGACCGCCTATGCGATCTGGACCGGCCTTGGCGCTGTGGGCGTCATCATCGGCGGCATGATCCTGTTCGGCGACCGCATTGCCCCAATCCAGGCCGGGTTCATGGCGCTGATCGTCATCGGCGTCATGGGCACGAAGCTGTTCGCGCCCGGCTGACCGCGCGGCGGCAACATATGGCGGAGCAGGGCGTTGGCCCGGCAGGGTTCATCCGTTACGCTGTCGTCCAATGACCATCGACCGTCGCGCCTTTCTGGCTGCCGCCATGTCCGGCTCCTTCGCTTTCCCCTTTGCGCGCCGGGCGTTCGCCGCGACCGAAGTGGAGCGCGTCGATGCCCTGATCGCCCGCATGACCGTGGAGGAAAAGGCGGGGCAGATGACCTGCCTCACCGATAGCTTCCGACCCTACAACCCACCCAATCCGCAAGTCGGCATTCAGGATGAAAAGCGGCTTGCCGAAGAGGTGCGCAAGGGTCGGGTAGGCTGTCTGTTCAACGGCATCGGGGTGGCAGGTGCCCGCCGCGCGCAGGAGATCGCCGTCAAGGAAAGCCGCCTTGGTATCCCCTTGCTGCTGGCGGGCGACGTGATCCATGGGCTGAAGACCATCTTTCCCGTGCCATTGGCAGAGGCCGCGAGCTTCGATCCCGCGCTCGCCGAACGCACCGCCCGCGCCATGGCGCAGGAGGCGAGCGCCGCTGGCCTGCATCTGACCTTCGCGCCCATGGTCGATGTCGCGCGCGACCAGCGTTGGGGCCGGGTGGTCGAAGGGGCGGGGGAGGATGTCTATCTCGGCAGCCTGTTCGCCGCCGCCCGCGTCCGGGGATTTCAGGGCCGCGACCTGCGGCGGGAGGACTCCCTCCTCGCCTGCCCGAAGCATTTCGCCGCCTATGGCGCGGTCGCGGCGGGCCTTGAATATGGCAGCGTCGATATCTCCGACGAAACATTGCGAGAAACGCACCTGCCGCCGTTCGGCTCTGCCTTTGCGGCAGGCGCGCTCACCACCATGGCGGCGTTCAGCGAGATCAACGGCGTCCCCGCTACCGCCGACCGCGAATTGCTGACCGACCTGCTGCGCGGCGAGATGAAGTTTCGCGGCTTCGTCTTCTCCGACTATACGGCGGACGAGGAACTGATCGCTCATGGCTTCGCGGAAGATGAGCGCGACGCCGCCCGCCTTGCTGTGCTGGCGGGCGTCGACATGTCGATGCAAAGCGGCCTTTATATCCGCCACCTGCCCGATCTGGTGAAGAGTGGCGCGGTGCCCATGGAGACGATCGACGTCGCCGTGCGCCGCATCCTCTATGTGAAGATGGCGATCGGTCTGTTCGACAATCCCTATCGCTCCATCAGCGAAGAGGCCGAACGCACGCGCATCGCCACGCCCGCGCATCGGGCACTGGCGCGGGAGGCGGCCGGACGCTCGATCGTGCTGCTTCAGAATAGCGGCGTCCTGCCGATCGATCCCGCTAAACGCCAAAAGATCGCGCTGATCGGCCCGTTCGGTGAGGACCGCGCCAATATCTACGGCCCATGGGCGTTTTACGGTGACAAGGGAAAGGGCGTGGACATTGCCGCCGGGTTGCGTGCCGCCATGCCGGACCCGGCTCTGCTGAGCATAGCCAAGGGCTGCGACATCATGACACCGATCGACGGCGGCATCGCGCAGGCCGTGGAGGCAGCCAAGGCAGCCGACATCATCCTGCTCGCGCTTGGCGAATCGCAGGACATGTCGGGGGAGGCGCAGTCGCGCACCGTGATCGAACTGCCGCCGCCCCAGCAGATGCTGGCCGATGCGGTGGCGGCCACCGGCAAGCCCGTCATCGTGCTGTTGCGTCACGGCCGCGCTCTTGCGCTGCATGGGGCCGTCGCGAGCGCGCAGGCTGTCCTCGCCACCTGGTTCCTGGGATCGGAGGCTGGCCATGCCATCGCCGACATCCTGTTCGGCCGGGTCGACCCTTCCGCCAAGCTGCCGGTCAGCTTTCCGTGGGAATCGGGTCAGGAGCCCTTCTTCTACGATCGTAAGTCCACAGGCCGCCCGGTGATCGACAATCGCACTGAATATCGCGCGCGCTACATGACCACGGACAACAGTGCCCGCTATCCCTTCGGCCATGGTCTCAGCTACACGACATTCGCGCTCGACAATCTAAAGCTGTCCGACACCGCCTTGCGCTGGGACCGGGCGATCGAGGTGACGGCCCGGCTCACCAACAAGGGGGACCGGCGCGGCAGCGAAGTGGTGCAACTCTACATCCGCGATCGTGTGGCGAGCCGCACCCGGCCGGTGCGCGAGCTAAAGCGGATCGAACGTGTCACGCTCGGGCCGGGAGAGAGCAAGACCGTGCGCTTCTCCCTGTCCCGCAGCGACCTGCAATTCGTCGGATCGGGCAATCGCATCATTGCGGAACCCGGCCTGTTCGACCTGTGGCTGGGGCAATCGTCCGAGGGTGGCCTGCACAGTCAGTTCACCCTCTATGCGCAGGAAGCCACGCCCGCGTCCGCCCGATAAGCCCGTCTCGGCGAAGGTCGGGCAGGCACCGCGCCGCTCCAACGCGCTTTCCTACAGGGGCTGGTCCATGGCATGGTGCTATCGGCTCTTTCCCACCGTGAACCTTCCGCGCCCCATGGGGCCGGGGTGTCATTTCGCAAAAATTCTCCTATTGCGAAATCGACGCCACCCGTCCGTACCCGCGCAAATGCGTCGGCCACTATGGTGTGAACTTCGCAACGCCTTGCCCGACTGTAAAACTCCCTGCCTGCACCTTCACCACCCTGCGCGGCTCTGCTAGAGGGCGTCCCATGCTGAATATCAGGGATATCACCGTGCGGCTGGGTGGCCGTACCATCATCGACCGCGCCAGTGCCGCACTGCCGCCGCGCAGCCGCGTGGGCCTGATCGGCCGCAACGGTGCGGGCAAGTCCACGCTGATGAAGGTCATGATCGGCCAGCTCGACCCCGACGATGGCGGTTGCGACATGCCGCGCGACACGCGCCTGGGCTATATCGCGCAGGAAGCGCCCACCGGCACGGCGACGCCTTTCGAGACCGTGCTGGCCGCCGACAAGGAACGCGCCGCCCTGATGGCGGAGAGTGAAGCGACCCATGACCCCGATCGCCTGGGCCATATTTACGAGCGGCTGATGGCGATCGACGCCTATACAGCGCCTGCCCGCGCGGCGCGCATTCTCGTCGGTCTTGGCTTTGACGATGAAATGCAGGGGCGGCCGCTCGACAGCTATTCGGGGGGCTGGAAAATGCGTGTCGCGCTCGCCGCGCTGCTTTTTTCCGAACCCGACCTGCTGCTGCTCGACGAACCCAGCAATCACCTCGATCTCGAAGCGACGATGTGGCTGGAAAGCTTCCTCAAAAATTATCGCGGCACCGTGGTCGTCATCAGCCATGAACGCGATCTGCTCAATAACGTGGTTGATTATATCCTGCATCTGGAGGGCGGGAAGATCACCCTTTATCCGGGCGGCTACGATGCGTTCGAACGGCAGCGCGCCGAACGTCTCGCCCAGCAGGAGGCCGCGCGCGTGAAGCAGCAGGCCGAACGCGAGAAATTGCAGGACTATGTCGCCCGCAACTCCGCTCGTGCCTCCACCGCAAAGCAGGCCCAGTCGCGCGCCAAGGCGTTGGCGAAGATGCAGCCCATCGCCGCCGCGATCGAGGACCCGTCGCTGTCCTTCGCCTTTCCCAGCCCGCCCGAACTGCGCCCGCCGCTTATCACCATGGACATGGCGGCGGTCGGCTATGGCGACACGCCAGTGCTGCGCCGGGTGAACCTGCGCATCGATCCAGACGACCGGCTGGCGCTGCTCGGCCGCAACGGCAATGGCAAGACGACCCTTGCGCGCCTGATCGCGGCGCAGCTGGCGCCGATGGAAGGGTCGATGAACAGCTCGGCCAAGATGAATGTCGGCTATTTCACCCAATATCAGGTCGAGGAGCTCGACATCTCCGACACGCCGCTCCAGCATATGACGCGCGTCATGAAGGGCGCGACGCCGGGCGCGGTTCGCGCGCAACTCGGCCGCTTCGGCTTTTCGGGCGAGCGCGCCACGCAGCAGGTCGGCTCCATGTCGGGTGGCGAGCGTGCCCGACTGGCGCTGGCGCTGATCACCCGTGATGCCCCGCATCTCCTGATCCTCGACGAACCGACCAACCATCTGGACGTCGATAGCCGCGAAGCGCTGGTGCAGGCCCTCAACGAATATTCGGGCGCTGTCGTCATCGTCAGCCATGATCGTCACATGATCGAACTGGTCGCCGATCGCCTCGTCCTGGTGGATCGCGGCACCGCCCAGCCCTTCGACGGCAGCCTGGAAGACTATACCGACATCATATTGCGCAAGGCCGATAGCGGCGGCAGCGGTGGTGACGCGCCCAAGGACCGCAAGGTGGAGAAGCGCAATGCAGCCGAATGGCGCGAAAAGCAGAAGAGCCTAAAATCGGCAATCAGCAAGGCAGAAAAGGAGATGGCGACGCTCTCGGCCGAACGCAGCCGCATCGACCAGGCGCTGTTCGACCCGAAGGCAGCGACGGGCGCCGAAGCGAAAATGACCACGACCGACCTCATGGTGCGCCGCGCTTCGGTGGAAAAGAAGCTGGGTACGATCGAAGAAAGCTGGATCGAAGCGAGCGCGGCGCTGGAGCAGCTATAAGGCGTCAGCCCGCATCGATGCGCAGGCGGGTCAGGCGGATTTCACTGATGCGCCAGCCATCGGTCAGCCGCACATAGCGTTCGTGATAATGGCCATAGCCATGCATCCAGCGGAAGGGCAGGGGTGAGCCTTCCTGCACCCACAGCTTGTCCTCCATCGCCCAGATGCCGCTGGCTTGGCTGTCGGTTTCGATGTGAATCTCGGGCATATGGCCGTGATGAACGGTCGTGACCGGCTCCAGCATGGGCGCCAGGCGCGCCACATAAGGCGCAGCGCCGTGGATCAGCATGCTCTCGTCCCGTTCCCCGGCGGCATCGCGGAAATCGGCGACCAGGTTGGGCGCAAAGACCGCCTCCAGAGCGGCCCAATCCTTATTGTCCATAGACCGGAAGTAACGCGCCTTCAGGGCATATATCGCTAAAGTCGCAGCGATCTTGTCGGTTTCAGTCAAGCTGTCCTCCCCATTTGCCCACGACTTTTGGCCGTCTGGAAGGGACCCTAACGCCGGGAGGGCCGCGTTCCAAGCGAGCCTTTTGCAGCCGCGCTAACAGTGGCTCGCGGCTGTGGCTCCGCGTGAACCAACGTGGTGGGGATGCCCAAACAACTGGAGCGCGCCGCTATGTGCGGGCACGCTCCAGCTTCAAGATTGAGGAGGGCGCGGAGCAGCGCAACCGCTCCACGCCAATTGCTTCAAAATTCGCGCAGGATTTCGCGCAGCGTCGTGCCCTCATATTCGGTGCGCACCGCGCCTGCCTTCTGAAGGGTAGGGATGACGCCGTTGACGAGATCGGCGAGCTGATGGTTGTAGCCCGATCCTTCGATCAGGAAGCCGTCGCCGCCTACTTCGTCCATAACCGCCATCATCTTTTCGGCGACCTGTTCCACGGTGCCGCTGAAGTCCATGCCGCTCGCACCCTTGCCGACGGAGAACAGGTCGCGCAGCGACTTGCCCTCTTCGCGGCCCGCCTTCTTCATATATTCCAGGGCACTGGTGTGGCCGCCAGCAGTAATGTCCTGCGGGACCGGCGCATCGACGTCATATAGCGAGAAGTCGATGTCCAGCGACGACGAAGCCATCACGATATTATGCTCGAACGCCGACTGCTTTTCGGCCTCGGTCATTTCCGGCCGCTCTCCGCCTTCGGGGAAAATTTCCACCGGCGTCAGGAAGAAGACTTTGATGTCGTCGGGATTGCGGCCCTGCGCTTCGGCGCGGTCCCGGATTTCCTGACGATAGGCCTTCATCCCCGGAACACCGCCGGTCATCATGCCCAGCACGACTTCGGCATTCTTCGATGAAAACTGCTTGCCGCGTTCGGATGCGCCAGCCTGCGCCAGTACCGGCCAACCCTGCGGTGACCGCAACGTGTTCAGCGGGCCGCGCGAACGGAAATGCTTGCCCTCGAAATTAACCGTGTGGACCTTGGTGTGGTCGACATAAACGCCGGTTTCGGTGTTCGCGACCAGAGCGCCTTCTTCCCAGCTGTCCCACAGCTTCTTGCACAGCTCGACGAACTCATCGGCAATGTCATAGCGTTCGTTCGGCGGCAGCAGCTTTTCCATGCCGAAATTCAGGGCTGCGTTCTTTTCGCTCGACGTCACCATGTTCCAGCCAGCACGGCCTTTCGTCAGGGAGTCGATGGTAGAGAGCAGCCGGGCCAGCAGATAGGGCGGGTAGAAGGTGGTCGATGCCGTCGCGATCAGACCGATGTGCGAAGTTTCCTGCGCCATCACCGGCAGCAGCGGCAGCGGATCAAGCTTGGGCGCCAGGGTGGCGTTCTTGAGATCGAGCTCCATCGAGCCGCCATAGCGGTCGCCGACGATCGTCGTGTCCTCGAAGAAGACGAAGTCGAACTTAGCCGCCTCCAGCATCTTGGCCAGTTCCTTGTGATAGGAACCATCCGCCCACTGCGAGCCGAACTCCTTGCCATCGCCCGGCCAGGAAGTCGCGCCGAACTTTGTGAAATAGCCAAGGTGGAACTTCGTGTGGGCCATAGCCTGATACTCTCTCTAAGGTTTATCTCATTAGCATTTTCAAACGGTGGCCAGCGGCGCCCACGGCAGATCATCTGCTGAGGCACAACTACCCGGCCATCTGTTGCTAATAGTTGACGAATATCAACCTTTGTCAAGTGGTAGAAGCAATTCCGGTTCGAGGCGTTTCAAAAAATGCACCGTTTCGAGCATCGCTCGATGCTGAAAGACATCATGATCTGGCTTGCGACGGAGTGGATTTCCCGGAACAACGGCGGCTGGCGGTCGGCAAAAGCCTGACGTCCCACGATCATCAGGAGCTTTGGGTAGGCGCAAGGTAACAATAGTAACGGGCGCGACGCGCGGGATCGGCAAGGCAGCGGCATATTTCAACCCCGCACCGGGTAGAAACTCACCTTGCCCTCGGGGTCAGCCGTCCGGTCGGCATCCGCTCCGGTAACTCGATCGTCGAAGCGCATCAGCACCTGCACATGGGTGGCGCGAAAGAATCGTCCCTCCGTGAAGGCAGACCATGCAGGGCTGCTGCCCGCCCTGAGTGCCCGATCTCGATCACGCCCATCGGCCTAGGCCGTTTACTAAATTTGAACGCTGATCGGCGATATAGCCTTTGATATAGCCTTAAGGATGCCCCCGCGTGGCGATTTTACGCAGTATCTTTTACCCACTGAAAGCGGTTCGCCGCATCGGTACGAACCTGTCGAAAGACAGGAAGGGTACGGCTGCCCTGGAATTCGCCATCATCGCACCGGCTTTGCTCGCGCTGCTGTTCGCGATCCTGTACACGATGATGATATATTTGGCGCAACAGATGCTGGAGACTGCGGCCCAAAGCGCAGGGCGCCTGCTGTTGACTGGCTCAGCCCAAACGACCCAGATGGCCAATGGTCACATGGGCATGACATCCGACGACTTTAAAGACGCCATCTGCAATGGATACTCCGGCACCAATTCGAGCGGGCAGGCCGTCAGCGTTCCATCGCTTCTGCCCGCGATGCTCACCTGCTCCCGGCTAACGGTCAACGTTGCCACCGCAAGTAGCTATAATGTGGGCAGCACTTCCGCGCCGACATTTACGTATGACAGCAATGGCGTGCTGACCTCGACGGGGACGGGCTACATCTACCAGTCGGGCGGTAGCGGCAAAAACCGCATAGTCGTCCTTCAGCTGGTTTATCTTTGGCCTACGGGAAAAGGGCCGCTAGGCTTGAACCTGATAAATCAGCCCAATGCCAATCGGAAGCTTGTGGCAACGTCGGTGTTCACGACGGAAGATTATTCATGCAACGCATCGCAAAGCTCATGCTGAAGCGCTTCAGGCAGGATGCGCGCGGCGCAGTCATCGTGGAATTCGCGATCTGTCTGCCGGTGCTTGTGCTCATGTACACGGGCGGAGTGTGCCTGTCGGACATGATCGCCTGCAATCGCAAGGTGACGATAGCGACCCGTTCGCTGGTCGACCTTACCAGCCGAACCATGTCCCCCACGGTCATCTATAACGCGCCGCAGAGCGCCAATGCGAAATCCTATCTCAGCGCCAGCGCGGTTGTCCTGGCGCCTTACAAGCTCAACAACGCGACCGAGCAGGTCTCGCTGCTTCGGATCTGCGACGCCACGCATGCCTATGTTGTATGGACCCAGGCACAGACGCAGAATGTCGATGGCAGCGTCGTCACGCCCACAACTTCAGAACACACTGCAGGCACGCTTCCAACTGTCGAGACGCAGTCGGCTAACGCCGTCATCTCGATCCCGGCAGATATGATCAATTCTACTATGGTGCCGACCTCGCCGGACGGATCGAATGTTTGTCAAAATCTTGTTCCCGGCGTCGCCAACAAGACCCAGGTCGGCACTGCCGGCGGCTGGCTGTACATGGGCAAGATCACTTACAATTTCACGCCATCGGTCAGTTATATACCTATCCGGACCACGGCGCTCACCCACACCATCTACATGACTCCTCGTCTTTACTAGGTGCTTGACCGATGACAAAACTCTCTTGTCTCCGTTCTTCGGCTGCGATGGCCAGCCTCGCTGCTCGTTTAAAGACCGATCAGCAAGGCGGGGCCATGATGATCATGGCATTTTCGCTCATCCCGTTGACCTTCGTCACCGGGTTCGGCATCGATTATTCTCGCGCCATGAGCCTCCAGACGCACTTGAACGCCGCTGCCGACGCAGCGGCGCTCGCGGCTGTCGGACCCTCCATGATCCTTCAGTCGAACAGCGAGGCGACTGCTGCCGCGCGTACTATGTTCAGTGCTCAGGCCAGTCTCCTGAGCGGTTACCAGAACCTCCAGGTGACCCCGACGATTACGGACGGCACGTCCGGCGGCAGCGGCGCACTGGGCTATCTTCGCAAGGCTACCGTCAGCTACACGGCCAAGTCGGTCAATGTATTCGGTGGTATTCTGGGGGCCGGCACCCTGACGGTGAGCGGAACGTCCTCCGCTAGCGCCGCGCAACCGCCCAATGTCGATTTTTACCTTGCGATGGACAATTCGCCATCAATGCTCCTGCCTGCGACGTCGGATGGAGTGAGCAAGATTATCGCGGCCACCAAGACGAGCGAAAATGCGAACGGCTGCGCCTTTGCATGCCATGCGATGCTTCCGAAAACCGACAATATTTACGTCAAGGATCAGCAAAGCCGTCATATATTACTATCGGCAGGATATTATACGTCTGGTTCCACGACGCAGAATGTCTTTTACAGGTGGGATTCATCTGCCAATCTGGTCTATGACAGTGCAGGCAATCTCATGACTTCATCCTCGACGCCGACGGTGACTGGGCCTACGCGGACGACATCCGGATCGGGAACCAACAAACGGAACATTGACACCACTGTCAGCACTTATAACGTCACCACTTATACGGTTACCTCCAGTTCCAGCGGCGCTTCCACCGTCTACAAGAAAGTGACGCCGACCACGACTACGACAGTGGTTTCCACGCCGACGAGCGGTGGTTCCTCGACCACAACTACGACCACAACTACGGGCACTGCGACGAGTACCGCCTACGACACCGGATACTGGGCTGACGGCTATTGGCTCACACATAATTACGGGCGGATCTATGGTAGCCCTTCCAGCATTACTCTGCGCAAGGACGACATGGTTTCGGCCGCATCGCAGTTGATCCCTTTCGCGGCCAATCAGGCATCTCAATATCAGGTCACCTATCGGGCACAGATGTTTTCATTCGACTGGACGCGATCCGGCAATACTTCGCCCGTCCGGACGCTCAATAGTCTGAACAATGTCGCGTCCTATGGCAGCGGCTTTTCGGCAACATCCCTGTTTCCGGCGGATGACTATTGGTGGAAAAATTCGATGCCGACGAGTGGCAGTAATATAGACGATAAAGCGACCGAAGTGACGAACATGCTCACTACGATGAAAAACCTCATCCCCAATGCGGGAACGGGTGCCCCAGGAACGACCCCGCAAAAGATATTGTTCATCATTACGGACGGTATGCTGGATCAACCAAATGGCGGGGGTCGTTATTTCGGACCAATGCGGAGCAGCGACCTGACTGAATGCACGGCCATCAAGGCCAAGGGTATCAAGATCGCAATCCTCTATACGCAATATCTGCCGGAATCTCTTTCCGGCGACAGCTGGTCGCAGACGAATATCGCTCCGTTTCTGCCGCGTCCTCCCTCGCCGTATCCGGCTGGGAACGCCGGGAACTCCGATCAGGTTCTGACCGCGCTACAAAGTTGCGCGTCATCCGGCGTCAATGGTTCCCCGTTGGTGCAAACCGTGACAGCCGATGACAGTATCACCACGGCCCTGCTGCAACTATTCTCCACAGCCCTCCAGACGGCTCGACTGGTTCAATAGCGATCGCAAATCGACCGTGCTGAGAGCGAACCGGCGCAAGAGGGCGCTGCGAGACGTCATTAACGCGCTGCTAACCATCCGATGTTACGCTTCGGAGGATTGTTAAAAAGGCAGCGGGTTAGCGGCGAAAATGATTGATATTCAAAATCTTTTGCGCGCGCGGATGACGCGTATCATATTGGCGGCCGCCCTGATCGGTGGCGGGGCCATGGGTTTCGCCCCCTATGTGTTGAACGACGTTTCGACCCAGGCGGCGATCAACGCTCCGCTGATCAGGCTGACGGCCGCCGCCGATGGGACAGTCGCCGATCTCCCGGCGAACGGCCACTATTTCGACAAAGCCACCGGAATACATTTGTTGGACCTGTCGCAGGATACGGGCGAGGTCGCCGAATTGAAGGCTCAAGCCGAGATGGCGCAGACGGAAATGGCGCTCAGCGAACGGCAATTGGCGGAACTGAACGGCCAAGGTCAGCGGTTGGAACAGCGCGCGACGCTTTTTTCCGGTGCGATGGCAACGCGTCTTACCGCTGATCGTGACTCCGCGCAGGCAGATCTTGCGGGGTGCCAGGCCGAACGCGCAGAGCAAGCCGCCAATCTTGCCCGTACGCGCGTTCTGGCGGCGCGGGGCTTCATATCGCCCGCCGGGGTGCAGAAGGCGGAAGCCGCCGCATCGCTCAAGAGCAGCAATTGCAGCAGCGCCGCCGCCAGGCTGCGGGCCATTCAGGTTACGCGTAGCGCGGCGCAATCCGGTGTGTTCATCGGCGACAGCTATAATGACGCGCCCTATGCGGTGCAGCAGGGTGATCGTCTGCTCCTGCAGAAGCAGGCGGTCGAAAAGACGTTGAGCGACGCGACTGCCCGTTACCGTCAGGCTAGTCTGAGATTGAAAGACGCGCTGGCCCGGGCGGGCTATCGCGCCCCGGCGGGAACTTTGGTGTGGGCGGCGGCCGCCAGTCCCGGCGCCGCCATTCGCGCGGGCGAGCCGGTGCTCGACCTGATCGATTGCCGACGGCGCTTCGTCCAGGTCGCCCTTCCAGAACGGAAGGCTGAAGTGATCGGTCCCGGCACGCCCGCAGACGTTCGTATGATCGGTTCCGATCAGTGGCTTAAAGGGCAGGTCGTGAACATCACCGGCGCAGCGGGGCGGCGCAGAGAGGAATTGCTGGCTGCATCCACCTATTCGCTGCCGGAAGATCGAGAAATTCTGGTCGACGTCGCATTGCCGGCGCCCGAACCCCGGCGGGTCGATGCCGCGCGCAAATGCGATGTTGGGCGTTTGGCCGAGGTCCGGTTCAGCCGCAGGCTCTAACGGCACATGTCCGGCATCGCCACCATCGCGCCCTTCGCGCCTCTGGCGTTGCTGGTGGGCTTCTTGCTGCTTTTCGGCAAGATATGGCCGTGGCGCACCGGGCTGGTCGCGACGATTGGGTGCACCATTGTCTATTATCTGCAGTGGCGGATCTCACAGACGATTCCCTGGGGCGAGGGGGCGGGCAAGCTATGGTGGCCGCTGACCTGTCTGCTGGTGGAAGGTGCCGCGCTGTTCGATGGCGCGATCTTGCTGGCGATCCTCTCCCGGCCGCGCGACCGGTCGGCGGAGGCTGATGCGGGCGAGGCACGGCTGCGCGCTGCATGGGAAGAAGAGCCGCTGAATTTACCCCCGGTGGACGTTTTCATAGCCACCTATAATGAACCGCGCGAAGTGTTGGAAAAAACCATCCTCGGCTGTCTCGCCCTCGACTGGCCGGACGCGCGCATATGGGTGCTGGACGATGGCCGACGACCCTGGGTGCGCGATCTGTGCATGGCAAAGGGGGCTGGCTATATTAACCGGCCGGACAACAAAGGCGCGAAGGCCGGCAATATCAATCACGGGCTGACGGTCACGGACGCGCCGTTCGTGGCGGTGTTCGACGCCGACTTCGTGCCACGCCGAGACTTCCTGCTGCGGACCATGGGCTTTTTTGACTCCGAGCGGATCGGCATCGTCCAGGTTCCGCACAGCTTCTACAATCATGATCCCATGCAGACCAACCTGGGCCTGCAACAGGCCATGCCGGACGATCAGCGATTTTTCTTCGAAGCGATCATGCCCGGCCGCGACGGCTGGGACGCCGCCTTTTGCTGCGGATCGAACTCCGTGACGCGCAGGACTTTGTTTGAATCGATCGGCGGAGGGCTGCCGGAAGGATCGATTACCGAAGACATGTTGCTGACTCTGGCCAGTTTGCGGCAGGGTTATGTCACCCGCTATCTGAACGAGCCTCTGGCCTTTGGCCTCGCTCCGGAAAGCACGACCGCCTTCTTTGTTCAGCGTCAGCGCTGGGCGCAGGGTGCGATCCAGATATTGTATCTGAAAGAAGGTCCTTTGGGGCCAGGATTGAAGCTGCGCTATCGCCTGTTGTTCCTGCCCAGCGCATGGATCACGCAGGGCTTTCAATCCATGTTCACCGTGCTGACGCCCATTTGCTTCATGCTGTTCAATCTGGCTCCGATGGTCGGCATCGATCTGGAGGCGGTCATTCACTATGTCCTGCCACTGATCGTCGCCATGCTGAGTGGCATCACGCTTCTGGCACCGGGGCGCTATTACCCGCTCGCCGCGCAAATTTTGTCGTTGTTCCAGACCTTCCGCATTCTGCCGGTTGCCCTGCAAACATTGTTCCGTCCAAAAGGCCTTGTCTTCAAGGTCACGCCAAAAGGGTCCGACGCGGGCGGGAATCCATGGGAAAGAACGATATTGTTCGTAACGCTCGGCCTCCTCGCGCTCAGTTTCGCTGGCCTGATGATCAATGTTACGCCGGAATATCGGGTCGTGTCGCAGGTCGGCCTGCTGCCGATGGTGACCTTCTGGACGATCGTGAACATGTTCATCCTCCTACTGGTTGCCATGATGTGCCTGGAAAAGCCGCGTGTCCGGGGTGAGGAGCGCTTCGCGTTGCGACAGGCCGTGACGATCCTCAGCGCGCAGGGGCAGATGATCCGGTCAGACAAGGGCGACATTTCCATCTCTGGTCTTGGGCTGGAGCTTGCTGAACCGACGGAGCTGAGTGTCGGCGAGCGCGTCGATGTCGTATTACCGGACGTCGGCCTGTTGCGCGGATTTGTCCGCCGTTCGGGCAGGCGCCTTGGCATTGAATTCGACTTTCATTCAGAGGAAATCCGTGACCGGCTGATCGTCGCGCTGTTCACGAACGAAATCCGGATCAATGCCGTTCGTCCGTCGGCCGCCGCCGCTGCTCTGGCTGTCGTCAAACGCCTCTGGCTGGCGGATCTTAGGACCAGTGAAATACATTCCCGTATCGCCGACAGAAATCCGGCGCCTGAGAAATTAAGCGCAACCACGCGTGTCGTCCCAGCAGCGCCCCAAGGACCCAAAAGAACGCCTGACCGCGATATGTCCGGCAACGACAGGGTAACTCGGGCAGCCTGATAGATCCACGCAAGAACGGGTTGTCCAACAGGATCACATTCCGCTTCCAGGCTTTCACTAAACACCTGGTTGTGCCCTGCTGCAACGCACAGCGTATAAAATTTCAGTGTCGCAGATGCTGCTTGGTTACAGATCCTGTAAACCATCTTCGCATCAGCTTGGTTCAACACAGCCGCGAAAGCCGGTAATAAAAGGACGTTGCCGTCCTTTTTAAGGCCGACTATATGTGCCTTCGTAGAGGTGAAGAATGATGCGTGGAAGTTCGTTCCCATTGACGTTGGCGCTGATGATTTGCGGCAACCATGCCGCTCCTGCCATTGCCCAAAACGCCGGAGCGCCTTCTCTTGGCGCAGATATATTCCAAAATCCTCCCACTTCTGTGCGGCCTACTTATCGCTGGTGGCTCCCGCTTGCGGCGGTGGAGGAGGATGAACTTCGCCGGGAAATCGACCAGATGGCGGAGGCGGGTGCGGGCGGCATAGAGGTTGCCGCCATGCCGGTGCCAGGCGATATCGGCAAGGATCTTGCATTTTTGCGCGAATATGGTTTCGGCACCAGCCGCTGGTCAAAAATGTTCGAAACCATATTCGCTCATGCAACCGGAAAGGGCCTGCGCGTCGATGTGATGGTCGGGCCGCATTGGCCGACCAGCGTGCCCAGCGTGTCGAACCTGGATGATCCGGCGGCACAGCAACAGCTTGTCGCTGGCTACGCGCGGATCGCGCCTGGAAAGAGGTGGGGCGCACCGCTTCCCGTACCCACCAGGTCCAGCGCCGACCCGAAAGCGCGCCGCACCCTTGTGGCGGTCCTGGCGGCGAGGTGCGCGACGGATGCCTGTCCGGAGACCGGCGGCACCCGGATGATCGATCCTCAATCCGTACAGGATCTCAGCGCGAAGGTCGCGAAAGACGGGACTCTCGCCTGGACGGCTCCAGCGGGCGCCAGCCCATGGTGGGTGATGGCCTTCTACCAGACTGCCGACGGCCAGAAGCTGGACAATCTGAGCGCCTCCACCCCCAATTATGTGATCGACCATATCGGCCCAGCGGGCGCGCGCGCCGTGACGGACTTCTATGACCGCTCGATCCTCACTCCCCGGCTACGCTCGCTCATCCGTATGAATCGAGGTTCCTTGTTCGAAGATAGCTTCGAGCCGTCCGAAGGTCTCAAATGGACATCGACCTTCATGGCCGAGTTCAAGCGGCGCAGAGGCTATTCGCTCACCCCCTATCTTCCTCTTCTGGTCGGCGGCGGCGTTGGCGCGCGCAAGGGCTTCTTCGATTATGCCGATGTCGGCGAGCGAGTCCGCGAGGATTATCGCCAGACTTTTTCCGACCTCTATGGCGACAATCATATGAAGCCCTATGCCCGTTGGGCGCACCGCGTGGGCATGAAGACGCGGCTCCAGGTGGAAGGCGGGCCGATGGAGATGGCGGACCTTGCTGCGCTGCCTGACATTCCGGAAGGCGAGAACCGCAATTTCCTCAATAACCCAGAGTTATTCAAGGTGGTCGGCGCAGGCGCTCAGCTCCGGACGGTGGAAGCGCCGCTATCGACCGAATGCTGTCCGATCCAGGGAGGCACCTGGGCAACCACAGCAGGCGGGAAGCCCTTCACCATCGCGCAGGGGACCGGCGCACCATTCGGCCAAGCGGGCAATGACGCCAATTTGAACTGGGTGTACAAGGCTTATGCGGGCGGGGTGAACCAGCTGGTCTGGCATGGCTTCCCCTATTTGGTGACCCCGCCCGGGAGCGGCCCGCGTTCGCGTTGGCCGGGGAACAGCTTCGATGGCAACACGGAATTTTCCGAGGCGTTCGGACCCAGGATGCCGCAATGGGCAGACTATCGGCTGATCAACGATCATCTGGCGCGGCTGCAACTCGTCATGCGGCAGGGCCGCCCGCGTTACGACATCGCCGTCTTCTGGCACGACTTCGGCGTGAAGGGGATCGCCCCCAACGCCACGGCCTTCACCGGCTATCCCGGCCTGTCGAAAATGCCTTCGACGACGTCCCCCCTGGCTGCTGCGGGCTTTACCCATCAATATGTCAGCCCATCCTATCTGACGGGCGCTGCCGCCCGCGACGTGCACCATGCTGTCTGGATGCCCGACCGCATGGGGTTCAAGGCGATTCTGCTGAACGACCAGACGGTGATGCCGGTCGAAAGCCTGCACCGCATATTGGAAGTCGCGCGCCGGGGAGTGCCGCTGATCATCGTGGGCCGGGTGCCTGAGCGTACGCCGGGACGTGCGGGAGAGCATCGCGGCGATGCGGAGCTTGCCCGGATCGTGGGCGAACTAAGGGCGCTTTCGCAGCGACCCGGGGCGCGCATCCGCTTCGTTGCTGACGAGGCGGCGGCGTCCGCCGCACTGGCGGCGCTTGGCGTTGAACCGGCGGCGGCGCGCGCGGCGGGCGCTGGCTCGTCCGACATCCTTACTGTCCGCCGGCAAACCGCAGACATCGACTATTATCTACTGTTCAATCAGGGCACGCAGGCGACGAGCCAGACGCTCAGCTTCGCGGGCGCGGGCAAGCCGACCGAACTGAACAGCTGGACGGGTGAGATCCTGCCCTTGGCACTGTATGAGCAGGTAGACGGCACGGTGCGTATTCCGATCACGCTGGGCGCGAATGACGTCAAGCTGATCGCGGTCGGCCGTGCGGCGGAGATGAAATCGGGTTTCAATGTTCATGCAATTGCCACCGATGGCACTGAGATACGCCGTGATGCCTGATTCATTGTGCTGCTCCTCTTCAAATGGCGGAAAACAGGGATTTTTGGTTTTCATCCTGAGTACGACACGGGCCTTTTCGCGAGATCGCGGCTTGGATTTCGGGCTTTTCGAGGTCCGCGGCGCGGATTTGATGCGGCGCGCCGGGCATAACCTGCTCGGTCGGGAGCAAGCCAGCTTCGACGACACGGCGGATTTTGTGGTTTGTGACGCCGAACTTGGCTGCCGCCTCCGACATGGTGAGCCATTCACCACCCGTGGTTCCGGCGGAACGATAGCCTTCAATCTTATGCACACGGCGCAGCGAGCTGACGCGATGCCCAGTCCATGTCTTGCCCTGACCCGTTCGCATGCCCATACGGTTGAGGGTGGCGGCGACATCGGCATCGGACCAGCGCGTCGCCATCGATCGAATGATTGCCATCGCTTCTTCGGGCGTGCTCTTGGTATGTTCCCCGGTCTTGGGTTTGCGGATGCGAACCTGGGAATGCTGCCCGCCTTGCCAGTGAATGGTAAGCTCGATTTCCTGCCCATCGTTTTCGACGGTGGCGACGATATCCTTCACCAGCGCGCGCAACAACCTTTGCCGGAACCGCATATCGACATCGGGGGCATTCCACGCCGCTTTGAGATCGTGAGCCAAGCCGGCGAAATTCGGCAGGGCGGCGTCATCGCGCACTTGTCGTTCGTTAAGCCGCACCTCGCAGGCCTCGACACGGCGCAGCGTCGCTTCCCAGCTTTTCTCCAGCTGAGCGGCGATCAACCGGTTATCGGGATCGCAGGCGGCATAGCGTCGCTCAGCAAGCGAGGCTTCATAGCGGGCTTGCTGCAAATCCAGCTCGACCAGCTGTCGCCTCTGCGCTTCGCCTTCAAGATGCATACGCTCTGCCTCCAATGCCGCGTCGATCGCCAAGGGCTCCACCATCTCGCAGACATTCTGCCCATGTCGGGCACGACGTTGTCGTCTGGTATCGGTGGCATCCCTATTTCGAGCGCACGGTTCGGTGCGAGTATACCGAGGAACGGGCGAACGGCAGAGTCGCCCACATTGTGGTGAGCCCCGGCGAAGTCATCGTAGTTCCGGCTTGGATGTTGGATCGCGAGGTGTGCGATGCGTTCAGCTTGGGTAGCCCTCAGGTTGCCGTAGATGCGTTGACCGATCTCCATAGCCTCTTGATCGACGCGGACCTTCGTAATGCCCTGCTGAGCGGTTTGAACGCTCAGGAGGTAAACGATGAAGACCTTGCCCCCACCAACGCGGCTGCCGGCGCTGCGCCAGTTGATCATGCCGCTCGACACCAGAAGCCTGGACGGTCTGACGAGAGCCCAGCGCGTCGTCGTGGTGGCAAGCCTAGCCAAGTTGTTGATGGCGGCCGCAGGCGTCTCGGACGAGGAGACGACCAATGACGGGCGGTAATCTCCTTCCGATGGCCCTGCTGAGGCGCAAGGCAGTTGTTTACGTCAGGCAGTCGACGCCCCAGCAGGTCAACGGGAACCTGGAGAGTCAGCGTCGCCAGTATGAACTCGTCGATGTTGCGCGCCGCTGGGGATTTCGTGATGTCGAGGTGATCGATGAGGATCTTGGACGCAGCGCGAGCGGTGCAGTGGATCGCCCCGGCTTTGAGCGTCTGGTGGAGGATCTGTGCACGGGTCGCGTCGGCGCCGTATTGTGCCTTGAGGCCTCTCGCCTTTCCCGCAACGGACCCGACTGGCACCGGCTTCTCGAGCTTTGCGGCCAGGTCGATGCTCGTGTCATCGACATCGATGGGGTCTACGATCCGGCCAAGCCGAACGACCGGCTGCTGCTCGGCATGAAGGGCAGTATCAGCGAGTTCGAGCTTTCTGTAATCCGTGCCCGTATGTACGAAGCTGCACGGCAAAAGGCTCAGCGCGGCGAACTGCGCATCAGCGTTCCGATCGGCTACATCTGGCATCGCGACTACGGTCTGAGTTTTGACCCCGACATTCGAGTTCAGGAGGCCATCAGGCACATATTCGCGCGGTTCCGCGAGATAGGTAGCGCCCGCCAGGTGCTCATCGCGCTGACCGCCGAAGGTATGCATTTCCCGCGCCCATCGGACGGCAAGATGATGGTCTCCTTTGATTGGGTTCCGATCCGTTATCGCAATGTAATTAGCGTGCTCAAGAACCCGTTCTACGCCGGTGCCTACGCCTATGGCAAAACCGAGAAGCGCACCCAGATCGTCGATGGTCGAGTGCGCAAGAGCTATGGGCATCGCAAGTCGTACGACGATTGGGGCATCATGCTCAGGGAGCATCATGACAGCTATGTCAGCTGGGATGAGTTTGAGCGGAACCAAAGGGTCCTGGCGACCAACGCCTACGGCAAGGCCGGCGGCATAAAGTCCGGCCGCGGTGGCAAGGCTTTCCTCGCAGGCATGCTCACTTGTGGTCATTGTGGCCGCCGCCTGTGCGTCGTTTATGTCGGCCGCCGCATCGGCTATCATATCTACCGCTGCGACCGCTCGAACCTCATGCTGGCCCGGCCCCGATGCATGACCACCAATGGCGCTCGAACGGATGTGGCAGTTATGGAGGAACTGCTGCGCGCCGTGGAGCCCTTGGCGATCGACGCGGCATTGGAGGCAGAGCGTATGCATCTTGAAGGCGAAGCGCAGAGGCGACAGCTGGTCGAGCTGGATTTGCAGCAAGCCCGCTATGAAGCCTCGCTTGCTGAGCGACGCTATGCCGCCTGCGATCCCGATAACCGGTTGATCGCCGCTCAGCTGGAGAAAAGCTGGGAAGCGACGCTGCGCCGTGTCGAGGCCTGCGAGGTGCGGCTTAACGAACGACAAGTGCGCGATGACGCCGCCCTGCCGAATTTCGCCGGCTTGGCTCACGATCTCAAAGCGGCGTGGAATGCCCCCGATGTCGATATGCGGTTCCGGCAAAGGTTGTTGCGCGCGCTGGTGAAGGATATCGTCGCCACCGTCGAAAACGATGGGCAGGAAATCGAGCTTACCATTCACTGGCAAGGCGGGCAGCATTCCCAGGTTCGCATCCGCAAACCCAAGACCGGGGAACATACCAAGAGCACGCCCGAAGAAGCGATGGCAATCATTCGATCGATGGCGACGCGCTGGTCCGATGCCGATGTCGCCGCCACCCTCAACCGTATGGGCATGCGAACGGGTCAGGGCAAGACATGGACTGGGCATCGCGTCAGCTCGCTGCGCCGTGTGCATAAGATTGAAGGCTATCGTTCCGCCGGAACCACGGGTGGTGAATGGCTCACCATGTCGGAGGCGGCAGCCAAGTTCGGCGTCACAAACCACAAAATCCGCCGTGTCGTCGAAGCTGGCTTGCTCCCGACCGAGCAGGTTATGCCCGGCGCGCCGCATCAAATCCGCGCCGCGGACCTCGAAAAGCCCGAAATCCAAGCCGCGATCTCGCGAAAAGGCCCGTGTCGTACTCAGGATGAAAACCAAAAATCCCTGTTTTCCGCCATTTGAAGAGGAGCAGCACAATGAATCAGGCATCACGGCGCGCAGCAGTTCCTCCATAACTGCCACATCCGTTCGAGCGCCATTGGTGGTCATGCATCGGGGCCGGGCCAGCATGAGGTTCGAGCGGTCGCAGCGGTAGATATGATAGCCGATGCGGCGGCCGACATAAACGACGCACAGGCGGCGGCCACAATGACCACAAGTGAGCATGCCTGCGAGGAAAGCCTTGCCACCGCGGCCGGACTTTATGCCGCCGGCCTTGCCGTAGGCGTTGGTCGCCAGGACCCTTTGGTTCCGCTCAAACTCATCCCAGCTGACATAGCTGTCATGATGCTCCCTGAGCATGATGCCCCAATCGTCGTACGACTTGCGATGCCCATAGCTCTTGCGCACTCGACCATCGACGATCTGGGTGCGCTTCTCGGTTTTGCCATAGGCGTAGGCACCGGCGTAGAACGGGTTCTTGAGCACGCTAATTACATTGCGATAACGGATCGGAACCCAATCAAAGGAGACCATCATCTTGCCGTCCGATGGGCGCGGGAAATGCATACCTTCGGCGGTCAGCGCGATGAGCACCTGGCGGGCGCTACCTATCTCGCGGAACCGCGCGAATATGTGCCTGATGGCCTCCTGAACTCGAATGTCGGGGTCAAAACTCAGACCGTAGTCGCGATGCCAGATGTAGCCGATCGGAACGCTGATGCGCAGTTCGCCGCGCTGAGCCTTTTGCCGTGCAGCTTCGTACATACGGGCACGGATTACAGAAAGCTCGAACTCGCTGATACTGCCCTTCATGCCGAGCAGCAGCCGGTCGTTCGGCTTGGCCGGATCGTAGACCCCATCGATGTCGATGACACGAGCATCGACCTGGCCGCAAAGCTCGAGAAGCCGGTGCCAGTCGGGTCCGTTGCGGGAAAGGCGAGAGGCCTCAAGGCACAATACGGCGCCGACGCGACCCGTGCACAGATCCTCCACCAGACGCTCAAAGCCGGGGCGATCCACTGCACCGCTCGCGCTGCGTCCAAGATCCTCATCGATCACCTCGACATCACGAAATCCCCAGCGGCGCGCAACATCGACGAGTTCATACTGGCGACGCTGACTCTCCAGGTTCCCGTTGACCTGCTGGGGCGTCGACTGCCTGACGTAAACAACTGCCTTGCGCCTCAGCAGGGCCATCGGAAGGAGATTACCGCCCGTCATTGGTCGTCTCCTCGTCCGAGACGCCTGCGGCCGCCATCAACAACTTGGCTAGGCTTGCCACCACGACGACGCGCTGGGCTCTCGTCAGACCGTCCAGGCTTCTGGTGTCGAGCGGCATGATCAACTGGCGCAGCGCCGGCAGCCGCGTTGGTGGGGGCAAGGTCTTCATCGTTTACCTCCTGAGCGTTCAAACCGCTCAGCAGGGCATTACGAAGGTCCGCGTCGATCAAGAGGCTATGGAGATCGGTCAACGCATCTACGGCAACCTGAGGGCTACCCAAGCTGAACGCATCGCACACCTCGCGATCCAACATCCAAGCCGGAACTACGATGACTTCGCCGGGGCTCACCACAATGTGGGCGACTCTGCCGTTCGCCCGTTCCTCGGTATACTCGCACCGAACCGTGCGCTCGAAATAGGGATGCCACCGATACCAGACGACAACGTCGTGCCCGACATGGGCAGAATGTCTGCGAGATGGTGATGGCGCGAAGTTATTGCTACGCGCCGATCATGCAGGTGACTTCCAAACCAGGCTGTCAAACGGCAAGCTCATCCAGACCCATGTCGAGCCGCTATTGGCAGCCATGCCGCTCGACCGCTGGACGCTCGGAATCGAAAGTTGGACCGCCGACGATAGCGATTTGCCCGGCCTGGATCATACCCGCCGCCAGCGCCTGCCGGTCGTGCCCGTGCAGACCGATGCCGATCACAGCCTACCAGGCTGGGGCGCACTCGGGCATCCGGACAAGGCCGGCCTGGGCTTTTACGTGACGGAAATTCAATTGCCCGCATCGTGGAGCAGTGGCGATGGCGCATGGCTCGATCTTGGGCAGGTGGTGGACACGTTCCGCCTGACGGTCAACGGATCGGCCGTGCCGCCGAGCAGCTATCAGGACACGTCCGGGATCGATGTCGGCCCCTTCCTGCGGGCGGGGGCGAACCGGATCGAAGTGCGCGTCGCAACGCCTCTGCGCAATGCCGTGGAAGCTACCACGAAGGAAGGCGCTAAGATGCTGAAGCAAGTAGGATTGATCGGCCCAGTGATCCTGCGCCCCTATCGCGACCTGCCGTTGAATTGAAGCGAACAAACTGGCTGATCGAACGCCATCAAGGAGATATCGGGTGACATTATCGAGGCGAAAACTCATCGGAGCCGGCCTGTCGGGCTTTGCCTTGACATGGATCGCGGCGACCGCATCTGCCGCGAAGACCAAGGGCAAAGCCGGGCATCGTCGCACCAGCTTCAGGCCGGGTGAAATTTGGACCGACACGTCGGGCAAGCCGATCCAGGCGCATGCCGGCGGCGTCATCCATGTTGACGGCATCTTCTACTGGTATGGCGAAAACAAGGAATTCACGACCGGCAAGGGCACTCCGGAAAGCTGGGGTATCCGTCTTTATCGCTCTATGGACCTGTATAATTGGGACGATGCGGGGCTCCTCATTCCGCCCGACACCTCAAGCACCAAAACAGCGCTTAGCCCCACCGTCTTCCCGGAACGACCGCACATCCTGCATAATCGCAAGACCGGCAAATTCGTGTGCTGGATAAAGGTGCGCGGTTTTGGTCCGGAACATCGGATTGTGCTGACGGCGGACAAGATCACCGGCCCTTACACCATGGTCAACAATCATCTCATGCCTGCAGGGATGCCGGCCGGCGATTTCGATCTGGTGGCCGATCCCGACACCGGTCGGGCCTATATGTATTTCGAACATGATCATAAGGAACTGGTCTGTATCGAACTGACCGATGACTGGTGCGGGGTGACCGACCGTCTGTCCCGTCAATTCCCCGCGTCGCCGCCCGACGTCAAGGAAGGGATCGCCTGCTTCCGACGGGGCGGCAAGCTGTACCTGACATCGTCGGCGATGACCGGCTATTTCCCCAATCCTTCCACCGTTGTCGTTGCGCCTGATTACCACGGTCCCTTTGAGGCCCTGGGCGACCTGCATCCGACTGACCGCAGCCGGACGTCCTTCAACTCGCAGATAAGCTGCATCTTCAAGCATCCGACGAAAAAGGATCTCTACATCGCCGTGGCGGACCGCTGGTTCCCGAACCTGAGCGAGCTTGGCGGGGAAGATTTCGACGACGGGACCATCTCAGAAAATCTGAGGTCGGCGATCCGAAAGGTCACGTCAAAACCACCATCGCCCCCCACTCCGGCAGAGGTGAAGGCTCTGCAGTTCTTCACGAAAAGCGGCGGTGCCGCCCTCTTTCACGTCAACACCTCCATCTCGCGCTATGTCTGGCTGCCGATCCGCTTCTCAGGCGATCGGCCAATAATCGAATGGCGGGATGATTGGCGGGTCAGCGAATTTGCATGATTGCGTGTCAGAGGTGCTGTCAGACAAAGACGAACTGCTCTCCACACGATGCACTTTGGATGGGGAGGGTAGGGGATCAGTTCATGAGAGACTGCCACTCAGCCAGGGCAGCTGAACGTCTTTCCTTATAGGTCTGTCGATCGACGATGTGGCGTTCCAGTGCGAAGTGGTTGTGGAGGCTGGACAATTGCGAACGAATGGCACCGCAGAAATGGCGGAAATCCGAGAGTTTCTGGCCAAATGCGAACGAATGGGATGGAATAGGTGGCGGAGCGGGAGGGATTCGAACCCTCGATACGCTTTTGACGTATACTCACTTTCCAGGCGAGCGCCTTCGACCACTCGGCCACCGCTCCGCATGCACTGGAAGGCGGCTCCCTATCGCGGCGCGCGGCGGGTGGCAAGGGGATGCCGCGACTTTCCTGCTTCAATTTCGCGGCGCTATGCTTACTGCCTGTCCGTTGCGTCCGATGGACCGTGACGGATAGGCAAATGTCCGGCGGCAACCTACATTCAGGAACAACAGCTACATTTGCGGCGATACCCTATCCAGATGCGGCATCTCTCCGGAACGGAAAGGCTGAACATGATTGTAGGCACGGTCAGGGAGATCAAGAATCACGAATATCGCGTCGGCCTGACGCCTGAGAGCGTGCATGAACTGGCGGCCCATGGCCATCGCGTGCTGGTGGAAAGCGGCGCAGGGGAGGGGATTGGCGCGCATGATGCGCTGTACGCCAGAGCCGGGGGCGAGATCGTCCCGAGCGCGCGCGACGTGTTCGACGCGGCCGAAATGATCGTGAAGGTGAAGGAGCCGCAGCCCGAGGAGCGCGCCATGCTGCGCCCGGGCCAGATCCTCTACACCTACCTTCATCTCGCGCCCGACCCGGATCAGACCCGTGACCTCATGGCGTCGGGCGCTGTCTGCATCGCCTATGAAACCGTCACCGACGCAAGCGGCGGCCTCCCGCTGCTGAAGCCCATGAGCCAGGTCGCCGGACGCATGTCGATTCAGGCGGGCGCGACGGCGCTGGAAAAGGCGAATGGGGGGCGGGGCGTGCTGCTCGGCGGCGTGCCCGGCGTCCTTCCGGCCAAGGTCTGCGTCATCGGCGGTGGCGTCGTCGGCTTCAATGCAGCGCAGATGGCGGCGGGCCTGGGTGCGGACGTCACCATCCTCGACCGCAGCCCCGAAGTGCTCGAACGGCTCGGCATCTATTTCGAGGCGCGGGCCAAGACCCGCTTTTCCAACCGCGCCAATCTGGCCGAATGCGTGGCAGAGGCGGACCTCGTCATCGGCGCCGTGCTCATCCCCGGAGCCGCCGCGCCCAAGCTGGTCAGCGCGGAAATGCTCAAGACCATGAAGAAAGGCTCCGTGCTGGTGGATGTCGCGATCGATCAGGGCGGCTGTTTCGAAACCAGCCATCCCACCACCCATGCCGATCCGACCTATATCGTCGATGGCATTGTGCATTATTGCGTCGCCAACATGCCCGGCGCGGTCGCGCGCACCAGCACATACGCGCTCAACAACGTCACCCTGCCGCACGCGCTGCGTATCGCCGATCTGGGGTGGAAGAAGGCTCTGCAATCCGACCCGCATCTTCTCGCGGGGCTCAACGTCTGGGACGGCAAAGTGACTTACCAAGCCGTCGCGCAGGCGCTGGACCTGCCCTTTACCCCGGCGGAGGAAGCGCTGGCCTGATGACCGCCCCCCTAATCCGCGTCCGGATTGCGGAAGTTCAACCGCCGGGTGACGGTGTAATCCACCACTCCCACCAGGAAATAGCTGATCCACTGCTTCACCAAAGTCAGCACCCCGCGCTGGGCCTTGTAGCGTTCCAGCGTGATCTGTCGGCTTTCCTCTGCGCGACGGCTGATGAACGCCCTCGCTTCGTCAGCCAACGCCTTGTCCTCGATCCGCAGCATGATCTCCAGATTCAGGAACAGGCTGCGCATGTCGAAATTGGCCGATCCGATGAAGACCGCGTCATCGATGACGATCAGCTTCATGTGCAGCTTGCACTTCTGATATTCCCATATCTCCACCCCGCGCCGCAGCAGCGGTCCGTACAGCAGCCGCGCCGCCGCCACCGTCGCGCCATTGTCCGACCGGGACGGCAGGATCAGCCGCGCGCCCTCCCGCCGCGCCGCGCGCGCAATGCGTTTCAGCATGCCGCGTCCGGGCGAAAAATAGGCGGCCACCATGTCCACCCGCCGCGCATGCTCCAGGTCATGCTTCACTACCTGTGCCCATGGGCTTAAGCGCCGGGTCGGCCCACCGATCAGCCATCGCATCGGATCATCGGGATCATGGTACAGCGACGGGTGCCAATGTCGCACCATCCGCCGCAATGTGCGGAAACTCTGCTTGCTGGTCGATACCCACCGCCACAGCTGCCCATACCAGTTGGTCATCGCCGCGACCTGCGGCCCGTCGATCAGAAGGCCAAGGTCCACCCAGGCATCCTCTTCGGGCAATCCGAAATAGGCATCCTCCACATTGAACCCGCCCAGCAGCAGCCGCCGATCGTCCGCGATGGTCATCTTCTGATGGTTGCGGATCAGATAGCGGGTAGACCGCCGCGCGCCGAATCGGCCAAACCGCCCCCCGGCCTTTATCAACGGGTCGAAGAAGGTAGCCGGCGTGTCGGCCGATCCGAACGCATCGATCATCAACGTCACGGCAACGCCGCGCCCTCTGGCCGCGATCAGTCGGTCCAGCACCATCCGCCCGCTCTCGTCGGCGGCGAAGATGTAATAATAGAGCTTCAGGCTGTCCTGCGCGCCATCGATCAGGCCGATCAGCCTCTCTCGCAGGGCGGGACCATGTTCGATCACGTCCAGCCGGTGCCCCCGGATGGACAGGCCGATCCCGGCCTCGTCGCTCTTCGCTGGGGACTGCCGGTTGGTCGCCATATCCCGTTCATGCGCCTAATTGCCGCTATGCGCCATGGCTTTATGGGCTTTTCATTGACTCCCCGCTCGCCCGCTGATAGGCGCTGCCCTCACGATTTCCATCATTTTGCCAGGAGCGCCCGTTTGGCCCGCGTTACCGTCGAAGATTGCGTCGACAAGGTTACCAACCGTTTTGACCTCGTCCTGCTTGCGGCGCAGCGCGCCCGTGAGATTTCCGGTGGCGCTGAACTGACGTTGGACCGCGACCGCGATAAAAACCCGGTCGTCGCCCTGCGCGAGATCGCTGAAGAAACCGTTTTCCCGGCCGAATTGCATGATTCGCTCGTTGGGTCGCTGCAAAAGGTGCAGATCGACGACGACGACACGCCGGACGAAATCGGTTCGATCGCCCAGTCGGCAGAGGCCCTGCGCCTCACCGCCGCCGCCCCGCCGCGCAACCAGAATGTCGGCGGCGACTACGACGGCTGATCCGTTTATCGGTTCGGAGAGGGAATGAGGCTCGGCCTGCGCAAGCAGGACCGGGCCTCGATCCGTTTTGGGGCTGTGGAGTAGCAAGCGGACCCGTTGCCTAAATTCGTCACCCCTAAATCCGTCACCCCAGCGCACGCTGGGGTCTCAGGCGATAACGCGCAACCCAGCCTCACGAGATCCCAGCTTCCGCTGGGATGACGGGAAGTGCGAAGGTTTGGGAAAAGCCCCATATTTCCCTCTCACCCCTCAATTCCCCAAACAAAAATCCCGCAAAGCCCGCGCATCATGCAGCGCATTATGCGGTATCCTGCTATTCGCCGCCGCACTGAATCCCGCCGCATTCACCAGCTGCAATTGCAACCCGTTCATATCCACCATCTGCCCCGGCCCCGTCACCAGCAGCGCGCAGAAATGGGCCAGATCCTCCGGCCAGTCGGCAACGATCACCGGCTCCGGATCGCCCGCCAGATAGTCGGCCAGATGATGCGCGGCCTCGACCCGGCCCAACTCCATGTCGATCCCCGGCGGCACATGGCGCAGATAGGGGATGACGTTGCGCTGTACCCAGCCATGCGGCTCCTCCGCCAGCGGCAGCGACACGTAAAATTCATCGTCGCCAAATTCCGGCACCAGCGCGACGCTGATCAGCGCGCCTGCAAATCCGTTGAATTCGGTGTCGAGGAAATAGCGCATGAAAAAAGGACTGCCTGCTGGAAAGGGAGAAGTGACTGCCCGCGAGATAGGGGCAGGGCGCCTCCTGCGCCAGCCTTTGATGATTTGCCTCGGCTCAAGCAAGCTGCCATGCGGGGCCATCGACACAAGGACCTGCCAGTGACCCCTCGCATACTCATCGACACCGCCGCCGTGCCGGGCGGACAGGAATTGAAGCTCTATAGCCGGGGCGGCGATCACATGATCGTTCTCGATCGCAACGAGCTGATGAGCAGCCGCATGAGTGGTTCGGAAAAGGCGCTAGCCGTCATGTCGCTTGAGCGCCTGAAGGGACGAAAGGCGCCGCATCTCCTGATCGGCGGTTACGGCATGGGCTTCACCCTGCGCGCGGCGCTGGCGGGCATGGGGCAGGACGGTCGCGCCACGGTCGTCGAACTGGTGCCCAAGATCATCGAATGGGCGCGCGGGCCGATGGTGGAACTGGCCGCAGGCTGCCTCGACGACCCGCGCGTCACCCTGATCGAAGGCGACGTCGCTGCAGAGATCGCCGCCAGCCAGCAACGCTATGACGCCATCCTCCTCGATGTGGACAACGGCCCCGACGGTCTCACCGCGCCTGCCAACGACCGCCTCTATTCCTCCGCTGGCCTCTCCACCGCCAAGACCGCGCTGAAGCCCGGCGGCATCCTCGCCATCTGGTCCGCTGCCCCCGACGCCGTCTTCACCCGCCGCCTCCGCGACGCAGGCTTTCTGGTCGATGAGGTAGCGGTCAAAGCCCGCGACAACGGCAAAGGCCCCCGCCACGTCATCTGGTTCGCCCAGAAGCGATAGAGCCTACTCCTTCTCCCGCTCGCGGGAGAAGGATACGCAGCCTTGCCAGCTAGCTGGCTAGGCGAAGTTGGATGAGGGTGGGAACGCAACCCCTCACCACCGCTTGCGCGGCGGGTCCCTCCCTCTTCCGCGAACGGGAGAGGGCGCGACAACCCCTTCCTAAAAATTCCGTCATCCCCGCGAAGCTGGGATCTCAGGCCACCAGACCGAACGCTACCTCCCGAGATGCCAGCCTCCGCTGGCATGACGCCAAGCAGTGACCATCACCCCCTAAACCCCACATTCCGGCAAAGCCCAATCAATCCCCCCACGCCCCCTCGCTTCCAAAAAGGCATTAGCCTGAGAGAAATGTCGGCACCCCAAAAACCCATTATGCGCAGACAGCGGCGAAGGATGCGCCGCCTTCAAAACCAAATGCCGCGTCTGATCCACAAACGCCGCCTTCCGCTGCGCGTAGGCGCCCCACAGCAGGAACACGACCGGCTCCTCCTGTCGGTTCACCAGCTGAATGATCGCATCGGTAAACTCTTCCCAGCCGCGCTTCTGGTGCGAAGCGGCGCGCCCCATCTCTACGGACAACACGCTGTTCAGCAGCAGCACGCCCTGCCGCGCCCAATGCTCCAGAAACCCATGACGCGGCGCGTCGATGCCCAGATCGCTTTTCAGCTCCTTGTAGATATTCTTGAGCGACGGCGGCGTCCGTACCCCCGGTTGCACGCTGAAGCATAGCCCATGTGCCTGACCCTCGCCATGATAGGGGTCCTGCCCCAATATCACCGCCTTCACATTACCCAGCGGCGTCAGGTCCAGTGCCCGGAAATATTCGCTCCCTTTGGGGAATATGCGTTTTCCCTGCCGCTTCTCCTCTTCCAGAAATGCTTTGAGCGCCTGCATATAGGGGCGGTCGAATTCCTCGCGCAGCGGCGCGCGCCAGCTTTCGTCGAGCTTGATCGTTGCGGTCATGCTCGCCTGATGACCTGCCCGGCAACGGCCTGTCAACCGCACGGCAGCCTTGCTCCCCGCCTGAAAATGAGGGAAAGGAAAATCATGCCGCGCCTTTCCTTCACGACCGCCCTTGTGGCGGGCCTCGGCCTGTTTCTCGCGCCGCTGCCCACGGCGGACGCCTTCGGTCCCCAGCCCAATGCGGTGCATCAAAGCGCGCAATCGCGTTTGCTTGGTGAGTTCGCCCGTTTCGCCGCGCTCAGCGACGGCACCGTCGGCATAGCGGTGCGCGACCTGCGCAATGGCGAGACGCTGGAGCTGAATGGCGACACGCTTTTCCCCATGGCCAGCACTTACAAGGTCGCGGTGGCGGGCAAGATATTGTCGCTCGCCGACGCGGGCACGCTGCGTTTCGATGAAAAGCTCCCGCGCCTCGGCACGCCGATGCCGGTCACGACCTTGCTCGACCTGATGCTCACCCGCAGCGACAATGAAGCGACCGACGCGCTCGTCGCGCGCGCTGGCGGGCCGCAGGCGGTCAATGGCTGGCTTCAGTCGCTCGGCATTCGCGGCCAGCGGGTGGACAGCAACACCGCCCAACTGCTCGCCCGCGCGAAGGTGGGAGCGAGCGGGGCAGGGGACGAGGTCGAAAGCGCCCCGTCAGCAAGATCGCGCGACGCGATGGACATGCCCAACCTCGCCTTCGCCGCCGATCCACGCGACACCTCCACGCCCCGCGCGATGAACGACCTTCTTGCCATCATCCAGCATGGCAAGGCGTTGAAGAAGGGCAGCACGGCCATGCTGATGGGCATCATGGCGCGGTGCAAGACGGGCAAGGCGCGCCTCGTCGCCATGCTCCCGCCCGGCACGCCGATCGCGCACAAGACGGGCACGCTCAACGGTTTGGGCAATGACACGGGCATCATCACCCTGCCGGACGGCCGCCCGATCGCCATATCCGTTTTCGTCATGAAGGACCATCGCGGCCACGCCGCCCGTGACCGCATCATGGCCGAAGTGGCGCGAGCGGCCTACGACTATTTCCTTTTCGCCCCTGAATCACACACGGCCTGACGCATCGCCCTTAACATGGATTGAACTTGGCTATAGCCCGGTCGTCCGCAGCGGGAGGATGGCATGCGCGATGTCGCGGCGTTCAGCGATTTCTGGCCCTATTATCTTCAGGAACATGCACGCCCCGCGACAAGGGCGATGCACTATGCCGGAACCAGCGCCGTTGTGCTGCTGCTTGCCGCCATGCCCCTGACCGGCCGCTGGTGGCTGCTTCCGGCCCTGCCTGTCGCCGGTTACGGCTTTGCCTGGGCCGCCCACGCCCTGATCGAACGCAACCAGCCCGCCACTCTCCGCCATCCCCTCTGGTCCCTGCGCGCCGATTTCCGCATGTGGTTCCGCTTCCTCACCGGACGCATGCGCCGCGATCTCGCCCGCGCAGGCGTCCGCCCCGACGGATCGGTCGACCCCGCCAAGCGCCTCAACCTCTAGACATCCCTTCACGCCGGTGACTTGACCGCCCCCGCCGCTCTGCCACAAGAGGCGGCGATGGCCCTCACCGCCCACTTCTCCCCCTTGCCCGATCTCGCCACGCTGGCCCCACGCTGGCAGGCGCTTGAGGCAGCATCAGACGCCGCCTTCTTCCTCGGCTGGACCTGGACCAGCAGCTGGCTCGAAAGCTACGCCGTCCGCCCCGACCTGATCTGCGTTACCGATGAAGAGGGCAGGGACGTCGCCCTCGCACTCACGGGCCACGCGATGCAGCCACGCCTGCTCGGCCGCTGCGCCACCCTCTCGCTCAACCAGTCGGGCGATCCAGCCGCCGACCGCCCCTATGTCGAATATAACGGCCTGCTCGCCGGGCGCGGCAGCGAAGCAGACGCCGCCAAAGCTTTCCACGCCGCCCTCCAGCACCGCACCGACTGGCGCGCCCTTCGCCTCAGCGGCATTACGCCCGGCTCCCCATTGCTTGCGATGCCAGCCCACCGCGCCACCCGCCTCGACCGCTCGCCCGTCTATCAAGCCGATCTCGAAGCCGTCCGCGCCGCCAATGGCGACTATCTCTCCCTGCTAAGCGCCAACACCCGCAGCCAGATTCGCCGCGCCATCAAGGACCACAACGGCCTCCCCACAGTCACCGCCGCCACCACCGCAGAGGAAACCGCCACATGGCTCGAAGAAATGCGCGCCCTCAACGAAGGCCGCCACGAAGACAACGCTTGGGAAGCCCCAGCCTTCCGCCGCTTCCTCCTCACCCTCGCTGGCAAAGGCATCCCCAGTGGCGAAGTCGAACTCCTCCGCTTCACCGATGAAGGCGGCCCGGTCGGCCTGCTGGTCAATTTCATCCACAGGGGCGAGGCGCTGAACTATCAGTCCGCCTTCGCCGCCCCGCGCACGGCCAAGGACAAGCCGGGCCTCCTCTGTCACACCGCTGCCGTCGCCTATTATGCAGAGCGGGGCCTAACCCTCTACTCCCTCCTCGCAGGGAAGGACCGCTACAAGCAAAGCCTCGCCACCCGCGAAGAGGCGCTCGAATGGTGGATATTGGAACGCTTCTCGCCCCGCCTGGAGGCTGAAGCGCTGCTCCGCCGGTTGCTTAAACGCCCAGCTTCCGCATGATCCGATAGGCCAGCCGCCGCGCGCCCTGCCGCTCCGGCGCAGCGCCGATCCGCCCCACCGGCAATCCCCGCCGCCGCAGCAGCGCGTTCAGCCCATGCAGCTCGCTTTCCGCGACACTACGCTCCGACCGCCATGTCACCGACAGGCTGATCGACACGCCCGCGCCATTCTCCACGAAATGCGGCGCCTTGACCGGCACATGGATCGCGTCGCCGGGCAGTAGCTTCACCGCCGTCCCGCGCCCGCGAAAATCATCCCGCCAATTCAGATTGCGATGCCCGCCCGCATGAAAAGCCTCGCTCTGAACCGCGGGAACCAGTTCCTGATCACCAGCCGGAAAGACGGTCATGACCTTCTCGCCCATAATCTGGAGCAGGATATTATGCTCCGGGTCCATGTGAAACGGCGTCACGCTGCCCGGCGATGACAGGAAGATAAACGCCTCCCGGTTCAGCATCGGCCCCGTCCGCGCGTCCACCATCGGCTCCAATTCCGCCAACGCCGCGTCCAGCAGCGCCCCATAGGCCGCATCCCGCTCGACATTCTTCAGCACCGCCCAACTGCCATTGCTCTCGATCGTCCGGATCGTCTCGCCCAATGTCAGCCCGTTGGCAGGCGTATCTTCCGGCCGCACACCCAACGGCAGCTTGCCCAGATTATATTCGACCGACGCGGCAGGCATCCGCTCCGCAAGTCCCGCCAGCGCATCGATCGCCAGCAGAGGATGCCCAACAAGCCCATGATGCAACTTCACCGACGCATCCGGATAGGCGCCCGCGAATATCTCCCGCGCGTCCTCATCGAAAACCTGCGCGCTGATCGGCAAGTGAGCAGTCATCCCTGTCCCTTCATATGGCTGGCGATCGCCTCGACGCCATTGGCCAGCGCGAAAGCCGCCGTCCGCCCGATCCGGTCCATGCCCCGGCCATGCAGCGCCACGCGATATTGCACGATCGTCCGCCGCTCGGCCCACAGGCTGTCGATCATCGGATGATCAGGCGCGGCACAACTGTCCATCCATCCGATCGCCGGATCACCCTGCACCGCATGCAGGTTCGCCAGCTCGATCAGTACGCCGGGCGAAAAACGCCCCATCTCCTCGTCAAAGGCGATCTTGAAGGAAAAGGCGCCCTCGCCATGGCGGAAATTCGCCAGCATCGCGATCGGTCGCCCATCCAGGTCAATGCGCAGGAAATGCAGCAGCCCCGCATCGAAAGCCGCCGCGCAAGCCGCCCGGAAAAAGGCCGCGTCCTGCGGAGAACAGCCAAGCGCCGACCCTTCGCGCCCCTTCCACCCCGAAGCCTCCAGCGCCAGAAAATCGGCGCACCAATGCGGCAGCTCCGCCCGGTCCAGCAGCAGGCGCTGGCTCACCGTGCCAAGGTCCGCCAACCGTTTTTGCAGCCGCCTGATCTCCTTGCGCTTCTTCGCCCGCACATGCGTTTCCCAATAGGCATCGGCATCCAGATCGGATCGCAGCATCGCGCGATCATAACGATGCACCTCGCGCCGCCCCCGCCGCTGCTCGACGCACAGGGCCTCGAGCGCAGCCGCATTGGCGCCCGCCGCATCCAGTCCCCGCAGGTACAAAAATCCCGGCGCCCAATGCGCGTCATCCAACTGCGCCAGCAATCCCCGCCACGCCGCCACCTCATCACCCCGCCGGATCAACGGCGCGCCAAAGAAGCAATGCTCATGCATCCAGTTGGTGACGCAGGAAATCGGCAGGCGACCGTGCCGAGCCGCCACCGTCACCGGCAACAGCCCGATCAACTTCCCTCCCGCATGCGCCTCGATCATCCGCACCCCCGGCGTACCCGCCAGATGGTCCAGCGCCGCGCACAACATGTCCGGCGCGTAAAAGGCGTTGGCCTCCGCCGCCTCCGCCGCCAAAGCGGTCCAGCGGGCGCGCTGCGCGGGGCCATAGGCACGGGTGCCATTGGGCAGGGGATGCGATGCCATGTCCATGGGAAAGCGCATAAACTTCAATGATTAGGGAAAGACTAAACTGCCTCATTTGGGTCAGCCGACCGCCTCTTTGGGGGAAAGCCCTTTACATCGTGCGCCGGATTGTCTGTTAACGATGAAGCTAACCCGCGACGGCTGAAAGAGATTCCCATGGCGACCCACCCGATCCTGTCACATAGCTTGGTGGCCGCATGACCATTCTCGTCACTGGCGCTGCCGGCTTCATCGGCATGGCCGTCGCCGACCAGCTGCTCGCCGCCGGGCGGGCGGTGATCGGCATCGACAATATGAACGACTATTATCAGGTCTCGTTGAAACGTGACCGGATCGCCACGCTGCAACAGCGGCATGGAAAGCTGTTCACCTTCGCCGAACTGGATTTCGCCGACATGGACGCGCTCCACGCCGCGCTTGCGGGGCAGACGGTGGAGGCGATCGTGCATCTGGGCGCGCAGGCGGGCGTGCGTTATTCGCTCATCAATCCGCATGCCTATGTCCGCTCCAACCTTGCCGGACATGTCAACATGCTCGAACTGGCGCGCGAACGGCGGGTGCGGCATCTGGTCTATGCATCCTCCTCCTCGGTCTATGGCGGCAATGACAGCCTGCCTTTCCGCGTGGAGGACCGCGCCGACCATCCCGTCTCGCTCTACGCCGCGACCAAGCGCGCCGATGAATTGATGAGCGAGACTTACGCCCATCTCTTCCGCATTCCGATGACGGGCCTGCGCTTCTTCACCGTTTATGGCCCCTGGGGTCGTCCGGACATGGCGATGTGGATTTTCACCAGGAAGATCCTGGCGGGGGAGCCGATCCCGGTGTTCAACCATGGCCGGATGCAGCGCGACTTCACCTATATTGACGACATCGTAAATGGGGTGATCGGCTGCCTCGATCACGCGCCTGCGGATGATGGATCGCTAAAGGCGGGCGGCAGCCGCTCGCCGCACCGGCTTTACAATATCGGCAACAATCGGCCGGAAGAGCTGATGCATCTCATATCGGTGCTGGAACAGGCGATCGGGCGCAAGGCGGAGATTGATTTTCAGCCCATGCAGCCGGGCGACGTGCCCGCCACCTTCGCGGACATCAGCGCGATTGCCCAGGATATCGGCTTCGCGCCGACCACCGGCATAGAGGTCGGCGTGCCGCGCTTCGTGTCCTGGTATCGCGATTATCACGCAGGATAACCGGCAAAACCACGGCACTACGCACGCTTCGGTGGAAAGTTCCGGCCCTCAACATATAAGCAATAATTTGCGGGATATGTGGCAATAAAGGCGCGCAAATCTTCGCTCATGTTGGCAAATTAAATTGCCATTCTGCCGTTAACGGTTCTATTCCCTTCACCGGGACGGCTTCGAGCCGAAATGGGTCGCTTATAACGAGGTTTAGGGCGGAGCGCCGGAATGGCGGCCGCCGCCATGGCGCATCGATCAGGAAAACCTGCCGTGCGTCGTGGAAAAAAGGGCGAACTTGTGTCGACACTATCGAAAATTGTGCCTTTTGGTTCCGGCAGCCGGATCGTGGAAACCGCTTGTAGAACCCTGTCCGTCGCTTCCCAGGGCTTGAACGCATTGGAGGCCAAATTCTCCGATCGTGATTTCGCCGCGATATTCCTGCGCGTCGCTGGCATGATCATGAGCGTGCGCGGGCGCCTGATCGTCACCGGCATGGGGAAAAGCGGCATCGTCGCACGCAAGATGACGGCGACCCTGACCTCGACCGGCACCCCCGCGCTCTTCATGCATCCGGCCGATGCGGGTCATGGCGACCTTGGCATGGTGACGCCTGACGACATCGTGTTGATGCTGTCCCATTCGGGCGAATCCAACGAACTTGGCCCCATCATCCAATATTGCAAGCGGTTCGGCATTCCGCTGCTCGGCCTCACGGCGCGCGCGGACAGCACCGTCGCCAGCGCTTCCGACGTCTGCGTGCTTTTGCCCGCCGTCCGCGAAGCCTGCCCCAACGAACTGGCGCCCACCACCTCCACCACGGTCCAGATGGCCTTTGGCGATGCGCTCGCCATCGCGCTCATGGAAATGCGCGGCTTCTCGGCCGATGACTTCCACAAATTCCATCCCAATGGCCGTCTCGGCGCGCAGTTGCTGAAGGTTCGCGATCTGATGGCCGCCGGTGACAATGTCCCCCGCGTGGCCGAAGATGCGTCGTTGCTCGACGCCACCATCGAAATGACACGTGCCCGCCTTGGCGGCACGGCGGTCGTCAACAGCGCTGGCGAACTGATCGGCGCCTTCACCGATGGCGACTTGCGGCGAACCCTCACCGATACGCGGCAACTGACCGAAACCGTCGGCCAGTTCATGACCGTGCCTCCGCTGTCCGTGGGGCCTGATGATCTGGCGTCCGAAGCGCTGCGCCTGATGCACATGCATAACATCACGCTGCTCTTCGTCTGCGAAGGCGGGCGGCTGGCGGGTGCCGTCCATATGCACGACCTGCTGCACGCCGGGGTCGCCTGAACAGCATCATCGTCATTCCGGCGCGGGCGGGCTCGTCCCGGTTGCCGCGCAAGCCCTTGCGCCTGATCGCCGGGCGGACGCTGCTGCACCGGACCATCGCCATGGCGCGCGCCGCCATCTCCGGCATCGCCGATGCGGAATTGGTGGTGGCAACCGACGACCGCGAAATCGCCGATCACGCCAACGCTGCTGACTGCGCCGCCGCCATGACGGACAGCGCCATCGCGACCGGTTCCGGCCGCGCGCTCGCCGCCGCGCTCCAGCGCCCGGAACCCCCGCGCTTCGTCGTCAACCTGCAAGGCGACTCGCCCTTCCAGCCGCAAGGCGCCCTGCGCGCCGTCATCGCCGCGCTGCACGCAGGCGCTGAGGTCGCGACCCCCGTCATCGCCCTCGACTGGCAGACTCTCGACGCCCTGCGCGACCATAAGCTCCGCTCACCCTTCAGCGGCACCACCTGCGCCCGCGCGCCCGATGGCCGCGCGCTCTGGTTCTCCAAGACCATCATCCCCGCCATCCGAGACGAACAGGCCCTGCGCGCCACCCAGCCGCTCTCGCCCGTCTGGCGCCATGTCGGCCTCTACGGCTACACGCTCGAAGCCTTGACCCGTTTCGAGCAAACACCCCCGACCACGCTCGAAAAGCTGGAGGGTCTGGAACAGCTCCGCCTCCTCGAACTCGGCATCCCGGTCACCACCGTCGCCGTCGACCCGCCCATCTTCGACAGTTCCGGCATAGACACAGAGGCCGACATCCACCGCGTAGAGGCCCTCATCGCCACCCATGGCGACCCCACGCCCGCCTGACCCATGCGCCGCATCTTCATCATCCGCCACGGCAACACGTTCGAAAGCAGCGCTACCGCCTGCCGCATCGGCGCGGGCACGGACCTCCCCCTCGTAGAAAGCGGTCGCGCCCAGGCCGACCGCCTCGGCCAATGGTTCGCCGCGCAAGGCCTGAACCCCAACCACATCCACAGCGGCCCGCTCAGCCGCGCCAGAGAAACCGCAAGCCGCATCGCCGCCGCGCTCAACCAGCCCGTCACCGGCACGCTCCCGTGGCTAGATGAAATCGACCACGGCCCCGACGAAGGCCTCCCCGAAGCGCAAGTCCTCGCCCGCATTGGCCAGCAGGCGCTCACCCAATGGGACGCACAAGCCACCCCGCCCCCCGGCTGGACCGTCAACGCGCCCTCCCGCATCGCCGCCTGGCAGCATTATTTCGCGAAAAGCGGGGAGGGGACGGATCTGCTCGTCACCAGCAACGGCGCCGCCCGCTTTGCCTTGCTAGCGCTCGGCCTCTCCTCCGCCTCGCTCAAACTGCGCACCGGAGCCTATGGTGAGTTGACCGTCGCGCTGGACGGCGCCGTTACCCTCTGCAACTGGGACCAACGGCCCTAAACCTCGCCATAACCCAAAAAGCCTCTCCCCTTCAGGTTCAAACGAGGCACGTGACCCGTTTGAAGGGTTGGGGTGGGGGCTCTCCCCTGCTCCTGTCAAACCACGCCGTTCACCCCACGGGCGTTGAGATGGCCGTCACAGGTTGCAGCACGGCAGGCTTCGCCTCGGGCGCTGCAACAGATTTGTCCGCCACCGCTTCCGGAGCCGCAGCCTGCGCCTTCAGGCTCGCCGCCGCATTTTGCAAAGCGACGGCCGCCGCTTCGAGCGCTGCCGCCGCGGAACCTGACTGTTCAGCCGGTTCCCCAGTCTTCGCGACAGTCACTCCCGCAGCCGTGATCGCCTCATGCGGCGCATCGACCTGCGCTGCTCTTCCCGTCCCAGCCTCGGGAGCCGCTACCGAAGCCGACGCTACCTGAGCCGTCCCCGCAGCCGGAGCCGCGGCCGTCACCACCGGCTGCGCCTCACACACCGCATCAATCCCCAGCGCGCTTTCAGAAAAGCTCGTCGCCAGCTGCGGCAATTCCCGATCCTGCGCCTCGGTCGCCAGAGTCAGCAGCGTGTCCGTCATCGGGCAATAGCTTCCGGCCTGCGCCAGTCCGGAATGGCTGTTGCCCAGCTTTGTGTTGAACTGCTCATAGGCCCGCTGCCCATCAGCAATGCCGTTCACCCGCATGAAGCGCGTCTTCAGCACATTATTATAACTGCTCAGCAGCCCGATCTTCTTATCGACAAAGGCAGAATATTTCGCCTCAATCTCCTTGTTCACCCCCTTGCACCGCAGAGCGCCCAGCATCAGCATCACATGCAGATCCCGGACTTTAGCCGCTTCAATCTCATAGGGTTGCCAGCACGGGCCGGGGGTGGAGGCGGCTATTTGGCCAGCAGAAAGCGCAACGAAACTACAGGCGGCAACCGCCGCCATCTGCAACCGTGACATGATGGACCTCGCAGAATCGAAAGAAGCGACCCGCTGATCCCGATAATAGCATTTTGCCCCAAAAATGCCATGTTTATTAATGGACATAGGCCAGCCTAAGTGCCCGAAAAAGCACCCCGCCACGCCCGCATTCAGCGCTGCTAAAAGGGTCAGTTCTTCCGCTGCGGCACGGTGAAGGTGCCCGAAACCCGGCCCCCCGATCCGCCCGAAACCCCCGGCACGCCGCCGCCGGAAGATCGCCCGTCCACAGTCGATCGCCCGCTGGTAAGATCAATCACCAACCGCCCGCCCGTCAGCCGGTTGCTCCCCTGCGTCAACGTCACATTGCCCAGCATCGTGATCAGGCGGCTGTTAAGGTCATAGATCGCGACATTGCCGCGCGCCGTCTCGGTGCCCTTCGTCACGACGACACTGCCCGAAGCGTCGATCCGGTCGACCTCCACGCCGTTCCCGCCCGTACCATTGCGGTAAGCGACGGTCATCCGCGCAGCGTTCAGCGTCATGCCCGCCTGCGTCACCTGCACATTGCCGGAAACGACGACGCGGTCGGCGCGGTCCTGCACCTCGATCCGGTCGGCGGTGAAATTAACCGGCGCGTTGCTGTCATGATTCTTCAGCACCTGCGCCCCGGCGCCAGCAAAGACCATCGCCGCGCCCATGGCGCCAGCGCTCGACAGCAGGATCAGCGATCTTTTCATCACTTTTGCCCTTTGATGCCATTTTGTTCGATGCGCAAGCTCGCCCTGCCATTGAGCGTAACCGTCCGCGCATTCAGGTCGGCGTCCAGATGGTCGCCGCTGAACGTGCCGATGGGTATCCGGCCATCGACGCGCCCCGCGCTGCGCATGCGTCGGCTCTTGAGGTCGATGCCCACGTCCCGCGTCGTCAGCCTGTATCCGCCCGCCGCCTCGAACTGCACCGGCCCGTCCACCGCGACGCGCTCCTTGTCCATGTCATAGCGTCCCTTGCGCGCATTCAGCACGGCCGGCCCTTCGCTCAGCAATATCCGCGCCGACATGTCGTTCAGGTCCACTATCGGCTCGCGGGAGCTTTTCTGCACCGCGCTGCCCGCCCGCAGGGAAAAGGGCTGCCCCTTGCTGTCCTCGCCGCGATACAGCGCCTCGCTCACCCGCATCCGCTCCTTCGCCACCTCGACCTTGTTCTTGTCGAGCACGAAGCTCACCTTGTCCCCGCCTGTAAAGGGCGCCATCACCAGCAACGCCGCCAGCACGCCAACCAGCACCGGCAACCAGTTTTTCAGCCGCGCGACCAGCCTGTCATGGCTGCCACCCGGCCGCGCCCAATGGCGCCTGACATGACGTTGCTGATCGGCCTGTATGGACATGGGAAAGCGCTTCTAAGCCCCTTACATATGCGCGAAGATGTCGATCTCCGGCCATCCCGCCAGGTCCAGCTCGGCCCGGTGAGGAAGGAAATCGAAACAGGCCTGCGCCAGTTCCATCCGTCCTTCGCGGATCAACCGCTTGTCGAGTTCCGCCTTCAGTGCATGCAGATACCGCACGTCCGACGCCGCATAATCCTTCTGCGCGTCCGACAGGGTGGGGGATCCCCAGTCGCTCGACTGTTGCTGCTTGCTGATTTCCTGCCCCAGCAATTCGCGCACCAGTTCCTTCAACCCATGGCGGTCGGTATAGGTGCGGATCAGGCGCGAAGCGATTTTCGTGCAATAGACGGGCGCCGCCACCACGCCCAGATAATGTTTGATCGCCGCGATGTCGAAACGCCCGAAATGATACAGCTTCAACCGTGCCGGATCGGCCAGCACCGCGCGCAGGTTCGGCGCGGCATAATCGCTGCCGGGCATGAATCGCACCAGATGCTCGTCGCCCTTGCCATCGCTGATCTGCACGACGCACAGGCGATCGCGCGGGGTGATGAGGCCCATGGTTTCGGTATCGACGGCGACGGGGCCGGGGGCAAGGACGTCTGCGGGCAGGTCTGCTTCGTGGAAATATACTGTCATCCGACCCCTCTATGGCGAAAGCGGCGGCAACTCAATCGACGCTTTTTCGGCGCTGCCAAAATGCCCCGCACTGGTTCATTCGGGCAAATGTGGCGGCAATCGGGCTAAAATCATTCGCGCATGGCTGAAAAGTTGATATAGTGATTCTCAAACCCGCATACGTGCGGTGGATTCTGCATGTCATTTCGCCCGGCATGTTTGTCCGATTTAGTCGGGGGCGAAGCGAAAGTGACCAACAGGGCATGAGTTTTGATAGAGGTCGCCGCGGCGGGCGCGGCAAGGACAAGCGCGACGGTTTTGGCGACGACAATTTTTACGGCGGCGGTAACGATCGTGGCGGTTTCGGCGGTGGTTTCGGAGATCGTGGTGGTTTCGGCGGTGGTGATCGCGGCGGCTTCGGCGGCGGCGGTGATCGCTTCGGCGGCGGCGGTGGCTTCCGCAGCGGCGGTGGCGGCGGCTTCGGCGGCGGCGGTGGTGGCGGCTTCGGCGGCGGCCGTGGCGGCGGCGGCGGCATGCCTGCCCAAGTCGTTGGCGAAGGCACCGGCGTTGTAAAGTTCTTCAACGGACAAAAGGGCTTCGGTTTCATCGTCCGTGACGACGGCGCGGAAGACGTGTTCGTCCACATCAGCGCCGTTGAGCAGGCGGGCCTCACCGGCCTCGCCGAAGGTCAGCAGCTCGGCTTCACCCTGGTGGACCGTGGCGGCAAGATTTCGGCGACCGACCTCAAGATCGAGGGCGAGCCCCTTCCGGTCGTCGATCGTCCGCGTGAACCCCGCGAACCCCGCGCGGGCGGCTTCGGTGGTGACCGTGGCGGCTTCGGCGGCGGCGATCGTGGTGGCCCGCAGCGTCAGCTGACCGGCGAACGCGCCAGCGGCACGGTGAAGTTCTTCAACGCCATGAAGGGCTTCGGCTTCATCCAGCGCGACGACGGCCAGCCCGACGCATTCGTGCACATCAGCGCAGTCGAACGCGCAGGCATGTCCGCCCTCAACGAAGGCGACCGCCTGGACTTCGAACTCGAAGTAGACCGCCGCGGCAAGCACGCAGCCGTCAACCTTCAGTCGAAGGCCGACTGACACATAACTCTGCCCGCATAAGCGGAGAGGATAGAAGGGGTCGCCTGCCCGGCGGCCCCTTTTTTGTTGTGGGCGCTGGTTATGGTTGGTTAGCGGCAATTGCAGACATTTGGGACGTGGGTAATAATTCGCCAAACGTCGGATAGGGATCAGATGAACGACGACGCAGGGGCAGCATACGATGCCGTCGAACTAAAGCGCATCATCATATCAGGTATGGAAGGTGAAATTCCGCTCAATGCCGGTAGGGCGCTTTTTATTCTTGGCCGAAACGGCACGGGTAAGTCTGCCCTCGTTCAAACTCTCAATACACAGTTGAGGCCTAACATCATCTACCTACCGGGTTCCCGGCCATCGTTCTTCGAGAACGAAGGTTTGACCATGTCAAACGCCAGCCGTCGTCAATGGGATCAGAACAGCCCTGGATGGGATAGCAACCCTGAAATCAGATACCGTCCAATTTCTGGGAGCACGCGAAATGAGAAGGCAGTCTTCGACCTGCACGCGCGGGAAACACAATACGCCCACGATGCTGCCTCGGACATCAAAGAGCATGGCCGCGATTCGAAACTCATCGAGAAATTGCAGCTACGAGTCTCGCCACTGGATCGGGCGAATCAGCTTCTTGAGCAGGGTAATCTTCCCACTAAACTGAAAATCAAAGATGGCGAGCTAGTTGCCTATCGGACGGCAGATGAGACCTACAGCATAGTCAAAATGTCGGACGGAGAGCGCTCGGCACTCATTCTCGTGTCAGAGGTTATCGCAGCTTCTGCTGGTTCGGTGTTCCTTATCGACGAGCCTGAACTGCATCTACATAGGTCAATTGTGGTGCCATTGCTCCTGTCCTTGATTGCTGAACGGCAGGATTGCGGGTTCATCATCAGTACCCATGAGTTGTCTTTACCGAGCGAAGTTGAAGACGCACAGGCTTTGCTCGTCCGGGGTTGTCGCTGGGATGGCACCGTTGTTGCAAGCTGGGACGTCAATCTATTGCCATCGATTGATGAAATTCCAGAGGACTTGCGTGTGGATGTTCTCGGGTCGCGGCAAAAAATTCTTTTTGTTGAGGGCCTGAAAGGCAGCTTGGATCAACCGCTATACGCCATCCTTTTTCCGCACGTGTCGGTTCGGCCGAGAGCGAATTGCCGTGAGGTGCAAAAGGCTGTGAAGGCGCTGAGAGCAATCCGATCTTTGCATCATATCGACGCCTACGGTCTAGTGGACAATGACAGCCAGACGTCAGAACAGATCGCCAAATTGGCGGAACTGAACATTTATGCTTTGGACGTCTATTCCGTAGAAAGCCTGTATTATTCGGAAGCCGTTTTGGAGGCTGTCGCTGCGCGGCAGGCTGAAGAAAGTAGCCAGCAGCCTGAAGCGATACTGACAGCTGCTGTAGCTAGCGCGCTTAGCTCTATCGATCAAACGGAAATACAAAAGCTTGCTAGCATAGTGTGCGTTCAGAAAATGCGGCAAGAGATTATGTCGAAGGCTCCGACTCCGCAAGATCTCGTCGCGAATGGTGAAATGGATTTCAGTTTCGCGATCCCTTCTACTTATCCGACAGAAGAAAGCCGTTTGGTCGGCCATATCAAGGCGGGCGAACTCGATGCCATCATAAGGCGCTATCCAGTGAAGCGGAGCAAGATACTTAAAAGGGTTGCGACCGGGCTCGGCTTCAAGAATGTCAGCGAGTATGAAAAAGTCGCTCTTACCCAGATTGCGGCAGTGAAAGAGCTGGCTGACACCCTCCGAGCGCAGCTCGGTGATCTTGCAAACGTGCTAGCATGAAGCGAGGGTGGCTGCCTTCACATCCGCGCTTGCGGATAGCAGCCGGTCACGCGTTCCGGTTCTCAGGTGCGTAAGAGGAAAGGCGCCCTAATCCCCACGCCGCCGCCGAGGAAAGCAAGGAAGGCCCCTCCCAAAATAGGAAAAATAGGAAACCGCCCAAAACTCGTTTAATTCGCCATTTCATTCAGGACTTTGACCGGCGGCACGATCGTCACCGTTTCAAACCGCTCCTTCCGCCGCACTCCGTTCAGCGGCGGCGGAACATTAACCTGCTCCGTCGGCACCCGCTGCCGCATGCATTCTCCCTTGTTCTCCCGCGCCGTTTGCGCGCAATTCCACAAGGCCCGCTGCAATCCCGTCGCGCTATTGTGAATATAGGCAAAGCTCATGCTTTCCATCTGATCCCCCGACAGCGGAAACCCGGCAGGAGCGCTCCCCGCTCGCCACGCCATGATCCGACACTCCGGCCGTCCCGCGCAGAAAGTCTGCGCCATCACCGGCCAGTTGTTGGGCGTCGTCCCCTTGCCAAGTTCCACCAGAAAGCTCCGCGCTCCCGGCGCGATCGCGATCAACCTTACGCCGCCCATTATCCGGCCCAGCGAGTCGGCGCCGATCGCCTCCTGCGGCTTGGCCGTCAAAGCCGCCAGACTGCTACCACCCGGCGCCAGAACGCTCGGCCCGTCACTGCTCCCGTCCTGATGCGCCATCGACAGTCGGGCGATCCGCGCAATTACCGGCTCCACACTATCCCGCGCCAACCGGAAAGCGGGCGGCGTTCCCCACCATCCCCGCCAGCGAAAGAAAAGGTGCGTTCCCACCGCTGTAATCTTGTCCAGGCTCCCGCTCCAATAGGGGACAACCCAATCCGTATGATAGTGGGTGGCATAGCCGACCGGCTTGAACACCTTGCCTGCCAGCGCGGCCTTCGCGATGTCCCGCGCTCTGATCCAGGCGTCCTCCCCCGGTGTCCGCGCCAGCGCGCCATCGCAGGTAAAAGTGAACTGACATCCGGTCGATCGCTCCTGCCCCTGAAACACGACGCCGCACACCGTTTTGGGGAAAGCGGGATGCCGAACCCGGTTCAGCACCACCTGCGCCACCGCGCGCTCGCCCACCGCGTCATCGCCCGCCTCGTAAAGCTGCGCGGCCGCCAGGCAGTCCGTGGCCCGCGCCAGATCGCTTTCCGAGCCAGTGAACACAAATGGCCGCGCTGCCGGATTGGGGAGCCGCGAGAAAGGCACGGCTCCGTTGAACGCCCGCGCCTGATCCCGATCCAGCGTGTAAAGTTCCACCGGCTGCACAACGGGTGCCGCTGTGGTCGGCCGCTTCATCAGCGCGCGCTGTACCAGTGCCGTCCGTGCCGCGTCGGCCGCAGGTGCCCGCGCATCCCACCGCGCCACCAGCGCAGGCAAACCGGCGAACAGCAGGAGCCAGATTAGCCACATCGCGCGATGTGGCTGGCTGCTGGTAGAAGCGTCGATCATTCCTGACCCTGCGCCATCCTATTCGGGCAGGAAGTCAGGCACCGACAGATAGCGTTCACCAGTGTCATAGTTGAAACCCAGAACGCGGCTGCCGGGTGGAAGCTCCTTCAGCTTTTGCGCGATCGCGGCCAGAGTCGCGCCGGACGAGATGCCCACGAGCATGCCTTCCTCCCGCGCCGCGCGGCGGGCATATTCCTTGGCATCGGCCGGATCGACCTGGATCACGCCGTCCAGCAACTGCGTATGCAGGTTCGCGGGGATGAAGCCAGCGCCGATACCCTGAATGGGGTGGGGACCCGGCTGTCCACCGCTGATGACTGGCGAAAGGGTAGGCTCAACCGCATAGACCTTCAGGTTGGGCCACAGCTTTTTGAGTACCTCGGCAACACCCGTGATGTGACCGCCTGTACCAACCCCGGTAATCAAAACGTCAAGCGGGTCGTCCGCGAAATCTGTCGCGATCTCCTGCGCCGTCGTGCGAACATGCACGTCGATATTTGCGGCATTTTCAAACTGTTGCGGCATCCAGGAATTGGGCGTTTGCTCGATCAACTCCAGCGCGCGTTCAATCGCGCCCTTCATGCCCTTCTCGCGAGGAGTCAGGTCAAAGGACGCGCCATAAGCCAGCATCAACCGGCGCCGCTCGACCGACATGCTTTCCGGCATGACGAGGATGAGCTTGTAACCCTTCACCGCCGCGACCATGGCCAGGCCAACGCCCGTATTGCCAGACGTCGGCTCGATGATCGTCCCGCCGGGTTTCAGATCGCCCGACCCCTCGGCGGCCTCGATCATCGCAAGCGCGATACGGTCCTTGATCGATCCGCCCGGGTTGGCGCGTTCCGATTTGATCCAGACTTCGGTGCCTTCAGGCGCGTCTGCAAACAGGCGGCTCACCTGAATATGCGGCGTGTTGCCGATGGTTTCGAGAATATTGGCAGCTTTCATTTGGCCTTCTCCTGGCTAATCTCGGCCTCCCTTAAGTCGGGTGGGTCAAAGGTACGTGCAAGGCGCAATTCGGGAAAGAGCCGCGCCCATAAAATTGTGATGACTATAGCGCCTATCCCGCCGCCAATCACGGCCGCAACGGGGCCAACCAGCGCAGCGAGGAAGCCTGACTCCGCCTCTCCCAATTCGTTCGACGCCGAAATGGTGAGTTGTGAAAGGCTGGACACTCGGCCCCGCATCGCATCGGGCGTGTGAAGCTGGATCAGCGACTGGCGCACGTAAACAGACACCATGTCCGCAGCGCCCAGCAGCACCAGCGCGCCGATGCCGATCTCCATCGCAATATTGCGGGGAATGAAGGCTGTGGCGCCGAAAAGGATCGTGGACAGGCCAAAGATCATGACCGCGCCTAGCATCTTCAACCCGACCTCTGATCGCATGGGTCGAAAGGAAAAGAAAAGCGCGACGATGGCCGCTCCGATAGCGGGAGAGGCGGCCAGATGCCCCAGTCCCGCCGATCCAACCTTCAATATGTCGCGTGCGTAGACGGGCAAAAGCGCAGTCGCTCCTGCCAGCAGCACCGCGAACAGGTCCAGAGTGATGGTGGCCAGCACGAGACGGTTCGATCGCACATAAGTCCAGCCGTCAAGCATCTGGCGAACCGGATGGCGACTTGTGTCCCGCGGCGGCTGTTTGACTGGGCCGATCAGCAACATGCCCCAAAGGGCAATCGCGAACAGCAGCGATGTAAGAGCATAAGCGCCCCAAGGCGTCATGGCGTAGACATAGCCACCCAATGCGGGGCCAATGATCATCCCTGCCTGCCATGCAACGCTGGACAGCGCGATCGCATTGGGCAGCACGTCGCGCGGCACCAGGTTGGGCGCCAATGCGCTGTAGGCAGGCCCATTGAACGCGCGCGTAATTCCCACCACGCCGGCGATGCCAAAAATCAGGGGTAGGCTCACCCAGCCTTCATAGGTTGCAAAAGCCAGCAATCCCGACGCTGCCATGAGCAGTGCCAAGGTCAAGCGCGCAATGGCGCGGCGGTCGAAATGGTCCGCGACCCAACCCGTAAGCGGTGTCAGAAAGAACAGAGGCACGAACTGCGCCAACCCGATCAGGCCTAGCTGAGCGGCGGCGCCGGAGGTACTCATGCTTTCGCGTGCGATATTGTATGCCTGCCACCCAAGCACGGTCATCATGCCATATTGGGCCAGTACACCCGCCAGCCGCCCCAGCAGGTAGGCGCGGAAATCGCCGAAGCGCAGTGGATGGCGGGAGTCGGCGGGGGCCTTCATATGATTTCCTTACCGCCTGCACCGCATTACGCAATTACAGCGGTAGAGAATGGCAAAAGCAGTTTTTGCAGCCGCGAAACTCTCGCTTGCGACCTCCGCGATATTTTAGCGGTCGGGATCCAGCAGGATGCCGCTCACCGACCCATTGCGAACCGAGCAGACAAAGGGAACAGACCGGCGCTCGTCGGCCGGGCCGACCTCTCCTTCGACCTCCCATCCGGTTGACATGGATCTCGCTTCCACGCGACCCAATATGCGCGCACCCGGACCTGCTTCCTGACGGGCCTTGGCCGCGCAGGCATTGCGCGCTGCGGCTGTGCTATGGATAGAGCCATATCGAGGAGAGGCATAAGGCTGCCGCTTCGCGTCACGTTCCTCCTGCCGGTCACGAACGACATCGCTGACAATTGCTGCATCGGCCGCACGGTGCAGATCGCGATAATCCTGCGCGTGGGCAGGCAAGGCAGTTGCCAGGCTGATGGCGCAAATAGCCATGCTTCCGATATGCATATTATGCCTCCTCTGCGGCTAGCCTTTATTTGAAAAGGCTACCCAATATGCCGCGCACAAGTTGTCCCGCCAAGCCGCCTGACGAGGAACGGCGGCTGGTTCCTCCAAATACGGCCCGACCGAGCTCATTGGCAACCTGCCGCCCGACCGAAGACGCGGCCGAACGGGAGGCTGACTGAACGGCTCGGTCGAGGGCTGAAGGCTTGGCCGCCTCGCGCGCGGCGGCCGCGTCGCGCCTTGCCTGCTCCTTGAGTTCTGCTTCCCGCTGTTTGGCCTCCAATTTTGCCTGCGCGGCGGCGGCCTTGTCTGCTTCGGCATTCGCCTTGGCAGCCTGCGAGGCAGCAGCGGCGGCTTGACCGCGGGCGGCTAATATCTCCTCGGCGGACTCGCGATCGATCGCGTCATCATATTTGCCCGCGCATGGGGAGATGGATTGAATGATCGCCCGCTCCTTTGCGTCTACCGGCCCCAAACGTGAACGGGGCGGAGCGATCAGGGTGCGCTGGACGATGCCTGGCGAGCCATCCTCCTGAAGCAGCGAGACCAGCGCTTCGCCGACTTTCAATTCCGTAATCGCACTTTCAACGTCCAGGTCCGGATTGACTCGGAATGTCTCGGCTGCGGCCTTTATGGCCTTTTGATCACGCGGGGTGAATGCGCGCAGTGCATGCTGAACGCGGTTGCCGAGTTGTCCTGCCACGTCTTCGGGAATGTCGATCGGGTTCTGGGTCACGAAATAGACGCCCACGCCCTTGGAACGGATCAGTCGGACGACCTGCTCGATCTTGTCCGTCAGGGCCTTGGGGGCGTCGTCAAAAAGCAAATGCGCTTCGTCAAAGAAGAAGACCAGTACAGGCTTTTCCGGGTCTCCGACCTCGGGAAGCGTCTCGAAAAGCTCACTCAGGAGCCAGAGCAGGAAGGTCGCGTAGAGCTTCGGGCTCTGCATCAGTTTGTCGGCGGCCAGAATGTTGACATAGCCGCGCCCTTGATCATCCACTTTCAGGAAGTCGTGAATGTCGAGCGCCGGTTCCCCAAAGAAATGGCCGCCGCCCTGGCTGTCCAGTTGCAGCAACTGGCGTTGGATGGTGCCGACGCTCGCCTTGGTCACATTGCCGTAGCGGCTGGACAGTTCGTCGGCATTTTCCGCACAATAGGCCAGCATGGCCTGGAGATCGCCGAGATCAAGCAGCAGTAGTCCTTCGTCATCGGCATATCTGAACGCGATGGAGAGTACGCCCTCCTGGGTTTCGTTCAGGCCCATGAGCCGGGCCAGCAATAGCGGTCCCATTTCGCTGACCGTAGTGCGGATCGGATGCCCTTGCTCGCCGTAAAGGTCCCAGAAGATCGCTGGATTGTCGGCATAGCTGTAATTTTCCAGGCCGATCTCCTTGGCGCGAGCGACCAGCTTGTCGGCGTTTTTCGCGGTCGGCGACCCGGCCATCGCGATGCCCGACAGATCACCTTTCACGTCGGCGAGAAAGACCGGGACACCCAGCGCGGAAAAGCTCTCGGCGATACCCTGCAGTGTTACCGTTTTGCCAGTTCCGGTAGCGCCTGCAATCAGTCCATGACGATTGGCGCGGCGCAGGTTGAGCGTCTGTGGAATGCCGCCATCCTTGTCCGCTGCGCCAAGACCGATGAAAATGCCGTCGCTCATGCGTCATGCTCCCAAAAGCGGCGGGCCGCGCCCGTCGGAAGTGCTGTCTTGCCATCTTAAGGGCGAGACAGGACCTCCGGCAAGCGCGACCCGCTATGATCCGTCCGATGCGCTGTTGCCGGGCTATTTGTCCCGCAGGCGCACAGGCAAGAATACGGCAGGCTGGCCGCGACGTAAAACCTGCAACAGGATGGCATTGCGTCCTTGCGACGACACTTGGCGTACGGCTGCGTCCAGCTCCGCCTGGCTAGCTACGGGCCGGTTGTTGGCGGTGATAATCACATCGCCTCGGCGCAGGCCCTTTGCTCCTGCGTCAGTCGAAGAATCCACCGCCGTGATCACGATTCCACGCGTATCCGCCGCAACGCCCAACTGGCGAACGATGTTGGGCGTGAGGGGGATGGCCGAAATGCCCAGCGACTGCTGCGTCGCCTGCCCGCCGCTGGATTGGTCATCCTGCTGTTGATTGAAGTCATCATCCTGCTGCTGGGCGAAGCTGTTGAGTTCATCCTCTGACGGACGCTGGCCGACAATGGCGGTTACGGTCTGACGTTGACCATTGCGCAGCAGAACGATCGGCACGCGTGAGCCGATCGGCTGCGATGCAACGATAGACGACAGGTTCTGGTCCGGCGTCACTTCCTGCCCGGCCACGCTGACGATGACGTCGCCCGCCTTGATACCAGCGCGGTCCGCGCCCTTGCCCGGTTCGACGCCCTGAACGAATTCGCCGCGATTTTTCGCAAGACCCAGGGAATCGGCGAGGTCTTCGCCCAGCGGACTGATCTGGATCCCTAGATAACCGCGCTTGACGCTCTGCCCTCTGCGCAAGGTATCGACGATCGGCGCCGCCTGTTCGGACGGAATCGCAAAGCCGATGCCAACGTTGCCGCCAGAGGGCGAAAGGATCTGGCTGTTGATACCGATCACATTGCCGCGCATGTCGAACATCGGGCCGCCGCTATTGCCCTGATTGATCGATGCGTCGGTCTGGATGAACTTGTCGTAGGTGCCGCCGGTGCCGCGATGGACGGCAGAGATGATCCCTGCGGTCACAGTGCCTGACAAGGCGAACGGGTTACCGATGGCGATGACCCAGTCACCGACGCGTGCCTTCGTGCTGTCGCCGAACTTGACGAAAGGCAGGGCTTTTTTCGGCTCTATCTTCAGCACCGCAATGTCCGTCGCCGGGTCACGGCCGATCAGCTTTGCCGGATATTCCTCGCGATTGGTGAGGGTAACCGTGATCGCATCCACCGACGCGCCTTCGGCGCCTGCGGACACCACGTGATTGTTGGTGACGATATAGCCATCGGCTGAGATGATGAAACCCGAACCGAGAGATTGGGCCTGGCGGGTCTGCGGCTTGCCGCTCTGGCCCTGGCCGAACAGATCGCCAAAGGGCGTGCCAGCGAACGGGTTTTGAACCTGGACGCGCTGTCGGGTGGAAATATTGACCACGGCAGGCTGCAACTTTTCGACCATGTCAGCCAGGCTGGCAGGGGCACCTGCTGGCGCGGCAGCCTGCATGCCCTCATTTTGCGCGACTTGCGCGCCGACATTCGGGCTGGAGGTTACGGCGATGGCGGTGCCACCAAGCAGCAGGGCGCCGGTAAGGGCATAAGCGTAACGCACTCGTGACGGTCCTCTCGTGAACTTTGGCGAAGGAAAGGCGGGACTCTGGGTAGAGTCGGATGCGCCGCCTAGCCTTAACCCTCATTGAATGAAGCTGGTTCCGAAATGATCTACAACCCTCTTCCGCATTTCACGGTTATCGATCCTTGCCTTGAAACTGTTTCAGGAACTCATTGTCGCGCGACAGCACCATCGTCGTCGAGCCCGGCCGATCGGGCGAAAAGGTCAGCCTGTAGGCCTGCATCGCCCGATAGAAATCGTAGAATTGCGGGTCCTTGCCAAAGCTTTCCGAATAAATGCGAGCCGCGTTCGCATCGGCTTCTGCGCGGATGATCTGCGCCTGCTTCGCGCCCTGAGCCCTGATCGTCAGCGCTTCCTGCTCACGGGCGGTGCGCATCCGGGTGAAAGCACTTTCCAGCGGCGCGCCGTCGGGCAGGTCTGCCCGCTTGATCCGTACATCGACGATCTGCGCCCCATATTGACGGGCTACGCGATTGAGACCGGCCTCAATATTGTCCATCACCTGACCGCGCTCGGGCGACAGTAATGCAGCGAAAGGACGTTTGCCAAGCTCATTCCGAAGCGCCGAACCCAGGATCGGCCGCAGGGCATCAGAAACGCGATCTTCATTCCCTGCCGCAATATACATGCGCAACGGATCGACGATCCGATAACGCGCGAAGGCATCGACCTGCAACCGGAGTTGATCCGTCGATAGCACTTGCTGTCTTTCCATTTCGACCGACAGGACGCGCTTGTCGATCCAGACGATCTGATCGATGAACGGCCAGCGCAATATGACGCCCGCACCGGTCTTGCCGAACTCTTCGTTGGCACGATAGCGGTTCACGATCTTCTTTGGATCGCCAAAGCGCACGATCACGCCCTGCTTGGTTTCGGGCACGATGGCAACGGTGCTGCCGATAAGCAGCAGCAGAGCTATGACGGATAGCGCCAAGGCTACGGGATGGCGAATAAGCGTCGGCATTATTGGCCCCCTTCCGCAGCGGCGGAGCCGGAAGAAGCGGACGCTCCCTGCGCGCGCCGCTTCAATTCCGGTAGCGGCAGGAACGGGGTGACATTGCCGCTTTCGACGATCGTCTTATCGACGTTGGACAGGACGCCCTCCATGGTTTCGTAATACATGCGGCGGCGCGTCACATCGGGCGACAGCTTATACTGCTCATACACCTTGTCGAATGCCGCAGCCTCGCCTTGAGCCTTGGCGGTAACCTGCTGCGCGGCAGCGCGCGCTTCGTTCAAATAGGTCTGGGCCGTTTGTTGCGCCGCAGAGACCGCCTTGAACGCGTCGTTGACCGCCGTCGGCGGATCGGCTTGCTTGATCGCGACGCCCTGCACACGGATACCGGACCTGTATCCGTCCAATATTGCCTGCATCCGCTGTTCGACCTGCTGCTCGATTTCAGTGCGGCCCGCACCTAACGCGTCGTCCAGGCTGGCGCTGGCGACAACCGATCGCATGGCGCTTTCCGCGACTTCCCTAACCGTTGAATCAGGGTCGGACAGCTGGAACAGATAAAGCTCAGGACTGCGGATATTCCAGCGAACCGAGTAAGCAAGGTCGATGATATTCTGGTCGCCGGTCAATACCAGATTTTCGCTCTGGGCGCTGGGCGAACCGATATCGATGGCCCGGATTTCCTCCACATCGACCGTAGTTACATTCTCGAAGGGCGCGGGCAGCGTCAAGCTGATCCCCGGCGACAAGGTCCGGCTATATTTACCGAGCAGCGTCACGACGCCGCGCTCCTGCGGGCCGACGCGGTGAAAGCAAGTGAGCACGAGCCACAACAAGATGAGGATGCCGACGGCAGCTGGCCAAAGCGCTTTTCCGGTGGGCCGCGGCGGCAAGTTGCCAAACCCGCCTCCACCGCCTGGGCCGAAGCTCTCCCGGCTGCGGCGCAGCAGCTCCTCAATCGCGGAAGGTCCTTTGCCGCCCGGCGTCTTCCCTGGTTGCGTCCAGGGATTCCGGGGGCCGCCATCGCCTCCCTTGCCCGAACCTTCATCGCCACCCGGGCCGTCGCTTTTGCCGCCCCAAGGGCCTTGGACCATTGCGCTAGCGATGCCAGGCATCCACCCGAAAAATCTCTTCATTCCGTCTCTATAGGAAGGCTGGGTCGCGAAAAACAGTGCCCTTCGCAACGATTATTGCCTAGGAGGCGCTGTCATGACCGATCTTGAGAGTTTCGCCGCCCGACTGAAGACTTTGACCGAGGGCCGCGCCAGCACGCCCCGGATCAAGGATGGAATCATGAGCCTGGCGCTCGATGTAGGCGGTCTTTCCCCCGAACGGCGGGATGCCGTCGCTGCGGCGATCAGGGAAGGAGGGCTGTCGGTGGCAGGTGTGCAGGATGTCCGGATCGCCATGACAGCCGAAAGAAAGGCTCTCCGCATCATTGCCGTTGCATCCGGCAAGGGCGGAGTGGGCAAATCCACCCTCTCGGCAAATCTTGCCGTTGGTCTCAAACGAATGGGTTTTGCGGTAGGTCTGGTGGACGCCGATATTTACGGACCATCGCAGGCCAGACTGATGGCCAGCGAAGATAAAAAGCCCCAAGCGCGCGACAAGCATCTGATCCCCGTCGAAAGCCCGTTAGGCATTCCGATGCTGTCGATGGCGCACCTGGTCGAACCCGGCAAGGCGCTGGCCTGGCGCGGGCCTATGGCGGGCAATGCGCTTTCGCAGCTGATCGATGCCGATTGGGGTGATACCGAGGTGCTGGTCGTGGACATGCCGCCGGGAACCGGAGACGTGCAACTTTCGATGGTGCAAAAGCATAAGCCTGCGGGAGCGGTGATCGTATCGACGCCTCAAGACCTGGCTTTGATCGATGCCACGCGCGCGGTCAGCCTTTTCGAGCAGACACAGGTGCCCTTGATCGGGCTGGTGGAGAATATGGCCGGGTATAGCTGTCCGCATTGCGGTGAGATATCCGATCCTTTCGGCGCGGGTGGGGCGGAAGCGGCTGGCTCAGCCATGGGCATGCCCTTCCTCGGGCGTATTCCTTTGGCGATAGACATTCGGCGCCGCTCGGATGTCGGCGACCCTCCAGCAGCGACGGATGATCCCTCTGGCGAGGCTTTCCTTGCAATCGCGAGCAAAGTGGCGGCGTGGTTGCGGGGCTAAAAGCGGTGTTGGGAACGGTTCATTGCATCCTGCGTCTTTAGGATGACCGAGAAGGAAACAAAGATATGCCGCTGACGCTGCCGCAGGACATTGCCGATCTTTTAAGGGAAGCGCGGACCATCGCTTTGGTTGGCATTTCTGATCGGCCCGGTCGTCCGAGCTATGGCGTCATGAAGTTCCTGCAGGACCATGGTTATCGCGTGTTGCCGGTCAATCCGCAGATTGCGGGAGAGCATGTGCATGGGGAGTTTGTCTGGGCGCGGCTTGCCGACATCGGCGTTCCAATCGACATGGTGGATATCTTCCGTCGCAGTGAAGCAGCGGGGGAGGCTGTGGACGATGCGATCGCCGCAGGGGCCAAGGCGGTTTGGATGCAGTTGGGGGTAATAAATGAGGCAGCCGCTCGGCGCGCGGAGGCTGCCGGATTGAAGGTCGTCATGGACCGATGCCCCGCCATCGACATTCCCCGTTTCAATATCCCGCAGGTCCACGCGCTTTAGCGCTTTCCAGCTGCCGCAAGCCTCTTTATCAACGTTCTCATGACGCGCGCACTGCGGAGGCAGGCAAATCATAACGGCACGGCAAGGGGGCTTGATCGGCGTACGCTTTTAGTAGGCGCTGGAGCCTCGGCTGGGCTGTTACTGGCTTGGGGTGCATGGCCGCGCAGCTACCGCCCAAATCTGAATACAGCGTCGGGCGAAACCGTCTTCAATGCCTTTTTGAAGATAGATAAGGCAGGCCGGATCCTCGTCGTCGTGCCGCAGGCCGAGACGGGGCAGGGCGTGACCACATTGCTGCCACAGATACTGGCCGATGAAATGGGTGCGGACTGGCGCACCGTGGGTGTGCAAAGCGCGCCCATCAGTCCGCTCTATGCAAACACGTTGCTGGCCAGCGAGTGGCTTGCGAGCGACTGGTCGAGGCTCGCGGGTGACGTCGGCAATTGGACGATCGAGCAATATGCGACGCGGAGTGCTTTGATGCTGACTGGCGCTGGGACGTCCGTGCCGATGTTCCACAGAGCCTATAAGGAAGCGGGTGCCGCCGCGCGCGTGCTCTTGTGTAAGGCCGCTGCGGCGCGCTGGGATGTGTCATGGGAAAGTTGTGACATTCAGAACGGCATCATTTCTGATGGCGGCCAGCGCACATTGACGATCGGTGAGGTGGCGGCGGAAGCTGCGGAATTCGAGCTGCCCGAGATATTGCCGTTCCGCCAAGATCAGGTTGACCGGCTCTTCGGACAGGATTTGCCGCGCCTCGACACGCCTTCGAAGATTGATGGCAGCCATAACTTCGCTGCTGATGTCCGGCTGCCGGACATGGTTTTCGCTTCCATCCGGCAAGGGCCGATCGGCGATGCCGTGCTCACAAGGGTGAACGAGCAGGCTGCGAAGTCCGTCACCGGCTTTATCAAACTGGTGCGCACCGAACGGTGGGTGGCCGCTGTCGCAACCAACTGGTGGGCCGCCAACAAGGCGCTTGATCTTAGCGATCCGGTTTTTGAATTGTCGAGCACGCCAATCAGCAGCGCCAGCATTGATGCTTCGCTTGAAGAAGCCTTTTCGGGTTCGGATGGCCGGCGGCTTTATTCGCGCGGCGATCTCAAGCCGCTTTTCGACAACGCCACCATCATGGCCAGCGAGTTTACCGTTGCCCCGGGGCTGCATCTGGCGCTGGAGCCTCCTTGCGCAACCGCGCGTGTGACCGACGGCCTCGCCGAGATATGGATGCCCGCGCAAGCACCTGCACTCGCGCGTAGCGCGATAGCGGATGCTCTCAATCTGCCTGATCAGCAGGTGGTGCTATACCCCCTGCATGCCGGGGGCTCTTTTGGCCGGAAGATGGATTTTGAGGTTGGCGTGCAGGCTGCGTCGATAGCGAAAGACGTTGGGCGGCCCGTCCAACTGCTCTGGTCAAGGCTGGAAGATGTAATCCAGGATTGTCCTAGTGCTCCTGCCCATGCCCGTATGGCGGCAAAGCTCGGTCGCAACGGTGCTATTGAAGGATGGCTTGCGAAAGTGGCGGCTCCTTGCGCCATGACCCAGACGTGGAAACGGATTGCTGATCGCAAATTACCGCATGAAGCGAGCCGTGATACTGCCAACGCATCAAGCCGTCTCGCTGTGGCGGGGATGGAACTGCCATATGCGTTGCCGAATTGGGCGGTCGATCATTTCCCGGCCGATGTTGGACTGCCGCTAGGCTTTGCGCGCGGCAATGCTCATCTTCATGGCGCCTTCTTTACGGAAAGCTTCATTGATGAACTGGCTCATCTTGCCGGTATGGAGGCGCTCTCTTTCCGCATTCAGATGCTTGGTGGCAACCCGCGACTGGCTCACTGTCTGACGACCGTCGGATCGATGGGGGGATGGCAAGGAGGTATCGAAGGTAGCGGTCAAGGTCTGGCGGCGCATGTCATAGATGGCGCTTATGTCGCCGTCATGGTCGAGGCAGCGATCGAGGGTGGTCGGCTCAAGGTTGGGCGGATCATCGCTGCGGTAGATGGCGGGGAGCAGGTCAATCCGGACATCGCACGTCAGCAAGTGGAAAGTGGCATAATTTATGGCCTGGCTTCCGCAATGGGTGCTTCGGTGCCTTACGCGAAGGGAATGCCCACGCGCTCGATCATCTCCCGCATGGGCCTTCCTCTGTTGCAGGATATAGGTGAGGTCACGGTGGAACTGATCCGTAGCACCGCACCCCCGGCCGGGCTCAGCGAGATTGGGGCGCCTGCGATTGCTCCGGCCATAGCGAACGCTCTTTTTACAGTTACAGGGCAGCGATTCCGCCAGCTGCCGATCTTGGCGCGGACATGACATTGAATATGGAAAATATCGGCGTCCTTATCATCAATCTGGGTACGCCCGACGCACCGGACGCGGCGTCCGTGCGGCGATATCTGGGTGAGTTTCTGTCCGACCCACGCGTGGTGGAAATCCCCCAGCTTCTGTGGCAGCCGATATTGCGCGGTCCAATCCTTCTTACGCGCCCGGCCAAGTCTGCGAAGGCTTACCGGGAAGTGTGGATGGACAAGGGGTCGCCGCTTGCCGTTTATACTTGTGAAACTGCTGCCGCACTCCAGCAAATTACCGGGCCGGAGGTTAGGGTGGATTGGGCCATGCGCTATGGATCACCGTCCATCGTCGAACGGCTGAATGCGATGATCGCGGCGGGATGCGACCGCGTCCTGCTGGCTCCGCTTTACCCGCAATATTGCGCGGCGACGACGGCCACCGCTCTGGACGCCTGCTATGCCACTTTGGCTGGCCTACGAGCCCAGCCAGCCATCCGCACATTGCCCCCATATTTTGCGGAAGCAGCCTATATCGAGGCGCTGCGTAGTTCGACCGAAAGCCAACTGGCTGAACTGGACTTCAAACCGGACCTGCTCGTGGCCAGCTTTCATGGAATGCCTGAGCGAACGCGCGATTTGGGCGATCCCTATTATGATCAGTGCCGTGCCACTGCTAATCTGCTGCAGGAAGCGCTTGGCAGGGACGTGAGACTGTCGTTCCAATCACGATTCGGAAGAGCGAAATGGCTCGGTCCAGCAACGGATGAGACGTTGCGGGAGCTTCCCGGGCAGGGCGTTCGATCCGTTGCTGTGCTTACCCCCGGTTTTTCGGCCGATTGTCTGGAGACGTTGGAGGAAATCGCTATCCGGGGGCAGGAGGAATTCCTGGCGGCTGGAGGCCAGGCGTTCGCCCATTTGCGCTGTTTGAATGCATCGCCAGAAGCTATGGTACTGTACCGCGAACTGATCGGTCGCGAACTGGCCGGTTGGGTTCAGGAAGCGTTTCGTCCAATTCAACATGGGAGGTGATATGGACAGGGTTGCGATCGTAACGGGCGGAACACGCGGAATCGGGGAAGCGATTAGTCTCGCGCTCAAGCAACTGGGTTGCAAAGTCGCGGCCAATTATGCCGGAAACGATGAAAAGGCGCGGGACTTCACAGAAAGGACAGGTATCCAAGCCTTCCGCTGGGATGTGGGAGATCATCAGGCTTGTCTCGACGGTTGTGCAGCCGTCGCCGAAAGGCTGGGTCCCGTCGATATCGTGGTCAATAACGCAGGCATCACCCGCGACGGCGTGCTCGCCAAGATGAACTTCGACGACTGGAATGAGGTGATGCGCATCAACCTTGGCGGTTGTTTCAACATGGCCAAGGCGACCTTCGGGGGCATGCGTGAAAGAGCTTGGGGGCGGATCGTCAATATCGGCTCCATCAACGGTCAGGCTGGCCAATACGGCCAAGTCAACTATGCTGCTGCAAAGTCCGGTATCCACGGCTTTACCAAGGCGCTGGCGCAGGAAGGGGCGAAGTTCGGTGTTACTGTCAACGCGATCGCGCCGGGCTATATCGACACCGACATGGTGGCCGCAGTGCCTGCTCCGGTTCTGGAGAAGATCGTCGCCAAGATCCCGGTCGGCCGCCTTGGTCAAGCCGAAGAGATCGCGCGCGGCGTAGCCTTTTTGTGCAGCGAAGAGGCGGGCTTCGTCACGGGGAGCACGATGTCGATCAACGGCGGACAGCATATGTATTGATGGCGCAGGGCGACCACAGTGAAGGCGCAGTGCCGTCAGCCGGGTCGCCCTTCTCGCCTCCCGTCAAGCGAAGCGTGACGATCGCGGGACACCAGACTGCCATCAGTCTTGAACCCATATTCTGGCAGGCTCTCCGCGCGGCCGCTGCGCGAGAGAGTTTGCCTCTCAATGCCTTGATCGCGCAGATCGATCTTGCGCGACTGGCGGCTCCAAGCCCGCCTAATTTGGCCAGCGCCATACGCTGCTGGCTCTTCGCTAATGCGCTGCCCGGCGATAATAATTATTCGCAATAGCGTTGACTCTGCGAACAATTCGCAATAGCTGGCCCCGGACGATTAGTGAGAAAAGGGGTTTTCGTTCGATGTCCAGCAGTTCCAAATCGATCCCGTCCTTCCTGGCGCTTGGCTGCGTGAGCGCAATTGCCTTTGCTTCGGCCGCCCACGCGCAAGACGGTGCACCGGCGCCCAAGCTTGGCGGGATGACTGTGACGGACACCGCAATCGATGCCTCGGAGATCAAGGTCGAACGCGCGGGGTCGCCCAAATATGTGCGCCCATTGCTGGACACGCCGCAGACGATCACGGTGATCAACAAGGAAACGATCCAGCAGCAGAATCTGCTCACCTTGCGTGACGTGCTATCGACCGTGCCAGGCATCACCTTCGGTGCTGGCGAGGGCGGTTTTGGTTATGGCGACCGCATCATCCTGCGCGGTCAGGACGCGAAGAACGACGTTACCGTCGATGGCGTGCGATCGGGCGCATTCCTGAACCGCAACGAAGTCTATAATATCGAGCAGGTCGAAGTTACCAACGGAGCGAACTCCGTGATGAACGGCGGCGGTTCGGTTGCGGGTACGATTAACCTTGTGACCAAGCGGCCACTGGCGGATGACCAGACGATCCTGAACGCGGGGATCGGCACCGACAATTATTACCGTGCGACGGTGGATGCGAACAAGCGCATCAACGACCTGATCGCCGTGCGCATCAACGCGGTGTATCATGAAAATGACGTGCCCGGCCGGGACGTCGAAAATTACAAGCGCTGGGGCATCGCACCTGCGATCACGATCGGCATCGACAGTCCGACCAGCCTGACGTTGCAATATGAGCATCTGGATGACGATGCGATGCCGCAATATGGAATTCGGTATTTCCCGGCGCTGGGCGGCATAGCGGATGGCTTTGATCGTTCGGGCTATTACGGTTTCGCCAATCTGGACAAGCAGGATAGCAAGACTGACACGTTGCAGGCGATCTTCAGCCATCAATTCAGCGACACGGTCAAGTTCCGCAACCTGACGCGTTATGAGAATATTCGCCAGAACACCGTGACGAGTCAGCCCAACGGCGTATTCTGTCTGGATAATGGCACCGCCGGCGGCTTCAATCCGGATGCGGCCGACGGATCTTGCACAACCACCATCTATACTAGCCAAGTCGGCGAGACTCTGACGATCCCGGTAGGCTATTACCTGCCGACGGGCGGGCGGGGCAACCAACGCTTCATCCGCAATGAAACGGCCTACACCCAATTCGACGTCGGCGCGGATTTCGACACGGGCGGTGTCGAGCACAGTCTGGTCGTGGGCGCCTCAGCGTTGTGGGAGCGCTATAATCAGCGGCAGGGAAGCCTCGGGCGCACGGCCGATGGCTTTGACCCCTATTCCCCACCTTTCGCACTTCCTCGCGGTCAAACTACGGCCATCCCCAACACGCTGTACAACGCTGCAGCCAGCCTGGGCTTCTATAACCCGCTTGTGAGCATTGCCGATCCCAGCAGCACGATTATTGGTCCTGCGGCGACATCCGGTCTGGAGCGCTTCTACGGCAATAATGCCTATAATGGCCCGACGAACTTCATCCTGAGCACCCAGAACATTGGTCAGCAAACCAGCTACGCCGCATATCTGTTCGATGCCATGAAGGTCACGGACTGGTTCGAACTGAATGGTGGCCTGCGTTATGAAAAGGTCAAGGGCTGGAACCGCACCTTCAGCTATGAGGTGACCGGTCCTAACAGAGGTTTGTTGAGCATCCCCACCACCACGGGAGTTGCCAATCCAACTTATACGTCGATCGACGACAACCTCTTCTCCTACCGCATCGGTGCAGTGTTCAAGCCGACACCGAACTCCAGCATCTACTTGGCCTATGGTAACTCCAAACTGCCATCCAAGGCGTCTGTCGATGGTTCCTGCTCTACAAGAAACGCTGCTGGAGGCAGCGGTACCTGCAATGTGAAGCCCGAAAACACGAAGAATTACGAGATCGGCGCGAAGGTAGATCTGTTTGATGCGAAACTGCTGCTGACGGCTGCTCTTTTCCGCAACGACCGCAACCAGATCAAGGTGCTCTCTGGCGATCCACTGCTTCCTGATCAGGCATCTGACGGGCATCAGCGAGTTGAAGGCATCTCGCTGGGCGCTTCCGGCAACATCACGAGCAACTGGACGATCTCGGCGAACTACATGTATCTGAAGAGCAAGATTAAACAGGGCGTGTCCGACTACTGCCTTGCCCATCCGGGTGCAAACGATCCGGCTGCTGGCAACTGCGGAAACAGCGCCGCGTTCCCCGATCCAACTCGCGGCTATGCGCTCACCAACACGCCCAAGCATTCAGGCAGCTTGTTCACCACCTACCGCTTCGGCTTCGGTTTGGAACTGGGTTACGGCATAACCTACCAAGGTAAGTTCCTGCTGAACCAGCCGACGCTGGCGCAACTCGTGGCAGGCAACTATGTCGGCTATCATGTACCGAGCTACACCATCCATCGGTTCATGGCGAACTACCCGATCACCGAAAATCTGAAGGCGCAGCTTAACGTGCAGAACTTCACGAACGAGAAATATGTAACGACCGTTCGTAACAACGTCGGCAACAGCTGGGCGCAACCTGCGCCGACCCGATCCGCAGTGCTGAGCCTGAACTACACTTTCTAATGACCACCGTCCCCCGGCATCGTCCCTTGCCGGGGGAAAAGGCGGATGGCGATGCACTCCTCCTCGGATCGCCATCCGCCCGTTTTCTGAAGAAAGAAGAGGGGTGCGATTGATTCGCATTAGAACCGGCGTTATGTGCCTGTTCTCCGGGGAATCGCCGTGAAAGGGAAAGTGGCATGTTCGATGCAGCGGAACGGTTCATTGCAGATGATGCTGCATCCTCCGTTTCTCCGCTACATAGCCCGACACCATCTCCGAGCATCAAGCTGCCGGAGGTCCCGGCAACCAATGCTTCGCGCTATGGTGAACGACGCCAGATCAATTTACCCACAATCCTGCTCATCATCCTCATTCACGGTGTTTTGATCTTCGCGCTCATTCACGCCCGACAACATGTTCAGTATGTTCGCGAAGCCCGCCTGTCGGTCGTCAACTTGATGCCGCCCCCGCCGCCGCCAGCTGCGGAAACGCCTCCGCCTCCCCCATCTGCGCCCCCGGTAGTGGCGCCTCCGCCGCTGGTTCAAGTGCCAGTTCCGCCGGTGCCGATCGCTACCACGCCTGATCCTTCTCCAGTCCCGGTTCCTCCAACGCCTGTTGTAATCCGGGCGCCTGTGCTTGCCGCGCCGATGGTTCCTGCCTCGCCCAGTACCGTTCAGGGGGGCGACCTGGCGACGCAGATGGTGGCGGGCAAGCCGCCGCGCTACCCGATCGAAAGCCGTCGCAAGCGTGAGCAGGGAACTGTCATTCTATCCCTGACGCTGGGCGTTGACGGCGCTGTTGAAAGCCTGACTATTGCGCAGAGCAGCGGCTTTTCCCGTCTGGACGCCGCGGCGCGCGAAGCCGTGCGAAGCTGGCGGTGGAAGCCGATGATCCGGGACGGCCAGCCGGTGCGGGTTAAGGGCGTCGTTGAAATCCCCTTCGTGCTGCGCAGCGCGGACGCGTGAACAACAGGCGCTGACAGAGTTTTCAACATGCTGACCGTTATCCCCGATTTGCTCGATCCTGCCACTGTGCAGCGCGTCCGGACGCTCATCGACGCCGCGCAATGGATCGATGGTAATGTGACCTCCGGTCATCAGTCGGCACTTGCCAAGCGCAACATGCAGCTTCCCGAGGACGCGCCCGAGGCGCGGCAGGCGGGGCAAATCATTTTGGAAGCGTTGGGGCGCTCGCCGCTACTTATCGCTGCGGCACTCCCGCTCAAGATATTCCCGCCCCTGTTCAACAGTTATGAAGGCGGGCAAGCATTTGGGGTGCATGTGGATAACGCCGTCCGGGTGCAGGCAGGCACCGGGTTCAGGGTACGATCTGACCTCTCGATGACCATCTTCCTGGAAGACCCGCAAAGCTATGATGGCGGCGAATTGACCGTCGAGACAAATTTCGGCGTGCAGCGGGTGAAGCTACCGGCGGGGCATGCGGTTTTATACCCTTCCTCGTCGCTTCATCGCGTTGAGCCGGTGACGCGCGGGCGACGGATCGCCAGCTTTTTCTGGCTGCAGTCGATGGTTCGGGACGATGCTGCGCGTCAGATGATGTTCGACCTGGACAGCAGCATACAGGCTCTGGCCGTCGATCTTGGCCATGACAATGCCCAGGTGATCCGGTTGACGGGCGTCTATCACAATTTGCTGCGGCGATGGGCAGACGCTTGAAACGGCTGGCTGGCCTAATCGAACATCGAGGCTAGAGCAGGCGTTATATATTCCTTGGCGCCGTCTTCGATGCGGAGAATGAGGCGTGCGGCAACATCATGACGTGTCGCCAACGCCATGCCGCGTTCATGCCCCAAAATCGTGATTGTAGTCGCCCAGGCATCTGCCAGCATCGTGCTTTCGTGCAGGACTGTAACCGACGCGACATCATTGGCGATGGGTCTGCCAGTTGCCGGATCGATGCTGTGAGACAGGTGCGCGCCATCTTTGGTCTGGAAGCGCACATAATCGCCCGAAGTGGCTACAGACAGGCCGCACAAGGCGATGCGGAGGGTGGGCACTGCGAGACCCGGCGGCGCCTCTACATCAACCCACCAGGGCTGATGATCGGACTTGAGGCCATCGCCGCGCAATTCCCCGCCGATCTCGACCAGAAATTCGCGAGCGCCCAGATCGCGGAGAGCTTCTGAAACCGCATCGACTGCGAAACCCTTTGCTATGCCAGAAAAGTCCAGCTTCACGTCAGCAAGGCGACGGGCGCTCTGATCCGCGATCTCGACCATGGTCCAGGGTGCAGGATGCGCAGGCACCATTTCAGGGCCTGTTATGCCCGATGGGCCGAACCCCCAGCGTTCGATTATCTGTCCGATTGCCGGATCAAATGCGCCGCCGGATAGGCGAGCCATGTCCAACCCGGCTTTTAGCACCGTCATCATATCGGAGGGAAGCGTTGTCCAAGTCCCGATCGGCAGTGCATTGAAACGGCTGATGTCGGAATCGGCTTGCCAGTTGCTCATCTGCGCGATGATGCGAGCGAGTACGTCATCGATCGCGCGCGCGCAGCCGGGTGGAGCATCGACGATCCGGGCCGACCAGCTTGTGCCCATGGTCGGTCCGGAAAGCTCTGTAATGTATCCCGTTCCGCCCCGCTGAGCCGATGGGATCTGCGGGGGCGGCGTGTCGGGAATGGCGATGCGAAAGCCGGTCAGGGAGCCAATACTTCCAAGGTGGTGACATAGGATGCGCGGCGTGGTGCCGGAGCGGCAGGCGACGCCGCCTGAGCGCCTTCGCCACCTTCACGATTTCCGCCGACCGTGGCGTTCAGCCAGTACATGCCAGGCTGCGGCCAGCTGATCGAAACTTTTCCGTCCTTGCCGGTGACCAGATCCTGCTGGCCCAACGTGTCGCGATAGCGGATACCGCCGGGGATCACCGTTACCTTGAGGTCCGTGGCGGGCTTTCCATCGAGGAGGAACTGGAAGGTTGCCGCTTCGCCTGCCACCAGGTCGTTCGGATGGGTGACGGGCACCAGTTCGATGCCAACGCCGGTCGGCTTGAATATGGTGGTGGTAGGCGCGCCCAGTGTCAGGAAAATCTCGTTTCGGTTGGTGGCCTCGACCGTCTGGACGTTGGTGGCTCCGGCCGGGATCGCTTCGGCCAGCTTCTCCTTGGTCGTGCCGCGAGGCAGGCGCTTTACCTCGCCGTTGAGGGTGTAGCTGCCCATGATTCCGGTCGAGACGCTGGCGACGCGGTATGTGCCGGGCTGTGTCAGGTGGACATCGAAGGTGGAGCGATACTTGCCGGTGGCGGCGTTTTCGATTTTGCTAGCCGATCCGTCGGGCTGCGTCACTGCAACGGCGTCGGTACGCATCGGCATATGTTCGAAGTAGAAGAGGTCGTTTGAGACCGCCGCGTCAACGGTGACCCAGCTGTCCGTTCCGGACAGGGTGGTCGAGGACGGGAGCATCCACTGGCGGTGGGCCTGGGCAGCGCTGGTGGTCATAAGCGCGGCGAGGGTTGCTGCGATCAGATATTTGGCTTTCATGACAGTCCCCTTATTTGCTGACACTGAGGCTGACCTGCCCCAATTCATTGTTGCCCTTGGCGCGGACCACGGTGCCTGGCTTTGCTGGCCAGCTGAAAGGCAGGCGGAGCAGTTCGCGGCCGCCGACTTCGCGCGCGGCTTCCACCACTAACGTGTAGTTGCCGGGTGAGAGTTGGCCGAGCGGGCCTTTGCCTGGCGTGAAGGCGACCTTCTGGTCACCGGGAGCGCGGGTTGCTCCCGTGATGCCGTCGGCGGGGACTTTCAGCGAACGTCCGGAGACGCGCCACCATTGGCGCAGGTCGCGGAGCCATTTGGTGCCTTCGCCCTTTGCCTTGTCGACATCATACCAGATCGACAGGGTGCGGGGGGTGGCGCCTTCCTTTTCCAGCCAGATGGCGACGTAGGGGCGGTGATATTCCGCGACGGAGAGGCGCGGGATGGCGACGTTGACGTTCAGCGTCTGGGCGGTGGCGGGGATTGCGGCTGCGCCGAAGGCGGCGCTGCTGCCGAGGATGAGTTTGTAGCGGATTTGCATTGGCTGCTGGTCCCCTGAATTAATGAAGGAAAAGGAGAATTAAAACGGTTGGGATGATGAGGCCTGCCCCGACGATGGGCCAGGTGCTGGGGCGCTTGGCGGCGTGGAGCTGGAGGAGGAGGAGGCCGGTCATTGCGAAAACGAAACAAGCGACGGCGAAGATGTCGATGAACCATTTCCAGACGGTGCCGGTGTTCCGACCCTTGTGGAGGTCGTTCAAATAGCTGATCCAGCCGCGGCTGGTGCTTTCGCTCGTCACCGCGCCGCTTTGCCGGTCGATCGAGACCCAGCCGTCGCCGCCGGGGCGGGGGAGGGCGAGGTAAATTTCGTCGGCGGACCATTCCGCCTCGCCTGCTGCGCGAGCGCCGATTTCCTTTTCGACCCAGGTGGCGATGGGCGCGGGGAGCGGTTTCTTGCTGTCGGGGCGATTGTCGGGGGCGACTTGTTTCAGGAGCGGCGCGGGGAGGGTCGCGGACTTTTCGACGGTCTGCGGCGAGGCTTCGACATCGGCGGCGTGGTTGAGGGTGATGCCGGTGAAGGCGAAGAGCAGGAGGCCGATGAGGCTGATCGCGGAACTGATCCAGTGCCAGCTGTGCAGCTGCTTCAGCCAGAAGGTCTTCTTCTTTTTCTTGGGCTGGAGGCGGGCAGGGGCGTGCATTGGGAGGGTCGGTCCTGATGATGAGGTGGACCGGATAACGCGAACGACTCGCAATTGCAAACATGGAGACGGGAGAAATTGTATTAAAGTGTATGGGTTGGTGTGTTCCGGAGAGGGTGCGCGTCGCCGCACGAGATCCCAGCTTTCGCTGGGATGACGGGTCGGGAAGGGGATGATCCTGGAGACGAAGGCTTCAGATTTACCGTCCCAATAGCCCCCTTGCTTGCCCCGCTATTTCCGCGAGCATTGCTACATTGGGTGCCGCAGCTGCCTTGGCGCGGTGGACGAGGGCGCGGAATTGGGTGATGCGGGGGTGTTTTTCGGTGAGCCAGGCATCGACATGGGCGAGGATGTCCTTGCCGTTGGACTTACCGCCCTGCTCCAGGAAGTCGAGACGGACCTGCTGCATGTCGCGGGCGACGCCGGAGATGAGCAGCCTTTCCCACGGGTCGCTGGGGGCCATGCGGGCGGCGGTTGACTGCACCCAATCGATGCCGACCGTTTCACCGAGATGGGTGAAGGCGCGGGTGAGGGCGACTTCATCGACCTTTAGTCGCCCGGCAAGCGCGGCGATGCCGACGGCGCCGTCGAGCTTGAACAGACCGGCGGTGCGGCGCACGAGATTCTCTGGGGCGCCCAGCGCGAGGAGGCGGTCGATGACGGCATTGGTGCGGCGCAGAGCTTCGCTGGTGAGGAGGTCGTCGACATTGCGCGCGAGCTTTTCGACGCCACTGGCAAGCAGGGCGTGACCGGCACCGGGCAGCGTTCCGGTGGGGAGGCTGCGCAAAATGTCGGCAATCTGTATCCGCACGCCATTGGCGACGTCGGCGAACAGGGCGAGGCGCGCCGTTTCCGACATGGCGGCGGCGTCAATGTCGGCCCAGAGGGTGCCGATGTCGTACAGCCGCTCGGCAATCAGGAACGCGCTGGCCAGATCGGCGAGCGAGCAGCCTTCCTCTTCGGCGAGTTCGAAGGGGTGGATGAGGCCGAGGCGATTGACGATACGGTTTGCGACCTTGGTCGCGACGATTTCCTTTGCAAGAGCGTGGGCGGCAATGGCGTCCGCCTCCTTCTTTTCCATGGCGGGCGGGAAGGCCGCAGCGAGTTCCGGACCCATGCTGGGGTCGAAGGCAAGTTGCCCCTGTTCGATGGCATCCTGTAGCGCGAGTTTGGCCGTGGAGAGCAGGACCGCCAGTTCGGGACGGGTTAGGCCAAAGCCATCCTGTCCGCGCCGCAGCAGCATGTCATTGGCGGCAAGCCCCTCCACCTGCCGGTCGAGCCGCCCGCTTTCCTCGAAGGTTTCGATGAGGCGGACATAGCTGGCGAGGTCGGCCGTTCCACCGGATTCGGCGATGGACAGGCCCAGCACCTGAAGGCGGTTATCCTCCAGCACGATGTCGGCCACGGCATCGGTCATGCTTTCCAACAGCTTGTTGCGCGCGTCGAAGGCCAGACGGCCTTCCGCCATTTCCTGATTGAGCGCGATCTTGATGTTCACTTCATTGTCCGAACAATCGACGCCCGCCGAATTGTCGATGAAGTCAGTGTTGATGCGGCCGCCGCGAAGCGAGAAGGCGATGCGCGCGGCCTGGGTGACGCCGAGATTGGCGCCTTCGCCCACGACCTTGACGCGCAGATCCTCCGCATTGACGCGCAGGCGGTCATTGGCGGGATCGCCCACATCGCCATGGCTTTGGGCGGCGGCCTTCACATAGGTGCCGATGCCGCCGAACCACAGGAGGTCGGCAGGACTTTTGAGGATGGCGCTGACGAGAGCCGCCGGTTCCATTTCCGTTTCGGTGACGCCCAGCATCGCCTGAACCTGAGCGCTGAGGGGGATGCTTTTCAATGTGCGGGGAAATACGCCGCCGCCTTTTGAGATCAGCGACTTGTCATAATCGTCCCAGCTGGACCGGGGCAGTTGAAACAGGCGGTCGCGTTCCTTCCAGCTCTTCGCCGGATCAGGATCGGGATCGAGGAAGATGTGGCGGTGGTCGAAGGCGGCGAGCAGCCGGATCGATTTGGACAGCAGCATGCCGTTGCCGAACACGTCGCCCGACATGTCGCCGCAGCCGACGACACTGACCGGCTCGTTTTGCACATCGACGCCCATTTCGGCAAAGTGCCGCCGCACGCTGATCCACGCGCCGCGCGCGGTGATGCCCATCGCCTTATGATCATAGCCATGCGAGCCGCCGCTGGCGAAGGCATCGCCCAGCCAGAAGTCGTGATCCAGCGCGATGGCGTTGGCGACGTCGCTGAAGGTAGCCGTGCCCTTGTCCGCCGCGACCACGAAATAGGGATCGTCGCCGTCGTGAATGACGGTTTGCGCGGGATGGCGGACCTTGCCCTTCACGATATTGTCAGTGACCGACAGCAGCGCGCGGATGAAGATGCGATAGCTTTCGGTGCCCTCCGCCATCCATGCGTCGCGATCGACCTGCGGGCTGGGAAGCTGCTTTGGATAGAAACCGCCCTTCGCGCCGGTGGGGACGATCACGGCATTCTTGACCCGCTGCGCCTTCATGAGGCCGAGGATTTCGGTGCGGAAATCGTCGCGCCGGTCGGACCAGCGCAGGCCGCCGCGTGCGATCGGCCCCGCACGCAGGTGGATGCCCTCGACGCGGGGGGAGTAGACCCAGATTTCGCGCCAGGGGAGCGGTGCGGGGAGGCCGGGGACCTGCGCGCTGTCGAGTTTGAAGGCGAGCGCTTCGGCGGCGGCATTGCTGAAGAAATTGGTGCGCAATGTCGCCGTGATGACGGCGCGCAGCAGGCGTAGCACCCGGTCCTCGTCGATCGCGCTGACCTTTTCGAGGCCCGCATTGATGGCGGCCTGCGCCTGTTCAGCGCGGGCCGGGCCGTCCTTTGCGGCGGGGTCGTGCAGTGCCTCGAACAGGGTGATGAGCTGGCGAGCAATCTCCTGTTCCCGGCGCAGTGTTTCGGCGAAGGTCGCCATGCCATAGGCCATGCCGGTCTGACGCAGATAGCGGAACAGCGCACGGAACAGCACAACGGCGCGGGGCGCGAGCCCTGCTGTCACGATCAGTTCGTTGAACCGGTCATTTTCGGCGCGGCCTTCCAGCACCTGCGCGACCGCTTCGGTCACTATGGCGGCGCGGGCGACGACTGCCTCGCCACTGCCGCCCGTGGGGAGTTCAAGGACGAAGCGCTGCACATGCCCTTGTGCGCCGCCATCGACCGCCGTCGTCATTTCGTCGATGACGCGGAAACCGAAATTCTCGAACGCCGGGACGACTTCGGACAGGGCGATCACATCGTGGCTGTAGAGCTTCAGACGCAGCTGTTCGGGCGTGTCTTCGCCATTGCGGTAGATGCGGATCGATTTGTCGCCGGGGCCGCCCAGGCCGTGGAGCAAGCGGATGTCGATCGCTGCTTCGGCCGGACCAGCGCCGTTGCGATAGGCCATGGGAAAGCCGGGCGCATAGCGTTGGGCAAGCGCGGCGGCGCGGCCGGGCTCTTCGGTTTCGGCAAGCGCTTCTTCGACGGCGGGAAGCCAGCCGCGCACCATTTGCTTCAACTGGCGGTCGAGTGGCACCTCGTCAGGCACCACGCCGCCATCACGCAGGTCGAGCGTGATGCGCAGCAGGGCAAGGCCGCTTTCTTCCAGCGCGATCGACCAGCTGAGCACGGGGGCATGGGCCGCTTGCGAGAGCATGTCCTGCACGGCCAGGCGGCGGGCGGTGGTCAGTTCGTCGCGCGGCAGCCAGGCGAAGGCGTAGAGGTGGCGGGGGAGGGCGCTGGTGCCGAGCGCCAGCTTCGGACGCGGCCGGTCGGTCAGCGACATGAAGGTGAGCGCGAGCCGTTCCAGCGTTTCATGATCGAAGCCGATCAATATGTCGTGCGGCAGGGCGGTGAGCGCGTGAACGAGCACTTTGCCCGCATGGCCGCCGGGATCGAAGCCGAACTTGTCCATCAGCGCGGAAAGGGCGGAACGGAGCAGCGGCACCTTGTCTGGACTGGCCGACAACGCTGCGCTGGTCCACATGCCCGCGTGGATCGAGAGGGCGACCAGCTTTTTCCCCTCCCGCACCGGCACGATGATGAGGTCGAGCAGGACGGCGCGATGGACGCGCGAGAGCTTGTTCGATTTGATGATGAGCGGGTTGCGCTTGCCCTCTTCAAACCAGGTGAAGGCCGCTTCGAGCGAGGCGGGCGCGAGGAGCGGCGTGTCATCCAGCGTGCAGATTCCCAGCTGGTCTTCTGCCCTGCCGTTGCGAAGGCGGCGTTCGTGGCCCGTTTGCGTGAAGTGGCGCGCGAGGAACCAGCGAAGGAGGGCGGCCCCTTCACCGTCGGGGATGGCGTCCGCGTCCCGGCTCATGGCGTCGCGCATCTTCGGCCAGTCGGTAACGGCGGCACGGACATCGGTGAGCGTCTGGCGCAGCGATTTTTCCAGCGCGCGGCGACCCTTTGCATCGGCGCGATCCGCCTCGATATAGATCATGGATTCGCGGCGGGCGCCGGGAGCTTCGTCGTCCAGAATGGCGGTCAGCTTGCCCGCGTCGCTGCGGTCGATCGAGAGGACCGGGTGGAGCAGGCGGTAGATGGTGACGTCATGCGATGCCAGCGCATTGGCGATCGAATCCACCAGGAAGGGCATGTCGTCATTGACGATGGCGATCCGCATGTAGCGGCCGGTCGCGCCTTCGCCGAGCGTTTCGATGGAAATAGCGAGCTGGCCCGATTTGCGGACGTCGGCGGTGCGGCCGAGGAAGGCGGCTGCGGCGGCCGCTGCCTCATGATCGAAATCCTCGCTTTCCCCCGGTAGTGCGCCCCTTTCCAGCGCTGCCTCAAGCGCCTTGCGGATCGATGCGTTTACTCGGCCGGTCTTCGGCTCGGACAATGCCGTCATGCGTAACCTCTTCCCGCTGCGGCTGTATGCCGCTTTGCCTGAACGGAGACGACGCTGGAACGTTGCCACACGACTCCCCGGCTCGCCTTGTTATGCGCTAGCGCCGGGGGAGGCTCAATTGGAGAAATGGAATAAAGTTACTGGCCGTCGAAATAAAATGAGCGTTGTCGTTCGCTTAGGCGGCGGCTGCGACGATCACCCGCTGACCAAGGTCCGATCCATCGGGAAGGGCGCCGACTATCGCCAGAGTGCCGTCCGCTTCCCGCCGGGCGATGACGATGGCGAGGCCGTCTCCGTCGGTCGAAATGGCGACGGGGTCAATGGGCGCGGCGGCCTTCATCGCGGCGCGCGCGGTCTGGCCAGGGTCGGGGCGAGGGGGCAGGAGCGAGCGGCGCTGGGCGCGCTCGTCTCGGATCAGCGCCTTGAGGCCACCGGGATATTCGCCGAGATAGTCGCCAAGCGCGCCGAGGCCGAGCCCCGCGCTCTTCGCATGTTCCAGCGCGGTCGCATATTCGGTGATGCGCGTCTTGTCATAGGTGGAGCCGAAGACCAGCTTCACCACGGCGGTGAGGGGGCTGCGCGCCTGGGGCTTGATGCCGGCGTCGGCCAGCATCTCGGCATAATCTTCCGGTGACGCCTCGCTCATCAGGGCGAAGTCGTAGGCGAGGCCGATGGCGTGGTAGAGCGCGTTGTGGGTGCGGGCTTCGCTGGTGCGGGCCTGTTCCGCGCCGTCGCGGGCGAGGGTGAGCCAGTCGGCAAGCGGCGCATCCTCGGCCGGGCTTTCCATGCCGGAGAGGTCGAGCGTGTCGTCATCTTCGCCCGCCGCGGGACCATCAGCCCAGATCGGTGCGACCGCGTGCGGAGCGGCGCTGCTGCGAAGGGCGGCATCGACTTCACGGCCCAGCTCGTCGGCGACGGCCTGGCTCGCCAGTTCCTTCCAGCTAATGACGCCGAACACGAAATCGATCGTCTCGCCATCGGAGGAGAAGGGCATGAGGATGCCGCGATAGAGGATTTCCGACCCGCGCTGGTTGAGGAAGCCCGCTTCGAAACCGATCGGCGCGGCGTTGGCGATGATCTGTAGATAATGGTCCGTCAGGCGCGACAGCAGCGAGCGGGACGGGACATCGTTGATGAACTGGATGGCGCCGGTGACGTCGCACTCACGGCGCAGCGCGGTGCCGAGATACACGACCGCCGGATTGTCGAGCCCGGTGCTGAAATCCAGGAGGACGCTGTTGGGGCCGAAATCCTCCAGATGATCGGGCGAAAGATCCTCGATCGACGGAAGCGTGCGGTCGCCCAGCAGAGACGCCCAGTAATTATAGGCGCGCACCTGCATGCGTCGCTCGTCGGAGCCTACGCTGGACGGCGGCTCCATCGCGTCGTGATCGGCATAGTCGAAATCATCCTGTTCATTGGAGATTTCCTGCCCCCGCAGAGTGTCCATCCGGTCGGTCCTAATCCAGAAGAAAAGCTTTCCTGAGACTCGACACTGCCATGGGATGGTAAACATGCCGTGAAGAAGCGGGGCGCCTGACGAAACGCCCTTGCCCCATGCCCCGGAAGAGATGGTGCACGAAGATGCATTGCCCGCTTGTCCTGCGCACCAACCGCTGTTATCTGGCCCACCCAGCGCCGCTTTAGCTCAGTTGGTAGAGCACATCATTCGTAATGATGGGGTCACGTGTTCGAGTCACGTAAGCGGCACCATTCATCCAATACACCCTTGTAATTAGACATAAAAATTCGCGCATGGCGTTGGAATGGCGCACTTCTGCGCGCTTTCGGGGCCTGAATAGTAATCCGTGGGCCGCAGAGACGCTTTTCGGTTGCCAGGAAACACGAAAAAGGCCCCGCGTCTCACGGGGCCTTTTCGAGTGGCACACGATTTTGAAAGAAGCTCAGAGGCCGAGCGCCTCACGTTGCCCCTTCCAGTCCAAGGGAATGCGGGCATGTCTCATCAATCGACGGGTCGTGAGCATCGGCGGCTGCTTGCCTTCGAGAATAGCGCCGACGATGTCGGGCGCGAGGAAAGCGAGGCGCGCGATGCGTTCGTCCTCACGGTCGGCAGGCCGTGAGGCATCCTTACCGGAGAACACTCTCTGCCGCGCGGCCTCAGCTTTGCGAAGCAGAGCGATGAGATCTAGATCAATTTGAGGCTCCGCCGGCCTCTCTGAACCAACCACCAACTTAAGCGTAAGTCCACGGCGCACCGGCTTGGCCATGATAGGGATGGCAATCCGATCACCTTCGTCGCGTCTAAGCTTCTCACTATCGAGAACCGCGATGAGCTTGTCCTGGCTGATGGAGGCATCAATTCGAACCGGGTGGACGGTCATCGCCAGCCCAAGCGTCAGCAGCTGGTGCCGGACGTCGGTCTTGCTCCCGCCCTGCAATGTCGATGCAAGGCTCTTCGCTCGGTCGAAGCGACGCTGAAGCACAAGAGCGTCCACGCTGGGCAAAGCCATGATGGCGCGCTGATCGGTAAGGAAATGTGCGATGGCTTCCAGCACGCCTTGTTCCAGCTCTTTGGCGTTCAGCCGCAGAGCAGGGGTATCGCCCGTTACACCATCGACCACGGAAGCCGTGCCCGAGACATAATAGCGATAGCGCTTCTTGTTCCTGACCGCATGGCTGGGTGTCAGAGGGCGCTTCACATGATCACGGATCATGCCGGTCAGCAAGCTGCTGTGCTGACTATGGCCTCTTCCACTACGGTCACCAAGCGCGGCGGAGCGCTTGGCCTGCACGGCGTCCCAAAGTGCCTGGTCGATGATCGGCGGATGCTGACCATCATAGATTTGACCACGATGGCGTACCTTGCCGATATAGATAGGGTTGCCCAGCAGATGGTGCAGCGGTCCGCGAACAAAGGGGCAGCCGCCTCGTTCCGCACCCTCTCGCATTGTCCGGGGCTTGCTGACGATGCCGGCCGCCTTCAGTTCCTTCAGCAACATCGCCGTCGAGGGAACGGCAAGGTATCCGATATACCTATGTGCCGGAAAGCCTGCTGATCCTGTTCCAGCAGCTGCAGACCCTCTATCGGAGCACGCTGGGTCTCGAAATCTATGCTGTGCTCGCACAAGGGGCGAACGAATATTATGACGACCCGCTGCTCCATATATCCAGGGCGCAAAATCACATCTCGCTGAACAGCCTAGGTTTGCCGTTCGCGCAGATCGCGCTGATCGAGGGAGCCGCGCGCAAGGCCATCCGTGCCGGTGAGCACCCGCCCATGGAAATTTACATGGATAGCGACTTGTTCCATTCGCTCATGTTCAAGAATTACGAGCGGAAGGACCATTGGCCGTCGGCACCCTACAAGCCGAAAATGACCTCGGAGCCGGGCAGCTATTACTACGCGATGTGTGAGGATCTCATGTCGTGCCTGAGCCAGCCGTAAACCGATGCATCAGGGTCCGCTTCCGTCGATCTGTCGCCTCAAAGTTGCAAGTCCGCTTTCGGCCAAATCTTGGACATCCAAAATGGGAAAGCGGACCAGCCGCACCTCGGAATGGAATTTCGGGGGCTGAACGGCCGGGAAGGGTCGGTTCCTACACGTGCCAAACGCCGCGTCGTGGGACGAAGCCGTCGCTCCCGAGTTCCCTGCCGAGCGTCCGGTATCGCCAAGAGCAGACGCTCAGCCGTCGTCTGCTCGCGCGCGCACAGCGTCAGCGAATGAGCCGGGAAGATACTGTCCGGTTCGGGGTACCGGCAAGAACGAAGCTGACATTGCAGCAGAAAAAACACTCATTTATCAGCGGCTGCGATTCGTAACCCTCCGGACATCGGAACGGTTCGTATTGCTTCTAATCGTTCAGTCACTTAGCTTCAGGTGCGATATCGCGGGGGTGGCGCACGTTCTAATGAGTAATTTGCTTAGCGACTTGGAGTCCAAGCCTCAAAGGGAAACGGCAGGGCCGGATGTGGCATCCCGGTTCGATTACCAGAAGAACTGGGCCTTTTGCCAGATGATGCGGAAACACATCGCCGACGAAAGCTATCTCATCGCATTTGAGTACCACGACGACGTTCTCTTTCTGTCGCCAGCCGATCACCCGACCAGCGCCGAGTTCTTTCAGGTGAAGACCTCGTCAGCATCAAAGGCCCGGACGCTGAGCAGCATCACAACTCGTCCAAAGGGAAATGCATCCATCGTTGGCAAGATGTTTTCCAACTTTGACGGTCTTTGCTCATCTCACGACGTGCGGGTTGTGCTTGTATCCAACAACGCTTTCGAGTTCGCGGACAAGGAGCTTTGCGCCAAGCACCTCGATGAAAAGCTTCACAAAAGGCTGCTCGACAAGCTGACGGACGAGATTCCCGGTTTCGACGAGAAGCGCCTTGAGAAACTTCACTTCCTTGTCACAGGCGTGAGTCTGGAAGCCATGCAGAGCTTCCTTGAAGGTGAGGCAATGGAGCTTTTCTGCCACAAGTTTGGCGAAGACCATGGCCTGAACATCCGCACCTGGATCAGGCTGATTCAGGGCGAGATTACTCGGCGCAACAATCATCCATCTGACAAGATTACGACCACGGATGAGTTGATCAAGAAGAAGTGCATCGGTCCGGCCCTCGTTGAGGGAACCATGAACCACATGCATGCAAAGACGCGGCAAACTTTGGATGTTACGACAATATCGAATTATCTCACCGCCGCTGGTTGGCCCATGACCGATCTCATTCGCTTTCAGAAGAAGCTCCCAGAGGCCTCAACCGATTACTACAATCCGTTGAATGGAGAGGTCAAAGATATAGCGGATAAGATGCGGATCATTGTCACTGATGAGAATGATTCTCCAGTAGATTTGAATATTTACCTGGATAAATGTGTCGATATGGCAATGAATGACGATGGTATTGGAAGTATTTACAAGAAACCAGACTACCTGCGCGCGCTGGGGGCGTTGGTCTACTATGATGAAATCTGATTTTAAGAAACTAATACGCAATCTAAGAAAAGGCAGTTACAGTGAAAAGCCTCGTATTCAGGGAGTTGTGGATTCTGTCGAAGGCAGAGAAGGCGGGGGTCAACCTCAGCCTCGGCCCGAACGTGAATCTCCTGATCGGGGAGAATGATGTCGGTAAATCTACGCTCATCAAATCAATCTACCATTGCCTCGGCGCGGATACGCCGCAGATCAACAACACCGTCTGGAAAAAGGCGAGCCCGATTTATTGCGTGAAGTTCGAAGTCGCTGGGAAGGCCTATCATGTCGTCCGTGATGAAAAATACTTCGGTGTCTTTGATGCCGATAAGCGGTTCATATCGCGCCATGTGAACATCGGTGGTGCGAACGGCATCGCCAAGTTCATGAACAAGCTGCTGGGCTTTAACATTGAGCTTGAGCGCCAAGCCGACGGAAAGCTCGGCATCGCCGGCCCGGCCTTCTATTTCCTTCCCTTCTACGTTGATCAGGATGAAGGGTGGTCAACAAGCTGGTCCTCTTTTGTCGGACTGAAGCAGTTCAGCAGCTACCGCAAACTGATGCTGGATTATCACCTGGGTGTTCGGCCGCAGAGCTTTTACGATGCCAAGAAGCGCGAAATTGAGCTTCATGAGCAGCTCAATGGCATCCAAAGCGAACGTCTCTCAATGCAGGCCGCACGAAACTCGGTTGAGAAGCGAAAAGTCCGAACACAGGTTGACCTCGATCCAGCCGCATTCCGGGCGGAACTGGAAGCAGTCGTTGATCAGTACAACTGCATCTACGCCCAGCAGCAGGGCGTACTTTCTCGCCTGAAAGAAATCAGGAATCAACGCAATGCGGTGGATACGGAGCTTGATGTCTTGCGGAAGGCCATCAGCGAACTTGAGGCAGATTACCGATATTCAGAGTCTCCAGAAACCCCGGATGTTGTCGGATGTCCGACCTGTGGCACGGAGTTCTGCAACTCGTTTGTTGAGCGCTTTGGTATCCTTGATGACATTGACCACTGCCATGCCCTTGTGGACCAGTGGCTGAAGAAACGCAGCGACATCACGGTTCAGCTCCAGCAGGTGGAAGACGAATACAAGCAGGTTTCATCTCAACTTCAGGAAGTCGAGGCCACCCTCGCGCGCACGAAGGAGAATGTGACCCTTTCGGAGCTTATCGCCTCCGAAGGCATGAAAGAAATGATCAGCACGCTGAACACCGACATTCAGGAAATGCTGAGCCGGGAAGAAGGCATCAACAATCAGCTTTTGGAAAATGCCGAAGGTCTCAAGGTCGATAGCACCCGAAAGAAGGAGATCGTTACTTGGTACAAGGCTCGGATGAAAGAGTATCTCAATGCCCTCAACGTGGGTGTGCTCAGCGAGGACGATTACAATTCACTTGATAGGCAGATCAAAAACAATGCGCTGGGCAGCGATCTGCCGCGCGCACTGCTGGCGCAATATTTTGCCTTTCTCAGCACGATGAATCAGTTCAACTCCTTCGTGCTTTGTCCAATGCTGATCGACTCGCCGTTCCAGCAAGAGCAGGACCCTACCAACCGTAAGGCAATTCTGGATTTCATCGTTTCGAAGAAGCTCGCTGATCAGCAGATGATCTTGGCAACCGTGTCCGTCGATGAATTTGACGATAACATTGGATTGATAAATGCCACTCGACACGAACTGGATGATAAGCTGTCTGTTCTCAGTAAAGGTAGCTTTGATTCAGTTTCGGCCGAGATCGAACAAATGCACAACGAAACTTTGGCTTCGTAAACGGAATAACTGGAATCCTTGTTGGCAATGTATAAAAATGCTGTGATGTCCGCTTTCGAGAAGGCACCAGCGACTCGTCCATGGCTCAGATTAGGGCGCGTTGCTGATCTTCTGCTTTGCCCACGGCGATCGGCAGCTTACGGCTATAGCAGACGTTTAATGCCTCCTATCTGAACGACCGGGTGTGGTCGGAAGCTTCCGCATGCCGGAACGTCAGCATCTAGTTGAGCGGGCCTGTCATGACACATGGAAAGTGCGATAACGCCCACTATGTTCGTTCGGAGGTTCTGCTTGTTACATCGAGGCCCATCAAACTTTATCGCACTCTCCGGCCCTTAAGCTTTCTTCGGCTGCGTGCGATACTGTGGCTTGAGGGCATATTTCAAGCAAAGCCACGGTCACCTGATAGGTCCTCCAGTGATTTGAAGCTACTGATCAAGATTTTTCCGGAACGACTCTCGCGGCTTGATGCCGTCGCTGGTCCAAGCGATGAGGTCATTGAAGCTTTTGCTCATCTGTTCCTTCGTGAAGCCGCAATGCGCAGCACCGTAAAAGCCCTTGAAGGTTTCCGCGGCCGGCACCAGCGTCTTGGCCGCAGGTGCCGTGAAGGAGAGGGTCAGAGTCGGCCAAGTCTGCTGCGCGAGCGCTTTTAGGTTGCCCGCCCGCTCGACGCGGCTGCGTAAACGATCTTCATGTTCATAGGCCACCAGCGGATCGTAGGCATTGTGAACCGTGAGCAGCTTCGTGCGCTGGTTTCCGGTCGTACTATAGTCCCGTATCAGCTTGGCACGCGCGGCGGGATCGGCTTCGTAACGCTGAACCCCTTCATTCAGTGCGGCGTTTTCCGCGTCACTGAGCAAGGATGATTGGTAAACAACGTCACGGTTGCCGATAGGAAGGCCGCCAACGACCTGTCTGGCGTCATCGATACTAGCGATCGCAAGGATCAGCCCACTACTGAGAGTGGCGAAATCGGCCTTGTTCCGCATGCTAGGTGCCGCGCTCATCGTGCGTGCGATGATCTGCGCCGCTGGACCCTTCGGGTCGGATACAGCGTCGTTCTGCAATTTGCGGAGGTTGAGGAAGAACGCGACCGGGTTGATGCCGTTGATGCCGGTCGTCACGTCCTTCGATCCGGGAAGCTCATAGGGTGTGCGGCGGCTGAAGTAATTATAGAGATTGCGAACGTCCGCAACGTGCTGAAGCGTGTAGGTCCAGTCGCTGACGGGGCCGCACATGGCCATTGCGCCGTCAAATTCCTTCGGGTGAAGCTGAGACGCCAGCGCGGTGATGCTGCCGCCCATTGATCCGCCAGTGAGGAAGACCTTTTTCGCGCCTATCTTTCGCAACAGCCGTTCCAATGCGACGTTACGCACGATGCCGGACGCGACGGCGAACCCCAGCTTGTCGTACGCGGTGTGACCCACGGCATAGCCTTGCGCGTAAGCGGTGCCGAGCAGTCCGTGCGCGGGATCGTCAACAACAGGATCGGCTGACACCGTGTCTGCCTTGCCTGTCCGAGGGGGAGTGTAGCCGTGTGCGAACAGCACCGCCTGCTTGTTCCAGTTCGGGGGGATCCGCAACGCGAACATGCGCCCGTTCAGCTCGGCATTGACCTGGCTTCCTCCGTCCGCCGTCTCTACGACTTTCAGCCTCTTTACCTCGGGTGCGGCTTGAAATCGGGCGCGCATAGAGGATGCGTCGCCAAGCTGCCGGGCGATGACGGGAGCCGCAGCCATGACCAGGGCGAAGCCCGCGGCCAGTGCCGAGGTCGCTGCGCGATTACAAAAATGCCTCATAGGCAGGAGCCCGAGTAATTTGCGAGTTGGGACGACAACGCCCCGAAACGCTTGATCAGCTTCCACACGCCATTTTCTCCTTCAATGCCTCGCGACTAGCGCGCTCCCACGGCGAGCCGTGACAAATTATCTTCTATATACCGTAATTACGAATGAAAGTTCCATGTCAGTCAATCGCAGGTTGGTCTCTGACGCGGGAGGATCCCTTTCATCTCGAACCGTTCTGGCCCTGAAAACTGCGAAAAATAAATGTACTTCAGAGGATGATCGGAGAGGGGTGTGCTAACCCTGTGGCGCTTGAGGCCTAGCGTTGCCATCTGAAGAGATTTTTTCACAGAACATCTATACAGAAGAAATGTTCGATAGTAAGAATTTTTGATACTAAGATTTTGGGGAGGAAAAATGCGCCACCGGACCATCCTTTCGTGCGCCACTGCGACGCTGGTATTCATTCCTACGCTCGGGACCGCACAGACCTCATCCAGTGCACAGCCCGCCACCCTTGAGGTGCCGGAGATCATCGTCACAGCCAACCGTCGCGCAGAGCCGCTGCAGAAGGTGCCGATGGCTGTGAGCGCAATCAGCGGAGAAGAGCTAATCCAAAGAGGCGTGCAGAATCCGCAGGAAATCGAGCGGCTCGTTTCTTCGCTGACAATCCAGAACAACGGCGGCAATCAGCAGGCGTCCAACTTCTCCATCCGCGGCGTCGGGACGGCGAGTTTCCAGCGGTCGGCCGAATCCAGCGTTGCGACCGTCGTCGACGATGTCGCGCTGATCCGATCCGACATGGCGATCATCAACTTCGTTGATCTTGAGAGCGTCGAAGTGCTGAACGGTCCGCAAGGATTCCTCTTCGGAAAAAATGCGTCGGCTGGTCTGGTCAATATCCACAGCAAGGATCCAAGGATCGGCGAGAATTCAGCTCGTCTCTATTCGGAATATGGACAGCTTGCCAATGCGGCCAATACGGATCTCTTCCGGGTTCAGGTCATCGGCAATATTGCCACGGGGTCCCGTTCAGCGCTTCGCGTCAACGCGTTTCTGGTGGACAATTCAGATTTCTTGAAGCCAGTCAATCCGGCGCGCAACCGTGACTCCAGCTACGGTCTGCGGCAGTCTGGGGGGTCTGCCAAATTTCTGTGGCAGGCGACCGATACATTCACGCTGCTTCTGGCGGGAGATTATCTCGACAGCAAGGGAGTTGGTGCAGGTTTCGCGAATATCCGATCGACGCTCCCTGGTAGCCCACTTGGCACGGAAGAGGCTGCGTTCGGTATCACGCCTGGACCCGACAATTCCAAGACCTCCGCCGACGGGTACAGCAACTTCCGTAACAAGGTTGGCGGCGCGCAGGCGAAGGCGACGCTGGAGCTTGATGGCGGCTTGACGCTGAACAACATCCTCGCTTTTCGGCAGCTGAAATCGCGCGGCGAATTCGATGCCGACTACAGCGGTTTTCCGTTGGTGCAGGCTTTTCCGGGCCGCAGCAATTTCCGGCAGTGGTCCGATGAATTGCGTCTGACCTCACCAGCGGGTGGACGGTTCGAATATCAACTCGGCCTGTTCGCCATGCGCGCCTATATATTTGAAGGAACGCGTCTGGCCGCGGACCTGGGCCAGCCCGTTCCCCCAGGATTTACGACGTTCCTTGGCGGCGACGGCCTTTACAGGCAACGGCAATCAAATTACGCCCTATATGGCCAGGGCACCTACGAACTCACGCCGGGCCTCAAGCTCACTGCGGGCGCGCGCGTGACCCATGACAAGATCAATATGTTGTACCGCAGCACGGCAGGTGGCGGTGTCATTTCGCTGATCCCTGTCGGATCGCCGCCTGCGGAATCGCGGAAGGAGACAAATCTCTCATGGCGCGCGTCCCTCCAATATGATGTCGATCCAAACGTGATGGTTTATGGAACGGCGGCGCGGGGCTATAAGGGGCCAGGTTTTGCCCAATATTCATTGTTCTACGTCAGGCCCGAGATCCCCACTCATTTCGAAGTCGGATCTAAAATCCAGTTGCTCGGCCGCAAGCTGACGCTCAATGTCGCGGCGTACAACACCGAGTTCAAGGATTTCCAGGCGCAGAGCATCGATGTGACGAATGGCCTGACCTTTCGGCTGCAGAACGCCGGCAAGCTGCGGACCCGAGGGTTTGATGTGCAGTTGCTTGCCAGGCCCACGTCACGCCTGACCTTGAATGGGGGGCTTTCATACACGGATGCGCGATTCCTGAGCTTCCAAGGCGATGCTTGCTATATAGGTCAGGCATCATGCGCTGGTGGTGTTACCGATTCTTCGGGCAATCGCCTGCCCAACGCTCCGAAATGGAAGGCCGTCGCTGACGTGAGCTACGAGGCGCCACTTGGAGGTGATTTTTCCGCCTTGTTCAATATGGGCGTCAAGTCGCAGACCTCTTTCAACTTTCTGTCGAACGCGGACCCGAATACGGTTCAAAAAGGCTACACGACAATGGATGCGAGCGTAGCGCTGAGCAATGTGGCCTGGGGTGGCACAGTTCGCCTGTTTTGTCGTAATTGCACCGATACCCGATTTGTCGGGACGATTTCGGGCCATCCATTCTTCCCTGGAGACTATATCCAGAATTTGACGCCTAGTGGCTTCAGGCAGATTGGCGCTTCGCTTGATGTGCAGTTCTAGAACCCGATTGATGGTTTGGTCGGGCCGTTCACAACAAGGAGTGTCGATATTCGAGGCGGTACTGCGGCGGCGTGCGTGATAAGACGATCAACTGAATGGAGATCAGTGATGCTCATAAGGGCGAGCCTCTTTTGTTTGACTATCGCCCTGGCGGCGTCAGCGAATGCGCAAACGGTATCTGGTGAGCAGCTTTTCAAGCAGCGCTGCTCAAGCTGCCATGCGGTCAATGCAAAGGATGGGCCACGGATCGGCCCTAATATGGCGGGCGTCATAGGTCGGAAGGCTGGAACAACTGCCTTTCCGACATATTCTGCTGCGTTGAAGAAGTCGGGGCTCACCTGGACCGAAACGACGGTGGCCGCCTTTTTGGCTGGTCCAACCAAAGTGGTGCCGGGCACTCGAATGGTGGTAGCATTGCCGGACGCCGCGCAGCGACAGGCGATCGTCAAATATCTCGCGACCAGGAAATAAGGCAGAGGAATATGGAGCCAGTCCGTTACGGTATGATCGGCGGCGGGCGAGGCGCCTTCATAGGTGGTGTCCACCGCACGGCCGCCGCCATCGCAGGTAACTGGCGGCTGACGGCTGGCGCTCTTTCATCCGATCCTGAACGGGCCAAGGCGTCTGGCGCCGAAATTGGCCTTCCTGCCGATCGTGTTTACGGCTCTTGGCCTGAAATGCTGGAGCGTGAGGCGGCCTTGCGGCAAAGTGAGCGGATCGAGGTGGTGTCGATCGTCACACCCAATCATATGCATGCCGCCCCGGCCATAGCGGCGCTGGAAGCAGGGTTCGACGTCATAATCGACAAGCCCCTGGCCGACACGATCGAGAATGCCAAGGCCATTGCCGATGCAGTGGAACGGACCGGGCGACGGATCGCCGTGACCCACACATATACCGGCTATCCTTTGGTGAAGCAGGCACGCCAACTGGTCACAAGCGGTCAGTTTGGCGCGGTACGCCGGGTCTCGGTGAAATACACACAGGATTGGCTCAGCCGCGCCGCTGATCTGGTTGATAACAAGCAGGCGGCGTGGCGGACCGATCCGAACCAGTCAGGGGATGCCGGCGCCTTTGGCGACATCGGCACGCACGCCGCCAACCTGGTCGAATTTATCACGGGTGAGCGGATCACCTTGATGTGCGCGGAGCTGACTATGCTGCCCGGCCGCGCGATCGATGATGACGGCGCCGCGCTGTTCCGCCTTTCCGGCGGCGGCAGGGGCACGTTGACCGCGAGCCAGATTTGCGTCGGTGACATCAATGATCTTGCCATCGACATCTATTGTGCTGAGGCTGGGCTGCATTGGCGGCAGGAGGAGCCGAACACGATGCGGATAGGCTATCGCGATCGGCCGACGGAAATATGGCATGCGGGCGCAAATCGCGCCTATCTCGCTCCTGACATCCGCGCCATCCAGCGGACGCCCGGTGGACATCCCGAGGGCTATCTGGAAGCGTTCGCCAACATCTATCGCATTTTTGGGGAGCAGCTTCGCGGCGCAACCCGTTCGGAAGAGTCGCCAGGCTATGCCACGATGGATGACGCGCTCCGAGGCATGCGATTTATCGCCGCAGCACTTGAATCCAGTCGTCGCGGCGCGGTTTGGGTCGATCTGTAAAAGGAGAATTGGAGATGAAAGGACCGGCCATCTTCCTCGCGCAGTTCGCGACCGATGAACACCCGTTCAATTCGCTCGACGCGATTACGAAATATATGGGCGGTCTCGGCTACAAGGGTGTTCAAATCCCGACTTGGGATGCGCGCCTATTCGATATTGAAAAGGCGGCGGAGAGCCAGGATTACGCCGATGAGGTGAAGGGGATCTGCGCCGCAAACGGTGTCGAAATCACCGAACTTTCGACGCATCTTCAAGGTCAACTTGTCGCGACCCATCCGGCCTATGACAGGCTGTTCGACGGCTTCGCGCCTGCGCGACTTCATAACGACGCGGCCGCGCGCACGGAATGGGCGACGGGGCAGATGCGCCTTGCCGCGCAAGCCAGCCGCCGCTTTGGCCTGTCCAGCCATGCGACGTTCTCAGGCGCGTTGATGTGGCATATGGTCTATCCTTGGCCGCAGCGGCCCACCGGAATGGTTGAGGAGGCCTTCTCCGAACTTGCAAGACGCTGGCGGCCAATACTCGACATGTTCGACCAAAATGGCGTCGACATCTGTTATGAGCTGCATCCGGGCGAGGACCTGCATGATGGGATCACGTTCGAACGATTCCTCGATGCAGTCGAGCAGCATCCTCGCGCCAATATTCTCTACGATTCGTCGCACTTCCTACTGCAACAGCTAGATTATCTCGCTTTCATCGACATCTATCATGACCGGATCAAAGCCTTTCACGTAAAGGATGCGGAATTCCGCCCGAATGGGCGCGCTGGCGTCTATGGCTCCTATTCTTCATGGGTTGAACGGCCCGGCCGTTTCCGCTCGCTCGGAGACGGGCAAATCGACTTTGGCGCGATTTTCTCCAAGCTGATCCAATATGGCTATGCTGGCTGGGCGGTGCTCGAATGGGAATGCGCGCTCAAACACCCCGAGCAGGGGGCGGCGGAGGGCGCGCCCTTCATCAAAGGGCACATGATCCGAAAAGCCGAAAAGGCATTCGACGATTTTGCGGGCAGTGCTGTCGATAGAAATTTTATTCGGGAGACGCTGGGTCTCGCCTGATCAGTTCACATCGCGCCGCTATGAGGTTGTCATGACAATTTGCGGGGAGGCTGTCTAGCATCGCCCGGCTTTCTTTGGACTCCAGGCGCTGCAGGCGTTCTCCCCAGCGAGCGCTCTTTTGATCGCTCCGACGCTTCTAGGGAAAAATATAGATCTAACATTTGTTTATACGGAAAATATGTTCTACATCAGACATTGAGCCCCGGAGATGCTGGAGAGGATCAAGATGCTAACCCTGCCTGACACAGATCGCCGGACGCTTTTCAAACATGCATTGTGGCTCATCGGCGCAAGCGCAGTGCCAAAGGGCGCGCTGGCAGCAGCTGTCCAGCAGCCGGGCCTCGAAGCCGCGCGTTTTGCGCTTCTCAGCGCGACGGCGGACACGATCATCCCTCGAACCGAGACCCCCGGAGCGATGGATGTGGGCGTGCCAAAACTGTTCGACGAAATGCTCCGCAAATGGGCTTCGTCGGAGCGACGGGCCACGATCATCGCTTCGCTCGACAGGATCGGAACCCTGAAGATTCCGGGGAGCGAAACGCCCTTCGTCAAGCTGACCGCTGAGCAGCGCTATGCGTTGCTCGAAGCGCATGACAAAGCGGCGCTCACGCCCGCGGGCGCGCCGGCCGAGGCCGTCGGACCGCTGAATTCGGCACATGCCATATTGGACCCACATTATGGTCGGCCAAAGCAGGACGCAGTCCCCACCCAGCCGCCAGGCGTTCCTGTGGCACAAGCGCCCACCCAGAAGAAGAAGCCGACCTCGCTCGACGCTCTGCTGGCCGGACCTCAGGTCGCCGACATGGGCTACGCGAAGCTGAAGGAATTGGTGATTGTGCTCTACTATTTTTCCGAGCCCGCCCTCACCCAGGAACTCCGCTATGAGCACGCGCCCGGACAATGGGTTCCATCCATTCCGATCACCCCCGAAACACGTGCCTGGGGCGGCGCCGGCGTCAATTGATCGGTCGAGGGAAAGACAAAAACCATGTTTGACGTGATCGTGATCGGCTCAGGGATGAGCGGTGGCATGGCTGCCAAGGAATTGTGCGAGCGCGGGCTCAAGACACTCGTCATAGAACGTGGCCGGAAGCTGGAACATGGTGGTTCCTACACTGACTGGATGCAGCCCTGGGATCTTCCCACAGCCGGGCTGGTGCCAGAGGAAGAGATCGCTTCCGACTACAAGATCCAGAGCCAATGCTATGCGATGAATACGGCTACGCAGCAATATTGGGTGAAGGATAGCGAGCACCCCTATTCAACGCCAGACGACAAGCCGTTCCTGTGGATCAGGGGTTATCATCTGGGCGGCCGTTCGATCATGTGGGGGCGGCAATCCTATCGGCTGAGCCCTATGGATTTCGAAGCTAACGCCAAGGATGGACACGGTTCCGATTGGCCGATCCGATATGGCGATATCGCGCCTTGGTATGATCATGTGGAGCGCTTCGTCGGCGTGGCTGGTTCGAAAGAAGGACTGGCGCAACTGCCTGATGGTCAGTTCCTTCCCGAATTCGCCCTGAACGATGCCGAAAAGATGTTCAAGCAGGCCGTGGAGACGAAATTCCCCGGACGCAAGGTTATTCCCGGCAGGGCCGCCAACCTTTCCAAGGCTACGCCGGAACATGAGGCACTGGGTCGGACGAGCTGTCAAAATAGATCGCTTTGCGAACGGGGCTGCAGCTATGGCGCCTATTATTCGAGCCTGAGCGGATCTCTTCCGGCGGCCGAGCGCACCGGCAACCTCACGATCGTGACAGATGCGATCGTCCACAGCATCATCCGCGATCCCAAGACCGGCAAGGCCACCGGAGTGCGGGTGGTCGACACCAACAGCAAGCAGGGCCGGACATATGAAGCAAACGCGATCTTTTGCTGCGCTTCGGCGATCGCGACCGCTCAAATACTTCTGAATTCAAAGTCGGAGGCCGACCCTCATGGCCTCGCCAACGGCTCCGGCATGGTGGGGCGCAATCTCATGGACCATATTGCCGGATTGGCCGTGGTTGGCACAATGGATGGACCCAACACTTATTATAAAGGTCGGCGCCCGACGGGGCTCTACATTCCGCGCTACCGCAATGTTAGTGAGCCGGGCGATTTTGTGCGCGGCTACGGCTTTCAAGGGGGTGTTTCGCGAACGGGCTGGCGCGCGAATGCCACGGGTGCACCCGGCATCGGCAAGGCGCTGAAAGAGCGGACCCGCCGCGTCGGACCCTGGATGGCGGCCATTGTGGGCTTTGGCGAGATGCTGCCGAACCCGCAGAACCGGGTGACGCTTCATCCAAGCCGCACCGACAAATGGGGCATGCCGATCGTGCATATCGATTGCGAGTTCGGTGAAAACGAGAAGAAGATGGCAAAGCAGATTGTCGCGGATGGGCAGGCAATGGTTGAGGCCGCGGGCGGCAAGGTGCTTTACGCCAGCGAAGAGCCGGGTTCGCTCGGCCTGGGCATTCATGAAATGGGCACCGCATGCATGGGCAAGGATCCCAAGACTTCGGTGCTCAACAAATATAATCAGGCTCATGAGGTGCCTAATCTGTTCATCACCGACGGCGCTGCCATGGCGTCGTCAGGCTGCCAGAACCCGTCCCTTACCTATATGGCGCTGTCGGCGAGGGCTGCTCATCATGCGGCGGAGTTTCTGCGCGCAGGCAAGATCTGAATCGGGACCGGCTTTTTGGAACGATGGTGAGGAGACCGGCGCGTGCGGGCAGAATGGCTATGGATGAGGAAACTGATGGCCGGAGCGGCTGCTCTGCTGGCGCCCCTCGCAATAACTCCTGCGCAGGCTGCACGGCCAGTTACTGACTGCCCGCTTCGAGATGCGTCTTACTCCCTCGATTCTCCGCTGGTCGATGTGCTGTTGAGCCCCGCCGGGCGTTCCATGTTGATGGAAGCCGCGCCTACACTTTTGGACAAAGTTCCCGAGCAGTTCATAAGCACTGAAGCTCCGACCTTCGCTGCGATCGTGACAGTAAGAGATACTTGGCGCATTCTCGGCTTGTCGCCTGACAGATTGATGCAGCTCGAACAAAAGCTGCGCGCGCTGCCAGTGACTGCTGCTGACAAGATGAAGCGCTGCGAACGCTATGACAATGACAAGCCGAAGCTCACTTGGAGCCGGGGCAAGTTGAGAATTCTTTTGTTTGAGAAGATCAACGGCTTTCGTGACGGACCTTCGGTCGAGGCTGCACGCGCTTCCTTTCAGGGGATGGCGCAGCGCAACGGTTGGTCAATCGTGACCACTGACAAGGGTGGCGCGATTACGCCTTTGATATTGCGCAAAGTCGATGTGATCATCTGGAACAATATTAGCGGGGATGTGCTCACGCTGAGCCAGCGCCGCGCACTCCAGAACTACGTGGAAAAGGGCGGAGGATTGGTCGCCGTGCATGGCTCGGCAGGCGACCCGGCCTATTTTTGGGGTTGGTATGCCGACAAGTTGATCGGCACGCGTTTTATCGGGCATCCGATGAATCCTCAATTTCAGGATGCCAGGATCAAGGTCGAGCAGCCCGCGCATCCGATCGCATCCGGTTTGCCGTCGGAGTGGATAATGAAGGATGAATGGTATTCGTTCGGCACCAATCCTCGCGCGGCGGGTGCTAAGGTTGTACTTACGCTCGATGAAAGCAGCTACAAGCCCGTAGGTCCAAAGGGCGAGGACTTACGGATGAACGACCATCCGATCGCTTGGACGAATTGTATCGGGAAGGGGAGGGTCTTCTATTCGGCGATCGGGCATCGTCCAGAAATTTATAGTGACGCACACAATATGGCATTGAACGAAGCCGCAGTGAAATGGGCGGCGGATCGCGGGACATGCGCGCCGCAGCCCTGAGGCCACGCGCATCTCCGCATTGCAACGATCCGCCCGATCCTACAAGACGTCGCTCAAAGCAGTGAGAGCCCGGGCACTCAGCGACGGATAAATCACGATCTAGCGGTCGCATTGTGCGAAGCACGTTGTGCACGGACATCGCACGATGTTCGAACTCTCCAAGGCGAACCGCGACTATGGCATCGGAGCTGGGAGGTCGATCCCTTCAATCCAGGGACGGCTTCGATGTCCACCTCTTTAAAACCCGCTTACCCCTTAGCCCTCTATCGGCGAATCATCCTTTCCAATTCGACGAGGCATGAACGCGGGTAAGCGGCTCGCTAATCTGGCTGCCGTCAGGTGGTTGGGGGCCGTGCGTTTCTGTTCACTAACAGGCTTCTGCACCTGTCCTCAAACGTGTCCAAAAGTCGCGTGTTTTTCCAAAAGCGGCCCGATCCGGCCGTTTTCTTGAGCAAGGGCGCGGCACCTCAAAACTCAAGGATTTTGGGCAATTGAACTTATGACATTTTGGAGGGGTGTTAAAACACCAATTATAAAATCCCTCATAATCGAAACTTGAATGCTTAACTGGCGCCTTATCGCCCGACTATTTTTTCACTGATAATCCAAAGGCACGCATAAAACATAAAATATTAATTTCGAGAGAATTCCATGCGGAACATATATTGCATAACGCCTGATGCTAACGTAAGTCACGGCATAACCCAGGTAGGCGGTCGCCGCAGAGCGGATTTGCCCTTGGGCTAAAGAGGAGGGGTTATGATGAACGGGTTTATACGGTGCCTTTGTGGCACTTCCTCAGTTGCACTCGCTGTGATCGGGTCCGCCTCGTCAGCCATGGCGCAGGCCCAATCGGTGCAAGCGCAGGCCGAAGGTGCTGCAACTCAGGCTTCCGATATCGTGGTAACTGGGTCTCGCGTTGCGACCGCCGTGAATGCTCCGACGCCGGTCACGACCGTCGATACGGAACAGTTGGCAGCTTCATCGCCCACCACGATTGCAGACGCGCTGAACCAGCTGCCCGCGTTTGCTAACTCTCAAGCGCCGACCAAAGGAGGCAGCAGCCTTTATGGCGGTAACTTCCTGAACCTGCGGTCACTGGGGCCGGGTAGAAGCTTAATCCTGCTCGATGGCCAGCGCCTGCCGACGACGAGCCCGGCGGGCTCACCCGTAGGATTTGTGAATGTCGACTGGATCCCTGCGGCGCTCGTCAAGCAAGTCGATACGGTCACTGGCGGCGCTTCTGCGGCCTACGGCTCTGATGCCGTTGCCGGCGTTGTGAACTTCGTCCTGGACCATGATTTTGAAGGTTTGAAGGGCGAGGCGCAGTACGGCATCACGTCGCGTGGCGACAATCAGAACTACAAGTTCGGCTTGTCTGGAGGTGGATCATTCGCCGATGGTCGCGGGCATGTGCTGTTCAGCTTTGAGCATGCGAAGTCGGATGAACTGAACGGCGATCCCAAGAACAGGCCTGGCAAGGCGCCACGCGATTGGGCTAGGAGTGGACGGGGGCTCATCCCGAACCCAAATGCTGGTCCGGGTCAGCCGGCATATATCACGATCCCTGATTTGCGTGTGTCCGCGTTTCCGCTAGGAGGTGTGGTGCTGAGTGGCGCTGCCTTCGGCACGACCTTCACCCCGGATGGCGCCTCTGCGCCTTATGATTTCGGAACGAATGTCAGCGGTGCCGTCGCCTCCGGCGGAGGGGGATATAGCCCTGCTCCGGGCATACCATTGGCGAATGGGTTAACCCGCACGTCCGCTTATGGGCGCGTGAGTTACGAGTTTAGTGAGCATGCGACGCTTTACGCAACCTTGATGTATTCGCGAGGAAATAATGCCGCGGGCATCGGGCATGCATTCACCGCTCTCATCTCGCCGAGTCTCTCCCTCAGTGTAGACAACGCCTACCTTCCCGACGATGTACGCACAAAGATGCTGGCTAATGGCGAACAGGCGGTCATTATCGGCAAGCGCTTTGATCAGCTTCGCGCGGAGCAGAACAATACCGCCGAGCGCATGTCCCTAGGCGGGGACGGAGAGATCGCCGGTAACTGGAAATGGCAGGCCCACGTTCAACGTGGACGCGTCACATCCGAGACGATCCTCGATGGCAACTTCGATACGATCAACTTCGCCAAAGCCATTGACGCGGTACGCGCGCCCGACGGCACAATTGTTTGCCGCTCCACCCTGACGAGCCCGACTGACGGATGCGTGCCATATAATCTGCTTGGCGATCGTCCGCTGACAACGGAACAGCGGGCCTATTTCCAGCCGACCCAGGAATATCGTGGGAAAGGTTCCCAGGTCACAGCCGAAGCCTCGGTATCCGGGCCATTGTTCTCCACTCGAGCTGGTGAGGTCAGCATTGCGGCAGGCGTTGGTTATCGCAAAGAGAAGCTGAAGCAGTTCACGAACCAGCTCGCCGGCCTGACCAACCCGTTTACCGGGTTGCCTGGTGCGTGGGCCTTCCTCAACCAGCCTGCGCTCGCCGGTTCTTTCGACGTGAAGGAAGCGTTTGCGGAGGCGCAGGTGCCGCTGCTCAGCGATCTTCCCGCAGTTCGCTCACTCGATCTGAACTTCGCTGTCCGGTACAGCGACTACAGCACGAGCGGCGGGCAAACCACCTGGAAAGCAGGAGCCGTCTGGAGCCCAGTCGAGGGTGTGAGATTTCGTGCGTCGAAGTCGCGCGATGCGCGAGCACCCAGTGTCACGGAATTATTCTCCCCTTCAAGCAGCGGCTTCGCCATTGTCCGTGATCCGCAGAATGGTAATCAGTCCGTGCCAGCCATTCCGGTGCAGAGCGGCAACGCCCAACTCATGCCCGAGGTGGGCAAGACGTTCACTGCGGGCGTCGTGTTGCAACCGAGCTTTGTTCCTGGTTTTGCAGCCTCGATCGATTATTATCGGGTCAAAATCACTAACGTCATCAGCACTTTGAACCCGCAGCAAACGGTGGATCAATGCGCTGCGGGCAGTGCCGCGTTGTGCGATCTGGTGACGCGTGATCCCACGACCAATGCGATCGTATCGATCCGTACGCCGTTCCTCAATCTCTCGTCCCTGCGCACCAGCGGCATCGACTTTGACGTCAGCTATCGGAGAAATGTCAATTTCGGGTCCCAAGGGGGTATCCTCAATTTGCGGCTTTTCGCTACTTATGTACATGATCTTGTGACCGAGGCGCCGGGATCTCCGGCTTTCGATCTAGCCGGCGATGTAGGCTTCGGCAACGAAGGTGTGCCACATTGGACAGGTCTGGGAAGCATCTCCTACGAGACAGGTCCTTGGGCATTTCAATTGCAGGAGCACTATGTCGGGGGCGGCACCGTCAGCAATGCATTATTGTCGGTACGTCCTGGTTCAAAGAACGAAGTCAAAGCCAATTGGTGGACTGATCTCACCATACGCCGGTCGATCGGCACGTTCGAACTCTACGGGACCGTCGCCAATCTCTTCGATCAGGATCCGCGGTCCGTTGCAACCGCGAGCATTTCTGGGCCAACCAACTACCGCCTCTACGATACGTTGGGCCGCCGCTTCGTCGCCGGTGCCCGCTTCAAGTTCTGATCCCAAAGTCAGTCGTCACTCTTTTGCGACCGGGCAAGCCCGGTCGCAGCTTTGGGAATAGCGAGCAATTTATGTTGATCGGTCCATTCAGAAATGGGCCGCACTGGCGGGTGTGTGAAAATTGCAGATCGTCGATAGTCATTGCCGATCGATTGCAACCTTTTTGTAGCTGGCAGACATCAGCTTGAGAATTTGCCGGTGGGGCACAGCTGATCGAGCATGACCCTCGCCCAGCTGTGTTTCCAAAGGAATGAGCGAAGATGAAGATAGGGATGAATCTGTTACTTTGGACCGGCCACGTGAGCGAAGGGCACCTACCGGTACTCCGTGCTCTCAAGGAGACCGGCTTCGACGGGGTCGAAGTGCCGGTGTTCGACACCTCCGACTTAAAACATTACCGATGGCTTGGCGGAGTGCTCAACGATCTAGGGCTGGAGCGCACAGTGGTCGCGATCATTCCCGACGAAGCACATAGTCCGATTTCCCCTGATGCGTCGGCGCGGCAAGGCGCAGTCGATCATCTCAAGCGGGTCATCGACTGCAGCGCGGCACTGGGCGGGAAGGTGCTCGCCGGCCCTTGGTTCCAGCCACTTGGCGTGTTTACCGGCGAGAAGCCCAGTCATGCGGAACTCGATCGTTGCGCTGAAGTGCACCGCCAGATCCTTCCACTACTCAGCCAAGCCGGGATTACGGCAGGGCTCGAGCCGCTGAACCGCTTCGAGGCGCACCTCCTCAACACGTGCGAGCAGGCGATCGCCTATGCCGAGCTGATCGGGGCAGATGGAATCGGTATTCTTTACGACACCTTTCACGCCAATATTGAGGAGAGAGACCCTATCGCCGCACTTCATTTGCTCCACGCCTCGGGTAATCTAGCTCACGTTCACATCTCCGAAAACGATCGTGGCACGCCGGGACGTGGACATGCCAAGATCAGGGAGACACTCGCTGCGCTTAAGGTGCTCGGTTATGATGAATGGCTGACGATCGAGGCGTTCGGCCGTGGCGTGTCGGACCTCGCAGCGGCGACGCGAGTGTGGCGGGACTTCTTCAGCAACGAGGAAGAAGTCTATACTGAAGGCTATGACTTGATCCGCCGGTGTTGGGACGCAGTTTAGCCTCGCAGCGTGTTCCGACAGGCGTACGAAAGTCTCCGAGGCACGAACCCGCCGACCCGACTGTGAATTTAGGGGCTTTTCGATTTTCGGATGTCCGTGAGTGTGACGGATCGCGGCGAGGCAGCCCTCAAGTAGTTGTAGCGCTACCTTATGCTCAGAAAAGGATCGCACAGGCATGTTTCTCGGCATCGATATCGGTACGTCCGGCGTGAAGGCCGTCGTCATCGGGGAGGATGGAAGCGTGTGTGGGCAGGGTGTCGCACCGCTGACCGTGTCGCGTCCGCATGGCTTGTGGTCCGAACAGGCCCCTGAGGATTGGTGGCGCGCGACGGAAGAAGCGGTTCTGGCGCTGTCGCCCGATCTGCGCGCGCGCGTGCAGGGCGTCGGCCTGGCGGGCCAGATGCATGGCGCCACGCTGCTGGGCGAGGATGATCGACCGTTGCGGCCCGGCATTTTGTGGAACGATGGCCGGAGTTTCGCGGAGTGCGCGGAACTGGAACAGCGCGTTCCGGATTCGCGAGCCATCACCGGCAACCTTGCAATGCCCGGCTTCACCGCGCCCAAGCTGTTGTGGGTGCGAAAGCATGAACCGGACATTTTCGAGCGGGTGCGATGCATACTCCTGCCCAAGGACTATGTCCGCCTGTGCATGACGGGCGACAAGGCATCCGACCTGTCGGACAGCGCCGGTACGTTATGGCTAGACGTCGCGGCGCGAGGGTGGAGCGAGACGATGCTTTCCGCTTGCGGCCTGACGCGCGACCATATGCCCCGCCTGTTCGAGGGGAGCGCCATCACGGGCAAGCTGCGCGCCGAAGTCGCCGAGCGCTGGGGCATGGCTCCGGCTCCCGTCGCAGCGGGCGGCGGCGACAATGCGGCGGGCGCAGTGGGCGTCGGCGTCATCAAGGACGGCGATGCACTGCTCTCGCTCGGCACGTCCGGCGTGATCTTTGCTGCGACCGCCGAGTTTCGCCCCAATCCCGACAGTGCCGTCCACGCCTTCTGCCATGCCTTGCCCGGCATGTGGCACCAGATGAGCGTCCATCTGTCCGCCGCCTCCTGCATCGACTGGGGCGTGCGCGCGACAGGAACCAATGGACCGGGCGCCTTCTTCGCGCTTGCCGAAGCAGCGGGCGCAGCGAGCGTGCCGGAACTGTTTCTGCCCTATCTCTCGGGTGAGCGGACGCCGCATAATGACGCGCATATTCGGGCTGCGCTGCTCGGCATGGACAATGAAACCGATCCCGGCCGCATCGCCGCCGCCGTGCTGGAGGGTGTCGCCTTCGCCCATGCGGATGGCATGGCGGTGCTGCGCGAGGCGGGCACGACGGTGGAGGAGCTTTCCGTCATCGGCGGCGGCGCGCGCTCGCGCTATTGGGGCACGATCCTTGCCGCCGCGCTCAACGTGCGGCTCGCCTATCTGGAAGGCGGAGAGGTCGGTCCCGCGCTCGGCGCGGCCAAGCTCGGCATGATGGCGGTGACCGGCGCCAGCGCTGCTCAAGCCTGCACCCGTCCGCCAGTCTCTCACGTCATCGAGCCCGATCCGGCGCTCACCGAACGTCTTGTCCCCCGGCTCTCCCGTTTTCGCGCTGCCTATGCCGCGCTCAAGTCACTCTGAAAGGAACACCCATGTCCGCCGACTATTTCGCCGAATTTTCAACGATCCGTTATGAGGGGCCCGACAGCAGCAGCGACCTTGCCTATCGCTGGTATGACAAGGATCGCATGATCTTGGGTAAGCGGATGGAGGATCATCTGCGCTTTGCTGTCTGCTTCTGGCACACATTCTGCTGGCCGGGCAGCGATGTGTTCGGCGGCGGCACTTTTCGCCGTCCCTGGCACGCCGGTGCCAATGACGCATCGGCCGCCCGTGCCAAGCGTGAGGCTGCGTTGGCGTTCGTCGAAAAGCTGGACGTCCCCTTCTACTGCTTCCATGACGTCGACGTGATGGCGGATGCCGACACGATCGGCGCCTTCCGCAAGAGCTTCGCCGAAGCGGTTGATCATCTGGAGGAGCTACAGGGAAAACATGGCCGCAAGCTGCTCTGGGGCACCGCCAATCTGTTCAGCCATCCGCGCTACATGGCAGGCGCGGCAACCAATCCCGATCCAGAAGTCTATGCCTGGGCCGCAAGCCAGGTTCGCGACGCGCTGGAAGCCACGCATCGTCTTGGCGGCGCCAACTATGTGCTGTGGGGTGGCCGCGAGGGGTACGACACGATCCTCAACACCGAAATCGGCAAGGAGCAGGAGAATTTCGGCCGCTTCCTGAGCCTGGTCGTCGATCACAAGCACCGGATCGGCTTCAAGGGCACGATCCTGATCGAGCCCAAGCCGCATGAGCCGACCAAGCATCAATATGATTTCGATACCCAGACTGTATTCGGCTTCCTGAAGCGCTTCGACCTGGAAGATGAAGTCCGCGTCAATATCGAGGCGAACCACGCCACGCTGTCGGGCCACACGTTCGAACATGAGATCGCGATGGCCCGTGCGCTGGGCATCTTCGGGTCGATCGACGCCAATCGGGGCGATCACCAGAATGGCTGGGATACCGACCAGTTCCCTAACTCCGTGGAGGAACTGACGCTCGCCATGCTGGAGATCATCCGGGCAGGCGGTTTCACGACGGGCGGTTTCAACTTCGATGCCAAGGTGCGCCGCCAGAGCATCGATGCTGTAGACCTGTTCCACGGCCATATTGGTGGCATGGACACGATCGCGCAGGCGCTGGTGAAGGCCGCTGCGATTATCGAGGATGGCCGCGTCGACGCCTTCCGCGCCGAACGCTATGCCGGTTGGCAGGGTGAATTGGGACAGGCGGTTCACGGGCAGGAGGCGACGCTCGCCTCCATCGCCGACCTTGCGGTATCGCGCAATCTGGCGCCCACGCCCAAGTCCGGGCGGCAGGAGTGGCTGGAAAACATGGTCAACCGCTTCTGATGCTGGACTGGGCGGCGGGAGATCGTTGGATCATTTTTAGCGGCTTCCCGGCGGACGACCGTCAGCCATCTATTGTCCGGGCTGAACCTCGGTCCCGAATATGAAGCGGATGCCTACCGCCTCTCGCTAAGGGGGCGGCCATAGGTGGAGAAAGAGGGAGCCGGTAGGTCATCAGGTGAATCAACAGCGCTAGCCCATTCGGGCGCAGTTTATCAGAGCAGTGGTTGGGCCCAAGTGCCGATTCTCTATCGGCCACCATGGACATTTTGTGATTCCCGGACGCGGATGAAAAACGCGGTTAGCCCGCCCAGGATGGCCAATGCTGCTCCTGATGCGAAAAGCAGTTGATAGCCTCCCACAGCAACGCTCCATCCGGCCACCGCCGGGGTCAGTACTTGGGGAGCTGACGTTGCGACTGAAAGAACCCCGAGGTCGCGGCCAGCCGCTTCTTCTGAAGGCAGCACCATCGACATAAGTTTCAAATCAATGGCGAAGTAGATCCCGAAACACGCCCCCATGCCGACAGCAAAAATTATCATAGCGAACCAGCTTGCAGAAATGGCTGGGGCAAAGATGGCGATACCCATGCCGATCGACGAGGCGCCGACAATCAGGGGGGTGTGATTTACCCTGTCCGCTAGATAGCCTGTAAATGGCGTCACCAATAACCATGCCGCCGTCATGATACTAAGCAAAATTGTGACCGCCGTTGCCGCGCTCTGCCCGGGTAAACCGGACGTACCAATATAGTCCTGAACAAGATAGAACAGGTATCCCGTGACCGCAAAATAAGAGACAAAGAGTAGGAAACGCGAAACAAAGGTGAGCGTAAAATTGCGGCTTTTAAAGCCGGCGAATAGAGATCCGCGATGCTGGTTTACTGTCAGCTGTGCCGTGCTGCTCTCGCTTTCTAAAGACGGACTTTCCGGGGCTACAATGAACATGATACATGTTGTCGCGGCCAGTAGACATGACAGGACGAGATAACCACCTAAGGACGACGTTGCAGCAGCGGCTGCATTTGTGCCCACAAGGATGCCAATGGGTGTTCCCGCAGCGATGGCCGCCGAGGCAAGGCCACGATGTTCAGGAGGTATCCGATCTGGAAGCATTGCCATCAACGCCGCCTGATAAAGACTCAATGTGAACCAGACGCTGGGCATGAGGATCATCAAAGCTGAGACTGATCGTGCCAAGCCCAATGCGATCATCAAGCCAATTGACCCGATCGCCGCAAAGAAAATAGTAGGCGTTCGGCGCCCCCATCGACTGCGCGTCCTATCGGAAATGATGCCGCCGATAATCAGCCCGATTATAGTAACGATTGCAGCGGATGTTGTTAGGATGGCGAGGTCCTGAACCTTCCCGGCAGGATCGAAGCGCTCGATCGCCGCTGGTAACAGGATGTTGTACATTCCCTGGAAGCTGGCGATCATTCCCACCATGCCCAGGAAAAGGACAAAGGATGTGCGCCGAACATCACTCCGCGAGTTTGTGGATCGCAGGGCCTGAACCATGTCAGTCATACAGTGGCGCAATCGGAGCGATCCCCAACTCCGGCACCGTTAGGGCCGCCACAGTGGGGCAAGTTTTTTTCGCCTCGAAACCCTCGCTCAAAAAGGGGCTTCTTCGGACCATTTGGCCAATGCTGCATCACGTCTCTCCTATCGAGCACAGCTGATGATATGGATAGAATATATGTTCGAAATATAGTCAAGTGATATTATTATTTCTTTGTAGTCGCGGTGGTATAGCGGGCGACGGGCCATACTGCCCGTTCTTCAGCCCCGTGCATAAAACGATAGAGCGTTCTTATCGAAGTGTGGGGGGCGGTCGGCGGTGCAGTCCGCCCGGTCTCTGACCCGCACCCCCCCCAACTTATAATGACTACTTCACCCGAGATATTGTCGGGGGATCGTTCAGGGAATAACCCACGTTGACATATGGCTGGCGGCGTCTCGCTTTCACCACGCGGGGCGTCGTGCGGAGATAAGGTAAGCTCCGATCGTGGCGGCGGCCGTAGAGTTGAATAATTTCATATTTAGAGTTGACGGAACATAAATTCCACTGCATGTTACAGCCATAAATTATTTGTGGGGAGATGTTATGCATAGGCGATTTATGCTGCGGTGCGCTGCGGCCACTTGGACGTTGGTTCCTGGGTTGGTTTTTGCCCAATCGACACCCGATCAGGCGCAGTTGCAGGGTGAAGCTGAAGTGTCGTCTTCGACGACGCGGGACGGCGTGCCTTCTGCTGCGAACACCAGCGACATCATTGTCACCGCCAATCGGCGGGAAGAAAGGCTTCAGGACGTGCCGATTTCGGTTACGGCCATCAAGGGTGAAACCTTGCGCGAACGAGGAGTCCAAAATCCAGAAGACTTGGCTCGACTCACGCCAAGCTTGGTGACTCAGAATAATGCGGCGAATGCCCAGGGAACGAACTTCTCGATCCGCGGCGTGGGGACATCGAGCTTCCAGCGGTCCATGGAGCCGACCGTTGCCGTGGTGGTCGATGATGTCACCTTGATAAGATCTGAGCTTGGGGTCATCAACTTTACAGATTTGGCCGCGATCGAAGTACTCAATGGGCCGCAAGGATTTTTGTTCGGCAAGAATGCCTCGGCAGGGCTCGTAAATATCCGGACGAACGACCCAGAGATCGGCAGCAACTCTTTCCGTCTTTTCTCGGAATATGGTCAGCTTAACAATGCGAACGATACGTCATTGTTCCGAGCTCAGGGAATTGTGAACGCCTCCCTCTCCGAAGATGCGGCGGCTCGGATCAATATTTCCTATGTCAAGAATTCCGCATTGCAGAAGAATGTTGTTCCGAACCCGGATTTTGAAGGCGGTCTTCGTCAGATCGGCGGATCCGGAAAGCTTCTCTGGGAGCCGACCGATAAGCTATCTATCTTGGTTTCCGGCGACTATATGGAATCCCGTGGTTCGGGCGGCGGCGTCGCGAGCTTCCGAGAAGTGGATCCGACCAGTCCTGTCGCGACAGTCCTGCCGCCGCTAGGGGTGGAACCTGGCTACGGCAATTCAAAGAGCGCCTATGATGGCCCCACATATTATAACCTGAAGGTCGGCGGTGCGCAGATTAAAGCGTCCTATGAACTCGATAGCGGTTTGAGGTTGACAAACATTACCGCCTACCGTGGGTTCAAGACCTCTCAAGCTTTTGATCCAGACTACAGTCCGCTGCCACTCGTGCAATTCTATGGCGAACGTCTGGCGATCAAGCAGTTTTCGAATGAGCTGAGGTTGACCTCTCCGGCAGGGGGCAAGTTCGATTACCAGATGGGGCTGTTCTTGCTCAGAGCGCGGGTGCAGCAGAATGCTGATTTGTCGGCCACGCTCGGCCAGGCGGTGCCTCCAGGCTTCACGACTTTCCTTGGGACGGATAGCTATTGGCGCCAGCTTCTGGGGAGCTATGCCGCTTACGGCCAAGCCAGCTACCGTTTTACCGACAAGCTGCGATTGACGGCAGGCGCGCGGCTGACACATGATACCATCAATATGCAATATGAGACCACGGCAGGAGGCGGCGCTGTAAGCCTTCTCGGAGTGTCGCCAGTGAGTGAGCAAGACCGGAGCGAGACGAATTTTTCATGGCGAACAACGCTCGAATACAACTTTAATCCTGACTGGATGATATATGGCACTGCGGCGCGCGGTTATAAAGGTCCGGGATATGCGCAATATTCGCTATCTTATGTCCGTCCTGAAATTCCGACCCATTTTGAAATCGGTTCTAAAGCGCAGCTCTTTGACCGCAAATTGACCATTAACTTGTCTGCATATCAAACTGAATTCAAGAACTTCCAAGCGCAGAGTATCGATTTCACGACACTATCATTTCTTCTTCAGAACGCAGGAAAGTTGCGGACGCGCGGGGCAGAACTACAGGTAATCGCCCGTCCTTTCAAAGGCCTCACTCTAAATGGAGGATTGGCCTACACGGACGCCCGGTTCGTGTCGTTTAGAGGCGATACCTGCTACTTTGGGCAGGCCGACTGCGTGAATGGCGTTACGGACTCCTCGGGAAGAAGGCTGCCGAACGCCCCCAAATGGAAGGCGATCATGGACGTCAGTTATGAACAGCCGCTCGGTGATGATTTCGCGGCGACGTTCAACTTGGGAATTACGTCTCAGTCGTCATATAATTTTCTGTCGAACGGCGATCCTGATGCGGTGCAGAAAGGATATACGACCTTCGACATCGGCGTCGCGCTGACTGAGAAGTCGAAGAACTGGACTCTTCGCGCATTTTGCCGAAACTGTACGGATGAACGTTTTGTATCAACGATCCAGGGGCATCCGTTCTTCCCGACCGATCACATTCAGAATTTGACGTATAATGGCTTTCGCCAACTCGGTGTTGCCTTGGATTTGACCTTCTAAAGACGGCAAATCATCTCATTGATCTTAGTGTAGATGGCCTTGGGTCTGACGTGTTGCACGGCATGCCCAAGGTTACATCTCTATCGAGCCGGACATCCTTCGTCATATGTGCAGATCGAAGGATATGTTTGGCACGAATGATGAGTGCAATGCAGAAGGAGGGGAACCGCAACGGCGGACCCGCCACATGCTTCTTCCAGCGGCTGATTGCCTTCGGGTCGTGAGAGCTTAAGCCGCTCCATTGAAATGAGGCGCATTTCGCAATCTTTAGCGCTGCGACTACTGGCGATCTTCGCCATGCCAAAACTACAGCGTCGCAACTGCCACTCCATGGAATTGTTTTTTACGCAAAGGAATGTAAATTCCACGGTGCGGGCGGGAGGGTTGGAATCTTACATATCCTTCCGATCCGATGCTGATAGCTGAGTGGAAGGGCATATATGCCAGAGAGTAAAGAACAGCCGAATGACTTTGAGGAGTTTCTCGAAGCGATCCGGGAACGCCATGATGAATTGAGCGATCGGTTGCAACGGATCGCCCGGCATATTCTGGACGAGCCGCACGATATTGCGTTCGAAACATTGGCGGTGATTGCTGAGCGCAGCAACGTGCAGCCGTCGGCCATCGTGCGCTTCGCACAGGCATTTGGCTTTTCCGGTGCCAGCCCGATGCAGCGCCTTGTGCGAGAAGGTTTGCTGCGCGAGGATCGTTCTGTCGGTTATGCCGAGCGAATCCGTCAGCATCGCTATGCTGTGTCAGGAGAGCCAGAGGGTCCCCGCCAGCTGTTGTCGGAATTCGTTCAGGGTAACATTCTTGCCTTGGAAAATTTGAACCATGCACTGGGGCCGCGAGAATTGTCCGAAGCGATAGAGATGCTTCATCACGCGGAAACGGTGTTCGTAGCGGGTTTCCGACGCTCGTTTCCCGTTGCCACCTACCTCGCCTATATGTTGGGGCAAGCGGGGAAGCGAACCGTGCTCGTGGATGGCCTCGCGGGACTACAGATTCAGCAGGTTGGCGGGCTTCGCGCTGGAGACGTGATGCTGGCAATTAGTTTTGCGCCCTACAGCCATGAAACTCTGAGCCTGGTGGAGGCTGCAAAGGGCCAGTGTCCTGTGGTTGCCATTACCGACAGCGTCATTGGTCCCATCGCTAAAGGGGCTGATCTGATCCTTCAGGTCCGCGAATCAGAGGTGCGAGGATTCCGCTCCCTTGCCGCGTCCATGTGCCTCGCCCAGTCTCTTGCAATCGGCATGGCCGCGCTGCGGGATGAGCCTTCCGCCGCCGATCAGCCTGTAAAAAGCTCTGAACCTTCTATTTGAGATATTGCACCAAAGGTTCTGATCCAATATAAAGTGGAATGTAATTTCCATAGGAGAGGAATGGTGGGGCAGCCGATGGGTGCGGACGCTGTATTTGCGGGAAATGCTGGAACGCCCCCAGCCGACGCGTGGCGGACGGTGGATAGTCTCTTCGAAGACGTTGTCGAGCGCGGCTTGCTGAGTGGCGCCGTAACGGCGGCCTGGCGAGGGGGTGCCCTCGCGCATCAATCAGCTCTGGGCTGGCGTGACGTGGCGACGCGTGATGCGATGCGGCAGGACAGTATCTTCAGGATCTATTCGATGACCAAGCCGATAACGGCGGTCGCGATGATGATTTTGTGGGACGAGGGTAAATGGTCTCCCTCCGATCTGATCGCGGAACATCTTCCCGAGCTCGCAGACCTGCAAGTGCTAGAGGCAGGGTCGGCCGCTGAGGCCCCGGTGCTGGTGCCTGCTGCCGTCCAGCCGACGCTGGAACATCTGATGACGCATCAGGCCGGGTTCACCTATGGCTTTACCGACGAGCCGGTTGACCAGCTTTTCCGAGCGGCGCAAGTGCCGGTTATTCCTCACGACGTCAGCGCGGACCGATATCTCGCACGGTTGGCGCAGGTGCCGCTGGCCTTCCATCCCGGCACTGGCTGGCGATATAGTGTGTCGATGGACATTCAAGGCGTCATCATCGAACGCCTGAGCGGCATGAGCCTGCGCGATTTCATGCGTCAGAGGATTTTCGAATCGCTGGGGATGGTCGATACCGACTTCATCGTGCCGGAAGAAAAGCGTTACCGCGTTGCTACGCTCTATTCGCTATCGGGCGATGGCTTGGTCGAAACGGATCACGAGTCCGAACGGCTATATTATGATAATGTCTCCGCTCTTTTGCCCCGCGATCTGGTCCATCCTTTCGCCGGTGAGCCGCTGCTCGCATCGGGCGGGGGCGGCCTTGTGTCCACCGCGGCCGACTATCTTCGCTTCGCCCGCATGCTGTTGGGCCAGGGAGAGTTGGACGGCAGCCGGATTATCAGCCGGGAAGCTGCCGCCTTGATGATGCGTAGCCACACGGCCGATCATCTGTTGACGGGGGGATTTGGCACCGCTCCCCACTGGCTGCGTCCCGGCTATGAATATGCCTATAACGGCATAATCGTCACTGACCCCGAAAAGGCGGATGTTCGTCTTGGGAGTGGTACTTACTTCTGGGATGGTGCGGCAGGCGGCTGGTTCTGGTCCGATCCACAGAATGACTTTGTTTTCGTATGCATGGTTCATCTGTTGACGGATGCCGAACGGCTCGGACTTCAGTTCCGAAGCCGCCGGATCGTCGCCGATGTTTTGGAAGGATTGGAGCGACAGGAGAGTACATCGCTTTCTTCTTCGCAAAGCGGGGCCGACCAATGAGCGATACTGCGAACAGCGCGCGTACGCTCGATCTTATCACGCTCGGCCGATCAGGCGTTGACCTCTATGGCGAGCAAGTCGGCGGTCGGCTGGAAGATATGGGCTCCTTCGCCAAATATGTGGGCGGCAGTCCGACGAACAGCGCCATCGGCGCGGCACGGCTGGGGCTGGATACCGGGATCATCACCCGGGTCGGTTCGGATCATATGGGACGCTTCATCCGACAGCAGCTGGAGGCCGAAGGCGTCGACGTGACGGGCGTCGTCAATGATCCGGAGCGGCTGACGGCTCTCGTCATCCTGGGTATTCGCGATCCAGAAAGCTTCCCGCTGATCTTCTACCGGGAAAATTGCGCCGACATGGCGCTGTGTGAAGACGATATCGATCCTGATTATGTGGCAGCCGCCCGCGCGCTGCTGATCAATGGCACCCATCTGTCGCAACCCAATGTTAGTGCGGCGACGCTCAAGGCTGTGCATGCCATCAAGGCGGCTGGCGGCCGCGTTATATTCGATGTCGACTACCGCCCGGTACTATGGGGGCTGGCGTCGAAGGATAATGGCGAGGATCGTTTCGTCTCCAGCGAGCAGGTCACGCAGGAGCTTCAGCACGTCCTGCCGCTCTGCGATTTGATCGTCGGTACGGAAGAGGAGATCCACATCCTTGGCGGCATGACCGACACGGTCGCGGCACTGCGCAAAATCCGCGAGTACAGCGGCGCGCTGCTGGTGTGCAAGCGTGGTCCGGATGGATGCGTCGCCTTCCCTGCGGCGATCCCTGATCAATTGGACCAGGGAATTGTCGGCAAGGGCTTTCCCATCGAGGTTTTCAATGTCCTTGGAGCGGGGGACGCGTTCATGGCCGGCTTCCTGCGCGGCTGGCTGCGCGACGAGAGCATCGAGCAGTGCTGCACCTACGGCAATGCTTGCGGCGCTATCGTGGTGTCCCGTCATGGCTGCGCCCCCGCTCAGCCGAGCGCTGAGGAGCTGCGGGTGTTCTTGTCACGCAACGACTGGCCTCGACGGTTGCGAGACAGCGCGGCGCTGGAACATGTCCATTGGGCGACTAACCGCCTGACCGGTTACGATAAGCTGACGGTGCTCGCGATCGACCATCGCGCTCAATTTGACGAGCTGGTCGAAGAACTGGGCACCAACAATCTGGATCGTGTTACTGATTTCAAGGAACTGGCATTGCGCGCCATGGCGCAGGTTGCGGAGAACGAAGACGGCTTTGGCCTGCTCGCTGACGGGCGTTATGGCCGTTCCGCGCTGGAGAGCGCCGCTGGCGGGGGCTACTGGATCGGCCGACCGATCGAACTGCCCGGCTCGCGGCCGCTCCGTTTTGAAGGCGGGCGTGAAGCCGCAACGATTTTGGCCGACTGGCCGCTCGACCATGTCGTCAAGTGTCTGGTCTTCTACCATCCCGATGACCCGGCTGAGCTGCGTGCCGAACAGGACCGGCAGATATTGAGCCTGTTTGAAGCGTGCCGGGCAACGCGCCACGAGCTGTTGCTGGAGGTAATCGCTTCGAAGAACGGTCCGGTTGAGCCCGACACCGTGGCCCGCGTGATCGAACATATTTACGCCCTGGGTGTTTATCCGGACTGGTGGAAGCTGGAGCCTGCCGTCGATCCTGCCACCTGGACAGCCATCGAACAGGTCATCGCAGCGCGCGATCCCTACTGCCGTGGCATATTGCTGCTGGGGCTGGCGTCGGATGAAGAGTCGCTGCTGGCCAGCTTCTCGGCAGCGGTTGGCAATCCACTGGTCAAGGGCTTCGCCGTTGGCCGCACCATCTGGGTGGAGCCTGCAATGCGCTGGTTCAAGGGTGAAATCGACGACGCCGCCGCCATTGCCCAGATGGCGGCAAGCTTCAGCGTGCTGGCGCGCGCATGGCGCGATGCAAGGCAGGATCCGGTATCATGAGCGGAGAAACCATCAGGTTGACGATGGCGCAGGCGCTGGTCCGATGGATGGCGGCGCAGCGTGTCGAGATTGACGGCGCGGAACAGCCATTCTTTGCAGGGGTCTGGGCGATCTTCGGCCACGGCAATGTGGCCGGTGTGGGAGAGGCGTTGGCGGACATCGGCGATGCGTTGCCCACCTATCGAGCGCATAATGAGCAGGGGATGGCTCATGCCGCCATCGCCTTTGCCAAGGCCAATCGCCGCCAGCGCGCGATGGCGTGCACGACGTCGATCGGGCCGGGCGCTACCAACATGGTGACCGCCGCCGCACTCGCGCATGTGAACCGCTTGCCTGTGCTGTTCCTGCCCGGAGACGTCTATGCCAGCCGCCTGCCTGATCCGGTGCTTCAGCAGATAGAGGATTTCGGCGACGGGACGGTGAGCGCAAGCGACTGCTTCCGCCCGGTCAGCCGCTATTTCGACCGTATTACCCGGCCGGAGCAGATTCTGGACGCGGCGCCGCGCGCAATGGCGGTGATGATGGACCCGGCGCGGTGCGGTCCCGTCACGCTGTCACTATGCCAGGATGTGCAGGCGGAGGCGTTCGACTGTCCGGTCAGCTTCCTCGAACCCCGCTTGTGGCGGCAGCGGCGTCCTCATCCGGACGTGGGCGAGTTCAGTGCGCTGGTGCAGGCAATCCGCGCGGCGGAGCGGCCACTGATCGTCGCTGGCGGCGGCGTTCTTTATTCACGGGCTGAAGAGGCGCTTGCGGCACTTGCGGAAGCCACCGGCATCCCGGTGGCGGAGACACAGGCGGGGAAGGGCAGTCTGGTAGCCAGCCATGCTCAGGCGCTGGGATCTATCGGCGTGACTGGCACCAGCGCTGCCAATCGAGCGGCGCGGGAGGCTGATCTCGTGATTGGCCTGGGCACACGTTTGCAGGATTTCACCACCGGATCGCGCACGTTGCTTCCGGCACAGCTGTTCCAGGTCAACGTCGCTCCCCATGATGCGCACAAGCATGGGGCTCACAGCGTCGTGGGCGATGCGCGGGAAGTGATAGAAGAGCTGGCCCTATCGCTCGACAAATGGCGTGTGCCGCAGGCGTGGGAGGAAGCGAACGAGACCGCGCGGGCTGAATGGAGCCATGCGGCGAATGCTGCGATGGCATCATCGGACGCTCTGCCTTCTGACGCGCAGGTGATCGGCGCGGTGTCACGCAACGCGCCGGAGGATGCGGTGGTGGTCTGCGCCGCCGGGGGCCTGCCTGGCGAACTGCACAAGCTGTGGCCCGTTCGCAGGCCGGGCGGCTATCATGTTGAATATGGCTTTTCCTGCATGGGCTATGAGATTGCAGGCGGCCTGGGCGTCAAGATGGCCGATCCGAGCCGCGAAGTCTTCGTGCTCGTGGGCGACGGCAGCTATCTGATGCTGAATTCCGAACTGGCGACTTCGGTCATGCTGGGAATGAAGATCACCGTCGTGCTGCTCGACAACGGCGGTTACGGCTGCATCAATCGCTTGCAGCAGGCGACTGGCGGCAGGCCGTTCAACAATCTGCTCACGGATTCGCGGCGGGAGGTGCTGCCTCCGGTCGATTTCGCGGGCCATGCCCGCAGTCTTGGCGCGCAGGCGGAAAAGGTGTCCGGCATAGCCGCGCTGGAAGAGGCGCTGGGTCGCGCCGCAGCGTCGCAAAGCAGCTATGTTATCGTGCTGGAAACGGACTCCGCCGTGACGACGCAGGCCGGTGGGCACTGGTGGGACGTCGCGGTGCCGCAGGTGTCTTCGCGCGCGGAAGTTTCGGCAGCGCGCGCCCGTTATGAAGATATGAAGAAGAGGCAAAAGCCATGACGATACGCTGGGGCGTAAGCCCGATCGCCTGGGCAAATGACGACATGCCCGAGCTTGGGGGCGACATCACGCTGGACACGCTGCTGAACGAAGTACGGCAGATCGGTTTCGAGGGGGTGGAACTTGGTTGCAAGTTCCCGCGTGATGCCGCCACCCTTCAGCCCATCATGGTCTCGCACGGGCTGGACATCATAGGCGGCTGGTATTCCACCAATCTATTGATCCGGGATGCCGACGCCGAGATCGAGGCAATGGCCGACCACCTCGCCCTGCTGGAAGCAATGGGTTCTCAAGTCTTCATCGCCGCCGAAACGTCGAACGCTATTCATTGCGACCGGTCCGTGCCGCTCGATGCTCATCCCCAGATCGATGATGAGAAATGGGAGCAATTCGGCTCGCGACTGAACGCTGTGGCCGCTTATGTGAATGGGCGCGGGCTGCGCTTTGCCTATCATCATCATCTGGGTACGGTGGTGGAGACCGGCGATGAATTGCAGCGCTTTTTCGAGGTGACGGGCGATCATGTCGGCCTGACGCTCGATACGGGCCATTCGCTCTGCGGCGGCATCGATCCGCTTAAGGTGATCAGCGAACGTTCCGAACGGGTAAACCATGTTCATTGCAAGGATGTGCGGCGGAACCGCTATAACCGCGCGCGGGCTGGCGGGGCGAGCTTCCTTGATGGCGTGGTCAGCGGAATGTTCACGGCGCCGGGCGACGGCATCTATGACTATGAGCCGTTCCTGGGCGCCCTCGCTAGCGTCGGCTATGACGGATGGATCGTTATCGAGGCGGAACAGGACCCTGCCTTAGCCAATCCCTACACCTATCAGCAGCTTGGCCTGCGTACGCTGCAAAATATCGCGGCTGAAGTGGGGCTGGCGGCATGAGCCTCAAGGTTCGCAGCCATGAGCCCGATCCACAGGGCGTGGTGCTCGACATCACGCCCGAGAGCGCGGGGTGGCGCTATGTCGGCTTCAAGGTCGTCCGTCTGGCCGCTGGGCAAGTGCATGACGGCGGTGACGAAGGGCGGGAAGCATGTCTGGTCGTCCTGTCCGGCACCGTCGATGTGACCGCTGGCGAAGTGCGTTTCGACCAGATGGGTGGGCGGACCGATGTGTTCGAAGGACCGGCAACATCGGTCTACGTACCGGCAGGCACCTCCTACAGCATCAAGGCGGCGGGAAACGCTGAAGTCGCGATCTGCACCGCGCCAGGCGGTGGCAACCGTCGTCCGCGCGTCATCGCTCCGGAAGATGTGCGGTTGGAAACGAGAGGGCAGGGCACGAACCAGCGTTTTGTGCGCAACATACTGGATGACGCAGGCGACGCGGAAAGCCTCTTGGTTGTGGAAGTCATCACCCCGGGCGGGCATTGGTCCAGCTATCCGCCGCACAAGCATGACCGCGACGCATGGCCGCAGGAAACCTTCCTTGAGGAAACCTACTATCATCGTCTGTCACCGCCGCAGGGCTTTGCCTTCCAGCGTGTCTATACGGACGACCGCTCGATAGACGAGACCATGGCTGTGGAGGATGGCGACGTGGTGCAGGTGCCGCGCGGCTACCATCCCGTCGGCGCGCCGCACGGCTACGACCTTTATTATTTGAACGTCATGGCTGGGCCGCGTCGCGACTGGGTGTTCGCCAACGATCCGGCCCATGACTGGATCGCGCGTGGCGCATCGCCCGGAACTGACAAGGGAGAATGAGTAAGTGAGTTCGTCCGCATGCCGGGCGAATGTGAACCGGAAATTTCGACGTCTATCGCCTGTCCAGCCCCGCCATGGAGACCTGCACTTTACCCATGGCGGCGGCTGGGCGCCTGGAAGGGGCGGGGAAGCGTCTCCTTTGGCGCGCGAGACGGCGTTGTGCAAGATGAGGAAGATTTGATCATGACTGTAGAAGCCGAAACTCGAAACATCCCCCATTTCATCGGCGGGCGTGCGGTGACTGCCGTCGCCTCCCGTACCAGCGATGTGTTCGATCCGAACAGCGGCCGGGTGCAGGCGCGCGTGGCGCTGGGCACGGCCAGCGAATTGCAGCAAGCGGTCGATGCCGCTCAAGCGGCGCAGCCTGCATGGGCGGCGGTCAATCCGCAACGCCGAGCCCGCGTCATGTTCGAATTCAAGCGGCTGGTCGAACGCGATATGGATGATCTCGCGCGCCTGCTGGCCTCCGAGCATGGCAAGGTGGTCGCTGATGCCAAGGGTGACATTCAGCGCGGTCTGGATGTCGTGGAGTTCGCCTGCGGCATTCCCCATGTGCTGAAGGGCGAATATACGCAGGGCGCAGGTCCCGGCATCGATGTCTATTCGATGCGCCAGCCGATCGGCATCGGCGCAGGGATCACCCCCTTCAACTTTCCGGCGATGATACCGCTGTGGATGAGCGCGGTCGCAATGGCCTGCGGCAATGCCTTCATCCTGAAGCCCTCGGAACGCGATCCGTCCGTTCCGGTCCGCCTGGCGGAACTTTTCATGGAGGCCGGGCTGCCTGCGGGCATTTTCCAGGTCGTTCACGGCGACAAGGAAATGGTCGATGCCATCCTTGATCACCCGGCGATTAGCGCGGTCAGCTTCGTCGGTTCTTCGGACATCGCCCATTATGTCTACCGACGCGGGATCGACAACGGCAAGCGCGTCCAGGCAATGGGTGGCGCAAAGAACCATGGCATCGTCATGCCCGATGCCGATCTCGACCAGACGGTGGCAGACCTTTGCGGCGCGGCATTCGGTTCGGCCGGCGAACGGTGCATGGCGCTGCCGGTCGTGGTTCCGGTCGGACACGAAACGGCCGAGCGGCTGAAAGCCAAGCTCGTCCCCGCCATCGAAGCTCTGCGCGTGGGTGTCTCCACCGATGCGGAGGCGCATTATGGTCCAGTGGTCACCGCGCAGCACAAGGCGCGCATCGAACAGTGGATCCAGACCGGTGTGGATGAAGGAGCCGAACTGGTCGTCGATGGGCGGGGCTTCTCGCTACAGGGACATGAGGATGGTTTTTTCGTCGGCCCGACGCTGTTCGATCATGTGACACCGGACATGAGCGCTTACCGGGAGGAGATTTTCGGCCCGGTTCTGCAAATGGTACGGGCCGATAGCTTTGACGACGCGCTGACTCTCCCGTCCCGGCATCAATATGGCAATGGCGTCGCCATCTTCACGCGCAATGGGCACGCTGCGCGGGAATTTGCCGCGCGCGTGAATGTCGGCATGGTCGGCATCAATGTGCCGATCCCGGTGCCCGTCGCCTATCACAGCTTTGGCGGCTGGAAGCGTTCCGGCTTTGGCGACCACAACCAGCATGGCGAGGAAGGCGTGCGCTTCTGGACGAAGGTCAAGACTGTGACGCAGCGCTGGCCGAATGCATCGGGTGAAGCTTCGGGATCGTCGCTGGCCGATGCCTTCATGATCCCGACGATGAAATGACGATAGTCCCGGTCCGGTTTTACGCCGGACCGGCAGTCAGGCGAGCAGCTTATCATGACCATGCAAGAACTCAGTCAAGTTGTCGGAGCTTCGGAACCTCCCCTGCGGGACGATACGATCGGCGAAGCGCTCGACCGCGCCGCCCAGCGTTGGCCCGACAAGGATGCGCTCGTCGCCCGGCATGGCAACATCCGCTACAGCTGGTTGGAGCTGAAAGCCGCGACGGATGACTTTGCCGCTGGGCTGCTGGCACTGGGCGTGAAGCCGGGGGACAGGGTCGGCATATGGGCGCCCAATTGCGCTGAATGGACCATCGCGCAGCTTGCGACCGCGCGTGCGGGCATGATCCTGGTCAACATCAACCCCGCCTACCGCGTTGCCGAATTGGAATATACGTTGGGGAAGGTGGAAGTGAGGGCGCTGATCTGCGCAGCTTCGTTCAAGAACAGCGATTATCTTGCAATGACGGAAAGCTTCGTCACGCATTTTGGCGAACGGCCGGGAGAGATCGTCTCGGTCGATCTCCCGGCCTTCCGCTATGCGATCAAGATCGGCGGCGAACCGCGGCCGGGCTGGCTGGACTTCAGCGAAGTGGCGGGCTTGCGCACAGCCGCATCGGAAACGGAACTCGCCAGCATCGCCGCAACCTTGAAGGCTGACGATCCGATCAATATTCAGTTCACCAGTGGAACCGCAGGCGCCCCGAAGGGCGTAACCCTCTCGCACCGCAACATACTCAACAATGCAGCGATGGGGGGCGCCGCATTTGGCGCGAGGCCGGACGATCGGATCTGCATACCCGTGCCGCTCTATCATTGCTTCGGCATGGTGATGAGCAACCTGATGAGCGTCGTTCATGGTGTCACCATGGTTTATCCCTCTCCCGGTTTCGATCCGCTGGCGGTGCTGGAAACGGTGGAGGCCGAACGCTGCACGATATTGCATGGCGTGCCGACGATGTTCATCGCCGAACTGGAGCACCCGGACTTTGCGCGCTTCGACCTCTCCTCTTTGCGCGTCGGGTTGATGGGAGGATCTCCCTGTCCGGAAGAGTTGATGCGCAAGGTGATGACTCGCATGCATCTGCGCGACATCGGCATCGGCTATGGAATGACCGAAACCAGCCCGGTAAGCTTCCAGACATCGCTGGACGATCCTCTCGAAATCCGCGTCGCCACCATCGGCCGCATTCACCCTCACCTTGAAGCGAAAGTCGTTCATCCCGAAACCGGAGAGATCGTTCCACGCGGGGAGCCGGGCGAGCTCTGTGTCCGCGGCTATTCGGTCATGCTCGGTTATTGGGGCGAGCCTGAAAAAACGGCGGAGGCAATTCGCGACGGCTGGATGCACACTGGCGACCTCGTCACCATCGATGATGCGGGCTATGCCCGGGTCGTCGGGCGGATCAAGGACATGATCATCCGCGGCGGCGAGAATATCTATCCCCGCGAACTTGAAGAACTGCTCTACCTCCATCCGTCCGTCCTTGACGTGCAGGTTGTTGGTGTTGTGGACGAACGGTTCGGTGAAGAAGTGATGGCCTGCGTCAAGCTTCGTCCTGGCGCGCCCGAGGATGCGGAGGCGATCGTCACATTTTGCCGTGGCCGCGTCGCTCATCACAAGGTGCCGCGATACGTACGCTTCCTCGACAGCTTTCCCATGACGGTCTCCGGAAAGGTGCAGAAGGCCCGTTTGCGCGAGATGATGGAGGATGAGCTGGGGCTGGGCCGCCAATGAAGAACATGAGCGCGCCGTTTCGAGGGCGCGAACGAAAATATCAAATTAGGAAAGGTATCCAATGTTTGAAATAGCACTGATTGGCGCTGGCCGGATCGGCAAGATCCACGCCGCCAACATCGCCGCCAATCCGCGCCTGTCCCTGTCGCGCGTCGTCGATCCGTTCGGCGGCGCGGAGGAACTGGCAAGTCGTTATGGTGCCACGGTATCGACGGCTGAGGATGTCTGGGCCGATCCGGCGATCAGCGGCGTCCTCGTCGCCAGTGCGACGGACACCCATCTCAACTATACTCTGGAAGCCATCCGCGCGGGAAAGCAGGTGTTCTGCGAAAAGCCGCTGGATCAGGACGCTGGTCGTGCCGCTCAGGTCCAGCAGGCAGTCGCGGCCACCGACAGGCATGTCCTGCTCGGTTTCAACCGGCGCTTCGACCCGAGTTTCGCCAGGCTGCAGCGGCGGTTGAAGCAGGGCGAGATCGGTACGTTGGAGACGCTCCACATCATCAGCCACGATCCCGCGCCGCCGCCAGCCAGCTATATCCCCGGATCAGGCGGCATCTTCAAGGACATGTCTATCCATGATCTCGATATGGCAAGCTGGCTCCTGGGTGAAGAAATCGAAAGCGTTTTTGCCTCGGGGGCAGTGCTGATCGATCCGGAAATCGGCGCCGCGGGTGACTTCGACACTGCGAAGATCCTACTGCGGACAGTCGGCGGCAGGATTTGCGTCATATCCAACAGTCGTCGCAGCGGCTATGGCTATGATCAACGGATCGAAGCCTTCGGGTCGAAGGGCATGATCCGCGCGGAGAACAAGCTGGAAAGCAGCGTCCAGACCTGGACCGAGGAGGGCGCCCGTTCGGACTGCTTCCAGAACTTCTTCCTCGATCGCTATGCGGAAGCTTTCGCCATGGAGATCGAGCATTTCGCGGATATCATCGAAGGCAAGGCAACAGCGGTCGTCAATGAAGATGACGGTCTCAAGGCGCTTATCCTCGCGGAAGCTGCGGACCAATCGGCGCGCAGCGGATCGATGGTCACGCTGGCCGCCTCTGCGCGTCGCTGATGCGAACAAGCTCAAGGGAGAAGCTGAGATGGCCCTAGACCCGATACTTCAGCAGATCGTATCGCAAATTCCCGTGCCCACGTCCGACGAGATCGACTACGACGTGATGCGCAACAATATGGATGGAATGATCGCCCTTTTTAATGGGCCGGATGGTCCCATTGAGGTGGCCTCAGTTGAGAATTTGATCGTCGATGACGAAGGTGGGCAGGTTCCGCTTCGCATCTTCCGCCCTTTGACCGCTCCTACCGGAACCTTGCATCTGCTGCACGGTGGGGGCTGGGCATTCGGCAGCATCGACTTCATCGAGCCGCTGGCGCGGCGGCTTGCCCGCAACCTTTCGATGGTCGTCGTGGCGAGCGGTTATCGGCTCGCTCCTGAAAATCCCTTTCCCGCGGGCGTCAACGATTGCCTGGCGGCTGCGCGTTGGACGATGGACCATGCGGCTGGGCTTGGCGGCTCCGAAAACCCCCTCGTCATTGCGGGAGAGAGCGCCGGAGCCAATCTGGCGGCAGTGGTGGCTCTCAAACTGGGGGAAGAGGGCGGCAAAGAGGGCGGCAGGAATTTTGACGCGCAATTGCTGTTCTATCCTGCGGTCGATTTGCGCGAGGAATCCGTCAGCTATCCTTCCCGGATCGCCAATGCAGATCCCACTCTTCCCACGCAAATCTTGCCGCAACTCATGCGGGATTATTGCGGCTCCCATGATCAGGCAGATCCTCGCATATCGCCGATTACATCAGATCGGCTAGACGCGGCACCCCCTGCCGTAATCGCCGTTCTGAAAGTCGATCCGCTCCGCGATGAAGCCGTTGCCTATGCCGACCGGCTGGCAGAGGCGGGCGTCGAAGTCGCATTGATGGAGTTCGACCATCTGACTCATGGTTTTCCCAATCTGTCAGCTGTGGTGCCAGCGGCGGCCGAAGCGACTGAACTGGTTGGGCAGCGTCTCAAAACGCTGCTGTCGCGAAACATTCGGGGCTGAAGTTCGGCGAAGTCATCGGCAGCACGGCAGGTGAGGCGGGGAGGACTGATACCGAATAGTATGATTTTGTTCGTTGAGGAGGTCCATCATGGACGACGTGGCGCAATCCAGTATCCAGACTGGCGGCACTGATTTTACGTTCGATGTATCACAGGCATTGGCTATCCTGGATTTTGACGAGACCGGTCACACCAATGCGGCGGTGATATGTTGCGACCGACACGCGCCGGCCAAGTCGCGCGTCGCACTGCGCCACCGTGGACTTAATGGAGTTACGCAGGAGTGGACGTTCGCGCGACTGGCGCATGACAGTGCACGGCTCGCGGCTGCCCTATCGTCCTTGGGTGTGACCAAAGGTGATCGTGTGGCGGGACTGCTCCCGCGCGCTCCCGAGCTGCTGATCCTGATCCTGGCAACCTGGCGGCTCGGGGCGGTTTACCAGCCTTTGTTCACGGCCTTCGGTTCCAAGGCGATCGAATATCGTTTGGAGACCGCCAATACGCGCGTGATCGTGGCGGACCAGGACAATCTTCCCAAAATTTCAGGACTGCCTTCATCGATCGAGCAGATCGTCGTTTCCTCTGGGGAGGCCGGCGCCAAGCGCGACTTCTGGCGCATGATCGAGGAAGAGGAGGAAGGTCATCCGGCCGCGCCCTGCGGCCTGGACGATCCCTTTCTCATCATGTTCACATCAGGAACGACGGGGCCTGCCAAGCCGCTGTTCGTGCCGGTGAAGGCGATCGCTGCCTTTGCCGCTTATATGCGCGATGCGGTGGGGCTGGGCCCTGAGGACCGGTTCTGGAACTTCGCCGATCCGGGCTGGGCTTATGGGCTCTATTACGCCGTGACCGGTCCACTGGCGCTCGGCATAACGACGACATTCAACCAGCGCGGCTTCGATGTCGATGACGCGTACGACACGATCGCTGAACTTGGCATCACCAATGTTGCGGGGTCACCGACGGCCTACCGCCTGCTGCTGGCAGGCGGACCGGAAAAGGCGGCGCGGGTCAAGGGGCAGCTTCGCGCTGTCAGCAGTGCGGGCGAACCGCTTAATCCCGAGATCATCCGCTGGTTCGACGAACATCTCAGTGCGCCGATCTACGATCATTACGGTCAGACCGAAGTGGGCATGGTGCTGTGTAACCATCATGGCATAGATCATCCGATCCACATCGGGTCAGCTGGGTTTGCATCACCCGGGCACCGTGTCGTCGTCTGCTCGCCAGAGGGTGAGGAGCTGCGTCAAGGAGAGCCGGGCATATTGGCGCTGGACCGCAAGGCGTCACCGATGATGTGGTTTTCGGGCTATCTTGGTCGGGAAACAGCTGCTTTCGTGGGCGACTATTATTTGAGCGGCGACACGGTCGAGCAGAATGACGACGGAAGCATTTCCTTCATTGGACGGGCCGACGACGTCATCACGACCTCGGGCTATCGCGTGGGACCGTTTGATGTCGAAAGCGCTCTGCTGGAACATGATGCGGTGATGGAATCCGCCGTGATCGGCAAGCCTGATCCGGAAAGGACCGAGATCATCAAAGCCTTCATCGTGCTGAACCAAGGGTACAGCGCGGATGACCCTGATTTAGCCTCCTCGATCCAGCGCTACGTCAAGACGCGCTTGTCTGCGCACGCCTATCCCCGTGAAATCGCCTTCGTGGAGTCTTTGCCCAAGACACCAAGCGGCAAGTTGCAGCGCTTCCTGCTTAGAAATGAGGAGATCGCCAAACAGCGGGATGCTGAACAGTCAAATAGCTGACGGGTCCGGATCGAAAGGCTGGTGAATAGGTGCCCATTGGGCGCGAAACAGGATATTATTTATGGACATCAAAGCAATGGCTGCCATCGTCACCGGCGGCGCGTCCGGTCTGGGCAGGGCAACGGCGCAGATGCTGGCGGAGCAGGGCGCCAAGGTCGCCATTTTCGACTTGAACGAGGAAGCCGGGCAGGCGACCGCCAAGGCATTGGGCGGCACTTTCGTGACCGCCAACATCGCCGACGACGCCAGCGTCACCGCTGCCCTGGACGCAGCCGAACGGACGCATGGCGTTGCGCGCATTCTCGTCAATTGTGCTGGCATCGCTCCGGCGGTGAAGACAGTGGGCAAGGAAAATATGCCGCATCCGCTGGATAGCTTCGTGAAGACGGTGACGGTCAACCTGATCGGCAGTTTCAACGTCATTGCCAAATTCTCAGCTCGGCTTGCGTCAGCGGAAGAGATTGACTGCGAAAGGGGGGTCATCATCAACACAGCGTCGGTCGCTGCCTATGACGGACAGATTGGGCAGGCCGCCTATAGCGCTTCGAAGGGCGGGGTGGTCGGCATGACCCTTCCCATTGCGCGCGATCTCGCCCAGCACAAGATCCGCGTAACGTCCATCGCACCGGGCATCTTCCTGACGCCGTTGTTGGAGTCCTTCCCTCAAGCTGTCCAGGACGCACTTGGCGCGCAAGTGCCGCATCCCAGCCGTTTGGGCAGGCCCGCGGAATACGCTCAGTTGGTCGAAAGCATCATTCGTAATCCCATGCTGAACGGTGAAGTGATCCGTCTAGATGGCGCCATCCGCATGGCGCCGCGCTGAACCTCAAATCCAACACCAGCGCAAGATTTCCCGTGCGGTCTTTAAGAGAACCTTATCTATGGCACATGATCCTATCGTTATCACGGGCTATGCCCGGACGCCCATGGGCGGCTTTCAAGGTGCCCTGTCCGCGCTCAAGGCGACGGAATTGGGTGCCGCGGCCGTCAGAGCTGCCGTGGAGCGTTCCGGAGTATCGGCCGATGCGATCGAACGCATCTACATGGGCTGCGTGCTGCCCGCTGGGCTGGGGCAAGCGCCCGCCCGGCAAGCTGCGCTGACTGCCGGTCTTGGCCTCAACACGGAGGCTACTACTGTCAACAAGATGTGCGGATCTGGCATGCAAGCGGCGATCATGGCGCATGAGGCGCTGACCAGTGGAGCGGCGGAGGTCATCGTGGCGGGAGGCATGGAAAGCATGACCAACGCGCCCTATGCCTTGCCCAAGCATCGCTCGGGCGCGCGTATTGGGCATGACCGAATCATCGACACGATGATGATGGATGGTCTCGAAGACGCTTATCAGCCAGGCAAGGCCATGGGCGTCTTTGCTGAAGAAGCCGTTCGTGACTATCAGTTCACCCGCGCCGATCAGGATGATTATGCGCTACGTTCTCTATCTCGCGCCAATGAAGCGATCAGCAGCGGTGCTTTCGTTCGCGAAATCACGCCTGTTGCGGTGCCTGGCCGGGGCGGAGAGACATGGGTCGACACTGATGAGCAGCCGGGCAAGGCGCGGCCGGATAAAATTCCGACGCTGAAGCCCGCCTTTGGCAAGGACGGCACGATCACCGCCGCCAACGCATCCTCCATTTCGGATGGCGCCGCCGCGCTCGTCATGACGCGGCAGAGCGTGGCGGAAAAACTCGGCCTTCCCGTTCTGGCGCGCGTCGTTGCGACGGCCGCTCACGCCCAGGAACCAGCCGCCTTCACCACCGCGCCAGTGCCTGCCATGCGCAAGGTGCTGGCCAAAGCGGGTTGGGCCGTGAACGATGTTGATCTATTTGAGATTAACGAAGCCTTCGCCGTTGTGGCGATGATCGCTGCTAAGGATCTGGGCATTCCTGTGGACAAGTTGAATGTGAACGGCGGTGCCACTGCGCTCGGCCATCCGATCGGTGCGTCAGGCGCGCGCATTTTAACGACACTGATGGGTGCCCTGCAGCATCGTGGTCTCCGACGCGGTATAGCGAGCCTGTGCATCGGCGGTGGTGAGGCAACAGCCATGGGGATTGAACTAGGCTAATCGGCTTGGATGAAGGGAGCTATTTGACAGATCACGTCTGATCAGTTCTTTCGCCTGCTGTTCATGGGTATGCCAGCTTATGGCAAGTGGCCGAGATTTTATCTGATGGTGATTAAGCCTGCTGAACGTTGGCCGGCATGGTCCAGAAACTGTGACATCGCATCGATCTGATCATCATGAGCGCCGTTGGGGAAACGGCGAACCTCGTTCAAAAACTCTTCCAGCCAAGGGGCCTCGCGCGGCAGGAACACCAGCCCGCCTTCGATCTTGTGCGACTGAACGCGCATGCGGCTGACCTTGTCGATCTGCCCCGGATCGTAAGGGACTACGGGGTACCCATCGCTATCATCACGCAGGGTCTGGATGAGGCCGCTGCCCGCGCCCTTGTCTTCGATCAGTATCTTGTCCGGCCTGACCGTTTCCGCCAATTGCTTAATGGAATGGAGCAGCTCTGGGAATTCGACACGGCGGCGCCAGACATAATCGAGATAATAGCGGTTTTCGCTCACGCGCCACAGCATGGCTACCGACCAATCATTGCGGGCGCCTGCTTTCGTCGCTGTATCAACAGATAGTACGACCTCGCCTTCGGGAAGATACTCATAGGTGCGGAACCAGGTAGTTTTGATGACGTCGCCCTCTGGCGGTAACGGCTGCTGCTGATATTGCGCCAGAAAGGGAGCGCTCCCCATCTGCCGGCGCAGGCCGTTAAGGATCCACTGGGGTTCGCGTTGAGGATCGAGCAAATCGCCGATCCTGCGACAATGCCTACGCAGAGGATTGCGTGATAGGGTGATCTGTTGATCTTCGGTGGCGATGGCAGGCAAGCTCAGATGATACCATCCACCGGCGCGCAGCATATGGCCGGAAAGGTCATCCTCATGTTGTCGCTGCTGGACAAGAATGATCGCGCCCGTTTGCTTGTCGTCTAGGCGACTGAAGAGGGTGTTGGTGCTCCATTCCAGCAAGGCTGCTCGCGCACTTTCTGAATAGGCGTCATCCGCCTTTAGCGGATCATCGATGATGATGAGGTCACCGCCTTTGCCGGTGAAGGTGCCGCCTGTGGACAAGGCCGCCCTGAAACCTCCAGCGGTCGTGAAAAACTGCCCTAGCGCGCCTTGCCCAACAAGGGCCGTTGACGGGAAAAGCCGCCGATACCATGGAGCCTGCATGACCTGTCTGGTCTGCCGGCTGAGATAATTGGCGAGGTCCTGGTTATAGCTGACCACGATGATCTTCCTCGTCGGATCGCGTCCAAGCAGAAAGGCTGGAAGTGCGACAGAGACCATAACGGATTTCAGCGAGCGGGGAGGAAGGTTGATGATGAGCCGGTCGACCTCATGTGTGAGCACCGTCACTTCCAGGCAGTAGGCAATGGCCTCATGATGCCAGCCTGTGATCATTGACCGCCCTGGATGCAACTCGCTGAACACCTTCTGGGTGAAGGCCACGATGTCGCTGCGCAAGATGGCATCGCGCAAGCGCGCTTGCTCCGTCAGCCCCGGCTTCATTGCTTCTCTTCTTTCAGCCCTATCGCGGCGTCAGCATCAGCCGCAATATCGGTCGTGGCCGATATTGCCTGATCGTCGGCGGGTTGTTTCCGGCTGAGCCAGTAATTAATCAGCTGCGCATCTTCTTCGAGTAGGCTGGCGGTCAGATCAGGCTCAACCGAAGGGGGCTCGACTTGGGCGAACAGGCGATCGAGATACTCGGCGGCTCGTTGATCGCCTTTCAGCGCCTTCTCTCGCAGCTTAAGCAAGTTGGCCATCCGGGTGCTCACTTTTCGCTGCCGTCCCCTAATCACCACGGCGACCGGCATGTCTCGGACGGCGCATATTTCGGATTTAGCGTCACGACTGCCCGGTGGCCGCCCCGGCCGTCGCCGACCATCATTCTTTGCTAGACGGTTGGCCTTCGATCCCTCCGCATGGCCGCGGCCGTCGGGCTGACCATCCTTGCGCAACTTGATTGGCTTTGGCGGTTGACCATCGCTCATGCGGCGCCTCCAGCGATGGAGCTTCGTTCCTCACGCACTTCCGCAAAGGTCTGCCCGGTTGCCTCTAAGATCGCCTTTTCGTCGCCCAACGCCTCGAAGCGTTCGACCGCGACGTCGACAAAGCCGGGGGACAGCTCACAAAGATAGGCGGTGCGATCCACCTTCTCGGCGGCAATTAGGGTGGTACCGCTGCCACCAAAGCTGTCCAGGATCGCTTCACCCGGCGCGCTGGCATCTAGAAGCAAGTCCGCAATCATGGCGACGTTTTTGACGGTGGGATGCATAGCGAGAGCGGTGGCGCCGCCGCCGCCCTTACCTATGACGCCTGGATAGCTGAGCACATTGGACCGGTTACGCCCATGCGCGCCCAGCATGATATTGTTCAAGCCTGCACTATGACCATGCCGGAAGACGCCAACCAGCTCATGACCGGACCGATAGAAGCTGCCCATACCAGCCTGACCTTTGACCCAGACCAGCAACTGAACATAGGAAACGCCCGCTTGCTCACCCGCGGCAATGAGCTGAGCGATATGCTTGTGGTCCATGAACGCGTAGATGAACGCGCCATCCATCAGCACTGGCTGCGCCGCCTGTATGAACCGTGCCAGGAAGTCGGTAAACGCGGTCGGCCCCATCTCTCCTGCTCCCATCAGGAAATTGCCAAACTTTTTCGATGAGGAAAATGCTGCTGTGGGAAGGTCAAAGGGAGGATCGGTAACGACCTGCCTTATCTTCGCTCCCTGCGTCAGTCGCGCGATAGCTTCAGGGTGAGTGCTATCACCGCACAAAAGGCGGTGGCGGCCGCAATGCCACAGATCGCCGAAATGCGTGATGGCGGGCTTGGTTTCATCCGGTGCCTGTGTGCTATCCAGATCGGATAGCTCAGCGGTTCTACTGCGCCCGACGATCGCATCAATCTCGGCCACAGCGAAGCCGCTGTCCGAGATGTCCAGCGTTACATCCTCTAGGGCAAGTTCAGCAAATTCGAGGGCGAGGGCCCCCTCGTCCCATTCACCATGTTCCGCGACACGATTGTCGAACATGGCGAAAAGCCGCAGCTGCTCGGGCGTTAAGTGATCGAGCCGGATGACCGGCACCTCGTCAAGCTCAAGCAGCTTTGCTGCAGCCAGCCGCGCATGACCGCAGACCAGGCTCAATCGCTCATCCACGATGAGCGGGACAGTAAAGCCGATGCGACCGATCCCCGAGGCGAGCTCGCGGATCTGAGACTGAGGATGCTTGCGCAATTCGCGACGGCTGAGTGCGATGCTGTGTGGCGACACATATTCGATCGCAAGGCGAATGGAGCCGAAGTTGTTGAGTGGGATGGACTTACGCGATTTGGACTTTGCTGGCACGAATACCTCCAAGAAGAACTTTGAGAACTGCTTCAGATTTAAGCTTGAATGCGCGGTGCCCGCTCGGTGTCTCCACCGTAGTTAGCCAATTGCGCCGGCTCATAGAGCCGTCCTCGTCTTCTGGAGATCGATGCTGAGCATCTCACTCATTCAGCATTGATCGCTGAACATGCCCATTATGAAAAGCCTGCCTTGAAAATCAAGGCCATTTTTCACTTCAACCGCTGCGATGTCCATTTCCTGTTGCGGTTTTTTCCATTTTCGCGTTTCCGCGCGTGCCGCCCAGGAAGCGCGGAGTTCATGGGTTTTCGCTGCCTGCATCCCGGCTCAGATCCCACGTTTTTGCGATATTACCCATTTCTTTCCAATTCTAAGTGGAGACGGGTTCGCTCTGGACTGCGTCCTGCACCAGCTTTTCAGTAGGAACTTTCTGAAAAACCTAGCGAAAGTGCCTTTCGGCTTATGGTCGAGAGATCGCCTTGTTTATGTGCCTTTGGGCTTGATCCTGTGGGTTCCTGGTGGGTGAAGCGTGGGACAGAAACGAGGAGCGTGGTGGGTTCCCTGTGGCAGGCGGTTCGGGGGTACACGTTCGGCGGGACTGATACATAAGCAGAGCGATCGTGACGGCGATCTGAACGAACCGTGTGAGAGTGGTCGGTCTGGTGCTGCTGGGTCCCTCGGCCTAAAACGGCACGTCATCGAGATTCGCCTCTGCCTTCATTTCCTTGATATCGCGCCCGTTTATCTCAAAATCGCGGCCGGTTGTACGTTCGAGGAACTTCTTCAGCCGATTGCTCTTATTGACGAGATACATGGAATTATAGAGCTGATCGTTAGAACGGAAGGCTGTGATAATCCGTTCGCAATGAGTCTCGCTCAGCTTATCGACCGAATCCGCCATGCGTTCGAACCGAGCCTTGGCATCGATATAGTTAGGCGCTGTCAAAAAGCTGCCGATTAGGATTTCGTGCAATCGTTCCTGACGACCTAAAGCCTTGCCTATCAGCGGGAACAGATCGCTGGCCGACTGGGAGGGCTTGTCTACTTTGCCCCGTTGCGCTTGGACATGAGAAATGAACCCAGGCGGGTCTTTTTGCCCCAGCTTTAGCGAAACGATAGGCACCCCTTTCCCTAACGCAAATCCAACTTCCTGATGGCACCACATGCTTTCAGAAAAGTCATCCGTAAGGAAGACCAGCATCACCTCCATCGTTTGGAGGCCCTTCATGATTTCGGTTCGCCATTCACTTATCTCCACAAGCCTCCGGCTCTGCATCCTTGGCTACCGGGCGCGACCTTTCTTCCGGCCTCAGAGATGTTAGCAGGTGCGGCAAATCCGTTTTGGCGGTGATGTGCGTCGGCATTTTTCGGCCCATCTCCCTGTCCCTTCGGCGAGGAAGATTGTCTAGCGCTTGTCGGTCCTTTTGTCCTCTGGCCGCTGTGACGACATCTTCTGAGATGAAATATGCAATCAACGTATTGCGCATGAAAATCCACTATATGGCACGCATATATTGGGCAAATAAAAGAAATACATCGCTAAAAAGTAGATGGGTGGGCCGAAATTTACAAAAATATGACGGCGAGGCTTGCAGGGCGCCTGCGCGATCGTTAGCGGTTGTCAACATTGTGGGGCTGGCTTCTGCCAAGAAAAGGAACGCTGTCATGAAACAGGGAAAGAGTCTTTCTGCATTGTTGTGCGGTGCAGCGATGATCGTGCCGACCGCTGCCTGGGCGCAGGATGCGGCCGATGGTGGAGGCGAGATCGTCGTCACGGCGACGCGCGAAGCCCGATCGCTTCAATCAGTGCCTATGAGCGTCAATGTGGCGACTGGCGAGCAGTTGCAGAAGCTGAACATTTTCGATGCCAAGGACGTCCAGCAGCTCGCTCCGGGCCTGGAGATGACGAACGCCACGGGCCGTAACAATTCGACGACGCTGCGCGGTATCTCGTTCGATCCCGACCAGGGCACCGACCCGGCGGTCCAGGTCTATTTCAACGAAATTCCGACCGATGCGCAAACGGTCTACACGGCCCTTTACGATATCAAGCAGATCGAAGTGCTGCGCGGTCCCCAAGGCTTGCTGCGCGGTATCTCCGCCCCCGCAGGTGCGATCACCATTTCCACGGCGCGCCCCGGTTTCGATGAGATCGAAGGCTATGCGCAGACTACCGCTACCACGCGTGGGGGCTACAATGTGCAGGGCGGGGTATCCCTGCCTTTCTCTGACAAGATCGCCCTGCGCGTTGCGGCACTGGTCGACGGCAATCGCCTGAACAACGTCCGCAATGTCAACACCGGCGAACGGTCGCGCAGCCGTACTGAAAGCGCCCGCTTGACCCTGGGCCTTCGTCCAACGGACAATCTCACCGCCTATATTACCTATCAGTATCTGTACGCCGACAATAGGCAGATGCAGCAGGTCATCGGATCAGGCAACACGTCAACTTTCGAAGCTGGCCCATTCCTGGGCGGTGTTCTGGTTCCCAACTTATCAACGCGTTCCGGTCCAGCGCTGGGTGTCGATGACTATGCCGCCGTCGCAGAGGGAACGAGTCGTAATATCAATGAAAGCCACATCGTCAACCTGGCGATTGACTGGGATTTGGGTCCGGCAACATTGTCGTTTGTAGGCGCGCATCAGGATTCGCGTCTGAAAGGCCAGCGTGATCTGGATGTCGGCAATGCAGTGCCCAATTACATCTCCAGCTCCTTTGGTCCAACTCCCTTCGTATACGACACGGTCGAAATGCGCTTGGCTACGAATAACAAGGATGGCCTGGGCGGAGGCATTGGCGTCTTCTACAATAAGATGGGTGGAACGACGCGCATCTTTCAGCCGGGCGACAGCTTCATTTTCCCGTTTGAACAGAATGATAGCCTGAACACCTTGGGCGCACTGCCTTATCTGCCCATCTCCACCCAGATTACCGTTCCGGTAGATCGGAGCATTTGGTCGTTCAATGCCAATCTTAACTTTCGTAGAGGCGGCCTGACAATCGAAGGTGGCCTGCGTTACTCGATCATCAAGTCGGTGAATGTCAGCCGACTGGGTTTGAGCACGCCGGGCAACAGCTTGCTGTGCACCGGCGATCCAATTGTTGATGCTGTCTCGTTTGGCTGCTTACCGGCGTCCTACCCGGCAACGGACATCATTCCGGCCAACCTGCGCAATACGTCTGACAAGCCGATCACGGGCGGACTGACGATCAGCTACCAGTTAATGCCGTCCATCAATATCTTCGCTTCCTACGGCCACTCCTTCCGCGCCGGCAGCGTCAGCCCCGGCCTGCCGGATGGGCTGAGCGACGACCTGATCCTGACCCAGCCGGAAAAGACGGATTCGATCGAAGCGGGCGTTAAAGGCAGCTTCGCCGGGCGGCGCCTGCATTATGCGGTGTCGGTCTATTATCAGAAGCTCGATAACTTCCTTAACCGTTTCAGCGGCATCTATTATGAGTCCGCCGTAGCCGCGCCGCCCACCGGCTTTTTCGATTTCAACTATAATGGCGACGCACGGATCAAGGGGATCGAAGGATCGCTGGACGGACGGATCACGAGAGACTGGGACTTCGGCGTCAGCGCTGCCTATACTCGCGCCCGTTATCGCAACGCCCTGCTGCCGTGCAACGACTTCGCAGGAACTGGTCGCCCTAACCGGGATGGAACGGCGACCGTTACGGGGCCGGGTAATGTCAGCTTCTGTGCCAGCAATGGCCGCATCGGCGAGACGCCTGATTTCAGCCTGACCGCCAACACGGAAATCCGTTTCCCGATGGACAGCGTTACGCCGTTCCTGCGCGGGTTGTTTACGTACCGGCCCGGCTTCTATTCTGACCGGATCGATTATGATTATCGTAGCCGTGAAATGCTCAACCTGTTCGTTGGCCTTCGTGCCGAGGATAGCAAATGGGAATTCACCTTGTTTGCGAAGAATGTGCTGAACCAGAAGCGGATCGCCAACATCAGCCAGGGTAACGCGGTAATCGGCACGTCCAGCGGCGTGGACTATGACTCGGGCTACCGCACGGTCAACGTGATCAACCCACGCGAGTTTGGATTGACGGGCAACTTCAAATTCTAAGATAAAGGCAGGGCCGGTCGGATCACCAACATATGGATCCGTAACCGGCCCCAGCGGCTGGGGTCACGTGTTCGAGTGACATGTAGGCGCACCATTTCTTTTCCGCGGGGATTGTTGAAAAATATGCGAAATCCCCGCCATTCCGCGCTTTAATGGTGCAAAGATGCACTCGCTGAACGTGGAGCAATGAGGCTACGGAGACGCCGCCGCCAAGAGGCCAGCTATCAGGCTGCTCCTTAATAAAAGGGCGCCCTAAGGCATAGGCCGCTCTCAAAATCCTCCTGCGGATCGAGTAGATACCAACGCCACTTATGGTCGGCTTTCTAGTGTATACTCATCGTAATATTAATTTAATTGTTAATATTACATGCATAATATGCGCAAATTATACGATTTTTATACCGTAAATATAAATATTAATTCATATATTATTCAATAATACTCAGTATTTACATTAAATATATTTAAAATGACGCGAATATGAAATCGCATTTGTTTTTATATGACAATGTTTGTCACAAAAATGTTGTGATGGCCTCCTAATGGCGACCCCGCAAAGCATCCACTTGATGGATTTTTAAAGGGGTAATCATGAGTCGCTCTTCCACTATCCTGCTTCGGACTTCGATGAGTGCGTTGTTGCTGGGATCTGTTTCCGCTCCCGCGCTCGCCAGTGCGACAACGGCCGAGGCGACCGCCTCTGCTCCCGCCGCCGACACGGCCGACAGCGAGGGCATGGCCGCCATCGTCGTCACCGCCACCAAGCGGGAAACCGATTTGCAGGAAACGCCGATTTCCATGGCGGTCGTCGATACGCAGGCGCTGGAAAACAGGCATGTGCAGAGCATGTACGACTTCGCCGACGGCGCAGTGCCGTCGTTGCGCGTCGCGACTTTCGAAGCGCGCCAGTCGGCGCTCACCATCGGCATTCGCGGCATCGTTCCTCTCGACGCCAACCAGCCTGCCCGTGAACAGGGCGTCGGCATCTATGTCGATGGCGTTTATATGGGCCGCCAGCATGGCCTGAACGCCGCGCTGTTCGACATCGAGCGCGTCGAAGTGCTCAAGGGTCCGCAGGGCACGCTGTTCGGCCGCAACACCGAAGGCGGCGCGCTCAGCATCGTCAGCAAGGCGCCGACCGGTGAATGGGGCGGCCGGATCGAAGCGGGCGCTGGCAATTATGGTAGCCGGACTGCCGACTTCCACCTGGACCTGCCCAAGGTTGCGGGCTTCTCGGTCAAGATTGATGGCGTGATCCAGCATCAGGACGCCACCACCGAAAACCCGCTCGCGGGCCAGGTCGGCTGGAATTATTACAACCGCAAGGGCGTGCGCGCCGCCGTGCGCTGGCAGCCGACCGACACCATCACCAACGACTTCGCCTATGACGTCGCGAAGGACGAGAATACGCCCTTCTACAGCCAGCTGCTGAACTATAATCCCAATGATTGCGCCAACGGCATCCAGGCATCGCAGCCCGCCTGCACCCTGCCCGGCACGGCTTACACCAACCTGACCGGCGGCCCTGTCAAGTCCCTGCTGCCCGGCGTCGTTGTGAACGGCGACACCCGCATGGGTCAGGCCGACATCGGCGTGCCGCAGCAGGTTAGCGTCGACAAGACCCACGGCTTCACCAACACGCTGAAGTGGAACCTCGGCGACGAACTGGAGCTGCGTTCAATCACCGCATGGCGCGGCGTCGATGCAACCCAGTGGGACAATTCGGGCGGCGCACACCGTCCGCCGCTGGTAAACCCGCCGCTCGGCAGCACTGCCGCTGGCTGCACTACGGCCGCCCCCTGCGCATTCAGCCGCTACAGCCTTGCCGACCTGCGCCAGCGCCAATTCAGCCAGGAATTGCAGGCGGTCGGCACGGTCGGTTCGGTCGACTATGTCGCGGGCCTGTTCTACTTCAACGAACATGTCAGCGACGATGCCGCAACCCCCAGCTCCATGGGCGCGGTCGCCATCCGCAACGGGGCTGGCGCGATCACAGGCTATAATTACGTCACCATCCCCTTCTGCACCGGTTCGACCCCGGACTTCGCTGGCAAGGCTGTCGACGGCTGCTCGATCGACCGCGCTTCGGAAGTCTGGTCGAAGAGCTATGCCGCCTATGGCCAGCTGACCTGGAACGCGACCGACGCCCTGCACATCACGGTCGGCGGCCGTTACACGCATGACGAAAAGAAGGGCGTGCTGCATTATTCGCGCAACGTGAATTACGACACCAACCCGCCCGCTCCCAGCGTCGGCTACCAGCCGCTGGATGCAAGCTGGAACCGCTTCAACCCGATGGCGACGATCGCCTATGATGTCAGCAACGACCTGCACGTCTACGCGAAATATGCGACCGGTTATCGTGCTGGCGGCGCAAGCTCGCGCACGTCCAACTATCAGGCGTTCGATCCTGAAGATGTGAAGTCCTACGAAGTCGGCCTGAAGTCGGACTTCTGGAACAACCGCGCCCGGTTCAACCTGGCCGGTTACATCATGGACCGCAAGGACAGCCAGGTCGACATCAGCTCGATCCAGTTTGTCGGCAACACCAGCTTCAACAATCTGGTCACGATCAACGCGCCCGGCACCACCAAGATCCGCGGGATCGAGGCGGACCTGACGCTGAACCCGGTCGAGGGCCTGACGCTGAATGCATCCTACGCCTATACCTACACGAAGATCCCGCCGGTGTTCATCAACACGACGGGCGTCTATCAGAACTTCTACATCGTGTTCACGCCGCGTAACGCCGCGAGCGGGTCGATCGACTACAGCCTGCCGATCGGCAGCGAAGACACGAAGCTGAAGTTCCACTTCGACGGCAACTATTCGCAGGCTACCCAGGCCTTCGACCAGTTCGCGACCAAGAATGACAGCTCGCTGATCTTCAACGGCCGCATCTCGCTGGCGGACATCGGGACCGGCAATGGCCGCAACCTGACGCTCAGCCTGTGGGGCCGCAACCTGTTCAACGAGCAGCATGTCTTCCGCCGCGATCCGTCGAACAGCCTGCCGGCTGCTCCGACGAACAGCACGACCACCGGCGACATCAAAAACGTGCTGGGTGACTATGGCAACTTCAACGCGCCGCGCACCTTCGGCATCGAAGCGTCCGTGAAGTTCTGATCATCTGATCTTCGCAACCTGTTGTGGCGCGCCGCCTTTCGCGGCGCGCCATTTTTTATGCGGTTGGCAGAATAATCGAAACCTGGAGGCCCGGCTGCGCGTCGCCCAGTTCGATCGAGCCGCCATGCAGCCGCGCGATCGATGCGACCAGCGGCAGGCCGAAGCCATGCCCCTTGACGTCGCCGCTGCCGGACAAGCGGCCGAAGCGATCCAGCGCTTTCGTGCGATCCGCAGGCGCGATGCCGGGACCGTTGTCGGACACGATCAGAGTTGCCCAGCCAGCCGACGCGCCGGAGAGGGTGATGTATATTTCCGAGTCCACCGGGGTGTGGCGGATCGCGTTTTCCACAAGATTGACGATCATCTGCGATAATAGCTGGGCGTCGCCGTGGACGATGACAGGCTCCAGGTTGAGTTCTGCTATCGGATGCCCGCTGTCATCCAGCACGGCATCCAGCGCCTCGACGCATTCGGCGACGAGATCGGCAAGGTTGATTGCCGCGAAATTCTCGCGCCGTGCCCCGCTGTCGATTTCGGCGATGCGCAGGAGCGCCGAAAAGAGGTTCAGCAATCCGTCGGCCTCGGCCTGTGCTTCATCAATCCTGTCGCGCACGGGCGCGGCCTTCGGGTCATGGGCGATAAGGTTCAGCTGGTTGCGCAGGCGCGCCAGCGGCGTCCGCAATTCGTGCGCGACCCCATTGGTGACGTTGCGAATTTCTTCCATCAGATGATTGATGCGATCCAGCATGCGATTGAAAGCCTGCGCCTGTTGACCGAAAGCCGTTTGAGAATTGCCTCCGGGCACACGCTGCGACAGGTCGCCTTCGAAAATCGCATCGACGGTGCGGCGCATCTCGATGATCCTTTGGCGGATGATCAACGTGAAAGTCGTCGCCGCCGCCAGCGCGATCAGGATGATCGAGCCGAAGCCCAGTAGGTAGATGCGCTTGCGGGCCGCGTTGTAATTATCAAAAGGTTCCGTTTCGGCGATCACCGCCAGCTTCAGTCCGCCGCCCAAATCCCGGACTATGACGCGGCCGTGGGAAAGACCCTTGATATCGTCCGCCAGATCGACATTGGAGATGCCGAGGGGCAGGGGCCGGGACACACGCACATTGCCTGCGATCTGCCGTCCATTTTCTATCAGGATGAAGCCAAGATCGGCGGTGTCGCGGTCATGTGCCGCGATGCGGATGCGGCGGCTGATCCCGCTGACGGTCAGCCCTCCGCCCTCGGGCGCCAAAGTTTCGCTCATGCCTGTGATGCGCTGCACCACCATATGGTCGATGGTTCGCAGCGTCGCGAAGTAGATGCCAAAGCCCGTGGTCAACGTGGCGAGGACAAAGAAGAACAGAAAGACGAGCGTCAGTGTACGCAAGGACCGGGAAATCACCCCGGGATCATATAACCCAGTCCGCGAATAGTCACGATAGGATCGTCACCGCCAAATTCCATCAACTTGATGCGCAGGCGGCGAATATGGGCTTCAACCAGATTGGTGGCCGGTTCGAAATCATAATTCCAGACCCGTTCCAGCATCATGGCGCGGGTAACAGGCGTACCCGCATGACGGACCAATTCCACCAGCACCTTGAATTCGGTCTTCTGTAACCGCAGCGCCTGCCCATCGCGCCAGGCGCTGTGGCGGGAGGGGCTGACCACGAGATCGCCCGCGCGCAGCGTTTCGTTGGCGCCCTTGTCCGTCCATTCCCTTGCTCGCACCAGCGCGTTGAGCCTGGCGTTCAATTCGGCCGGATCGACCGGCTTCACGACATAATCGTCAGCCCCGTTCTCCAGCCCCTCCACCTTTTGCCGTGATTGGCCGAGCGCCGTCATCATGATGACGGGGGTCAGAATATTATGTTCGCGCAATCCTTTGAGCAGTGTCACGCCGTCGATCATCGGCAATATCCGATCAAGGATGATAGCGTCGAAATGCTGCGCGGCCACCATCTGGTTGGCGCATCGACCGTCTCCGACAATTGTGGAGTCATGGCCGAACACGCTGAGTTGCTCAAGCAACTGCGTCGCAAGTTCCTCGTCATCCTCGACAATCAATAGGTTCAGAGACAATGGTCGGTCCCGACAGTGAAGCCCTGCATGGGTCTTCCCTATGACGATCGAGTTTCAAATCGATGACAATCGAGCAGGACGTTGAGCCGACGCTGGACCATCGGCGTGCGTATCCCCTGCCTCGGCGTCAGATGAAGCTTTTGCGAGAGAAGAGGTCAGGGAGTCCTGGCCGATTGGCCATGCGAGCCGAGCCTCATGGCGCGCCCATCAACGTGCGGACGACGAGAAAGAAGACCGAGGGCACCACCAGACAACCGAGCCCGGTGTGGAATGTGGCCGTCAATGCTCCATAAGGCACGAGCCGACGATCGGTCGCCGCCAGCCCGCCCGACACGCCGCTGACCGTGCCCATCAGTCCGCCGAATACCATGGCGCTGCGCGGGTTGTTGAGGCCGATCGTCTTGGCGACGAAGGGCGTGCCGATCATCACCAGCACAGCTTTGAAGACACCCGTCGCGATCGACAAGGCGATGACCGACGAACTGGCCCCCAAGGCGGCGCCGGTCACTGGTCCGACGATGTAGGTAACCGCGCCTGCGCCGATCGTCGTCAGTGAAACGGGATCGGTAAAGCCATAGGAATAAGCCACCGCGAGGCCCACGATGAAGGGCAGTACCGTGCCGAGCGTCAGGGCGACCGCCCCGATCAGTCCGGCCTGCCGCGCCTTTGCCACATCGACTTCAAAAGCGGTCGCGACGATCGCGAAATCGCGGAGCATTGCGCCACCCATGATGCCGATGCCCGAGAGCATCGGAATGTCCGACAGTCCGCTCTTGCCGCCCGTGGCGATACCGCCGACGAAAGCCAGCGCAAGCCCGATGATGATCGCGATCGCCGATCCATGGATCCGGCCGCCCGTCAGATAGCGCGATATCCAGCCGGACAACCACATCACCAGCCCGACCAGAGCGAAGGCGACAATCAGGCTATTGGCATCGGCCACATGATCGATGATGGCGGATAAGGACGTCATGCGACGGCACTCGACGCGAGAGCCTTCGCCGCTGCCTCGCGCGCCTCGATCTCGTCCATTGTTTCGGCGTCCTGGTCCATTCTGCCGATGATGGCCACCGCGGCAAAGCAGACAGCCACCTCAAGGATGGCGGCGATGGCGACCAGCGGCCCCGATTTGACGGCGGCGACCACGTTCTGGTTGGCCGCCATCGCCACAACGATGGGGATATAAAGGGTGCCCCAGAATTCGACGCCAAGCATCACGCCCCTGTTCATGGCTCCGCGCCGCGCCAGCCATAATCGGGCGGCGATGAGCATGATCATGGCGATGCCGACGCCCCCCACATTGGCTTTCACGCCCAGCAGGGCGCCAAGGAGGTCTCCGCAGAACGCACCCACCAGCGTGCAGATTGCGAGAAGCGCAACGCCCGAGATAGTCACTGCGTCACCACTGAAGCAATGTGCGGCAGTTCAGCGAAAAAGGGCTTTCCCCCATATATCCCATGCATGGTCCGTTCCCCCATTCCGCCGATCACATCTCATATTGCGGCTGTTCAATCATCGTGTATGCACGACCTTCGAAATCCGCAATCCTTGGTACGAAGCGTGGGAAAATCTGGCGGTGTGACACATACGCCGATGTTCATCACATTCTCGGGAAACGTTCGGGCTCATCTTTGCCGAGCCTCTGTGAAAGCTGCCTGACATGACCAATCTTTACACCAGCCTCCAAGCCTGCTTCCCGGAGGACCGCCGTCGTCCGTTCGCCCATATGCTGGATGGAACGGTCATCAGTTACGAGGATGTCGAGGAGCGTTCGGCCGCCTTCGCCAACGCCATCGGCCAGCTGGGAGTGAAGGTCGGAGACAGGGTTGCGGTGCAGGCCGAAAAGAGCATCGACATGCTCATGCTCTATCTGGGTTGCTTGCGGACGGGAGCTATCTTCCTGCCCCTCAATACGGCCTATACGGCCGGCGAGCTCGACTATTTCATGCGTGATGCCGCCCCGGCGCTGTTCGTCTGCGATCCAATGAACCGGGCCGCGATTGCCGGCCTTGCGAGCGAGGCCGGGGTTGGCTGCGTGGAAACCATGGGCAGCGACGGCGACGGCAGCCTAGCCGACCTGGCACGGGAAAGTCCCAACCGATTTGCGACAATCGACCGGGACGATAGCGATCTTGCCGCCATCCTCTATACGTCCGGCACCACAGGCCGGTCGAAGGGCGCGATGATAAGCCACGCCAATCTGGCGTCCAATGCGATGACGTTGCGGGATTATTGGCGCTATACGGCGGATGACGTTCTGCTTCACGCGCTTCCGATCTTTCATACCCACGGGCTGTTCGTGGCGACCAATGTCGTGCTCGCATCGGGCGCGTCGATGATTTTTCATCCACGCTTCGATCTGGAGGCGGTGTTGCGATCGCTTCCGGCAGCGACGACCATGATGGGCGTGCCCACCTTCTACATACGCCTGCTCGGCGATCCACGCTTCGACCGGGCGCTCGTGCAGCATATGCGTTTGTTCGTGTCGGGATCGGCGCCCCTTTCCGCCGACATTCACCGCGAATTTCTGGAACGCTCCGGTCACGCCATTCTGGAACGCTATGGTATGACAGAGACGAACATGAACGCGTCCAACCCCTATGACGGCGAACGCATCGCGGGGACCGTGGGCCTGCCGCTGCCGGGAATTTCGATCCGCATCACGGACCCCGAAACTGGCCAGGTGCTGAAACAGGGCGATGTCGGGATGATCGAAATCGCCGGTCCCAATGTGTTCCAGGGATATTGGCGCATGCCAGAAAAGACCGCCGCCGAATTTCGCGACGGCTATTTCATGTCAGGCGATCTGGGATTGATCGATCAGCAAGGCTATGTCTCCATAGTAGGGCGCGCCAAGGACCTGATCATTTCTGGCGGGTACAACATCTATCCGGCCGAAGTCGAAGCCGCGTTGGACGAACTGGAGCAAGTCCATGAATCGGCGGTCGTGGGCGTGCCGCATCCTGACCTGGGCGAGGGTGTCGTCGCCGCGATAGTCGCGCGCGATCCGTCCTTCACCGACCAATCGGCCATCGCTGCAGCACTGGCGGACAGGATCGCACGCTTCAAGCAGCCGAAAAGGTTCGTGTTCGTGCAAGAATTGCCCAAGAATACGATGGGTAAGGTCCAGAAGACGGTACTACGGGAAACCTATCACGATAGCTTCAAGGCGAGTTGAAGGGTTAAAGGTTCCTCAAATGTCCTGTTATTGCTGAGAGGAGGGGCGTTCCGGGGATGAAGCGTTCAGAGCCTGGTCAACCGCACCGCGCCAACCCTTGATGAAGCGCTCCCTCTGGACAGCGGGTAGTGTTGGGCTAAACCGCCGGTCGGGCCTCACCCGCGACACAGCTTCGGGGAGTGCCGTCCAGACCCCCGTCACCGATCCGGCAAGGAAGGCGGCGCCCAGTGCCGTGGTTTCGATGTTGGCGGGCCTGATGATCGTGAGATCAACTATGTCGGCGAGGAATTGGCACAACCAGTCGTTGGCTACCATTCCGCCATCCACTTTGAGCTCATCAGGCTGGACCTCGCTGTCGAGCGCCATGGCGTTCAGCAAGTCCGCGCATTGGTAAGCGACGCATTCCAGCGCCGCGCGCACGATATGTTCAGAACCCGTGGCGAAGGTCATTCCCGTCAGCATGGCCCTTACATGTGGGTTCCAGTGCGGAGCGCCCAAGCCGACAAAGGCGGGGACCAGATAGACGCCGCCATTATCGGGCAAGGACCGCGCCATGGATTCGGTCTCGGCGGCCGTGGCGACCAGGCCTAGCTTGTCCCGCGTCCATCTGACGGCTGCGCCCGCAACGAAGAATGCCCCTTCGATCGCGTAGCTGACGTTTCCATTGGAATAGCATGCGACAGTGGACAGCATCCGGTGCTTCGACCGGCAAATCTGCCCGCCTGTGTTGAGCATCGCGAACCCGCCCGTTCCCAGCGTGACCTTTGCGCCGCCTCTGTTCAGGCACCCCTGGCCGATCAATGCGGCCTGTTGATCCCCAACCATTCCCGCGATGGGCAGCGACACACCCAGAATATTCTTGTCCGATGTCCCGAAGAGGCAGTCATTCTCACGCACTTCAGGCAATATCTGCATCGGGATGCTGAACATTCGGCACAGGTCCGGGCACCATGCCATCCGGGCAATGTCGAACAGCAAGGTGCGGCTGGCGTTGGTTGCGTCGGTCGCGTGCACTTTTCCCGCTGTCAGGCGCCATAGCAGGAAAGAGTCGATGGTGCCGAAGGCCAGTTGCCCCTGTTCGGCGCGATCGCGAGCGCCGGGGATTGTTTCGAACAGCCAGGCAAGCTTGCTGGCCGTAAAATAGGAATCGAGCAGAAGGCCGGTGCGGCTCGTGACGTCAGGTTCGTATCCATCCGCGATGAACCGGCTGCAAAGATCCGCGCCGCGCCTGTCCTGCCAGACAATGGCCGGATGGATGGGCTGTCCGCTTTCACGGTCCCACAATATGCAGGTTTCGCGCTGGTTGGCGATCCCGATGGCGGCGACATCCAGCCCCGTGCGATGCGCCTCGTCCAACGCCTTACGCGCGGTCGCCACGACGTCGCGCCATATCGCTTCGGGATCATGTTCGACCCATCCGTCGGCCGGATAATATTGTTTTAAATCAATCTGCGCGGCGCTTCGCACGGTGGCTGTTTCATCGATCAGCAGCGATCGGGTGGATGTGGTCCCCTGATCGATCGCGAGCACCGCCTTCATTCTTCCCCTCCGCGTTTGCGGTTCAGGCCTTGTGCCTTGTCGCGCGGGGCGATGTTGAGGCTCACGACTTACGCTGCTGCTCGATCAAGACTGCCTGCTGCCATCGCCCCGGCGCCTTGTCCAAGCGATGGATGCAGCCAGCCCAGCAGCACGGACGCCTCTTGCCCTCCAACAGTTCCTCGCGGGTTCGTTCAATGCGGCGCTGTCGGGTCTTTGATTGCTTCGCGTCATTCACCCAGCAGATGAATTCATTCCTGCCAAGCGGCGTAAGGCTTTCCCACAGCGCCAGGATATTAGCATCTGATCGCAAGGCAGCCTGAAGGTCTTCGTCTGCTTCGTGGACAGTGCCGTGTAGAAACGCGTTCACTACGAAAACCTCCGGGACATATGGCTAGCGCCAGAATTCCCTTTTCGCAACGCTGGGCGTGCCCACAAGTTGGGACGGTTGCGTTCAGCTTATGCAGCTTCTGGCCCTCCGGGACCTGGTGGATGATGAGCCACCCCGGATGGGAGCTCGCAGCGACCGCCCTGGCCTTCTTTCCTCTCTTGAAGGCGAACTATCCTCTGATCCCATTCCATCAAGGTGATGAAGGGATCAGAGCAAGGTTGTCACGCATGGTCATTCCACGGCGACAGCGATCCGACTAGAAGGAAACCCGCGTCTGGATACCGAATTCACGACGCTGGTCATAGTTCGGAAGGCGTTTAAACCAGATAATGGTGCGTACCGTTCCTTCAAGACTTGGGGCCTTAGGTGACTACAGCCTTGAGCACGATGCGGCGCAGCAAAACTTTGTTGTCACTGGGCCGCTTCCTTTGCCTAATCAGATGGCTATAGAGGCGGACTTCCGGGAAGGAGCGCTATGCAGCGAAATCTTTCGCGGATTCACAAGCAGGGGTAAAGCGTTGCGCGATTATCAGGCTGATTTCATTGTCGTGGGAAGTGGGGCGGGTGGCCTGGTCGGCGCGATTGCCGCCAAGTTGAACGGCCTCAATCCGCTGGTCATCGAGAAAACCGAATGTTGGGGCGGGACGAGCGCGCTTTCTGGCGGCGGGGTCTGGATACCCAACAATCCGCTGATGCAGCGGGACGGGGTGGAAGACAGTTTCGAGGCCGCGCTGACCTATATGGAAGCGACCATCGGGGATGTCGGCCCGGCGAGCAGCAAGGCACGCAAGGTCGCCTATTTGAATGTTGGTCCGCAGATGGTGCTGGCACTGGAACAGCAGGGCCTTGGTTGGGTCCGGGCACCAAGATACCCCGACTATCATCAGGATCAGCCGGGCGCGCGCGTGGGCCGGACGCTGGAGGGTGTGAACTTCGACGGTAAAAAGCTGGGCGACTGGCTCAAGACGATGCGCAAATCGGAAATGCCATCGATGGTAATGGGCACCGACGACGCGCCCGTGATACCGGTGATGTTGCGGTCGTTAAAGGCGTTCTCCAGGTTCATGGGTATCATCGCGCGCACGGCCGCCTGGCGCGTACGTGGGCGCGAACCGTTGTGCCTGGGTGGGACGTTGATGGGGCAGCTGATGGTCATCGTTCAGCGCCTGGGCATACCCGTCCTTCTCGACAGCCCGCTCAAGTCGCTGATCCAGGACGGCGATAAAGTGGTGGGCGTCGTGATCGGCGAGGGGGAAGCCGAACGGCGGATCATGGCGCCGCGCGGCGTGCTGCTGACCACCGGCGGGTTTGCGAAGAACAGCCAGTATCGCAAGCAGTTTCAGGAGGTCGGCGGCGAATGGAGCCCGGCCAGCCCCGGCGATACCGGCGATGCGCACCAGATCGGCGCTGAGGTCGGCGCAGAACTCGCCCTGATGGACGCTGCCACATGGTATCCCGTGTCGATCCTGCCGAATGGCACCATCAATGTCGGCATCTGGGAACGCACCTTGCCCGGATCGATCATCGTCGATTCTTCGGGGCAGCGCTACACGAATGAGGCGGCGTCCTATGTCAACGCCGGGCGGGCCATGCTGGACCGTGACAAGACCGTGGGAGCGGTGCCGAGCTGGCTGATCTTCGATGCCCGCTATCGCAGCCGCTATTTCTTCGGGGACACCCCGCCGGGGATGAACGGAGAACTGGTGAAAAACGGCTTCTTCATCAAGGCGCCAACGCTTGACCAGCTTGCCGCGAAAATCGGGATCGATGCGGCGGGCCTCAACCGGACGGTCGAGCGCGTGAACGCCATGGCTAAAACCGGCGTCGATGAGGATTTCGGTCGTGGCGATAATGTGTACGACCAATATTATGGCGATCCCGGCAATCAGCCGAACCCGTCCTTCGGCCCCATCGATAAGGCGCCATTTTACGCAACGCGCTTTTATCCCGGTGACCTGAGCACCAAGGGGGGACTGATGGCCGACGAACATGCGCGGGTGCTGCGCGCGGACGGCAGTGTTATCGAAGGGCTTTACGCGGCAGGCAACTGCGCGGCCCCGGTTATGGGCAGGACCTATCCCGGCGCGGGCGCGACGTTAGGTCCGGCTATGGTATTCGCCTGGATTGCGGGTCAACACAGCGCAGCGGCGTCTGCGTAAAGATTGGGCCGGGCCAGCGATCTTTAGGGCAATGGGCGCCGTCGTCGCGTAGATGCGCGAGACGACGGCGCCATGTCCTATGCTCGCGCGGACGTTAGCGATATCGCGCTATGGAAAGATCGGCGGTTTCGATTGCCGGTTTCCGGTTGGAAATAATGTCCGCGATCACATGTCCGGACCCACAGGCCATGGTCCAACCAAGCGTGCCGTGGCCAGTGTTGAGATAGAGGTTCGGTATATGCGTAGGGCCGATGACGGGTGTGCCATCTGGCGTCATGGGACGCAGGCCCGACCAGAAGCTGGCGTCGCCAAGATTGCCGGACGCCGGGAATAGGGACTCAACCGAATATTCCAGCGTGTCGCGACGCTTGTCGGGCAGGTTTGTCGAGAAGCCTGAAAGCTCGGCCATTCCCCCAACCCGGATGCGGTCGCCAAGCCGGGTGATCGCGACCTTGAAGCTTTCATCCAGCAATGTGGAAACAGGCGCACGTTCCGCATCAGTGATGGGAACGGTTATCGAATAGCCCTTTACCGGATAGACCGGCAGCTTGATCCCAAGCGGTGCCACCAGCAGCGGGGAATAGCTGCCCAGCGCGACGATGAACGCATCCGCCTTGATCGGTCCCTTGTCGGTTTCGACATGATCGATCGCGCCCTTGTCCATAACGAGCCGTTCGATCTTGTGATCGTGCAAGAAGGTGACGCCCGCCTCTTTTGCCATGACGGCAAGAGCGTTGGTGAATTTGAAGCAGTCGCCGGTTTCGTCATTGGGCAGGCGCAGGCCGCCCACGATCGACGATTGGCTGTTCGCAAGGCCCGGTTCGGCCGCGATGCAGCCTGCCCGGTCGAGTATTTCGAAGGGAACGCCATCGGCCTTCAGCACGGCTACATCCTTGCCGATGCCATCCATTTGCTTCTTTTCCCGAAACAGCTGGAGCGTGCCCTGTGTCCGCTCATCATAGGCAATGCCCGTTTCGTGGCGGAGCGCGATGAGCTGATCGCGGCTGAACTCGGCCAGGCGCACCATGCGGCTCTTGTTCACCGCATAGGCTTTTTCCGTGCAGTTGCCGAGCATGGCCACCATCCAGCGCCACATGGCGGCGTCGAATGTCGGGCGAAGGATGAGCGGCGCATGCTGCATGAAAAGCCAACGCAGCGCCTTCATCGGTATGCCCGGCGCGGCCCAGGGGGAAGCATAGCCCGGCGAAATCTCTCCGGCGTTGCCGAAGCTGGTTTCCAACGCGGGGCCGGACTGCCGGTCGATCACGACGACTTCATGGCCCGCCTTGGCGAGATACCAGGCGGAAGTTACGCCGATGACCCCGCTGCCCAGAATGGCGACCTTCATGCTGTCATACTCCGCTTTTGCTCGATGGCCTGCGCGGCGTGATATTCACGGGCGTATCGGTGGCCGAGCTGGGTGAGGATTTCGTAGGAAATGGTGCCCGCATCGGCAGCGACATCGTCTATCGACTGGTGTGGGCCGAGCAGTTCGACTGGCGCGCCGGGATAGAGCAGCATGTCGGGAACGTCCGTCACGTCGAGCGTGATGCTGTCCATCGACACCCTGCCGACGATCGGCACCCTGATATTGCCGATGAAGGCTGCGCCACGGTTGCTGAGGTGGCGTGGCCAGCCGTCCGCGTAGCCGACAGGAATGGTTGCGATGTGCGATACGCGCTCTGCCGTGTGGGAGAGGCCATATCCGACGCCTGTTCCGGGAGCGACCGTGCGTAGCTGCGCGATCCGTGCTTCCAGCGAGACGACCGGGCGCATGGGATTGAGCCCGTTCTGCGGCGCCCCGCCGTAAAGCGCGATTCCGGCGCGCACGACCTCATAATGGTAATGGTCCAGAAAACTGCCGCCGCTATTGTCCAGCGAACGAGGCACATCGGGGAAGTTGCGGGCAAAATCGTTGAAGGCCACGACCTGCTTGTCATTGAAGGTGGAAGACGGGTCGTCGGCGCAGGCGAGGTGACTCATGATGAGCACAAGGTCGATGCCGTTCAGGAGCGATCGGTCAGCAAGGATCGCCTTCGCTTCTTCCGTAGAAAGGCCGAGCCGTGACATGCCACTGTCGATCTGAAGCGCTGCGGGGAGGGTGCGGCCTACCGCCTGTGCGAGGCTGGACCAGCGCCTGATCTGATCAAGGGAATTGAGAACGGGCGTCGCGCCTGCGTCCCGGCACTGCCGTTCGGCTCCGGGCTGAAGGCCGTTGAGCACGAAAAGCTGGACCGGGCCGGGGAGGTCAGGCTTGAGCGCCAGGGCCTCGTTCAGTTGCGCCACGAAGAAGCGGCGACAACCTGCGTCCAGCAAGGCAGATGCTACCGCGGAAGCGCCAGTGCCATAGGCATCAGCCTTGACGACGCCAGCCACCTCCGCAGGTGCCACGCGGCGTGCGATGATGCCGTAATTTTCCACAAGGGCGTCCAAGTCGATGCGTAGCACCGCGCCTGCGCAATCCAGCGATCTCATTTAGCGATCCCCCTCATGCATTTTCTAAAGGTGGATTTGCGCCTTTTTCTCCCAAAGTGACGAAGTATGTTCTACAATGTCGATATTATTGAGAGAATGTGCGAAGGAATTGGACGAAATGGCCGTGGGACTGGATCAGACCGACCGTGCGATCCTGCGCTTGCTAAGACTAAATGCAAGACGCCCCAATTCCGAGATTGCCGAGGAAGTCGGGCTGTCGCCGTCAAGCTGTCACCGCCGGATCAAGCTGTTGGAAGATGCGGGAGTCATTCGCGGTTATACGGTGCTGACCAGCCCTCTGCGGGTCGGTGAGAATAGCGTGAACATTTTGGTGCAGGTAACGCTCGACAGGCAGACCGAAGATTATCTGGCACGTTTTGAACATGCCGTCAGGCAATGTCCGGAAATCCGCGAATGCTTCCTGATGACGGGCGGGACGGATTATTGGCTGCGCGTCGAAACGGAAAGCGTTGCTGCTTATGAGATCATCCATAGCGAAATCCTGTCCCGGATGCCGGGCGTGGCGCGCATCAACTCAAGCGTCGCGATGCGCGATGCGCTGAGCCCGCGATCGGCGGGGCCGAGGGGCCGATAGGGCAGGGCGTTCCCCGGAGGCACATCGGTCAGCCTGGCTCCGCGACGGCATCCGTTTGTATCATTTTGGGGATTTCGACGGGGAACCGGCCAAGTGCCGCTTCCGGGGGCATGATATCGCTATGCTGCCCGGTTTTGAGCGGATCAGTGTAAAAACCCAGTGCATAGTTGCCGAAGCTGTAACCGATCAGGTCTGTGAGCTGCTGGTCGAAATGGCGGGCGATTTCTGGCGGGCAGGAGAGATATTGATTTTCTTCCTGCCGCAGCCAGCCGAGCGTATAAGTGACGTTCAGGGCCTTGCGCGCGGCGGTGCTGCGGTTTTCGCCGCCGCTGTGAATGACGGTGCCGTTATAAAGTAGCACGGAGCCCGCTTTCATCACCGCCTGTACGCTTTCGTCGCGGCGGGCCTGACGGGTGAACGGCCATTTGTGACTGCCCGGCACGACATGCGTGGCGCCATTTTCCTCGGTGAAGTCCTCGACGGCCCAAATGCCATTGCATTGGGGTTCGATGCCTTCAGGAATGACGCCTCCGCTGTCATCGCCGCCCCATACGAAGCGGTCGCGGTGGAGCGGCTGCGCATCCTGACCGGGCATGATCGTGATAAGTTGGGTGATGTTGAGCTGAATCTTCGAGCAATAGGGGCGCAGTGTGGCGTTGGCAGCGCCCAGAATGAGGGGTTCAATAGCGATTTCACGCACCGATGGGCAACGCGCGATCAACCCGCCTGTGCGCTTCGTCTTGCGCCCAGCCCATTCGTCCCGCCCATTCGCCGTCTGTTCGATCCAGGGCGCGACATCCTCCTGAAGCGCCTTCAATCTTTCGGGAGAGAGCATGTCCCTGATGATGCACACACCGTCACGGTTTATTGCGGCGACTATGTCTTCAACGCTGCAATCGGGGCTAAAAGTTTGAAGGCCCATAAATTTCCTCTCTCGGGGCTGACATGAATCCTGGCCCTTTTCCAACCGCGTCATTTTTGTCCCATATATGTTGACTATCGTCAACCTTTTCAGCCAATTTCCGCTCAGGCGGAACAATGGCGCGAACATTACATATTTCCAATTTTTAAGACAGTTGACGACCGTCAACTTATGGTCCAACATCCGATTAGCGCATCCCCTCGAATCGCAGCGGGCCAACGGCATTTCCGGGCGATTGGAGTGAGACGACGTCCAGTTTATCAATGGAGTGCCTGATGACTACCGATTTTGCCGACCAGTTCCGTCCGGTAGCGCCGCCTTACGTGATCGAAAACGCCTATACGGAAGATCAGCGTCAGCGGATATTCAAGGTTGTGCGGGAGAATGGCCCATGGCCGCTCATCCTCGCCGAAAACTTCAAGTCTCCCGAAGAAGTCGTCGCCGCGGTGGGCGGCGTCATTCCTGAAGGCATGACCCTCACCTGGGACATGATCCTGCAAGGCAGCGGAACGTTCCGTGGGTACATTGCCCGTCAGGGTGTATGCTTCTATCCCGAACTGAACGATTGCTACTATAACTCCCGGTTCCTGGAGATGTCGCGCGAATATTGGGGCGCGAAATATGCTGAACCAGAGACGTTTCTGATCAACATTCAGGGGCCGACCCTTATCGGTGGACCGCCGCATCTCGATGGCACCGTGTTCCGTGGCATGACCATGGAAAACACGCCGATCTGGCTGCTGCTGATTATGGCTAAATCGCGCCTGTTCGAGCAGTGGCGGAGCAAGAAGATGCAGGTCACCGGCTGGTATTATAAGGGCAATATCGGCGGCGGATTCAACTATTGGCCGGATGGTCCGCGTGGGGAGCCCAAGCAGATCACCGCGCCTATGTGGGGTCGCGCGGTCGTTGCCGAGAACGAAATGATGTTCCACCATGCTCAGGCGACCGGCCCGCTTGCGATGCGTCGTTCCGAAGGTCTGGATATCAGCAGCGTGATGGCACCCGATCCGACGGTCGAAGGCGGTTGGCGGATCGAGACCAACGGCGTGGTCAATCAGCAGCTGCCGGCAGATGAAGTGCGCCTGTTGGTTCACTGGGGCGCGCGAGTGTTCATGGACATGGCCGACCTGAAGCGGACGTTCGACCACACGGACGACATCACGCACGACCAGGCTTTGAACATGCTGATGGACGAAGCCCGCAGCCGTGGCGCTCAGTTCGAAACGCCGACCGATCCGCTGACCGATCGCGCGTTCATCGGCATGCTCAGCCAGGTGTTCGCCGTGAACGGTCCGGCGAACATTCCAGCTGACATGGACGAGGCGCCGCTCGCAGCTTGATAGCTGAATTCGGTACATTGCAAGGTGAAGTGAATGGCGGGCCTCTGCGGCCCGCCATTTGCCTTTTAGGGAACGCGAAAGAGCGCTCGGCGCGGATTATAGTATCGCCGCTTTTCCGAATAGGCGGCAACTTATAAAACAGCAGCATGTGCAAATAAATTCATCTTGACAATGGTTGAAATACGTCAACTATCGTAGGTGGCGAATGTAGAGGTCCGCAGTCGGCGAAGTTGCTGACTGAACGAATATGAAAACCCAATCGCCGATCGGAACCGGTAACTGTGCCGGGGACCGCGATGTCCCACATGAAAGGGGCATTGCTACATATGGGGAGTAGCAATGATGCGATCAGTAGAAAATAGCTTGAAGCTCCTATGCGGAGCCGGGGTCACGGCGTTGTGCATTGCGGGAGCCGCGCAGGCACAGGCCCAATCGGCCGCTGGCTCAAGCGTGAACTCGGCCCCGGATGAAATCGTCGTTACCGCGCAGCGCCGTGACGAGCGCGCGCAGGACGTTCCTATCGCGATTACGGCATTTTCGCCAGAGCGTCTCCAGCAGCAAGGTATAACGCAGCCGCAAAATTTGCAGGCGACGGTTCCGTCTCTGGTGGTCGGCAACAACGGCAATCCCTCGCGCGAAGCGCAAAGCTTTACGATCCGAGGACAGGGTGCGACCTTCCAGGCGTCGCCTGGCGTGGTCGTTTATCTGAATGAAGTGCCGCTGCCCGCGCCGATCTCAATTCCTCAACAAGGCGGTGCCGGTAATTTTGTAGATCTGGAGAATGTCCAGGTACTGAACGGCCCGCAAGGAACCTTGTTCGGACGTAACACGACTGGCGGCGCGGTGCTGCTGGTCCCCAAAAAGCCGACGAACGACTTTGAAGGCTATGTTCAGGGCAAGTTCGGCAATTACGACAACAAGGAACTTGAAGGCGCGATCAACGTCCCGATCGTGGATGACAAGGTTCTGCTGCGGGTCGCCGGAGCCTATCAGGATCGTGATGGCTACACGCGGGATGTCGTCTGGAACACCGATCGCGATAATTTGCACTGGTATTCCGGGCGCGTTGGATTGACGCTGCGGCCGACCGAGACTTTTGAAAATTATACCATGGCCTATGGGGCGAATTCCCGGACCCATGGGACCGGCACGGTCAACACGCATCTCAACGTTGCGGGACTCGCGGCCACGAGCTTTGTCGGCCTTCCTTTCTGCGTTGAAGGACCGACAATCCCTGGCTTTAGCGCATCGTGCGACGTCTACAGAGCGGCTAGCGCGGAAGCAGCCGCCCGTGGACCCAGGCAAACAGCGCATGGCACCAATTCGTTTCAAAGGACGAAGACCTGGGGCGTCACCAATACTTCCACGCTAAATTTGAACGAAGAACTGACGCTGCGTAACATCATCAGCTATCAACGCTTCAAGACCACGTATAGCGTCGACAGTGATGGCACCATCTTCCAGTTCGATGATGGCGATCCGAGGAATTATCCGGCTCCCGGCGTTGTTACTTTGCCCGGTGACGGTACCCCGGTCATCTACGATAATGCTTCGCCGACGCGCCTGCCGCGAGATGATATCAAGGTTTTCACCGAGGAATTGCAGCTTCAGGGCGATTTGTTTGACAAGCTGCTCACCTTTACCGCGGGTGCATTCTACTATGATCAGCGTCCGGCCGGGACTCAGGGGGCGGGTGCAACTGGTTTCTGTCCAGCTTTGTTCACGGGCAACCCATTGGTTTGCGGCGTCTATGACATAAGATATGCGATCACCAACACGTCGAAAGCGCTATATGCGCAGTCGACGCTGGATTTGGGACTGGTTTCGCCTGCATTGCAGAACCTGAAGGTCACGGGCGGTATTCGGTACACTTGGGATAGGGTCAGCGGCTCGGCGGGTCTGTATCAGGTAATCGCTCCAGGGGCATTCTTCTGCTTCGCCGACAATACGATCGCGCCAGACGCTGCCGGTTGCTCATTTGATGCGAATTTGAAGACCAATGAGCCGACCTGGAACATTGGTGTAGATTACAGATTCTCGCCTGAGCTTCTCGTCTACGGCAAGATCAGCCGCGGCTACAAGGCCGGTGGGATAAACGCCAATGCGGTGTTTACCACCACTCGTACTTTCCCGCCGGAGTTCGTCACATCCTATGAAGCTGGCTTCAAGTCGGATGTGCGACTGGCGGGCATGCCGCTTCGGCTCAACGCTACTTATTATTATCTGACCTATAAGGGCATTCAGCGCGCGACCGGCGACTTCAATCCCACCACCGGTGCAGCTGGCGCAAGGGTTCTTTCCGCAGATGCGCGCATCCAGGGTATAGAGGCGGAAGCGTCGCTACGACCGATTCCGGGTGTCGAGATCGGCGGTACGTTCAGCTATACAGATGCCAAGTATAAGAAATATGAGTTCGCACCGAGCAGCCCGACCGAGGACTGCACCGGCAACATCATCAGTGCTCCGGCGACTGTAAACCTGACCTGCATACCGTTCCAATATGTGTCGCCATATATCTACAGCTTCCATGTGTCCGCAGAGCAGCCGCTTGGCGGCGATCTCGGCACACTTGCGATGTTCGTCAACTATTCACACACGTCGGCGCAGCATACGGCGGGCACCAGCCTGCCTGGGGATCAGCCGGGCGAGCGGCTTGAACCATTCGGAACGCTGAACCTGTCGCTGGACTGGCGGAATGTTGCAGGTAGCCGTGTGGACGTAGGCTTCTACGCCACCAACCTGACGAACAAGCTGTATCGTGTCAGCAACAGCAACACCTATAACAGCCAGTTCTTTACTGCGACATTATACGGCGAACCCAGAATGTACGGGGTTCGTCTACGCTACTCATTCGGAAAATGACTTGAAGTTCCGGAGGGTCGAATATGCTTAAAAATGAAGAGCGATGAATATGTCAGATGTGAATAAAGTAGTTCCTTTAGGCTTCACCAAGCTGATCGTGCAGGATCTTGACAAGGTTGCGGCCTTCTATGGCGCCGTATGCGGCCTGATCGAGGAAGCGCAGGCCGATGCGGAAATCGCAGGGCGTCCCATTCGGGAACTGTACTTCAGGTCAAATCCGCCGGGCACGGGGAACTTCACGCTGACAAAATTCCTCGACGTGGAAAAATCGGCCACAGAGTCGGTTATCCTAGGGTTCATCGCCGATGATATCCACCGGTTCGTGGAAAGTGCCGCCGCCGCAGGTGGTGTTTTGGTCGTGGCTGCTCATCCGGAGCCCGAACATGGCGTACACGTGGCCTTCGTCAAAGACGTCGAAGGCAATTTGATCGAGGTGGTCCAACTCATGTGAGGCGCATGGTCATCACGCGTGCAAATGTGAGCGATCATCTTGTGACACCAGCGCCTGAAGGCTTCTGGATCAGGTGGAAGGGGGAGGTACATGGTGCCTCCCCCAACTTTCATAACGGCGCTTGTCGATCAATGACCGGCGCCGCAATTTCAAGTCAGCCGCGGAAGTTGCCGGAATAGGCAATCTCTTCAAGAGGCTTGCGGTTGCTGGGCTCTTCGCGAGCCTGCAGCTTTTCAGGAAGAGACGCGGGGTCGCCCATCCGACCAATCGCTACGGCGGCCTCTATCCGGAAGCCGTCGGGAACGCCCAGCTCTCTCCTGGTTTTGTCCATATCGATCCCGACCATGCCATGGGCGTGATAGCCAATCAGGGTGGATTGTAGCGCTACGGCCGACCAGGCGGCGCCAGCGTCAAAGCTGTGCGAATGGCTGGGCTTGTCCGGCGATCCCATCGTCGTTTCGCTCAGGATGAACAGAAGTACCGAGGCTTCCTTGGCCCAGATCGCGTTGAACGGAATCAGCAGATCAAGGAAGCGCGCCCAATTGGCGGCATCGTCACGCGTCGCATAGAGAAAGCGCCAGGGCTGATAATTGAAGGAAGAGGGCGCCCAGCGTCCGGCATCCAATATGGTGCGCAGATCGTCAGCGGGCATGACGGAGCCATCAAAGGCGCGCGGCGACCAGCGATTTAGAAACAAAGGGTCGAGGGCCGTGTCGGTTTCCCGGTTGAGCGTCATGTCTTTAAGGGTCCTTTGCAACGAAATGGATTGCGCGCAGACTTATCGCCGCAGCTCACCAGAAACGCTTGACTAAAAGTTGTCGCATGTCAACGTCCTGATGGGGCGACGATCGCAAGATCGCGCTTCGGACCATTATGTTCTGCGGTTACTATTGATCATGGTTGCCAGAGGGCGTTCCGCAGATGGCATGCGAGCAGAACTTTTCATCAATTCAAATCAGCGCTACGGGGGAGTATGACTGATCTCAAGGTGAAAAAGGCCAAGCTTGTCGCTCCTCCTCGCCCGGGAGTATATTCCCGGGGTTCCGACACGGTCGATGCAATCCTCAAGGCCGCGTTGCACGTTCTCGTCGATGAGGGCGCGTCGGCGTTCACCCTTCGCCGGATTGCCGCCGAATGTGGGATGAAGGTGGGAAATGTGAGCCGTCATTTCCCGCGTAAGGAAATGCTGGTTCAGGTGCTGCTGGACGAACTGCTCAGCCCAACCGTGGGCGAGGCGAGAGTCAGCCTTACCAATAAGGGCTTACCTGCCGAAGAAGCGCTCGCGCTGGTCATCGGGGGCACCTTCGACGAAACGAAGACGAAGAAGATGACCCACCTGTTTACCGAATTGTGGGCGATGGCGAACCACAATCAGTTCGTCGCGGAACGGGTCGAGATGGTCAATCAGTATATGCACAATCTAATGGCTTCCTATGTCGCCGAACTCAACCCGGCGCTTTCCACGGAGGAAGTCGACATCGTGACCCTGTTCATCAACACGTCGATCGAAGGGTCAACGATATTGGCGGGATATGGCAAGCCGTGGGAGGCCAAGATGCCGCAGCTTAAGGCTTTTGCCGTGAAATCTCTGATCAATCTTGCCAAGACCATCACTCCCGAAGAGGTGAGAGGGCTTCGCCCGGCTGCGTGACGGTATGGCGTGGGGCCGGGAGCAGGAGCTCTTGGCCGCGGCCCCACATCAGGCGATTAAAGTGGATGCAAGTCTGCCCAAGCTGAGCAGGAGGCGGCGACAGCGCCGACGATAGCCGACAGCGCGAGCAATCCTGCGATCAACCGTTCCTGCCAAGCGAAGCGGCGTGCTGTATATAGGCGTTGCCCATTCAGATACGCATTGCCTCGATCATCGAGTCCGATGAGTGCCAGGCCGTCCAGTGAGATGACGCGGACATTTTCCGGCCAGTGAAGTGGCCGGATGTTGGTGCGCCAATGTTTCAGGTCCGCGTAGAATTCAGTTTCTGATATTTCGTGAACAGGAAGAGCGGCTTGCTCGCTTGATTGTGATGCCACTGAGGATGCTCCCTTTTCAAGGATCGCATCAGGCTCCCCTCGACCCGCGATCAGTCATCAAGCCTAATGCATCTGCTAAACATAAGGGATCGGCTAGCGGAGGTGATGGCAAAGTCCATACATGACTTAAATTTTCTAGATTGCCGAATGTTTGGATGCCCGACAAGGATTCGAACCTTGATTGACGGAGTCAGAGTCCGCTCTCTTACCATTAGAGGATCGGGCACCAAGGCGGGTGTAGCCCGCATCGGAAGGGCGCAAATAAGCTGGTTGGATCGGCTGGTCAAGGGGCTTGCACCGGAAAATGCCGCATACTTCGGTCAGGAATAAGCCCGCCGGACAACTGATGCGTCCGGCGGGCTCTTTCATCTTCCCTTGGGGGATCGATGGGCTTGGGAGCCACTATCCAAGATAGGAAGCGGCTCCCTCCATTTCAAAGGTCAGTCGAGATCCTGCGTGGTGAAGTCCTCACCCTGGACGGCGCCCAGCGGATCGTCGCCGATGGCAGCTTCCGGACCTTGCGCCAGCTCGGCGGCATGCTCTTCAGCGGCCGTTTTGGGGGCGATCAGGTCAACCTGGCTCGAAGCCCGCAGAGCAGCCCGCATCGCGGCGTCACGCGACGAGGCGGCAACGCGCATGCGGTTCATGCCCGCGCCAGTACCCGCCGGGATCAGGCGGCCGACGATGACGTTTTCCTTCAGGCCAACCAGCGTGTCCTTCTTGCCCTGAACCGCCGCTTCCGTGAGGACGCGGGTGGTTTCCTGGAAGGAGGCCGCCGAGATGAACGAACGCGTCTGGAGCGAGGCCTTGGTGATACCAAGCAGCACCGGCTTGCCAGCGGCGGGCGCGAAGCCCGGCTGGAGCTTGGCGTTGATTTCGTCCATTTCCTCGCGGTCGATCTGCTCGCCCACCAGCAGGGTGGTGTCGCCGGACTCGATGATCTCGACCTTTTGCAGCATCTGACGAACGATCGTTTCGATGTGCTTGTCGTTGATCTTCACGCCCTGCAAGCGGTAGACTTCCTGGATTTCCGCGACCAGATATTCGGCCAGCGGCTCGATGCCGAGAACTTCCAGAATGTCGTGCGGATCGGGCGAACCGCCGATCAGGTTATCGCCGCGCTTCACGAAGTCGCCTTCCTGAACGTCGATCACCTTGCTCTTGGGGATCAGATATTCGACCGGCTCGCCGCCATCCTCGGGATTGATGGCGATCTTGCGCTTCGCCTTGTAATCCTTGAGGAACTGGACGCGCCCCGAGACCTTGGCAATGATCGCATTGTCCTTGGGCTTGCGGGCTTCGAACAGTTCGGCGACGCGCGGCAGACCGCCGGTGATGTCGCGGGTCTTCGCGGCTTCGCGGGAGACACGCGCCAGCACGTCACCGGCCTGCACCTGTGCACCGTCATCGACCGACAGGGTCGCACCCACCGCCAGCATGTAGCGGGCGGCTTCGCCCGACTGATCGTCGAGCAGGGTAAGGCGCGGACGCAGATCTTCCTTGGTACGGGCGGAACCGCGATGCTCGATGACGACGCGCTGGGCGATGCCGGTCGCTTCGTCGGTCTGCTCGGTCAGCGTCTTGTTGTCGATCAGGTCGACATATTTCACGATGCCCGGCTTTTCCGTGATCACCGGCATGGTGAACGGATCCCACTCGGCAAAGCGCTCACCCTTTTTCACGGTGTCGCCATCCGCGAACAGGATGGTGGCGCCGTAGGGCAGGCGATGCGTTTCGCGTTCGCGACCTTCGGAGTCGATGATCGCGATCTCGCCATTGCGGGCGAGCGACAGGCGACGACCGTTCTTGTCGGTGATGGTCGGCATGTCGCGCAGCTCGATCGTGCCGTCCGACAGGGCTTCCAGGTTCGACGTTTCGTTGAAGTTCGCCGCGCCGCCGATGTGGAAGGTACGCATGGTGAGCTGCGTGCCCGGTTCACCGATGGACTGCGCCGCGATGACGCCGACCGCTTCACCGATATTGACCGGCGTACCACGGGCGAGGTCACGGCCGTAGCATTTGCCGCACACGCCCATCCGGCTTTCGCAGATCAGCGGGCTGCGGATCTTCACGGCCTGGGTGCCGATAGCCTCGATCTGGGCGATCATGGGCTCGTCGAGCAGGGTGCCGATCGGGATGACGATGCTGCCATCCTTGCTATCGACAATGTCCTGCGCCGTAGTGCGGCCCAGGATGCGTTCACCCAGCGAAGCGATGACCGAGCCGCCCTGAACGATGGCCTTCATTTCCAACGCCTTTTCGGTGCCGCAATCTTCCTCGACGATGGTGCAGTCCTGCGACACATCGACCAGACGGCGGGTCAGGTAACCCGAGTTTGCCGTCTTGAGCGCGGTGTCGGCTAGACCCTTACGGGCGCCGTGGGTGGAGTTAAAGTATTCAAGGACGGTCAGGCCTTCCTTGAAGTTCGAGATGATCGGCGTCTCGATGATCTCGCCCGAAGGCTTGGCCATCAGGCCGCGCATACCGGCCAGCTGCTTCATCTGGGCCTGCGAACCACGGGCGCCGGAGTGCGCCATCATGTAGATCGAGTTGATCTGGGCCATGCGGCCGGTCTGCGGGTCCTTGGGCTGGGCGCGGATCTCGTCCATCATGGCGTTCGCCACCACGTCGCCGCAACGGCTCCAGGCGTCGATAACCTTGTTGTACTTTTCCTGCTGCGTGATCAGGCCGTCCTGATATTGCTGCTCATAGTCAGCGACCAGCGCCTTGGTTTCGGCGACGGTGCCTTCCTTCGAGTCCGGGATCACCATGTCGTCCTTGCCGAACGAGATGCCGGCCTGGAACGCGTGGCGGAAGCCCAGCGCCATGATGGCGTCGGCGAACAGCACCGTGTCCTTCTGGCCGGTGTGACGATAGACCTGATCGATGACGTCCCCGATTTCCTTCTTGGTGAGAAGGCGGTTGACGACGTCGAAGGGGACCTTGTGCGACTTGGGCAGACATTCGCCCAGCAGCATGCGGCCCGGCGTGGTCTCGAACCGCTTCATATACTGCTGACCGGCTTCGTCGGTCTGCGGCACACGGCTGATGATCTTCGAGTGCAGGGTCACAGCCTTGGCATAGAGAGCCTGGTGGACCTCCTGCATGTCGGCCAGCAGCATGCCTTCGCCTGGCTCGCCTTCGCGCTCCATCGACAGGTAATAGATACCCAATACCATGTCCTGCGAGGGAACGATGATCGGCTTGCCGTTCGCGGGCGAGAGGATGTTGTTGGTCGACATCATCAGCACGCGCGCTTCCAGCTGGGCTTCGAGGCTCAGCGGAACGTGGACGGCCATCTGGTCACCGTCGAAGTCGGCGTTGAAGGCGGAGCAGACGAGCGGGTGCAGCTGGATCGCCTTGCCTTCGATCAGCACGGGCTCGAACGCCTGGATGCCGAGGCGGTGAAGCGTCGGCGCGCGGTTCAACATGACCGGGTGCTCGCGGATCACCTCGTCCAGGATGTCCCAGACTTCCTTGCGCTCCTTCTCGACCCACTTCTTGGCCTGCTTCAGGGTCATGGACAGACCCTTGGCGTCGAGGCGGGCGTAGATGAAGGGCTTGAACAGTTCGAGCGCCATCTTCTTGGGCAGGCCGCACTGGTGCAGCTTGAGTTCCGGGCCGGTCACGATGACCGAACGGCCCGAATAATCGACGCGCTTGCCGAGCAGGTTCTGACGGAAGCGGCCCTGCTTGCCCTTGAGCATGTCGGACAGCGACTTGAGCGGACGCTTGTTGGCGCCGGTGATGACGCGGCCACGACGACCATTGTCGAACAGTGCGTCGACAGCTTCCTGCAACATGCGCTTTTCGTTGCGGACGATGATGTCCGGCGCGCGCAGTTCCATCAGCCGCTTCAGGCGGTTGTTACGGTTGATGACGCGACGATAGAGGTCGTTCAAGTCCGAAGTCGCGAAGCGGCCACCGTCCAGGGGCACCAGCGGGCGCAGTTCGGGCGGGATGACCGGAACGACATCCAGGATCATCCATTCGGGACGGTTGCCCGATTCCAGGAAGCTCTCGACGACCTTCAGCCGCTTGATGATCTTCTTGGGCTTCAGTTCCGACTTGGTGACGGCCAACTCGTCCAGCAGCGCCTGCTTCTCGCCCTCAAGGTCGAGGTCCATCAGCATCTGCTTGACCGCTTCCGCGCCGATCCCGGCGGAGAAGGCGTCCTCGCCATATTCGTCCTGCGCGTCGAGCAGTTCGTCTTCGTTCAGAAGCTGGAACTTCTCCAGCGGGGTCAGGCCCGGCTCGGTGACGATGTAGGATTCGAAGTACAGCACGCGCTCAAGCTGCTTGAGCTGCATGTCGAGCAGCAGGCCGATGCGCGAGGGCAGCGATTTCAGGAACCAGATGTGCGCAACCGGCGCGGCCAGTTCGATATGGCCCATCCGCTCGCGGCGGACCTTCGACACGGTAACTTCAACACCGCACTTTTCGCAGACGATGCCCTTATACTTCATGCGCTTATACTTACCGCACAGGCACTCATAGTCCTTGATCGGACCGAAGATGCGCGCGCAGAACAGGCCGTCACGTTCCGGCTTGAACGTGCGATAGTTGATGGTTTCCGGCTTCTTTATCTCGCCGAAGGACCAGCTGCGGATGCGCTCCGGCGAGGCGAGGCCGATCTGGATCTGGTCGAAGGTTTCGGCCTTCTGGACCGGGTTGGCGAAATTGGTCAGTTCGTTCATCTTTTTCATTCCCTCATGAGGGCAAATCTTTGGAGCGAAGGGGAGGGCGCCGCCGTCAGGCCGCGCCCCGCAAACCCTTTATTCCGCTGCCTGCGCGAAGCCGTCGTCGTCCTCGACCTCGTCCATCGCGGCGAGTTCGACGTTGAGGCCCAGCGAGCGCATTTCCTTGACCAGCACGTTGAAGCTCTCGGGGATCCCGGCCTCGAACGTGTCGTCGCCCTTGACGATCGCTTCGTAGACCTTGGTACGGCCGACCACGTCGTCCGACTTCACCGTCAGCATTTCCTGCAGCGTGTAGGCCGCGCCGTAGGCCTGGAGCGCCCACACCTCCATTTCACCGAAGCGCTGGCCGCCGAACTGCGCCTTACCGCCCAACGGCTGCTGGGTGACGAGGCTGTAGGGGCCGATGGAACGTGCGTGGATCTTGTCATCGACCAAGTGGTGCAGTTTCAGCATGTAGATGATGCCGACAGTCACCTTACGGTCGAAGCGGTCACCCGTGCGACCGTCGAACAGGTCCGACTGACCCGAGGAGTGCAGGCCGGCCAGCTCCAGCATCGCCGACACGTCGGCTTCGCGGGCACCGTCGAATACCGGGGTCGCCATCGGAATGCCGCGCTGCAGATGCTCGGCCAGATCGATGATCTGCTCGGCCGTGCGGCCTTCGATCTGATCGGCATATTGCGGGCCGTAGGATGCAAGCAGCCGCTCCTTGACCGCGTCGGGCATGGCGCCCGGCTGCGGGTTCGGATTGGCTTCACGCCAGTCTTCCAGCGCGTGCTTGAGCTGCTGGCCCAGGCCACGGGCAGCCCAGCCCAGATGCGTTTCGAAGATCTGCCCGACGTTCATGCGCGACGGCACGCCCAGCGGATTCAGCACGATATCGACATGGGTGCCATCCTCCAGGAACGGCATGTCTTCGATCGGCAGGATGCGCGAGATGACACCCTTGTTACCGTGACGGCCCGCCATCTTGTCGCCCGGCTGCAGCTTGCGCTTCACCGCGACGAAGACCTTGACCATCTTCAGCACGCCCGGGGGCAGCTCGTCACCGCGCTGCAGCTTGTCGACGCGATCCTCGAACTTTTCGACGATCAGCTTCACCGCTTCGTCATACTGCGCCTTGACGGCCTCGATGCCTGCCTGACGGGTGTCGTCCGCAACGGCGAACTTCCACCACTCATGACGCTCGACTTCGGCCAGCAGGGCCTCGTCGATCTCGACGCCCTTCTTGATGCCCTTCGGAGCAGCGGCAGCGGTCTGGCCGAGCAGCATTTCCTGAAGGCGGTTGAAGGTCGCACGGTTAAGGATGGCGCGTTCGTCTTCACGATCCTTGGCGAGGCGGTCGATTTCCTCCCGCTCGATCGCCATGGCGCGCTCGTCCTTGTCGATGCCGTGACGGTTGAAGACGCGGACTTCGACGACCGTACCGGCAACGCCCGGCGGCAGACGCAGCGAGGTGTCGCGCACGTCGCTCGCCTTTTCACCGAAGATTGCGCGGAGCAGCTTTTCTTCCGGGGTCATCGGCGATTCACCCTTGGGGGTGATCTTGCCGACCAGAATGTCGCCCGGCTCCACTTCGGCGCCGATGTACACGATGCCCGCCTCGTCGAGGTTGCGCAGCGCTTCTTCACCGACGTTCGGAATGTCGCGGGTGATGTCTTCCGGCCCCAGCTTGGTGTCGCGGGCCATGACCTCGAACTCCTCGATATGGATCGAGGTGAAGACGTCGTCCTTCACGATCCGCTCGGAGATCAGGATGGAGTCTTCGTAGTTGTAGCCGTTCCAGGGCATGAACGCGACGAGCGTGTTGCGGCCCAGCGCCAGCTCGCCGAACTCGGTCGATGGGCCGTCGGCAATCACGTCGCCGCCCTCGATCAGGTCGCCCACCTTCACCAGCGGGCGCTGGTTGATGCAGGTGTCCTGGTTCGAACGCTGGAACTTCTGGAGCGTGTAGATGTCGACGCCCGACTGGCCGGGCTCGATATCGCCGGTAGCGCGGATGACGATACGGGTCGCATCGACCTGATCGACAATGCCCGGACGCTTGGCGGCAATGGCCGCGCCGGAATCGCGGGCAACCGTGCCTTCCATGCCGGTGCCGACGAACGGCGCTTCGGCATTGACCAGCGGCACGGCCTGACGCTGCATGTTCGATCCCATGAGCGCGCGGTTGGCGTCATCGTTTTCCAGGAACGGAATGAGCGAGGCCGCGACCGACACCAGCTGCTTGGGGCTGACGTCCATCAGGGTGATGTGGTCCTTGGGCGCCATCAGGAATTCGCCCGCTTCACGCGCCGAGATCAGGTCTTCGGCCAGCGTACCGTCGGCGTTCAGCTCAGCGTTCGCCTGTGCGATCGTGTGCTTGGCTTCTTCCATTGCCGACAGATAGACGACCTCATTGGTCACCTTGGTGTCGATCACCTTGCGGTAGGGCGTCTCGATGAAGCCGTACTTGTTCACGCGGCTGAAGGTGGCGAGCGAGTTGATCAAACCGATGTTCGGGCCTTCCGGCGTTTCGATCGGGCAGATACGGCCATAATGGGTCGGGTGAACGTCGCGGACTTCGAAGCCTGCGCGTTCACGCGTCAGACCGCCCGGCCCGAGCGCTGACACGCGGCGCTTGTGGGTGACTTCCGACAGCGGATTGGTCTGGTCCATGAACTGCGACAGCTGTGAGGAGCCGAAGAATTCACGCACCGCAGCCACGGCGGGCTTCGCGTTGATGAGGTCGTTGGGCATGACCGTCGAGACATCGACGGACGACATGCGCTCCTTGACCGCACGCTCCATGCGAAGGAGGCCGACGCGATACTGGTTTTCCAGAAGTTCGCCCACCGAACGGACGCGGCGGTTGCCGAGATTGTCGATGTCGTCGATCTCGCCCTTGCCGTCCTTCAGGTTCACCAGTTCCTTGACGACGGCGAGGATGTCCTCGACGCGCAGGGTGGTGACCGTGTCCTCGGCATCGAGGTCGAGGCGCATGTTGAGCTTCACGCGGCCCACGGCCGAGAGGTCGTAGCGCTCCGGATCGAAGAACAGACCGGCGAACAGCGATTCCGCAGTTTCCTTCGTCGGCGGCTCGCCGGGGCGCATGACGCGATAGATGTCGGACAGGGCCTGGTCGCGCTCTTCGGCCTTGTCAGCCTTCAGCGTGTTGCGAATCCAGGGGCCGGTGGTGACATGGTCGATGTCGAGCAGTTCGAGACGGTCGATGCCCGCCTTGTCCAGCTTTTCGAGGTTTTCAGGGCTGACTTCGTCACCGGCCTCGATGTAGATTTCGCCGGTCTTTTCGTTGATGAGGTCGTAGGCGCTGTAGCGGCCATAGACTTCCTCGGTCGGGATCAGCAGGGTTTCAAGACCGTCCTTCTCCGCCTTGTTGGCGGCGCGCGGCGAAATCTTGTGACCGGCGGCGAACACGACTTCGCCCGACTTGGCATCGACGATGTCGAAAGCGGGCTTCTGGCCGCGCCATGCTTCGGCGAGATAGGGAATCTGCCAGCCGCCTTCGCCACGGACGAACACGACCTTGTTGTAGAAGAAGCCGAGCATGTCTTCGGCGGTCAGGCCGAGCGCATAGAGCAGTGCCGTCACCGGCAGCTTGCGCTTGCGGTCGATGCGGACATTGACGATGTCCTTGGCGTCGAATTCGAAGTCGAGCCACGAACCACGATAGGGAATGACGCGCGCGGCGAAGAGATATTTGCCCGATGAGTGGGTCTTGCCACGGTCATGGTCGAACAGAACGCCCGGCGAACGGTGCATCTGCGACACGATAACGCGCTCGGTGCCATTGACGATGAAGGTGCCGTTGCCCGTCATCAGGGGCATGTCGCCCATGTAGACGTCCTGCTCCTTGATATCGAGCACGGAGCGGGTTTCGGTGTCCTGATCGACTTCGAACACGATCAGGCGCAGCGTGACGCGCATCGGCGCTGCATAGGTGATGCCGCGCTGACGGCATTCCTCGACGTCGTATTTGGGCTCTTCCAGCTCGTAATGCACGAAGTCCATTTCGGCGGTGCCGGCGAAATCGCGGATCGGGAAGACCGAGCGCAAAGTCTTTTCGAGGCCCGACACATAGCCGATCGACGGGTCCGAACGCAGGAACTGCTCATAGCTCTCCCGCTGGACCTCGATCAGGTTCGGCATCTGCACCACTTCGTGGATGTCGCCGAATACCTTTCTGATGCGCTTCTTCGCGCCGGTATTGCTGATCGTGGGGAGAGCTTTGGTCGCCATTGCGTTTCCTGCCTGTAATTCGTCGCATTTTTTCGCATCGCAGCGAAATTCAGCCTGGCGAGACGGGTGAAAGGGATGATTCGCCCTTCTGCCGCCACGCAAAAAAGTGCGGGCCGGGACTGTCCGATCCGCACTGTCAGCACCTTGTGACCCACCAAATGCCGCCCAATCCCGCCGGTTTCGCGCGCTATTCGAAACCGGTCCCCGGGCGATCCAGGGGACGGTTCATGCTTGCTGGAAGGCTTGCAGGAACCGGATTTTCAAAACGCCATATAGAGACCGTGCGCGCCTTTGTGAAGGGTGCATTGTCTCAATAACGATCGTGATTTGATCGCTGCGGACGATCAGAACAATCGTGTCAGGCCATAGAAGCCTGCGCCGATCAGGGCGGCGGCGGGCAGCGTCACCACCCAGGCGATCACGATGCTGGAGGCGACGTTCCAACGGACAGCCGACAAGCGGCGGGAAGCGCCGACGCCGACGATCGCGCCGGTGATGGTGTGCGTGGTGGAAACCGGCACGCCCAGATGCGTCGCCAGGAATAGCGTCATTGCTCCGCCCGTTTCGGCGCAGAAGCCTTGAGCGGGAGTAAGGCGCGTAATCTTTGATCCCATCGTGTGGACGATCTTCCAGCCGCCGAGCAGCGTGCCGAGGCCCATCGCCGCCTGGCAGGAAATCACCACCCAGAAAGGAACGTGGAAGCCGCCCGTCAGCATGCCCTGCGAGTAGAGCAGCACCGCGATGATCCCCATCGTCTTCTGGGCATCATTGCCGCCATGACCGAGCGAATAGAGGGACGCCGATACGAGCTGGAGCTTGCGGAAGACCCGGTCCGCGCCCTGGGGCGTGAAGCGGCGGAATATCCAGCTGATGATCAGGACCAGCAGCAGCGCCAGGATGAGGCCGATGGCAGGGGACATGACGATGGCGGCGCTGGTCTTGAAGACGCCGCTCCATACGACAGCGCCGAGGCCTGCCTTGGCCGTGCCCGCGCCCAGCAGTCCGCCGATCAGCGCATGGCTGCTGGAGGAAGGGATGCCCAGGCCCCAGGTGATGAGGTTCCAGGCAATGGCCCCCATCAACGCGCCGAAGATCACCTGCGGGTCGATGATGCTGGCATCGACAATGCCCTTGCCCACCGTTTCGGCCACATGCAGGCCGAAGAAGAGGAAGGCGATGAAATTGAAGAAAGCCGCCCAGGCCACCGCATATTGCGGCTTCAACACGCGCGTCGATACGATCGTCGCGATCGAGTTGGCGGCATCATGCAGGCCGTTCAGGAAGTCGAAGGCGAGCGCGATGCCGACCAGAGCGACGAGCAGCGGAAAGGCGAGATGGGCTTCCATCAGATTGAGACTCGAATGGAGCTAAGGATCAGGCGTGGTCGATGACCAGCCCGGAGATTTCGTTGGCGACGTCCTCGAACCGGTCGGTCACCTTCTCCAGATGGGCGTAGATTTCGTTCCCGACGACGAAGTCCATGGGATTGCCTTGCCGTGCCTGATTATACAGCGCCTTAAGGCCCGCCTCATGCAATATATCGGCATGCCCCTCCAGCTTAACCAGCCGCTCGGTCAGCTCATGCAGCCGCACCGAATTGAGGTTTAGCGAACGCAGCAGCGGCATGGCTTCGGCCGTGATGCGGGCGCACTCCACGATAAGGGCGCTCATATCCTGCATCTGAGGCGCGAACTCCTTGACCTCAAACAGGGCGATTGCCTTGGCGGTCTGGTTCATCTGGTCGATCGCGTCGTCCATCACGCCGATCAGGCCGGTGATTGCGCTGCGGTCGAAGGGTGTCACGAAAATGCGGCGGACATCCTGCAGCACTTCGCGGATGATGTCGTCCGCTTCGTGTTCGCGCGCGGAGATTTCTTCGATATGCGCGTCCATGTCCGGGCCGCCCTTCAGCAGCTTGGCGAGCGCATCGGCCCCGGCGACGAGCGTCACCGCATGATCCTCAAACTGTTCGAAGAAGCGCCCCTGTTTGGGCATCAGCGCGTGAAACCACCGCAGCATTCCAGTCCTTTCGCTTTGCCATTCCTTGATCCGCAGCAGCGTTCGGATGAACCAGCCCGGATCGCGCGGCGGTTCGCGAAAGGCCGCGATAATCGTTTGAAGATCGGGTTCCTCGACCGCTTTCGCGGCCTCTGCGACCGGAAACCAGCGCAGCTCCCTCTGCCCCTGCTCGGGCCATTGCGACAACTGGCCGGTCACTGCAAGGGGGAAAACTTCAACCGTGGCTTCGCGTGTGTCGCCCTTGCGTCGGCGCTTGTCATATCGGTAGCGGCCCAAAGGAGCGGGGCAGGCGATGCCGTGAATGCCCGCTTCCTCATAGGCTTCGAGTTCGGCGGCGCGGTGGCCTGCCATCCCCTTGATGCGGTTGCCCTTCGGGATCACCCAACGGCGGGTTTCGCGTGAGGTGATCAGCAGGATGCGCATCGATCCATCAGGGTCGGCGGCATAGGGAAGGGCGGCGATCTGGCGCATTACCAGTCCGCCCCCTCAATCTTAGCCATAAAACGCCCCTCATCCATACGCGCCTTGTAACCAAACCGTCACATTGCGCAATGAACTAGGTTGGTCAGATGGATAGTCGAGCCGTCAGGCGGATATCCCGTCCGGCAAGCGGCGCATAATCCTTGAGGAAGCTGGCATGTCGCCGCGCCTCGACATCGAATATATTGTTCGCCGACAGGCTGATGGTGGTCCGGTCATTCCCTTTCAGCGGCTTGAAGGACAGCGATGCGTTGACGAGCGTGAAGCCGTCCGTGCGGGTTTCTGTCGCGGCGATCCTGTCCTGCGCAAAGCTATGTTCGACCTCGCCACGGAAGCTCAGCCGGTCGCCCTGCAATTCGATCCCTCCGAGCAGGCGGAGCGGGGGGATGCGTGGCGCAGGGCCTGAGCCGGTGATGGTTGCGCGGACATAGTCGGCGAGGCCATCCAGATTGACCTTGTATCCGCCGACTTCCCCGAGCTTTACCGATGCCTCTGCTTCAAAGCCGAGATAGCGCGCATTAGCCTGATTATATTGGAAGCAGGGGAAATCCAGCGGCTTTCCGCCATTCACCGCAATGCAGGCGCTGTCATCGACCAGCGCATCGTAGATGTAGCCGTTGAACCAATTGTGATAGGCCGACAGGGACATGGTGTAGCCGGGGCCTTCACCACGCAGCGTGGCTTCAACGCCCCAGCTTTTTTCCAGGTCGAAGTTTGGGTTGCCAAGCTCGCATGCTTGCGTCCCGGCGTGATTGCCGCGCGCGAACAGTTCTTCGGCCGATGGCGCGCGTTCGGTGTGGGCGAGGTTCAGGCCGACGCGCCAGCCGGGGCGGATTTCCTGGCTCGCGCCGATCGACCCGGAAAACGCGTCGAAGCTGCGCTGATAGGCGGGGTTGAACAACGTCGCATCCGCGTCCGCCCCTACCTTATTATGTTCATAGCGGCCGCCCAGTTCGATCCGGCTGCTGCCAAAGTCGAAGGATTGAAGCGTGAAGAAGCCGAGTTGCTCCGTCCGGTTGCGGGGCAGGAATTTCTCTTCGCCCTCCACATGGAAATTGCGGGCGAAGAATTGGGCGCCGACGGCCCCATCCCAGCCGCCGCGCTTGGCCTGCACCAGTTCCAGCCGCGATTCGATCGACTGGTTATAGAATGTGGTGCCGACCTCCCCGGATGGTTCGATCTCCTGATGCTGATAATCGGCGAAGCCCGCGCGAAGGCGGATGGAATCCAGGATGCCGCCATTGACCGGCAGTTCGGCGCGCATGTCGGCGCGGTCCTGCTTCATGTGGAGGCGGACCTGTTCGGCCTCTGATCCCGGCTCGACCGAATAGCGGACGGGGACGCCGTAGAGATTGTCCGTGTGGGCGATCGAGAACCCCAGGTTGCCGCCGTCGGTCACGAGCGCCGCCCCCCCAGCCACTTCCCAAGTGCGCGCGGCGCTGTTGGGAAGCTTGCCTCGCAGATCGGCGATGGGCGTGATGGCGGGGTCTCCGCTGGCTGCGGCCTGAGCGCGCAGGGCGGGGGTGAGGATGTAATTGCCGGTGTCGAGATCGCCGCTCTTCGAATAGCTGCCGTCGAAGTGGACGACGATCTTGTCCGTCAGTGGTGCTTCGATTTCGCCTGAGCCACTTCGTTCGTTGGCGGCGCTGCCATAAGTCGCGATGCCTTCGATGTGGACGGGCTCGTCGGGCATGCGGCGGGGGATGCGGCTGTCGATCACATTGACGACCCCGCCGATCGCCGATGAGCCGTAGAGCAGGGCAGCCGGGCCGCGCAGCACTTCGATGCGGTCGGCGGTCAGGGGATTGATTGCGACGGCGTGATCGACCGAGGTGTTGGATACGTCGAAGCTGCCGACGCCATCGGTGAGGATGCGCACTCGTTCGCCCTGAAGGCCGCGCAGGATCGGGCGGGAGGCGTTGGGGCCGAAGGAGGTGGCGGAGACGCCGGGTTGATGGGCGAGGGTTTCGCCGATGGTGGTCCGCAGGTCTCGTGTCAGCTCGGCACCGGAGAGAACCGAGGTGCCGGACAATATGTCACCCTGGCGGCGGGGGATAATGGCGGTGACGACGATGTTGGGCTGGTCATCATGATAGGTGCCGGGCTGGATTGATGACGATTGGGCGAGGCTGGGGGAGGCGAGACAGATTGCGGTGAGGGCGCAGCTGGCGCGGAGGAGCGGCAAGGGGGAATTCATGAAGGAAACCCTTAATTGAAACAGGTTGTGAGGCGCCTTTAACTTAAATGTTATAACGTATCAATGGGGGTCGGCGGATCATCGAGGAAGGGACAAGGGTTAGCGGCTAGCGGGCGCTATCGTAGATAAGTGACCCGGATCGGCGGCCCATTGCCAGCGATGGAGGGCGATCGTGTTACACGGAAGCATCGGATCAAGGCTGATTTTCCGTCACTGCGGGGCTCGGCCGGGAATTCGCTGCCTCTGCAGCTTAAGAAGAGGAGCGGGACCCCGGATCAAGTCCGGGGTGACGATCAGTCTGCAGGATTAGGCTCTAAGGATCAGTGATCTGGAGGCAGCGGAAGGTGTCGGCTGCTAGGGATCGACGATCGACGACAGGCCTGGCGACCAACTACCGAGATAGATCGTGCACCCGGAATGAAAGATCAGAGGAAGAGAAATTCCGCGAGCGCACTCACTGGCGAGTCTGCGTCGGCGCGGGCGCGCAGGGCTTGTCGGACCTCGATGGAGGGGAGGGGGCGTTCGAGGGGCAGGCGGCGGATGCCGTTCATGCGGCCGAGGTCTCGGGCGAGAGGGCCGAAGGCGGCGAAACAGCCCGCGCCTTCGCGCAATATGGTCATGATATCGAACACATTGTCGGTTTCGAGCACCGGCGCGCCCATGCTGATGCCTTCCCGGTCGAGCGCTTCATCGATGATGCGACGCAGGCCGTTATTCGGCTCCATGGCGAGCGTGGGGCTGATCCGGAGATCGTCGGTCGTGACGATGTCGCGCCGGGCGAGCGGATGATCCGCCCCGGCGTAAAGGTTGATCTGTTCCGACCAGCCATAGCGGGATGCGAAGCCCGGCTGTTCCCCCAATGCGTAGAAATAGGCGATATCGACGCGGCCCTGCTCCAGTGCCGCGCGCGCCTCATCGGCGAGGTGGATGGAGAGGTCGAGCGTGATCGCGATATCCTCATTCGCGGCCTCGAACGCGGCGAGCGCTTCCTGGAAGTGGCCGAAAACGGGCGCGGGGGCGGCAAGGGTGATCGCCTGACGCGCTGGTGCGGGGGAAGGCTCCGCAGGCGCGGCTTCTGGAGCGACGGACGGAGGGGAAGCGGGGGCCGTTTCGTCCAGCGCCCAGCTGCCGGATTGATCCTGCGACAAGAGGGTCATCGCCTCGGCGGTCTTGCGCCCCGCCGCAGTCAGCCGCTGATGATCAGGCGGGCCTTCAAACAGACGATAGCCAAGACGCATTTCCAGTGAGGCGATTGCGCGCGCGATGTCTTCGACCGGGACGCCCAGATCGCGGGCGCAGCGCGACATGCTACCCGCCGCCACCATCTGCGCAAAAATGTCGAGTTGACGCAGGGAAGGCGTGGCCATGCCGGGGGTGATAGTGCAATTGGGACGCCGGGTTAAGCGCGATCTTTGGCGGTGGTGGGGTGTGTCCTTGATGACCGGGCCGGAGTGGCAGCCGATTGCGCCGACAATTCCGCTTGGCATCCGCGGTGAGTTCGGCAATCAGGCGCCATGATCAGTCGGTTCAGGCGGGCGGTGGCGGATAACGCCGGGGACAAGCGCGGGTTTGCGAATATCGTCCGTAACACCGGCTGGCTGCTTGGCAGCAAGGGGTTGGGCGCGGTCCTGAGCCTGGTTTATCTCGCCATCGCGACCCGTACGATGGGGCCGGCGGGTTTTGGCGTGTTCAGCCTGGTCATCGCGATAGCCCAGTTCATCGCCCGCATCGTCACTTTCGACAGTTGGCAGGCGGTCGTGAAGTTCGGGCAGGCCCCTTTGCGGGACGGCCAGAAATCCGCATTGGCCAAGCTGGTCGGCGCTACCCTGACCATCGATCTGCTGAGCGCGGCGGCGGGCATAGTGCTGGCGGCGACCATCGCATTGCTGCTGGGGCCGGTTCTGGGCTGGAACAGGTCCGTCGCGTGGATGGGTCTGGGCTACGCGTCCGTGGTCCTGCTGGCGACCCGATCGACGGCTGTGGGCATATTGCGTCTGCTCGATCGCTTTGCAGCGGCCGCCTTTGCCGAAAGCATGATGCCGATCATGCGCATGGCTGGCGCGCTGGTGGCATGGTGGTTCAATCCGACGCCGCTGGGCTTTCTGATGGCCTGGGCCTTTTCGGAGGTCGTCGTGTCCCTGACCTACTGGATTCTGGCGTTTCGCCATGGTCGCAGCCACATCGGCAGGGTGAAGCCGGTCCGGATTGGGGAGGCGCGGCGCCATTTCCCCGGCATCCTGAATTTTTCGATCGCCAGCAACATCAACCTTAGCCTGCTGGCACTGATCAATAATGTGCCGATATTCCTGGTGGGCATGTTCGCGGGCACGACGGGAGCGGGCTATTACCGCCTGGCGGCACAGTTGGGCAACGCGTTGACGACCTTCTCGCAACTTATGTCGCGCGCCATCTTCGCGGAGTCCACGCGCCATCATATGCGCGGTGGGCGAGAGGGGGACATGACCGCGCTGCGCAAGCTGTCCCGGCAGATCAGCGCGGCTGCGGCTTTGAGCGCTGTCCTGATTATCCTGCTGCTGTGGTTGGTCGGGGAGTGGGTGCTGGTCAAGATGTCCGGCGCGGCTTACCTGCCTGCCTATCCGCTGTTGCTGCTACTGGCGGGGGCGGCGGCGATCGAGATGGCGGGGGTGAGCTTCGATCCCATTTTGATGACGATCGATCGGCAGCGGCTGACAGTGACGGTGCGATTGGTCGAATGCGCGATATTGGGCGTGATGCTGGTGGTCCTTCTGCCCCGGATGGGCGCGCAAGGCGCTGCGCTGGCGGTGCTGGTGGCTTCGATGGGCGGCTTTGTGATGCGCGCGGCGGCGGTGCGGCGGCATTTGAGGTAGGGGGAGTTCTTTCAGAGCCTCCCGCTCTTCCTCAACAGAACTGAAGCCCTTCGACAAGCTCAGGGCGAACGGTGAGAGGTTGGTGACGACGCGCTAGCTCAGCATTTCCGCAAACAGGGTCTGATATTGGGAAAGCGCGGCTTCCACGCCGTAAGTGCGCACCGCTTCCCGCGCGCGGTCGGGATCTTCGGGGCGGGAGAGGGTCCAGTCTATCGCGTCTGCAAAGGCGACATGGTCGCCGACCGGCACCATCGGATGCTGCCCGGCATCGGCGACGATGTCGCGCAGATTGGGAGTGCAATCGGTGATGACGAGTTGACAGCCGCAGGCGAGCGCTTCGATGGCGGTGGCGGTGAGGCCTTCCCAGCGGGATGACTGCAACAGGACTTCGGCGTTTGCATAAAGCTCGGCCAAGGCCTGAGGGTCGGAAACGAAGCCGAGAAAGTTGATGCGATCGGCTATGCCAAGGTCGGCGGCCTGCTGCTTGAGGTCGTCGAGCAACGGTCCTTGCCCGGCGATGCGCAGGCGCCAGTCATGGCTTTTCACCCGGGCAAGGGCGGCGAACATCGTGCGATGGTCCTTTTGCGGGACGAGGCGGCCGACCGCGAGCAGTTCCCGTACCGTGCCAGGTGACGTCGGGCGGCGCTTGCTGCCTGTCTGCTCCAGCAACGGAGTGACTGTGGGGCGGGGCAGGAAGGCGACCTTTGCCCGGATCGGGGGGCAGCCATGGCCAAGCAGATCGGCATCGCTGCTGCCCATGACGATGGTGCGATCGCTGAGCCAGGCTGTCAGTTGGAAGCGCTTGCGCCGGAGCCATGCAAGAATGCCGCGCTTGCCGGGCCGAACGATGGGGTTGGAGATGCGGCCGACCGCTCGGGCGGGTGTGCCAATTACGGCGAGGGCGACGAGCAGGTTGCTCTGATTGCCTGCCGAATAGAGGACGTGGGGCCGATGGCGCCGGATCATGCGGCGAAGGGCGGGCAGTTGGGTGAGCATCGAGAGGCCGCGCGGAAGCTTTGCCGCAGGGATCTGGCGCACGGTCACATCGGGTGCGATCAGCGCGGCGAGTGGGCCTTCGGTCCGGGCCATCCACAGTTCCGCGCCTATTCCCTGTGCCGCCAGATGATTGGCGAGCAGGATCGCGACGCGGTCCAGCCCGCCGTCGCTCGGCTCATAGAGGTAGACGGCGATGCGATGGGTGCGATCGAGCATGGCCCCCGAGTGCAAGAAACCGTGCAAGGAATGAGTTTGGCTGCTGCTCATGGTCCCGCCCGGCGATTGACAAATGAAGGGAAATGCGGATTGCGCGTTATCGGACCCGCGCCAGCGGTTCAATCGGCAAAAGAGCGGAGCATATGAAGTTAATAATACAGATTCCGTGCCTGAATGAAGAAGAATCCTTGCCGGAGGCACTGGCCGCTCTGCCCAGACATATTCCGGGCGTGGACAAGGTCGAATGGCTGATCATCAATGATGGCAGCACCGATCGAACAGTCGAAGTGGCGCTGGCCCATGGGGTGGATCATGTCGTCGACCTGCCGGTCAATCGCGGCCTTGCCTATGCGTTCATGGCGGGGCTGAAGCGGTGCCTGGCGGAGGGTGCGGACATCATCGTCAATACCGATGCCGATAATCAATATAATGCGGACGACATACCACTGCTGATCCAGCCGATATTGGAACGGCGCGCGCAGATGGTGATCGGCGATCGGCCGATTTCCACCATCGCCCATTTTTCCTGGGTCAAGCGCAAGCTCCAGTGGCTGGGGACCAAAGTCGTGCGCATGGCTTCGCAGGCCGATATTCATGACGCGCCCAGCGGCTTCCGGGCGATCGCGCGCACGGCTGCGTTGGAGATCAACGTCTTCGACACTTATACCTACACGCTGGAATCCATCATCCAGGCGGGGCTGTCGAACATCCCGATTACCTCGGTTCCGATCCGCGTCAACGGCGAGACGCGGCCATCGCGCCTGTTGCGATCGATGCACAATTATGTCTGGCGGTCGATGAAGTCGATCACGCGGACCTTCTTCATCTACAAGCCGGGGATGACCTTCTTCTACCTGAGCCTGCCGCCGCTGGCGATCGGTGCGGGTCTGGTGATCCGATGGATGCTGCTGTTCGCGGGCGGCACCGAGCGGGCGCATGTTCCGAGCCTGGTGGCGGCGTCATGCCTGCTGGTGCTGGCGGCGCTGATGTGGATAGCGGGGCTGCTTGGCGAGCAGTTGCTCGTCACCCGGCGCATGATCCATGATTTGCAGCTTCGCATGCGTGACATGCCTTCATCCTATGACGTGCTGAAGGACGGCAGCGCGCTATGACGATTTCGCGGCGCGATCTGCTGGCGCGGCAGGCTCTGGGTGAGATACCGAAGATCCTGACGCTGCTGGACCGGACGCCGGTCAGCCGCACCTATGGCTGTTTCGATCGGCTTTACTGGCATTACCGCATGATCGATTTCCCGTGCGGGATGAGCCAGGAATTCGTCTATCCGCTGGCGCTGGCCTGGTCGCTGGATGCGCCAGGCAATGCGTATTTCCAGGCGCCCGCCATCCGCGATTTTGTAGCGGCGGGGATCAGGTTTGCGGCGAGATCGGCGCATGCCGACGGGTCTTGCGACGATTATTATCCGTTTGAGCGGGCGGCTGGAGCAGCGGCTTTTTCGCTGCTTGCCTGCATCGAGGCAGCGCGGATCATTGGGGTCGATGACGATGCCGAAATCCGGGCTTTTTTCCGTAAGCGGGCAGGGTGGCTGGCGACCCATCAGGAATCGGGGCGTCTGTCGAACCATGAGGCGCTGATCGTCGCCAACCTGATCCGCATGTCGGCTTTGGATGGGCCGGAGTGGGAAGAGCCGCTGCGCGCGCGGGTGGCGCGGCTGCTGTCATGGCAGCATGAGGAAGGTTGGTTCGACGAATATGGCGGCGCTGATCCGGGCTATCTGAGCCTGACGATCGGCCTGCTGGCGGAGAGCGACCGGCGGCGGCCTGATCTTGGGTTGCGTGAGGCGTGCCGCCGGGCGATCAGCTTCTTCGCGCATTTCGTGCATCCGGATGGCACGGTGGGCGGCGCTTACACCAGTCGGGGAACGCAGAATTTCTTTCCGCATGGGTTCGAGATTGCTGGCGCGTGGATGCCAGAGGCGACGCTTGTCACTGACCGGGCGATGGCGCTGTTCGAGCGGGACGGGCCGCCTTGCTATTCCGACGATCATATCATCGGGCATCATGTGTGGAGCTGGCTGCTTTGCTGGTCCGAATGGCGGACTGATCGGGTTGGGGCTTCGCCGTCCGCCGGGTCGTCGGCATGGTTTCCGGGCGCTGGGTTGATTGTCCAGCGGCGTGGTGGGCGGGCGCTCTTTGCCGGGCTGCGGCAGGGAGGGGCGTTTCAGTTTTTCGCGGGCGATCGGCTGAGCCTTGCCGATAGCGGGATCACAATCGCGACCACGGCTGGCCGGGCGGCGGTTCAGCATCTGCCGGGCGACTATGAGGTGCGCCGGGACGAGGACGGGTTCGATGTCGCGGGCAAGATGGCGTGGGCGAAATCGACGCTGCTGACGCCGGTCAAGTCGGTGATCCTGCGGTGCATGATGGTGAGCCTTGGCCGCTTCTTCCCCGATCTTGTGCGCCGGTTGCTCCAGAAGATCCTTGTGACCGGGCGGAAGGACGCGCCGTTCCGTTTCCAGCGGAGCCTGCGTTGGGACGGCGAGGGTGTCACCATCCGTGATGAAATCTTTGCGGACGAGGGGTGGCAGGACGTCGCTTCGGTCGGCATTGGCGGCTTTCAGACGTCATCGACCACGATCATGGCGCGGGTCTGGCAGGCGAATCATTTGCAGCCTTGGCAGGACCTCACGCATTTGGTTCGCGGGCTTGGCGCAGGCGAACCGCTGGTCATCGAGCGCCGGGTTTCGCGCGACGGGGCCGAAGGCTGATGCGCAAGCTGCTGAGCGTTGCCGTCAGCCTCGTCATCCTGGTGGTGATCTGGGCCAGTGTCGATGCGGGCCGCGTTATCGACGTGTTCCGTCATTCGAACCGGCTCTGGCTGGCGATGAGCCTGCTTGCCGCCGTGCCGCTGACGCTCGCTACCGCGTGGCGCTTTGCCATGCTGAGCCGGTCGCCGATCCCCTTTGGCGCGTGCCTGCGGCTGATATTGTCAGCTTCCACCCTGAACGCGGTGCTGCCGTCAAAGATGGGCGACATCGCGAAGGGGTGGGTGCTGGCGCAGAAATATGGTTTTCCGGCCGAGCGCGCCGTGTCTCTGGTCGTGTTCGAGAAGATGATGGACATGGCCGCGTTGCTCCTGTGGGGCACATTCGCGCTTATCTGGACGGCAGGGCCGGATTGGCTGCTGTGGCTGTGCACGCTGGCGGTCGCAGGGCTGTTCCTGCTGCTGGCGCTGCTGATGGCGCCGTTCAGCACGGCGCGGCGCCCGCTGCTCTGGGCCATCGGGTTCATGCCAGGCAAGATTTCGACACGGCTGGATGGCTTCATGCAGGAATGGTCGGTGATGGCGGACTGGTTCTGGTCGCGTCCCGCGCGGGCGTGGAGCACGGTATTCTTCTCGGTCGCCATCTGGGCGGGGCATCTTGGGCAGTTCTGGCTATTCACCAAGGCGGTCCATGCCAATGTCCCGCTGCTCGATAATATGGCGTTCGCGACCTTGTCGATTCTGGCGGGGTTGCTGCCACTTACGATGGCGGGGATTGGTAGCCGGGACGCGGCGATCATCCATTTCTATTCGCAGTGGCTTTCGCCCGCGGCGGGCGCGGCGGTCGGCGTGCTGGCGACATCGAGATATCTGCTGCCCGCGATCGCCGGTGCGCCGTTCGTGCGTGATTATTGGCAGGGACGCAGCGAGGCAGCTGTGAGGCCATGATCGGCGGTGCAAAATCGAAAAGCGTCCCGCTGTTGGCGGGGCTGACGCTGATTACCCTGCTGGTTTATGCGGTTCAGGCTTTCCTGCTCCATCCATGGGCGATCGCCGATGACGCCCGTCAGTTCCTGAGCTGGACCAGCAGACTGTATGATCCGACATCGCGGCCAGGTGACGTTTTGGCGGATTATTGGCAGCAAACGGCGCCGCCCCTCTATGGAGCGCTCCTGCACATAGCCGCTGCCCTGGGTGTCGCGCCCGTGCTGTTCGCCAAGTCGCTCGCATTTCCTCTGGTCGCGATAACAGCGGTTCTGGCCTGGAAGCTGAGCGCCTGCTTCACGGTCGACGCGCGCCGCCGCCTGATGGCGACGCTGTTTGTCATGGCCGCGATCATTCACAATGATTCCATTTTTTCGGGAACGCCGCGCGCCTTCGCGTCGCCGCTGATCCTTCTGACGCTGATCGGTCTGCCAACGCGACGGTACGGCCTCACAATCGCGGGGCTTTTGCTGCTCAGCATCGTCTATCCAGCGCCCGCGATCACGTGCCTCGGCATTTTTTCGCTTTGGATAGTGGGCTGGCGTTTCCCGATTGGGTTTTCCCTGTCCTGGCGAAGCGTGGCCCTGCTCGCCCTGGCCGCGATCCTCGTCCTCGGATCAGCCTCGCTCTTTAAGGCGGGCATGGGCGATTGGGGGCCGGTCCTGCGCCTTGGCGAAGCGCGAAGCATGCCCAGCCTGATGAGCGTTGGCGGTCGCAGCAGTATCGTTGGGCGGGGCGGAGACATCGCCTGGCTATGTTCGCCGCGCATCGGATATCTTCCCGCCATCATCAATTGTCAGGGCAATGGTGATCCGCGCCTTCTGGTCAATCTGCTGCTGAGCGTCATTCCCATGCTGGTGCTCTGGGTCCGGGTCCGGGTCCGGCGCGGGCCAGGTGCTGGTGAAGACTCCCCGGCAGAGAGCAATCGGGCCTATGTCCTGTTTCCCTATGCGCTGGTTGCCACCGCCCTCTGCTATCTAATCGCTGCGCTGGTCGCCTTCACATTCCATCTGCCTGCTCGATACAGCCAGCCGGTATTGTTGATCATGGGCAGCCTTGCGTCTGGCCTTTGGGCCGGTCGCGCATGGAACTGGTTGCTGGAGCGCAAGATATTAGCGCAACCATTTGCTCGAATGGCGATGATGCTGTTCGCTTTGGCAGTGGCAGTCGGGATATTCGCGACGCCCAAAACGCGAGTGGTTCATGCCGAGCATCCGGACCTTCTCGCCTTCATAGTGCGGACGCCGCCGGGTACACGCATAGCGGGCATATCCGATGATCTGAGTTTCATCCCCGCATTGACCGGTCGATCGGTGCTGGCGACGCCGGAACATGATATTCCCTATCACAAGCGCTACCATAGGGAGAGTCAGGCAGGTCTGGAGGCCTCCCTGACAATGGGGCGCTTCGACGAGCTCCAAAGCGTGCGAAACTATATCAGGCGCTATCGCGTCGATCTGCTCGTCTTTGACCGGAATTTTCTGACCCGAGGCGACCTGCCGGAAAGCTACAAGGCAGTCTTGCCTTCAACGATTGAAGTGAGCCCCATGTTTGAAGAGGCCGAGGCCCTGGGGCGTACACGCTGCCATATCGTCGAGGGACCGGGCTGGATTGCGCTGTTTGCATCCTGCCTGTCTTGAAACCGTCGATAAGGGGCGGTTCAAACCAGTCCGCCATCGGCTAGATCGAAATGCCCCTTTTCCAGCCATGAACGAATGGCGTGGGCGCCCCGTGTTGAGGAAGGCTCGGCAGAATTTGCCATCGTATACTGGAATATTTCCTCTTGCCGCGCGCGGAAATGGCGGCCTCTCTCCCTGAAATGGGGAAGGCAGGCCAAGAGTTCTTCCGAGGAACGAAAAACATCCCCGGCGGTCCATGAGAGGTAGGGCAGTTCCCCACGATGATCCCGCGCATGGGTGTCGATGAAGAAGGCGGGCCTTGGCCTCCACAGAAATTCGTAGATCTGGCTGCTGACGTCACCGATATAGGCATCTGAACCTAGCGTATAACTCATGTCGCTTAGCCGGTCGCTGTCGACGTCGATAAGAATATTGTTGCAGCTTTTCCAGCGGGCGTCCAAATCCGGCCGCCGCTTCATCACCTTATATTCGAGCGATATGTGCAGTTTCTTGCGGAACAGCAGCACATGGGGTGCGAAGATGAGATTACAGGTTTGCCCAGGGCCGAAAGCGAACCAGTTGATGATATCGTGGCCGTGACGATACCAGCTGGACAGGTGCGGATCGAAATGTGGATTGTAGACAAAGGTTGGACGGCCGTTTGCAAAGAAATCGCGCGGTGCGTTTCTGTCGATCAGGTCGAATTTCGGATAGCCGATGATCGCGACTGACCTTTGTTGGGCGAGGCCATGACGGATCATCTCATCCGCGACCTTTGGACCTGACACGAGCATCGCGTCGAATTCAGCCATGTCCCGATGATAGGTTACGGATCGGTCGCCTGCGCCATGCGGCACAAACATGAATTGCGGTCCGCCGCCTTTCCAATGCTTTTTCAGTTGAAGGCAGGTCCTTTCCGGACTGACGATCAACGATGCATTTTGAAGCGCGCTGGCGTGATGGGAAAGGCGGGAAAGCCGCTCTGCGGGGGCGATCCGATTCAGCAGTCGGGTTGCAAGACCGGTTTGCGGAACGCTGAGGTCGAACCATGATATGCGGGCAGCCGCCGTGGTTCCGACGGCATCGCGGACGCCTTGGGCGATCGCCGGAGTGCCATAGGCACAAACCAGGGGGAGGCTCGGCGCGGTCTCAGCCAGAGCCTTCAAGATACCGGCCGTGTGGGCCAATTGATGCATTGCGTCATGATTGAACAGGAAAACGACGGAACGCTCAGGTACAATGGCCTTGGACGGGTGCGGCTGCATGACCGGGCTCTCTAGTCGCCCGCCGCAATCCCGTCAAAGCTGGATGTTCGCTTTAGCTGCGGCGGTCGTACCAGAGGAGCAGGCGTCCGCCTTCGGACAGATGCTGCTGGCGAACGATCCGCGCGCGCTTCGATACATATTTGAGGAAACACTCTTCGCTGTAATCCGGGAAGATGTCCTCACGTTGTGCAAGCAGTTTGCGGACCATCGGATCCGATTTTGGCGGGAATTCGATGATGCCGACAGGCGCCAGCCCCATGATCCAGTCGACGGCCATATCCAGCGGAACATTCCGCCCAATGGCGATATGGTGGATGAAGGCAAGCGCCACGAGCGCGTCCGCACTCGAAGCCCGCTCCATCAGGCCTTTGCGCTCCGCCTGTGCCCAACCTTGGGAGGGGCTGGGGTTCGCCGCGTCCAGCCATAAGGGCAGGAAAGGGGTATCGGCGCCCTGAAAGCGGTGATGCGCGCGTTCGAGCGCGCCATAGTCGAAATCGAAACCCACCACGGAAGCCGCGCCATTTTCCATCGCGGCCAAGGAATAATCGCCGGAATTGCAGCCCAGGTCGAACATCAGGCCCGGTTTCACCGCAGCTGCCATTTCACCGACGAATGCGCGTTTCGCCGCGGCTTCGGGTGCCGCATAGCTATTGTCCTGCGCGTAATCGCCCCAGACGGTTTCGCTTCCCTTGAGCTTGAGCTCGCTGATATAGCGTCGCAATCCCTCCAGCATCGCTTTCAGCGAGTTGCGTGGCAGCTTGCGTTCACTGGGCTTTCCGGCAATCTGCCCTTTGCGCAGGGATCGCGTCTGCAACGCGGCCTGAGCTGTCACATGGGCCATTATGGTCCAGGAGAAATTATCCTTCCACCGCAAGAGCGGGGCAAGATCTTCCGGTGCGATCCCTTCCAGGCTCCCCCTGAACCAATGCGCCGGAGAAACGCCGAAACGCGCCCAGAAGATGAGCGGGTTGAGGAACTGCATGCAGAATTGGCGATGACCGATCCAGATGTCGCCATCCTTGTACGGGATGAACGATCCATGGTCGATGAAGACAGGGCGGTTGCCGATGAACTGTATATTGTAAGCGGTCGCGTCGGACAGCGCGAAGCCACGTGCGAGCGCTTCCAACTGAACGTCCAGGTGGTGAATGGCCGCCTGTTTATGCAGGGAAAAGGTCCACTCATAGGGATAGGAGATGAACGGGATACGCGGGTGTTCCAGCGCGTAAGTCGCTTCGGCGAGATCGTTCCCCAGGCTGGCCGGGTCATGCTCTTCCCAATCGACCAGCATGCGTTGGTCAGCCAAGTGGCGGAGTAAACCTGAATCTCGAGCCGCCTCATAGGCCGGAGCGGCGGCAGGCTTGACCGATCGGAATACGCGTTGCCCGCGCACGAAAACGCGGCTGCCGGGGTCGCGAAACGACCCGGCGTCGCTCACCAAATCTCCGTTCATGATCAGTTGTCGCGCTGCGAGCCGTCTTTGCGGAGAACCGAGGCCACCGCAGTTTTGATCTTTCCGATGAAGTGGCGACCGAACATCCCGGCTGCGGCGACGCCGCCGATTACGGCCTGGATGAGCATGCTGCCCGTGGCGCCGTCAAGATAGGCGAATGCCGGAGTGCTGAGCGAAACGAGCAAGGCACCGAACAGGCCGAATGGGACGAAAGACTTTTTCACATGACATCCTGTGTTTCAATTTCGTGACTGCTTAGCGAAAAGACTGTTTTACGACAATACGCAACCACGCCCCCAAGCGACGGGCGTCACCATCCGGCGGGCAAGTTGATTTTCATGCGTGGAACATGCTTCTCATCATCCAGGAAGACCTGGCTGGGCCGTGTCCCGTGCCCGGTCGGCGCGACGGTATAGCGGGATTGGGTGAGCCCCGTGACCAAGGTGGAAAGCGACAGTGGGGAGGCGTCCTTACCCGGTGGGATCGCGGGGCCGCGCACAGCGAAGAGGGTCGAGAAATTGGCAAGTTTTTCGGCGTCTGTCATAATCGCCGCCTGATCCACGAAGGGCTTGGCGTTGGTCGTTCTGGAACCGTGGTCGCCATGCACGATCATGACGAAATTATCGCCCGCTGCTGATTGACTGATAGTGCGAAAGGCTGTTTCGGTCTTGCGCAGCGCGCACAGCAACTGGTCATAACCCGCGTCCTGCCTGGGACGAAGTGCACCCGGTCGCTCACGTCTGATCCAGGCACCTTCCTTCAGGCGGCAGTCTTCGGTCAGGCCAAAGGGCGAATGTGGCAGCAGGATGTGAGCGAAATAGATGTCGCCCGGCTTGGCCTTGGCAAGGTCCGCGTTGAACCTGTCGAATGCAGCAGCCGCATTGAGAGGGTTCATGCGGATATCGGAAATGTCGCGGAATGGCAGGGGCACACCGAGCTTGCGCACGCCATTGTAAAGGAACCCTCCCACTTTGCGAACCGAGCGTGAGGTCAGCTTGCGCAGGATTATGCTGACCTTGCTGGCGGTCGTCAGGCGGGATGTGGCGACCGCGCCCATGTCCTGCGACTGATAGGTTACGCAGTGAGCGATGGAGGCGGAAGCGCACATGTCGAGAAATTCGGACTGATACACGTTGATGTGATGACCGCGCCGCGCGAGCAGGTCGAAATAGGCCGTATGCTCGACCTTTTGTTTCATTTCCTTGCTGCTGCCAGGCTCTTGAACCTGGCCGAAGTTCAGCACTTGTGGCACGGAATTCAGGGTATAAGCATAATCGCTATGCGCCCGGCTGTAGAGTCGGAAGCCGTTGCCGATATAGAAATGTTGGAGGGCCTCGCGGACTTGCGGCGTGCGGGGATTGTCCATCGGCATGCCGTCGATGCCGCCATGCTCGTCCAGTATGATATGCACGATGGCAGGCAGACCTGCTGGGCTGCGGCTGCGGATTGGAGCTTTGGTCACCTCCGTAAAAGCTTGTTCCCGATGCTGCCCGAGCCCCGCCAGACTGGACGCTGCTGCGACCAAAGCGGCGACAGTGACGAAGGATAAGATCGAGCGCCGGGTAAGGAGCGTGAAGAGGAGCACAACGGCGCCCGCCACCATGGGCCAGGGCGCCAAGGCCCCGCCGCCATCGATGATCACGGCGATCAGTAGAGCTTCCAGAAAAGCCCTGATCCACCGGTTGGCTGCGGCGTACAGCAAGCCATAGATCGAAGCTACGCCTATCAGCACCATCAGTGCGACGAGAGATTCAACGGTCCATAGAGGATAGCGGTGAAAAAGCAGCAGGTTGAGCAACAAGGCGCCTAGAGCTGCTGATGCCGCTCCGATCGCGCGCAAGGCCGCGCCGGAAGCTATGTCACGCACGTTGGGAGGTGGCAATTCATCTCCCGCTTTCTCTGCTCCTGGCGCCAACTTTCCGCCGTCCTATCCTGCAAAAATGTGAATGCCTCTAGAATCATCGTCTGACGAAGTCGAGCGGAAGGCCTCCGTTGCGCACGGGGCGTGGAGTGAAACCATGCGATCTGCAACCGCCGCGCGCCAGCGTCGTCCCGTTGCCTGTTTTGCTATTTAACCGAGTTTTTCATCCCGCTCGGGGATTGCTATGGCTGACACTCGAAGAATGAATATGTTCGATAGAAGCCGCTCTTCAGTCTCCATGTCAGCATCGCTAGGGGAGGCCGTATGGCGGACATCATCAATCTACGGCAGGCGCGCAAGGCCAAGATGCGGAAGGATAAGGAGCAGGTGGCGGCTGCAAACCGGGCGAAGTTCGGCCAGACCAAGGCTGAGCGTGAGGTGCGGCGGATTGAGGAGGCGCGGCAGGATCGGCTGTTGGACGGTAACCGGCGGGACGGTGACGTCGATCGGGTTGAATAGTGTTTAGGACGGCAAGCAGTCGTTCAAGGCCTTTTAGGTCAAATGAGATGAATGGATGTTCATCCCTCTCGTGTCTGCAACAATTCGTCTCTTGGGAAAATCAACTCATCGTGAATCCGTGACCAGGTGTGCGGTCAATTGAAAAGGTCATTGGTTCAACTTGGGCTATGAGAGGATATATTCAATCTGCTCGCCCGGCTGGTGCCGCGATTGCCGCTGTTCTAGCCCTTGGTTCAACCTGTTCTTTTGCGCAGGAAACTGTTCCTGACGCGGGTTCGCCGCCTGTTGTCGTGCCTCCGCCGGTGGTGGCGCCTGCTCAAACGGTGCCGCAGCCGATGGTCCAGCCGACCGCTTCGGTCGAAGAACGGCTGGATGCTGCGGTGGCTGCTTCGGAAGCCGAGACGGCGGTGGAACCTGCGGCCAGCCGACAGAGCGCGCGAGTGGCTTCCACGCCGGTTCGAACTGCACCGCGCGCGCAAGTTGAGCGGCCTGCTGCTTCGCAGTCGATCGAGAGGGCAGAGGCGCGGCCTGTGGTGGCGGCGCCTGAGCGTGAAGCTGCCTTTGTTCCGCCGCCTGTCGTGAGCGAAGCTGCGCCCGCCAAACCGCCTGCCGCTGAGGCGCGTGAGGTTGGTGCTGCCGATACTGGCACAAAGGAATCGCTTCTGTGGGCCTTGGGCGGTGGCGTGCTGCTGCTTGCGGGGCTGGGCGGGGCTGCTGCCGTTCGTCGCCGCCGCAACATTGCGGGGGTTGACGAGGAGGTCCTTGCGGCCCCGGTCACGCCTGTCGCGGTCGCGCCCGCCTTTATGGAGCCGGCGGCTGAGCGTGCGCCCATGCGTGCGCCTCTTGCGGCCGGGGCTGCTTACGGCTCCAGTCTGGAGGCGATGGTCGCCGCTGCCCCTAGCGCAGAGAATCCTTTCCGCACACATCGCAAGCGGTTGGCCCGGGCGCGGTTCCTGCTGGCGCAACAGGAGAAGGGGGAGCGAGCATCCTTTACCGACGCGCCTGCCCATGTACCGCCGCAGACCATTCATGCCGAACCGCAGGTGCAGACCGTCTATCGGATGGGCGCGGATCGGAATCGCCGGATGACATTCACGCCGCAAACGCGCTAAGTCACCGGACTATCAGCCAGACAGGGGCGGCATCGCACGGTGCCGCCCCGTTTGCATGACCTGCGCACGTCGATTCGGTTGCACTTGGGGCCGACCCCTGATACCGGCGCGCCGGTAATTTCGCGCCAGTTTTGCAGGCCAAGTTTGAAGGAAGGTCGCTCCACCCATGTCCGATAAGATCAACCGCATTGTCCTTGCCTTCTCGGGAGGGCTCGACACCAGCGTGATCCTGAAATGGTTGCAGCAGACCTACCAGTGCGAGGTCGTAACCTTTACGGCCGATCTGGGGCAGGGCGAGGAGCTGGAGCCTGCGCGGCAGAAGGCCAAGCTGATGGGTGTCAAGGATGAGCATATCTTCATCGACGACCTGCGCGAAGAGTTCGTGAAGGACTATGTCTTCCCGATGATGCGCGGCAACGCGATGTATGAGGGGCTGTATCTGCTGGGCACATCGATTGCCCGCCCGCTGATCGCCAAGCGGCAGATCGAGATTGCGAAGATGGTCGGCGCGGATGCCGTCAGCCATGGCGCGACCGGCAAGGGCAATGATCAGGTACGTTTCGAACTAGGCTATTATGCGTTGTCACCTGACATCAAGGTGATCGCGCCGTGGCGTGAGTGGGACCTGGCCAGCCGTACGAAGCTGATCGAATTCGCCGAGCAGCACCAGATTCCGATCCCACGCGACAAGCGTGGCGAAAGCCCGTTTTCGACCGATGCGAACATGCTGCACACTTCGTCCGAGGGCAAGGTGCTGGAAGATCCGTGGGAAGAAGTGCCGGACTATGTCTTCTCGCGCACGGTCAATCCCGAGGACGCGCCCGACGCGCCCGAATATATCACGGTCGATTTCGAACGTGGCGACGGCGTGGCGATCAATGGCGTGGGCATGAGCCCGGCGACTTTGCTGGAAACGTTGAACGAATATGGCCGCAAGCATGGCATCGGCCGGCTCGATCTGGTCGAAAACCGCTTCGTCGGCATGAAGTCGCGCGGCATGTATGAAACGCCGGGTGGCACCATCTATCACCTTGCCCATCGCGGTATCGAGCAGCTGACGCTGGACCGGGGTGCGGCGCATCTGAAGGATGAGCTGGCGCCGCGCTATGCCGAGCTGATCTATAACGGCTTCTGGTTCTCGCCCGAGCGCGAGATGTTGCAGGCCGCGATCGACCATAGCCAGGAGAAGGTGACGGGCACGGTTCGGCTGAAGCTCTACAAGGGCGGCGTTCAGGTCGTCGGGCGCAAGTCGCCTTATTCGCTCTACAGCGAGAAGGTGGTGACGTTCGAGGATGATGCGGGCGCTTATGACCAGCGGGATGCGGCGGGCTTTATCAAGCTGAACGCGCTGCGTCTGCGGTTGCTGGGGCGTCGGGACGGCTGATGCTGCTAATAGCCCCTCCCCTCCAGGGGAGGGGAGAAGCCTCATTACAAATTGCGACAAATTCGGCCGTGACATGACAAGTTTGCGGGACAAGTCTGCCTCATAAGGGGTTCCAAGGACGGCGTTGGCCGTTCGTGACCCCTTGGAAGGAAGAAAAGAGATGATCCGCAAATTTCTGGGCACCGCTGCTGTCGGCGCGCTGGTCGTTGGCGGGCTGGCGGCGTCGCATCTGGCGATGGCGCAGCCGGGCGACGGTGGTTCCGGTCGTCATGGCGGCATGATGATGATGGCCGACGCGAACAAGGACGGAAAGATCAGCAAGGCTGAGCTGACCGCCGCACTCGACGCGCGCTTCGTCAAGATGGATGCCAATCGCGACGGCAAGCTGACGAAGGAAGATCGGGACATTCGCCGTCAGGCGCGGCTGGATCAGCGCTTTGCTGCGCTGGACACCGACCGCAATGGTCAGATCAGCAAGGCAGAATTTGCCGCCGGGCATCAGGGCCGCTTTGGCCGCGGGGATGGCGACCGTGAAGGCCGGGACGGGCGCGAAGGCCACCGCTTTGGCGGGCGCGGTCATGGTGGTCATGGCGGCGGCATGATGTTCCATGGACGTGGCGGAATGCGGGGCGAGGCGATGAAGGACGGCGTCCTCACCCGCGCCGAGTTCATGGCCGGGCCGCTCGCGATGTTCGACAAGGCCGACAGCAACAAGGACGGCTTCGTCACGGCGGATGAAATGAAGGCCGCCCGTCAGGCGATGCGCGATGCCTGGCAGGCCCGCCGTGGGGCGGACGCCGCGCCGAAGAACTGATCGTCCGGAAGGGTGGAGGCAGCGTCCTTCACCCTTCCAAGCTGCTGATAGTCGTGACAGATATTCCCCATGAGTGAAAAACCCCATCTGCTGCTCGTCGATGACGAGCGTTCGATCCGCGAGCCGCTGGCGCAATATCTTATCCGCAACGGATTTCGCGTGACGGCCGTCGAAAGTGCGGCGGAGGCGCGGTTGCGGCTCAATGCCAACGCGATCGATTTGGTGATCCTGGACATCATGATGCCGGGCGAGGACGGGTTGTCGCTGTGCCGCCATATCCGCGAGACGAGCGAGATTCCGGTCATCCTGCTGACCGCCAAGTCGGAGGAGACGGATCGCATCGTCGGGCTGGAGATGGGGGCGGATGATTATGTGCTGAAGCCCTTTTCCCCGCGCGAACTGGTGGCGCGGATCAAGGTGATCTTTCGCCGCGTGGCGACGGGCGGCCAGCGGGTGACGGCGCCTGACGGGGCGACCTATGCCTTTGCGGGCTGGCTGCTGAAGTCGCAGGAGCGGGTGCTGGTGGATCAGGAAGGCGTGGCGCTGCCGCTGTCGACGGCCGAATATAATCTGATGATGGCCTTTGCGACGCGGCCCAATCAGGTGTTGAGCCGGGACCAACTGCTCGACATCACGCAGGGGCGGGAAGCCAATGCGTTCGACCGGGCGATAGACAATCAGATCAGCCGGTTGCGCAAGAAGATCGAGCCTGACCCTAAGAACCCGACGCTGATCAAGACGGTGTGGGGGGGCGGCTACACGCTGTCCGCCGATGTGAGGAAGCTGTGAGGCGCTTTCGCTTTTGGCCCCAAAGCCTGGTCGGGCAGATCATCGTCCTGGTGGCAATCGCGCTGTTCGTGGCGCAGGCGATCAACTTCGGGCTGCTGCTGCGGGAACGTAACCGACTGACGCTGACCGCGCAGACGGCGCCGGGCGTCTATCGTATCGTGGATGCGCTGGACAGCCGGGGCGAGCCGCCCGCGCGCAATCGGCCGCCACGGGCGCGCTTCTTAAATGCTGCGCCGGTCCTGACTGGCGAGCGGCGGCCCGAGGTCGAGCGGCGGGCGCTGGCGATGTTCGCGGATGTGGGGCTGCCCGTGCGATCGGTGTGGGTGGTCGAGGGGGATCAGCGTCCGCCCCTGCGTCGGATCGATAGCGTCAGGATGCGCGCCATGGGCGACATGCGCGGCGCGGCGCGCGGCGGGCGGCTGACGATGGCGGCCGAATATGCGCCGGGACAATGGGTCGTGACCCAGACGCGGGCGGGCAACCGGGCGCCGCGCTTTGGCGGCTGGCTCGCCTGGCAGACGCTGACCCTTTATGTGATCGTGCTGTTGCCGCTGCTGTGGGTCGGGCGACGGCTGGCGCGGCCTTTGGGGCAGTTGACGCGGTCGGCGCAGCAGTTCGCGCGCACGGGATCGGCCGATGCGGTGGAAGAGCGCGGGCCGGGGGATGTGCGGGAGCTGACCACCGCCTTCAACGCGATGCGCGGCCGCATCTTTGCGATGCTGGATGAAAAGGACCGGATGCTGGGCGCGATCGGCCATGATTTGCGGACGCCGCTGGCGTCGCTGCGGGTGCGGGCGGAGTCGGTGGAGGATGAGGGCGAGCGGGCGCGCATGTCGCAGACGATCGATGAGATGAATCGGATGCTGGAGGATATTCTGTCCCTTGCGCGGGCCGGGCGGAGCACGGAGGCGGCGCAGAAGGTTGATCTTTCCGCGCTGGCTGATGCTGTCGTGGAGGATTTCATTGAGCTGGGTTCGCCTGCGGAGATGGCGGATAGTGTGCGGGCGGTGGCTTCGGTCAGGCCGCAGCAGATCAGGCGGGCGCTGCGCAATTTGATCGAGAATGCGATCGTCTATGGCGAGCGGGCGCATGTGTCCGTGGTGCGCGAGGATGGCGCGATCCGGCTGGTCGTGGCGGATGATGGGCCGGGTATCAGCGAGGATCGGATGGAGGAGATGATGGAGCCCTTCACCCGGCTGGAGGGGTCGCGGAACCGGGAGACTGGGGGGGCTGGGCTGGGACTGGCGCTGGTGCGCGCTATCATGGCGGAGCATGGGGGCGCGCTGAGGCTGGTGAACCGGGCTGGTGGCGGGCTGGAGGCGAGTTTGGTGTTGCCGGTTTGAGCGGGGATGGTGGCAGGAAACCGCCAATATAGGTCAAAGAGCAGGTTCACGGCATCGTGAAACTAGCCGCTTGTTTGGAATTCAACTTTCTAGCAAGCTGCCGCTTGCTGGCCTATGACTTAGCTTTCCATTTAGTCACGGATTTCTTGTGGCAGGAGATTGAATTGCGATTTGTTCTCGCTTGTCTATCTGGAGCGATGTTTTCGGCTGGCGCTGTAGCGCAGATTCCAGATGCAGCTAGTGTGATTGTGCCAAATCTACAGAGCGTTTCCGATCCACGAATACAAAAAGAAGGATGGAAGCACTTTTTCTTTCATAAGGATGGGGTCAGTTACACGCAGGCATACGAAGATTTTGCGGACTGCTATCGTTTCCTTGGTGGTCCTGCGCCGGTGGGTCCCCAACCCTTACCCCCCTATGGCGCGCGAGCACGCCTCCCATCGGATGAACGACTGCATTCCAATCCACCCAGCAACGGACTAGTTGGCATGGCAATTGGTGAGATGGTTATGGGGCCGATGCAGCGCCGACTTCCGCAGTCGCGTCTTCGCCGTTGCATGGAACCTCGGGGATATGTTCGCTACCCAATCGATGAACCTACTTGGAAGCTGTTGGTCGATGCCTATTCGATTAAATCGATAGCGGTGCAGGCCAAGGTAGCTTCCGGGCCACGTCCAGTAGCAACGGTGGTCTCGCAATGATTCGGACTTGTTCTAAAATTCTCGCGGGTATCATCGCGTTTGTATCGATTCCTGTGGCAGCCCAAATGCGTGAAATAAGAGATGGGGCATTCACAGGCGTCATCCTCAACCGTGCCTATCTGCTATATCATGTTCCGAAAGGAAAGGATGGACTCCCCGCGCAGCCCATCTTCATGCGGATGTCAGACATCGACGGACTAGCATCAGACGAGCCTCTCTTCGCAATACGAAATGGCGAAACTTTCAATAAAGGTACTTCGGTTCGCGTATATCTCCTCGAGGTTCCTCCAGGGAATTATTTACTTTATGGACTATCATTGGGCGGCGCGGGGCCGACGTTGGCAACGTGTTTCTGTCTTGGGACTGTCTCGTTCAGAGCCCAGCCAGGCGTGGTAATGGACCTCGGCGCATTTCTCATCGGTAACGCACGCTATCCATCTGATTTCCCGGAACTTGCAACTGAGACCGGGTTCGGCCCCAGCATCGATACAGGATTCTACCATCCGGTAGCTGCCATTCGCCGAGCCGATAGCCAGACCTATCTCCCAAATTGGCCAGTGCAAGCCAAGATAGTACGTGCCGACTTTCATGCGGCAGGACGTTTTTTTGATCCAAGAACCACCTTCGTCAACCGCCTTGCGCCTCTCCAAGGGACACTCAGCTACGCGAATGGCAAGCCCATAGATTTAATGACGGGCTTGGTACTCCCGGACCATTTTTCTCAGTAGGCAATGGACGATCCGATAAAACTTCAGCTCCCATTTACCCATTTCCGGGAAGGCAGACTGACCGCAAGCCACTCGTCGCGGCGAGTCAATCAATGCTTACCGGGCTTGCTCGACGTGCCGGGCGCTGTTGGGTTGAGCAACTGGACGCCGCTAGGCAATCCGGTGCCGCCCATGTCGATCCTGGTCACCTCTTCGCGGGCTATCCGTGCGGGGTTGTCGCGTTCCTTGATGGCGGCCTTGGTTTCCTCGTCCTGTCCCTGATCGTCGCTGCTGTCGCTGCCACGGGTCCAGCCCAGGATGATCGACATGCGGCGGTTGCGCGGGTCGTAAACATTGCCCTTGGCGAAGGGTTCGCGGTCGGCGACGCCTTCGATGCGGGCGAAGCGGTCGTTGCCGATGCCGCTCGCCGCCAGCGTCTTGCGCGTGGCTTCGGCGCGGGCGGAGGAGAGCATCCAGTTGTTCATACTCTGGCCCGAACTGTAGGGCAGGCCGTCGGTATGACCGCGCACGATCAGCGGATTGGGCATGTCGCGCACGACGCCCGCCACTTCGCTCACCAGATCGCGGGCCTGTGGCAGCAGATTGTCGGTGCCCATGGCGAACATCGCGAAATTGGATTCGTCGATGAGGTCGATGCGTAAGCCTTCGCGGGTTTCGGTGAAGCGGACGTTGCGGCGCAGCTTGTCCATGCCCTTCTTGCGGGCCATGCGCGCTTCCAGTTCCTTCTTCACGGCTTCGAACTTGGCGCGGTCGGCGGCGCGGGTGGCCTTGCCGCCCTGATCCTTCGTGCCGGTCGCGTCGCGCGGGATGGTGATGGCAAGGTTACCCTGACCGCCGGTCGTGGGATAATTTTCCTTGCTGACCATGCTATCGCCGCCGAACAGGCCGCTTGACCCGGCCGAGGACATTTTCAGTTCGACCAGCGTCGGCGTGAAATAATCGGCGAGGCCCTTGCGCTGTTTTTCGGTGGTTGCGCCGAGCAGCCACATCAGCAGGAAAAAGGCCATCATCGCCGTCACGAAGTCGGCATAGGCGACCTTCCACGCACCGCCATGATGACCGCCATGGCCATCGACGATGATCTTCTTGACGATGATCGGCCGGGGTTCGGGCTCGTTACCGCCGCGCTTCTTTTCGGCCATGGCTTATTTGCCCCGCATGCCGTCGAACACTTCGGCGAAGGCCGGCTGGTTCGCATGGGTCAGGCTGGAGCGCGCAGCTTCGATGACGAGCGGCTGGGGATGGCCATGGAGCGAGGCGATGATGATCTGCTTCACCACATGGTACATGGCGCCGTCCGCCTCGATCACCGCGCGGCAGCGATTGGCGAAGGGTCCGACCATGCCATAGGCGAGCAACACGCCAAGGAAGGTGCCGACGAGCGCAGAACCGATCATGCCGCCCAGGATTGCCGGGGGCTGGTCGATCGATCCCATGGTCTTTACGACGCCCAGAACCGCCGCGACGATGCCGAGGGCGGGGAGGGCGTCGGCCAGACCCTGAAGATTGTCGGCGGGCTTCAACGCTTCATGATGATGCGTCTTGAGGGCATTATCCATGACCTCTTCGACCGCATGCGGATCGAGCGTGCCCGAGGAGACGACGACGAGGCGCAGCGTGTCGCTCATCAGGTGGATCAGCGTCTTGTCAGCCATCAGGCGGGGATATTCGGAGAAGATGGTGGAACTGGCCGGGTCCTCGATATGCGGTTCCAGCGCCACGGGGCCTTCGACGCGCAGCGTCTTCATCAGGCGCGAGACGAGGAAGATGCAGTCGAGAAAATCCTGCTTCTTATATTTGGGGCCTTTGAACACCTTGCCGACGCCGCCGCCCAGCGCCTTCAGGTCCGCGCCCGAATTGCCGATGATCAGCGCGCCGACAGCGGCGCCGCCGATGATGAGCATTTCATGGGGCAGGGCGTGGAGAACGGGACCGATGTCGCCGCCCGTGAAGATGAAGCCGCCAAATACCATGGCGAGCAGCACGACCAGGCCAATGATTGCGAACATGAGTACCCCTGAAAATTCTGCCCGCCGGGCTTTCACCCGACGACGCAAGATGCGCTTTCGTCAGATGGTTAACGCCCAATGGTTAGCGGGAGGTTTAGGATGGGAGGTTTTTTCTGCCGTTCCGGTTTCTTATCGTCATCCCAGCGGAAGCTGGGATCTCGGGCCGGGTTGCGCGCCCTCTCCTGAGATCCCAGCTTTCGCCGGGATGACGAACAGGGGAGGGCGGTGTTGACGCTTAGCGGATCAGGTCGAACAGCGTCTGCTGATTGATCCGTGCGAAGGCGGACTGAGCGGCTTCCAGTTGGAGCAGCTTGCTCTTCACCGACGATATGACTTCGGACAGGTCGGTCGATTCGAGGCCCTGACGGCGTTCCTTCAGGTCCAGATCGACGCTGGTCAGCCGGTTGCCGGTCACGTCCAGCCGGTCGCTACGGACGCCTTGCTTGGCCTGTTCGATCGTGATGTGGCTTTGTCCCGCCTTGATCGCGGTCAGCGCCGATTGGAGGTCAGCGTCGGTGCCGCCCTGCAAGGCGGTGAGCGCCTGGGCCAATATGCCGTCCAGCGTCATGGGCGTTCCGCCGACGTCGATTCCTTCCGAAACCTCCTGCCGGGTGCCGACCACTGCCAGATTGAGCCCCCGGCTCACCGGAACCAATACGCTCTGCGTATCGTCGAATACCGGCACGCCCTGATAGTCGGTCTGATTAAGCAGCGAACCGATAGCCTCGCGAATGCCCTTCACATCTTCGTAGATCGCGGTGCGTTGCGCATCGTTGAGCGATCCGTTGCGGGCGGAGGTCACCAGTTCCTGCGCGCTGATGAGGAGGGTGTTGATCTCTTCGAGATTCGATTCGGCGTTGGCTGCGCGGCCCTGACCATAGCTGACATTGGCCTGCCAGGATGATTGCTGCGCCTGCGCCTTGCCGATTTCCGACACCTGAACCCAGGCCAGCGCATTGTCCGATGGCTTGGTCAACGTGATCCCGGTCGAAATGGCGGTCTGCCCTTCGATGATGCCCTGCGACAGCTGCTGCTGACGGCGGATTTCGGCGATCAGCGTCTTGTTGGTGATGCCTACCATGGGTCAGCCCTTTTTAGATGATCTGCAGAATGGCATCGACGGTTTCCTTCGCGATCTGAAGGATTTTCGCCGAGCCGGAATAGGCCTGCTGCAAACGCAGAAGTTCCGCCGCTTCCATGTCGAGATCGACGCCGCTGACCGCTTCGCGTGCGGCGATCGCCTGGTCGCTGCGGCCCTGCGCGGTGGTTTGTTCGGCTTTGATGGACGCGAGCAGGTTCGCCTGCGTCGCGATGATCGATGTCCAGCCCTGTTCGACGCTGCCATTGCCGCGCAGGACGGTGCCCGCGTCCAGCAGGTTGCCGTTGAGCCTTCCGTCCGTGGATTTGGTCGCCAGCGCCGCGGGATCGGTGATCAGCGCGGTGACGGTTGCCGCCGTCGTACCGGAGAGGAGCGCGGCGCCTGCCACATTCGCGTCGGTACGGCCCTGCGCGTGCCAAGCGTTCATGTTCGTCACGAACTGCTGCGCCAGCGTGTCCAGGCTGGTGCGGCGCTGCGTCGTTATGTCAGCCGAGGAAAAGAGGCCGCCCAGCGTCCCGTTGGAGGGTGCGGTCAGCGCCGTGCCGCCAGCGGTGGCGAGCGCCAGCGTGCCGTTGGCATTGACGGTCAGTGCCAGCGTCGTTGCGTTGTCGCCCTGCACGATCGTGGTGCCATTATAATTGACCGTTGCCACGTCATGCGCGCCGAAGCTGATATCGACATTCAGATTGGCCGACAGCGTGTTCAACGCCGCGTCGCGGCCGTCGAGCAGCTGCGCATAGGCTGACGTGCCGGGCTGCGCGCGCAGCAGGCTGTTGTTGATGCCCGCCAGCTGGGACAGCGATCGGTTGATGGTTTCGACGGACGCGGTCGCTTCGGTGGCGATGCCGCTGGATACCTGCGAGAGGTCGGCCGAGGTGCGCTGAAACGCTTCTGCGACGCGATTGATGCTGTCGAGCGTCGTAACGCGCAGCGATCGGTCGCTGGGGCTGGCCGCGAGCTTGTCGATATTCTGGAACATGCCGGTCATCAGTTTGCCGATGCCGGTGTCCGTGTCGTTGAGCGCACCTTCCATATCGCTCATCCAGCGCAGGCGCGCCGTCGAACTGCTGAGCGCCATGCCGCTGGAGCGGACGGCGGCATCAAGATAGGGATCGGCGGCGCGGGCGACGCCTGATACTTCGGTGCCGCCGAAATTGGCGCGGGCGATGTAGGTCGCCATCGTCGCGGTGGACGAGCCGGACTCGACGGTCGTCAGCGAACGACGCGAATAGCCTTCGGTGCTGGCGTTCGCGATATTTTCCGAGATCGCGGCCATCGCCTGGCGGTAGGCTTTCGTGCCCGAGGCGCCGATGATGAAGAGGTCGCTCATGCGCCCTTATCCGGTGTGACCGGAGCGGCGGGGGCTTTGGGCATTCGGCTTTCATATTGGCGTAGCAGCATCTCCGCGATGCCGAGGCTGCCCTTTTCCGCCATCGTATCGGCGGTGCGGGCGTCGGACATGTCGCGAAACTGTTCGGTGGCGCTGGAATCGAAGATGCCTTCGCCGCCGCCAGACTGGCGCATGGTGCCGATCATCTGGCGCAGGAAGATGGCCTCGAACTGCTTGGCGGTCTTCTCCAGCTGCGCCTTTTCGGGCGATGCGCTGGGCTGAACCCCTGTGGAAATCGAATTTATCTGCATCACAACACCACCAGTTCAGCCTTCATCGCGCCCGCCTGTTTCAAGGCTTCGAGGATCGCGACCATGTCGGCGGGGGAAGCCCCGATGGCATTCACCGCCTTCACTATATCGGCCAGCGATGCTCCACCTTTAAAATTGATCATTGGTTTCTTTTCCTGATCGATCGAAATCGAGCTGGAAGGCTCCAAGGCGGTGCGCCCTTGCGAGAAGGGGGCGGGCTGGACGATGCGGGGGCTTTCGTTGACGCTGACGGTCAGTTTGCCATGCGCGACGGCGGCCGGATGAATCCTGACCGCGCCGTTTATCACGACCGTGCCGGTGCGGGCGTTGACGATGACCTTTGCGGGGGCATCGGCGGGCTTGATCTCGATATTCTCGATCATGCCCATCATCATGATGCGGTCGGTCGCGCCGGGCGCGGCGTCGATGTTCACCGACACGGCATCGGTTGCGCGCGCGCGGTTGTCGCCGAAGGTGCGGTTGATGCCGTCGGCCACGCGCAATGCGGTGGTGAGGTCGGCTTCCGCGAGATTGAAGGTGAGGGTGGGCGCGGTGTCGAAGCCGGTGGCGACCGCGCGCTCGACCGTCGCACCGCCGGGAATGCGGCCGGCGGACGGGATGTTGACGGAGACCTGGCTGCCGTCCGCGCCCGATACGCCCAGGCCGCCTACGGCCAGATTGCCCTGCGACATGGCGTAGATTTCGTTATCCGCGCCGCGCAGGGGCGTCATGATCAGCGTTCCGCCGCGCAGCGACTTGGCCTTGCCGAGTGCCGAGACGGTGACGTCGAGGCGCTGGCCGGGCTTGGCGAATGCGGGGAGGTCGGCCGTGACCAGCACGGCAGCGGCATTCTTGAGCGCGGGGTTGATGCCCTGCGGCAGTGTGAGGCCGAAGCGCGAGACCATGCCCTTCACGCCCTGCGTCGCATAATCGAGGCTGTCGTCGCCCGTGCCAGCGAGGCCGACGACGATGCCGTAGCCGGTCAGCTGGTTGGGGCGGACGCCCTGGAAGGTGCCCAGGTCCTTGATCCGTTCGGCATGGGCGGCGGGCGCCGCAGCCAGAGCGAGGGCGGCAAGCAGAAGGCGGAACAGGCGGGTCATGGCTCTGCCGGTCTCCATCAGAAGGGGCTGATCATCGAGAAGAAGCGCTGCAGCCAGCCCTGGCGGCTTGCGCGGGCGATTTCGCCCTTGCCGGTGTAGATGATCTTGGCGTCGGCCACGCGGGTCGATGCGATGCGGTTGTCCGGCGTGATGTCCGCCTGACGGACGAGGCCGCTGATCTGGATGAACTCATCGCCGCGATTGAGCGTCAGCGCCTTTTCGCCCTTCACCAGCATCGTGCCGTTGGGATAGACCGCCGCGATCGTCACGGTGATTTCGCCGTTGAGGGCGTTCGACTGCGTCGCGTTGCCCTTGCCGGTGAAGCCCTGATCGCCGCTGGCGGCGACGTCGCTGGGCGAGAAGAGCTTCGAGAACAGGCCCGTGCTGGGCGGCGTCAGGCCGATGCTGCCGCTGCGGCTGGTATCGGCCGAATTGGTCTTGGTCGCCTGCGTGCGTTCGACCAGCACGATGGTGATGATGTCGCCGACGCTCTGCGCCCGCGCGCCGCTGGTGAGCGGGGTGTAGCCCATCGACGCCTGAAAGATCGAGCCGTTCGCCACAGGGGCGGCGGGCTGCGCAACCACCGTGGGGGCAAAAAATTGCCGCTCGGCATCCCGCTTTTTGCCGGCCATTGCCGGGGTGGCGGTGAGGGCCACCAGTGACAGCGCGAGGATCGAGGAGGAAGCGAGGCGCATCAGTCGGCTCACAGCTGCTGATTGACGTATTGGAGCATTTCGTCCGTCGCCTTGATCATCTTGCTGTTCACCTCATAGGCGCGCTGCGTTTCGATCATGTCGACCAGTTCCTCGACGACATTGACGTTCGAGGTTTCGAGATTGCCCGAGCGGATCATGCCGCGACCGTCGAGGCCAGCGACGCCGACCTGCGGGGTCCCGCTGGCGGCGCTTTCGGTCAGCAGGTTGCCGCCGATGGGCTGAAGGCCCGCCGGGTTCATGAAGCTGGCAAGCTCCACCTGGCCCAGCTGGGTTGGTTCGGTCTGGCCCTGAAGCGTCGCGGTGACGGTGCCGTCATTGCCGATGGTGATGCCGGTCGCGCCTTGCGGCACGGTGATCTGCGGGATCAGGGGCAGGCCGTCGCTGGTGACGATCGCGCCTTCGGCCGTCGTGCTGAAATTGCCCGCGCGGGTGTAGGCGGTGGTGCCGTCCGGGCGCTGGACCTGGAAGAAGCCGGAGCCTTCGATCGCCATGTCGAGCGCGTTGCCGGTCTGCTGCAGCGTGCCCTGCGTGTTGATCTTGCTGGTGCCCTGCATCGCGACACCCGAACCCAGATTGAGGCCGGTGGCGAACTTGTTCTCGCTGTCCGAATTGGCGCCTGCGGCCACCATCTGCTGGTAGGCGAGCGTTTCGAAATCGGCGCGGTCGCGCTTGAAGGCGGTCGTGTTGACGTTCGCCAGGTTGTTGGCGATCACGCGCATCTTCGTGTTCTGCGCGTCGAGGCCGGTGCGGGCGACGTGAAGGGCTGCGTTGGTCATGGTCTAACTCCGTGATGCCGTCAGGCTTGCTCAACGAAAAGCAAGGTTCGTGCCAAATTAACCATCAAGTCGCATGAGGGACGCGCCGCCGTCATCCAGCTGCTTGGCCGTGTCGATCAGTTTTACCTGCGTTTCCCACGCCCGGCTCGCTTCGATCATATCGACGAGCGCGGAGGTTGCGTTGACGTTGGAGCCTTCGATCGAACCACCCGTGACGGTCGCGAGCGGATCGGTCGGCAGGGCACCGCCGTTGGTTTCGCGGAACAGACCGTCCGTGCCCTTGGCGATGCTGGAGCCTACCGCACGTACGAGCTTCAGCCCATCGACGCGCTGCGGGTTAGCGGGATCACCGCCCTGTGGTACGCCCCAGATGCTGCCGTCCTGTGAGATGGAGACGCTGTCCATCTGCGGCAGGGTGATGGGGCCGCCTTCCCCCAGCACGGGCAAGCCGTCGCCGGTCGTGAGGAGGCCGCTGTCGGAGAGTTTAAGGTCGCCGCGGCGCGTATAAGCTTCGCTGCCGTCCGAGGCCTGAACGGCGAGCAGTGCATCGCCGTTCATGGCCACGTCCAGCGGATTGCCGGTTTCGACGACCGCGCCCTGCGCCATGTCGGACGCGATCACCTGTTCGGAGGCTTGCGCCCGCGTGTCGAAACCATCGCCCTTGATCCAGCGCGTCTCGGCATTGGCGATTTCCGCGCGGAAGCCAACCGTGTTGACGTTCGCGAGATTGTTGGAAATCGCCGCCTGCCGCGCCATCGCGCCGCGCATTGCGGTGAGTGCCGTGTTGACGAGCCGGTCCATGGGAAGGGTTCCTGTCCGTGGTAAGTCGCAGCGTGCTCCTGCGAAGGCAGGAGCCTAGATTTAGCGTTGGGACTGGGCTCCTGCCTTCGCAGGAGCACAAATCCCTATCCGCTATCAGGTGCGCATGTTGACGATGGTGGTCGACAGCGTGTTGGCCGCTTCGATCGCCTTCGAATTCGCCTGGAAGTTGCGCTGGGCCGAGATCAGGGCGACCAGTTCTTCCGTGATGTCCACGTTGGCGCGTTCGAGGGCGCCCGAGCGAACCGACCCATAAAGGCCGCTGTTGCCCGTGCCGAAGCGCGGCGCGCCGCTGGCCGAGGTAGAGGTCCAGTGCGCGTCGCCCTGCTGGCGCAGGCCATCCTGGCTGTTGAAAGCCGCCATGGCGGTGGTGCCGAGATAGACGGTCGAACCATCGGCATAGACGCCGGAGATTTGCCCGTCCTTGCCTACGCCGACGCTGTTCAGCTGATTACCGGTGCCGCCAGCGGGCCAGTTGGTGGGAACCTGAAGATCCGCGAGGTCGGCTGAGGTCAGGGTGCCAGCGGCAAGGCCGGCTGCGATGGCCGCGCTGGGCTGGCCAGTCGTGGGATCGACGGGGATGACCTGAACGCGCGCGCCGGTGGTATCGACCACGAAGCGGTCTTCGGTCAGCGACAGGGCGCCGTTACGCGTGAAGCTGACCTGGCTGTCGCCGGTGCGCTTGACGGTGAAGAAGCCTTCGCCGGTGATGGCGAGGTCCAGCGTCTTGTCGGTGCCTTCGATCGTCCCTTGAGTGAACTGCTGGGTGATGCCCTGCACGCGCGCGCCCTGACCAGCGACCTGCGTGGTCGTCTGCATCGGGGCGGCGGCGAAGATGTCACCGAACACGGCTTTGCTCTTCTTGAAGGCGGTGGAATTCACGTTCGACACATTGTTGGCGATGGTGGCCAGATCGGTCTGTGCGGCCTTCAGGCCGGAAAGCGAGATGTAGAAGGACATGGCGTTACTCCTTGGGTGAAAAGGATTTGGGGGTGAAAAGGATTTGGGTGATGAGGTTAGGAGAGTGAAATGGCGTCTGATGGGCTGTAGCTGCCCAATGCGGTGATGAGCTTGGATGCGCTGCCGTCAGCGGGTGACTGGACGGCGGCGATGGTGGCCCAGCTGGCGACACGGGAAGGCGTTGCGCCGTTGACGCGGATCTTGAGCGCGTCGGTGGCGACCCTGTTTCCAGCTTCGTCCTTGCCGTCCCAGTAGAAATTGGCGTCGCCTGCGGATCGGTTGCCAAGGTCGATGGTCTTCACGACATTGCCGTTGCCGTCCATCAGATCGACGCTCGCGCCGCTGGTGGCGTCGGCGAACGTGACCTGGCCGATATACTGGCCAGCGGCATCAGGGGCGACAATGTTGCTTTGCACCAGCATCGACTTGCCGATCCAGCTGGCGGCATCGCCCAGGCGCGAGCCGGTCAACTGCGAGGCCAGACCCTTCAGCGTCTGGTTCATTTCCGCGATGCCGCTGGAGTTGGTGATGGTCGCCATCTGGGCCACCATCTGCGCGTTATCCATCGGCGCGAACGGGTCCTGCGTCTGCATCTGCGCGGTGAGCAGGCGCAGAAAATCCGCCTGGCCCATTTCCGCCTTGCCGGTGCCGACATTCTTGTACGGATTATAGGCGGTAAGGCCTGCGCTGTCGGTGACGGTTGAGGTCGTGCTCATTTGCCGATCCTTATGGTTTCGAGCATGAGGGATTTGGCGGTGTTCAGCACCTGCACATTGTTCTGGTACATGCGGGCGGTCTCGATCATGTCGACCAGCTCCGCGCTGCTATCCACGGCCGATTCCCATACATCGCCATTCTTGTCGGCGAGCGGGTGATTGGGGTCGTGGCGCTTTGTCGGCTTGGCGTCGGTGGTGAGGACGCTGGCGACCTTGACCGTGGACACGCCGGGCTTGTCGGTGACCGATTCGAAAACGGGCTTGATGGCGCGATAGGCGGACGCCTCGCTGCCGGTGACATTGCCCGCATTGGCCATGTTGGAAGCGGTGGCGTTCAATCGCACCAGCTGCGCGCTCATGGCGCGGCCGGCGATGTCGAAGACGTTCATGGGGCCAGAACCGCTCATGCTCATTCTCCCCTCAATGCGCGAGTGACAGTGTTGATGCGGCCCTCAAGGAAGGAGAGGGTCGTGCGATATTTGACGGCGTTTTCGGCGAACAGCGTCTGTTCGGTGCTGAGTTCGACGGTATTGCCGTCGAGGCTGGGTTGCAGCGGCACGCGATAGCCCATGCTGTCGTCAACGGCCTTTGACACGTCGGCGATCGAGCTGCCCTGCTGGCGCGTCGTCGCTTCCTTGAGCGCGGCGTCGAAGTCGATGTCGCGCGCCTTGTACCCGGGGGTCGAGGCGTTCGCGATGTTGGATGCGAGCAGGGACAGGCGTTGCGAGCGAAGCGCCAGCGCCTTTCCATGTACTCCGAACAATCCGTCTTCGAGCGACATTTCCGTCTTTCCGTCTTTTTGCCCCGGGGGCCTAAAAGTTGTGGGCCGTCCGCCGTTCTGAAGCCTGATGGCGTGAACCACGGGTGATCCGAACGGGTATTCGCAAGAGCCGTGCCAATTTGCGTGGGTGACGCATCGGCAGGGACGAAAACGGCGGAAATCCTTGGGTTTGGATGAAGGCGGCGGCAGGGGCGGCAAGATTTTGCCGATCTCTGGCAAGGCTTTGCCGCTGGTGATCCGGGTGATTGGGGGAATTTTTGATGATCGGGATTTTGGCGCAACTCTTCGATCCCCTGACGCTGGCAATCATGATCGCGGGCGTGGGCGCGGTGGCGCTGTTTCAGAATGGCGGTCCGGCGATTGGGCGAGGGTTCGCGGCATTGGTGCCGCTGCTGCGCGCCGATCCGGACAAGGATCAGGCGACGGCCCGCGCGGCATTGCTGAAGATCGATCAGGTCGCGCAACTGCGCGGCCTTGCCTGCACCGACCGGGTGAAGACGGCCAATCCCTTCCTCGCCGAGGCGGCGCGGCGGCTTGCCAACAGCGAAAAGACCGAACAGTTCGAGATCTGGGCCGCGCAGGCGCTGGCCGACCGGGCGCGCCGCCATGCGGGTGCGCGCAATGTCTGGCTGTCCATCGCTGATGCCGCTCCTGCGCTCGGCATGGCGGGCACGATATTGGGCCTGATCGGCATGTTCGCGGCGATGAATGATCCGGCGACGCTGGGGCCGTCCATGGCGCTGGCGCTGCTGACGACGCTATATGGCGTGGTGATCGCCAACCTGATCGCTGCTCCCATTGCGAGCCGCCTTGCCGACCTGTCGGAGCGGGAGTTGGCGTGGCAGAAGGAAGCGGTCACCCGCATGGTCGCCATCGCCCGGCGCGAAAATGTGACGACGCTGCGGGCGTCCATCCGCGAGGTTGCATGATGACCGCTGCCGCATCTCAGGCCCGGCGCAATCGGTGGGCGGTGAGTTTCGCCGACCTGCTCTTGCTGCTGCTCGGCTTCTTCATCTTGCTTCAGGCGAGCGGGCAGAAGCGCGACGCCATGCTGGCGCAGGTACGGCAGCAATTTGGCGGGCGGGCCGTGGCCAAGGACATGGAGCTGCGCGCCGCGGAGCTATTCCTGCCGGATGAGGCCTTGTTGTCCGATCGGGGCAGGGCGGTGGTCGCCAGGGTCGGGGCTGGTTTGCGGCGAGGAACGGGCAGGATCGACATCAGCAGTTTGGGCACTGACCCAGCGCGGCGGCGGTTCGATCCGTGGGATCTGGCGGCCGCGCGGCTGGGCGCGGTGGCGCGCGAGTTGAAGGCGCAGGGGCTGGCCGACGATCGGCTGCGCATTCGGGGTCTCGATCAGATGGATGGCGGCACGGGCAAGGGGCAGGTGATCCGCATCGGTGAAGCTGCCGGGCGGCGTTAACGACTTGTTAGCCATGTCGGATGCTTAATGCGTGGCATGAATCTGCCTGCATCCGGAGATATGCTGTGAACAAGCTGCCCTTCATTGCCGCCATGGCGCTGGCCGCAGCGGCTGCTCAGCCCGCGCTGGCGCAGCAGAAATTCGAAAATCTCGATCGCCTGGACGGGCTGGTCGCGATGACCGTGGGCGCCAATATCGGCGAACCGGGCGGTCCTGTCGCGCCGGTCGATCGGCGGTTGCGGCTGGCGGCTTGCCCGGTGACGCCCAGCGTCGAAGGGCCGACTTTCGGCGCGGCGATCGTGAAGTGCGACGCCCTTGGCTGGCGCATACGCGTGCCGCTGAGCGGCGGTGGCGCTGGTGCTGGTGCTGCTACTGTGGCGCCGATCGCCCGCTATGGCGCGGCGGCTGCTCGCCCGGCGCAGCGCGACCTGGTGGTAAAGCGCGGCGACCCCGTCCAGCTGATCGCTGGCAATGCGAGTTTCAGTGTGTCGCGCGTGATGATTGCGGATGAAGATGGCGCCGTGGGTGACACCATCCGCGTGCGTGAAGACAAGAAATCGGCGCCCGTATTGGCGCAGGTGGTCGAAATGGGCACTGTGCGCATTCCGGGATTTAATGATTTTTGAACCCGGCCGTTATACACAGGGCGGGACGAGTGAAGGATAGTTAGCCATGATCAAATCTGTCGGCCAGAATATGAGCGCCGCCATAGAGGCTTCCCGCTTGCGGGACAGCGGCAAGGCGCGCAGCGCTTCCGACAAGGGGTCGTCAAACGTGTCATCCTTTTCAGCATCGGCCAGCCCGGCTGCTCGCATGGCTGCGGAAGGTGCGCCGGTCGATATGGACCGCGTCGCCGCGATCAAGGCGGCCATTGCGTCGGGCAATTATCCGGTCGATGCGGCTGCGATCGCTGACAAGATGCTCGCGCTCGACCTGCCGGTTAACGGGTAAGATTGCCGATGCCGCTCGGGCTTGCAGCGCTGGATGACCTCTTCTCCGCTTTTGAGGAGCTGCGCGCGGCGCTTGATGGCACCGACGTGGCGGCCATAGATGCCGCCGCATCTCATGTAAGCAAGAGCGCCGCCGCAGTGCGCGCGATCGGCGCATGGCGCGCGGACGAGGCGATTCGTGAAAAGGTTACGGCGCTGCTGCCGATGATTGAAGCGGCGCGGGTGCGAATCAATGTGTTGACCGATCATGCGGGGCAGCGGCTGTCTTTGCTGGCGGCGCATGGATCGATGCAGGCGCCTTTGGTTTACGGGCGGTAGATTCCAGCCTTCGCAGGAGTAAGATTAGCAAGAAACAGGGCGCCCATGTGGCGCCTTTTTCTTTGCATGCTGAACACGCCATCAATATTTATGGAGCGCGCGTTAACCAAATCTTGGCATAACCCTTGCTCTAATGGTCCCCGGTACCAACGGGGATTTTTCATTTGTCGGCTTTTGCAGACATATCAGCGACAGGCGCTTCGACCGGCAACCGCGTGACGAACGCGATCGCCATGGCGAGCCGCAGAACGGGCGTGGACTTCGCCTATCTGCTGGGTCAGGCCAAGATTGAAAGCAGCCTTAATCCCACGGCGCGGGCGAGCACTTCGTCGGCGCGGGGCCTGTATCAATTTGTCGATCAGAGCTGGCTTGCCGTCATCGACAAGCATGGCAGCGAATATGGGCTGGGCTGGGCAGCCGACATGATCAGCCGGGGCCAGAATGGCCGCTATTATGTCGCTGATCCGGACATGCGGCAGCAGATCCTGGACCTGCGCAACCATCCTGAGACTGCCTCCGTCATGGCTGCGCAGCATGCCGCCGACAACAAGGCTTATCTGGAGCAGCGGCTCGGTCGCGAGGCGCAGCCGGTCGATCTTTACCTCGCCCATTTTCTGGGCGTCGGTGGCGCGAGCAAGTTCCTGTCCGTTCACGACCGCGCCCCCAATGCGACGGCCGCGTCGATGTTCCCGGCGGCTGCACGCGCGAACCGCTCCATCTTCTACGATCGCTCCGGCAGTCCGCGCAGCTTTGCGGAAATCCGCGATCGGTTCGCGTCGAAGCTTCAGCGCGGCGTTGATTCGATCGACACCGGCCCAATCCAATATGCCGCCGCCTCGCTGCCCGAAGGCGCGAAGACGGTGCAGCCCGCCGACTATGTGCGGATCGAAACCCAGCGCCTTGCGAACGCGGCGGACGTCTCCGTCCGGCCTGATCCGCAGACCGCGCGCCTCGCCTATCTCATGCTCGCCACCCTCGGAAGGTAACGGCCACTCATGACTCCTGCCCAAGTCAAAGCGAAGATCTGGATGAGCGCCGCCAAGGGGGCGGTGCTGCCCATCGCGACGCTGATGGTCGTATTGTTCATGATGGTGCCGGTGCCCGCCTTCATGCTGGACGTCGGCTTCATCACCAACATCATGATCAGCCTTGCGGTGCTGATGGTGGCGCTCAATGCCGCCAAGCCCCTCGACTTTTCGAGCTTCCCGACGGTGCTGCTGTTCGCGACCTTGCTGCGGCTGGCGCTGAACGTCGCATCGACCCGCGTGGTGCTGGTGCAGGGGCATGAAGGATCGGACGCGGCGGGGCATGTCATCGAAGCCTTTGGCCACTTCCTAATCGGCGGCGACTATGTCGTCGGCATCTTCGTCTTCGCGATCCTGATGATCATCAACCTGGTGGTCATCACCAAGGGCGCGGGCCGCGTGTCGGAAGTCAGCGCGCGCTTCACCCTGGACGCATTGCCCGGCAAGCAGATGGCGATCGACGCCGACTTGAACGCGGGTCTCCTGACGCCTGAAGAAGCCAAGGTCCGCCGTCGCGAAGTCGCGACCGAAGCGGATTTCTACGGTTCGATGGACGGTGCGTCCAAGTTCGTGAAGGGTGACGCGGTCGCGGGCATCCTGATCCTGGCGATCAACATCGTCGGCGGCATCATCCTGGGCGTGGTCAGCCATGGCCTGTCGATGGGCGAGGCCGCGCAGACCTATATCGTCCTTGCCATCGGCGACGCTCTGGTGGCGCAGGTTCCGGCGCTTTTGCTCTCCATCGCCGCCGCCGCCATTGTGACGCGCGTCGGCAGCGAGCAGGAGCTTTCGGACCAGATCACCGGCCAGTTCGGATCGAGCAAGGCTTGGGCGCCGGTCGCCGCGATCCTGACTTTCCTCGGCATCCTGCCCGGCATGCCGCACATGATCATCCTGCCCGCCGCAGCGATCGCGGGCTATATCGCCTGGCACTTGCGCAAGACCGCGAAAGCGAAGGCGGCAGAGCCCGCGCCCATGCCGGAACCGGCCAACCCGGCGCTGATCGAATGGAATGATGTGTCCGACGGCGCGATCCTCGGCCTCGAAATCGGCTATGGCCTGATTTCGCTGGTCGATGAGCGCAAGGGCGCGCCGCTGATGGCCCGCATCACCGGCATCCGTCGCCAGTTGTCGAAGGAATTGGGCTTTGTCGTGCCGATGGTCCGCGTGAAGGACAATCTGGCGCTGGAGCCGAACCAGTATCGCATCACCATCGCTGGCGTTGTTGTCGGCGAGGATGAGATTTATCCCGACGATCTGCTGGCGCTCGACAGTGGCGCGCTGGAAGGCGTGGTGTCCGGGCGTGAGACGAAGGATCCGACCTTCGGTCTGGACGCGGTGTGGATTTCTGCCGCCAAGCGCAGCGAAGCGGTGGTCTGCGGCTATACGGTCGTCGATCCGCCGACGGTGGTCGCGACGCACCTCAACCAGCTGATCGCCATGAATGCAGCTGAGATGTTCGGCCTCGACGAAGCGCGCAAGCTGCTCGACAACCTCAAGGATGCGGCGCCGCAACTGGTCGATGGGCTGACCCCCGGCACGCTCAGCCTCACGCAGATTTCCGCCTTGTGCCGTGCGCTGCTCTCCGAAGGCATTGCGCTCAAGGACTTCCGCCGCATCTGCGAGGCGATGGTTGACGCGGCTCGGCCCGACATGAGCCATGAACAGCTAGTCGAAGCCGTCCGTCAGCGCATCGGTGCGCTCATCATACAGGGCCTTGTGCCCGTGAAGATGCCACTGCCGGTCATCACGCTGGACGGTGATCTGGAAGCGCTGCTCGCCCAGGCGATGCGCGTTGCGGGCGATGCCAAGCATCCGATCGAACCCGCGCTTGCAAACCGCATCATCGAAGCGGTGGTGCAGGCGGCACGGCCCATCATGGGGCAGGCGCGCAACTTCGCCATCGTCACTTCGCCAGTGGCGCGCCGCGCGCTGGCCCGCCTGTTCAAGCCGCATCTGCCCGAAACGCCGGTGCTGTCCTTCCTGGAAATTCCCGATGGCAAGGGCGTGGAAGTCGTCGCCGTCGTCGGCGGCGAACAGCGGCCCGCGCCGCGCCATGATCCGCTGCCTGCACGCGAACGCGTGGCCTAAAGGAGCCTGACCCATGTTCATGAAAAAGGTCGTCGCCGGTTCCGATGCCAATACCTACGGCCGGTCGAACAATAGCCCCGAACAACTCGCCCGGCGCTATATGCCGCTGGTGCGCAAGATCGCCTGGCATGTGCATGGCCGGGTATCGAGCGCGGTCGAGGTCGAGGATTTGTTGCAGATCGGCATGGTCGCGCTGGTCGAGGCCGCCAATGGTTTTGAGGATCGCGGCTTTGGCTTCGCCTCCTATGCGCAAATGCGCGTGCGCGGCGCGATGATTGATCATCTGCGGCGAGGCGCGACGATCGCCCGGTCAGCCATGGCGAACCGTAAGCAGCTGGCCGCAGTGCGCAACCGGCTGGAGCAGCAATTGCGCCGCGCCCCCCTCGAAGCCGAAATGGCGAGCGAAATGGGCATGGAGGCGGCCGCCTATCGCGAACTCGCCGACAGCTGCGAGATGGTTCAGCACACCAGCATGGATGAGGTTTATTCCGATCAGTCCATGTGGTTTGCCGATGTGGAAGACCGCGCGGATGACGTGATGGAGCGGGAGTCGCTCAAGGCAGCGCTCGCCGGGTGCATCGGCGAACTGCCGCAGCGTGAGGCGCTGGTGTTGCAGCTCTATTTTGTCGAGGAATTGAACCTGGAGGAAATCGGCCAGGCGCTCGACATTGGCGCGGCACGGGTGTGTCAGATTAAGAAGGCTGCATTGGATAAGCTGCGCGAGACGTTGCGGGAGTGGGACTGAGGCTTTCGTTCTGTGCTCCTGCGAAGGCAGGAGCCTAGGGCTGCCGTAGAAGCTGGGCTCTCACGAACCACTCGTTTCGTTCGAGTGCCTTCGCAGGAGCACGGGACCTCATGTGGCGATGTCGTCAAACAGGTCGCGCCACTTGGGATTTAATTCCTCGATCAGGCGCAGCTTCCACGCACGCTTCCACTTTTTGATTTGTAGTTCGCGCAGCCGGGCTTCCTGCAAGTCATCATGAGCTTCGAACCAGACGAGCGAGTAGCAGCGATATCGTGAGGTAAACTCGCTGCCAAAGCCATTTCGATGCTGCCACGTGCGCTGGATCAGATCGCTTGTTACGCCAAGGTAAAGCGTAGCATTGCGGCCGCTCGACATGAGATAGACGTAACCTGTTTTGATCATGCCCTTCGGCCTACCGTGTTCCTGCGGAGGCAGGAACCCAGTTGTGCCGTGTGGACTGGGCTCCTGCCTCCGCAGGAGCACAAAGTTCATCACCGATCGTTCGCGACTGCCTGCTGAAGCGGAGCCGCCCCTCGGACCTGCTCGGGATAGTGGGGCGGACGATAGCTTTGTGCTCGCCACCATGGCTCGGCCACCTGGAACAGCCCGCTGCGTTCGGCCTTTTGCCCCAGATCTTTGCGGGCGGTGACAGCGGCAAGGACGGGGGCAAGCACGAGGCCCGCGACTACCGGCATGATCCATCCAACCGATGTGCCGCCCCTGATCGCCAGCACGGTCAGCAGGCCGCCAAGCATGATATGATATTTGAACAGCCAGATGGCGCTGGTGATCGACATACCGTCGCGGTCGCGGATTTGCCCGCTCCAGCTGCTTTTCCGGCCCATCAATATGCCGAACAGGTTGATCGTCTGGGTCAACATACTGACGGGCGCCATCAGGATGGAAAGCGCGATGTCGGCGATGACGCCACGGCTCATGCGGGCCGCTCCGCCAAAGCCGATGCGGCGGGCGGGATCTGCCATTGCCCATCCCATCGCCAGCAGCTTTGGACCAAACAGCAGCACCGCCGTCAGCGCCAGAAGGCCGCCCGATGGCAGGATGGCGCTGGGCGGCCACACGCCAGCCAGCGCGCCGCCCAGCACCACCAGCATCAGCGCGAGCCAGAGCGGTGACGTGCAATAGGCCGAAGCGCCGACCAGCAGTTGGAAGCGGCTGACCAGATGCAGTCCCCTGATCTTGGGGATGAGCGGCACATGCTGGATATTGCCCTGGCACCAGCGCCGATCGCGGGTCGCGAGGTCGGGCAGGGAAGGGGGAAACTCCTCGAAACTGTCGTCCGCCATGACCATGTGAACGTCCCAGCCGCGCCTCCGCAGCAGCGCGGCCTCGATCATGTCATGGCTCATGATATGGCCGCCAAATGGCGCGCGTCCCGGCAGTTCGGGAAGGCCGCAGCTTTGCGCGAAGGCCTTGGTGCGCAGGATGGCATTATGCCCCCAGAACATGCCTTCCGATCCCGCCCACCAGATCATGCCCGCAGCGGAAATGGGGCCGAACAGGCGGCTGGCGAACTGTTGCCAGCGCGCGAAGAAGGTAGTCGCGCCTACGAGCGTCGGCACGGTCTGGATAAGGCCGACATGCGGGTGCCGTTCCATGTCGAGCGCGAGGCGCGCCATGGTCTGACCGCTCATCACGCTGTCGGCATCCAGCACGATCATATAGTCGTAGCCGCCGCCGAAACGCTGAACCCATTCGGCGATATTGCCCGGCTTGCGACCGATATTCAGCGCGCGTCGGCGATAATGGACGGGGCGCGAGAAGCCCTTGCGCATTTCCATATAGGCCTGGCGCTCAATCTCTCCATTGGCGGGGTTGGAATCGCTCAGGATGAAGAATTCGAAGCGTTCATGACCCATGACCTGCGCCAGCGAGCGTTCCATGAACGAGAGGCGGCCCATGACGCCCAGGAAATCCTCATTACAGACGGGTAGAAGCACGGCCGTGCGGCCCTGGATCGGACTAGCGAACAGCGCGCGATGGGGTTGGGCGCCCGGACCCTTGCCCAAGGTCAGCGTGAGGAAGCCAATCAGGCTGGTCGCAAAGCCGAAGGCGATCCACGCGAACAGCGGAATGAAGAGGGCGAGATAGACGCCTTCCCATAGCGAAATGCCGTCCAGACCAATCGATCGCCGCATCTCATGAGCCGCAATGGAGGCGGGAAGCAAAGCCAGCAGCACGACCAGTATGCGCCGCGCCCATTGGTCGATATTCAGCGGCCGATGGGGGAAGTCACGCGGACGCTTCCGGAAATCCTGTTCCGGCATGGCGAGGGGCATTTCGGCGGGCACATGCTCGAACCCGCGCGCAAGGGCTTGCGCCGCTTCGCCGCTCGTCTGCCCGCCACCGATCGCCATCCTGTGTTTCCGTTCTGTCATCGTAACGGACGCAATGCGCCCGGTCTCCGCCGGTTTCTTCACGCGCCTAGCGGATAATGCACATATTCGCTGAGCGCGGTATTGCCGGAGCGAAGCTGGACCCGGATATCGGCCGCTTTGCCGCCATCCCGCCGCAGATCGAGGGCGACACGGAAGAGGCCGGGCTGATGTAGGACGGGATAACCTCCTTTCCTGACCAACGCGGCGCCTGCCGTATCGACCCAGATGTCCGGCCGCGCATCTTGTTGGACGCCGGAAAAGTCGAGGATCAGGCGGTCCACGCCCGCTTCATTAGCCTGTCCGGTCCATATATTGGCGAGCACCGCGCCGCTCTTTGCCGGTCCACTCGCGGAGGACCAGTCCAGCCGGTAGCTGGCGTCGATCCTGCTGCCCGCGCGCACCGCCGCCGCCGGGGTCCAATAAGCGCAGACATTATCGACATATTCGCTGGTGGTGGGAAATTCGTAGAGCCGCACTTGCCCGGCACCCAATGGTTTGCGCGAAGATGCCCATAGCGAGGGACGGCGCTCGTAGAAAACGCCGTCATCCTGATAATGGTCGAAATTCCGGTCCCGCTGCATCAGGCCGAAGCCCTGAGGATTGCGTTCGGCAAAGGCATCGACGCGCGGGGCGGACGGATTGATAAGCGGACGCGCATGGGTCGTCCCATCAGTGCTGCCGATCGCGAGCAGGTCGGAATCATGGATTTCCGGGCGCCAGTCGGTGCGGGACGCGCGGCTTGCCTGATCATACCAGAACATGCTGGTCATCGGCATCAGCCCCAGTTCGGCAATTGCGCGACGGGGGAACAGGGCAGTGTCCACATCCTGCCGCACGCCCTGTGGGGTCAGCTCGCTTACGAAGCGATAGGCTCCCGTGATGGAGGCGCCGTCGAGCAGGGCATAGATGGTGATGCTGCTACGCCCGGTACGCTCCAGCCAGAAATGGGTGAAGCGAGGGAATTCCTCCTTGCCCTGGATGCTGGTGTTGATGGCGATCGCACGGGCGGACAGGCCGAACTGCTTGGTCGCGCCGGGGGAGCGGAAATAGCTGGCCCCGAGGAAGGACAGCCAGTCGCCATTGCGCGCCGCATTCATGACGCGAAACCCGGCATAGCCAGCGTCCGGCCCAAGCTGTTGCACCGCATTGTCGGCGGGCGCGTCGAACATCGTGGGGTCATAACGCAGCGGGACGGCGCGGCCATTTTCGACCAGCTCGATTTCGACCGGCTGTTCGGCCGAGGCGCTGAGCGGGAAAAGCTGCACCCCGGTGTCGCCGGGCAAATTGCCCCAGATGGTCCGGTCTTCCCGGAAGCGCGCCTTGTAGAGGGCATCATAGTCGACCTTGCGGGCGCCGGGATGATGCGGCGTTTCCCTATAAGGCTGCCGCGCGAGGCGCTGGGCGCGGGCGATCACCATTTCCCATGAAAAGCGCTCGCGACCCTGGGCAAGGGCCGATCCCGGGAGGAAGAGCGTAGCGCCTGAGGCGGCGATCATCGCGCGCCGGTCAATCTTCATCATGGCCGTAATGATGGGCGCATGGCTGAACATTGCAAGCCTAAGCCACCCAAAATGCGGTGAAGCCTCCGCCCGGGGGGACGGAGGCTTCGATATGCTGGCCGTTCGATCGAAGGTTGGTTGCCCGGCGCGGTGGGGACTGTTGATGCGCCGGGTTCCCGTGACTGGCTGTCAGGTGACCAATACCCCGCCTGTCAATTTGAGGTGCTGAACCGGTTTACTGGATCAGCTTCAGGACGTTCTGCTGGCTCTGGTTCGCCTGGGCGAGCATCGCGGTCGAAGCCTGGTTCAGGATCTGCGCCTTGGCGAGGGCGGTCGTTTCGGCCGAGAAGTCGGCGTCTTCGATGCGGCTCTTGGCGTCGGAGAGGTTGGTGATGTTGTTGGTCAGGCCATTGACCGTGGATTCCAGCTGGTTCTGCGCAGCGCCGAGCGAAGCGCGGGTCGTGGCGACGTCCTTCAACATCGTATCCACGTCGGTCAGGGCCGTGGCAGCGCCGGTCGTCGTGCTGACGTCCGAAGAAGCCAGGTTGGTCAGTGCGGCGAAGGCGATGTTCACGACGTCGCCGGAATTTGCGCCAGCCTGGATATCGACGTCGCCAGCCTTGGCGGTGTAGGTTGCGCCAGCTGCGCTGTTGAAGATGCGGACGCCGTTGAATTCGGTCGTGGCGAGGACGCTGGTGATCTGCGTCTTCAGTGCGGTCGCTTCAGCGTTCAGGTTGGTGCGGTCGGTCGCCGAGTAGGTTTCCGACTTCGACTGGACAGCCAGTTCGCGGATGCGCTGCAGCATGTTGGCGACTTCGCCCAGCGCGCCTTCAGCGGTCTGCGCCAGGCTGATGCCGTCGTTGGCGTTGCGGATGCCCTGGGTCATGCCCTTGATCTGCGAGGTCATCTGCGAGGCGATTGCCAGACCGGCTGCGTCGTCCTTGGCGCTGTTGATGCGCTTGCCGCTCGACAGGCGTTCCATCGCGGTGCTCAGTGCCTTGCCGGCGAGAGCCGAAGCGTTGGCGGCGCGCAGAGCAGAAGAGTTGGTTCCGATAACAGTCATGATATTCCCTTTCTATGTCCTATCAGGTCGCTGCCATCAGGCTGCTTGCGGCCTCGAAAGGGGATAACGGCACGCGGAAAAAAGCTTTTAGGGCTGAGCGCGATTTTTTTTGAGAAAAGTTGAAAAATCCCGGAAATCAAGGCTTTCACGCGGGCGCGTCCTATAGAAGCCGACTTCGGGCGGCCGGAAAGCGGAAGAAAATTGCCGCCAACCGGCAAGGTTATTGCCGCATTAACCAGATGATAACCATGCGAAGGGCATTTGTCGGACATCGAAGGGGGTTGGAACGTGCGGGGGCACAATCCGGCCAAAATGATTGGGGATTTTCATGGCATCGCTTGACGTCAGCCGAGGAGTCTGCGCGCTCGTTCCGGGCTTGCAGCACTGGCTGGAAAATGCCTTCTACATGGTACGGATCGTCGATGCGCAGAGCCCGCGTGAACGGGATGACCGCCGCGTCCTTCTGGCAACCGAGATCGGCCACGCTACCCATCGCGACATCCTGATCAACCTGGTCGACGGCCAGCCTTCGCTGGTGCCTGCCGCCAACGGCCTGCCCGCACGCGTGGCGTTCGGCCTTGAAGACATGGCTTTCTCCTTCGCCCTGATCGCCGAGCTGGCACGCCCGGCAAGCATCCCGGCGGTGGGCGACGCTGCCAGCACCCGCCTGATGACGCTGGCGGGCCGGGTCGCCCGCAGCGATGCCACCGTCCTGATCCAGGGTGATACCGGCACGGGCAAGGAAGGCATGGCGCGCTTCCTTCATGCGCAGTCGGGCCGCATTTCGCACGACTTCATCGCCGTCAACTGCGCCGCGCTTCCCGAGACCATGATGGAAGCGATGCTGTTCGGTCATAAGAAGGGCAGCTTCACCGGCGCGGCCAATGCTTCGGACGGCCTGTTCCTCGCCGCTGATGGCGGCACGCTGTTCCTCGACGAGATCGCCGAACTGCCGCTGCCGCTTCAGGCGAAGCTGCTCCGCGCTCTTCAGGAAGGCGAAATCTTGCCCGTCGGCGCAACCCATCCAGTGCCGGTCAATGTCCGCATCATCGCCGCCTGCAACCGTGACCTCGCCGCCGAAGTCGCCGCTGGGCGCTTCCGTGAAGACCTTTACTGGCGCCTCAATGTCATGCCGCTGGAGCTGCGCCCGCTGGCCGAGCGTGCTGGCGACGTGACCGCGATCGCCGCCGCCATGCTGCTGCGTCATCAGGATTTCGTCTGGCCGACCGCCGCCGCGCTGGAAAAGCTCGCCGCTCATGTATGGCCGGGCAATGCCCGTGAGTTGGGCAATGTGCTTCAGCGCGCCATCGTGCTGCGCGATGGGGAGCGGATCGACGCAGATGACCTTCATATCGCCGGTGCGCCGCAGCTGCGTGTCGTGGGCGCGCCTGCTCCGGTTGAGCCAGTCCGCCTGCGCGACGTCGCTCGCCAGTCGAAGCTGGACGCGATCCGCGCCGCACTGCGTGAGACGGACGGCCACCGCGCCGCCGCCGCCCGCAAGCTTGGCATTTCAGAACGCACCCTGCGCTATCGGCTCGCCGAAATGCGCGAACTTGCAGCGGCTTGAGGGAGGTAAGGTATGACCGGCATTTCCCCGACTGACAGCGTGATGGCCATCCGCAGCGCCATCCTTCAGAAAAACGCGGCTCTCCGCGACGTCGCCCAGACCGGTACGGTCGGCGGCGGCGCGGGGGTGGGCGGAGCCGAGGGTACGAAACCCGGCGGCTTTACCGAAGCGCTCAATTCCGCGCTCCAGCAGGTGAACGGCCTGCAAAGCCAGGCGGGCGAGGCGGCTTCCGCCTTCGAGCGCGGCGAAACGACTGACATCGCCGCCGTCATGCTGGCCAAGCAGCAGGCGTCGGTCAGCTTCGAAGCGACCCTTCAGGTCCGCAACAAACTCCTGTCCGCTTACAAGGACATTATGAGCATGCCGGTGTAATATGAGCGAGAACGCACTCACCCCCTCCGTTGGCGGCGCTGCCGCTCTCCCCGCCACTAGCGCCCCGGCTCTGGGCGGTGGCATGAACCCCGACGCGCTAAAGGCGCGCTTCACCGGCTTCATCAAGCAGCCTGCGGTGGCGAAGAGCCTGCCGCTGCTGGGCTTGCTGGGCGTCGTCGCGACGGCCGGTGCTGCCTGGCTGGCGCTGCGCGAACCGCCGCAGCGCGACCTGTTTCGTGGCCTGCCCGACGCGGACAAGTCGGCGGTCGCTCAGGTGCTCGACCAGAGTGGTCTGGCCTATGATTTCGACAAATCGGGCGCGATGACCGTGGCCGAGGATGATTATTTCAAGGCGAAGATGATGCTCGCCGCGCAGGGCCTGCCCAAGAGCGCGCCCGACGGCAACAGCATGATCGACAGCCTGCCGATGGGCGCAAGCCGCGCCGTCGAGGGCGAAAAGCTCCGTTCGGCCCGCGAAATGGATCTCGCCCGCACGATCGAAGCAATCGACAGCGTTGAAAGCGCCAAGGTCCACCTCGCCGTCGAACCGCCCAGCGTGTTCCTGCGCGAACGGGCCAAACCTTCGGCTTCGGTGATGCTGCGTCTGGCTTCGGGCCGCACGCTGACCGACGCGCAGGTGAGCGCCATCGTCCACCTCGTCGCCTCGTCGGTGCCGGAACTCAGCCCCGATCAGATTTCGCTGGTCGATCAGAATGGCCGCCTGCTCAGCAATAATGACGGCAATGCCGCTGACGACCGCCAACTCGCGGTCCAGGGCAAAATCGAGGATCGCTATCGCCAGTCGGTGATCGCGCTGCTCACCCCGATCCTGGGCGAAGGCAAATTCTCGACCGAAGTGCGTGCCGAACTGAACTTCGCAGAGCGTCAGGCGACCCGTGAAACCTATCCGCAGGACGAAGCGCGCCTGCGCACCGAAACCGGCAGCTGGGCGTCCGACCCGCGCGGCCAGGGTGCGGGCGGTGAAGCGAGCGGCGTTCCCGGCGCGCTAAGCAATCAGGCTCCGGTCAACCCGACTGTTACCCAGACCAACCCCAATGGTCAGGCCGTCAGCCAGGGTACGCAGGCCAATCAGCCCGCTACTCCCGCAAGTGCGCCGCTCAAGACCGAGGAAACCTTCAACCGCAGCTTCGAGCTGGGCCGTGAAGTGTCCGTTACTCGCGATGCGGTCGGCACGGTCAAGCGCCTGTCGGTCGCCGTGGCGCTCGACAATGGCGCGGATGGCAAGCCCCGCTCGGCACAGGAAATCGCTGCGCTGGAAGCACTGGTGAAGGGCGCGGTCGGCTTCGATCAGGCTCGCGGCGACGTGGTGGCGCTTTCGTCCCGCAGCTTCGTCAAGGCCGAGGAGGTGAAGGCACCCTGGTACGAAGCTGACTGGGTTTCGCCTCTGGTGCGCAACCTGTCTGCTCTCGCCGTCGCGCTGCTCGTCATCTTCGGCATCGGCCGCCCGCTTCTCAAGCGCCGCGCCGCTGCTCAGGAAGCCGCCGCTGCCAACATGGCTGCGCAGGGCCAGAAGATCGGCCGCGAAATCTCGACCGAGATTGGTCGGCAGGTCAGCGTGGCACCGGCCGGAGGTCAGGCGGTGACGCTCGACATGATCTCCTCCACTTATGACTATGCGCAGCGCGCCGACCTCATTCGCAACTTCGTGAAGCAGGACCCGGATCGTGCCGCCCTTGTCGTCCGCGACCTCCTGAAGGAAGGGAAGAAGGACAATGGCTGAAACCATGGAAGCCGCCGCCATTAAGGGCAGCGCCGCCGCCGCCGTCCTGCTGATGCTGTTCGATGAGGATGAAGCCGCGCAGATTCTCTCGCGCCTGGAACCCGACGAAGTCCGCCAGCTTGGCTATGCGATGTACGATGTCGCCGATGTCGCGGTCGAGGAAGTCAATGAGGCGCTCGACCATTTCGTGACCAAGGCGAAGAAGCGCACCACCATCGGCTATGGCGCGACCCGCCATATCCGCGGTGCGATGACCAAGGCGTTGGGCGAAGAACGCGCCGAAACCATCCTGGCGCGCATCACGCCGCCGACCCGCTCCACCCAGCTGGAAATGCTGAAGTGGATGGACGCCAAGGAAGTGGCTTCCCTGATCGAGGCGGAGCATCCGCAGATCATGGCGATTGTGCTCGCTCATCTGGAAGCGCCGGTCGCCGCTGACGTCCTGCAACTGCTTCCGGCAGAATATCAGGAAGAGATCGTCTACCGCATCGCCACGCTCGGCCCCGTGTCGAACGAAGCGCTGGATGACCTGGAGCAACTGCTACTGCGCGGTTCGACGTCGAAGAAGCAGGGCGCGGCATCGCAACGCGGCGGGACGATCGAAGCCGCCGCGATCATGAACAACGTCCGCAAGGACAATGAACAGCGGATCATGAAGGCCGTCGCCAAGCGCGACAAGATGGTCGCCCAGACGATCGAAGAAGAGATGTTCGTGTTCGATAACCTGATCGACATGGATGACAAGAATATGGGCACGCTGATGCGCACCATCGACAGCTCCGTGCTGGTCGTGGCGCTGAAGGGTGCGAACGACATGTTGAAGGGCAAGATATTCGGCGCGATGTCGGCGCGCGCGGCTCAGGCTATCTCCGACGAGATCGAGGAACGCGGACCCATCCGCCTGGCCGAGGTGATGGAGGCGCAGAAGCTGATTATCGCCACAGCGCGCCGCATGGCCGACGCTGGCACCATCATGCTGGGTGGCAAGGGGAACGACTTTGTTTAAGGTTTGGGATGCAAACAGCAGCCTTGACGCCGCCAGCATTCCGCTGGGCGGCATGGGGCAGGTGAGGAGCGGGGGCTTCCGCAGCCTTTATTCCGACGCGCCTGCCACACGCGGCATGCATGATGCCATGCCCGCGATGACGGACGAGGACCTGGTCGAACAGGCGCGGATGGAAGCCTTCACGCTCGGCTTTGACGAGGGATGCCGGGTAGTCGGCGACGCTGCCTCCGCCGATGCGGAAGCGCGCACACGCCTTGCCGAGGCGCTGGAACTGCTTTCCCCCGCGCCCAGCGGCATGCTGTCCACCATGTTGTCGGCTACGGTCGTTCGTCTGGTCGAGCAGATCGTGGGCGAGGTCGAGATCGACATCGAACGGCTGGTCCAGCGCTGCGACACGGTCGCGGCCTTCATCGAAGAAAATGACGAGAAGGGCGCGCTGCACCTGCATCCCGATGATGTAGCCATGCTGGAAGGTGAAGCGATCGGGCTCAAGCTGGTGGGCGACACTGCCATGCATCGCGGCTGCGTGCGGCTGGAAACCGCCGACGGCTGGGTGGAAGACGGCCCGGATGTGCGCCTTGCCCGCCTGCGCGCGCTGATGGACGACATGGAAGGTAAGGCATGATCAAGGCCGCGCTCGTACAGGCAGAGAACTTGTTCGACCATCTCCAGGTGCAGAACCGCCAGCCGCGCCACGTCGGCCGCCTGGTCAGCCACGACGCAGGCATGCTGGAGGTCACAGGCTTCCGCAAGCCGATCGGCGCGGGCGCGCGGGTGATCGCATCGGACGGCACAGTCTGCCGGGCCGAAGTCATCGGCTTTCGTGGTGATAAGACCTTGCTCGTGCCGCTCGACAATGATGTGCCGCTGGAAAATGGTGCGCGCGTCGAACCGGACAGCCAGGCGAATATGGTGCAGGTCGGCGAAGGGCTGATTGGTCGCGTCATCGACGCCATGGGCCAGCCGCTCGACCGTAAGGGGCCGATCATCGCGGGCGGCTCCTGGCCGCTCAACGGCGTCAAGGGCAATGTGCTCGACCGGGGCCGTGTCACCGAACCGTTCGACCTTGGCGTGCGCGCCGTCAACGCGCTGCTGACCGCCGGGCGGGGCCAGCGTATTGCCATCATCGCGGGCTCCGGCGTCGGCAAGTCGGTGCTGATGGGCCAGATGATCGCCGGGGCCGAAGCCGACATCGTCGTCGTGGGCCTGATTGGCGAACGTGGCCGCGAAGTCAGCGACTTCCTTGAAACCAAGCTCAAAAATTCGATGCACAAGTCGATCGTGGTAGCAGTGCCCGCTGATCATCCCCCGGTGCTGCGCCTGCGCGCCGCCGCCCGCGCCACCGCCATCGCCGAATATTTCCGCGCGCGGGGCAAGAAGGTGCTGCTGCTGATCGACAGCCTGACCCGTTGCGCCCATGCCCAGCGCGAAATCGGCCTGGCGCTTGGCGAGCCTCCGGCGATGAAGGGCTATCCGCCCTCGGCCCTCGCGCTGATCCCGCGCTTGGTGGAACGTGCTGGCGTCGATGCCCGCACCGGCGGCTCCATCACCGCGCTTTACACCGTGCTGGCAGACGGCGACGATACCGACGATCCAATCGTGGACGCCGCCCGTGCTATCGTAGACGGCCACTTCGTCCTCTCACGCCATCTGTCGGAACAGGCGATCTTCCCTGCCATCGACATCGGCAAGTCGCTCTCGCGCGTCATGGCGGATGTTGTGCCGGACGAACATCGCATGGCCGCAGCCTCCTACCGCCGCCTCTGGGCCGCCTATGAGGAAAATCGCGATCTCATCCTGATGGGTGCCTACCGCCCCGGCAACGATCCGGTGATCGACGAAGCCGTGCAGCGCCGCCAGGAAATTCTCGACTTCATCCGGCAGGATCAGAAAAGCCGCATCGACCTCGACACGAGCGCTGGCGCCCTGATCGCTGAGTTTGGCGCGTGAAGGGTCCGCTCAAAACCCGCCAGCGCGTGCTGCGCGTCCGCCATGTGCAACACGCCATGGCCGTTGCCGAAACCGCCCGCGCTCAGGACGAGGCTGACGGCATCGAACGCAACGCCGACAGGCTGCGCAAGGTGCGGAGCGATCTTTTTTCCGACCCCGGCATGGCAATTGGCGCGAATTTTGCAGCGATGCAGGAACTTGCTGGCCGGCTGGAGCAGGCTGGCCGTCAGCTGGATGGTGCGCTCTACGATGCGCGCCGCAAGGTTGAGGCGAAAGAAGGCCTCACCCTTGTGGCCAATCGGGATCGCGAAATCGCCGAAAAGCTCAAGGATCGCGCCCGCGCGGACCTGGAGGAATGGCGAGAGAACAAGCTGGCGGCCTTGCCGCGCTACCGCCGGATGCAGCGGACAGGAGATGTCTGACATGAACATGCTTTCCAGCCTGAAGGCACTGCTCTTTTCCTCGGCGTCGCCGGGCACGGCTGCGTCGCAGCCTGCCGCGCCGGGCGAAATTGCGGACTTCGCCGCGCTGCTCAATGGCACCATGGCTAAAGAGACTGTTGCGTCTCCAGCCCTGCCGGAGATTGACGGGCCGGATGCCGCGGTCGCCGTGCCCGAGATTCCCGGCGTCGAGGGGCAGGATGCTGCCACCACCGCCCCAATTCTTCCTATGAACATCGGTCAGCCAGAGGCCGCGCCCGAGCATGGCCATGTGCCGCACGGGCTTGCCATAGCGGTTGCCGCTGGCAAGGATTTGCCGTCATCATTGCCGCCCGGCCGAGCGCTGGGTCTCATCAAGCAGGCTGTTGATGCGCCAGTCGATGAGCCGGCACCGGTCGAGCCTGCCGGTCTCCCCGCGCAGCCTGAGGCAGGCTTGCCGAACGAAGCGCCCATTCAGCCTGACGCCGCATCGCCGGAACAACCGGAACAAATGGCCGAACCCCTTCACTTGCCCAAGCCGCGCCCGGACATCCGTAAGGACGACGCTGCGCCGGAAGTGGTCAGTCCGGTGGTACAGGACGCTCCTCCGGCCCCCACAAAATCTTCGCGCAAGGAAAAGGCGAAGACTGAACTGCCGCAGCAGGATGCCGTGACTGTGGCGCCAGCGCCGCAACCCGTCGCGGCGGCTGCGGATGTCCCGTCGGTTGTTTCGGTGCCAGTCGCCGCAGAACATGTGTCGGCGGACAACCCGCAAGCCACCGCCGCCATGTCAAACATGACCGCGATGACGGGGGCGATGCCACCAGCGCCGAAAGGCCGCTCGCCGCTGCCGCCCGAACCTGAAGAGATCGCTCCTGACAAGCGCGCCGCCCGCAGTGAGGGCAAGATTCCGTCAGCGGTTCCCGATGCACCCGTTGCGACTGCCGGAAACGAAAGCCCAGCGCCCGAACTCACCGTGGCAGCAGCGCCGGTTCTCAATGGCAAGCCAGTGAAGGCAGAAGCGATCGCCCTGCTGCAAATCGTGCGTGAACAGGTGGCCGCGCGCCAGACTGGCGCATCCGTGCGGGTTGGCGAACAGGTTTCGGCCGCCGCTCATGCCAAAGCCGATGCGTCGGCTCGTCCTGTTGACACGGCATTCGATCCCTCCATCCTTCCTCCGCCCTCTGACGCAGCTCCGGCTGTCCCTGCCGCCTCTGCGCCGCAAGGCACCACGCCGTCCTTGCCAATCGCTTCGCCATCGTCTGACCTGTCCGCCAGCCTTGGCGCCCAGGTCGTCGATATGGGCGTATCGGGCCAGTGGATCGACGGGCTCGCCCGCGACATCGCCGGGCTGTCCGCCAATGGCGCGCAGGGCCGCTTCCAGATCGATACGCACCATCTGGGCGCCGTGCAGGTGGACATCCGCCATGATACGGATGGCGCGGCTGTCAGCCTGACTGTCGCCAGCGAGGCGGCGGAAATGGCCTTGCGTCAGGATAGCGACCGGCTGAAGCTCGACGCAGGGCTGGCCGCCGTGCGCATCGCCGAAGTGAAGGTCGAACGCGCGCCCGCTATCGCCGAAGCGCATCGCCCCGAAACGGCCAATCAGTCCTCGTCTCAGCAGCAGCAACAGTCGCAGCAGGGCTCTCAAACGTCCGCCTGGGCGCAGAATAGCGGCCAGAATATGGGCCAGCCCCAGGGTCAGCAAAATCGCTGGCAGGGGCGCGAAAATAACGGCTTTGGCCCTAAAGGCTCCGGCGATCCTGCCGTTCTTAACCATGCAGACGCGCAGCCTGCCGCCCATGACAGGGCGCGCGCGCGGTACGCATAGGATTTAAGGATATTCGGGGGACCGGCAGATGAGCGACGAGGCTAAGGCGAAGAAGAAAAAGGGCGGGGGCAAGAAGATGATCCTCCTCGTCGCCGCCGCGCTCGTCCTGGGTGGTGCGGGAACGGCTGGCGGGCTTTATGCCGCCGGTTTCTTCAGCGCCAAGGAAGAAGGCCCGAAGGAAGACCCCAACAAGCCTGTCCTCGTCCTCGCGGGCGAGAGCGCCGAGGAAATCGCCAAGGCCCATGGCATGGCTGGCGGCGAAGGGCACGGTGAAGGTGGCGGCGGCGGCGGTAGCACGCATGCGCCCGCGCATCCGGGCAAGGGCATCGATCTGCCCACGCCCGCCAATCCGGCGGCCTATCAGGCGACCTATTTCCAGTTGCAGGCGCCCTTCACCTCCAACATGGCGGACACGGACGCCTTCGCCCAGATTTCCGTCGCGGTATCGACCTATTACGACCTGCGCGTGATCGAGGCGATCAAGACCCACGAGATGGCGATTCGCAGCCAGGTTCTGATGATGCTCGCGCAGCAGCCCGAAACCATGCTGGCGACGCCCGAGGGCAAGCGCCAGCTCCAGGGGCGCATAAAGGGCGTCATAAACGATATTTTGAAGCAAAAGACGGGTTATGGCGGCATAGATAACGTTTATTTTACCAATTTCGTTATTCAATAGGGGTGCCTGAAAGGTCGGGAAGTCCCCCGTCCACTAGGGCAGGGGACTATCATGACCGACGTTCAGACCTACGCCCTCGGGCGCGGGGAATCGCAGACACCACAGCTGCTGTCCGGGCTAGACCGGCTGGGCGAAAAGCTCGGTCGGCGTTTGCGTGCCTTGATCGAGCCTATCTCCGGAGTGCGGCCGCACATCGCGATGCTTGACGCGCGGGTGCTCGATTTCGGCGAATGGTCGGCGGAAGTGCCCGCCTTTTCCAGCATAGGCGTTTATCGCATCACCCCGCTGAAAGGGCAGATGCTGCTGCGCATGGACGCGGCCATGATCTCGACCCTGGTGGATTGCTTCTATGGCGGCCCCGGCAATCGCCCGCTGCCTGCACGCGGCGAGTTCACGCCGACCGAAGACCGCCTGATCAGCCGTATTTCCGAAGGCGTGATCGGGCGTCTCGTCGAAAGCTGGACCGATATTCTGCCGTTGGAAATTGGCCTCATCATCCGTGAAGCGGGCATCGGCTTCGCGTCGGCCGCGCAGCCTGGCGAACAGATGGTGCTGCAACGCTTCATGCTCAGCATCGCGCGCGATCAGGAATGGCCGATCGACCTGCTGTTTCCGCTGTCGTCGCTACGCGCGGTGGAGCCGCTCATGGGCGCCAAGGCCACCGTTGATGAAGAACGCATCGATCCCGTATGGCAGGCGCGCATCGCCAACCGCATGCGCGACATCCGCCTGCCCGCGCGTACCGTGCTGGCGCGCCCCAACCTCTCGCTCGCCGACCTCATGCAGTTGAAGACCGGCGACATCATTCCAGTAAACATCAGCCGCAGCCTGCCACTGATCGTGGGCGACCGCATCGTCGCCCATGGATCGATCGGCGAGCAGGACGGCCGCGCCGCATTCCAGATCGAAAAGATAGCACAGGGACCTGAACAATGAGTGACATGAGCGACGCGCCCCGGATCGAGGGTCTTGGTGACGAAGGGCTGAGCCGGATGGCCAATAACCGCCAGTTCCGCCTGTTGGCCGACATTCCCGTCCGCATGTCGGTGGAGGTTGGCTCCACTTCGCTGCGTCTGGCGGAGGTCATGGACCTGGCCGAGGGCAGCATTGTCGAACTGGACCGCCAGGCCGACGACCTGCTCGACATCATGGTCAACGGCGCCCTGATCGCTAAGGGTGAGGTGGTGACCGTGAACGGCCGCTACGGCATCCGCATCGTCGATATCGCCGCCGCTGAAAGCCGTCTGGCCGGGGTCGAACGGCGCGGCTGATCGCGCTCAATGCCTTTTTCTCTTGCTGCGCGCCGATCTTTCTGATTCGGAAAGGCAATTAACCATGATAGCGGATCGCGCCCCATGTTCTGGTACTTCGTCAAACTTCTGATCCTCCTGCCGCTGGTCGGCGGCATGGCCTTTGGCGCGCTGTGGCTGTGGCGCAAATATCAGCCCGGCCTGATGGTGGGGCAGGATGGCCGGTCGCTGAAGATGCTGGAGGCGCTGCCGCTCGGCACCTTCGGCAAGCTCGCCGTCGTCGAGTTTGAGGGCAAGAAGATCCTGCTGTCCGTCACCCGCGGCCGGATCGAAAAGATCGCGGAAGGCGACCCATATCGTGCGCGCTAGGGCGCTGCTGATTGGTGGGTTGGCGCTGACGGTTGGCCTGCTGATGGCTGAGCCCGCCCTCGCGCAGGCGGTCGCGCAAGCCGCACCCGCAGCGCCGGTCGATAATGGCGGCGCGCTGACCCGCGCGATGGGCGCGATTTCGGGCGATGGCCGCTCGCTGTCGCTGTCGCTGCAAATCCTCGTCCTCATGAGCCTGCTGTCGGTGCTGCCGTCGCTCGTGCTCATGATGACCAGCTTCACCCGCATCATCATCGTCCTGTCGCTGCTGCGTCAGGCGCTGGGGTTGCAGCAGACGCCGCCCAACCAGGTGCTGGTGGGCCTCTCGCTCTTCCTTTCCCTCTTCGTGATGCGCCCCGCGATCGACCAGATCAACGCGCAGGCCTTCGACCCCTATGGCAAGGGCCAGATCAGCATCGAGGAAGCGGTCGGCCGATCGGGCAAGGTGTTGCACGGCTTCATGACCAAGCAGACGCGCGAGACGGACCTCAAGCTGTTCGCCAACCTTGCCGAAGCGCCCGCCTTCCGATCGCCCGCCGATATTCCCTTCTCGATCCTGCTGCCCGCCTTCGTGACGTCGGAACTGAAGACGGCGTTCCAGATCGGCTTCATGATCTTCCTGCCCTTTCTCATCATCGATCTTGTGGTTGCCTCCACGCTGATGGCGCTCGGCATGATGATGTTGTCGCCCACGATCATCTCCATGCCGTTCAAGCTGCTGCTGTTCGTGCTGGTGGACGGCTGGGCGCTGACCATGGGGTCGCTGGCTGGGTCATTCGCGACGTGAGCAAGGCAATTTCCCCTCCACCGTTCGCCCTGAGCTTGTCGAAGGGCTTCTCTTCTTTTGAAGAAGGAAAGGGCTTCGACAAGCTCAGCCCGAACGGATTCTTGGGAGGGAGATAGAAGGTGGACAACGCCGACTTCTTCATGGGCCTCGCCCAACAGGCACTCTGGATCACGGCGCTCGCAGCAGCGCCGATCCTGATCCCCGCGCTGATCGCGGGCGTCCTCATCGGCATGGTGCAGGCGGCGACCTCCATCAACGAACAGACGCTCAGCTTCATTCCCAAGATCATCGTCGTCGGCGCGATGCTGGTGCTGTTTGGCGGGTCGATCCTGGTCCTGATCGCCGATTTCACCCGAGAAATATTCGAACGCATCCCGGACCTGCTGCAATGATCGCGCCGGGCTTCGCGAATGTGGAAGCGCAGCTCTGGATCTGGCTGATCGCCATGATCCGTCCGGGCGCGGCCTTCATCGCGGCGCCCGTGTTCGGCGCGCCTTCCGTGCCGCTGCCGCTGCGCTTCATCCTTTCCCTCGCGCTTGGCATGGCCGCGCTCAACAGCGTCACGATCCAGTTGCCGCAGGACGGCGTCGCCAGCTTCGCAGGCGTCATGCTGGTCATGGGCGAGGTGCTCGCCGGACTCGCCATGGGGTTCGCGGTGCAGATCGGCTATGCTGCCGCCTTCGTCGCGGGGGAGACGATTGGCAACGCCATGGGCCTCAACTTCGCGGCCATGGTCGATCCCTCCTCGGGCCAGCACACGCAAGCGATCGGTACGTTCCTGTCGATCCTCGCCACCTTCCTGCTGCTCGGCATGGACGGCCACCTGATGCTCGCCAGCTTCGTCGTGCAAAGCTACAAGGCGTTACCGCCGGGTGACGCGATGCTGAGCAATGACGCGGTCTGGCATCTGGTCCAGTTTGGCGGATCGCTGCTTGGCGCAGGCGTCACCGTAGCGCTGCCGGTCGGCTTCGCGCTGATCCTGGTGCAGATCATCATGGGCATGCTCGCCCGCAGCGCGCCGTCGCTTAACCTGTTCGCCGTGGGCATGCCGGTCGCCGTCATGGCTGGCCTGATCCTGCTCGCCATCGCCGCGCCGGTGATGGGCGAGGGGCTTACCGCCGCGCTCAAGGCCGGGCTGGATCAGGCCCAGTCAATATCGGAGGGCCGCTGATATGTCAGGCGGCAATGGCGGCGGCGAAAAGACCGAGAAACCCACCCAAAAGAAACTGCAGGACGCCGCCAAGAAGGGCGACATCCTCCAGTCCAAGGAACTGGCCACTGCGTTGGTGGTGATGGCCGGGATCGGCTGGATTGCGGTCACGGGGCCGTCGGTGGTTGAATCCCTCTCCCAGATGCTGATCGAGGCGCTGCGCTTCCGCCGCGAGGACATTACCGATTTCGCGCCTGCCGCGCGCGGCATGAGTTTGCTCACAGGCATCGCGCTGCCGGTTGGCGGCATATTGCTGGCGACGACGCTCGCGGCGATTGCGGGACCAGCGATCCTGGGCTCGCTCGGCTTCCGCCCCGGCGCCTTCGCGCCGAAGGCGTCGAAGCTCAATCCGGCTGCGGGCCTCAAGCGCATCTTCGGCATGCAGGGCCTCATCGAACTGATGAAGTCGATCGCCAAGGTCGCGCTGCTCGGCTCCATCGGCGTCTGGCTGATCTGGGACCGGCTGACCGCGATCATCGGCCTTGGCTCGTCGGGCCTCGCCCCGGCCATGTCGGAGCTGGGTAACATGTTTATCATGACCTGCCTCGTCATGGCGGGCGGCCTGTTCCTGATTGCGGGCATCGACGTCCCGGCGCAGATCATGCAGCGGTCCAAGCGACTCGGCATGAGCAAGCAGGACATCAAGGACGAGCATAAGGAAAGCGAAGGCTCGCCGGAGCTGAAAGGCCATATCCGCCGCCGCCAGTTTGAGGTGCTGAGCGGATCGACGCGCAAAGCGGTGGCCGAAGCCAGCGTCATCATCACCAACCCGACCCACTTCGCCGTCGCCCTGCGCTACAAGCCGGGGCAGGACGCCGCGCCGGTCGTGGTCGCCAAGGGATGCGACGCGATCGCCGCCGCCATCCGCGAGCTGGCTGACCAGAATGGCGTCACGGTGCTGCAATATCCCGACCTCGCCCGCGCCATCTACTTCACCTCGCGCGCGGGGCAGATCGTCAATGAGGGGCTCTACATGGCGGTCGCGACCGTCCTTGCCTTCGTCTTCCGCGTGGAAAACCGGATGGCCAGCGAGATCGATCGGCCCTTCATCAGCGTGCCCGACGATCTGCGCTTCGACGCCGATGGTCAGAAGCTTTAGAAAAAATCGGCACGGTGAACTAAATCTTAGGCATTGCTGGCCGTAATATATTCATGGGGACGCATTAGGATGGTGCGTCATGAACGAATATGTTTCGCGGAGCGACTTAACGCAGGTTGATCGGGTGTCATCCCCAACGCCTTCGGCCGTGCCCGCAGTCCAGCCGATTGCAGCGCAGCAGGGCGTCGATCCGCATGCGGGCAAGCCCCAAAGCGGCGATCCGCACCCCACTTTGTCCGAAGATGATCTCGCCAGCGCGGCGGAATATGCCAAGGTGCATGCCCGCGTGGCTGACATCCTCGCGCAACTGCGATCGGCCTCGGTCGGACCCACGGTTGAAGGGGCGGAGGCCGAAATTCAATCGCTGCTGCCCGCGCCGATGATCCTGGTGCCCTTGCCGCCTGCATCGAAGGAAGTGGTCGAAAGCGCCGTCACCTTGGGCAAACGCATCGCCGAACAGGCAAGCTATGCCCATGCCGCGCAGGCGCATCTGCGCCGTGGCACGGTGGATCAGCTGCTTTCAATCGACGGTTGAGGAAAGATCGCCGCGCGCGATCTTCCTTCGCCCATGAAAATCATTCCTAAAGGTCTTCATCCTAGAGCCGTTCTCATCCTCGAAAGGACGGACGATGACCTCGGTAAGCAGCAGCATTTCAACAGCGCTCGGCATTGGGTCCGGCATCGACACCGGAGCGCTGGTCACCAGCCTGGTGAGCGCCGCCCGCGACCCGAAGCAAAAGGTCATCACCGATCGCCAGAGCACCAACAATGCAAGGATTTCGGCGCTCGCATCGGCCTCCAGTTCGCTCGACACTTTTGCCAACGCGCTGAACAGTCTGCTCGCCGGAACGGGTTTCGCGGGTTCGCCCGCCTCGAATGATCCCAGCATCGCGGCGGTCAGCCTGCTGCCGGGCGGCGTGCCAAAGCTGCCGGCGCAGCTTCAGGTCCAGCAGCTTGCCTCTGCGCAGACCATCGCGTCCGCGCCCGTTTCCGGCGCAACCGCCGCCACCGTGCTTGGCGCGGGCAGCTTCGCGCTGACAGTGGGCACCGGCGCCGCCGTCCCCATCACGTTGGGTGCCGGAGCGACCTATGCCGATCTTGCCGCCGCGATCAACGCAGCCGGCACAAGCGTCAGCGCCAGCGTCATCACCGACAATCAGGGTACGCGCCTGGTGATGAAGGGCGCCACGGGCGACGCGAACAGCTTTACCTTCACCAACACTTCTTCGCCCGCAAACGCGGCGCTCGACGCCTTCACATGGGATGGCGCGACCGGCGGGATGACGCGTCAGGTTCAGGCCAAGGATTCGATCATCTTTCTGGACGGCGTCGAGCAGCATTACAGCAGCAACACGATCGACACCGCCATCGCCAACCTGCGCATCGACCTGAACAAGGCCGCGCCGGGCACCAACGTCACGCTGGCTACGACCGAGCCGACCACGTCGATGCGTGACCTGATGGTCGAGTTCGTCGACGCCTATAATACGCTGATGAAGGCGCTGAATACCGCCACCGCGGCCGGGGGCAATTCGTCCAGCGCGGGCGCCTTGAACGGCGAGGCATCGATCCGCGACATGAAGCGGCAGCTGTCGCAGATGACGTCGGCCATGCTCGCGCCCACCGGGACCTATACGACGCTGTCGTCCATCGGTGTCAGCACCAATCGCGACGGCACGCTGAAGCTGGACACCGCCGCGCTCGACAAGGCGCTTCTCGCCGACCCCGCCGGAATCACCCAGATGCTGAACCCGGCGGTCAAGTCGGACACGAAGCCTGGCCTCGCCGGTCTGATGGATGGCGTGCGCGACAAGATTCAGCAGACGGACGGGCCGCTGGCCACTGCGAAGAGCAAATATGAAAAGCTGGGCGAGGCGCTGACCGAGCAGCTGGAAAAGCTGAACGACCAGATGACCGACTATCAGGCGCAGCTTTCGAAGGTCTATTCGGAGATGGACAAGCGTCTGGCGGCCTTCAAGGCGACGCAGAACTATCTGGAACAGCAGGTCGCCATGTGGACCAAGAGCGATAATTGATAACAGGGGTCAGGTAAGATGTTCTACTCTCAACAGGGCTATGCAGGCAATCGCGCGGCACGCGGCTATGCGGCCGTGCATTCGGGCAGCCGGATCGAAGGCGCCACGCCCCACGCGCTGGTCAAGGTGCTGTTCGACGAACTGCTGATCGCTCTCGAAGCCACCGCGCTCGCCGAACGCAACAATGACCGCCTGAAGGTTTCCGACAAGCAGGCCCGCGCCATGTCGATCCTGATCGCGCTCGAATCCAGCCTGGATTTCGACAAGGGCGGCGACATCGCCATGGGCCTCGCCCAAATCTACCGCGAAGCGCGCCGCTTGTTGCTGCTCAGCGCCAAGGAACGCTCGGCCGATCATGCAGAGCAGGCCCGCGATATCATAGCGGAGATCGCCGACGCCTGGAACCAGATCGGCTAGGCGCGGTTTCACGGCAGCACTTGCACCACTCCAGCGCCCCTAGTATAGGCAGCGCTCGCAAAGGGCGGCCCGGCGGGGGCCGCCTTTTTGCGTTTTGAGACTTTTTACATCAGCCCCAGCGAAGGGAGGGCCTCCATGTCGATTACGCCGCTCATGCCCGTTTACCCCCGGTGCGACGTCCGCCCGGTGCGAGGCGAGGGCTGCTATCTGATCGGCGAGCGTGGCGAGCGTTACCTCGACTTCGCCAGCGGGATCGCGGTCAACCTGCTTGGCCATGGCCACCCGAAGCTGGTCAAGGCGATCGCGGATCAGGCCGCGACGCTGATGCACACGTCGAACCTCTATGGCATGCCGCTCGGCGAAAAGTTCGCGCAGCGGCTGGTCGATTCGACCTTCGCCGACACGGTCTTCTTCACCAACTCGGGCGCTGAGGCGGTCGAATGCGCGATCAAGACCGCGCGCCGTTACCACTACGCGAATGGCGAAGCGCACCGGCACAAGATCATCAGCTTCGACAACGCATTTCATGGCCGGACGCTGGGCACGATCTCCGCGACCAGTCAGCCCAAGATGCGCGACGGCTTTGAACCGCTGCTGCCCGGCTTCACCGTCGTGCCGTTCAACGATCTGGAAGCTGCCGCCGCTGCGGTCGATGAGAACACCGCCGGTTTCCTCGTCGAAACCGTGCAGGGTGAAGGCGGCGTCACGCCCGCGACCCAAGAGTTCCTCGTCGGCCTGCGCAAGCTGTGCGACGAGAAGGGCATGCTGCTCATCCTGGATGAAGTGCAGTGCGGCTATGCACGCACCGGCACCTTCTTCGCCCATGAGCAATATGGCGTGAACCCCGACATCATGGCCGTCGCCAAGGGCATCGGCGCGGGCTTCCCGCTCGGTGCCTGCCTCGCGACGGAAGAAGCAGCCAAGGGCATGGTGTTCGGCACCCATGGCTCCACCTATGGCGGCAACCCGCTCGCCATGGCGGTGGGCATGGCCGTGCTGGACGAAGTGCTGGGCGAAGGCTTCCTCGACCATGTGAACAGCATCGGCGCGCGCCTGCGTTCGGCGCTGGAGCAGCTCATCCCGAACCACGACATGTTCGAGGATGTGCGCGGCCTTGGCCTGATGCTCGGCGTCAAATTGAAGGACAGCAGCGACGCGCGCGATTTCGTGGCGCATCTGCGCGACGATCACGGGCTGCTGGTGGTGTCGGCGGGACAGAATGTCGTCCGCATCCTGCCGCCGCTCATCATTGACGAAAGCCATGTCGCCGAATGCATCGAAAAGCTGTCCGCTGGCGCCCGCAGTTTCGCGGAGGCACAAGCGGCTTAGACACTAACCACCGTTCGCCCTGAGCCTGTCGAAGAGCTCTCCTTTCTTAAAAAGAGAAGGCTTCGACAGGCTCAGCCCGAACGGGTCGGAGGTTTGCTCCCTATGACCAGACATTTCCTGAATCTCTCCGACGCTGGCGCCAACGCGCTCGCCGCCATGCTGTCCGACGCCATCGATCGGAAAGCCGCGCGCAAGGCCCTGCCAAAGGGGCAAGCCGACGCCGACGCGCCGCTCGCTGGCCATACGCTGGCGATGATCTTCGAAAAGAACAGCACCCGCACCCGCGTCAGTTTCGACATGGCGATCCGCCAGCTCGGCGGCACCTCGCTGATCCTCGATGGCGCGACCAGCCAGCTTGGCCGTGGCGAAACCGTGGCGGACACGGCCCGCGTGCTCAGCCGCATGTGCGACATGATCATGATCCGCACCGATGACCATGCCAAGATCGAGGAAATGGCCCGCTATGCCACCGTCCCTGTGATCAACGGCCTCACCGACCTGTCGCACCCCTGCCAGATCACGGCCGACCTGCTGACCTTGGTCGAACATGGCGTCGCCTTGCCGGGCAGCCAGTGGGCATGGCTGGGCGACGGCAATAATGTCCTCCACTCGATCATCGAGGCGGCGGGCCTGTTCAAGTTCGACCTGCGCATCGCCGTGCCCGAAGGCTATGAGCCCGACCACGCCTTCATCAAGGAGGCGCAGGCTTTGGGCGCTGGCATCACGCTCACCCGCGATCCCGTCGAGGCGGTCGCGGGGGCCGACGCGGTCGTCACCGACACATGGATTTCCATGGGTCAGGCGCATGCCGACGAAAAGCTGAAGGCGATGATGCCCTATCAGGTCACGCAAGACCTGATGGCAAAGGCAAAGCCCAGCGCGAAATTCCTGCACTGCCTGCCTGCCCATCGGGGCGAAGAGGTTGTGCCGGAGGTCATCGACGGCCCGCAGTCGCTGATCTGGGACGAAGCGGAAAACCGCATCCATGCGCAAAAATCCGTGCTGCTCTGGGCGGCGGGCCGTCTTGGTTGAGTTTGCCGAACATGTTCCTATCTAGCTGCGAACCGGCCGGGCGCTGACGCCCGGCCGCCGCTATATTCCCGCCCTGCACCGGGACTAACGGAGCTTGTCTTGAACGCATCCGATATTGATCAGGCCCTGGGCTTCACCATTCCGGCGCGTCACGCGCGCGGGCGCATTCTTCGCCTTGGGCCGGTGCTGGACCAGGTGCTTGCCGCCCACGCCTATCCGCCGCCAGTCGAAAGGCTACTTGCCTCCGCGCTCGTTCTCGCGGCACTGCTCGGCTCGACGCTCAAGGACGCGGGCGGACAACTGACGCTGCAAGCGCATAACGAACATGGTGTCGTCAGCCTGCTCGTCGCCGATTACAAGGGCGGCGAAGTGCGCGGTTACGCCAAATTCGATGCCGATCGGTTGGCGGAGCTGGGGCCTGACCCGACGCTCTTCGGCCTGTTCGGCAAGGGCTATCTCGCCATCACCTTCGACCAGGCGGTGACTGGTGAGCGCTATCAGGGCATCGTCCCGCTCGACGGCGATTCGCTCGCGCAGGCGGCCGAACATTATTTCTTCCAATCCGAACAAATCCCCAGCGTCGTCCAGATCGCCGTGCGTCACGAAGCGGGGCAAGGCTGCTTCGCGGCGGGTATGCTGCTCCAGCATCTGCCCGAAGGCGAAGTAGGCCGCGAACGTCTCCACACGCGGCACGATCATCCCGAATGGGAACATGTTCAGGCGCTGGCTGTCACGCTCAGCGATAATGAACTCACTGACGAAGCACTGCCGCTGACCGATATCGTCTGGCGCCTGTTCCATGAGGAAGAGGTGGTGCGCGTCACTGACCCGGTCGACCTGACCAAGGGCTGCCGCTGCGATCTGGCCCATATCCGCAGCGTGATCGGCCGTTTCCCCACTGAAGAACGTGCCCAAATGGCTGATGAAAACGGGGTCATTGGGGTAGATTGCGCCTTTTGTTCGCGTCTGTTTCCAGTTTCGCTGGACAGTTTCGCGCAAGGCTGACACGAATTTATTGCGATTTCGGAACAGGTTGGGGCGCTAGCGGGGGCTGGCGCTATCAACCCGCCGGATTTGGGTGCATGAAGGCCGTGCCGCCATGCACGCGGCGAGCCGCTCCGGAGTTCGGGATGAAATACGGGGGCTATCGAATGACGTCAGGTCTGCACGTCTTGAGCGCGGCTATTGCGATACTGATCGCTGCATCGCCGGTCGGGTCGCAGGCGCTTTCCGAACCGCCGCTAAGGGGCCTGGAACCGGGCGAATGGGAATTGCGCGAACGGCCGGAGGAAGGCGGGAAGGGCGATATACGCCGCATCTGCCTTGCCGATATTCGCCAGTTGATCCAGCTTCGCCATGGCCGCAACAACTGCAAAAGGCTGACGATCGACGAAAGCGCCAAACGGCTGACGGTCAGCTATGATTGCGCGGGTGCAGGGGGCGGGCGCACCGATCTGCGCTTCGAAACGTCCCGGCTGGTACAGATCCACTCTCAGGGGATTGCGGGCGGCGCGCCCTTTTCCTTCAGCATGGAAGGACGGCGCATCGGCGCCTGCCATTGACCGCACCGCTTGCGCCAGCGCGCCTGTGGCGGTAGCGGAGCGCCCATGATTGCCAATGATGGGAAAATCGCTGTCGTCCTGCTGTCGGGCGGGTTGGATTCGATGGTCGTGGGCGGCCTCGCGCGTGAGGCGGGCTATGAACTGGTCGCGCTGACGATTGATTATAATCAGCGGCATCGCGTCGAATTGAACGCGGCCGCGCGCATCGCCGCTGTTCTTGGGGTTCGTCGGCATATCGTCCTTCCGCTCGATCTCACCGCCTTTGGCGGATCGGCGCTGACCGCGGATATCGCGGTGCCCAAGGACGGGGTGGGACCGGGCATTCCCAACACCTATGTGCCCGCGCGCAACACCATCTTCCTGTCGCTGACGCTTGGCCTTGCCGAAGTGTCGGGCGCGAACGACATCTTCATCGGCGTCAACGCGCTCGACTATTCGGGTTATCCCGATTGCCGTCCCGAGTTCATCGACGCCTTCCAGAACATGGCGGCGCTCGCGACCAAGGCGGGGGTGGAAGGGCATCCCGTGCGGATCAACGCGCCGCTTCAGCATATGAGCAAGGCCGACATCGCGCGAGAGGCGAACCGGCTGGGGCTGGATGCCGGGATGAGCTGGTCCTGCTACGATCCCGCGCCGGGTGATCAGCATTGCGGGCTTTGCGACAGCTGCCGCCTTCGCGCCAGGGGTTTTGAGGAAGCGGGCCTGCCCGATCCAACCCGCTACGCAGCCAAGCCATAAAGGACAGGCGGATGAGCTATGCCGTCAAGGAGATGTTCCTGACGCTTCAGGGCGAAGGCGTCCATAGTGGCCGCCGCGCCGTCTTCCTGCGCTTTGCCGGGTGCAACCTCTGGACCGGCCGTGAAGAGGATCGGCGCAAGGCCGTGTGCCAGTTTTGCGACACCGATTTCGTCGGCACCGACGGTGACGGCGGCGGCAAATTCGCCGATGCACAGGCGCTCGCCGACGCGGCGCTCGCCTTCTGGGGGACGGGCGAAGAAGGCCGCTACATCGTGATGACGGGCGGGGAGCCCATGTTGCAGGTCGATGACGCCCTGATCGACGCGCTCCACGCCCATGGCTTCACCATCGCCATCGAAAGCAATGGCACGATCGCGGCACATCCCGGCATCGATTGGGTCTGCATCAGCCCGAAGGCGGGCAGCGACGTCGTGCAACGCAGCGGCAATGAACTGAAACTGGTCTGGCCGCAGCCGGGCAGGGGCCACAGCATCGCCGATGTGGAGGCGATGGAAGGCTGGGCTTTCGATAACCTGCTGATCCAACCGCTCGACAGCGCGGCGGCGGCGGCGAACATGCAGGCGGCGATCGATCTGGTCATGGCGCGGCCGATATGGCGGCTAAGCCTTCAATCACATAAATATCTGGGGCTGCGCTGAGGAGCATTTGCCCTCAAGTCCCAAACCCAACACCGTTCGCGCTGAGCCTGTCGAAGCCCTTCTCTTCTTTTTAAGAAGTAGAGCCCTTCGACAAGCTCAGGGCGAACGGGGTGGGGTGATCCCAGATAACAGACCGTCGCTCGATCCGCTGATCTTGGTTCGCAACATCCTATCCTACCAGGACCCTGGAAGCGGAGCCCCTTACGACCCCGCTCATCCCACCTTACTTAGCCGCCACCTTCTGCTCATAAGCCACCTGGCATTCCGGCCGCAGCTTGTCCTTCTTCCAGCATTTCTTGTCGAACGAGGGCAGGGTCAGCGCGTAACTGCGCCCCGGATCGCCGTAAAATTGCTCACCCGCCAGCACCAGCGACTTCTTGATCGACCCCAGCCCCGTGCGCGCCACTTCATGCAGCGAGCCGCGATTGGCGAAGATCGCCTGCCGTCCGACCTGACCCGCCGCCTGGCAGAAGCCGCGCTGCGCCTGTACCGTCGAATAGCCCGAATAGATGCGCGTGCCATATTTGTCGGACGCGGCCTGACCAGGCTTGCCCTTGCCAACGGTGCGCTGGAAATAGCCGAGCAGGACGGACTGCGCCGAGTCCATCTCCGCGTCATGATGCGCGATCATCGCATTATAGTTGCTGATCGACAGCAGCGTCGGTTCGAACTGGCACTGAAGCGCTGCGACGTTGAGCGCCGCGCGCAGGTTCCAGACCAGACCCGCGCGGACCTCCTCCGCCGTGGCGCCGGGCAGGCCGAGCGCGGTCGCCGCGTCCGCGTCCGTCAGCGGCGGGCTGGAAAAGTTGGGCGGCGACCAGAAAAACTGGGCTGCGGCCGGTTGAGCCAACAGCGGCGCGGCGGCAATCATCAACCCGGCACAGACCCGGCGCAGCGTGGAACAGGATGTCATGACTTCCCCTTTAAGAATGGCGGCCTTTATGAATGACGATCGGGCAGGGCTTTATGATATGCCTTGCGCCCGGCGCCTGTATTGCGCCTGAACGTCTTGCTCCGTCTATTGATCCGACAGTATCTCTGCCTCGCCCTGCGTCGCGTTGGCGGCGGCAGGTTCCGGCTGAGGCGCGGCAGCGGCGCTGTTATTCCCTCCGGCCGAGGGCAGGGCCGCCGATGGCGCTTCGCTCTGCACCCCGTCCAGGTCCGTCATGGCGTCGGTGGTCGTGCCATCGACAACCTCCAGATCCTTCATCTGAACCGTGTTGCTCGCCTTGTCGTCCTTGCCGCACGCCGCCAGCGCGGTGCAGCCGGTCAGCAGCAAGGCGGTAAAGATCATCCTCGCTTTGCAGCGCATCCGGGTCTCCCAAACATGTGATGCCCGGCGGCCCCCACCCGGCGAAGGCGCAGACCCTAGCCGCCCGATCCGCATTGCTCAACCCCCGCGCCACAGCGCCGCAACCGGCCCAGAAAGGCAGGGAAATGCGCCTTCAAAGCCGCATCCAGATCGGCCATCGAGGCATTCTTGCCCAGCGCCGCGATGCTGGTGACGGGATATTCCGCAAGCCCGCACGGCACGATGCCGCCAAAATGGGACAGGTCGGGGTCCACATTGATCGAAAAGCCATGCAGCGTCACCCACCGCCGCACCCGGATGCCTAATGCGCCGATCTTCGCCTCGCGCCCGTCAAGGTCATCGGTCCAGATGCCGATCCGCCCCTCCGCCCGCCGCGCCACGATGCCAAGGTCGCCCAGCGCATCGATCATCCAGCCTTCCAGATGATGGACGAAATTCCGCACATCCTTGCCCCGTTCCCGCAGGTCGAGATTGAGATAGCCGATCCGCTGCCCCGGCCCATGATAGGTATAGCGCCCGCCGCGCCCCGCATCATGCACCGGAAAGCGCGGGTCGATCAGCTCGGCCGGATCGGCGCTCGTCCCCGCCGTATAAAGCGGCGGATGTTCGAGCAGCCACACCCGCTCGCCCGCCTCACCGTCAAAGATCGCCGCCGCCCGCGCCTCCATGTCGGCGAGCGCGTGCGGATAGTCCACCGGAGCGGAATCGACCCGCCATTCGATCTGGTCGGCCACGGCAGGCGAAGGGGAAGAGGATGACATGGCACTTCCTTGACTTGAGCGAGGGGAGCGATCAAGTCTCCTCCCCGATTTTAAGTACGGGAAAAGGCGAAGATATGGCGGCGATGTCGATCGGCAAGGCATGGGAAGAAGCGGTCGCCTTCGTCGCGCGCGAACGTAGCCTGCTCTTCCCCGTCGCCTTGCTCTTCGTCGCGCTGCCCGGCCTTATCCTTCAGGAGATGACGCCGCCCGAACTCGCCAGCTGGACGATGGAAAAGGGCGCCATGCCCGACATCCCGCCCAGTTTCATCCTGTCCACGCTGATCGGCGTCATCATCATCTGGTTCGGATCGCTCGCCCTGTTCGCACTGGCGTTGCGGCCGGGGATCAGCGTCGGCGAAGCGCTGCGGCTCAGCCTCTCCCGCCTGCCCGTGCTACTGGGCACCGCCCTTGTCGTCATCGGCGTGCTGCTTGGCATAGCCATCGTGGGCATGATCGTCGTCGTCGCCTTCTCCATGGTGGCAAAGCCGGTTGCCGCAGCCCTCGCCGCGTTGCTGGTGGCCGCTGGCGGCGCCGTCATGCTCTTCGCCAGCGTGCGGCTTATGCTGCTCAATCCCGTAGTGATCGACGGCCATGAAGGCGTCATGGCCTCGCTCCGGCATAGCTGGGCGCTGACACGCGGCCATTTCTGGCGGCTGCTCGGCTTCATCCTGGTGCTGACGCTGCTCTCGGCCATCGTGGGGTCGGCCGCGCAAGTCATCTTCGGCCTGTTCGGTCGCCTGATCGCCGGAGCGGAAGGGGCGCGGCTCGTCGGCGGCGTCGCAGCGGCCGTCGTCTCGACGGTGGTGCAGGTCTACATGCTCGTCATGCTCGCCCGGCTCTATCGTCAGGCAGAGGCGCGCTGACCCAGCATCGGCACATGCGGCGCCGCATCGGGGCTCAATAAACCGGCCAGCCGAGGATCAGCGAAAACCTCAACCTCCCGCTTATAGGGCACAAATCCCGCCCGCTGATAGAAGCTGAGCGCCCCCGGACTGTCCAGCGTGCAGCTATGCACCCAGAAACGGCGCACCTCCTTGCGCCATGCCAGCGATTTCGCCTGCGCCATCAGCCATGCGCCAAACCCCTTGCCGGTCAGCTCGGGTATAAGCCCAAGGAAGCTCAACTCGCAGTCCGGCAGCGCCCGGAAATCCAGCTCCAGCAATCCCACTTCCACGCCGCGCGGATCGGTCACCGCAAAGATCTGCACCGCCGGATCATGGATGATCGCCGTCAATTCCGCGTCACTCATGACAAGGCGTGAGAACCAGAGCCACGGCTCCCCCACACGCCGGAACAGCGCGCGATAGGCGTCCAGCGCTGGCGCCTTCCACGGCACCAGCCGCAACGGAGCGGGCGGGATCGGCGCAGGCCGGGGACGTTCGACCATCTCCAGATAGGTCACGATCGTCGCAATCTGATCATTGGCGACCGGCGTCAGCGGCATGGAAGTCAGCTCCAGCTCGCCATCGGCGGCAGGCTCATCAGGATCGCGTCGACATTGCCCCCGGTCTTCAGCCCGAACAGCGTGCCCCGGTCATGCACCAGGTTGAACTCTGCATAACGGCCACGCCATTCCAGCATCTGGGCATAATCCTCCTCGCTCCAGCTTTCGCCCATCCGCCGCCGGACAATCGGGGGAAAGGCCTTCAGGAACGCTTCGCCCACCGACCGGGTATAGGCGAAATTCGCGTCGAAACCCGCATCATCCTCGCACTCCAGATGGTCGTAGAAAATGCCGCCGACGCCGCGATGGACGCCCCGATGGGGTATGAAGAAATACTCGTCGGCCCACGCCTTGAAGCGGGGATAATAGTCCGCATCATGCGCGTCGCACGCGTCCTTGAACGCGGCATGGAAGCTCGCCGTGTCCTCATCCCGTGGCAGGGGAGGGTTAAGGTCCGCGCCACCGCCAAACCAGCTTTTGGACGTGATCAGATAGCGCGTGTTCATATGCACGGCTGGCACATGCGGGTTGGCCATATGCGCGACCAGGCTGATCCCGGTTGCGAAAAAGGCCGGATTTTCCCCCGCGCCATGGATGGTTTTGGCAAAATCCGGCGCGAACTCGCCCGAGACGGTCGAGACATTGACCCCGACCTTCTCGAATATCTTGCCCTTCATGACCCCGCGCACACCGCCGCCGCCTTCGCCCGGTGTCAGGCCGGGCGCTTCGCGGTCCCACGGCGTATAGACGAAGCCTGCCTCGCTGCCCGCCTCGCGCTCGATCGCTTCGAATTCCGCGCAGATGCGGTCGCGCAGCGATTCGAACCAGTTGCGGGCGGCTTGCTGTTTTGGGTCGAGAGAAAGGGTCATTGCGGAAATTGTCCAGTCTGGCGTAGGGCTTCGGCAACCGCGATGCCCGTGGAAACGGCAATGTTCAAGGACCGGAAGCCCGCAGCCATGGGGATTCGGACGCGCAGGTCGGCCATGTCCCGCACCGCGTCGGGTACGCCCGCGCCTTCCGATCCCATCAGCAGCACGTCATTCCGGTCAAAACGCACCTCCGGCAGGGGCTGTGAAGCATGGCTGCTCATCAGCACCAGGCGACGGCCCTCCGCACGCCGGACCTCGTCAAATGCCTCGAAATTGGCGTGCCGGGTCACCTCCGCCGCCGCGCCATAATCCATCGCGGCGCGTTTCAACTTGGCGTCGGAAAAGGCGAATCCCATCGGCATGATGATGTCCACGGGCACGGAAAAACAGGCGGCCAGCCGTAATATGGCGCCGACATTCCCGGCAATCTCGGGTTGGTAAAGAGCAATACGCATGGCCCGCGCATAAAGCAGCGGGGCAAATTGTCATAGCCATCGCCAAATTGCTGTTGGCAAAGAAGCCGCAGTGGGTCTATCAGGCCCCCGAACCACGCCAGGGGGAAAGGCGAGGCCCATTTCCGTGGGCGGCGCTACTCTCTCGATAATCAGGGCCGGTGACGGCAATGTGGCGGGTAACAGGGACGTCTTTGCAAGGGTTGAGGTGCATGGCGAGCGTTGAACATACGGACAGCCAAGGTCTATCCGGCGAAGGTGGAGTGCGTCGTCGCGACTTCATCAATATCGCCGCAGTAAGCTTCGCGGGGGTCGGGGCTGTCGCCGTCGTCATTCCGCTCGTGGATCAGATGAACCCCAGCGCGGACGTGCTGGCGCTCGCTTCGACTGAGGTGGACATCTCGTCGATCCAGCCGGGCCAGGCGATCAAGACGACCTTCCGCTCGCAGCCGCTTTTCGTTCGTCACCTGACGGACAAGGAAATCGCGGAAGCCGACAAGGTGGACGTATCCAGCCTGCGCGACCCGCAGACGCTGGAACAGCGCACCGTGGATGGCAAGAAGCAGTGGCTGATCACCATGGGCGTCTGCACCCATCTGGGCTGCGTGCCGCTGGGCGCGGGCGAGGGCGAGAATCGCGGTGAGTTCGGCGGCTATTTCTGCCCCTGCCACGGTTCGTCCTACGACACCGCGGCCCGCATCCGCAAAGGCCCCGCGCCCAAGAACCTGGAAGTGCCGAAGTTCAGCTTCACTTCCGACACTGCCATTCTCGTAGGCTGAGGTAAGAAACCATGAGCTTTCCCTGGGCTGAGCATTATACTCCCAAGCATCCCGCGATGCAGTGGATCGACGAGAAGCTGCCGCTTCCGCGCCTCGTCTACAACGCGATCGGCGCCGGTTATCCGGTGCCTCGCAACCTCAACTATTTCTGGAACTTCGGTGTTCTGGCTGGCCTCGCGCTGGTGATCCAGATCGTCACCGGCGTGATCATGGCGATGCATTATGGCGCCAACACGCTGGTCGCATTCAGCACCGTTGAACAGACGATGCGCGACGTGAACGCGGGCTGGCTGATGCGCTATGCGCATGCCAACGGCGCCAGCTTCTTCTTCATCGTCGTCTATCTCCATATCTTCCGCGGCCTTTTCTACGGTTCCTATAAGGCGCCGCGTGAAATGGTCTGGCTGCTCGGCATCGTCATCTTCCTTCTGATGATGGCGACCGCCTTCATGGGCTATGTGCTTCCCTGGGGGCAGATGTCCTATTGGGGCGCCAAGGTGATCACCGGCCTGTTCGGCGCGATCCCGGTCGTGGGTGAACCGATCCAGACATGGCTGCTCGGCGGCTTTGCTCCTGGCAATGCGTCGCTCAACCGCTTCTTCTCGCTGCACTTCCTGCTGCCCTTCGTGATCGCTGCGGTCATCATCCTGCACATCTGGGCGCTGCACATTCCGGGTTCGTCGAACCCGACCGGTGTGGAAGTGAAGGGGCCGCAGGACACCGTTCCGTTCCATCCTTACTACACGGCGAAGGACGGCTTCGGGGCTGGCGTGTTCCTGATCCTCTTCGCGATCCTGTTGTTCTTCGCGCCGAACTATCTCGGCCACCCGGACAACTATATCGAAGCGAACCCGCTTTCGACGCCTGCGCACATCGTTCCGGAATGGTATTTCTGGCCCTTCTACGCGATCCTGCGCGCTTTCACGGTCGACTTCTTCTTCGTACCTGCAAAGCTGCTGGGCGTGCTGGCGATGTTCAGCTCGATCCTGATGCTCTTCTTCCTGCCCTGGCTGGATACCTCGCCGGTGCGTTCGGGCAATTATCGCCCGACCTTCAAGAAGTTCTTCTGGATTCTGATCGTTGACGTGCTGATCCTGGGCTATTGCGGCGGTGCACCTGCTGCCGAACCCTATGTGATGATCTCGCAGATTGCGGGCGCCTATTATTTCGCCCACTTCCTGATCATCCTGCCGCTGATCTCGCGCTTTGAACGGCCGCTGCCGCTGCCGGGCTCGATCACGGAATCGGTGCTCAACCGCTATAACATCAAGGGCGAACAGGATGCGCTTCCCGGCATGGGCGCGGATCCGCAGCCGTCGAACGCCGGCTAATAGGGGACAAGATCAACATGGTTCGCATCGGCGCATTTCTCGTCGGCCTCTTCTTTGCTGGCTGGCTGCTGATCTCCTTCCTTGTGGGCGCTGTGGCCTATGTTTCCGAACCGCCCGCTGCGACGGTGGAGCATGAATTCCACAAGCATCCCAAGGAAGTGGACTTCTCCTTCAACGGCCCGTTCGGCAAGTTCGACCAGGCGCAGCTGCAGCGCGGCTTCCAGGTGTTCAAGGAAGTCTGCTCGGCCTGCCACAGCCTGAAGTTCGTCGCTTTCCGCGACCTCAAGGGCATTGGCTATAACGAAGCGGAGATCAAGGCGATCGCCAAGCAGTGGGCGATCAAGACGCCTGACGTCGATCCCAAGACGGGTGAGGCTTCGACCCGCGAGCCGGTTCCGGCTGATTACTTCCCCAAGCCCTTCGCCAACAATGTTGCGGCGGCTGCGGCAAACAACAATGCGATCCCGCCAGATCTGTCGCTGATGACCAAGGCGCGTCATGACGGATCGGCTTATGTCTATTCGCTGCTGACCGGGTTCCAGAACCAGCCGGCCGAATTGCTCAAGCACTTCCCGGATGCCAAGACGCCGCAGGGGCTGCACTACAACCCCTATTTCGCTAACCTGAACCTCGCCATGGCGCCCCCGCTGACGGCCGATGGTCAGGTGACCTATGGCGACGGCACCAAGGCGACGGTTGACCAGATGGCGCAGGACGTTTCGGCCTTCCTGACCTGGACCGCCGAACCCAAGCTTGAGAACCGCCGCCGCGCGGGGCTGGCGACCATCGTCTTCCTGCTGATCGCAACGGCGCTGGCCTACATGTCCTACCAGAATATCTGGGCCGACAAGAAAAAGGCCGCCTGACCGCCACTTGGCCAAGGGAATGGATAGGAAGGGGGCGCGGCGTCATCACGACACCGCGCCCCTTTTTCATTGGGAGTTTGCATGGATATCGATGAACTCGCCGCGCTGGTCCGGACCATTCCCGACTTTCCAAAGCCCGGCATCCTGTTCCGCGACATCACGACTTTGCTCGCCGACGCTGAAGGCTTCTCGGCGCTTGTCAGCGGGCTTGCCGCGATCGCGCGTCCGCTCGACGCTGACATAGTGGTCGGGATCGAGGCGCGCGGTTTCGTGCTTGGATCGGCACTTGCCCATGCGCTCGGTCTCGGCTTCGTTCCGATCCGCAAGTCGGGCAAGCTACCCGGCAAGACCGTCGGCATAGATTATGTGCTGGAATATGGCACCGACCGCCTCGAATTGCATGAAGGACAGATAGGGCAGGGTGCCCGCGTCCTGTTGGTCGATGACCTCATCGCCACAGGCGGCACCGCTCTCGCCGCCGCGCAGCTCCTCCGCGAACAAGGCGCCACCTTGCTCCTGGCCATCTTCGCCATCGACCTCCCGGACCTCGGCGGCCGCTCCGCCCTCGAAGCCGACGGCATCGCCACCGCCGCCCTCCTCAAATTCCCCGGCAATTAACGGTTTCCTTCATGCATTTCCCCCACCAACCAAAGTGCGAAACAATCGCCGGAAAACGCATCCTCTTCCTAATGGCGATCGAGGATGAATACGGCCCACATCTGCGTTCCCGCTTCACGCCACTAATGACCGGCGTCGGCCCCATCGAAGCCGCGATCACAACCAGCCTGGCGCTGCAGCACCTTCACCAGCGGGACGCTCTACCCGATCTCGCCGTCTCGCTGGGATCAGCCGGGTCCCGCACCTGTCAGTTGGGAGAAGTTTATCAAGTCGCCAGCGTTTCCTGGCGAGACATGGACGCTTCCCGCCTTGGTTTCGCAAAGGGAGTGACTCCGTTCATAGATCACCCCGTCAATCTACCGCTGCACGCACCTCTCGACATTCCCGCGGCGCGCCTCTCAACCGGCGCGAATATCGTGGGCGGCGAGGAATATGCGCGGATAGACGCCGAGATGGTCGACATGGAAAGCTTCGCAATCGCGCGCGCCTGCCAGCGCTTCGCTGTCCCGCTGATGGGCCTGCGCGGTATATCCGATGGACCTGGCGAACTGAACGACATGCTGGGCTGGACGAAGCTCCTCGCGCTCCTGGATGAGCGACTATCCCACGCCGTCGATATGCTCGTCGCCCACCTGGACTCTCAACAAAGCGGGCTCTGAATAGAGGAGGTGCCGGGCCAAGCGTGGTTTCTCTGTGGAAGCAGAGCCGCACCCGCAGCTCTGCCCCTTTGTCACCCAGCCCTCTGCAACGTCAGTTCTTCTGCTGCGCGGCAAGCTGCTTCGCGCGCGTGGCGGCCGCATCGGCGGCAGTCACTATATTGTCCTTGTCATCATCCTGCTCGGCGAACGCACGCGCACCCGAAGCGTCATATTCCGCCCGGCTCATCTTGGCGTTCTTGTCCTTGTCCAGCACGCCGAAGCGCACCTTTGCCTGACGCATCTGCCGCTGCCGCTCTTCTGCCTTTTTTTCGTCGCTGAGGTCCGATGCTGCCAGTTGCTGCTCAAGCCGGGCGTGATATTCGCCGACATATTCGTCTTCTGACAACCACCCGTCGCCATTGGCATCCGTCGCCTTGAACCGGGCCGTTCGACCGGCGTCGAACTCGGCGCGAGTGACCTGCCCGTCGTGATCGGCATCATAATCGTGGATGAAGACCGATCCTTCGTGCGGAGCGGCAAACGCCGTACCAGACATGGCGAGCACAGCGGTGGTCAGGGAAAGGCGAAGCTGCATAATATATCCTCTAGTTGAAAACAGGGTCAGGCCGCGTCGAAGGCCAAGGTATAGGTGTAGCTGCGATAGGGCGTTTCCGACTCCGCGGGAGCGGCGGCGCGATGGCGTACAAGTATAAGATAGGTGCCAGCGTCTTGCGGTTTCAGGACGAAGTGGCCGTCCGGACCGCTCTTCACCTGAGCAGCCACCTTGCGCCCGTCATAAAGGCCAGCGCTGCGGAACAGGCTGATATCCGCGCCGCCCAGCGGCTTGCCATCGAAGAGCAGCGTGAAGCTCGCATCCGTTCGTGCGACGATCGCATTGGGATGGGACATGGCCTGAATTTCCAGGGCCTTGCCAGTCGGCTTCAGCGCCGCCTGGGTAGGCTGGCCGCGTGTGACATAGGCTTCGGCCAACGTCATGCTCTGCACATCGACCTCCGCACTGCCAGCGGGCGGCTCGCTCCCCTCACCGCGCATTTTCCAGTCGTTCCCGGCCTTGAACATCTTGCCCTTGCGTCCGGCGCGAAGGCCGCTCGTCACCCGGTAAGTCCCGTCCGAAGTGATCGCCGCTTCGAACATGCTGATGTCGCGCAAATGCGTGACGGGTCCGGCCGCCAATTCTTTCCCGTCCGGCCCGACCAGATGGAAGGGCGCGTCACGCATGGCGACTTCAGGTAAAAAGGCGTCCTCGGCGAATGCGGACTGAACGGTGACATGATCCGCCTTGCCCAGGTCGAACTGCGTGGGCAGCACATAAGGCATATGAGCCTGGGCCGCCGAAGCGCCCGTGATCATCGCCAGCCATGCGGCAGAGTGAAGTCGCGACAATTTCATGAAAATCCCCTTTCCATTTCCCAATATATCTAATGCGACGCACTTGCAATATCATTAATTGTTGATAAGTCCGGCGCCGTTCGGGACCGCCCGTGTCCCGTTGAGATGCCGAAGGGGGTAAGATGAAGATGAAGCTTTTGATGGGTGCCATGCTGATCGCCGCGCCCGCTGAGCTTTGGGCGCAGCAGGAAGCCGAGGCGCCAGAAACGACGCGCATGACTTTGGATCGCATGGTCATATCCGCGGGGGCGGAAAAGGTGGCGATCGATACGCCTCAAGCGGTCAGCACGCTGGATCAGGAAGATATTGATCAAACGCAGGCGATGACGATCGGCGACCTACTGGAAGACATGCCGGGCGTGAATGTACAGGGCGGCGTCGGCCAGCTGGGGCAGGGCTTCAACATTCGCGGCATGGGTACGGCCGTGGGCGATTCCGATAATCGGATACTGCTCAATGTCGATGGCGTCACCAAATTCTACGAACAATATCGTATGGGCGCGCTGTTTAGCGAGCCCGAGCTTTACAAGCGCGTCGAAGTCCTGCGCGGCCCGGCCTCCTCGACCCTTTATGGAGCTGGTGCGCTGGCGGGCGTCGTCAATTTCACGACAAAGGATGCGTCCGATTTCCTGACCGGCGACGACCCGCTCGCCGTCCGCCTGAAGGCCGCGACAGACACCAACGCGCAGGCTCATACCTTGTCGGGCATCGTCGCCGCGCAGCCGGTTGAGGGCGTCGAACTGCTGGGCAGCTATAATTACCGTCGCAGCGATGATTTCAGGAGCGGCAATGGGGACATCGTCGCTGCATCCGCAACACTATCGGACAGTTGGCTGGCAAAGGGCCGCGTTTCCATCGGCGGCAATCGGAACCACGCCATCTGGGCAAGCTATCAGGATTGGATCAGTGACGCGCCGCAGGTCTACGACCAGGTTTCGGTCGCCACCGGAAACAGCCTGATGCGTCGCCGGGTTCACGATAAGACGGCTGTGCTCGGCTATGTGAACGACTTCGACGGCAGCAAAATCCTCAATGTCGAGGCGCAGATCGCCTATTCGCTGTCAAAGGTGCGCCAGACTGAAACGACCTTCCTTGGACCCCTGGCCTATTCCGACTTTTCCTACGAAAGCTGGCAGGGAAAGCTGCAGAATAGCAGCCGTTTCGACATGGGCGGCGACTGGACCGCCTTTCTCATCGTCGGTGGCCAATGGAGCAGGCAGGAGCGGCGTAATCCGCGCGTGGCGCTGAATGGCACGGTGACCCCGGGCGCGGGCACCCATCCGGAAGGTGACATGAGCCGTTATGGGCTGTTCAGCCAGTTGGAGATAATTTGGTCCGACAAGCTGACCATCATGCCCGGCGTTCGCATCGACTGGACCGACCTTAAGCCTGGTTACACGGTCGTCGCGGGCACCACTTTGACGCAGCGGGTCAAGGACAGCGGTGTCTCTCCCAAGCTTGCCGCATTGTACAATATCACCCCATGGTTCGGCCTGTTCGGATCTGCGGCACGCACGGTGCGCATGCCCAATGTGGATGAGGTCTTCACGCGATCCGCGACGCGGCCCAACAACCCGGATCTGCGCCCGGAAAAGTCCGACAATTATGAGGTCGGCTTCACCCTGTCCTTCGATGATGCGTTGGGACGGGGAGACCGGTTCCGCGCGAAGACCACGCTGTTCCAGAACGATGTGAAAGACCTGATCGTCAACGTGGCCGCCCCGGCGGGAACGCCCTATTTCCAGAACATCAACCGCTCGCGGTTCAAGGGGCTGGAGATAGAAGCCGAATATGGCGTCGGCGGCTTCTTCGCGCGGGCCAATGCGTCCTTTATCGACGGTAAGGACCGGCTGACCGGCAACTATCTCAACACCATTCCGGCCAATGATTATCGCCTGACGCTGGGCTACGCCGATTCGGCAACGGGTCTTTCGGGCGGTTGGACCGGCGAATTCGCCGAACGACAGGACAAGGTGACGACGGGCATCTTTTCTTCTGCCGGATCGGGCTTGCCAACCCCAGGCTATAGTGTCCACAATCTCTTCTTCGCGTTCAAGCCGCGCAGCGGCGCGGCGAAGGGATTCGAGTTCCGTGTCGCCGTGGATAATCTGTTCGACAAGCAATATCGCCGCCACCTGTCCGCCCTGGCGGCGGAAGGGCAGAGCTTCAAGTTCAGCGTAGCGAACACATTCTGACGATGATGGCGCGGGCGGTTCCATCCTTCCGCATCAGCGGTCCGGCGGCGGCTTCCATGCTGGTAAACGGATTGCTGATCGCGGCGCTGCTGAACCTGGGAATGGGGCAGGCGGCGCGACGACAGGAATCGCCTGCGCTGACGGTTCTCTCCCTGGCGCAGTTGAAGGGGGTTGAAGAAGGGGCGGAGGAAACGGAGCCAGCTGCCGCAAGCCCACCTCGACCCGCGGGGCCGAGGCCTGAGGTCCGACCGCCACTCTTCGCCGCCATGGTGCAACCGTTTGGGATGGATCAGTCACCGGCGCCGGTCCTGGTGCCGATCGGATCGGTTGCGCCGGTCGCAACCCCAACGATCGCGTCATCGCAGACATCCAGCGCTGAGAGCGCCGCGACCGTCCTGACCCCATCATCGCCTCCCCGGCGCGGCGCGGCAGATGGTGCGGCTATCAAGGCGCCGTCTGGCACAAGCCGGAGCTACGCCGCGAAGGTTCGGTCCTGGCTCTATGCTCATAAAGTCTATCCACGCCGCGCGCGTATGCGTCGTGAGGAAGGGCAAGTGCAGGTTCGATTCGTCCTCGATCGCGCGGGGATCTTGCTCGAAGGCGCGGTTATCAGGGGATCGGGCAATCCCGTCCTGGATGAGGAGGCGAGAGCAATGCTGCAGCGCGCGTCTCCCTATCCTCGGGCACCCGCAGAGCTGCCGGGCGAACGAATCGAGTTCAGCGCCCCGATCGAGTTCATACTGCCCGCGTGAAGGCGCCTGTCGTGCCGCTTTTCCTATCGCAGCTATGCGCAAGAGGCATAGGTCGGCGCGATCTTAAGCGGTTGTGCCGCGCGCATATTGCTTTTCATATGGCGCAAACGGATGCCAAGCCACCGGTGATCGAGCGGGAAGGGGAAGACATGGATCTGCACCTTAAAGGAAAGACGGTCGTCATCACTGGCGGAACCCGTGGCATCGGCCGGGCGACAGCCGAGCTTTTCGCGGCCGAAGGCGCGAAGGTCGCGATCTGTGCGCGCAATGCCGATCATGTCGCGGCCGTCCTCAAAAAGCTTGAGGCGTACGGCGTTCCAGCCTTCGGCGCTCCGGTCGATATCACCGATGGCGCGGCTCTGCGGGCATTTATCCACCAGGCCGCCGAGGCATTGGACGGCATCGACATCTATATCGCGAACGCCAGCAGCATCGCTTCCGGCAATGGGGAAGCGGACTGGCGACGGGCATTCGAATCGGACGTCATGGGCGCGATTGCCGCCGCTGAGGTGGTGATCCCCCATCTGGAGGCCGCGGCCGCCGCCAAGGGCGATGCTTCATTCCTGACCATATCTTCGATGGCGTCCACCCAAGTCGGAGCACCTGACGCCTACTCGGCGATGAAGGCCGCACTGACAAACCTGACAAAGGGATTCGCACGCCAATATGCGCCGAAAAAGGTCCGGTTCAACACCATCTCCCCAGGTATGATCTATGCCGAAGACGGCAGCGTCGGCCGCCTGCGCGCAGAACAACCTGATTATTTCAACGCTATGCTGGCACTACATCCCACCGGCCGAATGGGAGTACCCGACGAAGTCGCCGCGACGGCCCTCTTCCTGTCCAGCCCCCGGTCGAGCTTCACCACCGGCGCGAATTTTGTGATCGACGGTTCAATGTTCACCCGTGTGAATTATTAGCAGGGTGGTGGTGTTGGAGGCGGTCAGGATCAAATTTGCGACCCCTGCGATGTCAAGGCAGTGGCAGATACCTATTTTATTGTTATAAATCAACGTTATAAGATGATAACGCGGCGATTCTGCCCCAAATTTGCCCAGCTCGGCTGTAAGATCAAATCGTCCCAAAACGTCACCTTCATTTGCCACAATTTGGGGTTCGTCAAGAGTGTATGGGATTTTGGCGCTTTCTTCACCGGAATTTGGTATCTGTATTTCCCGATGCCGGATCTTTTGTAAGCCTTCATTGATTCTTGTCGGATCGGCTTGCTGAAGAAATTATGCTCTTCTTTCGAGTAGCGAACGGCGCGGTTCACCCGGCGCGGAGCGCCGCCGCTTGCTAGGCATGCCGTGCCATTCGTTTCGTCCTGGACGCTTCGCTGGAACGGTCGCCACGCCGCTTTAAGTATTGACGAAGGCGCCGCAAAACTGGCAGTGCGCTTCCTCCTGACGGGCGGGTATAGCTCAATGGTAGAGCACTAGCCTTCCAAGCTTGTGATGCGGGTTCGATCCCCGCTACCCGCTCCAGTCAGAAACTACTGAAAACCCGACGGTTTTGCTCCATCGCTTCTACCATGGTGCATCTGACCTCGCGGTGTCGTTGCGGTAAGCGCCGGGGCGAGGGCCTCGATCTCGTCGATAATCTCCTGTGTGGTGCGGAGCGCGAGGCCTAAAATGGCCGGATCCGGGCTGGTGTAAATGTCGCTGATCGCGAACGGGACATGGCCCAGCATGTTTCCCTGCCGCCGGTTCGCCTCTCCGATGCGGCGGCGGACCAGTGCGGGACATCAACCAGAAAATGATTTTCGGGCCAGCCTGACGATCGCCCGGCAAGTCCGATCCCCGCTCTCCTCTTGTCCCAGGTCCGGCGGATGGTGGTGGCCACAATCCAGTGGTCGTCGGCTACGGCCACTGTCCGGGCGCGGACAGAGGTTGAACATCGCGGCCAATGTGGGAATGTCCGCACGGTAGGGGATCGGGTCACCTCAATCTGCTGACGCGCCTTGAACTGTGCCTTCTGCCCTGGATTGTGTTGATGGCGGCGGCTAGCTGCAGGACGCGGGATAGCGATCGTTCGCGCAGGACCAAGTCTTTCGGGCTGATAACCGGCCTCTGTATGGGCCATTTGCGGAAATGATCCACCCAATGATAGCGCACGCCAAATCGGGATCAGTTTTTGCCACATAGTCAATGACATACGCCAGACGATGCCGCGCGGCCTCCTGACCCGCCTTACCTTCCATCAGGATCACATTAGGGCGTAAACTCATAAGCGCGCTTGAGGTTTGTCGCTCGGCATGATTCAGGCTCCCGACCTTGGGAGATGTTGGATGGCGCGACGGCGGTATGAGCTGACGGACAGAGAGTGGCTGATTATCGAGCCATTGTTGCCGAACAAGCCGCGTGGCGTGCCGCGCGTCGATGATCGACAGGTGTTGAATGGCATTCTCTGGCGTTTCCGATCGGGCGCTCCGTGGGCAGAGATCCCGGAGCGCTATGGACCATCGACGACCTGTTACAACCGGTTCGTCCGCTGGCGAAAGGCTGGGTGTGGGACCGGCTGCTGGCGGCGGTTTCCGCAGGCTACAATGGCGAACTGGTGATGATTGATTCCACCTGCATGCGCGTCCACCAACACGGTGCGACGGGTAAAAAGGGGGAGCCGGAGATGCGGCCGCCAGGAACATCTGGGCCAACATCCCCAACCGTTCCAACCGAAAACAGCGCTTCGGATTTTCGTCCTGGCTCCACCGCCAGCGCAATCTCGTCGAACATTTCTTCAACAGGATCAAGCAGTTCCGGGGCATCGCCACCCGATACGACAAGAACGCTGCCAACTATCTCGCCGCCATCAAGCTTATCTGCGCGCGCCTGTGGTGCAACGCGTGATGAGTCTGCGCCCTAGTCCCCGATTGCGTCGATCACACCGGGGAAGGGTGGTCCGGGGGCGATGTCAAGGTGGCGCGTCGTTGGAATTTCTTCCCAGAAAATCAACGGAATAGAGGAATTTCTCGGAGTGTCTGCTCAGAATTTGCCCAAGTTGGTCATCGGAACGGTTTCTTTGGCGAAGGGTTGCATTGAGGAGGTGTCGGGTCAAGCTGTTCCTCATCGCAGTCAAATGAGATCAATGATTGGAGTTGATGGAGCCGAGCGCGGATACGCCATCCTCCGATCTGCAATGACCGCTAAATCTGTTGGTTAGGCGAAAGATTCTCGCATGAGTTCGCACCCAATCTCCCTTGCGGACGCATCTATTTTTTGCAACAGCACCATCGCGGTTGATTCAGGGAAGTATAATGAGAATTTGTATCGTTGGCGCAGGCTTTTCGGGAGCCACAATAGCACGCTATTTGGCCGAAAATGGTATCGCCAGCCTTGTCATCGACGAGCGAAATCACTTGGCCGGCAACTGCCATACCGAGCGTGACCCCGAAACGGGTGTTATGGTCCACAAATATGGCCCACATATCTTCCACACCGGGATCGAGCGCGTGTGGGAATTCATCAACCGCCACGGTGTGATGATGCCCTACGTCAACCGCGTAAAGGCGAACGTTGCAAACAAGGTCTATTCGCTGCCGGTCAATCTGCACACGATCAACCAGTTCTTCGGCAAGGCGTTATCGCCGAAAGAAGCGCGCGCCTTTGTGGAGTCCAAGGCACGCATGGACATTGTAGACCCGCAGACCTTCGAAGATCAGGCTCTGCGCTTCGTAGGCAACGACCTCTACGAAGCGTTCTTCAAGGGCTATACCCGCAAACAGTGGGGCTGCGAGCCAAGCGAGTTGCCCGCCTCGATCCTCAAGCGCCTCCCGCTGCGCTTCAACTACGACGACAACTATTTCAATCACCCCTACCAGGGCATGCCGCGCGATGGCTATACCGCGATCATCGCCGACATCCTCAACCATCCGGGAATCGACGTGCGCCTTGGCGTACGCCACGAGGATCTGGCCGAGGACTTCGCGCACACATTCTATTCCGGCCCGCTCGATCGCTACTTCAACTATGATCTGGGCCGCCTCGGCTACCGCACGCTGGATTTCGTACCGGAGCGCGCCGAGGGCGACTATCAGGGCGCTGCGGTTATCAACTACCCGGACGAGAGCGTCCCCTTCACCCGCATTTCCGAGCATAAGCATTTCGCGCCTTGGGAAGCCGCGAGCTTCGAAAAGACCATCGTGTTCCGTGAATACAGCCGCCTTTGCGGCCCGGACGACATCCCCTATTACCCGATCCGCATGGTCGCTGAGACAAAGTTGCTGGAACAATATGAAGCGCGGGCTGCGCAGGAACCGAATATAACATTTATTGGCCGATTGGGCACTTATCAATATCTCGATATGGATGTGACGATCGATCAGGCGATGGATGTGGCTGAAGCGTGGCTAGCCAAGGCCAAGGTCGCCAGCTTGTGATCTCTGATCGTTCTGGATCTGAGGCTATCACAGTAACGAATATGACATCACATGACTCGCGTTTGGACATTCTGAAACAGATAGGGCGGAGAATATGGGCCGCTCCGGGGGGCGTGGCAGTGCTGCCAGCAGGTCTTCTGCTGGCGGCGTATGCCACAGGCCTTTTCCAGTCCGAGATCGCACGCGCCCAGGACGAGCCCATTGTACGGCGCGAAGGTACGCTGACATATACGACGATACAGAATAATGGAGGAAAGAAGCAGGTTGGCGGGAATTACGCCGCGCTTCAGTTTTCCAATGATGCCAGTTCCGCCTTTTACGGCTGCTACAAAAATCGCAAGGCTGACAAGCGATCTGGCGGCGCCACCGTTCTTGCCGGCGACGACCTGTGCGAAGTTCAGGCGAACGGCTGGGATGGCGCCACCTATAATACCAGCGGAACGTTGAATTTTGCCGTCGATGGGCCTGTGGGCCGAAATGCGGTGCCGACAAATTTCGCAGTCTGGCTGGGAACCGCCAAGGACTCCGGGATCTCGCGAAATCAACTCGGCTTCCTGATCGATCAGCATTCCAACGCCTATTTTCGCAACGGCAATGTCGGCATCGGTTCGATCTTTGGTTACAATCCGCCCGCAACCTATGATGAAAAGCGCGCTCCGCCATTTCCCCTGACGATTGCGACCCAGAAACCAAGTGCCGCATTGGCTGCCTTTCAGGCAGGGCAATCCACCGGCGGCGCCCAAATCAATACTGAAAACGGCTATTCCGCGTCACACCCGATTTATGGTTTCTGGGGCGATCCAACAACCGGCCTTGGCCATTCGGCCGCCGGCACCGTCAACATCATTGCTGCCGAACGCGAAGTTGCTCGTTTCGATGCCAAGGGGACTATGCAAATAGCCGGCACAGCCGAGAGCGAAGCGGTGCGGCTGCGCCCGATCCGTTATGCGTCTTTACCTGCCTGCGATGCCGCCAATGCCGGGACTGTTGCCTATGTCGCTGACATTCTCAAACCCGTTACTGCCTGGCGCCAACGGATCAACGCCGGTGGTGGAAAATATTCGGCGTTCATTGCCTGTGATGGTGAGGGCTGGCATGCATTTTAGCTGAAACATCGCTGATATAGGCCCCTGACATCGTCATGATTGTCACTAGGGAAGCTCACAGGGGCTACAGCTTTCGCTATTTGAATTTTTCGACACGCACGGCAGAGCAAAACAAGGAAGTCGAAGGTATTCCATGAACGTTTCGATGGATGTAGTTGTAACAACGCATAATGATGCAGAGTTTTTGCGGGAAGCTTTGCTATCCATAATATATGGATCAAAAGGAACCAACCTTGTCCAGAGCATAGTAGTTGTAGATGATGCCTCTCGCTCATCCGAAGCAGAAATGGCCGATAGAATCGTTGATGAAATACGCCTGATTCACAGCGATATTATACTTATCCAGAACAGTGGAAATTGTGGCCTTTCTCATTCGCGCAACCGCGGTCTGCGCTTCTGTTCCGCAGAATATGTTACTTTCCTGGACGCCGATGACCTAAAGCCCGCTGGATGGGGCGCCATGGTGAAGGATATCCTTGAAGCTGAAAAGCCAGATTATCTTTTCACCGCTTCGGCATTAATCGATGATCAGCAGAATTTTTCGCCCTTTTATGACGAGGACAGATTTTCGCGCCTGTTCAAAGGGAAATCCATTCAAGCATTCGGATCCAATACACGATTTATTCCACTTATTCTGGAGCCGCAGATCGGGAACAAATATTTCAAGCTTGAGTTTATTAACAAATACCTATTCCCTATTGGACGAAAGTTCGAAGATCTCTATCTCATTGCGAGAATGACTCTCGATCTCGACAATGTCTTGGGTGCAAATGTTATAACGCATCTTTATAATGTGACTGAACGGTCCAGCCGCGTCACTATGATGCCAAAGCTCAAAGGGGATATTATCGGCAATCTTGCAGGTCTGTCCGCGATTTACGCACATCATTTCGATTCCAAGGCAGACAAGCTACGGCTCGAACGCAATCAGGCAGGGAGCTTGAGCGCCAAGAATCTGGATCGCCAGTTGCGTGTACTCGATCTTGAACGTCAGCTAGCTTTCGCAGCGCTGAAATGCGCATTCGCCCGCATGCTCGATTGGTCGATCAACACGATCGGGATCAGCGACGTGGAAGCTTTTGCTGATCGTGCGGCCCGTATCTTGCGGAGCATGCCGACAAATCCCTCGGTTGCCAAATTACTGGGTGATGTAGGTGATCCCGCCACGTTCAAATGGTATGACGATCTAATAAACATTTTGATCAATGGTGACCGTGGCTACCTCGGTCAAGTCTACGCATAAAGGTGCGGCAATGAGCTCCAATATCAGTAAATTGACACGAAAATTGAGCAGGAATTTGCGCAGCCTTGGCGTAACCGATACCAAAAAATATACAGATGATGGCGAAATATGGCCTCGTTTTGTCACGCTTGCCGAGGCTATGAGCGGCTGCAAGGGTGGAACGCGGGCGATCGAATATTATAAGACGCTGGCTGTCAGCAATGAAGTCATCCGCCCAATTATTTCCGATAGCATCGAGCGTTTTCTTTCCGTCTATCGGCCGACGATCCTGCTCCCGATTGCGCAGGACGGCGTCATCGTCGATATCGGCGCAGGCTGCGGCCTGTTTGCTGTCTTTGCCGCGCTTCTCCATCCGGACAGGCAGATTTGGGCGTTTGAAGCAGATTCCCAGCTTTGGGATATTGCGTGCGACGCTGTTGTCAATCTGGCCATCAAGAACATCGAATTGGTGAATAGGGCCGTCGTGCCGCAGGATTGGTCGACAACCCAGAACCAGATCAATGTGTTCGAAGATGGCGTCTTCCGTTCTCTGCGCACCAAGGGCAAGCGGGAGGTCACGCTACTCCGCATCAACGATCTCCCCTTTGGCGCCACCACCCCGATTGCGCTACTCAAGCTGGTTGCGCCAGGCATGTTCCTGCAACTGGCGTCGGAACTGGTGGAGCACAGCCAAACGCTGTTGGGTGAAGTCTGGAAGGCTGACTACGGCGCCGAAGATCATGCCATGATTTCCACACTTCTCGACACGGTGCCGTCAGGATGCATTCGAGACGCCGAAAGCGGATTGCTCTACAAGACCCATGCGTCTAGGCGGACCACCCGCACAAAAGCGGCCTGGTCCCCGGCCATTTTCCCGGCAAAGGCGGAACCGCTGAATACGGTGATCATTCCCGTATATAATATTGGAGACCTGGTTGAACCATGCGTTGAGTCCATCATCAAATCGATCGATCGGCCAACTGAAATTCTGGTGATCAACGATGGCAGCACCCAAGCCGAAACGCTGCAGTCGCTGGCGAAAGTCGCCAAGATGGCTCATACCAAGGTGATCGACAAACCCAATGGCGGTTGCGCTTCCGCACGCAATCTGGGCTTGCAGATTGCTCAGGGTAAATATGTCACCTTGATCGACGGCGACGATTTTGTCGAAGAATGTTTCCTGCCGCTGCTTAATGAAGCAATTTATGTCGGAGCCAGCAATATAGCTGAGATCGGATTTGCAGATTATAGCAGTATAACAGGGGAAGTATCCGACAATATCGAGCCCTATACGGATCGCGCTCTCAGAAGTGGGATGATCGGTTACGAAAGTAACATGTGGAACATTTTGCGGCGCCAGCCTGCAATATGGCGTCGCCTGTATCGCACAGAATGGTTGCGCCAGAATGGCCTGAATTTTCCTGAGCGCATTAAAGCTTATGACGATATGGAGTTTCAGTTCATCTCCCTTTATCTAAATGGGGGTGTTTCATACGCCAATGCGCGGGGTTATTATTATCGCAAGGATCGTCCGGGCCAAGACGTTAAAGCATCGGATACACGCCATTTTGGTACGTTCCAGATGCTCGTTACGATGGAAAATTTTCTGCGTAACCGACGGGCGCCGCGCGACCATTTCGTGCTGTTCGACCTGTTTACCCTTGATTGTTTGAGCTGGTCTTATTCATTGATCCACCTTCAACTCCGTACGTCTTTCCTTGAAGCATCGCGGGTTTTCATGATGGGCGGCAAGAGCTTCGATCGCGCTGCCAATGTTCATTGGGAGATCAGTCAGCGTATCAATTCGCCAGATAGCGACTTTGCGCGTGATTTCTGCGCAGAAATGCCAGATCGCAATGCTCTCGAACGATTCCATGTCGGTGCTCCGTCCTATATGGACCATGTCTATGACTATCATTTCCCTCTGGAGGTCAGTAACTAATTGTGATGCTGACAGATCCGCGCCTTAAAAGGTTAAGATGCCGCGCGAATTGATGTCAGGTCGATGAGTGAAGCCGACGAGTTATAGAAATATAAGGAGGTGCAGGATATGATTCTCAATGAATTTGGAATTGGTCACCATTATTGGCACGAAAAAGAGCAGATCGCTATTTGCGTGCCACCAAAATGTGGTTGCTCAGCAATAAAATATGCGCTGTTGATGGCGAGCAATCCACATTTGGGGTCGCTGTTTGCGCAAGATATGTCGCGCGTTCATAACTATTCCCATTTGGTTATGACAAAGACACCGTCGCAGATTTTCAGGTCATCTCGACGTATTTTTGTTACGAGAGATCCGATTAAGCGGATCATTAGCGCGTTTATATCGAAATTTATTATGGCTCCTGAAAGTATAGTGACGAAAACTATATGTGATATATCAGAAACGCCACTAGATCTGATGACATTTCGTAATTATGTCGAAACAATTTCTAATATGCCGGACTGTTATCTTGATCCTCATTTTAGATCACAAGAAAGTTTTCTTTCTCTTCCTCCGGATCAATATGAGTTTTTATCATTGGATTTCGGCGATGATAAAAAATATTCAGAATTTTTGGATAATATATATCCTGGATCAAGTGAAGGATATTTGGAACTAAATAAAAATCATGAAGACGTTCGGTCTGGAATATCGGTCAAATATGATTTTCCTGCTACTCCTGGAATATTTTCAGATTTTCCTGTAAAAAAGATTCGATATTTACGTGAGAATGGAAGTGTAATTCCGAAATTGTCTTTAATATTTGATGGTATGAATGATATCATGCAGAAAAGGTTTGATTTTGATTTCGAATTGAATGAGAAAACTTGAGTTTTATTGTTATGAATTTGATATAATGGATGAATATCGTTATTCGGGATACAGAAATAATGTACGGAAATTCTCTGTCTGACCAGAATTTCGTACAATCAATATGCCTGCGTGAACCATATGACAAGCTGGTAATGAATGTATATGGGGATGTCCGTCTTTGTAAACAAGAGCTAATCTGTTCTAGAGGAAGTCAGGTAAAGATCGATGGATTGCTTGGTCGGTTTTATGCGGGTCACTGGTTTAGTGAAACAAACATAGATGACATCTTCTTTCGTTTCCGATTTCGTGGTGACATCTCTATCAGTATAATCGGCCATGATATGGAAACGGGGCGCGAATGGATCGTCACACAATCTGATTGCCAAGCTGATCATGAACGTGAGATCGCGTTGCCGATCAACCTTCGGGCATGCGCTCAGGCCTCGCTCTACGCGCAATTCTCCTGCAATCTTCCTTCGTCTGTACACGCTCTACGCTGGACGAGCGACGCGCCTCCTATACGCTCTTGCTCACTGACGATGGTGGCAATTGTGTCGGAGGCGCCCGAAGGCGTCTTGCACCCGGTTGAAGCCCTGGCGCACCGTCTTGCCGAAGCAGATCGTTCGGCTGTAAATGACATTCATATCATTGACCTGACCGTCGATCAGTCCTGTGCCGAGGCTGTAACGCAAATTTCGTCCATCTGTGATTTACCTCCTATCCGTGTGGCTCCTTTTGTTCCCGGGCTGGGAATATTGCAGCGGGTGTTGGCTGCAATGGCTTATGGGCGCGCGACACATATTCTGATCTTGTCGGGCGAAGCATCTATCGAGCCGTCCTTTTTCGATCGTGTCCGCTCCATATTGTGCCATGCCAGAGAGGATATCAGGCTGAGCGCCACTTACATCGATGGTCATTCGCTCCGAATTCCAGTAATGGCCGGTGCCGGGTTTGCGAGAAGCCCGATCGATGTGAACGCTTACCAGAGGCCGGATACTGATAGTTGGGGCGCCATAGTATTTCCCCGCGAGGACATTTGTAGACATGGTGTACCATTTCCGCTCCACAACGATGCAGGCGAATATCGCCAGCGTTTAATGGGTGGCGGCAGAAGGATGCTGGTTTGGCCTGATTTGGTTGTCTCAGGCCGACCGCGGCTGCAGATCAGCGCGCCGTGGGCAGCATTTTATGAGGCGCGCGATGCCCTGTTCCTTCGCGGCTGGCAGGGGCGGAGCAGGACGGCAACTGCTCTTGAACTCAGCGGCAAGCTGCTGACACATCTCATCCAGTATGATTATTTGCGCGCAAATCTTATGCTGAAGGGCATGACCGCCTATCGCGTCGGCGCCCCGGCTCTACTGGCCTGGAGCGGCAAGGATCATGCTGAACTGGTTGCAGGTGCGGCACCCCGTTACAGGTGTGAAGGACAGCGCTTTCCACCATTACGCACCCGTCGTCTTTCTCCTCGCGCGTCTGGGAGATGCGCCTGGAAGATGATCAGGGCGTTAATGTCAGACCTTTTCCTACCAGGCCTCAAGCCGCTGATCCGACGTGGTTTTGTGCGAGCAGAAAATTTGACACCTTATTTCGAGCCGCGGCCAAAACTGATACTCATTCGCCATGCCGCAACCCGACGCCTAGAAGAACGGCAGTATGATTGGAAACGGGGCTGGTCTCTGGTGGCAGGCTTTGTTTGCCTGATGGTGAGGCTGGCCCTGCGCCGACGCACGGAATTTCATCTGAACTCCATGGCGTCGTTTGATTTCTGGAACGTTCATACTGACGCCCAGCGGCAACCCACCCTTGACTAACATGAAAAAATGACCTGGAATCGGCTCCAAAGCTTGGCTCTGCCAGATCGCACGAGGGATATATCCGCAGCCCTCTACGTCCGATCCGATCTCGGCAACCTGGTGATCGACGATCATGGCGCTGTCGTCCTTCATGACGGCCAATCGGTCCGCACGGACACTTTCTTCAATGGCCTGTCTGTCGAGAAGTGGAAAGCCCATTGCCCGGTCCAGCGATTGGCGTTGTGTCTCAGAGGAGAAGGGCAACTCATCGTCCGCTTCGGGCTGCGCCGGACCGGCATGGATCGACAATGGATATATGAACGTCCGGCCGATCTGAACGACGGCGAAACCGTTATCATCGACCTATCCTTTTGGCCCGATCTGCACGCCGGCTTGCTTTATTTCAGCCTAGAAGGAAAAGGCGGCCAAGCCAGTATTTATGACTGTTGGTACGCCACCAGCGATCCACCATTACGTCCCGTTCGCATCGGCATGGTTATCACCCATTATAATCGGCCGACACATGTCCTTCCCGCCGCGCAGCGCATTACTCAGGAATTGCTGGCTGATCCTGCTTATCAGGACCAGGCGGCGCTCATAATTGTCGATAATTCGCGCAATCTCGATTCATCCGACATTCCCCAAGCGATGGTGATCCCCAACCGAAACCTCGGGGGTTCAGGCGGCTTCATGCGTGGCCTCCTCTATCTCAAAGACACCGGCAGATTCACACATGCCCTGTTCATGGATGATGACGCGGCTTGCGAGATTGAGTCCATCCGGCGCAGCATAGCGGTTTTCACCTACGCCATCACACCCCGCCTTGCCATTGCGGGCGCACTACTGAGCGCGGCCGATCCCCATCGCTTGATCGAGAAGGGAGGAAGTTTCGAAACATATTGCCGCGCCCATCATACTGGGCTCGATATGCGGATTGTCGACGATTTGTTGAGCGCAGAACAAGAACCGGAGGCCGCCAATTATGGCGCATGGTGGTTTTTTGGCTTTGCGATCCATGATGTGGAACATTTCGCATTCCCTTTCTTTGTACGGGGGGACGACGTCCAGTTTTCGCTTGGCAACCGCTTTAATATACTGACTATGAACGGTATTGCATGTTGGGGTGATGACTTTGGTATAAAAGATACGCCATTCTATAATTATTTTGATAACAAGCATCACCTTATACATGCACTGTTAGGTGCCAGCGACGCAAAGTCAGCCTCTCGCGTCGCGCAAGGATTCTTCGACGGTAAACTAAAATCCTATTGCTATGCAGCTGCCACAGCTGCCTCACTTGCCGTCGAACATGTTTCAAAAGGGCCGCAGATTTGGGCTGATAATCCGGATATGGAGGATATTCGAAACGAACTGGCCGAATTATCTTCAAAGCAGAAAATGGCGCCGATATCTCCGGCACCCACATATTTCCTTCCAGTGCACCGCAAGTTGGGAGGCATGGGTCGAGCGCTTCGCTCGATCTCTCGCAATGGATTACGTTTGCCGCGCTGGTTCCTGCGCAACAAACCCGTTGCGCAGAGGGCGACGGCCATGGCCAATAACGCAGCGATCTTTGGTTATCGGCGCGTCTTATATTTCGACGATATGACCGGCATGGGGTTCATAGCGGAACATGATGCCCGCAAGGCGAAACGGGAGCGGGCCTTGTTCAAGCAGCGTCTGCAACATTTTGAAGATCATTTCGATGCGCTGCGCGTCGCTTATGTGGAGGCCTTGCCCCATCTGACATCTCAAGCTTTTTGGGAAAGCGCGTTCAATGAAGGAAAGCATCCGTCAGCCATTCAGCCGGGCAAATGACCGTTCATGATACTCAATGCCCTGATCTATATCAGAAAAAGAGCGCAACATACCGTTTTCTACGACATAGACGGCATTACAGTTTTCGCGAATGAAATGCATTTCATGAGTGATGATGACCATCGCCTTATCACGACGTTTGTTCAGCAATTCATTACGACTTTTTTCCTGGAACCGCTGATCGCCGACGGCGATCACCTCGTCGATAATCAGGCAATCGAAATCAATTGCCATCGATATAGCAAAGGCGAGGCGCGCGCGCATGCCAGCGGAATAGCTTTTGACAGGCTCGAAAAGGTAATGGTTAAGTTCGGAAAATTCTTGAACATAGGACAGCAACTGACGATGATCTTCGCCATATATGCGGCAAATGAACTTGAGATTATCGTATCCTGTGAGGCTTGCCTGAAAACCGCCAACAAAGCCGAGCGGCCACGATACACTCATCGAGCGCTCGACCGTACCTCTTGTCGGTTGCTCTGCGCCGCTAACTATTCGAACAAGAGTCGATTTACCAGCGCCATTTGGCCCCAAAACGCCGATTTTCATACCCGGTTCAATTTTCATCGACACGTTGTCGAGCACCCGATGTGGACCTCGGCGAGTATGATAGACTTTCGTGATGTTGTGGAGGGCTATCATTCCGGTGTGATCGATCGACTCATTTTGCGAACCTGCAACAGTCCCATTAATGTCAATATCGCATTGAACCAGACCGTGTAGGATACATCATAATGCGCTTGAAATTTGGATCCGAAAAAGCCCTCACGAACGATTTCTAGACCATTGACGGTGGGTAGCAAGAGGGCAAGCGATTGTGCGCTTGTAGGTAGGACATCGACTTGGAATGCAGCTCCAGACAGGGGCACCAGCAGATATTGAGCGGGATGCCAAAGTTTTTCGATAAACTCCAGGTCTTCCGATAGCGCGCCAATGAACATTGCTAGTCCGACTCCGAACCAAGCTAGCAGTATCCAACCAAATATCACTTCCGCAACATTTTCTGGCCAGGTTATGCTGCCAGAAAAAAATGCAAAGATGAAACATAGGGCAATAAAAGCTGTCGTAGCACCGACTATCTCTAGAATGAGGCGCGAGAAATATATATCAATCGGCTTGATGTTCCTATGATACATTAGTGAGAGGTTTGGTAGCATTGAGCCAATGCAGCGAAACGTCATATTACGCCAAAGCAGGATACTTGAATAGCCTGTTATGGCAAAAGCAACGATCGGTAGGTTAGAGCCATGCACAGCCTTGAGGGCAGTCCAGATCGCCGCAACCCCCGCAGTGAATAGCATCGGTTCCACGAACAGCCACAGAAAGCCAATATTGTGCCGGCCATATCGGGTCAGCACCTCGCGCATAAGCAAGGCATAAAGCACCCGCCCCTGAACACGCATGGAGCTGGTCAGAACGCTCACTCCATATGATCCTTGAAACTGGCTAGCAGCATCGACAATATACCCCAGATTATGAGGCCCATCGCCAAGGTTGAAAAGATTCCGCGCAGTCGATGAGGCAGTGCGGCATCATCAGGCAAACTGGGCTGAACGATACGTTCGACATATGCCTGTTTACGTAAGGTATCGAGCCTCGCTTCTTCAAGCGCGGTCAGCGTCGCCGCCAATTGTTTCTGAGCAAACTGATCATCGAACAAGCGGCGCTGATATTCCGCCGCTGCATTGGACAAGGATTTTTTCCCGCCGGCCGCCCGCTGCATTTCTTCCGCAATCGCATTTTCGAGACCGTCTACACGTCCCTCGAGCGGAGCGATTTCTGAACTTGCCGGTGCGAGCGCTCGCAATTGTTGTAATTGAATGCGTGAGGCAATCAACTCGTCCTGTAGCTTGGAAACCATTTGGATCTGGCTAACCGCCTGCTTTTCGGGATCCACGATGCCCGCTCTGTCACGATATTCGGCCAGAGCGCTTGCTGCGTGCCTTGCCTCGGAGCGCGAGCGATCAACTTCCTTTTGCGCAACATCGAGTAGATCATTCCGCGCTCGCCCGTTCAGCCTGTTCACCAAGCCTTCAGCTTGCTCCAGAAGCTTCTCATTAAAACGGCGCGCATCCTGAGGATCGAATGCCTTGACGCTCAGCCTGCTGATTGACGTAGAATTTTCATACTGTATTTCGACTTTTTTATTGAAATACTCATACAAAGATTCAAACGAATTATCCCATCCAAACGGGTTGAACCGATTGAATAGAGATATATTCGAATCCCCATACGAACGCGCAACATTGCTGTTGCGATTAAGTTCGCGCAGAGCATCTCGTGATAAAAGATAATCATTGGCTGCATGAATTTCATCGCCACTTGAAAACCCTGAATTCTTCAGCAACGTACCAAATGGATTAGTTTCAGGCTTACTTGGACTGCGTACGATGAATCGTGACTCTGACACATAAATGTCGTTTGCAAATATACCAAAGTAAAATATGGAAAATAAAAACGGCAAAGTTACGCACAAGTGAAACAATCGACCCATGCCAATAGCATTTTTCAGAACTGACTTCAATTTGCCTTGCATGTAACCGTCTTTTCATGTTCAAGAATTAATTTACTTATACAAAGTATATCCTATATTGCAAGTAATTTCACCAGTTGTGAAATTCTTCCAATATGTCTTGTAGAATATCGGAGAAGCATCAGAGCCCAGCAGCTTGAATTGTTACAATCGGATATATTGCTGCCCCGATGATGTTAACGAATTTCTGGACATCGCTAATCGGTGCATTGGTGACGTATACCATGTCGTGATTTTGCATCTTAAACCGCTGCGCAGCAAAAAATGATACCGGATCGCGCAAATTGATCCGATAAATTACTGGGATCTTCCCATCAGGGTTGACCGGAATATTATGCCCAGCATCGCCCAGAGCCGCAGGATCTTCCAAGCGAAATATAAAGACACCACGCGGATTGGCGCGATCATCACGCAATCCGCCCATGCGTCCAAGCGCCTGGGCCAACGTGATGCCCCGCGCCTCGAATTCGATTTCGTCGTTCCGTCCTGTTGCGCCAAGAACCGTAAAGCTGGCAGACTTGTAGGAAATGGTCACGACATCGCCTGGACGAAGATATATATTCTGGTTAGGCTGTGCTATCAGATCATTCAGGGCCATGGTCGCGTGACGTGAGCCGCGCGTCAATTCAAGACTGACCTTGTCAACAGGCTGCTTGCTTCCTCCGGCTGCTGCCAGCGCGTCCAGCAGGCGTTCCCCCTTAAAGGTCAACGGCATCCGAGTGGTGGCCGCCACTTCGCCAACGACCGTTACCGCTGAGGCGGCGTCTTTGGAAATATTAACCACAACCTGTGGATCGTGCGCCTTGCCACGAAGACGAGAGACGATCTGAGCAGCGACTTCCCTTGGGGAGCGCCCTATCACATTAATGCGCCCGGCAAAGGGAACATCCACCTGCCCCGCGTCGTCAACCATTAGTTCTGGAAAGCTGGTACCGCGCTGACCATTGCCTATCTGCATGGTGTTGCCGGTTAGTTGAGGCGAGCCGAACAAAAGCGCCGGAGGTGCTTCAAACAGGGTGATCTGCAAATTATCGCCGGACCCAATCAATGCGCCGTAGGGCTGACCCAGGCCAAATTTTTCGGCAAATCCGGCGGCCTTATAGGCTTCGCTCACCTGACGCGCGATGCCATCCGTCACTTCGATCAACAAAGCGCTCTGACTCGCATCTGTAGTGCGTTTGATCTGGCCCAGCGAAGGACCGTCACGGCTGACAAAAGAAGAATTAGCGCAGCCCGACAACAGTCCCATGACAAGAATCATGGCCATTTTGCTGGACCGCGCAACGCTCAAAGATCGCCTAGTGCGTCTTTCTCTAATCGCTGTGGTTATCAATGCGATCGAACTCCAATGGCGTAGCCCGAGCGCCTTAGCTCAGCCCCCTAGGCAACACAAGCTTGGCCTCCCCTCTGTAATCTGGTGTTGGTTTGGGGACCGCCAGAAGCAAGTTGGGAAAGCTGCGCACCAGAGTGCAGCGCTTGTGATAAAGAACTTTCGGCGAAGGCCTCGCCTTGATGAGCCTGGCAGCAAGGGGAGGACGAATATAGATTTGCTGATCCAGTTCACCACCAATGCCGGAATAGGTTTCAACGGGGGATGAAAGTCAGCTAAGGGGCCGATGACCATGACAACAGCAGGTAATGAGTTGGCCGACAATCTTTGTCTTATGCGCTGTCTGATGTCTCCGGACCTCGCTCAACCCTCCCTGCTAAAGGGATGGAGCGCTGAGGAGGGCGCATTATATTGTGGCGAAGGCGCCCAGCGCCTGGGCGGCTTGTTCGACGCCTTTTTCGAGAGCTACTGGCGAGAGTTTTCCTCTTTGCGCCAGGTGGAATGGCGTGGCACGCTATATGGGGCTGCCCGTGTTACCCTCTTGCGGCGCGATGCGGAGAGCCGCGACGAACAAGTCTTGGCCCAATGGTGCGGACATGGTGGCGACGAAGGGGCACTTGTTGTCCTGTCAGTTCCCTTGGCCGAAGCTGGCGAAAGTAGCCTGCAAATCGAAATCGACGACGCTCGGGGTGCAACTTTGAGGGCCATGGGTTGGTGTGCGCCGGTTCCACCGCCGCGTCAGGTCCGACTTGGATTGGTGATAACGACCTATGAGCGAGAAGCTTTTCTTCGAGAAAATCTGAAGAAATTGGCCGGTCAACTCTCCGATCATGAACTATTGATCGTCAATCATGGCGCTCCGGGTCTAGGCGAACGTTTGTCGGACGCCGCGCCTTCTCACATGCCGGTACGCTTCATTGATCAGGAAAATCGCGGGGGCGCCGGCGGATTTACGCGCGGAATGTTGGAGCATTATTGCGCCGAACGGGCCAGCCACATAATATTGATGGATGACGATATCGATCTACCAACAGATATCGTGCCGCGCATGGCGGCGATACTGGCTTGGAGCGACAAACCATTCTGCGTGGGCGGCGCCATGTTTGACTATCACGCCCGCTCCCATCTTTTTTCAGCTGGCGATTATTTGCAGCCAGGCGGTTTTGGCATCCATCATGTCGCGCCCAAAGGGGGCTGCGATGTCGCCGACGCGACCGGCGTCGATTTCCTCGCCCGCATCCACAAACCGGATTTCAATGGCTGGTGGTGCTTTGCACTCCCCCTGGAGGCCCTCGACATTGTTGGCTTGCCCATGCCGTGTTTCATTCGTGGCGATGATGTCGAATATGGCTATCGCCTGAAACGAGCAGGCCTGCCGACAGTGGGTTGGCCAGGAATAGCGGTATGGCACCTGCCCTTTGCTGCGAAATCGGCAGCATGGCACATGTTCTATGATCGCAGGAACAGCTTGTTCGCCAACGCCATTCACCGTCGCGTGGGGCGATCCGCAGCAATTCGCAAACTGCTAGCCGGCTTCTATCATCATCTGCTACGTTATGATTATGATCGCGTGCGGGCAATGACGCTTGGCATTTGTGCGTTCAACGCCGGTCCTGCGGCCATGGCGGCTTGGACCTATCGCGAACATAATGCTCTGCTGGCCGATACGCGTCGTCATGGCGACGCCGCGCTCGCTTCGATAGGAACTGTGCATTCGATGGCCGAGCCGAGGCGTCTACATGGGTTGCGTCGATCCCTGACGATGAAAGGGCGCCTGCTTGCCGATCTGCTTTTGCCTCGGCGAAAGACGGCGGCGCTGAGCCTTCCGCCTGATACAGTCTGGCGGCCTGATTATGTCAGCCGTCCTTCCTTTGTCGTGGAACATGACAAAGACGGCAACATACGTGGCGCTTTTCGATACGATCGGTGGGCTACTTGGCGGGCGCTGTGGCTATGCGCATGCGCGCTGACGGGAATGATGCGATATTTTGCCCAGCCCGTTCCTCTGGCGCATGTCCCGAAATTACGTTGATTGTGGAAGGATCCATGTCGTTTGCCTGAAGCAAATGATCGCGATATTTGAGATGATCAAGCGAGCCGAAGGAGGAAAAACTCCCTCGTGATTCAGCATCACAGAGGTTGGTATAAATCGCAGAACCATCATTGCATAGGGTCATGAGATATGATCTAGGCAACCCCTTCTGAGTTCTGAAGGGGCGTGATGAAACCGAATCCGATCCGCAAAGCCGTCTTCCCCGTGGCGGGTCTCGGCACACGCTTCTTGCCTGCGACCAAGTCGGTGCCCAAGGAGCTGCTGCCGGTCGTTGACCGCCCGCTCATCCAATATGCGGTGGACGAGGCGCGGGAAGCTGGCATCGAACAGATGATCTTCGTCACTGGCCGCGGCAAAGGGGCGATCGAGGACTATTTCGACATGGCTTATGAGACCGAAGCCACACAGCGGGAGCGGGGCAAGGACCTGTCCGCGCTGGACGGCACCCGTCTGGCGCCGGGCAATGCCGTGTTCCTGCGCCAGCAGGAGCCGCTGGGCCTGGGCCATGCGATCTGGTGCGCGCGCGATATTGTCGGCGACGAGCCCTTTGCCATCCTGCTGCCCGACGAGTTCATGAAGGGCAAGCCGGGACGCGGCTGCCTAAAGCAGATGGTCGAAGCCTATGACAAGGTTAGCGGCAATCTGGTCTGCGCGCTCGAAGTGCCGATGGCGGAGACGCCAAGCTATGGCGTGATCGATCCGGGGTCGCGCGACGGTGCGCTGACCGAGGTCAAGGGGTTGGTGGAAAAGCCGACTCCGGGCACTGCGCCCTCCAACCTGATCCTGCCGGGCCGCTATATCTTGCAGCCCGAGGTCATGAAGATACTGGAAACGCAGGAAAAGGGTGCGGGCGGCGAGATCCAGCTGACCGACGCCATGGCGTCACTGATCGGCAAGCAGCCTTTCCACGGCGTGACCTTCGATGGCCGCCGCTTCGACTGCGGCTCCAAGGCGGGCTATATCGAGGCCAATCTGGTGCTGGCACTGGAGCGCGAGGACTTGAGCGAACAGGTCCGCCGCTTCGCTCTGGCCGAACTGGGCTTCAGCGAGGTCGCGGCTACAGCTTGATAATTGAACTGCTATCGTTAGGTGGGGTGGATGAATTAGTTAACGTTGTGGAGGCGCATGCAGGTGGAATCGATCATCACCGACTCGCCGTTGAAGCCGACGGAATCCGTCAGTCCTAGCTTATCAATCGACCCTCGCATGTGATCGGAGCTCACGCTTGGCGTAGCGCTGGGCCATCCTAAGCGACTTCCAGCCACCCATATGCATGATGGTGATGAGATCGATGCCGGTCATCACACAGTGCGACGCCCAATGATGGAGCCAGTCATAGATAGTGAAGTCGTCGATCCCGGTCCGCTTGCAGGCCATCTTGTGCTGGTTCTTGAGGGGATTGCCGCCTGGCATCGGTGTAAGCCGGGTGTCCTGGCCGTCAGGCGCATGGTCGGTAACGTAGGTCGTAAGGTAGGTCCGCCGGAATTGCCCCCATGCCTGCTTGGGTTCCTGTAGCGACAGCTCGCCGATCCGTTCATTGAGCTTGCCGATCCGCAATATGTCGGGCAGGGCGGTCGAAGGCGTCGGCGATAATTCCCTGCGCGACCAAACATCAGCTGATGCCGCAGCTTGGTCTCATATTCGGCCATCAGGTGTGACGCAGCATCCGCGTCACTCGTTCTTGAACTGAACTCTTTGACGTCGATGCGCTTATCGCCGAGCGTGACTGAGCTTTGGATATAGTAAATGCCGTTCTTCCCACGGTGGCGAAGGGAGAGTACGTGATCTTTTCCAATAACATCTGATATTGTCGCTCCGTCGCACGCACCTTGCCGCTCGCGCGGACGTAGGGAACGCCATGTTTCTCGAAGGTACGTCGCATCCATTTGGCGGGATCGGCACTGGTCAAGTTGAGCCGTGTCAGTATGTCGCGCGGGGTGAGGAGGGACTCGCCGGAAGCGGTAGTGGATGCGCGAGGCGACGATCTGCCTCCGTCGGAAGCGGAGATGGTGGCGCCGTGAGGTTCAGGGGATGCCATCGGCATCACGCCAGTGTGTTGCGCCTCATGAGGGGCTGCCGCATCGGGCGGGCGGACGGCCGCCTTCGCAGGTTCTTTTATCGACACGACGAAGCAAACCATTTAGCTGTAGCGGGCGGTGCAACTCGGCCACCCTGCGGCACGAGCAGGATGCCGCCCGTCACCGTGTCGTAGACGTTCTGTGTCACCTGCGCTATCACCATCCCCGGCAGGTCGGAATTGAGGCCGGTGATGAGGCTTGCCGCGATCACGCTGCCCGCAAGCAGGCTGTTGCGTGATATCGGCGCGGCCAGCCGCCCGGAATTGAGGTCGCCATCCGTATCCCGCGTCGAAGCGAATTGCTCCTTGCGCGTGCCGGCGGCCGTCGAATTGGCGGCTGGGACTCCGGACATGGCCACGGTTGCGTCGGACGAGGCTGGCGTCGCGGCACCGCGGCCGGACGTGGTCTGTGCCATGAGCCCCGACTCCCGCGCCGCCTTGATGTCGGCGAGCCGCTGTTGCCGCGCCGCTGCCGCTGTATCGACCTGCGTGGGGGCGACAGCCGCTTCGGTCCGTTCTTGGGCACGCAGGATTGGACGCCCTAGATCGCCGGGTAGCCGCCGCGTCGTGGGCTGGGCGGTCAGCGACAGGATGAAGAAGGATCTGGCGATCCGAGCGCTGGATATGGCTGTACGCCTGCGCCAGCCACCTGAGGGCTGCCTTTTCCATTCGGATCGCGGCAGCCAATATTGCTCCTATGATTATCAGAAGAAGCTGCAGGCCTATGGCCTGCGTCCATCAATGAGCGGCAAGGGCAACTGCTACGACAACTCCGCCGTCGAGACCTTCTTCAAATCCCTGAAGGCGGAAATGATCTGGCGGCAGAACTGGCCAACCCGGCGACAGGCGGAAGCTGCCATCTTCCAGTACATCAACGGCTTCTACAACTCCCGGCGACGCCATTCATTTCTGGGCGGCATCAGCCCGCTCGCGTTCGAGGCCAAGGTGGCATAATGAGATAAGTGACCGGCACAAAACCGTTACATCTGTGGACGCCCCTTCGGACGCAAGCGGAAAATTGGGTTCGGCGCGTAGTCGGATGCTGCCATCTGTCCGGCCTCATTATGCAGGATGTACTGCGGGCCTGTATGGGAGTCCGCGGGTCAAATCCAAATCAAGTCCGCGTGCTTTGTGCACATTGTAACGGTCTGGTTTTTTGACCCCGTCTCGCCGACTGTTGTGCCATACCCTCCTTCGACCGACTGCGTCTTCCGACGACCTCTTGTGACTTTGGCGGCGCTATACCGCCATTATCACCGGAGCTTTGTAATCCTCTTCCTTCATGAGCAGTGCCCAAACGATCCGCGCTGTCTTATTCGCCTGGGCCACGGTCACCAGCATACGCGGCTTTCGAGCCAGCATTCGAGCAAGCCACGAACCTTCAGTCGCACCTCGTTTGCTGGCCTGACGCACAACAGCACTGCTGCCAATGATCAGCAATCGCCGCAGTGTGCGCTCGCCCATCTTGGACGTCCGCCCCAGCTTGGTTTTTCCGCCTGTAGATTTCTGCAGGGGCGTAAGGCCAAGCCAGGCGGCAAAGTCACGCCCCCGTTTGAATGTCGCTGCAGCAGGTGCGAGTGCTGCGATCGCTGTCGCAGCTATCGGTCCAACGCCGGGGATGGTCATCAGCCGACGAGCGACTTCATCTTCGCGGGCTCGCCATCAGGCACAGGCCGGTCCCGTCCCACCAGATCAGCTTGACCCGGTCAGCACGCTTGGCCCGGAAGACGTAGATCACGCCGGAAAAGGCATCGCCGCCATATTGCGCGCTCACCAATCCGGCCAAGGCGTCCGGCCCTTTGCGAAAATCCACAGGGCGGGTCGCTACCATCACGCGGGCACCAACTCCTGGTCCGATCATCGCGTCGCCCTAAGGGCTTCGATCACTACGGTGATGATGCTCGCATCGGCACCGCGGCCGATCTTCACCGCTACGCCGTCTATCTCCAGCTCGACTGCGCTGTTCTTTGCACGCGCCTGCTTCCGCGGGCGCATCGCCGGAGCCGGTCCGCTCGACGGCGGCTCCTCGATAATCGCGGGGACGAACGCGGGCGCCATCGTGGGGGCGACTGGCAGCGCAACGCCGCGGGCTTCCATCTGCTTGCGCAGCTGCCGCCGCCAGGTGAACAGCTGCGATGGGCTAAGGCCGTGTCGACGGGCAACCGCGCAGACCGTCTCCTGCTTGGAATAGCTCTCTGCGATAATCGCGGCCTTCACCTCTCGCGGCCAGTCGCGCCGATTGCCCGCGCCGGTAAAAACCTCGAACCGCTGAACCCCGCTAATGCCAGTATCGTCACATGGCATTGTCATAGCACCAGCATCCTCCGTCCTGATCAGGACGCGCAGAATCAAGGCTACCCTTTACGCCCGCAAGGTGGGGCCCCGGCCCCGTTTACATTGATGGCGCACGTCGCACAGGGAGAATTCCATGGTTCCTGTGCGATGGCACGGGTGACATGCTGGCTACTGATCGGCTTGTGACTGACATCGAATAGCGCGGCTCCTAAGGTCTGAGTACACGGTCGAAGCCGATCCGAGCTTTGCGGCCCGCAATGCAGCCATCCCTCTCAGCCACGATTGCTACCTGCGCTTTCAAGCGTGACGCAGTCAATGGATCACAAGTCGCCAAAATCACGTTGGAAGGTATGGAAATCAGGCCACGTAGGTCGCCCGCCTGCTGCACCACGCGTTTCTTTTCGCGAGCGACCATCATATAATATCGTAACTCGGGCGCGTAATGGTGATCGTCTGGTATTTGCCAGCCAGGTTCTATCGCTAATATTGGCGCGCGTTGATTAGAAAGTGCATCCAGAAGGATGCCGTAGCGCGTACGCGGATAATGTTCACGCTCGAACAGCAAAGTCCGATCGACATCGAACGCCTTTGCCACACCAAATATAAGAAGCAATGTCGGCACTATGACGACCACCCATAGTCCGTACCGCGGGAGCGTTCCGGAACTCACGCGTGCGCGAAAATGGATAAAGGCGGCGTGGAAGGCCAGCGCGCTCGCGATTGCTACGAAAGGATAGGCTGCAAGATAATAATGGCTGAGCTTTGTGCTCGTCATCATAAGAACGACAAGTTGCGCGAAAGCGATACAGCAGGAAAAAATCAGTGCAAGGCGTACGCGTCCCCGCGTGATTGGCAGTGTGAAGGGGGACAGCAATGCCGCCAATCCCAAGCTGAACAGCCCACCGAAAAACGTGTTGTCGACATAATACCAGGGCGGTCCGGCATGATTGTCCAAAGCCTCTTTGAAGCGGCCGCTGACATCATTATAAATCATGGCTTCCAGATAACCCGGAGCTGCTCTTTCACGTAGGATCAAAAATAACAGAATAGGGGCGATGCCGAGGAGCGCACCAACGAGGTAATGCGCATTCTTGAATACTCTATGAGAGCGACGGGCGATCAAGAGGTAGAGCAAAAAACCGGCACCGGGAATCGCACCAGCCACGCCCTTGGTCATGAGCGCGCCCGCCCCCATCAGGCCGGCGAGCAGCAGCCAAGTTCTTGGGGGATGCGAACGGTGCATCGCGAAGAACAGCAACATCAGATAGCCGGTCGTGAAGAAGGTTAGCAAAGCGTCATAATCGGCCGTTCGCGCGCCATGTTCGCCGAAAAAACTTATGCTTGTTGCAAGTGCGATGCCGCCAAAGGCAGCGATCGCGGCCGATCGCGTGATCCGATGCAAAAACAGCATGACCAGCAAAACCGTCCCGACTGCGCTGAGGAAAGAAGGGAGTCGAAGTGCGAACTCGGTTGGCCCAAGTAATTCCATGCTTCCCGTCATGAGCCAGACGAGCAGCGGCGGCTTGGTATTCCAAAGATCTTGATGAAAGTCGTACGTCGTCACAAGCCCGATGCCGCTGAGGCGCATCTCCATGGCGCTGATAATTATCCGTCCTTCATCCCAAATTAGGATCGGAACCGGCCTGCCAATGAAGTAAAATAATATAGCGAATGTCGTCACCATCGCTATTATCAGCGGTGCATTCCAGAACCGACCAGCGTTGATCCGGCATTCATTCATTATCCTTGCTCCACGCAAATCTCAGCTAGACCGATTTCCAAGCAATCTGGCTCTATCGCTTGGTCAAAGATTCCATGCCGCTGCCTGCTTCAACAGGCACAAGCCCCCAAGCGTGAAGGACAATGGGACAGCGCAGCCTGTCGGCACAAACTACGCGACGAAGTTCGGGCATTTCGGATCGGCTGATACTGTTTTGTCCGGCGTAAAGCGCCTGTAGACATAGAGCGACCAAGTGGCTTTCGTTTCTCGGTAGTTATTGTTCAGATACGCTCTGAAATCGGCTTGTCGCAAGAAAAACGCCCGCACATCAAAATTACTTGGTTGAAACACGTAGTTGGGGCGTCGTTCGAACAGGATTATCGCTGGCGAAGAGCAGCGTATTTCCAACGCGGCCTGGTTTTGTATCCGCTCCCCTAACAAGCGCAATGCTTTAGGATAGGGGCCAATCACTTCGGCATGCCCGATGGCAGGGATCATCCAATACACCGGAAGGCGCGACTTCCACTGAAGCCCGTGATCCTCGAACGTCGGCCATCCCCACATCGGCTCGCCAGTTAATATGTAAACAGAGCTCCCTCGTGGGACTTTGGAAAGGATCGGGTGTATTTCCTGCCGAAAGAAGTTGAAATACTGTCCGGTCGCGAGAGGCATGAGCAGTGGCAGAATCATCATCAGTGAGCCGATGACAACCGGTATCGGCCGCCGCAAATCCGCCATTTGCATGCGTACTGCGAGAGCCAGAGCGGCGGCCCCTGTCACCGGCACGCTATGATACAGCCATCCTTTGCGTTGCAGAAAATAGGCGAAGGCGAAGCCCAGAGCAACGATGAGCAGTACTGAAACCAGGGGGTTGGCCCGTTTGCCGAAAGCCCTGCCGAACGTCAGGAAAAAGGCCAAAATCAAGGCCCAGATGTAGATCCAGGGGCGGAAAAACATCATGTCCCATGAAGATTCGTAACCATGATAGGCGATGCGGGTCATGGGCACCGCATCGGTCAGGAAGGCAGGAGCGAAAATGAAGACCGCCAATCCATAAGTCAGCGCGCCAACCGCCAGCAGCATTATTTCCGGGCGAAGGATCCGCCACTCCGCGCGATCCCGTGCGAAAAGCCAGATTTCGAGCATGATCGGAACTACTACAAAATAATGTTTCAGGGCAAAGCCATAGGTCGCCATTGCACCCACCAGCAGCGCCAGTGCCGTCGGCACCGCTTTCCCCGTCGAGCGACACACTAGTAATGCTGCATAGGGAAAGGCACAGATCAGCGCTAATTGCTCACGTTGCCCGAAATCGTAGAGCGGCATGATAGTCATTAGCCAGAATGCGAGCAACATCGTCGTCAATCGGAGACGTGGCGAACGAATATCGGCGAGATACGCTGTCAAATAGGTGCTCAAGGCGCCCATTGCGACGATCAACACCACAAGTAGCCGCAAAGGCGCGACGTGAAGCCATTCAGCCATGCGATGGACAGGCACTGCGGACCAGAACCACAGCGGCGGATTAAGTTCCCATATGTCCCGATAAAGCACGGAACCGTTGCTCAACTGACGAGCGACCCAGAACTGCCAGACAACGTCATGCGTTATCGGTATGTCACGCAGCGCGAGCAACGCGACAGCAGCCGCGAGGCAAAGCGCGATTTCAGGCAGATAACGCACCGCCAATCCGGCAAAGCCGGGCCGGTCGCACCTCTGGGCAGCGCCGTGAATCGCCAACATTAAACGGCTTCTCCTGATCTTTCCTTCGACGCGTCCAATTCCTTGCACGCTGTCAGGCCATACCCCAACGGATCATCCAACGACCCCAGCTTCATAGCCATGGTTAGATGCGCCAGAAGGAGAAAGCACAGCGCGATTGGCACCAGCAATAGCAGTAACGGCCAGCGCACAGGCGACCAGCGTGATGGGTGTATCATCCGGACCGCGAGGACAACCATCTTGTTGGCTAAGACGGCGATATCGTTGCCCCCTTTCCTCTATGCTGACGTCCGGGAAGGCACCTAACATTTTGGCAAGCGCATATTTCGAAAATCTATGGAAATCGTGCGGAGCATAATGCACGCGTGCGGAAAAGGGCACCGTCGCGATCAATGTTCCTCCTGGCTTCAGAACGCGCCCTATTTCTGCGATCAGCGCCGCCGGTTCAGGCGAGTGTTCCAGAACTTCTGTGCACAACACTGTGTCGAACGTCGCATCCGGGAATGGGATGTGATAGCCATCAAAGGAGATGATCTCCTCATGCCCCTGCATGCTGAACGCTCCAGCTTGCGGCACGTCGATACCGACATAATCGATATGCTTCGGCAGGAATGTGCGATAGGGCATTTCACCACAGCCTACGTCCAGCAGATTGCCTTTGAGCAGCGCAAGTTTAGGTCCGATGAAAGACCAGATGCTGCCCAGTTGCAAATCGACGACGCAGCGCAGTTTGAACGCGACCCGCGACAAAGGAGACGAACCGAACCGTAAGGGGATAGGCTGGAAATGCTCGGTGACTTCAGCCTGCGGAGAGCTCGGGGGAGAGGCAGCGGTCATGAGGGCCTAAATCCCCAACTCATGAAATTGCCGACATTGGCCGACAGCCTTCGCTGGTCCAGCCGTGATCCGCGCAGCAGACGGGTAATCGGCGCTTTCAACCCATCAGGTATCGGGACCAAACGCAACCAATAGCTTGGCCGATAGCTGTTCCTGAAACTGGCGCCATCAACCGCTTCATAGCCATTATGCTGGAGCAGCCGTCTCGAGCTGGCAGCCGAGAAAAGCTGCATATGTTCGATATCGACGATCGGCGACCGACGCCCCAGCAAGCGGTTGAGCAGCCCCCGGCGATCATGTGTCACGCCGACGAAAACACCGCCCGGCTTCAGCAATCGCCAGGCGGACGCGACGAGGGCACCGGGATCTTGAACATGTTCCAGCGTCATGAAGCAGCAGATCAGATCAAAACTGGCGGGCGCAAAGTCTTTCTCCTCGAAAATCCCTTCGCGGATCCAGGGTTTGCGATGCGCGGGTGCCGCGGCGATTGCCGCGCTGGATGGCTCTACCCCGACCAGCTCAGCGAAACCTGCATTACCTAGCTTGTCGAGGAAAGCCGCAGTGCCCGTCCCGATTTCCAGCGCGGCCCCTCGTCCTTTGAGCTGTGCCAGAACGGGGACAAGTGCGCGTGCATAGGCGTCCGCAGCGTCTTCGGCTTCCTCGGCGCTATCGTAATCAGCCTCATGATAGCTCGCCGCCAGCGCCGCAACGCTCGGCGGACGATCCACATATGCAAGGTCGCATGCCCGGCAACGCACCATGGCGTGGCTCATATATTCCGGCACCTTGCGCGAGGCGAAGCTCGATGCGCTGACCCGGCTCTCGTCGCGAGTATCGGACAGAAAGGGTTCAGCCTCATCAGCTCCCGCCCCACACAGGGGACAGGCACGCAGAGGGGGGGCGGGTTTATTCTTCATACCGCTGGACTAATCCCTCTTTCTTGATCAAATGTTAACCATGTCGGGGGATTTCTTGGGGCATGAAAGAAGCGTCCCTTATCGCGGCCATGCCGCAAGCAACAGAACCGCTGGCGCGGCGCATCCGCGGTCAAACCCTGCGCATGGTGACGCGGGCGAAGGCGTCGCATATCGGATCAGCTCTGTCGATCGCCGACATCATGGCCGTGCTTTACGGGCGCGCTCTGCGGGTAAGCCCTGCCGCTCCCGAGCATAGCGAGCGGGACCGTTTCATCCTCTCCAAAGGCCACGCCTGCGTTGCCGTTTATGCGGCGCTCGCGGAAACAGGCTTTTTCCACCAGGCGCTGCTGGAAACCTATGGCGCGGACGGGTCGATGCTGATGGCCCATATCAGCCACAAGGTGCCGGGCGCGGAATTTTCCACCGGCGCGCTGGGGCACGGCCTTCCCTTCGGCACCGGCAAGGCACTGGCCGCGAAACGGCGGGGACACGCATGGCGAACCGTCGTGCTGACTAGCGATGGCGAATGGGGCGAGGGCAGCAATTGGGAAGCCGCCCTATTCGCGGCGCATCATAGTCTTGATAACCTGGTCTGCATCATCGACTATAACAAGCTTCAGAGCCTGCGAACGGTCGACGAAACCCTGCGCTTGGAACCGCTCCATTCGAAGTTCGAGGCCTTTGGCTGGGCGGTGCGCGAGGTCGATGGGCACGATCATGACGCACTGATCGATGCGCTGGGGGACGCGCCTTGGGAAGTCGGCAAGCCGCTGATGCTGATCGCGCACACGACCAAGGGCAAGGGCGTCAGCTTCATGGAAAATAAGGTGGAGTGGCACTACCGCAATCCCACTCCCGAGCTGCTGCTGGCTGCGCTGGCCGAGATTGAAGGGGAGCAAGCCGATGCGTAACGCCTTCATCGAAGAACTGAGCACGCTCGCCGAAGCCCATGACAATATCGCGCTGGTCGTCGGTGACCTTGGCTACAGCGTGATCGAGGAATTTGCCGATCGCTTCCCCGACCGCTTCATCAATGCCGGGGTGGCAGAGCAGAATATGACCGGGCTCGCCGCCGGGATGGCCAGCGAAGGCTATCATGTCTTCACCTATTCCATCGCCAATTTCCCGACTTTCCGCTGCGCCGAGCAGGTCCGCAACGATGTCGACCATCATCGCTTGCCCGTGACAGTGGTCGCGGTGGGCGGCGGCGTTTCCTATGGCGCGCTCGGCTATTCGCATCATGCCGTCCAGGACTATGCACTGATGCGGTCGATGCCGCACATGACCATCGCTGCTCCTGGCGATCCGCTGGAAACGCGGGCCTGCCTGCGTTGGCTGGTGGCTAATCCGGGGCCTTCCTACCTGCGCCTCGGCAAGGCAGGCGAGCCGCGCTTTCACGAGAACATCCCCGACGTGGCGCCGGGCCGCTGGGTTCCCGTACGCGAGGGCGCCGGTGATGAGGTCATGCTGTCCACCGGGGCGGCGCTGGGAGCGGCGCTTGACCGTGCAGAGGGCCGCGCTGTCTGGTCGCTGCCGCTCTGGAGCATGGCGGCCAAGGCCGATCAGCCCGCGCAACTGGCGCGGCATAGCCGAGTGACGACGCTGGAAGATCATCTCGCCGATGGCGGCTTTGGCTCGTGGCTGACAGAGAGCGTCGCGGGAACGCCAGCTGCTGCGCGGATCGAGCCGATCGCACTGTCACCTGAGATTTGCGACATGGTAGCGGGACAAGCCACGCTCAACAGGATCGGCGGCCTCACCCTTTAACAGCTTCTTTACCACGCCTGTTCATAGGATAGTTCCCATGAAAGCGATCATCCTTGCAGGGGGCCTCGGCACCCGCCTCGCCGAAGAAACCTCGGTCCGACCCAAGCCCATGGTGGAGATCGGCGGCAAGCCGATCCTGTGGCATATCATGAAGATATATGCCCAGCATGGCGTGGACGAGTTCATCGTGTGCCTTGGCTACAAGGGCTACATGATCAAGGAATATTTCTTCAACTACGCGCTCCACATGTCGGACGTGACGATCGACTTGCGGCGCGGCACAACCGACGTGCATCGCAACGCCTGCGAGGATTGGAAAATCTCGCTGATCGATACCGGCGCGGAGACGATGACCGGCGGCCGCCTGCGTCAGGCAATGCAATATCTAGGCGAGGACGAAGATTTTTGCCTGACCTATGGCGACGGTGTCAGCGATCTCAATGTCGGCGCGGCGATCGACTTCCACCGCTCGCATGGCCGCAAGGCAACAGTGACCGCGGTGCGCCCGGCGAGCCGCTATGGCCAGCTCGACCTTGACGGTGATCGGGTCGCCGCCTTTGCGGAAAAGCCGCTTGATGAAGGGGGCTGGATCAATGGCGGCTTCTTTGTCCTCAACCGCTCGGTCGGCAATTATCTGAGCAACAGCGACGCCTGCGTTTGGGAACGCGAGCCGTTGGAGGCACTTGCCGACGATGGCGAACTGCGCTCCTTTTTCCATAACGGTTTCTGGCAGCCGATGGACACGCTGCGCGACCGCCAGATGCTCGAAAGCATGTGGGAACGGCAAGAGGCTCCATGGAAGACCTGGCACTGAAGCGCCACGCTGCGCGGGCGGTGGCGCCGGATCCTGCCTTCTGGGCGGGGCGGCGCGTGCTGCTGACCGGGCATACGGGCTTCAAGGGAAGCTGGTTACTGGTGCTGCTCGATATACTGGGGGCGAAGGTCACGGGGCTGGCGCTGGCACCGGACACGGTGCCGTCGATGTTCGACTGTGTAGGCGGGGCGGCGCTCTGCGACCATCATCTCGCCGACATTGGCGATGCTGCGGCCGTCGAGGCGATCGTCGCCGACGCGCAGCCTGACATCGTTCTGCATCTCGCCGCGCAGCCGCTGGTACGCGCTTCCTACGGCGACCCGCTCGGAACCTATCGCACTAATGTGATGGGCACCGCACATGTGCTCGAAGCCTGCCGCAAGACTGCATCGGTGCGCACGATTGTCTCGGTCACGACCGACAAATGCTATGTCAATGATGGCCGCCTCGAAGGCTATCGCGAGGATGCCCCACTTGGCGGGCATGATCCCTATTCCAACAGCAAGGCCTGTGCTGAGCTGGTAAGCGCCTGCTGGCGCGACAGCTTTCTTGGGACACGGGGCACTGGCGTTGCCACCGCGCGGGCGGGCAATGTCATCGGCGGCGGCGACTGGTCGGCCGATCGACTGGTGCCCGACGCGATCCGCGCCTTTTCCGCTGGCCAAGCGGTGGAAATCCGTAACCCTGAAGCGGTGCGTCCGTGGCAGCATGTGCTGGAGCCGCTGACCGGCTATCTGCTGCTGGCAGAGGCATTGGCCGATGATCCTGCCGGTTTCGCGCGGGGCTGGAATTTCGGTCCTGCGCCCACCGATATGGCGAGCGTGCGTGAAGTGATCGATCTGCTGGCAGGGCATTGGGGTGTGACCCAGGCCTGGGCAAAACAGCCCGGCGAGCATCCGCATGAAGCAGCGATGCTGACGCTCGACTCTTCGGCCGCAGCTGAGGCGTTGAGCTGGCACCCGCGCCTGTCGCTTGATCGGGCGCTGAAGCTCACCGCTAACTGGTATCAGGCGGCCGACAAGCGTGCCGCCACCTATTCCCAAGCAGAGGATTTCCTCGCCATGGCGTCGGCATGAGCCGGATTCTCGTCACCGGGGCGGGCGGTTTTGTCGGGGCGGCCGTTGCCGATCTTGCCGCGCGCGAAGGCCATGTGGTGACGGCGCTGGCGCGCAATCCGGCTTCACCGCGTGTCGTTGCGCTGGCAGGAAGATGTGCTGTCGCTGTGGCCGATCTGGCCGACGGCGAGGCCGTGCGCGCCGCTATTGCGGAGGCCCGCCCCGACATCATCATTCATTCCGCCTGGGAAGGTGTCGGCGGTGCTGCCCGCGCAGGCGACATCCAGCTCGATAATATCCGCACGACCGTCGGGCTGCTTGACGCTGGTATCGCAGCTGGTGCGCGCCGCTTCATCGGCATTGGCAGCCAAGCCGAATATGGTCGGCACGACCGCCGCATCGACGAAAGCGCAGCGACCGAGCCTTTCCTTCTGTATGGCGCCGCTAAGCTGTCTGCGTGCCATCTCACGCGCCAGCGTGCCACAGAAGCCGGGATCGGCTTTGCCTGGCTGCGGCTCTTTTCGCCCTATGGCCCTGGCGACAATCCCAACTGGTTGATCCCATCTGTCGCCGCGCAGATCCTCGCCGGACAGGCGCCTTGCACCAGCCTGGGCACCCAAAAATGGGATTATCTGCACATTGCCGACACCGCGCGGGGCGTACTGGCCGCTGCGCTCACCGACAGTGCGCAGGGCGTCTTCAATCTTTCGAGTGGGCGCGCCGTCACCGTACGATCGATCGTCGAGCGCATCCGCGATCTTGCCTGTCCCGGACTTGAGCTTCGCTTTGGCGATATCCCCTTTGGTCCCAGCCAGATCATGCATTTGGAGGGAGATTGCAGCCGCCTGACCGCCGCGACAGGCTGGAACCCGACCATCGCCATCGAAGATGGGCTTGTCACCGTGGTCGATGCGCTGAGGCTGGCGGCATGATCGCGCCCGCCCTACACCGTCGCTTCATCGGATATCTTGTCGCAGGCGGGATCAACACGCTCTTCGGCTATGGCGCGTACAGTGCGCTGGTGGTGCTGGGCGTAATTCCGCACGTGGCAGTTATCGTTGGAGGTATTGCCGGCGTCCTCTTCAACTTCCTGACGACCAGTGCCGTCTTCCGCTCCCGCGACTGGCGCAAGCTGCCACGTTTCCTCGCCGTTTATGGCGTGATGCTCAGCTTGAACATTCTATCGCTCGAGCTTCTCATGCGCGCAGGGCTCGGCCCCCTGTTGGCGCAGGCAGTCATCCTGCCGATATTCGCCCTCACCTTCCTAGCCATGCGCCGCTTCGTGTTTGCGGCTTCGCCGGAGCAGACCTCATGAAGACCATCTCCATCGTGACGCCCTGCTTCAACGAGGCGGACAATGTAGAGGCATGCCGCGACGCGGTCGCCGCCCTGTTCGCTCCCGGCGCGCCGCTGGAGGTATACGGGCGCGAGCATATCTTCGCCGACAATGACAGCAGCGACGGCACGCAAGACATTCTTCGCACGCTGGCCGACAGCGATCCGTCGATGAAGGTGATCCTCAACGCCCGCAATTATGGGCCGTTCCGCTCCAACTTCAATGCCTTGCGTTCGGCTACGGGCGACGCGGTGGTGGTGTTCCTGCCCGCTGACCTTCAGGACCCGGCGGAGATGATCCCGGAGTTCGTGAGACTGTGGGAAAGCGGCGTGGAGGTGGTCGCGGGCGCGCGCGTTAACCGGCAGGAGAGCGTGGCGCTGCGCAGCTGCCGCGCGATCTTCTACCGCACGGTGCGGAGCCTGAGCGACATCGACATTCCGGTGAATGTCGGCGAATTCCAGCTTCTGGATCGTAAGGTATGGGAAGCGGTCGTCAGCCACGACGATCATTATCCCTATATCCGCGGCATCATCGCTTCGGTCGGCTTTCGCCGCGCCATCGTTCCTTACACCTGGGCCGCACGCCGCTCGGGCATCTCCAAGAATAATCTGCCCAGGTTGATTGATCAGGCCCTGAACGGCATTTTCAGCTTCACCAATGTACCGATGCGCCTGTGCACCTTCGTCGGCGTCGCCATGGCGGCGCTGTGCATTCTCTACGCGCTCGCTTCGATTGGCGTCTATATTGCACGGCCCGAGCTGGCACCCCGTGGCACTATGACGCTGATCGTCGCGCTTTTCTTCCTGTCCGGCGTCCAGCTCGCTTTCATGGGCATACTGGGCGAGTATGTAACGTCCATCCATGCACAGGTCCGCAAACGCCCACTCGTCATCGAGCGCGAGCGGATCAATATGGGCCTCTCAATCAGTTCATGACTTTTGAGTGACGTGACTATCACTGACAGTGTCGGTGCGGACGGCCATTACGTGGCGTGTCTACGTGGCACTGACACATTGGTTTGGCGACACGGCAGTAACCGGCTTGCGCTGTCGTCTCCGGACGACTCCATCTCCATTGAAGGTCTGTCTACGGCGCGCGCACGCTCCGGATTAGAGGGCCGGGAAACTTGCCGGCGCCGCTGCACTTCGGAAGGTGCGTAATCGCATATCCTTGGCGTGTGGGAAAGTGGAGCATGCAGGGTGGCCTGCTCCAAAACTTCCCGGCCCTTGCGAACCGTTGCAATTTAACCTTTCGATGGACCCACTAATGTGCTCCACGCTACGCTATATCAGCGCTGAGCAGCCTGAGCGACTTCCAGTCGGCCATGTTCATGATGTTGATGATCAATACGCGTTACACAATCGGGTGGCCAGTGATGACGCCAATCACGGACGGTGAAATCCTCTATCCCGCGTGCCTACCCGCGTCCGTTCAGTTCCCAGAAGCGGCGATCAACTCGCGCCAACGCCGCTTTTCAATTCGCCGCACATTAGGTTCATCCTTGAGCGTCGCTAGGTAGTCCGCCAGCAGCAGAAGCTCGGCATCGGAATCATCCCCCTCGAAGGGAAGCGGATGAATCGCGTTCCATAGTTCCTGACGGATTTCTCTGGGGTGTCATCGACGATCAGCATCCGTTCCAAACGGATCAGCATCCGTTCCAAACGCCACCCCATCCGCCTTACCTTCTTGAGGGGCTTCAGATAACGGCGGTGATCCCAAGGATCATGGGCATAGCCCTATTCGTCAGGCATGAGCCGCATCAACGTGGCGCGGCTCCGCCCCCAGACGAAACGCAGGGGATAGCCCGTCCCGAAAAGATGTTCGACAACGGCGGTGACATAATCGGCAGAGGCGGACGACCAGACAGCCAGATCGAAATCGGACCGAACGCGGTCAAGGAAGTCGGTGAGATAAGGCCGCCGATAAACATGGTAGCCGAAGACTTGGAAGTCCGCCGGGCGGTCGAGCGCTTCCTGTCTGGCATGAATCATCGTCTCATCCAGATCAAGGATGAGCAAGGGCCTGTCAAGGTCTGGCGCTTCCCTGTCCATTGAAGTTGCGTAGTCGATTTTGACCGTAAGGATATAGACTTACCTCCCAGCGTATGGGTTCGGCCATTCGCAAGGGTGAGATCATGATTACGATCCTCGCTAGAGGGCCGCGTCCCCGTTCGAACTCATTCAGTGGCGGTCAGTCAGGCTAAGTGAGTGGAAGCTCGTCCGAGCACGTCGGCTAAATGTCGGGACCTATTGGATGTGCTGGCGAAACCAATCAGCCATCTCCGCCTCTGACAGTTCGCCGCCAGCGAGGGCGATAAAGGCCACCACCAATTCGGCATCCGTGGCGGTCAACTCGTATCCATTGAGCATGAGGAAAGTTTCGCTCACTACCGCCGCGGTTCTTTTATTGCCGTCCACGAACGGATGGTTTTGAGCGATACCGAACGCATAGGCAGCGGCCAAATCCGCGACATCGGGTTCGCCATAACCCGCCAAGTTTACCGGTCGGGCTATGGCGCTATCAAGCAGGCCCCGGTCGCGAATCCCGTCATCTCCGCCATGCTCCGTCACTTGCTCGGCATGGGCTGCTATAGCCACCACTGCCGTGACCCAAATCCAGTGCAGCATGGACTATTTGGCAAGTTCACGCAGTGCGCGTTTGCGCCGAAGCATCACTTCGCGAGCAGCGGCCATCTGGGTTTCGAAATCCGGGGCAGCTGCACTCAACTCGATGCCTTGGGGAGTCGTCACAAGCGAGAGGGTTTCACCCACTTGGACATTGAGGTGGGCCAGAACATCGCGGGGCAGGATGACACCCGCGCTGTTTCCAATCTTCGTAATTTTAAGAACGCTGTTCATACGCCTGTTATAACAGAAGTAAGTCTGGGGAACAAGGGGCGGCAGATCAGGCATTCTTCCCAGGGCAATGTCATGATCCGCAGCATCTCGCTCCCCTGGCGGTATGCTCAGCTCAATTTGTTAATGGAATCGCGCATGTGGTCCACGCTGACGCTGGAATAGCGCTGGACCATCCGCAGTGATTTCCAGCCGCCCATGTTCATGATGGTGATGAGGTCGATGCCAGCCATCACGCAGTGAGATGCCCAATGGTGGCGCCAGTCATGAACGGTGAAATCCTCGATCCCCGCACGCGTGCAGGCGGTCGCATGCTGGTTCTTGATCGGGTTGCCCCCGGGGATCTTCGCCTTGCGCGTATCCGAATAAGGTTTGCCAAACCGGTTAAGGAAGACATGGCCATTTGTCGGCTGTCCTCGCTTTTCCCATATGGGGCAGAGCACATCGAACACGCGAGAATGCATCGGCACCGATTTGATGACCGCGTTCTTGCTGTGGTTGAGCCGGATGGATCGTTCCTTCATGTCCACTCCATCGACGCCCCATGGAATCTGCAACGCCGTCTGGATCCGCGGTCCCTGGAAAGCCAGCATGGTGATGATCGGCTGGATGTGAGGGGAATAGGCGGCGATCAGCCGATCGCGGTCTTCCTTGCTAAGGAAGCGCACCCGCTCATTGTTGAACGGGATTGCCTTGATCCGCAGCGGCGGAAGATCGTGCAGATCGTAATGGACATTCATCGCCGCCTGAAACACCGAGCGATAGCGGTCCTGACCACCCGGGTCATGGCCGGTAAGGTAAGCGCGGCGAAAATGCTCCCACGCCTGCTTCGGCTCGCGCAAGCTGAAGTCGCCGATGATGCCATTCAGTTTGCCGATGCGCAGGATGTCGGACGCGCAAGGAGGCTTGGCCTTTGTCAGATAGCTCTCGAAGGCATCGGCGATGGTGCCTTGAGCGACGAGCGCAGCGGGACCGAACATGAGCTGGTGGCGCAGCTTCGTTTCATGTTCCGCCATCAGATGGGCCGCCGCATCGCGATCGGTTGTCCTGAGGCTAAACTCCTGGACCTCGATATGCTTGTCGCCAAGCGAAACCGAGCCTCGGATGTAGTAAATGCCTTTCTTTCCACGGGTACGGATTGAGAGCATGTGATCTTTTCCAGTCGCATGTGAATTCGCGCCTCCGCCGCATGGAAATTATCCGCATTCCTGAACGTGGAGCACGCCCTGTTTCGTGAAGGTCTGGCGCATTCCGGTGCCAGCAGGGCGGTGGCCATGCCGGACTTGCACAGAATGTCACGGGACCCGAGGGGCTTGTGTCTGTTTTGGGGGATCGCGGGCTCTATGGGGAGCGGAGGCTGCGTGTCGTCTTTTTCCCGCTGATGAGATTGCCTGCTCGGCCGTGTCACAGCGCCGCTTCGCTGCTGCAAAAAGCGGCTCATGCATGACCGGCGTGACGACCTGTCCTTCGGTCGACGACGGGGCATCATGAGGCTTCGCGAAACCGTGTGGGGGAGGTGCTGGCGAATCGGAACTTCGCTGGGGTCGCCCGGCATTTTTATGCCCAGAATTTGCCCAAAGGGGTACCGATATGCCCAAAATTTGCCCAAAAATGTCTTGGGCACGGAAGGGTTCGCCGCCTTCTTCAGGTAAACAAAAACCCCGCAAAACCTGAGGTTTTACGGGGTTTTCGATGGTGGGCGTGGCAAGGATTGAACTTGCGACCCCTGCGATGTCAACACAGTGCTCTACCACTGAGCTACACGCCCACGGGAGTTGGGCCAATAGCCGGGGGTGGTGGGGTGTGCAAGCGCGAAATTCGCTTAAAAGCTAATTCTCTGGACAGAGGGAGCGCAGCCCATATTGTGCGGGGAAAACAGGGGGCGGCCGGGCGCGCATGAAGGATATCCACAACGCAGCGGGCGGAGCGACGATGCCTCTGCCCTTTTACCGCCAGCTTTACGTGCAGGTACTCGCCGCCATCGCGATCGGGGTCCTGATCGGCCATTTCTTCCCGCAAACGGGCGTTGCGCTCCAGCCGCTCGGCGACGCCTTCATCAAGCTGGTGAAGATGATCATCGCGCCGGTCATCTTCCTCACCATCGTGACCGGCATCGCGGGCATGAAGGAGCTGGGCGCGATCGGGCGGGTGGCGGCAAAGGCATTCGCTTACTTCCTCACCTTTTCCACCCTTGCGCTGATCGTCGGGCTGATCGTCGCCAATGTCGTGCACCCGGGCGCGGGGTTGAACATCGATCCGGCGACGCTCGACGCGGGCAAGGTCGCGGAATATCAGCAGCAGGCGCATGACCGATCGCTCACCGGCTTCCTCATGGACATCATCCCCGCCACGCTGATCTCGGCCGTCGCGGATGGTCACAACATCCTTCAGGTGCTGTTCGTGGCCATATTGTTCGGCATCGCCCTGACCCTGATCGGTGAGAGGGCGGACCCGCTCATGCAGATACTGGAATCCGCCAGCCACGCCATTTTCAAGCTCGTGTCGATCCTGATGAAGGCCGCCCCTGTAGGCGCGCTTGGCGCCATGGCCTTTACCATCGGCAAATATGGCGTGGGCGCACTGGCGAACCTCGCGGAATTGGTCGCGACCTTCTACCTCACATCATTGTTGTTCGTGCTGGTCGTGCTGGGCCTTGTCGCCAAGCTGATCGGCTTCAATATCCTGCACCTGATCCGCTATCTGAAGGCGGAATTGCTGCTCGTCCTCGGCACATCTTCATCGGAAGCCGCACTCCCCAGTCTCATCGAGAAAATGGAGCGGGCAGGGTGCCGCAAGTCCGTGGTCGGGCTGGTGGTGCCGACAGGATACAGCTTCAACCTCGACGGCACGAACATCTACATGACGCTGGCGGCATTGTTCATAGCCCAGGCGACCAACGTCCATTTGAGCATCGGCGACCAGATCCTGCTGCTGCTGGTCGCCATGCTGTCCAGTAAGGGCGCGGCGGGCGTCACGGGCGCGGGCTTCATCACGCTCGCCGCCACGCTCTCGATCGTCCCGTCCGTGCCGGTCGCGGGCATGACCTTGATCCTCGGCGTCGATCGTTTCATGAGCGAATGCCGCAGCCTCACCAACTTCGTTGGCAATGCAGTCGCGACGGTGGTCGTGTCGGCGTGGGAGAGGGGGCTCGACCGCGATCGATTCGCGGCTGCCATGGCAGGAGAAGCACTGCCTCCGACCCCCGACATGGAAGAAGTCGTTCCCGGCTAAGCGGCTTTCAGTTCAGCTCGCTCAAGCTGGTGCTGCCGAAGAGCCGGTCGATCTCCAGCACCAGATCGCGCAGGTGGAAGGGCTTGGACAGCACCTTGGCCTGCGGCACCGCTTTTCCAGCCTTCAACGTCACGGCGGCAAAGCCGGTGATGAACATGATCCGCATGTCCGGCGCGACCGTGGCCGCATGCTGGGCAAGTTCGATGCCGTCCATCTCGGGCATGACGATGTCGGTCAGCAACAGGTCGAAATGATCGTCGTCGATATGCGGCACGGCCTGCGCGCCGGTGGCGACCGCCACCACCTCATATCCCGACCGCTCCAGCGCGCGGGCGAGATAGACGCGCATGCTGTCATCATCCTCGGCCAGCAAAATTCGAACCATCGCTTGGATCAATCTCGTCTCTGGCCGGTGTCGGCCGATCTCGTGCGGCACCCCTCGCGGGTGGCGCTGTATGCCATTATATGCGACAACCAGCATATATATCCAGCCGGGTAACCATTTTTGCCGCGCCCTGTGGAAGGAGATGATTTGAGCTATTCCGCACCGCGCGCTCCGGCCCAATCCACAGCCTCTCATGATCTTTACGGATCGGATCGCCCGATCGCTCCGGTGGTTATTTCGGTGCCCCATGCCGGGCGCGAATATGGTCCCGCTCTGCTGGGCACCGCCAGAGTCGCGCCGGACATATTGCGGCGGCTGGAGGATCGCTGGGCCGATCTGCTTGCTCATCCGTTGATTGAGCGAGGCTATCATGTGCTTGTCGCGCGCGCCCCGCGTGCGATGATCGACCTCAATCGCCATGAACGGGAAATCGATCCCGCGATGGTGACGGGCCTGCCCCGCGACGTCCCCCTTCAGAGCAGCGCGAAGCTGCGCGGCGGCCTTGGCCTTCTACCCCGTCGCCTGCCGGGCGCCTATGAACTGTGGCAGCGGCCGGTAGGGTGGGACGAAGTCCGTCGGCGGATCGACACGATCCATCGGCCCTACCATGACACATTGACCCGCATGATGCGGGCGGCGCGGGAAGTCCATGGCCACGCCGTGCTGATCGATCTCCATTCGATGCCGCCGCTCCCCGCTGCTGCTGCCGGACAGCCTGCGCCCAGCGTGGTGCTCGGGGATCGCTTTGGCCGGGCTGCGTCGGCGCGGCTCATGACGCTGGCGGCCGATGTGCTGGAGGGGCATGGGCTGACGGTGGCGCAGAATCATCCCTATGCGGGTGACCATATGATCGAACGCCATGGGCATCCGGCCCATGACTTCTACGCTTTGCAGGTGGAGGTCGATCGCAGCCTCTATCTGGATGCCGCTCTGGACAATCCCGGCCCCGGCTTGCCAAGGGTTCAGTTGGCCATCAGATCCTTGATCGACGCGCTGGCCAGCGAAGCGCCACGCGCCGCCTATCCGCTCGCCGCTGAATAGCCGCATATGCAAAAGGCCGGGGTGCACCATGCATCCCGGCCTTCGCTTGATACCGCTATGCGCGCATCATTCCAGATGCTGATCAGGCAGCGCGTGCGTGGGTCTTGAGCCCCAAAGGGCATAGAAGAGGATGTAGAGTTCGCAGACGGCCGTCAGCAGGAAGCTGTTCTGCAGGCCATAATTGTCGGCCAGCCATCCCTGTACCACCACCAGCGACCCGCCAGCGATCGCCATGATCAGCAGGCCCGATCCTTCCTCGGTCAGCGGCCCCAGGCCACGGATGCCCAGGGTGAAGATGGTCGGGAACATGATCGAATGGCCCAGGCCCACCAGGATCAGCGCCCACATGGCGACCGGCCCGTGGCTGAAGACCGCGACAAGCATCACGATGAACGACCCGGTCGCGAAGGCCGCCAGCACCTTGCCCGCGTCCACCTTCTGCATGATCGCCGATCCCACGAAACGGCCGACCATCATGCCGCCCCACAGGAAGCTCAGATAGCGGCCTGCCTGTTCATGGGTCAGGTTGGCGATGTCAGGCTGGCTGACAAAGTTCACAAAGAGGTTGGCGACGCCGATTTCCGCGATCAGGTAAATGAAGATGGCGGGGACGCCGAACACCAGGTTGCGATGCGCCCAGAGCGAGTGGTTCTTGCGCTCCTCCTTCGCCAGGCGCGCGGTGGACGAACCCATGGCGGGCAGCGGGAAACGGGCGATCACGACCGCCAGGACCAGCAGGACCGCGGCAACCAGACCATAGGGAAGGATAACCGATTGCGCATCCGCCAGCCGTTCCGCCTGGGTCAGGACGATGTCCGCGCTCGATGTGCCGCCCTTTGAACGGCCAAGGATCAGATAGGCGCCGAAAAGCGGCGCGAGCATCGTACCGGCCGAGTTCATCGCCTGCACCAGATTGAGGCGCGAAGAGGCCGTCTCCGGCTTGCCGACGACCGCCACATAGGGGTTGGCCGCGACCTGCAACAGCGTGATGCCGCATGCGATGATGAATAGCATGGCCAGTGTGACGCCATAGGATGGCAGGCTGGCCGCCAACATCATGCCCAATGATCCCGCCGCCATGATCAGCAGGCCGATCACCAGCGACTTTTGATACCCGACGCGTTCGATCAGCTTGGCCGAGGGGATGGATGCCACGAAGTAGGCGATGAACCAGACGGATTCGATCAACGTTGTCTGGGTATAGTTCAGTTCGAACACGCTGCGCAGATGCGGCAGCAACGTGTTGTTGATGACGGTGATGAAGCCCCACATGAAGAACAGGCTTGCCAGTAGCGTCAGGGCAGGCCCGTAACGGGTGGCGGGATGATGGTCCGCAGTCAGAGTGGCTGATGATGAGGGAGGTGCAGGCATTCATCTTCTCCAACAGGCGCTAACAGGCTTGTGCTGCTTCAATTTGTCCGAGTATATAGCTGCCGGTCGGGCGTCAATATACCCCGGCGATAGGGGGATCGTATGCAGAGGGGCTGGATCAGCCATGCTTTTCGAACATCGTCGTCCTATTATTTTGCATGTCTGATGGCAAGCACGTCCGCATGGGCGGGTGAAGCCAGCCGCGCTCCCGCAGGGCAGCTTCCTGATGGTACGGCTATCGAAGCGATCACGCTCTCCAACGGACATGGCGTTTCGGCTCGCATCCTCACCTATGGCGCGACCTTGCAGTCATTCAGCGGGCCGGATCGTGACGGCAAGCAGGCCGATATACTGCTCGGTTATGATGATCTGGCGGGTTATCTGGCTCGGCCCGATTATTTTGGCGTGACCGTTGGCCGCTATGCCAACCGTATCGGGCATGGCCGGTTCACTCTGGATGGTCAGACCTACCAGCTGCCCCTCAATGACAAGGGCAATACGTTGCACGGCGGCGGCAAGGGGTTCGACAAGCAGGTCTGGAAGGTCGTGTCGGTTCGCCGCGAACCACGGCCCGAAATCGTCCTCTCCTACAGCAGCCCGGACGGGGAGGCGGGCTATCCTGGCCAGCTTGACACCCGCATCAGCTACGCACTGGACGAAAGCGGCGGCCTGACCATCAGTTTCGAGGCGAAGGCGAGCAAGCCCACGATCGTCAACCTCACTAACCATGCCATATTCAATCTGGCGGGCGAGGGCGCACCGGGCGGCGCCCTTGGTCATTTGCTGACGATACCCGCCAAAGCTTACACGCCCGTCGATGCGGGCCTCATTCCCACCGGCGAGATCAGGCCGGTCGCGGAAACGCCCTTCGACTTCCGCGCGCCTCGCCGCGTCGATGATGCCGTGCGCGACGGCAGGGATCAGCAAATCACGTTCGGGCGGGGCTATGATCATAATTGGGTGCTGGACAAGGGGCAGACGGCGACGCCGGAACTGGCTGCGCGTCTTGAGGACCCTGGGTCAGGACGCGTGCTTGAAGTGCTGAGCACGGAGCCTGGACTTCAATTCTACTCCGGCAATTTTCTCGACGGGACATTCCTTGGTAAAAACAGTCATCTCTATCGCATGGGCGACGGCTTCGCGCTTGAGCCGCAGAATTTCCCCGACGCGCCCAACCATGCAAACTTCCCTTCGGCTCGGGTCGATCCCGGCAAGCCCTATCGCCACGTCATGATCTATCGCCTCTCGGTAAAGCGCTGACCCATGGCGCAATGGCAACTCATCAAGCGCGACATGCGCGACATGCTGGGCGAGGGCACTCTCTGGTCCGCGCGCGACAATGCGGTTTATTGGACCGACATCATCGCCCCCGCGCTCAATCGCCTGTCGCTGACGGATGGCAGCATCGACCGCTGGGTCATGCCGGAGCCGATCGGCTGGGTTGCCGAACGGCAGGGCGGCGGCTTCATCGCCGGATTGCAGAGTGGTTTCGCGCGGCTTTCCCTCGATCCGCTGACGATCGAGCCGTTCGGTGATCCTGAACAGCATTTGCCCGGCAATCGCATGAACGATGGCAAGGCGGATGCGCAAGGGCGTATCTGGTGCGGCACGATGGACATGGAGCAGGAAGCGGACAGCGGCGCCTTCTACCGGCTGGACCCGGACGGACGCTGGATTGAGATGGACAGCGGCTATCGCGTGCCCAACGGCCCCGCCTTTTCGCCCTGCGGCAACTGGCTTTATCACACCGACAGCGCACGCCGAACCGTCTACCGCTTCGCCCGCACCGAGGGCGGCGGCCTTTCCGCGCGAGAAATCTTCATCCAGTTCGGCGAAGCGGACGGCTATCCCGACGGAATGACCGTGGATGCCGAAGGACATCTCTGGATCGCCCATTGGGGCGGCAGCCGCATCAGCCGCTTCACCCCGGATGGAAAACTGGACCGCGCCATCGCCTTGCCCGCGCAGCAGGTGACGAACATCTGCTTTGCAGGCGCCGCGCTGGATCGCATGTTCGTGAGTTCGGCGGCGGTCGGATTGCCGGACAGCGACTATGACGGCGGCCTGTTTGAGGTCGACGCCGACGTGAAGGGCATGCCGACGCCTCTCTACGCAGGCTAGGCAGTCGGCGGCGCGGAACTTTCCCGCCGCACCAACTCGAAATCGAACTGCGGCGCCTTGGCGGGCCGGTTGATCAGCGCGTCGATCACGGCCGCGCCCATCTGCGCCAGCGGTTGCCGCACGGTCGTGAGCGGCGGCCAGGCGGTCGCGCTGGCGGGCGTATCGTCAAACCCTACCACTGACAGATCATCCGGCACCCTCAAGCCCCGTTGCCGCGCCAGTTGCAGAACGCCCAGCGCCATGTCGTCGTTGGTCGCAAAGATCGCGGTCGGCGGCTCTGCCAGCCCTAACAGCATCTCGCCTGCCGCGATCCCCGACGGATAGTCGAACCCGCCCTCGACGAACAATTCACGCTCCTCCGCCAGCCCCGCTGCCGCCAGCCCCTCGCGAAACCCGTCCACGCGATGCGTCGCTGCCTCATGGCCGGGCGGCGGCGTGATGACGCCGATCCGGCGATGGCCCAGGCCAAGCAGATGATCGGCCACCATCCGTCCGGCAGCCCATTCCGGCGTCACGATATTCAGGCTCTGCGCCCCATTCGGCCCCGCGATCCGGGCGCAGGGCAATTTCTTGCCAGCAAGCCATTCCAGCACGGCGGGATCGTCGGACAGCGGCGGGGCCAGGAATACGCCATCCGGACGCAGCGCCGCCGCAAGCCCCTCCAATATGTCGAACCGCTCCTCACCCGCCAGCGGGATCAGCTCGACCACCAGATGATAGCCCAGTTCCCGGCACCGGTTGACGGCACCCGCCTGAATGCCGCTGATGTAGCTTGCCACCGGATTATTGTAGAGGAAGGCGATCATGAAAGACCGACCGCCAGCCAGCCTCCGCGCGGACTGGTTCGGGCGATAGTCCAGCTCCGCTATCGCCGCGGTCACACGGTCCCGCAGTTCCTCGCTGACATTGGGCGCCTTGTTGACCACGCGCGAGACCGTCTTGATCGAAACGCGCGCCAGTGCCGCCACATCATTGATGCTGGCCATGAAACTCCCGGCGAATTTCGCCCAATCCTGTGTGACAGCCCCGACGCATTCTTCCGGCCTTGGCACGGAAATGCCGCCCGGCACAAGGCTGAGGCGCACGAAGCCAAGCATCGCGCCGGATTTCGGCTTCCAAGGCAAAAAGGGACTTGATCGATCACGTCAAATGTCTAAAGAAAGACAGCGTTGTCATTCCCTGAATGGCGATGAGGTCATCCCGGACGGCTACGGGCTAACTGCACGAGCACGCGGCTGTCCGGGATGCGCTTTCCCTTTATCATCGAAACCTCGGCGGGCATCTGGCGCAGGCGGTCCATGTTCGCCATGCCGCCTCCCGGCCATTTTGCGGAACAACGCGAATCGCTCGTTCTGCCTCGGCGTTATCATAACCGATTGCTCGCCTTACCGACCTGACCTCCCTCAACCCCCGTTTATGCAACAAGGGTTAAGAGCTTTTCACCTTCTTCCGGGCATTCGGGTGGTTGGCGGTTCAAAAACAAAGCGTTATGCTGCACCGGCCCATTTCCCGAAGGCTGTTCTATTGGACATGTTGCTGCCTGCTCAAGACGCTCCTCACCGATGGACGCCATTGTTCGCGGCAGCGGAGCGTCTGGCGAACGCCCGTTCGCTGGAGGACGTGGTGGAAGTCGTGCGGACGGCGGCGCGGGTCATCGCGGGGGCGCAGGGCATCACGGTCGTGCTGGCGGACGGCGATGACTGCCTCTACGTCGCCGAAGATGCCGTCGAACCGCTGTGGAAGGGGCAAAGATTCCCACGTTCAGCCTGTGTTTCCGGCTGGGTGATGGCGCATGGGGAGGCGGCGGTCATCCCCGATATTTTCGCCGACGCGCGCGTTCCCCATCATCTGTACGCGGACACCTTCGTCCGCAGCATGGTGATGACGCCGGTCGAAACCGGATCGCAGCCGATGGCGATCGGTGCCTATTGGTCGCGGGCAAATGCGCCGGACGATTTTTCGGTCGACTTGCTCGGCCAGCTTGCCCGGCTTGTCGGGGCCGCCGTGCGCAACGTGTCGTTGCAGACCTCGTTCGAGATCATCAATCGCATAGGTGCCGCTGTCGCCGCCGAGTCAAATCTGGACATAGTCGTTCAGACGATCACCGACGCCGCCGTGGAACTGACCGGCGCTGAATTCGGCGCCTTTTTCTATAATCTGATCGACCAACATGGTGAGAGCTACATGCTCTACAGCCTTTCGGGCGTTCCAAGGGAAGCCTTTGCCGACTTTCCCATGCCGCGCAACACGGCCGTTTTCGCACCCACGTTCCTGGGGGAGGGCATCGTCCGGTCCGACAATATACGGCAGGACGCTCGTTACGGCCACAACGCCCCGCACAAGGGCATGCCGCCCGGTCACTTGCCCGTCACCAGCTATCTCGCGGTGCCGGTCATCTCGCAAAGCGGCGAAGTGCAGGGCGGCCTCTTTTTCGGTCATCATCTGCCCGGTCGCTTCACCGCCGAACATGAAAAGATCATGGCCGGTGTCGCCGGGCACGCGTCGATCGCTATCGATAATGCCCGCCTCCACCATAAGGCGCAGCGGGAAATCGCGGCGCGAACGGTGGCGGAAGGGGAATTGCGCCAGCTGAACGCCACGCTGGAACAGCGGATCGAACAGCGTACCGAGCAGATCCGCGCCGCCTTCCGCGAACTGGAACAAAGCGAGCGGCGCTTCGGCCTGCTGGTTCAGGGCGTGACCGATTACGCCATGTGCATGCTGGACGCGAACGGCACGATCACTAACTGGAATGCCGGGGCGGAACGGATCAAGGGCTATACGGCCCATGAAATCGTCGGGCGGCACTTCTCCTGCTTCTACACTGATCCGGACCAGCAAGCGGGCATGCCAGTGCGCACCCTTCAGGTCGCGGCCAGCGCCGGGCGGTTTGAGGCTGAAGGCTGGCGGGTGCGCAAGGACGGGTCCGAATTCTGGGCCAGTATCATCGTCGATGCCATTCATGACGATCACGGCCGTCTGATCGGCTTTGCAAAGGTGACGCGCGACCTCACCGAAAAGCGGGCGGTCGAGGAACAGCTGCGTCAGGCGCAGAAGATGGAGGCGGTGGGACAACTCACCGGCGGCATCGCGCATGATTTCAACAATCTGCTGACCGTCATCAACGGCAATATCGAATTGGCGCAGCGCAATCTGGAAAAGGGATCGGATGCGGCCAAGATCAGCCGCGCGATCGCCAATGCGCGGCAGGGGGCGGAGCGTGCGGCCTCGCTCACCCAGCGGCTGCTCGCCTTTTCCCGGCGGCAACCCTTGTCGCCCAAGCCACTTTACCTCGACCGGGTGGTGGACGGACTTTCGGACCTGCTGAAGCGCGCCCTTGGCGAACTTATCGAGCTGAAAACGGTGAGCGGCCCGCATCTATGGCTGGTAGAGGCTGATCCCAACCAGATCGAAAGTACGCTGCTGAACCTCGCGGTGAATGCCCGCGATGCCATGGCGGACGGCGGGACGCTGACGATCGAAACCGGGAACGCACATCTGGACAGCGGCTATGCCGCCGCTTGTGGTGACGTGACGCCGGGCAATTATGTGATGGTTGCGGTCAGCGACACCGGTACGGGCATGGCGCCCCTCGTGCTGACGCGCATCTTCGAACCCTTTTTCACCACCAAGGAAATCGGCCGGGGCACGGGGCTAGGCCTCAGCCAGGTCTACGGCTTCGTCAAGCAGTCGGGCGGCCATGTCGAAGTGCTGTCGAAACAGGGGCAGGGGACCACGGTAAAAATCTACCTGCCGCGCTTTATCGGAGAGGCGGATGAGGCGCAGGATGAAAAGGCCGCCCCGCACGACTTGTCAGCCAATGGCGAAACCATATTGGTGGTGGAAGATGACGATGGCGTGCGCGCTTATTCCGTCGAGACTCTGCGCGAACTTGGCTACCGGGCTCTGGAGGCAGCCGACGGCAACGCTGCACTGCGCCTGATCGAAGCGGATGATCAGCCGATCGACCTGCTTTTCACCGATGTGGTCATGCCGGGAATGTCCGGCAAGGAGCTGAGCGAAAAGGCCCGCGCATTGAGACCTGACCTCAAGATCCTCTATACCAGCGGCTACACCCGCGATGGTTTCCTGCGCGACGGAAAGCTGGACCCGGACATCTCCCTGCTCGCAAAACCGTTCACATTACAGGAACTGGCAAGCCGCTTACGCGACCTCATCGATCAAAGCTGATCAAGTCGGCATGCTAATCCGGCCCTCCAAAAGCGCACACCAATGCGTCGTCATCCGAGCGAAAGCTGGGATCTCAGGAGGTGCAGCGCCATATCGCCCCAGATCCCAGCCTTCGCTGGGATGACCGATGTTACTCGCGCGTTAACTCCCGCACAGATGCACGAAGTCCGGCTCGTGTGGCCAGCTAAGAACCCGCCACCGGCCCGGAAAGCGCAACATCCATATCCGCAAGCGCCAGCCGCAGCAGCTCCGCCATCGCCAATCGCGCCTCATTCGCATCCTGCGAGGCGATCGCATCGAACACCGCGCGATGATCCGCGAAAGGATCGCGCGGCGGCGACTTCTTGCGCTGTTTGAATGTCGTGGTCCAGCTGACCGCCGCGCCCACCGAACTTGCCAACGCAGCCAGAGCGTCATTTTGCGTCGCGGCAAGGATGGCGTGGTGAAAACGCTGGTCGGCCGCGCGCCCTTCTTCGGACGAAAGGCCATGATCGCGCATGCTCATCAGCGCCTGTTCCATGGCAAAAAGCTGCGCATCCGTGCGCCGTCGCGCTGCCAGTTCCGCCGCTGCCGGTTCGATCACGCCGCGCAGTTCAAACAGATCGCGGACGAAGGCCGGGTCGGGTTCTCCCGCGAACATCCAGGCGAGCATTTCGGGGTCCAGCACATTCCAGCGGCTGCGCGGCAGGACGCGGGTGCCCGCCTTGGGTCGGCTTTCCAGCATGCCCTTGGCCACCAGAATGCGCACCGCTTCCCGATAGGCGGTGCGGGACACGCCCAGCCGTTCGGCGGCCTCGATTTCGCCTTCGAAAATATCGCCGGGTTTATGGACTCCCGCGACGATGGCTGTGCCCAACTGCCGGGCGATGGCCTGATGGATGCGAAGCCCGCCTTCCTCATGTCCGAACTTCCGTTCGGCTGGATGCCGGTCTTCCCTCCCCAATGCCTTGCTCCTTTTGTCTAATCGTCGAACGCCGCCGTAGGGCAATGCTTGCCGCAAAGGAAGGCGTCAGCCACCAGGCGTAGGGGGCTGGTATCCGCATCGATCGCGCCCTGGCCCACCAGCTCGACAAACAGGCGGTACATATCGGGATATTCATGGTCGGGGGCCTGCATCATGACGTCCCCGTTCAGCGTCAGGCGGTTCCCACCCTCTGACAGGGTCAGCGCGCCATCGTCTGTCTCGACCGCAATGTCCCATGTCTGCGGACCTGTCTGCCGCCAGTCGAACGCTGCATCGATCGGCGCGCCCGACGCGCTTGCCATCTTCAGGGCAGCGGCGATGGGGGCGTCCTTATTGGATGGAACTTCCAGGCTGGCGGACAGCATCGTCACCGGCTCCGGCATGATTTCGGTCAGGATGGACAGCGCGTTGATGCCGGGGTCGAACACGCCAAAGCCGCCCGCTTCCCAAATCCACGGCTGGCCCGGATGCCAGTGCCGCACATCTTCCCGCCACTCGATCGACACGCGCGTGACCTTGCGCACGGCGAGCCATGCCTTTGCCTGCGCCACGGCGGCGGCATGGCGACTGTGCCAACTCGCATAGAGCGTCACACCCTGCGCCTTCGCCAGCGCAATGAGCGCCTCGACCTCCGTCACCGTCGCGCCGGGGGGTTTTTCCAGAAACACATGCTTGCCCGCCAATATGGCCTTACGCGCGGCTTCGTACCGCACCTGCGGCGGCTGGCACAGGATCACCGCATTCATGTCCGGCTCACCCGCCAACATCGCGTCGAGCGTAGGGTAATTGTTCACCCCATCCGCCTGCGCATTCCGGCTGGCGACCGCGACCAGATCGATGCCGCCTGTCTGTTCGATAGCGGGCAGATGCTGGTCGCGGGCGATCTTGCCCAAGCCAACCAGCCCCGCCTTGATGATGCCGCTCATGCCGCTTCCCTTATCTATTAATGATTGTCGCGCGGCAGGCCCTGAGTCTGGGCAATCCGCTGGAATTTCTCCGCACCCTCCAGGATCGCGCCCTTATCCAGCTGCCCCACCAGCGCGCGCTGAATCTCCTGCCACGGCGTCTGCGACGCGGGATAGGCATAACCCCCCTCAGCCCGCAATGCCGCCCGCCGGGCCTCCAGCTCCTCGTCGGGAATAAGCACATTCACCGTCCGCGCCTCCAGATCCATCCGCACGCGGTCGCCGGTCTTCAGCAGCGCCAGCCCGCCCATCGCCGCAGCCTCCGGCGAAGCGTTGAGGATCGACGGACTTCCCGACGTCCCCGACTGCCGCCCGTCGCCGATGCAGGGCAGGGCGGACACGCCTTCGGTGATCAGGTAAGCGGGCGGCCGCATGTTCACGACCTCCGCCGCGCCCGGATAGCCGATCGGCCCCGCGCCGCGCATGAACATCAGCGTGTCGGGCGTGATGCCCACCGCCGGATCATCGATCCGCGCATGATAATCCTCCGGCCCGTCGAACACGACCGCCGGTCCCTCAAAGGCGTTGGGATCGGCGGGGTTCGACAGGTATCGCTGGCGGAATTCCTCGCTGATGACGCTCGTCTTCATGATCGCCGCGTCGAACAGGTTGCCCGACAGCACCAGGAACCCCGCTTCCTCCTTCAACGGCTGCGCGAAGGGCCGAATGACATTCTCATCCTCGATCGCCACATCCCGGCAATTCTCCCCCATCGTCCGCCCATTGACCGTCATCGCGCCCTCGCGGATCAAGCCCTGCGCGATCAGCTGCCCCACCACCGCAGGCACGCCCCCGGCATGATAATAATCCTCGCCCAGATATTCGCCCGCCGGTTGCAGGTTCACCAGCAGCGGCACGTCATGCCCCACCGTCTCCCAATCCTTCAGCGGCAGTTCGACGCCGACATGGCGCGCGATCGCCGCCAGATGGATCGGCGCATTGGTCGATCCCCCGATGGCGGAGTTCACCAGGATCGCATTATGAAAGGCATCCAGCGTCAATATGTCGGACGGCTTCAAATCCTCCGCCACCATCTCCACGATCCGCTTGCCGGTGCGCCACGCGGCTTCCTGCCGATCGCGATAAGGCGCAGGGATAGCCGCCGATCCCGGCAACATCATCCCAAGCGCCTCGGCCAGGGAGTTCATCGTCGTCGCGGTGCCCATCGTGTTGCAATATCCGGTCGAGGGCGCCGACGAAGCCACAAGCTTGATAAAGCCCTCATCATCGATCTTCCCCGCCGCCAGCAGCTGCCGCGCATGCCAGACGATCGTGCCCGACCCCGTCCGCTGCCCCTTGTACCAGCCATTGAGCATCGGCCCGACCGAGAGCGCAATCGCGGGGACATTCACCGTCGCCGCCGCCATCAGCAGCGCGGGCGTCGTCTTGTCGCAGCCTGTCGTCAGCACCACGCCATCGATCGGATAGCCGTACAAAGCCTCGACCAGCCCCAGATAGGCAAGGTTCCGGTCCAGCCCGGCGGTCGGCCGCTTGCCCGTTTCCTGGATCGGGTGGACCGGAAATTCGAGCGCTATGCCGCCCATCTCGCGGATGCCTTCGCGAATCCGCTCGGCCAGCACCAGATGATGCCGGTTACAGGGCGACAGGTCGCTCCCCGTCTGCGCGATGCCGATGATCGGCTTGCCACTGCGCAGCTCCTCCAGGCTCAGCCCAAAGTTCAGATAACGCTCCACATAGAGCGCCGTCATGTCAATATTGTCGGGATTGTCGAACCAGGCGCGGCTGCGCAATTTCCGGTCGGGCTGAGACGAAGCGGCCATGGGAATTCCTGAAAGCAAAGCTGAGCGACGCATTGACGCTATCGGCCGTTGCATATACTCATACAAATAAGCAGACAAGAACGGAATGACTTCGGCATGAGCAGCTATGACGTCGTCGGCGACTGGGGCACCAGCCGCCTGCGCCTCTTCCGCATGGAGCAGGGGCAAGTCACCGCCCGCCGCGAAGGCCCCGGCATTGCCGAAGCGGGCGCGAACGCCGCCGAAGCCTTCGCGCAAACCATCGCGCCTTGGCTGGAAGATGGCACCCCCGGCACCATCCGCCTGTGCGGCATGGCGGGCGCGCGCGATGGCTGGGTGGAGGCGCCCTATGCGGCCTGCCCCGCCACCGCGCAGCAATGGCGCGCCGCCGCCATGCGCTTCGACTGGCAAGGCACGCCCGTCACGATCCTCGCGGGCCTGGCCTGCACCGACAAGGACGGCGTGCCCGACGTCATGCGCGGCGAAGAAACGCAAATCTTCGGCGCAATGCACCGGAATCCCGACCTTGCGCAGGGCCGCCACCTCATCGTCCTGCCCGGCACGCACAATAAATGGTCGCTGGTCGAGGATGGCCGCATCATCAGCTTTCGCACCGTGCCCACCGGCGAACTCTTCGCCCTGCTGCGCGATCACTCCACCCTCGGCCCGAAAGCCGCCCCCGCCGACGCTGCCCAGGAAGCGGAAGGTTTCGCCGAAGGTCTCGACGGGGCAGGGGAGGGCCGCCTCCTCACCAGCCTCTTTGCCGCCCGCGCCAAACGCCTGCGCGAAGGACGGTCCCCCGATTGGGCCGCTGGCTATCTCTCCGGCCTGCTCATCGGCTGCGAAATTGCCGAAGTGCGCGCCATGCTCGGCGAAGTAAGCGGCATCACCCTCATCGGCGACCAGCGCCTTTGCGCCCGCTATGCAGCGGCGCTTGAGGCGCAGGCCCTCCCGTCCCAATCCTTAAGCGGCGACGATTGCGTCCTCGCTGGCCTCACCCTTCCGGAGAATGCCGCATGACCCTCGATTCCCTTCTCGCCGCCGGAGCACCCCCCATCGCCGCTATCCTGCGCGGCCTTCGTCCCGAAGAGGCGGTGGAAATCGGCGCCGCCCTCATCGATGCGGGTATCCGCATCATCGAAGTGCCGCTGAACTCGCCCGAACCCTTCGAAAGCATCACCGCGCTCCAGCAAGCATTCGGCGCGACCGCGCTGATCGGCGGCGGCACCGTGCTGACGGTTGAAGCGGTGGACGATCTGCGCCGCACCGGCGGTCGCATCATGGTCACGCCCAACACCGACCCGGCGGTCATCGCCCGGGGCGCGCAATATGGCTTTGACATGCTGCCCGGCTTCATGACCCCCAGCGAAGGCTTCGCCGCCGTCCGCGCTGGCGCCCGCCGCCTGAAGCTGTTTCCCGCCGCCAGCCTCGGTCCCGCCTATATAAAGGCCATCAAGGAAGTGCTGCCGCGCCATGTCGGCCTCTGGGCGGTAGGAGGCACCGGCGCCGACACGATCGACCAATGGCTTGGCGCGGGCTGCGAAGGTATCGGCGTCGGCGGCGCCCTGTACCGCCCTGGCGACAATGCCGCGACCGTGGCGGAGCGCGCTAAAGCGTTGGTCGAAGCGTGGCGCGCGCTCGACTAAAGAGCGCCACGCTACCCATCATCCGTTCTCCCTGAGCCTGTCGAAGGGCTCTACTTCCTTTTAGAAGGGAAGGGCTTCGACAAGCTCAGCCCGAACGGGTTCGAGAAATCTGGACAGAAGGCGAGAGGTTGAACAGGCAAGGCCTCTCACCCCGTTCAGGCTAAGCGAAGCCGAAGCCTTCCGCTGAACAAAGCGAAGCGCGCCCCCCAAAAAAACCACTAACCCACCCGCTGCTCTTCCCGCCGGTCCAACACCTCACGCACTTTCCCCGCCAGCTCCGCATAAGTGAAAGGCTTGGTCAGCAACTCCACCCCCGGGTCCAACCGCCCATGGTGGAATATCGCGTTGCGCGCATATCCGGTCGCGAACAGGATCTTAAGCTCCGGCCGCCTCGCCGCCGCTTCCCGCGCAACGTCCGCGCCCGTCATCCCACCGGGCAGCACCACATCGGTGAACAGCAGATCGACCGGCACCGGGGCCTGCTCCAGCGCGTCCAGCGCCGCCGCTCCGTTACTGGCCTCGATCACCCGATATCCCAGTTCGTTCAGCACCTCGACCGCATAAGCGCGGACCTTATCGTCATCCTCGCACACCAGAACCGTCTCATCGCCCCCGCTCACGACCGGGCGCGGCGCCTCCTCCAACTGATCATTTGCTGGCACCAGTCCATGGAAACGGGGGAGGTAAATCTTGACGCTCGTCCCTTCGCCGACCTCCGAATAAACCCGGATATGGCCCCCGGATTGCTTGATGAAACCATAGACCATGGACAGCCCAAGCCCGGTGCCCCGGCCCACCTCCTTGGTGGTGAAGAACGGCTCGATCGCGTGGCTCAACGTCTCCGCATCCATGCCCTGTCCCGTGTCCGACAGGCTGATCAGCACATATTGCCCGGGCTGCACATCCTCTTCCTGCGCCGCGTAACGGTCATCGATATGCGTATTGGCGACCTCGATGGTCAGCTTGCCGCCATCGGGCATCGCATCGCGCGCATTGACCGCCAGGTTCAACAGCGCATTTTCCATCTGATTAAGATCGACTTCGATCGGCCAGGCGCGCGCGGTCTGGATCGTCTCCACCTCGATCCGCTCGCCCAATGTGTGGCCCAATAGCTCCGACATGCGGCTCACCAGCCGGTTCGGATCGATGCGCTCGGGCGCCAAAGGCTGGCGGCGGGAAAAGGCGAGCAATCGCTGCGTCAGCATGGCCGCGCGCTCCGCGCCCGACATCGCATTGTCCGCCGCCCGGCGCATCCGCTCATTGTCTTTGAGGCCGCGCTGAAGCAGTTCAAGATTGCCCGTTACGACCTGTAGCAGGTTGTTGAAGTCATGGGCGACGCCGCCGGTCAACTGGCCCAGCGTCTCCATCTTCTGCGCCTGCCGCAACGCCGCCTCCGCTTCGGCAAGCGCGCGGGCATGGGCGCGCTGTTCGGTGACATCCCGAGCCACGCAATAGATTAATCCGTTGTCGGGCACCGCCGTCCAGCTGAAGTTGCGATAATCGCCATCCTTTGTTCGGAACCTGTTTTCGAAGCGCAGCGTGGGAACGCCTTGCTGGAGCGTATCAACCTCGTTCCGGACGCGCGCGACATCATCAGGATGCTCCATCCATTCCGACGTGCGGCCGATCAGCTCCTCCTGGCTCCATCCCAATATGTCCGTCCATGCGGGGCTGGCCGACAGCCATGTGCCGTCCATGTCGGCGATCAGAAAAGGGTCGCGGGCCAGCGTCCACAATCGGTTCCGATCCGCCAGCATCTCCCGCTCGGTTCGGACGCGCTGCGTCGTCTCATTGACGATGCACAGCGCCCCGCCAATCGACCCGTCCGCTTCGAACACGGGGGAATAGCTGATGTCGAAATAGACTTCCTCGCCACGGCCACTGTCCCGCTCGATGTAAAAGGGGCGATCCTTGGCATGCACCGTCTCGCCTTTTTTGATTACCGACAGCAGCAGCGGCTCCAGATCGTCCCACAGTTCGGCCCAATTCTCCCGCGCCGGACGGCCCAATGCCCCCGGATGCTTGTCGCCAATCGTCGGCGCATAGGCTTCATTATAGAGCGCGCAGAGGTCCGTCCCCCAGAATAGCACGATCTCCGCTTTCGACGACAGCATCAGCCGCACCGTCGATATCAGCGCAGGCGACCATTGATCGACCGGCCCCAGAGGGGACCCGTCGCCGATGTGCGCCGTCAGACCCCCGATCGGACCATGTGCAGCGATCATCCCGGCGATGTCGGTCGCCGGCGCGCTCATCGATTATCCTCTGTTAAGAAGTGCATAGACGGGATACGCCTGTCCGGTGATTTGTATCCGGTCGTTACGGAGCGTTGCGACCTTTTGTCCTATGGTCGCCCTCTTGCAACAATCCGGGCATCGGCGCATGGATCGGCGCCATGACTGAACTTGCCCTTCGCCCGGCCATGGATGTTTCCCGTCCCGTCGCGATCGCCCGCTGGCTGCTCACGGTGGCAGCGCTCGTTTTCTGCATGGTGGTGGTGGGCGGCATCACCCGGCTGACTGAATCGGGCCTGTCGATAACGCAGTGGAAACCGATTACCGGCGCCATTCCACCGCTGACCCATGATCAGTGGATGGACGCGTTTCGCCTCTATCAGCAAATCCCCGAATATCAGCAATTGCGGCAGGGCATGACCCTGTCCGATTTCCAGTTCATCTTCTTCTGGGAATGGGTGCATCGGCTGCTTGGACGATTGATAGGCCTCGCCTTCGCCCTACCGCTCCTGTGGTTCGCCTTTCGCCGCGCTATCCCCTACGGCTATGGCTGGCGTCTGGTCGCTTTGCTGGCACTGGGGGGGCTTCAGGGCGCAATCGGCTGGTGGATGGTGACTTCTGGCCTGTCCGTGCGCACCGATGTCAGCCATTACCGGCTCGCGGTTCATCTGCTGACGGCACTCTTCATCATGGGTGGCCTCATCTGGACCGCGCTTGATCTGTTTGCCTTGGCGCGGAACCCTGCCGCCCGTCCGGCTGCGCTAAGGCCTTTTGCGCTGGTCGCCCTGCTGGTGCTGTTGGTCCAGCTGATGTTCGGCGCGTTCACCGCTGGGCTCGATGCCGGTTATGTCTCGAACACATGGCCGCTCATGAACGACCATCTCGTGCCGGAGGGGATTTCGTGGCTGGGATCGCTTTGGGCGACCTTGTCCAGCGACCCTTATCTCGTCCATTTCATCCATCGTTGGTGGGCATGGGTTGCCGCTACGATGTTGATCCTGCTTGCGCGTAAGGCAAAGCGGGCAGGGCGTCGCGGTCCCTCGATCGCCATCAATGCCGCCGTCGGCACGCAGATCGCGCTGGGCATCGCCACTGTCGTCAGCGGCATCGCCTTGCCCCTCGCGGTGCTTCATCAGGCGGTCGGTGCGCTTGTCGTCGCTTCGGCCGCCTGGGGCGCGCATGCGATCGGGTCGCGCCGGGGGTGAGCGGCGTCGCGCTTGTCTACACGCTCTTCGGCTCGGCGGAGGCCGCCGACCGCGTCGCGCGCCAGCTTATCGGGGAAGGGCTGGCCGCCTGCGCCAACATGCTCGGGGCTGCGACATCTCTCTATGAATGGAACGGGGTGCTGGAAAGCGCCGCGGAGGTGCCGGTGCTGTTCAAGACCACGCCCTCGCGCCGCGACGCCCTGATGGCGCGCATCGCGGAACTTCACGACTATGAAGTGCCCGCGATCCTCGCATTACCGGTGGAAAGTGCCGATTTACGCTACGCAAAATGGGTGGCCGAACAGATCACGAAGTGACGGGTATTATTTTACCCGTCAGGAAACCCGCCGAATCTCTTGACTTCCTGAACCTCGCCGGTCATTAGCGCCCATCTTTGAACGCCCTCAAAACGCGTTCAATTCACTATTTCATTCTGGAGATTGGCACCATGAAGGCGCTGATGAAGACCACTAAGCCGGCAACCCCGGCAACGGTCGAAAAGAAGTGGATCCTGATCGACGCGGAAGGTCTCGTCGTCGGCCGCCTCGCCTCGACCGTCGCGAACATCCTTCGCGGCAAGCACAAGACCAGCTTCACGCCCCACGTCGATTGTGGTGACAATGTTATCATCATCAACGCGGACAAGGTGAAGTTCACCGGCCGCAAGCTGACCGACAAGGTTTACTACAAGCACACCGGCTATGCCGGCGGCATCAAGGAAACCACGCCTGCCAAGATTCTGGAAGGCCGTTTCCCCGAGCGCGTCCTGGAAAAGGCTGTTGAGCGCATGATCCCCCGTGGTCCCCTCGGCCGTCAGCAGATGCGCAACCTGCGCATCTTCGCCGGTGCTGAACATCCGCACGAAGCGCAGAACCCCGAAGTGCTCGATTTCGCATCGCGCAACCGCAAGAACAAGGTGGGTGCATAATGTCCGATAACCGTCAGTCCCTGTCCGACCTCGCGTCGCTGACCACCAACGCTCCCGCGCCCGCTGCTGGTGAGACCGTCGCTGCCGACGCGCCGATCGCTCCTGTTCAGCCCTCGGCTCCGCTGCGCGCCCAGGAAATCGACAGCCTTGGCCGTGCTTATGCGACCGGCCGCCGTAAGGATGCCGTCGCCCGCGTCTGGGTGAAGCCCGGCACCGGCAAGATCACGGTCAACGGCCGCGATCAGGAAGTGTATTTCGCTCGCCCGACCTTGCGTCTGGTGATCAACCAGCCCTTCGGCATCACTGAGCGTGAAGGTCAGTATGACGTGATCGCCACCGTCAAGGGCGGTGGTCTCTCGGGCCAAGCTGGCGCTGTGAAGCACGGCATCGCCCAGGCTCTGTCGAAGTACGAACCGGCGCTGCGCAGCGCGGTCAAGGCCGAAGGCTTCCTGACCCGCGACAGCCGCACCGTCGAGCGTAAGAAGTACGGTCGCGCCAAGGCTCGCCGCAGCTTCCAGTTCTCGAAGCGCTAAGCGTCAGCTACCAGCATTTTGGAAGGGGCCGGTTTTCCGGCCCCTTTTTCTTTGTCTGCAACCGTTGCGCAATCGTACCGGTGGCAACCTTCGGTCACTCCAAGTTGTTGACCCATCGTAGCTTTCGATAGGAGGACGTTATGGGTGAAATGACTGACAAGGTTAAAGCGGCAGGCAATAAGATTGCTGGAGCGGCAAAGGAAGCCGCAGGTCGGCACCAGAATGATGCTGATCTGGTTGCAGAAGGAAAGGCGCAGAAGGCTAAGGGCACCGCTCAGGACATAAAAGGGTCCGTGAAAGGTGCGCTTGGCGACAAGATCTGACCCAACCTAATCCGATATGATTTAAGAGAGGCCTCGCCAACTGGTGGGGCCTTTCGCTTATCGGTTAGTCCTTAAGTCCGCTTGGTGAGGCATGTTCTTCCGCTTCGCTCAGATAGGCCCGCACATCTCGCCGCAGTTCCCCCGCGCAGAGATAAAGCGCAATGACGTTGGGAATCGCCATCAGGAAGAAACTGCTATCGACGATGTCCACGACCCGGCCTAGGTCGATCGCAGCAGCAGGGGGCAGCGTGACGATGTAGAGGATTTTGTAGCTCCACTGCGCCTTTGGCCCATGACCGAACAGATACCCCCAAGCCTGAAGGCCGTAAAAGCCCCATGCGACAAGCGTGGAATAGGCGAACAGCACAACGACGACGGCTAGCAGCCATGGAAACCATGGTAACACTTGCGCGAAGGCGGCAGAGGTGATTGCGATGCCCTCCAGTCCCGATGTCCAAGTGCCCGCGACGACCAGCGCCAGACCACCCACCGAACAGACGATCATCGTTCCAAGCAGCGGTTCGAGCAGGGCCACCAGCCCTTCTGAAACCGGATGGCGTACCCTTGCTAGGCTGTGGGCCATCACCGCGGAGCCGACACCGGCCTCGCTCGCAAAGACCGCTCGCCTCATTCCCGAGACGAAGGCCCCGACAGCGCCCCCCGTGGCCGCGCTGCCATTCCAGGCGCCGTGCCATATCTGGGCCAATGCGTCGGGTATAGCTGGCGCGTGGATGATGAGGACGGCAGCGACACCAATGAGATAGACGGCCACCTTGAGTGGGGTCAGCCGTTTCGCGACCTCGCCGAGCCATGCCGCGCCGCCCAGTGTCACGAGCGCCACGGCGGCGGCGAGAAGCACGCCATAGGCCCAACCGTTAGAGAGACCGGTCACAACCTTCACCTGCGCGAAGCTCTGGTTAACCTGCACCATCGGGATCGCGCCAAACAGGGCGAAGAAGGCGTAAAGGCCGCCGAGCGTAAGTCCAAGGCGGTTCCAGCCTCGCGCGGTGCCGATGGCTCTGAGCACATACATGGGGCCGCCATGCACATGGCCGCGCTGATCGAATGTCCGGTATTTGAGGCCGAGTGTCACTTCGGCCATCTTCACGGTCATTGCGAACCAGCCGATCACGAACATCCACAAGATCGCGCCCGGCCCTCCCATGGTCAACGCAACCGCGACCCCGGCGATGTTGCCGAGGCCGATCGTCCCGGCGAGCGCCGTGGTCAAAGCGCCCCACTGACTGACGTCGCCCGTGGCCTCGCCTGCGCCTGGCTGGGTCCGCAATATCCGTAGCGCCCTCCCCACTGCGCGGACATTGGGAAAGCCTAGCCAGATGGTGAAAAACAACATCGGGACCGCAAGATAGAGGACGATCAGTTCGATCCGAGTACCCATGACGGGCACCTTGAAGAAGACCGCACTTGAAAGCGCGTCCACCGCTGCATTGAAACCGTCCATCTGCTATGGGATGACTGCTGGCCAGTGGAAAGTCGAACAAAGATTGCTATGGACGACGGCAACTTAGGTCGCGTTGCAGGACAGAAATCATGAGTAGGCGTTATTTCGGCACCGACGGGATCAGGGGCCGTACGAACCAATGGCCGATGACCGCGGAACTCGCGATGAAGGTCGGAATGGCCGCCGGGAAGCATTTCCAGCGGGGGAGTCATAGGCATCGGGTTGTGATCGGCAAGGACACGCGCCTGTCCGGCTATATGGTCGAAAACGCGCTGGTCGCGGGGTTCACTGCGGTGGGGATGGATGTCGTCCAATTCGGGCCGATTCCAACGCCTGCCGTGGCGCTGCTTGCTCATTCGATGCGGGCAGATTTGGGGGTCATGATTTCGGCCAGTCACAATCCCTATGCCGACAACGGTATCAAGCTGTTCGGACCCGATGGCTACAAACTGTCCGATGAAGATGAGCTGAAGATCGAAGCGATGCTGGAGCAGGAGATTCCGCTTGCAGTATCATCGGAAATCGGACGTGCGCGCCGGGTCGAAGACGCCCGGGGCCGCTACATCCATGCGGTCAAGTCCAGCTTTCCCGCCGACCTTCGCCTCGACGGGCTGAAGATCGTCGTCGATTGCGCGAACGGCGCCGCTTATCAGGTCGCGCCATCGGCTCTGTGGGAATTGGGCGCAGAGGTGATCGCGATTGGGGTGACGCCGAACGGTATCAATATCAATGATGGTTGCGGATCGACCTCTCCGCTTCTGTGCCAGGAGACGGTCGTCTCCTCCGGTGCGGACATCGGGATCGCTCTTGACGGCGATGCCGACCGGCTGATCGTCGTGGATGAGAAAGGCCAGATCGTTGATGGCGATCAGATCATGGCGTTGATCGCGAGCAATTTTGCACGCGACGGATTGCTGAGGGGCGGCGGATTGGTTGCGACGGTTATGTCCAACCTCGGTTTGGAGCGCTATCTGGCTGCGCAAGGCATTAATCTCGAGCGCACCAAGGTTGGGGATCGTTATGTGCTGGAGCGAATGCGCGCGGGCGGCTTCAATGTCGGCGGTGAACAGTCGGGTCACATGATCCTGTCCGACTATGCGACGACCGGCGACGGGACCGTTGCAGCGCTGCAGGTGCTCGCGGCGCTTGTCCGCGCTGGCAAGCCCGCCAGCGAAGTGCTGCATCAGTTTGATCCCGTGCCGCAACTACTCAAGAATGTCCGCTTTTCCGGAGGCAAGCCGCTGGAGCATGAGGAGGTCAAGCGGGTGATCGCGCAGGCGGAGAGTGAACTCAATGGCTGCGGCCGATTGGTCATTCGTCCGTCCGGCACGGAGCCTGTAATCCGTGTCATGGCCGAGGGTGATCGGGAAGATCAGGTGAAGGATGTTGTCGATCGGATATGTGACGCGGTGGCGAGGGTGGCAGCCTGATGCTGGACATGCGTCCTGATTGCGAACGCTGCGGCGTGAATCTGCCAGCTGCGGAGCCGGGTGCGTTTGTCTGCTCTTTCGAATGTACCTTTTGCGCTGCCTGTGCCGAGGCGCTTGATGATCGTTGCCCTAATTGCGGCGGGGAACTGATGGACCGGCCGACGCGCACAGGCGATGCGCTTGCGCGCCATCCCGCCTCTACCGAGCGTCATTACAAGGGATGAAGCCCGCGCGCATTTTGATCATCGCCGGGTCGGACAGTGGCGGGGGTGCTGGCATTCAGGCGGATATCCGTACAGTCACGCTGCTGGGCGGGCATGCGATGACGGCGATCACTGCGATTACTGCCCAAAATACGCTGGGGGTGCAGGGCGTGCATGCGGTGCCCACTGACATGGTGCTGCGGCAGATGGAGAGCGTCATCAGCGATATCGGCGTGGATGCGGTGAAGATCGGGATGATCGGTTCGGCTGAAACTGCGGAAGCTGTTGCTGATCGGCTGGCCGAATTGGTCGGCGTCCCGATTATATTCGATCCGGTGATGGTCGCTACCAGTGGATCGGTGCTGGCGGATGAAGCGACGATTGCAGCGTTTGAGCGGTTGATGGCGCTGGCGACTTTGGTGACGCCGAATATTCCGGAGCTGGAGGCGTTGGGGGGCGAGGAGATTGCGATCCGGTTCGGTACGCATGTGCTGGCGAAGGGTGGGCATGGCGAGGGGGCAATGCTGACCGATCGGCTGATTGGGCCGCAGGGGTTGGTAAAGTCATGGAGCAATGCGCGAATTGAAACGATTCATACGCATGGGACCGGGTGTACCTTGGCCAGTGCCATTGCTGCTCGGTTGGGGCAGGGTTCAGGCCTGGTAGAAGCTATTGAATTTGCTCGTAAATATGTTCGGGAAGCGTTGATGTTGGCGCCGGGTCTGGGGCAGGGTCATGGGCCTATGGGGGCGCCGTTCGGGTTTCACCAACATGCCTGATTTTGCGCATGAGAGGTTGCATCATCCGGGCCTGGTCGCAGGCGTTGACGAAGCAGGCAGGGGGCCGCTTGCGGGGCCGGTTGTGGCCGCTGCCGTCATCCTGCGGCAGGAGGATTGCCCGGATGGCCTTAACGACAGCAAACAGCTGACCGCCGCGCGGCGCGCTATGCTGGAGGTCGAAATCAAGGTGCGGGCGCTGTGCTGGGGGATCGGGGTCGCGTCGGTCGAAGAGATTGACGAGATCAATATCCTGTGGGCGACGATGCTGGCGATGACGCGGGCGGTCGAGGCGCTGGCGCATGATTGTGCGCATGTGCTGGTGGACGGCAATCGTTGCCCGAAATGGCGGTGGGCATCGACGGCTGTGGTGGAGGGCGATGCCAAATGCCTGTCGATCGCCGCCGCGTCGATATTGGCCAAGGAAGCGCGCGACCGCATGATGATAGAGGCGGCGGCGGCGCACCCGCATTATGGCTGGGAAAGTAACAAGGGCTATGGCAGCCCGATGCATCTGGCGGCGCTGCGGGAACATGGGCCGACGCCGCTGCATCGTCGCAGCTTTGCCCCGGTTGCGCAGCTGGTCTTGCTATAGGATCGATAGGGCGAAATTGACGGTGCGGCGCTTGGTCGCATCATCCCACTGGCATCGAACAGGATCAGGCAGCCGATTGAACGGCTGAGCGTCCGATCAGATCGGGTTGGATCATGCCAAGGAGGGGTTCGGCCCTTCCCATGATTCTACCGGCGTCAGCAGATCAGTCATTGCGCTTGTCGTCCGCATTTTCCGAGACAGCAGAGATGCCGACTGCCCGATCAATCTTGTGCGCCCTATGCGGAACAGATGAGCATTCTTAACCTGTGTCGCAATGGGATTAAGAATAGTGACCAGTAGACCGCTTCCCGACTGGTGCAGCCGCGCATTATGGCTAAGAAAGTCTTCATGCGCGTGATGCCGTTCCTGTTGGCGCTGGTCGCCATAGCTTCTCTTTCGCCGACGCGTGAAGCTGCTGCTGCGCCGGCGATTCTGGATGGCGAAGTGGTGCAGCCGGGCGGCTATCGTTGGCTGGAGGAAGGGCCGTTCGATGGGCCGCTCTACCTGATCATCAGCCTTCAGCGGCAGATCGTGCATGTCTATAGCGGTGACCGGCTGGTGGGCGTGGCGAGCGTGTCAACGGGCACGGCGGGGCATCGGACGCCGACCGGCGAGTTCACGATCCTGCAAAAGCGGGAATGGCATCGGTCCAATCTCTACAGCAATGCGCCGATGCCGTTCATGCAAAGGCTGACATGGGATGGGGTAGCGCTGCATGCGGGGCATAATCCGGGTTATCCGGCGAGCCATGGTTGCATAAGATTGCCTACCGCCTTTGCCCGGACATTGTTTGGGATGACGCAGCTTGGGACGCTGGTTCGGGTGAATGCGGATGCGTTGGGGCCTGCGTTGATGTTGGATCGGCTGGTGCTGGATGATCCGGGGACGGCGGTGGTTACTTTCACGCCGGGTGGCAAGCCGCCGGTGGTGGAGAAGGTTGAATTGGCCGCTAGGGATGCTCCTGTACTGGCGATTGATCCCAGCGTGTTTCGGCCGAGGTTGCGGCGGTGGTAGCCGTAGAGGCGTGGGTTTCCCGGCGTTAATGCCTTCACTCCGCTCTGCTGAAGGATTCTACTTCGTTTAGCCTGAAACGGGAGGGGAACCGGAACACGCCCCGCTGAAATATGATCAAGGTTGAGTGATCGTCACCCCGGACTTGATCCGGGGTCCCGCTCTAATCTGGGGCTGCCGAGACAGCGGGACCCCGGGTCAAGCCCGGGGTGACGCAAAAGGAGCCTTAATTCAGACGCATTGGCTTCGGGCGAATGGTTGGGGGCAAGGGTGTTCTAGACTGCGCTGAGTCCTGCGTCGGCGAGGCCGCGCCATAGGTGCAGGGCCTGCACGCTTTCCTTCACATCATGGACGCGGACCATTTGTGCGCCCGATTGCGCGGCGCGGAAGGCGAGGGCTATGGAGCCGCCGAGGCGGTCGGGGGCGGGGGCTTCGTTGGACAGGGCGCCGATCAGACGCTTGCGGCTTCCGGCGAAGAGGAGTGGCACGCCGAGGCCCTGGAAGGTGGCTAGGCCGTTGACCAGCGCGAGATTGTCGGCGAGCGATTTGCCGAATCCCAGGCCCGGATCGATCATGATCCTGTCGCGTGTGATGCCTGCCGCCACGCACGCCTCGATGCGGCTTTCGAGCATGTCGAACACGTCGGCGACGACATCGCCATAGCCGCCGGGATTGTCGTGCGGGTCATCGCCGGAGGAGGGCGCATGCATCAGGATGACGGGGCAGGCTGCGCGCGCCGCGACTTCCATCGCGCGCGGGTCGTGGGCTAGGGCGCTGACATCGTTGATGACCTTTGCACCTGCTGCGAGAGCCGCTTCCATGACGGACGCTTTGCGGGTGTCGATGGAGACAGGGATGCCTGCCGCTGCGAGCTTTTCGATGACGGGGACGACGCGGGCAATTTCGTCGCCTTCCCAGACCTTGGGCGCTTTGGGGCGGGTGGATTCGCCGCCTATGTCGATCAGCGCGGCGCCTGCGGCCGCCATGGCGAAGCCTGCGTCCGCTGCGGCTTGCGGGTCGTCCATATGCTTGCCGCCATCGGAGAAGCTGTCGGGTGTGACGTTGAGGATCGCCATGACCTGCGGCGCGTCGAAGCGAATGGTGCGATCGCCTAGCGCGAGCGGCTGGCGTTGGGCGGAGATGTTTGTTGCGAGCCGCTGGGCTCGTTCGGCGAGCGCGTCGGGGAGGGTGGCGATGGTTTCGGCGAACTGCGCCACCGGGATGGTGGTTCGGGTGAGGCGGTGGGAGCCTTGAAGTGCGGTTAGCTCATAGGCCTGGAACCAGATGAGCCCGTTGGCCATGCGCGCGGCTGACCCATCGGGCAGGCCGATGGGGGAGGGGACGAACCATGTGGGCTTCAGGTAGAGCCGGGCGTCCTGGGGGAGAGTGGAAAGGGTCATATTTTCCCGGTCATTCTGAACCTGTCGAAGGGTCTTTCCTATTAAAGAAAAGAAAAGGGCTTCGACAGGCTCAGCCCGAACGGAGGTTGGTTTGAATTTTGGGGTCTGATTATCTCAGGGCTCGTTCGCTAGCAGGTAGGTCTGGCGCAGCGAGTCGATCGGCTTGAGTGAGCCTTCGACTTCATGGTGCCAGAAGGTCCAGCCGTTGCAGCTGGGCGCATTTTGCAGGGTTGCGCCGATCTTGTGGATCGAGCCCGTATCGGTGCCGATGCAAAGCGAGCCGTCCGCGCGCACAGTGGCCTGCCAGCGGCGCTTCGCGTCGGTCAGGATCGCGCCGGGCTGAAGATAGCCGGTTTCGACGAGCGTGCCGAAGGCGACCTTGGGCTGGCTCTTGGCGCTCTGCATGATGGTGAGGGCGGATTCGTCCAGCGGCAGGGCGGCTTCGATGCGTTCCATCGCGACTTCGATATAGCTGTCTTCGCGTTCGATGCCGATCCATTTGCGGCCGAGGCGCTTGGCGACGGCGCCTGTGGTGCCGGTGCCGAAGAAGGGATCGAGCACGACGTCGCCGGGCTTCGTGCAGGCCAGAAGCACGCGGTAGAGCAGGGATTCGGGCTTTTGCGTCGGGTGCGCCTTCGTCCCGTTGCGCTTCAGCCGTTCCTGACCGCCGCAGATCGGCAGCACCCAGTCGGAGCGCATCTGAAGCTCGTCATTGAGCGTCTTCATCGCTTTATAGTTGAAGGTATATTTGGCGTCCTCGCCCTGGCTGGCCCAGATCAGCGTTTCATGCGCATTGGTGAAGCGGGTGCCCTTGAAATTGGGCATGGGGTTGGACTTGCGCCAGATGATGTCGTTGAGAATCCAGAAGCCCTCATCCTGCAATGCAGTGCCGACGCGGAAGATGTTGTGATAGCTGCCGATCACCCAGATGGAGCCGTTGGGTTTCAGGATGCGGCGGGCCTGCGCCAGCCATGCCTTCGTAAAGCGGTCATAGCTGCTGAGCGTATCGAATTTGTCCCAGTCATTGTCCACGGCATCCACCCGGCCGCCTTCGGGGCGGAACAGGTCGCCGCCCAACTGAAGATTATAGGGCGGATCGGCGAAGATCATGTCGATGCAGGCGTCGGGCAGCTTGGCCATTTCCGCGATGCAGTCGCCGCGCAGCAGGCAGTTTGCCGGGACGTTGACCGCCTCTTTTTCAATCGGCGCAACCGCCCTTTTACGCCGCGGTGCGACGCGTTCCATGACACCCATTATGTGACCCCCATATGTTTCGAGGACCAGCGTTGAGTCGTCGGGAGTCCGGCGTCAAGATCAACGGCTTAGCCATTGAGCCTCAGACAAAAGTTAACAGCGTGAGAACGAAAGAGGTAGACACGACATGTTGAGTCCGGATTTAGCCAAGGGACTCAATATCAGGTGGTGTGACTCAAAAGACTCAGCTGCTGGACCTCGCCAACTTTTTTTGGTTAACGTCGCTTCGACCCATCAAAAACGGTCTTCGCTTGTTCTACTCATAATCATTTGGTTATGAGTTCGCAATGAATGATCCTGTTTCAAGTGGCGACCGCTCGGCGGCATGTGACGAACTATTCAAGGCGCTTTCCGACGGGACGCGGCGGGCGTTGCTGGAATATCTGGTGAAGGAGGGGGAGCAGAGCGTGCATGCCCTGACAGCTGTCTCCGATGTATCGCAACCGATGGTGTCGCGGCATCTGGGGAAGCTGAGGCGGGCGCGGCTGGTGACGGCTCGCCGGGCGGGGCGTGAGACCTATTATGCGGCACGGGTGAAGGGCCTGGCTCCGGTCGTGCAATGGATGGCGATTTACGGGGCGTTGTGGTCGCAGCGATTTACCGCTTTGGAAGAATTGAGCGAGCCTGCCTGAAGGCGCTGCGCGCCATAATTCCCCTTGCATTGCTGGCCTAAATGGTGATCGAAGGCGCGGTGATCCTTGTTGCGGGAAGGGGGGCGGGGTGGGCCGCCCCGAGGGGGTGCGGCATGGTGACGGGAAATTGACGTGGAGCAGAAGATTGCAAGCCGCCTTGACGGGAGACGAGGGCGGGCGCGTTTTGTCAGAGAGTCACCCGATGTCAGGCGTCAGGCGCTGATCGAAGCGACGGCGCAGTGCCTTGCAGAGAAGGGCGTGGCCGCAACTTCCGTCCGGGCGATCTGCGCGCGGGCGGGCGTGTCGGCGGGATTGCTGACCCATTATTTCGATGGTGTCGATGCCCTTATCCTCGCCACCTACCGCGATGTTGGAAAGAAGGTGGCGGCGGCGCTGGAGCAGGCCGTGGCAGAGGCGGGGCCTGATCCGCTTGACCGGCTGTGGGCTTATATAAGGGCGAATTTGCGGCCGCCGGTGCTGGACCCCAATTTGCTGGCGACCTGGATTTCCTTTTGGAGCCTGGTGAAGACCAGTCCCGAGATCGCCGCCACGCATGCGGAAACCTATGGCGGATCGCGCGAGCGCTTGGAGGTGTTGTTGCGAGAAGCCGCGCCACAGATTCCGCGTCCGGCTGCGCGGATCGCGGCGATTGGTTTGACCGCGATGCTGGATGGGCTGTGGCTGGAGCTGTGCCTCGATTCCTCGACCTTCACTATCGATGAGGCCCTGGAGATGGCGAGGGAAGCGATGACCTATGTCCTTCAGAAGCCAAGGGATGAGCCGGTCGATCAATGATTGGAGGGTTGATCGCTTTTCTCAATCAGTGGTGTGAAGAAAAGCAATTTCCCCTTATCCTGCTACCTCCCTACATAGGCCGGGCAACAGCAACCCTAAGAAGGAACTGGAAAGCCCATGGCTCTCATCAATACCAGCATCAAGCCGTTCAAGGCGACCGCTTTCAAGGAAGGCAAGTTCGTCGATGTCACCGACCAGGACGTGAAGGGCAAGTGGGCGATCTTCTTCTTCTACCCCGCCGACTTCACCTTCGTGTGTCCGACGGAGCTTGAAGATCTGGCAGGCATCTACCCGACGCTGCAGTCGCTGAACGTGGAAGTCTATTCGGTTTCGACCGACACACACTTCAGCCACAAGGCATGGCACGACACCTCGCCCGCGATCAGCAAGATCAACTATTATATGCTGGGCGACCAGTCGGGCCAGATCACCAACAATTTCGACGTGATGCGTCCGGGCGTTGGCCTGGCCGACCGCGCGACCTTCCTGGTCGATCCCGAAGGCGTGATCCAGTTCATGGAAATCACTTCGGAAGGCGTCGGCCGCAACGCGACCGAGCTGCTCCGCAAGGTCAAGGCTGCGCAATATGTCGCCGCCCACCCCGGCGAAGTGTGCCCGGCCAAGTGGGAAGAGGGTGAAGAAACCCTGGCCCCGTCGCTCGACCTCGTCGGCAAGATCTAACTCTATCTGACCTTTCGCCGGGCCGGGTTGAGCAACTCCCCGGCCCGGCGGGGGTTTATTCAAACATTTTAGCCGCTTCCATACCGGACCTTCGGGTTGATCGTCCGGAAAGCGGACCTGCGTGCCCCGTGCGGTGCGCCAATTCAATGGAGCTACGAAGATGTTGGACGCAAATCTGAAAGGCCAGCTGAAGGCCTATATGGCGAACATCACGCAGCCGATCGAGCTGGTGGCGTCGCTGGACGAAGGCGCGAAGTCGCGCGAGCTGGAAGGCTTGCTGAACGAGATCGCTGAACTGTCGGACAAGGTGACCGTCACCTCCGGCAATGACAGGCGCAAGCCCAGTTTCATGATCCGGCGGGCGGGCACCGATATCGGCGTGACCTTTGCGGGCATCCCGATGGGGCATGAGTTCACCTCGCTGGTGCTTGCCCTGCTGCAGGTGGGTGGTCATCCGTCCAAAGCGGCGCAGGATGTGATCCAGCAGATCAAGGATCTGGACGGGGACTTCAGTTTCGAAACCTATTTCTCGCTGTCGTGCCAGAGCTGCCCCGATGTGGTGCAGGCGCTGAACCTGATGAGCGTGCTCAATCCGCGGATCAAGCATGTCGCCATCGATGGCGCGCTGTTCAAGGAAGAGGTGGATGCGCGGCAGGTGATGGCGGTGCCGACCGTGTTCCTGAATGGCGAGCCCTTCGCCTCCGGGCGGATGGAACTGGAGCAGATCGTCGCCAGGATCGACAGCGGCGCGGCGGATCGGGCGGCGGAGAAGATCAAGGCCCAGGAGCCTTTTGAAGTACTGGTGGTGGGCGGTGGTCCGGCCGGTGCCGCGTCGGCGATCTATGCGGCGCGCAAGGGTATCCGTACAGGTGTTGCGGCGGAACGCTTCGGCGGGCAGGTGCTCGACACGATGGCGATCGAGAATTTCGTCTCGGTGAGCCACACGGAGGGGCCAAAGCTCGCCGCGCAGCTGGAAGCGCATGTAAAGGATTATGATGTCGAGATCATGAACCTGCAAAAGGCGGCCAAGTTGATCCCGGCCCAGAGTGAAGGCGGCTATCATGAGGTTGTGCTGGAAAATGGCGCGTCGCTGAAAGGGCGCACCGTGATCCTGTCCACGGGCGCGCGGTGGCGGCAGATGGGCGTGCCGGGCGAGGATGAATATCGCAACAAGGGCGTTGCCTACTGCCCGCACTGCGACGGCCCACTGTTCAAGGGCAAGCGCGTGGCGGTGATCGGTGGCGGTAACAGTGGTGTCGAGGCGGCGATCGATCTCGCCGGTATCGTCGCCCATGTGACGCTGATCGAGTTCGATAGCCAGTTGCGCGCCGACGCGGTGTTGCAGCGCAAGCTCGCCAGCCTGCCCAATGTGCGGATCATCACGTCCGCGCTCACGACCAAGGTCGACGGCGACGGCGCCAGGGTTACGGGCCTTTCCTACAAGGACCGCAACTATGGCACCGAGCATGATGTCGAGCTGGAGGGCATTTTCGTACAGATCGGGCTGGTCCCGAACACGGAATGGTTGAAGGACGCGATCGCGCTGTCGCCGCGCGGAGAGATCGAGATTGACGCCAGGGGCGAAACGAGTCAGCCAGGCATATTCGCTGCGGGCGACTGCACGACCGTGCCCTACAAGCAGATCGTGATCGCCATGGGGGCAGGATCGACTGCGGCACTGTCTGCCTTCGATTATCTTATCCGCCTGCCCGCTTCGGAAGAGGCGGCGCAAGCAGCCTGACGAGACAGCCCCTGAGCGGGGGCTGGGAAGCGGTCGCCCCCAGGCCCGGTGGCGGCCGCTTCTTAGGGTGCTGGGTCGAGGGGGGGGGCGTACCTCTTGATTGAATCCCTCACCCCCGTTCGGGCTGTCCTAACGAGTCACTTGCCTCGTTCGAATGTCGAAGCTCTCTCTTTAAGCAAGTAGAGCCCTTCGACAGGCTCAGGGCGAACGGTACTGAGGGGGTGCTGAACGCGGACCCTCAACCGCCAGCGTGGCGAGCGGTCAACAGATAGTTGATGGCCTTGTTGGACGAGAGGGTGAAGCCCTTGCGCGGATCGAAGGAGAGGCCGGTGACATCGGTCACCTCCAGTCCGGCCTTGATGAGCATCTCGGTCAGTTCATCGGGCGTCAGGAACTTGTCCCAGTCGTGCGTTCCCTTTGGAATGCCGCCAATCCCTTCGCCGATGCGGATCATCGCGAGGCGTGAGAGTGGGGTGCGGTTTGGCGTGGACATGATGAGCAGGCCGTTGGGACTGAGCTTGCCCGCCAGCGCACGGACGAAGGCGGCGGGGTCGGTGACATGTTCCACGACCTCCATGGAGGTGACGAGATCGAAGCTTCCGGCGTTGAGCTGTTCGACCGGCGTTGCGCGATAGTCGATCAGGAGACCCTGACCGTCCGCATGGGTGCGGGCGATGGCGATATTCTCTTCCGCCGCGTCGAGCGCGGTGACGGCAGCGCCCAACCGCGCCAGAGGTTCGGACAACAGGCCCGCACCGCATCCTACATCCAGCGCAGATTTGCCTTCAAGCGGGTGGAAGCTGCTTTCTTCGCACAGCCAGTGCCGATCGATGGCGCCGCGAATATAGCGCAGCCTTACCGGATTGAGTTTGTGCAGCATGGCGCTGCTGCCCTTGGGATCCCACCAGTCGGCCGCCATCGCGCCGAAGTGGGCGGCTTCGCGGGGGTCGATCGTGCTTGTCGCTGAATTGGCCATGCGCCCTGATTATCAAGCTGTGCGCCGACGCGCCACGGGCATTTATTTCTTGCGCGGGGGCGGCCCTTCGCCGTCTAGATATTTATCCTCGGCATCCAGCTGGCGGCGCAGCTCGCGCGTCGCCGCTTCCGTCCTCGCCAATTCTTCGGGGCTTCTATGCCGTCGATTGCTCATCATCACATAGATCAGCACGGCCGCGAACAGAATTGGGCCTCCGATCGTGATAAGCCCGTACAGGATTCCATCCATGGCTTGTTCCTTCCATTCTTTGCATGAAAGGAATGAGTGGTGAAGACACGGAGTTCCGCTCCACCGATGGCTTGCTTGCCATATTTGCCGCTGCTGCTATAGCGGCGCCGTTTTTCCCCCGGAGGGGGATATTCTCTTTAAGTAGACAGGTTCGACAGGCAAATGGCGCGCATCGTGATGAAATTCGGCGGCACCTCCATGGCGGGGATGGAGCGAATTCGCAACGTAGCGGCGCGCGTCAAACATGTCGTCGAGCAGGGGCATGAAGTCGCTGTCGTCGTGTCGGCCATGGCGGGCGAGACCGACCGGCTGGTGGGCTTCTGCAAGGAAGCCTCCGCGCTTTACGATCCGGCCGAATATGACGTTGTGGTTGCCAGCGGCGAACAGGTGACGAGCGGCCTGCTGGCCATGACTTTGAAGGCCATGGGCGTGAACGCGCGCAGCTGGCTCGGCTGGCAGCTGCCGATCCGCACCAACGAAGCCCATGCCAAGGCGCGCATTGGTGAGATCGACACGATCGACCTGCTTTCGTCCATGCGCGGCGGCACCGTGGCGGTTATCCCCGGTTTCCAGGGCATGATGGAGGATGGCCGCATCTCGACGCTGGGCCGTGGTGGTTCGGACACTTCGGCGGTGGCCGTGGCGGCGGCGTTGAAGGCTGACCGTTGCGACATTTATACCGACGTCGATGGCGTCTACACCACCGACCCGCGTATCGTGGCGCGGGCGCGCAAGCTCGACCTCGTCACCTATGAGGAAATGCTGGAACTGGCCTCGGTCGGGGCCAAGGTGCTCCAGACCCGCTCGGTCGGCCTCGCCATGAAGGAAGGCGTGGTCGTGCAGGTGCTTTCCTCCTTCGATGATCCCACCCAGACCGACCTCCCCGGCACGCTGATCGTCAGCGAAGAGGAACTGGAAGCCAAGCTCAAGGAAGACAAGATGGAACGTCAGCTCATCACCGGCATCGCCCATGACAAGAATGAGGCGAAGATCACCCTGACCCGCGTGCCGGATCGGCCGGGCGCGGTGGCGCACATCTTTGGCCCGCTGGCCGATGCGGCGATCAACGTCGATATGATCATCCAGAATGTCGGCCGCGACAAGGGTGAGACGGACGTGACCTTCACCGTGCCGGGCGCTGATCTGGCCCGCGCGCTGGACGTGCTGGAAAGCCAGAAGGAAGAGATCGGCTTCAATCGCGTGATCCCTGACACGAAGGTCGCGAAGATCAGCGTCGTGGGCGTGGGCATGAAGAGCCATGCGGGTGTCGCTTCGACCATGTTCAAGTCGCTGGCCGAGCGTGGGATCAATATCCTCGCCATCTCAACCAGCGAGATCAAGGTTTCGGTGCTGATCGACGAGGATGAGACGGAGCTGGCGGTGCGTGTGCTGCACACGGCCTATGGCCTGGACGCGCCGGTCGCTTGACACATTAATCTCCCCTCCCTTTTAAGGGAGGGGTCGGGGGGTGGGTGCGAGCGTTAGCGAGCGTCTGCCCTATACGGATAGCAGGGAACGGCGCTGGCGCGCCGCACCCACCCCAACCCCTCCCTTAAAAGGGAGGGGCTGTTTGATTCAAAGGCCTGCCTAATGACCAACGCCAAACTCACTTCCCTGATGGCTCGCGGCACCGAATTTCTCGGTTGCGAGGTTGCGATCATGTGCGGGGCGATGAGTTGGGTGTCGGAGCGGAACCTGGTCGCGGCCATCTCCAATGCTGGCGGGTTCGGCGTTATCGCTTGTGGTGCGATGACGCCTGAATTGCTGGACAAGGAGATCACGGCGACGAAGGCGCTGACGTCCAAGCCCTTCGGCGTGAACCTCATCACCATGCACCCGCAGCTGTTCGACCTGATCGAGGTGTGCGCCCGTCATGAAGTCGGCCATGTCGTGCTGGCAGGGGGCCTGCCGCCCAAGGGCAGCATCGAGGCGATCAAGGCGAAGGGTGCGAAGCTGATCTGCTTTGCCCCGGCGCTGAGCCTGGCGAAGAAGCTGGTCCGTTCCGGCGTCGATGCGCTGGTCATTGAGGGCATGGAAGCGGGCGGCCATATCGGCCCGGTGTCGACCAGCGTGCTGGCGCAGGAAATCCTGCCGGAGATGGCTTCGCAGCTTCCGGTGTTCGTTGCTGGTGGGATTGGCCGTGGCGAGCTGATCGCGGGCTATCTGGAGATGGGTGCGGCGGGCGTGCAGCTGGGCACCCGTTTCGCCTGCGCGGCGGAGAGCATTGCGCATCCGAACTTCAAGAAATCCTTCTTCCGCGCGTCCGCTCGTGATGCGATCGCGAGTGTCCAGATCGACCCGCGCCTGCCCGTCATCCCCGTGCGTGCGCTCAAGAATAATGGGACAGAAGCCTTCACCGCCAAGCAGCGGGAAGTTGCGAATTTGCTCGACAGCGGCTCCGTCGACATGGGCGAGGCGCAGTTGCAGATCGAACATTATTGGGCAGGTGCGCTGCGCCGCGCGGTGATCGATGGCGATGTCGAGGGCGGGTCGCTGATGGCGGGGCAGTCGGTCGGCATGGTCACCAAGGAAGAGCCGGTTGCGGAGATTATCGCGCAATTGATGGCCGAGGCGGCGGTTGCGCTGGAGCGGCGTAGCGCCTGAAGCGCGCCTGGTCCCGATATCGGGACGAGCCGAATCTCTTGAGGGATGAAGCGATCCGGGCGGTAATCGCCAGGAACGCGCGGCTTTGCCATGAGTTTTTGCTCAGACAATTCATCGTGGGGAAATCGGGTTGCCGCTGCGTGCTGCTTCATGTCGTGTCTGGACGATCGCTTCTGTGACGGCGTTGGCGCTGGTTGCAGGCTGTTCTACTCCCAAGGCACCGCCGACGCCTCCACCCCCCGTCGTTCGGACGATTAAGCCGCTGCCGCCGATGGGCGCAGTGGAGGATATGAGCATTCCCGAGGTTGATCCGCAGGGCAAATTTCTGACGCCCAATCGCGGGGTGACGGCCAATACCGCCCTGTGGCATGTGCGCATGGCGCTGAACGTGGCGGCCCTGTCCTGCCATGGCGTGAACGAACCGGCGCGGGTGCAATATAATCAGATATTGCGGGTGCATAAGGACGCGCTGCGGGAGGCTAATGCTGCGGTCGATCGCAACTATACCGCCGCTTATGGGAGCGGGGGCCTTCAGTCGCGCGAGTTGCTCAATACGGTCGTCTATAACTTCTTCTCGCTGCCGCCGGTTCAGCCGACCTTCTGCAAGGCGGCGATTGAGGTAGGGGCGAAGGTGCTTGCCCTGCCATCGAGCCAGTTGCTGGGCTATGCTCCGGAGGCGTTGACCGCGCTCGAACAGCCGTTCCAGGAATTTTACGAGGCCTATGCCGACTATCTGCGGCGGCTGGCCGAGTGGCAGTCGCGATTTGGCGGGACGGTGACGGTGATCGTGTCGCCCACGCCTCTGCCGCCGCCGCCCAAGCCGCCTGCGGAGATTGGGGCGGGGTTCGTCCCGCCGCCCGCGCTGCCAAGGTTGCGTGAGGAAAGCGGGCAGGCGCTGGTGCCGGGCGCGACGTCCGCGCCGCGTGTGAATGTGCCGACTTTCCCGATTACGCGCTAAGCGGAGGGGTAGGTCGCGGGGGCCTTGGCGGGCAGGGGGAACAGGCGCACGAAGCGTTCCGCCAATGCGTGGTCGCCCTGGACCTGGAGCGCGGCTGGGACGTCGTTGAAGCTGGCTCCGCCGTAGACGACGGCGGCCAAGGCGTTCTGATCGCCGTTGAACAGCACGTCTGCGTCCTGGGCTGAGCCGCGATCGATGGTGAAGTCGCCGTCCTTTAACAGCGCGCGAAATTCTTCCTCGCCGAAGCGGAAGCCGATCACGGCGTCCAGATCGCCGATGCGGCTGCGGTCGATCATCGTGCGCATCGACAGGACGACCGAGACGTTGCTCATGGGGTGGCCGGGCTGCATCGTGGGTGAGCGGCAGGCCCAGCGGCCGAGGACCTGGAAAAGGATTTCCGACTCGCGGCCCCATTGCGTCAGTTCGTAAATCTGGCTGGCGGCGGGTGGGGGCAGGCGGCGGCGGATGAGGACGCTGGCCGCCTCCAGCTCCTCAAGCCTTTGTGTCAGCACATTGGCGCTGATTCCGGGCAGGCTGGCGCGCAGATCGGTGAAGCGTTTGGGACCCAGCATCAATTCCCGCATAATGGGCATGGCCCAGCGGTCCCCGACAAGGTCCAGCGCATGGGCAACTGCACAGCCATCCTGATAGGCGCGCTTTTTCAATTGCGAGTCCTTAGTTATTTTTTCTAACTTATATGTTGCATAAGATAATCTATGGGTCCACAAAGTTCAAGGCGGTGAGTCGAGAGCGATAGCTCCTTGCCGCGAAGCTCAAGGAGATGCGTGATGCCCGATGCCCCCGCGCCCAAGATGATTTTCGTCAACCTGCCGGTGAAGGACTTGCCAGCTTCCATCGCCTTTTACGAAGCGGTCGGTGCCGTGCGGAACAATGACTTTGCCGATGACAGCGCGCAGATGGTCAGCTTTTCCGACACGATCAACGTCATGCTGCTGACGCATGAACGCTTTTCCAGCTTCACGGCGCGCCGCATTCCCAATGCGCATGAAACGGCGCAGGTGCTGCTCGCACTCAGCGAGGAAAGCCGGGCGGCGGTGGATGCCACGATGGCCAAGGCGCTGGCGGCGGGTGGGACGGAACCCAATCCGTTGCAGGATCATGGTTTCATGTACGGCCGCGATTTCGCCGATCTGGACGGCCATATCTGGGAACTGGCGTGGATGGACATGGAGGCAGCCCTGGCTGTCAACAAGCCGGTAACGGCCGCCTGATTCCGTCCTGACAGATATAAGGAGAGAGATGATGAGCTATATCGACGGTTTCGTGGTTCCCGTGCCCAAGGGCAACAGGGAGCGCTATCAGGAGCTTGCGGCCCGCGCGGCGCCGATCTTCCTGGAGCATGGCGCGCTGCGCATGGTGGAATGCTGGGGCAATGATGTGCCTGTGGGGAAGGTCAATGACTTCCGCACGTCCGTGATCGCCGAAGAGGGCGAGGATGTCGTCTTTTCCTGGATCGAATGGCCTGACAAGGCAACGCGGGATGCAGGGCAGGAGAAGGTGATGAACGATCCCCGCATGCAGGAAGATGGGGAACAGCCCTTTTCCGGCGCGCGGATGATCTATGGCGGGTTCGACGTGATGCTTGACCAAAAGGCCTGAAACTTCCTTTTAGAGGAGACGGATGATGACCGATCTCACCGGTAAATTCTTCTGGTATGAACTGATGACCAGCGACCCTGACGCAGCGATCGCCTTCTACAGCGACGTTGTAGGCTGGACGGCGCAGCCCTTTGGCGGCGAGCGGACGGACGACCCCTATAATGTCGTGTCAGGCAGCGCGGGGCCGCTAGGCGGCATCATGCGGATTCCGGCCGAAGCGAAGGATTGCGGCATGTCCCCCTGGTGGGGCGGCTATGTTGGATCGGCTGATGTCGATGCCGATGCCGAACGTTTGCGCGGCGCGGGGGCAAGCGTGAAGCGGCCGCCGGAAGATATTCCCGGCGTCGGCCGCTTTGCCGTGATCAGCGATCCAGGCGGGGCGATCTTCATGCTGCTCAAGGGATCAAGCCCCGATGGCATGGACGCCGCGCCGCCGATGGCTAACGGCCATGTCGGCTGGCACGAGCTTTACAGCGGCAGTTTCGATGCGGACCTGGCTTTTTACACGTCCCAGTTCGGCTGGGGCAAGGGTGAGGCGATGGATATGGGGCCGATGGGAAGCTATCAGCTTTTCTCCATGTCCGGCGCCACCGAATTCAACGCCATGGAGGGCGGCATGATGCGCAAGCCCGAGCAAATGCCGGTGCCGCAATGGCTGTTCTACTTCGTGGTGCCCGACATCGACGAGGGCGTTGAGAAGGTGAAGGCGGGTGGCGGCACTGTGCTCAATGGCCCTGCCGAAGTGCCGGGCGGCGCGTGGATCATCCAGGCTACCGACCCGCAAGGCGCTATGTTCGCGCTGGTCGGCATGCGTTCGACCGCAGCATAAGGAGAGGAACGATGTCCAAGATTTCACCCTGTCTGTGGTTCGACGGACAGGCCGAGGAAGCTGCGCGCTTCTATGTCTCGGTCTTTGGCGGATCGGTGGATTCGATCAGCCGCTATCCGGATGATGTCCCCAGCCCGGCGCCTTTCAAGGGAGGGGACGTGCTGCTGGTGGAGTTCACCCTGTTCGGGCAAAGCTATCAGGGCCTGAACGGCGGGCCGAAATTTCCGTTTACCGAAGCGGTGTCCTTGTCGGTGTCCTGCGAGGATCAGGCGGAACTGGACCGTTATTTCGATGTGCTGACGGCCGATGGCGGCTCCCCGGGTCCCTGTGGTTGGGTGAAAGACAAATATGGGTTGTCGTGGCAGTTGGTGCCCGAAGAGGTGATGGAAATGCACCGAAAGGGAGGTCCCGGCATTCAGCCAATGATGGCGGTGATGATGACCATGCAGAAGCTGGACCTCGCCCGAATGAAGGCGGCTTATGAAGGAGCGACGGTATGAGCAGCGCGCAACATGAGCTGTCGGTCAGCTGTCACATCGCCGCCCCGCGCGAGATCGTGTGGAAGGTGTGGACCGACCTGAAGGATCAATGGTTTTGCCCCAAGCCGTGGCGGGCCGAAGTGATCGAGGAAGATTTGCGCGCTGGTGGCCGTAGCGCCGTGCGCATGTTCGGCCCCGATGGCGAAGATACCGGGCCGTTGGAGGGCATTTTCCTTGAGGTGGTGCCCGGAGAACGGGTCGTATCGACCGATGCTTATGCGTCCGGCTGGATACCGCAGGAGCCGTTCCTGACGTCGATCTGGAGCTTTGCGCAAGAGGGTGAGGGCACGCGCTTTACCGCGACGGCGCGGCATTGGAGCGAGGAAGCGCTGAAGCGGCATGAGGAAATGGGGTTTCATCCTGGATGGGACCAGATGGCGCAGCAGTTCAAGGAATTGTGCGAGACTTCGGCGGCGACGGCTTGATGGGGTACTCCTCCCTGTCGCGAGGCGGGGAGGTGGGCTGAGGTTGCGCATTTTCCCTCCATCGCCTTTGGCGGTCCCCCTCCCCCTCTGGCGATGGGGAGGATTTTGGGGGGCGGTGCTTGCCTTTTTGACGATTTGATGGGGTTCCCTCCAGATTAACCCTGACTTCCTCTTGGAAAGGGGGGCTGCGATCTGTTAGCGCTTTACCATGCCCACGACGCCCGCCGCAGCCGCCCGCCACATCCTCACCAGTTTGCAGGAGGTGATGGCTGCGCGAACGAGCGCGCAGGCCAAGCTGAACAAGGTCGTGGACATTATCGGCCAGGCGCTGTCGAGCGAGGTTTGCTCCATCTATCTGGTGCGCGAGGGGCTGCTGGAACTGTTCGCAACGCGCGGTTTGAAGCAGGAGGCCGTCCACGTCACCCGCATGGCGATGGGCGAGGGGCTCGTAGGCCTGATCGCCACCAATGTGGAAACGCTGAACCTGGACGAAGCCGCGGCGCATCCGGACTATAGCTACCGGCCGGAAACGGGCGAAGAATTGTTCCACAGCTTTGCAGGTGTGCCGATTGTACGGCGCGAGCGCGCGATCGGCGTGTTGTGCGTGCAGCATGTGGAACCGCGCCGTTATGAAGAAGTCGAGATTGAGGCGCTTCAGACCGTGGCCATGGTGCTGTCTGAATTGATCGCCAATGCTGAACTGGCGGACGACGGTCCGGCGGATTCGCGGGTGCAGGATACCGGCACGATCATGTTGCAGGGTTTGCAGTTGGTCATGGGCATGGCGCGGGGTCATGCGGTGTTCCACCAGCCGCGTGTTCATGTCGAACATACGGTCGCGGAGGATACTGAGGCGGAGCGCCAGCGCGTCATTTCCGCTTTCACCAAGATGCGCGAACAGATCGACCGCATGACGGGCGCTGTCGAGTTCGGGATGGAGGGCGAGCATCAGGAGGTACTCGAAACCTACAAGATGTTCGCCTATGACGAAGGCTGGATCCGGCGCATCAATGAGGCGATCGACAGCGGCCTGACCGCCGAGGCGGCGATCGAGCGCGTGCAGCAGCGCACCCGGATGCGCATGCGGCAGATCGATGACGCTCTGTTGCAGGATCGCATGCATGATCTGGAGGACATGGCCAACCGCCTGTTGCGGATCGTGTCGGGCCAGCTGGGTACGGCTGCGACCATGGGCCTCAGGCAAGATGCCATCCTGATTGCGCGTAATCTGGGTCCGGCGGAACTGCTGGAATATGATCGGCGGCGGTTGAAAGGCGTGATCCTGGAGGAAGGGTCTCTGACCGCGCATGTCACCATCGTTGCGCGCGCCATGGGCGTGCCGGTGCTGGGGCGCGTTCGTGAAATCCGGCATAAGGTGAATGAGGGCGACCTCATCCTGATGGACGTCGTGTCGAACAACCTGTTGATCCGCCCGACGGCGGACATGGACGAGGCGTTCGAGAACAAGCTGCACGTCACGCAGAAGCGCCGGGCCGAATTTGCCGCGATGCGCGATCTGCCGTCGGTGACGGCGGACGGGCAGCGTATCGAGTTGATGGTGAATGCGGGCCTGCGTGAGGATGCGCAGGCGCTGGACCTGGTCGGCGCTGACGGCATCGGGCTGTTTCGGACGGAGTTCCAGTTCCTCGTGTCGGCCACGCTGCCGCAACGGGAAAAGCAGCAGCGGCTTTACAAGGATGTGCTGGACGCGGCGGGCGACCGGCCGGTCATCTTCCGCACCGTCGATATCGGTGGTGACAAGGCGCTGCCCTACATGCAGCGCGACGAGGACGAGGAGCTGGAGGACAATCCGGCGATGGGCTGGCGCGCGCTGCGGCTGGCGCTGGACCGCGACGGGTTGATGAAGGCGCAGGCGCGGGCGTTGCTGGAAGCGTCGGCGGGCAAGGTGCTGAACATCATGTTCCCGATGGTGTCCGAGCCATGGGAGTATGAGCAGGCGCGCGCGCTGGTCGAGCATCAGCGCGAATGGCTGCTGTCCCAGCGCAAGAAGGTGCCGACGGCGGTACGCTATGGCGCGATGCTGGAGGTGCCTGCGCTGGCGGAGGTTCTGGATCTGTTGCTGCCAAAGCTCGACTTCTTGTCGATCGGCACCAATGACTTGACGCAATTTCTCTTTGCAGCCGACCGGGCGCATCCGAAGCTGGCGGAGCGTTATGACTGGCTGAGCATCGCCATCTTGCGCTTCCTCAGCCGCGTGGTGCGGACTTGCGAGGAATATCAGGTGCCGGTTGGCGTCTGTGGGGAAATGGGTGGGCGGACGCTGGAAGCGATGGCGCTGGTTGGCCTGGGCGTTCGGCGTTTGTCGATTACGCCCGCGTCGGTTGGTCCGGTCAAGGCCATGATCCGGGCTATCGATGCCGCCGAATTGCAGGCGTTGATGCGCAAGCTGCTAGACGACGGGATCGTGGATATTCGTGGCGCGCTGACGCAATGGGCGGATGAGCGGGGCATCGAACTGAATTGAACCGGAAAATGGGTCAGGCCCGACCCCGGCGGCGTTGACAATCCCTGTGCCGGAATGAGACAAGACCGGCTTATAAGATCGCGGAGCAGCATGGCAGAACAACCCGAAGTGGAAAGCGGCGCGACGGCGCCCGACGTGCAATTGGGTACTCCGGGCGCAAAGCTGCGCGCGGCGCGTGAGGCGCATGGCCTGTCGATCCAGGATGTGGCGACGCGCACGCGCATCGCGCAACGTCAGTTGGAGGCGATCGAACGGGACGACTATTCAGCGCTTCCGGGTATTCCCTATGCGGTCGGCTTTGCCCGTGCCTATGCTCGCGCGGTCGATCTGGACGAGGTGGCCATTGCCGCCGATGTGCGCCATGCCGTCCACAATTCCGAACTGGGCGCCAATCGTTACGAGGTGTTCGAACCGGCCGATCCAGCCCGTGTGCCGTCGCGCGTGCTTGCCTGGACGGCTGCGGCTATCGTGATTGTGCTGGTGGCTGGCTTCACCATCTGGCGTACGCAGATGCTGACCCCGCCGACGGGGCAGGAGATCGCCGCCGAACAGGCCAAGCCCGCCGTTGCCGCGAAACCGGCGCCGGGCGCGCGTCCCGCCGCGCCGGTGGTGCAGACGGTTGTGTTCACCGCCAACGACGATGTGTGGTTGCGCATTTATGACGAGGCTGGCGATCGGCTGAAGGATGGCCTCATGAAGAAGGGTGAGAGCTTCACCCTGCCTGCCACTGCCCGCAACCCCATGATCCTGACCGGCCGTCCGCAAGCGTTGACGGTTACGGTCGGTGGCAAGCCTATTGCGCCGCTTGGCGCACCCGATCGCACGATTTCCGATGTGCCCGTTTCGGCGGCGGCGTTGCTGGCGCGGGCTGCTCCGGCACCTGTCGCTCCGGCCGCGTCGCCTGCTCCCGTGGCTGCCCCATCGGCTGTGCAAACGCCTGCCGCGCGGCCCGTAACCGGGAGCGTGGCGCCTGCGATCCCTGCGGAGCCCGCACCAGCTACCCCACCCACGGCGGATTAAGGCGCCTCCAATCCCTGTTTGGGTCGCACGTCCTGCTTTACGGCGGCGAATATGGCCTTATGGTTAAGAGCGGGGAGCGCGGCTTTTGCGGGCCGTATCGTCGGTGAATTTAAGTTTTAGTCGGGGATCATCATGCGTTACGCCTTGTTTGCGACAACCGCCCTGCTGCTGGGGGCGCCCGCTATGATTGCGCTGGCGCCAGCAGCGGCCGCCCAGAATGTGGCATTGGATGTGCGCGTTGACCGGCTGGAAAAGGAAATGCGCGCGGTACAGCGCAAGGTCTTTCCCGCAGGCACTCCTCTGGAAGCGGAAATCAATCGCCCGGTGACGACCACCGTCCCGCCCGGCACGCCGTCATCATCGCCCGTTGCCGATCTGACGGCGCGCGTGGGGGCACTGGAATCGCAGCTCGCCTCGATGACCGGACAGGTTGAGGAAAACAGCTTCAAGATCCGTCAGCTGGAAGAGGCGTTCAACAAATATAAGGCCGAAGCGCAAAGCCGCGCGGAAGTGGTCGCTCCGCCGCCCGTGCGCCCTGCCGCTCCCGCAGATAATGCAACCCAGACGGCGCCGAAACCGGGCACCAATGGTGGCGCGACCGAGGCGCGCAAGGCGGCCGTGGCGGCGATCGAACGGCCCGCGACCGGCGATGCGGCGGCCGACGCCTATAGCTATGGCTATCGTCTGTGGGATGCCAAATTCTATCCCGAGGCGCAGGCGCAGCTGAAGGCGACGGTGGATAAATATGGCACGACTTCGGTCGCGAGCCGCGCTTCGAACCTGCTGGGCCGTGCCTATCTGGATGATGGCAAGCCTGCGTTGGCCTCGGTCGCTTTTTACGACAATTATCAGAAGCGCCCCAAAGGGGATCGCGCTGCCGATAGCCTTGCCTATCTGGGTGAGGCGCTGATCCAGCTCAAGAAGCCCGCCGACGCGTGCAAGGTCTATGCGGAGCTGGAACAGGTCTATGGCGCCACCATGTCGGCCAGCCAGCGCGGCATGATGGACAAGGGTCGCGTCAAGGCGAAGTGCAGCTAAGGCACTCGCATGGCCGCGCCGCATTCGGCTCAGCCTGACCTGGAAGCGCTGCTGACGCTATCGGTTGGTGCGCTGGTGGGGGACGATGCCTCACTGCGTTTTGGCGTGGCGGTGTCGGGCGGCCCCGACAGCATGGCTTTGCTTGCCATGGCTGCACATGCCTTCGCGGGTAGGGTGGAAGCGGCCACCGTTGATCATGGATTGAGGCCAGAGTCCGCGGAAGAAGCCGCAATTGTGGGGCAGTGGTGCCATGGCAACGGTGTCGCGCATGCCGTTCTGCATCCGGTCACGCCTCCTATCGGCAATGTCCAGCAGTGGGCGAGGACCCAACGCTATGCGGCGCTGGAGCAATGGAGGGCCGGTCGCGGGATCGACTGGATATTCACCGCGCATCATGCCGATGATCAGCTGGAAACCGTGCTGATGCGGTTAAACCGGGGCGCCGGAGTCAATGGTCTGGCCGGGATTCGCGCGCGGCAGGGGCGGGTATTGCGGCCCCTGCTTGGCGTGCGACGCGCGCAACTGTTGGACTATGCGGGTGAGCGCGGGCTTCCCTTCGTAAACGACCCTTCCAACATCGATCCGCGATTTGATCGGGCAGTGATTCGACGGCATTTGAAGGACGCCGAATGGCTCGACCCGCAAAGTGCCGTCCGCAGTGCGGCGGCGCTGGCGGAGTGTGAAGAAGCGCTGGACTGGACGGTCGAGGATATCGCGGCGGCGCATGTTCGCAGGGAAGGGGTGGCGTGGCTGCTGACCCGCACGGATTTGCCCCGTGAGCTGCTGCGGCGTTTGTTGCTGCGTATCATTGCCGAGGCGGAACCCGGCGCGGAACCGCGCGGCGACACGCTCGACCGGGCCATTGTGGTGGCAATGCGGGGCGGGCAGGCGAGCCTTGGCGGATTATTGCTGAAAGGGGGCGCCGTCTGGAGAGTCAACCTGGCGCCGCCGCGACGCTGAATCAGAATCGATCTTGGGCGCGAACGCCCACCGATGACGGCGATGATGAGTCTCGTCCGAAACGACTTCGGGCATTGAATTGATCGTTACGGAAAGGTTCCACGGATCAACGCGCCGACGCCTCGCTCCGTCGAATTGTTGCAGCGCAATGACCTTTCCTTAATAGCCTTCAGGCGTATTGGGGTCGGCACTCAGGCATGGAAAGTCATTTATGTTCGAATTTGCGGCGTTGACCTATGGTGTGCTCGCCAGTGTGATCCTTTCGGCGGCGCAACGTAACCGGAAGCTGGCTCGCCCGCATCCGCCGTTGCTGCTGTATGTCGGATATCTGCTGTGCGGTGTGTCGGCGGGCCTGGCCATGATCCTGGCCTATATCGCCCTGTCGCAGTTCGTGGGCGGATAACGTCAGCAGACCGTTGCACCCAACTTGCGATTTTGCCGGAGCATCCTATCTTGCCCGGTGAAAGAGAGTGATGATGAACGACGAGAAGGACCCGCAGGGTAACCCCTGGATCAAGAGCGCGATGATTTGGGCGGGGGTGATTGTCGCTCTGCTGCTATTCGTCTCGATGTTCGACAGCCGCTCCGCTTCGCAGGCGGGTAGCGGCATCGCCTATTCCGAATTCCGTTCGAAGGTTCAGGAAGGGCAGGTCAAGGACGTCGCGATCGCGACCGACAAGATTACCGGCACGCTGAGCAGCGGGCAGCGGTTCAACACCGTTCCCGTGAATGATCCGGGGCTGACCGGACTGCTTGACGATTATAACGTCAAATATTCCGGACAGACTGAGGAGCAGCCGAGCTTCTGGCAGATCATGCTGTATCAGTCGCTGCCGTTCCTGCTGATCCTGGGCATCGCCTTCTTCGTGCTGCGGCAGATGCAAAAGGGCGGGGGCGCTGGCGGCGCGATGGGCTTTGGCAAGTCCAAGGCAAAGCTGCTGACCGAAAAGCATGGCAAGGTGACGTTTGATGACGTTGCGGGCATCGATGAAGCGCGCGAGGAATTGCAGGAAATCGTCGAGTTCCTGAAAGACCCGACCAAGTTCGCAAGGCTGGGCGGCAAGATTCCCAAGGGCGCATTGCTGGTTGGTTCGCCGGGCACCGGTAAGACGCTGCTGGCGCGTGCGATCGCCGGTGAGGCGGGCGTGCCTTTCTTCACGATTTCAGGTTCCGATTTTGTCGAAATGTTCGTCGGCGTGGGCGCGAGCCGTGTCCGTGACATGTTTGAGCAGGCGAAGAAGAACGCGCCCTGCATCGTCTTCATCGACGAAATCGACGCGGTCGGCCGCCATCGCGGCGCGGGCCTGGGCAATGGCAATGACGAGCGCGAGCAGACTCTGAACCAGCTGCTGGTCGAGATGGACGGTTTCGAAGCCAATGAGGGCATCATCATCGTCGCGGCGACCAACCGCCCCGATGTGCTGGACCCCGCGCTGCTGCGTCCGGGCCGTTTCGACCGTCAGGTCGTGGTGCCGCGCCCCGATATCGAAGGCCGCGAGAAGATTCTGGCCGTCCACATGAAGAAGGTGCCTTTGGCGCCCGACGTTAATCCGCGCACGATTGCGCGTGGCACGCCGGGCTTCTCTGGTGCTGATCTTGCAAACCTCGTCAACGAGGCGGCATTGATGGCCGCCCGGCGGGGCAAGCGTCTGGTTGCCATGGACGAGTTTGAGGCGGCCAAGGACAAGGTCATGATGGGCAGCGAGCGCCGCTCCATGGTCATGACCGAGGACGAGAAAAAGATGACCGCCTATCATGAGGCGGGCCATGCCATCGTCGCGGTTCATGAACCGGCGTCTGACCCGATCCATAAAGCGACGATCATCCCGCGCGGCCGTGCGCTGGGCATGGTGATGCGTTTGCCGGAGCGGGACAGCTACAGCTATCACCGTGACAAGATGCACGCGAACATGGCCGTTGCCATGGGTGGCCGCGTCGCCGAGGAGATCATCTTCGGCTATGACAAGGTGTCGTCGGGTGCTTCGGGTGACATCCAATATGCTACAAAGCTCGCGCGCGACATGGTCACTCAGTGGGGCATGTCGGACAAGCTGGGGCCGCTGCAATATGAGGAGCAGCAGGGCGAGACCTTCCTCGGTTACTCGCAGAGCCAGCGCGTCCATATGTCGGACGAGACGGCGAAGCTGATCGACAAGGAAATTCGTGGACTGGTCGAGCAGGGCTATACGCGGGCGCAGGAAGTGCTGAAGGGTCATGAGGACCAGCTGCACCTGCTGGCCAACGCCATGCTGGAATATGAGACGCTGTCGGGTGAAGAGATCAAGACGCTGCTCGACAAGGGTGAGATTACCCGCGACGACGGCACCACGATCAAGCCATCGGTCATCCCAGCGGCGGGTTCGTCCATCCCCAAGACGCGCAAGCGCAAGGGGCCGTTTGGTGATCCTTCGCCTGCCGGGATCTGATTTGCGGTCTGTGGTTTGAAAGGGGCGCTGCCGCCGGGCGGCGCCCTTTTTATTTGCTGCTTCCCAACCATGGTGAGATAGGGATCGTCATGGCAAAAGCTGACCGACTGGATCGCCTGGACACCCGCCGCCTGGAACTGGAGGCGGAATATACCGAGAAGCTCGTCGACGCATTGCGCGTCACTGCTTCGGGGAAATGGGGCCTGTTCGGGCATAAGGAGGACCGAGCAAGCCGCGCCGCGATCGCCCCGGTCATCGAACAGTTGGCGGAAATCGGGGAAGCCATCGACAAGGCGCGGGAGCAACTGTTGATGCTCCCGTTTGAACTGCAACAGGAGTTTCTTGCATCGCGCGGCCCGGTCAGTTCACAGGCGGTCGGGGAGCCGAAGCAGGCGCAGGCATGGCTGGATCGGCTTGTGGGTGCCGCCGCCAAATCCTGAAAAGGGCCTGTCCCTCGGAGGTGTGACGCACCCAGCAACAAAATGCGCCTAAGGTCTGGCCGTTTCGCTGGTTAATGGTTACATGGGCCGCCACGAATCCCCAGCGATGCCCGCCAGATCGCGCAAATAGAAAGTGGCTTTCAAATGGATATCCGCCTCGGCCTCACCTTTGACGACGTGCTGTTGCAGCCCGGAGAGTCCGATGTGCTGCCCAGCCAGGCGGACACCAGCACCTATGTGACCAAGCAGATCAGGCTGAACATCCCGATCCTGTCATCCGCCATGGACACGGTGACGGAAGCCGACATGGCGATCGTCATGGCGCAGCTGGGCGGCATCGGCGTCCTGCATCGCAACCTGTCGGTTGAAGAGCAGGCGGATGCGGTGCGCGCGGTCAAGCGCTTCGAAAGCGGCATGGTGGTGAATCCCATCACGATTACGCCCAACGCTACGCTCGCAGATGCGCAGATGTTGATGGCTCGCCACAAGATCAGCGGCATTCCGGTGGTCGAGGCGTCCGGCAAGCTGGCTGGTATCCTGACCCACCGCGATACGCGCTTTGCGGAAAACCCCAATCAGCCCGTCAGCGAACTGATGACCAGGGATAATCTTGCCACGGTCAAGGCGGGCGTGGGCCAGGATGAAGCGCAGCGTCTGCTGCATCAGCGGCGGATCGAAAAGCTGCTGGTGGTCGATGATGACTATCATTGCGTTGGCCTCATCACCGTCAAGGATATCGAGAAGGCCGTCACCTATCCGCAGGCGACCAAGGACGGTTCGGGCCGCCTGCGTGTGGCGGCGGCGACGACAGTGGGCGACAAGGGGCTGGAGCGCAGCGAGGCGCTGATCGACGCCGAATGCGACCTGATCGTCATCGATACCGCGCATGGCCACAGCAAGCAGGTCGCGGTTGCGGTCGAGGCGGTGAAGCGTCTGTCCAACCATGTTCAGGTCGTGGCGGGCAATGTTGCGACCGCTGAGGCGACCAAGGCTTTGATCGACGCCGGGGCCGACTGCGTGAAGGTCGGGATCGGGCCTGGGTCCATCTGCACCACGCGCGTGGTGGCAGGCGTGGGCGTGCCGCAGCTGACCGCGGTCATGGATTCCGCCAATGAAGCGGCAAAGCATGGCGTCCCGGTGATTGCTGACGGCGGGCTTCGCACCTCGGGCGATGTGGCGAAGGCGCTGGCGGCGGGCGCGGGCTGCGTCATGGTCGGTTCGCTGCTGGCGGGCACGGCCGAAGCGCCAGGCGAAACCTTCCTTTATCAGGGCCGCGCTTACAAGAGCTATCGCGGCATGGGCAGCGTCGGCGCGATGGCGCGGGGTTCGGCCGATCGTTATTTCCAGGCGGACATCAAGGACCAGATGAAGCTGGTGCCCGAAGGCATTGAGGGGCAGGTGCCGTTCAAGGGTCCGGCCAAGGACGTCATCCACCAGCTGGTCGGCGGCGTGAAGGCTGCGATGGGCTATACCGGCAGCCGCACGATCAAGGATCTTCAGGAGCGCGCCCGCTTCGTTCAGATCACCAATGCGGGCCTGTCCGAAAGCCATGTCCATGACGTGACCATCACGCGGGAAGCGCCAAACTATCCCACCCGCTGAGGGTAGGAAGGGGTGACCCCCTCCGCGCGTGTTCAGGCCGCGATCGAGCTGCTCGATGCCATCATCGCTTCGGCGCGCGATGGTGGACCGGCTGCCGATACGCTGATCGCACGCTATTTCAAGGAACGGCGCTATGCCGGTTCGCGCGACCGGCGAGCGGTGCGCGATTATGTTTATGATGCGGTGCGCCGGGCTGCGGAACGGCCGGAAAATGGCCGTACGGCGATGATTGGGCTGGCGCGGGAAAGGCCGGATATCGCGGACCTGTTCGATGGATCGCCGCATGGGCCTGCGCCTATCGTTGCTGATGAGGCGGGTGCCATCGCGGGGGCCGTGCCCGCCTGGCTCAAGTCGCAGTTTGCAGCGCCGGTCGAGCAGGAGGAGTTGCTGGGCCGGGCGCCTGTGGATTTGCGGGTGAACCGGCTGAAAGCGACGCCGGAGGATGCCGCGCCGCTATTTCCCGAAGCGGTGCCGATCGACGGCTTGCCAGACGCGCTGCGCCTGCCGGAGGGTTGGCCGGTCGAGCAGAGCGATGCGTGGAAGCAGGGGCTGGTCGAGGTGCAGGATGCGGGCAGCCAGCTCATCTCTGCGGCTTGCGGCGCTGCGCCCGGCATGACTGTCATCGACCTCTGCGCTGGGGCAGGCGGCAAGACGCTGGCGCTTGCGGCGGCGATGGCCGGACAAGGGACGCTGATCGCGGCGGACACGATCCGCTCGCGCCTCGCACGCCTCAGCCCGCGAGCCGAGCGGGCAGGGGCGACCTTCATTCAGACTTTGCTGCTGGATCAGGGGCATGAGGCGCGCGGGCTGGAGAGCCTGCAGGGGCAAGCGGACGTCGTGCTTGTCGATGCGCCCTGTTCCGGGACCGGGACCTGGCGGCGCAATCCTGAGGCTCGCTGGCGCCTGAATCCCGCGCGGCTGGAACGGCTGGTGGGCGAGCAGGCGCGCATCTTGGACTTCGCGGCGCCGCTGGTGGCGCCCGGTGGGGTGCTTGTGTACGCGACCTGCGCCCTGACCGATCAGGAAGGGGCGGGGCAGGTGCAGGCGTTTCTCGATCGCCACGAGGGATGGATGGCTGAGGCGATCCCGGTCGCGGCAGGACGGGCGCATGGGCATGGCCGTTTGCTGACGCCGGGCCATGACGCGACAGACGGTTTCTATTTCGTCCGGCTTCGGCGCGGTGCATGAAAGAGGCGATGGACAAGCCCTGCCAAAATGACGACACTCGGGCAGAATCAACGCCTGAAACATGGCTGGAGTTGTGCATGCGTTTTACCCCTGCTTCGATCGCCCTTGCCGCCCTGCTGACCACTGTGTCCAGCGCCGGTTTGACGCAGCGGCCGGATGCCCAGATTTCGCCTTTGTCGATCGAATGGCAGCAGGCGGGCGTCACCGCGCGTCGGGCGGGGCATTTCGATGCGGCGAACGATGCGCTGGAAACGGCGCTGGCGGTCGATCCGCGCAATCGCTCGGCCTATATCGAATTGGCTGAGGTGGCGCGCGCGCAGGGCCTTCAGGGCAAGGCCATCCGCCTCTATCGCGAGGCGTTGTTGCTCGACCCCAATGATGTGCATGCACTGGTCGGGCAGGGCGAGGCGATGGTCGAAAAGGGTGCGATCGCCAAGGCAAAGGAAAATCTCGCCCAGGCGCAGAGCACGTGCAAGTCCGACTGCGCGGCTGTCGGTAAACTCGCCGCCGCGATCCAGAAGGGGCCGCCTGCGACCGTGCTGAGTGCGAAAGATGCTGTCGTGGTGCCGAAGGCGGCGACGACCGAGACGCCATGAGACTGTCTTGAATGGGTTACGCAAAACATTTCCCTCGCGCAGGCGGGAGGGGTTGTTGATAGGTGCGAGCGAAGCGAGCCTGCGGGTGTGCCGCTGAAGAACAAGGCCGGGCGTTGCGCTGGCCCACCCCCTAGCCCCCTCCCGCCTGCGGGTGGGAGGATGACTGAAATCCACCCTCGCCAGTATCGACGGCGCTAATCGCGAGCATAGGTGGCGTTCCGGATAGAGGCGGACAAGCTGCCTAGCGGCAAGCGACCAAAGTCAGCCATCCAAGGCCGACCGTGCTTCGCCCGAAAGCGGACATCTGAAATCATGGCACCCCCTTTCGGGCTCGCTATTTCCTGTCCAATCCTTAGGCGGGCGTAATGCCGATCAGGCCCGTGGCCAGCGCCCGTCCAACCACTTGCGCGTATCCCTCAATATTGCCTGATCTTCAGGCGTCTGTTGGCCGAAACCGGCATGCGGCATGGCCTCGCTGACGTAGAGATCAGTCTCGACATTTGCGGCTCTTAGCGCCGCATGCATCCTGACCGTATCGGACAGCAGCCGGTCGCGCGTTCCCGTGATTAGGTGTGTCGGCGGAAAGGCCGTCGCAAGATCGCCGAAGAGCGGAGACAGATAGGGCTGACGCGGATCGTTGCCATTGAGGTAGAGTTTGGTCGATCCCACGCCATCGGGGTCGCGTAACACGGGGTCGAGACCGTAGAGCACCCGCCAGCTGTCGCCAGCATTGGTAAGGTCGGTCACCGGCGTTTGGAGTACCAGCGCACTCGGCTTTTCCAAGCCCGCATCTCGTATCTTGAGCATCAACGCAGCCGCCAGATTGCCGCCTGCCGATCCACCGGAGACCAAGATATTCTTCGCGCCAAAGTCCTTCAGCAATGCGCGATACACAGCGAAACAGTCGTTCAAACCCGCTGGAAACGGATGTTCCGGCGGCATCCTATAATCCACCGCATAGGTGACGCAGCCATACTGCATCGCCGTGATCTTCGCCAAGGCCATCGCATGCCGACCACCGAACAGCACCCAGCCCCCACCGTGAATGCTGAGATGCGCCTTCCGACGGTCAGCGTCACTCAGGCTCTTGGGCGTTGCGACATAGACGGTGGCCCCGTCCATCTGTCGCATCTCCACATCGACTCCTGGAATTTTCAGGATCATGTCAACCGGCAGGGGCGCATTGCCCTCTGCAACATAGGCGTGCCAGCCCGCTACGTCCTTCGGCGCGGGTACAGGAGCCGGAGGTGGCTGCATCGCGCCTTTGCGCAGATAGTCCTGCGCGGCCTTGCTGATGGTTGTGGGCGGCGGAAAACTGCGGGGCGCGGCGGTGCAACCGGGCGATGGGGGTTCCGAAGCGCCATGCGCGGCCCCTCCCGCCAAAGATGTAATACCGGCTGTTGTGACACCAGCCAGCAGGCTCCTGCGATCCATGCCTTTTCGACCTGTGCTCATATGAACCCTCAATATCGCGCGTTATCGTTCGATTAAAGCAAAGGACACTGTTTGCAAGTGTCGGTCTGTTCCTGCGAACGACAGATTGCACTGAGCCGCCGTTGCGGCACGATCAATGGTCTGCCGCTCACTACAAGTTCACATGTGCAGAATGAAACAATGTCCGCTATCTCCACCAAGGTCGCCGAGAGCGGACTGCCGACTGACCATCCACAGCAGACCTAAGGTCTGCGCGCTCCCATCACCCGAGCCAGTTCGACAAACTCCTCCACGCTGACCGTTTCGGCCCGTCGCTGGGAATCTATGCCTACTTGATCCAGCGCCTCCAGCGCCCCCGGTAGACCTTTGAGGCTTTGGCGCAGCATCTTGCGGCGTTGGCCGAAGGCGGCGGCGGTGAGGCGTTCGAGATGTTTTAGTTGCACGCCCTCAGGTGCTGCCTTGGGTGTGATGTGCACGACGGCGGACATGACCTTGGGCGGCGGGGTGAAGGCGCTGCGGTGAACTTTCATGGCGATGCGGGCGTCGCTGCGCCATTGGGACAGGACGGCCAACCGGCCATAATGGTCGCCACCGGGTTTCGCGACGATGCGCTCGGCGACTTCCATCTGGAACATGAGCGTCAGGGAGGACCACCAGGGCAGCGGGTTCCATTCCGCAGACAGCCAGCCGATCAGCAGGGCAGTGCCGACATTATAGGGCAGGTTGGCTATGATGTGAGCATGTTTTCCAGCTTCGGCATGCGCGTCCACCTGCATGGCGTCGCCGGATATGACGCGCAACTGGCCGGGAAAGGCGTCCGACAATTCCGCAAGAGCGGGCAGGCAGCGGTGATCCCGCTCGACAGCGACCAGCCGCGCTCCGGCTCGCAGGATTGCGCGAGTCAGGCCGCCCGGGCCGGGTCCGACCTCAAACGCGGGCTGATCTTTCAGTGATCCGGGGATGGCGGCAATGCGATCGAGCAACTGTTCATCGAGCAGGAAATTCTGGCCGAGCGCCTTGCTCGCTTGCAGGCCGTGCGCAGCGATGACTTCACGCAACGGCGGCAGGACCGGCTGCGTATCAGCCCCCATGGCTCAACCGCGATCGCGCAGCTTCCGCCGCCATCTTGAGCGCGGCCATCATCGCGCCGGGGTTTGCGCTGTCCGTTCCGGCAATGCCGAAGGCGGTGCCATGGTCGGGCGAGGTGCGCACGATCGGCAGGCCGAGCGTGATGTTGACGCCCTCATCGAAATGCAGGGTCTTGAGCGGGATCAGCGCCTGATCATGATACATGCACAGCACCGCGTCGTAGGTTTCGCGGGCGCGGGCGTGGAACAGGCCGTCGGCGGAAAGGGGACCGACAATGTCCATGCCTTCTTCCCGCAGCGATTCGATCGCGGGGCTGATGATATCGATTTCTTCCCGGCCCAGCGCGCCGCCCTCACCCGCATGGGGGTTAAGGCCGGCGACAACGATGCGCGGGCGCGGGATGCCGAAATTGCGTTGTAGTCCTTTGACCGTGGTCGCGGTGCGGGCGCGGATCAGGTCTATGGTCAGGACCGAGGCAACCTCCGCCAGCGGGATATGGATGGTGACCGGCACAACCTTCAATGAAGGACCGGCGAGCATCATCACCGCATTGTGGGGGGCTACGCCGCAACGTTCGGCCACGAATTCGGTCTGGCCGGGATGGGTAAAGCCGACGCCGTAAAGCTGTTCCTTGCCGACAGGGGCGGTGACGATCCCGGCGGCCGATCCGGTGCGGGCGAGGCCCACTGCCGCTTCCAGTGCCTGAAACGCAGTGCGCGCGCCGTCTATGCTGGGGGAGCCCGGCACGATTTCACCGGCCTCGGCAACCTGGAGGCAGGGAAGCGCGGTGTCGAACAGCGCCGCCGCCTCTTGTGGCGTGGCGATGGGCGCGACAGGGCCGGACCAGACCCGGCGCAAGGATGCCGCATCACCTACGGCGAAAAAGGTGGGCAATCCGCGTGCTTCGCGCATCACCCAGCTTTTCGCTACGATTTCCGGCCCGATCCCCGCCGGGTCGCCCAGCGGGACGGCAAAAGGTGCCAGCTCCGGTCGAGCCGAGGCTGGATCAGTTATAGTCGATGATGGCATCGCGGCGAAGGTCACGCAGATAGATGCGGGCGCGCTTGTTGACCCGTTCTTCCTCCAGCTGAGCCATGATCTGTTCGGGGTTCGGCGCGGCGGCGCTGCTGGCTTCATCGCGGCCGCAAACGACGAGAACGCGCACGCCGTCATTGACCGAGCCAAAGGGAGGGGTCGCTTCACCAACTTGCAGGCCGAGGAGGATGTCCTGCAACTGCGGCGGCAGGTCGCGCACCTTCACATTGTCATTGTCCACGACATCGGCGCCGATCTTGCCACCCAGTTCATTCGCCTGGCCGCATCCCTTGATCGTCTTGATCTGCGTGGCGAAGCTGGCCGCCTTGGCACTCGCCTGCTCCTTGGTCGTGCCGGGCGGGAAGCTGATCGACAATTGCTTGAGGCTGAGCAGAGAGTCACGCGGGTCGGCGGTCAGCACCTTGCGTTTGTCCATGACATAGATGACGGAGATGCCGCCCGGAACGGGGATGGGACCAGCGAGCTGCCCGATCTGCATCTCATTGGCGGCCTTGGCCAGTTCATCGGGCAACTGCGCCGGGCGAACCCAGCCGAGGTCGCCGCCGACAGCAGCCGTCGAAGCTTCGGAAAACTGCCGGGCGTAGGCGGCGAAGCTGCCGCCCTGCTTGATCTGTTCGATGATGTTGCGGGCGTTCGAGACGATCTGCGCCTCATTTTCGGGCGTTGCCGACAGGTAGATCTCACCGATGCGATATTCGTCGCTGCCCTTGGCCGCGTTCATGCGATCGACGACCGACTTCACTTCATCGGCGGAAACGTTCACGAAGGGCTGGATGTTGCGGCGGAGCAGGCGGCTCCACGCCAGCTCGCCTTCGATCTGGCGCCTGATGCTGGCGGGTGCGCTACCCTGAGCGCGCAGATATTGGTCGAACTGGGCGGGCGACTGCTTGAAGTTCGCCGCGACACGTTCATAGCTCTGGTCGATTTCCGACTTGTCGATCTTGATGTCGTGGGCGGCGGCTTCCTGAATCTGAAGCGTCTCGTCGATGAGGTTGCGCAGCACCTGCACGCGCAGACGCTCCCGTTCCTCTGCCGACACCTTGCCGCCATTTGCCGCGAGGATGAGCGCCAAACGCTGATCCACGTCGGTGCCGGTGATGATGCGGCCGTTGACGATGGCCGTGGCCTTGCGGACATTGGGATCGCTTTTGCCAAACACGGTCACGTCCTTGGGCAGGTTCAACTGCTGCGAGGCGACCCCTTCATCGTCATTGACGGTCTGGGCGGCGACAGGGCTACCGATCGATCCCAACAGGATAGAGGACAGGAGCAGGGCGCGCGCGCTGGTCCGAAGCGATTGTCCAAGGCGGGAAGGCGGGGAAACGACAGGCTGCATCGTCGACAAAACTCTCCATTACGGTCCAGCGCGTGATGCGCCGGTCCGCCTTAACCGGTCCTGAGCGGCCAGAACCGGTCCTGAACGGGAAGGCTGATCCTTATATGCCGATATTCCGAAAAGCCAGCCGTAGTTGGAAGCTATTGCCCTTTCGCGCGTCACCGGCGGCCAGATAATCGCGACGCCACGTCAGGCCCAGCGTCAGACAGTCATCCTGATAGGCGATACCGAGCCGGTGACGGACGGGTTCGTAGCCATCGGAGACGCTGAGCGGATCTTCTTTCCTGTCGGTCAGATCGACGACGGTGGATCCAAAGACGGACCAGAAGCGGGCGAATTGCACACGGCCGCCGAAACGCAGTTCCTCGCGGTCCTGCAAATCTTCAAGCCCCGTCGCGGCGTTCCGGTTGAGCCGGAGATAGCCGACCATGGCATAGGTTTTGCGGCTGCCGATCGTTGCGTCGATTTCGTTGCGGCGCACCGCCAGCCCGTCCTTGTCCAGGCGGAAACGGTGGATGAGGCTGACGAAATCCCGGAAACGGACGGTCGTGCGGCCGACGATGTCGGACATGCGATCGGAAAGGCCGGTGCCGTCGGGCAGGATGCTTTCGCGACTGTTGAGGCGGTAGCTCTGGCCGACGACGCTTTCCAGCGAAAAGCCTGGCAGGGAGAGGCTATATTCCAGACCATAGGTGATGCGGGTCGAATCTTCGAACCGGTCATAGCCTGCGAAGCGGTTGAGCGCGAAGAGGTTGCTGTCTTCCAGATCGATGGCGCGCGCGTCTTCATTGGGTAGCGAAAGATTTGCCAGCCGGGGCGCTGCTACGATCTGCACGCGGGGCGCGATCCGCTGCACGCCGCCGAACGCCTCACCCATGAAGGGCCAGCGGACATCGATCGCGGCTGCGGCGATGCCGCGCGCCTGCCAGCCGGGATCGCCGGCATAACGGGCGATGTTGTTCTGTAGATTGTCGCTGCTGTGATAGACGTCGCCGCGCAGATAGGTGGTGAAATTCACCTCCTGACCCATGCCCGTCAGCTTGCGCAGGTTCCATTCAAAGGCAGCGAAGGCGCGCTGCGTATCCTGGCCGTGGGTGCGGGTGATCGCGAGGCTGTTCGCCTGAAACTGAATCCGGCCGCCGAGCAGCGGGTCCATCAGACGCAGGCGATAGTCGATCACGGGCAGCGCGATCGGCGTTTGCCCCTGCGGGTCACCGAGGCGCAGCGTCTGGACGGCCCAGCCAGCGATGGAGAAATAGCTGTTCTCGCCGATGCGCTGGGCGCCGAGGGTCGAACGCAGCCGATCGTCGCGGCTGATGTCATAGCGGCGAAGGAAGGTGCGGTCGCTCGCCACGCGGAGCGATCCGTTGACGCTCCATTCCGGCGTCAGCTGCATGGCGCCGCTGGCATCGACATAGCCGCGGAAGCCCTTTTCCGATCCCGCTGGGCCGGTGGAACCGGGCAGGGAACTGCTGGCGTCGATGCGCCGCGCGTTGGTCACATATCCGGTGATCTGATAGGCGCCACGGTCCCAGCGATGGCGGAAATTCGTCTCCAGCATCGGCAGCGTCTTGGAATAGACGTGCGGCGTGATCGTCAGGTCGCGGTTGGGCGCCAGCTTGATATAATAGGGCAGGGCGACTTCGACGCCGTTATTCCGGTCGTAGCGCAGGTTCGGCACCAGCAGCCCGGTGCCGCCTGTGTCGCCGACCGGGTGTGAAAAGCCGGGCAGCGGAATGAGCGGCAGGCCGAATATTTCCACGTTGGCATTGCGGTATCGCACGCGGGCGGCGACGGGGTCGTAGACGACCTTGACCGCCTTGATCTGCCATGTGGGTTCCTTGGGGCAGCCGTCGCTGTCCACTACGCTGCAGCCGGTATAAGCGGCCTTGTGCAGCGTATAGACGCCGTTCACCCGAACGCCCTGCACCGCCGCCAATCGGCCACCCGATTGAAGCACCAGCAGCATGTTTTCGACCGTGCCGTCCTTCAGCGTGTCGGTCACCTGGAAGCGGTCGCCATAAGCGATATTGCCTTCAGGATCGGTCGCCGAGACATTGCCGCGCGCTTCCACCTGCCCTGTGGTGCGGTTCCACACCACCTTGTCCGCGCGCAGCCGGTTGCCCTGCCGGAGCAACTGGACGTTCCCGGTGGCCGTCACGATTTCCGTATTATTGTCATATTCCAGGGCATCGGCCGAAAAACCGATTTGCTCGTCGGTCGTGGGCACGGGAGCGTCGGGCGCGCTGACGGGCGTCGGCGGTGATTGCAACTCCTGCGCGAAGGCATGCGGCATCCCGCCCATGCAGGCGAGCGCCGCGCTTGCGGTCAGCATATGTTTCAGACGCGAGGAACGGGAAAAATTCTGCAAGGGGATCGTGCCTCTTCAGGGGCGCTTCGTTGCCCGCCTATCGCATTGCTTTGCGCGCGCCGCAATCTTTCGTCACGCTTCTTTTACCGGAAATCGGTCGAACGGCTTTGCCAGATGGGGCAAGCGACATTATCTGGCATGGAGCGTTCCTAGCGCCACACGATCAGAAAAGCAGAAGAAGGACCCTTGATGGAAATCGCATTCACCCCGGTGCGTCCCGACGCCGACACGCTGGTCTTTGCCGTTCCCAAGGGCGGTTTCGATGCCTTGCCGATCGCGGCGGCGCCTACTCTGGCGGCGGGTGCGGCGGCGGCGCGCTTCACGGGTGAGGCGGGGGCAAGCTTTGAAAGCTTCGCCGAAGAGGGCGGCAAGGTGCTGCGCATCGTTCTGGTCGGCACCGGCAGCGGGAGCGAAGCGGATTATGAGCGAGCGGGCGCGGCGCTGACCGCGCGTCTGCTGACGAGCGGTGCGAGCCATGCCGCAGTGGAATTTTTCGGCGGCGCGGCGGGCGATAAGGCGGCCCATTTTGCCTTTGGCGCATCTCTGCGCGCTTGGCGGATAGATACCTATCGCACCCGGCAGCCGGAAAAGACAAAGCCAACATTGACGAAGCTGTCGGTCGTTGCGAATGACGCGGACGCGCATTGGCAGCGGCTGTCGGCGGTGGCCGATGGCGTCACCTTCACGCGCGAGCTGGTCTCTGAACCCGCGAACATCCTGTATCCGGAAAGCTTCGTCGAACGTTGCCGTCATCTTGAACAGCTGGGCGTCAAGATCACCGTTCTCGACAAGGCGGCGATGGCGGAACTGGGCATGGGCGCATTGCTCGGCGTTGCGCAGGGGTCGGTGCGCGAGCCACGCCTGCTGGCGATGGAGTGGGATGGCACGGGCGGCGCGGGCGACAAGCCCATCGTCTTTGTCGGCAAGGGCGTGACCTTTGATACCGGCGGCATTTCATTGAAGCCCGGCGCGGGCATGGAAGATATGAAGTGGGACATGGGCGGCGCAGGCGCGGTCGCGGGCGCGATGAAGGCGCTCGCGGGGCGCAAGGCGAAGGCGCGCGTCATCGGCGTTTGCGGCCTTGTGGAAAACATGCCGGACGGCAACGCGCAGCGTCCCGGCGACATCGTGACCTCCATGTCGGGCCAGACGATCGAGGTCATCAACACCGATGCCGAAGGTCGACTGGTGCTGTGCGACGTCATCACCTGGGCGCAGAAAACCTATTCTCCCGAGGTTGTCATTGATCTTGCCACACTGACCGGCGCGATGATCGTGGCGTTGGGCGATCAATATGCCGGACTGTTCGCCAATGACGAAGGGCTTGCCGAAGATCTGCTCGCTGCTGGCAAGGCGGCAGGCGACCAGCTTTGGCGCTTTCCGCTAGGCGACGCCTATAACAAGCTGATCGACAGCCCGATTGCGGATATGAAGAATATGGGCGCGCGCTATGCCGGGTCGATCACCGCCGCGCAGTTCATCAAGCGATTCGTCGATGATGGGGTCAAGTGGGCACATCTCGACATTGCGGGCATGGTCTGGGCGGATAAGCCCGGTGCAACCTGGGACAAGGGCGCGACCGGCTATGGCGTGCGCCTGATCGATCGTCTGGTGGCGGACAAGTTTGAGCGCTGATGCAGGTCGATTTCTACCAGCTTAGCCGTGATCCTGTGGATCGGGTGCTGCCCGCCATTGCCGCGCGCATACTCGGCCTGGGTGAACGGTTGCTGGTGGTCGCGCAGGACGAGGCGCAGCTTGAACGCATTTCGGTCGGGCTGTGGAACGGGCCGCCGGAAAGCTTCCTTGCCCACGGTCGGGCGGGGGAGGGCAGTGAGGCGATGCAGCCGGTACTTCTGGCGCAGGATTGCAGCCCTGCGAACGGCGCCCGGCACGTCGCCATAGCCGATGGCATCTGGCGTGAAGAGGCGCTGGATTTCGAGCGGGCTTTCTACTTTTTCGATGCGCTGACCGTCGATGGTGCGCGGGAAAGCTGGCGTGCCCTGTCGAAGCGGGAGGGGGTCATGCCCCGCTTCTGGCGGCAGGAGCAGGGGAAATGGGTGCAGGGTCCGTGAGCAAGCGGGGCGGTCACGCCCCCTTGCGGTGCGGAGCGGCGCGGTCTAAAGGGCGCGCCAATTCCAACAATCCGGAGCTTTTGAGCCTCATGGCCGTGACCCGCACCTTTTCGATCATCAAGCCTGACGCCACGCGCCGCAACCTGACCGGCGCCGTGACCAAGAAGCTGGAAGAAGCAGGCCTGCGCGTCGTCGCGTCCAAGCGCATCCGCATGAGCCGCGAACAGGCCGAGGGCTTCTATGCCGTTCACAAGGAACGCCCTTTCTTCGCTGATCTGGTTGCCTTCATGATTTCCGGCCCGGTCGTCGTCCAGGTTCTGGAAGGCGAAGACGCCGTGAAGCGCAACCGCGACATCATGGGCGCCACCAACCCGGCCAACGCCGACGAAGGCACGATCCGCAAGGACTATGCCGAGTCGATCGAAGCGAACTCGGTCCATGGTTCGGACAGCGAGGAAAATGCCGCGATCGAGATCGCCTATTTCTTCAAGCCCGAAGAAATCGTCGGCTGATCTAATCGATCAGGATGAAAAAGGGGCCGGGGACGCAAGTCCGTCGGCCCTTTTTTGTTTGGGAGGGAGAAGGTGAGCGATCTCGCCTTTCAGGCCCCTCTCCCGCCTTCGCTGCGCTCGGCACCTCGGCCAGAGTCATGCGCCTCTGGCAGACCCCTGAAGGGGAGAGGGAATGGCCTACAAGACCGAATCCGCCAACGCCTCAATTGGAAACTGGCGGCGCCTCGAATCGGTCGATCACCCATTCCTCAGCCTGTGCGCCGCCGATCCATTCCTGCATCCAGGGATGATTGACGACCGCCTGCATATAAGCTTCGGCAAAACGTGCGACGGGCAGCTGATAGGTTATGAAGCGCGTCACGACCGGGGCGAACATCACATCCGCCGCGCCAAATTCGCCGAAAAGGAAATCGCCCACGCCACCATAACGAGCTCGGGCCTGTGCCCACAGCTGCATGATGCGGGCGATGTCCTGCGCGACAGCCTCGGAGGGCGGTATGGCGTCGTAAATCTGGCGGATGTTCATGCTGTGCTCGCGCCGCAGCGCCGCGAAGCTGGAATGCATCTCCGCCGCCATGGACCGGGCCATCGCCCGCGCCGCCGTGTCGGTGGGCCAGAATTTGTCGCCGCCAGCCTTCTCGTTCAGATATTCGATAATCGCCAAGCTGTCCCAGACAACGGTGTCGTCGCCGTCCCACAATATGGGCACCTTGCCTGAAGAAGGGGCGAATTCATCGCCTTCGCGCCGCTTTTCCCATGCTTCATCATAAAGCGGGACCACGACTTCCTCGAACGGCAACCCGCTGAGCTTGCAGGCGAGCCAGCCGCGCAGAGACCAGCTGGAATATGCCTTGTTGCCTATGAATAGCTTCATCATCGCCCTTCTTTAGACGGGCGAAGGAACGGGTGTCGAGAGCAACCGGACGGCGCATTCGAGTCGCTTTCTATATTATTTTGGTAGAAAATACCTTGCGCGGGGCTTGGCGGCATCATGGGCGTCGTCGTATGGCGCAACGGCGAACTGAATGCGGAAGTGGGGGAATTATGGACTGGCTGCATGGAATAGCGGGCCTGTTCGTCGGAATCATGGTCGGAATGACTGGCGTTGGCGGCGGGTCGCTGATGGCGCCAATCCTCATCCTGCTGTTCGGCGTAGCACCGGCGACGGCGGTCGGCACCGACCTCTGGTTCGCGGCCATCACCAAGTCAGTAGGTGGTGCGATCCATCATCGTCACGGCGGGCCAGATGGCGGGCCGGATTATCAGGTGGTGAAGCGCCTGTGCCTGGGGAGCCTTCCCGCCGCGCTGATCACGCTGTTGATCCTTTCCCAGACGCATGTGCAGCAGATCAAGAGCGGCATTGTCACTAGCGCGCTGGGCGGCGTCCTGATCATTACGGCGGTTGCAACCCTGCTGCGTGGGCATTTCCACCGTTGGGCCTTGGCCCGCCGCGTTGGCACCGCCGATCGCTTCACGCGTTGGCAGCCTCCGCTGACGGTTGCCGCGGGTGCGCTGCTGGGGGCGATGGTAACGCTGACCTCCGTGGGTGCGGGGGCGATCGGCGCGACCTTGCTCCTTGCGCTCTATCCCCTCCGCATGCGGCTGCAACGGTTGGTGGCGACGGATATTGTCCATGCCGTGCCGCTTACCCTGATCGCCGGGCTGGGCCATCTTTGGATCGGCAACGTGAACGGCATGCTGCTCGCCAACCTGCTGATCGGGTCGATCCCGGGCATCATCATCGGATCGCTGCTGGCGACGCGCGCATCAGACCGCGTGCTTCAGCCGTTGCTAGCGATCATCCTGGTTCTGGTGGGCTGGCGCCTTATCGCAGGATGAGGCGGCTTTGGAGGCCCGAGCCGGAATCGAACCGGCGTGCAAGGATTTGCAGTCCTCTGCGTAACCACTCCGCCATCGGGCCTCGGCGTGGGTGGCCGCAAATGTGCGGCTTTTGATGCAAAGTCAAGCGCGGCCATGGTCGCTGATCCCAAGATTATCGTTCACGGGCATGGAAAGCCGCTTGGCGTTGCTTGTCGCGTGATCTAGAGGTCCCGATAATGTCAGCGCTGTATTGCCATGCCAATACAGTTATGCCAATCGAGGTAGTATCGTGACCGAGCAGAATTTTTCATCGATGCGGGCCGCCATGGTCGAAAGCCAGCTTCGCACCAGCGATGTCGATGACCCACGGGTGATTGCCGTGATGGCGCGCGTGCCACGGGAAGATTTCGTGCCTGCTGAACGGCGCGCCATGGCCTATGTCGATCGGTCGATTCCGCTTTCCTCCGGCCGCGCGCTCAATCCGCCGCTGGCCACCGGACGGCTGCTCAAGGAAGCGCAGGTGGAGGAGGGCGATCGCGTTCTGCTCATCGGTGCGGCCACGGGCTATAGCGCGGCACTTCTCGCCGCTCTCGGCGCCCAGGTGACGGCAGTCGAGGCTGAAGATGGTCCGCAATTGTTAGGTAATGGCGCCACGGTGGTACGCGGCCCGCTGCAAGCGGGAGCGCCCGAGGGTGCGCCCTACGATGTACTCTTCATTGATGGCGCGGTGGAGGAAGTGCCCGCGACGCTTGTCGGGCAGCTTGCCGATGGCGCGCGCGTGGTGACGGGTCTTGTCGAGCGCGGCGTTACACGCCTTTGCAGTGGGCGGGTGGTTTCCGGTATCCTGGGTCTTGTCAGCCTGACCGACCTTGAGATGGTCATCCTGCCCGGTTTTGCTGCGCCGGAGCGTTTCGTCTTTTAACCGGCTGGGGGAGTCATGACGGCAAAGCAGGTGTTTCTTCGGCACTCAGCCGCCACGGCTCTGCTGCTCCTCAACGCTGGGATCGCGCAGGCTGAAACCCTGCAAAGTGCGCTGGCACAGGCTTATCGTTCCAACCCCACGCTCACCGGCACCCGGGCGCAGCAACGGGCGACGGATGAGAATGTGCCGATCCGCAAGGCGGATGGACGGCCCAATATCGGCACCACCACCGAATATCAGGAGTTGCTGGTAAAGCCTGCGCGCTCCTTCCTCGCGCCTGATCGCTCGCTCGTCGGGACGGCTACGGTGAATGTCCCTATTTATCAGGGCGGCGCAGTCCGTAACGGGGTGAAGGCGGCCAAGGTGCGCGTGCAGGCGGGGCAGGCCAATCTGCGCGGGACCGAAGCATCGATCTTCTCCCAGGTTGTCGCGGCCTACATGGACGTGATCCGCGACAGCGCGGTCGTGTCGCTCAATCTGGCGAATGTCAGCGCGCTCGGGGTCAATTTGCAGGCAACGAACGACCGATTCGAAGTGGGCGACCTGACGCGTACAGACGTCGCCCAATCCGAATCGCGGCTCGCGCTGGCCCGATCCAACCTTCAGACGGCGCAGGCGAACCTGATCACCAGCCGCGAAAATTACATCGCCCTGGTCGGCGCCACGCCGGATGACCTGCAACCGCCGCCGCCGCTTCCCGGCCTTCCTGCTACGCCCGAAACGGCGGTGCAGGTGGCCCTTGCCGACAATCCTGACCTTGTCGCCGCGAAAAAGGCGCGTGAAGCCGCTCGTTATGACGTGCGGGTGGCAAAGGCAGGCGTCCTCCCGACGCTGTCGGGTTTCGCGCAGGGCAGCTACACCCATTATCTGGGATCGCTCGATGACCCGACCGATCCGTCACAGCTGAACAAGCAGGTGGTTGCGGGAGCGACGTTGCGCCTTCCGCTTTATCAGGGCGGCCGACCCGGCGCGCAGGTGCGCCAGAACCAGGCGCTCGAATCGCGGGCGATGGAGCAGGAGATTGAGGTTGAGCGGGGCGTCATCGCCCAAACGCGATCAGCCTATGCGAGCTGGCAGGCATCGCTGCAAAGCATCGAATCCAACCAGAAGGCGGTCGAGGCGGCCAATCTGTCGCTTGAAGGTGTGCGCGCGGAAAATTCCGTCGGCAGCCGCACCATCCTGGACATATTGAATGCGGAACAGGAAGCGCTGAACGCCAAGGTGCAATTGGTGTCTGCTCGCCGCAATGCCTATGTCGCGGGCTTCAGCCTGCTGGCCGCGATGGGACATGCGGAAGCGGACGACCTCAGCCTGGAAACCGGCACGCTCTATGATCCCATGGTTAATTATGATCGGGTCAAGGGCAAGTGGTTCGATTGGGATTTCGGCCCTTCGCCCAAGCCAGAAGCGACCAGAACCGTTGACACGCCAGCACAAAATGCCAATGTGCCTGCTGGTTTGGCGCAACAACCTTAAGGTTAACAGGGGTTATCATGGGCGACATGAGCAAGGAACCCTCGATGGAGGACATTCTTTCGTCCATCAAGCGCATCATTGCTGAGGAAGGCGAGGAGGCTGCGCAGACGGTGTCGCGCCGGGGCAAAGCCGATGCTGCACCCAAACAGGTTGCCGAACCCGCCGAACCTGCGGCCGAGGAAGTGCTGGAACTGACTGACGAGGTTGGAGCGGAGGAGCCGATGCCTGCCCACAAGACTGGCCGTGCAACGCAGGTCGAAGTGCCGGGCGAGGAAAGCTCGATCCTCTCGGTTGAAAGCGAAGTGGCCGCGCGGCATTCGCTTTCGGCGCTGTCCTCCATGCTGGTAACGCCCAAGGACGGCGAAGATAACACGCTGGACGGTCTGGTCCGGTCCATGTTGAAGCCGATGCTGAAGGAATGGCTGGATGCCCGCCTTCCCGCGTTGGTGGAAGACATGGTGGCAAAGGAAATCGCCCGCATCACTGGTCGCTGATCTGGCAGGCTCTGCGCGTTCCAACTTATGGCGCATTGGCTCGGTTGACACCTGCAAGGCGGTAAAAGCGCTGGAATGGTCAGGGAAGGGGCTTTAAGGCGCCTTTCCATGACCGAACTGCCCAAGACCTTTGACCCCGCCGAAATCGAATCCCGCTGGTATGCCCATTGGGAAGAAAAGGGCTTGTTCCGCCCGGAACGCCCGGACGCCGAACCCTTCACCATCGTCAATCCGCCGCCGAATGTGACCGGCAGCCTGCACATCGGCCATGCGCTCGATAATACGTTGCAGGACATCGTGATCCGCTACGAACGGCTGCGTGGCAAGGACGCGCTGTGGGTCGTCGGTACCGATCATGCTGGCATCGCGACCCAGATGGTGGTCGAGCGGCAGATGGAGGCGCGGCAGGACAAGCGCACCAACTATACGCGTGAGCAGTTCATTGAGAAGGTTTGGGAGTGGAAAGCCGAAAGCGGCGGCGCGATTACGCGCCAGCTGCGGCGGCTCGGCTGCTCAATGGACTGGGCCAATGAGCGCTTCACCATGGATGAGGGCTTTTCGAAGGCCGTCATCAAGGTGTTTGTGGAACTCCATGAGCGCGGTCTTCTCTATCGCGACAAGCGGCTGGTGAATTGGGATCCGCGTTTCCGCTCCGCGATTTCGGACCTTGAGGTCGAGACGCAGGAGGTGAAGGGCGGCTTTTGGCATTTCCGCTATCCGCTGGCGGACGGCGTGAAGCTGGCCAACGGCGCGGACCATATCGTCGTCGCGACGACCCGGCCGGAGACGATGCTGGCCGACATGGCGGTGGCGGTGCATCCTGACGATCCACGCTACAGGGACGTTATCGGCAAGGATATTCTCCAGCCGATCACGGGGCGGCGCTTCAAGATCGTGGGCGACGAGCATGCTGATCCCGAACTAGGGTCTGGTGCGGTCAAGATCACGCCGGGGCATGACTTCAACGATTTTGAGGTGGGCAAGCGAGCGGGCTTCCGCGCTGCCGAGATGCTCAACATGTTCGATGCCGATGCCAATGTCGTGCAGACGGCGGATGGATTGATACCGGAGCGCTTTCTGGGGCTGCATCGCTTTAAGCGGGATGGCGTCGATGGCGCGCGCGAACTGGTCGTGTCGGAAATGAAGGCGCTGGGCATGCTGGTGCCGCATGTTTCGAAGAATAAGGACGGCGAGGAGGTCGAAGCCGATTTCGAGCCGCGCACCATCCAGACGCCGTTTGGCGATCGTTCGGGCGTGGTGATCGAACCCTGGCTGACCGACCAATGGTATGTCGATGCCGAGAAACTGGCGCAAGCGCCTATGCAGGCCGTGCGCGACGGGCGGATCGAGATCGTGCCCAAGACCTGGGAGAAGACCTTCTTCAACTGGATGGAGAATATCCAGCCGTGGTGCGTTTCGCGCCAGCTTTGGTGGGGGCATCAGATTCCCGCCTGGTATGATGAGGATGGCAATCCCTATGTCGCGGAAAGCGAGGAGGAAGCGCAGGCGCTTGCTGGCAACAAAAAGTTGGTTCGCGATCCCGATGTGCTCGACACATGGTTTTCCTCGGCGCTCTGGCCCTTCGGTACACTGGGTTGGCCGGATAACCTCACGCACCCCTCCCCTTCAGGGGAGGGGCCGGGGGTGGGGGCTCTCGATCACACGCAGCACTTGGGGCAATCCCCCACCCCAACCCCTCCCCTGAAGGGGAGGGGCTTGGTTCCTCGTCCCGGCTCTTTGCTCCAGCGTCACTATCCCAACGACCTGCTGATCTCCGGCTTCGACATCTTGTTTTTCTGGGATGCGCGCATGGCGATGCAGGGGATGGAGTTCATGGGCGATGTGCCTTGGCGCAAGCTCTACCTCCACGGGTTGGTGCGTGCGGCGGACGGGCAGAAAATGTCCAAGTCCAAGGGCAATGTCGTCGATCCGCTGGGCCTGATCGACAAGTTCGGCGCCGACGCTCTGCGTTTCTTCATGTCCGCCATGGAAAGCCAGGGCCGCGACGTGAAGATGGATGAGAAGCGGGTTGAGGGGTATCGCAACTTCGCGACCAAGCTTTGGAACGCCGCGCGCTTCCTGCAATCCAACGGCGTTACCGCATCGACCAGCCATGAGGCGCCCGCCGCCGCCGCGCCGGTCAACCGATGGATCATTGCCGAGACGGTCGCGACCGTGCAGGCGATCGACACCGCCATGACCGAGCTGCGCTTCGACGCAGCCGCGAATGCCATCTATCATTTCGTCTGGGACCAGTTTTGCGACTGGTATATCGAACTCACCAAAGGTTCGATGGAGGACGAGACGAAGGCGGTCGCGGGCTGGGCGTTCGACCAGATCCTCGTCATGCTCCACCCCTTCATGCCCTTCATCACCGAAGAGCTGTGGAACCTGACCGGCACCCGTGAGACGGAGCTGATCGTCGCTCGCTGGCCGCAGGCGCTCTATGCCGTCGATAGCGAGGCGCAGGCAGAGATTGACTGGTTGATCCGCTTGATCAGCGCGATGCGCACGGCGCGGACTGAACTGAACGTGCCGCCGGGCGCAAAGCTGAAGGTCGTAGTCAGCGAAGCCTCCGAAGAAACACGACGCCGCATCGATCGGCAGGGCGCGGCCCTGGCGCGTTTGGGGCGGGTGGAGAGCCTGTCCTTTGGCGATAACGTAGCTGGTGGCGCGGCGCAGATCGTTGTCGATGAGGCGACCTTCATCCTCCCGCTGGAGGGCGTGATCGACATCGCGGCGGAAAAGGCGAGGCTGGCAAAAGCCTTGGCCGCTGCGGAAAAGGAACGGGATTCGCTTTCCGGGCGTCTTTCCAACCCGAGTTTCGTGGAAAAGGCCAAGCCAGAGGCGGTGGCCAAGGCACGTGAAGATCATGCCGAGAAAACCGCAGAGGCGGAAAGGTTGGCGGCAGCGCTGGATCGTCTGGCCTGATCGGTTAATGATGAAGCGCTTAGGGGAGGCAGGAATGGCGGCAGGGAAGCGTGAAACAAGGGACCTGGTAAACGGGCCTATCGCGTCGTCCTTGCTGGTCTTTGCCGTGCCGACGCTGGCGTCCAACGTGCTTCAGTCATTGAATGGATCGATCAACGCGATCTGGGTCGGCCGCTTTCTGGGCGCGCAGGCTCTTGCCGCCACGGCCAACGCGAACATCACGATGTTCCTGATGTTTTCCATCGTGTTCGGATTTGGCATGGCATCGACCGTGGTGATCGCCCAGGCGGCGGGACGGGGCGATATGGATGCCGCCCGCCGGTCGTTCGGGTCAGCGACGGGCTTTTGCACCATATTGGGCACCGTTGTCGCTGCGGCCGGATGGGTTGCATCGCCCGCAATGCTGCATCTGCTGGGAACGCCTGCCGAAGCATTTGACATGGCGCTGATCTATCTGCGCGTGATTTTCATTGCGATGCCCGCAACGTTGATCAGCGTCATGATGATGATGGGATTGCGGGGAGCGGGGGACGCGCGCACTCCGTTGATTTTCATGTTCGTCAGCGTCGGGATCGATCTGGTGCTGAACCCGGTATTCATCCTTGGGCTGGGGCCGATTCCGGCAATGGGCATCGGTGGATCGGCGGCGGCCACGGCGGCGGCGGGCATCGCCAGCCTGCTTGGCCTGATCTTCTATGTATATGCCAAGGACCTGCCGCTGCGCTTGCGGGGGAGGGAGCTGCGCTACCTGATCCCCGCTTCGGACCAGCTGCGTATCCTGCTGGGCAAAGGATTGCCGATGGGCCTTCAGATGATCGTCATGTCGGCGGTCGGCCTGATGATCATCGGTCTGGTTAACCGCGAAGGGCTTATCGTTACGGCGGCTTATGGCGCGGCGCAGCAGATATGGACCTATTTGCAGATGCCTGCGATGGCCATGGGTGCGGCGGTCAGCGCCATGGCGGCGCAAAATATCGGCGCGGGCCGATGGGACCGGATTGGCCGGATTACCGCTTATGGGTTGGGCTATCTGCTGCTGATTACGGCCGCGATGATTGGCGTGATCCTGTTGTTTCATGCGCCGCTGCTCTCGCTCTTCCTAGGCGACAACAGGGCTGCGATCGATGCCGCCTGGAAGATGCAATTGCTCGCGACTTGGAGCTATATGCTGTTCGGCGCCACGATGATCCTGTTCGGGGTGATGCGGGCGAATGGCGTCGTGGTGAGGCCGCTGTTGATCCTGACCGTCACGCTTTTCTGCGTCCGCCTCGGCTTTTATTATTTCGGCTATCCGTATCTGGGTGCCAATGCCTTGTGGTTGAGCTTCCCTGTGAGTTCGGGATCGGCCCTTCTGATTGCGAGTCTCGCTTATCTGCAGGGCGGCTGGCGCAAGGCGACGCTGCTCGTCCCCGTCCATGAGGAAGAGTGCCGCGAAAGCATCAGCGCGGAGAGCGAACCCGCAGGCCGGTTTGCGCCTGCGGGCTGACGGTTATCTTCCCTGGCTGCGCCAGCGGGTGATTGTGCGGTCGAGAATGTCTGCCTCTCCGCCCGACTGACGCCAAAGGTCCGTGAAGCTTGGATCGCCCGACGCGGGCCGCCGGTGCTCCTCCAGATTATCCAGTGCGACGCGGATGGGCACTGCGACACCTTCACCGCAGATGATCGCCTCTCGATTACGCAGCGCGGGAATGGAATCGAGGAAGCCGCGCGCGCCTTCGGGCATGGCGGCCTTCACGAATGCCTGGTCGCGATCATTGTTGAGGCGCATGGAAATGATGGTGCCGCACTGCGACAGCACGCCTTCTGCAAGGTCTGACGGCCGCTGCGTGATGAGGCCGAGCGATACGCCATATTTGCGGCCTTCCTTGGCTATGCGCTCCAGAATGCGGCGGACGGCCTGACCGGTGCCGGTGGTCGTGCTGGGAATATAGCGGTGTGCCTCTTCACAGACGAGCAGGATCGGCCGCTGAGCCTCATCCCGCGCCCAGATGGCATAGTCGAAGACCAGGCGGGACAGCACCGATACCACCACAGAGGTGATGTCCGACGGCATGGCCGACACGTCGATGATCGAAATCGGCTTCCCGCCTGATGGCAGGCGGAAAATCTTCGCCAGAAATTCCTGCATCGTGTCCGCGACGAGCATGCCTGAGAACATGAAGCTGTAACGCGGGTCCGCCTTGATCTCGTCGATCTTCGTCTTGAGCCGCATATAGGGGAGGGCGCCCGTGCCCTTGTCGAGTTTCCCCATCTCATTTTGCAGGATGTTGGTGAGATCCGACAGCAAATAGGGGATCGGCGAATCGACGGTCAGCCTGCCGATGCTTTCCGCCAGCCGGTTCTTCTGCCGCGCGGCGAGCAGGCATTTTGCCAGAATGTCGCGGTCGACCGTTCGATCGGAGCCTTCGGAGGTGACGAAAACCTCGCAATGCTCCTCGAAATTCATCAGCCAGTAGGGCAGCGCGAGATTGCCTACGTCGAAGACCGCGCCATTCTGGGCAAAGGCCGCACCATATTCGCCATGGGGATCGACCATCACGATATGGCCTTCGGGCGACAGGTCGCAAATGCGGTGAAGAATGAGAGCGGCGCTGGTGGATTTGCCCGTACCGGTCGAACCCAGCAGGGCGAAATGTTTGCCCAGCATCGAATCGACATAGAGGGCGGCGCGCGTGTCTGTCGTGGGGTAGACGGTGCCGATCTGCACATGGGGCCGGTCATCGGCGGCGTAGATTTGCTGCATGTCGGCGCTGGATACGGGGAAAATTTCCGTGCCCGGCGCAGGATAACGGGTGACGCCGCGACGGAAGTGATGGATGCGGCCGGTAAGCTGTTCTTCGTCACCTTCGCCCAGAAAATCCACGTCAGCGATGATCAGGCCGCTGTCCTGCCGATCCATCGCCATGGAGCGCACGCTGGCTATGAGCCATGCACTGCCGACACGCATTTTCACCTGGCTGCCGACTTGACCCGCCATGGCCGTGCAAGGGTCGCTATCATGTGCGAGGGTTGCGATGGAGGCCGCGTCGATCAGCACTTTGGAACTGGAACCGGCTATCTGAAATACCGCGCCCATGGCGTTGGCTGCGGCAGGCTTCGTTTGGCCGTGCGTGAATTCGGCAGCTCCCGGCATGTGGCTCATACACCCCCCTTGAATCAGATTTCCGGCGCGCGCTGCCGGAATTCGGCCTGACTGTGTAGCCATACATAAGTAAAGAAATGGCTTATCGCCGACGTTTTGCGCCTGCGATCGCGCGACCCTGTTAACCCCGCTATCGCCACATCCCGCCGCGCGTTCGGGCGGCTCCTATGGCGCGAATCGTTCGCGATGCGTATCGGCCGCTGACTGCCGTAAGATCAGGATATGCATTTGACCCAGTTGATGACGGCCGATGCGGCGCGCCGATCCGATGCGATTTCCATAGCTCGGGTGATCTGCATATTGGGCGTGGTCTATGTGCATGCCTGGACCGGGCTGAACGGCCATGACCTGGAAATCGCCCGCGGCACTCCACAGGAAAATCTGCGCTGGCTGCTCATGGAAATATTCGGGCGCAGCGCAGTGCCGCTGCTGGGCGTCATTTCGGGGTGGCTGGTGGCGGGATCGTCCCGCGCGCAGAACTGGTTCCGTCATGTGCTGCAAAAGGCGCGGACGATCCTGTTGCCGATGATCCTGTGGAATGGCCTTGGCATCCTGCTGGTATCCGGCGCGGCCTGGTCGCTGGGCCTGTCAGCGCCCGTGCCGGTCTCGTTCGACTGGTTGTTTCAGGAGCTGTTCGTCGTCACCCGGAACCCCGACATCAATGTGCAGATGCCGTTCCTGCGCGACTTGTTCCTGTGCATGGTCATTGCTCCGCTGCTGCTTCGCCTACCCAATCGCATGCTGATTGGCGTTGCTGCTGTCGCAGCTCTCGCGCAACTTGCGGGATGGGGGCCGCCGGTGCTGATGCGGCCAGCGATCCTTTTTTTCTTCGTGCTGGGCATGATGGCCCGGCGAACCGGGCTGGCGGAGCGGGTCGCTGCACTGGGTTGGGCCGCAGCGGCCATGCCTTTCCTGTTGCTGATGGCCGTGCAGCTTCATTTTTCCCTGCAAGCGGCGCAGGGATCGGCCATCGGCGTCGGCCTGCTTGACCTTGCGGTGCGTGTTGCGGCGGCCACTTGCTTCTGGCGGCTGTCCTGGGGGCTGGCAGGAAGCCTTGTGCGGGGGTTGTTGTTGAGGATCGAGCCCTTCGCCTTTCTGCTATTCTGTTCGCATCTGATCCTGATCTGGCTGGGTGGGCCGTTGCTGGGCGTTTTGTTCGGGAAGCTCGGTTCGCCTTTCTATCCTGCTTATCTGCTGATCCAGCCCTTGCTGGTCCTGATCGTGGTCCTGCTGTTGGGATCGCTCCTCAGCCGTACCTGGCCGGGACTGGCCAAGGTGCTGAGTGGAGGACGCTTGCAGGGAGCCTCGGCAGTCAGCTAATTGCCTTGGCGGCGGCCATGGCGATTTCCAGGCTGCGCTTGCGGGCATTGAAATCATGGATTTGACCGCCGATGATCAATTCATCGACGCCGGTTCGTTCTATGAAAGCGGCAAGATCCTCTTGGACCTTGTCCTGTGTGCCGATCGAGGTGGCGCTCAGGACATCCGAAAGCATCGCCTGCGCGCCGGGTGGCAGGCTTTCGAAATAGCCGGGCACGGGCGGCTGCAACTTCCCCGGCTGCCCCGTGCGGAGACGCACGAAGGCCTGTTGCATGGAGGTGGCGAGCAGTCGCGCTCCTTCCATGCTGTCCGCCGCGAATATATTATAGCCTGCCATCACATAGGGGCGATCAAGCTGGGCTGATGGCCTAAAGTCGCGACGATAAACCGCGATCGCTTCCTCAAGCGCGCCAGGAGCGAAATGGGAGGCGAAGGCGTAGGGCAGGCCCAGCGCGGCGGCGAGTTGAGCGCCGTAGAGGCTGGACCCGAGAATCCAGAGTGGCACATCTTCACCCGCACCGGGCGTCGCCTGAAAGCCGAGCCTTCCGTCACCCGCGAAATAGGCCTGCAGTTCCAGCACGTCGCGCGGGAACTCGTCCGGCCCGCCTGAAAGCGTGCGGCGCATGGCCTGAGCCACCCGCTGGTCCGATCCGGGCGCGCGGCCTAGCCCAAGGTCTACTCGACCGGGAAAAAGCGCTGCGAGCGTCCCGAACTGTTCGGCTATCAGCAGGGGGGCATGGTTGGGGAGCATGATGCCGCCGGAACCTATGCGAATAGTTGATGTCGCCTGTCCGATATGCGCCAGCACCACCGATGTCGCGGCCGATGCGATGCCCGGCATGCCGTGATGTTCGGCAACCCAATAGCGATGAAAGCCGAGTTGTTCGGCATGAACGGCGAAGGCGGCGGCGTTGACGAGGGCTTCGCCAACGTTGCTTCCTTCGATGACGGGAACGAGGTCCAGAACGGAAAAACGGATCATTGCCCGGATATGGGGCGATGATCCGTTTTATTTCAATACCTAGATATCGTCTCAGATCAGCTTACGCGTCCGAACCCCTGCGACGGTGGTTCGGATCGGCGGCCGAATGTGGCGGGGCGACGTGCGACCAACGGATTGGAGTCGCGATCGAGGAGGGACATTGTCTCGGTAAAGCAGGGCCGCAGACTGACGACGACCTCGATCAATTCGTCAGGTCCCTCGCGGGTTTCGACGCAGCGGCGCGCAACCATCTCGATGCGTTCGGCCATGCTGCTCAAGCGATGGGCACCAAATTGAGCCGATTCGCCCTTCAATGTGTGAGCGGGCGTGACAAGCGCGATGGCATTGCGTTCGCGGATCGCCTGCTCGATCGCGCTTATGGCCTTGTCGCCATCCTCGCGAAAATAGCTGAGAATGCGGAGAAATGCGCTGCCCAGTTCCGACCGGGACTTTGCCAGATCGGCCTGATTGACCAGTTCTGCCTCTTGATACGACACCCTGACACACTCCCTGTTTCGACTTCAGCATAGAAGCCGTGCGTAAACAGCAGGTTAAGCGGTGGCACCAGAAGAAGGGTGGTGTCAGGATTTACGCGACAATTCAAAGCGATCGCCAGCAGCGGCGGAGAAATTCCAGCCATGCTGCCGGGTAAGCGCCTCTAACTCGCGGGCGGCGTTGGGGTCGTCCGCTTCGACCGTTACCGCATTGGCCGACCGCATCGCGCGGGCAGCGCGCAATGCGGGCCAGGGGCATTTCATTCCCCTGGCATTCACTTGGACGGGATCATTTGGTGGCATAGGGATTTTTGGCGCTGCGTAGCGTCAGCCGCACCGGCACGGCGCCGAAGCCCAATTCCTTGCGGATGCCATTGACGAGATAGCGTCGATAGCTTTCTGGCAGTTCGTCCAAACGCGTGCCGAATAGCACAAAGGTAGGCGGACGGGTCTTGTTCTGCGTGATGTAGCGCAGCTTGATCCGCTTGCCGCCGGGGGCAGGGGGCGGGTTGGCCTCCAGCGCGCGTTCGAACCAGCGGTTGAGAATGCCGGTGGAAACGCGCTGCGACCAGGCGGTGCGCGTTTCGAAGGCGACGCGGATGAGGTCGTCCAAGCCCTTTCCGGTCGCGCCGGATACGGTCATGATCGGCACGCCGCGTATCTGCGCCAAGCCATCGGAAAGCGCCTGCTTGATGCCCTGATACAGGGCCGAGCCATGTTCCACCGTGTCCCATTTGTTGAGCGCGACGACGAGGGCGCGACCTTCCTCCAGAACCTTGTCCGCGATGCGCAGGTCCTGCGCTTCCAGCCCGCGCGTGGAATCGAGCAGAAGCACGACGACTTCGGCGAAGTTCACAGCGTTCAGACCGTCCGAAACCGCGAGCTTTTCGAGCTTGTCCTGCACCTTCGCACGCTTGCGCATGCCAGCGGTGTCGATCAGCCGGACGGGGCGGGGTTCAGCCTCCTCATTGCGTGGGTCTGTCCACGCCCAGTCCACCGCGATACTGTCGCGAGTAATGCCTGCTTCGGGGCCGGTGAGCAGACGGTTTTCGCCGAGCAACCGGTTGATGAGGGTCGATTTGCCCGCATTGGGACGGCCCACAATAGCCAGCTTCAGAGGGGCTGCTTCGAGGTCCGCTTCGGTTAGTTCGCCCTCCTCTGCTTCTTCCTCTTCCTCACGGTCTATATAGGGAAGGAGCGCCTGGAACAGGTCGGCCATGCCCTGGCCATGTTCGGCGGAGAGCGGGACGGGCTCGCCCAGGCCCAGGCTGAATGCTTCCATGACGCCGTCCGCGCCCTGCCTGCCCTCCGCCTTGTTGGCGACCAGCACGACCGGGGCGTCGCCTTCGCGCAGCCAGCGGCCGATTTCCTCGTCGAGGGGGGTGATGCCTGCGCGGGCGTCCACGAGGAAGAGCGCCAGGTCGGCGCTTTCGACCGCTGCCTGCGTTTGCATTCGCATGCGACCGGGCAGGGTCTGGGGGTCCTCGTCCTCATAACCGGCGGTGTCGATGATGGTGAAATCGACGCCGAGCAGGTTCGCTTGCCCTTCCCGCCGATCGCGCGTGACGCCGGGCTGGTCATCGACCAGCGCGAGCTTCTTGCCGACGAGCCGGTTGAAGAGGGTGGACTTGCCCACATTGGGCCGCCCTACAATGGCAACTGTGGGCAGCATGATAGCCCGTTTCCTTTAAAACACTGGTGCTCCTGCAAAGGCAGGAACCCAGTCCAAGCAGCGGAACTGGGCTCCTGCCTTTGCAGGAGCACGATTATCTAACATTATCGTGGGCGTTAACGAAGCGCCGTCAGCTTGCCGTTGTCAGCAAGGATATAAAGCATGTTGTTGGCGACAACGGGGGAAAGCGACATGGACTTGTCCATATCAATCGCCGATTGAACGGCGCCCGTTGCCGGATCGACATAGTTGAGGTCGCCATGGGTGGATACCAGGATCAGGCGGCCGCCCGCCAGAACGGGACCCGTCCAACGGATGGCGTTCGCCTTCTTCTTTTCCTTTTCCCAGCGGCGAAGCTGGCTGATCCAGCGGATCTTGCCGGTCGCGCGGGCGACGCAGAGCAGCTTGGCATCGCTGGTCACGACGAATACCCATTCGCCCGCGACCCACGGGGTGGAAATGCCCGCGATGTTGATTTCCCACAGGCGCTGGCCGCTCACCAGCTCATAGGAGGCCATGCGGCCACCCTGACCGATGGCGAAGACGCGGCCACGGTCGATCACCGGATTGGCGTCAATATCGGTGAGGGAAGCGACGGCTGTCGATATGCTGGTGCGCGAAAGGGCGTCGCCCCACAGCGTGCGGCCGTTTTCATAGCGGTAGGCGGTGAGCTCGCCCGAGCTATAGCCCGCGATCACCGTGCCCTGAGCAGCGGCGGGAGCGGCGACGCCGAACACGCCGGTCACCTGCAAGGTGCCGCTGTCGGTCCACTGCACTTCGCCATCGCTCTGGTTGAGCGCGAAAATCTGATTGTCCTGCCCCATGACATAGACATGGCCGTTGGCGAGCGTGGGTGCGCCACGCAGCGGGCCGCCGGGGCGCTTCTTCCACAGGATGGAGCCGTTTGCGGCGCTGAGGGCAGCGACGTCGCCTACGCCGGTACTCGCATACACCTTGTCATCGATGATGCTGACGCCGCCGCCGAACAAGGCGCGGCCGCTGCCTTCGGCGGGCAGGGCAGTCTGCCAGAGCTTCGCGCCGGTCGTGGCGTCGAACGCGATGACATGGGCGCCCGCGTCAATGACGTAGAGCTTGCCGTTGGCGATCACGGGTGAGGAGGCGAGGCGCGCGCGAGGCGTGCTGCCTTCGATCGAGCTGGACCAGGCCGTGGCGGGCGACGTACTCAGCGCAAGGTTGCCCATCGCCTTGGCAGGGTTGCCGCCCGGCTGCGACCATTGGTCGTTGGCATAGACTTCGGGTAGTGACACGGGCACATCGGCCAGGGTCGGGTCGACCTCGACGCCTTGCTCGTTCGTCAGGATGGATACGCGGTTGCCGACCACGGGGGTCTTGGGTCCACCCTTCTTGCCCCCGATGACGCCGCAGCCCGCCAGTAGCGCGACCATCGCGGCGACGGTCAGGACCCGGCGCGTGCCCGCAAATTTCGTCATGCTGTGCATCCCCATGCGCTTATCTTCATCCCTGTCCCGGTACGGTCGGCGTTTCGACTGCATCTATGCCCAATAAGCCCGCCATCTGTCGCGCGCGTGAACGGATCGACTGAGGCACGGTGGCATCCTTTGCCATCGCTGCGAACAGCGGGCCAGCAAGATCGGGCTTGCGCATCTTCATATAGGATATGGCGACCAGTTCGCCCGCGCTGCCGAACCATGGCGCGCCTTCGACGGCGAGGGGCTTGAGGCGATCGACCACCTGTTGCGGCTGAAGCGTTTCGAACTCGAGCGTGGTCTGGCGGATGAGGGCGAGGTCGCGATAGGGCTGATCAAGCGAGCTGTCCGCTGCCATTGCCTTGTAAGCGGCAATTGCAGCCTTGTTGTCGCCCTTGCGAGCGGCGACACCAGCCTTCACGAGCTGGGCTGACGCGCGGAAGCCGGGCTGGCTGGCGTCGGTCAGCGTGTCGAGTTGCTTTGCATCCGGGGTCCCGCCGCCCGCAGCGGCCGAGATCACCTTGTCCATTTCCTCGGACACGGCTTGCGATTGAGTGGCGCTGTAATGCTGCCAATAAAGCCATGCCGCAAAGGTAACGAGGCCGATGACCACGGCCGCGACGATCCAGCGGCCAAAGCGCTGCCAGAAGGTCAGCAATTGGTCCTGACGCACGGCCTCATCGACCTCGCGCATGAATGCTTCGCTATTTTGCGGCGTCAGGGCCACGTGGGTCTCCAGATATGCGTCAGAAAAAGCTCGCGGAAGGCGCGATCAATAGCGGCGGTGGCGCTTAGCGCAAATCACTTTTTGGGCCGATAGACCTGATCTGCGGTGGGAAAGCTGCGATTGCGCACTTCGGCGGCATAGCGTTCGGCTGCATTGCTGATGGTTTCGGCAATGTTTTCGTACCGTTTCACGAAGCGTGGCACACGTTCGAACATGCCAAGCATGTCCTCCGCGACCAGCACCTGACCGTCGCAATGGGCCGATGCGCCGATGCCGATGACGGGGATGTCAAGGCTGTCGGTGATGGCGACCGCAAGGTCCTCCATCACGCCTTCCAGCACCACGGCAAAGGCTCCGGCCTGCGCGACGGCGCGGGCGTCGTCCATGATCTTGGCATGTTCTTCCTGGCTTTTGCCGCGCGCGCCATAGCCGCCCAGTGCGTTGACCGCCTGGGGGGTGAGGCCGACATGGGCCATGACGGGGATGCCGCGCTGGGTAAGGAAGGCGATGGTTTCGGCCATAGCCTGACCGCCTTCCAGCTTCACGGCTGCGCAGCCGGTTTCGGCCATGACGCGGCTGGCGCTGGCGAAGGCATGGGCGGGGGAGGCTTCGTAGCTGCCGAAGGGCATGTCGACGAGGACGAGGCTGTGATAGCTGCCCCGGACGACGGCGGCGCCATGGGCGATCATCATGTCGAGCGTGACGGCAAGGGTCGAGGGCAGGCCGTAGATCACCTGGCCGAGCGAATCGCCGACCAGCAGCATGTCGCAATGGGGATCGAGCAGCTGCGCCTGCCGGGCGGTGTAGGCGGTCAGCATCACCAGCGGCTCGTCCGTCTTGCCTTCAGCCTTCCGGCGTTGGATCGCGGGGACGGTCAGGCGCTTCATCGGCGCGGGCGTGGGATTGGCGCGGCTGGTGGAAGTGTCGAGCGTGAAGGTGGTGGACATCAGCGCGGTCTACAGCAGCGGGGCCGGGGGCGCAAATCGGGCTAATTCGTCATCCCAGCTTTCGCTGGGAAGACGGACTCTTGCAAAAAAGAACGGGAGCGGCAGGCCTGTGCCGCTCCCGCAGGGGGTGAAATTCGTTACGGTATCAGAACGAAAATTTGAGTGTTCCGCCCCAGGTCCGCGGATCACCAACCTGACCGGCGATGAGGCCCGTGTTGCCGGGTGCGACTTGCAGATTTTCGATATAGTTGACGTCGAAGGCGTTGCGGACCCAGCCGAAGACATCGAACCCTTCACCACGGAAGCCAGCGCGGAAGTTGGTAAGCGCGTAGCCCTTCACGTCCGTATAGCGCGAGGGTGAGGCGTTGGAGTTCCAGTGCGAGCGGTAATTACCGTCCACGCCCAGATAGACCTGGCCTTCCTTCGCCAGCAGCGTGACCGGAATGTTATATTCCGCGCCGTAGGAGAAGGCCCATTTGGACACGCCGGGCAGGTCCTGGCCGGAAATGTCGCACTGGCGGGGGCTGGCAGCGCCCGGAACGCCCGGCTGCGAATAATCGGGCGTGGCGCCAGAAGGTTGCGAGGGTCCACCAGACAATTCAGGCGGGCAAGGGGCGTTGGTGAACTTCTTATATTTGGCGTCGGTGTAGGCCGCGTTGGCATAAGCGGTGAAACGATCGCTCGCGACCACCTTGAAATCAGCCTCGATACCCTGCGACCGGACCTTTTCGGCGTTGGCGAGATAACCGCGCACGGTGCCGAACTGGCCGCCATTCACGGTCGCCTGGAAGTCCTTGATCGTGGTGCGGAAAGCCGAGATGTTGAAGGTTGCCCGGCGATCCCACAGCTGGGTCTTGAGCCCAACTTCGAAATGCTGGACCGATTCCGGCTTCACAGTGGCGGCGTCATAGTTGACCGTATTGTCCAGATTGAGCGGCAAGCCGTTCTGGTTGATGCCCAGCGTCTTGAAGCTCTTGGCATAGGTCGCATAGGCGAGAACGTCCCGCGCGATCTTGTAGTTGACGTTGAAGTCGTAGGTGAAGTTCCACGCGCTGTCCGACGGAGCGCTCACCTGCGGCTGGTAAACGCCACACTGCTGGGAAGTGCCCGCGATCGTGCCGGGCGCCGGCGGCGTGGTGCAGCTGATCGTCTGACCCTGCGCGTTCGTCACGACACGCTGATAGAAGCCTGACTTTTTGTCATAGTTGAGCCGCAGACCGGGCTGGATCGTCAGCGCATCGGTGACTTTCCAGCTGAGCTGGCCGAACAGCGCGGCACTTTCGCTCTTGAGCCACTGCGTGTTGCTGGCGGTGAGGCCGGCAAGCGTCGCGGGGTTGTTGGCGGGATTCAAAGGATCGGCCGACGGTGCAAGGCTCCACTTGGCGGCTGCTGCCCCCTGCTGCTCGGTCCCCTGTGTGTCGATCCGCTGCTTGAAGCCGAAGAGGCCGACGACGAAGTCGATCTTCTGGCTTTCGTAATTGTAGCGGAATTCCTGGCTATACTGGTTCTGTTGCGAGGGGTTCTGGGATTTGGATACGATGGGCAGGCCGGTGAAGTCACGGTCATTTTCCGGCTTCCAGTCCCAGAAGCGCCAGGCGGTGACCGATGTCAGCGTGCCGGGGCCGACATCCCACTTCACCCGTGCCGAAACGCCGCCGATCTTGTTGCCAGCGTTCAGATTGCTGTCGAGGTCGGTGAGGCGGTCATAGGGATTGCGGCTGGGCACGACATAGCCCTGCGCTGCGGCGAGAGCGTCATATTGACGGGTGAGTGGACGCTGCGTGCGGCCGACGCGGACGAAGGTGGTGCCGCAGCATTCGGGGTCCTGCTTGCTATAGTCGCCCGACAGGGTGATGCTGAAATCGTCATTGGGCTGGAACAGCAACTGGCCGCGCAAGCCCAGATTGTCCTGCTCGTTGATCCAGCGCTGCGACGTGACGTTGTAGAGCGTGCCCCGGCGGCTGGTCGCAGCGACCGCGAGACGGGCGGCGATCGTGTCGGTGAGTGGGCCGGAAATGGCGGCCTTTGCCTGCCGGTAGTTGAGGTTGCCGACGCTGAGTTCCGCGCGGCCTTCGAAGTCGAAGGTCGGCTGGTTGGTGGTGATGTTGATTGCGCCCGCCGTCGTGTTCTTGCCGTAGAGCGTACCCTGCGGGCCACGCAGCACTTCGACCTGGTTCACATCCAGAAAGTCGAAGGTCGCGGCGGCGACGCGGGAATTATAGACGTCGTCGACATAGATGCCGACGCCCTGTTCGAAGCCATCGCTGGTGAGGCCGAACGGAACACCCAGACCACGGATATTGACCGAGGTGTTGCGGGGATTGGTCGTGTAGACCTGCAAGGTTGGCGCAAGCTGCTGGAGCTTCACGACGTTGAAGTTGCCGGTCGCTTCGATGCTGTCGCCACGAATGACGGAGATCGCCAGCGGCACTTCCTGCGCCGTTTCCGCGCGGCGGCGGGCGGTGACGATGATCACGTCGCCGCGAGGATTTGCGGGCTGTTCGGCCGCGTCAGCGGCTGGAACAGGCACTTCCTCGGCATGAACGCTGGACGCAAAGATGGATGCGCTCGCCACACCGGCGAGCAACAAAGAACGCGCAATCATAAAAATTCCCCTTCCGGAGGTCCGGTGAATGTTGATCGCGGCGTTTCCGGTTGGCCGGTCAACACCGATGGTCTGGGAATGGTATTGGACAGTTGGCGGCCCACCCCCTGCCGCCTATCATTAACCGCCTGTCCGGCGGCTTGGTTTTGCAACCCTTAAAGGCCCCCGCTTTTTTCAGGCGGTGAGACGAGTCTTTTCCGTCACGTCGATCTGGACGACGCGCGCATCATGCACGGTCAATGTGATCGACCCGAAACGCAGTGCTTCAAGAACGCCGCGAACCTTTTCGATGCTGACGGAAATGTCCGCCCGTTGGCCATCTGCGCGGCCATTGCGGGCTAGTTCTGTTGATCGGCTATCACTCATAAGCACCTCATGGCCCGCTTTTATCTCAACTAATTCAATAGACAAAAAAGCAAATATATAGGGCGCCCAAGTTTGCCTTGTCGCGCCCTTTGAAATTCAGCCGATCAACCGCATCGCCGCCAATTTGCGGTCATGTTGATGATGGGCAAGGGGAATGGCTGGCCGCATCTGCCGCATGAGCGAAGCCTGTTCATGTGCGTTGTCGATCAGCCGCTCCAGCAGGGATTGGCCGAAATCCCATGTGCCAAGATTGGCTTCAGCATTGATATGTCCGCTAAAGCCCGCATCCACAAAGCTGCTGCCCCAGTTTTTGGCGATACTGTGGGCGCGTTCGAAGAAGATATAGGGGTCGTTGCGGCTGGCGACGACGATTGATGGGAATGGCAGCTGTGCCCGTGGCGTCGGCCCAAAGCCCCCGATCGTTTCGGGCGTTTCCATCCTGTCACAATCAGGCGGGGCGACCAGCAGCGCGCCTGTCACCGGCCAACCATAAGCCTGGCTTTGCAACGCGCCCCACCAAGCGACGGCGAGGCAACCCAGGCTGTGCGCGGCCAGGATGATCGGTCCTTCAACTTCGCGGATCGCCGCATCAAGTCGAGTGACCCATGCATTGCGGTTTGGGCTGGCCCAACTGCCCAGATCGACACGCTCGCAATCGCCGCGCATACCCTCCCAAAGGGTTTGCCAATGACCGGGGCCGCTGTTGTTGAGACCCGGTATGGTCAGCACGACAGGATTGCGCGCGTCACCCAGATGTCCGAATCGGTCCATGGTTTGATCCTCGTCCAATTACATGTGGGATGTATATTCTATTCTTTAGGTAGACAATGCTTCAGCGACCAAATGTGTCCAAATTTGGGCGACTGGATTCATCTGGGGTTCAGCATTGGAGGAGCGCCGTCAGGGCGACAGCTTCGCCTGTTACCAAGGATATATGAGGCCGTAATAGGAGTAGACGTTGCGGCCATAGGCCTCGTCATATTCCGGCCGCGTGTCCGCCAGATGACGAGGGGCGCTGTCCAGCATCTCCTGGCTTAGATCGACGATATAGCCGCCCTTGCCCGTGTCATAATTCAGCATCGCCCATGGGATGGGGTAATGATCATGGCCGAGGCCGAGAAAGCCGCCAAAGGACAGAAGGGCGTAACGGACCTGACCGCTGCGCTTTTCCACCATGAAGTTGGAGATATGGCCCAACCGTTCGCCTTCGCGGTTGTAGACGGCGGTTCCTTCGACCCGGTCGGATGCGATCAGGTCGCCGGGATTTTCCACTGCCGGATCAGTCATTGTCACCCTCCCGAACAGGAATCAGGCTATGATGATGAAACCGAGCAGGATCAGCGGGGTTCCACTCTTCACGCAGGAGGATGACATGAAGATCAATCGCAGTGGTTCGGCGGTATGGAGCGGCGGCCTAAAGGAAGGCAAAGGCGCGATCTCTACGCAAAGTGGCGCTTTGGATGCGCATCCTTATGGCTATGCCATGCGGTTCGAAGGGGTGCCGGGGTCCAATCCGGAAGAATTGATCGCCGCCGCCCATGCGTCCTGCTTCACCATGGCGCTATCTCTCATTTTGGGGGAGGCCGGGCTGACGGCGGAGAAGATGGAAACGAACGCGGTCGTGACGCTGGAGCAGCAGGAGAGCGGCTTTGCGATAACGGCGAGCAGGCTGACGCTGAAGGCGACCATTCCCGGTGCCGATGATGCCAAATTTCAGGAGTTGGCTGCCAAGGCCAAGGAAAATTGCCCCGTGTCGAAGCTGCTGAACGCGCAGATCAGCCTGGACGCGGAATTGCTAGGCTGAAGCGAAACGGCGGGTGCGGACATGCTCCCGCCACGCAATGTAGAGGCCGCTGGCGATGATGAGCGCTGCGCCTACCCAGGTGGTGTGCATCGGCCACTCGCCCCAGATCAAAAGGCCCAGCAGCGTGGACCAGATGATGGTGCTGTAGTCCATCGGCAGCACCACGGAGACAGGCGCCCGTTTCAGCGCCGCCGTCATGCAAAGTTGCGCGATGCCCCCGGTAAGACCCACGCCGACGAGCATCAGCCAGGTCATGCTGTCATGCGCTTTCCCCACGAACAGCATGAGGATGCCCAGTGGTGGCACGGCAAGAGCGGTGAACCAGAAGACGGTCACTCCCGCCTTTTCCGTTCGGCCAAGGTCGCGCAGCAAGAGGCTGATACAGGCGGTCATGATAGCGCCTGATAGTGCGACGGCGAGGCCAAGGGGAGGAAAGTGCGCCCCATCCGGACGGACCATCACGATGATACCCACAAAGCCGAGCAGGATGGCCGCCCAGCGGTGTGGCCCCGTCGCTTCGCGCAGCAGCAGAGCGGACAGCAGGGTGGCGAAGATCGGCATGGTGAAGCCGATCGCGGTGGCTTCGGTCAGTGGCAGCAGGATGTAGGAGCCGAAGTTGAGAAGCATGCCGGTGAGGCCGAGCACCGTCCGGCTGACATGTGCGCCGAGCCTGTTCGTGCGAACCGAGGGGAGGCCATCGGTCATTGCAACCCACGTGACGATAAGGGGAAGGGCAAAGGCCTGACGATAGAAGATCAGCTCCACCAAGCTGACGCCACGCGTGCCGACGACCTTGCCGAGTGCGAACATGACCGCCATGAACATCATCGCGAGCAGGCGCAGGCCGATACCCATCAACGGATGTTCGTCACGCGCCGGGGGCGGGGGAGGGACCTCCTCCGGCGGACTTATGGGGGCAGGGGGTTGCACGCGGTTCGCTTTAACCGGCGGACAGTATGACGCAACCACCCCGGTGATAATTATCGACTCGTCTTTCGAAAATGTAGCGGCGGAACGGCCACCGCTATCCTGTCGACATGATCAGAGGCAGGCTTCCAGGAAAGGTTGGTCGAAGCCGAACTGGCGAGCCTTGTCGAGCGTATAGGGGCGTAGGCCCATGGAGCGGTATTCGCCGACGATTTTACCGCTGTCATCCTCGTCATGATATTCGAACTTGAACAGTTCCTGGGTGACGATGACGTCGCCCTCCATGCCGATGACTTCCGTGATGTTGGTCACACGGCGCGAACCGTCGCGGAGGCGCTTGACCTGCACGATGAGGTCGACGGAGTCGGCAATCTGCTTGGAAATGGCTTCCTTCGGAATCTTGATGTCGCCCATCAGGATCATGTTTTCCATACGGCCCAGGCATTCGCGCGGGCTGTTGCTATGGAGCGTGCACATGGAGCCGTCATGGCCTGTGTTCATCGCAGCAAGCAGATCGAAGCACTCCGCGCCACGAATTTCGCCCAGGATGATGCGATCGGGGCGCATACGCAGGGCATTCTTGACGAGGTCGCCGATGGTGATAGCGCCTTGGCCCTCCAGGTTCGGGGGGCGGGTTTCGAGCGGAAGCCAGTGCGGCTGTTGCAGGCGGAGTTCGGCCGCGTCCTCAATGGTCAGCACGCGCTCGCCCGGGTCGATCATCTTCGACAGGGCGTTGAGCATGGTCGTCTTGCCCGAGCCGGTGCCGCCTGAAATGACGATGTTCATGCGGGAAGCGCCCGCGATCTTGAGCGCGGTCGCCATCTTCGGGCTCATCGCACCCCATTGGGCCAGCATGTCGATGGTGATCGGCTTGGCGGAAAATTTACGGATCGAGATGGCCGTCCCGCGCAGGGACAGCGGCGGTACGATGACGTTGACGCGGCTGCCGTCGGGCAGGCGGGCGTCGGCCAGCGGGGTGGTCTGATCGACGCGGCGGCCGACCTTGTTCACGATGCGCTGGGCGATCTGGAACAGATGCTCTTCATCGCGAAACTTGATAGGCGCGATCTGAAGCTTGCCCTTCTTTTCGATATAGGTCTGCTCCGGGCCGTTGACCATAATGTCGGTCACTTCCGGGTCGGACAGCAGCTCTTCTAGCGGGCCGAGGCCCAGCAGTTCATCGACCAGCACCTTTTCCAGCGCAAATTGTTCGCGGCGGTTGAGGGTGAGCTTGAGCTCCGCCAGCACCTCCATGATGATCGGGCGGAATTCTTCGGCCAGTTCATCCTTGCTGAGCGTCGCGGCGGCTTCCGGATCGACGCGTTCGAGCAGGCGCGGGAGGACCTGTTCCTTAATCTTGTGGACGGAGGCTTCGAAGCCTTGAGGGCCTGTGTCGGCTACATGTTCGGCGTTGGCGCGATCAGACAAGCGCTGCAATGCGTCGGCGTTGCGCTGCATCTGGCTGGTGGGCGCCGACAGCGGATCGACCGGGCTGTCGGCGGCGGGCAAGGGAGCCATATCGAGCGGGGGGAACTGGTCGCCGCCTCGTGCTTCCTCACGTGGGGCGCCACCCTGCATTGGCCGGGCTACACCGAATCCCGGCTTGATGCCGGCAGGTCCATTTTTCCGTCCAAACGCGCTCATAATTCTCCGCCGCGATATTCCGTAGGATTCGTCTGCCGGAACAGGCTGATCCAAATTGGCTGCAATGGTGAATAAGGCGGAAACTTTGACAAATGGCTAATGGCGCTGAGGGTGGCCCAGGTGACCGGCGGCGGGCCTCGCGTCCCGATAAGAAAAAGGCCGCGCTCCTGTTGGGAGGCGGCCTTTCCAATTAACCGGCGGATTAGCTTTTGCGCGTCAGCCCGCATGCTCCGCGAGGACGGTCAGGCCCTTTTCGTTGACTTCAGCGAAGCCGCCCTGGACGGGGATGATTTCGGGGGCGGCGCCCGCGCTCGCGAAAATCTGGATCGCGCCATCGCGAACGGTGGACATGAACGGCGCGTGGCCTTCCAGCACGCCGAAGTCGCCATCGGTGCCGGGGACGACCACCTGATAGACCTCTTCCGAGCGGACGAGCTTTTCCGGGGTCACGAGTTCGAAATGCAGTGCCATTTTCGCTTCCTTAGCCCCTCCCTTTCAAGGGAGGGGTTGGGGTGGGTCGATTGCGAAGCAATCGTTGCAAACTTTTCGGGATAGATCGAAGCTCGCTTCGCTCGCGGCCCACCCCTTAATTCCCTTCCGCTGGCGGGAGGGGAAACATTTGGTAGCTTACGCCGCTTCGGCAGCCAGCTTCTTTGCCTTTTCGATGGCTTCGTCGATGCCGCCGACCATGTAGAAGGCGTTTTCGGGCAGATGGTCATATTCGCCTTCGACCACGGCCTTGAACGACTTCACCGTGTCTTCGATCTGGACGAACTTGCCCGAGATGCCGGTGAAGACTTCGGCGACGTGGAAGGGCTGCGACAGGAACTTCTGGATCTTGCGAGCGCGGGCGACGGTGAGCTTATCTTCTTCCGACAGCTCGTCCATGCCCAGGATCGCGATGATGTCCTGAAGCGACTTGTACTTCTGCAGGATCGACTGGACCGCGCGGGCCGTGTCGTAATGTTCCTGGCCCACGGTGCGCGGTTCGAGGACGCGGCTGGTCGAGTCCAGCGGATCGACCGCCGGATAAATGCCGAGTTCCGAAATGGCGCGGTTGAGAACGGTAGTAGCGTCCAAGTGCGCGAATGAGGTCGCGGGCGCCGGGTCGGTCAAGTCGTCCGCGGGGACGTACACGGCCTGAACCGAGGTGATAGAACCCTTGTTGGTCGATGTGATGCGCTCCTGCAGCGCCCCCATGTCGGTTGACAGAGTGGGCTGATAGCCCACGGCCGAAGGAATACGGCCGAGCAGAGCCGACACTTCCGCGCCCGCCTGGGTGAAGCGGAAGATGTTGTCGACGAAGAACAGCACGTCCTGGCCTTCCTGGTCGCGGAAATATTCCGCGATGGTCAGGCCCGACAGGGCGACGCGAGCGCGGGCGCCCGGGGGCTCGTTCATCTGACCGTAAACCAGAGCCACCTTCGAGCCTTCGCTGATCGCGTTGCCGTCGGCGTCCTTGGCGATAACGCCCGCGTCGAGGAACTCGTGATAAAGGTCGTTACCTTCACGGGTACGCTCACCGACGCCCGCGAACACGGAGGTGCCGCCATGGCCCTTCGCGATGTTGTTGATCAGTTCCTGAATGAGAACCGTCTTGCCGACGCCCGCGCCGCCGAACAGGCCGATCTTGCCGCCCTTCGCATAGGGGGCGAGAAGGTCGATGACCTTGATGCCGGTGACCAGGATCGAGCTTTCGGTCGACTGGTCGACGAATTCAGGCGCTTTGGCGTGAATTGGCGCGGTCAGCGTGGTGGCTACCGGGCCGCGCTCGTCGATCGGCTCGCCGACGACGTTCAGGATGCGGCCGAGCGTGGCCGGGCCGACAGGAACGCTGATCTGCGCGCCGGTGTCGGTCACTTCCTGACCACGGGTCAGACCGTCGGTCGAGTCCATCGCGATGGTGCGGACGGTGTTTTCACCCAGATGCTGGGCGACTTCCAGAACAAGGCGGTTGCCGTTGTTGCTGGTTTCCAGCGCCGAGAGAATCGCGGGGAGCGCATCGGGGAAGGTCACGTCGACGACAGCGCCGATGACCTGCGAGATGCGGCCTACATTGTTGGTGGTTGCCATGACTGCTTCCTTGCGTGCGTGATCTTAGAGGGCTTCGGCGCCCGAGATGATTTCGACCAGTTCGGTGGTGATCGCGGCCTGACGGCTGCGATTATACTGGATGGTGAGCTTGTTGATGAGGTCGCCTGCGTTGCGGGTCGCATTGTCCATGGCGGTCATCGATGCGCCCTGTTCGGACGCGTTGTTTTCCAGCAGCGCCTTGAAAATCTGCACCGTGATGTTGCGCGGCAGCAGGTCGTCGAGGATCGCTTCTTCGCTTGGTTCATATTCGACCGTCGCGGGGATAGCGTTGCGATCCGCGTCTTCGGGGATCTTGACCGGGATGATCTGCTGCTCCGTCGGGATCTGGGCGAGGGCCGATTTGAAGCGCGAGAAGAAGAGGTGCGCTACGTCGAACTTGCCGTTCAGATACATGTCGGTCAGCTCATGCGCGATCGCTTCGGCCTGAGCATAGCCCGGTTCCTTCGCACCGGTCGTCTCAAACTGCGCGACGATCATGCCGGGGAAGGTGCGGTTGATGACCGGACGACCCTTACGGCCGATCAGGTAGAAGCGCACGGTCTTGCCCTGCTGGATCAGCTCGTCCGCCTTGGCGCGGGCGGCCTTGACGATGTTCGCGTTGAACGCGCCGGCAAGGCCACGGTCGGAGTTGGCGACGACCAGCAGGTGGACGTCATCCTTGCCGGTGCCGGCGAGCAGCGGCGAGGCGCCTTCGCCCGAGCCGCCGGCGATCTTCGACGCCAGCGAAGCGACTACGGCTTCCAGACGGCTGGAATAGGGGCGCGCGGCTTCGGCGGCGGCCTGCGCCTTGCGCAACTTCGCGGCGGCGACCATCTGCTTCGCCTTGGTGATCTTCTGGGTCGATTTCACCGACCCGATGCGGATCTTCAGTTCCTTGAGGCTGGCCATATACCGTCTCGTTTAATCCTGTTCCGTCATGCCAGCGAAGGCTGGCATCTCAGGCCGTCAGGTCGGACCTATCCGGCCTGAGACCCCAGCTTTCGCTGGGGTGACGGCTAAATATTAGGCGAAGGTCTTGCCGAAGCTGTCGAGCGCGGCCTTCAGCTTGGCCTTGGGCTCGTCGCCCAGGTCCTTGCTGTCGCGGATCGCGGCGAGCACGTCGGCATGGTCGTGGCGCAGATAGGCGAGCATCAGCTCTTCGTAACGCGTCACGTCCTTGACCGGCACGCTGTCGAGATAGCCGTTGGTGCCAGCGAAGATCGAAGCGGTCTGCTCTTCGAAGGGCAGGGGCGAGAACTGGGCCTGCTTCAGCAGTTCAGTGAGGCGCGCACCACGGTTCAGCAGCTTCTGGGTCGAAGCGTCGAGGTCCGAACCGAACTGGGCGAAGGCCGCCATTTCGCGATACTGGGCCAGCTCCAGCTTGATCGAGCCGGAAACCTTCTTCATCGCCTTGGTCTGCGCGGCGGAACCGACGCGCGACACCGACAGACCCACGTTAATGGCCGGACGGATGCCCTGGTAGAAGAGGTTGGTTTCAAGGAAGATCTGGCCGTCGGTGATCGAGATCACGTTGGTCGGGATATAGGCCGACACGTCGCCCGCCTGCGTTTCGATGATCGGCAGCGCGGTCAGCGAGCCGTTGCCATTGGCGTCGTTCATCTTCGCAGCGCGTTCCAGCAGGCGGCTGTGGAGATAGAAAACGTCGCCCGGATAGGCTTCGCGGCCCGGAGGACGACGCAGCAGCAACGACATCTGACGATAGGCGACAGCCTGCTTCGACAGATCGTCATAGACGATGACGGCGTGCATGCCGTTGTCGCGGAAGAATTCGCCCATGGTGACGCCGGTATAGGGCGCCAGATACTGAAGCGGCGCGGGCTCCGAAGCGGTCGCGGCGACGACGATCGAATATTCCATCGCGCCATTTTCTTCGAGCTGCTTGACGATCTGCGCGACGGTCGAGCGCTTCTGGCCGATCGCGACGTAGATGCAGTAGAGCTTCTTGCCCTCATCGTCGCCCGCGTTGATGCCCTTCTGGTTAATGAAGGTATCGATCGCGACAGCAGTCTTGCCGGTCTGACGGTCGCCAATGATCAGTTCGCGCTGGCCACGGCCGACGGGGACGAGAGCGTCGATCGCCTTCAGGCCGGTCTGCACGGGTTCGTGCACCGACTTGCGGGGGATGATGCCCGGAGCCTTCACTTCAACGCGCTTGCGCTCAGTGTACTGGATCGGACCCTTGCCATCGATCGGGTTGCCGAGGCCATCGACCACGCGGCCCAGCAGGCCCTTGCCCACGGGCACGTCCACGATGGTGCCGGTACGCTTGACGGTGTCGCCTTCCTTGATCTCGGCGTCCGAGCCGAAGATCACGACGCCGACATTGTCGGCTTCGAGATTGAGCGCCATGCCCTGCACGCCATTGGCGAACTCGACCATTTCGCCCGCCTGGACGTTGTCGAGGCCATGGACGCGGGCAATGCCGTCACCCACGGTCAGCACGGAACCGACTTCGCTCACCTGCGCTTCGGTGCCGAAATTGGCGATCTGGTCCTTGATGACCTTCGAAATTTCTGCGGCGTTGATATCCATGTTCAGCCTTTCATCGCCTGGGCGAGACTATTCAAACGGGTGCGGATGGAGGAATCGATCATCTGGCTGCCGATCTTTACGACCAGCCCGCCCAGGATCGCGGGATCGACTTTGGCTTCGAGCGCGACGTCGCGGCCGACGCGGGTGCGGAGGTTTTGCGCAAGCGCGGTGATCTGGTTCGAATCGAGCGGATGCGCGCTGGTCACTTCCGCGCGCACCTCGCCCTTGTGATTCGACAGCAGCGTTTCATAGGCGCGGATGACGGCGGGCAGCTGTGACAGGCGGCGGTTCGCGGCGAGGACGCCAAGGAACTTCGTCGTCAGCGCGTCGATGCCGATGGATGCTGCCACCGCTGCGATCGTCTTTCCAGACGCGTCGCGGCTCAGCACGGGATTGTTGATGAGGCTTTTGAAATCAGCCGATTCGGCGATAGCCGCCTTGATCGCACCGAGGCTGGCCGCCACGGTGTCGAGGGCGTTGCCGTCGCGAGCCAGATCGAACAGCGCAAGCGCGTAGCGTCCGCTGAGGCTGGCCTGAATGCCGCCGGTAGTCTCCACGCGCTTACCGTCCTCCATTGAGTTCACTGGCACTTGATTTGCCGGTCATGCAAAAAGAGGGGCGCGGTCTTATCCGTCCCGATCCCCTGTCGCCCGGCCGGTTAGCAGCGGCTTTATGACTATGCAAGTCATGGAACGCGATTCCGTCACAAGGATGGAACGGAGACGATTGGACGGCGCTTTCCCCCGCGCGATTTTGATCAGTTTGCAGGGTCGGGGGGAGCGAGGCGGCCCTTGCGGCAATGATAGACCAGGCGTTCGTTGGGTTGCGCGGGCAGCAGGGACGCAAGATCGCTTCGCAGGGCGGCGATCCGGGCGAGCAGATCGGGATCAGTCCCGCACGCCTTGATCGGGCCGTCCTTCAACAAGGCGCGAGCCTTGTCCATCGCATCGCCATCCGGCAGCCAGCGCTGAACGCGCAAGGTGCCGGTCGCCGGATCGAAGCGGCTGACGGTGATGAAGTTGCCCGAATCCGGGACGGTGGCGCGCTCCCATTCATTGCCTGCGCTGACATATTGGCTGTTGCCGTTGGCGCAGCCGGTGCCGGTCCAGTTGAAGGGAATGTCGTTGGCCTCCGACACGGTGAGGCGGCTGCGGTTGAGGTCGACCGCGCAGACATTGTCGCCTTCCCACGCATAGGCATGGTTGCCCGCCACCCTGCCGTCGTCGGGCAGTTTCACGCGCTCATCCACGCTGGAGAAGCTCGGCCGCAGCAGAAACAGCGCGAAGGCGCCCAGCAGCAGCAGGCCGCCGCCCGCCAGCGACCATGTCGCGCGGCGTTCGCGACCCTGGCTGTAGAAGAGGCCGCCCGCGCCGAGCCCAAGCACCGCCAGCGCCAGAAGCACGGCCGCGCCTGCCATCGCATTTTCGCGGCCAGAGATGACTTCGCGTTCCGCCGCGTCGCGGGCCTTGCCCAGCGCGGCTTCGCGCGCGTCGGCCCGGGCGCGCTCCGACTGTTCGCTCTGTTGCGCTTCGCGCTGGGTTAGGGCCGCTTCGGCGGCGTCGGCTTCGGCCATGGAGCGGCAGGGAACGACGGTGCGCAGGGAGGAAACGCCCGCCTGCCGGAGGAAAGACGCGATCTCTCGCCAGGACACGGCGAAACCGAATTCCGCGTCATTGCCGTCCGAGATGGACCCGAAGCTGTTGACGCCCAACACCCGGCCGCAATCGTCGACGAGCGGGCCGCCACTGTTCCCGGCGGCGAGGGGGGCGGTGTGGAGGATGGTGTCGAAGCTGTGGCTTGACCGGCCCGACGACACGTTGCCGCTGGTCTTTACCGTGCCGAGCGGCTCTACCATTTCCTTGAGGCCAAGGCCCTGCGCCCGATCGACTGTGCCGGGATAGCCGATCGCAGTCACATGCTGCCCATCGCTGACGGCACCGGCGTAGAAGGTGCTGACCGGCAGGCGGCCTTCCTCAAGCTGGATGAGCGCGAGATCGTTGCCGGGGGAGTAGGCGATGACGCGGCCGCCATAGCTTTTGCGGCCTTCAGAAGGGACGACGCCGATGACGAGGTTTTTTTCCTCGCGGGTCAGTTCGACGACATGGGCATTGGTCAGCACCTTGTCTGGCGCGACCGCAAAGCCGCTGCCATGGCCGACGAAATAAGCCTCACTGCCGTCCGTCGCCACGATGGCGATGCGGACGACGCCGCGCGCGGCGGCGGCGATGTCCTGCTGTTCGGCGCGCGCTGTCGCGGGCAGGGCGAGGGCGAGCAACAGGCAGAGGCGGCGGAAGAATTCGACCATGATGCGGCGCATTCATATGGTAAAGTCTGGCTGAGGCAATCGGGAAATGCTTTGGGCGCAAGAGGCGGGAAGGCTGGCCCGATCGCGCCTGTTATCCCATATGCATGAACCAGATGACCGAAGTTTCCACCTCGACGCCGCTGCCGATGGATGACGATGCCTGCTGGAACGCGTTCCTGCGGCGCGATCGGGACGTGGATGGGCAGTTTGTGGGCGCGGTCCTGACCACCGGCATATATTGCAAGCCAAGCTGCGCGGCGCGGCATCCCCGGCGGGAGAATATGATCTTCTTGCCTGATCCTGCTTCCGCGAGGGCGGCGGGCTTTCGCGCTTGTCTGCGTTGTAGGCCGGATGAGGTCGGGCGGGATCGGTTGGCGGTTGAAGCGGCCAAGGCTTTCATTGCCGGGTGCGAGGCGGTGCCCTCGTTGGACGAGGTGGCAGCGCATGCGGGCTATGCGCCGCATCATTTTCATCGGCTGTTCAAGCGGGATACGGGCCTGACGCCTGCTGCTTATGCGCGGTCGCTGCGTGCCGAGCGGCTGAAGGCGGCTCTGGAGGAAGGGGGCAGCGTAACCAGTGCGATTTATGATGCGGGCTATAATGCGCCGAGCCGGGCCTATGCCGATGCGGATCGGCATTTGGGCATGACGCCGAGTGCGTGGAAGGATGGCGGGCGCGGCGTCACCATCCGATTTGTGGTGGTGGGGAGCAACCTTGGGCCGGTGCTGGTCGCGGCGACCGATAGGGGATTGTGCCGGATCAGCTTTGATGAGGATGAGGGCGATCTGCGGTGGCGCTTCCCCAAGGCGGAAATCGTGCCCGGAGATGCGTTGCTGGATGCGCTGGCGGCGCAGGTGGTGCGGCTGATCGAGAACCCGGCTGAACCTTTGGATTTGCCGATGGATGTGAATGGCACGGCTTTCCAGCAAGCGGTTTGGGCTGCGTTGAGGGCGATTCCGGCGGGAGAGACGCGGAGCTATGGCGAGATCGCGGCGGCGATTGGGAGGCCGGGGGCGGTGCGGGCTGCGGGGACGGCTTGCGGGGATAATGGGTTGGCGGTCGTCATTCCCTGCCATCGGGTGTTGCGGAGCGATGGTAGCCTTGGTGGCTATGCCTATGGGTTGGAGCGGAAAAAGGCTTTGTTGGAGAGGGAGCGCGGGGGCGAGTGAGGGTGGCGGCTTGCGGACCTTCTTCTCCCCTCCCGCAAGCGGGAGGGGCCGGGGGTGGGGCTGCAACATTGGCGGTGTTCATCAAAGGCTAGTCATGGAGCTCGCTTTGCTCGCGCCCACCCCTAGCCCCTCCCGCCTGCGGGAGGGGAATGGTTCAGCCGTTCCATCACCGCTCGTCGCTCCGCTTTGCTCATGCCGCGCCAGCGCCTGATTTCCTCGGTCGTGCGGCCGCAGCCGGTGCAGATGCGGCCTGCTTTGTCCAGCTTGCAGATGTTGACGCAGGGGCTCTCCATAAGCGTTCAGGCCATCACATGAAGCTGTATGGATCGACATCCACCGCGACCCGCGTCCCTGATTTCCAGGTGATATTATCCAGCCATTCGCGGATCGCCGCCTGCACGTCGATCTGGCGGCTGGCGTGGATCAGCAGGCGGTGGCGGTGGCGGCCGCGCAGGACGGAGAGGGGCGCGGGGGCGGGGCCATAAACACGCATGCCGTCGATCAGCGGGGCGGACTTGCCGATCAGGCGGGCGACCTGCGCGGCTTCGTCGGCGTCCTCGCTGGAGACGATGATCGCGGCGAAGCGGCCGAAGGGCGGGGCGTTGGCGCGGCGGCGATTCTCCGTCTCCACCTCGTAGAAGCGTTCAGAATCGCCCGCGATCAGCGCCCTGATGACTTCTGATTCGGGCATGCGGGTCTGGATGAAGACGCGGCCCGGTTTCTGCCCACGGCCCGCGCGGCCTGCGACCTGCACGATTTGCTGGAAGGTACGTTCGGACGCGCGCAAGTCGCCGCCTTCCAGGCCGAGGTCGGCGTCGATCACCCCCACCAGCGTCAGGTTGGGGAAGTGATAGCCCTTCGTCACCAGCTGGGTGCCGATGATGATATCGACCGCGCCCGCCTCGACCGACTTTACGAACTCGGCGGCCTTGGCGGGTGACCAGAGCGTGTCGGAGGTGACGATGGCGGTGCGTGCCTGAGGCCAGAGCGCCTTTACCTCGTCCGCGATGCGCTCGACGCCGGGGCCGCAGGCGACGAGGCTGTCCTCCTCCTTGCACTCCGGGCAGAAGCGGGGCGAGGGGATGACATGGCCGCAATGGTGGCAGGCGAGGCGCTTGGTCAGGCGGTGTTCGACCATCCATGCGGTGCAATTGGGGCATTGGAAGCGATAGCCGCAGTGGCGGCACAGCGTCAGCGGCGCATAGCCCCGGCGGTTGAGGAAAAGCAGGCTTTGTTCGCCTTTCTCCATCGTTTCGTCGATCGCGCGGATCAACGGCGGCGCGATCCAGCGCCCGCGCTCTGGCGGATCGGTGAGGAGGTTGATGCCCTCTATGCCAGGCATTTCCGCGCCGCCGAAACGGGAGGGCAGCTTGATTTCGCGATAGCGGCCAAGTTCGACCTGATGCCGGGTCTCGATGGCGGGGGTGGCCGATGCGAGGATGACCGGGAATTTTTCCATGAGCCCGCGCATCACGGCGACGTCGCGGGCGTGGTAGTGGACGCCGTCTTCTTGCTTGAAGCTCGCCTCATGCGCTTCATCGACGACGATGAGGCCGAGATTGGGATAGGGGAGGAAGAGGGCGGAGCGGGCGCCGACGACGACGGCCGCTTCGCCTGATGCGATAGCGCGCCAGGCGCGACGGCGTTCGGATTGGCGCAGGCCGCTGTGCCAGCTGATGGGGACGGTGCCGAAGCGCTTTTCGAAGCGTTCGAGGAAGGGTTCGGTCAGGGCGATTTCGGGCAGGAGGACCAGCACTTGCCGTCCTTCACGGATGGCTGCGGCGATGGCTTCGAAATAGACTTCGGTCTTGCCGGAGCCGGTGACGCCGTCGAGAAGGAAGGGGGCGAAGTCGCGCTGACGTACTGCGTCCACGAACTCGGCGGCGGCGTTGGCCTGGCCGTCGGATAGTTGCGGCGGTGCATGGTCGGGGTCAGGCCGGGGGAAGGGCGTGTCGATGCTGACTTCCACCGCTTCCAGAGCGCCTGCCTTTACGAGGCCCCGGATCACGGCGTCGCTGACCCCGCCGATCAGCGCCAGTTCACGGATCAGCCCCTGCCGATCGCCGATGCGCTCCATCGCCTGGGCGCGTTGGTCGGTCATGCGCCCCTGAAGTTCTTGGCCCGGCAGGTCGCCGGTCGCGCGATATTCGATGACGGTGCGGGCGCCCTCCAGCGCCGACATGGACGCCAGCGTCATGCGCAGGACCGAGGCGATAGGGGCGAGATAATAGTCCGCCGTCCACTCGATCAGGCGGCGCAGGCTCTCAGGGATCGGGGGTGCGTCGACTGGCCCCACGATGTTGCGCAGGCGGTTGTCGCCGACGCTATCTACATCGGGGAAGCTATCCTCATCCCACACCACGCCGATGATTTGCCGTGGGCCGAGCGGCGCTACGATGATGCTGCCCGGCTGCACGTTCATGCCATGGGGCACGCGATAGTCGAGCGGCCCCAGGGCAGCGTTCAGCAGGATGACACGGGCGCGCGAACTCATCTGCCCCTCCCTATCGGCTGAGAGGCAAGAGGCAAGGCAGCGCGTTCAGATTTTCCAGCTGAGCGTCAGCCAGGGGATGTGGGCTACGGCATCCGGACGGTCGTCGCGGAAGGTCTGCTGGCGCATGTAGAGTAGCTGCGCGTCGAGCGACTTGCTGAGTGGTTGGCGCAGGCCGATTTGCTGGCGCATGACGGCGAGGCCGGTCTTGTCGCTGGGCTTGGCGCGGTTGAGGTGGAAGAAGAATTCGTTCGCGGCGATCAGGACAGGAGCTTTTGATGAGCCGAGCGGAATGGATGCCTGCACCCGTTGGCGCAGCCGCCAGCTTGCCCGGTCGGCGGTGTCGAAGAAGCGCTGTTCCATACGGGTGCGGGCCAGGAAGATGCCGCGCGTGAAGGTGGCCTGCTGGAACAGGCGCAGTTCCTGTTCTGGGCCAGAGTGGAAGTAGGCGATGCCGCCGCCGATCTGGACGCCTTTGACGAGGCGGTGATCGAGCAGGACACGGGCTGTCTGCTGATCGCCATTGGAGCTATCGCGGCGGAAACGCTGGCTGAGATCGAGCGTGATCGTGTCCGCCGGGGTGGCGGTGACGACAAGCGATTCGGTGATCCAGGCTTGCGATTCTTCCGTTGCGGCGGTGGCCGACGTAGCAGCGAATGCCGCCAACAGGGTGAGTGCGCCCGAAATGTGGCGTGGGCGCAGATAGCGGTGCATCGGTCAGTCCTTTGGAAAGGTGCGGCCGTCATAATGTTACGGAGCTGTTTCCGTAAAGCCTGTCGCTGGCAATAATGGCTAAACCGGGGATCACCCGCTAAAGGGGAGCCGATTCGCACATCCCGCCCCGGAGCAGACCCATGAAGTTCTTCGTCGATACCGCCGACACCAACGAAATCCGCGACCTTGCCGCCACGGGCCTGCTCGACGGCGTGACGACCAATCCCTCGCTTATCCACAAGTCCGGCCGCAAGTTCGTGGAAGTGGTCGAGGAAATCTGCGGCATCGTTGATGGCCCGGTTTCCGCCGAAGTCGTCGCGCTCGACCATGAGACGATGATGAAGGAAGCCGCCGTCCTGCGGAAGATCGCGGACAATGTCTGCATCAAGGTGCCGCTGACCATCGACGGCCTCAAGACCTGCAAGGCGCTGACCAGCGATGGCGTGATGGTGAACGTCACGCTGTGCTTCTCGGCCAATCAGGCGCTGCTGGCGGCCAAGGCGGGCGCGAGCTTCATTTCGCCCTTCGTCGGCCGCCATGATGATAATGGCTTTGATGGCATGCAGCTGATCGAAGATATTCGCCTGATCTACGACAATTATGCGTTCGATACCGAGATTCTGGTGGCGAGCGTTCGGCATCCTATCCATGTGCTGGAAAGCGCGAAGATCGGCGCCGACGTGATGACCGCGCCGCCTTCGGTCATCAAGGCGCTGTTCAACCATGTGCTGACCGACAAGGGAATTGCAGGCTTCCTGGCGGATTGGGAGAAGACCGGGCAGTCGGTTCTTTAAGGTTCACGACATCTTCCACCGTTCGCCCTGAGCCTGTCGAAGGGCTTTCCTTTTCTGAAAATGCGAAGGAAAGGGCTTCGACAAGCTCAGCCCGAACGGAGGGGGCGTGCTTTCTCCGCTTGGTTCGCAACCTCTCGGCTCTCGCATCATTCTCTCCATGAAGGAGAGGTGCGATGTTCGTCGCGGTCTATTGGTGGCGGGTGCATCCGGGGAAGGAAGATCAGTTCCGGGCGGCGTGGCGGCGTGGGACTGACCTGATCCGCGAAAAATATGGCAGCTTTGGTTCGCGGCTGCACCGGGATGCCGATGGGCGCTTTGTCGGCTATGCGGAGTGGCCGGACGAAGAGACCTGGCGTGCCGCGTTCGACCAGAAGATGGTCTATGACGATCCGGAGACCCGCGCCGCCTTTGTCGATGCGATCGCGGAAGTGCCAGCTGATGCTGACCCGATCTTCACCATGACCGTGACGGACGACTTGCTGATGCGAGGACGGCCGGGTGACAGCCCACTCGATGGCGAATAGGAACGGCCTCGACTTTGGCTGGGGATTCCTCGCCGCCGCGATACTGATCGCCGGGTTGCTGATGCTGTTGCTCGGCTGGCGTCTGTAAGGGAAGATGGCGACCCCGACAGGATTCGAACCTGTGACCATTCGCTTAGAAGGCGAATGCTCTATCCAGCTGAGCTACGGGGCCGCATTGGCGCTTCGATAGCGGGGCTTGTGCCCGCGCGCAATCATGCCTGCCATTGCATTTGTGCGGCGGGCCGATATGCAAGGGCGCATGACCGATTTGGGGGTTCGGAAAATCGATGCACAGGCGCTCTCTGTGCGGCCGATGCGCTATTTCGATTTCTTCATCGCGGCGTTCGTCGCCATATTGCTGCTGTCGAACCTGATCGGGGCGGCGAAGCTATCGACGGTTGGCGGCTTTACCTTCGGCGCTGGCATCCTTTTCTTTCCGCTCGGCTATGTGCTGGGGGACGTGCTGACGGAGGTCTATGGCTATGCCCGCGCGCGGCGATGCGTGTGGGCGGGCTTTGGCGCGATGCTGTTCATGGCGCTGATGAGCTGGGTGGTGGTGAAGCTGCCTCCGGCGGAGGGCTGGCCGGACCAAAAGGCTTATGAAGCGGTTTTCGGCAATACCTGGCGCATCGTCTTCGCCTCGCTGGCCGCATTCTGGGCGGGGGAGTTTGCCAACAGTTTCGTGCTGGCCAAGATGAAGCTGCTGACGCAGGGCAAGCATCTGTGGATGCGGACGATCGGGTCTACGATCGTTGGGCAGGGTGTGGACAGCCTGCTTTTCTATCCGCTGGCTTTTGTCGGCGTGTGGAGCAATGCGCAGGTGCTAACCGTGATGGTCACCAACTGGATGTTGAAGGTGACGTGGGAAGCGATGCTGACACCCTTGACCTATCTGGTGGTGAACAGCCTGAAGCGCGCTGAGGGGCTGGACGTCTACGATGAGGGGACGGACTTCACGCCGTTCCGGACGCGGATTTAGCTGACATGTGTTCCTGCGCAGGCAGGAACCCAGCTCCTCCGATTGAACGGGTTCCTGCCTGCCCAGGAGCACGGCTTCTTGCCTGGTCAGGGGTATCGCGCCTCAACAAAATATAGCCCATCGGGTGGCGCGTTGAGGCCCAGCGCAGCTCTGTCCTTTGCGTCTCGGGCAGCGCGCATGTTGGCTATCGACCAGCGACCCATGCCGACCAATGCCAGGCAACCGACCATCGAGCGCACCTGATGGTGGAGGAAGGAGCGCGCCTCGGCATGGATGGCGATGCGGTCGCCTTCGCGCTGCACGTCGAGGCGGTCGAGGGACTTCAGCGGGCTTTCCGCCTGGCAATGGGCCGATCGGAAGGTGGTGAAGTCGTGGCGGCCGACGAGCAGTTGTGCGGCTTCCTGCATGGCGTCGGTGTCGAGGGACTGGATGACGCGCCAGACCAGACCGCTCTCGAAGGTGAGCGGCGCGCGGCGGTTGGCGATGCGGTAGACATAAGCGCGGCCGATGCAGGAAAAGCGGGCGTGCCAGTCATCGGCTACGGTTTCGCAGGCGAGGATTGCGACGGGATCGGGGCGCAGGAGCGCGTTCATCGCTTCCATCAGGCGGAAGGGAGTGATCGGCTTCTCGATGTCGGCTTGGGCGCGCATGGCAAGGCCGTGGACCCCGGCATCGGTTCGGCCAGCGGCGTGAATCACGGAGCGCTCGCCAGTGACGGCATGGATGGCGTCTTCCAGCGCCTGCTGGACGCTGGGGCCGTGCGCCTGCCGTTGCCAGCCCATGAAAGGGCGGCCGTCAAATTCTACGGTGAAGGCGAAGCGGGTCATTGGGGGTTATATCAGCGAAAATATTGGCGCCGTCATCCCAGCGGAAGCTGGAATCTTGGGCCATGTGGCACGCCGTCTCCTGAGATCCCAGCTTTCGCCGGGATGACGGTTGTGGGGTGAAGTGGGATTAGGCATCGACGCGCGATCCTGCGGGCATGTCGTAGCCGCGGAGGAGTTCGCCCGGCGACATCGCGCCTTTGCCTGCGCGCTGGATCAGGATCGGCCGGATCGCGCCGTGGCCGCAGCCGATGAGCAGGCTGTTGTCGAGCAGTTCGCCGGGCGGACCTTCATGCTCCTCGACATGGGCGGCGAGGATGCGGAAGCGTTCTCCGCGATATTCCAGGAATGCGCCGGGGAAGGGGTTGAAGGCGCGTATCTGCCGTTCGACCTGATGCGCGTCGCGGGTGAAGTCGAGACGGGCTTCGCTTTTGTCGACCTTGGCGGCGTAGGTGACGCCCTCTTCTGGTTGGGGCACAGGCGGGTGTGCAGGGAGGTCGTCCAAGACCTCGATCATCAATTCAGCGCCTGCCTGCGCCAGCTCTGCGGTGAGCGTGCCCGCCGTCTTGTCCTCGATCGGGGTCACATGCTTGGCGCGCATCGGGCCGGTGTCGAGACCCGCTTCCATGTTCATGATCGTGACGCCGGTCACATTGTCGCCCGAGAGTATGGCGCGCTGGATCGGTGCCGCGCCGCGCCAGCGAGGCAAGAGCGATGCGTGGATGTTGAGGCATCCGGAACGGGGGGCGTCCAGCACAGCGCGTGGCAGGATGAGGCCATAGGCGGCCACCACCGCGACATCGGCATTGAGAGCGGCAAAGGCGGATTGCACCTCCGCGTCTTTGAGTGAAATTGGCGTGCGAACCTCGATGCCCATCTGCTCAGCCTGAGCCTGAACGGGGGAGGGGCGTAGCGCCTTCCCACGCCCGGCGGGGCGGGGTGGCTGGCTATATACCGCCACGATCTCGTGCCCGACCTTGGCCAGCGCCACGAGGGCGGGCACGGCGAAATCCGGGGTTCCCATGTAGATGATGCGCATAGTCGCCTCTCAACTCTTTTGACCCCGGACTTGCAAGCCCCTATCTCGGTTCCATGGCTTCTCTCGAGATCGATGCGCTGACGCAGGCGCTGTCCCGTCTGCCGGGCCTTGGCCCACGTTCGGCGCGGCGTGCTGTGTTGCACCTGCTGAAGAAGCGGGAAAGCGCGCTGGAACCGCTGCTGCGTGCGCTTGATGCGGTGAACGACCGGCTGGTTACCTGCGGTTTATGCGGCAATGTCGATACGGTCGATCCCTGCGGCATTTGTGCCGACCCGCGCCGCGACGCTCGCGCGCTGTGCGTGGTGGAAGATGTGGCGGACCTGTGGGCGCTCGACAAGTCGCGGCTTTTTCCGGGGCGTTTTCATGTATTAGGTGGGCGATTGTCGGCGCTGGAAGGGGTACGGCCGGAAGACCTTTCCATCGATGCGCTGGTGACGCGAGTCGAAGCGGGCGGCATTGATGAAGTGGTGCTGGCGATGAATGCCACGCTGGAGGGGCAGACCACCGCGCATTATCTGGCAGAACGGCTGGAGCGCTTTCCCGTTCGGCTGACGCAGTTGGCCCATGGTGTACCAGTAGGCGGTGAACTCGATTATCTGGATGAGGGCACATTGGCGCAGGCTTTGCGGGCGCGGCGGCCTCTTGGGTGAATTTGGCGGTCGCTTGAAAAAGCCCGTCGTTGCGGCTATTTTAACCACATGGCCATTCTTCCAATCCTTGAGGCGCCTGACCCGCGCCTGCGTACCATTTCGTCTCCGGTGGAGGCGATCGATGACGATCTGCAACGCCTGATCGATGATATGTTCGAGACCATGTATGACGCCCCGGGCATAGGCCTTGCGGCGATCCAGGTGGGCGTTCCGAAGCGCGTGCTGGTGATGGATTTGCAGGAGCCCGAATCAGACGAGGAAGGGGCGCCTTCGGTGAAAAAGCCTATGGTGTTCATCAATCCGGAGATTTTGGAGGGTTCGGCGGACCTGTCAGTCTATAATGAGGGCTGCCTGTCGGTGCCGGACCAATATGCCGAGGTGGAGCGGCCCGCGACGATCCGGGCGAGCTGGATGGATCGCGAAGGGCGTATTCATGAGGAGCAGTTGGAGGGCCTGCTGGCCACCTGCTTGCAGCACGAGATGGATCATTTGCAGGGCGTGCTGTTCATCGATCATCTGTCGCGGTTGAAGCGGGACATGTTGATGAAGAAGCTGGTGAAGGCGCGCAAGGCGGCTTGAGACGCCCTGGATAATGTCGCTCGGACGCCTGTGGAGGGCTAGCGGTAGGCGTGAGTGTGACGAGCTTGTAAGACCATCTCGATCGTTGCGCTGGCCCACCCCCTAGCCCCCTCCCGCTTACGGGAGGGGGAACGCATGTGAACGCTCGGCCTTATCCTACCCCATCCGTGTCCAGAGCATAGCCGGCTGAACGCACGGTACGGATGATGTCGCGATATTGGCCGTCGGCGTTGATTGCCTTGCGCAGACGGCGGATGTGGACGTCTACCGTGCGCAGTTCGATGTCGCTGTCCTGACCCCAGACGCTGTCGAGCAACCGCTCGCGCGAGAAGACCCAGCCGGGATGCTCAAGGAAATGCTTGAGCAGGCGAAATTCTGTGGGGCCGAGGGGGATCACCTGGCCGCCGCGACGCACCTTGTGACCGACCGTGTCCATCTCGACGTCCGCGAAGGTCAAAGTCTCGCCAGCCAGCGCCGGGCGGACGCGGCGGAGGACTGCGCCAACGCGCGCCACCAGTTCGCGGGGGGAGAAAGGCTTGGTGACATAATCGTCGGCGCCGGTTTCCAGGCCGCGAACCCGATCTTCCTCCTCACCGCGCGCTGTCAGCATGATGATCGGCACATTGGCCGTGCCGTTCATGCGGCGGAGGCGGCGGCAGACTTCGATGCCGGAGAGGCTTTCGACCATCCAGTCGAGCAGGACTATGTCGGGCACATTTTCCTGCGCCAGCAACAATGCCTCCTCGCCATCGACGGTGTGGGCGACCTCGAAATCCTCGCGCTTGAAATGCCAGATGAGAAGTTCTGCGAGGGCCGCGTCATCTTCAACCAGAAGCATCTTGGCTCTCGCCATATTCAGTCCTCCAGGGGCTGGGTGCCGCCGCGTTCGCGTTCCGGGGCCATCTGGCCGGTCGCGGCGTAATAGACCATCTCTGCGACGTTCGTGGCGTGGTCGCCGATCCGCTCGATATTCTTGGCGATGAAGAGCAGGTGCGCGCACTCACTGATGGTCTTGGGATTTTCGACCATGTAGGTGACAAGGCTGCGGAAGACGCTGTTGTAGAAATCGTCCACCACTGTGTCGCGCTCGATCACCGCCGTGGCGAGATCGGCGTCGCGGGCGGCGAAGGCGTTGAGCGCATCGTGCACCATTTCGGCCGCTACCTGACCCATTGAGGGCAGCAGCGAAACGGGCTCCAGCGTGCGCTGGTTGGCGGCGATCAGGGGCACGCGCTTGGCAATATTCTTGGCATAGTCGCCGATCCGTTCGACCACCCCGACGATCTTCAGTGCGGCGATGACGTCGCGCAGGTCGTTGGCCATGGGCGCGCGCAGGGCGATGACCTGTATCACCAGCTTTTCAACTTCCGCCTCGATGGCGTCGATGCGCTTGTCGTCGGCGACCACCTGCGCGGCGAGCGTCTTGTCCTGCCGCTGGAGGGCAACCATCGCATTCTCGATGGCGGCTTCGGCTCGACCGCCCATTTCGGCGATAAGGCCGCGCAGCTTGTCGATTTCTTCGTCGAACGCCTTGATCGTATGTTCAGCCATATGTCGTCTCTCCGCGGGCATTGATCGTTGATCGATGCTGGATCTTGTTGCGCGATTTCCGAGCCGCCAGATGTTCCATCTGGCTCGAAATCGCTCGGGTCAGCCGTAGCGACCGGTGATATAGTCTTTGGTGCGTTCCTGGCGGGGATTGGTGAAGATGTCCGACGTCACGCCATATTCTACCAGTTCGCCCAGATGGAAGAAGGCGGTGCGCTGCGATACGCGGGCGGCCTGTTGCATATTGTGGGTGACGATGACGATCGCGTAGCGACCGCGCAGTTCGTGGATCAGTTCCTCGATCTTGGCGGTGGCGATCGGGTCGAGCGCCGAGCAGGGCTCGTCCATCAGGATGACTTCAGGCTCGACCGCGATGGCGCGGCCGATGCAGAGGCGCTGCTGCTGGCCGCCCGAAAGCGCGGTGCCGCTGTCGTGCAGGCGGTCCTTCACTTCTTCCCAAAGGCCAGCGCGGCGGAGCGATTTTTCCACGATGACGTCAAGATCCGCCTTTGCATGGGCGAGGCCGTGGATGCGCGGGCCGTAGGCGATGTTTTCATAGATCGACTTGGGGAAAGGGTTGGGCTTCTGAAAGACCATGCCGACGCGGGCACGTAGTTGCACCACGTCCATCGAGGGGGCGTAGATGTCCTCGCCGTCGAGCGTGATCGCGCCTTCGACCCGGGCCGAAGCGACGGTGTCGTTCATGCGGTTGAGCGTCCGCAGAAAAGTCGATTTGCCGCAGCCCGATGGGCCGATGAAGGCCGTCACATTGTCCATGTCGACGTCGATCGAGACGCCTTTGATCGCCTGCTTTTCGCCATAGAAGACCTTCACGTCGCGCGCGGTCATCTTGACTTGGGTGGCGGGCACCAGTGTTTGCGGTTCGTGCATCATTGTTACCACCGTTTTTCGAACTTGTTGCGCAGGTAGATGGCGAGGCCGTTCATCGCGAGCAGGAAGACCAGCAAGACGATGATGGCGGCGGAGGTCTTTTCGACAAAGCCCTTCGAGACTTCGTCGGACCACAGGAAAATCTGCACCGGCAGGACGGTCGCCGGATCGGTGGTTCCGCCCGGCGGCGTCGCGATGAAGGCGCGCATACCGATCATCAGCAGCGGCGCGGTTTCGCCGAGCGCGCGGGCCATGCCGATGATGGTGCCGGTGAGGATGCCGGGCAGGGCGAGCGGCAGGACGTGGTGGAAGACCACCTGGACGGGCGAAGCGCCGATGCCGAGCGCTGCGTCGCGGATGCTGGGCGGCACCGACTTGATCGCGTTGCGCCCCGCAATGACAATGACCGGCATGGTCATGAGCGCCAGCGTCATGCCGCCGACCAGTGCAGCCGAGCGCGGCAGGTGCAGGAAATTGAGGAAGATCGATAGACCCAGCAGGCCGAAGATGATCGAAGGGACGGCGGCCAGATTGTTGATCGACACTTCGATGATGTCGGTCAGCCAGTTCTTGCGCGCATATTCTTCCAGATAGACCGCTGTCGCGACGCCGATCGGGAAGCTGAGCACCAGCGTCACCAGCATGGTGAGAAGCGATCCCTTGAACGCGCCCCAGATGCCGACCTGTGTCGGGTCGGTGCCATCGCTGGCGGACAGGAAGCTCATGTTGAAGCCCGTCGTGAGCAGTCCTGCCTTGTTGAGGCGCTCCACAGCCGCTTCGGCCTCGGGCGAGCCCTCGCTCTTTGCCGCCAGATCGATGGTGGTCGATGCGGGCAGTTTGATGGTCTCGGTACGGCTAAGGACACCGGGATCGGCCTTGATAGCGTCACGCAGAACGACCCAGGCAGTGGGCGACACCCATTCCTCGGCATCCGCGCCCAGCGCCTTTTTCACGACATCGCCCGTCACCATCGGCAGGTTCGCATTGGCGAGCGCCTGATCGGTAATTGCATTCGGATCGAGCAGCAGCGGCGACGCGGGGAAGTCGATCTTGACCGCTATTTCCGTCCGCGTGAAACCGCGCAGGCCGTTGCCCATCATGTTGAAGAGCAGGAAGGCAAGAAAGGCGGCCGACAGTGCCACGGCGAGAAGGCCAGCCGCCTTGAAGCGGCGTTCGGAGGCGTAGCGCCGGGCGATCCGCTTGCGCATCGCGTCCGACTTCCAGTCGGTGGGGAGGCGTTCGGGTGCCATTATTCGTAAGCCTCACGATATTTCTTCACGACCCGCAGGGCCACGATGTTGAGCAGCAGCGTCACCACGAAGAGGACGAGGCCGAGGGCGAAGGCCGCCAGCGTCTTTGCGCTGTCGAATTCCTGGTCGCCGGTCAGCAGTTGAACGATCTGCGTCGTCACGGTGGTGACGCTGGCGAAGGGGTTCAGGGTGAGGTTCGCCGCCAGACCGGCGGCCATCACCACGATCATCGTCTCACCGATGGCGCGGCTGACGGCCAGCAGCACGCCACCGACGACGCCGGGAAGGGCGGCCGGGATCAGTACGCGGCGGATCGTTTCGCTGGTGGTTGCGCCCATGGCGAGGCTGCCGTCGCGCATGGATTGCGGCACGGCCGCGATGCTGTCGTCCGCCATGGAGGATACGAATGGTATGATCATCACGCCCATGACCAGACCAGCGGCCAAGGCGCTTTCCGAAGATGCGCCCTGGATACCGATCGCCACGGCGAGGTCGCGCAATGCGGGGGCCACTGTCAATGCGGCGAAATAGCCGTAGACGACGGTTGGCACGCCCGCGAGCACCTCAAGGATGGGCTTCATCCACTTGCGCACCGTGGGGCTGGCATATTGGGTCAGATAAATGGCGCTCATCAGGCCGAGCGGGATGGCGACGACCATGGCGATGATCGCGCCGATGAAGATCGTGCCCCAGAATAGCGGGACAGCGCCGAAGGCATCGTCATTGCCGTAACCCAGCGCCGCCGATTGCGGGCTCCATTTGGTGCCGAAGAGGAAATCGAACGGGTTCACCATCGAGAAGAAGCGGAGGCTCTGCCACAGCAGCGACACGACGATGCCCAATGTGGTGACGATCGCGAGGAGTGATGCGACAAGCAGCACCGCCATCACGAGCCGTTCGACCCGCGTGCGCGCCCGAAAATCAGGCCGCACGCGAGTGAAGGCATAGGCGCCCCCGGCAAAGGCCAGCACCAGTGCGAGCGCTGCGCCCGCCGTGCCATATTTGCCGATGGCGTCCTTATAGGGTTGGACAAGGCCCTGCGAGAGCGGGTTGAACGCTCCCGATTGCGAACCGCTGGCGATCGCTCGCGCTTCGCCCAATATGGCCGAGCGCGAGAAATCATCTGCTGGCAGGCTGTGCGCGGCCGGGCTGCTCAACACTTGCTGAGTGACGAGCCCGGGCGCGACGTTCGCCCAGACGGCGAGAAAGATCGCCGCCGGGATGAGCGTCCAGAGCGCGACATACCAGCCATGATAGCCAGGAAGGCTATGCACGGCGTCGCGGCGGCCCGAAGCGCGAGCGGCGGTTTGCAGCCGCAGCGCGCGCGTCCGGGCACTGACCCAGGCGATGGCGCCCAAGCCTGCCAGCAGCAGGAAGATTGCAGGACCTGTCATATTTTCCGCTTACTTGAGCTGCGAACCGTCGAGAACAGCCAGCGACTTGATCGTCTCGGCACTCGCCTTGCGCACAGCGTCCGGTGCAGCGACCATGCCGCGCTTTGTCAGCGCGCCGTCGGGTGCCCAGTTTGCGGCGAAGGTGTTGAGATAGGCCTGAAGACCCGGGATCGCGGTCATGTGCGCCTTCTTCACATAGATGAAGAGGGGGCGAGCGCCCGGATATTTGCCGGTCGATACCGTTTCATAGGTCGCTTCGACGCCGTTGATCGACACGTCCTTCAGCTTGTCCTTGTTTTCCTCAAGATAGCTGAAGCCGAACACGCCGAGAGCATTGGGGTTCGCGGCGAGTTTCTGGACGATCAGATTGTCGTTTTCGCCAGAATCCACATATTTGCCGTCTTCGCGGATGCGGGTGCACGTTGCCTTGAACTCGTCTTCGCTCTTTTCCTTGAGCGCCTTCATGGCCGGATCGGTTTCGCAGCCCTTGGTCAGGATCAGTTCGGCTAGCGAATCGCGGGTGCCGCTGGTCGAAGGCGGACCGAATACGCTGATTGCGGTTGCGGGCAGGCTCGGGTCAACGTCCTTCCACGTTTCCGCCTTGTTCGGACCCTTGCCATAAGGGTTCGCGGCGAGCGCTTCATAGACGATCTTGGGCGTCAGCTTGAAACCCGGGCCGTCCTTTGACTCAGCGAAGGCGAGGCCATCGACGCCCACCTGGACTTCGATGATGTCCTTGACGCCATTCTTCTGGCAGTCCTCGAACTCGGCCTTCTTAATGCGGCGCGAAGCATTGGCGATGTCGGGATGCTGTGCGCCGACGCCCGCGCAGAACAGCTTTATGCCGCCGCCGGTGCCGGTTGATTCGATGATGGGCGATTTCATGCCAGAATTGCCCTGAACGAACATTTCGGCAATCGCCGTCGCGAAGGGATAAACGGTCGAGGAACCGACCGCGCGGATCTGGTCACGCGTCCCACCGGCGCTGCCGCCCGATTGGTCGCCGCAACCGGCAAGAGTAAGAGCGGCCGCTGCGGTAGCAGCCATCAGAGCGAAATGCTTCACGGATAGTCTCCTTTATCAAAGGCCGCGATTCGCAATCGCTGCCCCCCTTGGCGCGCAGTAGCCGCGGTAGGTCGCGCCTTTGTGACAGTCCAATTGCACTTTTATGACATTGCGGCCGGAAGCTCAAAAGATGAGCAGAATTTATTCAATGTTTGGACACTGACAGCCTCTCTTCAGCGGGCATCGGCGGCAGCAGGACCGTGATCGTGGTCCCTTTTCCCGGCGCGCTTACAATGTCGAGCCGACCACGGTGCCGCTCCACGATATGCTTGACGATGGCGAGGCCAAGGCCGGTGCCACCCACGGCCCGGCTGCGCCCGGAATCGACGCGGTAGAAACGTTCGGTCAGGCGGGGCAGGTGATCCGGGCCGATCCCTTCGCCCTCGTCAGCGACGACGAGCCGGGTCATCCCGCCGGGGCCTTCCGTCAGGTTCACGCGAATCGGTGTTCCGGCCTTTCCATATTTCACCGAGTTGCCGATCAGGTTGTGAAGCAGCTGTGACAGTTGCGGCCTGTCTCCCGCGACTTCCGCCAAGCCGGGCGTGACGTCCAACTCCACTTCCCGGCCCCGGTCTCCATGGCTCGTCCGGAAAACGCCCACTACCTCGGCAGCCAGGGAACCAAGATCGACGGGGCTGTCAGGGACGCGGTATTTTTCCGCCTCGATGCGGGACAGGGAAATGAGATCGTCGATCAGCCGCTGCATCCGGCGCGCCTCACCGTCCATGATCTTGAGGAAGCGTTGCCGCGTATCATTGTCGCGGCCAAGGTCCGGATCGCCCAGCGTTTCGATGAAGCCCAAAATGCCCGCGAGCGGCGTGCGAAGCTCGTGACTGGCGTTGGCCACGAAATCGACGCGCATCTTTTCTGCGGCATAGGCGCCGCTATGGTCGGCAAGATGCACCAGCCGACGCACTGCGGCATCATCGCCGACCGGTGCGATGCGCATCTGCCAGCGTTGATCGCGTGTGCCGAGGCCCACAAGTTCCAGCATCACTGCCTCGCTCATCGGCGCAAGGCTCGCAAGCCGCTCGGCGGCGGCGGGATGGCGGATGGCGATGCGGGCATCCTCACCCTCGATATGGGCGCCGAGCAATCGTTGCGCCGCCCGGTTGGCCCGAATGATACGCCCCCGCTCGATCAGCATCAGTGGGTCCGCAATCGCCTCCATCATGTCGGCGAAGTCGGGATGTTCGACTATGTCGGTGACAGGTTCGATCGTGGGAGATGCGGCAGGGCGGGGCGTGGGCGATTGGGCGGCGATGATCAGGACGGCGATGCCCGCGAGCACAGGAAGAGCGATGGCTGAGAGCGCCGCGCCCATCAGCAATGCGGTTCCGGTAGCCAGAAACAGCATGGCGAGCGACGCCGTGATCTGGGAAATGCTCAGTCGATTCATGGTTACCGCGCTGGATTATTGGCTGCTTTGCTGCAATGGCTGGCGCAATAGCGTGGATTCTTTACGCTTTGGCAAGCGCGATAGCGGATCAGGACGGTATGAAAGATCAATCGCCCGGACAGCATGCTTCTGATTCCGTGCCTTCAGAGGGCACGGAGCGGGACACCGACTCGATCGCGCCTTCGCGCCGCCAGCTGTTGATGGGTGGTGCCGTTGCTGCATCAGCGATTGTTTCCATCCGTCCGGCTCTGGCCAACACCGCCGCGTCCGTGCTGAACTGCACCATTCCGGTTCCCGATCAGGCGCGTGCGGGAAAATATATCGCGCCCAATGGACAGCTTGTACCGGCAGGGACAGCGGGTGCCGTGCCTGCGCAAGGGCGCAGCTATAGCGGTGAGCAGGTCCGGCAGGCTCTGCGCGGCGGCAGGCTGCCGGGAACAAGCTATGAGCAGAATCAGGCGTATCTGAACTATATCCGGCGCCTTCAGTCCGGAACCAGCGGCTTTACCTGCTACGCATCATTGCAAATGCCGCGTTAGGCACCTGCTTACTCCTGTGCGCTACAGCGGAGCGCCGCCAGTGAGTTTGAGAGCAGTTTGTGACCGCAGAACGCCGTTATCGTAGAGACAAGGACGCCGTCGCGTGCGTGTTGGAGGACATCATCGTCCTTTACCATCGCGCGTCGGGCCAGACGCATATGATGGTCAGCCCTGCTCCAGAGATATTGGAGGCGCTGGATGACGAAGCTGACTCCACAGCGGCCCAACTGCATGCGCGGCTGGAACGCCACTATGATCTGGGCGAGCGGGCGCAGGCGATTGGGGAAATCGAGACTCATCTGGAAGGGTTGACGGCGCTCGGTCTGGTGCGCTGTTCATGAGGCACCAGCTTTCCTTGTCCATCGGCCCCGCGTCATTTCGGATCGGTTCAGCATGGCGAGAGCCGCTGGAATTGCTGGCGCGGCTGTACGACGGTTATCCTCAGCCCAAGGAAGATGTGGCCGACTTCACCGTGCGGCTGGAGCCGACGAGCATGGTCCGGCGATGGGTCAGGCCGTCGATCTTCATCACCGGCGACCATGGTCTGGCCGACGCGGCGCCGATGAGTTTGACGCATGGGCTGTTGGCGGCGGAAATGGGCATGAACCTGCAAATGGCGCTGGGTTGGCGGCGGCATCTGCTGCTCCATGCGTCGAGCGTGGAGAAGGATGGTCGCGCCCTTGTGATGACCGGGGAGTCCGGGTCGGGCAAGTCGACGCTCGCGGCCCAGCTTGGCGAGCGTGGCTGGCGGCTCATGGGTGATGAATTTGCTCTGCTGGACCTGGCTACCGGCGAATTACTGCCTTTCCCTCGACTCGTTTCGCTCAAGAATGGCGCCATTGATGTGATCACGGGTGAGGTTTCGGCCCAGCGGATGGGGCCGTTAATGGCTGGCACGGCAAAGGGGGACATTCGACACCTCATGCCTCGGCCCGATGCGGTCGCGCGGATGATGGAAGCGGCAAAGCCCGCCCTGCTGCTTTTCCCGCGCTTCGGACATGCCGCCGACGTTCGCCCGGTGGGGCAGGGTGAGGTTTTCATGCGCCTGACTCAGGCGTCCACCAACTATGTCGCATTGGGAGAGGCGGGGTTCGGTGCGCTAACCCGGTTCGTTCAGCATGTACCCGCGCGGGCGATCGATTTTCCTTCGGGCGACGAGGCCATCGCGATGGTCGAGCGGTTGTGGGAAGAACTCGCATGAGCGCGGCGCTTTTGGTCAGGTCGCTACGCGATCCGGAGTCGGTCGGGCGTCTGGACAGTGTCGGGTGGAATGCGTTGATCGCGGCGGCTCGGGCTGAGCGGCTGATCGGAACGCTGGCTATGGTCATCGATGAAGGATCGGCGCCCGACACGGTGCGGCCGATTCTGGCGGATGCCCGGCTGGATGCAGAGCGGGAAGCCCGGCAGGCTTTATGGGAAGCAGATCGGGCTGCTGAAGCGCTCGGAGAGCCGGTGCTGCTGCTGAAGGGGACTGCCTATGCGGCCTCTCGCTTCAAGGCAGGCGAGGGGAGGTTTATCGGCGATCTCGATATCCTGGTTCCGCGCGGCCGTTTGAAGCAGGTCGAGGACAGGTTGATCGCGGCGGGGTGGGAGTGGGTCAAGGAAGACGCCTATGACGACGCCTATTACCGGCAATGGATGCATGAACTGCCGCCGATGATCCATCGCGAGCGGGACCGGATGATCGATGTGCATCATACGATCCTGCCGCTGACCGCGCGGCCGAGGCCGAACGCGGAGGCGATGCTGGCGGATGCGGTGCCGGTGACTGACCGGTTAGCGGTCTTGTCGCCGGAAGATATGATCTGCCATTCTGCGGCGCACTTGTTTGCGGATGGTGATCTTGCCGGTGGTTTGCGCAACCTGTGGGATATTCACTGCCTGTGCCGCGAATTTGGGGAGAACCAGCAGGATTTTGATCTTGGCTTGCTCGAAAGGGCGGCCGAGCATCAGTTGTACGCGGTGGTGTTGCGCGCGCTGAGGCTGGCGCACTTCCTGTTTGGCACACCTGTCCGGCCCCTTCGCTCGCCCATTCAAGTGGACTATCGCCCCGTTTGGAGCGACCGCCTTTTCATCGCGCGTCTGCTGGCCCGGGACGGCTGGGGGCGTGAAACGCGAAAGCTGCTGCGTTTTGCATTTTATGTCCGGTCACACTGGCTGCGCATGCCGCCGATGATGCTGGTCCGTCATCTGCTGACGAAGTGGCGCAAAGGGCACCGGCCCGCCTAGCGCTGTAGGCTGGGAATAATGTTCTGAAGATCGCCGAGTAAGGGGAAAGGCGTCGGCTTTCCAGCAGGTTCGGTAGAGGGGGAAATCGCCATCCCCATCCACATCACATCATGCCATTGACCGAATTTGAAGCCGACTTCCCTGTAGATGCCCACCTCTTTCATGCCCAACGCAGTGTGAATGGCCACGCTGGCGCTGTTCGGAAGGGTTATGCCCGCGAAGAGGCTGTGATAGCCCTGATGCCGCAATATCTCGATCAGTATGTCGTAGAGACGCCTCCCGATTCCACGACGATGATGATCAGCCGCCAGATAGACGGAGATATTCGCCGACCAATCATAAGCCGCCCGGCCGCTATGGGGTCCGGCATAGGCATATCCCACTATCCGACCATCCACCTCGGCGATCAGCCAAGGGTAATATTTTAAGCAATCGGCCAGCCGAAAGCTGAATTCCTCAGCGTCTGGAGGCACGCTTTCAAACGAGATTACGGTGTTCAAAACATAAGTGGCGTAGATCGCCGCGAGGTGATGCGCATCGTCCTCAACAGCCGTTCTTATGATTGCCGTCATGCCATGAATCCTGTTGAGACAGGGGGAAGCCGTTACGGGCTTATCGCTTCAATATGTTCAACGCGAGCACCGTCATGGCCTCGCTTGCCGTGGCGATGACCTTGTCGGCCTCCGGTGCCCAGAAGGGGCTGTGAAGGGAGGGAAGGGTGAGCTGGCCAGCGGCGGCTTTTGCCATCTGATCGGCGGGAACTCCTCCGACCCAGAAGATGAAGCTGTTGATGCTTTTGTCAGCCCGGTAATAGCGGCCGAAATCCTCGCCGCCCATCGATGGCTTCGTTTCGATGACGCGTCCTTCGGGGAAATACGCTTTGAGCAGTCCGGCCATTTCGTTGGCGAAGGCGGGCGGATTGTAGGCGGCGGGCGTGAATTCATCCTTTACCGAGACAATCGGCATCCGATCTTCGGGGATGCCCGCAGCGATTGCCTCCCCGCGTGCGATACGCTCGATGCCGTGGATCAGCCGTTCGCGGGTCTCGTCGGAATAGCTGCGGACGGTGAGAAGCAGCTTCGCCTCATCGGGGATGATATTATGCTTGGCGCCGCCCACGAAGCTGCCGACCGTGACGACAGCGGGGTCCAGAGGGTCTTGCTCGCGGCTGATGAGGGTCTGAAGAGCTCCGACGATGCGGGCGCCCAGCACTATGGGGTCTCTTGTTGTTTGAGGATAGGCGCCATGACCGCCGGTGCCTCGAACGACTATGTCCACGCTGTCTACATTGGCGAGCGCATAGCCGGGGGTGTAGCCGATCGTGCCCGCCGGAAGATTGGCGGCGTCATGGAAGGCGATGGCATGCGTGGGACGTGGGAAGCGCGTGTAGAGCCCATCGTCCAGCATCATGCGCGCGCCGCGGCCGACTTCCTCGGCTGGCTGGAGGATCATGACCAGCGTACCGCGCCAGCTGTCCTTCCTCGATGACAGGAGTTGGGCTGTTTCGATAAAGGCGGTCATGTGCGTGTCGTGGCCGCAGGCGTGCATGACACCGGTTTCAATGCCTTCAGCCGTCTTGGTGCGAACTTTCGAGGCGAAGGGGAGACCGGTCTGTTCCGTGACGGGCAGGCCATCCATGTCCGCGCGGATGAGGAGAACCGGTCCCTCGCCATTTTTCATGACCGCGACGACGCCGGTGCCGCCCACCTTTTCGGTGACTTCGAACTTCATCGCCTTGAGGCGGCGGGCAAGCTTTGCGGCGGTCGCTGTTTCCTGCTCCGACAGTTCGGGATGGGCATGGAGATCGCGGTAAAGCGTCATGAGGTCGCTCATGTCGCTGCCGATCTGGGCGGCTATCTCCCGTGCCTGTGGAGATGCAGGAGCGGGGGCGGTCTGTGCAGTAGCACCAGACGAAAGAGTGGCAGCGGCCATGATGACCCTTAACGCGTTACGCATCGGCTATTCTCCCTGTTGGACGGGAGCATAGGAAGATTTGGCGGCGCAAGGAAAGTGGCAGATATGAAAAGGCGCCCGTCCATTGAAGGACGAGCACCTGTCATGATCCGTCGCGACGGGATTAGAAGTGGAAGATCACACCCGCAGTCGGACGAAAGCTGTCGAAATCATAGGTTTCGGTCTGGAAGCGCAGGCGAATGCCGCTGTTGCCGGTGATGCCGCCAAGACCGATGTCCTTCGGGCCAACTTCAACGCCGACGCCGTACATCCAGTCCTTGCGGTTCGGCCAGCCCTGCTTGCCGTTGACCCACTGGTAGCCGGCCGATGCGAAGATCATGCCACTTTCACCAGCGCGAGCGCCGAAGCGGCCTTTCACGCCATATTCCCAATCAATGTCGGCCCAGCCTTTGGTTGCATTGCCTTCAACGCCGACGAAGACGGGGCCGAGCGGAACGTTGACACCGGCGACGCCGCTTACGATCGCTCCGCTCATGATGGTTTCGCCGGGAACGCTGCCGAATTCCGAACGGCGGTCGAAGCTGTGCCAGCCGCCAAGGATGCCGACATAGGGTTCGACGCCGAATGCTTCAGTGCCGTCAGGTGCGGCTTCTTCCTGCGCATGGGCGAGCGAAGGCAGCGCCGCGAGCATCGCGGCTGCGAAAAAATACTTCTTCATATTTGGCTACTCCCTTGAGCCTTGTTCATCAGATGTGTGAGAGTAACGGGAGCAGCCGCCTATGGTTTCCCCACGGAAAACAATTGGTTCAACGGCGTGGTAAAATTGCAACGCGCTCTTATTGGGCAGTCCAGCCGCCGTCGATACTCATATTGGCGCCTGTGATATTGGCCGCGGCATCACTGCACAGGAACAGCGCCATGGCCGCAACCTGATCGACGGTCACGAATTGCTTGGTCGGCTGTCCAGCGAGCAGCACATCATTCATCACCTGCTCGCGCGTCATGTTGCGCGCCTTCATGGTGTCGGGAATCTGGTTTTCGACCAGCGGCGTCCAGACATAGCCCGGTGAGATGCAGTTGGCGGTGATGCCGAATGTTGCGAGTTCGAGGCCCAGCGTCTTGGTGAAGCCGGCAAGGCCGTGCTTGGCTGTCACATAGGCGCTCTTGAAAGGAGACGCCGTGAGCGAATGCGCGCTGGCCGTCTGGATGATGCGCCCCCACTTTTTCGACTTCATATAAGGGATGGCGAGGCGGGACGTGTGGAAGGCGCTGGTCAGATTCAGCGCTATGATAAGGTCCCATTTGTCGACCGGGAAATCCTCGACCGGGGCGACATGCTGCATGCCCGCATTGTTGATGAGGATGTCCACGCCGCCGAATGTGCTGGCCGCTTCCTGCATCATCGCTTCGATCTCGGCGGCCTTGGTGAGGTCGTGCCCGCTGTAGAGGGCCTTGGCGCCGCTCGCCTGCTCCAACGCCTGCCGTTCCTGTTCGATCGCAGCGCTGTCGCCGAAACCGTTGATGATGATGTTCGCGCCCTCCGCAGCAAGGGTCTTGGCATAAGCAAGGCCGATGCCGGAGGTGGAGCCCGTGATAAGCGCTGTCTTTCCGGCGAGGGACTTGGTCATGCGTTTTTCTCCTTGAGAGTGTCGGGCGCCTGGAGGTCGAAGGTGGCGCTTTTGCCGTTCGTGATGTTGCGAGCGATCAGGTCGCCCTTGTGCATCACTTCTTCGACGGCGTCGCGGCCCTGGCTCCAATGGTCCAGCATGGTGGAACGGGAAAATTCAAAGTCGCGGGCGCCACTTTCCCAGGCGCGACTGCGATAGATGAGGTGGACGATGTTGACCGAGCCACGGTCGAGATATTCGCGCAGGCGCTGGGCGTCGGCAGCGTCCTTGAGGTCCGGCGGCAGTTTGTCCAGCAGCGCCTTGATCGCCTTATGTTCGCGGCGCAGGCGTAGATATTGATCGGTGACCTGACGCGTCCGGCTGGAATATTGAATGTCCTTGGCGCGGGAATAGACGTCCGTCATCTGGCGCGGCATCGGACCTTCGGCGGGGAAAAGGTCGACCTGAAAGACGAGCATGTCGTCATTTTGATGTTCCAGCACGTGAGCTAAGGGCGTGTTGGAAACGAGACCGCCGTCCCAATAATGCCGCCCATCTATTTCCACCGGGGGCAGGCCGGGGGGAAGCGCACCCGAAGCCATGATGTGGCGCGCGTCGATGCGGGTCCGCCCGTCAGGGCCTCGCGTGTCCCAATAAGCGAAGTTGCCGCTTTCTACATCGACCGCTCCGACCGAGAGGCGGACAGGGCCGTCATTCAGAAGATCCCAATCCACACAGGCGTCGAGCGTTTCCTTGAGGGGCGCGCTGTCATAGAAGCTGATCGCCCCCGACGTGCCTTCGGGCATCATTACGGAAGGCCAGAGGCGAGGGCGGAACATGCCGGGCACGCCGAAGGTCGCAACGGCTCCCGCCGCCATCAAATGTGCGGCCTCCCGAATATGATCGATTTCGGGCAGGAAGATATTGGGAAGGCCGCCGGAAACCGTCAGCCAGAATTTCTTCATCCTGCTGATGCGGCGGTGCGGCGGATTGCCCGCTATGATCGCGGCATTGACCGCGCCGATCGAAATGCCCGCGACCCAGCTTATGTCGATGCCAAGTTCATCGAGGCGCTGATAAACCCCAGCCTGGAAAGACCCAAGGGCGCCGCCGCCCTGGAGCAGCAGCGCAACGTCGTGGGGCAAAGGGAGCGGCGTGCTCGCGCGGCGCGGAATGGAAGGATCGATATCGGCCATGTCGCAGTGCAATATAACGACTAGCGCGCGGGTGCCAACTTAATGTGCTGCAACAATCCGATAAGCTGAAAGCAACCAACTCTATATCGCAGCCGTTCCAACCTTCACGCTGATCGGATAGGCATGGGATGAAAGAGAGGGCGTCATGCGGTTGGACGACGAACGGGAAAGCTCCAATTTCGAGGTGCAAAGCGGCCGTGGCGGCTTTGGCGGCGGGCTGGGCGGTGGCCTTGGCATGCTGTTGCCATTCATCGGCAGCCGTTTTGGTTGCGGCGGGATCGTCGTCGCACTCATCATCCTGATGGTGATGGGGGTTAATCCGCTGAGCTTGGTCGGTGGCGGAGGCGGCGTGCAGCAGGATGCGTCCGTCAGTCGCGATCCGCAGAAATTGTCGGAAATTCAGCATTGGTCTTTAAAAGTGCTGGGATCGACCGAGAAGGTTTGGGGCCAGATTTTCCAGCAATCGGGGCAGCAATATCAACCGACAGTCCTGTCCTTTTACTCTCAGGCTGGCGCGTCGGGCTGCGGCGCCGCGCAAAGTGCAATGGGTCCTTTTTACTGCCCCAATGACAAGAAGGTGTATCTGGATACCGATTTTTTCAATGAACTACGCCAGCGCTTCGGCGCGCCGGGCGACTTTGCCCAGGCCTATGTGATCGCCCATGAGGTCGGGCATCATGTGCAGGATTTGGAAGGCACGTTGGGGCAGGTGCAACAGCGTCAGCGCAGTGTGGGCGAAGAGCAAGGTAATGCCCTGCAAGTGCGCGTCGAGCTGCAGGCGGATTGCTATGCAGGCGTGTGGGCGAAGCGCACGGGGCTGATGGAAGCGGGCGATCTGGAAGAAGGCATGACCGCCGCGCAATCCATCGGCGATGATACATTGCAAAAGGCGGCAGGACGGCGTCCCGTGCCGGAAAGCTTCACCCATGGATCAAGCGAGCAGCGGATGACCTGGCTGCGCAAGGGGCTGGACAGCGGTGACCCGGCGCAATGCGATGCTTTTGCCGGGGCGGCGGGCTAAAAAGCGCTTTAGGCTGTCAGAGGGGGCGGGCTTCCGAACTGGTTGCAGTATCGCTGTTACCGGCTTCGCCCGCGCCGGTCGGCGGTTCACCGGGCAGGCCGTTGCCTGGCGCGAGGAATGGCTTGCCCGCTTCCGGCATGGGCTGGCCAAAGGATACGGCAGGAGGGGTCTGCTCCATCGGCACTGGCGGTACGACCGATTGTTGGGTGGGCAATGGCTGTTGAACTGGGGGCTGGGGAACCATGGGTTGAACCACCGGAGCTGATGGCGTCGCCGAAGGGTGCGGCGTGATGCCCTGTACCAGCAGAACGATTATTGGGGCGCTGACCAACGTGATGGCGGCGAAAGCCTTGTAGAGCATGCAGGCACATCCTGAACCAAAGACGCGCTGTTTCTACGGGCTTTCGGTAAATAAAATCCTGCGCAGCCGGTCTAATTTCGGTCCAGCTTTTTCAGCAGGTCCATCATATCCGACGGCAAGCTGTCGCGCTTGGCGCGGAATGTGGACTGCAACGCATTGCCGATGCCTTCATAGGGCTGAGGCGCGCCGACCGTCAGAAATCTGCGATCAGTGGTCTTCCGCCCGTTGCCAGATCGGCTCACTGATTTACGCTGCATTTCCATGTTTCTACAACGGGCGGCGACGGGAAAAGTTTCTGGCATTCATTTCAGGCTCGGGCGATAGCTGGGGTATGACAGGAGAGATTGCGGTGGCGGACTGGACGGCGGCAATGGCGCGGATGCGTGCCCATTCGCCTTTCCTCGCCAGACAGATGGACAGGTTTCCCGAAGTGGTCGACCTGTTGGTGGCCGGAGATGTTGAGGCTGCGCTGAAGGCGGCCCAAAACGTATCGGCCGCGGACGACGGGATCGCCAGATCGCTGCGGCGGCGAAAGGGCGCACTGTCGCTGGTCACGGCCGCGGCGGATCTGTCGGGCGCCTGGGATCTGGATCGGGTGACGCGTACCTTGTCGGATTTTGCCGACCAGGCTTTGGAAGAAGCACTGCGCGCCACCTTTGCCGAGCGGTATCCGGGTGTGGAGCCGAAGGGGTTTGTCGTGCTGGCATTGGGCAAGCATGGCAGCCGCGAGCTGAATTACTCATCCGACATCGATCCCATCCTGCTTTATGACCCTGCGACCCTGCCGCATGGGGAGCGGGAGGACCCGGCTGATGCGGCAGTGCGGATCGGCAGGCGGGTGAGCGAGCTTTTGAATGCGCGGGACGGCGATGGCTACGTCTTTCGCGTCGACTTGCGGCTGCGTCCCTCTCCCGAAGCCACGCCCATTGCGCTGCCTGTCGAGGCGGCGATCGGCTATTATGAATCCACGGCGATGGGGTGGGAGCAGGCCGCTTTCGTCCGCGCGCGCCCTGCGGCAGGCGACCTCGGCCTGGGCGATTATTTCATGCAGCAGATCCGTCCGTTCGTCTGGCGGCGGAGCCTGGATTTCGGTGCGATCGACGCGATCACCGACATATCGCGCCGAATTCGCGACCATTATGCGCAGGGTCAGGCTTTCGGGCCGGGCTATGACCTGAAACGGGGACGCGGCGGCATTCGGGAGGTCGAGTTTTTCGCGCAGACCCATCAGTTGATCCATGGTGGGCGTGATCCAGCGCTGAGATCGGGCAATACGCGCGAGGCGCTTCGAGCGCTGGCGGCGGCAGGGGTCTTCGATCCGGAAGTGTCGCGCAAGCTGGACGAAGCCTATGTGCTGTTCCGCACGGTCGAGCATCGGTTGCAGATGGTCGAGGACCGGCAAACGCATGAGCTGCCCAGGACCGCCGAAGCGATGGACAATGTCGCGCGGTTGCATGGTCTGGAGAATGGCGGGGACTTGATCGAACTGCTGCGCCCGAAGGTGGAGTGGGTGGGCGCCAATTATGATCAGCTGACGCCTGCTGAAAAAACAGAGTCGCTTTCGCATGACGAGGACCGGCTGGCGGCGCAGTTGGCCGAGATGGGTTTTGTTGATCCGCAGGCGCCGGTTGCGCGGATCGCTCGCTGGCGCACGGGCAGCATCAGGGCGTTGCGCAGCACGGCTTCGCGGGAAGCGCTGGAAGATTTGCTGCCGGGATTGATGCGCACATTGGCGGCGGCGCCCGATCCGGTACGGGCGCTGAACCGCCTTGACGACCTGATCGGAAGGCTGCCGAGCGCGATCAACTTCTTCAAGCTGCTTGCCGCGCGACCGGGTCTTGCGGAGCTGATGGCGGAGTTGCTCAGTCATGCCCCGACGCTGGCGGATGCGTTGGGAAGGCGGGCCGAGCTGCTCGATGGGCTGATTGATACGTCTGCCTTTGATCCGCCGCCTGCCGTGGAGCAATTGGCCGCTCAGTTCGCGCAGCTGGAAGCGGGCGAGGATTATCAGGCGCTGCTCGATCGGGTGCGGCAGCGAGTTAATGATCGGCGCTTTGCGCTGGGTGCGCAGATCATTCGCGGTGGTGATCCGCTGGAAGCAGGGCGAGGCTATTCGCGGGTGGCGGAGGCGGCGATCGAGGCGTTGGCGAGCGCGACCGTCCGCGAATTTGAGGCGGTGCATGGACGGGTGCAGGGTGGGGAGATGCTTATCCTTGCGCTTGGCCGACTGGGCGGCGGCGTTTTGACGCATGCTTCGGATCTGGATCTGGTTTATCTTTTTTCCGGCGATTTCATGAAGGAATCCGATGGAAGAAAGCCGTTGGGGGCTACGCAATATTTCAATCGGTTGGGCCAACGCATAACCAATGCATTATCGGTCCAGACGGCGGCGGGGCCGCTTTATGAGGTGGATACGCGGTTGCGGCCTTCGGGCGCGCAGGGGCTATTGGCGGTCAGTCTGGACAGCTTCGCCAAATATCAGCGCGAGGAAGCGTGGACTTGGGAACATCTGGCGCTGACGCGCGCGCGGCCGGTTTTCGGATCACAAGACGGCCGGGCTGCTTTGAGCGCGATATTGGCCGAGACTTTGGAACGGCCGCGCGATTTCCCGGAACTGGCGCGTCAGGCGGTGAAGATGCGCCGCGACATCGCCGCGCACAAACCGCCTGCCAGCGAGCTGGACGTCAAGCTGGTGCCGGGGGGCCTGGTGGATCTGGAGTTCCTGATCCACGTGTCGCAGTTCAAACATGAAATGGCGTTCAGTCCTGACTTGCGCGCGGCTTTGGACGAGCTGGTCGAGGCGGGTCATCTGCCAGCCGACCTGATCGATGCGCATGATCTGATCACACGTTTCCTGATCGTATCGCGACTGGTTTCGCCCAAATCGACCGAGCCGCCCGAAGCGACCCGGCCCGTCGTTGCGCGCGCGTGCGGTGTCGAAAGCTGGGACGCGCTGCTTGAAAGCTATGCGCAGGCCCGGCAAAGGGTGAGCGATGCCTGGGCAGCGCTGTCCGCGCCCTATTCGGAGGAAGAAGATGCTGGAAGCCGGTGATGCCCTGCCGAGCGTGACGTTGAAGGATGCCGACGGCGTCGACTTCACATTGGATCGGTTCAAGGGGAAGCCGGTCGTCGTCTATTTCTACCCCAAGGCTGATACGCCGGGCTGCACCAATGAGGCCAAGGACTTTACCGAACTGGCGGGAGACTATGCGGCATTGGGCGTGCCGGTGGTCGGCATTTCCAAGGACAAGCCTGCGAAGCTCAAGAAATTTGCGGACAAATACGGCCTGAACGTGACGCTCGCATCTGACGAGCCGGGCGAGGCGTGCGAGGCTTTCGGCACCTGGGTCGAAAAGTCGCTCTATGGCCGGAAATATATGGGGATCGAGCGGGCGACCTTCCTTGCGGATGGAACGGGCAAGATTTTGCGCGTCTGGCCCAAGGTGAAGGTGAAGGGCCATTCCGCCGAAGTGCTGGAAGCCGTGAAGGCGCTTTGAATTTGCCGGTCGAGATTGAGAGTGTGGGGCAGGCCTGCGCTCATGTGCTGATGACGCCGGAGCCACGGGACAAGCTGATGGCTGCGCGCGTGGTGGCCCGTGCCTGGAGGCAGGGCCGGTTGGCGCATCGGTTCGGTGCCGCGATGCCCGACACGCCCGCGCGGCCCGACGCCCCCGCCCTGCTGCCAGCCAATCAAATGCCCAAGCGCGGCAAGATCGGTTCGGATCGGGCGCGGATCGCCATGCTGCATGCCCTGGCGCATATCGAGTTCGTCGCGATCGACCTGGCGTTCGACCTGATCGGCCGGTTTGGGAGCGAGTTTCCGCAAGCCTTCGTCGACGACTGGATGCAGGTCGGCGCGGAAGAGGCGATGCATTTCGCGCTGCTGGACCGGCGTCTGCGGCAGATGGGAAGCTTTTATGGCCAACTGCCTGCCCATGACGGGCTGTGGCAGGCCGCGACCGAAACCGCAGGGGATGCCATGGCGCGGCTCGCCATCGTTCCGATGGTGCTGGAAGCCCGTGCGCTGGATATCACGCCCGCCACGATCGCCCGGTTTGAAGGCGTAGGGGATGAGGCATCCGCGCGCATGTTGCGCCGCATTATGACGGACGAGATTCGCCATGTCGGAGCCGGGACAAGATGGTTTGGTCATGCGGCGAACCGAGAGGGACTGACCCCCGCAAATCATTACCAAATCCTTGTAAAACGCCATTTTCGCGGGTCGCTGAAACCGCCGTTCAACGACTCGGCGCGTCGACAAGCCGGTTTAACGCTGGATTTTTACGGCGCGCTTGCACAATGAAGCGGGAAATGTCCTTTTGATGACGCGGGTGGCGATTTAGGTCGCAATTGGTCAACACGGGGAGCGCCGAGAGGCTCAAAAGCCTCCGGAGGATAAGTCGGGGTCGGCATGTTGTTTCTTCGTTCGAATAATGCGCGTAGCGCGCGATGGTTCCTGTCTGCGTGTAAATCCATTGGGGCTATGGGCGTAGTGAGCGCATTGTGCGCCGCAATGCCTGCGCAGGCCAAGGCGGTCGCCGACGATCCCTATGGCGATGCAACGGAAATCAATACCAGCGCGCTTGGCCCGGCAGATGTGGGCTTTTCCAATCTTTTCTCCAGCCTTCAGCGGCTGGACGGCGGCGTAAAGGCGGCCAGCAACAATATCCCGACCGGTCGGCCTGTCGAAAGACTGTCGCTGACGTCCAACTTTGGCGTTCGTTCCGACCCGTTCAACGGCGGCGCGCGGATGCACAAGGGCATCGATATTCCCGGCCCCGTCGGAACCCCGGTCTACGCGACCGCAGACGGCATTGTGAGCCGCGCCGGTTGGGCGAGCGGCTATGGCAATCTGGTACAGATTTCCCATGGCGGCGGTCTTGAGACCCGTTACGGCCATATGTCGAAGCTGATCGCGGCTCCTAACAGCTATGTGCATCGTGGCCAGTTGATCGGCCTGATGGGATCGACCGGGCGTTCGACCGGCAGCCACCTGCATTATGAAGTCCGCGTGGACGGCCAAGCGATCAACCCGATGCCGTTCGTCGTCGGTCCCGATGTTCTCGTAGCGATGAACACGAAACCGCCCATTGCCATGGGTGGCCCGACGAAAGCGCAGGAGCATGACGCGGAATAATCCGCGCTACGCCGCTTATCCTTTGCAAAGGCTCGGCACCGATGGGTTGCCGGGCCTTTTGCTTGATCTTATCTAGGCGCCATGGCTGATATCGACCTGACCCCTTCCGCCGCTGCCCGCGTGGCTGCGATTGCCGCCAAACAAGGCAAGCCCGCTATCCTGCGGCTGGCCGTCGAGGGTGGCGGATGTTCGGGCTTTCAATATCGTTTCGGACTGGCCGATGCGGTGGAGGCGGACGATGTGGCCGTCGAACGGGACGGCGTGACGCTGGTCGTCGATGATGTGAGCCTGGACCTGGTGCGGGGCGCCGCAGTCGATTTTGTTTCCGACCTCGGCGGATCAGCGTTCAAGGTGACGAACCCCAATGCCACCGCTGGCTGCGGTTGCGGGTCGAGCTTTTCGATTTAATCTAGAGTATCGTGCGCAAAAGTGGGAACCGATTTTGCGCTTGAAGCGATGCGATAACAAAAAACTAGAGCGCGCGACCTGCGTCCGATTAAACGCAGCGTGCTCTAGATGCGGATGCTTGGGCGCAAGACGATCCGCTTAAACCATCAGCGAGCGCGCCCTAAAGCCGCAACCCCGCCGTCTCGGGCAACCCGGCCAATATATTGAGGTTCTGCACCGCAGCCCCGGCCGCGCCCTTGCCCAGATTGTCGAGCGCCGCCACCAGCCGCACCTGACCCGCATCCTCATTGCCGAACACGAACAGCGCCAGCCGATCCGTCGCGCCGACATGCTCGATCGCGATCTGACCCATCGCCGCGCTGTCCTCCAGCGAAGCAACGCTCACGATCGGCGATCCCGCATAGGCATCAGCCAGCGTCGCATGAATGTCCGCGACCTTGGGGGCACCCGTCATCGCGCGCAGCTGCAACGGCACTTCGACGATCATGCCGCGATAGGCATTGGCCACCGCGGGCGCAAAGATCGGCGGATGCGACAGGCCCGAATAGCGCAGCATCTCCGGAATATGCTTGTGCGTCATGCTGAGCCCATAGGGCCGGAACGCGCTCGGCGCGCCGCTTGTCCCCTCAAATTCCGCGATCATCGCCTTGCCGCCGCCGGAATAGCCCGACGCGCCCGACACCGTCACCGGCCAGTCGGCAGGCAGCAGGCCGCCAAGCACCAATGGCCGCACCAGCGCCAGAAATCCGGTCGGCCAGCACCCCGGATTGGACACGAACCGCGCGTTCGCCAGCTTTTCCCGATGCCCCGGCTCCAACTCGGCAAAGCCATAGGTCCAGCCGTCCGCCACGCGATGCGCGGTCGATGCATCGATCACGCGCGTCCGGTCATTGTCGATCAGTGCCACGGCTTCGCGCGCGGCATCGTCGGGCAGGCACAGGATGACGATATCGGCGGCGTTCAAAGCCTCCCGCCGCGCCGCCGCATCCTTGCGCTTGTCCTCATCCAGCGTGATGAAGGACAGTTCAGGCCGCCCCGCCAACCGCTCGACAATCTCGAGCCCCGTGGTGCCGACGCCGCCGTCGATGAAAATCTTGTGAGTCACGCGCCGATCCTCCGCCGCGAAATTATCGGTTCCGCATGGTCCGCCGCCAGCCGGCCGACCACGTCCGCCAATGGTTCGACCACCACGGCCATCCAGTGGGCATTGGCGTGCAGCAGATTGTCGCCGTCCGTCATGATGCCGACATGACCGGGGAAAAAGACGAAGTCGCCGCGCTTCAACGGCTCGTCGGAGGGCAGGGGGTTGCCGATGCCTTCCCGCTGCAAATCCGTGTCGCGCGGTGCCTTGATCCCGCACTGACCCAGCGCGACCTGCACAAGTCCCGAACAGTCGATACCGCGATGGCCCCGTCCGCCCCAGACATAGGGCTGGCCAAGGTAGCGCAGCGCCACGGCGACCCAATCGCTTTCCGTCGCGTCGGCGCTGACGGCATGCCGCTCATGGACATATCCTTCGGCACAAGCGACGAATCCGTCCGCCGCCTGCCCGGTGAACAGCGCGCCGCCCGGCCAGTAATCGTGAATGGGCGACTTGATGTCGGCCGCGCTGAACAGTGGCGCGGTGCCAGCAAAAATCCGGTGGTTAGTTTCTTCATGCGTGTCCAGCGCCTCGCGCCGCACATAGCCGACATAGCCGTCATGCCCGCAAAAGCCCCAGGCCCAGTCGGTGGTCATGTCCAGCGCATGGAAGCTTTCGCCGCGCAGCAATTCGCTGACGGCCGTAGCCGTGATGGCGGGTGAGGACAGCAGCGGCGTTCCCGCCGCAACGCAGGTCAGTTCAATCGAACGGGCATAATGGGCCGAAAACAGCACCCCTGCCAGTGACAGGTCGGCCAGGTCGCCGCGCGCGGCGTGGATGCGGCTGTCCAGCTTGACGGAGCGTCCGTCAAGTTTGAACCGAATGCGTTCAGGCGGTGCGTCCCGCAGAGTTGAAGTCGTGGCGTTCATCGCGGCCGGTTCCTGCGATGAAATGGTGAAACGCGTCAAGGAATTCCGCCCCTTTTGGGGTCCGGGTGATGAAAATATTACGCCGATCGGCCGCATCGCGCTCCCGGCGAAGATAGCCGAGCGCCGAAAGCTTGTTCAGCGCGCGGGTGATAACCGGCTTCGACACATGCAGCGCCTCGGCGAGTCCCCGCACGGTATGCGGCCCTGCGCCGATGTAAACGGTCATCATCAACGCCATTTGCCGGTTGGTAAGGTCGGGCCTGCCGGATCGCACATAATCGACCAGCGTGCGCATCCATTGGGCAAGTTGTTTCAGACCTGGGCGGTTCAGCTCAGTAGTCTGTTCCTGTGCAGAAGCGGCATCCATGCCCCCGTAACGCACGATGCACAATCCGGTTGCGTAACGGCCCCATGCCGAAGTTCATTTCTGCCCTGATTTTTCATAACGTTGTTCCAGCATGCGGAAAACGGCGCGCAGGCCCAATGCCTCGCCGCCCTTTGGTCGCCCCGGCTTTGGCGACGGCCGCCAGGCGAAGGTGTCGAGGTGAATCCACTTCGCCTTGTCCGGCACGAATCGCTTCAGGAACAGCGCGGCGGTGATCGCACCCGCAAAGCCGCCTTCGCCCGCATTATTGATATCGGCGATGTCCGATTTCAGCATGTCGGCATAGCCATCCCACAAGGGCAGGCGCCAACTCGGGTCGTCCACTTCGCTGCCCGCCGCCTCCATTTCAGCGGCCAATGCGTCATCATTGGTGAAGAGGGCAGGGAGGTCGGGACCCACCGCCACCCGCGCCGCGCCGGTCAACGTCGCATAGTCGATGACCAGTTCCGGTTCATCCTCTCCCGCCAGCGCCAACGCATCGGCCAACACCAGTCGACCTTCCGCATCGGTATTGCCGATCTCCACCGTCAGCCCCTTGCGGCTGCGCAATATGTCGCCGGGGCGGAAGGCATTGCCCCCCACCGCATTTTCCGCCGCCGGGATCAGCAGGTGCAACTGCACCGGCAGGCGTGCGCTCATGATCAACCGGGCGAGCGCGATCGCATGGGCCGCGCCGCCCATATCCTTCTTCATCAGGCGCATGGCCGACGATGGCTTGATGTCCAGCCCGCCGCTGTCGAAGCAAATGCCCTTGCCGATGATGGCGACGCGCGGATGCTTGGGATCGCCCCACCTTAATTCGATCAGGCGCGGCGCAAAGTCCTTGCCCGCTGCCCGGCCCACGGCATGGATCATCGGAAAACCCTGCTCCAGCGGGTCACCCTTCGTCACCGTGAAGCGCGCGCCAAAGGCTTCGGCGACCTTCGCCGCTTCCTCCTCCAACTGTTGAGGCCCCATGTCGCCAGCGGGAATGTTGACGAGGTCGCGCACCAGCGCGACCGCTTCGGCCAGCCTGACCGCCGCATCGATCTGCGCAACCTCGCTGGTCAGCAGCACGCGCGGTCCGGTGGCATTTTCGTCGCGGCGATAGCGGTCGAACCGATATTGCGCCGTCAGCCAGCCGAGCATGGCTGGCCCGGCCGTCCCGTCCGCCAGCCGATATTGACCCTCGGGCAAAGTCTCGGCCAGCTTGGCGAGGCACCAGCTGCTGAGCTTCGCTTTGTTCGCCACCCCCGCGACCACCGACCAGTCCGAAGGATCATCTCCCGGAATGATTGCATGCTCATATCCCTTGCCCGCGAACTTCTGCGCCGCGACGATCGTCCGGACGCGCTGCGGCTGCGCGGAAAGCCAGTTTTCGAAGCTTTCCGCGTCGACAATCTGGATCATATGAGCGGGCTGATTGTTGTCTGCTTTCAGCAGGTCGTAATAATCGGTCATGGCGGGATTCTGGACAAGGATGAGGGGGTTGGAAAGCCCCATTTTTGCGATGTCGGCGCCTCGGCCCGACCATCCCGCATTTGCCCCTGACCGGCAAAGGGTCTAGATTGATGGCAACGCAAACAGGCAAGGAGAGAGACATGGTAATGCATGGCGATAATGCGCGGCAGCAGGCGCTTCGTGCGCGTGCCTATCAACTCGCCGAAACCGGGCGGTTCGATGGTGCGCATCAGGTCGAGCAAGCCCTGATCGCGGAAGGTTGGCCCAACGCCGCCGCCGTTCTTCAGAGCAGCTACGCCCGCAAGGCGATCAGCGAGCGTTGTCTGGCGGCCAAGCCGCACTGATGCAGCGCTTGCCAATGCGAATGAAGGCGGGGCCGGTCGCAGGACTGGCCCTCTTTCTCTGTGCATGTTCACCCTCGGCTGGTGATCAGGCAATGGATAATGTCGCTGACACCGGCAATGATGTCGCCACGGCCAATTTCGTCAACCGTATGGCGGGTGCGGAACAGCCAAAGCCGCCGTCCCAACCTTTTCAGCAGGCTGAAAAGACCGACCTGCTGGAATTCCTCTACGCCTGGCCTGCGCAAGCGTCCGCCGTGCCGGAGATCGCCGCCAAATTCCGCAAGGACATGGAAAGCGGAAAGGCCGATGCGCTCAAGATGGCGGCGGACGACCGCAAATCGGCGCAGCAGTCCGGCTTTCCCTTCCACGCCCATAGTCTGGAAACGCGCTGGACCGTAGCCGCCGACACGCCGCGCTTCCTGTCGCTTCGTTCCAGCCGCTACACCTACACCGGCGGCGCGCATGGCATGACCGGCTATGACGTGCTGCTGTGGGACAAGGCGCGCAAGCGGGAAACCAGCGTGCAGGCGCTCATGACCTCACCCGCCGCCTTCGCCGCCGCGATCCACGATGCCTTCTGCGATGGCCTCGACAAGGCCCGCGCGAAGAAGCGGGGCGGGCCGATCATGCGCGGCGACGATCCCTTCACCCAGTGCATCGACCCGATGAAGGAAGTCCTTGTCCCCACCTCGCGCGGTGGCAAGCTGATCGACCGGATCGTCGTCGTCATCGGCCCATACAGCGCCGGTTCCTATGCCGAAGGGACCTATGAAGTGCCGCTGGCCGTCGATGCCGCCATGTTGAAAACGATCAAGACCGAATATCAGGACGCGTTCGCGGGCGCTCCGTAAAGATCATGATCGTCGGCATCCTCGATCACCACGTCGAGGATGTCGCCAGCCTTCCGCCCTTCGCCGACATCACGCAGGAACACATTGCCGTCGATCTCCGGCGCATCCGCCTGGCTCCGCGCGGTGGCGCCGATCGAACCGTCCTCGTCAGCGTCGCCAACCTCATCGACGATCACCGGCAGCACCCGCCCGACCTTCGCCTGCAACTTGGCGGCGCTGATCGCGGCGGTCTTTTCCATGATCCGCTGGTAACGTTCTTCCTTGACCTCTTCAGGCACCGCGCCCGGCAGATCATTGGCCGCCGCGCCTTCTACCGGTTCAAAGCGAAAAGCCCCGACGCGGTCCAGCTGCGCCTCGTCCAGCCAATCGAGCAGATACTGGAAATCCGCCTCCGTCTCGCCGGGGAAGCCGACGACGAAGCTCGAACGGATCGCGATATCGGGGCAGATGCTCCGCCACTTGCGGATACGATCCAGCACCTTCGCCTCGTTCGCAGGCCGCTTCATGGCCTTCAGAACAGTGGGCGAAGCATGCTGGAACGGAATGTCCAGATAAGGCGTCAGCAGCCCCTCGGCCATCAGCGGAATGACATGATCCACATGCGGATAGGGATAGACATAGTGCAGCCGCACCCACGGGGCCACGCCCTCGCTGGTGCGCAACTGCCCCAGCTCGCGCGCCATGTCCGTCATATGCGCCCGAACCTCGCGGCCCTTCCACTGGCGAGGCTCATGCCGGGTATCGACGCCATAGGCCGACGTATCCTGGCTGATAACCAGCAGCTCCTTGGTGCCCGCGTAGACGAGCTTCTCCGCCTCGCGCAGCACCGCATCGATCCTGCGCGACACAAGATCGCCCCGGATCGACGGAATGATGCAGAAGGAGCAGCGATGGTTGCAGCCCTCCGAAATCTTCAAATAGCTGTAATGCCGCGGCGTCAGCTTGAGGCCCCCCTCGGGCACCAGATCAACGAACGCATTGGGCACCGGCGGCGAAGCATCATGCACCGCATTCACCACCTGCTCATATTGATGCGCACCCGTAACGGCCAGCACCTGCGGGAACTTGGCGCGGATCACGTCCGCCTCATCGCCCATGCAGCCGGTAACGATGACGCGGCCATTTTCCGCGATCGCCTCGCCAATCGCCTCCAGCGACTCTTCCTTGGCGGAATCGAGGAAACCGCAAGTATTCACCAGCACCACATCCGCGCCAGCATAGTCGGCGGACATCAGATAGCCGTCGGAGCGCAGCTTGGTCAGGATGCGTTCGCTGTCGACCAGGTTCTTGGGACAGCCGAGCGACACCATGCCGACCTTCGGCGCTTCAGGAATTTTGGTTGCCATGATCGGCGCGCACATAGGGATTTTCGCGCCAAATGTCACGCCCGCCCGAAAGATCAGCCGGATTAGCGCGTCTCGCCCGCGCCATCCCCCTGAACAATCTCGATGATAAGGTCGCCAGGCTCGAGTCTCCGCGCCCCTTCCTCCCAGAAGCCGATGACCCGCTCATCCCGATAGATTCGCACGCCAAGCCCGGTCCCGATCGCCGACAAAGGCTTGCCAACTTCGTCCGGTGAGGCCAGCCGCTCATGCAGCTTCACCGCGCCACCCGACGCGGCCAGGTCCGCCATATAGTCCGCGATATGCCGCCCGCTGGTGCTCCCCGCCAGCAGCAGCCCGGCAAAGCTCACCGGATTGATCACCGTCGTCGCGCCCGCCTGCCGTGCGGGCAGCTCATTATCCTCGTTCCGCACGACGATGCTGATCGGCAGCCGAGGCGCCAGATGCCGCGCCGTCAGCGTGATCAGGATCGACGTATCGTCCCGCCCGGCCGACACGATCATCGCCCGCGCGCGGCTGATCGCCACATCGTTCAGCGTCTTGTCCCGCGTCGAATCGCCGCACATCACGTTGCAGCCCAGATCCTCCGCCTCCACCAGCGGCTTTTCCTGCGGATCGACCACCACGATCTCACGCGGATCGACGCCCCGCGCCAGCAGTTCCCGCACCGCCTCGCCGCCGCTGGTGCCAAAGCCGGTGACGATGATATGATTGTGCAGATCGGCCTGAATGCGTGCCATGCGCCACCTGTAGAAGATGTTCCGGAAAAACAGATTATAGGCCGTCCCCAGAAAGATCAGCCATACGAACAGCCGGATCGGCGTCACCAGTAGCGCCTCGAACAGCCGCGCTTCCGGGCTGACCGGCACGATGTCGCCATAGCCGACCGTGGTCACCGTGACGGTCGTGAAATAGAGCACGTCGACGAAGCTGATCTGGTTATCCAGATTGTCCTTCAGCCCATCGCGCCCGACCCAGTGGATCAGCAGCACCAGCGCGATCAGCCCAAAAACCAGCCCCACCCGCCAGACCAGATCGGCCCAAATCGGCATGGACGATCGCCGCCGCAGAAATCCGGTTTGCGCCAGGGGAGGGCGGGCAGGATTGATCCTCATGGGGTGCTCATGCCCCTCCAAACTCCCGTCATCCCAGCGAAAGCTGGGATCTCAGGAGATGTCGCACGACCTCGCCCGAGACCCCAGCGTTCGCTGGGGTGACGAGATACAAGGCTAGCGCTCGACAATCACCGAGGCTCCAACCGCGTCACCCCACCCATATAAGGCGCCAACACCTCAGGCACGATCACACTGCCATCTTCCTGCTGGTAATTTTCCAGCACCGCCACCAGCGTCCGTCCCACGGCCAGCCCCGATCCGTTCAGCGTATGCAGGAACCGCGTCTGCTTCTCCCCTTCCGGCTTGAACCGCGCATTCATCCGCCGCGCCTGAAAATCGCCGCAGTTGGAAATGGAGCTGATCTCGCGATAGGTCTGCTGGCTCGGCAACCAGACTTCCAGGTCGAATGTCTTCGCCGCCGCAAAGCCCATGTCGCCGGTGCACAGCAGCACCTTGCGATAGGGCAGTCCCAGCGCCTGCAGCACGCCCTCGGCCGCCGCGCACATGCGCTCATGCTCGGCCTCCGACTCCTCGGGCTTGCAGATCGCGACCAGTTCCACCTTCTCGAACTGATGCTGGCGGATGAAGCCGCGCGTGTCGCGCCCCGCCGATCCGGCTTCCGACCGGAAACAGGGGGTCAGCGCCGTCAACCGCATCGGCAGGCTCGCGACATCGACAATCTGCTCCCGCACCAGATTGGTGAGGGAGACTTCGGCGGTGGGGATCAGCCAGCGCCCATCGGTTGTCCGGAACAAATCCTCGGCGAACTTCGGCAGCTGCCCCGTGCCGAACAGCGCCTCGTCCCGCACCAGCAGCGGCGGGTTCACTTCCTCATAGCCATTCTCGCCCGACTGGCGATCCAGCATATATTGCGCCAGCGCCCGATGGAGCCGCGCCATCTGCCCCCGCAGCGCCGTAAAGCGCGCCCCCGACAAAGCCGCGCCACCCTCAAAATCCAGCCCCAGCGCCGGGCCGAAATCCGCATGATCCTGTGGCGTAAAGCTGAACTGCCGGGGCTCACCCCAGCGGCTCACCTCGACATTGTCCGCCTCGTCCGCGCCTTCGGGCACATCGGCGGCGGGCAGGTTGGGAATGGCCGCCAGCAGGGCGTGCAGCTTTTCGCTGACCTCCCGGTCCTCTTCCTCCCGCGCGGGCATGCTTTCCTTGAGCGCCGCGACTTCCGCCTTCAGCGCCTCCGCCTTTTCCATGTCCTTGGCCGCCATGGCCGCGCCGATCGCCTTGCTCGCTTCATTGCGGCGGGCCTGACCCTGCTGCAACTCCGTCTTGATCGCCCGGCTGCGCTCATCGAGCGGCAAAATCTCTCCGCTCAGGGGAGCCGACCCACGCCGGGCCAGACCTGCATCGAAAGCGGCGGGATTTTCACGGATGAAGCGGATGTCATGCATGGGTCAGCCCTATGCCGTTACGCGACCAGCCGCGCAACCCTGCGCGCCCCTGTCCGTTTGTCCTTACAAGACATCAGGAAAATCAGGAAAGGAGCCGCTAATGTGGATCGATCATGGCGCGATGGTGCTGGTTGCCGATGGGCGCAAGATGCTCTTCTTCCGGAACAAGGGTGATCGCATGGTCCCCAATCTGGAAGCGGAAACGGTGAAGCGGCAGGACAATCCCTATGATCGGGATCAGGCGTCGGACGCGCCCGGCCGCTCGATCAATTCCGTCGGCAGTCAGCGCAGCGCAATGGAACAGACGAATTTCCATGAACTGGAGGAAACCCGTTTTGCCGTCGAAGCGGCCGAACTGCTAAAACGGCGCGCCCTCTCCAATGAATTTGAAAAACTGATCGTCGTCGCGCCTCCCGCAGCTTTGGGGGAGATGCGCAAACATTATCACAAGGAAGTCCAAAGCCGCCTGGTGGGCGAGATTGCCAAGGATCTCGCCAACCACCCCGTGCCGGAGATCGAGAAGATCATCGCTCAGAGTTGAAGGCGCTTTTTTGAACGAAGAAGGGCGGCTCCCCCACGAGCCGCCCTTCTCCCCCCTCGGTGACCTGCCCCCGCGGGTCACCCTCAACCCGGTTCTTATCCACTCCGTCATCCTGAACTCGTTTCAGGATCCATGTTGCCTCTGCACGCCGTCCCTGCGTGGGGAGAAATGGATCCTGAACCAAGTTCAGGATGACGGCAGTATAAAGACCGTAGCCCTCAGCCCTGAACCTTGCGCTCCGCAAAGCGCCGCCGCGCCATCAGCGCCACCGCTCCCGCACCGAACAGCAGGACCATCGGTGGCGCGGGCACATCATGGCCGCCACTGCTGCTGGACCCGCCCGAGCTGCTGGACGACGTGGACGAGGATGTGCTCGATGACGTCGAACTGGACGAGGACGTGCTTGACGATGTGGAAGAGGAGGTTGAGCTGGACGTCGATGATGACGAGCTGCTCGTCACGTTGCCGCTCGACGTCGATACATTCCCGCTCGAAGTCGACACGTTGCCGCTGGATGTCGAGACATTCCCGCTGGAGGTCGACACATTGCCGCTCGACGTGGACACGCCACCCGTGGAGGTCGATACCCCTCCGGTCGAAGTCGAAACGCCGCCCGTCGTGGAGCTGGTCGAGCTGCTGATGCCCCCGGTTGAGCTGCTGGTCGATGAAATGACGACCGATCCGCCGCTGCTGCCACCGCCGCTACCGCCGAAGAAGCCGCCGATGAACCCGCCGCCGCCAAAGCCGCCGCCGCTCGCCATCACCACAGGAACGCCGCCACCGCCCGACATGATCGGCATTTCAGCAGCAGCCACCGGCGCGGGCAGGGGGATGGGCGCCGCATGCGTCGTCACCGACACGGTCTGCGGTGCGCAGGATACCGTCCTCACTACCTTGCGCTTCACCGTCCGCACGGCATAGCGCTTGGGCGCGGCCTTCACGCTCTTGTTGCTGTGGACCCCTGCCGGCCGGGCGCTCTCGGCGACATGGACGGCACCCCCGCCGATGATCGCGCCACCGCATGTGCAGGCGCATAATTTGGCCAGTGCCATCCGTACCGACATAGCTATCCACTCTTGTTCGTCTTCAAGCTTCTGGCCGCGTCAGTTGCCTTCTGAGACCCGGAAGCTGTTTCCTGCCCTGTAACAAGACAAGATAACCGCTAAACTTCAACGCCATTAACCTTGAATATAGGCTATAAGTTGGTGATGGATATAGAACAGCGCCAATCTTCATGGTTAACGTCTCGTTTTGATACAGAGTGAGTTAACGGCGGGGCTTGAGTTATTCTTTGTGGTCGATGCCGTCGATCGCGCGCGCAAACCGTTGGGACGTGGCGCTGCCAGCCGTTGCAAATTCTCGCCGCCCGGCTAGCTCTCTTGAATGCGCGCTTGTGTCGCCCCGCGCCGCTCGTTATTAGGCGCCGTCAATCATAAGTCACGGGCTACCGGCCCTTTTGAACCGGAGCCCTCGAGTCGGAGAGCCAGATGGCATCGGTCCTGAATTCCGATAAAGACGGCCATAATCCGCCGAAATCGGCTGTTACACTTCCCCCCGACTATCGTCCTTCGCCCGACGAAGAGTTCATGAATCCCCTCCAGCTTGAATATTTCCGCCAGCGGCTCTGGGACTGGAAAAAACAGATTCTGGCTGAGGCGGAAGGCACGCTGGCCGTGCTGCAAAATGAACCCTTGCGCGAACCCGATCTCAACGACCGCGCGTCGAGCGAGACGGACTGGTCGATCGAACTGCGCACCCGCGACCGCCAGCGCAAGCTCATCTCCAAGATTGACGCCGCGCTCCGCCGCATCGATGAGGGCGAATATGGCTATTGCGAAGTGACCGGCGAACCCATTTCGCTCGGCCGCCTCGAAGCCCGTCCGATCGCGACCATGACTGTCGAGGCGCAGGAGCGTCATGAGCGGCAGGAAAAGGTATCGCGCGACGATTAACGCTTTATCCACCGGTCGCTGGCAATGTGCCCCCAAATAAACGGGTCATTGCAAGGGATTGGGCATGGATAGCGATCAGGAAATGGCGGAACGGGGACCTGCTCGGTCAGGCCCGCGGGACAGCCTGTTCCTGCTTACCAATCTGACAACGAACGAAGGCACGCCGCTCGGTCGCGCCCGCGTGCGCAACCTGTCGGCGACCGGCCTCATGGCCGATTGCGAACGGCCGGTGCCTTCGGGTGCCGACATCCTGCTCGAACTGCGCGGTGTCGGGCGGGTCAGCGGCCGGGTCGTCTGGGCCAAGGATGGCAAGATCGGTATTGCATTCGATCATGAGATCGATCCCCAACTCGCCCGCAAACCCATAGCCTCCGGCGCCGCCCACCGCGCCCCCTCCTATCTGCGCCTACACCAGATAGGCCGCTGACCAAAACGCGTTCTTCTCGCCATTTCCTTCACGAAAAAACGCGCCGCCTCCCAGCGCCGCGTCAATCCCGATTGTCCGGGAAATAAGGGCGGAGCCGCGTTTCGCCGCGGCCCCATGCCCTCAATCTCAATGCCGGATCAATTCCGCGACATTTCCTCTTTCACACGCAACTTCTGCTTCTTGAGCGATGCAACCAGGATCGCGTCGGGCATAGGCCGACTCGTCTCTGCCTTAATCCGTGCATCAAGCCCGGCATGCTTGGCTGAAAGAGCTGAAATGTGGCTGTTTTCCATGACATTCTCCTGATGAGGGTGATGGACGAACGAGTAGATCATGATTCGCCCCGCCTGTCTTTCCGGAATCGGTGCTTTGCGATGGGGCGCGTGCAAATTTGCGATGGTCCGATAGTGTCCGGGGAGTTATCAGGATGCTGTCCGCAACATGGCCGAGAAAGTGGGTAGTGGGTGAGCCGGGAAGACATCATGCGACGGCTGGAACTGCTGCGAGTCGAACATCGCGATCTTGACGGCGCCATCGAGGCGCTCGTGGACGCGGGAGGGCGCGACCAGATGCAGATCGCCCGCCTCAAGAAACGCAAGCTCCGACTCCGCGACGAGATCGCGCTTTTGGAGGATGCGCTGGTGCCGGACATCATCGCCTGACGGCCCCTGCGTGCGATTGTTGGTTAACAACGGCCCTGAATGATACAATCTGCCCCCAGATGGCTGCATCGGGACTGACAAGCAGCCGCTTTTATGTCAGTGATTCGGCCTATGTCTCCTGCTGTCACTCTGGACCGTGGCTTGCATCGGCGTCTTGTCGATGGCCTCTATCTTGAAGCCATGGTTATGGCCGATGAGGCGCGCGCCTATTTCGACCGCCGTGATATGACGGAAGCTGAGATCGAAGATCCCCTCCGCCGCGTCTCGTTCGCCTGCGAATCCCTCAAGGTGACGACCCGGCTCATGCACATCATCGCCTGGCTATTGAGCCAGCGGGCGTGGCAGCGGGGCGAGTTATCAGATGCCGACCTGATGGACGAGAAATACCGGCTGGGCCGTGCAACGGAAACCGACCCGGATATTGCGGCAGCCTTCCCCTTCGCAGCCCGCGCCTTGATCGAGGCCAGTCAGGAACTGTACGGGCGCGTCGCGCGCCTGCAGGACAGGATGGACCATATGGCTCGTCCGCACGGACGTGTGGACAACAGCCCCGCTCGCGCCTTGATGGATCGCCTGAACACCGCCTTTTGAGGTCGGCTTGTGAAAGGCATTTCGTCGCTTCTTCCTGCGGAGGATCATCGTACGGGCTGGCGCTTCCTTTCCCAAATGGGCTAGACCGTTGATATGAACACGGGCTTGCGGACTTTTCGCCGCGTATCAGCCATGTCGCAAGCCTCCCGGCTTTTGATCCTGCCTCTGCTTTTGGCGGCTCCTGCCGTGCATGCGCAAATCGTCGAACCGTCGGCGGATGTGGTTGACCAGGATCTTCCCCTGGACCCCATGCCTGACCTGGGCGTGGCATGGCCTGACCTGGGGCAGCCCGACGCGGTTGCGTCACTGCCTCCCGATCCGGCGGATACCCCCGACCTTGCTGATGATGCCACAAGCCCCGCGCTTGATGTCGATTTGCCTGATGAAGCCGCGGCCTTCGCGGATTCGGGCGAAGAAAAGCATTATTCTCTTCAGCTTAATGGTTTGGACGGGATAGCGGACACACAGTTCGACAGCCGCTTCAAACAATTGTCCGTGTTGCGGGAGGGGGAAGGGAAGCCCGCAAATCTCGCGCAGATAAACAGGCGGATCAAGGAAGATAGCGAACTGCTCGACCGGCTACTGCGCGCGAAGGGCTATTATGCGGCCCGCGTTCGTAGCGCCATTTCGGTTTCGCCTGAGAAGGAAGGCAGGCTGGCCGTGCGGTTCGATATAGTGCCGGGGACGCGCTATCTGCTTTCCTCGGTCGATCTCCAGGGCTTGGCCGAAGCAGGCGAGCAGCAGGCGAGGCTGCGTGAAGCTTTCCCTCTCCATGCGGGCGATCCCATCGATGCCGACGCGATTCTGGCGGCGCAGGCTTCTCTTTCGCTCGCTATGAGCGAAAATGGCTTCCCGTTCGCACAGGTTGGCGAGCCGGAGGTGCGGATCGATCATGAAGAACGTAAGGGTGATCTGGATATCATCGTGACCCCGGGTGCCTACCGAACCTTTGGATCGGTCATCCTTAAGGACAACAAGCTGTTCAACGCGCGTCATGTGGAGAGCATCGCCCGCTTCGAGCGTGATGATCCTTACAAGGCGTCGGATGTCGAGGATTTGCGAAGCGCGATCGTTGCCACCGGTCTGGTATCGTCGGTCACGCTGACGCCCAAAGACGCTGGTGACGGGAAGCATGTCGATCTGGCCGTCGATGTCCGGCCCGCGCCACTGCGGACCATTGCTGGCGAGTTGGGCTATGGCACTGGCGAAGGCTATCGCGCCGCCGTGAGTTGGCAGCACCGCAACCTGTTTCCGCCAGAAGGCGCCGTCACATTGCGCGGGGTGCTTGGGACGCAGGAACAGACCGCGTCCTTCACCTACCGGCGCAACAATTTCCGGGAGCGTGACCATGTGCTGACGGGATTGGTGTCGATCAGCAATATCAAGCGGGATGCCTATGACGCCCGCACGATTACCCTGTCGGGCGCGCTGGAACGGCAAACCAACATATTGTTTCAGAAAAAATGGGTCTGGCGCGTTGGGGCGGAACTGATCGCTTCGGATGAAAAGGATGCTTTCAGCGGCGGCAACAGGCGAACCTTCCTGATTGGCGCGGTTCCGCTCAGCCTCACTTATGATGGCAGTGACGATCTTTTGAACCCGAGCCGGGGCTTTCGGTTAGGCGGCCGATTCAGCCCCGAATTGTCCTTCCAGGACGGGACCTTCGGCTATTCCCGCGTCCAGCTGGACGGCAGCGTTTACCAGCCTGTGAATGAACGGATCGTGCTGGCGGCGCGCGCCCGCTTCGGTACGATCCTGGGGTCCACGGTTGATCAGATCGCGCCGTCGCGGCGCTTCTATGCCGGTGGCGGCGCTTCGGTCAGGGGCTATGGCTATCAGGATATTGGCCCGCGCGATGCGAACAATGATCCGATCGGCGGCAAAAGCCTTGCTGAATTCTCACTGGAAACCCGCGTTCGTTTCGGGAATTTCGGCATTGTGCCATTTGTGGATGCAGGCAATATCTCCACCAGCTTCCTGCCACGTTTTAAAGACATGCGCATCGGCGCGGGCATGGGGCTGCGCTACTATAGCAGCTTCGGCCCGATCCGGATCGACGTCGGCACGCCATTGAACCCGCAGAAGGGTGATCCGCGGGTGGCCGTATATGTCTCTCTCGGGCAGGCCTTCTGATGGCCCAGGATGAGGTACAGCGGCCGCAGCGGCGTCATCGGGCCTGGGATGGGCGATGGCAGCGGTGGATAGTTGGCATGCTTGCCCTTCTTCTGGTCGCAGCGGCGGCGGCGCTGGTGTGGCTCGACACTTCTGCCGGGCACCGCTTCCTGGTTGCGCGTGTTGAAAAGATCAGCCCGCCGTCCGGCTTGCGTATCCATGTCGACCGGATCGAAGGCAGCATTTACCGCCGCGCCGTCCTTCATGGCGTGACGCTGTCCGATCCCAAGGGCGCCTTTCTAACGGCTCCGCGCATAGAACTGGATTGGTGGCCGCTGGCCTGGCTTTCAAACCGTCTCGACATTGACCGGCTGAACATTCCCGTGGCGACGCTGCACAAGCTGCCACGCCTTAACCCCGGCAAGCAGAAGGGGCCGATCCTTCCCGGCTTTGACATCCGGTTGATGCAGTTCTCGGTAGGCCGACTGATCATAGCCGAAAACATCAGCGGGCGCGTGCAGCAGGCGACGATTTCCGGTGACGCCGACATACGTGACCGAAGAGCGGTCATCGACCTTTCCGCGCGGGTTCTGGGGCAGGAGGATGCGATCAACCTCGCGCTCGACAGTCGCCCGGATGATGATCGGTTCGACCTGGATGTCACCGTCAATGCGCCCGCTGGCGGCGTCCTGGCGACCATGGCCGGGTTGCGGCAGGACGGCAACCTGCGGATTCGGGGGGAGGGCAGCTGGACACGCTGGGACGGCAGGCTGGCGGGTACGCTGGACAGTGATCCTGCGGTCGACATGGTGCTTGCAGCCCGCAGTGGCATCTATTCCGCGACTGGATCGGTCGAAGCATCGGCCATAGCAGGAAAAGGGCTGGTACAGCGTCTAGCTTCGCCGCGCCTTTCGCTGGAGGCGCATGGGGAGCTGAAGGATCGTGTGCTGGACGGCAAACTGTCCCTGCGTTCTGAAGCGATCGCGCTGAGTGCTGATGGTGCCCTCGATCTGCGTAACTCCGCATTTGATAATATGCTGATCGATGTGAAGCTTGCGCGGCCCCAAGCCTTGCTGAAATCCATGCGGGGCCGCGACGTCACCGCGCGGGTGCGGCTGGATGGTGCCTTCTCCAGCGTCGGCTACGAATATTTGCTGAGAGCCAGACAGCTTGCGTTCGACCGTACGGTGATCAGCGATGTGCGCGCAGAGGGTAAAGGACGCAAGGTCGGCAATGGGCCGTTGCTGATTCCCCTGCACCTGCGTGCGCGGCGGCTGGATGGGCAGGGCGACCTTGTCGAGGGCATCATCCGCAATTTCGTGCTGGATGGCGTGTTGCAGGTCAAGGGGCAGCAGCTCCTTACCAATCCCATGCCGATCCGGTCGGACAAGCTGAGCGGCAAGCTGGTCATGCTCGCCGACCTCAGGACCGGTCGTTATGATTTCGGTCTGGATGGACAGATACGCGGCCTTGCCATTCGTGGTCTCGGCATCGTGGATCTGACGTCCAAGCTGCGGGCAGTCCCCGGAAAAAGCGGCGCGTTCAGTCTCAGCGGCACGGCAATGGCGCGCATGCGACGGTTGGACAATAGTTTTCTGCGGGGCCTGGGTGGCGGCCTGCCGGTGGTGAAGAGCAATCTTTCCCTTGGCGCCGACAAACGCCTGATGTTCACGGGGCTGCGTCTGGAAGCGCCGTTGCTCAGCCTTTCGGCTGATGGGTATCGGCGGCCCGATCGGAGCTTCCATTTTGAAGGCAGCGGCACGCACAAGCGATATGGACCGGTACGCCTGACGCTTGACGGCAGGATTGAGCAGCCGACGATTGACCTGCTGCTTCACCGGCCCCTTGATGCATTGGGCGTCGCCGACATGCGCGTGCATCTGGTCCCGGACGACGCCGGGTATCAATTCACAGCTCTAGGTGGATCGACGCTGGGCGCCTTCAATGGCGAGGGCCAAATCCTGTTGCCGCGCGGTGCTCAGGCGGTTGTGAGGGTGGCGAAGCTCGCCGTGTCGGGAATAACCGCCAGCGGTGATCTGCGTCCTGTGACGGGCGGCCTTGAAGGGCAGCTGAATGTCGCTGGCCCCGTCAATGGCAGCATCGCCTTTGTCCCCGTCAATGACATTCAGCAACTGGTCCTGAAGCTCGACGCCACGGATGCCAGCTTCGATGGCCCCACGGCAATCGCGGTACGTCGCGGCAAGCTGGATGCGACGGTTCTGCTCGATCCCGCCGGGACGTCGATCAATGCCGTGGCGCAGGCCAGAGGTTTGCGGGTAGGTGGCATCCTGATCGGCAGACTGGCGGCCAATGCCGATCTGACCGGCGGGCGTGGAACGGTGAAGGCCAGTCTTTCGGGCCAGCGCGGCCGTCTTTTCGACTTGCAAGGTGAAGCGCAGGTCGAACCCGACCGCATCCGCATCGCGGCGCGAGGTATGGTGGACAAGCGAGCGATCCGGCTGACGCGGCCTGCGCTCCTGACCCGCAGTGCTGACGGTTGGCGACTGTCCCCGGCGACCATCAGCTATGCCGGCGGCTCCCTGCAATTGGGTGGAGAGCTAAGCGGTCTGACGACGCGCATCGAAGGTCGTGTGCAGAAGCTGCCGCTTTCCCTGCTGGATATTGCTTATGATAATCTGGGCCTGGGCGGCACCGCCACAGGATCGCTCAGCTATGTGCATAGCCGGGGGGGCATGCCCACCGGGAAGGCGGAACTACGCGTGCGCGGCCTGTCGCGCTCTGGATTGTCGCTCAGTTCCCGGCCCGTCGATGCCGGGGTGAACGCAGTTCTGACCAATGACCGGCTTGCGGCGCGCATGCTATTCGCCGCCGATGGCCAGACTATTGGGCGGGCGCAGGTCTTGTTGACGCCGCTTGGCACGCAAGGAAGCCTGATCGATCGGTTGAACCGGGCGCCTCTATTCGGTCAGCTGCGATTCCGAGGGACTGCGGATACGCTCTGGCGCCTGACCGGGGTGGAGATAGTCGATATCTCCGGCCCCGTGAGTGTCTCCGCCGACGCGCGTGGTACGCTCGGCAACCCCTTAATTTCCGGCGCGCTCGCGACTGACACGGCATCAATCAACAGCGCTGTGACCGGTATGCGGCTGCATAATGTGAAGGCGCGTGGACGGTTTTCAGGCGCGCAACTGGTCATGTCTAGTTTCACCGCCAATGCAAAGAATGGCGGAACGGTAAGCGGGACGGGCAGCTTCACCTTCGCAGGAATTGCCGGGGTCGGCATGGACTTGCGTTTGCAGGCGGACGATGCCGCGCTGCTGGACCGCGATGACATAGCCGCTACGGTCACCGGCCCGATCACCTTGCGTTCGGACGGCGTCAACGGAACCATTGGTGGCGACCTGCTGCTCAATCGCAGCCGTTTCACCTTGGGCCGTGCAGCCGCAATCGCCCAGATTCCGGAGCTTCGCGTCACAGAGGTCAATCGTAACGGCGAAGAGGTCGAACGGCCCCGCACAAATCGGCCGTGGGCTCTTGCCATCAAGACGCGGGCGCGTAATCGCCTGACGGTCACAGGTTTGGGCCTTGATAGTGAGTGGCGCGCCAATCTGGATATCGGCGGCACCGTGACCAGTCCTGCAATCTCCGGCACGGCAGAGCTTGTTCGTGGAGGTTACACCTTCGCCGGGCGCCGTTTCGAACTGCGTGAGGGCAAGATTCAGTTTGATGGTCGCACGCCAACGAATCCCACGCTCGACATCGATGCGGAAGCCAACGTCAACGACCTCACCGCGATGATCCATGTGGGTGGTACAGGTCTCAGGCCCGATATCAGCTTCACCAGCGTGCCCGCCCTGCCGCAGGACGAACTGCTTTCACGCATATTGTTCGGAACATCGATAACCAATCTTTCCGCGCCCGAGGCGTTGCAACTCGCCTCGGCCGTAGGATCGCTCCAGGGTGGCGGAGGGCTTGATCCGATCAACGCAGTGCGCAAGGCTGCCGGACTTGACCGGCTGCGCATTATCGCCGCCGATCCTACGCAGGGGCAGGGGACCTCAGTTGCGGCCGGAAAATATCTGACGCGCAAGACCTATGTTGAACTCATTACCGATGGCCAAGGCTATTCCGCGACGCGCATGGAATATCAGGTCACCCGTTGGCTTTCTCTGCTGGCGTCGATTTCCACTCTTGGTCGGGAAAGTGCAAACGTCCGCGTATCCAAAGATTACTGACCTTCCCTGCTTCCTGTTCGTTGCCAAAATACCACAATTTCAGCTGTTTATCTCAGGTTCATGAAACCATTGCCTGCCGTGGGACTTCCACCACTTCCTCCTCAAGGAGGTGAGTGACAATGGAGTATCCTATGCGGAAAATAATGGTCGCAACCCTGCTGGCTGGATCGGCCGTCGCGTCTCCTGCCCTGGCACAGGATGCCGGCGCCACTTTCACCGGTCCAAGGGTCGAAGCGATTTTGGGCTATGATCATACTGGCGCGGGCAGCAGCGTGGACAATGACAATAGCAAAGATGACCAGTCCATCGACGGGCTGCTATATGGCGTAGGCGCGGGCTATGATGTCAATCTCGGCAGCGCAGTCGTAGGTGTCGAGGGCGAATTCACGGATTCAACTGCCAAGAGCAGCAGAAACCCATTCACCAGCCAGTTCGGTTTCGGCCGTGTCAGCCAGGGCCGTGACCTGTATGTCGGCGCCCGTGCTGGCATACTCGCCAGCCCCAACACCCTTGTCTATGTGAAGGGTGGCTACACCAACACCAAGCTGAACGTGCTTGCAGGCGACACCGACGAAACAACCGATACCTCCTTCAAGCTCGACGGCTGGAGGATCGGTGGCGGCGTGGAACGCGCCTTCAACCAGAATATGTTCGGAAAGCTGGAGTATCGCTACTCAAAATATGACAGCGCGCACATCGACTTCATGAATGGCGCGACGAGCAGCGAATTTGACATCGATACCGATCGTCATCAGGTCGTGGCCAGCGTAGGCTGGCGCTTCTGACGGGGCGGGGGGATCGGCTTTGCTGATCCCCCATCACGTCTTTCCCGCTATAATGTCGCTTCGATTTCCCGCGCGGCCATGTCGGGGTTTTCCGCGAGGCTGATTGGCCGTCCCACAACAAGGATTGATGCGCCCCGATCCAGTGCTTCCCGAGGTGTGACCGCGCGCTTCTGATCACCCAGGGCGCCGCCTTGCGGCCGGACGCCGGGCACAACGAAAAAGCCGTCCGGCCAGGCACGTTTGGCTAGCGCGACTTCTTCCCCGGAACAGACGATACCGTCCAGGCCGGCACTGCGCGCCAGGTCGGCAAGCCGCGTCACCTGATCCTCAGCCTTGCCGCCAACCCCGATATCCATAAGGTCGCTATTATCCAGGCTGGTGAGTACGGTTACCGCGACGACCTTTGTATTGACGCCCGCAGCTGCTTTTGCATCCTCCAACATTGCTCGCCCGCCCGCCGCATGCACGGTGAGGATTGCTGGTTCGAGGCCATGGAGCGCCTGAACGGCCTTTGCGACCGTATTCGGGATATCGTGCAGCTTCAGGTCGAGAAAGATCGGCAGATCGAATTTCATCATTTCCCGCACGCCGTGATGGCCATGTGCACAGAAGAATTCGAGCCCCAGTTTCAACCCACCTACATGTCCGCGCACACGCCGGGCCAGATCCTGGGCTTTGGTGAGGTCGGGCGTATCAATGGCGACGTAAATGGGGCTGCTCATGCTGTTCCTGTAGCGGGTAGGGAAGGAGAAGAAATGGGAAGGTCGTCGGCGATGCTGGCAGGCGGTAAGGTGGGAGCAGCGGTGGCGGTTGCCGCGATCAGCGCCCGCTCCGTGCTTTCCAGTTTCCTCTTCATCCGCCAACGCGTGGTGCGGGCCATGATCCAGAAGGGAACGGCGCCCACCAGGAAGGCGATGAGTATGGGGAACCAGATACGCGTCTCCCACACGATGTCGCCCCATACCTTGATTTCGGTAGGCCGGTTGTTCGCCTTGCAGAACAAGGCAATCGCGACGGCCAAGACAACCCAGAAGGCAGTCCGCAGGAATTGCATTCGGCATGTCCTCTAGCTGATAATCGAACCAGCTTAGGCCATTTCGGCGTAGTTCGGAAGCGCCTCGTCGGATTTGCTGGTGTCGGGAGGGCAGAAAGTCGCTCCACTGCATGCCGGAACCCTTGTGCCCGCCTGCGCATTTTCCTTGCGGCAAGGAGGTTCAGGACATGGCGGCGCGCGCATATTGGCAGGGGCAAATCAGGTTGGCCCTCGTGTCCATTCCCGTCGAAATCTATGCGGCGACCAAGTCCGGCGCCCAGATAGCCTTCCATCAGATTCACGAGCCCAGCGGCAAGCGCGTCCGCTACGAAAAAACGGTTCCGGGCCTCGGTCCGGTCAAGCCAGAGGACATCGTGAAGGGCTATGAAGTCAGCAAGGGCGACTATGTCTTGCTTCAGCCCGAGGAGATTGATGCGGTCAAGCTGGACAGCAAGAAAACGCTCGAACTCACGCAATTTGTGGACGCTGACGAGATCGACGTCCTCTATTATGAGCGACCCTATTATGTCGTGCCTGCGGATGACCTAGCCGAAGAAGCGTTCATCGTCCTGCGCGAGGCATTGCGGCGCGCGAAGAAGGTTGGACTGGGCCAACTGGCGATGCGCGGCCGGGAATATATCGTTTCGCTAAAGCCTTGCGGACGAGGCATGGTGCTGGAGACTCTTCGCTATGCCGATGAGGTCAATCGTGCCCAGTCCTACTTCCGCGAAATTGAGGATGTGAAGCCCGATCCGGAACTGCTCGACCTTGCCGAAGCGCTCATCGAAAAGAAGACCGCGCCCTTCAAACCCGACAGCTTCCACGACCGCTATGTCGATGCGCTTGAGCGGCTGATCGAAAAGAAGAAGAAGGCCAAGGGGCGCCGCATCATCGAGGATGAGGATGAGGCTCCGGTCAAGCGCAGCGGCAATGTGATCGATTTGATGGCGGCGCTAAAGAAATCCGTCGATACCGGGACGAAAAGCACGCCCGCCAAGAAACCGGCCGCGCGGCGCACCGCCAGCACCAAGGCTACCACGCGCAAGCGGGCCTGACTTATGGCCGAAGCCGACCCCCTTAAGGAATATAACCGCAAGCGCGATTTTACTCGAACGAAGGAACCGGCGGGAAAGCGGACGCGCACCAGCGGCAACAGCTTCATCGTGCAGAAGCATGATGCCACGCGTTTACATTATGATTTCCGACTGGAAGTGGATGGTGTCCTGAAAAGCTGGGCGGTGACACGCGGCCCTAGTCTTGACCCCGCCGACAAGCGTCTTGCCGTTCGCACCGAAGATCATCCGTTATCTTACGCGAGCTTTGAAGGCGCGATCCCAAAGGGCGAATATGGCGGCGGCACCGTGATGCTCTGGGATGAGGGCACCTGGGAGCCGGTCCCCGGGAAAAGCGCGAAGGACCTGGTGAAAGGACATCTTCACTTCGTTCTTCACGGCAAGCGAATGAAAGGCGAGTGGCTTCTGATCCGCCTGAAACCCCGGCCCGGCGAAGGGAAGAGGGAGAATTGGCTGCTCCGAAAGATCGACGATGCCTATGCTGGCCCCGCCGAGGATTTGGTCGGGCGGGAATTGACCAGCATCAAGAGTGGCAGGACCATGGGCGAGATTGCCGCCAACGCGCCAGCGATCTCGCTAAAGGGCAAGCGCGGAAAGGCTTTCGATGCCGCTATGGACGAAGCGAAGAAGGCGACGCCGGTTCAGCCTTCCGCCAAGCGCCGCCGACAGGAAAAAGCACCACCATTTCACGCGCCGCAGCTCGCTACGCTGGTCGATGCCGTCCCCACGGGCAATGGATGGCTGCACGAGATCAAATATGACGGTTATCGCAGCTTGATCAGTGTTTCCGGCAGCCGCGTTCAGCTGTTCACGCGCACCGGTCTCGACTGGACTGACCGCTTCGCGCCGCTGGCGAAGGAAATAGGCGCCATGAACCTTCCCCCCATGCTGATCGATGGAGAAATCGTCGCACTGGGAGCCGATGGAAACCCGGACTTTTCCACATTGCAGCAGGTGTTGAAGGGCGAAGGCAAGGGCGCTCTCCACCTCTTCGCCTTCGATCTTCTTTCACTGGAAGGAGAGGATCTGACATGGCAGCCCAACATCGCCCGTAAGGAAAAGCTAGCGGCTCTGCTGGGTCAGGGTAGCGCGCATGTGCATTTTTCCGATCATATTCTGGGCGCTGGCGAAAAGCTTTTCCGGACGATGTGCGAGGCCGGGCAGGAAGGCATAATCTGCAAGCGAGCGGATGCTCCTTATCGTGGCACCCGAACGAAGAACTGGCTCAAGGTCAAATGCACCCGTCGGCAGGAATTTGTCATTGTTGGATGGACTCCCAGTTCCGCAAGCGGCCGCGCGATCCGTAACATCCTTCTAGCGCAGAATGATGATCAAGGACTCGTCTACGCGGGCAAGGTCGGCACGGGTTTCAATGCGCGGAACAGTGATCAACTGCTTCGCCAACTGAAGGCACGAGCCCGCCAATCCCCTGCCTTGAACGTACCACGCAGCGAAACTCGGGGCGCCAAATGGGTGCGCCCTGACCTGGTGGCCGAAATCGCCTTTGCGGAGTTCACCAGCGACAATGTCGTGCGCCACGGCAGCTTCCTTGGGCTTCGCGAGGACAAGAAGGCGGGTGAAGTAGCTCGGGAGAAGGTGATGGCTGTGCCTGAACAGGAAAGCGGCGTTCATGTCTCAAACCGCGAACGGCTGATCTTTCCGGAGGCGAAGGTGAGCAAGGGGCAGTTGGCCGACTATTATGAAGCGGCCGGGGCGATCATGCTGCCCTGGATAGCGCACCGTCCGATCAGTCTGGTGCGCTGCCCACAGGGAAGGGCGAAGAAATGCTTTTTCCAGAAGCATGACAGCGGCAGTTTTGGAGACCATGTGAAGCACGTCCCCATTCGCGAAAAGGACGGCGACGAGCAGGATTATCTTTATGTGGAAGACATTGATGGGCTGGTCGCTTGCGTTCAAATGGGCACGATTGAATTCCATGGTTGGGGTTCCCGGGTGGAAGATGTCGAAAAGCCCGACCGGCTGATCTTTGACCTCGATCCGGACGAAGGCCTCGACTTTGAGGATGTGAAGAAGGCCGCCCGCGACATTCGCCGCACGCTTGAGGACATAGGGCTCACCAGCTTTCCCATGTTGTCCGGTGGAAAGGGCGTGCATGTGGTTGTCCCGCTTACGCCTGAAGCCGAATGGCCGCAGGTCAAGGATTTTGCCGACCGCTTCGCAAGAGCGCTCGCCGCCGCCGAACCCGATCGTTTCACGGCAACGATGAGTAAGGCCAAGAGGAAGGGCCGGATATTTATCGACTGGCTGCGCAATCAGCGGGGCGCTACGGCAGTGCTCCCCTATGTCGTCAGGGCGCGTGAGAATGCTCCGGTGGCGGTGCCCGTCAACTGGAACGAACTGGAGGATATTGATCGGCCGGGGGCTTTCACTATCGCGGACGTGGATGAATTGGTCGCCCGGGCGGCATCACGAGAGATGCGGGGATGGGGAGAAGCGCGGCAGACGTTGCCCGATTATTGAACTGATATCTGACAGCTATCTTTTCTCCGGCGCGGGCTTGTTGCATAAGCCGATTCACCATGACCAAGTCCGACAAAGACGCGCCCGACGCGGGCGCCCCCGAACAGGCAACAGAAGCAAAGCCCGATCTGGCAACGGCTGCCCGAAAGACAGCGGGCCGAGGCGTATGGATGGGCACCGCAGTCGGCATAGGATCGGCCGCTATCGTTGCAGCGCTTCTGTATACCAATAAAAAACGCGGCTGATTGATTGGTCTAAAAGGGAGGCGGCATGGCCTTCGCTCCACGCCGCCCCATGCTGTGACCCATAGACCGGGTTCTTGTCAGCCTAGATAATAGTGCGAGGCGATTAAGCAGCGCCGCGGCTCAGATAGGTGATGAGTTCGGGCTTGCTTACGGACGTGCTTTTGTCCGCATCGGCTGTCTTGAATGCGCCATCAGCCCAAATTGTGACGTCAGCGGCGGATAGTTTTTCACCGCTGCTTTTCATCTCCTGATCCTTGAGTGCAACCATCCAACGCGAAAACTCGGCCTTGTCGAGTTGTCCGTCTCCATTGGCATCATAGGCCGGGAATTCGCTATCGACGATGGACGCGACGGTATCGGCCGGTGTCGCCGCCGGGCTTTGAGGAGATGTGCTCGCACCTGCCTGTGGGCTGTCGGGCACAGAACCAACCTGTCCGACAGCCGGAACGGCGGCAGACAGCGCAAATGAAAATATGAGGCCGCGTAACATCACTTTCTCCCTCGGCAGCGGTAGAGCGGGTCAGTTGCTCGATAGCTTGACCCATGAATACATGAGTGACGACCGCGTTTCCTGAATATCCATTCAGGCTCGGCAATTCGCCTTTGAAACTGGCTCATCCCGTCCTTGAACGCTGCGATATTCGGGGTAAAAAGTTACTGGTACAGACGCGCGAACCCAATTGAGGGCGCGATTTGCCCTTGAATGGCTGGACTGCTAGGCGGCGCGCGAACTTTTATCAGCAATCAGGATTCGTTCGATGGTCCCGCGCTACGCCCGCCCGAAAATGACAGCTCTCTGGGAGCCCGAGGCTCGATTTCGCATTTGGTTCGAGATCGAGGCGCACGCCACCGAAGCGCTCGGTGAATTGGGCGTGGTGCCCCAATCAGCTGCCAAGGCGCTGTGGGACTGGTGGGCGACCAACCCGACCATAGACGTGCCAGCGATCGACGCCATCGAGGCCGTGACCAAGCATGATGTCATCGCCTTCCTGACCTGGGTTGCTGAGCAGGTCGGCGACGAAGCGCGCTTTATGCATCAGGGCATGACCTCTTCCGACGTGCTGGACACCTGCCTTGCCGTGCAGCTTTCCCGCGCGGCCGACATCCTGATCGAGGATCTGGATCAACTGCTCGACGTCATCAAGCGTCGCGCGTTTGAACATAAATTGACGCCGACGATTGGGCGCAGTCACGGCATTCATGCCGAGCCGGTCACTTTCGGTCTCAAGATGGCCGAGGCCTATGCCGAGTTCAGCCGGTGCCGGACCCGCCTCGTCGCGGCGCGTGAGGAAATTGCGACTTGCGCTGTTTCCGGCGCGGTCGGCACGTTCGCGAATATCGATCCGCGTGTCGAAGAACATGTCGCGGCCAAGTTGGGGCTGGCGGTCGAACCTGTTTCGACCCAGGTCATTCCCCGTGATCGCCACGCGATGTTCTTTGCCACCCTGGGCGTTATTGCAAGCTCGATAGAACGGCTGGCCGTCGAGGTCCGGCATCTGCAACGCACCGAAGTGCTGGAGGCGGAGGAGTATTTCTCCCCCGGCCAGAAGGGCAGTTCGGCAATGCCGCACAAGCGCAATCCCGTTCTGACTGAAAATCTGACGGGCCTTGCGCGCATGGTGCGCAGCTATGCGCTGCCCGCGATGGAAAATGTCGCCCTGTGGCATGAGCGCGACATCAGCCATTCGTCGGTTGAACGCTATATCGGTCCTGATGCTACCATCACGCTCGACTTTGCCCTGGGCCGTATGACCGGCGTTATCGACAAGCTGCTCGTCTATCCCGAACGCATGATGAAGAACCTCGACAAGATGGGTGGTCTTGTTCATTCGCAACGGGTGTTGCTGGCGCTGACGCAGGCGGGCGTTTCGCGCGAGGACAGCTATCGCTATGTCCAGCGCAACGCGATGAAGGTCTGGGAATCGGACGGCCAGCTTTCGCTTCTGGAACTGCTGAAGGCCGATCCGGAAGTATCCGCAGCTCTTACCGCTGAGCAGATCGAAGAGAAATTCGACCTCGGCTATCACTTCAAGCAGGTGGACACCATCTTCCGCCGAGTGTTTGGAGAAGCGTGAGGGGCGGTCGAAAGCTCATATGATAGAAGGGCGCGGAAACGCGCCCTTTTTTATGTTCTGTGGTAGAATACTACAGGCGATCGGCAGCAGCGCATATTGCGCGGCTGACGCCTTTATGGCTTTTGATATGAAAAAAATATGGTCGGGGAGAGAGGATTCGAACCTCCGGCCCCTGCCTCCCGAAGACAGTGCTCTACCAGGCTGAGCTACTCCCCGACCGATAGCGGCATTGCTTGCAACGCCGCTGGGCAGGCGGGGTCTATAGAGGGGGCTTTTCGGGCTGGCAAGCGGCTGGGCGCGCTTTTTTTGACATGGTCAGAGCAGGCCTGCCGCGCGAAAGCTGAACTGGTCCGCGGTGCCCCGGATTATATGATCGGCGAGCTTGACCTCCATGGGCCGGAAGCGGCGAGCGATGGTTCGTGATAGGCGAATGTCGCTCCAACATGGATAGGGGGAGCGCTGGCCGGGGCGCTGCTGTTCGATTGTCAGCCAGTGGCTTTCGCGCAGCAGCAGTTCCTGCACGATGCAACGCCAATCTTCATTGCCATCCACGCGGTGCACGGGGCGCCAATCATCGTCGAGGAGCAAAAATTGCATGTTTGCCGTGATAGTCATCGCAACAAGATGCGGCCGGGCCGATCAGTGATCACGGCCAACTGTCTCCACTGTGGAGGGGAAGGCGGGTAGAATGATCCGAAGCGAAAGCAAGATTGGCTAGCGGCTGTTCGCTCGGCTAAAGCGGGGCGGCGAGTTTGGAATCGTCCCAGCAGGAAAGAACCCCCGTTGACCAATACCGTCATCCCGGCCGAAGCGCATTACGAACAACAATATCTGGACCTGATGCGCCGTATCTGGACGGAGGGGGACGAGCGGATCGACCGGACGGGAGTGGGTACGCGATCTCTGCTGGGTGCGAGCATGCGTTTTTCGCTGGCCGATGATGCGGTGCCGTTGCTGACGACCAAGCGCGTTTACTGGAAAGTCGCGGCGCGGGAGATGCTGTGGTTCCTGACGGGCGACACCAATATCCGCGAGCTTGTGCGCCAGGGCGTGCATATCTGGACCGACTGGCCGCTGGATGCCTATCGCAAGGCGACGGGCGAGGACATCAGCCGGGACGATTTTGAAGCGCGGATCGTCGAGGATGCGGGCTTTGCGAGGCAGTGGGGCGATCTGGGGCCGGTTTATGGGGCGCAGTGGGTGAACTGGCCGCGCTATGAAGTGGTTGGTGACGGGCTCTTCCGGCGGGCGGAAAAGGGGCATAACCAGATTGCGGAACTGGTCGAGGGGATCAGGAACAACCCGGGATCGCGGCGCCTGCTTTTTACCGGGTGGAATGTTGCGGAAGTGGCGCAGATGGCTCTGCCGCCTTGCCATATGACCTATCAGTTCCAGGTGGCGAATGGGCGGCTCAACGGGCTGCTGTTCCAGCGCAGTTGTGACCTTGGCCTTGGATTTGCGTTCAACATTTTCGGGCTGTCGATGATCACGCGGATGTTGGCGCAGCAATGTGATCTGGAGCCGGGGGAAGTCGTCTGGCACGGTGGGGACGTGCATCTTTATCTGAACCATGCCGCACTGGTTGAGGAGCAGATTAGCCGGAAGCCGGAAGGCGCGCCGAAGCTGAGGATAAAGAAGCGGCCGGAAAGCATTTTCGATTATCGGATCGAGGATTTCGAAGTGGTGGACTATAAGCCGCAGAGTCACATTGCGGCGCCGGTGGCGGTTTGAATTCAAGAAGGAAATAGCGGGAAAACGGAACTCTTGCTTTCGGCGAGCGTTGTAATATAATAATTGCATCAAGCAATAATATTGCAAATGCGAGTAGGAGGCAGGATGGGCGACCGGAACGGTTCGGGCGCTGGAAAGGCCGGAACTCAGAGCGGCCAGAATGCCGGAGAGCAGCTTTCGGCGGACGGCAGGAACCTGCCGCCATTGCGGTTGCATGTGCCGGAACCGCAGTTTCGGCCCGGCGATGAAGCCGATTTCGGTCATTTTGACATTCCCCCCGCCGGAACCTCGCGCAGGCCCGATGAGGCGGCGGACGCGGGTACGATGCGGGAAATGGCCTATGACCTTGTCCGCGTGCTGGATGAGGAAGGGCGCGCGGTGGGGCCGTGGGACCCAAAGCTGCCGTCCGAGATGCTGCTCCGCATGCTGCGCGGCATGGCGCTGACGCGGGCGTTCGACGGGCGCATGTTCCGGGCGCAGCGGCAGGGCAAGACCAGCTTTTACATGAAATCGACCGGCGAGGAGGCAGTGTCGATCGGCGCGGCGGCGGCGCTGGCGAGCGATGACATGTGCTTCCCCAGCTATCGCCAGCAGGGGATATTGATCGCGCGCGGCTGGCCGCTTGTGGACATGATGAACCAGATCTATTCGAACAAGGGCGACCGGCTGAAGGGGCGGCAGCTGCCGATCATGTATTCGGCGCGGGAAGCGGGGTTCTTCTCTATCTCCGGCAACCTTGCCACCCAATATCCGCAGGCCGTGGGCTGGGCCATGGCGAGCGCGGCACGGGGCGACACGCGGATCGCGGCCACCTGGTGCGGGGAAGGATCGACGGCGGAAGGGGATTTCCATTCCGCCTGCACCTTTGCCAGCGTCTATCGTGCCCCAGTGATCCTGAACGTCGTCAACAACCAGTGGGCGATCAGCAGCTTTTCCGGCTTTGCAGGCGCGGAGGCGACGACCTTTGCAGCGCGGGCGATCGGCTATGGCATCGCCGGGCTGCGGATTGACGGCAATGACGCGCTGGCGGTCTATGCCGCGACGCGCTGGGCAGCGGATCGGGCGCGGGCCAATCATGGGCCGACGCTGATCGAGCATTTTACCTATCGGACTGAGGGGCACAGCACGTCCGATGATCCGAGCGCCTATCGGTCGGCCGACGAGGGGAGTCACTGGCCGCTGGGTGATCCGATCGCTCGGTTGAAGCAGCATTGCATCGCGGTCGGCATCTGGGACGAGGAACGGCAGGCGGCGATGGACAAGGAACTGGCCGAGCAGGTGCGTGAGGCTGCGAAGGAAGCGGAGAAAAACGGGATTTTGGGGCATGGGCTTCATCAGCCGATGGAGAGCATGTTTGAGGATGTGTTCGAGGAGATGCCCTGGCATCTGCGGGAGCAGCAGCGGCAGATGCTGGATGAAGCTAAGGCGGCTGGGTTGTGAGGGGGGGCGGGTCGTTTTTCCTCTCTCCTTTAGGGGAGAGGATAGCGGAGCTTGCTGGCTTGCCAGCTAGCGGAGTTTGGAGAGGGGGATGGGGTAGAGTTCCCCCTCTCCCAGCTTCGACTAGGCAGCAAGCTGCCAAGTCTGCGCAACCCTCTCCCCTGAAGGGGCGAGGGGAATGAGCGCCCCGCGCCAGATGAGCATGATCCAGGCGATCAACAGCGCTCTCGACGTGATGATGGAGCGTGACCCCGACGTCGTCGTCATGGGGGAGGATGTCGGTTATTTTGGCGGCGTGTTCCGCGCGACGGCGGGGTTGCAGAAGAAATTTGGCAAGAACCGGGTGTTCGACACGCCGATCACCGAGACCGGGATCATCGGCGTCGCGGTGGGGATGGGGGCCTATGGGTTGCGGCCGGTGCCGGAAATCCAGTTTGCCGACTATATCTACCCCGCGCTTGATCAGTTGGTGAGCGAGGCGGCGCGGCTGCGTTACCGGTCGGCGGGGGAGTTTATCGCGCCGATGACGGTGCGGTCGCCCTTTGGCGGCGGGATTTTCGGCGGGCAGACGCACAGTCAATCTCCCGAGGGCATCTTTACCCATGTTTCGGGGATCAAAACGGTGATTCCCTCGACCCCCTATGATGCCAAGGGGCTGCTGATCGCGGCGATCGAGGATAATGATCCGGTGATCTTCTTCGAACCCAAGCGCATTTATAATGGGCCGTTCGACGGTCATTATGACCGCCCGGCGAAAAGCTGGGCGGGGCATCCGGGCGCGATGGTGCCGGAGGGCTATTATCGCGTGCCGTTGGGGCAGGCGCGCACGGTGCGGGAGGGGGAGGCGCTGACCATCCTCTGCTATGGCACGATGGAACATGTGATCGAAAGCACCGTCACGGAGATGGGCGTGGACGCGGAGATCATCGACCTGCGCACGCTGGTGCCGCTGGACATCGAGGCGATCGAGCAGTCGGTGAAGAAGACGGGCCGCTGCCTGATCGTGCATGAGGCGACGCGGACCAGCGGTTTTGGCGCGGAATTGAGCGCACTGGTGCAGGAGCGCTGCTTCTATCATCTGGAAGCGCCGGTGGAGCGGGTGACGGGTTTTGACACGCCCTATCCGCACAGTCTGGAATGGGCCTATTTTCCGGGGCCGGTGCGGATCAGGGAAGCGATTACGAAGATCATGAGGGATTGAGCCATGGCGCTGTTCACGTTCAGGCTGCCTGACATCGGCGAAGGCATTTCCGAGGCGGAGATTGTCGGCTGGCATGTGAAGGTCGGGGACCGGGTGGAGGAAGACCAGCCTATCGCCGACATGATGACTGATAAGGCTACGGTCGAGATGGAGAGCCCGGTCGCGGGTGTGGTGAAGCGGCTGGCCGGGGAGGCGGGTGAGCAGGTCGCGATCGGCGCCATGCTGGTGGAGATTGAGGTCGAGGGTGAAGGGGAGGTCGCTTCCGAAGAGGAGGTGCCGATGCCTTCGGTGGAGGAGATTGCGGCGGAGACGGCGGGAGCACGCGAGGTAGCGGGTTCGTCCGTGAACGGGATTGTTTCTTCGGTTGAGCGGGTTGGAGCGGCTGAGAAAAAGCCCCAAGAGTCCTCTCCCCTTCAGGGGAGAGGGTTGGGAGAGGGGGAGCCAGGCGAAGCGCTCGCGTTACAGCCCCTCTCCCCAGCCTCGCAGGGAGTCACGCGCCTCCCTGCGACCCCTGAAGGGGAGAGGGAGCAGGGCGGTACGCGTCTCCCAGCTCTCCCTAAAGGGGAGAGAGAGCAGGTGCTCGCATCCCCCGCCGTCCGTGCCCGCGCCAAGGAATTGGGGATCGACCTTTCCCAGGTGAAGCCTACCGGCGATCATATCCGCCATTCGGACCTCGACGCTTTCCTGCTTTACGGCGCGGGGCAGGGCTATCGGCCTGCGGGGCACCGCGCGCGGCGGGAGGATGAGGTGGTGAAGGTCATTGGCCTGCGCCGCCGGATTGCTGAAAATATGGCGGCGTCAAAGCGGCATATTCCGCATTTCTCTTATGTGGAAGAGATCGACGTCACCGAGCTGGAGCGGATGCGCGAGCAACTGAATGGCGAGCGTGGGGATCGGCCGAAGCTGACCATGCTACCGCTGTTGATCGTGGCGATTTGCCGGGCGCTGCCGGACTTTCCGATGCTGAACGCCCGCTATGATGACGAAGCGGGCGTGGTGACGCGTTTTGGCGCTGTGCATATGGGGATTGCGACGCAGACGGACGCGGGCTTGATGGTGCCGGTGATCCGGGACGCGCAGGATCGGAATATCTGGCAATTGGCGAGCGAGATCAGGCGGCTGGCCGAGGCGGCGCGTTCGGGCAAGGCCAAGGGGCAAGAGCTTTCGGGATCGACCTTGACGCTGACGTCGTTGGGTGCGCTGGGCGGGGTGGCGACTACGCCGGTGATCAATCGGCCGGAGGTGGCGATTATCGGACCTAATCGGGTGATCGAGCGGCCGGTGTTTCGTGGGCGGGAGGTTGTGGCGGCGAAGCTTATGAACCTGTCGATCAGCTGCGACCATCGGGTAGTGGATGGATGGGATGCGGCGAGTTTCGTGCAGGCGGTGAAGCGGTTGCTGGAGACGCCCGTGCTATTGTTTGCGGAGTGAGAGAATATATGCCCCTCCCTTTCAAGGGAGGGGTTGGGGTGGGTGCGAGCGAAGCGAGCCAGCAACCGATTGAAAAGGCAGAACGCCGCTGGCGCGGCGACCCACCCCCGTCCCCTCCCTTGAAAGGGAGGGGCTATTCTTTGGTTCACCGCATCGTGGCCCTATAACTTAGCCGCGCAGTCTCGCCCGGCGACAGGCGCGTGGGGCTGGTCCAGCGTATATGGGTGATGTCGGCGGGAATGGCCCTGCGAACGCTGCCTAGAGGGGTCGGCAGCCAAAGCTCGTCCAGCCGGCCCCAGCGTTGACCGCCGTCCACCGAAACTTGCATCGACGGATCGGGCGCGGTGAGGAGGGTGCCGCGCGGGATGGCGTTGGTCAGGGCGATACCCTGCACCGGCCCGCGTCCTTCATTCCGGCAGTTGACGACAAAGAGAAGCTGGTCGCCAGGCGCGGCTCGCGAGACGCTGGCAAGGGTGCGGCGGGCTCGGCCGTTGATATCGGTATGGACGCGCTCCACGAACATGTGCGTTTCCATGCGCAGGTTCGTGCGGGCTAGCGAGGGTGGGGACAGCATTGCCCATCCCGCCATGCCCAGCAGCGCCAGTTTACGCATCATCCGTTCAAAGCCCCGATCCCCGTTTCGCTATTGCTTAGGACAGGGGGAACGAAAATTTGGTTAATAGGCCTTAGTCATGTTCGGGCCGATGAATGAAATTGACGGGCTGTGGCGGGCCGGTACACATTGTCGATATGCGGGCAGGATCGATCATTCAGTGACACCTCATGAACAGCTGGAAATCAACCGGCGGCGGGATCGGCTGCTGGCGTCGATCGCGCTGACGACGGGCGTTGGGCTGCTCCTTGCCTTGCCGTTCGCCTTGCGCGAGGGGGCGGAGTTCTTCCTGCCGCTGACGGCGGCGGTCGTGATCGCCATTGCGCTGGTGCCGTTCCTGGAGTGGATGGAGCGGCGGGGTGTGCCTTCGGCCGTGGCGGCGCTGGCGGCGGTGATCGCGTTCCTGGTGGTGGCGAATACCGCGCTGGTGCTGATCGTGGTGCCGGCGGCGGACTGGTTCAGGCTGCTGCCGCAGCGTTTGCCCAAGATTCAGGACAATCTGGCGCCGCTGATCGACTTTTATTCCCAGTTGCAGCATTTCGTTGACGAGACGGTGCAGATGCTGGCGACGGGGCCTGTTGCTGCGGCCCAGACGGCGGCAGTGGATGCGCCGCGATCGCTGTTGCAGTTCGCCGCGACCTCCGCGCCTTCCGCGATCATCCAGATGGTGTTCGCGCTGCTCATCATCTATTTTTTCCTCGCCGGTTGGACGCGGCTGCGGCGGCGGACGATCAACAGCCGGGGCAGCTTTGACGGGGCGATGGCGGTGGCGCGGGTGATCCAGAATGTGGTCGATGCGACATCCGCCTATGTGCTGACGATCGCGACGATCAACCTGTGCCTTGGGCTGGCGGTTGCGTTTGCGCTGTGGCTGATCGGCATGCCTTCGCCGCTGATGTGGGGCGGGATCGTCGCGTTATTGAATTTCGTGCCCTATTTCGGGCCGATGCTGGCTGCGGCTTTGCTGGCGCTGGGTGGCCTCATGGTGTTCGATGATGTGTGGCGGGCGCTGGCGCCTGCGGTGACGCAGATCGGCTTTCATCTGGTGGAGGCGAATGTGATCACGCCGATGGTGCTGGGGCGGCGGCTGACGATGAATCCGCTGCTGATTCTGGTGTCGCTGACTTTCTGGGGGTGGGTGTGGGGGACGCCGGGTGCGCTGTTGGGTGTGCCGTTGCTGATCATCATCCAGACCGTGGTGGCGGCTGCTGGAACCCCGGATATCGCAGGTTTCCTTTTTGAGCGGGGGACGCTGACCGTCGCGCTGCGCGAAGAAAATGACGAGAAAGAAGAAAGTGGCGAAAGAGCCGGTTGACAGGTCCGGCGGTCCCGCATAGATGCCCGCCCACACCGAACGCGGGTGTAGCTCAGTTGGTTAGAGCGCCGGCCTGTCACGCCGGAGGTCGCGGGTTCGAGCCCCGTCACTCGCGCCACTCTTTATGAAGAGTGGATGGTCCTTAAGGGCCGGTTTATCCTAAAATCTGATAGTTGTCATGCCAGCGCAAGCTGGCATCTCAAGCCCTGGCGTTCGGCCTAGCCTCACGAGATCCCAGCCTGCGCTGGGATGACGGAAGTGGGCACTACTAGCGATGGAGTTGGACGTCTTGGCCGCGCCGAACGTATGGCGCGTTAGCCGCGGCGCCAGCGGCCGGTTTCCATCCAGGCGAGCAGGCGCTTCAGCGGCAGGACCCAGATCCAGACGATGCCCAGGAAGACGTAGACTGGCACCTGCGCGATCATCGGCAGGCTGCCGATGAGGCCCGACAGGCTGCCGACCAGGATCGCCCAGAGCGCGATGAGGCCGATGATGATGAGCATGCCCACGGGCTTGCGCCAGCTGGGTTCGTAGGGAGCAGGCTGGCGGTTCACGCGTCGGGTCCTTCGATCAATTCGACTTCGGTGAGGATGATGTGGAGCGGCAGGTCCCACGGATCGGCAGGCAGGGCGTCCTGTTCCTGCACCGACCAGGCGAGGCCGATCCGCAGCGCATCGGGGTAGCGGGCGAAGGCGCGGTCATAATAGCCGCCGCCCTGGCCGAGGCGGTTCATCGCGCGGTCGAAGCCCAGCAGCGGGGCGATGATGACGTCCGGCGTCACGGGCGGGCCGCTCGGTTCAGGATGGTGCGTGCCGTAGAGGCCGGGGTGAAGCTGATCCTCCGGCGTCCATGCGAGGAATTCCATGCTGCCGAGCCGGTCGATGACGCGAGGCAGGGCGAGGATCTTGCCTAGCCCTGCGAGTTGCGGGGCGAGGCGCTGGGCGGGCGCTTCGTCGTCGAGGCCCATGTAGAGCGCGACCGTCTGCGCGTCGGCGAGGCGGCGGGCGAGCGCGGATGGCAGGGCTTTGAACGCCAGCCGATGGGCTAGCGGGTCGAGCGACGTGAGGAAGGCGCGGCGGCGGTCGCGAGCCAGCGTGCGCAGGGTGGTTTTATCGGGGGCGTCGCTCATGCTTTCCGTCTGCTGTTTCGGGCGAGGCGTGCTCCTGGGGCAGGAGCCCAGACCCACCAACTGAACTGGGCTCCTGCCTTCGCAGGAGCACGGTGAGGGTTCAACCGGCGGATGGAAAAAAGGTGACGGGACCGCCTTGGCCGTTTGCTGGAATATCCTCTGACGCCTCAACGTCAGGTGGGGACCATGTAGATCGGGCCTGGACCCGCCCAGGGACAGCCCCCTTGGATGTGATTATCGCCTCAGGGATGTTCGCTAAAGCTCGTACGAGGCAGTACCCGTCGCCCTATATCTAGGCGCCGGATGCCTGCGCGGCAAGCCTGTCGCTGAGCTTTTCTATGCGGGCGGCGAGAGCCTCCACGGCGTGGGCGGTGGCATCGTCCTCATCTTCGCCAAGCGCCAGTTGCTGTTGCCGCCCGATCGCTTCGCGCTTGAGGTCGTTGAGTTCGTCGGCAAGGAAGAGCGCGGCGAACAGGAGCGTGCGCACTTCGGTCAAGCCGGGCGTGTTCTGCTGGGCAAGACGGGCCTTGCGCTCGATCAGGGTGGCGAGGTGGGCGAGATGGGCTTCCTCCCCATCGCGGCAACGGACGGTATAATGACGCCCGGCGATCTGAAGGTTCGTTTCAGCCACGCGAGTCCCCTTTAAGATCGGCGATCAGTTCATCGAGCGAACGCAGTGCCGCCCGTGCGGCGGCCGGGTCCATGCCGGGGGACGCGGAAGAGGCCGGACCCGCGACCGCGAGATCCTGCACATCCTGTTCCAGCCGACTTACCGCGCGCTCCAGTGCGCCGATCGCCTGCATCATTCGGTTGCTTGCCATGACCCACGCATAAACAAAGTTTTCGCCTTGCAAAAGCTGTCATTGGACGGCTTGGCGCTCCCCAAGGTCCTGCCACGGTTGACGCCTTGGGTGCAACGCGACAAAGGGGACCCGATTTCGATTCGCCGGCTCAGCAGGGGGCCGTGAGCCAAGCCAAGGAAGAAGCCAGCCTAGATGACCGTATCCGAAAAGTCGCTCGCCAGCGCCATCCGGGCGCTTTCCATGGACGCAGTGCAGGCGGCGAACAGCGGCCATCCGGGCATGCCGATGGGCATGGCGGACGTCGCGACGGTCTTGTTCAAGGATTATATCAAGTTCGATCCGACCCAGCCCAAATGGGCCGACCGCGACCGCTTTGTGCTGTCGGCGGGGCATGGATCGATGCTGATCTATTCGCTGCTGCACCTGACCGGCTATGCCCGGCCGACCATCGAGGATATCCGTAATTTCCGTCAGCTGAATTCGCCCTGCGCCGGGCATCCGGAGAATTTCGAACTGGCGGGCGTGGAAGCGACCACCGGGCCGCTGGGTTCGGGCCTTGCCACGGCGGTCGGCATGGCGATTGCCGAGCGGCACCTCAATGCGCAGTTCGGCGACGATCTGGTCGATCACCGCACCTGGGTGATCGCGGGCGACGGATGCCTGATGGAAGGCATCAACCATGAGGCGATCGGCCTTGCGGGCCACCTGAACCTTGGCCGCCTGATCGTGCTGTGGGATGACAACAAGATCACCATCGACGGCGCGGTCGATCTGTCCAGCAGCGAAGACGTCCGTGCGCGCTATGTTGCGACCGGCTGGCATGTCGTGTCGTGCGACGGCCATGACGTCGCCGACGTGCGCCGTGCGATTGACGAGGCGCTTGCTGATCCGCGTCCGTCGCTGATCGCCTGCGCCACCAAGATTGGCTATGGCGCGCCGAACAAGGCGGGCACGTCGGGTGTCCATGGTTCGGCGCTGGGCGAGGCCGAAGTCGCGGCGGCTCGTGAGTTTCTGGGCTGGACTGCCGAGCCCTTCGTCATCCCCGAGGATATTGCCGCCGAATGGCGCCGCATTGGTTCGCAGGGCGCAGAAGTGCGCGCCGCCTGGGAAGATCGCTTGGCGGGCAACGGGCAGAAGGCCGAGTTCGAACGGCGCATGGCGGGTGAACTGCCCGCCGACTTCTCGCTCGACGCCTATATCGACACGCTGATCGCTAATCCGCAGAAGGTCGCCACGCGCAAGGCGAGCGAACTGGCGCTGGGCGCGATCAATGATCTGCTGCCCGAAACGCTGGGTGGTTCGGCGGATCTGACCGGATCGAACAACACCAAGACCAAGAGCACCGGGCCGCTGACCAAGGATGATTATTCGGGTCGCTATGTCTATTATGGCATTCGCGAATTCGGCATGGCCTGCGCGATGAACGGCATGGCGCTGCATGGCGGTGTCATTCCCTATGGCGGCACCTTCCTTGTGTTCTCCGATTATATGCGCGGCGGTATCCGCCTTGCCGCGCTTCAGCAGACGCGCGCCATTCATGTGCTGACGCATGACTCCATCGGCCTGGGCGAAGATGGCCCGACCCACCAGCCGATCGAACATGTCATGTCGCTGCGCATGATCCCGAACCTGGATGTTTATCGTCCGGCGGACATCGTCGAGACGGCGGAGTGCTGGGAACTCGCGCTGAAGGACAGCAATGGTCCGTCGGTGCTGGCACTGACCCGCCAGAACCTGCCGCAGTTGCGCACGGAGAAGAGCGAGAATCTCAGCGCGAAGGGGGCTTATCGCCTGCGCGCGGCGACGGCTGGCCGCAAGGTTGTACTGATCGCGACGGGTTCCGAGGTTGAGATCGCAGTTGCGACCGCCGACCTGCTCGAAGCGCAGGGTATCGGCGCTGACGTGGTTTCAATGCCGAGCTGGGCGCATTTCGACGCACAGCCGCAGGCGTATAAGGATGATCTCCTTCCGCACCATGTGCTGCGTTGCTCGATTGAGGCAGGCACGACCTTTGGCTGGGAACGCTATGTTGGCATCGCCGGCTTGCGTTTTGGCATCGACAGCTTTGGCGCTTCGGCCCCGGCGGAAGCACTTTACGACCATTTCGGCCTGACGGCCGCCAAGATCGCGCCGCAGGTTGCGGCCGCGCTCGATCATTAAAAACAACTACCCATTCAGGAGGCTAGTGCAGTGGCAACGAAGGTAGCAATTAACGGTTTCGGACGTATCGGTCGCCTGGTGGCGCGCGCAATCTTGTCGCGCACCGACCATGATCTGGAACTGGTCAGCATCAACGATCTGGGCGATGCCAAGGCGAACGCCCTGCTGTTCAAGCGTGACAGCGTCCATGGTAATTGGGCTGGCGAAGTCAGCGCCGAAGGCGACGCGCTGATCATCAACGGCAAGCGTATTGCCGTCACTGCCGAGCGTGATCCGGCCAAGCTGCCGCACGCGGCGCAGGGCGTCGAAATCGCCCTGGAATGCACCGGCATCTTCGCTTCGAAGGAAAAGGCAAGCGCGCACCTGACCGCTGGCGCCAAGCGCGTCGTGATCTCCGCTCCCGCGACGGGCGTGGACAAGACCATCGTGTTCGGCGTCAACCATGATGCGCTGACCGCCGACGATGTGGTCATTTCGAACGCCAGCTGCACCACCAACTGCCTGGCCCCGCTCGCCAAGGTCCTGCACGACGCCATCGGCATCGAAAAGGGATTCATGACGACGATCCACAGCTACACCAACGACCAGAACACGCTGGACCAGCTGCACAGCGACATGCGCCGCGCCCGCGCCGCCGCGCTGTCGATGATCCCGACCACCACCGGCGCCGCCCGCGCGGTGGGCGAGGTTCTGCCCGAGCTCAAGGGCAAGCTGGACGGCTCTTCGGTACGCGTGCCGACCCCGAACGTCTCGGTCGTTGACTTGAAGTTCATCGCCAAGCGCGGGACGACCAAGGAAGAGGTCAACCAGCTGCTGAAGTCTGCTTCGGAAGCGGGTCCGCTCAAGGGCGTGCTGGGCTATTCGGACGAGCCGCTGGTGTCGATCGACTATAATGGCGATGCGCGCAGCTCGACCGTGGACAGCCTGGAGACCGCCGTCATCGACGGCAATCTGGTTCGCGTGCTCAGCTGGTATGACAATGAATGGGGTTTTTCGAACCGCATGATCGATACGACCGGCGTGGTTGCGGGTCTGCTGTAAAAGAAACCGGGCGGGTCTTAGGACCCGCCCTTTTTCGTCATCCCAGCGAAAGCTGGGATCTGATTTTACGTCCTGCCCACGGGATGAGATCCCAGCTTTTGCTGGGATGACGGCGGGCGGTAGGAGATAGCTGTGGCCAAGCCCTTCAAGACGCTGGACGATATGGGCGACATCAGCGGCAAGACCGTGCTGGTGCGCGAAGATTTGAACGTGCCGATGCAGGATGGCAGCGTCAGCGACGACACCCGCCTGCGGGCGGCGATGCCGACGATCCTGGAGCTGGCGGATCGTGGCGCGAAGGTGCTGATCCTGGCGCATTTCGGACGGCCCAAGGGGCAGAAGAACCCGGAATATTCGCTGTCAAAGATCACGCGTCCGCTGACGCAGGTGTTGGGCCGCGACGTTCAGTTCATCCCCGATTGCTGCGGCGAAGCGGCTGTGGATGGCATCGCTGTGATGCGTCCGGGCGATATCTCGATCCTGGAAAATACCCGCTTCCATCCCGGTGAAGAGAAGAATGATCCGGCGCTGGTGGAAGCTATGGCGGCGATTGGCGATCTCTATGTGAACGACGCCTTTTCGGCTGCGCATCGAGCCCATGCCTCGACCGAAGGGCTGGCGCACAAGCTGCCTGCCTTTGCGGGGCGGTCGATGGAGAAGGAACTGGACGCGCTGCAGGCGGCGCTCGGCGAGCCGGTGAAGCCGGTCGCTGCGGTCGTCGGCGGGGCGAAGGTCTCGACAAAACTCGATGTGCTGAACAACCTGGTCGCCAAGGTCGATCATCTGATCATCGGCGGCGGGATGGCCAACACTTTCCTTCACGCGCGCGGCGTCGATGTCGGCAAATCGCTGTGCGAGAAGGATTTGGCCGAGACAGCCGAGGCGATCTTCGACAAGGCCGAGGCTGCGGGCTGCACCATCCACTTGCCCTATGACGTGGTGGTGGCGAAGGAGTTTGCGGCCAACCCGCCTTCGGTGCGGACATGCAATGTGCATGAGGTCGCCGCCGACGAGATGATCCTGGACGTAGGGCCTGCCGCCGTTGAGGCGCTGGGCGACGCGCTCAAGAACTGCCGGACTTTGGTGTGGAACGGGCCATTGGGCGCGTTCGAGATTGCTCCGTTCGACAAGGCGACGGAGGCGCTGGCCAAGACGGCGGCGGCGCTGACCAAGGAAGGACAGCTGACGTCCGTGGCGGGTGGCGGTGACACGGTCGCGGCGCTCAACCATGCGGGCGTCGCGGGCGACTTTACGTTCGTGTCCACGGCTGGCGGTGCTTTCCTCGAATGGATGGAAGGCAAGGACCTGCCGGGCGTCAGTGCATTGATGGTGTGAACTTCGGGCCGCCATCCCCAAAAATGGCGACCTTTTTCAAATTTCGAAGCCGCCGATGAGGCGGTGCAACCCTTGACGAGAAAGTATGTGCAGATGCTGGATCAGGACATGATGAACAAGATTGCGGGCGGCAACGGCTTTATCGCCGCGCTCGACCAGAGCGGTGGATCGACGCCCAAAGCGCTCAAGGGCTATGGCATCGAGGAAGGTGCGTGGAGCAATGATGAGGAGATGTTCGGCCTCATCCACGATATGCGCAGCCGCATCATCACCTCGCCCTGCTTCAGCGGCGAAAAGGTGATCGGCGCGATCCTGTTCGAGCGGACGATGGACGGTGAGGCGGGCGGCAAGTCCGTGCCTCAGGCGCTGATCGAGCGTGGCGTCGTGCCCTTCATCAAGATCGACAAGGGTCTGGAAGATGAGGCGAACGGTGTTCAGATGATGAAGCCGATGCCGGAACTCGACACGCTGCTGAAGCGGGCAAAGTCGCTCGGCGTGTTCGGGACCAAGGAGCGTTCGGTTATCAATCTCGCGAACCGCGAGGGCATCGCCGCGATCGTCAAGCAGCAGTTCGAGGTTGGCGCGCAGGTGCTGGCCGCAGGGCTGATGCCGATGCTGGAGCCGGAGATCAACATCAAGAGCCCCGAACGCGCCGACGCCGACCAGATCCTGCTTGAGGAACTGCTCAAGGGCCTGGACGCGCTGCCGGAAGGCCAGAAGGTGATGCTGAAGCTGTCGCTGCCGACCAAGGCTGGCCTGTTCGACGCGCTGGTCGATCATCCCAAGGTGCTGCGCGTCGTGGCGCTGTCGGGCGGCTTCTCGCGCGCCGAGGCATGCGTCGAACTGGCGAAGAACCGCGGCATCATCGCCAGCTTCAGCCGTGCGCTGCTGAACGACCTGCGCCAACAGATGAGCCAGGATGAGTTCAACGTGTCGCTGGGTCAGGCGATCGACGAAATCTACACCGCCTCGACCAAGAAGGCGGCGTGATGTGACATGAGGGCTGCTGGCGACAGATGTCAGCAGCCCTCACTCACCTGACGGGCGAAGGATTTTCAGCCTCTGTCATCCTCTTGAGTGCCAAGGCGTCCTGGATGGCATCGGCGTTGATGTCGTTGTTGAAATAGGCCCAGACCGCGCGACCCTGCTGAGCCTGATCGTTCATCCACCCGGCCCATTCGCGCAGATCATCCTCCGCATAGCGTCCCCAATATTTGCCTTGGCCGCCATGGAAGCGGACATAGGCGGCGCGGCCCGTCACCATCCTGGGGCTGGATGATCCGGCCATGTCATGAACGCAGAAGCTGGCGCCATGCCGGTCGAGCAATTCGTAGGTCGCATCTTCATACCAGCTGGGGTGGCGGAACTCGAAGACGGGGAGGATGTCGGCGGGTTGCAGCTTAAGGAAGCTTTCGAGTCGGTCGAGGTTGAAGGTGAGGCTAGGCGGCAATTGATAGAGAATGGGGCCAAGCGTTGAGCCGAAATGGCGGAAGGACGCCATCATCCGCGCCATCGGCTCTTCACAGTTGGTGAGCTTCAGAGCCTGGGTGAGATAGCGGTTTGCCTTGACCGCATAGCAGAATCCGGGCGGGGCCTGGTCGCGCCAACCGTCGACGGTTTCCGGCTTGGGGAGGCGGTAGAAGCTGTTGTTGATCTCCACCGAGTCGAAATGGTCGGCGTAGAAGGCGAACCAGCGCTTCATCGCCAGTTTTTCCGGGTAGAAGGTGCCGTGCCAATGGCGGTAGTTCCATCCTGAGCAGCCGATCCTGATCATGACAGGACAAGCCGCCGCGGCCGAATGCGGTTCCATTCTTTTCCTTAAGCGGCGAAACGCGCTAAGGGCTGCGCATGACCGACTTTACCGATGAAGAGCTGGCGCTCGATCCGCATTTTGCCGACCAGTTCGACAAGGGCTTCCGCCCGCCCTGCCAGCTTTACCTCATATCGCCGCCCGTGATCGACGAGGGTTTCGCGGCACAGCTGACCAAGGCTTTGGACGGCGGCAAGGTGGCGGCGTTCCAGTTGCGGTTGAAGGGCGTGGATGAGGACGCGATCGCCCTCGCGGCCGAGCCGTTGCAAAAGCTGTGCGCGGAGCGGGAGGTCGCCTTCATTATCAACGACAGCGTCGCGCTGGCCAAGCGGCTGGGCGCGGATGGCGTGCATCTGGGGCAGGGGGACGGCGACCCGCGAGAGGCGCGCAAGATATTGGGGCCAAAGGTGCAGATCGGCGTGACCTGCCATGACAGCCGCCACCTTGCGATGGAAGCGGGCGAGGCCGGGGCGGACTATATCGCGTTCGGCGCCTTCTATCCCACGACGACCAAGGAAACGCATCACCGGCCGGAGCCGTCGATCCTTGGCTGGTGGACGACCCTGTTCGAGCTGCCTTGCGTGGCGATCGGGGGGATTACGGCGGATAACGCCGCGCCACTGGTCGAGGCGGGTGCGGACTTTTTGGCGGTGAGCAGCGCGGTGTGGGCGCATCCGGACGGGCCGCGCGCGGGGGTTGCGGCATTTTCGGCTGTGCTGGGAGGGGCTTAGAGGAGCATGGCTTTTAGATCAGCGCCGCTTCCTAATGCCGTTCGCCTGAACGGACTTGGTGATTTAGATCGAACACATTCTGCTCTAAATAAGTCTCGCCGGATGTTAGGGCGTAAACTCATAAATATCGCGTTCGAGGTTTGAGGCAAAAAGGCCCAGCACAAGGAGAGAGGGCGCAGGAATATGTCGATATTTCAAGCCTTCTCGACGCCGTGATGGGCTTTTTTGGTCAAATCCACAGGACGCCAAAATGGCTTCCATCTCGAACCAAAATACGCTTGCAAAGGTGTATGACCTTCGCGGCGCGTATTTTGGCCCGATATGTTCGCCATTTTGGCGCCTCGAACGCGATATTTATGAGTTTACGCCCTAGTTAATGGCAGGAGGCAGCTTTCCTGAGCTTTGCGCGTTTCTCTCCCCGAACATCGGGAGAGTATCGCCTTGAAGACATATCTGCTCGCGCTCACGCTGCTCTGTTCGGCTTGCAAGGTTGCCGTCACCGACGCCAATGAAAGCGGGACAGTGGCTCCCGCAGATCAGAAGGAGGCAGCGCAGGGTGCGGCGGTTAAGCCGGTCGGCGATCCTTATGCCTTTTCCATAGTGCCCGAGCCGGGCGGTGCGCCTGCTCGCGCGGACTCCATCTTGCAGGCGCAGGTGGCGCTTGACCGGGCGGGCTTCTCGCCCGGTGTGCTGGATGGGAAAGAGGGCATGTCCTTCACCGCTGCGCTGAAGGGATTTCAGGAGGCGAAGGGCCTGTCGGCAACTGGCAAATATGATGAAGCGACGGCAAAGGCGTTGCTGGGCGACAAGCCGCCGCCAGCAACATGGCTGGTGACGATCCCTGAGGGCTTTGCGCGTGGTCCGTTCACTACAATTCCCAAGGAATATGCCGATCAGGCGAAGCTGCCCGCGCTTGGCTATCGCAATTTGATCGAGAAGCTGGCCGAGCGATTTCATACCAAGCCTGAAGTGCTGGTGGCGTTGAATGCGCCCAATACAAAGCTGGGGCCGGGGGCTACGGTGCGGGTGCCAGCCGTGGGCACTCAGCCGGTCGCGCAGATCGAGGGGGATGAGCGCGGCTGGGGCAATACGCTCGCCAGCCTGGCGGTCGCGAAGGATCAGCCGCAGGCCGATCATATCGTGGTCGACAAGTCCGAAGGCGTACTGCGCGTGTTCGACGAGGCCAACAAGCTGATCGCGCAGTTCCCGGCGACCATGGGTTCGGAACATGATCCGCTGCCGCTCGGCACGTGGGAGATCAAAGGGATCAGCCGAAATCCCGATTTTCATTATAATCCCGACCTGTTCTGGGATGCCGATGCGAAGGACGAGAAGGCGGTGTTGAAGCCGGGACCCAATGGGCCGGTGGGCGTCGTGTGGATCGACCTTTCCAAGCAGCATTATGGCATCCATGGCACGCCTGAACCGCAGACCATTGGACGCACTGAAAGCCATGGCTGCATCCGGTTGACCAATTGGGATGCAGCAAGGCTGGCGCAGATGGTGAAGAGCGGGGTGAAGGCGGTGTTTCAGGCATGAAGAGGCCGGGGCGGCGAGGATGTGCGGGCATCATAATCGCCGTCCTGCTGTTGCTCCTGTTCCTGAAGATGTGCGTGCGGATCGTTCCGGGTGGCCCGGAAAGGACGGCTTCGCCGCCTCAGCGTCCGGCTGCGGCGGAGGTCGGCTCTCTGCTGATCCCGGTTGAGGGTGTGCCGCCTACCGCGCTGACCGACACTTTCACGCAGGCAAGGGCTGGTGGGGCGCGGCCGCATGATGCGATCGACATCATGGCGGCACGGGGCAGGGCCGTGCTGGCGGCTGCGGATGGGCGTATCGAAAAGCTTTTCACCAGCGCGGATGGCGGATTTACCATCTATGAGCGATCGCCTGACGGGCGGCGTATCTATTATTATGCGCATCTGGATGGCTATGCGCGCGGGCTGGCGGAGGGTCAGAGCGTGCGGCGGGGGCAGAAGATCGCTACGGTCGGCAGCACTGGCAATGCCGATCCGGCAGCGCCGCATCTGCACTTTGCCGTGAATGAGATCACGCCGGGCGAGCCATGGTACAGGGGCCGGGCGATCAATCCCTACCCCTTGCTGGCGCGGCCGATCCGATGAGCCTACTTGCCCTTCGCGGCGGCACGATGTAGAGGCGCGCCCAGCCTTTTAAACAGGTCGGCTCTTTTCACCTTTAGACATATAGGCAGGCTCTTCCCATGAAGATCAGCGGCGTCGAGATTCGTCCCGGCAACAATATCGAATATGACGGAAGCCTGTGGCGTGCCGTCAAGATCCAGCACACGCAGCCCGGCAAGGGCGGCGCCTATATGCAGGTGGAACTGAAGAACCTGATCGATGGACGCAAGAATAACGTCCGTTTCCGCTCGGCCGAGACGGTTGAGCGTATCCGTCTCGACACCAAGGATTTCCAGTATCTCTATGCCGAGGGCGACATGCTCGTCTTCATGGATACGGAAACCTATGAGCAGATCAACCTGCCGCAGGATTTGATCGGTGATGCCGCCGCTTTCCTGCAGGACGGCATGATGGTTGTCCTAGAAATGTATGACGAGCGCCCGATTTCGGTGCAGCTGCCTGAAACCATCGAAGCGACGGTCGTGGAGGCCGACGCCGTGGTGAAGGGGCAGACCGCTTCTGCCAGCTACAAGCCTGCGATCCTGGACAATGGCGTGCGCGTCATGGTGCCGCCGCACATCGTTACCGGCACGCGCATCATCGTCGATGTGTATGAGCGGGAATATGTGAAGCGGGCGGATTGAACTGCTAATTGTTCCCCTCCCGCAGGCGGGAGGGTCGAACGGAGGCACGTGACTCCGTTCGAGGGTGAGCGCGAGCGTCAGCGAGCCCTTGCCTCATTCAAAGCGTTGCATGCGATTGCTGCGCAATCGTGCCCACCCCCGGCCCCTCCCGCTTGCGGGAGGGGGGAGATTGAGTAAATGGTATCCCATTCCGGCCTTCTCACCGTCATGGAACGCGCCGCGCGCAAGGCTGGCGCGAAGCTGCGTCGTGACTTTGGTGAAGTCGAACATTTGCAAGTGTCGCGCAAGGGACCGGCGGACTTCGTGTCCAAAGCCGATCAGCAAGCCGAGCGCACTTTGGTCGAAGAGCTGCAAAAAGCACGGCCGGACTGGGGTTTTCTGCTGGAAGAAGGCGGGGTGATCGAGGGTGATCCCAACAAGCCGCGCTGGATCATCGATCCCCTCGACGGCACCAGCAACTTCCTCCACGGTATCCCGCACTTCGCAATCTCCATCGCCGTCGAAGAGCCGCTTTATGGCGGCAACAAGAGGGAAGTGACGACCGGCCTTATCTACCAGCCGGCGACTGACGAAAGCTATTGGGCGGAAAAGAGCCGGGGCGCATGGCGCCACGACCAGCGTTTGCGGGTGTCGGCCCGCCGCGACCTGGGCGACTGCCTGATCGCGACCGGTATTCCCTTCATGGGCCATGGCGACATGGCGCAGTGGACGCGCATCTTCGGCGCGGTTGCGCCCTCCGTTGCGGGCATTCGTCGCTTCGGTGCGGCTTCGCTTGATTTGGCGCATGTGGCGTCCGGCCGTTATGACGGCTTCTGGGAAAGCGGTCTTCAACCCTGGGACGTCGCGGCTGGATTGCTGCTTGTGCGTGAGGCAGGGGGTTTCGCCACTGATTTCAGAGGCGGCGATCAGCCGATCGAGCGCCGCGAAGTGATCGCGGGCAATGATGCCATCCACAGCAAATTGCACAAGCTTGTGGCTGGCGCGCTGCGCTGAGGCAGGCATTTGTTTCTGTGTAAGAGAAGCAGACTGTTGCGAATCATTCTCACGCCTCGGGGCCTTGCTTCGCTTATGCGGCAGGCCTAAAGCGCGCCCATAGTCATTTTCGCCCAGGGGATTCCGTTGGTCGATCTAGCCGAATATCTGCCGATCCTTATCTTTCTCGGGATCGCATTGCTGCTTTCCGGGGCGTTCGTGTTCCTGCCGATGCTTGTCGGCCGACTGACCGGCGCGCATCAGCCTGACCCGGCGAAGCTGTCGGAATATGAGTGCGGTTTTCCAGCGTTCGAAGAACCGCGCAGCCAGTTCGACGTGCGCTTCTACCTGGTCGCGATCCTGTTCATCATCTTCGATCTGGAAGCCGCCTTCCTCTATCCGTGGGCGGTTAGCCTGGATCAGATCGGCTGGGCCGGTTGGGCGACGATGATGATCTTCATAGCGGAGCTGGTGCTGGGCCTCGTTTATGCGTGGAAGAAGGGAGCCCTAGATTGGGAGTAGAACTGACCAGTCCCGCGCCCGGCACGATGTTGCCCGCGGGGACACAGCCCGACCAGAATTTCTTCAACGCGCTGAACAGTGAAGTCAGTGACAAGGGGTTCCTCGTCACCTCGACCGAAGAGCTGTTCCAATGGGCGCGCACGGGGTCGCTGTGGTGGATGACCTTCGGCCTTGCCTGCTGCGCGGTGGAAATGATCCACGTCAACATGCCGCGCTATGACATGGAGCGTTTCGGCGCCGCGCCGCGCGCATCTCCGCGCCAGTCGGACGTGATGATTGTCGCTGGAACGCTGTGCAACAAGATGGCTCCGGCGTTGCGCAAGGTTTACGACCAGATGTCCAATCCGAAATATGTGATTTCGATGGGCAGCTGCGCGAACGGCGGCGGCTATTATCATTACAGCTATTCCGTTGTGCGCGGCTGCGACCGGATCGTGCCGGTCGACATCTATGTGCCCGGCTGCCCTCCGACTGCCGAAGCGCTGCTTTATGGCGTGATGCAGTTGCAGCGGAAGATACGCCGCATCGGGACGATCGAGCGCTGATATGGGTCATTCTGCACCGAAGATCGTGAACCCCGAGGGTTTCGCGGAAGAAGTCGCCCGGCTGCTGGGATCGATGCTGATCGAAGCGGTCGATCATGCCGATGAGCTGAGCTTCACCGTCGTGCGCGATCGGCTGGCTGAGGCGCTGGATGCGCTGCGCGTACAGGGCGAATATCAGCAGCTGATGGAGATCGCGGGCGTCGATTATCCGGAGCGGGCCGAGCGGTTCGAAGTCTGCTACCACCTGCTTTCCGTCACGCGAAACCACCGCATCCGCGTCAAGGTATCGACCGACGAGGACAAGCCGGTTCCCACCGTCACGCACATCTGGCCGGTCGCGGGCTGGCTGGAGCGTGAGGTGTTCGACATGTACGGCGTGATCTTCGAAGGCAACGCCGACCTGCGCCGCATCCTGACCGATTATGGCTTCAAGGGGCACCCGCTACGCAAGGACTTCCCGCTCACCGGCTATGTCGAGATGTGGTATTCCGAAGAGGATAAGCGCGTCGTCTATAAGCCGGTTCAGCTGGCCCAGGATTTCCGCCAGTTCGACTTCATGAGCCCGTGGGAAGGCGCGCAATATGTGCTGCCGGGCGATGAAAAGGCTCCGCAGGCTCCCGGCGCGCCGACGCCTGCCGCCGCTCCTCCTCCGCCTCCGGCCGCGCCCAAGGGTGCGCCTGCGGGCGAAACGCCCAAGGTGACGGAGAAGAAGGAAGATACCGGGGCGGGCGAGCCCGCCAACAAGGAAGCTGCCAAGGCGACCGATGAAAAGCCGCTAGCTGCAGACGCCAAGACCACGCCGGTGCGTCGGTCGCGCACCGCGAAGGCTGAAACCGGTGAAGCGGACGCGGCCAAGCCGAAGCGCACGCGCAAGCCGAAAACTCCCGCCAAGGATGAGGGGGGTGAAGCCTGATGGCCCATTATCTCGACGAACTCGAGCACAAGACCAGCGCGGATGATCCGACGTTGGGCGATACCGAGATTCAGAACTACACGATCAACTTCGGCCCGCAGCATCCCGCGGCGCACGGCGTGCTGCGCCTTGTCATGGAGTTGGATGGTGAGATCGTGGAACGGTGCGATCCGCATGTCGGCTTGCTGCATCGTGGCACCGAGAAGCTGATCGAGTACAAGACCTACCTTCAGGCGCTGCCCTATTTCGACCGGCTCGACTATTGCTCGCCCATGGGGATGGAGCACAGCTATGTGCTGGCGATCGAGAAGCTGCTGAACCTGGAAGTGCCGCTCCGTGCGCAATATCTGCGCGTGTTCTTCGCGGAACTGACGCGCATCAAGAACCACATGCTGAACCTGGGTTCGCACGTCATGGACGTCGGCGCAATGACGCCCAACCTGTGGTTGTTCGAACTGCGCGAAGACTGCATGAACTTCTATGAGCGGGCTTCGGGCGCGCGCATGCATGCGGCCTATTTCCGGCCCGGCGGTGTGCATCAGGACGTGCCGCTCAAGCTGCTGACCGACATCGCCGACTGGCTCGACACGCGACTGCCGCGCCTGTTCGAAGACGCGATTTCGCTGGTTGCGGACAATCGCATCTTCAAGCAGCGTAACGTCGATATTGCCGTGGTGAGTAAGGAAGATGCGCTGAAATGGGGCTTTTCGGGACCCATGCTGCGTGGTTCGGGCATCGCCTGGGATCTTCGCAAGTCGCAGCCCTATGATGTTTACGACCGGATTGATTTTGACATCCCGGTCGGCACCAATTTCGACTGCTACGACCGTTTCATGGTGCGCGTCGAGGAAGTGCGGCAGTCCGCGCGGATCATGAAGCAGTGCCTCAACGAGATACCGGAAGGCCCAGTCCTTTCGTTCGACCGCAAGGTTGCGCCACCCCGCCGTGGCGAGATGAAGCGGTCGATGGAAGCGCTTATCCATCACTTCAAGCTGTACACTGAGGGCTTCCACGTTCCGGCGGGCGAAGTCTATGTGGCGACGGAAAGCCCCAAGGGCGAGTTCGGCGTCTATCTGGTCAGCGACGGGACCAACTCGCCCTATCGCTGCAAGATCCGCCCGACGGCGTTTTCGCACCTGCAGGCGATGGATTTCATGATGAAGGGCCACATGCTGGCCGACACCACCGCCGTCCTTGGCGCGATGGACATCGTGTTCGGAGAATGTGACCGCTAATGGCTGACGCAGTTCATATCCCTGACGAAGCGGAAACGCGCGCCCGTTGGGGCGCTTTCGCGTGGACGCCGGACAATGCCGAGCAGGCGAAGAAGGTCATCGCGCGCTATCCCGCCGGCCGTCAGCAATCGGCGGTGATGCCGCTGCTCGACCTCGCCCAGCGTCAGGTAGGGGCGGAAACGCAGACCAATGGGTGGCTGCCGGTGCCGGTGATGGAATATATCGCCGATCAGCTCGAGATGCCGTATATGCGGGTCTACGAGGTCGCGACCTTCTATACCATGTACAACCTTGCGCCGGTCGGCCGCTATCATGTGCAGGTTTGCGGCACGACGCCATGCATGCTGCGCGGCTCCGACGACGTGTTCTCGGCCTGCAAGAACAAGGGGTTGGTCAAGGGCGGCACGACGCCGGACGGCCTGTTCACGCTGAGCGAAGTCGAGTGTCTGGGCGCCTGTGCCAACGCGCCGATGGTTCAGATCAACGACGATAATTTCGAAGATCTGACCTATGACAGCATGAGCGCGATCCTTGACGATCTCGCCGCTGGCAAGCAGCCCAAGATCGGGCCGCAGATCGAGCGTCAGACGAGCTGCCCGGAAGGCGGTCCGACCACGCTCAAGGAGATGGTTTCGGAAAATCACGATTATCGGGGGAAGTGGGCGTAATGGCTTATCCCTATTCCGTCACCCCAGCGGAAGCTGGGGTCTCCATCCTCAGCGCGCGCACGCCTGAGATGCCAGCTTTCGCTGGCATGACGAATGCTGGAGGCCGCGCATGAGCGACGTCATCGCACCCCTTGCGGACAAGGACCGCATCTTCACCAACGTCTATGGCTTCCAGGACTGGGGCATCGACGCGGCGATGAAGCGCGGTGATTGGGATAACACCAAGGCGCTGCTGGAGATCGGCCAGGACGAAATCATCGAGCGCATCAAGGCTAGCGGATTGCGTGGCCGTGGTGGGGCAGGCTTCCCGACCGGCATGAAGTGGAGCTTCATGCCCAAGGAAAGCAAGGATGGCCGTCCGAGCTTCCTCGTCATCAATGCGGACGAATCCGAGCCGGGTTCCTGCAAGGACCGCGAGATCATCCGGCACGATCCGCACAAGCTGATCGAGGGCGCGCTGGTCGCCGGCTTCGCGATGCGGGCGCGCGCTGCCTATATCTATATTCGCGGCGAGTTCATTTATGAGGCGAAGATACTCTTCGCCGCTGTCGCGCAGGCTTACGAAAAGGGCTTCCTCGGCAAGAACGCATGCGGTTCCGGTTATGATTTCGACGTCTTCGTCCATCGCGGTGCGGGCGCCTATATCTGCGGCGAGGAAACGGCGCAGATCGAAAGCCTGGAAGGTAAGAAGGGCCAGCCGCGCCTGAAGCCGCCTTTCCCGGCGGGGGCGGGGCTCTATGGCTGCCCGACGACCGTGAACAACGTGGAATCGATCGCGGTGTCGCCGACGATTCTGCGCCGTGGGTCGGAATGGTTCTCCAGCTTCGGCCGTGAAGGGAACAAGGGCACCAAGCTGTTCCAGATCAGCGGCCATGTGAACAAGCCCTGCGTCGTCGAAGAGTCGATGGGCATCAGCTTCAAGGAGCTGATCGACCGGCATTGCGGCGGCATTCGTGGCGGCTGGGACAATCTGTTGGCGGTGATCCCCGGCGGTTCGTCGGTTCCGCTGGTTCCCGCCGCACAGATCATGGACGCGCCGATGGACTTTGATGGCCTGAAGGCTGTCGGGTCTGGTCTCGGCACGGCGGCGGTGATTGTCATGGACAAGTCGACCGACATAGTCCGTGCGATCAGCCGTTTGTCCTACTTCTACAAGCATGAGAGCTGCGGCCAGTGCACGCCGTGCCGTGAAGGCACAGGCTGGATGTGGCGCGTGATGGAGCGGCTGCGTTCGGGTGAGGCCGACATTGGCGAGATCGACATGTTGCAGCAGGTCACCAAGCAGGTCGAAGGCCACACCATCTGCGCGCTCGGCGACGCGGCGGCATGGCCGATCCAGGGCCTGATCCGGCACTTCCGTCCCGAGATCGAGCGGCGGATCAATGAGCGCGGCGCGCCTGTGATGGAGGCGGCGGAGTGATGTTCTTTGGCGGCCGCCGCAAGAAAGCGACAGAAGCAGCGATGGCCGCTTTACGGCCGGTAATTGCGACTGCTCAAATCTCGGGCATGTCGACGCATATGTATTTTGACCCCTATGTGCTGGGGTATCTGTCTTTCATGGCATCCTTTTTTGCCAAAGCGGAAACTAATAATCGGGTCAAATCCTCGGATTTGGGTTTCGCGATGCAAGATGCGTTCACGAATGTTTGTAACGTGAACGGGGCAGAAATGACGAGGAATGTGATTGAACTTGTGCAATCCCAAGACCCTGATTTCCTGCGCGGTTCAGACGACGCCAGTGTCGCTTGCTACTATACAGTCGGCTTAATGAACGATGCTGCTGATGTTCAGTTGCTGCGGGACGCGCAGGCATTTGCGGATGCTGTCGGCGGTTCGCTGGTTGGTGGCGACCGTCGATCCGCTGTAGGCGGTGCGATAATGCAGCTCACTTTTAATAATCGGATTCGCGAACTTCGCGGCGAGGTAGGCAATGCCTAAAGTCAAAGTAGACGGCGTAGAACTCGAAGTCCCGGCTGGCGCGACGGTCCTGCAGGCTTGCGAGATGGCGGGGAAGGAAATTCCGCGCTTCTGCTATCATGAGCGTCTGTCCATCGCAGGTAATTGCCGCATGTGCCTGGTCGAGGTGAAGCCTGGGCCGCCGAAGCCTCAGGCGAGCTGTGCGCTGCCGGCTGCCGACAATCAGGAAATCTTCACTCAGACCGAGATGGTCAAGAAGGCGCGGGAAGGGGTGATGGAGTTCCTTCTCATCAACCACCCGCTCGACTGCCCGATCTGCGATCAGGGCGGCGAGTGCGATCTGCAGGACCAGTCGGTGGCCTATGGCCGGGGCGGCAGCCGCTTTGAGGAAAATAAGCGCGCCGTTACCGAGAAATATATGGGTCCGATCGTCAAGACGGTCATGACCCGCTGCATCCAGTGCACCCGCTGCGTGCGCTTTGCTGAGGAAGTCGCTGGCGTGCCGGAAATCGGCGCCATCTATCGCGGCGAGAATATGCAGATCACGACCTATCTCGAGCATGCCGCGAAGAGCGAGCTGTCGGGCAATGTGGTCGACCTGTGCCCGGTCGGTGCGCTGACGTCGAAGCCTTATGCGTTTGAGGCACGGCCTTGGGAGTTGCGTAAGACGGCGGCGATCGACGTGATGGATGCGGTCGGCACCAATATCCGCCTCGACAGCCGTGGCCGTCAGGTGCTGCGCGCCGTGCCGCGCATCAACGATGACGTGAATGAAGAGTGGGCGAGCGACAAGACCCGGCACAATGTTGATGGTCTGGTGCGCAAGCGGCTCGACAAACCTTATGTTCGCAAGGACGGCAAGCTGGTTCCCGCCACCTGGGAAGAGGCGTTCAAGGCGATCGCCGCCGTCCAGCATGGCGGGTCGGTTGCGGCGCTCGCGGGCGACCTGCTCGATTGCGAGACGATGTTCGCGGGCAAGCTGCTCGTCGAAAAGCTGGGCGGCACGATGTTCGAAGGGCGTCAGACGGGCTTGGCTTATGACGTGTCGAGCCTGTCGGCAGTCAACTTCAACACGACGCTGAATGGCATCGAGACGGCTGACGCGATCCTGCTGATCGGCACCAACTTGCGCTGGGAAGCGCCGCTGGTGAACACGCGGATCCGCAAGGCGATCAAGAAGGGCGCGAAGGTCTTCGCGCTCGGGCCTCAGGTCGACTTGACCTACAAGGTCGAATGGCTGGGCAATGACGCGTCGTTGCTTGCCAAGCTTCCGGAAGCGGTGGTCGAGGCATTCGGCAAGGCGGCGCGTCCGGCGATGATTGTAGGCGGCGGCGTGCTGGCCAAGGACGGTGCGCATGGCGATACGTTGGCGCTGGTCGAGGCGCTGGGCCTGATCAAGGATGGCTGGAACGGCTATAATGTCCTGCACTTCGCGGCAGCGCGTATGGGCGGGCTGATGCTCGGCTATGCAACGCAGGGCGGGATCAAGGCTGTGGCTGCGGCCAAGCCGAAGCTGCTCTTCTCGCTTGGCGCTGATGAAGTCGATTATTCGGCGTTCGAAGGCAGCTTCAAGGTTTACATCGGCCACCATGGCGACAAGGGCGCGCATGCGGCGGACGTGATCCTGCCGGGCGCAAGCTATGCCGAAAAGGCAGGCACCTACGTCAATCTGGAAGGCCGAGTACAGCGCGGTGAAAAGGCCGTGTTCGCGCCGGGCGATGCGCGTGAGGACTGGTCGATCCTGCGTGCGCTTTCTGAAGTGCTGGGCGCGACGCTGCCGTTCGACAGCTTCGACGCGCTGCGCGCCGAAATGGCGAAGGCCGTTCCGGCGCTGGGCGTGGAAGGCCTGGCCGATTATGGCTGGTCCGCGCCCAAACTGCCGGGCGGCGCGAGCGGCGAATTTGGTTCGCCGATCAAGGATTTCTACCTGACCAACGCCATCTGCCGCGCCAGCCCGACGATGCAGCAATGTTCGGCCGAGCTGATCCATGGGACAAGCTTCGCGGAGGCCGCAGAGTGACCGCTTTCTTCCAAAATTTCGGAATGCCCTTCGAAGGCGCGTGGCTGCTTTCGACGATCATCGGTATCTTGGTAATCGCCCTGCCGCTGATGCTGGCGGTGGCGATGATCATCTATGCCGACCGGAAGATCTGGGCGGCGATGGCGCTGCGCCGTGGTCCGAACGTGGTTGGTCCTTTCGGGCTGCTCCAGTCCTTTGCGGACGGCGCCAAGGTGTTCCTGCAGGAAACCATCATTCCTTCGGCCGCCAATCGTGCGCTCTTCCTGATCGCGCCGATCATCACCTTCACCGTGGCGTTGATCGCCTGGGCGGTGATCCCGTTCCAGGCGGGCGTGGTGTTGGCGAACATCAATGTCGGCCTGCTCTATATCCTCGCCATCAGTTCGCTCGGTGTTTACGGCATCGTGCTGGCGGGTTGGGCGTCGAACTCCAAATATCCCTTCTATTCCGCGATCCGCGCGAGTGCGCAGATGATCAGCTATGAAGTCTCGATCGGCTTCATCCTGGTGTGCGTCGTGCTGTGGGCTGGCAGCTTCAACCTGACCGCGATCGTGGAAAGCCAGCGCGGCTATTATGGGTTCATCAACGGGCATGCGTTCAACCCGCTGCTCTTCCCGATGGCGATCATGTTCCTGATCTCAGCCATGGCCGAAACCGGGCGCGCGCCTTTCGATCTGACCGAGGCGGAAAGCGAATTGGTCGCGGGCTACCAGACCGAATATTCGTCGATGTCGTTCGCGCTATACTGGCTCGGCGAATATGCCAACGTGCTGCTGATGTGCGCGCTGAACGCGATCCTGTTCTGGGGTGGTTATCTGCCGCCGATTGATTGGGCGCCGCTCTATTATGTGCCGGGCATCCTCTGGCTGTTCGCCAAGATTCTGTTCTTCTTCTTCGTCTTCTCCTGGGTGAAGGCGACGGTGCCGCGCTACCGTTATGACCAGTTGATGCGTCTGGGCTGGAAGGTGTTCCTGCCGACCTCGCTCTTCTTCGTCTTCCTGGTTTCGGGCTTCCTCATGTTTACGCGCTACGGAGGCGCTCAATGAGCCTCGGTTATTACGTCAAATCCTTCACCCTATGGGAATTTGTGAAGGCGCATTGGTTGACCTTGAAATATTTTTTCAAGCCAAAGGCGACGATCAATTATCCCTATGAGAAGAACCCGATTTCGCCGCGGTTCCGGGGAGAGCATGCGCTGCGTCGTTATCCCAATGGGGAAGAGCGCTGCATCGCGTGCAAGCTGTGCGAGGCGGTCTGTCCGGCGCAGGCGATCACCATCGAGGCGCAGCCGCGTGATGACGGTAGCCGCCGCACGACGCGCTACGACATCGACATGACAAAATGCATCTATTGCGGTTTCTGTCAGGAAGCCTGCCCCGTGGATGCGATCGTCGAAGGGCCGAATTTCGAATTTTCGACCGAAACCCGCGAGGAGCTTATCTTCGACAAGGCGAAGCTCCTTGAAAATGGCGACAAGTGGGAGCGGGCGCTGGCCGCGAACCTTGCCGCCGATGCACCCTATCGTTAAGCCGCGACCCGATCGAAGAGGATATATGATCCTGTGATTCACGTGCTTGCCTTTTACCTGTTCGCCACTTTGGTGGTGTGCAGCGGCGCGCTGACGATCCTGTCGCGCAATCCGGTTCATTCGGTGCTGTGGCTAATCCTTGCGTTCTTCAACGCGGCGGGCCTGATGGTGCTGCTGGGTGCTGAGTTCATCGCGATGCTGCTCATCATCGTCTATGTGGGTGCGGTCGCCGTATTGTTCCTGTTTGTCGTCATGATGCTCGACATCGACTTCGCGGAATTGCGGGCTGGGTTCGTCGATTATCTGCCCTTTGGCATGCTGGTCGCCCTGGTTTTGCTGGCCGAGATTGTGCTGGGGATCGGCATCTGGAGCGCGGGGCCGATCGAGCTTGCCCAGCGCGCGGCACCTGTGAACCCGGAGCTGTCGAATATCCAGGCGATCGGGACGCTGCTCTACACGCGCTACATCTTCCTGTTCGAAGCAGCGGGCATCGTTCTGCTGGTGGCGATGATCGGCGCGATCGTGTTGACCCATCGTGCACGCGGCGGCGTGAAGGGTCAGAATATCGCCCGTCAGAACCGCCGCCGTCCGCAGGATGCCGTGCGCAACGTCAATCAGCCCGTGGGGCAGGGGGTGGAGCTGTGACGCACCCCTATTCCGTCATGCCAGCGCAGGCTGGCATCTCAGGCCGGATCGTTCGGCGTATGAGGCATGAGACCCCAGCTTTCGCTGGGGTGACGGCCTCTTTTATGGGAATGCCGTCATGATCGGCCTTCAGCATTATATGGTGGTCAGCGCGATCCTGTTCGTGATGGGGGTGCTGGGCATCTTCATCAACCGTAAGAATGTCATCATCATCCTGATGGCGATCGAGCTGATCCTCTTGAGCGTGAACATCAACCTTGTCGCCTTCAGCGCCTTCCTGGGCGATTTGGTGGGGCAGGTGTTCAGCATGTTCGTGCTGACCGTCGCGGCGGGTGAGGCTGCCATCGGCCTTGCTATCCTCGTCATATATTTCCGCGGTCGCGGCACCATTGCCGTCGATGATGTCAACCGGATGAAGGGCTAAAGCTCGATGATCCAGCTTATCGTCCTTCTTCCGCTCATCGCGGCTGTCATCGCGGGCCTTGGCAACAAGGCACTGGGTAAGCTGCCTGCGAAGATCATCACTACCGGCGCGCTCTTCGTTTCCTGCGCGCTTAGCTGGCCGATCTTCATCGCCTTCCTGACCGGGCACGCGGAATCCTATGTGGCGCCTGCCTTTACCTGGATTCAGTCGGGCAGCTTTGACGCGCAATGGGCGCTCCGTGTCGATGCGATGACGGCGGTCATGCTGGTGGTCATCACCAGCGTGTCGAGCCTCGTCCACCTCTATAGCTGGGGCTATATGGAGGAGGAGCCGGATCAGCCGCGCTTCTTCGCCTATCTCTCGCTTTTCACCTTCGCGATGCTGATGCTCGTGACGGCCAACAATCTGTTGCAGATGTTCTTTGGCTGGGAAGGCGTCGGTCTTGCCTCCTATCTGTTGATTGGCTTCTGGTTCCGTAAACCGAGCGCGAACGCGGCCGCGATCAAGGCGTTCGTCGTTAACCGCGTCGGCGACCTTGGCTTTATGCTGGGTATCTTTGGCACCTATCTGGTGTTCAACACCATATCGATACCGGAAATTCTCGCCGCCGCGCCGTCGATGGCCGGTTCGACGATCGGATTCCTCGGCCATCGTTTCGACACGATGACGGTACTCTGCCTGCTTCTGTTCGTGGGCGCGATGGGCAAGTCGGCGCAGCTTGGCCTCCACACTTGGCTACCGGATGCGATGGAAGGCCCGACCCCGGTGTCGGCGCTGATCCATGCTGCGACCATGGTGACCGCGGGCGTGTTCATGGTTTGTCGCCTGTCGCCGATGTTCGAAACCTCGCCGACGGCGCTGGGCTTCGTCACCTTCATCGGCGCCGCCACCTGCCTGTTCGCGGCGACGGTCGGTACGGTGCAGAACGATATCAAGCGCGTCATCGCCTATTCGACCTGTTCGCAACTGGGTTATATGTTCTTTGCGGCGGGCGTTGGCGCTTATGGCGCGGCGATGTTCCACCTTTTCACCCACGCCTTCTTTAAGGCGCTGCTGTTCCTGGGCGCTGGATCGGTGATCCACGCGATGCATCATGAGCAGGACATGCGCTATTACGGCGCGTTGCGGAAGGAGATCCCGATCACCTTCTGGACAATGACGCTGGGCACGCTCGCCATTACCGGCGTCGGACTGCCGCTAGCTGGCATTGGCTTTGCGGGTTTCTACTCCAAGGATTCGATCCTGGAGTCAGCCTTCGCAGCGGGGGGGTATGGCACCGGCGCGTTTCTGGTCGGCGTGTTCGCGGCGCTTCTCACCAGCTTCTACAGCTGGCGCCTGGTGTTCCTCACTTTCTTCGGCAAACCGCGCTGGGCCGCTTCGGAGCATATCCAGCACGCCATTCACGGTCATCATGAATCGCCGGATGAAGAGACCTCACATGACGATCACGCGACGCACGGGCACGAAAGTGACGCGCATGCGACGCATGGCGGGACCGGCGGATATCATCCGCATGAAAGCCCGTGGGTCATGCTCGTGCCGCTGGTGGTGCTGAGCCTGGGCGCGGTATTCGCTGGCTTCCTCTTCCACGACCAGTTCATTGGCCCCGAGGGCGGCGTCGAGTTCTGGAAGGGCGCCCTTTCGTTCGACAGTCACCTGATGCATGCGAGCCACGAGGTGCCCAACTGGGTCAAGTTCGCGCCGTTCACGGTGATGCTGACCGGCTTCGTCATTGCGTGGCTTAGCTACATCAAGAATACCGATTGGCCGCGCCGCTTTGTTGCCGAGTTCGGGGTGCTGTACCAATTCCTGCTCAACAAATGGTATTTTGACGAGCTGTATCACTTCCTGTTCGTAAAGCCTGCCTTCGCCATCGGCCGCTTCTTCTGGAAGTTCGGTGATGTCGGCTTCATCGACCGCTTCGGCCCCAATGGGCTCGCCGCCCTGGTCGTGCAGGGCAATAAAGTCACCCGTCGGCTTCAGTCCGGCTACCTCTACACATACGCGCTGGTGATGCTGATCGGCCTCGCCGCGGCCGCAACCTGGGCGATGACACGATAATGGACGGCTTCCCCATCCTTTCCCTGATGATGGCAGTGCCGATGGCAGGGGCCATCGCCTGTCTCTACGCGGGCGCCAATCAGGCGCGCTGGATCGCACTGCTAGCGACACTCGTCGATCTGGCGCTCGGCGTCCTGCTCTGGTCGAATTTCGACCAGTCGGGCGGCGCCGCGCAGTGGCAGTTTCAGGAATATGCGCCGATCTTCGGCCGCTTTGCCTGGGCGCTGGGGATCGACGGCATCGCGCTGGTGCTGATCATGCTGACCGTTTTCCTGATGCCGATCTGCATCGGGGCGAGCTGGCAGGCGATCGAGAAGCGCGTCGGCGAATATATGGCGGCCTTCCTGTTCATGGAGGTGCTGATGATCGGCGTCTTCACGGCGCAGGATCTGTACCTCTTCTACGTGATGTTCGAAGCTGGCCTGATCCCGATGTACCTCATCATCGGCATCTGGGGTGGCGCGGATCGCATCTACGCGAGCTACAAGTTCTTCCTCTATACGCTGCTCGGATCGGTGCTGATGCTGATCGCGATGATGTGGATGGTGCACGACGCGGGCACCACCGACATCCCGACGCTGATGGCCTATAATTTCGATCCGCATGTGCAGACCTGGCTGTTCCTGGCCTTCTTCGCGAGCTTTGCCGTCAAGATGCCGATGTGGCCGGTTCACACCTGGTTGCCGGATGCCCACGTGCAGGCGCCGACGGCCGGTTCGGTCATTCTGGCGGGCGTGTTGCTGAAGATGGGTGGCTACGGCTTCATCCGTTTCTCGCTGCCGATGTTCCCGGAAGCTTCAGCGCAGCTGGCCTGGCTGGTCTGGGGTCTGTCGATGGTGGCGGTGGTTTACACCAGCCTCGTCGCGCTGGTGCAGACCGACATGAAGAAGCTGATCGCCTATTCCTCGGTCGCGCATATGGCGATCGTGACGGTCGGCCTGTTCGCATTTAATCAGGCGGGCATCGAAGGCGCGATGATGGTGATGCTGGGTCATGGCCTGGTTTCGGGTGCGCTGTTCCTGTGTGTCGGTGTCATCTACGACCGTCTGCATACCCGTGAGATTTCGCGCTACGGCGGCCTTAGCATCAACATGCCGAAATATGCGGTGCTGTTCCTGCTGTTCACCATGGCGTCGGTTGGCCTGCCGGGCACGAGCAACTTCGTGGGTGAGTTCCTGGCGCTGATGGGTATCTATCAGGCGTCGAGCTGGGTGGCGCTGGTCTGCACGACGGGCATTATTTTGGGCGCGGCCTATATGCTCTATCTCTACCGCCGCATTGCTTATGGCGAACAGAAGAATGCCGATGCAGCGGCGATGCCCGACCTGTCGATGCGGGAAATGTGGCTGCTGGCGCCGATCGCGGCTGCCGTGCTGTGGATGGGCATCTATCCCGAAAGCTTCCTGGCGCCGATGCGGTCTGACATTCGTGCGCTGGAAGCCCGCATTGCCTCTGCGGCTCCAGCGGGCGATTCCAGGATCAAGATGGGTCCCGCTGTCGTGTCGGCGACGGCTCATCACGGCGAAGACCATAGTGCAATGTCCCATGAAAAAGCGTCGGGGGAGGCGCACTGATGATTGATTCCGCTTCCCTTCTTGCCGTTCTGCCGGAGCTTGTCCTTACGGCGGGTGGGCTGGTCCTCCTGCTGATCGCCGCTTTTGGCGGTGACGGGACCGCGCGTGCCGTCAACTGGCTGTCGGTGCTAACGCTGCTCGTTGCGGGTTTGATGCTGCCGGTTTCCCTGGCGCATGGGCCACTCGCCTTTGACGGGCTGGTGCGTGCCGATGCGTTTTCGGTTTTCGCCAAGGCGCTCATTTATGGTTCGGCCGGTGCCGCAATCTTGTTGGCGCCGCGCTACTTCCTCGTCGATGGCGCGTTGCGGCCGGAATATCCCATTCTGATCCTGTTCAGCAGCATTGGCATGGGCATGATGGTGTCGGCCGGTGATTTGCTGACCCTTTACGTCGGATTGGAGATGCAGAGCCTGGCCGCCTATGTGCTGGCGAGCTTCATGCGTCAGGATGAGCGGTCTTCCGAAGCGGGCCTTAAATATTTCGTGCTCGGGTCGCTGGCGAGCGGTATCCTGCTCTATGGCACGGCGCTGCTTTACGGCTTTACCGGCAGCACGAGCTTTGATGGCATCGCCGTCGCGTTGGGTGATGGCGTGGGCAAGGGCGAACTGTTCGGCATGGTGTTCCTGCTGGCCGGTCTTGCCTTCAAGATGAGCGCTGTGCCGTTCCATATGTGGACGCCCGACGTTTACGAAGGCGCGCCGACGCCGGTTACGACCTTCTTCGGCAGCGCGCCCAAGGTTGCGGCGATGGCTTTGACCGTGCGTGTCGCGATCGAGGCGCTGGGTCCCGCCGGGCTTGACTGGCAGCAGATCGTTATCTTCGTGGCGCTGGCTTCGATCATCTTCGGCGCGGTGGCGGCGATCGGCCAGACGAACATCAAGCGGCTGATGGCCTATTCGTCGATCAACAATGTGGGCTTCGCGCTGATCGGCCTTGCGGCCGCTACCCCAGCGGGTGTGGCAGCGACGATGAGCTATATGGCGATCTATGTCGTCATGACCATTGGTGGCTTTGCCTGCATCCTGCAGATGCGGGATGCCGAAGGGCGTCCAGTGGAGAGCATTGCGAGCCTTGCGGGTCTGTCGCAGTCGCGCAAGGGGCTGGCCGCAGCGCTGGCGATCTTCATGTTCTCCATGGCCGGTATCCCGCCGCTGTTCGGTTTCTGGGCGAAGTTCCTGGTGTTCGATGCGGCGGTGGCTGCGGGGCTGACCGCGCTGGCGGCGTTCGGTATCGCGGCTTCGGTAATTGGCGCATTCTATTATCTCAAGATCATCAAGACGATGTATTTCGATGAGCCTGCCGCAGCTTATGAAGCGCGGGGCGGGGCTGTTGAGAATATCATTCTGACCGCCTGCGCGGCTGTGATCGTCGTCGGATATCTGTTGAACCCCGTGCTGGACAAGGCAAGCGCGGCGGCTGCGGCGTCGCTGTTCTGAGCGACATCCGCTTCGTCGAAGAGACCGGATCAACCAACGCCGACATGCTGGCGTTGGCGGATCAGGGCATCGCCGAAGGGACGTGGTTACGCGCCGGTCGGCAGACGGGGGGGCGCGGCCGTATGGGGCGGGCCTGGGAAAGTCCTGCTGGCAATCTTTATTGTTCCACGCTGGTGCGCCTGCGCGCCGGTGATCCGCCGCCGCATCTGCTGGCTCTGGTTGCCGCAAATACCGTTCATGCGCTGGTAGCCCCTCTGTGCGAGGGGCAAGCGCGGATCAAATGGCCCAATGATGTTCTGGTCGATGGCGCGAAGATCGCTGGCATCCTGCTCGAACGCGCCGGAGATTCCATCGTCGTGGGGATCGGTATCAATGTAGTCGGCCATCCGGAAGGGCTGGACCGGCCTGTCACCAGTTTGGCGGCACAGGGGGCGGCGGACGCGCAGGCGAGTGCCTTGATCGAGAGATTGGCCGAGCTGTTCGCCCATTGGCTGGCGATCTGGCGCGCGCAGGGGTTGGATCCGGTGCGGGCTCATTGGCTGCTCAATGCGCATGCCAGCGGCACCGCGATGCGGGTTGTGCAGCCTGACGGCGAGACTGTGGAAGGCACATTCGATACGCTTGACCAGCAGGGCATGCTGATCCTCCGCTTGGCGAATGGCGATACCCGTGCCATTCATGCGGGCGACATCCTTCTCATCTGATATCCGGGGACGGGCCATGCTTCTCGCGATCGACGCGGGCAATACCAATGTGGTTTTCGCACTGCTTGAAGGGCGGGAGATTCGCGCCCGTTGGCGGATCGCGACTGATCCGCGCCGGACGGCGGATGAATATGCCGTGTGGCTGAACCAGTTGCTGATGCTGGAAGGCTATGCCCTTGCGGATGTCGATGCGGTGATCATCGCCACCGTTGTTCCCCGCGCGCTGCATAATCTTCAGGTGCTGGCGGAGAAATATTTCAAGACCACTGCGCTTGTCGCGGGTCAGGCCCCGGTTGAATGGGGCATTGAACTGGACGTGGCGGAGCCCGCTTCCGTGGGTGCCGACCGGGTTGTAAACGCCATTGCCGCCCACCATTTGTACGAAGGCGATTTGATCGTCATCGATTTTGGAACCGCGACCACCTTCGACGTCATCGATTATCAGGGGACGTACAAAGGTGGCATCATTGCGCCGGGTATCAACCTGTCGCTCGATGCATTGGTCGCGGCCGCTGCCAAGCTTCCAAAGATTGCCATTGCGCCACCGGAGAACCGTTCGGTTATCGGTCGCACGACGGAAGCGCAGATGCATATCGGTGTGTTCTGGGGCTATGTCGCGATGATGGAAGGGCTGGTTGCCCGGACGCGGGCGGAGATTGGCCGCCCAGCCAAAGTAATTTCGACAGGCGGCCTTGCTGTCCTGTTTGATGAAAATAGTGAAATTTTCGATGCGATCGCGCCGGACCTGACCATTTTGGGTCTCGCGCTGTTGCACGAACGGAGTTTGAAGAACTGATGATACCTAAAGACGAGCTGCTCTTCCTGGCCCTGGGCGGGTCGGGAGAGATTGGCATGAACGTCAATCTCTATGGCTGCCAGGGCAAGTGGGTGATGGTCGATCTTGGCCTGACCTTTGCCGACCCGGCTTATCCGGGCGTTGATCTGGTGCTGCCCGATCTGTCCTTCATCGAAGAGCGTCGCGACGACCTGCTGGGCATCGTGCTCACCCATGGGCATGAAGATCATATCGGGGCCATCCCCTATCTGGCCGCTGACCTTGGCGTGCCGCTATATGCGACGCCGTTTACGGCGGGCCTCATCAGGCTGAAGTTGGAGGAAGAAGGGCTGACCAAAGAGGTCGAGCTGAATGTGATCGACAATGAAGGCAGCTTCGCGCTGGGGCCATTTGGCTTCCGCTATGTGCCGCTGGCTCATTCGATTCCCGAGGGCAATGCCGTGCTGATCGACACGCCTTACGGACGTGTTTTCCACACGGGCGACTGGAAGATCGATGAGAAGCCATTGCTGGGCCAGCCTTCGACCCCCGAGGAGCTGACCGCGATCGGTGATGAGGGGGTGCTGGCGCTTGTTTGCGACAGTACGAATGTTTTCAATTCCGAGGCGAGCGGCTCCGAAGCCGATGTGCGCGAAGGGCTGATGCAGACGATCACCGGCGCGAAGGGGCGGGTGCTTGTTACCACTTTCGCCTCCAACGCGGCGCGTTTGCAGACGCTCGGCGAAGTGGCGAATGCGGTGGGACGCAAGCTGTGCGTTGCCGGGCGATCGCTGGACCGGATCATCTCGACCGCTAAGGCAGCAGGATATCTCAAAGACTTCCCACGGACGGTCGATTGGGATGACGCGATGGCGCTGCCCCGCAACGAGGTGATGATCATCGCCACGGGCGGGCAGGGTGAAGCGCGTGCCGCCTTGTCTCGCGTTGCTTTCGACAGTCATCCGATCAAGCTGGACACTGGCGACCTGGTGGTTTTCTCGTCCAAGCAGATACCGGGTAACGAGATCGCGATTGGGCGTATTCAAAATGCCCTGGCGACCAAGGGTGTGCTGATGGTGACGGATCGCCAGGCCGAGGTCCATGTGTCGGGCCATCCGGGGCGGCCCGAACTTGAAGCCATGTATCGCTGGGTGCGGCCGCAAATTTTGCTGCCCGTCCATGGCGAGCGACGGCACATGGCGGAGCAAGCGCGGCTCGGTCTGGCCAGCGGTGTCCCCAGCGCCGTTGTGCAGTCCAATGGCGATTTGCTGAGGCTGGCCCCCAATGGTCCCGAGATCATCGGGCATGAGGCCACGGGGCGGCTCGTTCTGGATGGCGATGTGATACTGCCTGCGGACGGTTCCACGATGAACGAGCGCCGCAAGGTCGCGCTGCATGGGCAGATCAGCGTGGCGGTTGCGCTCGATCGCAAGGGCAAGCTGATGGGTGAGCCCGCATTGCGTACCCAAGGCGTGCCGGTGGAAGAGGATAAGGAAGCGTTCTTGGCGGAGGCGGCTGACGAGGCGGCGCAGGCTGTGTCGAAGGGGCCGCTAGAGGAAGAGGCGTTGCGCGAGCGGGTACGGCTGGCGGTGCGGCGGACGGCCACGCGCTGGACGGGCAAGAAGCCGGTGGTGGACGTTCTGCTCATTCGCGCCTAAGGCTCCGCATCATGAACTGGTACGCAATCCTGGCTATTTATGTGCTGTTCTGGGTGATCAGCGCGTTCATCGTTCTGCCTTTCGGCATCCGGACGCCCGACCAAACGGGTGAGGTGATGCTGAAAGGGCAGGCTGACAGCGCGCCCAGCAACTTCCGGCCCGGCATCGTTGCGTTACGTGCGACGGTCCTGTCGGCGCTGTTGTTCGGGCTATATTATGCCAATTATGTCGAGGGCTGGGTCACGCTGGAGCGGCTGACGCATCCTTCATGATGGCCGTAGGATAGTGTTCGCTCCGAGGCGGTCGCGGGCTTCGACAAGCTCAGCCCGGACACGGGCTGAGTTGTGCGGATAGCTGATCTGCTCAGTGCAGGCCGACCGCCGGTATAGCGCTGTCCATCGACAACATCATGATGATCAGTTCCGACCGGGATTTGATGCCGAGCTTCTGAAAGATGCTGTGCAGGTGCACCTTGACCGTTCCTTCGGTCAGGCCGCACCGCGCGGCGATTTCGCGATTGCGGAGGCCGGCCCGGATAAATCCGGCGATCTCCATTTCCCTGTCGGTCAGGCTGGAAAGCGCGTTGTTGTCGTTGGGCGGGGCCGAGATGCTGTGCACAAGCGCCTGTTCCATCACGGCGGGCGCAATGCTTTTGTTGCCGCCCAGAACCTGCGTGATGCAGGATAGCAGTTCGTTGGGATCGCTATCCTTCAGGACCACGCCATCCACACCGAGCTTTATCGCCTCCAGCGTCTGGTCAGGGCGAATGTGGACCGTCATGAAGATCACGGGAACGTTGCTGCCGCTGTCGCGGATGGCAGACAGGATCGCGAGGCCGCCACCGTCCTTCATGCTCACATCCAGGATCAGCAGGTCCGGCTGATCATTCTGGAGGCGGGAGATGGCTTCACTGACAGAACGCGCGCAGAAGACGACGTCATGCCCGTGCGAGCTCAGAAACTGCGCCATGCCATCAAGGAAGATGGGGTGGTCGTCGACTATCGCAATCTGAGCCATCATATTGGGGACCTCGGCAAGGATGAAGGTAATCTAATCGAAATTAATGAATTCATGCTTAAGTTGTGGAAATAGGCGGTGCCGCCGATCTTGCCCAACCGTTTCATGATGGACTGCGATTGCAATTCGAAGTCGCCGGTATAGCTTTGCTGCTCGATCCCCCGGTCGCCCGGATTGTCCTTGAGCGCGATCATTATCTCATCGTCGGCCTGAGCAAGTGAGACGGTAATATGCTGGGCGGCGGCGTGCTTTACGGCGTTGGCGGTAGCCTCCCGGAGCAGGAACTCCACTTCCGCTGCCGTTTCGGACGTGACCATCATGGGATGGTCTACCGGGTTCAGCCGACACTCAATTCCCCATTGCAGGGCAATGAAGCGGCAGCAGCTTTCGACATCGCGGACCAGATCGACATCGTCCGGGCTGGTCCCGGTCACATTGAGCAGGCGGCGCAGATGAGCCTGTTCGGCGGTGACGAGTTCTTCCATTGCATGGAGTTCGGCCAGGTGATGCGGGGCATCGATAGCGGCAAGCCCATGCTGTGCCGTCACAAGTCGGACGCGAAGGGCGGCAAGGGTCTGAAGAACGCTGTCGTGCAGATCGCGGCTGAGCGCGAGCCGCGCTTCGGAAAAAGTTCGATCGCGCCAGGCGAGCAGGAAAAAATGCCTTTCGAGGAAGAGTTCGAGCCCCTCCTGGATGCGGAGCGCGCGGAGCAGGGCGGCAGGCGACCAGCCATGGCGCGTGCCGACGAAAATGCGGCCGCGCAGCTCACCGGCCTGAACCTGAAAGCTCAAACCCTGACCTGCGCCCAGCAGGTCGGATATCGCTTCCGTCAGGTGAGACGCCTTTTCATTTCGCGTGATGCCGAGGCGATTGCGCAATAACAGGCGGCTCGATTGACCGGAATAGAGAAAGGGCACTTCCGGTGGTGCGATGCCCAGCAATGCTTCCACCTGCGGCTGCGGCAGGCTGATGGCATGGACGCCGTCGCCATTGATAAGCTCGCAGTTGATGGGGCCATCGTCCATCTGCCAGACGAGAGCGCAATAGCGGGCCGCCATCAGTTCCGATATTTGCTCCACCACGAAGCGCGGAAGAGATTTTTGGAAAGACAGCCCGACGGCCTGCAATCGTTCCGACCAATCGATCAGCCGCCTTTCCAGGATCGACATACTGAGCATCGCTGCGGCGATGGTGCAGCCGATGATGACCGTGATCCCGTCGATCGCCCGGTCCACCTCTGCCACATGGCGTTCGGCAGCCCAGCTTTCGTAGGAACCCCGCGCCAGGAAAGCGAGAACGAGGCAAAGGGCAAGGACGATTATCGAACCACGGCCAAAGCGCTCCGACGCCGACCAGGCAACGAAGAACAGGCAGGCGAGGGCTGCTATCTGCAAAGGCTGGCATAGGGCGATCACCGTCAGGAATATGATCGCGTCCAGGATCAGTGACAGAGGCCGGAGCAGCAAGCCCAGCGGCGGCGCCAGCATATGCTGCACAATGCCGAACAGGGTCCAGAGCCAGACGCCACCTTGCAAAAGTGCGATGGTGCGGGCGAAGTCAGGTTCGTCGTTGAACATCGCGCCGATCTGCCACGTGGCGGCAACGGCAAAGGCGACGCGGGATACGGCAAAACCCAGCGTCGGCGATCGACCCAACCAAAGCACCAGGCGGTCCATCGCGGAAGATGACGCCTTGGGCATATTCAACATGGTGGCTTGTCCCCCGACTCCCACCAGGATGTTTCACCACAGGCGGGCAACAGAAACAACCTATATCGACCCGCCATCTGGGGCGTCCCCAGCAGTGGCGCGACGGGCTTTGCACAGTTAAGGATGACGCATGGCCGTGCTGATCACTCCTGCCCTGGTTTGCGGGGTCCGTTCCCATGGCGAACATGGAGCGATCGCGCGCCTTCTGACGCCGGACCATGGGCTGTTGGCGGGCTACGTGCGTGGAGGCCGATCCCGCGCCTTGCGGCCGGTGCTCCTCCCCGGAAATAGCGTAAAGGCGGAGTTCCGTGCCCGCACCGAAGAGCAGCTTGCCGGGCTGACCGTTGAAATGGAGCATAGCCGGGCACCTTTGTTATCCGAGCCCTTGCCCGCCGCGGCGATCGACTGGGTCTGCGCGCTGACGGCGGCGGCTCTACCGGAAGGGACGCCATATCCGACACTCTATCAGGCTATGGATGGCGTGCTGGGCGCGATCGATGCGGCGCCAGCCGCGCGGGGATGGGCGGCGGCGCTGGTGCGATACGAACTGTTGTTGTTGGCGGAACTGGGCTTCGGCCTCGATTTCGGCCGGTGCGCAGCGACGGGTGGGGCCGAAGACCTGGCCTTTGTCAGCCCGCGCAGCGCAGCGGCGGTCAGCAGGGCGGGTGCTGCGGGATATGAGAGTCGGTTGCTGCCGCTACCGCCTTTTCTGCTGGAGGGAGGCAGCGGCGACTGGCCCGGCATATTGGACGGATTACGGCTAACCGGCTTTTTTCTGGAACGGTCCGTGCTGACCGATTGGAGGGCGGACGCGCTGGCCGCGCGCGAAAGGCTGGTCGACAGGTTGAAAAGAGCGGTTGCGTGAGGCGCGGTGGCTTCATAAGGGGCGGCCACGACATTGAAGGAGTTTTCGCGCCATGTTGATCGCCCTGTTCCCCGGAGATGGTATCGGCCCAGAGATCATTGCGCAGGCACGGCGCGTGCTCGACGCCTTGGCGATTGATGGCCTGACTTATGAGCAAGGGCTGGTTGGCGGTGCGGCTTACAAGGCCGTGGGCCACCCGTTGCCGCCCGAGACGCTGGACATAGCCCGCCGCGCGGACGCCATCCTGTTTGGCGCTGTCGGTGATCCCGATTGCGACTCGCTGGAGCGGCACTTGCGGCCGGAGCAGGCGATCCTTGGGCTGCGCAAGGCGCTGGGGCTGTTTTCTAACCTGCGTCCCGCGAAGGTCTTTCCGGAGTTGGCCGATGCTTCTGCCCTGAAGAAGGAGGTGGCGAGCGCCATCGACCTGCTGATCGTGCGTGAAACCAATGGCGACGTCTATTTCGGCGAAAAGGGCATGCGCAAGACGGCGGACGGCCTGCGCGAAGGCTATGACGTCATGTCCTATAATGAAGAGGAGGTGCGCAAGATCGCGCATCAGGGCTTCCAGGCTGCGCGTGCCCGCCGGGGCAAGCTCTGCTCGGTGGACAAGGCCAATGTTCTGGAAACCAGCCAGCTGTGGCGTGACGTGATGATCGAAGTTTCGGCCGAATATCCCGACGTTGCCCTGTCTCACATGTATGTGGACAATGCCGCGATGCAGCTGGTGCGCGATCCGGGCCAGTTCGATGTGATTGTCACCGGCAACATGTTTGGCGATATCCTGTCGGATCAGGCGAGCATGTGCGTCGGATCAATCGGCATGCTGGCTTCGGCGACCCTCAACGACAGCAAGCAGGGCCTGTACGAGCCGATCCATGGATCGGCCCCCGACATCGCCGGGCAGGGCAAGGCCAATCCGCTGGCAACGGTCCTGTCGGCCGGGATGATGCTGCGTTACTCGCTGGGCATGCCGGAACAGGCCGACCGGATCGAGGCTGCGGTTGCCAAGGCGCTTGCCAATGGCGCTCGCAGCCCTGACCTTGGCGGAAACATGACTACGGTCGAGGTGGGCGACGCGGTACTGGCGGCTTTGAAGTAAGGAAGAAGCGATGAAGCGCAGGAGCGGGCAGGACCCGGCGATCACCAAGAACTGGCGGCCTGCTACGCTTGCGGTGCGGGGCGGCAGCGCGCGCAGCGAGTGGGGCGAAACGTCCGAAGCGCTGTTTCTGACCAGCGGCTATTGCTACGACCGTGCCGAAGACGCGGCGGCGCGCTTCGCGGGCGAGCAGCAGGGCATGACCTACAGCCGCCTGCAAAACCCGACGGTCGAGATGCTGGAAAAGCGCATCGCGCTGCTGGAAGGCGCTGAAGCCTGCCGTGCGACGGCCACCGGCATGGCGGCGATGACGGCGGCGCTGCTGTGTCAGTTGTCGGCGGGTGACCATGTCGTGGCTGGGAAGGCGCTGTTCGGGTCATGCCGCTGGCTGACAGACACGCTGCTGCCCAAGTTCGGGATCGAGACGACCACCGTCGATGCAACCGACAATGCTGCCTGGGAAGCGGCGGTGCGGCCCAATACCAAGGTGTTCTTCTTCGAGACGCCCGCCAACCCCACTATGGATGTCGTGGACCTGGAGGCGGTGTGCGGCATCGCCAAGAAGCACGGCATCACGAGCGTCATCGACAATGCCTTCGCCACGCCAGCGCTTCAGCGGCCGATGGAATTCGGAGCAGATGTGGTCGCCTATAGCGCGACCAAGATGATGGACGGGCAAGGCCGTGTCCTGGCCGGTGCGATATGCGGCACCGAGGATTTCATCATCAACACACTGCTGCCGTTCCACCGCAACACCGGGCCGACGCTGAGCGCGTTCAACGCCTGGGTGGTGCTGAAGGGGTTGGAGACGCTGGACCTGCGCATCCGCCGTCAGAGCGAGAACGCCCTTAAGGTAGCGAAGTTTCTGGAGGGCCGGGTGGCGAAGGTCCTTTATCCGGGGCTGGAAAGCCATCCGCAATATGCTCTGGCAGCAAAGCAGATGGAGATGGCCGGGCCTATATTCTCGCTTTATGTCGGCGGTGGACGGAAAGAGGCCCATGGCCTGCTTAACGGGCTGGAGTTGGTCGATATCAGCAACAATATCGGGGATTCCCGGTCGCTGATGACCCATCCCGCTTCGACGACGCATTTCGGCATGGCCGAAGAGGCACGGCTGGAAGTGGGCATCACCGAGGATATGCTGCGGCTGAATGTCGGCCTTGAAGATGCGGATGATGTGATCGAGGATCTTGATCGCGCTCTGAAGTCGATAGGCCGTTGACGAAAGCAGGGGGAAAGGCGCATTTCTTTTAACGTGAACGCGCTCTTTCCCTTTCATGCGACCACACGTGATATCAACGTGCATGTTGCCGTTACGTTCCTGCCGGAACAGTCAGAGCCTGACCGCGGGCGCTGGTTTTGGGCCTATCATATCCGTATCGAAAATAGCGGGGATCAGCCCGTGCAGTTGCTGACGCGCCATTGGGTAATCACTGATGGGCGCGGCGCACAGCATCGTGTGGACGGTGATGGCGTCGTGGGCGAGCAGCCGGTGGTGCAGCCGGGGAAAAGTTATGACTATGTTTCGGGTTGCCCCCTCAATACGCCGACAGGATCGATGCGCGGGCATTATCATATGATCGGCGCCAGCGGGGAGACGTTCGACATCGCTATCCCTCATTTCGCGCTCGTAGCCCCGGCGATTGCCGAATGAAGCGTACGCATTTGCCGTTGAACGGTCTGCGCGTGCTGGATGCGGCTGCGCGACACCTTTCCTTTACTCGGGCTGCTGATGAGCTGGCGGTGACACCGGCAGCCGTTGGCCAGCAGATCCGGGCGCTGGAGGATCTGCTGGGCGTCGTGCTGTTTCGCCGCACGCCGAAGGGTCTGGAACTGACCCCGGAAACCGAAGCAGGCCTTGAAGCCTTGCGCGCGGGCTTTCTGGAATTTGAAGAAGCGGTGCGCGCCATGCAGGCGGGACAATCCAGTTCTTCGCTGACTATCGCCGCCCCACGAGACGTCACGGCAAAATGGCTGCAACCGCGCCTCGCCAGCTATGCGGCGAACCAGCCCGATCTCAAATTCGCTCTGGTTGCAGCGGATGAGACGCTGGATTTCACGGAGGCTAATCTGGACCTCGCATTGCGGCTGGCCGACGGGCCAGGCGAGCATGAAGGGGTGAAGCTGGGCGAGGCGAGTTTCGTCACTGTCGAAGCGGCTGGGGGAAGTCCGGCGCATCGCGTCGATTGGCCGGGCTGTCCAACAGGGAGCGAACCGGCGGCGATCCGGGTTGCTGACGCCGGGCTCGCCATTGAAGCCGCGATCAACGGCTTTGGACGAGCAACCGTGCCGCTGCTGCTCGCGCAGGCTGATATTGAGGCGGGCAGGGTACGGCAAGTTGGGGAGCCGGAGGCGTCTGCTCTGGCCTATTGGTTGATCGCGCCGCTGCCCCAATGGCGGCAGAAGAAGGTGAAGGCGCTGATCGAGGCGCTTCTCTCCTGAACCGGGGCTTCGCTTCCGGCCTTTCGTTGGTGCGAGGCCGTCGCGCATCGAGGAGTAGGCGGATGACCTTTCGCGGCTTCAACCATAGTGGACGAGCATGTGCGCTGCTGCTGCTTTCCCTGGCGCCTCCCGCATGGGGGCAAGCGCCCTATGTTGCCGATGTTACCGAGGCGCGAGAGAAGCAATGGCGATCATTGGTGGCGGAAGCGCAGACCGCTTACACAGGCGGACGATTGTCTGAAGGCACAGAAGCTGCGCGCAAGGCGCTCGCGCTGGCTGACGAACTGTTCGGGGCTGATGATCCGCGCACGCTGATTTCGGCCAATGATCTGGCTCTGCTGCTGGAGGGGATGGGCAATCATCGCGAGGCCGAACAATTGCTCCGCCGAGTGTTCGACAGCTATTTGCGCACGCGGGGCGAAGATGACCCCAATTGCCAGATGGCGCTGGAAAACCTGATCGATTTCTATCTGGCGCGCAAACGGACGGACGCGGCTGGGCCGTTGGTGGGATATGCGTTGGATCTTTTTCGCCGGACAACAGGCGCCGCCAGCGAGCGCACGCAGCGCATGGAAAAAATAGCGGCGCAAATGCCTGAGCCCGATCCAGTTATTCCGGTGAACTGACGATCGCGTTTCGGCCTCCATTCGCCGACTATATCGATGATTATAGCCCTTAGGGTGAATTGCTAAACCATCCGCCGCTGCTATCCCCACGCCACCATCGGACGGCGACGTTCATTTCCCCAATGTCTGGTCAGTGCGCGCATTGGCATGAGTTGGGGGAGCGGGCGCTGACACCGGATATAATTCCGTTGGGTCGCAAAAATGAGCGGGCGGCTGGCCGAAGGGCTGGCCGTCCGCTTATCGTTTCCAAGACATTGTTGGCCACCAGGGCGCCCGGAAGTAGCTCCATAGCTTCAGCGATACCTTCCGAGTCGTTGCCCGACAGCACTCCGATCATTAGCCTGCATTAAATATAGGGTATAATACCAACGATATACTGCATGTGAAATACATATACCTGTAGTAATAGAGCATGGGTTATTTTTCGGCCGCTATCGTATTTAAATGGTTAACAAAAGTTGATTTTTGGTGACTCTATTTATCCCCGCCTAATATGATCGCTCATCGGGTCAGAAGTATAAGGCAATAGGATTAATCCGGGGCGGGGAGGGCCAATAAGGCCTTGCCAACGGAAGATCGCAGACAATGGGCAATAGCTGATCCGCTAATGCCATGAGTCGATGAAGATGGAATTTCTCGATGCATGCGCGTTGAGGAAGCGGTCTTCTGCGCACTTCTTTGAACCGTCCCATGATGACAGGTGGGATGGAAAGATGGATTTCGAGCGCGAATGGAATGTCGATGCCGCCGCTGACCGTCAGCAAGCGCATGATCCGGTGTTGGATGCACTCGCTGCTCGGGTAAAGGGGCACCATATCCAGCCAGGCACAATGCGCACGGTGGCCGCTGGCCCGGATGGCGTTGTCGTCCTTCCTGCCGGAACCGACATCAATCAAATAGAGGTCGATGGCCGCAACCTGATCGTCACGTTGCCGGACGGCACTCAGATGGTGATCCTGGACGGCGCGGTCGTAATGCCGCACATCGTTGTCGGCGACGTGGAAATCCCTTCGGTCAACCTTGCGGCGCTGTTGATCGGCGAGGAACCACAGCCCGCTGCGGGTCCGGCCCGCAGTTCTGGCGGCAATTTCCTGGCAGCCGAGGGCGACGTGGGAAATCCTCACGGCCTGGGCGACCTGCTCCCACCGACCGAATTGGCCTTTACGCAGCCTGAAGAGCGGGAAATCCTCCCCGTCGCGCCGAATGAGGAAGATCATGTGCCTGAACTGGAGGTTCCCACCTCCGGCCCTGGCACTGTCGTGGACGAGTCCGGCCTGGGCACGGTAAACCGTCCCGGCGGATCTCCTGGTTCGAACGAACCGGCCCCGGTCGAGACGACAGCCGGCACCATAACCTATGTCGCGGTCGATACACCCGCAACGATCAGCATCAACGGCCAGGTCGTCACTGGACCGGGGCAAACGATCACCGGCGCCCACGGCACGCTGACGATCACCAGTGTTGCTCCAGGTGCGATCGAATACAGCTATACATTAGCCGACAATACCTCGGGCGATACCGTGACCGACAATTTCACGGTAACGGTTACCGATGCTGACGGGGACAGCGTCACCAAGGCGCTGGTGGTCAACGTCATCGACGACGTGCCTACCGCGCACGATGACCTGGCTCACCAGGGTACAGAGGGTGCGCCGGTCGTCATCAACGCCTTTGCCAATGATGTGTTCGGCGCTGATGGGGTCGATATCGACAACAATCCCGCCGTGCGCGTGACGATTGTCAGCGGTCCAGCAGAAGGAGCGGTGGCGTACGACCCCGCGACCGGGCTGTTCACCTTCACGCCGGCGGCTGGGCAGGAAGGCACGGCAACCTTTATCTACCAGATTCAGGATGGCGATGGCGATACCTCCCAGGCGACAGTCACTGTTACCCTGGAGCCCGATTCCACGCCGACTGTGGAGGTTCAGGCTGGGTCGGACACGCTGGTCGATGAGTCTGCGCTCAATCCCAATGGTTCCAATGCTGAATCCACGGCGGAGACCGCCGCTGGAACGCTGATCGTCACGACCGGAAACGACACGGTCGGCTCGCTGGTCATCAATAATGTGGATGTGACCAACGGCGGGACCGTCCAGGGCAGCTTCGGCACCCTGACCATCACTGGATCTCCGGCATCCGGATACAGCTATAGCTATACGTTGGAAACGGCCACATCGGGCGACAACACGAAGGATAGCTTCGCCGTCACTATTACCGACAGTGATGGAGACACCGCAGGCACGACGCTGACTATCGGTATCGTGGATGACCAGCCGCACGCCATTGATGATGTCGGCAATGTTGTCGTGGAAGATGCTGCCACCAACAGCCTGTCCGGCAATGTGCTGAGCAACGATGTGTCTGGTGCGGATACGCCCAAGAGCTTTGTTGCCTGGGGTGCCGACGCAGCGGTGGTGGCGCAGCTCAACAGCTACGGCACGCTGGTGCAGAACAGCGACGGCAGCTGGAGCTATGTTCTGGACAACAGCCGGGCAGCGACCCAGGCGCTGGGCAGCGGGTTCAGCCAGGACTTCACGCTGCATTATACGATGCAGGATGCCGATGGCGACCAGTCGCCCGCGACCCTGACGATTACGGTGAAGGGCGCAGACGACAGCGCGAGGGTGGTGACGGCGGCGGCGACGGGTCCGGATGCGACCGTCTATGAAGCAGGCCTGCCGAGCGGCACCGCGCACGACGGCAGCCATGTGACGAGCGGCAGCTTCACGGTGAGCGCGACCGACGGGATCGCGAGCATCACGGTGGGGGGCACGAGCTTCACCCTGGCGCAGATGCAGGCGTTCGCCGCGACCAATGGCGTTGTGAACACGGGCGAGGGGACGCTGCTGCTGACCGGCTACAATGCCGCGACCGGAGCGGTGAGCTACAGCTACACGCTGCTCGCGACGATCGACAATGACAGCAAGGCAGGCGCCACCGGCACCGAGTTTGACGACAGCGTCACGGTGAGCGTGACCGGCATCAGCGGCACCAGCGGCAGCGACACGCTGGTCGTGCGGATCGTCGATGATGCGCCGCATGCGGTCAATGATGCAGGCGGCACGCTGACCGAGGATGTGGCGGGTAGCCTGTCCGGCAATGTGCTGAGCAACGACGTGTCTGGTGCGGATACGCCCAAGAGCTTTGTTGCCTGGGGCGCGGACGCAGCGGTGGTGGCGGAGCTGAACAGCTACGGCACGCTGGTGCAGAACAGCGACGGCAGCTGGAGCTATGTGCTGGACAACAGCCGGGCAGCGACCCAGGCGCTGGGCAGCGGGTTCAGCCAGGACTTCACGCTGCATTATACGATGCAGGATGCCGATGGCGACCAGTCGCCTGCGACCCTGACGATCACGGTGAAAGGTGCGGACGACAGCGCGACCGTGGTGACGGCGGCGGCGACGGGTCCGGATGCGACCGTCTATGAGGCGGGGCTGCCGAGCGGCACCGCGCATGACGGCAGCCACGTGACCAGCGGCAGCTTCACGGTCTCGGCGACCGACGGGATCGCGAGCATCACGGTGGGGAGCACGAGCTTCACTTTGGCGCAGATGCAGGCGTTCGCCGCGACCAATGGCGTTGTGAACACAGGCGAGGGGACGCTGCTGCTGACCGGCTACAATGCCGCGACCGGGGCGGTGAGCTACAGCTACACGCTGCTCGCGACGATCGACAATGACAGCAAGGCAGGCGCGACCGGCACCGAGTTTGACGACAGCGTCACGGTGAGCGTGACCGGCATCAGCGGCACCAGCGGCAGCGACACGCTGGTCGTGCGGATCGTCGATGATGCGCCGCATGCGGTCAATGATGCAGGCGGCACGCTGACCGAGGATGTGGCGGGTAGCCTGTCCGGCAATGTGCTGAGCAACGATGTGTCTGGTGCGGATACGCCCAAGAGCTTTGTTGCCTGGGGTGCCGACGCAGCGGTGGTGGCGCAGCTCAACAGCTACGGCACGCTGGTGCAGAACAGCGACGGCAGCTGGAGCTATGTTCTGGACAACAGCCGGGCAGCGACCCAGGCGCTGGGCAGCGGGTTCAGCCAGGACTTCACGCTGCATTATACGATGCAGGATGCCGATGGCGACCAGTCGCCCGCGACCCTGACGATTACGGTGAAGGGCGCAGACGACAGCGCGAGGGTGGTGACGGCGGCGGCGACGGGTCCGGATGCGACCGTCTATGAAGCAGGCCTGCCGAGCGGCACCGCGCACGACGGCAGCCATGTGACGAGCGGCAGCTTCACGGTGAGCGCGACCGACGGGATCGCGAGCATCACGGTGGGGGGCACGAGCTTCACCCTGGCGCAGATGCAGGCGTTCGCCGCGACCAATGGCGTTGTGAACACGGGCGAGGGGACGCTGCTGCTGACCGGCTACAATGCCGCGACCGGAGCGGTGAGCTACAGCTACACGCTGCTCGCGACGATCGACAATGACAGCAAGGCAGGCGCCACCGGCACCGAGTTTGACGACAGCGTCACGGTGAGCGTGACCGGCATCAGCGGCACCAGCGGCAGCGACACGCTGGTCGTGCGGATCGTCGATGATGCGCCGCATGCGGTCAATGATGCAGGCGGCACGCTGACCGAGGATGTGGCGGGTAGCCTGTCCGGCAATGTGCTGAGCAACGACGTGTCTGGTGCGGATACGCCCAAGAGCTTTGTTGCCTGGGGCGCGGACGCAGCGGTGGTGGCGGAGCTGAACAGCTACGGCACGCTGGTGCAGAACAGCGACGGCAGCTGGAGCTATGTGCTGGACAACAGCCGGGCAGCGACCCAGGCGCTGGGCAGCGGGTTCAGCCAGGACTTCACGCTGCATTATACGATGCAGGATGCCGATGGCGACCAGTCGCCTGCGACCCTGACGATCACGGTGAAAGGTGCGGACGACAGCGCGACCGTGGTGACGGCGGCGGCGACGGGTCCGGATGCGACCGTCTATGAGGCGGGGCTGCCGAGCGGCACCGCGCATGACGGCAGCCACGTGACCAGCGGCAGCTTCACGGTCTCGGCGACCGACGGGATCGCGAGCATCACGGTGGGGAGCACGAGCTTCACTTTGGCGCAGATGCAGGCGTTCGCCGCGACCAATGGCGTTGTGAACACAGGCGAGGGGACGCTGCTGCTGACCGGCTACAATGCCGCGACCGGGGCGGTGAGCTACAGCTACACGCTGCTCGCGACGATCGACAATGACAGCAAGGCAGGCGCGACCGGCACCGAGTTTGACGACAGCGTCACGGTGAGCGTGACCGGCATCAGCGGCACCAGCGGCAGCGACACGCTGGTCGTGCGGATCGTCGATGATGCGCCGCATGCGGTTAATGATGCGGACAGCGTGACGGAAAGTCTTGGCAACAAGGCCGACGGCAATGTGTTCACCGGGGTCGGCGGCACAGATGCTAACTCGACCGATGGCACGGCGGACACGATCGGCGCGGACGGCGCGGCGCCTGGCGGTGCGGTCACGGGGGCTCGGGTGGGCACCGAAGCTGGTGGCGGCGCGCTGACGGGGGTGAGCGCTGCGGGTACGACGATCAGCGGTACTTATGGCGACCTGCTGATCAAGTCGGATGGCAGCTATACCTATACGCTCAAGACCGCGTCGATCCCGGCGGGCGTGACGAGCGAGACCTTCACCTACCAGATCAAGGATGGGGACGGCGACACAGACCTGGCCCAGCTGGTGATCAGCCTGAACCAGGATGGCCGCGTGCCCGATGTGACGGGCGACACGAGCACGGTCTATGAGGATGGCCTGGCCGACGGTTTGCAGCATGGTGCGGCCAGCGAGACCGACACGACCGGTCAGTTCAAGGTCAACGCCAATGGCGAGAGCTACACGCTGACGCTTGATGGCGACCTCAACCCGGCGCAGGCGATCACGGCGGTGGGGCAGCAGGTGTTTACGAGCAAGGGCGTGCTGACGATCACCTCGATCTCGGCGCCGGACGTGAACGGCGTCGTAACCTATGGCTATAGCTATACGCTGGATCATGCGCTGACGCACACCGGCCAGGGCGAGATCAACCCGCTGACCGACACGATCAGCATGACGGTGACCGACGCCACTGGCGATAGCGACGCGACGCCTGGATCGATCGTCGTCTCTATTGTGGATGATGTTCCGACATTGTCTTCCGTCACGGATTTGTCGGTGGCGAATTCCATTCACACCTATAGCGGGAATGATATCAACTTCACCTATGGTGCAGATCAGGCGGGCAGCATCACGCTGACCCATCTGACTGACATAACGGGCATCGTTTACACGGGCGACGGCACCGGCGTGGTGACGGCCAGCGTGAACGGAAATCCCTATTTCACGGTATCCGTTGATCAGGTGACAGGCGATTATACCGTGGACGTGCTGACTACACGACCAGTGGTCGATACGCCGCTCAGCTTCAGCAACATCGCGCCTGGCAATTACACGACGGTTACCCTGCCAGGGGGGCAGGTGTTCGACGGCGTTTCTTACGCCAACGGGACGACCACCGCCCAAGCCTTCACCAACGATGGATCGACGATCAATCCGTCAGGCAATGGCTTTGGCGTGGCGAACAACCTCGTCAATGACAATGAAGGCTTCCTGTTCAGCAGTCACGACTCTTCGTCCCTGAGCTTCGACGTTAATTTCCAGCCGAACACATCGACGGTGACGGTGAGCTGGGCCACCTACGCGGGCGGCACGCCAACAGGTGGCGCGGTGCCACTTCAAACCGGGACTTTCCTCGTCACGAAGGACGCTGACGGAATTAGCCATGTCGATATCGATCCGACACTCGATTTTGATCATATGGTGGTCCGCTTCGACTATACCGGCAGCGGCAATCCGGCGGCGCGCGTTGAAAATTTCAGCGTAACGCAGCAGGTCATTCCTGACGATCAGGTGCTGCAGTTCGCAGTCACGGTGAAGGACGCAGATGGCGACATTGTCACCAGCACGACGCCCACCACCACGATCGATGTTACCTTCCAAGGCGGAGCGCCGGTTCCGCCGGTCGCGATCGACCTGGATGGTGACGGTCTGGAATTTGTCGATCGTTCGCTGGGTGTCACCCACGATTATGGCAGCGGCACGGTCAAGACGGCATGGGTCTCTTCCGACGACGGCCTGCTCGCTCATGCGACCGGCGGATCTTACGATATCGTCTTCGCCGACGATGCGCCGGGGGCGAAGAGCGATCTGGAAGGCCTGCGCCTTGCCTATGACGGCAATGGCGATGGCGTGTTCGACGCTCATGATGCCGCTTACTCCGAATTCGGTGTCTGGCAGGATCTGAACAGCAACGGTGTGGTCGATGGCGGTGAGTTCAAGTCGCTGGCCGACATGGGCATCGCATCGATCAAGCTGACCTCTGATGGCCAGAGCTATCAGGCAGCGGGCGGCGACGTGACAGTGCTGGGGGAAGCGACCTTCACCCGTACTGACGGCACGACGGGCACTGTCGGCGACGTGGTGTTCGCCACCTCCAGGGATGTCGATCTCGCCAAGACGGAAAGCACGACCAGCGGCTTCAACCAGGCGCTGATAGCGGCGAGCCTGGTGGCGGTGGCTGGTGCTGCCGAGACGGTGGAGCAGGCGCCTGCTCCGGTCGTTGCTCAGACCGAGACGACGGTGGATACCGTACCGACGGCTACTACCAGCACGGCGTCCGAGCCTGCCAACGAAGGTGACGCAAGCACATCGGTGTCGAGCGAAAGCCAGGATAGCCATGCTGCGGATCAGCCGGTCGAACGGGCGAGCCACAGCGGCAGCGACGATGCGGCTCCAGATCATTCGACGCTTGCGGGCGGCGATGATGCACCGGTTCATGCCGCCAATGATGATGGCCAGGCGCAGCCCGCGCTGGACGATCATCAGGGCTTGCTCGCCCAGGCGGTCAATCTCTCGGTCTTCGATGGCAATGCGGCGGCGCTCGTTGCGGCGCATGAGGCGGCTCCGAATGCTCAAGCAGCACAGGTGGTGGCCGAAGCTTTGGGCCATGCAGGGACGCCAAACATCGACGCACTGCTGGCCGCGTTGCCAGGGGGCGAGCATGCGCCAGTGCTGCTCAATCCTGTTGCGGGCGACGCTGCCGATGCAGGCCATCTGATGGCGATGGCGGCCAGTGTCTTCGATGCGGCGATGGTCGCGCATGAAGCGATGGCGGTCGCTCACGGGTGATCGCCATGGTTCGGATTTCTCGCGGGAATATTTGGGGGAGAATGATTATGCGGAACAGGTTGAGAAGCATCGCTTCCTTCGGCCTAGCGGCGGGGATGATATCGACGGGGGCCTTGGCGGCACCCGCTTCGCCCCTGCTGCAGATGGGCAATTCGGAGCTCAAAGGCGCGCTCAAGAGCCGTTATGACACGGCGGTTGCGGCGACCGGCGACGCCAGCTTACGGGCAGCGCAGGACAGCCGCTGGACCTGGGCCGTGGAGGCTAAGAACCAGTGCGGCATTGCGCTGGGCTTCATGAAATCCGGCACTAAGGATGCGGACAGCATCAATAAGTGCGACGACTTTGTGGCACGCCTTTCGGCGCCGCCACCGCCGCCGGTGCCGACCGCAGCTTCAGCCCCACCCGCGCTGGACTGCACGGCACCGGCGGTGTCCATCTTCTTCGACTGGAACATGGACACGCCGCTGCCCGAGGGCGCAGCGACGATCAACCAGATCACGCAAACGGCCGCCCAGTGCGGTTGGACGCGGTTCGGCGTCACCGGCTACACCGATACGTCGGGCGGGACACGCTATAATGACGGCCTGTCGCTGCGCCGGGCGCAGACTGTCGCCGGGCTGATGAGCCAGGGTGGCATCGCGATGGACGCGATGACCGTCAGCGGGCTGGGCGAGACCCAGCTGAAAATCGAAACTGCCGACAATGTGCGCGAACCGATGAACCGTCGGGTCGAAGTCACTGCCAGCACGAATTGAGGGGAGCGCAATCATGACAATCCTGCGCAAGACATGCGGCAGCCTGATGGCGCTGTGCGCCGCGACCATGGCAACGACCGGCTGGGCACAGACCACGGACCTGAAGAGCGCCATCGCGGCCGCGATCGACAGTCATCCGGAAATCAACCAGGCGATCCAGAACAAGGAAGCGATCGAGTTCGAACGCGAGCAGGCCAAGGGGTTGTATCTGCCCCGGGTCAGCGTGGAAGGATCGGCTGGCATACGTCGGCTGGAGAATAACACGCGCCGGACGCTCGGCATCGGCGACCAGACGCTCTATCCGCTGGAAGCAAGTGTGCTGGCCGAAGAAACGCTGTTCGATTCGGGCTATCGCGGTGCTGAAAAGCGGCGTCAGGCAGCGCGGATCGACGGAGCTGCGCTGCGCGTGGGCGAGCGGTCGCAGTTTGTCGCGCTGAACGTCACGCGGCAGTATCTGGACTATATGCTGCAACAGCGGGTCGTCGCGGCGGCTGAGGATAATATCGCTTTCCATCGCAAGCTGCTCGGCGATCTGGGCGAGGGCGTGTCGAAGGGGTCGATCAGCATCGCCGACCAACAGCAGGCCGAAGAGCGGTTGCAATCCGCGCTGGTCCGCAAGAGCGAAGCCGAGCAGGACCTGACCAACGCAGCGATCAGCTTCCGCACGCTGACCGGTCTTTCGATCGATCAGGTGTCGATGCCCGATGCGGTGACGAGCGCTGTACCGCCGACGCTGGACGAAGCGATTGCGGGCGCGCGGGCCAACAACCCGCTGATCCGGGAAGCTGAAGCTGACATCCAGGCGGCGCATGCAGTCGTCGACGAGGCGAAGTCCGAGCTTGGCCCCAAGGTGGTGCTGGAAGGGCGCGGCCGCGTCGGTGAGGATGTGGACGGCTTTCGTGGCAGTACCAATGATGTGCAAGGCCGTGTCGTCCTGCGCTGGCAGCTGTTCGATGGCGGTATCAACCGGGCGAAGGTCCAGGAAATGACGCGCCGTGCTAGCGAGGCGCGTTTCCGGCTCAGCCAGCGTCAGCGCGAGGCGGAAGATGATGTCCGCACTGCCTGGAACCGTTGGGATACGGAAAAGAAGCGGCTGACCGACTTGTCGCGTCAGGGCACCGTGTCTGATTCCCTGCTGGTGTCCTATCGCGAGCAGTTCAACGTCGGACGCCGTTCACTGCTTGACGTGCTGGATACGCAAAATACCCGCTTCAATACGCAGGTGCGGACGGAAACCGCCCGCTTCTCCGAAATCTTCGCGCAATATCAGATCCTGGCGGCGACCAACCAGTTGCTCGACACTCTGGGGATAGCCCAGCCTTCGGGCGCCAATCCCTATGCGCGCAAGAAATATGATGTCCCGGACCTGCCGCCCGCCGAATTGCAGCGGCGGCGCTATCCGGGCTGAGTTTCCATCTTTGGGGTCACCCCGGCTTCGGCCGGGGTGGCGCGGGGTAAACAATGTTGGAACGAAGCACATTAAGTCTGGCCGAATGGCTGGACCATCAGAGTTCGCCCGGTGACGAGCTGACCGAATGCATCGCCCATGTGGCGCGGCATTTCGATCGATCGCCGGGGATCGTGGCTCTACGGGCGGGTCTTGCCGTTGATGAATCCGGGCGTTTGCCCTTTCATCAGGCGGAATCCGCGCTGGATCAGATCGGCCTGCTGAGCGATCATGTCCGCGGGCGGCTCGACAAATGGCGGCCCGCCAACCTGCCAGCCATCCTGCCGCTAAGGGGCGAGCGTTTTCTCCTCCTGCTGGACATCAAGCAGGGCGATGCGCTGGTTCAATTGCCTCATGCGAGCGAGCCGGTATGGGCGCGGCTTTCCGACCTGGAATCCTATTTCACCGGCGAGGCGCTGGTGGTCATGGCCGATCACGGCCGCGAACGGGCCGAGGAAAGGCCGTGGGACGAGCGGGCGCGGCAGCATTGGTTCTGGCGCGAAGTCTGGCGGGCGCGGGGGTCCTTTGGCTATGTCATGCTGGCGGCGGGGATCATCAACCTTCTCGCCTTCGCGTTGCCGCTGTTCACGATGAACGTCTATGACCGGATCATTCCGAACAAGGCCGCTTCCAGCCTGTGGGTATTGGGCGCGGGCGTCATGCTGGCCTTTGGGCTGGATTTTGCTTTGCGGCTCGCTCGGGCGCGGCTGGTTGACGAGGCTGGCCGGGAAATTGACGAACGACTGTCGCAGCGGTTGTTCGAGAAGGTGATGAACGTGCCGCTCGCTAGCCGCGCGGGCAGCACTGGTGCGCTGGCACGACGCGTGTCGGAATTCGAAAGCGTCCGGGAATTTTTCACATCGACCACCGTGGTGCTGGTGGTGGATATCAGCTTCCTGTTTGTGTTTGTCGGCATCATCGCGCTGCTGGGCGGATGGCTCGCGGTCGTGCCTGTCGTCATGATCGGCATCATGGCCATAGCGGGCTTTTTCCTTCAGCGCTCTATGGCCAGCCTGTCGCGTGATGCGCAAGCGGACTCGAGCCTGCAAAGCGCCGCGCTAGTGGAAGCGATCGGGGGCATCGAAACGCTGAAGGCCTGCCGCGCCGAAGGGCGGATGCTGGACAGGTGGCGCCGTTACGCCAGGATGAGCGCATCGACGCAGGAAAAGCTGCGACGGTTGAGCTCGACGAGCGTGACACTCGCATCGCTATGCCAGCAGGTGACTAGCATCGCGTTGGTGATCGGCGGATTTTACATGTTCGCGGCGGGCGAGATCACCATGGGTGCGATCATCGCTATCGTCATGCTGGCTGGCCGGTCATTGGCGCCGGTTGGACAGCTGGCCTTCGTCATCGTGCGAGCACGGCAGGCGATGACGACTTTGGGCAGCCTCCAGACGCTGATCGATCAGCCGGACGAGCGGCTGGACGGAGCGCGTGGTATCATCCCGAAGGTGCGCAAGGGCGCGATCGTCGCCAAGGGGCTGGAATTCAGCTATCCGGGCGCCACTCAGCCCAGCCTCAAAGGCATTGATCTGCGCGTCGAACCCGGCGAACGGATCGGCATCATCGGGCGCGTGGCGTCGGGCAAATCGACGCTGGGGCGGGTGCTGTGCGGCCTTTATCCTCCGGGCGGTGGCATGTTGACCATCGATGATGTGGATAGCCGCCAATATCATCCGCACGAACTGCGCGCTGCCTTCCGCTATGTTGGACAGGATGCGGAACTGTTCAGCGGGTCGGTGCGGGAAAATCTGCTGCTGGGCGCGCGGGACGCCGACGATGAGAAGTTGCTGGACGCGCTGGAGCGTTCGGGCGCGTCGCGCTTCTTTGGACGGGATGCCGCCGGGTTCGACCTTCATATCGGTGAGCGCGGCGGTCGCCTGTCAGGCGGGCAGCGGAGCTTCCTGGTGCTGGCGCGGGCGTTGGTGGAGCCGACCAGGCTGCTCTTCCTCGATGAGCCGACCGGGGCGATGGATAATCAGACGGAAAATCTGTTTGTCGATCATCTGGCAAAGGCGCTGGAGCCCGAACAGACGCTGATCGTATCGACGCACCGCCATGCCCTGCTGCGGATCGTGGATCGGTTGATCGTGATCGACCAAGGTGTGGTTCTGGCGGACGGGCCGCGCGATGAGGTTATTGGGCAGCTTCAGAAAGGAGCGGTCCAATGATCGGGCGGACATGGAGGTTGCCAGCGTCTGAGGCTTGCATGCTCGGCCTCGGGGGGGCGCTTGTTGTAGCCTTGGCGGCGGGAACGGTTGGCTGGCGCGGGAACGACGCTCCCAAGGCTGCGGTCGAAACGAAGATCATGGACGGTGCGCCCGCCATCCCCCGCCAATATCGCGCGCTGGTTGAGATCACGGAGAGCGAAGCCGCGCCCTTGACGACCGGGCAGGAGGCGGAGGTGCAGAATGGCAGGCTGCGGTTTGCGTCCGGAGCCATTGCCGCAGCATCGCCTTTCCGGGCGCTTCAATCCGCAGGCGAGGACAGGAGCCGCGCGCTGCAATGCCTGACGCAGGCGATCTATTATGAAGCAGCAGCCGAACCGGAAAGCGGACAGCGCGCGGTGGCGCAGGTCGTTCTCAACCGTGTACGTCATCCCGCGTTCGCAAAGACGGTGTGCGGCGTGGTGTATCAGCGCTTCAACGCGTCAGTGTGCCAGTTCAGTTTCGTATGTGATGGTTCACTTGCGCGGCGGCCGATGGCCGTCCTCTGGAATCGGGCGCAGCGGATCGCGGCGGCGGCGCTGGCGGGACAGGTCGAACCGAGCGTTGGCACGGCGACCCATTATCATGCCGATTATGTGTTCCCTGGATGGGCGCCGCATCTGGCGAAGCTGGTGAAGATTGGCGCACACATCTTCTATCGCTGGCCGGGCGCGTGGGGCCTGCCGCGTGCTTTTACGGGACGCTATGCCGGGGGTGAATATATCCCTGCCTTCGATCCATCGCAGATGGTGGCGGTGAGGGAGCCGCAGATCGATTATCCTGCGGTGGCGGCGCTGCCCGAACGCCGGGCGGCCAATGATGTGGGCGGGCGGATGGACCCGTCCAAGGGATGGAAGCTCTCCATTCCTGATCCTTCACAAGGGGGCGGCGCTCTCACCAGCATGCTGGCAGCGCAGGAAAAGGCTAAGGCGGTGGCGCTCGCCGCCGATGAACATGCAATGCAAGAGGCAAAACCATGATGGGGCGCTGGATCAGCTGGCTGCGGGGGCAGCCGGGCAACAAGCAGGTCATCCTGTATAGCGGCGGAGGCATGCTGGCGTTCCTGTTATGGGCCAGCCTCGCTCCGGTGGATGAGGTGACGCACGGGCAGGGGCGGGTTATCCCGTCGAGCAAAGCGCAGGTCATCCAGTCCGCCGAGCCGACCACGATCGAGGAGATATTGGTCCGGTCAGGGCAGAAGGTCAGCAAGGGGCAGTTGCTGGTGCGTCTGGACGACGCAATGCTGGCGTCCGAACTGGGGCAGTTGCAGGCGGAGACGCGATCGCTGACGGCTCGGGCAGGACGGCTGGAGAAGGAAGGCACCGGGACAGGGGCCAACTGCGCCACGGGTGGCCCCGAATGTCAGCAGGAGCAGGCGCTAGCCGCAGTTCGGCAATCGGCGCTTCGCAGCAAGCAGGATGGGCTTTCGGCCCAGGTGGAACAGCGCCGCCGCGAACTGGGCGAGGCGCAGGCGACGATCGACAGCCTGGGTGGCAGCGTTCAGTTGGCGCGGCAGAGGGTGGCAATGCTGGAGCCGCTTGCGGCCAAGTCCATTGTCCCGCAGACCGAATTGCTCGACGCCCGGCGTGAACTGGTGGATGCGCAAGGGCGGCTTAACGCGGCGCAGCAGCAGGCGTCGCGTGCATCGGCCGCGATCCGCGAGGCCCAGGCGCAACTGTCCGAGGCGAATTTTCAATTCAAGCAGGATGCGCTGAACGAACGTAGTCAGCTGGAGGCCAAGATTGCGGTCAATAGCGAGTCCCTGCGCGGCGCGAAGGGTCGAGCGCAACGCGCGGAAATTCGTTCGCCCGTCGATGGCGTGGTCAACGATGTGCAGGTGACGACCATCGGCGGCTTCGTGACGGCGGGGCAGAAGATCATGCAGATCGTCCCCATCGGCGACAAGCTGCTGGTGGAGGCGCGGGTGAAGCCGAACGACATCGCCTTCATCAAGACCGGTGATCGTGCGGTCGTTAAGGTCACCGCCTATGACTTTTCCATCTATGGGGGCCTGAGCGGCACCGTGCAGCAGGTGTCGGCTGATAGCGTCTATGACGAAGCGACGCGGGAGGCCTATTTCACGGTGGTAGTTGAAACCGACCGCGCTTGGCTGGGCACTGGCGCGCACAAGCTGCCCATCACGCCCGGCATGGTGTGCGATGTGGAGATATTGACGGGCCGCAAGTCGGTGTTGGCCTATCTGCTCAAGCCCATCATGAAGGCGCGGTCGGAGGCTCTGCGGGAGCGGTAAGCAGTGACTGTGCTCAGCGAGCGGCGAACTGGACCGGCAGTGGCTTCGTTACGCGATAGCCGTGCGTCCAGCGGCCGTAAGCGTTGAAGCTCATGATCGGCCGATAGTCGCTGACCTCTGAAGAAGGCAGCACCCGATCTGTCATATTGTCTAGGATCATCAGGTCGCTGCCAACACGCACTGCCAGCACCGCGTGATCGGTCTGCCTCACCAGATCGCGCGCGATGACGAGGAACATGGCGTGGCGATCGAAGCCAGCCGCTTCCAGAAGCTGCATCTTGGCGATGGCATAATCTTCGCAATCGCCAGCCCCGCGTTGGAGCGACTGGCTGGCTGAAGCCCAGCTGTCGTGGCCTTGCCGATCGTCAACGAAGCGCAGGCGGCTGTTGATCCAGCTATTCACCATCTCCACCTGCTGTAGCCCGGCAGCGGCGCGCGCCGACCGCAAGAGGCTGGCCGACAGGACGGTAGCCGGAGCGAACCGGGTAGCGGCGGCCCATTTGTCGTCGAGCGGTGTCCGGCTGACTGCCATCGCCACCGATCCGAAGATGTCCGGCTGTCCCGCGCGCGGCGCTGGAGTAGATGGCAGCGGGGTGGACTTTGGCATGGCGAAGGTGGCCACAGGCGCTGTGATGAGGTCGCGCATGAAGGTGGGCACGAGGTCGGGCTGCTTATAGCTGAGTGCAGGCTGGCTGAGGGTCAGGCGGATGCCTTGCAGTTCCCATCCGGGCATGCGCGAAAGCGTCCGGTCAACGCGGCTGTCGTTGACGATAGCTTGCGGTTCCGCGACTGGCGGTGCCCAGTTGAAGGATGACATGCTGCCCTGCTGCGCGCTGATGGCGGCAAGGCGGCTCATGCCGCCTGCGAGTAGGGTGGATGCGAGGCGATCGGCCTGTCCATAGTCTGCGCCCTTTAACGCGGCGCTGGTGATGCTGCCGGTCGGCGTAAGGGTTTGCGCGAGCGCGGTGCCGCTCTGCACCGACAGCAGCAGAGCCGGTGCGGCAAGCGGTGCGATGCGAAGGATCTGGGCGAAGCCTGACATGCTTGCCCGTATCGCGCGGAAGATTGAACATCCCGTCGCCCGCAGTGGTTAATGCTGCGGTAGCCACGAAATCCGGAGGGGGCACTGTCGCGCGGCGATGCTTGCCTGCGAGAGGGTCAGGCGTCGATCGCTTCTTCGTCCACCGTGGCCGCATTTTCCTGAATGAAGGCGAAGCGGTGGGCGGGGTTGGTTCCCATCAGGCGCTCGACCAATTCCCGCACTTGCTGACGATCCTCGATATCGTCGGGCAGGGTTATGCGGATGAGGCTGCGGGTCTTGGGGTCCATGGTGGTTTCGCGCAACTGGCCGGGGTTCATTTCGCCAAGGCCCTTGAAGCGGCTGACTTCGACCTTCTTGCCCTTGAACTCGGTGCGCAGCAATTCTTCGCGATGAGCGTCGTCGCGTGCATAGAGGCTCTTCCCCCCGGCAACGAGGCGGTAGAGCGGCGGCTGGGCGAGATAGAGGTGCCCGCGCCGCACCAGTTCCGGCATTTCCTGGAAAAAGAAGGTCATGAGCAGTGTGGCGATATGCGCGCCATCGACGTCAGCGTCGGTCATGATGACGACGCGCTCATAGCGCAGATTGTCGGGATTGCAGTCCTTGCGCGTGCCGCAACCGAAGGCCAGGATCATGTCGGCGATTTCCTGGTTCGCCAGGATTTTCGCGTTGTTGGCTGATGCGACGTTCAGGATTTTGCCGCGTAGGGGCAGGATCGCCTGCGTCTTGCGGTCGCGTGCCTGTTTGGCCGACCCACCTGCCGAATCGCCTTCGACCAGGAAAATTTCCGTGCCTTCGGGATCGTCGGTCGAACAATCGGTAAGCTTGCCCGGCAAGCGCAGCTTGCGGGCGGATGTCGCGGTCTTGCGCTTGACCTCCTTTTCCGCCTTGCGCTTCAGCCGCTCGTCCATACGGTCGATGACATAGGCGAGCAGCGCCTTGCCCCGCTCCATATGGTCCGACAAATAATGGTCGAAATGATCGCGCACCGCGTTCTCGACGAGGCGGGCGGCTTCCGGGCTGGTCAGGCGATCCTTGGTCTGGCTCTGGAATTGGGGATCACGGATGAAGACCGACAACATGATTTCGGAAGAGGTCACGATGTCGTCTGCGGTGATGTCCTTCGCCTTCTTGTTGCCGACCAGTTCGGCGAAGGCGCGGATACCCTTAACCAAAGCGGCGCGCACCCCTGTTTCGTGTGTGCCGCCGTCGGGCGTCGGAATGGTGTTGCAATACCAGCTATAGCTGCCGTCCGACCAAAGCGGCCAGGCGATCGCCCATTCGACGCGGCCCGCCGCGTCAGGAAAATCCTGGCTACCAGAGAAGAAGGCGCTGGTCGCGCATTCGCGTGTGCTGATCTGTTCCTTCAGATGATCGGCAAGACCACCGGGGAACTGGAACACGGCTTCGGCTGGCGTATCGTCGCTTATGAGTTCGGGCGCGCATTTCCAGCGGATCTCGACGCCCGCGAACAGATAGGCCTTGGAACGGGCAAGCCGGTAAAGACGAGCGGGCTTGAACTTTTGCTCGCCGAAAATTTCATGGTCGGGGATGAAGCTGACCGATGTGCCCCGCCGATTAGGTGCCCCGCCGATCTTCTGAAGGCCGCTGGTAGGCAAGCCCTGCGCGAAGCTTTGACGGAACAATTCCTTGTTGAGCGCGACTTCCACCACGGTCACGATCGAAAGCGCGTTCACCACGCTGATGCCTACGCCATGAAGGCCGCCGGACGTGGCATAAGCCTTGTCGGTGAACTTGCCACCGGAGTGGAGCGTGGTGAGAATTACCTCCAGCGCCGATTTGCCGGGAAATTTCGGGTGCATTCCAACCGGAATGCCGCGGCCATTGTCGGTGATGGTCAGCTTATTGCCGGGTTCCAGCATGACCTCGATACGGGTGGCATGTCCCGCAACCGCTTCGTCCATGCTGTTGTCGAGCACTTCGCTGGCGAGATGATGGAGTGCCCGCTCGTCCGTCCCGCCGATATACATGCCTGGACGGCGGCGAACCGGCTCCAGTCCTTCGAGCACTTCGATGGAGGATGCATCGTAATCGGAGGAGGAAAGCGGCTGGCTCGCGAACAGATCGGACATGCGCACAAGCTATAAGCGGGTCGGCGGCGGGCGCAAGCAGGAGCTATGAAGAAGGGGCCGGTCTAGGGTGTGTGGGGATTCAGCCCATGACGGGCTGCAAATGGCGACTTTCTGCGCTTCCGGTGCTCACGTACTGCAGTACGCTGCGCGCCGGTTCTCGAAATTCACCATTTTCGCCTTATCCTGAACTGAATCCCCACACACCCTAATCGACCGGCCCCTTCAAATTTCAGAGCTTAACGGAGAGTCAGCGAACGCGCGGACCGCCGAAAGGCAGGGGCGGAGGCGGACGGCGCGTACCGCGCGGCAGCTGAGCCTGATACGCGCGGCCGCAATGTTCCACGCAATAAGGGAAGCCGGGGTTCACGGTCTCACCACAGAAGTGGAAGTCCGGTTCGCCCGGATGGCCCATCGGCCACTTGCAGATACGCTCGGTCAGGTCGAGCAGCGATGTCTTGCCTGCGATTTCCGGGCTAGGCTTGGCAGGGACCAGGCGGCGGGGAGGGGCAGGTGGGATCGGTGCCTGCTGGTCGCCGGGACCCTGGCGAAGGAATCCGCCCGGACCAACCGATATGATGCGAGGCTGCGGCGCGGGTGTAGGGGCGTCTGCGGCAGGAGCTGCGGCAGATTGTGCGGGCGCGGGCGCAACCGACGGAGCGGGGCGGGCGGGAGCGGGTGCGCTATGCTGCAACGGCGCGGCGGGTTTGGGCGCTTCGGCCTCGGGTGCGGGCTTGCGGACGGGAGCAGCCTTTTTGGGCGTCTCGTTCGGCTTTACGGGCGAAGGGCGCGATTGCAGGCCAAGGCGATGCGCCTTGCCAATCACGGCATTGCGGCTGACACCGCCCAGTTCGTCCGCGATCTGGCTGGCGGTCAGGCCTTTTTCCCACATTCCCTTGAGCTGGTCGATACGCTCGTCGGTCCAGGACAATGAATGACTCCTCAAATTCTCTGGCTAGCGCCCTATATGGGACGCGCCTGCACAGGTTAAAGCCCATGCACAACGCCCTTGCGGCACAACAGACCAGCCGATAGTCGATCGAAGCATGAACGAACAGCCCCAATCTTCCGTATCCGCCTCTTCGCCTCCTCCTTTTCATGAGCCGGGTGAACTTGTCATCCGCAACGTCAACTGGGCGGGGACCCGCGCGCTCTACCAGAAAGAGGTGCGCCGCTTCATGAAGGTGCAGCTCCAGACCATCTGGGCGCCAGCGGTTACGACGCTGATGTTCCTTATCATTTTCTCGATCGCGTTGGGCGGGGCAAACCGGCAGGTGCTGGGCGTCCCCTTCGCGGACTTCATCGCGCCGGGGCTTATGATCATGGGCATGATGAACAATGCCTTTGCCAACAGCAGCTTTTCTCTGCTTGCGGGGAAGATGCAGGGCACGCTGATCGACTATCTGATGCCGCCACTTTCCAATAGTGAGTTGCTGCTGGCTCTGGTCGGCGCGGCGGTGACGCGCGCGGTTTGTGTGGGGCTGGCGCTGTGGGGGGCGATGGCGCTGTGGCCGGGGGTCCATGTGACACCGGCGCATCCCTGGGCGATCATCTGGTTTGGGCTGATGGGGGCGGCGCTGACAGCGTTCATCGGGGTACTGACATCGATCTGGGCGGAAAAGTTCGATCATGCCGCCGCGATCACCAATTTCGTGATTGGGCCGATGACGCTGTTGTCCGGCACCTTCTATTCCATTGACCGGCTGGCGCCCGTGTTCCGCGCGATCAGCCATGCCAACCCGTTTTTCTACGCGATATCGGGCTTTCGCTATGGTTTCGTCGCGGCGGCGGACGGAGATGTTGTCGTGGGAAGCATCGTTCTGCTGGTGCTCAACGTTGCTCTGGCGCTGCTGTGCTATGTGCTGCTCAAGCGCGGGTGGAAGCTCAAAGCCTGATCTAGCCCCGGTGCGGATGGATCAGATGAAGCCCGCTATAACGGGGAGGGTCAGGGTCATGACGAACAGAGCCACTGCCGCGATCAGCCAATGATGGAGACGGGGAAGGCCGAGGTCATTCCGGCCCCCCTCCGGCTGAACATTCATCAGATGACGCCCTTGCCGCCCACGCGGGTGAGGGCAAAGCCCGCCGCTTCGGCTTCGCTGCGGGGATAAATGTTGCGCAGGTCAATGAGCAGGGGCTTGTTCATCGAAGCGGCAAGGCGCTTGAGATCGAGCGCGCGGAAAATATCCCATTCCGTGACTAGCACGAGAGCGTCGGCGCCAGTCGCGGCCTCGTAGGCATCTTTCGCCATGGTGACGCCCGACATCATCGGCCGGGCCACCTCCATGCCTTCGGGATCATAGGCGACGATGCGGGCTCCGGCATCCTCCAGCGCCTGTACGATGGCGAGGCTGGGCGCATCGCGCATGTCGTCCGTGTTAGGCTTGAAGGTGAGGCCGAGCAGGGCAACGGTCTTGCCGCGCGCTTCGCCGCCCAACGCCTTCACAATCTTGCGGCCCATCGCGCGCTTGCGCAGGTCATTTACCTGCACCACCGTTTCCACGATGCGGATCGGCGTGTCGTAATCCTGTCCCGTCTTCACCAGCGCCAGCGTGTCCTTGGGGAAGCAGGAGCCGCCATAGCCGGGACCGGCATGAAGGAATTTGCTGCCGATCCGGTTGTCGAGGCCAATGCCGCGCGACACGTCCTGCACCTCGGCACCGACAGCTTCGCACAAGTCCGCCATCTCATTGATGAAGGTGATCTTGGTCGCAAGGAAGGCGTTGGCGGCATATTTGATCAATTCCGCCGTGCGCCGTCCAGTGAACATGACGGGTGCCTGGTTGAGGTTCAGCGGCCGGTAGATTTGCGCCATGACGGTCATGGCCCGTTCGTTGCCGGTGGTGCCCACGACCACGCGATCCGGTCGTTTGAAATCGCTGATCGCGGCGCCTTCACGGAGGAATTCCGGGTTGGAGACCACCTGGATATCGAGGTCTGGGCGTACTTCCTGGACGATGCGCTCAACCTCGTCACCCGTGCCAACCGGCACGGTTGATTTGGTGACGATGACCGTTGGGCCGTCCACGGCTTCGGCAATTTCGCGCGCGGCGGCATAGACATAGCTGAGGTCCGCATGGCCATCGCCGCGGCGCGAGGGTGTGCCCACAGCGATGAAGATCGCGTCCGCGCCCTTGACTCCCGCAGCGAGGTCGGTGGTGAAGGTCAGTCGGTCGGCCGCAGCATTGTTAGCGACGAGCTGATCAAGCCCGGGTTCATAGATCGGCATGCGGCCGGACAAGATCGCATCGATCTTGCCAGCGTCCTTGTCGACGCACACGACGTCATGGCCGAAATCGGCGAAACAGGCGCCCGATACCAGGCCGACATATCCCGTGCCGATCATCGTGATCTTCATAAACTACCCGCTGCCTCGTAAGAAAAAAATGAAGGATTGACTGCGCCCTAGCATAGGTCATCGCACCTGCGAAAGCGCGCGTCGGAATTACCCCTTGTTCAGGGGATGGTTACGATTTGCTGGCAGGGGGTAGCCTTAAAGGCTCGCATCAGGGGGCAAAGATGAAAGTTGCGGTGGTATTCGGGACCCGCCCCGAAGCGATCAAGCTGTTTCCGGTCATTCACGCGTTGCGCGCGCGGGATCATGTCGATGTGTGCGTAATCGTCACGGCGCAGCATAGGGGTTTGCTCGATCAGGTACTCGACATTGCGGGTATCAAGCCGGACATTGACCTTGACGTGATGACGCCGAACCAGACGCTGGACGGTCTTACGGCGAAGCTGATCGTCGATCTGGGCAAGGCGTTCGATGCGGAGAAGCCGGATCGGATCGTCGTACATGGTGACACGCTGACGACCATGGTCGCGAGCCTCGCCGCCTATTATCGGCAAATTCCGGTCGCGCATGTGGAAGCGGGATTGCGCAGTGGGGATATTTATCATCCCTGGCCTGAAGAGGTGAACCGGCGGGTTGTCGCTTGCGTGGCCGACATGAACTTTGCGCCCACCGGCGCGGCGGCCGATGCCCTGATACGGGAAAATCGCGATGCGGCCAGCATTCACATCACCGGCAACACGGTGATCGACGCGCTGCTTGCGACGCGCGAAAGAATTGCGGGCACGCCTGCGCTCGCGGCGGGACTCGATGAACTGGCGTTGCGCTTTGCAGGGAAGCGCATCATCGCCGTTACCAGCCATCGGCGGGAAAATTTCGGCGGGGGCATGGAAGCGATTGCCCGATCCATTGCCGACATCGCGGCGCGTCCGGATGTGGCGGTGATCTTCCCCGTCCATCCCAATCCCAATGTGCGCCCGATCATGGAGGCGGTCCTTGGGAAGCTGCCGAACGTCGCGATGATCGAACCGCTCGATTATCCGCATTTTGTGCGCCTGCTCGACATGTGCCATCTGGTCCTGACCGACAGCGGCGGCGTGCAGGAGGAGGCGCCGTCGCTTGGCAAGCCGGTGCTGGTGATGCGCGAAACTACCGAACGGCCTGAAGGCGTGACGGCAGGGACGGCCAGGCTGGTGGGCACCGACCGTGCCCGCATTGTTGGTGAGGTGTTGGCGTTGCTCGACGATGACGAGGCTTACCGGGCGATGGCACGGGCGCATAATCCCTTTGGCGATGGCCGCGCGGCGCAGCGGATCGCGGCGGTCATCGCGTCGGGAAGCATCGAGGTGGAAGGTCTGGAGGAGGCGGCATAGCTTCGAGTCAGGTGCGGCGCTTTTAACTCTTCCAAACCTCATCGTCCGGGGATCGTTCGTTACCGGAATCTTTAGCATTTGCCTTCAAAAACAGCGGCAACTGATCGATTTTCCGGGATTATTGCATGCCTATCGACAAGCAGCAGAAGGTTTCCGTCATCGGGCTGGGCTATATCGGATTGCCGACTGCCGCCCTTATCGCCCGTGGGGGAGCGCATGTCGTGGGCGTCGATGTCAGCGCTCATGTGGTTGAAACCGTCAATTCGGGCCGAGTGCACATCGAGGAAGTCGATCTTGACGGCCTGGTGCAGGGCGTGGTCGCAAGGGGAAATCTAAGAGCCAGCCTGACTGTCGAACCGAGCGACGTCTTCATCATCGCGGTTCCCACTCCGGTGGCAGAAGATCGCGCGCCGGACATCTCCTATGTGCTGAACGCGGCGCGAACCGTTGCTGAGGTACTGAAAGCGGGCGACACGGTAATATTGGAGTCCACATCGCCCGTCGGCACTACCGAAGCCATGCGTGACCTGTTCGCGAAGATTCGCCCTGACCTCAAAATGCCGGGACCGGGCATGGCCGGGGATGTCGCAATCGCCTATTGCCCGGAGCGCGTTCTGCCGGGCCGCATTCTGGTCGAATTGATCGACAATGACCGTTGTATCGGCGGTATAACACCGCGATGCGCCCGCAAGGCATTGGCCTTTTATCGTCAGTTCGTGCGCGGAGCCTGCATCACGACAAGCGCGCGTGCCGCCGAGATGGTGAAACTCGTCGAAAACAGCTTCCGCGACGTCAATATCGCCTTCGCCAACGAATTGTCCGTCATTGCGGAAGGCATGGACATTGACGTGTGGGAAGTGATCCGCCTTGCCAACCGCCACCCGCGCGTGAACATCCTTCAGCCAGGGCCGGGAGTGGGCGGGCACTGCATCGCCGTGGACCCTTGGTTCATCGTCCATGGCGATCCGGAGAATAGCCGCCTGATCCGCGCCGCGCGCGAGGTGAATGACGCGAAGACCGACCATGTCGTTGCCAAGGTGTCGGAGCTGATCGACGAGTTTCCAGGCGAGGACGTCGCCTGTCTCGGTCTGGCCTTCAAGGCAAATATCGACGATTTCCGCGAAAGTCCCGCCGTGAAAGTGGCGAGCCGTCTGGCCCGCCGTTACGGCCGCCGCGTCAAGTTGGTTGAGCCTTACGCGCAGGCCTTGCCCATGGAGTTCGTCGGCACGGGGGCAGAACTCATCGATCTCGATACGGCTCTGGAACAATGCGGCGTTTTCGTCATTCTGGTTGATCATGACATGTTCAAATCAGTCCCGGTGGACGAGCGCTTCGGCAAGGCGGTTTACGATACGCGCGGCGTATGGCCGGACCAGCCACGTCGCCTGCCGCACGATCAGCCGGGGCGTATGGCGGGTTGACCGAGAGCCGCTTGGCCCAGAGCGCCATGGCCGCAGTTGCCATGGCCATTTAGCCTCGCTAACCCCGCCCAAGCGTTTCGCCCCTCGGCGGACTGTTTGAAAGGCGTGGGGAATTTTCACCAATGGGCTGGCCGACCAACAGGAAGCAACAGGCTCTGGCCATCATTCTGGCCTCTGCCTCGCTTGGCGGCTGTTCGACGGTTGAAGACGCCCCCCGCGAAGCCGCTGCCTATGCGGTGATACCCGCCCCGCAGGCTGTCGGCCTGGACTATCACATCGTTCCTGATGATGTGCTGCGGGTGCAGGTATATCATGAACCCGGCCTTTCGCTGGAGGACGCGGCGGTCACGGCGGCAGGTATGGTGCGTCTGCCGTTGATCGGCGATGTGCCGGTCGCGGGCCTGTCCGCTAGCGAGGCCTCAGACGTGATCGCTGGCAAGCTAGGCGAGCGTTATCTGGTTTCTCCTCAAGTTACCGTCTTCGTCAAAAAGGCCGTCGGTCGTCGCATCACTGTGGATGGCGAGGTGAGGCAACCAGGGCTTTATCCCGTCGAAGGACGCATCGGGTTGCTGCAAGCTGTCGCGTTGTCGAGGGGGCCGAGCCGCCTTGCCAGCCTGAAGCAGATCATCGTCGTTCGTCAGGTGGAAGGTGAACGGAAAGCGGCGATGTTCGACTTGAATTCGATCCGCCGGGGCGAGGCGCTGGACCCTGAAATTCTGCCGGGCGATACCATCATAGTTGGGCTATCACGAGCGAAGGCCATCCTGGGCGGGACGTTGCTGGCGCTGCCGGTGTTGGGGGCGGCCTTTGTGTCTCTCGACGGAGAGCATTGATGGCAGGTCGCACGATCCGCATCGATAACGACCATGCGCCCTTAGGGCCGGAGGGACGCAGCGCTCGCATTGTGACGGCGGCCCGTGCCGCCTGGACGGCGATATGGCGCCATCGTATCATCCTGTTGGTCACCATGGCGCTTTGTGTGCTGGCGGGCATCATCTTCATACTTCTTTCAACGCCTGATTACCGCGCCACAGCTTCAGTCGAGGTAGAGGACGTACCCGCAGGAGCGGCGGGCGCGGGAGCAATCCAGCGACCGGCCGCGCCCGCTGACAATGAAGCGCTGATGCAGACCGAGTTGGAGGTGCTCCGCAGCCGCGCTTTGGCCGAAGATGTGGCACGCGAGTTGGCGTTGGTCGGTAGCCGAACCTTTTTTGATGGTATGGATGAACGGCGCCCCGAGCGCGGATCCGGATCGCTCAGCCAGCGGCAGGTCGAGACCGAAGCCGTCATCGGCCTTCTGCGCGACAACCTGGAAGTGGAATTGCCGGGCAAGAGCCGTGTCATCCGCATCAGCTTCACCAGCGCTGATCCCATATTATCGGCGCGGGTCGCGAACAGTTATGCTGACAGTCTGATCAGAGCGGACCTGAAGCGCGGATTTGAATCCGGCGTTCAGGCGCGACGCTTCCTGTTGGGGGAGCTGGACAGTGCGAGACGGGATCTGGAGCGCGCCGAACGGGACCTTGCCGCCTATGCTGCCCAGACCGGCTCGCCTTCAGGCACGTTCGTGGATGGAGGCGACAGGTCTACCAACTCGAACGGCACGACCGCGACGCGGCTTGCGCAGTTGAATGCCTTTCGCGCTCAGGCGACCGCAGATCGGATCGCAGCGCAGAAGCGTTGGGAAAGCGCCCGCCTTTCCAGTGTCGAGACGCTGCCCGAAGTGCTGAACAACGGCGCGATGCAGCAGTTGATGACGCAACGGGCGCAAGCGCGGGCGGTGGTGGTGGAAGAGCGGCAGTTTCGCAAGGACGCCCATCCCGAGATGCGGGAAGCCCGGGCGCGGCTGGCTGCGTTGGACGATCAGGCGACCGCGATGGCGAACAGCATCCGAGCCTCCTTGCAAGAGCAGTTTGAAGTTGCCGTACATGGTGAGAAGCAGATCGAAGCCGAGATTTCGGGCGTGGAGCGCCAGGCGCAGGCAGAGCGTGGACGGGGCGTGCAGATGAGCATCCTCGAGCGCTCGGTCGATACATATCGGCTGCTGCATGACAGCTTGCTTCAGCGTTACCGTGACATGGCATCGCAGGCGGGTTTTCAGGCGGGACGCATACAGCCGTTGGACCCTGCCGCCGTCCCTTCACGGCCATCGTCGCCGAATATCGGCATCACGATGCTGATGGCTTCGCTTGGCGGTCTGTTGCTGGGTTTGCTGATGGTCGCGGGACGCCATGTGTTCGACGATGCAGTGACCTCTGCCGATACGCTGGCGGAGCGTGCCAACATGCCGCTGCTGGGGACGGTTCCGGTTACCGACAAGCCGACTGCGGAAACCTATGTGCCGATTGCATCCTCGCTGTTGCTCGCATCCTCGGCCGGATTGCCTGCTTCCATCCTGATCACCAGCGCGCAGGAAGGCGAAGGGAAGTCTTCGACCGTCCACGCACTGGCTCTCGCCTTGGCGAAACTGGACCGTCGAGTGCTGGTGATCGACGCTGATATGCGTCGGCCGCGACAGCATGGCCTGTTCCATGTCACGCCCGAACGCGGCCTAAGCGAAGTCATGACAGGGCAGGCCAAGGCGGAGGATGTGATCGTCAGCAGTGATGTCCCCGGAGTATCGCTTCTGCCTAGCGGCGCGATTCCTCCTAATCCCGCTGAACTTCTATCCACTTCCGCTTTGGACGTGCTGCTCGCGGCCGTTCAGGGACGCTATGACACGGTGCTGATCGATGCACCCCCGATCCTGGGTGTTCCGGATACATCGCTACTGGCGTCGAAGGCGGAGGCGACGGTGTTGATCGTGGAGTGGGGGCGCAACCATCATGGCGGCCTGAGAGTGGCTGTAGACCGCGTGCGCCGGGCGGGCGGCGCCATCATTGGCGCGGTGCTGACCAAGCAACAGGGCCGTGCGTTTGAATATGAGTATCATAGGAACGGGTAGGGGATCTCGGCCGTCTCCGTCGCTCATAACTTAGGAGGGGTGCTGCCGGTCGGCGCCAGAGCGTCGTGCTTTTTATCCTAATCCTCAATCCCGTTCGGGCTGAGCTTGTCGAAGCCCCTTTCTTTCTAAAAGAAGTGGGTCCCTTCGACAGGCTCAGGGCAATCGGCAAAAGGAGGTGGTGCCGATTTAAAGCTCGAAGCTATAGATGAGGTCGCGCTTCAGGATGGCTCGATACGCAGCACGGCTTCGTGCGTGTTCGCGATGCCGCTTTCAAGTGTGAAATTTACTGACGGAGCCGCTCGATCGCCTGAGCCAGCGCGACGTAGAGCTTGCCCATATCGGACGAAAGTACCGCCACCCCGAGTGCATTGCCGTCCCGCGCGGAAAGGATGATCCGCAGCATGGATTCGAAGTCGTGAATGTAGCGGTTCACATGCTCCTGAAACTCGGCATCATTGTCATAGTGCAGGGCGATCTCACGCGATTCGCCTGCGTCCAGCAACTTGACCGCCCGGCGGGTGAAAACGCCGCGGTCGCCTTTGAGATAGGAGGCCCAGGCCGAGTCGGTGACGTCGTTCGACAGTATTTTTGCGACGTCGATGGAGGTGCTGTTAAGCGATTCGATCAGCAGGGCCGATCGGCGCGCAAAATGATCGCGATCGCGGTCTTCGGCGGCCCGTTCCGCTTCCTCGATCCGGGATTGAACGCTCGCATTTGTGTCGGCAATTGTCAGCAGCTGCCGCGTAAGGCGATCGGACGCCTGATGCGCAGCGCGAACAGCCTCCTCCGCGACCTGAGCGAGCTTTTCGATCTGGGCCGTTACCTTGTCATCGACTGCCTGCTGAAGGGCGGCCTCGCTGGCTTCGGCAAGCGACTGCACGGCGTCGGGAATGGCACGGCCTAGTGCCTGACGTGCGCGCTCGGCAGCCTGATCGGCGGTATCCTTGACGCGCAGCAATGCGGTCACCAGCAATGGGCCAGCGCCTTCGGTGATCCGCGTCGCGTCCTGATGAGCGTGATCGAGCGCGGTGCGCAGCTTCTCAACCAGTTCGCGGTTCGCCTCGACGCCGCTTTGCGTGCTTTCCAGCCATTCGGTAAGGCGGCGGCCCTGGCCGCGCAGCAATTCTTCAGCTTCTTGGGTGCGGCCGACCAGCGCTTCGGAAATGGCCTCCAGCCGTTCCATTTCCGGTGCCGCGCTATCAAGCAGTTCGCGGCTCGTGGAAATCCGCGTGTCGAAGCGCTGCAATGCAGCGGGGAAGGTTTCGTCCAGTTCCCGGACGCTCGAATCAAGAGCGACGAGTAGGGTTTCCGCACAGCTGATCAGCTTTTCCGCCGTCACCCCACCCGCAGCCAGGGCGTCATCGATCCGCTGTGTTTCAACGGTGAGGCGGGAAAGTGCCTCGGTAAGCCGATCGTTCCGGGACAAAGCGCTTTCTTCCAGCGCCGCAAATCGCGACTGCGCGCTTTCGATGGCCTCGCCAAGCGTGTCATGCAGGCCGGACACAAGCGCGCGTTGTCCTTCGACCAGATCATTGATCTGGTGGAGGCGGCTTTCGACTTCGGTCATGTGATCGGAAATGGCCGAAACGGTTTCGTCGCCGATGCTCTGGATATCGCCGCGTGAGCGCGTCACCAGCGCGTCGAGAGCCTCCGCCTGCCGGGCCAGACCCTCTTCAGTGAAGGTAACGCCTTCCTTCGCGCGGGCGAAGGCGACTTCAGTGCGTTCACGAAGCTGAGCTTCGATCTGTTCAGAGTCATGTGACAGGGCAGCAAGGGCGTTCTGGCTCGTCGTGGCGATGCCTGCCTGCGCGGTTTCGACCAGCGCGCGGAGCGCCTCAGCTTGCGCCGTCAGATCACGATCGGCCGCCGCCATGCTCTGCTGTGCATGCGCCACAGTCGTTTCAAGGCGCTGCCGCACGTCACCTTCAACCCGGTCGAGGTTCTGCGTGAGCAATTCGATCGTCGCTTCGGCGCTGTTAGTTATGCCAGCGCGTGCGCGTTCCAGCAGGCTGGCGAGGGTGCTAGCCTGCCGATCCAGTTCAGCTGCCCCTTCCTGCATCGTCAGACGGGCGCTTTGCGCTGTGGCGTCGATCCGCCCAGCCGCAATGTCGGCCATGCCGTTGACTTCCTCGGTCGCAGAGCGGGTAGCCTCCTGCAACTGGGTGAGTTGGCTCGACAGGCTCTTCGTGGCGGTCAGCGTGCGGGCGCGGGCATCGTCGGACAGTTCGCCAAGAGCGTGAAGCCGAGCCTCCAGCGTGTCGATCCGTTCCGCCAGCGCATGGCCGTTATCGATGATCTGCGCTGCCATGCGACCGGCCCGATCCTCCAGTTCCGGCATGGCAGAGATCAGGGCATCCATGCGCGTAACGAGGGCGGCTCCTGCGCGTTCGGCAGCTTCCGCCTTTTCCGTCGTGCTGTGGGCGCGACTGGCTATCAGTTCGGCAGAGGCCTCCATATTGCTGCTGGCGGCCGCGCCATAGCTGTCGAGCAGTTCGGCCTGGTCCTGCATAGACTCGCGGGCGGTAGCCAGCTGACGGTTAATACGGCTGAGCCGGGCTTCCAGCTGCTCCGCCTCCGCGTGTAGCGCGCGCGCAGTGTCGAGATAGCGGCGCGACTCGGCTCGGCTGGTGCGAGCGAGCAGTAGATAGCAGACGCCGAGTCCTACGACCGGCAGCAATATGGTCGTTATCAGGCCAGGCCAAGCGGCAGGGCCTGCCTGCCATTGGTTCGTCGAGACTGTCGCCCATCCTGCAAAGCCGAGCCACAGCAAAGCTGCGAAGCCGAATATGGCCTGCGTCCGGCGACCGAAAGGATCGCGGTACTCCTCTGCCTCGCCGTCTTCATCGCTGTCATCGACGACCTGCTCCAACAGCAGTGTATCGTCCTTCCGCGACTCGTCAGAAGTCGCGATGCTTTTGTCTCGCCAGAATTCGACGATGGTGCTGCCCCCGGTCATGACCCCATCCTATCATCTTTTCAGCGCAACAAAATGCCCTGTTACCAAAACTTAACGCAAGCCCGATAGCGTTCGGCCCATGTCATACGATCCTGGCGCCCTGAATGCTGCTCTTGCTGCCGCTGTCGGCGAAGATTTCACGCTGATCGCGGACCTTCGGGTGGCCTTCATGGAAAGCGCCGAACGCCAGTTGGACCTCCTCCGTAATGCGCAGTCCGACGCGAATTGGGAAGTCGCATCATGGCGGCTGAAGGGATTGGCGGCGAGTTTTGGCCTTACGCACCTCATGGCATTGGCTGATGAAGCAGCGGATTGTGTAAGGGGCGATCCACGCATTCTTCGTCAATTGCGAATGGCGATCGACCGGCTTCAACAAAGCTGAATCGCAGCATGCTTGCGTGATGGCGGTAGCCTTGCGAAAAGGCAGGTTCACACAAGAACGGGTCAGTTCCATCTCAGCATGACTTTTGCGGCCATTCTCAGCGCCAGCCGGGCGTCCAGCGATTCTTCGGCGGCCCTCCGCGCCAGCCTGCATTTTGCGGGGCAGACGCTGGTTGAATATCAGGCGCGGCAGGCTGCCCGGGCCGGGGCAGATCGCATCATGATACTTGTGAGTGTCATCACGCCCGCCCTTTCCCAGGCTGTGGACAGGTTGAGTGCCGACGGGATTTCGGTCGCCCTGGTTCGCGATATGGTGTCCATGGTCCGGGACGCGCCGCGCGATGCCGATGTGGTCCTGGTCGCTGACGGGGTCGTCATTGCGCAGGGTCATTTCGACGCCATAGCCGAGCGCGAGGGCAACGCTCTTCTTGTCACGGACGACAGTCATGCCAGCGCTCCGCTGGAACGGATCGATGCAGGTCAACGATGGGCTGGCCTGGCCCGGATCAGTCCAGACCTGCTTTTTGGAACGCTCGACATGATCGGTGACTGGGACCTGTCGCTGACACTCGTTCGCGCAGCCGTGCAAAATGGCGCTCGCCGCATCACCGTTCCACAGGATGATCTACTGACGGGGCGTGTTGCACTGGTCGATGGGCAGGCGCAGGCCGACCTGGTCGCTCAAGCGGTGATGTCGGCCGGTTCGTCGACGAAGAGAATGCGCGGCTTGGCTGAACATTATATTCTTTGCCCTGCCGCCCGATTGTTCAGTCCCGCCCTGATGCGCACCCAAGTCCCGGCGGCACAAGTGCGTATCGCAGCCATGGCATTGGGCGCGATTGCCCTGGTGCCGATAGAGTTGCTTTGGCCCGCGACGGGGTTCCTTTTGTTATTGCTGGCATTGGGGGTCGCGGAAATCGCGGATCGGCTGGATGAACTGGCCCTCCGATCACCACCGGCAGGATGGACCGCATTCGTTGTCCCCTTCTTCGCGGTTGGCGGGATATCCCTCGCCGGAGGGAGCGTGCTGGCGACATGCCTCGCGCTGCTGCTTGCCATCATCCAATTTGCTGACCGCTGGAACAGGACGGGGGGAGCGAGGGCCTGGATGATCTTCACGCCTGCAAGCGCGGTGATCCTTCTGTTGCTGACGACTTCGCTGGGCGCGGCGATGATGGGTTTTGAAGTTGCAATGCTGGCCGCCATAGCATCCGCAGGTGCGATCATCCTGCGCAAACCCGCCTGATATATTTCACGCATAGGGTTTAGTGCATTTTAAGGACGTGCGGCTATGTTGGCCGCCATGAGCGCCTTTTCGTTCCTTACCGGGCCAACGGCGGCGGACAGTTGGCCTGCGGCACCCGTGCTGGCCGGCATGTCGGCCGTGCCCGTAGGTCATGCCATTGATCTGGCATTTTTCTTTCCCAATGAGGGGCGGGAACGTCACGATGCGCTGATGGCTGAAACGCGGCGCCATCTGGGCGGCTGCGTCGCTGGTATCGAGCATGCCCTGCGATTCGCGCTTGAACGGCCAGACGTGACGAGCCTGCTGGCGCAACAGCCGGAAGCCATTTGCTGGCCGACCATTTGCGCTCAGCCAACACTGCTAGGCCCGGCATTGCTCTCTCACATGCAGATGCGTGCAGGTGCTACACTATTGCTGAGGCAATTTGGCCAGCCAGACGATCGATTGGACGAGACAGAAGCAGAGATCATCTTTCCCACCGATGATCCAGCGGTGACTGAAGCGCTTGCCGCCCTTGCCATGGCGGAGGGGCGTTGGCTGACGCTGGGCGGGGAAGACGAGCCGATGCAGCCGGACATTCCTGCCGAACATTATGCGGAACTCCTATGGACCGCTGCCGCGTGCCTGATGGCTGTCGTTCAGCGGACGTCGTTGTTGGATGCTGGAGAAATCCTTCCTGCGGTCGAAAAAGCCGGGTGGGCTTTATTGGCTGAACATGACGAGAGTCGCAGCCCGATCGCGGCGGCAGACAGATTGGTGCGCCGCCTGGGTGAACGTGCAGACATGCCTGAGTTGCTGGGCGCTGCTCTGGGCCAGCGGCGGTTCCTGCTATTCGCGTCCCTCGCGGCTCGGCGATTGCGCATGGATAGCGCGCATGTGGCCGACATATTGGTGATGGGGCCGGTCCCTGAACTGGCTGCGCTGTGCCGGTCACTAGGGGGATCGGATGCTGACTATCGTCATTTGCTGATGGCATTGCGTCCTGTCCGGCCCTCGCTCACGGACGCTGCAATCATCGTAGAGGCGGAACGGTATCAGGCGTTGACAGAGGCGCAGGCGGACGGTTTGGTGAACGCATTACGCGCGCCTCGAGCTCTCCGCGCGAAAATCGATCATCTGCGGCGGATCACTGTCTGATGAATATGCCGGTGCATCCTGCCATTATCCGCGCGACTGTAGCGGCGAATGGATTGCTATTGAGCGCGGATGCGCCTTTGCTGGCCTTACAGCGTGAGGCGGGTTCCGATCTTGGCGCGGTGCTGGCTATTCCTCAATTGGCAGCGCTGGCGCGGCTTGCGTCGCGCCTTTCTGTTACCGTTTCACGAACGGTCACGGCGGCGGCGGATCGCGGCGACATCGACATGTGGGTGCGGGCTAAGCCCGAAGCCGACGGCGTGCAGATATCCGTGATCGAATGGAATGAGCGGCCAGCGACTGCTGCTCCCATCGACATGATGCGCCGTGAAGCAGATATTGCGGCCGTCGCAGAAGGGTGGACCTGGCAAATCGACACGCAACTGCGGTTCCAGATGGTGTTGGAAGGGGTAGGGCCGGAAAGTGCCTTGCCTCAGCAGCCTCCGATACCCGGTAGCCGTCTGACCAGCTATTTCGAACTGCGGCCGGATGAAGAGGGTGACCTGGCCATTCTGCGCGGATTTGCGCAGCGTCGCGCCTTCCGTGACCAGATCGCAACCTTGATTGCCGAACCTGAGCAATGCTTCCGGCTTTCGGGGTTTCCGATGTTCGATCTGGCGGGGCAGTTACTCGGATACCGGGGCAAGGCATTTCCATTGGATCGAGCCATTCTGGCCCCTCATGTGCCGCCTGCGCCCGCCGTGGTCATATATCCGGCAGAGTTTGGACGGCGCCTTGATCGTTCCCTGCGCCAGCCATTGGGCCGGATCATCGCCAATGCGGATTCGATCAACGCGCAGTTCGATGGGCCGCTGCGTCCGGACTATGCGGGATATGCTTCCGACATCGCGGCTGCGGGACGTCATTTGATGGCGCTGATCGATGATTTGGCCGACTTGCAGGCGATCGACAGGTTGGACTTCACCGTTGCGACCGAGGATGTGGACCTGGCCGATATCGGGCGACGGGCCGCTGGGCTGTTTGTGGTCAAGGCGATGAGCCGCAAGATTAAGCTTTTCCCACCAGAATCGGACCCTAAGACCGTTGCTACGGGTGAATTCCGGCGCGCACTGCAAATCCTGATGAACCTCGTCGGCAACGCTGTGCGCTACGCGCCTGAGGATAGCGAAGTGCGGATAGAGACTGGCGTCGATGACGGACGAGCGTGGATCGCTGTCATGGATCAAGGAGCAGGTGTCCCGGAAGATAGTCGAGAGCGCATCTTCCAAAAGTTCGAACGGCTCGGACGGAGTGATCCTGGCGGTAGCGGTCTTGGCCTCTATATCTCCCGCCGACTTGCGCTTGCCATGGGTGGAGACATTCAGATCGGTGATGCCCCTGGCGGGGGTGCGCGATTTATGCTGACGCTACCGGCGAGCAGCTAGAGCGGTTTTCGACCGCTATGAATCGGTAAGGGATTCCCTTGCGGGCTGATTTGTGATTCAGAATCTGTGCTGGTGAAGGAGGCCAGCATGGATGGGGCACCCACTCTCTATGGATTTGCGCGTCCGGCTTCTGGCAGCGGTTGATGGCGGGCTGAGTTGCCGAGCGGCGGCGGTGCGGTTTGGTGTGGCGCCATCGACGGCGATCCGTTGGCATGCGCAGAGGCGCGAGACGGGTGCCTTTGCTTCCAAGCCGCAAGGTGGCGACATGCGATCCCGCCGAGTAGAGGAGCGAGCGGCTGACATCTTGGCCTTGTGGGAGGCGCGCAAGGACATCTCGCTCGAAGAGCTGCGTATTGCCTTGGCCGAAGCGGGTCTGACAGTATCGGTTGCCGGGCTGCACCGCTTCTTCGCGCGGCGGGGCATGACGCGCAAAAAAAGACTGGGCATGCCATCGAGCAAGACCGCCCCGACGTCCTGAGGCAGCGCCACGACTGGTTCGAGAGCCAGGTCGATCTGGAACCGGAACGTTTGGTGTTCATCGACGAGACGTGGACCGCCACCAACATGACCCGCAGCCACGGGCGTTGTGCCAGAGGCGAGCGGTTGCGGATGGGATACCCACACGGCCATCGCAAAACCACTACACTGGTCGCGGGCCTCCGCATGAGCAGCATGGTCGCGCCAATGGTGCTGGACGGCCCGATCAACGGTGACTGGTTTGAAGCCTATGTTGCGCAAGTTCTCGTGCCGGAACTGCGGCCTGGTGACATCGTCATCATGGACAATCTCTCGAGCCACAAGCGACCTGCGGTCCGTGAGCGGATCGAGGCGGCAGGGGCAACGCTGCGCTTCCTGCCGCCTTATAGTCCCGACTTCAACCCGATCGAGAAAGCCTTTTCCCGCCTCAAGGCCATGCTCCGAAAAGCAGGCGAGCGCACCATCAGCGGCCTGTGGAGCCTCATCGGCAGGCTCGTCGACATCTTCCAGCCCACCGAATGTGCCAACTATTTCAGCTCGTGCGGATATGATCCAGATTGATCGAAAACCGCTCTAGAATAAAAAAAACGGCGCCGATTTGGCGCCGCCTTTTTTATCGGTTGACCGCGATTAGCGCTGGCTAACCGGGACATAGTCGCGCTCTGCCGGGCCGGTGTAGAGCTGGCGCGGACGACCAATCTTCTGCGCTGGGTCCGAAATCATTTCATTCCACTGCGCGACCCAGCCAACCGTGCGGGCAAGGGCGAAGAGCACCGTGAACATCTCGGTCGGGAAGCCGATCGCCGACAGGATCACGCCCGAATAGAAGTCCACGTTCGGGTAGAGCTTCTTTTCGATGAAGTAGGGATCGTTGAGCGCGATCTGCTCCAGTTCCTTGGCGACGTCAAAGACGGGATCGTTGACGCCCAGCTTTGCCAGGACGTCCTTTGCCGTCTTCTGCATGACGGTCGCGCGCGGATCGTAGTTCTTGTACACGCGATGGCCAAAGCCCATCAGGCGGAACGGATCATCCTTGTTCTTGGCGCGGGCGATATATTCCGGAATGCGGTCAACAGTGCCGATCTCGCGCAGCATATTGAGCGCGGCTTCGTTCGCGCCGCCATGCGCAGGACCCCAGAGGCAAGCGATGCCAGCAGCGATGCAAGCGAAGGGATTGGCGCCCGAGGAGCCAGCGAGACGGACGGTCGACGTCGATGCGTTCTGCTCGTGGTCAGCATGCAGGATGAAGATCTTGTCCATCGCGTCCACGATGACCGGATCGGGTTCATATTCCTCGGCGGGGACCGAGAAGGTCATCCGCAGGAAATTGGCGGTGTAGCTGAGGTCGTTGCGGGGATACACGAAAGGCTGTCCCACCGAATATTTGTACGCCATGGCCGCGATTGTAGGCATCTTGGCGATCAGGCGGTGGCTCGCGATCTTGCGCTGTTCCGGATCATTAATGTCCGTCGAGTCATGGTAGAATGCGGACAGCGCACCCACCACGCCGCACATGATCGCCATGGGGTGCGCGTCGCGGCGGAAGCCACGATAGAAGGTGGTGAGCTGCTCGTGCACCATGGTGTGACGGGTGATTGTGCGGGTGAAGTCCTCCAAATCCGCCTTCGAAGGCAGTTCGCCATTCAGCAGGAGGTAGCTGACTTCCATAAAGCTGGATTGTTCTGCCAGCTGATCGATGGGATAGCCGCGATGGAGCAGGATGCCGGCGTCACCATCGATATAGGTCAGGCCCGAATCGCAGCTGGCGGTCGAGGTGAAGCCCGGATCATAGGTGAACATGCCGGTGTTGGCGTAGAGCTTGCGAACGTCGATGACCTTGGGGCCGACGGAACCGCTCAGGATACCGTAGTCCTTGGTATCGCCGCCGACTGTCAAAGTGGCATTATTGTCCGACATCTCGTTCTCCTTATTTGCCAACGGCGCGCGATGCCTGCCTGGCATCCGCGAGCCGCTCCAAGCTCCTGTCTTTTCCAAGAAGGAAAAGGACATCAAATATCCCCGGCGAAACCGTGCGACCGGTTAGCGCCGCGCGTAGCGGTTGAGCCACTTTGCCCAACCCCAATCCGACTTCCTCTGCCACGCGGCGGATCGCTTCCTCGATCGCTTCGACCGTCCAGGAGGGGACGGAATCAAGAGCGTCGGCGGTCTTCCCAAGCAGCTCGCGCGCCGAGTCGTCTAGCAGAGCAATTGCCTTGTCGTCAAAATCCAGCGGGCCTGCCTTGAACAGGAACTCGGCGCCTTCGGCAATCTCGTTAAGTGTCTTCGCGCGTGGCTTGAGCGAAGGCATGGCTTGCGTGAGAAGCGCCATCGCCTCGACCGACGGGGTCGTGCCGAGCCGTTGCGCCACGCGCGGCAGGACCAGTTCCGCCAGGCGCTGATCATCGGCCTCACGCAGGTAGAATGCGTTGAGATTTTCAAGCTTCTTGATGTCGAAGCGGGAGGGCGATCGGCCGACGCCGCTTATGTCGAACAGTTCGATCGCGCGATCTCGGGAGATGGTTTCTTCATCGCCATAGCCCCAGCCGAGACGCAGAAGATAATTGAGCACGGCTTCGGGCAGCATGCCCATCTCGTCGCGATAGGCATCGACGCCCAGCGCGCCATGCCGTTTCGATAACTTCGCGCCGTCCGATCCGTGGATCAAGGGAATATGGGCATATACCGGCTCTTCCCAGCCCATCGCCTTAATAATGCCGAGCTGACGAAATGCATTGTTCAGATGGTCGTCGCCGCGGATCACATGTGTGACGCCCATGTCGTTATCATCGACCACGACGGCGAGCATATAGGTTGGCGTCCCGTCGGAGCGGAGCAGGATCATGTCATCCAGCTCCGCATTCTGCACAACGACCCGGCCCTGGACCGCATCGTCGATGACCGTCTCGCCTTCGCGTGGCGCCTTGAGCCGAATGACGAACGGAGCATCGGCCGGAGCTTCCGAAGGATCACGGTCCCGCCAGCGGCCATCATAACGCATTGGCTGCTTTGCGGCGCGCTGCTGTTCGCGCAGTTCAGCCAGTTCTTCGGGGGTCGCATAGCAGCGATAGGCATGGCCAGCCGCGAGCAACTGATTAGCGACCTCTGCGTGCCGCTGCGATTGCTCAAACTGAAAGACGGCGGGCTCGTCGCCTGCAAGGCCGAGCCATTCAAGGCCGTCGAAGATCGCTGCGACAGCATCCTCTGTCGAACGGGCGCGATCGGTATCTTCGATGCGCAACAGGAACTTGCCGCCATGGTGTCGGGCGAATAACCAGTTGAACAACGCGGTGCGTGCGCCGCCGATGTGAAGAAATCCCGTGGGCGATGGCGCGAAACGGGTTACCACCTGCTTGTTCAAACCCGTTGCACTCACCGCTTTATTCCTCGACATCCGCCTTGCTCATTCATGAACGCGACGCCCCCTAGCATGGCTTTTGAGCCACGACAAACGTCCGTTGCCCCGATAATAAGGCGCAGCGGCCATCAGCTTTTCGCGCGCCTCGAACAGGCATTGGAGGCTGAGCGTGAGCAGCTCGCGCTTTGGGTGCCGGTGGGCCTTGGATTGGGCATAGCGGCTTGGTTCTTTCTACCTAACCAGCTGACATGGTTGTCTTTTTGCTGTTGCGCGATTGCGCTCGCGAGCGGCGGATCGATGCTGCCGGAGGGCGGCCGGATACGCCATGCGATTATATTGGGCGGTCTGCTCGCGGCGTCAGGTTGCCTGTTGATATGGGGGAAAGCCCTGATTGTCGGCACGGCACCATTGCCGCGTGCCGCATTTGTAGAAGTGACTGGCGAAGTCAGGTCAGCAGATACGGTGCCTGCGCAGCAGATGAGTCGCGTATCGATCCATCCGATCAACATGCCTGCGCTGCCTTCCTTGATCCGGGTGAACATAGCGGCGGCGGACCTACCCGAAGGGGTTGGCAAAGGTGCCGTCATTCGCTTTCGCGCCCGGTTGATGCCTCCTGCCGAAGCGAGCCTGCCCGGCAGCTATGATTTTTCGCGTCGCGCTTATTTTCAGGGGATCGGGGCAACTGGACGCGCTCTCAAGCCCATCGTCGTTCTACACTCCTCAGTGGAGGCGCCGCCTCTGCGCAATCGTCTTTTCGCGCACATATTGAAAAATGCGAATGGGGACGGAGCGGGCATAGCCGCAGCGCTGGCGACGGGGGATCAGGGCGCCATCAGCGAGGCGGACGCCGACGCGATGCGCCGCAGCGGCCTTGCCCATCTGCTCTCGATCAGCGGGTTGCACGTCACCGCCCTTATCGGTGCGGTCATTTTTCTGCTGATGCGGATCATGGCACTCAGCCGACGTGCGGCGTTGGATTGGCCATTGATGCTGATCGCTGCCGCCGGTGGCGCGCTGGCGGGCCTAGGATATACTTTGCTGACGGGCGCGGAAGTGCCGACGGTCCGATCCTGCGTCGCGGCACTGTTGGTGCTGGGCGGGCTTGCGCTTGGCCGCGAAGCCATCACCTTGCGGCTGATAGCTGCCGGGGCATTGGTGGTTCTGTTGGCATGGCCAGAGGCGCTGTCGGGGCCAAGCTTCCAGATGAGTTTCGCCGCAGTTATCGCTATTGTTGCCTTGGGCGAACATCACCGCTTTCGGGCATTCGCGGCATCCCGTGAGGAGTCGGCACTTCGGCGACTGGGTCGCCACCTTGCCGTCCTGCTCCTCTCCGGCTTTGCGGTGGAAATGGTTCTGGCGCCGATCGCGTTGTTCCACTTTCACAAGGCCGGGATGATAGGCGCTTTTGCAAACCTGGTGGCTATCCCCCTGACGACCTTTGTCGTCATGCCGCTGGAGGCGTTGGCTTTGCTGCTGGATGTTGCCGGTCTTGGGGCTCCTGCCTGGTGGTTGACGGGCCGCGCGCTCGATCTGCTGTTGCTGATCGCGCATGGGGTGGCGGCAAGTCCTTGGGCGATCGTCACTGCGCCTGCCGTGTCCAACCTGATTTTCGGGATCATCGTGCTGGGCGGCCTTTGGTGCCTGCTTTGGCGAAGCGCTTGGCGCTGGGTGGGACTGGCCCCCGTGGCGCTGGGGATGGCCATCATTATTATGAGTTCGCCACCCGACATTCTGGTGACAGCCGATGGGCGCCATGTGGCCGTTCGCGGGCAGGACGGTGGCATGGCTATTCTGCGTGAGCGGGCAGGTGATTATGTCCGCGATATGATCGCAGAGAGTGCAGGCTATGGAGGTCCGCTGGGCGCTCTTGCAGACTTGCCCGAGGCGCGCTGTTCCATGGACTTATGCATGGTGGCCCTAACCGGAGGAGGGCGCATATGGCAGCTATTGGTGACGAGAAGCGGGGTTGTCGTGCCCAAGGACAGCCTGGCACGCGATTGCGCGCGTGCCGACATCGTTATCGCTGACCGCCGTCTGCCGTCATGGTGTCGGCCCCGCTGGATGAAAGCCGACCGGCGGTTGTTGGCACATACCGGCGGGCTGGCGATCGATCTTGATGGAGGAACCGTGCGAACCGGCAAAACAGTGGGCGACGCACATCCGTGGGTCGCCCGGCCTCCCTATTTACCGTCGCGCCGTCGATCCGATCAGTTGTACCGTCGCAGCAGACCAGCCAGCTTTCCTTGAATGCGCACCTGCTCCGAATCGTAGATTTGCGGCTCATAAGCATTGTTGGCCGGATCGAGCCTGACCTTAGGTCCCTGGCGATGATAATATTTCAGGGTCGCCTCGCTATCCTCGATCAGTGCGACCACGATTTGCCCCTCGCGCGCGACTTCAGTGCGTTGGATCAGTGCGAAGTCGCCGTCGAGGATGCCCGCATCGATCATCGAATCGCCAGAAACCTCAAGAGCATAATGGTCTCCGGCACCCAGTAGAGCGGCAGGAACCGACAGCATATTCTGTCCTTCCATGGCTTCGATCGGGACGCCTGCGGCAATCCGACCGTGAAGGGGGATGTCGATCACGTCATTGGCTGCGACCGGGGGCTTGGCCGACAGTTGCGGCTTGGGTGTCGCTGCAACCTTGGGTGCGCGATGCATCGCTTCAGGAAGTTTCAAAACCTCCAGTGCTCGTGCCCGATTTGGCAGGCGACGGATGAACCCGCGTTCTTCCAGCGCATTAATCAACCGGTGAATCCCGGATTTCGACCGCAGATCGAGCGCTTCCTTCATCTCCTCGAACGAAGGTGAAACCCCGCCTTCCTCGAGCCGAGTTTGAATGAAGCTGAGCAATTCCTGTTGCTTGGGCGTCAGCATGCCGACTTATCCTCCATGGAACGGATGGAGAACGCATAGGAAACGTAAGGGGGCAAGTCAAGCGGGCTTGCGCCAAGCGTAACGAAAGGAACGGACCTGCGTCACAGCCGTTCAATAGCGGCCTTCCCAAAGAGGGTGAATAGGAGAGTAAGATGGCGAACCAGAACGATCAGGACAAACAGCGCCGCCAGCAAGGTGGTGACCGCTCAAGTCAGGGCGGGCGTCAGCAGCAGCAGGAAAATCGCCAAGGTCAAATGGGCGAGAGCCGCAAGGACAAGAGCGATCACAGCAAGCAGCAGCGCTGATCTACGTTTGGTTGGATCACGGGGAGGGGCCGCATTGCGGCCCCTTTCTCATTGTCAGAGCGGAACGATGGTTACTTTGTCCCCTACGGCGGCTGGGGGTGAGTCGGCCGGTCGAAGGATCAGGCACCCCGCTTGAGCCAGGGCTGCGGTAGCGGCGCTGTCCTGCGAGGTAACGGAGACCAGACCGGCATCGGTGAGGTAGGCACGAAGATAGTCGTCGCGCTCTCCTGTCGCGGGGAGGGGGGCGGCGAGTTCCGCGATCATCGTACGGGGTAGCGGGTTGGCGGCTCCGGCCATGTGCCGCACAAGGGGCAGCAGGAATAGCGTTGCTGTCACGAAGGCGGACACGGGGTTGCCGGGGAGACCGAGGAACAGGGTGTCACCCAGCTTTCCCGCCATGAGCGGCTTGCCGGGGCGCATGCGAATCTTCCAGAAATCCAAAGTGCCGCCTGCCGCCTGGAAAGCTGGCCTCACCAAGTCGTGATCGCCGACCGAGGCGCCTCCGGTCGAGACGATGATGTCGGCCCCGGCGGCTTCTTTGAGCGACCGGACCATTGCGTCCAGATCGTCGGGAACGATGCCGAAGTCGATAACCTCCGCGCCTGCCTGGCCTAGCATGGAGGCAAGCATGGGCGCGTTGGAGGATGGCAAGCGGCCAGAGGGCGTGGGCGCTCCAGGAGGAACGAGTTCATTGCCGGTAGAGATCAGGGCGATGCGCGGACGGCCGCCGATCGGGAGGGTTCCGTGGCCCCCAAGAACGACAAGAGCAATCTGCGCGGGACCCAGTGCGCAACCGGCAGGCAGCAATAGATGATTTGCGCCAAAGTCGCTTGCCGCGGGGCGCACGTTTCGTCCTGTGGGTAGTGGAGAGCCGAGCGGGTGCACGAGCTGGCCGTCCAGCTGCGCGTCTTCCTGGATCAGGACGGTATCGGCACCGGGTGGCAGAGGCGCGCCGGTGAAGATGCGGCAGCATTCCCCCGGACCCAAAGCGGAGGGGAGGGAGCCGCCTGCTGTACTTTCAGCGGTTAGGCGCCAGGGACCAGGCCATTCTGCCGCACGAATGGCGTAACCATCCATCGCCGATAGATTTGCCCAAGGCTGATCGCGCAGAGCAAAGATGTCCCGTGCGAGCCATCGGCCTGCACAGTTGGAAACCGGGGCATCCTCTTCCGGTAAGCGGCTACCCAGCGCAAGCAGGCGCGCCTGAGCCTCCGCGACCGGGAGCAGACTCATGGCGCGCGCCAGTCGCCCGACTTGCCGCCCGACTTTGCGAGCAACCGGACATTGCCGATGATCATGCCCTTATCGATCGCCTTTGCCATGTCATAGATGGTCAGCAGGGCGGCAGAGGTGGCGGTAAGCGCTTCCATCTCAACGCCGGTTTGACCCGCGCTTCTGGTGGTCGCGGTGACGGTGACGCCCTCTGTATCCAGATCGAAGTCGATAGTCACCGAGGTCAGGGCGATGGGATGACAGAGGGGGATGATGTCGGCGGTCCGCTTTGCCGCCATGATGCCTGCCACTCGCGCTACCGCCAGCACATCGCCTTTCTTTACCAGTCCTTGCGCGATAGCGGCCGCGGCTTCGACACTCATGGCGATGTGGCCGGTGGCGATGGCTTCGCGGGCGGTCACGGCCTTGGCGGAAACATCGACCATATGGGCCGATCCATCCTCATCAAGATGGGTGAGCTTGCTCATGCGCCGGTCAGCAGCGCGCGGGTGGCGGCTTCGACATCGGACTGGCGCATCAGGCTTTCGCCTACCAGGAAGCATCGTACGCCATGTTCGGACATGGCGATCAGGTCGGCGTGGCTGCCGAGGCCGCTTTCGGCGACGAAGGTGCAGCCTTCCGGAGCCTGGCCGACCAGTTCGTAGGTGCGGGCGAAATCGACGCTAAAGTCTCGCAGGTCGCGGTTGTTGACGCCGATCAATCGTGAGCGGAGCTTCAGCGCGCGTTCCAGTTCATGGGCGTCGTGCACTTCGACGAGCGCGTCCATGCCAAGGCCAAGTGCGGCATCCTCTATTTCCGCCATCTGATTGTCGTCCAGCGCGGCGGCGATGATGAGGATGGCGTCGGCTCCGAGCGAGCGGCTTTCGAGGACTTGCCAGGGATCGACCATGAAATCCTTGCGCAGGACGGGGAGGGCACAGGCGGAACGGGCGGCCATCAGATAGTCGTCATGGCCCTGGAAATAGGGTTCGTCTGTCAAGACCGACAGGCAGGCGGCACCAGCGGCGGCGTAGGCCTGAGCATGGGCGGGCGGGTCGAAATTTTCTCGGATCAGGCCCTTGGAGGGGCTGGCCTTTTTGATTTCCGCGATGAGGCCGAAGCCCGAGCGGGCGGCGCTGTCCAGTGCCTGGCGGAAGCCGCGCGGGGGTGTCTGTTCGGCCGCGCGGGCGTGAAGGGTCGAGACGGTGACGGCGGCCTTGCGGCGGGCCACTTCCTCACGCTTCGTATCGCAGATTTCGATCAGCTTGTTCGTCATTTATAGGCAATCCAGCAATTGAGCAGCGCGTTGGCAAGCCCGCGGTCGATAGTTTCGGCAGCTTCCTCGACACCTTCTCGCAGATCGGCAACCGCATCCGCTACGACAAGGGCAGCGGCTGCGTTCAGCAGAACGGCGTCGCGATATGCGCCGGATTCGCCCTGAAGGAGGGCGCGTAGGGCGGCGGCATTATGCGCGGGGTCGCCGCCACGGATTGCCTCAACCGGGTGCGTCGGCAGTCCGGCGTCGGCCGGGGTGAGGCGACGCATGGCGACGATGCCCTGCGCGGTTACTTCGGCGACGTCGTTGCCGCCCGCGAGGGAGAGCTCGTCAAGTCCTTCATCCCCCGAAACGATCATGGCGCGATCGACGCCAAGTTCCGCCAGCGCCTCGGCATAGATGGGGACATAGGCGGGCCGCGCGATGCCGACGAGTTGACGGCGCACTCCTGCCGGATTGGCGAGTGGACCCATCAGGTTGAAGATGGTGCGCTGGCCGATGGCCTTGCGGATCGGGCCAAAGCGTTTGAGCGCGGGGTGATGTTTCTGCGCGAACAGGAAGCAGATGCCGAGGTCGGCCAGCGTTGCCTCCGCCGTATCGGCGACGCGATCAAGATCGAGGCCGAGTGCTTCGAGCGTGTCGGCGGCCCCGGCCTTGGATGATGCGGCGCGGTTGCCATGCTTGGCGACGGGCACTCCGGCGGCGGCTACCACAAGACTGACGGCGGTCGAGACGTTAAGCGTATGGTGGCCATCTCCACCTGTGCCGCAGACATCGATTGCGCCAGCGGGGGCGGCGATGGGGATCATGCGCGCCCGCATTGCGCGGGCGGCGGCGGCGATCTCCGTCGCGGACTCGCCGCGCTGGGCCATGGTGACGAGGAAGGCGGCGATCTCCGCCTCTGGCAGGTCGCCGTCGAACAGCAGGTCGAAGGCAGCGGCGGCCTCGGTGGCGCTCAGCGGCGCTGCGGGATCGGGCAGGCGGGTCATCGCGTTGCCTTAATCACGACGCTGCACCGGAGTCGAGGGGAGGCTGCGGGAAAGTCTTTCGCACATGGCACGGCGAAGCCCTGTGTCTCGTTCGCTCCGCCGCGAAACCGACATCAGGCGGCTTCGCGTTCCTTTACCGGAATCCCGGCGATCCGCATGAAGTTCGCCAGCATCTCATGCCCATATTCGGTGGCGATGCTTTCGGGATGGAACTGGACCGAGTGGATCGGAAGGCTTTGATGGCGGAAGGCCATGACCGATCCGTCCTCGCTGGTCGCGTTCACGACGAGGCTCTGCGGAATGTTATCGACGATGAGCGAATGATAGCGGGTCGCGGTGAAGGGTGATGGGATGCCCGCGAAAAGCCCTGTGCCGTCATGAGTGACAGGGGAGGTCTTGCCATGCATCAGGCCGCCCCGAACGACTTGCCCGCCGAAATGCTGGCCGATCGCCTGATGGCCGAGACATACGCCCAGCAGGGGTGCGCCCGCGTCTGCGGCGGCGGCGACAAGGTCAAGGCTGACACCAGCCTCATTGGGCGTGCAGGGACCGGGCGAAAGCAGGAAGGCGCTGGCGCCGCTGGAGAGGGCCTGCCCTGCCGAAATGGCGTCGTTGCGGACGACCTCCACCTCTGCACCCAGTTCCATGAGGTAGTGGACCAGATTCCAGGTGAAGCTGTCATAATTGTCGATGACGAGGATCATGGGATCATGGCTATAAACAGCGAAGCGCGCCGGGCCAATCGGAATCGGCGTTTGCAGTTGGCTGAACCGGCTACATGCTTTTGCGTTGTCCTTCCGGAGCGACATGAGGGAGGATGGTATGAAGCGCTACGCCTATGGTTGGATCACGGCCCTGTTCTTCCTGGTGTCGATCGTTGGTCATTGGGTGTTTGGCTGGTGGGCCTATGTTGATGATGCAAAGACGCACGGGCAGGTGCCTGAACTGGCGGCCTATGCCATTGAGATGGGCCGGGATACGTTCGAGAATTGGCAGTCGGAATTTCTCCAGCTGATCTGGCAAGTCGTAGGCCTGGCCTATTTCCTCTATGTCGGCTCGCCAGCCTCCAAGGAGAATGACGACCGGTTGGAAGTGAAGGTAGACGAACTGCTGAAAATGGCCGGTGGCAAGGATGCCGAGCAGTTGATCCGCGAAATCGACAGCCGTTATCTGCGCGCCGGTGGTCATGCGAAGCCGCACGACACTGATCTGGGCTATGAATGATAGCAGGACGGAACCCGGAGGCTTGTCAGCCGCTTCTTGACGATATGTGTTCGTGAGGAGGACGGAAATGGCCAAAGCTGAGTTTACCGATGCGATCGCCCTGTTGAAAGCTGATCATCGCAAGGTCGAGGACCTGTTCGAACAGTTTGAAAAGGCGAGGGCTGCAAACCGGAAGCAGGAAATCGCGCATCAGATTTGCATCGAGTTGAAGATCCACACCACGATCGAGGAAGAGATTTTCTACCCCGCCTTTCGTGGCAAGATCGAGGACGACACGCTTGATGAAGCCTATGTCGAGCATGACGGTGCGAAGGTGCTGGTGAATGATATCGAGGCCGGATCACCGGAAGATGATTTCTACGATGCCAAGGTCAAGGTGCTGTCCGAAGAGATCAAGCATCATGTGAAGGAAGAGGAAAGGCAGTCTGACGGCATGTTCGCTCAGTGCCGCAAGACAGAAGTGGATCTGGTGGCGCTGCGTGACAGGATGATGATGCGCAAGCAGGAACTGATGGCGCAAGCGAAGGCCAGCGGATTGCCGGTCGCCAAGCCCAAGGCCGTTCATCTGGTCCCGGCCTGACCGAAAAGGTTGATAAATGGGGCGCGCTGTCCCATATGGGTTTTGCCGGGTTCGCCCGGCTATGGTGATAAATCGTGTCGTGTAATAGGCGCAGCGGACCCGGGGGCAGTACCCGGCGGCTCCACCACATATCCCGGCTTGTACGGGGTGTCTGACGGGGCCGAACTAGGATCGACGTGTGTTGAAAGGCGATGTCTTCACCCGGCCTGAGTAAGCCGTAAAAATGTTCAAAACACGTAAGTGCCAACGATAACGAGGCTCTTGCTCTTGCTGCGTAATTGATGGCCTCACGGCCTGACATTACCCAAAAAGAACGCGGTTGAACCCACCGGGCAACAGAAGGGAATTCAGCGGCTTCCGGAGGAGCCGGGCAACAGAATCCTCCGGACTTCCTTCATTCGAGTGATATTGGTGGCCGTCCTGCGTGGTGGGTTATACCCGTTATTGGCAGCGTCAGCTAAATGTCGCCGCGAATCGGCTGACAGAAACCAATACGGTTCAATTACACTTTTATGACAGTTAGAAGAAAACTTTATAACATATTGAATTATAATAATTAATAATCCTTTTTTGGATACAGTTCGCTTCTTGTGCACATGTCATCGAGATGAAATAATCCCGGCTATTGTAGAAAGTTTTTCGGGAGAAATTGGATGATGAAGGTAGCGGCGATCGTCGGGCTGGTGCTGGCGGGGGGCATGTCGGGCGCGGCCGTGGCTTCATCCGATGAAGTGGTTGTGGTCGGCGTTCCCGATGGGCAATTGGCCGCTCCGGCCTTGCTTGCGAAGGATTATGAAAAGGCCGTTCGCCGCCTTGCGCCGATGTGGCCGGACGGGGCGAATGATCCGGCTCGGTTGATCAACCTTGGCAACGCTTATGCGGGCCTGGGGCGGATGAAGGAGGCGCGAGAGGCTTATGGCGCCGCCCGTTTCGCGCCTGAATCGACATTGCTGCTCGCGAATGGCGACGAAGCATCTTCGCGGGATATTGCCCGCCGCGCGCTCGGCCGCCTCAAGGCGAGCTACGCCATGCGTTGACTTCAGCGCGTTAAGTCGTGGAACAGTGGGGCGTCGTCCGGTGGGACGGCGCCTTTCTTTTTGCATTCGCGGCTCTCGCAATCATCAAAGTGAAACAAGAGTCTCTGAACTGTCATTTTAAAGTCACTCTCCCGTCACGGAAGCAAAATGTCTCTGTCATCCGGCGCGCCTAGCTGCGGCGACTGAGGGCGGCAGGGGGCGTTGTCCGATTCGTGAATCCCCTTCGCTCCGCATCTTAACACAAACCGGCATCGCCGGAGCGGAGACGACATGGTCAAGACTAATCGTATCAATACCATCCTGATGGCGGGTTGCGCCTGCGCTGCTCTGAGCGCCTGCGGTGCCGATGACATCGCTTCGCCGGGCGAGGGGGCGATCGTCCTGCCCGCGCCGACGCCTTCGCCGAGCCCGACGCCGACGCCCACTCCAACGCCGGGCAATGTGACTGCTGCTGCCGACTGCCCGACCATCTCTGGCGCGGATCAGCTAACCAACCTAGGCACTATCAGCGACGGCACCAATACGTGGCGCAATTGCGGCTTCCCCGCGCGTTTCAACAGCTCGACCGCGATCGCCAAGACGGCGGGCGTCATCTATTCGCTGCCCGGCCGCGTCGATGTCGGCACTGATCAGGGCGCTGCGAGCACCGGCTCCAATGTGACGCTGACGGTTGATCCGGGCGTGGTGGTGTTTGCTGGCACCGGTAGCGCATTCCTGGCCGTCAATCGCGGCAACAAGATCAACGCCGTGGGCACGGCCGCACAGCCGATCGTCTTCACCAGCCGTGAAAATGTCACCGGTTCCGCCACCGATCAGTCGTCAGGCCAGTGGGGCGGCATCGTGCTGCTGGGCCGCGCCAAGATCACCGACTGCGATCAGGCGCCTAACGCGGCTCCGGGAACCACCGCCTGCCAGCGCGACACCGAGGGCACGACCGGCGCGCTCTATGGCGGCGACAATGACGCGGACAATTCAGGCCGCATGAGCTATGTCCAGATCCGTTATTCCGGCTTCGTGCTGGCGAATGGCAAGGAACTGCAGGGCCTGACCCCTTCGGGCGTCGGCACCGGCACGCAGCTTGATCATATTCAGGTTCACAACAGCTCGGACGACGGCATCGAGGCTTTCGGTGGTTCGACCCACATGAAGTATCTGGTGCTGACCGGTAATGAGGACGACAATCTGGATACGGACGTGGGCTTTCGGGGTACGGCCCAGTTTGTCATCTCCGTGCAGCGTGCGAACAACAATATCGGCGACACCTTCACCGAAACGGACTCGAACGGTTCGACGACCGGCACCAGCTTCTCCGAAGACGCGCTGCCCCGCCAGTATCTGAAGGTTGCGAACTTCACGCATATCCAGCGGTCGAATACCGGCGATGACGGCGCGACCATGATGCTGCGCGGCGGGGCTGACCTTGCCATGGTGAACGGCATCATCGTCAGCCCTGACCAGAGCTGCCTGCGCATCAACAGCGCGGCGACGGTGCGTGATGCCGACGCGGCGCTGCAGGATGCGGGCAAGCCGCGTTACCTGTCGGTCGCGATGCAGTGCAACGCTACCCCGTTCAAGGGGACCGGCGGCGTCGATGCCGCGACGGTCCAGTCGATCTTCGCGACCGATCCGAACAGCAGCTTTGCCTACACGCCTTCGCTGACCAGCCTGTTCATCAACGGGGCGACGGAAACGGCCCGCACCGCGATCGACCCTAAGACGATCGACAGCAACTTCATCACCACCAACTATATCGGCGCGGTGAAGGACAGCAACGACACCTGGTATGCGGGCTGGACCTGTAATTCGGTCACGGCGAGCTTCGGGAGCAGCAGCGCGAACTGCACCGCCATCCCGACCACCTGATCGACCAGACGCTGAACAGGGGCGGGGGAGCGTGCATCAGCCGCTTCCCCGCCCTCTTTACAAAGAATTTTCCCAAGGGGGACTCCAAGCCATGTCGAAGCCGCTCAGCCTGGCGCGCATGCTCCTGATTTCGACCGCCCTTTCCGCTCCGGCGGTGATGGCGCAGACCACGATTGATAGCGCGCCGACGTCGGGCGTGCCGAGCGCGTCCGAAGAGGCCGATGCGCAGACCGGCAATGTCGACGTTTCCGTGCCCGGATCGGACATCATCGTCACGGGACGCCGCACCAGCAACGTGTCCCAGGCCGCTCCGCAGGTGGTGACCGTGCTGTCGGCCGCCGACATCAAGCGCACGGGCGAAGGTGACATCGCCGGGTCATTGCAGCGCGTGACGGGCCTTTCGGTCGTGTCGGGCGGCTATGTCTATGTGCGTGGCCTTGGCGACCGCTATTCGCTGGCGCTGCTGAACGGGTCGCCTCTGCCGAGCCCGGAACCGCTGAAGCGCGTCGTGCCGCTCGACATCTTCCCGACCAGCGTCATCGCATCGACGATGGTGCAGAAAAGCTATTCGGCCAATTTCCCTGGTGAGTTCGGTGGCGGTGTCATCAACCTGACGACCAAGGCCATTCCGGTGGAAAGCTATCTGGAGTTGGGGATCGGGAGTTCCGCCAATACCGAAACGTCGGGCAACATGGGCTACACCTATTATGGATCAAAGTCGGACTGGACCGGCTTTGACGACGGTTCGCGCGACGTCCCGCCACTGCTGGCGCAGGCGTTCGATAGTGGAGTGCCATTCTCCAACATGACGCGTGGTGACCTGCAGGCGATTTCGATGCAGTTCCTGAATGCGAAGACATCCGTGCTTCAGCGGACCAACAGCCTGCCGTTCAACTTTTCGGGGTCGTTGAACGCCGGTACTGCGATGGACGTGGGTAGCGACGGGCGGTTGGGCGTGCTGTTCACCGCATCCTACAGTAACAAGTGGCGGACACGGTCCTCACTACAGCAGGCGTCAATCAATCTGGAGCAGGCTCCCGGCAAGAACGGCGTTCAGGTATCGACGGATAATGAGGTGACGTTCAACAGCCTGTTCGGGGTCGGCCTTGAATTGGGTGACCAGAAGATCCGCTGGACCAACGTCTATATCCGCGACACGCTGAAGCGCGGCGCCTTGACGCTCGGGCAGAATGACGGCGCGATCGCGGGCGCGGACTATATGAAGCAGAACACCGCCTGGTATGAGCGGCAGCTGATCGACACCCAGATGGTGGGTGAGCTCAAGCTGATGGAGGGCCTGAGCCTCGACCTGCGGGGCGGCTATGCCAATTCACAGCGGGAAGCGCCCTATGAGCGCGAGTTTGAATATGTGCGGACCAACCGTGACCTTGCGGTTGACCCAGTCGGTGACCGCTTCGTCAATGCGCTGAACCGCCAGCGGGGCGATGCGTCGATCACCTTCAGCGATCTCAACGAAGATTTGTGGTCGGCGGGCTGGGACCTCAGCTACAAATTCTCGCCCGATCTGACGGCAACGGCGGGCTATGCGTTCAGCGATACGAAGCGCACGTCCTCGCGCTATGAGCTGCATTTCGACGCGACTAACCTGCCGATCGCCGTGCAACAGCTGCGGCCCGACTACCTGCTGTCGGACGCTTCGATCCAGTTGTTCGACATGTCGCTGCTGGACTTTTCGGGCAACTATCCCGTCTATGACGCCGCTCTGCGGACGCATGCGGGCTATGCGCAGGTGAAGGTGCAGCCGATCGCGGGCGTGACCGTGGACGTGGGCGTGCGTTACGAGAAGGGGCGTCAGTCGGTCACCGGCGTGGACGTCTATAACACGGGCGTTGAGCCGGTGAACGGCATCAACAAGGAATATTGGCTGCCCGCCGCGACCATCACTGTCGAGGCGGCCAAGGGGCTGCAGTTCCGCATGAGCGGTTCCAAGACGATTGCACGCCCGCAGTTCCGCGAGCTGATCGCCCAGCCTTATATCGATACCGATTCCAACCGCTTCTATCGCGGCAACCCTTTCCTGCAGGATAGCGAGTTGTGGAATGCCGATCTGCGCGCGGAATGGTATATGGGCCGGGATGAGCGGCTGACGGCGGCGGCGTTCTGGAAGAAGATCGACAATCCGATCGAGACCTACACGACGATCAACGACAAATATGACGTGACGACCAGCTTCGCCAATGCGCCGGAAGCCACGCTGTACGGTGTCGAGTTCGAGGCGAAGAAATATTTGCCACTCGATAACTGGAGCAGCCCGTTCTTCCAGACCCGTCGGATCGTGTTGATCGGCAACTATACCTACACCCAGTCGAAGCTGAAGGTGAGCGAAGGGGATACGACCATCCCCTACAGCTATACCACCGGCTCGCTGCCCGCCGCGTCCGACTATTTCCAGGATGGGGTGCCGCTGACCGGCCAGTCGGATCATCTGGTCAATTTGCAGCTTGGTCTTGAGGACACGGACAGGCTGTCGCAGCAGACGCTATTGCTGACCTATGCCAGCCCGCGCGTTACGAGCCGTGGTCCCAACCTTCAGCCCGATATCAAGGAAAAGCCGGGCCTGACGCTGGATTTCGTGGCGCGGCAAGGTGTGACCCTGCCGGGCGGGGTGAAGGGCGAGTTCAAGTTTGAGGCGCGTAACATCACCGGCCGCAAGTTCCAGGAATTCCAGGAACTGGGCGGCAACAAGGTGTTCTACAATCGATACAAGATCGGCACGACCTTTGCGGCTTCGCTGACCGTGGCGCTCTGATTGAACTTTCTTTGATGAGGCTTGGCGGCCGATCTGCTTCGCGCGGATCGGCCGTTTTGCCATCTGTGATTCGCGCGTTTTCCTGCGCCGTGTTAGGGGTTGGCCTGAGGCGGAGGCAGGCGGTGAAGCAGGAAGTCGAGCTGAAACTGGAGCTGTCGCAGCAGGCGGCGCAGGCCTTTGAGCAATTGGCGCTGCTGCCCGCTGAGAGCGGCCGGTCGCAACTTCAGGCCGTCTATTTCGATACGCCTGACAAGCAGTTGGAAGCGCGAGGATATACGCTGCGCATCCGCAGATCAGGGGAGGAGCGCGTCCAGACCGTCAAGGCCGGTAGTAAAGATCGGGGCGGAGCGCTGTTCTCACGGGCGGAATGGGAAATGCCGGTCAGGCAGGACGACCCGGTGATCGATAGCCGCACACCTATTGCGGGCGTCTTGGGTGATGCAACGGAGATGATCGAGCCCGCGTTCAAGGTCGAGGTCGAGCGGCGCACATGGCAAATTGCCGAGGGTGCCGCGGAGCTCGAATTGGTGCTCGACAGGGGATGGGTCCGCGCGGGTGAGCGGCAGTCGCCCATCTGTGAAGTCGAACTGGAGCTGAAGGCAGGGGAGCCAGCCGCCCTGTTTGCGTTCGCAAGGCGGATAGAGGCGGCGGTGCCGTTACGGCTGGGCGTCGCGGCAAAGTCGGAACGAGGCTATCGGCTGCTGGCTCCAGCGCCCGCCTGCTTCAAGGCGGAGGGGCTGGCGCTGAAGCCTGGCATAAGTCCACAGGAGGCGTTCGCGGCCATTATTCGCAACTGTGTGCGGCAATATCGGCTCAACGAAGATCTGCTGCTCGACCATTATGATCCGCAGGCTGTGCATCAGGCGCGTGTAGGCGTGCGGCGGCTGCGTTCGGCGCTGACGCTGTTCAGGTCAATGCTGGCAGCGCAAGACGTGACCCGCTTTCAGGGTGAACTTCGCTGGCTGGCGCAGCTGCTGGGAGAGGCGCGTGATCTGGATGTGCTGATCGAACGGGTGAAGCCGGGCGAACTGCACGAGCAACTGGCCGCCGTCCGCGCGGCGGTCCATGTTAAGGTGATCGATGCGCTGGAATCCGATCGGGCGCGGAGCTTGATGATCGACATCGTGGAATGGCTGACGCTTGGAATGGGCGAGCCGGATGCCGAGGGCCGCAAGTTGCGCGATGAGGCTGCGGAGGCGTTTGCCGCGCGCCGTTTGCAGCATTTTCATCGCTGGCAGATGAAGCACGCACGGCATCTGGCGAAGCTGGATGACGCGCACCGTCACGAGGTGCGCAAGAAGGCGAAGAAGCTGCGCTACGCCGCCGAATTTTTCGGGGGTCTATTCGACGCCAGGAAACAGAGGCGACAGCACGCGTGCTACATCGATGCGCTGGAAGGATTGCAGGACGAACTGGGCGCGCTCAATGATCTGGTCAACGTGCGCACCCTGTTGGCGCAGCATGGCCTGCCGGTCGATGCCGATCTGGTGAAGAGCGGTCGGAGCAAGAAGAAGCTGCTGGCGGCGGCGGGCAAAGCCCATGATGAATTAGCGAATAGAAAGAGATTTTGGCGTTGAAGCTCAGGTCCAGGGCTTCTCTCGATACCATTTGGTGACGATGTGCTTGACGCCGCTGCGCACCTTCATGCCATGGTGCAGGCTGGCCCCATTATAGCGTCCGGGCTCAAGGCGATTGTTCCAGGCGAGCAGCTTGCCACGTTCGGGCTGAACCGTCTTGCCGATATTGACGAAGCGGGTCGCGTCGCCTGCAGGGGGCTGGTTCAGATAGACCATCAGCGTCCATGTGCGATTGCCTGATACGGAGCAGTAGCGGGCGAAGTCGAGGCCAGCGGGATCGAAATAGTCGGTGTGGGCCTTGAATTCCTGGCCCACGGCATACCGCTGCCCCTGTATCGGTTCTCCGAAACATGGGGCGATCCCGGCGAAGGCGGCGAGTTTTTCGTCTATTGCCCCGATGAAGGGATCGGCGTTGTCGAGATCGCAAGTCTCGCTGGTGCGGAAGCCTGTGTCGCCATTGGCATCGGCGATGGTGGAAGGGCGGCGGCGCGCCTCGATCCGTGTGATCAGGCCATCGCATTCTTCCGCTGTCAGGAAATCCCGCTGGATGAAGAGCGTCAGATCGCGGCTGGGCACGCGCTGGACGCGTGGATGGGATGCGATCCAGGCCGGATCTGCATCGGCTGCTGTAGGGATGGGCTGGCTCTGCATGGACGCCTTCGTGGGCGGTGGATCGGGCCTTTTGCTACCGTCCGACGCTCCAAATGCAAGCGTCATCGCTTGCGGATTGCCCTTGTCATGGATAGGTCACAAGTCTGTCATCCAGCAGTAAAAACAATTGCCTAGCAGCGCGGGTGTCAAGGGGGATCACCAAGTTCCATGCGCGTGCCGTTTCGTAGTGACTTTCAAGGCCTTAGCAGCCGCCTCGCGCCGATCGACTGGGCGCGGGTTGCCGAGAAGCTGTTGCTGGGCCTGCTCGCGCTGCAATGTGCAAGGCTGGTTTGGGCTGTGCTGACTCCGGTCGGGAGCTTTGGACCGTGGGAAGGGCGGCAGGCGCAGTTTCCGAATTTCGCGGCGCGGCAGGCGCTATTTTCGAGCTTCGACCCCTTTTACCGGACTGGACCGCAGCAGGCGGCGGGCGGTGGGGTCGTCACCTCGCTGGCACTGACGGTTTACGGCATCCGGTTGAACGAGGGGTCGGGGCTGGGATCGGCCATCATTGCAGGCCCCGACGGGGGGCAGAACAGCTTTGCCGTGGGTGACGAGGTTTTGCCGGGTGTGCTGTTGAAGGGGGTGGCGTTCGACCATGTCACCATCGACCGGGGCGGATCGGAAGAGCAGATATTCCTCGACCAGTCGCAGCCCGCGCCTGCCGCTGCGCCGGGCGAGGGCGGCGTCGTTCCAGCGCCGACAGGCGGCATCGACAATCCGACAGCGGAGGGGCTGAAGCGTGATATCGGTTTCGCGCCGCGCATGCAGAATGGCCGGATCACGGGGCTGATCCTGACTGCCAAGGGGCCGACTTTCCAGAATGCGGGTTTCCAGCCCGGCGATATCGTCACCCAGGTCGATGGGCAGCCGGTTGGCTCGCCCAGCGACCTCCAGGCGCTGCAGGGCAAGATCATGCCCGGCGCGCGCATTTCCCTGACCGTCGAGCGGGGTGCCAGCCTTTCGACGATCAACCTTACTCTGCAAGGCCAATGACCAGAAAATTCCTTCTCTCCGCCGCGACCGCCCTCGCTCTGGCCGCGCCTGTTGGGTCGCCCGTCATGGCACAGCAGACGCTGAATGTGCGCGACGCCGATATTCGCGCCTTCATTCAGGACGCCGCGCGCGTGACGGGGCGGACCTTCATCATCGACAATCGGGTTCAGGGGAAGGTTTCGGTCGTGACCGACCGGCCGCTGTCGCGATCGGAATATTTCGAGATTTTCCTGTCGACGTTGCGGGCGAATGGGTTGGTAGCGGTGCCAGCGCCGGGCGGTGCTTATCGCATTCAGCCCGCCGATGGGGCTGCCGGGCAACCCAGCGTTGTTGGACGGGGCGCCAATCGCAACCAGTTCGTGACTGAGGTCTTCCGGCTGCGATCGATCGATGCGGCCAGTGCGCTGGAGACATTGCGGCCACTGGTCAGCAAGGATGGATCGGTGACCGCCAACCGCGCCGGGAACAGCGTGGTCGTTGCCGACTATGCCGACAATATCGGGCGGATCCGACAAGTCCTGGCGCGGATCGATCGCGATACGGCGGCGACGCAGACGGTGATGCTGCGGAATGCCGGCGCGCGAGAAATCGCGACTTCACTTCAGGCGCTGGTGCAGAATGGTGGCGAAGGGACGCAGCGCGCGGCGACTATCGTGCCGATCGACAGCAGCAATTCGGTCGCGATCCGGGGCGATGCCGGGACGGTGACGAGATTGGCGCAGATGGCGCGCGATCTTGATCGGCAGGCGGCAAGCGGGACGGAGATTCGCGTCTATTGGCTGGAACATGCGGATGCCGAAAAGCTGCTGCCTGTGTTGCAGCAATTGGTTGGGCAATCGTCCAACTCTGCCGTGACGGCTTCGGTTCCGGCGGCGGGGAATGGTGCTGCTCCGGTTGCGGCGGCGCCTGCGGTGGTGAGTTCGGCGGGTTCTTCGGGTGGCGGCATTTCGACGCGGGGTCCCGCGATCGTTACCCGCTATGAGGGAGCCAATGCGATCATCGTAGCGGCTAATAGCGACGTGCAGCGCATGCTTGGCGAGACTGTTCGGCAACTCGATACGAGGCGGGAGCAGGTTCTGGTCGAGGCGATCATCGTCGAGATCAGCGATGCCGCCGCCAAGAAGCTGGGCGTGCAGTTCCTGATCGGCAGCACCAAGACGGGTTTTGCTGCTACCAATTATTCCAACGCTTCTCCCAACTTGCTGACACTGGCGGGGGCGATTGGCGCGAACGAGTTGGGCAAGACCACCACGACGGTCGTCAACGGCGGCGTGACCACGACGACCACCTCGACCGAGAATAGCAGCCTGTCGAACACCTTGCAGCAGGCTGCGGTCGATAGCTTGATGAACGCGACGGGCGGCTTTGGCGGGGTTGCGACGCAGATCGGGCGGAACGGGATTTTTGGGGCGATCATCAACGCAGTCAGGTCCGACACCGACAGCAATATCCTGTCTACGCCTTCGGTTATGACGCTGGACAATCAGAAGGCGTCGATATTGGTCGGGCAGCAGGTGCCGATCACGACCGGCGAGGCGCTCAGCCAGAATTTCGACAATCAGTTCCGCACTGTCCAGCGGCAGGATGTCGGCATCAAGCTGGAGGTGAAGCCGCAGATCAATACGGGCGGCGCGATCAAGCTGTTCCTGAGGCAGGAAGTGTCGAGCGTCGCCGGGCCGGTGTCCAACAATAATAGCGACCTCATCATCAACAAGCGTGAGATCGAGACGACGGTCACGGTGGATGATGGCGAGATTTTGGCACTTGGCGGCCTTTTGGACGATAATGAGCGCAAGACGATCGAGCGTATTCCACTGCTGTCGGATATTCCGGGGCTGGGCGAGCTGTTCAAGTCGCGCAGCAAGAGCCGGAGCAAGACCAACCTGATGGTCTTCATCCGGCCCACCATCCTTCGGTCGAAGGAGGATGCGCAGCGCCTGACGCAGCAACGCTATGGCTATGTGCGGGACATGCAGTTGGCGCGGAACCCCGATCAGGAACCGAGCATCGACGAACTGGTGCGCGACTATATGGGCGCGGAACCGCCAGCCGCTGCGATGCAGGCGAGTGATGCGGTGGCGCAGCCAAGTGCTGGCCCGGCGCAGGTGATTGAACCGACGGTTCGGCAATCGAGCGGCGTAGTTCGGCCGGTGGGCGGTGCGGGGAATGGAGATCGGCGGTGAACCGTTTTTCGAAGGGAGGGCTTCGACAGGCTCAGCCCGAACGGAGGTTAGGGTGAGCGAGCCCCACTCCCATCTCGACGTGCCGCACAGCGCGCCCCGCGCGGTAGATATTCCCTATGTCTTTGCGCGCAAGCATGGCGTGGTCATGCTGCCGCTGGACGGAGACCGCCTCACGATTGCAGTTCGGGAGGGGAGCGATCCGCGCATATTGCTGGAAGTGCGGCGCCATCTGGCACGCAGTTTCGATGTGCGGTTCGTTGATGGGCCACAGTTCGACCGGCACCTGTCGGATCACTATGCGATGGAGGGCAGCGCTGCCGCCATGGCCGGGTCGCTGGAGGTGGGCGCCGATGAGCTGGACATTCTTGCCGCAGACATTCCGACTGCCGACGACTTGCTCGACAGCGCCGATGACGCGCCCGCTATCCGGCTGATCAACGGGATCATCGCCGAGGCGGCGCGGCAGGGTGTGTCCGACATTCATATCGAGCCTTATGAAACCGGCCTGATCGTGCGGATGCGGATCGACGGGGTGCTGCGCGAGACCTTGCGCATGCCGCCACATGTCGCGCCGGTGGTGGTGAGCCGCATCAAGGTGATGGCGCGGCTGGACATTGCCGAGCGGCGGGTGCCGCAGGATGGGCGCATCGGGCTGACGCTTGGCGGAAAGTTGCTGGACGTGCGTGTATCGACCTTGCCGAGCCGGGCGGGCGAGCGGGTGGTGCTGCGTATTCTCGATAAGGAGAATGCGGGCATGAACCTCGACCTGCTGGGCATGGCGGGGGCGGCGGACCGGATTTTTCGTGAAGGATTGCATGAACCGAACGGGATTATTCTGGTCACGGGGCCGACCGGGTCGGGGAAGACGACGACGCTTTATGCGGGTCTGAGACAGTTGAACGATGGGACGCGCAATATTCTTACCGTGGAGGACCCGGTTGAATATGCGGTCGAGGGGGTCGGGCAGACGCAGGTTAATGCGAAAGTCGGGCTGACCTTTGCTGCGGGGTTGCGGGCGATCCTGCGGCAGGACCCTGATGTGGTGATGGTCGGCGAAATTCGTGACCGGGAGACGGCGGAGATTGCCGTTCAGGCGTCGCTGACGGGGCATCTGGTACTATCGACCGTGCATACCAATGATGCGGTGGGCGCGATCACGCGGATGCGGGATATGCGGGTGGAGCCGTTCCTGCTCGCCTCGACCCTGCGAGCGGTGATCGCGCAGCGACTGGTGCGGCGGCTTTGTCAGCATTGTCGGGAGCCGGTGCAGGCGGACAAGTCGGCGAGCGCGTTGCTTGGTTTCGATCCGGGAACGATCATTTATCGGGCGCGAGGCTGCGAGGAGTGCAATGGGACTGGTTATAAGGGCCGGATCGGCGTGTTCGAGGCGATCCGGGTGGACGATACGATCCGCCGCCTGATCAATGATGGGGGCGACGAGTCCCTGATCGCGCGGCACGCTTTCCTCAATGCGCCCAATCTGGGATCGGCGGCGCGGGCGCTGGTGCGCGATGGACAGACCACGGCGGAGGAAGCCATCCGCGTGTCGCGGCGCGATGCGGCCGAGGTGGAAACCATCGCCGATGGCTGAATATTATTATCTGGTCATCGATCCAGCGGGCAAGGAGCGCAGCGGCAAGATCAAGGCCGATACGGTCGAGGATGCGCGGGCCAAGCTGGACGCGCGCAAGCTGTTCATCGTGCGGATCGAGCCTGGCGTGGCGGAGAAGGTAGCCAGGCGAGCGGCCTTCTCACTGCGCGCCCCTCGTTTGTCCGCCAAGGAGCTGACGCTTTTTACGCGCCAGCTGTCCACGTTGATCCAGGTGAGCCCGCTGGAAGAATCGCTGCGCACTATCGGGCGGCAGAGCGAGCAGGAGCATGTGCGCGCGATCGTCAGCAAGGTGCATTCAGGCGTGCTTGAAGGGCGGCGGCTGGCCGATGCTCTGGGCGCGGAGCCGAAGAGCTTTCCAGCGCTGTATCGCGCGATGATTTCGGCGGGCGAAAGCTCAGGCAGTTTGCCGACGATCATGGAGCGGCTGTCCGACCTGATGGAGCGGCAGGCGGTGATCCGGTCGAAAGTTTTGACGGCAATCGCTTATCCGAGCGTGCTGGCCGCGTTCGCCGTCTGCGTCGTGGCGGCGCTGATGATTTTTGTCGTTCCCAAGGTTGTGGAGCAGTTCGATACGGTGGGTCAGGACCTGCCGCTGCTGACGCGGATGGTGATGGGGACTTCGGCCTTTCTGGCTGGCTATTGGTGGTTGCTGGCGATCCTGATCGGACTGGGTGCCTTTGGTTTCTGGCGGGCATTGAAGATTGAGGCGTTCCGTTATGGGTTCGATGGGCTGTTGTTGCGGTTGCCGCTGCTGGGACGGTTGATCCGCGACCTTCATGCGGCGCGGATGGCGCGGACTTTGTCCACGATGGTGGCGAGCCGCCTGCCGCTGATGGAAGGCCTGACGCTGACGACGCAGACGGTGCATAACCGAGTGTTGCGGCAGGCTTCCGAGAAGATTGTCGAGGCCATTCGTGGGGGCGGGAGCCTGTCGGCGGCGCTGCGGCGGGCTGGTGTGTTTCCGCCGTTGCTGGTCTATCTGGCGGCGAGTGGCGAAAGTGCGGGGCGGCTGGATACGATGCTGGAGCGGGCGGCCGATTATCTGGAGCAGGAGTTTGACAGCTTCACCTCCGCTGCGCTCGCCATGCTGGAGCCGGTGATCATCATATTGATGGGCGGGATCGTGGCGGTGATCATCTTGTCGATCCTGCTACCCATCCTGCAATTGCAGAGCCTTACGGGGGCTTGAGGAGTGATTATGTCTATTTCCAGAGCCATGCGCTTTTTCCAGAAAGAAGAAAGGCACTTCGACAAGCGCAGTGCGAATGGAGGTCGAAAAGCAGGCGAGGATGGCTTCACCTTTTCGAGGCGTTCCGCCGAACACGGCTTTACGCTGGTCGAGTTGATGGTGGTGATCGTCATCATCGGGCTGTTGGCGACGATCGTGGCGATCAACGTCATTCCGGCGACCGACACGGCGCGGGTGGAGAAGGCCAAGGCGGACATTGCGACGATTGAGCAGGCTCTGGAGCAGTATCGGCTCGATAATCTGAGCTACCCTTCGCAGACGGATGGGTTGCAGGCGCTGATCAATCCGCCCGCATCGCTGGCGCAGCCGCAGCGGTATCGCCGGGGTGGTTACATCAAGAAGCTGCCCGATGATCCGTGGGGCCGGGCCTATCATTATGCGGTGCCGGGGCGGAAGGGCGCGTTCGATATCAGTTCGCTGGGCGCGGATGGCCAGCCGGGCGGCGAGAGCGAGAATGCGGATATTTATTCCAGCGAGCTTTGAGGCGGCGATTCTGAGCGAAGTCGAAGGACTCAACCCGAACGGGGAGAGGTTGGTTCGTCGGCCGATCGCCAATGGCTTTACTCTGATCGAGCTGATGGTCGTGTTGACGATCGTCGGTTTCATTTCGGCTGCGGTGGTGCTTGCCATGCCCGACCCGCGCGGGCGGGTTGTCGATGATGCCGACCGCTTTGCCGCGCGCGTTGCTGCCGCGCGCGACGAAGCGGTCGTTACCGCGCGGCCGATGGGGGTGTGGGTTTCCGCGTCGGGCTATGGCTTTCAGCGGCGCGATGGCGCGCAATGGGTGCCGTTGGAGGACAAGCCGTTTGCGACGGCCAACTGGAAGGCCGGGACGCGGGCGCTGGTTGGCAAGGACGGGCGGCAGCAGATCGGCTTTGATGGGACTGGCCTGCCGACTGACGCCATGACGGTGACTTTGGCGCGGGAGGCTGAGCGGGTTTCCGTAACTGTCGATATGGCGGGGAAGGTCATGGTTGGTGGGTAGCTTTGGCATCTTCGATCGGCCTGGTGAAAAGAAGAGGGGGGCTTCGACAGGCTCAGCCCGAACGGGTGAGAGGGGGGCTCCATCGGGTGAACGAGGCTTTACCTTGCTGGAAATGCTGGTGGCGTTGGCAGTGTTCAGTCTGGCTGCCTTGGCGCTGGTGCGGTTGCAGGGGGTGACGTTGCGGACGGCGGCTGATCTCGACAGCAAGGCGCTGGGGCAGATTGTCGCGCGCAATTTGATGGTGGAGGTGCAGACCGATCCTGCGCCGCCCTCGCTGGGCAGGGAAGAGGGCGATGTCGATAATGGCGGGCGACGCTGGCATTGGGTGAGGGCGGTCAAGGCTACTAACGACAAGCGACTGTTGCAGGTTGATCTGACTGTGAATGGGCAGACGGGGTCTTCGCCGGTCGTGCTGAGCTTTGTGCGGGTGGTGCAGTGATGCGCGCCGTAGCCGGCAGGGATTTCAGTCGCGCATCAGGCTTCTCGATTTCGCTCGAAGCGAACGGAGGGCCGGGCGGGCAGGCGGGCTTTACATTGATAGAGCTGCTGGTGGCGCTGATGATCTTTGCGATGCTGGCGGCGGCGGGCGTGCTCTTGCTGGGGAATAGCGTGTCGGCGCAGGCGCAGGTCAAGGCGCGGCTGAATGACATGGCGGCCGTGCAAAGGGCAGGCGGCGCGCTGGCGGCCGATCTTGGGCAGGCGGTGCCGCGTATCAGCCGCACGGAGATGGGGACGCTGGCGCCCGCATTCTGGTCGCATGGTGAGGGCGAGGCCGTGCCGGTGATGCAGTTCGTGCGGGGCGGTTGGGACAATCTGGGCGATTTGCCCCGGCCTTCCTTACAGAAGGTGGAATATTGGGTGCGGCAAGGGCGGCTGGAGCGGCGCACTTATGCGCAGGTCGATGGCGCGGCCGGGGACGAGCCAGCTACGCTGCTGGACCATGTGGATGATGTCGCGCTGCGCTTTCGCGATGCGCAGGGGGAGTGGCGTGACGAGTGGATACCGACGCAGCCCGACCTGATGCCGCGCGCTGTTGAAATGACGGTGACGCGCATGGGTGAAGCGCCTGTCACCTTGCGCTTTCTGGTCGGGCCGGGGCCTGCGGAGAAGCTGGAAGGGGAGATGGCTGGTGCCTGATCCCGGGGAAAAGGGCGAGCGGGGAGCGGCGTTGCTGACCGTATTGCTGCTGGTCGCGGTGATGGCTGTGGTGGCCTCTACGGCGCTGGAGCGGCTGGCGCTGGCTACCCGGATGACGGGCAATAGCGGCGCGGTGGATCAGGCGCGGGCCTTTGCCAATGCGGGTGTGGAGATGGCGCGGTTGCGGATCGGTGATCTGATCGCCGCCAATCCGGGCAAGACGACGCTGGCGGGAAACTGGATGGGGACGCCGCAGCCGGTCGCTGTTCCCGGTGGTGTCGCGAGTGCTCGGGTGAGTGATGCGGGCAACTGCTTCAACCTCAACAGCGTGGTGGCTGGCGAGAATGAGTCCAATTTGAAGGTTCGGCCGGTTGGCGTGTCGCAATTTCAGGCATTGTTGCAGGCGCTGGGCGTGGATGCGCGGCAGGCGCAGGTGGCGGCGGCATCGCTCGCCGACTGGATCGACAGCGACAGCGTGCCGCAGCCCGGCGGGGCGGAGGATGAGGTCTATGCGCAGGCGGCACGGCCCTATCGCACGGCAAATCGCTTCATGGTGGATGCGAGTGAGCTGCGCGCGGTCCATGGGGTGACGTCCGCCATCTATGATCTGGCGCGGCCGTGGGTTTGCGCGTTGCCGACGGCGGATTTGTCGCCGATCAACGTCAACACGCTGCTGCCGGGGCAGGCGGTGCTGTTCGCCATGCTGTTGCAAGGGCAGGTGAGCGTGGCGCAGGCGCGCCAATATCTGGCGCAGCGGCCCGCCGAGGGTTACGGCAGCACGGTGCAATTTTGGGCGCCGCTGGCCAGCCAGGGCATCAGTCCGCTTGAGGAAGTGGCCAATCAGGTCAAGTTGACGACAGGATTTTTCGGGGTGGAAGTGACGGTGGACGTTGGGGGAACGCAGGTGGTGGAGCGGGCGATGATCGATGCCCGGCAGAGCCCGGCGAGGTTGATCCGCCGTAGCTGGGGGAGCGGCGCGTGAGCGTGCGTGACGGACTGATCGTGGCGCTGCCCGAAGCGGGCGAACCGCTGTGGATGCGCGTTGTCGATGGCGCTGTGGCGCAGGGCGGCAGGGGAGCAAACTGGCTGGCGGCTTGTGGCCTGACGGCGTTGCCTGCCGATGCGGTGGTGATGTTGGTGCCGCCTGCTTCGATGGTGACTTTGCATTGGGCGGACTATCCTGAGCTGGCGCCCCGGCAGGGGCGTGCGGCGGCGCGGTTGTCGGCGCTGGCGGGCGGGATCGTGCCTGCTGATCAGCTGTTTGCGGCGGCGGATGAGAATGATGATCCGGCGCGGCCGCATGTCGTCGCGGTCGCTGCGAGGAGCGACATGCAGCATTGGCTGCTTTGGGCGCAGCATCATGGGTTGGACCCGGACGTCATCGTGCCTGCGCCGTTGTTTTTGCCGGAACCCGTTGAGGGTTTTGTGCGTGGCGCGCTGGATGGCGAGACGGTGTTACGGGGGCGTGACGTTGCTTTTGGCGGCGATCTGGCTTCGGTGCTGGCGGCCGATGCGGCGATTGAGGATGTGCCTGCCGATCTGTTGCAGGCGCGGGCGGTCGAGGCGCTGGAGCGGCCGCCACTGGACCTGCGGCAGAGCGACTTTGCCAAGCGGGTGCGGCGGGTCGCGGACAAGGCGGCGCTTCGGCGGATATTGCTGTGGAGCGGGCTGATCCTGCTTGTCAGCCTGTTCATTTCATTGGCGGTGATGGTCCGGCAAAATGTGGCGGCGCGGGGCCTGGATGCGGAGAGCCTGGCGCTGGCGCGGCAGGTGGTGCCGGGTGCGGGTGACTTGACGCAGGCGGAGGCGGAGATTGAGCGGCAGCTGGCGGCGCGGGGGGCGGGGGCTTATGCCTTTACGGCGCCAGTTGCGGGTTTGCTCAGCGCCTTGCAGGAAGCGCCGGGCGTGTCGATGACGGCGCTGTCGCGTGACCCGGACGGGATGATCCGGGCGACGCTGGCGGCGGCGAAGGTGGAGGAGATCAACGCGGTGCTGCTGGCCTTGCAGAGCGCGGGCTTCACCATCACGGCGACGCCTTCGCAAGACCCGGGCGGGCGGGCGCTGGCCGACATTACGGTGCGATCATGATGGACGCGATGAAGACGATGTGGGGCGAGAGATCGCCGCGCGAGCAATGGATGCTGGGCGTGATGTTCGCGCTGCTGGCGGTGGTGCTGCTGTGGCTGGGCGTGGCGGGGCCGCTGGCTTCGGCGCAGCGGTCGGCGCGTGAAGGGCTGCTCGCCGCGACTGATCGCAATGCGGCGATGCGGGCGAAGGTGAAGTTGCTCAAGACATTGCCGCGAGGGGTTGCGGCGAGTTCCGGGACGGCGATCGATCAAATGGTGAGCCAGAGCGCGGGCGAGGCGGGGCTGACGCTGGAGCGGGCGGAGGCGAAGGGCGCGGCGCGGATCGAGATTGCGATGGCGTCGGTGCGGCCGGTGGCGCTGTTTTCCTGGCTTGCGGCGCTGGAGGCGCAGGGCGTGCGCGTGGAGACGATGAGCGCGCGGCCTGCCCCGACGGCGGGCAGCGTTTCGGTGCAGGCGGTGCTTGTGCGGGGGGCTGGGCAATGACGCGGCTGGGCTGGTCTGGGCGGACGCGAATTGCGATCGTCCTGCTGTTCGTCTTTGGGCTTATCCTGTTCATGCCGATGCGGATTGCGCTGGGGCTGTCCGGGCTGGAGCGACTGGGCATCGCCGCGCGGGAGGTGCGGGGGACGCTGTGGAGCGGGCGGATCGATCAGTTGATGCTTGGCACAATGCCGGTCGGGTCGGTGAATGCCGCTTTATCGCGGGTGTCTTTGCTGATGGGGCGGGCGCGGTTCGACATATGGCGGCGGCAGGGCGCGGCGGATGATCTGAGCGGCGCGCTGACCGTGGGTTTCGGGCGCACGGGCGTTGATGATGTGACGGGGACTGTGCCGCTCGGGCGAAGCTTTGCGCCGCTGCCGATCGCGAGTTTGGCGATGGAGGATGTTACGGCGTATTTTTCCGGCGATCGCTGCGGCCATGCCGAGGGTCGGGTGCGGGCACAGATGGCAGGGCAATTCCCGGGTCTCAATCTGACGCAAGGGCTGTCGGGCGTGGCGAGTTGCGATGGCGAGGCGTTGCTTCTGCCGCTGGTCAGCCAGTCTGGGCTGGAGAAGATCAACCTGCGGATATGGCGATCAGGGCGCTATGTTGCCGAGATGCGGGTGGAGACAGCGGACGCGGCGCTCGGCGATGCGCTGGCGAAGGTTGGCTTTGCCGGGACAAGCGGCGCGCGGGTGCTGAAGGTCGAAGGAACGCTGTGATCGATCCGCTGTGGGCGGGGCTGGGCGCGGTTGCTGGGGCGATCGCGGGCAGCTTTTTGGGGACGCTGATATTGCGCTGGCCCGAGGGTCGCGGCGTCATGCGTGGACGGTCGGCCTGCGATAGCTGCGGGCGGGTGCTGGGCGCAGTCGATCTTGTCCCGATGATAAGCGCGCTACTGTCGCGGGGCAGGTGTCGTACCTGCGGCGGGAAGATCGCACCGTTGCACGGGGGCATGGAGGCGGGCTGCGCAGTGATCGGGGCGCTCGCATCCGGTCTGGCGCCGGGGCTGGTGGGGGCTGGATGGGCTTTGCTTGGATGGCTGCTGCTGACATTGGCGATCCTCGACTGGCGGCATTTTTGGTTGCCGGACGCGCTGACGTTGCCGTTGGCGTTCCTTGGACTGACACTGGGCCTGTGGGTGACGGATGCGGCGCTGTCCGATCGAGTGATCGGGGCGGCAGGAGGATATGGTGTCCTGCTGGCGGTGGCGGTCGGCTATCGGATGGCGCGGGGGAGGGAAGGATTAGGCCTCGGTGACGCGAAGCTGATGGGCGGGCTAGGGGCCTGGTTCGGATGGCAGGCGCTGCCGTTCATCCTGCTGATGGCTGCGGGGATTGGCCTGGTGGCGGTGCTGGCAAGCGTCGCCTTGGGCCGGAAGGTGACGGCAGCGACGCGGGTGCCGCTGGGCACATGTCTGGCGGTCGCGGCGCTCCCGGGCTGGTGGGTGTCGATGCTGGTTGTTTAGTTGCTATCGCTTTTAACGCACACGCCAGCGGTAATCCTCTTCTCGCACCTCGGTAACGGCATATCCTTCGGGATCGCGGGCAGGGCGAAAGCGGTATCGTTCCATGATGACGCGGCAAGTCATCGCGTCAATCTCCCGATAGCCGCTTCCTTCGATGACTTCGCATCTGTCGACCTGTCCCGAAGGACCGATGGCGTATCGCACGCCGATCGTCACGCGGCCTACGCCGCGTAAGGAGCCAGGGAAATCCGAATTGCGAAAGCGGCCGCCGGTTTGGCGCGCCCGCGAGAAATCGCCTCCCTCGCCATCCTCCCGGCCAGTGCCGGTTCCAGTGCCGCCGGACCCGCTGCCAGAGCCGGGAGTAGCGCCACTACCCGCGCCGCCTGCGCCGCTCGTCATGGAGGCTGTCGGCGCGGTGGGCTGGATCGGAGCAGGGGTAGGTATTATGGGCGACGGGGCGACAACGCTGGTAGGGCGCGGCGGTTGATCTCGCACCTTCTCGGCGCGTGGAGGAGATCCGGACGCAGCGCCGCCTTCGCGTATGGGTTCGCGAGCTTTTTTAGGCGGGGGAGGTTTGGGTTGGTCCGGCGCGGGGGGCTTCAGATTGAACAACGCCAAGGGGGTGCTATCTGTCGCCGAGCGTAATAGCGAAGGCGCTCTAAGGCCGATTATCAATGCATAGCCGATGACGGCGTTGACCAAGAGCGCCGCAATAGCGGGGACGATTCTGTCCCGGCCCTGCCATCGCTGCGCCCAAGATGCTGTCATGTCTTTGCATGCCGCGTCCAGGGCGCGGCGATATGGCGTCAGCGGTAAACGCGGTTGCCGTTGCGATCGATATAATATTCGCGGCCGCGACGGTCACGTTCCCAGCGACGTTGTCCATCGGACGTGGCAGCACCTACGACAGCACCACCGGCAGCGCCGATCGCCGCGCCTTCGGCCACGCCAAGCCCGGGCACGATCGCACCTGCTACCGCACCACCGACCGCGCCGATGCCTGCACCCCGCAGTCCATCGCGCGTCGTTTCACGAGAACAGCCGCCAACGCTGGCAGCGGCTGCCAATCCTGCCATCAATAAGAATGTGTTACGCATGGTTCGTCTCCACAATTGCCCAACATCAAACGACAGAGACTCAAGTTAGTTCGATCCATATGTCACAAACCTGCCGAACGGCGCTGAAATTACGAGCGTTCGATGTGCGGGTGACGACCACAACCAGAAATCGCGCGACACATTCGCGGTGCACATTATCTATGAGAGAGTGGTGACCCCTACGGGAATCGAACCCGTGTTTCAGCCGTGAGAGGGCCGCGTCCTAACCGCTAGACGAAGGGGCCTTGGCCGCACAGGCGGCTGGCAGGCGGTGGCGTTTAGGTGGAGAGGAGTTCGCCGTCAAGCGAAACCACTTTCCCTGTTCGGGCCATAAAAAACCACCCCATGTATTACATGGGGTGGCCAAGGTTCAGGGAGGAGACGCCTCCAAAAGGGGGAGGCGCCCATACGACACACCCGAAAGGGGGGCAGGTGCGCCGTATGTTCGAAAGATAAAGGAGGGCGAGCCCAGTTTCAAGGGGCCGACAAAAAGCTTTTCTATCGCATTATTGATGCAGGTTAATTTACAGCGTCAGGCATCGGCGGTCTGGGGCGCCGCCGGGACGGGAAGGGGTCCCTTGCCCTGCGTAATCTGCGACTCGAAAACTTCCCGGATGAGCTGCAGCGAGAAAAGATGCGCGTAGATAAGGGGCAGCATGCCGTTCTGGCTGATCTTTCGCAGCTGGTCGCCACGCATGTCACGCAGCTTTTCCTCGTTCACCATGCGAAAGCCGCGATAGACGAAAGGTTGATCGTTGCCGGGCACCTGGATGGCAACTTCACCGTCCATCAGCAGGTCCAGTTCCTTCAGGTCTTTCATGAACTGGCCAGTCCGCGCGGCAGCCTGTTCGAAATCCTCGCAGAATTTGAGAACGCCCTGAGTGAGTTCGGTGGGCTTGCCATCTTCGAAAAGAGGCTGTCCTTCCTCAAACTCGCCGACCGCTTCGCTGGTCGGATCGAAGCAGAGCGACAGTTCGTCGGTGTCGGGGCGCAGCTTCGCCAGCATCCAGGGATAGCGGCGGACATAGGCGGGGACATAGGCGGGACCGCGCAGCTTGCCTTCATCGTCGAGGAAAGTGTTGACGCCTTCATTCAGGCCCATCAGCGCCAGCGGAACCGCTTCGTCACCGGCGGAGAAGATGATCGGCACGAACCGTTGGGCCGCGACGAATTCATCGACGGTCAGGGGAACGGCATGCTGTTTCGTAAGGAAAGGCGCGGACTCCACCGAGCGGCTGCGATAGCTCGCATGATCGACGCTGCTGAGCGGGAGCAGATCGTTGTAAAACACGGGGAGATTGTTGGCGGGCGCGCTAGCCATGATGCTGTTCCATCCTATCGAAGCAGCGCATGTTGGCTGCGCTGCCTTTCCTAAAAACTGGGTGTGGGCGATAAAGACCTTGTGGGTGGGAGGCAATTGCTTTGTCGAGCCGTTCCGCCGCCTCTAGCCCTCTTCGGGACGGGGGATCAGCTTGTCGGGGTTCATGAGGCCAAGGGGGTCAAGCGCAGCCTTGATCGCGCGCAGGGCATGCAGCCGGGCAGGACTGGCAAGGCGGCCGAGTTCGGCCCGTTTCATCTGGCCGATGCCATGTTCCGCCGAAATGGAGCCGCCCGCCGCGACGACGGCATCATGGACGAAGGCGTTGATCGACTTCCCTTCTGCCGCGATCCAGGCGGGGCCGTCCGCCGTTCCCTTCGGCGCGCGAACATGGAAGTGGACATTGCCATCGCCAAGATGACCGAAGGAGGAGGCGGTGGCTCCCGCGAAGGTGCGTTCGGCCGCCGCGGCCATGTCGATCATGAAGGAGGGCATGCGGGCTACGGGCACGCTGATGTCAAATTGCAGCGCCGGTCCCTGCGCGCGTTCCGCTTCGGAAAGCGATTCGCGCATGCGCCAGAACGCCGCTGCCTGAGCATCATTGGCGGCGATCGTGGCATCAACAGCGAGTCCTTGTTCGAGCGCTTGCGTCAGCGCTCCTTCAAGGCGCTCGGCCGGAGATGGGCCGGACAGGTCGGCATGATCGACTTCGATCAGCACATGCCAGGGCGTGCGCGTCTCGATCGGGCAGCGAGTGCCAGGAATGTGGGACAGGACATGGCTCAGGCCATCGTCGGCGATAATCTCGAACCCCTCGACGCTATCGCCCAATTGCCTTTCGCTCAGGCGGAGCAGGGCGAGCGCGTCGGCGGGCGATCGGACGCCGACCCAGCCGACTGCGCGGATCGCGATCGCAGGGACGAGGCGGAGCGAGGCGGCGGTGATGATGCCGAGCGTTCCTTCCGCGCCGATCAGCAATTGTTTGAGGTCATAGCCGCGATTGTCTTTTTTAAGCGCGTCGAGGCCATGCAGGATGCTGCCGTCGGGGAGGACCGCCTCCAGCCCTTCGACCAGGGCGCGCATCGTCCCATGGCGCAGCACCTGAGTGCCGCCCGCGTTGGTCGATATGAGGCCGCCGATCGTCGCCGATCCCTTCGCGCCGAGGCTGAGCGGGAAGCGGCGACCGGCTTGCTCCGCAGCATCGTGCAGGGTTTCGAGGATGACGCCTGCTTCGCATATTGCGAGATTGTCGTCGGGAGAAAGGGAGCGGATGCGGTTCATCCGGCGCAGAGACAGGATAAGTGCCGACCCGTCATCCGGAGGAGTCGCGCCGCCGACCATCGAGCTATTGCCGCCCTGAGGAACCAGGGGCACGTGAAGATCTGCTGCGAGTGTGACGGTCGCGGCAACTTCGTCCGTATTGGAGGGCTGGAGAATGGCGGCAGCGGCGCCATGAAAACGTCCCCGCCAATCGGTAAGCCAGGGAGCGATGTCGTCCGCGTCGGTCACGACGCCCTTTGGCCCCAGCAAGGCTATGAACCTGTTGATGATGTCTTGCCCTATCATACTGCAATGCTATGCCCCGGAATTCATCGACGGTTCAACCATCGGCCCATAGCGTGCCGCCCCAAAAGGGGTTCGATTTGCTTCATTCCGTCCTGTTGCTCCTTGTCGCGCCCGTGAGCGAGCCCGTGCAATTGGCGCAGATGTCGATCGAGCAACGGATCATCATTCGCGTGCCAATGGCGAAAAAGGGACGATCGCCCGCGCGCATCGCTCCGCAGGCGGGGCGTGCGTGGAAGGAAAAGAAGGGGCCGCGCTGCATCGCCTTGCGGTCGATCCGGTCAGCCAGCGTCATTGTGGATAATGGCGTCGATCTGCTGCTGGCAGATAATCATCGCTATAGGGCTCGGCTGGAGCGGGGGTGTAGTTCGACAGGCTTCTACTCGGGATTTTATGTCGAGCCGGATGAGGATGGGTCACTTTGTTCCGGGCGCGATGAATTGCAGGCGCGCAGTGGGCTTAGTTGCGTGATCGACAGTTTCCGGCGATTGGAAGAGGCGGACGGGGACGATTGACCCGCTGTGGAAACGCGCTCCGGTGCGCGATTTTCTTGACAAGATGCCAATATTTCCGCAAGGCGCGCGCGATTTCCGTGATGCATGAGCGCGTTGCGGAGAGCCTCTGTCCCGGACAATTGAATGACTTTTGCCGATCTCGGCCTTTCCGATGAACTGTTGAAGGCCGTTAACGAGGCCGGATACGATACGCCCACGCCGATTCAGGCGCAGGCTATCCCCCCTGTGTTGATGATGAAGGACATCATCGGCATCGCGCAGACGGGGACGGGCAAGACCGCAAGCTTCGTTTTGCCGATGATCGACATTCTGGCGCATGGCCGGGCTCGTGCGTTGATGCCGCGTTCGCTCATTCTGGAACCGACGCGCGAACTCGCGGCGCAGGTTGCCGAGAATTTCGAGAAGTACGGGAAATATCACAAGCTCAACATGGCGCTGCTGATTGGCGGCGTGCAGATGGGCGATCAGCTCAAAGCCCTGGAAAAGGGCGTCGATGTGCTGATCGCCACGCCGGGCCGACTGATGGACCTGTTCCAGCGCGGCAAGATATTGCTGAACGGCTGTTCGATGCTGGTCATCGATGAAGCTGACCGCATGCTGGACATGGGGTTCATCCCGGACATTGAGGAAATTTGCACCAAATTGCCCTCGCAGCGGCAGACACTGCTGTTTTCAGCGACCATGCCCGCGCCGATCAAGAAGCTGGCGGATCGGTTCCTGAGCAATCCCAAGTCGATTGAAGTGGCGCGGCCCGCCACTGCCTCCACCAACATCACCCAGAGGCTGGTGAAGGTTGATTCGCGTAAGAAGCGCGAAGCGCTACGCGCGATGCTGGAGCATGAGGAAGTGCTGAGCGCGGTGATCTTCTGCAACCGCAAGACCACGGTTCGTGAACTGAACAAGAGCCTGCAGCGCTACGGTTTCAAATCGGGCGAGATTCATGGAGACATCGATCAGTCTTCGCGAATTGCCGAACTGGAGCGGTTCCGGGCGGGGTCGGTGAATATCCTGGTAGCGTCAGATGTCGCGGCGCGCGGGCTGGATATCAAGGGTGTCAGCCACGTCTTCAATTTCGATGCGCCCTGGCATCCGGACGATTATGTTCATCGTATTGGCCGTACCGGGCGTGCGGGGGCATCGGGTGTCGCCTATACCTTTGTGACCCCGGAAGATGCCGAGGCGATCGATAATATTCAGAAGCTGATCGGGCAGAAGATCGAGACGATCGGAGCTCCTGCCGGTGCCTCTGCAAAGGTGGATTCGGCCGACGAGCCGCGCCGGGATAGCGAGCGGAAGGTGGAGCGCAAGCCCGCCAAGCGCAAGGAGGACGAACGGCGCGAAGAGCCTCGTCCTGCCCGCCAGCAAGGTAATGGTTCAAAGTCGCGTCGCGCCGATGTTCGGGACGAAGGTCCGGATGAGGGCTGGAACGGACCTGTGCCTGAATTTCTTTCGGTGGGATTCGAGGGTTAGGACGTCCGTGGAACGTCCTTCCTGCCAGTGGGTAAGAAGGACGGCCCTACAATAGCCCCATCGCGCGCAGGCTACTGTGTCCCTGCGATCCGATGATGATATGATCATGCACCGCAATGTTGAGGCGCTTGCCTGCTTCGGCGATCTGGCGCGTTATCTCGATATCCTGTCGGCTGGGTTCGGGAGAGCCGCTGGGGTGGTTGTGAACCAGAATCAGCGCTGATGAGCCAAGGTCGATGGCGCGGCGTATGACTTCACGTGTGTAGATGGCGGCCTGGTCGATCGAGCCGTCGCCCATATGTTCATCGCGGATCAGCATGTTGCGGCTGTTGAGGTGAAGCACGCGGACGCGCTCCACCGGGAGATAGGCCATGTCGGCCCGCAGATAATCGAGCAGGGCTTGCCAGCTTGCAAGGACCGGACGCTGTGACACCTCATTGCGGAGCATGCGCAGCAGGGTGGAATGCACGATCTTGACAGCGGCAATGCTGGTGTCGCCCATGCCGGGGACGCGCGCGATCGCCTGCCAATCGGCGGTCATCAAGCCACCGATGCCGCCAAATTCACGCAGCAACGCCTTGGCCAGCGGCTTAGTATCGCGGCGGGGAATGGCGAGGGCCAGCAGATATTCGATAAGCTCATGGTCGTGCAGCGCATCACCGCCGCTTTCCGCCAACTTCTGCCGAAGCCGGGCGCGATGTCCCACGCCGTCATGGCTGACCACAACTTCCCTGTCCGCCAATGCCTTATAATCCCCCGTTCAGAGAAATGGACCTATGCGTTGCGCAAATATCGGGCAAGGATATTTAGGGAGCGTCAGACGTTATGCAGGCGTTACGGATCATGTGTGAAAGCCGGGGTTTGCCATAAGCATGGAAGTTGAGGACGGCGAAGAGGGAATTCGCCGCGGCTGGTTACGCTGGCTGGGCGTAGGGACGGGGTCCCTGGCGCTGATCCTTGTTGCGTTGTGGACCCAGAGAGCGCCGATCGCGGAAAATTTCATTGGGCGGGAGATGAACCGGCGCGGCGTCCAGGCGAGCTATGACCTGAAGGACATCGGCCTGCGCACTCAGCGTATCGAGAATATCGTCCTTGGCGATCCAGCGAATCCCGATCTGACTGCCCGGTGGGTGGAAGTGGATCTGGCGTTTACTGGCCTGTCCCCCCATGTCGCGGCCGTGAGGGCCGGGGGCGTGCGGCTGCGCGGTTCCTATCGCGACGGGGTGCTTCGGCTGGGGGAATTGGACAAGTTCCGCGATCCTGCGTCTAAGACGCCGTTCAGTCTGCCGGACATCGCCCTCGCGCTGCGTGATGCGCGCATGCGGCTTGATACCGATGCCGGAGTGGTCGGCATGCAGATCGACGGCAAGGGCAATCTGAGGTCCGGCTTCGACGGCCGCCTTGCCGCTGCCATGCCACGGGCGGCGTTCGCGGGGTGCAGCATGGCCGGTATGACCGCCTTGCTGGATGTCGCCATAAGGAATGAGCGGCCGCATCTGGTTGGACCGGCACAGGCGACGGCTCTTGGATGCAGGAGCAGCGCGACTGGCGCGGCCAAGCCGAGGGCGGACATGGATGTCTGGATCGGCAAGGCGCTGGATCGGTGGAACGGCCGTGTCGTGCTGGGAGCTGAGGCGCTGAAGTCCTCTGGCATGGTGCTGGCGAAGCCCGTCGGACGGATCGACTTTGATGGCAATGCTTCGGCGACGGCTGGCCGTGCGCGGATCGGCGCGGCGGCACTGGGCATGGCGGGGCTCAAGGCAGGTCAGTCGGAGATTGTCGGCGCTTGGAGCGTCGCAAAAGGTAAGTCACAGGCCAGCGGGCGTTTGTCGGCGCATCAACTGAGCCTTCCCGGACGTGATCCTCTGGCGGGGTTGAAGCGGTCTGCGTCGGGCACGCCTCTGGCGCCGCTGGCTGAACGGCTGGCCGATGCGGTGCGCCGTGCGGGGGAGGATAATGTGCTGCGAACCAGCCTTGCCTTCGCGCAAAGCGGCCAGGGTGGAAACGTCGTGCTGACGAACAGTGGATTCGAATCACGCAGCGGCGCGCGCGTGACGATTCCCGGCGATGGCAGGGTGACGATTGCCTGGCCGGGCAAGGCGGGAGCGGCTGTCGACTGGGCGCTGGATGGCGCGCTCACGACGGATGGCGGTGGATTGCCGAAGGCTGCACTGCGGCTGGCACGGCGGCCGGGTGGCGGATTGGGTGGACAGCTTTTTATCGACCCATATGCGGCTCGTAATGCCAGGCTGGCGCTCGAGCCGGTACGTTTCACCGCCGGACCTGGGGGAGATACGCTCTTTTCAACAGCGGCAAGGCTGGACGGCCCGCTGCCCGGCGGACGGCTACGCGGCCTCGTGCTGCCGGTCGTGGGACAGCTGAATGCTGATGGGTCGATAACTATCAACCGGCGCTGCGTGCCGTTGGCGTTGGAGGAGGCGCGTTACGGCAGCTTTTCGGTCGGGCGAACCCGGCAGACGCTGTGCCCAATCGGCGGCGGTGCTCTGGTGGCGACGGGGCCGGGCGGGGTGAGAGCGGGGGCCGAGATCCGCAATCTCGACCTGCGAGGACGTAGCGGCGAGAGTCCGATGCGGCTGTCGGCGGAGCGGGCAAGGGTCGCCATTGGTCAGGAGGGATTTTCGCTATCTCGGGCGGAACTGGCGATCGGGCCTGAAGCATCTCCGGTGCGGCTGGTCGCGCAAACGCTGACCGGCAGGGCTACGGCACAGGGTTTGACGGGAAAGCTGGCAGGGACCAACGCGCGAATCGGTTCCGTTCCGCTGATCGTGGAGGATGGCACGGGCGAATGGAACTTCGCGCGAGGAGCGTTGAAGCTCGCCGCTTCGGTGATGGTGCGTGATGCCCAAACGCCGGGACGGTTTGAGCCGTTGAAGGTACCGGACTTCGCCCTCAGCTTGCGGGACGGTCGAATCCTGGGGACAGGAACGCTGCGGGCGCCGCGCAACGATGCCTTGGTGGCGCGTGCGGATATTTCGCATGATCTGGGCTCCGGCCGGGGCAAGGCCGACCTGACTGTGCCGGGGTTGGTATTCGGTCCCGATTTGCAGCCAGAGGACGTGACCCGCCTGGCGCTGGGGGTAGTCGCCAACGTCAATGCGACGGTAACGGGCGAGGGGCATATCCGGTGGAACGGCGCCGAAGTGACCAGCGATGGCGTGTTCCGCACAGACAACGCCAAGTTGGCGGCGGCGTTCGGCCCGGTAGAGGGAATGTCCGGCGAATTGCACTTTACCGATCTGCTGGGGCTGGTGAGTGCGCCGGGGCAGGAAATGCGGATCAGGATGGTCAATCCCGGTGTTGAAGTCCGCGATGGCCTTGTCCGCTACAGGCTGGAACCTGGGCAGAAGGTCCGCATCGAGGGCGGCGGCTGGCCCTTCTCCGGAGGGCAACTGGTTCTGTTGCCGACGACCATGGACTTCAGTGCCGATGTGGACCGCTATCTGACGTTCCGCGTCATCGGCATAGATGCGGGTGCCTTCATCCAGACGATGGAGCTTGAGAATATATCGGCCACAGGCACGTTCGACGGGATCATGCCGCTGATCTTCAACGCTCAGGGCGGCCGCGTCGCGGGGGGCGTGCTGACCGCAAGGCAGCAGGGCATGCCGCCCCTCATCATGCCCGAAGGGGTGCTCCCCACGGTGCCTTGCGATCCCAACCGCCAATCGGGGACGCTGTCTTATGTTGGGCCGGTTTCGAACGAGCAATTGGGCGTGATGGGCAAGCTGGCCTTCGACGCGCTTAAAAATCTGCAATATAAATGCCTCACCATCCTGATGGACGGAGCGCTTGATGGAGAGATGGTGACCAATGTCGTGTTCAACGGTGTCAACCGGGGGAAGCTGGGCGATGTTCCGGCGGGCATGGCGCGCAACCTCACCGGCTTGCCCTTCATCTTCAATGTGCGCATTGCCGCGCCGTTCCGCGGCCTGCTGGGCACGGCAAAGTCCTTCATCGATCCCACTATGCTTATACAGAACAGCATAGGGGATCAGATGCAGGAGAAGATTCGCCAAGGGATTGCAGTTAACCCTGCGGAAAGCGACACTGTGAGAAACAGGGAACAGAAATGAAGACACAAGCTATCTTTGCGGCGGGTTTCGCCGGTTTGGCCCTGACGGGCTGCATCCAGGTTAAGGCACCGGACAAGCCGATCGAAATCAACCTGAATGTAAAGGTGCAGCAGGAGGTCGTCGTACGCCTTCAGCGTGATGCACAGGATCTTATCCAGAATAACCCGGAGTTGTTCCCGCAATGACACGCAAGCTTTTGATGATCGTCGCAGGTGCCGCCGTCGCGCTGGCCACGGGACTTGTCGCGAGCGCGCCTGCTCGCGCGCAGTCGGGCGCGGTTGCCGCTGCAATGGCGGAGGGCGCCGTGGGCGAGCAGGCCGACGGCTATCTGGGCATCGCTGGATCGGTAAGCGCGGCGGTGCGATCGGAAGTCGAATCGATCAACATCAAGCGGCGCGCGGCCTATACCGACCTTGCCAGCAAGCGAGGCGTCACGGTTCAGGATATGGCGGCAGCCACGGGTTGCCAGACATTGAGCAACCGCGTGAAGCAGGGCCAGGTATATCGCGTGGGCGCGGGACCCTGGCAAACCAAGGGTGCCGGGCCGATCGCCCTGCCGACCTATTGCGCGACCGCAGGGTAATTGCGCGACCGCGGGGCGTTTCGCCGCTGCGGCCAGTGGAAGCGCAATTCTCCTGACCAACTACGGTTGACTATCCCGAAAGCCCTTTCTAAACGGGCCGCGCCTTGACGGGTGCAACCGCACGCGCCATGCCGCCTGACGTTGGCTTATCTGCCTGAACGGAAAGGAACGGCCATGACGCAGGATGTGCCCGGGCAAGACCCGGCAGATGAGGACGAGCGCATCACTTCTCTCGAGGAGCGGATCGCGAAGGCCGAACGAGCCGAAAAGGTCAGACAGGGGACCACGAAGCAACAGGGCGATGATGGATCGCGCCTGGGCAACAGGGTTCTCGCAGAACTGATCGGCGGTCTTGCCGGTGGTGCCGTGGTTGGTGGGACTTTGGACTACTTTCTGCGGACATCCCCATGGCTCCTGCTCGGTTTCCTCGGTCTTGGGATCGTGGTTGCCTTCAGGAACATCATCAGATTGACGACGACGAAGCGTCCCGGCGAATAGGGACGCTTTTATCTTAGTCCGAATAGCAGACGTTACAGGGGTCATTGTGGCACAATCCGGCAAAATCGATCCGATGCACCAGTTTGCGATCGAACCGTTGTTTGGTACGGATCACCTGTCGCTTGGCGGCTTCAACATCGCCTTCACCAACAGCGCGCTCTACATGGTGGCTGCTGCTGTGGTGCTGTGGATCTTCGTGATCGGCGGCATGAAGCGCGAACTGGTGCCTGGTCGCTGGCAGATGGCGGTCGAATATATGACCGGCTTCATCAAAAGCCTGCTGATCGCCAATGTGGGTGAAGGCGGCAAGAAGTATATTCCTTATGTCTTCTCGCTGTTCATGTTCATCCTGCTGGCGAACCTGCTTGGCCTGTTGCCGCTCGGCCTGATTGGCCTGCATCCGTTCACCTTTACCAGCCACTTCACGGCTACCGGCGTTCTCGCGATCCTGAGCTTCTCGATTGTGCTGATCGTTGGCTTCTGGAAGCATGGCCTGCACTTCTTCTCGCTGTTCGTGCCCCATGGTACGCCGCTGCCGATGATCCCGGTGATCTTTCCGATCGAACTGGTATCCTTCATGGTGCGTCCCTTCAGCCTCGGCCTGCGACTGTTCGTAGCGATGACCGCTGGCCACGTGCTGCTGAAGGTGCTGGCCGGTTTCGTTATCAACAGCTCGAACGCGGGCGCCGGATATGGCCTGACGGTCGGTTCCGCTAGCTTCGTCCTGATGATCGGTATCAGCGCTCTGGAAGTGCTGGTGGCGGTGATCCAAGCCTATGTGTTCGCGCTGCTAACTTCGGTCTATCTGAACGACGCCGAGAACCTCCACTAAGTTTCTACTATTTTTCCAACCATTTGTTCGAGTTTAGAAAAGGGAGTTTACGACATGGACGCAGAAGCCGCAAAGCTGCTCGGTGCTGGCCTGGCCGCCATTGGTGCGGGCCTCGCCTCGCTCGGTGTGGGCAACGTGTTCGCATCGTTCCTGGAAGGCGCGCTGCGCAATCCGGGTGCCGCTGACGGCCAGCAGGGCCGCCTGTTCATCGGTTTCGCCGCAGCCGAACTTCTGGGTCTGCTGGCGTTCGTTATCGCCATGATCCTGGTGTTCGTGGCCTGACAACCGCTTGGCGTGCGGGCAGGGCGGCTGTCGCCGTCCCGTCCGCACGCATGAATTGACGGCGCCCTGATCGGACGGACCTAAAATGCCTCAAATCGCGCAAATTGCCGAAACTTATGCATCACAGATTTTCTGGATGTTGCTGACATTCGGCTTTGTCTTCTTCGTCATCGGCCAGGGTATGGTCCCTAAGGTTCAGGCGACGGCCGACGCGCGCGACGCGAAGATCACAGGGGATCTGGACGCAGCCAAGGCTGCCTTCGCCCGCGCCGATGAGGCCGAGGCGGACTATCGTACCCGTGACGCGGAAAGCAGGGCTGCGGCCCAGGCGACGCTGGCCCGGGCGAAAGCGGAAGCTGCGAAGGCTTCCGAAGTGCAGCTTGCTGCCGCCGACGCTGAAATCGCCACGCGGATCGGCGCAGCCGAAGCCCGCATCCAGGCGGCCAGCCAGGCAGCGATGGCAGAGATTGAAACCGTCGCCGCCGAAGCGGCGCGCGACATGGTCGCTCGTATTTCCGGCGTGAATGCGTCAGACGAAGCGGCCCGCAACGCAGTAAAGGCGGCACTGGCCCATGGCTGAGGCAGCAGCACAGCATAGCGAAGGTACGCCTCCGCATCTTGACGACGCAATTCACGCCGAGGGGATGGAGCCGGTAGGCACCGTCGCACATGAGGGCGTGGCGCCGCACACTGATCCGAAGGCCGTCGGCATGGACGCGACTGCTTGGGTCAGCCTGGCGATGGCGGTCTTTATCCTCATCCTCCTGATCAAGAAGGTGCCCGCGCTGATCGGCAATGTGCTTGATGGCCGGATCGCCCAGATCAAGGAACAGTTGGCGGAAGCTGCGAAGCTGCGCGCCGAGGCTGACGCGCTGAAGTCTGAGTATGAAGCAAAGCTGGCCAATGCAGCCGGTGAAGCGGAGGCGATGCGCAAATCGGCCGAGAGCGAAGCGGCAACGCTGCTCGAAGACGCCAAGTCCAATGCGGTGGCGCTGGTCGCCCGTCGCCAAAAGATGGCCGAGGACAAGATCGGTGCAGCGGAACGAACTGCCATTGCGGGCATCCGTACAAAGGCCGTCAACGCTGCCACCAGCGCGGCTGCGACGCTGATCGCGCAGAACCATGACGCGAGTGCGGATCGGCAGTTGGTCGATAGCGCGATCAAGGGTCTCGGCCCCAGCATCTGAATCTGACGATTTCGTCTTGAAAAGGGTCGATGCGGTTGGTCGCACCGACCCTTTTTTATGTCTGGATGTGGATCGGCCTTGTTTGTTCCCAGATAATATTTCGCGCGATGTGCCAACCATAGAAGATCAACCAGCAAGCCCGCTGTTGTCGATGACCATGCGGAATTTGGCGTCGCTCCTCTGGGTTCGGTTATGAGCAGTTTGAATATCGTGCAGAGCGACGATCCCGATGATTCTTTGTCCGTGCGGATGTCGAGCATCTCCGGGTTGCCGAGGATCAAAGTCTCTACGGTTATTTCCGGCCATCCGCGCTCCGGTGTTGGAAAGTGGCCGGATGTCGCGGGCGCCAAACCACGCGTGAACAAGGCCGAAGATGGTCAAGGTGGTTCGCGTTGATTTAGGCTCCAAGGATCAGGAAGCGGCGCCCAGCCATTGCGCTTGTCTGCGTCACCGCTATCTCTGCACCCATGTCGCATCCCCAATCTCCCGACCGTTTTCATGAAGACAAGGCCAGCTTCACTGTACGAGGAGCTGGCACGCCGGATATCGAGGCGGGCATTGACGCGATCCGTACCACGCTGAAGACCCTGCCGACGCGGCCCGGTGTTTACCGGATGCAGGATGCTCGCGGTGACGTTCTCTATGTTGGCAAGGCACGGGCGCTGCGTAATAGAGTGGCGAATTATACGCAGGTGGATCGCCTGCCGAAGCGATTGCAGCGCATGGTGGCGCAAACGCGGTCGATGACGATCGTGACGACTAACAGCGAGGCCGAGGCGCTGCTGCTGGAAGCGCAACTGATCAAACGGTTCCGGCCGCCTTACAATGTGTTGCTGCGGGACGACAAAAGCTTCCCCTTCATCCTGCTGCGGGAGGATCACGATTTTCCGAGGGTCCAGAAACATCGTGGCGCGCGCAAATATAAGGGGCGCTATTATGGTCCTTTCGCCAGCGCGGGGTCGGTGACGCGGACTATCAATGCGCTGCAAAAGCTGTTCCTGCTGCGAAGTTGCACGGACAGCTTCTTTGCCAATCGGTCGCGGCCCTGCCTTCTGTTCCAGATCAAGCGCTGTTCGGCGCCCTGTGTCCAGCGGATCGATGAGGCGGGTTATGCGGAGCTGGTGAAGGATGCGCAGGATTTCCTGGGCGGCAAATCGACCGCTGTGCAGAAGAAGCTGGGCGAGGCGATGCAGCTTGCTTCGGAGGCAATGGATTTCGAGCAGGCAGCGGTGCTCCGGGATAGGCTGAAGGCGCTGACCTTCATTCAGGGTAGTCAGGCGATCAATGCCGAAGGACTGGGCGACGCCGACATATTCGCGCTGGCAGCCAAGGGCGGGGCGATGTGCATTCAGGCCTTTTTCATCCGGGGCGGGCAGAATTGGGGGCACCGCAGCTTCTTCCCCGTTCATACTGCCGAAGTGGCGGAGGATGAGGTGCTGGCGAGCTTTATGGCGCAATTTTACGAGGAAGTGCCGCCGCCTAAATTGATCCTGTCCGATCGCGCGCCGATGGAATGTGAACTGATGGCGCAGGCTCTGACAGAGCGCATCGGGTCCAAGGTGCGGATCGAGGTGCCTCAACGAGGTGACCGAACGCGGCTGATCAAGCAGGCGCAGCGCAATGCGGTGGAGGCGCTCGACCGGCGGCTGGCGGAAACGACGACGCAGGCTAAGATTCTGGAAGAGATGGTCGAGACATTCGGGCTGGATGGTGTTCCTGACCGGATCGAGATTTATGACAACAGCCATATCCAGGGAAGCCATGCGTTGGGCGCGATGGTGGTCGCGGGGCCGGAAGGTTTCCGCAAGAATGCCTATCGCAAGTTCAACATGAAGAACCCCGAAACATCGAACGACGACTTCGCGATGATGCGGGAGATGTTTGAGCGGCGTTTCGGCCGGGCGGCGCGGGAAGATCCCGATCGCGATAGCGGGGAATGGCCGGACCTGGTGCTGATCGATGGCGGCAAGGGGCAGCTGTCGGCGGCGCGGGCGATACTGGAAGATCTGGGGATCGAGGATATCTGCATGATCGGCATCGCGAAGGGTCCGCATCATGGGCGCGATGGACGGGAGGTCTTCCATATGCCCGATGGGCGGGAGATCAGTTTCCCGATCAATCACCCGGTGCTGTTCTACCTGCAGCGGTTACGGGATGAGGCGCATCGTTTTGCGATTGGGGCGCACCGGCAGAAGAGGAGCAAGGCGATTTCGACGAGTTCGCTGGACGAGGTGCCGGGAATTGGTCCGTCGCGGAAGAGGGCGTTGCTGATGCATTTTGGAACGGCGAAGGCGGTGAAAAGTGCGGCGCTGGAAGATTTGCTGAAAGCGCCGGGCGTTTCGAAAGCTGTGGCGCAGCAGATTTTTGATTATTTTCATGGATGAGATGGCGAGAAGAATGCGTTTTTGAAATTATCGTTTCGGTTTCGAAACGATATCACTGGGCATGTGATTGACTTTGCCCCGTATTTTTCCGGTTGCCCTTGCGTAATGAAGGCGGTCCTGCGATGGTCTGGTCAGACGCTGACAATCATGGCGCGGGTTCGGGAGAAGGGGTCGTAAGGAAGATGAGCTTTCGTTCATCGTCGCGGAGTGTTTCCGCTAATTTACTACGTCCGTTGCAATCTATGATTGCTCTTGCCCGGATATATCATTTAGATTCACTTCATCATTATTAAGTGAAATCAACAGATACTTATCCGAAGACATATATCCAGCCATATAGGATAGGCGGGCGGAGTTGTGAGAGCATGATCAGAGGACATGCCGAACTGCTGCGGACCTTGGGCAGGTGGCGTTCGTTCGCTCCGTCCGCGCTTCGGCCATGGCGCATGCTGGACGTCACGCGGCTTGTGCTCGCCAGCGTCTATGGCTTTGTCAGCTTCGCCTTCGCGACGCCCCGGTCCTGGGCCGAGGTAGCGGAGAACGGCATCATCGCCGCCATGCTGCTGCTGGCGGTGGGTGCGTTGATCCTGTCCGGGCGGTCCTGGGTCACGGAATTGCGCATCCGCAAGCCGGTGGTGTGCCTGGACGCTCTGCTGTTCCTGGCGCTGCTGATCGTCACCGATGCATCGACCAGCCCCTATTTTCCCGGCAGCCTGTTCGTCGTGGTCGAGATCGCGCTGATCGTCCGGCGGCGCTTCCACCTGTTTGTGGGGGCGTTTGCAGCGATAACCGCGATGCTGATCATGTGGGTGAATGACGTGGTCGCGGTTCCATCCGAACCGGACGCCGAACGGGTTGCGTTGCGCGTCCTCTACCTTGCGGTGGTGATAACGGTGACGGGCATGCTGCTCGGCCCGCGCCGCGAAAAGCTGTTGCAGCAGGAGCGGGCAAGGAAGCTGACGGAAGGAAGCCTGCAACTGGTGAAGGGCAGCGCTGGCGCTTTCCTGTTGCAGGCGCTGAAGATCGCGACGGGCGGTGAAAATGGCGCGTTGCTGTTCCGTACCGCCAGCACGGAATCCTATCGTTTTGCATCAAGCCGTTCGGACGAGAGCGTGCCGGAGGGCAGGGACGCATTGCTGGCGGTCGAGACGGGGTGGCATGACCGCCGCCGTGGCGCGTCGATCAGCCTTTCGCAGGACGGTGTCAGCCAAATCGAGGCCCTGACGCGGGGAGGCCGGGCCTGGGGGGCTTTGCTGGACGCTGAAACGGTGATGACGCTGCATGTTTCGCTGGGCACGTTTGAGGCGGTGGGCGCGGTTCAGCTGGACGATCCGACGCATGAGGATGTGGCGGCGATCGCGCAGCGGGTGTTCGAAAGCGCGTGCGAGGAACTGATGGTCCGCAACAGCCTGGACCTGGCCCATGTCATCGCAGGCGCGCGGGAGCGTGAGCGGTTGCAGCGGGAATTGCATGACAGCGTGTTGCAGGCGCTGGCCAGCATTCGTTATCAGGCCGCGCCGGTGCTGAACGGGACGGTAGAGGACGCTATTCCCGTGCTGCGCACTATCGATCAGATTGCGAAGGATCAGATCGGCACCATAAGGTGGATCATCAATCCGGTTCGGGATGAGAATGATTTTGCCTATCTGCCCGAAACACTGTCGATGGTCATCCGGTCACTGGCGCAGCAATGGGGCATCCAGTGCGACCTGCGCGTGGAGGAAGGCAATTGCGCCACCAGCGCGATGATCGGCCGGGAACTGAGCTTTGCCGTGCGCGAGATCGTCGCCAATGCGGTGCGCCATGCCGGGGCGCGGGTGATGGAGTTTTCCCTGCAACCAGCGGGCAACCGGATCGCCTTGCATGTGACGGATGACGGGGTGCCCAATCTGGCGAGGCTGGGATCGACCGGCGCGGTGCAGTCGCGATCGTTGATGCGGCGGATACAGGGATTGGGGGGCGAGGTGTATTTGCACAATCTGGGCGGGCGGACGATGATTCAGATTACTGTGCCGCGGAAGTGAGGAGGGTGGGGTTCTCCCGTTGAGGATTTGGGGGCGAACCATTTGGGGTGGTGACGCGTTTTACCGGGGGTTAACCAGAATGATTGATAGTCAGCCATTCTAGTTGGCGGGGCGGAGGTCCGGGTTTCCATGGTGCGATTGGTTCAGGATCATCTTTACCGCAAGAGCGTGGCGCTGGTGCTGTCATTGCAGCTGAACCTGGAGCGCATCATTGCAGCCTGGGTCGTGATTGCGGCATTTGCCTGCGGGGTGCGACTGGCCTTTCCGGCTACACCCTATGCGGGCGTTCCCTGGACGAGCGAAGCCGGGCTGTTGCCCTATCTGCTGGTTGTAGGCGCGCCGGTGGCCACGCTGCTGCTGGGCCTGAAGCTGTTTCCGGCCGGGCGCGTGCATGCGCAGCCGAGCTTTCGGCTGGCGAAGGTCGGCCGGTGGCGCAAGATCGATTGCCTGAAGGCGCGCGAGATGTCCCAGTTCGGGCTGTATGGCGTGATGGCGTCGCTGTTGCTGGGCATCGCGCTCAACGTGCCGGTGCGGACGCTGGAGTTTTTGAGCGCCGTGCCTGCGCTGGGCAGCTATGCGCCGGGCTGGTTCGTCAGCCTGTATGCGGTGATGCTGGCGGATGTGGTGTTGCTGTCCTGCCTATATATGTTCGCCTTTGCCATGGCGTTGCGCATGGTGCCGCTATTCCCCCGCTTTCTGGTGATGGTGTGGGGAGCGGACCTGATGGCGCAATTGGGCATTGCGCAGTTGGTGGCTCGCATCGGCGATGTGCCCCATGCCGTCGAACTGGCGCTGGTCGATTTGCTGAGCGGCAATATCAAGAAGGTGCTGATCAGCGCGGCGCTATGGCTTCCCTATCTGCTGCTGTCGGAGCGGGTGAACGTGACTTTTCGCAACCGGGTGAGTGCCTGAAGAGCGTTCGGATGAAGCCGGAATGATCGCGTGATTCGGCAGAGCTGGGAGCCGAGCTGAGTCGTTTTCTAAATAATGCTGGTGATTCGCGGGCTGTAAGGCGCGGCGGGTTGTTGCTGATTCGCGATGGAGCGTGAGGGGCGACGCCGAGCGGCCGTGTGAGACTGTACCCTTAAAAGGTGACAGGGTGGAAGGATCGGTGGAGCTATTGGCGGCGAGCATGAGGTCCGGCGGATCACCAAGAGCCATGGATATATATCGTTAATTAGACCTTTATACTGTTAAGAAGTAAAAGTATAGATCTTCGCTATTCATGGTTTTATTGTTATTATTGCAAGATATATTAGTAGAAAAGAAAAAATGACGGACAGTAAAGTGGCGAATTTCTGTTGATTTCAAGAGATATATAACCAAGGATATATTTAACAATTCGGCGGAATTACTTTCAATGGCGTGTATGGAAATCAAAAATGGTTAACAAAAAATTGCCGTAACATATTGTAAAATAGAGTATTTTTTTACCATGTTGACTTGCCCCGTCTTTGAGCCAATTTGGGGACAAGTTCTACGGGAACTGCCCAACTGCCTGGCGAGTGGAAAAACACCGCTAGGGTCGCCAGGTGGCAAAGGCCCCTCCGCAGAACTGTGCGAGAGCAGCTGGAAACTGGTTTCCGGTCAAATAGGGGTAAAAGACATGACTTTCTTCAAGAATCTTTGGAATGATGAGGGCGGTGCTTCGGCGGCCGAATATGCGCTGATCTTGGCGATCGTGGGTACTGGCATTGCGCTAGCGGCTGTCGGGCTTGGTCAATCCATTTCCACCGCAATGAATGAAGCGGGCAACTGCATCAAATCGCCGCCGACTTCGAGCACCGGCACTGCAAACTGCTGATATCCAGCAGTTCTTTGAATTGGTTCAACAGGAGAGAAGATATGACTTTCTTCAAAAATCTGTGGGCTGACCAGAGCGGTGCTTCGGCAGCTGAATATGCGCTTATTCTGGCCATCGTTGGTACAGGTATCGCTCTCGCCGCTGTTGGACTCGGTGAGTCGATTTCTACGGCGATGAATGAGGCAAGCAATTGCATTAAGACGCCGCCGACTTCGAGCACTGGTACGGCGAACTGCTGATTTGGACTGAAAGAAGCCGGCGCTTGGTGCGTCGGCTTCTACGGATTTCACAATTCCGGGGGGAGTTTTCGTGGGGCAGCGCAGATCTCTCATCATTCTTGGCTTCGCGATCTTGCTGGGCCTGGCGGCGGTATTCATCGCCAACGGCTATTTGAGCAAGGCTGAGCAGGCGCAGGCCACTCCGCAAGGGGGCATGGTCAAGGTCGTCGTTGCATCGATGCCTTTGGCCTTTGGCACGGCGGTCACTCCGGAAAAAATTAGGGTGGTCGATTGGCCCGCGGCTTCGGTGCCGCCGGGTGCTTTTCGCGATCCCGTGCAGCTCACCTCCCTTGGCAAGCAGCGGGTTGTGCTGCGCCAGATCGAGCCGGGTGAGCCGATCCTGACATCCAAGCTGTCCGCAGAAGGGGGCCGTGCCACCATGTCCGGTGTGCTGCGGCCCGAAATGCGTGCGGTCGCGGTTCGCGTGAGCGACGTGGCGGCGGCGGGCGGCTTCGTGCTGCCGGGTGATACGGTCGATGTCTTCGTCACGCGCACGGCGCAGGACGGCGCGGGCGGCAGCCAGCAGATCACCGACGTGCTGCTGCAGAACACCCGTATCATCGCCATCGACCAGAATGCCAACGACAGTTCGAAAGACCCGGCGGTCGGCAAGACAGCGACGCTGGAGGTCAATCAGGTCGATGCGCAGAAGCTGGTCCTGGGCCAGCAGGTCGGCCAGCTGACGCTGGTGCTGCGCAATGTGACGGACCAGCCCAACCCGGCCGTGCAGACCGTGGGGATCGAGGATTTGCGTGACGGCGCCTATGTCGGCGGTTTCTCCGGCCCGCGCGCCCGGATAGCGGAGGCAGGCTTCGCGCCTGCTCCGATGCCCAGGATGCGTGCGCCCCGGCGCAGCGTTCCGAAGAATGTTTCCGCTCTGCCCGCGACCGCATCGGTCGAAATCGTGCGCGGCACGACCGGCACCAGCTATGAGGTGAAGCGCTATGGTTCGCGGTAAGTCCATGACGGCGCTGGCGCTTGGGATGGCGCTGGCCGCAGGGGCGGCGTCGCCCGCCCCGGCCCAGATCGCTTCGCTGACCGCCAGCAATGTGGATCATGCAGGGCAGCTGGACGTGCCGCTCAACAAGAGCCAGGTGCTGACGGTTGATCGCGCTTTTTCCAAGGCGCTGGTGGGTAATCAGGAGGTTGCGGACATATTGCCGCTGACCAACCGATCGCTCTATGTGCTGGGCAAGAAGGTGGGGACGACGAGCCTGACCCTCTATGACAGCCGCAACATGTTGATCGCGGTGGTCGATGTGGCGGTGGGGCCGGATGTCGTGACGTTGAAGCGGCAGCTGGCGGAGTTGATCCCCGGTGAGCAGATCGGCGCGCGCATTTCCAACGACGCGGTGGTTCTGACGGGCACGGTGTCGAGCGCTTCGGCGGTGGACCGGGCGGTGCAGATCGCCAGGACTTATGCGGGCGGTGACGAGAAGGTCGTCAACATGCTGTCGGTGGGTGCTTCGCAGCAGGTGATGCTGGAGGTGCGCTTTTCGGAAGTGAACCGGCAGGCGGCCAAGCAGATCGGGCTGAATCACAGCTTCACGGGTAACCGGACGGCGGGCAGCATCGGCAATCTGGCCGGGGATTCGATCATCCCGACCAATAATGACCGCATTCCCACCATCAAGCTGGACGGTTTGTCCGATGCGTTCGGTGTGGGGACGTGGGCCTACAAGATCGGCAGCCTGAACCTGTTTTCCGCGCTGGATGCGCTGGAGAGGAAGGGGCTGGTCAAGACGTTGGCGGAACCGACGCTGGTAGCGCTTTCGGGTGAGACGGCGTCGTTCCTGGCGGGCGGCGAGTTTCCGATCCCGGTCGTGCAGAATGGTGGCGGCGGGGGCGGCAATGGCAACAATGGCATTACCGTCGAGTTCAAGCCGTTCGGTGTCAGCCTGGGCTTTACGCCTACGGTGCTGAGCGACGGGATCATCAACCTGGTGGTTGAGCCGGAAGTGAGTTCGATCGATCCTTCGGCTTCGGTGTCGATCAACGGGCTGGTGGTGCCGGGATTGCTGACGCGGCGGGCCAAGACTGTGGTGGAGCTGCGCGATGGGCAATCCTTTGCCATTGCCGGGCTGCTGCGCAACGATTTTCAGGATACGGTGCGGCAGTTGCCGATATTGGGTTCGATCCCGATTATCGGGTCGCTGTTCCGCTCGACGGGCTTTCAGAAGCAGCAGACCGAGCTGGTCATGATCGTGACGCCGCGGCTGGTGAAGCCGATGCGGGCGGAGGATGTGAGCCTGCCGACCGACCGGGTGGGCAATCCGCATGAGCTGGACCTGTTCCTGATGGGGCGGACGGACAAGGCGGTGGGGATCAATCCGCTTAACCCCGATGCGATGCCTCCGGAAAAGCGCCGGGCCGTGCCTGCTCCGGCTGCTCCGGCGGCGGCTGCTCCGGTTCCGGCTCAGGCCCCGGCGGGGGCGAGCCAGAGCGGATATGAACTATGAGCGGGAGTGAGACCATGCGCAGACTGTCCCTGACCGCGATGCTGGCCGTTCCGGCGCTGGCGGGATGCACGGCTAACGACCCGACCTTTGGCGGTGCGGTGCGGAATAACTATGCGCTGCAGGTGATCAATCCGGAGCCACGCTATGAAGGCACGCTCGTCGAAGGGGGCGAGGGCAAGCGCAGCGCGGCGGCGGTGGAACGCTACCGCACCGACAAGGTGAAGAAGCCCGCGACGATCAGTACGACGCAGGGCACCGGTGGTGGGTCCGGCGGTGGCTCGGGCGGCCGGTAAGTAGGGGGAGGCTTTCATCCATGTCTGCCCGTCGGAACAGCCTGCTAAGGTCAACCAGCGGTGCGGTGGCGCCGACGGTGGCCCTTTCGCTTTTCGGTTTGATAGCGGCGGGGGGGATTGCGTTTGATTATGCGCGGATGGCGAGTCTGGATACGGAATTGCAGACGGCGGCTGATCAGGCGGCACTGGCGGCCGTTACCCAGCTGGATGGAAAAGCTGATGCGATCACTCGAGCTACGAAGGCGGCCCAAGAGCTAATCACTAACAATACACGGTTTTCTAATGACGGTAACGATGCTGCCATCGGAGTGCCAACATTAGTTTTCTACAAAAGCTATGATCAGGATGCGGATGATTTTGTCGATGAGATAGATGTTGCGGACGACGATGCTGACGAAGAGGCTCGGGTTGTTCAAGTAACCGTAGCGGGCCGTAAGGCGTTTTTTGCGCTTACGCCTATCGTAGCCGTGTTAAATTCGGGTAATATCGCAGCGTCTGCTGCTGCAGGATTAGGCAGTGCCGTTTGCAAGGTGCCGCCGCTGATGATCTGCAATCCCAAGCCGGGGACGGAATTCAATCCTGTGGATCTCACAACTGGATTCGAGACGCTGCGAGGAGTGGGCATCAAAGTTGTCGGTCAATCAGGTAATTCCTGGGCGCCAGGAAATTTCGGCTTTCTGGATGTAGGGCAGGATGATGTCGGGGCTCCAGATTTACTATCTGCTCTTGCCTATCAAAATCCCATGCTGGATTGTTTAAATGTCGAAACTAATGGTGTGGATCCCGGTGTCACGGCTCCCGCATTTGATGCGATCAACACGCGTTTCGATATTTACAATTTTGGCAGTGGAGGGGGGTCTACTCTAGGTGCATGCTTTAATGGAGCATGTCCGGCCGCAGCCAATGTGGTCAAAGATCTTGTTCGGCCTGAAAATGCGGACAACAGCAAAAATGGATGTAAGCTTCACAATCAAGGTTGGCAGCTGCCGACCAAGCAGTTTTCGCCAAAGGCTTATAATGCCAGCCAAACCGTAACCACATCACTGGATTCAGATGGCTTGATAGATGCCATGGGGCTGCCTAGAGATAATTGTCACTACACCAGCTATGGGCATGCTTGTCCCGGCCTCAATTCGGACGAGCAGCGGATTGGTGACGGTAACTGGGCTAGGCAGGATTATTTCGCAAAATATCATAGCACTACCAAGCCAACCAACTGGCAGACAATGACTCGCTATGAAACGTATCGGTGGGAGCAGCAGCCTGCTACGCCTAGCAACTTGCCTAATGTTGTCAGCGCGGGCGGTTCCTTGCGCCAATATGGTGCCGCTCAATGTTCGACTGGAACATTGGAGTCAGGGCGAGATCGACGCCTCGTCACGGTCGCAGTTGTCGATAACTGTGCAGCGCTTAACGGCAACTCTGTTAAGGCGCAGATCGGCAAATGGGTGGACATGTTTCTCGTGGAACCCGCATTTGATCGCGGTAACGGAGTAAATGGTACGGAAGTATATTTCGAGGTCGTGGCCAACAACACTGTTGCTGGAAATGGGAATACGGGATCGCAGATGATACGTCGCGATGTTCCGTATCTAATCCGGTGATCTTATGAGATTGATCCGGGCATTGGCATCATGCGTAAGGGGGGCTGCTGCTGCCGAAATGGCTTTAGTCACGCCACTCCTTATAACGCTGATGTTCGGTTCATTTGAACTTGGAAACTATTTCCTCAGTGAGCATGTCGTGGTCAAGGCCGTTCGGGATGGCGCGCGCTATGCTTCGCGTCTCAATCTAACCAACTTCACGTGCACCGCACCAACTCCACCGGACACACTCAACCCGATCACCGATACGGCTGTCGAGCAAAAGATTGAAAATCTAGTGCGTACAGGGCTTGTTAGCGTAGCTGACGGGGATGAAGCTCGGTTGCGCGGTTGGGTAGACGGCTCCGCGATCAACGTCGGATATATGTGCAAGCCAGTGGGAGATGTTGATCCGCCATATAGTGGCATTTACACTGGCCTGAATTATGTTCCTGTAGTCCGCGTGGCGGTCCAAGGTCTTGATTATACCTCGTTGTTCAATGATATCGGTTTTACCAGTTCAACGATCTCGCTTAACGCCGAGGCTGAATCAGCGGTGATGGGCATATGAAAAATGTGCTTTCTCGCTTAATTCTTGATCGTCGAGCCTCATCGGCGGCTGAGTTCGCATTGGTATTGCCGCTACTTTTGATATTCCTATTAGGAATTATTGACGTTGGCCGACTGATGTGGACATGGAATATGGCAGAGAAAGCCACGCAGGCTGGTGTTCGCTATGCTGTGGTAACTAGTGTCGTATCCAGCGGATTATTCGATTACCGTTTCACGGTCGATGGTGGGGTTGGCCAAGGAAATGCTGTCCCCACCGCTGTTTTCGACCATCTTATATGCACAGAAGGCAATGACTGTTCGGATTGCGTTGGTAGTGCATGCGATGAGATCGAACCGTCTCTCGATTCGGACGCCTTCACCGGTTTGATCGACAGGATGCATATGATGTATCCTCAAATAAGCGCGGGCAGTGTTGAAGTCGAGTATCAGAACATTGGTCTTGGTTATGCAGGAGACCCAAATGGTTCTGATGTGTCGCCACTGATAACCGTGAGAATCCGCCCTGATAGCTTGTCGTTTAGGCCAATCCTCTTTTCGCTTTTCGGCGGCACCATCTCCCTACCCAGCTTCAGCGCCGCCCTCACCATGGAAGACGGCCAGGGCACGGTAGCAAATTGAGGAACAAGATCTTGGGCATCGTGACGAACACAGCGGAAGCGGCCGAGAGCTGGACACTCAATGTGGGGGATGAGGGGATTCATCTGATCCTTTCGGAGCAGGAGGTGGCGGCTTCCGATATTCTTGGGGATCAGCTGAGCGGGCAGTCCTTGACCTTGTCCATGTTGCCTGCGGGGGCTCCATTGCCGCAGTCGTTGGTGGCGGAGGCGAAGGCCGTCATATTGGAGGTGCTGCCGGACGACGATGCATCGACGCGGCGGCTGGCGGCTTTGCGGGCGGCTAATCCGGCGCTGCTCGTCGTTGCGGCCGTGCGCAATGCGGAGATCCCACTGGTGCGGGCCTTGCTGCGGAGTGGGATCAACGATGTGGTGGCGCTGCCTTTGCAGGCGAGCGAGTTGTCATCGATCATCGACCAGCTGCGGGGTGAAATCGCAGCCAAGGGCGGGCGCGACGTCAAGACGGGCGCGCTGGTGTCGATCATCAAGAGCGTCGGCGGCGTGGGCGCGACGACGATCGCTACACAGGCGGCCAGCCTGCATGCGCGGAACGCCAAACAGACGGGCGAGCGGGTTTGCCTGTTCGATTTCGATGTGCAGTTCGGCAATGCGGGGACGTTCCTGAGCATCTCCTCTCCGCTGACGCTGGCAGACCTGTTGCAGGGTGGTAACCGGGTGGACCGGGAGCTGCTGGGCTCTGTCACCGTCGAGACGCCGACCGGGCTGCATGTCGTGACGGCGCCTACGGAGATCATGCCGCTGGAGGCGGTGAATGCCGATCAGGTGTTCCGCGTCGTTGAACTGGCGCAGCGCACTTTCGATACGATTTATCTGGACCTGCCGGGCAACTGGACGAACTGGTCCATGTCGCTGGTGGCGCGGTCGGAGGTTATTTTCCTGGTGTGCGAGCTGACTATCGCCAGCCTGCGGCAGGCGCGGCGGCAGATCGCCTTGCTGCGGGATCAGGATATCGATCCGTCGCGCATCCATGTGATCGCCAATCGGGTCGAGAAGAAGCTGTTCCGGGCGATCGGGCTGGAGGATGCGGCGGCGGCGCTGGATCATCCGGTGAACCTTAGCATCGCGAACGATTTTCCGCTGGTCAGCTCTGCGCTGGATCAGGGGGTGCTGATCCAGGAATTGAAGGCGCGCAGCCGCATCTGCAAGGACATGCAGGATATCGTCGATTGCACGATGCAGGCGGTCGAAGCGCGGCGTCAGGCGGAGAAAGGGTGATGTGGCAGATCCGGAAAGGCGACAGCCGCTTTGGCGATCCTCGCGATGATGTGGGGCCGACCGATACCGAGCTGGTCCATTGGGAAGAGGACCGGCATACGGAGCTGAAGGTCGCGCTGCACCAGAAGCTGATCGACCTTATCAACCTGTCGGCGCTGGAGAATATGTCGCGCGCGCAGGTGGAAGCGGAGGTGGGGGAGATCGTCCATGAGCAGCTGGCGTTGCAGAAGCATGCGCTGAACCTGGAAGAGCGCAAGCGGCTGGTTTCGGACATATTGGACGAGCTGCTGGGGCTGGGGCCGCTGGAGCCGCTGCTGAAGGACAATAGCGTCACCGACATTTTGGTGAACGGGCACAAGATCGTTTTCGTCGAGCGTGGCGGGCGGCTGGTGGAGACGGCGGCGCGCTTCAAGGATGAGAAGCATCTGCTGCGCATCATCCAGAAGATCGTGGCGGCTGTCGGGCGGCGGGTGGACGAGGCTTCGCCTTTTGTCGATGCGCGTCTGGCGGATGGGTCGCGCGTCAATGCGGTGGTGCCGCCGCTGGCGGTGGATGGGTCGCTGCTGTCCATTCGTAAATTTGCCAAGGTGCCGATCAGCATGGCGCGGCTTTCGGAGCTGGGCAGCGTGCCGGGGCCGATGGCGCAGGTGCTGTCCGCCGTGGTGGCTTCGCGGCGCAATGTGCTGATTTCCGGCGGTACGGGCTCGGGCAAGACGACGCTGCTCAACGCCATGTCGGCGAACATCGACGAGGCCGAACGGATCGTGACGATCGAGGATTCGGCAGAACTTCAATTGCAGCAGCGGCATGTGGTGCGGCTGGAAACCCGGCCGCCGAATATCGAGGGGCGGGGTGAGGTTACGCAGCGCGATCTGGTGAAGAATGCGCTGCGTATGCGGCCCGATCGCATCATCGTGGGCGAAGTGCGCGCCGGGGAGGCATTCGACATGCTCCAGGCGATGAACACCGGCCATGATGGGTCGATGACGACGGTTCACGCGAACACGCCGCGCGATGCTCTGTCCCGTGTCGAGCAGATGATCGGCATGAGCGGCATCGACATTTCGCCGCGATCGGCGCGGGCGCAGATTGCTTCGGCGCTGAACGTCATCGTGCAGGTCGGGCGACTGTCCGACGGGCGGCGGCGCTTGCTGAGCATTTCGGAGATTACCGGCATGGAGGGTGAGGTCATCACCATGCAGGAAATCTTCCGCTTCAAGATGACCGGGCGGGACGAGAATGACATGGTGCGCGGCCATTTCGAGGCGACCGGCATCCGCCCGAAATTCATGAGCGATCTGGCCGATCGGGGCATTCACCTGCCCGCCGATCTTTTCCGTCCTGATGCGGTGGTGCAATGATCAACCCGATCTACATCCGCGCCTTTGTGCTGGTGCTGCTGTTCGCGGCGGTGATCCTGACGATCGAGGGGGTTCATAGCTGGTTCCGGGCGCGCGCAGGGACTGAACGGGTCGTCAACAAGCGGTTGAAGATGATCGCGGCGGGGTTTGAGCGCAGCACGGTCCTGTCCCGGCTGCGGCGCTATGACGACAGCCTGAACTTCAACCATGACAGCGTTTTTGGGCGGATGGCTTTGAGCGTCGTGCGGTCGCTGCATGGCGCGGGGCTGAGCGTGCCTGCGCGGGTCGTGCTGACCTTCATGGCGATTGCGACGGGCGTGCTGTTCCTGATCGTGGTGATCGGCGCGCTGGCGGCGGGATATGGCATGACGGCGGGGATGATCGTGATGGCGGGAGCCTTCGCGGCATCGCTGGGCGTGCTGCTGCCGATCATGGTGCTGAGCCGGTTGAGCCAGCGGCGGCGCAAGAAGATGGAAGAGCAGTTTCCGGTGGCGCTCGATACTTTCGTGCGTGGCCTGCGCGCCGGGCATCCGATCGCGGCGGCGCTGGACCTGCTGACCAAGGAGATGCGCGACCCGATCGGTAGCGAGTTCGGGATCGTCGTCGATGAAGTGACCTATGGCTCCGATCTGCGCGACGCCTTGCAGCGCATGGCCGAGCGGTGGGACATGAACGAGATGCACATGTTCGTGACGTCGCTGTCGGTGCAGGCGGAGACGGGCGGCAATCTGGCCGAGATATTGGAGAATCTGTCGTTGGTGATCCGGGAGCGGGCGAGCCTGTTCATGAAGGTGCGCGCGCTGAGTTCCGAAGGGCGGATGACCGCGGTCATGCTGACGGCGCTGCCGATCCTGGCGTTCGTCGCGCTGTTTCTGCTCAATCCCGGCTTTTACCTGGATATCGCGCAGGACCCGATGTTCATCTTTGGCTTTTCCGGGCTCATCATCCTCTACATCATCGGCTTCGTCACGATACGCCGCATGGTTGATTTGAAAGTCTGACCTGATGCTGGACCTCGCCCTTATCTCGCAATTGCGGCCGGTGTTGCTGGTGCTGCTGTTCGTCGCGATCGTGGCGATCGTCTATGGCGTGACGGAGGCGGTCGCGCGTACGTCCAGGGTGCGCAGTCGGCTGGATGTTGTGAGCGACGTCGGTGGCGCGGTGCAGGGCGGTGGGCAGTCGCTGCGCAATGAGCGCAACAATAGCGAATGGAAGAAGCTGGTCGATCGGATCGAGAAGCTGGGCATTTCGCTGGCCGACACGAAGAATGACAGCCTGCGCAAGCGGTTGATCGCGGCGGGCTATCCCTCGCCCGAGGCGCCGAAGATATTTACGTTCATCCGGTTGGTGCTGACGCTGGCGCTGCCTGCGGTGCTGGTGCTGATGTCGCTGAACAAGCCCGAGCCGCCGAGTCCGATCAAGCTCTATCTCATGGCGACTGCCGTTGCGGTGCTGGGGCTGTATCTGCCGAACCTTTTCATTTCGGCAAAGGCGGCTCGGCGGCAGGAGGCGATCGTCCATGGCTTTCCCGATGCGCTGGACCTGATGCTGGTGTGCGTGGAGGCGGGGCTGGGGCTGGAAGCGGCGATGGACCGGGTGGGGCGCGAACTCGCCATCTCGCATCCGCTCGTGTCGCAGGCGCTGGGTAAGGTCGTGCTGGAACTGCGCGCGGGGCGCAGCCGGGCCGACGCGTTGCGGCGGATGGCGGATGATGTGGATGTGGATGAGATTCGGTCCTTTGCTACCCTGTTGATCCAGTCGGACCAGCTGGGTTCGAGCGTCGGGCAGACGCTGCGGGTTTATGCGGCGGAGATGCGGGAGAAGCGGCGGATGCGGGCGGAGGAGAAGGCACATCGGCTGCCGGTGTTGCTGTCGGTGCCGCTGGTCGCCTGCATGCTGCCGGTGATGATCGGGGTGCTGATGCTGCCCGCTGTGGTGCGGGTGGTGAGGGAAATCCTGCCGGTGCTGAGCCGGTAGCGGAAACCAAGAGGGGGGACGGGGCATGATGAGACAGGCAGTGGCGATATCGCTGATGCTGGCGAGCGCGGCATGCAGTTCGGCCAACCGGGAGGTGGCGATCCGGCCCGTGAATGCCGAGGCGGCGGCGGCGACGGGAAAAGAAGCCATCGCGCGGGGGCAGTTGCTGTTTTCGCGGGGGGAATATGCGCTGGCGCTGGATGCTTACCGGCGGGCGATGCGGCAGGACCCGGCCGATGCGAACGCGCTGAACGGCGTTGCGATCAGCTATGCGGCGATCGGGCGGCATGATCTTGCGCGGGATTATTTCGAGCTGGCCCTGGCACGGGCTCCCATGGACGAGCGCATCCATCGCAACTTCGCGCGCAGCCTGAATGCGCAGGGTTTGCAGGGAGAAGCGAACGCCTTGCTGGCTGAGATCGGGCAGGGCGTGCAAGCTGGTGGTGCGCGCCGCCCGACGCTGGCCCAGATCGCGATGGACGGTGGCAATCGTCCGGCGGCACCTGTGCGGGCGGCCGGGCTGGAGCTGGAGCGGGTTTCGATGGGCGAGGTGCGGCTGCGCACAGTGTCGGCGGGCGTCACACAGGCTGCATTGCCGGGGCGGGCCATCGCGCAACTGAATACCGCGATCGTGACTGTTGCGGACGGAGCTGGCGCGGCGCCAGCCATCTCGCTTTCGCGGTCGTTGGCGGCGCCGATCACGACCCGGCCGACGCCAGTGCAAGTGACGGTGGCAGGGTGTGGTAAGGATGGCTCCGATGCGGGAGCGTCAAGCCCCTGCGCGACGATGGCGGGTGGGGATGAGTCCGACAGCCTGTTCCAGAAGCTATGGGCGTGGAGCGGGGGCCGGGGATGAGCATCCTGCTGCTGCTGGCGGCTTCGGCCATATCCCCCGGCGCTACAGCGGCCGAGACGACGCCCGCAGCGGCTCTGGACTATGGCCGATTGATCGATGATGCGATCGAAGGCGGGCGGATCGTGCAGGCCGAATTAATGCTGAGCCAATGGCGCGACGGGGCGCAGGCGCAGGACAAGCGGGGCATCGACATCGCGGTGGCGCAGATGGCTCTGGCCAAGGGGCAGGATGCCGAGGCGGAGGCGCGTTTTTCCGCGATCGGCCCGGGAGCGACGGCGGATTGCCGGATCGATGAAGGTCTGGGCATCGCAAGGCTGCGGCTGGGCGGGGCGGATCAGGCGGCGGAAGCGCTGCGCCGCGCGGTAGATCAGTGTGCATCGCGCTGGCGGGCGTGGAACGCGCTGGGCGTCGCTTATGACAAGGCAAAGTCCTGGGCGCTGAGTGCCGCCGCCTATGAGCGGGCCTTTCAACTGACCGACAGGCCGGTGCAGGTGCTGAACAATTATGGGCTTTCGCTGATGGCGCAGGGACAGGCGGAGAAGGCGATCGCGATATTCGACAAGGCGCGGGACATGGCGCCCGATGACGCGCGCCTCATCGCCCATAGCGATGCCGCGCAGGTGATGGCCGGGCGCGATATAGAAAGGCGCGCCGCCGATGACGCCAATAGCTGGGCCAGGCGACTGAGCGACGCGGGGCAGGTGGCGTTGCGCATGGGGGATGCGGTGAAGGCGCGGGCCTATCTTAGCCGCGCGGTCACGGAGTCAGAGAGTTTTCAGCCCGAAGCGACTGCGGCTTTAGCCGACATGGGGGCGAGGCCATGACGAAGGACTTTGTCCTGATTGCGCTGTCGTTGGTCCTGCTGGGCGCGGCGATCGAGGATATTGCGCGGTTGCGGATATCCAACATCTTTCCGCTGCTGGTGATGGGGCTGTTCGTGCCCTGGGTAGCGTTGGCCGGATGGGAGAATGACATCTGGCAGAATGGCACGCTGTTTCTAGCGGTGTTTGCGCTCGGATGCCTGATGTTCGCGCTGCGATGGATGGGCGGGGGCGATGTCAAGCTGCTGGCGGCCTGCGCGCTGTGGTTCGATTGGGGCGCGGCGCTGCCCTGGTTTGTTTATGTGACGGTCGGTGGCGGCGTGCTGGCGTTGCTGATCATGGCCGGGCGGCGGATGGTGCCGAAAGCAGTGCGGGATGGGTCTTCACTGTCGATCTTCGCGCCGGGCGGGCCGATCCCTTATGGGGTTGCAATTGCGCTGGGGACCGTGATGGCGCTGTATATGGCGGGGCCTAATCCTAGCGGGGTGGCGCATCTGCCTGCGTTTGTGAGGGGGCTGACGTAGACACTCGCTATGCTCGCGCCCACCCCTAACCCCTCCCGCTTGCGGGAGGGGGGCGGTTTGTATGGAGCGGACCGGCTGTAACGGATTATGCTATCGAATCGCCCTTCGCAAATGATGCGACAAAGTAAAAATATTCTGCTAGGAGGGGTAATCGAGCGAAATCAGCCCGCAAGCCTTCGTATTGACAGAGAGACCATCGCGCTCCCGCTTGCCTGCTGGAGTGTGTCCATGGAAGACCTGAATAATCTACTGGAAAATGAACAAATCGAGCTTTTAAAAGAGCAGGAAGCAACGTGTGTTTTAGCGCGTTCCGCTCATCGATTTCGTGCCAGGAGCTATGCCCGGCGCATTCGTGCGCATGACTATCCTTACAGATCCGGCCCGGTGAATAGTGGAAAAGCTTTTGCCCCATATCCGTTTGGCGGCGAAGGACAACATTCATGAGTCGGGTTGTCAACACGACGGCGAGCGTGGCTGAGATCGAGAAGATTTGCGCCGCGCACAGTTTTCGCATTTCAACGATAGAAACCTTGGCGTCGGGTGGTTCGAGAGTGGTTTTGCTTGACGGAAGGGACGCCGAACAAGTTCGCCTGTTGTTAAAGAATAAAATTCTTACCGGCGAGATTAAGCGCTCGGCCGCTCACGTCTCGCGCCAACCTCCTGCATCCTACAGGTCGCGGTAATGCAGCAGATCATAAACTTACAACGCCGACAACAATTGGCAGAATGTAGTGCGGCGGGTGCAATCTGCGAGATGGACCGGCAGCAACATGATGCCCTCGCTCGTGCTTACGAGAAGATCATCGCGGTCTTGAAACGGGACCGCTTTGAAGCAGGCGGTCGCCGCGTCAGAAGGACCTGAACTGGTCGTAAGGCGACAACCCCAATCTCGTCGTGCCAGCGTAAGTTGGCATCTCGCTCGATGCGTTCTGCCCAGCCTCCTCAGATCCCAGCTTCCGCTGGGATGACGGGTGTTGGGTGTCAGGCACCTGGACGTGGGGGAGGGTAGCGCGCGCCGGAGATCAGGCGCGGGCCAATAGTCCTTCCACCAGACCTTCGAACAGGCGGCGGCCGTCGGTTTTGCCGTGGGCGGGTTCGATGACGCGTTCGGGGTGGGGCATCATGCCCAGGACATTGCCCGCTTCGTTGAGAATACCCGCGATGTTGCGGGCCGAGCCGTTGACGGCTTCGCCATAGCGCAGGGCGACGCGGCCTTCGCCTTCGAGGCGGTCGAGGGTTGCGGTGTCGGCGAAGTAATTGCCGTCATGATGGGCGACGGGATAGGTCACGGTCTCGCCTGCGGCATAGCGGCTGGTGAAGGCGCTCTGGGCGTTTTCGACCGTCAACGCGACATCGCGGCAGACGAAATGGCCGCCTGCGTTGCGCAGCAGTGCGCCCGGAAGCAGGCCGCTTTCGGTCAGCACCTGAAAGCCATTGCAGATACCGAGCACATAGGTGCCGCGTTCGGCCGCCTTCGCGACGGCCTGCATGACGGGCGAGCGTGCCGCCATTGCGCCGGAGCGCAAATAGTCGCCGTAGGAGAAGCCGCCGGGTACGCCGATCAGGTCGATTCCTTCGGGCAATTCGGTGTCGCGATGCCAGACCATGACCGGCTTTTCACCGCTCACCGCCTCGAAAGCCACGGCGAGGTCGCGGTCGCAATTGCTGCCGGGGAAGACGATGACGGCGCTCTTCATGGCTCAGGCCACCTTTTCGATGCGGTAGTTTTCGATCACCGTGTTCGCCAGCAGCTTGCGGCACATGGCGTCGATATCGTCGTCGCTGGTGCCGTCGGCCAGGTCCAGCTCAATGAGCTTGCCCGCGCGCACGTCGTTGACGCCCGAGAAGCCCAGACCGTCGAGTGCGTGGTGGATCGCCTTGCCCTGCGGGTCGAGAACCCCGCCCTTTAGGGTGACGAAGATGCGGGCTTTCATGAGGCCAAAAACTCCGTGGATTGCTATGGCGCACCCCCTAGTCCCCTGCGCCGCCCCAGGCAAGGCATTATCCCTTTATTAGCGAGACGGCGCTATGGTCGGGCACGGGATAGAGGGTTTTGAATATGGCTGGTCTTGCACTAGCGATGTTTGTGGGGCTTTTCGCCTTTGGGCAGCAGATCGTCGGTTATGACGATCCGCATGGCCGTGTTCAGCTGGCGCTGCTGGCTACCTTTGCCTTCGGTGTTCTGATCGGATACCGGGCTAGCGCCTGAGCTTAACTGGAAAAGCTGTTCGCTTCAGCGGTCCTCTGCTTTAGGGCGGGGCGATGAGCGGCGACTATCTCTATTATACATGCGCGATCGTGGCGGTGATCCTTTCTGGCCTCGCCAAGGGTGGCTTTGCCGGGGCGGGAGCGCTGGCCATGCCGATTATGGCGCTGGGCATCGATCCGGTGCGGGCGGCTGCGATCATGCTGCCTATCCTCATATTGCAGGACGCGGTGAGCGTCTGGTCGTTCCGGCATAGTTGGGATGGGCATATATTGAAGGTGATGATGCCGGGCATGGCTGTCGGCGTGGGGCTGGGTTATCTGTTCGCCGCGCGGGTGCCGGAGACGGCGGTGCTGGGTGCGCTGGGCTTTATTTCGACGCTGTTTGGTGCGCAGAGGCTGTGGGTCGAGCGGGGCGGGAAGGTTGTGTTGCCGTCCAGTTCGCCGAACTGGGTCGGGACGTTGCTGGGCGTGGCGAGCGGCTTTACCAGCCAGATCGCGCATGCGGGCGCGCCGCCATTTCAGATGTGGGTGCTGCCCAAGCGACTGGCGCGCGACACGCTGATCGGCACTACGGCGATTGCCTTTGCCATCATGAACTGGATCAAAGTGCCCGCTTATGCAGCGCTGGGGCAGTTTACGCGGGCCAATTTGATGGCGACCGCGATGCTGGCGCCGGTGGCCATTGGGGCGACCTATGCGGGGGTGGTGCTGGCGCGCAAGGTTGATCCGGCGCGGTTCTACACGCTGATCTACGTGTTGATGCTGTTGTTGGGGATGAAGCTGATGGTGGATGCGGTGGTGGGGTGAGGAGAGCAGCGAAGAAGCGGGACCCCGGGTCAAGCCCGGGGTGACGCCTGAAAGCTGTCAGTCCTTGCTGCGCTTCTTGCGGTGGGTGTCGAGGTCTAGGACGGTTGTGTCCGCGCCTTCGGGTAGGAGGCCCAAGCGGCGGGCGACTTCCTGATAGGCTTCGACTTCACCGCCCAGGTCGCGGCGGAAGCGGTCCTTGTCCAGCTTTTCGCCGGTGTTCATGTCCCACAGTCGGCAGCCGTCCGGGCTGATTTCATCGGCCAGGATGACGCGGCTGAAGTCGCCATCCCACAGGCGGCCGAATTCCAGCTTGAAGTCGACAAGGCGGATGCCGATGGCCGCGAACAGGCCGCACATGAAGTCGTTGATGCGGATCGCCATGTCGGCGATGTCGTGCATCTCTTCCTGCGTGGCCCAGCCGAAGCAGGCGATATGCTCTTCGGACACGAGCGGGTCGCCCAGCGCGTCATCCTTGTAGCAATATTCGATGAGCGTGCGGGGCAGCTGCGTGCCTTCCTCGATCCCCAGCTTTTTGCTGAGCGATCCGGCGGCGACGTTGCGGACCACGACCTCAATCGGGACGATCTCGACCTGGCGGACCAGTTGTTCGCGCATGTTGAGGCGGCGGATGAAGTGCGTCGGCACGCCGATCTGGCCGAGCAGGGTGAAGATATGCTCGGAGATGCGGTTGTTGAGCACGCCCTTGCCGGAAATCGTGCCCTTCTTCTGCGCGTTGAAAGCGGTGGCGTCATCCTTGAAATATTGGATGATCGTGCCGGGCTCAGGGCCTTCGTAAAGGATCTTTGCCTTGCCTTCGTAGATCTGGCGGCGACGGGCCATGCGCGTTCCTGTCTTCCCGAGAAAAGAATGTGCCCCGGCAACGCGAATCGAAGAGGATCAGCGGGTGCCGGGGCTGCTGGCTGGCCCATAGACCAAAGCAGACAGGGGTGCAATTAGCGCGCTGATCGGGCGGCGAACTGTCGTGGGTTCAATGGCTTCGTTCGGCGGGGTCTGCTCAGTCCGCAATTTCGACGTCCGCCGTTCTCTCATCGTCGCGATGGACCGCCGTCAGCCGTTCGGTGAAGCAGCGCCGCCACCAGCTGATGTCCTGTTCCTCGACGCAGTCCATCATCGAACGCCAGCGGCGCTTGCGTTCATCGAGCGGCATGGCGAGGGCGCGGGTGATGGCGTCGGACATCTCCTCCGGGCTGTAGGGATTGATGAGGAGCGCGTCCTTAAGCTGGGTCGCGGCGCCAGCGAAGCGGGAGAGGATGAGGACGCCGGGATCCTTCGGGTCCTGCGCGGCGACATATTCCTTGGCGACGAGGTTCATGCCGTCGCGCAGCGGAGTGACGAGGCCGATCCGTGCGGCGCGGTAGATGCCCGCCAGCTTGTCGCGCGGATAGCCCTGGTTCACGTAACGGATCGGCGTCCAGTCCACATCGCTATATTCGCCGTTGATGCGCCCGGCGGTGGCGTCGAGCGTCGATCGGATGTGCTGGTAGCTTTCCACTTCCCCACGTGAGGGCGGCGCGATTTGCGTGAGGACCACCTTGCGATGATGTTCGGGATGGTCCTTGAGGAAGCGGGCATAGCCGCTGAATCTTTCCTCCAGCCCCTTGCTATAGTCGAGCCGGTCAACGCCCACGATCATCGCGCGGTCCTGTAACGATCGGCGGACCTGTTCGAACATGTCTCGCGCGGGTTCGCTGACGGCGGCGTTGGAGAATTCCTGCGCGTTGATGCCGATGGGGCAGGCGATCGCCTGGATCGTGCGGTCGCCCAGCGTGACGAAGTCGCCATCGACCGTCCCGTTCATCTCCCGCTCCACATAATGGCGGAAGGATTCGAGCCATTCTTCGGTATGGAAGCCGATGACGTCATAGGCGAACAGCGTCTGCACCAGCTTGGTATGGTGGGGCAGGGACACGAGCAGGCGGGTGGGCGGCCATGGGATGTGGAGGAAGAATCCCATCCGGTTGTTATGCCCCTTGTCCCGCAGCATCTGGCCGAGCGGGATCATGTGATAATCCTGCACCCAGATGATGTCTTCCGGCTCGATCAACGGGCTGGTCGTGTCGGCGAAGCGGTGGTTGACGCGGTTATAGCCGCCCTCGAAATCGCGGGCATATTCGGCAAGGTCGATACGGAAATGGAAGAGCGGCCACAGCGTCTTGTTGGCGTAACCGTTATAATATTCGTCGACGTCCTGTTCTTCGAGGTCGATGGTCGCCGTCTTGACGCCTTCATCCTCCGAAAAGCCGATATGGCCCGTGAAATTTTCGGTGACCTCGCCTGACCAGCCGACCCAGATGCCACGGCTTTCGCGCAAAGCCTGTGCCAGCGCCACGGCAAGACCGCCCTGATTGCCGGATTTGTTGGGCCTGCTGACCCTATTGGATATGACTATCAGGCGGCTCATCGCATCACGCTCCACGGCTTGCTCAGCAGAACGGCGCAGTTGATGATGCCGACCAATGAGTAGGTCTGGGGGTAATTGCCCCATAATTCCCCTGTCGCCGGATCGATATCCTCCGACAGCAACCCGGCCGCCGTGCGGCGGGACAGCATTTCTTCAAACAATAGCCGCGCTTCTTCCGTGCGGCCGGTGCGGTGCAGGGCCTCTATCAGCCAGAAGGTGCAGACGTTGAAGGCAGTGACGGGCTCGCCGAAATCATCCGGCGTGCTGTAGCGGAGCATGTCGTTGCCCCGGCGCAGGTCCTTTTCCAGCGCCTTCAATGTGCCGACGAACATCGGATTATCGGCGGTCAGGAAGCGCAGGTCTAAAAGTTGAAGCAGCGAGGCGTCGCGGGCATCATCCTCGAAATTCGCGGAGATGGCGTTGCTGCCGCTGCGCCAGGCCGATTGCAGGATGCGTGCCTTCATGATCTCGGCCCGTTCGCGCCAATAAACCTCCCGCTCTGGCAGGTCCAGCGCGGCGGCGGCATGGGCGAGGCGGTCGCAGGCGGCCCAGCACATGACGGCGCTGTAGCTGTGCACATGGGCGCGGGTGCGCAGTTCCCACAGGCCAGCGTCTGGCTGATCATAGACCGACCATGCGCGTTCGCCGACCGCTTCCAAGGATTCGAAGTCGGACATGCCCGCCATGCGGAGCAGGCGTTGATCGATGAAACCCTGAACCGAGGACAGGACGATCTGGCCATAGGCGTCATGCTGAATCTGGGAATAGGCGGCGTTGCCGACGCGAACCGGACCCATGCCGCGATAGCCCGGAAGGTTCTGCGCCTCGCGTTCCTCCAGCGTCGCGTTGCCGCGTACGTCGTAGAGCGGCTGGATATGGCCGCCCTTAGCGCCATCGACGATGTTGCGGAGGTAAACGAGATAGCTTTCCAACACGTCGAGCGCGCCGAGGCGGTTCAGCGCCTCCACCGTATAATAAGCGTCGCGTATCCAGCAGTAGCGATAGTCCCAGTTGCGCCCCGAGTCGGCATGTTCCGGGATGCTGGTGGTCAGCGCGGCGACGATCGCGCCGGTTTCCTCATGCTGGCAGAGCTTCAGCGTGATGGCGGAGCGAATGACCGCTTCCTGCCATTCGGCGGGAATGGCGAGGCCGCGCACCCAGACCTGCCATTCGTGGATGGTGTCGTCGAGCATCCGCTCGACCTCCGGGCGCAGGGCGTCGGAAAAGCTTTCATCCGGGCCGAGGAAGAAGTGCATGTCATGTTCGAGCCGGAACCAGCTTTCCTGGGAAATGAGGCCGATGGGCGCGTTGGTCGACATGCGCATCGCCATATAGGACAGGACGAGCCGAATATGGTTTGAGCCATAGCTGATCGGCACGCTTTCCGAATTCCAGGACGTGGTCGGGCGAAGCCGCACGCGGATGCGGGGGCTGCCTGCCACGGGCCGGACGATCCGGGCGAACGCCACCGGGCGGTACATGCGGCCCATATGGCGATGGCGCGGGCAGAAGTCGTAAAGCTCTATGGCATTGCCGTGATCGTCGGTCAGGCGGGTCACGAGGATGGGCGTGTTGCGGATATAATGTTGTTCGACGCTGACGCAGTTTTCCAGTTCGATCGCCCAGAAGCCGCGCGCGTCGGGTGCATCCCACGCACCGTCGTCGAGAAGGGCGGAAAAGACAGGGTCCCCGTCCACGCGGGGCACGCAGGCCCATATCATCCGCCCTGCGCGATCGATCAGCGCGGATGCCTGGCAATTGCCGATGGGCCAGAGATCGAGAGTGCGTTCGTTTCCGGCGGAATGCGTTGTATTGGTCCTGACTATCGGTCTGCCCCCCTGGCTCATTCAAACGGAGGGGGCGCCAGCCATGGCTCAGCCGGGCCTGACGACCCCCCGCGCGAGATAATGCCTGACGGCGGCAACCTGTTCCAAAGAGAATGCGGCGAGTGTCGTCCGGGGCGGGCCGACCAGAATGCCCGCGCCGCCCAGTTCGGCGGCAGCGGCAAATCCTTCCTCATCCGTGACATCGTCGCCGATGAAGAGCGGGCGCCCGCCCGCCATGGGAGTGCGGGCCATCAGCGTGTGGACCGCGCTGCCCTTGTCCGCGCCGCCGGGGCGCAGTTCGAACAGCATCTTGCCCGGTTGCACGGCTAGGCCAAGTTTGGCGGCAAGGTCGCTGGCCAGTTCGCCTGCCTGCTCGCCCCATTGGGGTGCGCCACGGAAGTGCAGCCCGACGCTGATCGATTTGCGTTCGACCAATATGCCGGGCTTACCCTCCGCAAAGCTGTGGAAGGCCGCTTCGGCATCATCGACCGCCGGGCGGCGAGGGGCGGATTCGACCTGTTCGCCGGGATGAGCAAATTCCAGCCCGTGCGTTCCGGCAAGCAGGAAGTCGGCGAAGCCGAGATCGCGCAAGGTGACGATGGACCGGCCGCTGACGATTGCCAGACGGCCTTGCAGCACATCGCGCAGTTCGCCGAGCAGGGCGAGCAGATCGCCATCCACGACCACGCCGTCAGGTGTGGCGGCGATCGGCGCGAGGGTGCCGTCAAAATCGAGAAACAGCGCCGCGCCGGTTAGCAGCGAGGCAGGCGGCGGCGGGAGGGCGATGACAGGAGGTGGGTTGGAATCGGACACGGGCGCAAATTGGCGCCTGGCGGCGAATGTGCAAGCCCCGGAGGCGAAGGAGGTGAATTTTTCGGGGCTGTAATCCCCGTTTCCGTTTTGTCGTTGCGCTGCTATTCCGATCGCGATGACCGATTTTCGCGACCCGTTCGACGCTATCAAAGATCACCCGTTCGACGAAGCGCTGTCCCAGCGCTACCTCGTCTATGCGCTTTCCACGATCACGGCGCGGTCGCTGCCGGACCTGCGCGATGGATTGAAGCCGGTGCACCGGCGTCTGTTGTGGGCGATGCGGCTGCTCAAGATGGAGCCGGGCGGCGCGCCGCCGGATGTGCTGGTGGCCAATCCGGCGCGCAACACGACGTCTTATAAGAAATGCGCGCGCGTCGTGGGCGATGTGATCGGCAAATATCACCCGCATGGCGATACGTCGGTCTATGACGCCATGGTGCGGTTGGCGCAGGATTTTTCGCTGCGCACGCCTCTGGTCGATGGGCAGGGGAATTTCGGCAATATCGACGGCGATAATGCCGCGGCCATGCGCTATACCGAGGCGCGGCTGACGCAGGCGGCGGCCGACCTGATGGCCGGGCTAGACGAAGGAACGGTCGAGTTCAGGCCCACCTATAATGGCGAGGATGAAGAGCCGGAGGTTTTCCCCGGCCTGTTCCCCAACCTGCTGGCAAATGGCGCGAGCGGCATTGCTGTGGGCATGGCGACGAGCATTCCGCCGCATAATGTGTCCGAGCTGATCGATGCGGCGAGCCTGCTGATCGAAAATCCGGATGCCGAACATGCCGACCTGATGCAGGTCGTGCGCGGGCCGGACTTTCCGACTGGCGGAGTGCTAGTGGATAGCGCTTCCATCATTTCGGAAGCCTATGCGACGGGGCGGGGATCGTTTCGAACGCGGGCGCGCTGGCACAAGGAAGATGGCGGGCGCGGAACCTGGGTGGCGGTGGTCACGCAAATCCCTTTCCAGGTGCAAAAGTCCAAGCTGATCGAGCACATCGCCGCGCTGATCAACGACAAGAAGCTGCCGATATTGGCGGATGTGCGGGATGAGAGCGACGCGGAGATCCGCATTGTCCTTGAACCGCGGGCGCGGACGGTCGATTCCGACGTGCTGATGGACAGCCTGTTCCGGCTGACTGACCTTGAGAACCGCTTTCCGCTGAACCTCAACGTGTTGGACGCGAGCCGGACGCCGCGCGTTCTGGGGCTGAAGCCGGTGTTGATCGAGTGGCTGAAGCATCAGATCGATGTGCTGGTGCGGCGGGCGCAGCATCGGCTGGACAAGATCGCCGCGCGGGTCGAACTGCTCGACGGCTATATCATCGCTTATCTGAACCTCGACCGGGTGATCGAGATCATCCGGACGGAGGATGAGCCCAAGGCGGTGATGATGGAGGAGTTTGGGCTGAACGACCGGCAGGCCGAAGCCATCCTCAACATGCGGCTGCGTTCCTTGCGCAAGCTGGAGGAGATGGAGCTGCGGCGCGAGCATGCGGGGCTGCTCAAGGAACGGGATGAGCTGACCAAGCTGGTCGAAAGCCCCACGCGCCAGCGCAACCGGCTGAAGAAGGATCTGGCGGAACTGCGCAAGCGCTATTCGCCAGAGAGCGATATCGGCAGGCGGCGGACTTTGGTGGAGGAAGCGGCGCCCGCGCGTGAAATTCCGCTGGAGGCGATGATCGAGCGGGAGCCGATCACCGTGATCCTGTCGGAGCGCGGCTGGATACGGGCGATGGGCGGTCATCGCGACCTTTCTTCGGCGGACACATTGAAGTTCAAGGAAGGCGACGGGCCGAAAATCGCTTTCCATGCGCAGACGACCGACAAGCTGCTGCTGGCGACGGCAAGCGGGCGCATATTCACGCTGGGGGCCGACAAGCTGCCGGGCGGGCGGGGATTTGGCGATCCGGTGCGGTCGCTGGTCGATATGGACGATCAGGGCGATATCGTAGCGCTGTTCCCGGCGAAGGCGGGCAGTGAGCTATTGCTGGCGGCGTCGGACGGCAGGGGCTTTGTCGCGGCGGTCGCGGATGTCATTGCCGAGACGCGCAAGGGCAAGCAGGTGGTGAATGTTCGGCCGGGTTCGCGTTTGACGGTGGTTCACGTCATTGGGGCAGAGGCGGACAGCGTCGCCGTGGTCGGTGAGAATCGCAAGCTACTGGTGTTCCCGCTGGTTGAAATGCCGCGCATGTCGCGCGGGCAGGGTGTGCAGATGCAGCGTTATCGCGATGGCGGCCTGTCGGATGCCATCACTTTCCGGATGAGCGAGGGCCTGAGCTGGGCGATGGGCGGAGGAAGCGGGCGTACCCGAACCGAGGCCGACATGACGCCGTGGCGCGTTGCGCGCGGGGCGGCCGGGCGGATGCCGCCGGTCGGCTTCCCGCGAGACAACCGATTTTGACGGACGCGTAACGAGCCGGATATCTTCTTGAAATTACATCGGGTCATTTCCTGAAAATTTACCACTGGTATCTAAATGCCGGGGTATGAAGTCGCTCCCCGTGCGTATTCGGCCAGCTCAAAGGCCGGACGACAACCTCCCCGCGAGGTTCGATCGCACGCATCTGCGCTGCCTGGCCGAAATGGAGCATTGGTTGGAGGCGGTGCCCCACGCCGCAGCCATGTTGTGCTTTAAAGACAATGAGTTTTCACTCGTTGCTGTGAACAGATGTTTCTTCAGCAGCTTCATGGAAAATAGCGACCCTAACGCAGAGCTGCCCTATTGCCAGGATTGGCGCGGGCGTATTCTTGAAGTGGCGCTGTCCGAGAATATTTCCTCGTCATTCGAATTGCGTCGAGACGGACCGTTGGGGCCGGAATATTTTTCCTGCACGGCGGGACTGCTGCCTTCGACAGACGAAAGCGCGCACCTCATTCTCTTCACGGCGATGGATCGGACCAGTGATAGGGTCACCGAACGCAATCTGCGTCGCGAGCTGTTGTCCGACGGGCTGACCGCGCTGCCAAACCGTACGGGTTTTGGCGAAGAGATCGACGACCGGCTGCGCAATTCTCCATGGCCGAGCAATTCGCAGTTTGCAATCATCGCGATCGATCTTAGCCGGTTTAGCCGGGTTAACGAATCGCTGGGGCCGATGGCGGGTGACGAACTGCTGATCACGGTTGCCAAGCGTTTGAAGTCGAGCCTGCGGCAGGGCGATGTGCTGGCGCGGATCGGCGGCAATGATTTTGCGATATTTGCACGATTGAACAATGGTTTGTCGGACTGTCTTCATATCGTGCAGAGGGTAAAGGATGCGCTGAATTCGCCAATCCGCCTCAGTGATCTGCAAATTCGGGTCGATTGCGCGATCGGATGTGCTCTGGCGACAAGCCTGGACGATGACCCCGACGATATAATCCGCAAGGCGCAGGCGGCGGTAAAGATCGCCAAGCGCAGCGGGAAGGTGGAAATCTACCGCAACGGCGTGCTGAAGGAAGCGCAGCGGCGCTTTTCCATCGAAAGCCGTCTGCGCACCGCGTTGACGCAGGGTGAGCTTACCTTGGCATATCAGCCGCTCATCCAGTTGCAGACGGGGGAGATTACCGGATTTGAAGCACTCGCCCGGTGGAATGACCCCGAACTGGGCCATGTTTCCCCGTGCGAGTTCATTGCGGTTGCCGAGGAAAGCGGCCTCATCACGCCGCTCGGCCGTTGGGCGGCTTATGAGGCGGCGCAGGCGCTGAGCCGGTGGGATGCGAAATTCGGACAGGCAATGCCGGTCGGGGTCAATGTGAACCTGTCGCCGATCCAGATGGCGCGGGATGATGTGGCGTCGATGTTCGAAGAAGCGCTGCGCTATTCAGGCGTGTCGGGCAAGCGGCTGACCGTCGAACTGACGGAAAGCGCGATCATCGCCGATCCGGACAAGGCGCGGAAACTGCTGGTCGCGTTGAAGGACCTGCAAATGCCGATCGCCATGGACGATTTCGGCACAGGCTATTCCAACCTTGCTAGCTTGCACAGCCTGCCGATCGACATTTTGAAGATCGACCGCAGCTTTGTGACCAACATGCTGGATGACAAGGACAAGCAGGCGATCGTTCGCACCATCCTGTCGCTGGCCGAATCGCTGAACCTGCACGTCACGGCCGAAGGGGTGGAGACGCAGGAACTGGCCCATGCGCTGCAATCCATGGGATGCAGCCACGGGCAGGGCTTTTATTTCGCGCGCCCCATGCCCGAAAATGACGCGTTCGATTACTGGCGTGCGCGCTGGAATTTCGAAACGGTCTGATCCGCGATCTGATCGACCCGGCTTGCTTCCGGGAAACCTTCTTCCACCCAGATACGCTGCACCTCCCCCAACGCCTTGGCCACTTCGGGGCCGGGCGGCAGGCCGCGCGCGATCAGGGCGCCTCCGCCTATCGGGAGCTGCGGTGGCGTCCAGCCTTCGAGCGAGGCGATGCTGTCGAGGGATGCCATGGGGTCGAGCAGGATGCGATCGATTGCACCTTCGACGCCGATGGTGAAGGCGAGCGCCCTGAGTGATGGTGCCACCGAATGATGCTCCAGCGCGAGGCTGAGACGCTTTCGCGCCTTGTTGGACAGTTTGAGGCGGGCGCCCACGGCATCGGCGGTGCGGGCGTCGGGGGGGAGCAGGGCAGCCAGGCGGCGCAGCGCTGCGGAGGGAATGCCAGCGTCGGCTTCACGCGCGATCAACTGCCCCAGTCGAGCAAGTCCATCCGTCTCGATCTCTGGAAGAACGGGAACGAGGATGCCGCCATCGATCATCAATTGGAGCGAGGCGAAAGGATCGGGGATGGCGAGGAGCTTCATCAGCTCATCAGCGATACGCTCACGCGACAGGGCCATCAGGCTGTTGGCGGCAGTGCGGCAGGCGGCATAAGCCTGCTCATCCGGCGTGTCGCGGCCGAAGCGGGCGAGGAAGCGGAAATAGCGCAGGATGCGCAGATGATCCTCCGCAATCCGCTCGGCCGCGCTGCCGATGAAGCGGACGCGGCCTGCCGCAAGGTCATCAACGCCGCCGAAAAAGTCGGTCACTTCATGGGTGTAGGGGTCGGCATAGAGTGCGTTGATGGTGAAATCGCGCCGTGCCGCATCCTCCCGCCAGTCGGTGGTGTAGGCGATGGTCGCACGGCGGCCGTCCGTGCTGACGTCGCGGCGCAAGGTGGTGATTTCGACCGGCCAGCCCCCGATCACAGCCGTGATCGTGCCATGGTCTATGCCCGTGGGTACGGCCTTGATCCCGGCGGCCTTCAGGCGCTCCATCACCTCTTGCGGCTCCAGCGCCGTGGCTATGTCCAGATCGTTGACGGGAAGGCCCAGCAGTCCGTCGCGCACCGCGCCACCGACATAGCGGGCAAGACCCTGTTCCGCCCCTAGCGCGGCGAGCAGGCCTTCGAGGCCGGGCCGGTGGCGCCAATCGGCGTCAGGCAATAAGGCGTTCAAGATCAAGCCTCCGCGACAGGTTGGCGAGTATGGCGGCGGTGATGCCCCAGATGCGGCGATCGTTCCACATTATTTCATAATAATGTCGTTCAACACCTTGATAATGGGCGGAATGGCTGACCCGGTTTGCGGGATCGAGCGCAAAGGAGAGGGGCAGTTCGAACCAGTCAGCGACCTCGGTTGCCTGCGGCATGAGCGGCAGGTCGGGCGGGATGACGCCCAGCACGGGCACAATGTCGAAGCCGGTGAAGGTGTGGTAGCGGTCGGTCGTGCCGATGACATCCACGATGTCAGGGGGCAGCCCGATTTCTTCGTGCGCCTCCCGCAGCGCTCCGGCGATTTCGCTGGCATCTTCCTGATCGACGCGACCGCCGGGGAAGGCGATCTGCCCCGCATGTTTGCGCAGAGAATCCGCACGCTCGGTGAGGATGAGGCCGGGTTCCGGTCGGTCAGTGATGGCGACGAGCACGGCGGCAGGCGCAAGAACGAGTTCGCCGTCGATGCGGGGATCGCGTGTGTCCGACAGCATGAGCCCGACTTCGCGCGCATGTCCTTCGGCAAGCGCGGCGCGGACGCGGTCAGCCAAGGTCACGCGGAGCCGTCCAATGGGTAGAAAGCCCCATTGCTCCAGAGGCCAACCGGATCGCTTGCTTCGTCCAGCGCGAGGTTCATCAGCTCATAATAGACGCTGCGGTTGACCAGAGCCTCAAGCCCGCCACGCACGTGCAGATAGGGGTGCGGACCATCGGCCGTTTCCCGGATGACGAGCGGGTTTTCGGGGCCTGCGGGGATTAGGTCGCCTGTGTTGAGGCGGAAGGCGATGGCGCGGTCGCGGCCTTCGCCCTCGCTCTTCATCTCGACCGCGAGGAAGGGGGCATCGTCCACCTCGATCGACAGCTTTTCAACTGGTGTTACAAGGACATGGGAGCCGTCCTTTTCACGCCGCAGGATCGTCGAGAAGAGGCGGACCATGGCTTCGCGGCCGATCGGCGAACCCTGATGAAACCATGTGCCGTCGCGGGCGATGCGCATTTCGCTGTCGCCGCAATGATCGGGATCCCACTTTTCGACGGGCGGCAGCCGCTTTTCCTCTGCCAGACGGGCTATGTCGGCCAGGGACAGGTTGGCAAGATCAGGTAGCGGGTCCATCGGCATGGCGTCGAGATAGGGTCGCGCGGCGCCGAAGGCAAAAGGGAAATCACATCGGAGTGGTGATTCGCGGCCCAAGCATCCCTTCGCCGCCGATCGCGGCTCCATCGACCGAAAGAGCGAGCAGTCGGCGCGCCTCATAGGGGCCGGGGCAGGTCCAGCCGCCCGTGGATGCAGCGGAAAAGCCCCAGAAGCGGCCATAATATTCGGGGTCGCCGATCATCATCAGCGGATCGCTATGGTGAGCGCGAGCGGCATTGACGACCGCGTCCATGAGCGCGCGGCCGTGGCCGGTGCGTTGGAGGGTAGGGGATACGGCGACCGGGCCGACCATGATGAGCGGTGTTTGCGTTCCGTCGGCATGGGTGAGCGCGACCGGCCAGCTTTGGAGCGAACCGGCCAGCTCGCCATGTTCATCCATCATCCCGAAGGACAGCTCCGGTATCCAAGGCATGCCGTCGCGGATCAGATAGGCGGTGCGGCCGTGCCTGTCGGGGCCAAAGGCGGCGTCGAGCAGTTGCTCAATCGCCTCTTCCGCCACGATGTTGAGGGGCACAATATGAGACACGTCTTGCCGATCCGCCGTCAATGGCGCATGGACCGCGCCGGAGCGGCGGGATTAGCGCCTGTTCCGCAAAATTAAAGTCTATTTTGGCCATCGCCAGCAGCAGGAAAGCCATGGACCGCGGATTTGACGATTTTCTGACGCTGGAGGTCAATCATCTGGACGTCGATGTCCTGACGGGCATCTATTCCGAAGAAACCCATCTGCCGCAACCGCTGCGCATTTCCATCCGCGCGCAGTTGAAGGTCGCTGACCATTATGAGCTGGATACGCCGCTATCCCGTTCGAAAAATTACATGGACCTGAAGCATGCCGCCACGAGCGCATTGCCGGAAGGACAGCATTTCACGCTGATCGAGGCCGTGGCGGACCATATCATCGACACCATCTTCCTTCAGGATGACAAGGTGCTGCATGTCGAGGTGAAGATCATCAAGCTGGCGTTGAGCGAGAAGGGTGAGGAAATCGGCATCACGCTGGGCCGCTGGCGCAAGTGAGCTGACGGGCGCTTAGCCCTTCACCAGTCCAATCTCGCGCAGGCGCTCGGTCAGATAGTCGTGCGCGGTGATCGGCGGGTCGCGGCGGGGATGGTCCGCATCCACGCATTGCGGCAGCGGTTCGATCAGGAAATCCGGGCGCAGGTGCAGGAAGAAGGGCATGGAGTAGCGGGCGACGTTGCGCCGCTCCGGAGGCGGATTGACGACCCGGTGGCTGGTTGATCGCAGGCGGTAGTTGGTCAGGCGCTGGAGCATGTCGCCGACATTGATTGCCAGCGCGCCGGGTGGCGGTACGACGGGGAGCCAGTGGCCCTGGCGGTCCTTGATCTCGAGACCGCCTTCCTCGGCGCCCAGCAGCAGGGTGATGAGGTTGATATCCTCATGCGCGCCTGCGCGGATGCCGGGCGCTTCTGGCGAGACCGGCGGGTAGTGGAGCAGGCGCAGGATCGAATTGCCGTTTTCGGTGGCGTCGTCGAACCAATATTCGGGCAAGTCGAGATAGACGGCGATCGCGGCGAGAAGCCGGGCGCCTATCCGGTCGAACTCTGCATAAAGACGACTTAAAGTGGATTGAAATTCGGGTATTTCTTCGGGCCACATGTTTGGCGGCATGGTCGCGCCAAGGGGGTGTCCTGCGGGAAGGTCACGGCCGACGTGCCAGAATTCCTTGAGGTCATTCTCGCTTGCGCCCTTGGCGATTTCCCGGCCGAACGCCGTGTAGCCCCGCTGGCCGCCGTTGCTGCTGGCGTCATAGCGACGCTTCACATCTTCGGGCAGGGCGAAGAAGGCGCGGGCGAGCCTCCAGCCATCGTCGATCAGGGCGGCGTCCATGCCGTGGTCCTTCACCATGGCGAAGCCGAATTGCCGGAACGAATCGCCGAGCGCCGTTGCAAAATCTTGCCTTGCCATCGCGGTGAGGGACAGCAGCGGAACCTGTTCCAGCGGTGCGTGCGGCAAGTTTCGGCTTTCCTTCTGTCAATTGGCACCGTCCGATCCTTGATCGGCCCAAGCGGCTGATGCAAGGAGGCGATCATGAACTATTGGCTCATGAAATCGGAACCCGATGCCTTTTCCTATGACGACCTGGTCAGGAAAGGGAAGGCCGAGTGGGATGGCGTTCGCAACCATGCCGCGCAGTTGCATATGAAGGCGATGCGCAAGGGCGACCTGTCCTTCTTTTACCACAGCAATATTGGTGTGGAGGCAGTCGGCATCATGGAGATTGTCGAGGAAGCGGCGCCCGACAGCACCGATGAAAGCGGCAAGTGGATCGCGGTGCATGTCGCGCCGAAGGAAAAGCTGAAAAAGCCCGTCACGCTGAAGGCGATGAAGGCTGATCCGGCGCTGGCCGACATGGTGATGTTGCGGCAGTCGCGCCTGTCCGTGTCCCCCCTGACCGAAGCGCAGTTCCGTCACATCGTTGGGATGTCGGAGGCTTGATGCCTAGCCGGTTGCGCCAGGCGCAACTGGTGATCCGCCTTTTGCGATTGCGCGCATGTGTCTGGCCCATAGGTTCGACACCAACAGAACAGAAATGCAGAGGTGTTTGATCGGCATTCACAAGGAGAAAACCTATGCGAATGCTGTCGAAATTCATTCTTACCGGTGCAGTGGGCACCGTCGCCGCTGCGCTTGCCCCCGCCCACGCGGAAGAAGGCAAGCAGCGCTTCACCCATGAAGGCTATACTTATGTCTATCAGGTGAAGGACACAAAGACGGGTCGGCTCGTGTCAGGCCGTCGCTATCCGGATGCCGTTGCGTTTAACCTGGCGATCAAGAACGGCAAGGTGTCCGGCGTATCTGGCGGTCGGCCGGTTGCGTTTAAGGTCGATGAGGCTCGCGGAGCCGCTTCGGAATAAGCGACCTTTTACGAATATGGAAAGGGCGGCCCCTGATTTGAGGCCGCCCCTTTTGTTTATCGGCAGATTAGCGGCAGCGGCGCTTGCTGTCGATTTCCTTGCCGAGCAGCGCGCCGCCAGCAGCGCCCAGGATCGTGCCGGTAGCGCGATCGCCGCGCGTGTCGATGGCACGGCCTACAAGTGCGCCGCCGACGCCGCCGACAATGAGGCCGGTCGTGCCGTTGGACTTGCGGCAATAAGTGCGGCCATCGCGGCCGCGCCATTCACGATAGCGATAATGCTCCCGCGCGCTGACCCCGTCGGTCGGGATCGCCATGGACACAGGGATGGCCATCGAAAGGGCCGACAGGGCGATAATGGCTTTGCGCATAATTCTCCTCCGAAACAATGATTTGCTGTTCAACCCGCCAATATTGGAGGAGGTTGCATGAACCTGCGGCAACAAACTAATATGTTGATTATAAATGCATATTTTTGACTTTTATGATCTGAAGCAGGATGTTGACCCGATCACCTTCAGGCTGATCTCACATATTTGTTCGGGGAAGCTTGTAGGTCGGGTCCGGCCGGAATCGCGACGGGCGCCGCACAAGTGAAAAATTTGCCATCTACAGACATGTTAAAGCCAATCGACGGCGCGCTTCAGGCTCGCTAAGGGGAGTCGCGATGACATGTTTCCGGTCGCCTTTCGCTCATGCATGACAAGTCCAAACGCGGCCGGGCAGTCGCCATGCCCCGGAGCGAATTCCGGACGCGGGCGACGGAATATCTGGATTTCCTGGCCGCCTGGGTGAAGAAGCCCCGCCAAACCGCTTCGGTGGTGCCGAGCAGTCGCTATCTTGCGCGGTTGATGGTGGCGCATATCGACCCGCTCGATGGCCGGGTGATGGAATTGGGCGGCGGGACTGGCGTGTTCACCCGCGCGATCCTGCAGACGGGCCTGCCGCCCGAAAAGTTGGAGGTGGTCGAGATCAACCCCGCCTTTGCGCGCGGGCTGCGGCGGCACTTCCCGCATGTGTCGGTGCTGGAAACGCCAGCGCAGATCGTATCGACGGCAGCGGCTGGCGAGCCGGGGCAGTATCAGACGGTGATAAGCGGCCTGCCGCTGCTGGCGATGGACCGCCATGTGCATGCCGACATTCTGTCCGAAGCATTTCGCATGCTGCGGCCGGGCGGCAGCTTTATTCAGTTCACCTATTCAACGCGGCCGCCAGTCAGCCGTGACGTCCTGTATGCGCTGGACCTGGAAGTCGCGCGCGTGGGACAGACGGTGCGCAATTTTCCGCCAGCAACAGTGTTCCGCTTCCATCGCCAGGGCGAATAGGCCGGTTGCGCTTGGACCCGGCGCCCCTATCTTGGCGTGCAGATAAAAAGGGGCTTTTGCGCGCATGGCGTCCATCATTACCGTTTCCGGGCTGACGAAAAGCTACGCATCGGGTTTTCAGGCACTTAAGGGCATCAATCTGGAGATTGAGGAGGGCGAGATTTTCGCCCTGCTAGGCCCCAATGGTGCGGGCAAGACGACGATGATCTCCATCATCTGCGGCAATGTGCGGCCCAGCGGTGGGACGGTGACCGTCGCGGGATATGACATCGTGCGCGATTATCGCGGATCGCGCTCTGCGATCGGACTTGTGCCGCAGGAACTGCACACCGATGCGTTCGAACGGGTGATCGATACGGTACGCTTTTCCCGAGGGCTGTTCGGCAAGCCGCGCAATGACGCCCATATTGAAAAGGTGCTGCGCGACCTGTCGCTTTGGGACAAGCGCAACAACAAGATGCTTGAACTGTCCGGCGGCATGAAGCGGCGGGTGATGATCGCCAAGGCGTTGAGCCATGAGCCGCGCGTGCTGTTTCTGGACGAGCCGACCGCTGGCGTGGACGTCGAGCTGCGGCGGGACATGTGGAAGCTGATCGGCGAGCTGCGGCAGACCGGGGTGACCATCATCCTGACCACCCATTATATCGAGGAGGCCGAGGAAATGGCCGACCGGGTGGGCGTGATCAACAATGGAGAGCTGATCCTGGTCGAGGAAAAGACGGCGCTGATGAAGAAGTTGGGCAAGAAGAGCCTGACCGTGGCGCTCAACCAGCCGTTGCATCAGCTTCCGGCAGAACTGAGCCAATGGGATTTGTCGCTCAAGTCCGACGGCCATGAGATCGAATATATTTTCGACACGCGCGCGGAGCGAACCGGCGTGTCGTCATTGCTGCGGACGCTGGGAGACCTAGGCATCGGCTATAAGGACCTCAACACGCAGCAGAGCAGCCTGGAGGATATTTTCGTCAGTCTGGTCCATCAGGAGAAGGCGGCATGAGCGGCTTCAACTATCGGGCGATCTGGTCGATCTACAAATTCGAACTGCACCGGTTCAGCCGCACGTTGCTGACCGGGTTGCTGGTGCCGGTGATCACGACATCGCTGTATTTCGTGGTGTTCGGCGGCGCGATCGGGTCGCGGATGACGCAGATTGACGGCATCGATTATGCCGCGTTCATCGTGCCCGGCCTCATCATGATGTCGATGTTCACTGAAAGCATCTTCAATGCGAGCTTCGGCATCTACATGCCCAAATTCGCGGGCACCATTTACGAGCTGCTTTCCGCCCCGGTATCGGCGACGGAAACGGTGATCGCCTATGTCGGCGCGGCGGCGACCAAGGCGTTGAGCGTGGGCATGATCATATTCGTGACGGCGCACCTGTTCGTTGATGTCCATGTCGAACATCCGATCGCCATGGTGGCATTCATGGTGCTGATCGCGGTCAGTTTCTGTCTGTTCGGATTCATCCTGGGCATCTGGGCGCAGAGTTTTGAGCAGTTGCAGGTTATCCCGCTGCTGCTCATCATGCCCATGACCTTTTTGGGCGGTGCTTTCTATTCGGTGCATATGCTGCCCGAGCCGTGGCGCACGGTGACGCTGTTCAACCCGATCGTCTATCTGGTGTCGGGTTTCCGATGGACCTTTTTCGGCCGGGGCGATGTGGGGATCGAGTTCAGCCTGTTGTTCATCGCCGGGATGCTGGCGGTGTGCCTGGCGGTCATCGGATGGGTTTTCCGCACCGGCTATCGGCTGAAGAAATGAAAGGAGCGGCCTGCCGGGGCCGCTCCGTCGATTCTCAAGCGACTGCGCTCTCGGGCGCAACGGCGAAGAGGGTCACGCCCTTATATTTGTCGTCGGTCTCATTATAGAGGCCGTACATTGCCTCGAACGTTTCATCGAGCACGGTGACGTCGTTGAGCCCCGCCAGCTTGAATGTTCCAAGCTTCAGTTCGCGTGGCGGGCCGCCTTCGCGTTCCACCGTCACGGCGTCGATGAACATCTCATCATGGCGCGTGTAAAGGATGTGAGGCGCCAGCTTGACGACCAATTTATTGTAGGTCGCCATCAGGCATTTCTGAAGCGCGATGGCTTCGAAAATGGTCGTCGGGGCAGTCATGATTTCGTCATTACCGATTCGCAGCCTGTCTTCAATTGCTTTGTGCGCCGCAATATCGGCGTAAAGTGCATCCGGGCGCTTTTCAGGATGAGCTGACCAGGCCCAGCCGTTCCCGCATCGTCCAGCGCAGGAGCAGCAGCAGCGCAACCACACCAAGGCCGCTGGCGAGGCCCAGCCAAATGCCGAGGCCCTTCATCCCGAGCGGGAAAGCGAGGACCGTTCCCACGCCCACGCCGATGATCCAGTAGCCGATCAGCGCGAAGATCATCGGCACCTTCGTATCGTGCAGGCCGCGCAGGACACCGGCGGCGACTGCCTGAGTAGCATCCACCAGTTGAAACAGCGCGGCCACGGCCAGGAAGCTGACGGCCAGCGCCGCCGTTCGAGTGTTTGCGGGATCGTTCAGATCGAGGAAGGCGCCGATCAGCAGGCGGGGCACGGTGATCAGCAGGATGGCGGCGGCGAATGCGAATCCGAAGCCCAGCAGGAGGGCCAGCCAGCCTGCGCGCCCAATTTCGGCAGCATCGCCGCGTCCCTGAGCGAGGCCGACTCGTACCGTGGCGGCCTGACCAATGCCCATGGGCACCATGAAGAGAAGCGCGGCGATCTGAATCGCGACGGCATGCGCGGCGAGGGAATCGCGGCCGATGAGGCCCATGAGCAGGGCCGAGGCGTTGAACACCGTTGTTTCAAAACCGACAGTGATCGCGATCGGCAGGCCCAGCGCCCAGACGGCGCGATGCCGGTCCCTGTCGCCGGTCCAGAAGCGGCCCATCACCCGATAGCGGCGGAAGCGCCGGTCGATCAGGATCACCGCCATAAGGCTCAGGAAAAGGAAACAGGAGGAGAGGGTGCTGGCCAGTCCCGCGCCCAAAAGACCAAGGGCCGGCATGCCCAGCTTACCAAAGATCAGAACCCAGCCCGCCAAGAGGTTGAAGGGTATGGCAAGCAGCATGACGACGACGGCCCAGACCGGCCGCTCCAGCGCCGACATGAAATTGCGCAGCGTCGAGAAGGCGAGGAAAGGAAGCAGCGCCCATTGCAGCCCGCGCATCATAACTCCGGCCTGATGGGCAAGGTCGGGCGGCTGCCCCATGGCCAGAAGGATGGCTTCGCTATGCCAGAGCAGTGCCCAGGCGGGCAGCACGAAGAGAAAGGCGGCGCGGAGTGTCTGCTGGACCGTGCGGCGCACGTCGCGGACGGAATGGCGGCGGCGGCCACGTTCATTGGCGATCAGCGGCGCGGCGGCGGTGACAAGACCCATGCCGAATATGAGCAGAGCCTGGAACAGGTTGATGGCGAGCGCGCCCGCCGCAACGCTTTGCGCGCCCATACGGCCAATCAGCAAAAGGTCGGTCGCGGCTATCCCTGCCCAGGCGACATTGCCCGCGATCATGGGTAGCGCAAGGGCGAGCAGGGCGACGGCCTCGACGCGCCAGGGTGAATGGGTTTGGGACATTTTTAAGTTCTGCATTGGCCGAAGGTCCGGCGTGCCGCGCTTCAGTGCTTTTTGAACAGGTGCAGCACCGCAACGATGATCCCGCCGATCACCAGCCCGACAATGGCGCCGCCGATCGCGTTTACGGTCCAATCGAGGAAGGGACCGATGGCGGGCGCGGTCATCGCCACGCTTTGCGCAACATGGTGGATGGCGCCGGGGATCAGGTCCCAGTGAAACTCGTGCAACCCGTGAACGATCAGGCCGCCTCCGACCCACAACATGGCGGCCGTACCGACCACGGACAGGATCTTCATCAGGATGGGCATGGCATGGACCAGCCCACGTCCCACGGCGCGCGTCGTGGATGAGGAGCGTTCGGCAAGGTGCAGGCCGATGTCGTCCATCTTCACGATGAAACCGACGACGCCATAGACGCCCGCCGTGATGAGGATGGCGACGACGACCAGGATCAGCGCCTGTTCCCATAGCGGTTCCGCCGCAACGGTGCCGAGCGCGATCGCCATGATCTCACCGGAAAGGATGAAGTCGGTTCGGATGGCGCCCGAAACCTTCTGGTCCTCCAGTTCCTGCGAGCTGTGGGTGGTGAGCGCTTCTTCCGCGACGTCATGCCCGCCCTGAACCGCCTCCAGCAGCTTTTCGACGGCCTCAAAGCAGAGGAACGCGCCTCCGAGCATCAGCAATGGGGGTAGAAGCCAGGGCGCAAAAGCGCTCAGCAGCAGGGCGGCGGGCAGGAGGAACAGCAGCTTGTTGCGCAGCGACCCGCGCGCGATCTTCCAGATGATCGGCAGCTCGCGATCCGGCGTCAGCCCCATGACATAGCGGGGCGTCACCGCCGCGTCGTCAATGACGACCCCGGCCGCCTTCGACCCGGCCTTGCCCGCGGCTGCGGCGACATCGTCCAGAGACGTGGCGGTGAGCTTGGCTATTCCCGCTACGTCGTCAAGCAGCGCGATGAGACCCGAAGGCATTTGCTGGATTTCCCCTTTTCGGTCGATGGCGATGTGCCGCCATTACGGCCCCGTCTCATAGAGGCCGGGTCGGTCAGGGGCAACAACCGCGCCAGTCTGAGTCAGGCTATGCCGCGATAGTTGCCGGGAGGGTCGCTTGCCGGGAAGGATTCGTCCACCTGCTCGTCGATCATGTCCCAATCGCTTGGGGCGATATGCTGTTCTGCGGGACCGGCGTCCCGGATGATGCCCGACGATCCGACAGGCGCGCGATCGTCAAGTTCGGCTGGGGCCTTCCGGTCTTTCCAGCTACGCCATGCCACAGCGCCCAGCCCGCCCAGAAATGCCAGCTTCAACAACCCCTTCATGATGATTTCTCCTGCCTGTCATGAACATGGACCCAGTCGGCGCGGTCCTGGGTAACGCCATGCGGATGAAGGGAAAATTCGCCTTCTTCATCGGTGCCGGGTTCGGCGTGATCGCCGCCGGGATGGGTCGTGACGGCCCACCGCTCCCGAAGCGCGGCGTTGATCATCGCGCGCCATTGGGCTTCGTCACCCGCCTCACGCATGGCGGGGTCAGGGTCCTTCATGATGGCGAGGATGCTGGCCGCGTCGGCTACGTGCGCTTGCCACTGATCGGGTTCATGCGCGGCGAGATGGCGGGCCAGCCGTTCGATAAGGGTGCGCTGTTCCATAGCCGGGGAACGCCCGCCCATCAGCTTCCGTTCCGCCAGTTTCGTGACGCAAGCGCAGCGTTGTGAACGCGATTGCCGGATGATCGTTGGATCGCGGTGAGGGGCTGCTGACAGGAGATGGATCATGCCGCGTGGCGACAAGGGCAGTTATACCGACAAGCAAAAGCGCAAGGCCGAGCATATCGAGGACGGCTATGAGGATCGCGGGGTTTCCCACAAGGAGGCGGAACGGCGGGCCTGGGCGACGGTGAACAAGGAATCCGGTGGCGGAAACAAGTCCGGGTCGGGGCGAGGCAAGCCTGACACGCACGTTTCCTCGCGCAAGGGCGGGCGAAAGGGTGGCGCCGCTTCGGCTGGGCGGTCGGCGGCGGATCGATCCGCGGCGGCGAAGAAGGGATGGGAAACGCGGCGCAAGAAGGCAGCTAGTTAGCGCGCGTCCTTGCTTTGCTTTTTGAGGCGTATCTCGAACAGCTTTGGCCAATATTTACCCGTGACGAAGATGCGGTCGCGTTTTTGGTCATAGGCGATGCCGTTGGGCACAGCTTCACTATCAGTGACGCCGCTTTCCCGGATGAGTGGGGCTATGTCGATCCAGTCGATGACGTTGCCGGTCGCGAGATCGATCCGGGCGATGCGGGTGTCGTACCAGATGTTCGCCCACAACTCGCCCTTCACATATTCCAGTTCGTTCAGACGCTCGACCGGACGACCGTTGAACGCCACGTTTAGGCGGCGCGTCTCGCCAAGTGTTTCGGGATCGAGGAAGCGAAGTTGTGAGGTGCCATCGCTCATGATCAGGTTGCGGCCGTCCTGGGTCAGGCCCCAGCCTTCGCCTTCATAGCGAAACTGGGAAAGCGGCGAGAATCCGTTGATTTTCCAGACGAAGCCCTGACGATGGCGCCAGGTTAGGCTGATCAGCCGGTCTTTCCAGTTGACGATGCCTTCGCCGAAATATTGCGGAGCGAGGGTGCGGCTTAAGAGGACCTTGCCGTCCTCGAGCGAAACCTTGCGGATTTCCGATTGGCCTTCCAGGCCGGTGCTTTCGTAGAGGGCGCCGTCGTGGAAGAAGAGGCCCTCGGTAAAGGCTTTGGGATCGTGAGGATAGGCTTTCACCAATGTCCAGGGCGTATCGGCCCATGCGGGCATGGCGATGCTGAAAGCCCCGAGCAGGGCGAGCAGGAAGCGCTTCATTCGGCGGCTTGCTCCGCGATCGCGGCGGCGAGCCACGGGGGCAGGGTCGCGGGATCGATGTCTTCTACGCGACGCAGTTCGATAGACAGGTTGAAGTCGGGCAGGGCGGCGCGTTGGCGCTTCTCGTCGGCGTTGGCCAAGGGTACGGTCACTAGGCGACGGTTCACCTTGCTGCGATAATGCATGCGGGCGGTGTTTTCCTGACCGACATAGCAGCCTTTGTCGAAGTCAACGCCACGCAGCTCGCCTGCATTGGTTTCCAGCCATAGTGTCTGGTCCTGACCCACCTCGCCCGCGCCTTCGAACACGCCGAGCGACAGGCGGTGAGCGCGGAAAGCGGCAGAGGCGTCGCCCGATGCGGGCGGAGCGAGCCAACGATGGCCGAGGTCGGCGAGGCGCGGGTCGAGGGGCTTGTCAGTGGCTGCGAGTGACCAGTGGACCGCGAGCGTCTCCTCCCGCGCAATCGTCACCTTGCGGCGGAGGCGATAGAGGGTGAGCCGCTTGGCCAGCGCGTCGGCCTGCGTCGCCTCGCAATCGATCAGCACATCGTCGCCATCGGCCCATAGAATGAAGTCGTACAGTGCCTTGCCCTGCGGCGTCAGGAGCCCGGTCCAGCGTGGTTCGTCCGCCTTGAGCGTCAGGACGTCGCGGGTCAGCAGGCCTTGCAGAAAGGACCGTGCCTCTTCGCCTGAAATTCTGAGTAGCGCGCGGTCGGTTAGGGTGGTGCCGGTCATCGGCTTTAGGTAGGACAGACGCCGACCATATCCAAGCGGCGAGCAATCATGTCCCAGAATTTCGACCTGATCCTGAAGAACGGCACCGTCCACACGCCCGGCGGGGCGGCGCAGACCGATGTCGGCGTGCGCGGCGGCAAGGTCGTGGCGATCGGGTCTTCGCTAGGCGACGCTGGCGAGGTAATCGACTGCACCGGGCTGGACGTGTTGCCTGGCTGCATCGACAGCCAGGTGCATTTCCGCGAGCCAGGCCTTGAGCATAAGGAAGATCTCGAATCAGGCAGCCGCTCCGCCGTGCTGGGCGGGATCACTTCTGTGTTCGAGATGCCGAACACCAACCCGAATACGGACAGCGCCGAGCGCGTGCATGACAAGCTGGCCCGCGCTCACCATCGCATGTGGTGCGACCATGCTTTTTATGTCGGTGCGACGGCCGACAATGCCGAAGCGCTGAAAGAACTGGAGCGTATTCCCGGTACGGCGGGCGTGAAGATTTTCATGGGCGCGTCGACCGGCAGCCTGCTGGTGGATGATGACGCGGCGCTGTCGCGTGTGTTGGCGAGCGGTACGCGGCGTGTTGCCATCCATGCCGAGGATGAGGCGCGGATGAATGCGCGCAAGGATTTGCGGGTGGAGGGCGATCCTTCCTCCCACCCCGTCTGGCGCGATGATGAAAGCGCGATGATCGCCACGAAGCGGATCATCGGTCTTGCCCGTCAGGCGCGTCGGCGCATCCACATCCTGCATGTGACGACGCCCGCGGAGCTGGAATATATCGCCGGGCATAAGGACATCGCCACCTGCGAAGTGACGCCGCAGCATCTGACGCTGGCGGCGGAGGATGCCTATCCCCGGCTTGGCACCTATGCGCAGATGAACCCGCCGATCCGGTCGGCCTCGCACCGGGACGGCCTGTGGCACTGGCTCAATCAGGGCGTGCCTGATGTGCTGGGCAGCGACCATGCGCCGCATACGATCGAGGAGAAGGCGAAAACCTATCCCGGATCGCCCAGCGGCATGCCGGGCGTCCAGACGCTGGTGCCCTTGCTGCTCAACCATGTGGCGGAGGGGCGTTTGTCGCTGCGGCGGTTTATCGAATTGACCTCGTCAGGTCCGCAGCGGGTGTTCGGGCTTGTCGGCAAGGGGCGGATTGCGCTTGGCTATGATGCCGACTTCACGGTGGTGGACCTCAAGAAACGATGGACGGTGGGCAGCGACTGGCTGTCCTCGCGCTGCAATTGGTCGCCCTTTGAAGGCATGGACCTGACCGGCAAGGCCGTGGGGACGATCGTGCGCGGGAATCGGGTCATGTGGGAAGATACGCTGGCCAATGAAGCGGTGGGCGAAGCCGTGCGCTTCGAGGCGACCGAGTTCGCCTGAGCGCGCTAACTCGCTACGCCGCCGCCAGCCTGTTCTTGCGGGCGGCGGCGAAGCTGTCTGTCGCAAACAGGATGAGGCCCAGCCAGATCAGTGCGAAGCTGATCATCTGGCCCTGTGTCAGTTTCTCGCCATAGAGCAGCACGCCGCACAGGAATTGCAGCGTGGGCGCGAGATATTGGATGAGGCCCAGCGTCGTAAGCGGCAGGCGCTGAGCAGCCATGGCGAACAGGATCAGCGGCACCGTCGTCAGCGCGCCCGAGAAGATCAAAAGGCTGCTGGTATAGCTGTCCCGCCCAAGGCTGATGCCGCCATGGCCCCACAGCCATAGCAGATATGCAAGAGCGAGCGGCGCGAGCAGCAGCGTTTCCGCGCCCAGGCCAACCATCGGCGCAACCGGGGTCAATTTGCGGACAAGGCCGTACAAGGCAAAGCTGACGGCTAGACCGATGCTGATCCACAGGGTGGTGAAGGCCGCCGCCGCCATGATGGCGACACCCACCGCAGCGATCGCGATGGCGATGGTTTGCCCGCGCCGCAGCCGTTCCTTCAGCACCAGGACGCCGAGCGCGACATTGACCAGTGGATTGAGGAAATAGCCAAGGCTGGCAGCGATGACGTGGCCGTTATTGACCGACCATACATAAACCAGCCAGTTGAACCCGATGAACAGCGCGGATGCGGTGAGGGGCAGGACGATCCGCCTGTCGCGCAATGCTGCTCCAAGCGCGCCCAGTTTCCGCCGTGCCGCGAGCACGCCGACGATCAGGATGAGCGACCATATGACCCGCTGCGCCACGACCTCGACCGGGGTCACGGCGTGGAGCAGCTTGAAAAAGATAGGCAGCAGGCCCCAGAGCCCATAGGCCGCCACCGCAGCGAGCAAGCCCGTCCTTAGCTGCTGATCATGCGGGTTCAGAAAATGCCTCCGCCCATGAACAGGCGGAACGCCCCGATCGCCGCGACAATGAGGCACAGGTTGCGGCCGCTGTTACGCGTCGATAATATCCCGATCACGGCGCCAAACAGCGCGATCGGCACCAGCAGCCAGTTGGCGATCCCCAAAAGCGGCAGGAAAGCCGGGATCATCAGCAGGAGGGCGAAAAGGCCGATCAGGACCGAGAGGACGTTTAGCATCGCGATGAGATGGGCCTTGTTCGGCGCGGAGACAAGATGGGCGCGGATGCCATTCGCATCTTAATGGTATGGGAAAATTTAGCGATTTACCAAAATCACTAACGGAAAATTAACTCCTGACATTCACCTCTTGTTTACAAAGGAGTTAAGCCATGCCGCCTTTCCGTTCTGTCTATGCCCTTGCCGTGCTGCTCGCGCTGCCATTGGCGAGTTGCGGGAAGGGGGACAAGGAGGCTGATCTTAACGCCCTCGACGCCCAGCTGACCAATAATGCCGTGGACCCTGCCCTTCAGGAAGCATTGGGTGGGAAGATCACGGTCGATCCCAAATTGACGGGGCAATCCGGACGCCCGGCGATCGCGGGTTTGCCGAAGCTTAGTGGCGATGCGGCCAAGGCACTGGCCGAATCGGTGAAGCTTGCGGGTGGTAAGCTGCTCGCGACCCCTGCTTCAACGGCAGGTGAGGGGAAGGAACCGGCGGCTGCGCTGGCCTCCGCCGCTCAAGGTCAGGACAAGCCGGGCGGCAATGTCTTCTGCCGCAAGCAACTGGCCTACGGCATGCAGTGGGCCAGCCGCCTGCCCGATCCCTTCGGCATTTATCCAGGTGCCAAACTGACGGAGGCGGCGGGCGCGGACAAAAATGGTTGCACGCTGCGCGCGGCCACTTTTGTGACGCCGGTGCCCCGCCAGAACGTCATGGACTATTATTATACGCAGGCGCGGCGTTCCGGCTTTGACGCCGAACACACGGTTATGGGCGGCGATCATGTGCTCGGCGGTACGCGCAAGGATGACGGCGCCGCTTTCCTGCTGGTCTTCACCAATGCATCGGGCGGGCGGACGAATGTCGATATAATCGCCGACAAGGGACGGTAAGCGCGCAGAAAGGCGCGCGCCGCCATTTTCTTTACCGCAATTTGCCTCTAGGGCGGGCGGGATGAACAATATCCTCCTTGTCATGGGCGGCGGCGCGGTTGGCGCGCTGGCACGCTATCAGCTGGGCCGCTTTGCCGGTCACATGCTGCCGGGTGTGCAGTGGCCCTGGGGCACCTTTGCCGCGAACGTGCTGGGCGGTTTTGCCATGGGTCTCCTTGCGGGCTGGCTGGCAAGGTTCGGCAGTGCATCGGGTGAGGCCCTGCGCCTGTTGCTGGCGGTCGGGCTGCTTGGCGGCTTCACGACATTTTCCTCATTCAGTCTGGAGACAGTGCTGATGATCGAGCGCGGGCAGTTGGGCATGGCGATGAGCTATGCCGCCCTGTCAGTCATCGCGGCGGTCGGCGCGCTGGTCCTTGGCCTTGGCATGATGCGGAGCGTGGCATGAAGGGGCGTCCTCCCGGCAAGCCTTCCGGTCCTTCGCGCGGAGGCAAGCCCGGCGGTGGCGCGCCCGGCCGCGCTCGTGGTGGCGCAAAGGCGGCGCGGGCGCGCAAGCCTGATGCGCCGAGGTCACCGGCGAAAACTCCCGCCAGGCCTACAACGCCCAAGGTCGCAGCGCCCAAGGTTGCTGCGCCCAAGGCTGCTGCTGCGGGTAAAGGCGTTTCGCTGGACGTGCGTCAGTTCCGCGTGGGCGCGGACGATGATGGCATCCGGCTGGATCGCTGGTTCCAGCGGCATTTGCCCGACATCGGCTTCAACAGCGTGTCGCGCTGGTCTCGCACGGGTCAGTTGCGAGTTGATGGCGCGCGCGCCGCACCGGGCGATCGCGTGGCCGAGGGGCAGCTCATCCGCGTTCCTCCTGCCGAGCCCAAAGCCGCCGAGACCGCCAAGCCTCGCCGCGTCCGGCCGGAATTGAGCGAAGACGAGATCAGTTTCGCACAGAATATGGTGATCCATCGCGACGCGCAGGCGATCGTCATCAACAAGCCGCCGGGCCTGGCGACGCAGGGCGGCACCAAGACCGATGAGCATGTCGATGGCCTGCTCGACGCTTTGGAATATGAGCTGGATCAGCGGCCCAAGCTGGTCCATCGGCTGGACAAGGACACCTCCGGCGCGTTGCTGGTTGCCCGCACGGCGCGGTCGGCGGCTTATTTCGCGAAGGCTTTTTCCAGCCGCACCGCGCGCAAGGTTTATTGGGCGATCGTCATGGGCGTGCCCTCGATCAATGACGGCATGATCGAGTTGCCCATCGCCAAGCAGCCCGGCACCGGCGGCGAGAAAATGCATGTTGATGAGGAAGAGGGGATGCCCGCCCGCTCGCGCTACCGCGTGATCGAGCGCGCGGGGAACCGGGCCGCCTGGGTCGAACTGCAACCGCATACGGGTCGCACGCACCAGTTGCGCGTGCATATGGCGGCTATCGGGCATCCGATTGTCGGCGACGGCAAATATGGCGGCAAGGAAGCGTTCCTGTCTGGCTCGATCAGCCGGAAGATGCACCTGCACGCCCGCCGCATCCGTGTCGATCATCCCGATGGTGGGCGGGTCGATGTGCGTGCCGATCTGCCCGAGCATTTCGCGGCTAGCCTGATTTCGCTGGGCTTCGACATCAATGCGGGTGACCTGCCGCTGGACGAGGAAATCGCCCGCGCGCCAACCCGCGAGGATGAGAAGAAGGCGGCGCGTGCCCATGCCAAGCAATGGCGCAAGGAGCGTCGTGGGGAACGGCGGTCGCGCGGATCGGGTGGTAGCGGGAGCCCCTGCAAGAAATGAGCAACCGCCTTGCCGTTTTCGATTGCGACGGCACTCTGGTCGATAGCCAGCACAGCATCTGCGCGGCCATGACGCTGGCGTTTGAGGGCGAGAAGCTGGCTGCGCCTGATCGGATGACGATCCTGTCCGTGGTTGGCCTGTCGCTGCCGTTGGCGATCGCGCGATTGCTGCCGGAAGCGGAGGCGGATTTCCATGACCATCTGTCGGAAAGCTACAAGCGCGCTTTCCAGCAGATGCGCCGCGATAATGCGGTGTCGGAGCCGCTATATCCGGGGATAGCCGAGTTGATCCGGGAACTGGATGCCGACGGATGGCTGCTGGGCGTGGCGACTGGCAAGTCGGATCGGGGGCTGAACCTCTGCCTGGCGCATCATGGCATCGATGCGCATTTCGTGACGCTTCAGACCGCCGACCGGCATCCGTCCAAGCCGCATCCGTCCATGCTGCTGACCGCCATGGCGGAAGCGGGCGCGAGTCCGGAAACGACGGTGATGATCGGCGACACCAGCTATGACATCGACATGGCGCTGAGCGCGGGGACGAGGGCGTTGGGGGTCGGTTGGGGCTATCATTTGCCCGCCGATCTCATTGCGGCTGGCGCGCATGCCGTGGCGATGGACAGCGATGAACTCAGGAACCATATCCGCGCAGCATGACCGACTTTCCTCCTCCCCCTCCCGTCGATCCTGAAAAGGTCGCGCGCCAGCGTCACTTCGCGCTTGGCATGTTCCGCCTTTCGGGTGCCCTGCTCGTGATGTTCGGCTTCCTCATCCTGATGGAGCGTTTTAGCTGGGTGCAGGGCAGCAAGGCCAAGGCGATGGGCATGATCTTCGTGCTGGTCGGCCTGTTCCAGTTCATCATAGTGCCGCGCCTGCTGCTGGCCCTGTTCCGGAGGCCGCCGCAGTGAGGCGCTTCTACAAGGATGTCTCGGTGATTTCCGGCGAGGCCGGGCGTGAGATCCAGCTGGACGGGCGCCCGGTGCGAACGCCCGCGCGTGCGGCGCTGGCTCTGCCGACCGCGGGGTTGGCGGAGGCTGTGGCCGAGGAATGGCGCGGGCAGGGTGATATGGTCGATCCGCGCTCGATGCCTTTCACCGGCCTTGCCAACGGGGCCATCGACCAGATCGCGCCCAATCGCGAGAGCTTCGCTTCGGGCATCGCCAATTACGGGACCAGCGATCTGCTCTGTTACCGCGCCGAAGGGCCTGCGGAACTGGTGTCGCGGGAGGCGGCGGCGTGGGACCCGCTGCTGGACTGGGCGCGGCGGCGTTATGACGTCACCTTTCGCGTGACCCAAGGCATTATTCCGGTCGATCAGCTGCCTGAGACTTTGGAGCGGCTGGATGCGGCGGTAAAAGCCTATGATCCCTTCACGCTAGCGGGATTGTCCACGCTCGTGACCCTTTCGGGTTCGCTGGTCTGCGGCCTGGCGATCGTCGAGGGTGGGCATGATGCCGATACGATCTGGACCGCGTCGGAAATAGATGAGGCCTGGGAAGTCGAACAGTGGGGCGAGGATGTCGAAGCCGCCGCCCGATCAGCCAGACGGCGGGATGAGTTCGCGATGGCCCGACGCTTTTGCGAGTTGGTGGCGCGGTAGACCAATCGGCACCAACTCCTCAGCCCGAACGGTGTGAGGAGGCGGTCAATTTAATCCCGCTCTGCTTCAGATGAGCAGTAGCGGCAGCCGGTCGAAGCGCCTGACTTCAAGCCCCCATTGCCGTGAGCTTGTTCGCATAAACCATGCGGCCCGGGCCAAGCAGCCCCAGCAGTTGCGGCAACATATGCTGGGCGACGGCGAAGCAGCCTTCGCTGCGGCCGATCTTGCCCCAAGTCGCGATATGATCTTCGCTCACATAATCGGCGCCGTGGATCACGATGGCGCGTATCTCGGCATTGTTGTTCTGCGAATCGAGGCCTGCCAGTCGCATGGCGCGACCGTGCTGCCCTTCGTAAATTTGTCCGGTCTTGTACGCGCCCGCCGAACTCGCCAGTGAATTGGGCTCGTTAGAGAAAGTCTGGAGCCAACCGGAATGTCCCGGATCGGATCCCCGGCCATGAGCCACCAGATAGGAACTGGAATGACCGCCGATCAGATCGACGATGTGGAAGCGCAACTCACGCGAAGGAGCGTTGAAATCGGCTAGCGCGATCCGGTCGCGCAGTTCGAACATATGCGCATGTTCGTCCAGCGCCGCCTTTGCCCGGTCCAGCAGCCGCGCATAGGGCTGCTGCGCCAAGGGCGTAACCGGATGCGGGGTGACAGGCGGCGGGACTGGCGCGGCAGGCTGTGGCATGGCCGTCACGGCCGCGCGTCCGGCGCTGTCTGCTAGGAATGAAAAGGCAAGTCCGCTTAAAGCGGCCTTCGTAAAACTGCGGCGATCCATGAATCGCAATATAGCAAAGCTCTTCGCCCGCTTAAAGGGCAGAGCGCAGATGGGCGGCCGCCGTTCGTCCGAAGGCGGCCAGCCTTCGGCTTAATTGGTCGAATTGCTTCCCTCGGCCGACTGGTCCAGCCGTGCGGTCATGCCGGTCGCTTCCGCATCGTCCTGAATCTGCTGTTTCTCGGTAATGCTTGGCGGCGGCGCGGGTTCCGGCGCTTGCGCAGCATTGTTGGCTGGCGGCAGCGGAGCTTCCGGTTCCTCGATGATCACATTTTCAACCGGCGGTTCGACCATGTTGTTGGTCGCGGGCGTTTGTTCTTCCTTTTTCCCGCAGGCGGAGAGGGCGAGCGCGCCAGCGAGGACGGCGAGGGCAATCTTGCGCATGGGGTCTTAGTCCTTCGATGCGATGGTGGGTGCCGGGGCGGCAGTGGGATCGAGCCGACGGCTGGATGCCTCGATCTTCTGGGCGAGCAGCTTGTCCCAGCCATAGGGGTCAGACCGGAAGTTCATGGTGCCGTTGCTGCTGGCAAAGGCGGTCCAGTAAAGCAGATACACCGCCACTTCCTTCGGCAATTGCACGCGCTGCGTCTTGCCCGTGTCGATCAGCGATTGCACCTTCCCAGCGAGGTTGGGGTCGCTTTGCAGCATCAATTCCGCGAGCGGAACGGGCTTTTCAAGCCGGATGCATCCATGGCTGGCGAGCCGGTCATAGCTTGAGAATTTTGCGCGGGCAGGCGTGTCGTGCAGATAAACGGCGAAGGGATTGTTGAAGTCGAACTTCAACCGCCCGAGCGCGCTGCCGGGACCCGCTGGCTGAACGATCCGCTCCCCGGTCTCAGGCGTGCCGACGATCTTGTAGCCCTGGCGCAGCAGGGCCGCGCGGCCCTTTGGCCACAATTCCTTCTTCGCGATGGAGGAGGGGACGTTCCATGGCGGATTGACGACGATCGAATGGATGCTGGAGGTCAGCATCGGCGTCGCATTGTCCGGCGATCCGGTGACCGCCCGCATAGAGGTGACGGGCTGATCGCCTTCGAAGACGGTGAGGACGGCGGCGGCGATGTTCACCTGCACGCGGTTGACCGGCAGCTGGCGCGGCATCCAGCGCCAGCGTTCCATATTCGCCATGATGGCAGCGATGCGTTCGTTCACCGGAACATTGAGTTCCTTGAGCGTGCGGGCGTCCAGTAAGCCGGTGGGGTTCAACCCATAGCGGCGCTGCGCCCGCTGAAGCGCGTCGGACAGCTTTTCGCCGGACTGAACAGCCTTGTCCTCGATGGCGAGGCGGTTGCGCACCGCATCGGGCGCGGATTTCGCGCCAAGGACCGGCCAGCCCCCGGCGTCACGGATTTGCTCATAATTGGCAAGGCCCCGGCGCAGTCCCTCATAACCCGAATAGGGCGGCGTGAGGGTGGCCGCCCATTGCGGCAGGCGGTCTTCGGCAATGGCGCGGGCAAGGCCGGGGCGCGGATCCACGGCCGCAGGGCGCAAGGCCCAGATGTCCAGGAAGTCGGCGGTATCGACCCTGCCGGTGCTAAGCGCCTTGGCCCTGTCGAGAACGGCGGTGACCAACGCGTCGCCACTCAGGACGCCGGTCGCCTTGTTGCGCGCCATCAGGCCTTGTTCAGCGCCGCCCTTCAACCAATTGTTGAGCCAAGCCTGCTGCGCGGCCGATGGAGCCGGGATGGGGACGGGCGGCGGCGTCACCATAGCGGGCGGCGCGATGACCGGCGGAGTGGGCGCGGGCAGCGTCGGCACGACCGCAGGCGGCTGCGCGAGCACGGGTGCTGCGGCAAGGCCCATGAGTGAGCTGAGGCTGAAACGGATCAAATTGGGACGGTTCATGCTGGACCAGATAGCGCAAAGCCCTCATCGTTCAAACTCGAGATCGCGGAAAAAAGATGATGCTCCATGTCGTTCACCATCCTGCCTATGTTTCCCCTGCCACAGGCGGCAGCCGCTTTCGTTTTGATAAATATGGGCTGGTTATGGAAGCACTTAGGGTAAGTGGCGCCGCCTTTACCGTCCATGAACCCGCGATCATGCCCCGCCACTGGATCGAGGCCGTGCACGATGCCGCCTATGTAGAGGAAGTTGCCAGCCTGAATGTGCCGCCCGAAAAGGAACGGCGGATCGGTTTTGCGGTGAATGAACGGGTGATGCGGCGGTCCATGCTGTCTCCCGGCGGAACCTGGGCCGCGGCCAAGCTGGCGATGCTTCATGCCTATGCCGCCAACGCGGCCGGGGGCAGTCATCATGCGCTTTACGACAGCGGCGCGGGTTATTGCGTGTTCAATGACCTGGCCATCGCGGCGAATCGACTGATCGGGGAAGGGGACGCGCGGCGGGTGTTGATTCTCGACCTCGACGTGCATCAGGGCGATGGCACCGCGCAGCTGATGGAGGGGCGGGACGATGTTTTCACGCTGTCCGTCCATGCGGAGAGGAATTTCCCCGTGCGCAAGATGCGGTCGTCGTTGGACGTAGCGCTTCCCGACGGGGTGGGTGACGCCGATTATCTTGCGGCGCTCATGGAGGTGCTGCCCCAGACGCTTGATGGCTTTGGCCCCGACCTGATCCTGTATCAAGCCGGGGTCGATCCGCATGCTGACGACAGGCTGGGGCGACTGGCGCTGAGCGATGCGGGGCTGGAAGCGCGGGACCGCACCGTCATGCGGGAAGCGCGTCGCCGTGGCATCCCGCTCGCCAGCACCATGGGCGGGGGTTATGGCGAGGACAGGATGGCAGTGGCAGAACGTCACGCCGCCTGCATGATCCGGCTAGCGGAGGAGGCGGGAACGAGGCTTAGTGCATTGTCGTAGCGTTGACCGATGCGACAGGAGCCGTCACGATCAGCCGAGCCGCGATAAGTCCTGCGACGGCGAGTGCGATGAAGTCGCTGAAGGCAAGGTAGAGACTATATCCCCAATGCGCGTGGTTGAAGACGGCCTGACCTATGTTCAGCCACAACACGGCCACGAGCGCGGAGAGCAGGGCGATGCGCGCGCGGTTGCCGAAGTCCGCAGCCGCGAATCTCAGCGCCATGGCGATGAGTACCCCGGTGATCAGGGCCAGGACGAGCCCGCCGATCAGCGCGGCACTATCCGTCACCGGAAAGCCGCTCTCATTGTAGAAGATCGTCGCGATCGGTCCCTTGCCATATAGGATGGTGCCCTGCGCGGTCGCCGGATCGGGGACGATATAGACTCCGGTTCCGGTCTGGGTCAGAGACTGCGCCAGTGCCGCCTGAAGGTTTGCGCCGGGCGCTTCGCCCGTGCGGTGAAAGGCCAAAGCGCTGAGCGGCGTCTGCCAGAAGAGGAAGCGGATCACGAAAAGAGCGAAGCCGCCCAATATGCCGCCCGCGATCGTCCTTACCATAAGCCGTCATCCTCCCTGTTTGCCTTGAGACAGATCAGGAAACGCCGATGGAAGGATTTCTTTCCGGCAGGCGATCAGTCCTTGGGCCGCGCGGCCTTTTCCGCGATCCCGGATACGCCTTCTCGGCGGTCCAGTTCATCGAGCACGGCGTCCAGCGGAATGTCGAGGTCTGCCAGGAGAACCATCAGGTGGAACAGCAAATCGGAGCTTTCGCCGATCACGCCTTCGCGATCGGATGCCATGGCGGCAATGACGGTCTCGACCGCCTCTTCGCCGACCTTCTGCGCGATCTTGCCCCTGCCTCGCGCGGTCAGTTTTGCGACATAGGATTGGGACGGGTCAGCCTTCCGCCGTTGCCGGATGGTCTGTTCAAGATCGAAGAGTGTCGAGCGCATGCCGTCCATCAAGCCTTCGCCGCCCGGCCCGTCAATGAAAAGTTGCTTATCGCGCGCGGACCGGCACGCCCGCAGCAGCAAGCGCCTGATGCGCTTCGGCTACTGTATGCTGGCCAAAGTGGAAGATGGAGGCGGCGAGCACCGCGCTGGCATGACCCTCGATCACGCCTTCGACCAGATGCTGGAGCGTGCCGACACCGCCGCTGGCGATAACGGGAACGGAAACCGCGTCGGCGATAGTGCGGGTGAGGGCGAGGTCATAGCCCTGTTTCGTGCCGTCGCCGTCCATGGAAGTGACGAGCAGTTCGCCCGCGCCGAGTTGCGCCAACCGTACCGCATGTTCGACCGCGTCGATGCCGGTAGGCTTGCGGCCGCCATGGGTGAAGATTTCCCAGCGGTTGTCGCCGACGCGCCGGGCGTCGACCGATCCGACGATGCACTGACTGCCGAAACGGTCGGCGATGTCGGCCACGACTTCAGGGCGCGCGACTGCCGCGCTGTTGACGGCCACCTTGTCGGCGCCCGCGAGCAGCAGGGCTCGGGCATCTTCCGGGCTGCGCACGCCGCCGCCGACGGTGACAGGCATGAAGCAGACTTCGGCGGTGCGGCGCACCACGTCCAATATGGTGCCTCGCGCTTCATGGGTGGCGGTGATGTCGAGGAAGCAAAGCTCGTCCGCGCCAGCCGCGTCATAAACCCGCGCCTGCTCCACTGGGTCACCCGCGTCGCGCAGGTCAACGAAGTTCACGCCCTTGACCACGCGGCCATTGGCGACGTCCAGGCAGGGGATGACGCGGGTACAGACCGTCATGAGCGGCGCACCCCCCGCCGCTCGGTTCGAGCGCAGTCGAGAACCACGATTGCACCCGTATCTCGACTTCGCTCGATACGAACGGATGCTGACACTATCATGCCGCAGCCTTCGCGATTGCCAGTGCCGCCTTCAGGTCCAGCCGCCCGTCATAAAGCGCGCGGCCAGTGATGACGCCTTCGATGCCTTCGTCTGCGTGCAGGCTGAGCACGCGAATGTCCGCGATCCCCGCCACGCCGCCGCTTGCGATGACCGGAATATCCGTGCCACGCGCCAACTCGACGGTCGCGTCGATGTTGCAGCCCTTGAGCAAGCCGTCCCGGCCTACGTCCGTGAAGAGCAGGCTGGCGACGCCCGCATCCTCGAACCGGCGGGCGAGGTCCGCGACGGGCATGTCGGACTTTTCGGCCCAGCCATCGGTCGCGACGAAGCCGTCTCGTGCGTCCACGGCAACCACGATCCCGCCCGGAAAGTCTCGCGCCGCCGCCTTGACGAACGCTGGGTCCTTCAATGCGGCCGTGCCGATGACGATGCGTGATACGCCAAGGTCGAACCAGCGCTCCACAGCCTCGCGGTTTCGGATGCCGCCGCCGAGCTGAACATGGCCGGGGAAGGCTTCGACGATGCGCTCTACCGCTTCGGCATTGACCGCATGGCCTGCGAAGCTGCCATCAAGATCTACGACATGCAGATGCTCGGCCCCCGCCTCCGCGAAGATCAGCGCCTGTGCGGCGGGGTCGTCGCCATAGACGGTGGCGCGGTTCATGTCGCCCTCTGCCAGGCGGACAACTTGGCCGCCTTTAAGGTCGATGGCGGGGAAGACGATGAGAGACATGGACCTACCGATATATTAGGCCGACCGTGCTCCTGCGCAGGCAGGAGCCCAGATCGGACGCTGGAGCTGGGCTCCTGCCTGCGCAGGAGCACGGAATTTCTTCACTCGCCCGGATTAGCGTCACGGACGCCACTCCAGAAAGCGGGAGAGGAAGGAAAGGCCATAGGTCTGGCTCTTTTCCGGATGGAATTGGCAACCGATGATCGTGTCACGCGCGACGGCAGCGACCAGCGGGCCGCCATGATCGGTGATGGCAGCGACATGGGCAGGGTCGGCGGCTTCGAAATGATAGCTGTGCAGGAAATAGGCTTCGCCCGGCTCCAGCAGAGGCGGCGCGCCGTTCAGCACGACCTTGTTCCAGCCCATGTGCGGCACCTTGATCGCGGGATCGGTCGGCTCGATCAGTCGCACTGTGCCGGGAACCCAGCCCAATCCTTCATGCCGTCCGAACTCTTCGCCCGCGTCTGCCAGCAATTGCATGCCGACGCACACGCCAAGGAAGGGCGTGCCGCGCTGGCCCACCGCCTCGTTCATCGCGCCGATCATGCCGGGAATGGCGGACAGCGCATCCATGCACGCGCGGAAAGCCCCGACGCCGGGCAGGACGATACGGTCAGCCTTCGCCACTACCTCGGGGTCGGTGGTGATGACGGCATCCTCTGCCCCCGCCTTGCGCAGGGCATTATGGACCGAATGGAGGTTGCCTGCGCCGTAATCGATGAGGGCTAGCGCAGTCACAACATCCCCTTGGTGGACGGAATTGCGTCCGCCTTGCGCGGATCGATCTCGACCGCCTGCCGCAGCGCGCGGGCGAGCCCCTTGAAGCAGCTTTCCACGATGTGGTGATTGTTGCTGCCATAGAGATTTTCGACGTGCAGCGTGATCCCGGCAGCCTGCGCGAAGCTGTGGAACCAGTGTTCGATCATCTCGGTATCCCATTCGCCGAGGCGCTGCACCGTGAAGGGCGCGTTGAACACCAGCCAGGGACGGCCTGAAATGTCGAGTGACACGCGCGAAAGCGTCTCGTCCATCGGCGAATAGACGCTGCCGTAACGGGTGATGCCGCGCTTGTCGCCCAAGGCCTTTGCCACAGCCTCGCCAATGGCGATCGCCGTATCCTCGGTCGTGTGATGCTGGTCGACATGCAGGTCGCCGACCGTGCTGACTGTCATGTCGATCAGCGAATGGCGCGACAGCTGCTCGATCATGTGATCGAGAAAGCCGATGCCGGTGGAGACGGTATAGATGCCCGTTCCGTCGAGATTGACGGTCACGTCGATCTGCGTTTCCGCAGTGTTGCGGTGAATTTCGGCGGTGCGCATGGCTGCGCCCTATACCGAAGTGGGGGTGGCATGCAATGTGGCGTTGCATGTGCGGGGCGCACTTGACCCGCCGCGCCGCGCCGTTAGGACAATGGGGGATGAGCGACGACTTGCCTGACAGCCTGATTCCCTACGACGAAATCGTGCAGGAGGCGCTGCGTGCCGTGGTCGGCCGCGTGCTGGGCGAAGTCGAGCATTCTGGCGGTCTGCCGGGTTCGCATCATTTCTACATCACCTTCAAGACGCAGGCTCCCGGAGTCGCGATCCCCAAGCAATTGGTGGAACGGTTCCCGGACGAGATGACGATCGTCCTTCAGAATAAATTCTGGGATCTGAAAGTCAGCAGCGACGGGTTCGAGGTCAGCCTTACATTCAATCAGGTTGCGTCGCATCTTGTAATACCCTTTGCCGCCATCACTGCCTTCGTGGACCCCGCGGTGAATTTCGCGCTCCAGTTCCAGGTGCAGTCGGACGGATTGCCCGAGCCGCACGAGGAAGCAGAGAATGACGCGCCGCTGGTCACGACCGAAGACGGCTCCAACGTCGTGACTGTGGATTTCGGCAAGAAGAAATAAGGGCTGGCGGATAGCCGTCATACCTCCCAGATTGGTTTCCTGACTTTACGTTCCGGGAGCCTTTGCATGGAAAGCCGCACGGAAACCGACAGCATTGGTGCTGTAGAAGTGCCCGCAAGCGCCTATTGGGGCGCGCAGACCCAGCGCAGCATCGAGAATTTTCCCTTCGGAGCGATGGAGCGCATGCCGATCGGGATCGTTCACGCGCTCGCCATCGTCAAACAGGCTGCGGCGCGGGTTAATCGCGCGGAAGGATTGGCGCCGGAACTGGCCGAGGCGATAGAGGCGGCCTCCGCCCGAGTGATCGCGGGCGATCATGACGATCAATTCCCGCTCGTCATCTGGCAGACGGGCAGCGGTACGCAATCCAACATGAATGTGAATGAGGTGGTCGCGGGCATTGCCAATGAAGCGCTGACAGGCAAGCGGGGTGGCAAGTCGCCGGTTCATCCGAACGACCATGTGAATATGGGGCAGTCGTCCAACGATAGCTTTCCCACCGCGCTTCACATCGCCGCCGCCCGCGCCGCTATGGAGCAGTTCTTCCCCGCGCTCGACCGGCTTCACAAGGCGCTGGATGACAAGGCGCAGGCCTGGGGCGGCATCGTGAAGATCGGCCGCACCCATCTTCAGGACGCAACGCCGCTGACGCTGGGGCAGGAATTTTCGGGCTATGCCCATCAGCTGTACCGCTGTCGCAATCGGATCGAGCCTGCCGTGATGCACGGGATGATGTTACTGGCTCAGGGCGGAACGGCCGTGGGCACTGGACTCAACGCGCCCGAGGGCTTTGACGTCGCCATGGCAAGGGAGATTGCGGCGATCACCGGCTTGCCGTTCCGCACGGCGGATAACAAGTTCGAGGCGCTCGCCTCCAACGATCCGCTGGTGCATCTCTCTTCGACCCTCGCCACGCTGGCCGTCGCGCTCACCAAGATCGCCAACGACATCCGCCTGCTTGGCAGCGGGCCGCGTTCCGGGCTCGGCGAATTGGATCTTCCCGCCAATGAACCGGGCAGTTCCATCATGCCTGGCAAGGTCAATCCAACCCAGTGCGAGATGCTGACCATGGTGGCCGCACAGGTAATCGGCAACCATCAGGCCGTGACGGTCGGGGGCCTTCAGGGGCATCTGGAATTGAATGTCTTCAAACCTATGATCGGCGCTGCCGTCCTGCGTTCCATCCATCTGCTGAGCGTCGGCATGGACAGCTTTGCCGAACGCTGTGTCGAGGGGCTGGAAGCGAACGAGAAGCGCATTGCGGAACTGGTCTACAGGTCGCTGATGCTGGTCACCGCCCTCGCGCCCGAGATTGGCTATGACAACGCCGCAAAGATCGCGAAACATGCGCATACGGAAGGGCTCACGCTCAAGGAAGCGGGGCTAGCCCTTGGCCTGATCGATGAGGAAAGTTTTGATCGGCTGGTCCGGCCGGAAAATATGGTGTGAACTGGCGGAACCGCCCGTCCTGCGATACATTGATCGCCATATGAAGAAGATCACTTCCAAACAGCCGCTTGTCACCGTCCGCCCCCCGCGCAAGGCAGGGCTGCTGCGAAAGACGGCACGCCTGGGCGCGGCCGTCGTCGCGGCCCGCGTTGCTGCGGCGACCGGAAAGAAGGGCGTGGTTGGACTCGTCGCGGGCATGGGCGCCAAGCGGTTGATCATGCGCTATCCGCTGGGCGCGCTGTTCGTTACCGGCGCTTATTTGGCGGGCAAGGCTTATGAGACGAAGCGCGAAGTCGATCGCAAGCGCGCGGTCAAGGCGCTGCCTGATCTTAGCAACGAACCGGTGCCGATCACCGAAGCCCGCACGAAAAAGGCCTAAAGGGCTGATTGCCAGCTTTTTACCGCTTCAATCGGCCAGGCCAGCATCAGCACGTTGAGCGTAAGATTGTCGCGGATCGCCACTAGTGCGATGATTTCCAGTGCGATGCCCGCGCATATCGTCACGGCGACCGGCGCGCGGGCCGCGAAAAGGAAGCCGAGCGCCATCATGCCGATATCGCTCATCGAATTCAGGATGCTGTCGCCACTATAGCCCAGCGCGATCGTCGCCGCACGGTAGCGATCTATGATGATCGGCGAGTTCTCCAATATCTCCCAGACCGATTCGACCAGCACCGCCAGCGCAAAGCGTGGGCCAATCGGTTGCCGCCGCATCAACGCCCACGCGCCTGCGTAAAAGAGGAAGCCGTGGATCACATGGCTTAGGCTGTACCAATCGGCGATATGCTGACTGTTACCGCTGTCCAGTGCCCCATGCCAAAGCTCGACATGGCCGCAAGTGCAGATCGGCGGTCGCGCCATCAGGAACAGCAGCGCGCAGGTCAGCAGTACGATGATCCCGGCGGCAACGAAGCCCCGGCGGTTGCGTAGTGCCTTGCGTCTCAACGATCGTCCCCCTTCACGGCCTCTTGCCAAACGCGTTCCACGGCGTCACTAGCGGCCATGGCCGACAGCATCCCTATTGAGGCGCCCGATTTCAAGCGGCGTGGCGTGCTCTTCGTTCTTTCCTCGCCTTCTGGCGCGGGCAAATCCACCATCGCGCGTAAGCTCCTGGCTGCTGAGCCGGACCTTGCCATGTCCGTTTCCGCCACCACGCGGCCGATGCGTCCGGGCGAAGTGGAGGGCAAGGACTATCATTTCGTCGATCTGGAGGAATTCCGCCGGATGACGGCGGAGCATGAATTCCTCGAATGGGCGCACGTCTTTGGCCAGCGCTACGGCACGCCGCGCGCGCCTGTCGAGGCCATGTTGAAGAGCGGCCGCGACGTACTTTTCGACATCGACTGGCAGGGCGCGCAGCAGCTTCACCAGATCGCCGGGGGCGATGTCGTTCGCGTGTTCATCCTTCCTCCCTCGATGGAAGAGCTGGAACGCCGCCTGCGCGGACGTGCGACCGACAGCGAAGAAGTGATCGAAGGCCGCATGTCCCGCGCCGCCAATGAAATCGCGCATTGGGACGGCTATGATTATGTGCTCTGCAATGTCGATGCGGAGGATTGCTTCAGGCGGGTTCAGACGATCCTTCACGCCGAACGCATGAAGCGCAGCCGCCAGACCGGCCTAATCGGCTTCATCCGCCGGTTGAGCCGTTATCATCAGGAAGATTGAGGAAGCGTAGTTTTCTAGCCTCCGTTGGTTTCCAGCGACGGCGTGAGGCTGATCTACCTCTCAAATCCCGCCGGTTCCGCCCAATCCGGATGCACCCAGGCCATCGCCTTGAATAGTGTCCCCATGGCGTCCTCGGCAGTCAGCCGCAGTCGCGCAGCCTCCACCTCCGCCGCCCGCGGGGGAGACGTGCGCGCGAGCTGGTCGGCCCGCGCATCAATGCCTAGCTTTCGCAGCAACTCACCCTGGTCCACCGGCCCAAGCACTCGCAGGCCCGCCTGCCGCGCCATATTGCCGATCATGGTGAAATCGACATGGGTCGTAAGATCGCTTTCGCCCGGTTCCAGGAAAGGGTCCGCAAACTGGTGTTCGCGCACGGCCTGCAACGTGTCGCCGATCGCTGGACCTTCATAGCCATAGTCGATGATGATCGCGGCGCCGCCTTGCCGCGCGATCCGCTGCGCCAGTTCCAGCGCGATGGCGGTCCCAGCCAGCGGTATTTCAATGATCGCTCCGTCGGGAGCGTCCGCCGCGATGGTAGGAATGCCCGATTCGACCCGCCGATAGCCCGACACGGCCTCGAAACGGTTCGAGTCGGCCTCATCAGGGCAGATGACCACCCGCTCGCGCCATTCGTCACCTGAACGGATGATCTGGCGGACGGGCAGAGCGTCGAAAAACTCGTTCGCGACGACGAGCAGCGGCGCATTGTCCGGCAGGGCGGCAACGCTGTCGTGGTGAAAGACGTTCGGGACGAGTGCGCGTTGTCGCTCGCGCAAGGTCGGACTGGTTTCGACGAAATGGGGCTGGGGCGTTAATCCCGCGCTGCCCATGGCGCGCAGCGCATCGGACGCGAGGGTGCCGCGCCCCGGACCAAGCTCAACATAAAGTGCGTTGGGGCGGCTGCCGGATCGCATCCACAGGTCTGCCAGGCACAGGCCGACCAGTTCGCCGAACATCTGGCTGATCTCCGGCGCGGTGGTGAAATCGCCTGCCGCGCCCAGAGGATCGCGCGTGCCGTAATAATGCTGGTTCGCCTCGGCCATATAGTGGGCGACCGAGATCGGCCCCCCGGCATCAATCTGCCGGGCTAGCCGCTGGGCGAGGGTCAGCGGTTCAGCTGACACTCGCGCTCCCCGCGATTGGCTCCACGCGAACGCGGCGGCCCTTTGCGGTTGCTATCAGGTAAAGGCCGCCGAGGATCATCGGGACGCACAGCCACTGGCCCATGTGAAGGCCGGTGCGCGCCGCAAATTCCATCAACTGCGCATCGGCTTCGCGGAAATATTCCACGCCGAAACGGAATATGCCGTAGCCGAGCAGGAAAATCCCGACGAGCATTCCCGGCTTGTAGCGGGCGCGCGTCTTCCAGAAGGCGAAGGCGAGGATGAGGAACAGCACGATACCTTCGAAAAAGGCTTCGTAAAGCTGGCTCGGATGGCGGGGGAAGGGGCCGCCGGTCGGGAAGATGATTGCCCACGGCACGTCCGTTTCCTTGCCCCACAGCTCGCCATTCACGAAGTTGGCGAGGCGGCCGAAAAACAGTCCGAAGGGCACACAGCAGGCGACGAAATCATGGATGCGCAGCCATGACAGCTTTTCTTTCCGCGCCATGTAGAGGATGCCGAGCGACACGCCGATTGCGCCCCCATGGAAGGACATGCCGCCGTTCCACAGTTTGAAGATATCGAGCGGATTGCGCAGGATTTCGGGCTGGTAGAAGAAGACATAGGCCAGCCGCCCGCCGATGATGATGCCGAGCGTTGCGTAGAAGATCATGTCGTCGGCATGCCGCCGCGCCATCGGCGAACCCGGCTGGGCGATCAGCTTCAGCAGATACCAGTAGCCGATCAATATGCCCGCCAGATAGGCGAGGCTGTACCATTTGAGCGTGAAGAAGCCGAGGTCGAGCGCGACCGGGCTTAGCCCTAGCTGATCGAAACGAATGGCGCCCGAAGCCGCGGCGGCAAGGTCTAGGATCAAGTTGTCGGTCCCCTTCGGAAATATGGCCTTCGCCATAGAGCAGGATAGGGTAAGGAGGAAAGGGGGCTGTTATTTTCATCGGGTACGGGATGACAGCTAAACAGAATGAGGCGGAGGAAGATGGCCCGGATCGGTCCAACCCGCTTCAGGCATTAACTTACTGTAAACCCGTTAAATGCGAGTATCATGCCATGGCTATCGATCCGATCATGGAGCAATCCCCCGAGTCCGGCGACAAGCGCGCCGATATTCGTTGGCCCATTCGCCTTGAGGTGGCCGAAGCACTGGGTGAGGCATCGGCGGACGTCGTGGTTCACGATATCTCCACGGCGGGGATGCTGATTGAAACCAGCTCAAAACTGCAGCTTGGCCAGGACGTGCTTTTGTCCCTGCCTGAAGCGGGCTCCGTCTCCGCCCGCGTCGTGTGGCAGGATGAACCGTTATTTGGATGCCGTTTCGATGAGGCGCTTCCCCAAGCCGCTGTCAGTGCGACCCGGCTTCGCAGCACGGTGCGCAGCAATGGCAGGCCGGTCGATCATGCCGCCGATGCGCAAAGCCCCGAAATGTTCCCTGCGCGTCTGCGCCGGTTGCGCCGCGAACGCGGCCTCAGCCGGGAAGCGTTGTCCAGGTTGACCGGTTTCAGCAAGCCATCGCTGTGGGCGTGGGAGGTGGGCAAGACCATGCCCCGGCGCAGGAGCCTGGTTGCCCTCGCCCAGGCATTCGGCCTGACCGAGCAGCAGTTGCTTGTGGGTGAGGCGGTCGCGCCATCGTACGGTCCCGCAGGGGCGGGCAATGCCCGCCTGGGTCGGCAGCTTCATGATGTCATCGACTCAGCGAAGCGGGAAGTCGCGAAACACGCAGGCGTCGATGTCTCGCAGGTACAGATCCGCATCGATTATTGAAGCGCCGTTGAGTGGGTGCGTGGGCCGAATTTTTACTCCGACCCGACCGTTGGCTTAGAGCCTGTCGACTGGCTCTACCTTTGGAAAGAAAAGCGCTTCGACAAGCTCAATCCGAACAGCGCTTTACGTAAAAATAAACACCAAGCTCCGGCAGGATCGCAACATCCAGCATCCGCTAACCAACCAAAAAAAAAGCCGCCCGGTGAGGGGCGGCTTTCTTTTTGTCCGTTGTGGAAACTCAGGCTTCTTCAGCCGGAGCTTCTTCCGCTTCCACGGCGATTTCGCCGGGTTCCGCGTTCGGATCATAATCTTCGGTGAAGCCAGCCTCGTCCTTTTCGAACAGGTCAGCCATCACGTCGACACCCTGCGCCTGCAGATCAGCTTCTTCTGGCGAGCGGGCGACGTTTACCTGAATGGTGACGGCGACTTCGGGGTGCAGCGCGACCTTGACGTCGAACACGCCGAGCGTCTTGATCGGGCGTTCCAGCACGACCATCGCCTTGGTGACGTTGGTGACACCGTCAGCCTGCAGCGCTTCCACGACGTCGCGAACTGCGACCGAGCCGTAGAGGTGGCCAGCGTTCGACGACTGGCGGATCAGGACGATCTGCTTGCCGTTGACGCCTTCGGCAGCCTTTTCAGCGTCGCCACGGCGGGCGGCGTTGTCGGCTTCGATCTTCGCGCGGTTGGCTTCGAAGACCTTCTTGTTGGCGTTGTTGGAACGCAGCGCCTTCTTGTTGGGCAGCAGGAAGTTACGAGCGTAACCGTCCTTCACGGTGACGACGTCACCGATGGCGCCCAGCTTCTCGATCCGTTCGAGGAGAATGATTTCCATGAGTCTTACTCCCTCACTTCACGATGTAGGGCAGCAGGCCCAGGTGACGGGCGCGCTTGATGGCCTGGGCCAGTTCACGCTGCTTCTTGGCGGACACCGCAGTGATGCGGCTGGGGACGATCTTGCCGCGCTCGGACACGAAGCCCTGCAGCAGACGGACGTCCTTGTAATCGATCTTCGGCGCATCCTTGGCGGCGAAGGGGCAGCTCTTGCGGCGGCGGAAAAACGGGCGTGCCATTGTTCAGATCTCCTTATTCGCCAGCCGGGGCGTCTTCGCGGTCGCGGCGCGGGCCACGATCTTCGCGAGGACCGCGGTCACCACGATCGCCGCGCGGACCACGCTCGGCGCGTTCCTGCTTGCGCATCATCACCGACGGGCCGGTTTCCAGCTCATCGACCTTGACGGTCATGTAGCGGATGACGTCTTCGTTGATCTGCGTCTGGCGCTCCAGTTCCGCAACCACACCAGCGGGGGCGTCGATGTTCAGCATCACATAGTGAGCCTTGCGGTTTTTGGCGATCTTGTAGGCGAGGCTGCGCAGGCCCCAGGTCTCGACCTTGGTCACCTTGCCGCTGTTATCCTCGACGATCTTGGTGGCGGTTTCCGCCAGTGCGTCCACCTGCGCCTGTGCCAGATCCTGGCGCGCAAGGAACACATGCTCGTAAAGAGCCATGGGTATTGCCTCATCTGTTGGCCGATCGCTGACGTCCACCCCATGTGGAACGCCCCTCCGGCTGTCGTCTCAAGCACTCATCCGCGTGGCCCCGAGTCACCCCGTGGCCGTGCGAAGCGGCGCCTATGGCCGAAATGCGCCGGGTTGGCAAGGGTGGACGCAAGAGAAAGCGCCCCGGAGGGAGAGAGGTCCCCGGGGCGCTTTCTGGCCGCTCGATTGAGCGAAGCCTTAACGGATCGCGCTGCCGATCACTGCGCCGATGATCCCGCTGGTGATCGCGACGAGCACTGCGTCATTGCCGGAACGGACCCAGTGATAGCCGCGCGGGGGAGCGTTCAGGCGATAGTCGCGATAATTGTTGATCACGCGATAATCGCGGGCGTAGCGGCGGTCGAAGCGCTGGCCCTTGCCCCAGCGGCGATAGTCGTTCTTGCGCACGACCGTCTTGTGCTTCACCACCGTGCGGCCGTGGGGGCCATGCTTGACCACGCGGGTCACTTCGCGATGGGGCGCGGCCTGTGCCTGCGCAGCGACCATCGGGCTTGCCACCATCGTGGTTGCAGCCAGCGTCATCAGCAGTTTCTTGATCATCTCACTTGCTCCTTGCTTTAAATCTGTCGCGCCGTTTGCTCCGGCGTTGAGGACAGGTTTAGGCAAGACTTGTCGCAAGCTTGTGCCGATACGGCGGCTTAACTGTCTGAAATTGTAACAGCCCTCATTCGTGCCGCAACGCGTCGATGGGATTGAGCGCCGCCGCCCGCCGTGCCGGGAAATATCCAAACACGACCCCGATCGCGGCGGAAAAGAGGAAGGCGATCATGTTCACCTTCACATCGAAGATGAAGGGCACCTGCATCAGCGGCGCAATGACGACCGACGCAACCAGGGCAAGCACCAGGCCGATGAGGCCGCCGAGGCAGGACAGCACGATCGCCTCCACCAGAAACTGCATCAGCACCTCGCGCGCGACCGCGCCGATCGCAAGGCGTATGCCGATCTCCCGCGTCCGCTCCGTCACCGAGACCAGCATGATGTTCATGATGCCGATCCCGCCCACCAGCAGCGAAATGGCCGCGACCGCCGCCACGATCTGGGTCAAAATCGTGGTGGTGCCGGTGAGCGTGTCGCTGATCTGCTTGGTGTCGAAAACGTTGAAATTATCCTCGCCGCCCGGCTTTACCTTGCGCCGTTCGCGCATCAGTTCTTCCAGGCTGGCCTGCACCGTGGATGTGTCATAAGCGTCGTCCACCGCGATCATGATCTGGCTGATGTCGCGGTCCCCGGTGAAGCGGCGCTGCACGAACTTGATCGGCATGACGACGACATCGTCCTGATCGCCAAAGCCGCCCTGGCCGCGCGTCGCCAGCGCGCCGATAACTTGGCAGGACACGCCCTTGATGCGCAGGCGCTTGCCGGTCGGATCGCTGCCCTGGAACAGGTTCGTGCGCACCGTATTGCCGATGATGCAGACGGCTTTGCCGGCCTCTTCCTCCTCCGGCATGAATAGCCGACCGGCATCGGCCTTCCAGCTTTGCACCTCGAAATAGGAGGCGGTGGTGCCATAGACGGTGGTCGACCAGTTGCTGCCTTCATAGATGGCGGTGCCGCTGGATTGCACCAGCGGTGCGACCGCACGCACGCCGGTCAGCTGATTTTCGATCGCCGTCAGATCGGCTGGCTTGAAATCGGGAGGCCGGGGGCCACCGCCGCCCCGGCCAAAGCCCTGGCCCGGCCGCAGTTGCAGTACATTGGCGCCCAGCGAGCTGATCTGCTGACGCACGGCAGCCGTCGCGCCATTGCCCAGCGTCACCATGGTAACCACCGCCGCCACGCCGATGATGATCCCCAGCGTCGTCAGGAAGCTGCGCAGCTTGTGCCGGTTGATCGCCCGGAAGGCGAGGGTGATGGTGGTGCCTAGCATCCCATTCTCCTCACCCCTTCAGGGGGCAGGATAGGGAGCCTTGCTGCTTCAGCAGTTAGGCGGACTTGGAGAGGGGGAGGGCACGCGCGATCCCCTCTCATCCAACTTCGCCGAGGCGCCTTCGTCGCAAAGGTTGCGTATTCTTCTCCCCGGAGGGGCGAAGGTTTGAAGGAAGCCCCTCTCACTCCTTCACCCCCGTATCGATCCGCTCCACCAGCCCGTCCTTGAAATGCACGATTGTGCGGGCATAGGCGGCCATGTCAGGCTCATGTGTTACCATCACCACGGTAATGCCGCTGTTCCGGTTGAGGTCGGCCAGCAGTTCCATAATTTCTATCGATCGCTCTGAATCCAAATTGCCTGTAGGCTCGTCTGCCAGCAGCACGGCAGGCTGCGTCACGATTGCGCGCGCGATGGCGACGCGCTGCTGCTGGCCGCCAGACAGTTCGGCGGGTGTATGGTCCCACCATTCCTTCAACCCCACCTTGTCGAGCGCCGCCATGCCCGCGTCATAGCGCGCCTTCTTGTCCTCGCCCCGGTAGAGAAGCGGCAATTCGACATTCTCCAGCGCGCTCGTCCGGGACAAGAGGTTGAAGCCCTGAAAGACAAAACCAAGATAGCGGCGACGAAGCAGTGCCCGCTGGTCACGGTCAAGCGTTTCGACGTGTCGGCCCTTGAACAGAAATTCGCCGCCGCTCGGCACATCGAGGCAACCGATGATGTTCATCGTCGTCGACTTGCCAGACCCCGAAGGCCCCATGACCGCGACGAAATCCCCTTCCTTAATGTCGAGGTCGATGCCCTTAAGCGCCTGAAAGGCGGTAGCGCCCGCACCATAGATCTTGGACACGCCGCGCAAGGAGATGATCGGATCAGCCACTATGTCAGGTTCCGTTCTGCCGCCCGGTGCCGCGTGGCTCGCCGCCGCCTCCGGAGCGGTCCCGCCGCTGGCCGCCACCGTTCGAGCTGTCCTCCGGAGGCTGTTCCTGTCCCGCCGCGAGCTGGCCCGTGATGACCCGCATGCCTGGCTTTAACCCGCCACCAGTGATTGCCGTGCGCGCTCCGTCACTGGCGCCGACGGTCACCTGCAAAGGCTTGGGATCGCCGTCCTCGCCCACGACATAAACGGTCTGGCTGCTGCCGATGCCAAAGCTGACCTGCCGGTTGGCGCCGCCACGGCGGAAGCGTCGAGGGCCGGGTACGATCTGGCTGGTGATGCCGCCGCCCTGACCAGCGCCCGTGTTCGGCTTGAACCGGAGCGCCGCGTTCGGCACCAGCAGGACGTTGCTCAGCTGCTGCGTGACGATGTCGGCGGTCGCCGTCATGCCCGGGCGCAGTGTCTCATCCTTGTTATCGACACCTAGCACGGCCGTGTACGCCACCACAGTCCCGCTGGTGCTTGCCGTCGTACTGCTGCCTGATGAGGAGGATGACGAACTGCTCGAAGCGTTGGAGCCGACATTGACCCGCGTTACCCGAGCGGGAAAGCTCCTACCGGGAAAAGCATCGACGGCGAAAGTTGCCGCCTGTCCTTCTTTCACCTGGCCGACATCGGCTTCGTCCACCGCGACTTCGACCTCCATCTTGGTAAGGTCTTCGGCAATGGTGAACAGCACCGGGGCATTGAAGGACGCAGCAACCGTCTGGCCGGGCTCGATGTCGCGCGACAGGACGACGCCGGTTACCGGCGACACGATCTGTGCAATGGAAAGATTGGTCTGCGCCGTGGCAAGCTGAGCGCGGGACACACTGACCTGCGCCTGCTGCGCGCGCAGATTGCCAACAGCAGACTGATAATCCGCCCGTGCAGCGTCCAGCTCCGTCTTGGCAGGCACGCGCCCGCCCGACAGACGGAAGACGTTCAATTGCCGGTCGAGCGTCGCCTTTGCGAGCGCGACCTGCGCCTGTGCCTGACTGACGCTGGCCTGCGAGGCGGCCACCTGCGCCCGGTTCTGGGTGACGGAATCCACCAAGCGCCGCGTATCAAGCTCGGCCAGCCGCTGTCCCTTCGCGACGCGATCATTCACGTCAACATAGACGCGCGTGATCTTTCCCGACTGTTCAGAGCCCACATCCACCTGATTGATCGGCTTTAGATTGCCGGTTGCCGATACCGTCACCGTCAGGTCGCCGCGTCGCACCTCACGCGTGGCGAAGTTCGGCTTGTCCTCCCCTGAAAAACAGCGGGCTAACAGCAGGACTAAGATCAGCAACGCTAATCCGACAGCGCCGCGTACCACCCATTTGCGCCAAGGGCGTTCAGGGCGCGCGCCGAGAAATTCGTCCAGATCCTTGTCCGTGCTCACATCTTCACTCATTGGGGCGGTTGTCCATATTCTGCCAGCCGCCACCCAACGCATTGTAGAGCTGGGCGATGGCAAGGACCTCATCGGCTTGCGCAGCCGCAAGGCTGTTGCGCGCGTTCAACAGCGTGGTTTCGGTGTTGGAAAGAGTCTGGAAATCTATGAGCCCAGATTGATACTGGCTGCGCGCCAGCAGGGCGGCATTGTTCGACGCGTCGAAGGCGGTGGCGAACTCTGCCTTGCGCTGGCGGGCGCTGTTCAGGGACGCCATGGCATTTTCCACATCTTCCAGCGCGGTCAGCACGCTCTGCTTATACGCGGCAAAGGCGGCATCAGTAGCGGCCCTTTGCGATCGCACCTGCGACGCGAGCCGTCCGCCGTCGAAGATCACCTGTGCGATATTGGCGAACACGCCCCCGGTAATGATGTCGAACAAGCTTTTGATGCTGCTCGCATTAGTGCCGATATTCCCGCTGATCCCAAGGGACGGGTAAAGCTGCGCCTGCGCCACGCCGATCCGCGCAGTCGCCGCCGCCAAATTCCTCTCAGCCGCCCTTACATCGGGCCGCTGGCGCAGCGTATCGGCCGGGATGCCAGTGGCGATCGTGGTGGAAGCAACCGGGATCGGGGCAGGGGCCTCCAGCGCGCGCGTGGCTTCGCCCGGCGCTTGCCCGGTCAGCACGGCGATGCGGTTCAGACTGCCGCGCAGGTTCGCCTCCAACTGCGGGATCGTTGCATTCGTCTGGGCCAACTGGGCACGCGCCTGCTGCTCGTCGAGCGACGAAACCAGCCCCGCCTGAAGCCGCCAGTTTGCGATATTGTAATTGTCCCGCTGGATCGCCTGCGTTTCGCGAGCGATGAGTAGCTGCTCTTGCGCCTGCCGGGCCTGAACATAATTGGTGACCAGTTCGGCGATGATGGTCATGCGCACATTGGCAAGGTCATAGCCCGACGCGGCGAGGTCCGCGCGCGCCGCCTCAGCGGATCGTGACAATTCGCCGAACAGGTCGATCTGCCAGCTCGCATTGGCGCCCAGCGAATAGCTACTGCTCCAGCTGTCCGATCCGGTGGACACGACATTGCCGTCGATCACCCGCGTGCCGCCGCCACGATTGGAATAATTCCGCCCGCCAGAACCCGACGCGTTGACTTGCGGCAGAAACGCCGCCCGCGCCTGCGCCAGCGACTCCCGCGCCTGCCTCAATCGCGCCTGCGCCTGGACGATGTCGAGGTTGCTCGTCACCGCCTGATCGATCAGCCCTGTAAGCGCTGGATCATTGAGGCGCGTCCACCAGCGCGCAAGCTCCGCCTCACTCAACGCCCCACTCGCCGGTGCCGTATAATAGCTGCCAGGTACCCCTAATGCGGCCGGTTGCGGCGCCCGATAGTCAGGCCCCGCCGCGCAAGCCGAGAGCGTCAACGCCGTCCCGCTGATCCAGCCAATGCGATATCGCACCTTTTCCTTGCACTCCGTCGTCGTTAAAGGGACGCCACCTTGGGGGTTGAGGCGGTCCAGTCAGGGAAACTGCCGAAAGGGACCTGATGTCTCAACGGCATTTGTGTCTCAAAGTGTAACGATGTTGAAAAACGGCGCTTTTGCAGGCGTCCTTGCGTCAGAAGGTGAATGATGAGGGCATTTCTTTTTCCGGGGCAGGGTAGCCAGTCGGTTGGCATGGGGAAGGCTTTGGCCGAAGCGAGCCCAGCCGCGAAGGAACTGTTTCAGGAGGTCGATGACGCCCTGTCGCAACATTTGTTCCGCATCATGGTGGAAGGTCCGGAAAGCGACCTCACCCTCACCGAAAATGCGCAGCCAGCGATCATGGCCAATGCTCTCGCAACCTTGCGCGTGATGCAGCGCGAAGGCGGCTTCTCGCTGGCGGAAAAGGGCGATTTCGTCGCGGGGCACAGTCTTGGCGAATATAGCGCGCTCTGCGCCGTCGAAGCGTTCGACATCGGTACGACCTCGCGCCTCCTGAAGCTGCGCGGCCAAGCGATGCAGGCGGCCGTCCCGGTTGGTGAAGGCGCGATGGCGGCCCTGCTCGGCGCCGACATCGAAAAGGCGCAGGCCTTGGCCGATGCAGCGGCGGAAGGCGAAGTTTGCACCGTCGCGAACGACAATGATCCGAGCCAGGTGGTGATTTCCGGCCATCGCGGCGCAATCGAGCGCGCCGTCGCCTTGGTAAAGGATCACGGCATCAAGCGCGGCGTGCTGCTCCCCGTTTCGGCGCCGTTCCACTGCCCGTTGATGCAACCCGCCGCCGAAGCGATGGAAGAGGCGCTGGCCAAGGCAGCGATCAACACACCGCTGCTTCCGGTCTATGCCAACGTCCTCGCTGCTCCCATCGCAGACCCCGAGGACATCAAGCGCCGCCTGGTCGAACAGGTGACCGGCCGCGTCCGCTGGCGCGAATCCGTCGCCGCCATGTGGGACGCAGGCGTCACCGATTTCGTCGAACTAGGCGGCAAAGTGCTCGGCCCCATGGTCAAGCGCATCGCCCCCGACGCCACAGTGCGCAGCGTCGTCACCATGGACGACATCGAAGCCGCCCTCGCTGGATTTTGATTCACGCGGAGGCGCGGAGACGCGGAGGGCTCTTGGTCGAGATCGATCAAATCAGCGGCGATGTTCTGGACGTTGCGCTGCGGATGCATCGCGAACTCGGCCCCGGCCTGCTCGAAAGTGTTTATGAGATGATCATGGCGGCCAAGCTGGCCGCTATGGGTTATCAGGTCGAACGGCAGCGTCCAGTCGACATCGAATATGATGGCTTGAAACTTGATGCTGCGTTTCGGATCGATTTGCTTGTCGGTGGCCGCCTGCTGGTGGAAATCAAATCAACGGAGAGGTTGAGTCCCGTCCATGGCAAGCAATTGCTGACTTATTTGCGACTGACCCGGCAGCCTGTAGGGCTGCTTATCAATTTTGGCGGCGCTACGCTAAGGGAAGGGGTGAAGCGTGTAGTCAATGACTATCGCCCCTCCGCGTCTCCGCGCCTCCGCGTGAACCAAAATGGAGAATGAGATGTTCGATCTGACAGGCATGACCGCGCTGGTTACTGGCGCTTCCGGTGGTATCGGTTCAGCGATTGCCCGCTCGCTCGCGGCGCAGGGTGCGACGCTCGCGCTTTCGGGCAGCAATGAGAAAAAGCTCAAGGCTTTCGCTGCTGAGTTGGGCGGCGACCACAAGACGCTGGTTTGCAACCTGTCCGATCCTGCATCGGTCGATGGCCTCGTCGCTCAGGCCGTGGAAGCGCTGGGCGGCAAGATCGACATCCTCGTCAACAATGCCGGGATCACCCGCGACAACCTGATCCTGCGAATGAAGGACGAGGAGTGGTCGGATGTCATCTCGGTCAATCTGGAAGCCGCCTTCCGCCTTTCCCGTGCCGCTGCCAAGCCGATGATGAAGGCGCGCTTCGGCCGCATCATCTCAATCACCTCGATCGTCGGCGTCACCGGCAATCCCGGTCAGGCCAATTATGCCGCGTCAAAGGCAGGCATCATTGGCATGTCCAAATCGCTCGGCCAGGAACTGGCGAGCCGGGGTATCACCGTCAATTGCGTCGCGCCCGGCTTCATCCGCTCGGCCATGACCGACGCGCTCAATGATGCGCAGAAGGGCGCCATCCTTCAAAAGATCCCCGCAGGCGACCTCGGCACAGGTGAGGATATCGGCGCTGCCGTTGTCTATCTCGCCAGCCGCGAGGCAGGCTACGTCACTGGCCAGACCCTGCATGTTAATGGTGGCATGGCGATGATTTGACGCTCGGTAAGAGGCGGGAAGGGGCAGATCATCCTCGCAACTGGACGGCCTTGTGCCATTCAGGCGCACGGAAGGGCGGGAATCATGCGTTTCGATCTTTTCTTGCCTCTTGCCTCCGTCGGGGCTTGCCTCTAGGGCATGCCTTAACAAATATTCACAACCTCAACGATACCCAGTAAAAAGGACCACTCATGAGTGAGACCGCGGATCGCGTTAAGAAAATCGTCGTCGAACATCTGGGCGTCGAAGCCGAAAAGGTGACCGAGGATGCAAGCTTCATCGATGATCTGGGCGCAGACAGCCTCGACATCGTCGAGCTGGTGATGGCGTTCGAAGAAGAATTCGGCGTGGAAATCCCCGATGACGCAGCTGAGAAGATCGGCACCGTCAAGGACGCCATCGATTATATCGACAGCAAGCAGTAAGAATGTTGCGCGGCTGACCGGGGGGTCGGCTGCCTGACGTTTTTGATGGAAATGGCTCCTCCTGTCCGGCGAATCCGGTCTTGGGGAGCCTTTTCGTATCTGGCCTACCGTTCACAAGCGCTTCCGAAGCAGCTAAGGAGCGGCCCAAACCTATGAAGATTTTCGGAGCAGATATATGCGTCGCGTAGTCGTAACCGGCCTCGGCATGGTGAGCCCGCTTGGCGGGAATGTCGAAACTACCTGGAAGAACATCCTCGCGTCGAAGTCCGGCGCTGCGACGATCGCGCGCTTCGACGCCAGCGAATATAAGTGCCGCATCGCCTGCGAAGTGAAGCCCGCGGACCATGAATATGGCTATGATCCGGGCCTGGATGTCGATCACAAGATCCAGCGGCAGGTCGATCCTTTCATCGTCTATGGCATTTCCGCCGCCAGCCAGGCGCTGCGCGATGCGGGCCTCGATAATATGAGCGAGGAAGAGCGTCTGCGCGCCGGTTGCTCGATCGGGTCGGGGATCGGTGGGCTGCCGGGCATCGAAAGCGAATCGCTGGTGCTGGCCAACAAGGGGCCGAGCCGCGTTAGCCCGCACTTCGTCCACGGCCGCCTCATCAACCTGATTTCCGGTCAGGTCTCGATCAAATATGGCCTGATGGGTCCCAACCATGCGGTCGTCACCGCCTGCTCGACCGGCGCGCATTCGATCGGCGACGCCGCGCGCATGATCGCGATGGATGACGCCGACGTCATGCTGGCGGGCGGCGCGGAAAGCGCGATCTGCCCGATCGGCATTGCCGGTTTTGCCCAGGCCCGCGCCCTTTCGACCGCGTTCAATGACACGCCGGAAAAGGCCAGCCGCCCCTATGACATCAACCGCGACGGCTTCGTCATGGGCGAAGGCGCGGGCGTGGTCGTCCTCGAAGAATATGAGCATGCCAAGAAGCGCGGCGCTCACATCTATGCCGAGGTCATCGGCTATGGCCTGTCCGGCGACGCCTATCACGTCACCGCTCCGCATCCAGAGGGTAGCGGCGGCTACCGTTCGATGGAAATGGCGCTCAGAAAGTCGGGCCTCAGCCTCGCCGACATCGACTATGTGAACGCGCACGGCACCTCGACCCCGCTCGGTGACGAGCTGGAGCTGGGCGCGGTGAAGCGCCTCTTCGGCGACAATATCTCGACCATGTCGATGAGCAGCACCAAGTCGGCCATCGGCCACTTGCTGGGCGGCGCGGGCGCGGTGGAAAGCATCTTCTGCATCCTCGCCATGCGCGACCAGATCGTGCCGCCCACGCTCAACCTTGATGAGCCGAGCGAAAGCTGCGCGGGCGTCGATCTCGTCCCGCATGTGGCGAAGGAGCGGAAGGTCCGCGCGGTACTGAACAACAGCTTCGGCTTTGGCGGCACTAATGCGTCGCTCATCATGAAGGCGATCTGAGGACAAAGCCATGCGGCGGTTCGGGCTGGTTATCCTTGCGATCGGCCTGGCCGTCGCCGCCTTCGTGGCGTTCCGCTTCGTCTATGGCTGGACCGAAGCGGGGCCTGCGCCGCGCGACATCAGCGTCGTCGTGCCCGATGGCGCCACCGTCGCCGATGCCGCCGTTCTCCTGAAGCAGGCGGGGGCGGTGCGTTCCGCCGACGCTTTCCTTACCCGAACCAAGGTGTTCGGGCGTGGAAAGTCGATCAAGGCGGGCGAATTTCTGATTCCCAAGGGCGCCAGCAACGCCGACATTTTCTCCATCCTTCAAGGCGGCAAGACGTTGACCCGCCTCGTCACCATACCGGAGGGCATGCCTTCCATCATGGTCCATGAACGGCTGATGGCGAATGACGAGTTGACCGGGGATGTCTCGGTCCCCGCCGAGGGCAGCGTGCTTCCCGACAGCTATGCCTTCGACAAGGGCGAAAGCCGCGCTGCCGTGCTGAAGCGTATGCAGGACGCGATGACGAGCACTCTCGCCAAGCTATGGGCCGAACGCGCGCCCAACAGCGTGGCGAAATCGCCCAGGGAGGCGCTCATTCTCGCGAGCATCGTCGAAAAGGAAACCGCCGTGCCCGCAGAGCGGCCCACCGTCGCGGGCGTCTATGGCAATCGTCTGAAAGCCGGGATGATGCTTCAGGCCGACCCGACCATCATCTACCCGATCACCAAGGGCAAGCCGCTTGGCCGTCGCATCAAGAAGTCGGAGATCGCTGCGGTCAACGACTATAACACCTATGCGATGACAGGTCTGCCCAAGGGGCCGATCGCCAACCCCGGCAAGCTGTCGATCCTGGCAGTGCTGCATCCCGCCGAAACGAAGGCGCTCTATTTCGTCGCTGACGGAAAGGGCGGCCACATCTTCGCCGACACGCTCCAGCAGCATGATGAGAATGTCCGCAAATGGTTCGAAATCCGCCGGGCGCGCGGAGAGCTTTAAGAGTGTTGTAGATCCTCCCTACGCCAAAGGCGTGGGGAGGGGGACCGCCGCAAAGCGGTGGTGGAGGGGAAATGGCACCCCTCCGCCAACTCACCGCAGCAAACCCCTCGCCCTCAACCGCATCGAATAGAGCAACTGCCCCACCGCAATCGCGAAAATCACCGCCGGAAACACCGCCGCCGATGCGCCCTTCACCGTCCACAAATCGGTGCCCAAAAAACTGTACCCGAACTGCACCACGACAGCGACCACGGACAGCGCGAACAATGCCACTGCCGCCGCCTTCCGGAGTAACAATAGCATGGCTCCCGCCGTGCCTGCGCCCACCGCGACGGCATAGGCCGCCCAAGCCCAATCCGGCATCTCTGCAAAGATGCGAGCGGTGTAGGGATCGCTTTTCGCCAGCGCCGCCAGATCAGCGCCATATTGCATGGCAAAGGCCGCCACTCCGACCAAATTCCAGATCAGCAGGCCGATTGCGATGAATTTGAAGGATCGTGACGCGCGCATATGAGTTTCCCCTCCCTGAAGCCTTTGCCCACGTAGCCGACCATCATATAGATGCGTTTCACCGCGTGAAAGCATGCTGACCGGGAGATGATGAAATGCTCGGACGTTCCGTACCTGATGTTACGCTGAAGACCCGCGTGCGCGATGAAAGCGTTGGCGGCCCCAATCCTTTTCGCTGGCAGGATGTTCAGACGGGCGACCTCTTCAAGGGCAAGCGAGTGGTCGTATTCTCGCTGCCCGGCGCCTTCACCCCGACCTGTTCGACCGAACAATGCCCCGCCTTCGAACGCTTCTACGACGATTTCAAGGCACTGGGAGTTGATGACGTTTACTGCATTTCGGTCAATGACGCCTTTGTCATGTACCAATGGGGCAAGCATCTGGGCGTCAGGAATGTGAAGCTGCTGCCCGACGGATCGGGCGACTTCACGCGCCGCATGGGCATGCTGGTGAAGAAGGACCATCTCGGTTTCGGCGATCGCAGCTGGCGCTACGCCATGGTGGTCGATGACGGTCAGGTGGTCGCATGGTTCGAGGAGCCCGGCATCAACGATATCGGGGAGGATGACGATCCCTATGGCCAATCGAGTCCGGAACCGGTGCTGGAATGGTTGAAGGAACATCCGGCTGACTGAAGGCACGGGCACCGCGCCCATCCTATTGACGGCGCTTATGGGAGCGGAGGACTTCGCCTGGGCGGATGGCCTCCGCCTCGCCCATTTCCCGCCGGAACGCAACAAGGTGCCCGCCCATATTTCGCTCTTTCATCATCTGCCGCCGACGCTGTTGCCGGAATTGAGCGACAGGATGAAAGGGCTTTGCGCCGGGCCATCCCCGCTCGCGATGATAACCGGCGTCATGTTGCTCGGCCGGGGCGTCGCGTTCGACGTGCGCAGTGACGGCCTGCTCGCCATCCGGGACGAACTGGCCGAAGCTTTTCGCGGCTTGCTCACCCCGCAGGATCAGGCGCGTCCCCGCTTGCACATCACCGTCCAGAACAAGGTCGATCCTCCTGTCGCTCGCGCACTAGCTGATCAGTTGAAGGCAGAGTTTCGTCCCCGCCAGCTCCGCATCGCGGGTCTAGCGGCCTGGTATTATCGCAGCGATGGATCGTGGGATCTCGCCAAGAAGGTGAGCTTTCGCTCCACCCGCATCCTTACATAGCTTCGACATGGGCCAGCGGAACCTTGATCGGGCGGTCGGGGCGGCCTAAACCCCGCCGATGACCCACGCTTCTTATCCGGCGCTCCGCCTGCGCCGCACCCGCGCCGCCGCTTGGACCCGCGCGCTGCACGCCGAAAATCGCCTGCACCCGAGCGATCTCATCTGGCCGCTCTTTGTGACCGAAGGGCAGGGGGTGGAAGAGCCGATCGCATCCCTTCCCGGCGTCTCGCGCTGGTCGGTCGATGGCATGGTGGCCCGTGCGCGGGAAGCGCACGGTGCGGGCATTCCCTGCCTCGCCCTTTTCCCCAACACGCAGGCCGATCGCCGCAGCGATGACGGAGAGGAAGCGCTCAACCCCGACAACCTCATGTGCCGCGCCATCCGCGCTATCAAGGATGCGGTGCCGGACATCGGCATCCTGACCGACGTCGCGCTCGATCCCTATACCGCCCATGGTCAGGACGGCCTGCTCGACGAGCAAGGCTATGTCATCAACGACGCCACCATCGACGTCCTGATTGGCCAGTCCCTCAACCAGGCAGCGGCGGGCGCGGACATCATCGCGCCCAGCGACATGATGGACGGCCGCGTCGGCGCGATCCGGGAGGCGCTGGAGGAAGAAGGCCACGCCAATGTCCAGATCATGGCCTATGCCGCCAAATATGCGAGCGCCTTCTACGGCCCGTTCCGCGACGCCGTCGGCTCCAGCGGCCTGCTGAAGGGCGACAAGAAAAGCTATCAGATGGACCCCGCCAACAGCGAAGAAGCGCTGCGCGAAGTCGCGCTAGACCTCGCGGAGGGCGCGGACAGCGTGATGGTGAAGCCGGGCCTGCCCTATCTCGACATCATCGCCCGGGTGAAGGACCGGTTCGAGGTGCCCGTATTCGCCTATCAGGTGTCGGGCGAATATGCGATGATCGAAGCCGCCGTCGCTGCGGGAGTGGGCAACCGCGACGCGCTGGTGCTGGAAACGCTTCTCGCGTTCAAGCGCGCCGGTTGCTCGGGCGTTCTCACCTATCACGCGCTTCACGCCGCGCGGCTGCTGGGAGCCTGACGCCATGCCCGATCATCCACACGCCGCCCATGCCGATCATCCCGGCGCCACCATCCTGACCTTTGGCGGCAAGACCCCTGTCATCCACCCCAGCGCCTTCATCGCGCCGGGCGCGCGCATCATCGGTGATGTGGAGATCGGGCCGGACAGCAGCATCTGGTATAATTGCGTGGTGCGCGGCGACGTCAACGTGATCCGCATCGGCGCGCGCACGAACATTCAGGACGGCAGCGTCATCCACTGCGACGGCCCCGATCCCGCCAAACCGGACGGCTGGCCCACGATCATCGGCGATGATGTCCTGATCGGTCATATGGCGATGATCCACGGCTGCGAACTCAAGGATCGGGCGTTTGTCGGTCTTGGCGCGGTGGTGATGAACGGCTGCGTCATCGAAAGCGACGCGATGCTGGCCGCTGGAGCGCTGTTAGCGCCCAACCGCACGGTCCCGCACCGTCAGCTCTGGACCGGCCGACCGGCCAAATATATTCGTGACCTCACCGACGAAGCGCTCATCAACATGCGCGAAGGCGTTGACCGCTATGTCCACAATGCGAAGGCGCATAAGGGCGCGTTGAAGGCGGAGGGCTAGCTAACTCTTTACGGGCAGGGATATCAAGGCTGAGCCAGCCGCCCCTTAACCGCATCGATCCGGTCATTCTGCGAATCCACGATCGCCAGCGCCACCTTGCGCGCCGCATCGATCTGCTCCACCCCACCCTTGGCTTTGTCCTCCGCCAGCGCATTGCTGCGCTCGACATAAAGCGTGTCGAGGCTAGCCAGCGCCGAGACGCTATCGTTGCGCGCGGCCTCCAGCGCACTGATCGCAAGCTGCGCCGCGACCCAGGATTCGCTGGACACCGCCGCGCCCGCAGCAGCGCGCGTTGCCCGATCCGCGCCGGGCCATGCCTTGTCGAACGTCGCACTGCCCGCCTGTGCCTGCACCGCAAGTCGGTCAACCTGCGCCAGCAAAGCTGGATCAGCCTCAACCAGCGCTGGAGCAGCCGGAGCTTCTCCCACCGGGGCATTCTCCACCGCCCGCTTGGCGAGTGAAGGATAGCCCGTCAGCGTCCCGGCACAGCCAGAAAGGAAAAGGGCGATGGAAGGGAGCAGCCGACGCAGGATCATGGCGATGATCTAAGGCGGGAAATGCCGCTGTGCAATGGTGGCAGCGTGAAACGTCAGCGCGGCAGGGCCGCCGCCTCGCGCGCCAAAGCCTCGATCTTCGCGGCATCGACCGGCCCCTTGGGCACGACCCAGCTACCGCCGACGCATTTCACAAAGGGTTCGGCTAGCCATTTGGGCGCGCTTTCCGCCGTGATGCCGCCCGTCGGGCAAAAGCGCGCGACATGCAGCGGCGCGGCCAGCGCCTTCAAAGCGGGCAGCCCGCCCGAAGTCTCCGCCGGGAAAAATTTGAAATGGGTGAGGCCCAGGTCCAGCCCGCGCATGATGTCGCCTGCCGTGGCCGTTCCCGGAAGAAAAGGCACCCGCGCCGCGATCGCCGCCTTGCCCAGCGGTTCAGTGAGGCCAGGGCTGACGATGAACCGCGCGCCTGCCTCCATTGCCGCGTCCAGTTGCGACGGGTTCAGCACAGTGCCAGCGCCGACGACCGCGCCCTCGACCTTCGCCATCTCGCGGATCACGTCAAGCGCGGCAGGCGTCCGCAGCGTCACTTCCAGCGCGGGTAGGCCGCCCTTCACCAGAGCCTGCGCGATGGGCAGCGCGTCTTCCACCCGATCCACCACCAACACCGGGATGACCGGCGCCAGCTCCATGACCTGTTCAACGCTGAGCGACATTATTTCTTCTCCCGAAAGGCGGCGGCCGCCCCGTAAAGTCCAATCTCTTCATGCACCGCAAGGCGGATGGGCACCGTCGCCATCAGGCTTTCAAACCGCCCCTTGGCGATGAAGCGCCGATGAAAGCCGCTCTGTGGCAGCAAGCCGCGCATCCGTTGCGTCAGTCCGCCTGCCAGCACGACCGCGTTCGGCCCCTGCGCCAGCGCAAGGTCGCCCACGACCGATCCATAACAAAGGCACAAGCGATCGAAGGCCGCGCGAGCGAATTCGTCCGTGCCGTCGATCGCGGCCTGCCACAGTTCTGCATCCTCCATCAGGACGACGCGGTCATGGCCGATCGTTGCCATCGCCTTGTAGATATTGTTGAGCCCCGGCCCCGACACGATCCGCTCGGTCGACACGCGCAGGAACTTGTCGCGCAGATAGGCGAGGATCTTTTCCTCCAGCGTATCAAGCGGGGCGAAGTCGAGATGCCCGCCTTCGGTCGCGATCACATGCGGCTCGCCATCGTCGAATGCGATCATCGCGACGCCAAGGCCTGTTCCTGGCCCCACCACCGTAACGCCGCCGTCGCGGGGAAAAGGCCGGTCCTGCCCGAACAGCAGCGGCAGATTGTCGTCGGGCAGGCGGGCGACGGCATGCGCTACCGCTTCGAAATCATTGACCAGCCGCATCTGCTTCAGGCCCAGTTCTTCATCCAGCGTATCCGGACGAATCATCCAGCTGCTGTTGGTCAGCTTGATAACGTCCCGCCCGATCGCCGTAGCAAAGGCAATGGCCGCCGCCTTGGGCAGGTCGCCGCCCTCATCATGCGCGAATGCGGCCCAGCAGGCCTGCAGGCTGGGAAAGTCGGCAACCTTATATTTTCGCACCTTGCCCAGCGTCGGGACATTGCGCGCGTTCAGCTTGGCCCGTGCGAAGCGGGCATTGGTGCCGCCAATGTCGGCAGCGATGATGTCGGTCATAGGACCTCTCCAATCATATCGTCATCCCAGCGTAAGCTGGGATCTCGTGAGGCCGGGCCGTGCCCTCTCGCCTGAGATGCCAGCATGCGCTGGCATGACGGGTGGGGGATTATAATTCAGCTTCCATCGCAGCCAGGATCGGCGAAGCGCCCTGTTCAGCAAGATCGCTATTATGCCGGAACAGTGCGAACAGCTCGCGCCCCGTGTCATAGGGCGCAGGCGGCGGCACGGGCATCTCCCGCGCCTCCCATTCCTTCGCCTCGACCAGCGCCTCGACCAAGCCCTTTTCCGCGCAGACCCGGACCATGTCACCGTCACGCAGCTTGGCGATCGGTCCACCGCCCAAAGCCTCGGGAGACAGGTGGATCGCCGCAGGCACCTTGCCCGAAGCGCCTGACATACGCCCGTCGGTCAGCAACGCCACGCGGAACCCACGATCCTGCAACACGCCCAACGCCGGGGTCAGTTTGTGCAACTCCGGCATGCCATTGGCGCGCGGCCCCTGGAACCGCATGACGACGACAACGTCGCGCTCCAGCTCGCCCGCCTTGAAAGCGCGCAGCACATCATCCTGATCGTGGAAGATCGCCGCCGGGGCCTCGACCGTCCATCGATCCTTGTCCACCGCGCTCACCTTCATGACGCAACGGCCAAGATTCCCCGCCAGCAGCCGCATGCCGCCATCGGGGCTGAACGCGTTGGAAACCGGGCGCAGGATCGCTTCATCGCGCGATGCCGGGACGTCCCGCCATTGCAGCGCCTCATCCTCCAGCACCGGCTCCTTGCCATAATCGGTCAGGTCCGCGCGCGCGACAGTCATGATGTCCCGATGCAGCAGACCATTGTCCAGCAGTTCGCGGATCACCACCGACATTCCGCCCGCCATATGGAAGTTGTTCACGTCCCCGGCACCATTGGGATAGACCCGCGCCAGCAGAGGCACGACATCCGAAATCTCGGCAAAGTCGGTCCAATCGACATGAATGCCCGCTGCTCGCGCAATGGCGGGGATATGGATCGCATGATTGGTCGATCCGCCCGTCGCCATCAGGCCGATGATCGCGTTGACGATTGCCTTTTCATCAATGCAATGGCCCAGCGGCCGATAATCATCGCCATCCCAGCCGATGCTCGCCAGCCGATGCACTGCTGCCCGCGTCAGCTCGCTGCGCAGCTTCGTGCCCGGATTGACGAAAGATGCGCAGGGCATGTGCAGCCCCATGACTTCCATCATCATCTGGTTCGAATTGGCCGTCCCGTAAAAGGTGCAGGTGCCCGCGCCATGATAGCTGGCGCTTTCGGATTCCAGCAGCTCTTCCTTGCCGACCTTGCCCTCGGCGTACAGCTGCCTGATCCGCACCTTCTCCTTGTTCGCCAGCCCTGAAGGCATCGGCCCGGCAGGCACAAGGATCGTCGGCAGATGCCCAAAACGCAGCGCACCGATCAGCAGCCCCGGCACGATCTTGTCGCAAATGCCCAGCAGCAGCGCGCCTTCGAACATCGCGTGGGACAGGGCAATCGCCGTCGAAAGCGCGATCGTGTCGCGGGAAAAAAGCGACAGGTCCATGCCCGCCTGTCCCTGCGTCACGCCATCGCACATTGCGGGTACGCCGCCTGCTACCTGCGCCGTCGCGCCGACTTCGCGCGCGGCGATCTTGATCGCTTCGGGATAGCGGCCATAGGGCTGATGCGCCGACAGCATGTCATTATAAGCGGTGACGATGCCGATATTCATCGCGCCGCCGGTGCGGATCACCGGCTTGTCCTCGCCGCTCGCCGCAAAGCCATGCGCCAAATTGCCGCAGGACAGTTGCGCGCGGTTGGTCCCGGCATCCCGGCCACGCTCGATCAGGTCGAGATATTGGCGGCGGCGCGGCGCGCTCCGCTTTACGATGCGTTCGGTGACCTTGGCGATCACCGGATGTAGGTCAGTCATGCCAGCTGGCTCCGTCTCGTTCAATCAGGGCAATGGCCGAAGACGGCCCCCAGTTCCCCGAAGCGTAGGGCGAAGGCTTCACCCCTGCTTCCTTCCAGCCGTCGATGATGGAATCGATCCATGTCCACTGCGCTTCGACCTCGTCCCGGCGCACGAACAAAGTCTGGTCACCTGACAGAAGGTCAAGGATAAGCCTTTCATAGGCGATGCGACGGCGCTGCCCTGCAAAGGCGGCGGTCAGCGACACGTCTAACGTCACTTCCTCCAGATGGACGTCGCGCTCCAGCCCCGGCCTTTTGCTCATGATCAGCAGGCGGATATATTCGTCGGGCTGAAGCCGGATGATCAGCGTGTTGGGCTCCAGTCCCCCATTGCGCCCGAAAATCGAGTGGCGCACAGGCTTGAATTGAATCTGGATTTCCGACTGGCGCGTCGGCATCCGCTTGCCTGTGCGCAGGTAGAAGGGAACGCCCTGCCAGCGCCAATTGTCGATATGGGCCTTCAACGCGACGAAGGTTTCCGTGTCGGAAGCCTTGCCCAATTCGTCACTATAGCCGGTGACGATCTCGCCGCCGACCGCGCCTGGCGTATATTGACCGCGCACGCTGTTCATCTTCACCGTCTCCGCCGTCATCGGGCGCAGTGATCGCAGCACCTTCACCTTCTCGTCGCGCACGGCGGTCGGGTCCATGCGGGCAGGGGGCTCCATCGCGATGATCGACAGGATTTGCAGCACATGGTTCTGCACCATGTCGCGCAGCGCGCCGACGCCGTCATAATAGGAAACCCGGCCTTCCAGACCGACCGTCTCGCCCACCGTGATCTGCACATGGTCGATCGCCGTGGCATTCCACAAAGGCTCGAACATCACATTGCCAAAGCGCAGGGCGAGCAGGTTCTGCACCGTCTCCTTGCCCAGATAATGGTCGACCCGGAAAATCTGGCTTTCGTCGAACAAGGCGCCGATGCCGTTATTGACCTCCTTCGAAGAAGCGAGGTCCTTGCCGATCGGCTTTTCCATCGCGATCCGCGTCGTCGGCGTGATCAGCCCCGCCTCGGCCAGTCCCTCGGCGGTGGGCGCGAAGAGGGAAGGGGGCGTCGACAGATAGACTGACAGCCCGCGCTCGGCCCGTCCATCGAGCCGCTTCGCCAGCTTCCTGAATTGCTCCGGCTTCCCCGCTTCGACGGGCTGATAGCCGATCATCGCCTTCAGCCGCGCCGCGACCTCCGCATCATAGCGATCGGCGCCGACGAACTTTTGCAGCGCCTTGTCGATGTCGGCGCGGAACGCTTCGTCGTCCATCTCCGTGCGGCCCGACGCCACGATCATGAAGTCATCGGGCAGCAGACCATCGCTAAGCAGATTATAGAGCGACGGAAAGATCATGCGGTGCGCCAGATCGCCGGTGGCACCGAAAAGCAGGAACGTGGCAGACGGATCGGTCAAAGGATGCCCTTTTCCGTTGGGAGGAATTTTCAGGTCTGCACGAAACGGTCCTATAGCGGTACGGTTTCGTTACGCAAGCAGGCTATCGGCGCAGGGGCGCCCCTGCAACCGCCCGACAGTTTTATCCTGCACCGTGACTGATTTTTGTCTGGACGCTGGCACCTGATTTTGCCATTTGGCGCGGGCAGGCCATGCAAGCGGGCGTGGTGAAACTGGTAGACGCGCCGGACTCAAAATCCGGTTCCGAAAGGAGTGTCGGTTCGATTCCGACCGCCCGCACCATCTTTGTTTGCGCGATGCCGCCCGCCAACCCTTCGCGCGGGTGCAATTTCGCTCCGCTCAGCCGCACCATCCTCCGTCGATAAAAACAAAGACCCGGCAGCATGAAGCCGCCGGGCCAGGGGGGCTTTTACCAGGTAAAAGCCTCGGGTCGCAGGGCTTCCCTAGCGTAAAAAGATGACAATTCCAGTTAATCGGCGGCGGTCGATCCATAATGGATCAAACAGCGGGTGAACATTCACCCAGCCGTATTTGTGAGCAGAGACCCCCACAGCTTCACGTCATGAACAACTTTACGTCATGCCAGCGTCCGCTGGCATGACGTAAACCTCTCAGAACTTCCTCCGCGTCTCCGCGTGAAATCCTAAACCTGCTGCCGCTGAGCCGCAAACCATGGCACCAACCGCCGGATTGCTTCCTCCACCCGATCCGTAGAAACGGCAAAGCTGATGCGAATATGCCGGTGCCCATCCACCGGATCAAAATCGATCCCCGGCGCCGTCGCCACGCCGGTTTCTTCCAGCAGTCTCTGGCAGAAGGACAGGCTGTCCTCCGTCAGATGCCCGACATCGGCATAGATATAGAAAGCCCCATCCGGCGGCGCGATTTCCTTGAGGCCCAGCGCGGGGAGCGCCGCCAACAGCAATTCCCGGTTCCGCCGGTAGTTCGCGACATGCCCCTCCAGCTCATCCAGGCAGTCAAACGCCTTCAACCCCGCATGCTGCGCGAGGGAAGGGGGCGTCAGGAACAAATTCCCCATCCGCGCCCGCGCCGCATCCACCAACGGTTGCGGAAACACGACCCAGCCAAGCCGCCACCCAGCCATCGAAAAATATTTGGAAAAGCTGTTCACCACCACCGTATCGGGCGCGAATTCCAGCATCGAATGTGCCGTCTCCTCATAGGACAGGCCGTGATAAATCTCGTCCGACACGATCCTGATCCCGCGCCGCGCGCAAACCGCCGCGATTCGCGCCATCTCGTCAGCAGGAATGATCGTGCCCGTAGGATTGGCCGGACTCGCGATGATCACGCCGTCGGGTGCAGGCTCCATCGCCTCCAGCGCCGCCGCGCTGATCTGATATCGCTCGGCGGGTCCGCAATCCACCTCGACCGGCTCCAGGTAAAGCGCCTTGAGCGTATTGCGATACGCCACATAGCCCGGCCGCGCCGTCGCCACCCGCGCGCCCGGCGCGAACAGGCAACTGAGCGCCAGCACCAGCCCCGGCGAAGCGCCGCAAGTCAGCAATATCTGCTCCGCCGCCACCGCCACGCCATAGCGTTCCCGATACAGCAGCCCGATCCGCTCCTTCAGCGCCGGGCTTTCCCAATAGCCCATCGGATCGCTGTCCAGCACCTGATGCGCCTCCGCGATCGCAGCGGCAGGCGCGCCGGTCGAAGGCTGCCCGAACTCCATATGCAGGATGGACCGCCCCTCGGCCTCCAGCCGATGCGCCTCCACTCCGATGGCGATGGCGTGAAAAGGATCGATCTGCGCAATCATGCGCGCCTCACTCCGAAATCCAGACCTCGACCGACACGCCATGCTGGCACAGCGCCACCCGGATCGGCAGCTCCTCGACCGGCCCGCCAGCCAGCGCCCGGTCATAGACCGCCTTCTTCGCGGCCCCGCCAATCTGCAAGAAAATATGTCGGCTCTTCACGATCGCCCTGGCGCTCAAAGACATGCGCTGATGCGGCGCGGCAGGCGGCGTCAGCGCAACCGTCAGCGCATGGGTGGAAAGCCCGTCCGCCAATTCCTTCGCCTCCGGAAACAGCGAAGCCGTATGCCCATCCTCGCCCATCCCCAACAGCACGATATCCAGCGGCCAGGGCAACTCCGCCAGCGCCGCCTCGCAAGCCGCCTGCCCGGCATAGGCATCCGCCCCGTCATTCTTCATGCCCACAAACTGCGCCTTCGCCGCCGCGCCCTGCAACAGCGTCTCGCGGACCAGCCGCTCGTTGCTGTCCGCATGATCCGCCGCCACCCATCGCTCATCGACCAGCGTCACGACGACCTTGTCCCACTCCAGCGCAGCACCCGACAGCGCCTCCAGCACCGGCCGGGGAGACCGCCCGCCAGACAGCGCGATCGTCGCCACGCCCCGCGCCGCGATGGCATCGCCCAGCACCACCGCGATCCGCCGCGCCATGTCGGCAGCGGCAAGCGCGCCATCAACGAAAAGATGTTCAGTGGGCATCGCGGTCGCCCCGTATGTCGGTCAGCTTACGCTCCCATGCCAGCGCATGCGCGACGATCTGGTCCAGATCGGCATGGCGCGGCTGCCAGGGGAACTCCGCCATGATCGCACGGTTGTCGGAGATCAGCGAGTCCGGATCACCCGCGCGCCGTCCTTCCATCCGCCGCTCGATCTTGATGTTCGTCACTCGATCGACCGCATCCAGCACTTCCAGCACCGAAAAACCACGCCCATAGCCGCAATTGAGCAGATAATTCTGTTCCGGCTTGGCCATCAGCGCATCCAGCGCCAGCACATGCGCCGCCGCCAGATCGGTGACATGGATATAATCGCGCACGCCGGTCCCATCGGGCGTATCGAAATCCGTCCCGAACACCGACACAAACTCCCGCTTCCCCAGCGCGGCCTCGACCGCCACCTTGATGAGGTGTGTCGCGCCCGCGGTCGACTGCCCCGTCCGCCCCTGCGGATCGGCGCCCGCAACGTTGAAATAACGCAGCGCGCAGAAGTTCATCGGATGCGCCGCGCTCACATCGCGCAGCATATATTCGGTCATCAGCTTGGACATGCCATAGGGATTGATCGGCCGTTGCGGCGTCGTCTCCCTGACCGGGCTTTCCTCTGGAATGCCATAGGTCGCGGCGGTGGAGGAAAAGATGAAATGCGGCACGCCGACCGTCACAGCGCTCTCGATCAGGTCACGGGTCTTGGCGCTGTTATTATGATAATATTTCAGCGGGTTCTCGACCGATTCCGGCACCACGACCGACCCGGCAAAATGCATGATCGCCTTGACGTCATGATCGCGCAGCGCCTTCTGCACCAGCGGGTGGTCGGCAATATCGCCTTCGACGAAAGCCACATCCTCCGGCACTGCCCAGCGAAAACCCGTCACCAGATTGTCGATCACGACGACGCCATACCCCGCATCGCGCAGGGCCAGCACCGCATGGCTTCCAATATAACCGGCACCACCTGTGACCAGAACCGTGGGCTTTTCGCTCATAAAAGGCATGTCTCCCGAAAATGTCGGGCGAGACCTAACGCACTGACCGAATGATTGACAGCCTTCCGTGCTGCGCTGCGAGATCAATCGGACGACCAGCGCGATCAGGTGGCGTGGCTCACTCCAACCTAACCTCCGTATCTCACCTCCGTTCGTCCTGAGCTTGTCGAAGGACTTTTCTTCTTAGAAGCAGAAGGCTTCGACAGGCTCAGCCCGAACGAAGGAGAGAAATTCAAGCCGCAGCCTTCACCCCTTCATCATAGAAAGTCGCCCCACTCGCCGCCATGTCCTGCAACTGCAAAGTCGGCGCAAAGCGATCCCCATGCCGCGCCGCCAGCCGCTCCAGTACCGCCACGACATGCCCAATCCCGACCGTATCCATATGGCTGAACGGCCCACCGGTCCAGGGCGCAAAGCCCCAGCCGAAGATCGCGCCCAGATCGCCATCCTCCACCGTTTCCAGCACGCCTTCCTCATAACAGCGCGCACATTCCACCAGCTGCCGGTAGAGCAGCCGCTCCTTCACTTCCTCCACATCAGGCTGCACCGCCGCACGCGGGAACATCTCTTCCAGCCCCGGCCACAGATGCTTCTTCCCACCCTCGGGATAATCATACCATCCCTTCGCGCTCTTACGGCCCAGCCGCCCCAGCTCGACCATGCGCGCCATCACCGCGTCCGACGGCTGCGCCACATAGGTATCGCCCAATTCCTTCTGCGCCGCGACGACGATCTTGTGGCCTAGCTCGATGGAAACCTCGTCGCCGACCGCCAGCGGCCCCACCGGCATCCCCAATTGCCGCCCGGCATTTTCGATGAGCGCCGGGTTGATCCCCTCGGCCACCATCTCCACGCCTTCCTGCACATAGGTGCCGAAACAGCGCGAGGTATAGAAGCCGCGCGAGTCATTGACGACGATCGGCGTCTTCTTGATCTGGCTGACGAAATCCAGCGCCTTGGCGATTGCGGCCGGGCCGGTTTCCTTGCCCAGAATGATCTCGACCAGCGGCATCTTCTCGACCGGGGAAAAGAAATGGATGCCGATGAAATTGGCAGGCTTGCTCCACGCTTTGGCGAGCTTCGTGATCGGCAAGGTCGATGTGTTGGACCCGAATATAACATCGGAGCCGAGCACCTCTTCGACCTTCTTCGTGACCTCCGCCTTGATCGCGACATCCTCGAACACCGCCTCGATCACGAAGTCGGCTCCGGCAAGCGCCGCATAGTCGGTCGTCGGCGTCACGCGCGCCAGCGTCTCGGCCATCTTCTCCGGCGTCATGCCACGGCCCAGCCGCTTCTTCAGCACATCCTCGACATGCGCCTTGCCCTTTTCCGCATAAGCCAGGTCACGGTCGAACAGCATGACCTCCATGCCCGCCTGCGCCGCCACCGTCGCAATCCCCGCACCCATCATGCCAGCGCCCAGCATGGCGAGCTTCTTCGTCGGCGCCTTTGGCTGGTCCTTCGGCCGCCGCGCACCACGTTCGGCGGCGTTCTTGTTGACGAACAGGCTACGGATCATGTTCGCCGCCTGCGGATCGGCCGCGACCTTTGCGAAATATTTGCTCTCGACCCGGATCGCCTGGTCGAACGGCAGCAGCGCGCCTTCATACATCGCCGACAGCAAAGCGGTGGGCGCATTCATGTTCCGCTGCGTCTGCTTCAACGTCATCGGCACCGCGCCGACCATCGTCTGCACGAAAGCAGGATTGAACGCGCCCGCGCCACCCGGGAACTTGAACCCCTTGACGTCCCACGGTTGCGCGCTGGCGGACGGGTTCGCCTTCACCCACTCTTTCGCCCTCTCGACCGCCGTGCCCTGCGGCACGACTTCATCGACGGCCTTCAGCATCGCCGCTTCGGCCGGGCGGAACAGCTTGCCCTGCAACATGTACATCAGCGCCGCCTGCAACCCGATCAGGCGCGGCAACCGCTGTGATCCGCCACCGCCGGGAAACAGGCCGATCAAGATTTCAGGCAGGCCCAGTTGGGTCTTGGGACTATCGCCCACCACCCGCCGATGACAGGCCAGCGCCAGTTCAAACCCGCCGCCCACGCAGGTGCCCTCGATCGCGCACGCAACCGGCTTGCCGCACGTCTCCAGCCGCCGGAACAGCTGGTTCAGCACGAAAACCTGCTCGAAAATCTCGCCCGGGGCAGGGCGCTTTCCCGCGCCGCTCGCCAGCATCGACCCAAAATATTTGAGGTCCATGCCCGCCATGAACCCGCTGTCCTTGCCTGAAGCAATTACCGCGCCCTTGATCGCTTCGTCAGAACCGATGCGCGTAATCGCCTCATCCAGATCGGCCAGAAATTCCGGCCCGATGACATTCATCGACTGGCCCGGCACATCGATGGTCAGCGTGGCGATGCCGTCCGCATCGATGTCAAAATTGATGGTCTGCACGATCCTGCTCTCCTTTTAGCCCCTCCCCTTCAGGGGAGGGGTTGGGGTGGGGGCCATCCTCCAGAGCCGCGCTCGGATCAGCCCACTACCAACCCGTTTTCAAACCCGCTCGATAATAATCCCGGTTCCCATGCCGGCACCCACGCACAGGTTCACCAGCGCCGTGCCCTTGCCCGACCGCTCCAACTCATCCAGAGCCGTCCCCAGCACCATCGCACCAGTCGCGCCCAGCGGATGGCCCATCGCGATCGCGCCGCCATTCACATTGATCTTGTCATGGTCCAAATCCATCGCCTGCATGTAGCGCAGCACCACGCTCGCAAAGGCTTCGTTCAGTTCCCAAAGGTCGATGTCATGGCTGCTCATCCCCGCCCGGTTGAGCAGCTTGCCCGCAACAAACTCCGGCCCCGTCAGCATGATCAGCGGCTCCGATCCGATCGACGCCATCGCCTTGATCCGGGCGCGCGGCTTCAGGCCATATTTCTCGCCCATCTCCTTGTTGCCGACCAGCACCGCCGCCGCGCCATCGACGATGCCGCTGCTGTTGCCCGCATGATGGACATGGTTCACCCGTTCCAGCTCTGGATATTTGAGCAGTGCGATGGCGTCGAAGCCCGGCATCTCCTCGCCCAGCGCGGCAAAGCTCGGCTTCAGCGCGGCGAGCGACTGCATCGTCGCATCGGGCCGCATATGCTCGTCATGGTCCAGCACCACTTCGCCGATCACGTCACGCACCGGAATGATCGACTTGGCAAAGCGCCCTTCGTCCCAGGCCGCCTTGGCCCTCCGCTGGCTCTCCACCGCATAGGCGTCGGCGTCGTCGCGGCTGATTCCGAACTTGGTCGCGATCACATCGGCGCCGATGCCCTGCGGCGCGAAATAGGTTTTGTAGGCGACCGCCGGGTCCATCGCGATCGCGCCGCCGTCCGCTGACATCGGCACGCGGCTCATCGATTCCACGCCGCCACCAATCGCCAATCCCGCTTCGCCCGAATAGATTTTCGCTGCGGCCATGTTCACCGCTTCCAGCCCCGATGCACAGAAACGGTTGATCTGCACGCCCGGCACCGTCTGCTCATAATCGGCGTTCAGCACGGCGGCGCGGGCGATGTCTCCGCCTTGCTCGCCGATCGGGGTAACGCATCCAAGGATCACATCGTCCACATCCGCCGTGTCAATGGAGTTACGGTCCCGCACCGCCTCCAGCACCTGCGTCGCCAGCTGGACAGGGGTGATCTCATGCAGCGACCCGTCCGGCTTGCCCCGGCCACGGGGCGTCCTTACGGCATCGTAGATAAAGGCTTCCATCGCTCGGTCATTCCTCTCGGCATTGGCGTCAGGCGCGCCGCAAATGTATTTACGTTTACGTAAAGTGCAAGCCTATTCGCTTTAACATTGAACTGCTTCCCTTCCTTCCACGTTTGACGCTCCAATCGTTTTCGGGTTCATGCATTTTTCGTGTCAGAGGCAGATTCTCCTCCAGCGCCATCGCCCTTCGCCATCCCCATCTTCCGCGCGGTATGGTTCGCCAGCCTCGCGTCCAACTTCGGCGGGCTGATTCAGTCGGTCGGCGCGGCATGGATGATGACCTCGCTGTCGGGCTCCCCCATGCTCGTCGCGCTGGTTCCCGCCTCGACGACGTTGCCGATCATGCTGCTCTCGCTCTGGGCAGGCGCGGTCGCCGACAATCTCGACCGCCGCCTCGTCATGCTCGCCTGCCAGCTGTCGATGCTGCTGGTGTCCGCGTCGCTCGCGCTATTCGCGTGGCTCGGGTTGCTCACACCCTGGTCGCTACTGGCCTTCACCTTCCTCGTCGGCTGCGCCACCGCGATCAACGGTCCCGCCTGGCAAGCATCGGTCGGTGACATGGTCCCGCGATCCCAACTGCCCAGCGCTGTCGCCCTCAACAGCATGGGCTTCAACCTCGCGCGCAGTGTCGGCCCCGCACTCGGCGGCATCATCGTCGCAGCGGCAGGCGCCGCGGCCGCCTTCCTCACCAATGCACTCAGCTACATTGCCCTGACCATCGTGCTCCTCCGCTGGCAGCCGGAACGCGGGCCGAAGCTCCTGCCGCGCGAGCGCCTCGGCCTCGCGATGAGGGCAGGCGCGCGATATGTCGCCATGTCGCCCAAGATTCAGCTGGTCCTGATGCGCGCAGGAGCTTTCGGCATCGGCGCGAGCGCGGTGTCCGCCCTCATGCCTCTGGTGGCGCGCGACCTGTTGAAGGGCGACGCCCTTACCTTCGGCATCCTGAGCGGGGCGTTCGGCATAGGCGCAGTCCTGGGCGCGCTCTCATCAGGCAGGCTTCGCCGCCGCTTCGCCATCGAAACCATCGTGCGCTCGGCCGCCCTTGCGTTGGCAATAGGCACCGCGATCACGGCTTCCACCGGCTGGCTGCTTGTGGCCATAGCAGGGCTCCTGCTCTGCGGCGCTGGCTGGGTCATCGCGCTGTCTACCTTCAACGTGTCGGTCCAGATGTCCGCGCCCCGATGGGTGCTGGCGCGGGCCGTCGCCCTTTACCAGATGACGGCATTTGGCGGCATGGCACTGGGCGCCTGGCTGTTCGGTTGGCTGGCGGAACATATGGGCGTGGTGACGTCGCTCCACATCGCCGCCGGGGTGCAGTTCTTGGCGGCGATGGTCGGCCTTTTCCTGCCGCTATCCCAGACCGGCGACGAAAATCTCGACCTTCTGAACCGCTGGCAGGAACCGCAGACCTCGGTTCCCATAGAGCCACGCAGCGGGCCAGTCGTCATCACCATCGAATATCGTATCCCGGCGGGTTCCGTAGTGCCTTTCCTTACCGCGATGAGCGAGCGCCGCCGCATTCGCCGCCGCGACGGCGCGCATGGCTGGTCGCTGCTCAGGGACCTTGCCGACCCCGAATTATGGGTCGAGCGTTATCACGTCTCCACCTGGCTGGACTATGTCCGCCACAACAGCCGCCGGACCATGGCGGATACCGCCAATTCCGACGCTCTTGCGTTGCTGCACAGCGGACCTCATCCGCCAGTCGTTCACCGTATGCTGGAACGGCAGACCGGTTCGCTGCCGATCGGCCGGATGCCCGACGTGCGGGAAATGGACGACCCGATGACCGATCCCACCCGGTCGAGCTGAACGGCTATCCCTGCGGCAGGTCGTCCGGCGTGTCGATATCGACCAGCGAACTGCTCATCGCTTCGATCTGAAGCCCTCGACTCAACAGCGCTCTGGCACCCTGATCACCGCGCAGGGTCAGCAGCTCGGGAAAATGCTTTCGTCCGATGAAGGCGGGCGGCGAGGAAGAAAAGCCGTCCGTACTCGCTACCACCGACCGCACATCCTCCGCCGCCAGGCATATCCGGTTATAATGTGACTGCGGCACATAGGGCATGTCGGCAAGGCAGATGAGAATGCCCCGGCAGCGCCTGATCGGCATGACATGGTTCACGGCCAGCACTATACTGCTCGCCAGCCCCTCTTCAGGCTTGTCATTGACCAGAACGCTGTAACCACGCCTCTCCAGTTTCCGATGAATGGCGGGAGCATCGGCGATGGGACGCGTCACCGCCACCAGTTCGGCGAAGGCGAGGGAGGCGACAGCTTCCAGCGTATGGGCAACGACCGGCTTGCCATTGAGGTCGGCCATCAGCTTGTCCGCCTCGCCAAAGCGCGACGACGTCCCGGCGGCCAGCAACACGGCTGCGATACGTTCAGTCCGCACGCCTCAGCCTTGATGCCATGGGTGGGGGAAGGGCGACGGGACGGCCATGCTTATCGGATCGGCTTCTTGTGATGTGCGTTGATGTGCCACCCGGTATGACCCCTGTCCATAGTCCCGGTAAAGGGGGCTGGCGTTCCGCTGACATAGCCGCCATATGCGCCCTGAACAAAGATAATGAGGAGTAGTGCCGTCCATGGACTATGATCCCGATGCCGAGGCTGTAGGCGAAGCGATTAAGGAAGTTGTACCCGCGAAAGTGGCGGAGGCTATCCGCACCTTGATCCGCTGGTCCGGCGACAATCCTGAACGGGAGGGGTTGCTGGAAACTCCCGAACGCGTCGCGCGTGCGTGGCGGGAATATTGCCGTGGCTATGGCGACGATCCGGCTTTTCATCTGTCGCGCATCTTCCATGAAGTGGGCGGCTATGACGACATCGTGCTGCTGAAGGACATTCCGTTCCAGTCGCATTGCGAACATCATATGGCGCCGATCATCGGCCGCGCGCATATCGCTTATCTGCCCGGCAAATATGTGGTCGGGATTTCAAAGCTGGCGCGCGTTCTGCACGCCTTCGCCAACCGCCTTCAGGTTCAGGAACGCCTGACCGCCGAAGTCGCCAACTGCATCTGGGAACATCTGAAGCCCCAGGGGGTGGCCGTGGTGATCGAGGCGACGCATGGCTGCATGACCGGCCGAGGCGTTCGCACACCCAATGTCCTGATGAAGACCAGTCGCATGCTCGGCGTATTCCGCGAGGACGAAAAAAGTCGCGAGGAAGTGCTGAAGCTCATCGAATCGTGAGCGACGAGGAAGCACCCGCTTACCGGCCCCTTGGCGGTGCGCGCGGGCAGGCCGAAGGACCGCTGCCGCTGGCGAACAAGCGCCTGGCGCTGATCACCGGCGGTCACAGGCGGCTGGGCGGCGTCATTGCCGCCGGGTTCGCACGCGCCGGTTATTCGCTGGCCATTCACGGCAGCCATGACACGCGGCTGGACTCGGCGCTTGCCCTGACCCTCGATGAAAATGGCACGGAATGGGACGGCTTCACCGCCGACTTCTCTGATCCTGAAAGCGCCGAGGAACTCGTCGCCAAGGTCGCCGAACGCTTCGGCCGCCCGCCCGACATATTGGTGAACAGCGCCGCGATCTTCGGCCAGGATCGGCTGGATAATGTCTCCGCCGAGGATCTGATGCGGCATTATGCCGTCAACTGCGCCGCGCCCGCGTTGCTTACAAAATCGTTCGCAACCATCCCGGCAGGGGTGGCGGATCGTTGTATCATCAATATCCTCGATCAGCGGATCGATCATCCGCACGCCGATCAGCTGGCCTATACCTTGTCGAAGTCGGCTCTGGCGGGGCTGACCCGCCTTTCCGCCGCCAGCCTCGCTCCGCATATCCGTGTCAACGCAGTCGCGCCCGGCCTCACCATCGCAACGCCCGATTATGATGAGGCACAGATGGAAAGGCTGCAATCGGCCATGCCGCTCGGCCGCCTGCCGCTGGCGGAGCAGATTGCGGAGGCGGTTCTCTATCTGGCGCAGGCGAGCGCCGTCACCGGGCAGACGCTCTATGTCGATGGTGGCGCGCATATGCGCAGTTACGACCGCGACTTCATGCATATGGGACGGTGATCGGCGGCGGCTGTTGCTGCCCCGCTGCAACGCAGATTTGAAGGAATATGACGATGAGCTTCGAAACGATTTTGGTCGAACAGCGCGAAGCGGTGACGCTGGTCACGCTGAACCGTCCGCAGGCGCTGAACGCACTCAACACGCAAGTTCTGGCGGACCTCAGCGCCGCTTTCGCGGCCTATGACGCCGATCCCTCGCAACTGTGCCTGGTCCTGACCGGCAGCGAAAAGGCCTTCGCCGCAGGTGCGGACATCAAGGAAATGGTCAGCAAGGAAGCCGCCGACTTCTTCCTGGAGGACTTTTTTTCCGGCTGGCAAAAACATGTGGTGGCAACGCGCAAGCCGTGGATCGCCGCTGTCGCGGGCTTCGCGCTGGGCGGCGGGTGCGAACTCGCCATGATGGCCGACTTCATCATCGCGGCGGACACGGCCAAATTCGGTCAGCCGGAAATCAAGCTAGGCGTCGCGCCGGGCATGGGTGGATCGCAGCGCCTTACCAAGGCGGTCGGCAAGGCGAAGGCGATGGAAATGTGCCTCACCAGCCGCATGATGGGCGCGGAGGAAGCCGAGCGTTCGGGCCTCGTTTCGCGCATCGTACCGGCGGCGGAGTTGGTGGATGACGCGCTCAAGACTGCTGCGGCCATTGCTTCCATGCCGCCCATGGCGACCATGGTGAACAAGGAGATGGTGAACCTCGCCTTCGAAACCATGCTGGGTCAGGGGCTACTGACCGAAAGGCGTCTGTTCCAGCTGCTCACCGCCACGGAAGATCGGGTAGAGGGCATGACCGCCTTCGTCGAGAAGCGTCCGGGTGTTTGGAAGGGCCGCTGACCGGCGCGAAAAAATATCCACACTTATCCACAGCTTTAGACAGGGGCTGTCGTTGAACCGTCAGATTCCGCTTTGAACGACTCACATTTGGTGAGACCTTCGGGTTATCGAAACGAAAGAAGAAACGGAGAAATCCGGATCATCAAATCGGCGATCATATCAAAGATTTGACTGACGTTTCGGTCATCAGGCTGAAATTGGGACTGCAAGGTTCGAATGGAAACTGATGGTCTTCTAAGGCCCATGTCATGCACGCGCGAAAGCGAACGTCGGACCTGGAATTTTGAAGACAGCTGCGGAATATGGCGAATAGCCGGACAGCCGGAGCAGACACGATGCCAAACCTTCTCGGTAGAAGCATCGCGCGCCGAGTCCGATGATCGCATCCTGAAAGGGAAGCGGATCCGGGACACGACGGAAGTGGGGACCGACAGCGATGTCGGCCCCCATTTTGCTTTTGGGCTGCCCTGCGCAGCTCCACATTATCCTAAAGTCTATGTCTCTTTATTGCCAATCCATCGGCGCGGCTCTTCTGTACTCTATGAGGAGGATAGAGAGGGATCGCATCATGGATGACCAGCTGAATTCGTCGGTAACGGAGGACAGGCGCAATTTTCTGAAGACCTGCGGCCGGTTCGCTGCAACGGTCCCGCCCGCCATGACCATCCTCTTGTCCACTTCGCTAAGCTCTGAAGCCATTGCCGCATCCAGTGGCGGTGGGGGCGGAGGCGACCGAGGCCCCAGGGACAGCGGCCCCAAGCCCGGCCCCGATTCCACGCCGAAATATGGCTCCCTGGACACTGGGATAAAGACAGTGGAAGTGCGGCGGGATAAACCGGAAAATAAAAAGGCTGGTTTCTAAATCGCTGCCTGCAAGAGCGATGGTGCCGGCTAGAGGGTTCGAACCCCTGACCCCCTGATTACAAATCAGGTGCTCTACCAACTGAGCTAAGCCGGCACGTCCATCGGACGGAAAAGCGCCTTACTATCAGATGACACCGAACGTCCAGCCCTCCGTTGCGGCAATATGCGGATTGAGCGCGGGCGGGGTCCAGATGCTCGGCCTCGGCGCGACGTTGCGCATCCACGCGGCGGTCACGATCGCGTCCGCGCCATGATCATCCGGCGGCAATCCCTCATAGGGCTGAGAGCCGAGCGCGGATAGCGCATCGTCCAAAGCGCCCAGGTCGCGCATCTTCGTCCGCCCCTTGGGCCGCCCCGCCGCCCGCGCCGCGATGCTGGTATAAATCTCCACTACCAGCGACCCGTCGCGCAGTGCGGGGTCGAATGGCCAGACGGGAACATGATCCCGCACATGATGGAGCAGGCGCATCCCCGCAAAGCTCGCCTTCGCCACCTGAGCCGCGCCGATCGCGTCATAGACGGTGGAGGGCTTGCCCCCACCGCCCGCATTATAATGCGCTTCGCACACCCGGTTGTGCATGAAGTCCGCCTTCACCCCGTCCGCCTTGCCGAAGTAGAAATGGCGGCGGTGCGTGACGTGCAGCAGGCTGCCCGCGCCCAGATCGGGATCATCGCACACGCTATCCACATAAGCCCAGAAGTCAGGCCCCGTCACCGGCACCTCATCACCCGGCAGATACGCTTCCCGCGCCACGAAGGGCGGCGCAAAGCTGAAATCGAACCCAAACAGCGTCGGCGCCTCCGCAGCCGCCGCGATCAGCCATTCCGCCACCACCGCGCGGGACCAGAAACCGCCGTCCTTCGGATGGATAAGCCGGGGAACTGCATCACCACGCTCGCACAGCGCGACCGCTATCCCCTTATGCCGCACGCCCTTCGCGCCGGACCAGTCGATCGCGGCATATCGGGCAAAGCGCGGTGTCATTCGCCTCCGCCGCGCTCGGCCCGCAGCTTGTCCCAATAGGCCATGCGCTCGGCTATGCGCGCTTCGAACCCACGATCGGTCGGCGCGAAGAAAGTCTGCGGCTCCATCTCCTCGGGCCAATAATTATCGCCCGAAAAGCCCTCCGCCTGATCATGATCATATTGATAGCCCTTGCCATAGCCGATGGTCTTCATCAGCCGGGTAGGGGCGTTCAGGATATTCTTGGGCGGCATCAGCGACCCGGTATCCCGCGCCGATTTCCACGCGGCCTTCATCGCCGCATAGGCTGCGTTGGATTTGGGCGCCGTCGCGCAATAAAGGCAAGCCTGCACGATCGCCAGCTCCCCCTCTGGGCTTCCCAGAAAGTCATAGCTGTCCTTCGCCGCAAGGCACTGCACCAATGCCTGCGGGTCGGCGAGGCCGATATCCTCACTCGCAAAGCGCACCAGCCGCCGCAGCACATAAAGCGGCTGCTCTCCCGCCGTCAGCATCCGCGCCAGATAGTAGAGCGCGGCCTGCGGGTCCGATCCGCGCAATGCCTTGTGCAGCGCCGAGATCAGGTTGTAATGCCCCTCCCGATCCTTGTCATAAACCGCCATGCGCCGGTGCAGCAAAGCCGACAGCCCAGCCGGATCGAGCGGCTCGCCAAGATCGATCGAATACAGCGTCTCCACCTGATTAAGCAGGAACCGCCCATCACCATCCGCGCTAGCCAGCAAAGCGTCCCGCGCCGCCGCAGTAAGTGGCAAAGGCCGCTGCGTGATCGCCTCCGCCCGCTCCAGCAACAGCTCCAGCGCGGCGGCATCCAGCCGGTGCAGGATCAACACCTGCGCCCGTGACATCAACGCCGCGTTCAATTCGAAACTGGGGTTCTCCGTGGTCGCCCCCACCAGCGTCACGGTCCCATCCTCGACAAAGGGCAGGAAACTGTCCTGCTGCGCCCGGTTGAACCTGTGAATCTCGTCCACGAACAACAAAGTCTTGTCCCCGCGCCGGGCATGCTCCTTGGCCGCCGCAAAGACCTTCTTGAGGTCGGCGACGCCCGAAAACACGGCGGAGATCGGCTCGAACCGCATATCCACCGCGTCGGCCAGCAGCCGCGCGATCGTCGTCTTGCCCGTACCCGGAGGTCCCCACAGGATGATGGACGAAAGCCGCCCAGCCGCCACCATCCGCCCGATCGCGCCTTCCGGCCCGGTCAGATGCTCCTGCCCCACCACATCGGCCAAAGTACGCGGCCGCAGGCGATCGGCCAGCGGCGCATTTTCTCCGGCATCACCCGGCTCGTTCACGGCATCGGAAGCAAAAAGATCGACCATCGCCCCGATATAGGGAAAGTGCGCGGTTTAAGGAACCGGGCTGGAGCGCAACCGCGCGCCCTGCGTCCGCTGGCGGATCACCCGGATATAAGTATCGACAAGCGCCTGGTTCACCTGATCCCACCCATATCGCTCCGCCTCCGCCATTGCGGCAGCCCCGGCATCGGCCCGCGCGTCAGGATGTGTGCAATAGCTCGCCAAGGCATCGGCAAAGGCCCCGATCGCCCCCGGACGGATCAGGCGGCCAGTCACGCCCTCGGTAACCAGGCTTTCGCTACCCGTCGCCCGCGCCGCCACCGTGGGAAGCGCACAAGCCATCGCCTCCAGCGTCACATTGCCGAACGTCTCGGTGATCGAGGGATTGAACAGCATATCCATGCTCGCAACCGCGCGGCCCAGCTCATCACCCTTTTGGAACCCTGTGAAGACAGCGTCGGGCAGCCGGTTCTGAAACCACTCCCGCGCGGGGCCTTCGCCGATGATCAGCACCTTGTGCCGCACATCGCGCATCTTCAGCTGGTCGATCGCATCGGAAAAGACGTCCAGCCCCTTTTCCATCACCAGACGGCCGATGAAGCCGATCACCGGCTCATCATCTTCAATCCCTAGCGACTGCCGCCACGCCATGTCGCGACGTCCCGGATTGAAGATGTCCCGGTCGATCCCCCGCGTCCAGATGCCCACATCATAGCTCATCCGCTGTTCGCGCAGCAGCTGCGCCATGGACTCCGAAGGCGCGACGATAGCATCGCAGCGCCGGTAAAATCGCCGCAGCATCGACTCGATCACCGGCTCCAGAAAGGCCAGCCCGTAATAGCGCGGATAGGTTTCAAACCGCGTATGGACCGAAGCCACTGCGGGAAGCCCGCTGTTCCTCGCCCATGTAACCGCCCGGTGTCCCAGTGGATCAGGGCTCGACACATGGACCAGATTAGGCCGAAACCGCTTCAGGTCGCGCCGAACATGCCCCGACATGCGATAGGGCACGCGATATTCCTTCCGCCCTGGAATCGCCAGGGATGGCGCGCTCACCAGATCGCCGGTCGGCTCGAATGCGGGCGTCGCAGTCGTCGGCGAATAAACGCGTACGGCCGCGCCCTGACGCAACAAATAGCCCACAAAGCGGTTGAGCGCCTGGTTCGCGCCATCGCGCACATAATTGTAATTGCCGCTGAAGAGCGCGACGCGAAGGCCAGTAACGTCCATCTGCCGCGCCTTAACCCAGCCAAACGAAAAACCCAAGGGAACCGCATCCGCAACCGGGATTTTTGTCGTCATGACCGTATCGAAAGGCCGCCATGATGTCGCGGCAGGAGAAGGATGAAGATGTCCGAAGCTTTCCGCAGGGGGATGCGCGTTAAGTGGAATTGGGGGCAAGGCGTAGGCCGTGGGCGCGTGGCCGAACGGTTTGACCGCCATGTGGAAAAGACGATCGAGGGCGCACTGATTCGCCGTAATGGAACGGCGAAGAACCCCGCCTATCTCGTCCAGACCGACAGCGGCAGCGAAGTGTTGAAGCTGGCGTCGGAATTAAGCCGCGCCTGACCCCCTCGCCAACATTCCGCGCCACTGTCATAGGGGCGGAATGGCTGAGCATCTTACAATCGAGGCATTGCTGACCGGCGCGCCCATGCCCTTTCGCGACGGCGATTACAGCGCCATAGCGAAACGGCCTGTGGACGGCGTCGTCCGGATCGGATGGCAGGGGCTTGACGGGGATGCCGTCGCCGACCCTGTCCATCATGGCGGGTGGGACAAGGCGATCCATCTCTACCCCCAGGAACATTATGACTGGTGGCGCGAACGAAAGCCTGATCACCCGTTGCTTCAGGCCCCCGGCGCTTTCGGCGAAAATATAGCCTCCCTTGGCATGACGGAGGAGGAAATCTGCCTCGGCGACCGCTTCTCCCTCGGCAGCGCGCTGGTGGAGGTCAGCCATGGACGCCAACCCTGCTGGAAGCTCGATCACCGCTTCGGTTCGCGCGACATATTGGCTACCATTGTGAAGACCGGCCGCGCAGGCCTCTATTTCCGCGTGCTGCGCGAAGGGGAGGCGGACGCTAAAGGGCGCATGGACCTGCTCGACCGTCCTTTTCCCGAATGGCCCATAGCCCGCGTCTTTCGCCTGCTGATCGGCGGGCGGCACAAGGTCGAACCGAATGCCGTCCGGGCGCTGGCGAGCCTGCCCGTCCTGGCGGAGGTTTGGCGTGACCGCGCCCGTAAGTTGGTGGAATAGCGAGCAGCGCCGCAAATCTCGGCCAAGCCATCTGGTACGCTGCTCGGGCCTTCCCTATAGCTGATCCATGGCATCGGCCCAAAAGCAGAAGAAACCCGAAAAAGTCCGGCCCGCCGGCTTCCCCACTCGCGATCAGGTGATGGACTTCGTCACCTCCTCGGATCAGCCCGCAGGCAAGCGGGAAATCGCCAAAGCCTTCGGCCTCAAAGGGCAGGAAAAGATCGCGCTGAAAGCGTTGCTGAAGGACATGGCCGACGAAGGGCTGCTGGACATTGGCCCCGCGCGCGCCTTCCACAAAATGGGCGGCGTACCAAAGGTCACCGTCCTGCGCATCGTCGATGTCGATGGCACGACCCTCATCGCCACGCCCGAGCGCTGGGAAGCGGAAGGCCAGCCCGCACCCCGGCTTCGCGTAATGGAACGCGGCAAGAGGGGCGCGCTGACCATCGGGGACCGCATCCTTGCCCGTACGGAAGAGGCCGGGCGCGGCTGGGTCGCCCACCCGATGAAGAAGCTCGCCAAGGCAAGCGAGGAACTGCTTGGCGTGGTGGAAGCGGGAGAGGGCGGCAAGCTATGGCTACGCCCCGTAGACAAGCGCATCCGCAAAGATACGCCGATCAGCGACGCGGGCAACGCCAATCCCGGCGATCTTGTGCTGGCCGAGCCCGTTGGCCGCCCGCCGCGCATCAGCGCCCGCGTAACCGACATATTGGGCGACCCCTTCGCTCCCCGCAGCTTCAGCCTCATCGCGATCCACAAATATGGCATTCCGCATGTATTCCCCGAACAGGTGGAAGATGAGGCTGTCGTCGCCTCGGACATCGCCCTGAATGAGGATAAGCGAGAGGACCTGCGCCACCTGCCCATCGTCGCCATCGACCCGGTCGATGCACGCGACCATGACGACGCCGTCTGGGCCGCACCGGACGAAGACCCCGCCAACCCCGGCGGCTATCGCGCCATCGTCGCCATCGCCGACGTCAGCTACTATGTCCGCCCCGGCAGCGCCCTCGACAAGGAAGCCCGAAAGCGCGGCAACAGCGTCTATTTCCCCGACCTCGTCGTCCCCATGCTCCCGCACCAGCTGTCATCCGACATGTGCTCGCTCCGCGCCGGACAAGATCGCGCAGCCATGGCCTGCCACCTCACCATCGACGCATCCGGCAAAGTCACCAATTGGCATTTCACCCGCGCCATCATCCGCGTCGCCGCTGTCCTCGCCTACGAAGACGCCCAGGCCGCAATAGACGGCATAAAGCCCCTCCCCTTCAGGGGAGGGGTTGGGGGTGGGGCCGCGCCCCAGTCGTTGAGTCATGAGGATAGCCCCCACCCCAACCCCTCCCCTGAAGGGGAGGGGCTAGATTTGCTCGAATCCGCCCTGAAACCCCTATGGTCCTGCTGGAAACTTCTCCGCAAGGCCCGCGACAAGCGCGACCCGCTCGCCCTCGACCTCCCCGAACGCCGCGTCGTCCTCGACGAGCATGGCAAGATCGTCAGCGTCGCCGTCCGCGAACGTCTCGACGCGCATATGCTGATCGAAGATTATATGATCGCCGCCAACGTCGCCGCCGCCAAGGCGCTCGAAGGCAAGAAGGCGCCCGTCATGTACCGCGTCCATGAACCGCCCAGCCGGGAAAAGCTGGTCGCGCTCAAGGAGTATCTCGCGACTTTCGACATCGACTTCGCGCTGGGGCAGGTCATCAAGCCTTCGACCTTCAACCATCTGATCAACCGCATTGGCGAAGCGGAGGAAAAGCCGCAGATCATGGAGCAAATCCTGCGCAGCCAGACCCAGGCCTATTACAGCCCCGCGAATATGGGCCATTTCGGCCTGGCGCTCGGTTCCTATGCGCATTTCACCTCGCCCATCCGCCGCTACGCGGACCTATTGGTCCATCGTGCGCTGGTCGGCGGTTACAAGCTCGAACTCCCCTCGCCCAAGGGTGGCGCGCTGCCCGACCGCACGTCGCTCAGCGCCGACGATCATGAAAATATGGGCCGCGTCGGCGAGATGATCAGCCAGCACGAACGCCGCGCGATGGAGGCGGAGCGGGAGACGATCGACCGCTATGTCGCCGCCTATCTCGCCGCTCATGTCGGCGAAATGGTCAACGCCCGCATCACGGGCGTGCAAAATTTCGGCTTCTTCGCGACGGTGGAGGGGCTTGGCGGCGACGGCCTCGTCCCGGTCTCCACCATGGGGGACGAACGCTTCTTCTACGATGAAGCTGGCCGTGCGCTGGAGGGGGTAGAGAGCGGCGACCGCTACACCGTCGGCCAGCATCTCCAGCTACGCCTTGCCGAAGCGGACCCGATCAACGGTTCCCTCCGCTTCGAACTCCCCGACGCCCCACCGCAACGGCCGAGCTTCAAGAAGGACAGGACACGTCCCGGCGCGAAACGCGGCCGCCCCGCAAACATCCGGCACATGGGCGCAAAACGGGGACGGCATAAGCGATAATTTGTCCCCTCCGTCTTCCAACTCGTCATCCTGAACTTGTTTCAGGATCTATCATGCCCACAGGCTAAAGCTCGATCGGCAAAAGAGACAGCTCCTTTGGAGCAACCACAACTGCCCCTCAACTCAGCCGATCGATCGCCTCCGCACTCAACCCGCCCGGAATGACCATGATAGGGCAGGGCAGCTTGCCCGCGTCCGCGCCTGCAAAATGCGATACCAGCGCGCCCGGATGGCCGCTGGCCGCCGCGCCTAGCACCAGCGCCGCAACATCGGGCATCTCGTCCAGCGTCTCACGCACCACCGCGACGGCATCGCCCTGCCGCACGGTGATGCTCGGCCGAATGCCGGATTCCTCCGTCAGCGTACCCGCCGCGCTCGTCACCAGCGCTTCGGCCCGCTGCCGCGCCTCGTCCTCCATCGTCGCCTGCACGCCGCCCCACTGCACGAACTCAGCAGGCGGAACGAGCGCAAGGATACGGATAGACCCCGCCGTCTTGGCCGCACGCCGGGCCGCGAAACGCAGCGCGGTTTCGGCCTCCGGCGATTCGTCCACTACAACCAGATAAGTCCGCATAGCTGTTGCATCCCACGCCAAAATGGCGGCCGATGCCCTCTGCCGCCCTTATGTTTGAACCAATCTGGTAAATTGTGAACCAGTCTGGTGAAATGTGGCGGATTATAGCCCAAGGCGCAAGCCACGCCCTTGACCCTCCCGCCCAAAGGGTCAAAACGGCATCCAACGCTTACCCGCCCGCCCGGGAAAAGAAGAGAGGCCTTCACGCATGAGCAAGAAAATCCAGATGCCCGCCTTGTCTCCCACGATGGAAGAGGGGACGCTGGCTAAATGGCTGGTGAAGGAAGGCGACACCGTATCGTCGGGGGATCTGCTGGCGGAGATCGAAACCGACAAGGCGACCATGGAATTTGAAGCCGTGGACGAGGGCAAGATCGCCAAGATCCTTGTCTCTGAAGGCTCCGAAGGCGTGAAGGTCGGCACCGTCATCGCCATCATCGCCGAAGAAGGCGAAGACCTCGCGCAAGCAGCCGAAGGCGGCTCCGCTCCCGCCCCCAAGCCAGCCGCCGCCGCGCCCAAGGCCGATCCCGTGCCCGCCAAGGCAGAAGCTCCCGCACCCAAATCCGACATGCCCGCCCCCCAATCCGGCGACCGCGTAAAGGCCAGCCCCCTCGCGCGCCGTATCGCCGAGGAAAAAGGCCTAGACCTCGCCAGCCTCACCGGCACCGGCCCCAATGGCCGCATCGTGAAATCCGATCTGGAAGGCGCTTCGGCCAAGGCTCCCACCGCCGCCCCGGCTCCGGCCGCAGCAGCCCCGGCGCCCGCGCTCGCGGCACCCGCACCCGCGCAGGATTTCGGCATCCCGCACGAAGTCATCAAGCTCAGCGGCATGCGCAAGACGATCGCCCGCCGCCTCACCGAATCCAAGCAGCAGGTCCCCCACATCTACCTCACCGTCGACATTCAGCTCGACAAGCTCCTGAAGCTGCGCACCGAACTCAACGCCGGTCTCGCCAGCCGCAACGTGAAGCTGTCCGTCAACGACCTCCTCATCAAGGCGCTGGGCGTCGCCCTCATCCAGGTGCCCGAATGCAACGTTCAGTTTGCGGGCGACCAGATGCTGCAATTCAGCCGCGCCGACATCAGCGTGGCCGTGTCCATCCCCGGCGGCCTCATCACCCCGATCGTGACCGGCGCGGACAGCAAGGGCGTCGCCGCCATCTCCACCGCGATGAAGGATCTCGCCGCCCGCGCGAAGGACGGTAAGCTCAAGCCGGAAGAATATCAGGGCGGCACCGCGTCACTCTCCAACATGGGCATGTTCGGCATCAAGCAGTTCGAAGCCGTCATCAACCCGCCCCAGGCCATGATCATGGCGATCGGCGCAGGCGAAAAGCGGCCCTTCGTCGTCGATGATTCGCTCCAGATCGCGACCGTCATGTCCGCCACCGGCAGCTTCGACCACCGCGCCATCGACGGCGCGGATGGCGCCCGCCTGATGCAGGTCTTCCGCGAACTGGTGGAAAATCCCATCGGCATGCTCGCCTGATGCGCGCTGCCGACGAACTGCCGCCGGAGGAAAGCCCCGCCGTCCGCGTTATCGCCATGCCCGCCGACACCAATCCCTATGGGGATATTTTCGGCGGCTGGCTGATGAGCCTCATGGACTCGGCGGCGGGTTCCGTCGCCGCGCGCCATAGCAAGGGCCGCGCCGTAACAATCGCCGTCGAAGGCATGAGCTTCCTGCGCCCCGTAGTCGTCGGTGACGAAGTTTCGGTCTTCGCAAAGCTCATCTCGGTCGGCCGCACGTCGATGAAGATCGACGTCGAGGCCTGGCGCCGCACCCGCCATGACGACCGCTCCTATCGCGTGACCAAGGCGACCTTCACTTTCGTCGCGATCGGTGAGGATCGCCAGCCCCGCACCGTTCCGCCCATGATTGCGGCTTAACAAGAAAGTTTGACCATGGCTGAGAATTACGACGTCATTGTTCTGGGCTCCGGCCCCGGCGGCTATGTGGCCGCGATCCGCGCGGCGCAGCTTGGGCTCAAGACCGCCATCGTAGAGCGCGAAAATCTCGGCGGCATCTGCCTAAACTGGGGCTGCATCCCGACCAAGGCGCTGCTGCGTTCGGCGGAGATCTTCCACTATATGCAACATGCGGGCGACTATGGCCTGGCCGCCGAAAAGATCAGCGCCGACATCGCCGCCGTCGTCAAACGCTCGCGCGGTGTCGCCAAGCAACTCAATCAGGGCATCACGCACCTGATGAAGAAGAACAAGATCACCGTCCACATGGGCGACGGCAAGCTGACCGGGGCTGGTAAGTCTGGGGGCAAGCTCTCCGTCACCAAGGACGGCAAGACCGAGGAACTGACCGCAAAGAACATCATCCTCGCCACCGGAGCCCGCGCCCGCGATCTGCCCGGCACGCCCACCGATGGCAAGCGGGTGTGGACCTATCGCCATGCCATGACGCCGCCCGAAATGCCGACCAAGCTGCTGGTCATCGGATCGGGCGCGATCGGTATCGAATTCGCCAGCTTCTACAATGACATGGGCGCAGAAGTGACCGTTGTCGAAATGATGGACCGCGTCGTGCCCGTAGAGGATGCGGACGTTTCCGCCTTCCTCGAAAAGGCGCTGAAGAAGCAGGGCATGACCATCATGACCAGCGCTGGCGTCAGCGATATTCAGGTCGGCGCGAACGGCATCAGGGCGAAGCTGAAGGATAAGGCGGGCAAGGAAAGCGCCGCTGAATTTAGCCACATGATCGTCGCCATCGGCATAGTGCCCAACACCGAAAATATCGGCCTCAAGGAACTGGGCGTCGCGATGGACGATCGCGGTTTCCTCAAGACCGACGAGATGTGCCGCACCAATGTCGATGGCCTCTGGGCGATCGGCGACATCACCGCCCCGCCATGGCTCGCGCACAAGGCCAGCCATGAAGGCGTGATCACCGCCGAAGCCATTGCGGGCAAGCATCCACACGCCATGGACTCGCGCAACATTCCGGGCTGCACCTATTGCCACCCGCAGATCGCCAGCGTCGGCCTCACCGAAGCAAAGGCGAAGGAAGCAGGCTATGATGTGAAGGTCGGCATGTTCCCCTTCATCGGCAATGGCAAGGCGATCGCGCTGGGCGAATCCGAAGGCTTCACCAAGACCGTGTTCGACGCCAAAACCGGCGAACTGCTCGGTGCGCACATGGTCGGCGCGGAGGTCACCGAAATGATCCAGGGCTATACCATCGGCAAGACGCTGGAAACGACCGAAGCGGAACTGATGCACACCGTCTTCCCGCATCCGACCATCTCGGAATCGATGCACGAAAGCGTGCTGGCCGCTTATGGGCGCGCGCTTCATATCTGACCGCCATTCATGGCAAAGGGGCGTGGGGATTTTCCTCCTCGCGCTTCTTGGCGTGCTGGCAATCGCGCTGCTCCAGCGGTCCGGCTGGTTCGATCCGCTCAATATCGCTGCGATGAAGGCGGCGGGAGCGGGCAGGGCGGCCGCCCCATGGGTCACGCCAGTCATGGTCGCGGCCTCGGTCATCGGCGACACGGTTGGGCGATTACTCATCATGGCCGTCGTGGCGATCGCTTTGCTCTACCGCCGACAGCGATATGCCGCCCAATGGCTTGCGCTCGTCACGGTCGGCGGCACCTTGCTCAACACCGGCCTCAAGCAGATTTTCGCCGCGCCGCGACCCGATCTTTTGCCGCACATCGACATTGTGCATAGCTACAGCTTCCCCAGCGGCCATTCCGCCGGGACCATGGTCCTGTTCGGCGCGCTCGCAATGCTGACGGGCCTGGAGAGCAGTGCCCGTGCCCGACCATCACCGTTCGCCCTGAGCCTGTCGACCCGAAGGGCGGCGATAGCCAACGGCTCTACTTCCTCCTTTAGAAAGAAAACGGCTTCGACAAGCTCAGCCCGAACGGCGTTGAGTGGGCCATGTCTCGCCGCCGCCCTCATCATCGCCCTCATCGGCATGAGCCGTGTCTGGCTAGGCGTCCACTGGCCGACCGACGTCCTCGCCGGCTGGATCGAAGGCTTGGGCTGGCTATGCCTCTGGCGCTACTGGCTACCAGCGGGGCGAGGGCAGGATCAGCGCGTCGCTTAGCCGTTCATGCGGCGGCATCCCATCGGCAGTGACAAAGCCATGCGCCCAGAAACTGTCATAGGCACTGCCCAGCGCGATCATCAGCAACAGCAGCGCCGATCCGGCAAAGACCGGCCGCGCCGCCCGCAACCCCGTCTCCGGCATCATCGCCAGCAACACCAAAGGCAGCAGCGGCAGGAAATAACGACCCTGCGTCCCCTGCACATAATCCGCGCCCAGCGGTGTGCCCGTCAAATACATGGCCGTTTCGATCAGCAAAGCGGTGCCACAAGCCACAGCCAACCACCACAGCCTTTGAGCAGCACCGACCCGGACGCCCGATCCGCTCAAAACAGCCGCCCCCAGCATGACAGCCGCCAGCAGATAGGCGCCAAGCGGCAGCAATATCGCATTCCACCCGAAGCGCCCGACAATCTGCAAAGCATAAACCGGCGCTCGCTCGATAATGCTGGAGCCCAAAACATGGGCATAGGCCAAGGGATCAGCCAGAATGACCGCCAACTGCGCCCCAAGCGGCGCTGTCATGACATTCTCGCCTGTCTTGCGCGATACGATATGATAAAGCGCCTGACTGCCGCCCGACATCTTCATCCAGCCGATAAAAGCCGCCGCTCCCAGCGCCATCGCGCCCAGCAACAGCCATGGCCGCATGTCCCGCCGATGCTGCGGCCATTGCAGCCCCGCCGCCATCAGGGGCAAATACACTCCCTTCGCCAGCGCGAGGAGAGGCGCGGCAATCAGCAGCCCGGCCGACCGAGCCGGACTGCTACCCATTGCGGCAAGGCGCAAGGACAGCGCCAGTCCCACAAAGCCCATTCCGTTGATGACGGCGTCGGGAGAAAGCGACCCAGTCTGATAACAGAATGTCGGCAACAATGCCGTCCCAAGCAGCGCGCATCGACCAAAGGGCATGAGACTAAAAGCCACCGCCAGCAGGACAAGGCCCCCAAGCGCATTGATTATTCGCCCTGCGTAGAAGCTCCCCATGCGCGGCAGGCCCAGTGCATCACCAATCTTCAATCCGGCCGCTGAAGGCGCATAAAGCGTCGGCGCATAATTGGCGACGTTGGGAAAGTCGGCAAAGGCAGTGCCCGGCCGCCCCGCGTCCGCCCTCCACGCCCGCTCCACCATCCCGGGATCAAAACGCCGCGCCTCACCCGTAACTTCAGTGGGAAAGTCGATCTCGTGCAGATCCAGCGCAGATCGCGACAACTCAGCCCCGATTTCCTCGCCCCGCTGCTCCGTCATGACCCGCCCGTCCGCCAGCAGCAGCGCCTTCATATAATGCTGATTTTCGTCGGGTGCCTGAAAGGGGGGTGTAATCACCGCAAACGACAATGTGACGGCGCAGATCAGCGCCAGCAGCCAGCGCTCCAGTGCCGTCACCGGCACGGCAATGGGCGAAAGCATCGCCCGCTCCGAAGAAATCGATAGTCTTTCGTGCCGCAAGAAGCTGCTCCACCAACTTAACCCTCTCCCCTGGGGGAGAGGGCAGGGAGAGGGGGCGGCGCGACACCCGTCGGACTCACACCCTCACCAAATCGCTCCCAGCCGGAAAGCAACAAGGCGGGCGCAACCCTAACGGTCAGCTCTTAACATTTCCCCAGCATTGCCCGCGCTTTTCCATAGCTACGCAGGCATCCCGATCATTCCGCTTCATTTTCTTTTTCAGCGGGTGGATGAAGCCGCAACCGCGTCACGCGGCGGCCGTCGCTGCTGACCACTTCCAGCTTCCAACCGCTCTGCTCATGATCCAATATCTCACCAGCATTGGGCACCCGTCCGGCGATGACGAACGCCAGACCGCCCAGCGTGTCGACATCTTCCTCGACATCGGCCAGCCGTTCGTCAATTTCCTCGGCGACATCCTCCAGCTCGGCGCGAGCATCCGCTTCCCACAGCCCGCCCTCCAGCGGCACGAGGAGCGCCTCGGGAGCATCGTCATGCTCATCCTCGACATCGCCGACGATTTCCTCGACCAGATCCTCGAAAGTCAGCAGGCCTTCGGTCCCGGAATATTCGTCCAGTACGATGGCCAGATGGGTGCGCTTCGCCCGCATCTCCGCCAGCAGGTCCAGCGCGCCCATGCTTTCGGGGACGTAAAGCGGCTGCCGTATCAGCAGCTCCAGCGTCTCGGGCACAGGTGCCTTGCCCGCCAATATCGCAAAGGCGTCGCGGATGTGGACCATGCCGACGATGGTATCCAGCGTCTCGCGATAGACCGGGATGCGGCTATGTCCCGCTTCGGCGAACAGCGCCGCCAGTTCGGCAAAGCTCGCCCGCTCCTCGATCGCGATGATGTCGGCGCGGGGCACCGCGACGTCATCCACCGTATGCTCGGAAAAATGCAGCAGGTTGCGAACCATCTGCCGCTCTATCGCGGACAGGTCGCCCTTGGCCGGAGCAGGCGCGCCTTCGTCCTGCTCATCCTCGTCATATTCGTCGAGCGCCTCTTCCAGCTCGCGCCGCAGGCTGGGGCTCTCCTCCTCACCGAACAGCAGCGACTTCAGGCCGCTCCATAAACCGCCCTCGTGACTACTACTGTCCGATTCCTTTGAACCGTTGCCGTCCTTCGGACTGCCCTCAGCCATTGTTCTTCCTATTATCCTGTCAGGCGATCCCCATAGGGATCGGAAATGCCAAGGCTCAGCAGGGATTGGGTCTCCAATGCCTCCATCGCCTCCGCCTCGGCATCCTCCATATGATCATATCCCAGCAAATGAAAAGTCCCATGGATGATCAGATGGGTGGCATGCTCGGCAACCGACACGCCTTTTTCCGCCGCTTCGCTGGCGCAGACGCCCTCCGCCAGCACGATATCGCCCAGCAGCACCTCGCCATCGTCGGTGTTGCCGGTGCCTTCCAGCAGATCGGACTGGACCATCGGGAATGACAGGACGTTGGTCGGCCTGTCCTTGTCGCGATAGGCGCGGTTCAGCTGATGCACTTCCTCGTCACTGGTCAGCTTGACGGCGACCTCATACAGCGCCTCGTCCGCTGCGAAGGCCGCATAGGGGCTATGGGTGATCGCCGCCACAACCGCCCGCTGCGCCAGCAATTCCCAATCCTCGCCCGGCCAGCCTTCATCATGAAGGACCGCAACTTCAATCATCTATATGCGCTCCATTGCCCATTCACGCATCCGGCCCCTCATAAGCCTGAACGATCCGCCCCACGACCGGATGGCGCACGACATCGCCGATGCCGAACGGCACCACGGAAATGCCATCCACGCCGTCCAGCCGCGCTACAGCGTCAGCCAGCCCCGAAATCCCCGGCTGCGGCAAGTCCACCTGACGCGGATCGCCGCAGATCACCATCCGGCTACCTTCGCCAAAGCGGGTGAGGAACATCTTCATCTGCGCGATGGTCGTGTTCTGCGCCTCGTCCAGCACGATGAACGCGTTGGCCAGCGTCCGCCCGCGCATGAAGGCCAACGGCGCGATCTCGATCTCCCCACTCGCGATCCGCCGCTCCACCTGCTCGGCGGGCAGGGTGTCATAGAGCGCGTCGTAGATCGGCCGCAGATAGGGATCGACCTTCTCCTTCATGTCACCCGGCAAAAAGCCCAGCCGCTCGCCCGCCTCGACCGCAGGCCGCGACAGGATCAGCCGATCGACGCTGCCGGTGATCAACTGGCTCACCGCCTGCGCAACGGCAAGGTAGGTCTTGCCAGTGCCTGCCGGACCCAGCGCGAAGATGATGTCGTGCCGGGTCAGCGCCTCCATATAGGTGACCTGCGTTGCGGAGCGGGGCACGATCGTCTTCTTGCGCGTGCGGATCATCACCTTGGGTGGTTCGGCGACGTCGTGGCGGATGATGCCGTCCAGCATCGGTTCGGCCGACATGGCGATCACAGCCTCCACCGCGCCGCTGTCAATCTCCTGCCCCGCAACGATCCGGTTGTAGAGCCCAGTCATCACATCCCGCGCCCGCGCCGCAGCCTCTGCCTCACCCTCGATCTGAAGCTTATTCCCCCGCGCCGCGATATAGACGCCTAGCCGGTTCTCTATCGCCACCAAATTCTGGTCATATTGCCCGAACAGAGCACCCAGCAGATGCGGCTTCTCGAAAGTCACTTCCAACCGCGCCCGTTCGGCGACATCCACGCGATGATTTTGGTTCGGTTTCTTGGACATTCAGCAGCCTCCCTTTCCATCCGTCACAACCGCGCTGGCGGTTATCCATCTCCTTGTCTTCGATCCTGGGGGATAGGTTCGGAGATGGGTTCCTGCAGTAGCGGGAACGACGGTTTTTGGGTTCAAGCGGCTTTCCTCCTGCTGAGTTCGCCGGCCAGACTGTTCGGACCGGCACTGATGATATCCACTTCGACCATGTCGCCGATGGTAAGTTCCGGCGCGGTGACATGGACTGACTGTAGCCAGGGCGTCTTCCCGATCAACTGCCCGGCATGGCGTCCCTTGCGCTCCAGCAAAATCTCGGTCGTGCGCCCCACCGTCGCGGCGTTGAAGTCCCCCTGATGCCGGTTGATCACCGCCTGCAATCGCGCCAGCCGATCGTCCATGACCTCGGCCGCAATCTGCCCGCCCATATCCGCCGCCGGAGTTCCCGGCCGGGGGCTGTATTTGAACGAATAGCATTGCGCATAGCGCACCTGCTCGACGATCTTCAGCGTATCCTCGAACTCCGCATCCGTCTCACCCGGAAAGCCGACGATGAAGTCGCCCGACAGCGCGATATCAGGCCGCACCTGCCGCACCCGCTCAATGATCCGCAAATAGCTGTCCACATCATGGCTGCGGTTCATCGCCTTCAATATGCGATCATTGCCCGACTGCACCGGCAGATGCAGGAAAGGCATCAGCTTCGCCTCGTCGCCATGAGCAGCGATCAGCCCATCGCTCATGTCATTGGGATGGCTCGTGGTATAGCGGATGCGCGCCAGCCCGCCGATCTTCGCCAGCTCGCGCACAAGGCCGTCCATGCCCTGCATGCGGCCCTTGTCATCCTCGCCCGCCCATGCATTCACATTCTGCCCCAGCAGCGTGATCTCCCGCACCCCGCCATCGACCAGCGCCTTGGCTTCGTCGATGATAGCGCCCCAAGTCCGGCTGATTTCCGCCCCGCGCGTATAGGGGACGACGCAATAGGTGCAGAATTTGTCGCACCCTTCCATGATCGTCAGGAAGGCGGTCGGCCGCGCCTGCTTCGTCCGCCCCGGCAGGGCAGCAAATTTGGACGCCAGCGGCATGTCGGTATCGACCGCCTCTTCGCCACGCCCCGCCTTCTCAATCAAGTCAGGCAGCCGGTGATAGGCCTGCGGACCCACGACGATATCGACAGTCTTCGCCCGGCGGCTGATCTCGCTCCCTTCCGCCTGAGCCACGCACCCAGCCACTGCGATCATAGGCCGCGTACCATCCTCGCGGTTCAACCGGCCAATATCGGAATAGACCTTATCCACCGCCTTTTCGCGAATGTGGCAGGTGTTGAGGATGACCAGATCCGCCTCGGCTCCATCGACCGCTGCGGTCATGCCCCGTTCGCCCAGCATCTCGGCCATGCGCTCGCCATCATAGACGTTCATCTGGCAGCCGAAGGATTTGACGTGGAATGTCGCTGGAGTCTTTGGGGCGTCGTTACGATTCATGCCGTCCATCTATACAGGGGCCACGACCGGAGTGAAAGGCGGCAGGTGCATCGTAATGCTCGCGGCAATCCTTTCGCGCGCCACTGCCGCTAACTGCTTGCGATCGGGGTAAAGCGCGGGATCGAAAGGCTCCAGAAAACGCAGCGTGACGTTCAGCCTGCCGCGCCGTTCCAGCAGTCGCCGCACATTCTGCCCCGCCGGTTCGTCGCTATGCCACGCAATCTCCGCCGTGTCCGCGCCATAGTCGATATGCACCGGCTGGATCATCACCGCGCGCGGCGGCGGCAGCAGAACCGCCAGTAGCGACGGCTTGAAGGGCAGAAGGCCCTGACCATCGCTGGTCGTGCCCTCTGGGAACAGCGCAACCGGCTGGTGCCCCGCCAGCGCCGCGCGCAGGGCCTCGATCTGTCCGCCCAGCGCGCCTCGCCGGTTTCGCGCGACGAACAGGGTATTATTCTGGGCCGCCAGCCACCCGACGATCGGCCAGCCCGCAATCCCGTCATGCGCGACGAAGGCAGCGCCGGTTGCACCGCCCAGCGCCAATATATCGACCCAGCTGACATGATTGGCGATGATAAAACTGTCGCCGTGAAAGGGATGCCCTTCTACCCGCACCCGCGCACCGACGGCCCTTGCCGCCATTCCCAGAAAGCGGGGAGGCCAGGGAGATCGCGCTCCTGCGGCCCGCCATAGCAGATGCGGGATCAGGCAAAGCAGCAGGCATGCCGCCAGAGCGCTCAGCCGATAGAGAAAGCGCAGCCGCCGCAAGGGTGTCAGTTCTTGCGGTCCAACGATACGCCGTACAATTCCATGCGATGGTCGACCAGGCGGAAGCCGAGTTTCTCGGCGATCTGCTTCTGCAACTGTTCCAGTTCCGGATCGACGAATTCAATGACGTTGCCGGTCTCGACATCGATCAGATGATCGTGATGCGCTTCGGGCGCTGCCTCATAACGGGCGCGTCCATCGCCAAAGTCGTGCCGCTCCAAAATGCCCGCTTCTTCGAACAGGCGAACCGTGCGGTACACGGTCGCAATCGAAATGCCCGGATCGATGGCCGACGACCGCTTGTGCAGTTCCTCCACATCGGGATGGTCCACCGCGTCACTCAGCACCTGAGCGATCACACGGCGCTGTTCGGTGATGCGCAGGCCCTTCTCATGACAAAGGGCTTCTACATCGATCTTGCGGTTCATGCGGGCTCGCTCATTCAGGTGTGTCGGATAATCAGCGGAAATCTAGCGGCATAACCGCCAATATAAAAGGGGCGCATGGCAAATGCGCCCCTCTCATCGCGGATCGCCCGCAGTTGCTGCTTATTTTGCGCGGGTGCGGCGGCGCTTTGTCCCAAGGCCGATCTTTTTCGCCAGCGAACGACGCTGCTCGGCATAATTGGGTGCGACCATCGGATAGTCGGCGGGCAGACCCCACTTTGCGCGATAGTCGTCGGGCGTCATCTGATAATGGGTCATCAGGTGGCGCTTCAGCATCTTCAGCTTCTTGCCGTCTTCCAGGCAGATAATATAGTCGGGCTTGATCGAAGAACGCACCGACACCGCTGGTTCCGGCTTCACTTCCGGGACGGCAGCGGGCTTGGTCAGACCAGAAAGGGCGGCGTGAACGTTCTGGATAAGCGTCGAAACGTCAGACACGGCGACACTGTTGTTTGAAACATGTGCTGCAACAATGTCCGAAGTCAAAGTAATGAGCAGCTCGCTCTGGGCTGATTCGATTTCCATTTCTTTTATCCCGCGAATGCTGAATTGAGTGCGACCCGCCCAGGTGAATTCGTTTCAGGAGCGGTATGTCGGCGTTATACCCGGATACGCCGATTAGCAAGGGCGATCCAGTCTATCCGAGCATTTCTATACGAAAGCTCAGCGCATCGTAAAGTTGTCCGTCGGCACCCCGGTAGTAACCAGGACGCCTATGCACATATTCGAACCCTGCTTTTTCATATAGTTTGATCGCTGTATTTGACGAACGGACTTCGAGATTCATCGACTTGATGCCTCGCCGTCGCGCTGTCTTCAAACTATCGACCAACAGTTCGCGGCCAATTCCCCGTCCGCGCCATGCCGGATGGACGGCCAGCAACAGCAGTTCGCATTCGTCCAGCACCGACCGGACCAGCGCGAAACCCATCGCCGCCGCATCCACCCGCGCGATCGTCAGCCAGGTGCCCGGCATCATCATGACGCCGGACAGCTGTGGCAGCGTCCATGCCTCGCCATAGGCGGGGTCGAATGCCTCTGCCATGACATCCATTGCGTCGGCCAGTGCGTTGCGCTCGCCATCCTCATATATGTCGATTTTCAGGCCGGGGATCATGAACGGCCCTGCTGCGGGGTAGGCTGCATCATGGGCTGCGCGTCGGCATCGCGGCAGTAAATGGGGGAGGGCGGCAGCGATGGCAGGCCCGCGATCAACGGATAATCGGCGGAATTGGGATAGAGGCTGACGGCCGTGCCATGGCCGCGCGCGGTCACCAATGCTTCGGCGCCCGTGCCATATATCATCGGCTGCTCCAGCATCGTGGCAAGCGTCCCAATCGGGGTGGACGCGGGCCGGGTGATAGCGGTCAGGCCATCGGCTTCGAAAGATTGCCAGAACAGTTCGCCATGCCCTCCGGTGATGGTGACCGCGATCGGGCCGCCATCCTGATGCTGATCCTGACCTTGGGCCGCCTTGGCCGCGATCAGCGACAGCGCGCAATAGCCATGTAAAGGCAGCGACCATGCGAGGGCAAGCGCCCTGGCGGCCGCTATGCCGATGCGCACGCCAGTGAAGCTTCCGGGGCCAAGATCGACCGCAATCGCGTTCGCCCGCCCGCCGTCGGGCAGGGCGGCTATCGCGGGCACCAGCGCTTCGGCATGGCCCCGGCCGACGATCTCATGGAAATGGCCGATCGGCCTGCCATCCTCCAGCAGCGCCACGGACAGCGCCTGCGTAGCGGTGTCGATGACGAGAGTGCGCAAGAAAATCCCCTGTGAAAACCGGCGTGGGAGCGGGCGGCCTATGGCAAGCGGTTAGTCGATCGCGATCGTTTTGCCAAACGCCGCCGCTATTTCAGACGGCGCGCACTTCCGTCACTTCCGGGACATAATGTTTGAGCAGTTGCTCGATCCCGTTCTTCAACGTGGCGCTTGAGGACGGGCAACCGGAACAGGCGCCCTGCATCCGCAAATAGACCGTCCCGCGTTCAAAGCCGCGATAGACGATGTCGCCGCCGTCATTGGCGACGGCGGGCCGAACGCGCGTGTCGATAAGGTCGCGGATCTGCGCGACGATCTCCGCGTCGGCGGGATCGTCGGTGAACTGCTCTTCCTCTTCGGGGATGAAGATTTCGCCCGCCGATCCGGGAGTGAACAGCGGCATGTTCGCCGAAAAATGCTCCAGCAGGATCGACAGGATATCGGGCTTCACATCGCTCCACTGCGCCCCCGGCGCGATGGTGACGGAAATGAAGTCGCCGCCGAAAAAAACGCCGGTGACGTCGCCAAGGCCAAAAAGGGCGTCGGCGAGCGGAGAGGCTTCCGCTTCCTCGGGCGTCGCGAAATCCCGTGTACCCATGCCCATGACGACGCGGCCAGGGATGAACTTGACGGTTGCCGGATTTGGCGTTGGTTCGGTCTCGATCAGCATGGCCGCTATGTGGAGAGAAGCTTGCTCAAGATCAAGCGTCCAGACGGGCTTTTGGGGAACTTCGCCAGATGCTGGCGATTAAACTCCTATCAGCATGAGCAGGAGACAAAAGGATGAGCACCGAATCCGATATCCGCCACCGTTTCTGGACCGAATTGTCGCAGAGCCCCTTTTTGATGATCGGCTTGCAGGGATCGCATGAACATAGCCTGCCCATGACGGCGCAGCTGGACCCCGGCGCCAATCATTGTTTCTGGTTCTACACCACCCGCGACAATCGTCTGGCGGCGGGCGGCCCGGCCATGGCGCAGTTTTCGGGGAAGGGTCATTATCTGTTCGCCTGCATCGACGGCACTCTTGTCGAGGAAACCGACCCGGCGGTGATCGACCGCTATTGGACCCACGAAGTCGCAGCCTGGTATCCCGGCGGGCGGCAGGACCCCAATCTGCTCATGCTCCGCTTCAATCTTGGCCATGCGGAAATCTGGCGCGCGGACATGTCGCTGGGCGGCGTCTTCAAACAATTATTCGGCGGCGACGTGCGCGACGAAATGCGCGGCAAACATGTGGAAGTGTCGCTCTGAATTCCCCCCAAGGGCTTCGTTTCGGCGAAGCCCTTGCTTTTTTGCATGAATGAAAGCATATGCGGCGCAACGCAGCGGGCGGCCTTCATGGCCCATCAGCGATTGGCAGCGTGATCGTCCCGGCCCTTGAGGGGTGACGGGGCCGGCCAATGAAAGTCTGCGCCAAGCTTTTGAGGCTTCCCTATTCACGCGGGTCGTTTCGCAACCCGCTTTGCGTCCAGTTGCGATTCGCAACCTATGGGCGCCTGAGCCTTTTTAATTCGAGAGTTCATTCATGCAATTCACCGACCTTGGTCTCGCCGAGCCCATCCTGAAGGCGCTCGCCGCCAAGAATTACGCCAATCCCACACCCATCCAGACGCAGGCCATTCCCGTCCTGCTTCAGGGCAAGGACCTGTGCGGCATCGCCCAGACCGGCACCGGCAAGACCGCCGCCTTCGCGCTGCCCAGCCTCGACCATTTCGCCCGCAACCCTAAGCCCACGCCGCTTCAGGGCTGCCGGATGCTGGTTCTGTCCCCGACCCGCGAACTCGCAGCCCAGATTGCCCAGAGCTTCCGCGACTATGGCCGCTTCCTTAAGCTGTCGGTCGAAGTCGTCTTCGGCGGCGTCCCCATCAATCGCCAGATCCGCGCGCTCGGCCGGGGTGTCGACATCGTCGTCGCCACGCCGGGTCGTCTTCTCGACCTGATCGACCAGCGCGCCTTCACGATCAAGGACACGGAAATATTCGTCCTCGACGAAGCCGACCAGATGATGGACATGGGCTTCATCCATCCCTTGAAGCGCATCGCCAAGCTGCTTCCCAAGGAACGGCAGAACCTGTTCTTCTCCGCCACCATGCCCGGCGAGATCGAAGCGCTCGCCGCGCAGTTCCTGAACAATCCGGTAAAGGTCAGCGTCGCACCGCAGTCCACAACGGCTGAGCGCGTCCGGCAGCAGGCCACCTTCGTCAATCAGGCGGAAAAGCAGGCGCTCCTCACTCTAACGGTTCGCAACGAACCGATCGACCGCGCGCTGATCTTCACCCGCACCAAGCACGGTGCCGACCGCGTCGTCCGCTTCCTCGAAGGCGCTGGCATCCAGGCCGTCGCGATCCATGGCAATAAGAGCCAGGGGCAGCGCACCACGGCCCTCCAGGCATTCCGGCACGGCCATGTTAAGCTGCTCGTCGCAACCGATATCGCTGCGCGCGGCATTGACGTTTCGGGCGTCAGCCACGTCATCAATTTCGAGCTTCCCAATGTGCCCGAACAATATGTCCATCGCATCGGCCGCACCGCGCGAGCAGGCGCGGAAGGTATCGCGATCAGCTTCGTGGCCGATGATGAACGGCCCTATCTCAAGGCGATCGAGCGCACCGCAAAGGTGAAGCTCGAGATCGTGCCCTTGCCTGATAATTTCACCGAAGCCGTCCGCAACCTTCCGAAGGCGGCGCCTCAGCGCAAAGACCGCGAGCAAACGCCGGAACAGAAGACGCGCCGGGCCGATGGCCAGCGCCGCTATCAGGACCAGCAGAAGCAGCAGCGCGGCTCCGCCGAGCGGGCTCACCGCCCCGATGGAGAGGCAAAGCCCGCGAAGAAGAACTTCCGTCGCAACAGGAACGGGGTTGGCGCACACAAGGGTGCTGTGCAGAAGACCGGCGGCCGTTAAGTTTCAGGCAGGGTGGTGCCGGGTGGCGCCATCCTGCCCTCTTTCGTGAAACGCGGTTGCTCTTTGTCAGTAGCCATTCAGAATTTTGGCTCTAGGCTACGGCGCCATGAGCTTTTCCCTCCGGCGTCCCGCCGTTTCGCTGTCCGTCATTGCGTTACTGCTTTCGGGCATTCCTGCTTCCCTGTCAGCCAGAACTGGCCCGGTCCCGGCAAAGTCGGCGTCGGCCACCAATGATACGCAGGCGCAGGTCAGGCCTTGGCTCTATGATAATAGCGACGTGCCTATCGATCCGGCATGGCACTTCGGCACCTTGCCCAATGGCCTGCGTTATGCCGTTCGCCGCAATGGCGTTCCGCCGGGGCAGGTCTCCGTCCGCCTGCGTATGGATGTCGGTGCCCTGATGGAGCAGCCCGATGAACAGGGCTACGCGCACTTCATGGAGCATCTGACCTTTCGCGGATCGCGCCATGTACCTGATGGCGAATCCAAACGAATATGGCAGCGGCTCGGCGTAACTTTCGGCAGCGACAGCAATGCGCAGACGACGCCCACCGGCACCACCTATGCGCTCGACCTTCCTCAGGCGACACCGACCAGCTTTGGCGAGAGCATGAAAATTCTCGCGGGCATGATGGTCGATCCCAATATCGTGGACAGTGCCGTTGAAGCGGAGCGGGCGGTCGTGCTGGCCGAACGGCGAGAAGGGGATGGGCCGCAGATGCGCATCTCCGACGCAAGCCGCCGCCACTTCTTTGCTGGCCAGCTTCTGGCCGAGCGCAGCCCCATTGGCACGGTCGCCAGTCTGAATGCGGCTACTGCCGCGCGGATGGAAGCCTTTCATCGCCGCTGGTATCGCCCAGAAAATGCAGTGATCTCGATAGCGGGCGACATCGATCCCGCTGTAGCCGAGCAGATCATCAAGGATAATTTCGCGTCATGGTCGGTCCCGGGGCAGGGGGCTGCGCTCCCGGATTTCGGTGAGCCGGATGCCAAGGCACCGGCGACCAGCGTCACGGTCGAGCCGGGCGCGCCAACGGGCCTGACCATGGCCTGGCTCCGCCCATGGAAGCCGCATGCCGACACCATCGTCTATAATCAGGACAAGCTGACGGACATGCTGGCGCTGCAAATCATCAGCCGCCGTCTCGAACAAGCGGCCCGCAGCGGAGGCAGCTTCATTCAGGCGAGCGTCGATCAGCAGGATGTCAGCCGATCGGCCGACGGGACCTTCGTCACCTTGGTCCCGACCGGTGAGAATTGGGAGAAGGCGCTGGGTGACGTTCGCGCGATTATCGAGGATGCGAAGGCGACCGCCCCGAGCCAACTCGAAATTGACCGGGAATATGCCCAGATCGACACGGCGCTCGCCATTCAGGTCGAGAATGCCGACACGGAAGCGGGCGCCAAGCAGGCAAGCGATCTGGTGAGCGCCGTCGATATCCGCGAAACCACCGTCAGCCCTCAGGCTGCGCTGGAGATATTCCGATCCGGCAAACCGGCGATGACGCCGCAGAAGATACTGGACTCCACGCGCAGGTTATTTTCTGCCGGTGTGTTCCGAGCTCTCCTGATTACGGGCAAGCCGGTGCCGGGGATCGACGCCCGCCTGTCTGCTGCTCTTGCCGCGCCCGTGAAGGCTGCCACCAACGCCCGGCTGGCGGACAAGGCGATCACGATGGCGGACCTTCCCAAGCTCGGTCCTCCAGGGAAAGTGGTGTCGCGCACACAGGTCGGGTTGCCCGGCATGGAGAGCGTAACCTTTGCCAACGGCGTGAAACTCACCCTATTCGCCAATAATGCTGAAACGGAAAAGGTACGGATCAACGTCCGCTTCGGTCACGGACAGCTGGCATTTTCGCCTACGAAGGCAGCGCCCGGCTGGGCCGCCAATTATGCCTTGGTGGCCAGTGGCATCGGCAAGCTGGGTCAGCGTGAACTGGATGACCTGACGAACGGCCGCCGTATGGGAATGGATTTCTCAATCGACGATGATGCCTTCGAAATGCAGGCCGTCACTCGCCCGGCTGATTACCGGGATCAGTTGCAGCTCTTCGCGACCAAATTGGCCGCGCCTGGCTGGGACCCCGCGCCGATCGCCCGAGTGAAGACAGGCACCGCCGTTGCCTATGACGCGATGGCGCGCGCGCCGGATTCGGTGTTGGCGCGCGATCTCAACTGGCTGCTGCATGACAAGGACGTCCGGTTTCGTACCCCTTCGCGAAACGAGATCGAGGCGCTGACCCCGCAGGCGTTTCGGTCCACCTGGGAGCCGCTGCTGGCCTCTGGACCCATTGAAGTGCAGATCTTTGGGCAGGTGAAGCCCGAAGAGGCTATAGAGGCGGTGGCCGCCACCTTCGGCGCGATGCCCGCAAGAGTCGACGTCCCGGTTCCGCCCGCTAACAAGCTGATGCGCTTCCCCGCCCATGTCGCGACGCCGGTCATTCTGCGGCACAAGGGCGACAAGGAGCAAGCCGCGGCGGTCATGGCCTGGCCAACGTCCGGGGGTTTCGGGCTCATGAAGGAAGCGCGTCAACTCGAAATCCTGACGCAGATATACAATGATCGTCTGTTCGACCGCCTCCGATCGACGGAAGGGGCCGCCTATTCGCCCAGCGTGCAGAATAATTGGCCGTTTTCCTACGAAAGCGGTGGCTATATTCTAGTCACCAGCCAGGTGCGTCCTGAGCGCATCAATTATTTTTACGGCGTCGTTAAGGATACAGCGGCTGACCTCGCCAAAAATCCGGTCAGCGAGGATGAGCTTCAGCGCGCTGTCGCGCCCATGCGCCAGCTGCTGATGCGGGCCAGCACTGGCAATGCCTTCTGGATGAACCAGATGGAAGGCGCGACCCAGAACCCGCAATATGTGCAGGCCATGCAGACCATGGCTCAGGACATGCTGTCGGTGACGCCAGCCCAGCTTCAGGTGCTGGCCGCCAAATATCTGGTTCCGGGGAAGAGCTGGTCAGCTGTGGTGCTGCCGGAGGGGGTGGAGGCTCGCTGACGGCGCGCGGTCTTTTGAAGGCAAGCGGCAGGACGCCAATGTGAAGAGGGCGAGCTATTCTTCAGTCTTTCCGAAGTTGGAAGGATAAGTTGTGACATTCGCCTTTGATATATTCCAGTCTCCGGTGGGCGATCTCACCATGGTTGCCAGCGATATCGGCCTGGCTGCCCTGTTATGGGAAGATGATGATCCCTTGCGCGTACGGGCCAGACCTGGGACGAAGGCCCCGGATCACCCACTGCTCCAGGAAACGTCGAAGCAATTGCGCGCCTATTTTTCAGGCAATCTCACCCGCTTCGACCTTCCGCTCGATTTTCAGGGGACGGATTTTCAGAAGCAGGTCTGGGCGGCCCTGCTTCGCATTCCGTTCGGGCAGGTGCGCAGCTATGGTCAGTTGGCGGCGGATATCGGCCGTCCCTCAGCCTCCCGCGCGGTCGGTGCCGCTAACGGCCGCAATCCGCTCTCCATCATTGCGCCCTGCCACAGGGTGATCGGATCGGCGGGCGCGCTGACCGGCTTTGCTGGCGGGCTGGAGGCCAAGCGCTATCTGCTGGATCATGAGCAGGCTGTGCTGCGAACCGGAGGAGAATGGCGCACCCAAGAGGATTCGAACCTCTGGCCTCTGCCTTCGGAGGGCAGCGCTCTATCCAGCTGAGCTATGGGTGCGTGTCGCTTGGTGCGAAGCGCCGCTTAGCAAAGCGCAACTGCCGACGCCAGCACCAAAATCGCGACGCGCCGACTATTTGATCTTCTTCATGGGCTGGAACTTGCCGAGCCCGCAACTGGCACCGCGCATCAGATCAGGCGAATTGTACAGGACCGTGATGATATCCACGGAGCAGAGCTGCGACAGGCTCGTCTTATACATGAAACGCTTTTCGAAACCTAGGCTTGGGCAGCTGTTCGGAAGTGTGTTCCGGTACACCTTATTGCCGTTCAGAATGAAATCGATCGTCTGATCGTCGCGCACATCGGTCTGGCGGATCGAATTTATCTGGACGCAATCAACGGGCTTGCCGACTGCAACCAGATTGTCGGGCCGCGTCTTGGCCGTTGCCGGGGCAACCAGGGACATGAGCGCCACGGCGACACCCAGACGAAGCGCCGGGGAAACAGGGACGAACATGATTGTCTCTCCTTATTGTCGTCACGGGTAACACGTCATCGAAGGACGCGTTCCGTCTCTCCCCTAGCACAGCTTGGCTGAACCCCATGATAATGGCGCGCGCTCAGGTGATCGGCGTGGCTCCTTTGGGAGCAGGGGTCTTCGGCTTGTAGCGGCACAGGTCGGCGACGATGCAGCGCCAGCATTCCGGCCGCCGCGCCTTGCACACATAACGGCCATGAAGGATGAGCCAGTGGTGCGCATCTCGGCGAAACGGGCCGGGCACGCGCTTCTCCAGCTTTTGTTCGACCGCTAGCGGTGTCTTGCCGGGCGCGAGGCCAGTGCGGTTGCCCACGCGGAAAATATGGGTATCGACCGCGAAAGTCTCATGCCCGAAGGCAGTATTCATCACCACATTCGCCGTTTTCCTGCCCACCCCCGGCAGCGTCGTGAGTATGTCACGATCCTGCGGGACTTCGCCGCCAAAATCGCGCACCAATATTTCGGACAGGGCGATGACGTTCTTCGCCTTGGCATTGAAAAGGCCGATCGTCTTGATGTGCTGCTTCAAGCCCTCTTCGCCAAGCTCCACCATCTCGGCGGGCGTTTCCACCTGCATGAAAAGCGCGCGCGTGGCCTTGTTGACGCCGATGTCTGTTGCCTGAGCGGACAGCACGACCGCGACCAGAAGCTGATAGTCGTTGCCATATTCCAGTTCCGTTCGCGGCGCTGGATTGGCTTCCGCCAGACGGCTGAAGAAGTCGAAGATCTGCGCCTTGTTCATCGTAGGATCAAAGGCCGAGCACTGCCTTCATGTCATAGCGCCCGGCAGGCTGGCCGATCAGCCAGGCCGCACCCTTTACGGCGCCGCGTGCGAATATGACGCGGCTTTCGGCGCGATGGCCGAGTTCAATGCGCTCGCCATCGGTGGCGAAGATGACCTGATGATCGCCCGCAACCGACCCGCCTCGCAATGCCGCGAACCCGATCGCACCCTGCGCCCGCGCTCCGGTAATGCCATCGCGGCCCCTTTCGCTGTTGCTGGAAAGCTCGATGGCTCGGCCACGTGCTGCCGCGTCACCCAACAGAATCGCGGTGCCCGATGGCGCATCAACCTTGTGTCGATGATGCATCTCGACGATTTCGATATCCCAATCGTCTCCAAGGCGGGCGGCAGCCTGCTCGACCAATGCGGATAACAGGTTTACGCCCAGAGAGGTGTTGCCCGTCTGGAGCACGGGGATCATCCGGGCGGCCTCATCGATCAGATTGTGATGCACCTGCTCCAGCCCGGTGGTGCCGATGAGGACCGGCTTCCTGGCCGCAACGCATGCATCAAGATGGGAGGAAAGAGCAGCCGGAACCGAAAAATCGATCAGTACGTCACTCCGTTCTGCGAGCGCCAGCGGATCGGATGTGATCGCGAGTCCCGGCAGAAGCTCTTCACTGCCCTCGCGATCGGTGCCGCCACTGATGGTCAGTCCTGCTTCGATCGCGACCTGGGCGATCGTGCGTCCCATGCGGCCCGCTGCTCCAAAAAGTCCGATCTTCGTCATGATGTCGCTTGTCCCCGGAAATCCGCCCGTCCGATGCCAGAATGACCCCGCCTTGTCATCTGGAAGCTGTAGCTTTTGGATTGAGCAGCAGACATGATGATAAGATGGACGACATCTTCAACATCGTCATTCTGACTGGCGCGGGAATCTCTGCCGAAAGTGGGCTTGCAACATTTCGAGGGCCTGATGGCTTGTGGGAAGGTCATCATGTCGAGGACGTCTGCACGCCAGAGGCGCTTGAGCGCAACGCGGCACTTGTGCATCGCTTCTATGATGAACGGCGCGCGAAGCTGCATGAAGTTGAGCCCCATGCGGCGCATCAGGCTTTGGCAGCCTTGGACGCGCAATGGCCAGGCGAGTTGCTCATCGTCACGCAGAATGTCGATGATCTTCACGAGAGGGCAGGTGCTCGTCGCCTGATACACATGCACGGTGAACTTCGATCGGCCCTCTGCGCCGCTTGTGGCAAGGCTGTGCCTTGGTCTGATCCCTTGCCACCGGGCGCGCAGTGCGAAGCGTGCCGCAGTGCCAGCCTGCGTCCGGACATCGTGTTCTTCGGTGAAATGCCGTACCAGATGGAGGTGATCGACGCAGCGCTCCGCCGGGCCGACCTATTCGTGTCGATCGGCACCTCCGGCGCTGTCTATCCGGCCGCGGGTTTTGTCCAGACGGCGCGGCATGCAGGCGCCCGGACGTTGGAGTTGAATCTGGAACCCTCGGCGGGCAGCTTCTATTTCGAGGAAACTCGCATCGGTCTGGCCAGCGATCTCGTGCCTGATCTGGTACGGGAATTACTGGTCTAGATTGCGCCAGTGATGCCTTGGCGTCACTCGTCAGGCGGAGCGAACGCGGAGCTCTTCGATTCGCGTTTCCTGATGATCGGCCTCATCAACCGTGCGGATCGAGAAGATGGCGGCGATGATAAACAGGATTACGGCAACTCCAACCGCGATCATGATATTGCGCGACAAGCGGCGTTGCTGCTCGCTGGCGATGAACGCGATAGTCGGCAAATCGTTGTCAGCCGATGCGCTCTTCAGCACTTCAGCGGATTCCCATACCGCCTCCGCCCTTGCGTAAGCTATTGCGTGCCGCGGGTCCGCTTCGATCCACGCGGAAAGTTCCGCCGCATCCTGAACAGCCGGGTCGGCGTTAAGCTTGACCAGCAGACGCGCGGCTTTCGCCTCGATTTCTTCCCTGCTGCTTGACCCTCGCCCCAACGCTTGCACGTTCGAAATCCGTTTCCTGACGTTCCGACCATGCCCGCATAACTATCGCGATGGCTTTGGCCAGATGTTTTTCAACCGTAGAAACGGACAAAGACATTTCTGCCGCTATTTCGATCATCGATCTTTCATGGATACGGCGCAGGACAAATACCTTCCGGCATTGCGGCGGAAGCGTTTCGACGATCGCTTCGATCAGTCGCAGGGCTTCGCGAGCATGAAGTTGAGCTTCGACACTGTTTTCGGCTTGCAGCAGTTCCAGATCAGCGATCGTTTCGAAGCTGACCACCTTGTTGCGGCGGGCATTGTCGATGATCAGATTGCGGGCGATCGTGAACAGATAGGCGCGGCCTGTCGTCACATTGTTCCAATTTTCGGTGGCATAGGCACGGGCCATGACCTCGGCGACCATGTCGTCAAGTTCCAGGAAGGAAGGCAAAATCCTCCGAAGCCGACCCCGAAGCGCGGGCTCCTGTGGTAATATAACTGCCTTGAACCAGTCTAATTTGGCGCGAACCCGATGCACGATGACCCCCTTGATGTCAGCCGCGCCTCTCCCGCTTTTCTTCTGTCTGTCGCGGTTCAATCATGCTTGCAGGGGCCTGTCCAGCACAGGAGAGGGAGAAAATTTCTCGCTACTGCAAGAATATGACGCCGCTGATACACTCAATCCGGCGGCAACTCCGGGATGGACCGATCCGGCTGGTCAAAATCAGGCCGCGTCGGAACGAATTCGGGTGGCTCGCCCGCAGGAGTTTCATCAGGGGTAGAGGGGGGAGGCGACTCCGGGGGTGACTGCGGCTGAATCGTGTCGGGCGGGGGTATGCCGATCGGTTCCGGATCAGGCTGAGTGGCCATGTTTTTCTCCTTATCGAAACGTTACGCCTGAGGCCCTGCGTGAGTTCCGGGCAAGTTATCCACAATTGCTTGCCTCCCCGGATGCTTTTCTCTATGCCGCGCCGACCGGCGGCCGATGCGGGCGTGGCGAAACTGGTAGACGCGCCAGATTTAGGTTCTGGTATCGCAAGATGTGGGGGTTCGAGTCCCTTCGCCCGCACCAGTGCGCCCGGCTTGTATCATGTCAGGCGCCACCTGAATTCAGCTGAAGAAAGCGTTTGAGAGAAGAGATGCAGACTGTCGAGACGTTGAACGAGGGCCTGAAGCGCGCCTACACCGTGACCATCACGTCGAAGGACATCGACGCCCGCGTGGAAAAGGAAGTGGCGGCGATCGCACCGCAGGTTCGTATGCCCGGCTTCCGCCCCGGCAAGGTGCCTGCCAACCTCGTCAAGAAAATGCATGGTGAATCGCTGCAGCGCGACGCCCTTAACAATTCGATCCAGGAAGGCATTCAAAAGCTGATCGCGGACAACAAGCTGCGTCCGGCGATGCAGCCTTCCGTGGAGCTGGACGAAGGCTTTGAATTCGGCAAGGACGCCGAGGTTAAGGTCGCGCTGGAAGTGCTTCCTGAAATCGCCGCGCCTAGCATCGAAGGTCTGAAGCTGGAGCGTCTGACCATCGAAGTCGCTGATTCGCAGGTTGATGAAGCCGCTGGCCGCATCGCGACCCAGCAGGGCGCGCTGGAAGAGCATGCCGCTTCGCACAAGGCGAAGGACGGCGACACGCTGACCATCGATTTCGTCGGCAAGATCGACGGCGAACCCTTCGAAGGTGGTTCGGCCGAAGATGTGAAGCTCAAGATCGGCTCTGGCCAGTTCATCCCCGGCTTCGAAGAACAGCTGACCGGCGTCAAGAAGGGCGACGAGAAGACCATCACCGTCCCCTTCCCGGAGGATTATGGCGCGGCCCATCTCGCCGGCAAGGAAGCCACTTTCGACATCACGGTCAAGGCGATCCTGAACGCTGACAAGCCGAAGCTGGACGATGATTTCGCCAAGTCGCTGGGTCTGGAAGGTCTCGACAAGCTCAAGGAACTGCTGAAGGGCCAGATCGAGCAGGAACATAATGGCCTCACCCGCACCCACATGAAGCGCAAGCTGCTCGATCAGCTTGCCGCTGCCCATGATTTCGATGTGCCGCCGAGCATGGTGGAAGCCGAGTTCGAACAGATTTGGGCGCAGCTTCAGCACGAAGCCAGCCATGAGGCGGACCCGGAAGCTGCTCTCAAGGAAATGGAAGCCGAGAAGGAAGACTATCGCGCGATCGCTGTTCGCCGGGTGCGCCTTGGTCTGCTTCTGTCCGAAATCGGTCAGGCAAATGGCGTGGCGGTTTCCGATCAGGAAATGAACCGCCTGATCATGCAGGCCGCTCAGCAGTACGGGCCGCAGGATCGTGAGCGGTTCGTCCAATATGTCCGCCAGGACCCGATGGCAGCCGCCCAGCTTCGCGCGCCGCTTTATGAAGACAAGGTCGTAGACTTCCTGTTCGGTAAGGCCGAAGTCACGGATCGCGCCGTCAGCCGCGAAGAACTGGAAGCAGCGATCGAGGCCGAAGATGGCGACCTGAAGCCGCACGTCCATGGTCCGGGTTGTGGCCATGATCATCATGATCATGACGAAAAGCCCAAGGCGAAGAAGGCTGCTCCCAAGAAGAAGGCTGCGGACGCTGACGAAGCCGCGCCTGCGGCCGAGGAAGCTCCGGCGAAAAAGGCTCCGGCCAAGAAGGCTGCCGCCAAGAAGGACGAGGCCGTGGCTGAAGAAGCTGCCGCTGAGGAAAAGCCCAAGGCCAAGAAGGCTCCGGCCAAGAAGGCTGCTGCCAAGGCTGAATAAGGATAGGGGTTGCCCGGCTGAGCGCTGATGTGCGCCGGGCCACTGCCAAAACACGAAAAGCGTCCGTCTCCAGATGGAAGACGGGCGCTTTTCATTTAGTACTCGGCATGGCAGACGAAATGTTAATCCCGGCACGTCATGCCGCGATAAGTTCGGGTGAGGTTTGGGGCAGATGAAGGAATTTCCGGCAGTGGCAAGCGGGCAGGGGGCGGCAGGTCCGCGCATTGCCGTAATCCTGCCCTGCTATAATGAAGCGGGCGCGATCGTGAAGACGGTGCAGGATTTCCGCCGCGCACTGCCCGCCGCCGACATCTACGTCTTCGATAATAACAGCAGCGACGGCAGCGCTGAACTCGCCGCCGGAGCGGGCGCGATCGTTCGCCGGGTGACGCAGCAGGGCAAGGGCCATGTCGTGCGCCGCATGTTCGCCGATGTGGATGCTGACATCTACGTCATGGCCGACGGTGATGCGACCTATGATGCCGCCGCCGCGCCCAGTCTCGTGGCCGCCATGTTGGAAGATAATCTCGACATGGTCGTCGGCGCGCGTAAGAGCGAGGTGGAAGAAGCCTATCGCCGTGGCCATCGCTTCGGAAATTGGGCGCTCACCAGCCTGCTTAAGAAACTTTTCGGTCGCAGCTTCACCGATATTTTGTCGGGCTATCGCGTCTTTTCCCGCCGCTTCGTCAAGAGCTTCCCTGTCCTGTCCGCAGGTTTCGAAATCGAAACGGAAATCAGCGTTCATGCGCTGGAACTGGCGATGCCCGTTTCCGAAGTCATGACTGTCTATGGCGCTCGGCCGGAAGGTTCGGTCAGCAAACTATCGACCTATCGCGACGGCTGGCGCATCTTGCGAACGATTTTCACGCTCTACCGGATCGAAAAGCCGATCCTCTTCTTCGGCATCATTGCCGCGCTGCTGGCGGCAATCGGGGTCATTCTGGCCACGCCGTTGATCCTCACCTATCTCAATACCGGGCTTGTGCCACGCTTTCCGACCGCGATCCTCGTGACTGGGCTCATGATCCTCGCCACGCTATCAGGCATGTGCGGGCTGATCCTCGACACCGTGGTGCGCGGACGCCGGGAAGTGCGGCGCCTTGCCTATCTGGCATTCCGCGCCCCGTCCGATTTCGAACCGCGCCGCTGAACTCGCGACCGGCGATCACAGGACCCCTTGAACCTGCCCGCTTTTGTGCCGATGTAGAGAGCGGGCAAAAATCACCCTGAAAGAGCAAAATGACCAATATCATGTCTGATCCCATGGCCGCGCTTGTTCCTATCGTCATCGAACAATCCAATCGCGGCGAACGCAGTTTTGACATTTTCTCCCGCCTGCTGCGTGAACGGATCATCTTCGTGACCGGTCAGGTTGAGGATCATATGGCCTCGCTCATCGTCGCTCAGCTCCTGTTCCTCGAGTCGGAAAATCCGAAGAAGGACATCTGGATGTACATCAATTCCCCCGGCGGCGTGGTGACGGCGGGCATGGCGATCCATGACACGATGAAATATATCCGCCCCCAGGTCGGCACCGTCTGCATTGGTCAGGCAGCATCGATGGGCAGCTTCTTGCTGGCAGCAGGTGAGCCGGGCAAGCGCATCGCGCTTTCTAATGCCCGGATCATGGTGCATCAGCCGTCCGGCGGCGCCCAGGGTATGGCTTCGGACATCGAAATCCAGGCGAAGGAAATCCTCCGGATTCGCCGCCGTCTCAATGACCTGTATGTGCAATACACCGGCAAGTCGCTGGACGAGGTCGAACGCGCGATGGACCGCGATACATTCCTTGAGGCGGACGAGGCCAAGGCGTTCGGGCTGGTGGACGAGGTATTTGATCGCCGTCCGGCCGCACCCGAAACGACTGACAGCTAACATGGATCTTAATCGCGCGCGCCGTTTTCTCCCCTTGTGAAATCGGCGTGACGCGGTCTAGGATGATCCTAGGACCAGAATATCCCTCGCCGTCGCGGCTTTTCGCTTGGGGCAGGGAGGAAAGATTGGCGAATGACTAAGCTTACAGGCTCCGATTCCAAAAGCACGCTTTACTGCTCCTTCTGCGGCAAGTCGCAGCATGAGGTGCGTAAGCTGATCGCGGGGCCGACCGTCTTCATCTGCGACGAGTGCGTGGAACTGTGCAACGACATCATCCGCGAGGAGACTAAGGGCGGTCTCGTCGGCAAGAAGGATGGCGGTGTGCCGACCCCGCAGGAAATCTGCGATGTGCTGGACGATTATGTGATCGGCCAGAACCGGGCGAAGCGTGTCCTGTCGGTCGCCGTCCACAACCATTACAAGCGCCTGAACCATGGCACGAAGCCGGGTGAGGTAGAACTCGCCAAGTCGAATATCCTGCTCGTTGGCCCCACCGGCTGCGGCAAGACGTTGCTCGCCCAGACGCTGGCCAAGACGTTCGACGTGCCCTTCACCATGGCCGACGCCACGACCCTGACTGAGGCGGGCTATGTCGGTGAGGATGTTGAAAACATCATCCTCAAGCTGCTCCAGGCGTCCGACTATAATGTCGAAAAGGCGCAGCGCGGCATCGTCTACATCGACGAAATCGACAAGATCAGCCGCAAGGCGGAAAATCCGTCCATCACCCGCGACGTTTCGGGCGAGGGCGTGCAGCAGGCGCTGCTGAAGCTGATGGAAGGCACGACCGCTTCGGTTCCTCCGCAGGGCGGCCGCAAGCATCCGCAGCAGGAGTTCCTTCAGGTCGACACGACCAACATCCTGTTCATCTGCGGCGGCGCCTTTGCTGGGCTCGAGCGGATCATTGGCGATCGTCTGGAAGCCAAGTCGATCGGCTTCGGTGCCCATGTCGCGGCCCCCGAAGAGCGCAAGACCGGCGAACTGCTGCGTCAGTCGGAGCCCGAAGATCTGCTGAAATTCGGCCTTATCCCCGAGTTCGTCGGCCGTCTGCCGGTGATCGCGACACTGGAAGATCTCGACGTGACCGCATTGGTCAAGATTCTGGTCGAACCGAAGAACGCGCTGGTGAAGCAATATGGCAAATTGTTCGACATGGAAAATGTCGAACTGAGCTTCACCGACGACGCCCTTACGGCGATCGCCAAGAAGGCGATCGAACGGAAGACCGGCGCGCGCGGTTTGCGGTCGATCCTGGAATCGATCCTGCTCGACACGATGTTCGATCTGCCGTCAATGGAAGGCGTGGGCGAAGTCGTCGTCGACAAGGATGTAGTGGCTGGAACCAAGGAACCGATCCGGGTCTTCAGCGAAAAGGACAAGCGCGCCGAAGACGCCGCCTGATCGCGGGGTTCTCTTAAGCATTCAAAAGCCTCGCTGGATTATTCCAGCGGGGCTTTTTTGGCGCGTTGGGAAACAGGGCGCCCTCTAGTCGTTTCGGTTATTCGCTGAATGGGCTATCGACTACGACCAGAATCTGACGTCGCTAGAATGAGCATTAGAGCTATTGGATGAACAGGGGCTCTGTTTCGCCTATCATGATTGCTCCCAATGCCATTTGCCCTTCACGCCTCCTGCAATTATCTCATCGATTACCTGCGCCTTCCAAACGATCCCAAGTTGAACGCCTAACGGATCTTCACCGATCCTACCTGAATATATGCCAAGAAAACCTGTGGCCTCGCCGATTATAGAATCGTCTCCAAACGTACCTGAGGGATTTGTTAAGCCCCTCCGGACGTGAAGCACTGGCGAACCAGACATCCCCTTCCGTGTAGCAGTATCGAGCAACAGCTTCGGTAATCCTTCTAGATCGATGTCGGGTTCGGTTGCTATCGATGCCCTCTTCCAGATCGGAAAGTGACCGCCAGACATGTTGAAGGGAAAGCCCAGAACGAATGCATCATCGCCTGCCGAGACATCAAAGCGATCCCAACGATGAAGATTTATCGGTGTAGTCGCGAACCCGTCGATCGAGAGTACTCGCAATGCCTCATCGTCCGGTACGGCACACAGCTGAAGCGCAGCTACATCGACCAATTCACGGTGTATGGGATGCACCAGCCAATTGGGTCCATCGTCAGAAGAAAGTGGCAGGCTCCATCCTCGTCGATACCACCTTCGCGCGCCTTGAGGATCGAGCGCCCAAACCCCAAGATTGAAGTCGATGTTTGTCGGCGTGAACGCCCTATCCGAAAGGGCACAATTCGCCGTGTAGTTCCAGCCTGTGAGATTGTGTACATTCGTTATTAGATACCAAACTCCAACGCTCTCCCAGATAAAGCCAGTGCCGTGAGCTTCAGCTGTTCGCGCGCCGCCCTCATCAGCACGAAACATGGTGATCGGTATCGACTGGTATGACTCATCGCGCGAAATTCGAACCCGCTTCATTCAACTCCACACCCCAACGTTCCATTTGATCAGCACGCCAAAATGCGAGGCAGCTACCATCGGATTTCTGGCGCGGCTTGAATCAATTAGCCGCCACACATTACATAATGCGAGCCCAAGCTGGAAGTTAGGAGGATGCGCGACAGGCATGACACCCTGACGTTTCTATGCGAACGCTTGCTTTCCACCCAAGCACGACGCTTCAGTCACCGAACGCAGCTATCCAAACCATCCCGTTGCACCACGCCAATCCGGCTTGTGATGCTGTTGCCATATCGCCGGGTAAAGCCACGCGGCGCAATCGCGCCCCTTTTCTTGGGCAGTGGCAGTACGGCAGCAAGACGCGCCGCTTCCGCGCGCGACAGCTTGCCCGCCCCATGGTGGAAATAGCGGATGGCACCGGTCTGCACGCCATAAGTCCCAATCCCCGTCTCCGCGACGTTCAGATACACCTCCATGATCCGCCGCTTTCCCCAAATCGCCTCGATCAAGACAGTAAACCAGGCTTCAAACCCCTTGCGGATAAAGCCGCCACCCTGGAACAGGAACACGTTCTTCGCGGTCTGCTGGCTGATAGTTGATCCGCCGCGAATCCTGCCGCCACTGGCATTGTGTCGCAGCGCTTGCGCGATCGCGACCGCGTCGAAACCATGATGACTGCAAAAGCGGCTGTCTTCGCCTGCGATGGCCGCGCGTGCCATGTCCGGATCAATATCGTCCAGACCCACCCAATCTTTGGTGATGCCATTCGGATCGGCCAGCATCGTCAACGTCACGGGGGGCGGTACGAATCGATAGAGCAGCACCAACAGCAATGAGAGAGCGACAAAGCCGCCCAATATCCGGATGACGAAGCCGGCCCAACGGAAGCGGCGGCGAGACGAAGCGGCGATGGTGGCACTCATTTGCCCGTTCGTAACGCGGTTCGTCCAGCATTCAAGGTGGCATGCACCGCCAAGCCAATCCGCCATAAATCGGTCGCTGCTAACGGTCGCAAAAAAAGCCCCGGATCACTCCGGGGCTTTTATCTCATTGTAATGAGCGTCAGGCCAGCGCCAGTCGCATCTTGCCCAGCCTGTCGCCAGCAATCCGCATCATGGCCTTTTGCAGCTTCTCAAAGGCACGCACCTCGATCTGGCGGACACGCTCGCGCGAGACGCCATAAACCTGGCTCAGTTCCTCCAGCGTCTTGGGCTCTTCGGCCAGACGCCGTTCGGCAAGGATATGCTTTTCACGATCGTTCAGATCATCCATCGCCTCGACCAGCATATCGTGGCGCAGCGTCTTTTCCTGCTCATCCGCGACCAGCTCGTCTTGCAACGGGTCGGTGTCGGCGAGCCAATCTTGCCATTGCCCTTCGCCGTCCTCGCGCATTGGCACGTTGAGCGATGTGTCGCCGCCCATCGCCATGCGACGGTTCATGGAGACCACGTCTTCCTCGGTCACGCCCAGGTCGGTAGCGATCTTCTTGACGTCGTCGGGATGCAGGTCGCCATCCTCGAACGCTTCGATATTGTTCTTCATCCGGCGAAGGTTGAAGAACAGCTTCTTTTGCGCTGCGGTGGTGCCCATCTTTACGAGCGACCAACTGCGAAGAATGAATTCCTGGATTGACGCGCGAATCCACCACATGGCGTAAGTAGCCAGGCGGAAACCGCGTTCCGGCTCAAATTTCTTCACGCCCTGCATCAGGCCGATATTGCCTTCGCTGATCAGTTCGCTGACCGGCAGGCCATAGCCGCGGTAACCCATGGCGATCTTCGCCACCAGACGCAGGTGGGACGTCACGAGTTGCGCCGCCGCCTCCGGATCCTGATGTTCCGCGTAACGCTTGGCGAGCATATATTCCTGCTCAGGCGTCAGCAGCGGAAACTTGCGGATTTCCGACAGATAGCGGTTGAGGCTGGCTTCACCGCCCAGCGCTGGAACCGCGGGGACATTGCTTTTTGCAGCCATGTCGCTTCACCTTTCCCTTTCGTGCGCGGCGGGACCCAGAAGAGGCGTCCGATGCGCCGTCGCAAACTTGTCAAAACCTATACGTGGAGCTCGCTTAACAGTTCCTGCATGTCGGCAGGCAGTGCACTGTCAAAGCTGAGTTTTTGCCCCGTCACCGGATGTATGAACCCCAGCTGTTTCGCGTGCAATGCCTGCCTTCTGAAACGCATCGTTTCCAGTATCGTTTTGAAACCTTTTCTCTCTCTACTGTAAACCGGATCGCCGATCAAGGGGTGACCCAGATGCGCCATGTGAACGCGCACCTGATGGGTTCGTCCAGTTTCCAGCCTGCATTCCACCAATGCGGCGCCGGTCAGGCGTTCGATCGTGCGATAATGGGTGACAGCATGCTTGCCACGTCCTTCGCGATGAACCGCCATTTTCTTGCGATCCGAATCCGATCTTCCAATCCATGTGTCGATCGTTCCGGCCGCAGGTTGGGGATGCCCGTAGACGATCGCCGCATATAGCCGGTCGATGCTGTGCGCCTTGAATTGCTGTGCCAGCCCTTCATGCGCCCGGTCGGACTTCGCGACGACCAGCAGCCCGGACGTATCCTTGTCGATCCGATGAACGATACCCGGACGAGCGACGCCGCCGATGCCGGATAATTGCCCGCGACAATGATGCAGCAGGGCATTCACCAACGTCCCGTCCAGATTGCCAGCCGCCGGATGGACCACCAGACCCGCTGGCTTGTCGACGACGATCAGGTCGGCATCCTCATGCACGATGGTCAGCGGAATATCCTGGGCGATCGCCTCGGCATCAGTGGGCGCTGGAATGCTGATCGTAAAAGTCTGACCATCGGCCACCTTCACCGACGGGCTCAGCGTTCGTCCCGCGAGAGTTATTTGACCATCGACGATCAGGCTCTTCAATCGTTCGCGTGAAAGTTCCGGAACCAGTTCGGCAAGCGCCTTGTCCAGGCGAAGGCCATGCTGCGCTTCGCCTATCGTCGTCTCGATGATAGAATCCCCCGAACCCATTGGCTAAGCATGTAAGAATGATGGTCCGCATTTCAAGATTGCTGCTGGAACAGATCATGTCCCACGCGGCGAGCAGCGCTGACGAAGTCTGCGGGTTGTTGCTGGGGCATTCCGGCTGCATCGCGGAAGCGCGTCCGGCAGCAAATGTCGCGACTGATCCGGCTAGGCATTTCGAACTCGATCCCGTGGTTCTCCTCGCTGCTCACAAGGCCGCCAGGGCTGGTGGACCAACCGTGATGGGTCATTACCACTCGCACCCCAGTGGTCGCCCTGAACCATCCGCCACGGATGCGGCCTGCGCGGCCCCCGACGGCAGCCTGTGGCTTATCATAGGTCGTGGGGAAGCACGGCTTTGGATCGCAAGCATGGGGCGGTCGGAAAAGGTGACGTTTTCCGAAGCAATGCTCGACATCATGTGAGGCAAAGGCGGCAGGCCGGGGTTGCATCATCTGGCCCGGCAGCGCATTAGCCTGTCATTCCTTTCAGTTATTCCCGGCGGCAGAACCCTTCATGACCAACCCGACCGACAGCATCGAATTTGCCAGCTTGCTTTGTTCGCGCCTGTGCCATGATCTGTTGAGCCCGGTCGGCGCCCTGAACAACGGTCTGGAGCTGATGGCGGATGAAACCGACCCGGAAATGCGCCAGCGCTGCCTCGATCTTCTGGCCGACAGCGCGAAAACTTCGGCCAACAAGCTGAAATTCTTCCGGCTTGCCTTCGGATCGGCGGGCGGTTTCGGCGACGCTGTGCCCACGCATGAAGCCCGGGTGGCGATTGAGGGCATGTTCGCGGCGGGCCGGGTCAAGGTTGGCTGGCTTGTCGATGACGACATGCTGGACAAGCTGCCGGTCAAGGTGTTGCTGAACCTCGCCCTAATCGCGGGCGACGCGCTGGTGCGCGGTGGCCAACTGGACATCGGCGCTGAAAAGCGGCCTGGCGTTACTGAAATCGTGGTCCGTGCCGAAGGCCCCAAGCTGGTGCTGGACCCCGATCTTCGCGCCGCTCTGGCAGGAACGCTCCCGGAAGACAGTCTTGCGTCCCGCACAGCGGCCGCGTGGATGATCCGCAGCCTGGTGACGAGCGCGGGAGGGGAGGTCGCGTTATCCCCTGCCGGAGAGCCCGTGCTACTCTTCGGCGCGTCTATCCCTGGGTGAGTGTCCTGATGGGGCGCTTTCCCCTCAGGTCATGATGCTCCACGACTGTTCTTCTGGTATGAAGAAGCGGTTCGGCCCTTGGTCCGCATCCGGGCCGAAGGGCTTCAGACGATTGTCGAACGCTTTGTAACCCGCTGCCGCCATTAGCTGCATCACAGCGTCTTCCTGATTGGTCACTTCCACCATCAATTTGGGCCGGTCGCGAGCCAGGCATTCGGTCATGCCGCTCAAAGCCATCAGTTCCGCTCCCTCGATATCGATTTTCAGGAAGTCGGGCTTTATCATTCTTGACGCCACGAAGCTGTCGATGGTGGTCACATTCACTTGCATCTGGTTGTAATGCTGGTTTGAAAAGGCGTTCTGATTATTCCTTTCCAGATTTTCATAATCCTGGATCAGGGACGAGTTCTGACCCGACAGATTTTCGACGTAGAAGGACGCCTGTCCCACGGTATCCCCGACAGCTTCCGGGACGATTTCCACCTGGGGGAATGACGCCACGTTGGCGGTCAGATAGCGGAGATTGTCGCGGCTGGGCTCAAAGACGAAGACCTTGCCCTCAGGGCCGTTCAACTTCGCCAGGTAGATGCTGATATATCCGATGTGGGCGCCAGCTTCGATCACCGTGTCACCGGGCTGGATGAGCCGCGCAAGGCTGGACATCACACCGCTTTCTCGTCCGCGGCCGTGATACCAGTAGCCGCGGTGACGAAACAGATTGAGGCGCAGTTTCGCGCCATCGACCCAATGATGAGAGATGCTTATATCTCGGGACGCGAGCCGCGGCAGGATCGCGAAAGCCGCACGCCGCAAGAAGCGATGGCGATGCAGGCCCATGGATCTAAGCGTGGGGATACCCGCAGATGGTTGCATGTTGGTCACGGTCTGCCTCCATTTTGGGTACGGTGATATCCCACATGGACGGCGCGGCAATCATCAATGAAGGCTTACTCATCATGGCCATCAGGTTGCTCAAATGTTTCTCATCTCGTTGGCCCAAGCAAAAGAAAAAGCCCGGCCACTTGCGTGACCGAGCTTCTTTCTTGACGGCAACCCGAAAAAAATCAGGAGCTGTAGTACATGTCGAATTCGACCGGCGAAGGAGCCATTTCCCAGCGGTACACTTCGGGCCACTTCAGCTCGATATAGGCTTCGATCTGGTCCTTGGTGAACACGTCACCCTTCAGCAGGAACTCATAGTCCGCTTCCAGGCTGTTCAGTGCTTCACGCAGCGAACCGCAAACGGTCGGCACCTGGCTCAGTTCTTCCGGCGGCAGATCATAGAGGTTCTTGTCCATCGCGGAACCCGGATGGATCTTGTTCTCGATGCCGTCCAGACCAGCCATCAGCAGCGCTGCGTAGCAGAGGTAGGGGTTTGCCATCGCGTCGGGGAAGCGGAACTCCACGCGCTTTGCCTTCGAACCCGCGCCGTACGGAATACGGCAGGAGGCCGAGCGGTTGCGCGCCGAATAGGCCAGCAGAACAGGCGCTTCGAAGCCCGGCACCAGGCGCTTGTAGCTGTTGGTGGTCGGGTTGGTGAAAGCGTTCAGTGCCTTGGCGTGCTTGATGACACCGCCGATGAAGTAGAGGCACATGTCGCTGAGGCCGGCATAGCCTTCGCCCGCGAACAGCGGCTTGCCACCGTCCCAGATGGACATGTGCGTGTGCATGCCCGAACCATTATCCTGCGCGATGGGCTTGGGCATGAAGGTTGCGGTCTTGCCATAGGCCTGGGCGACCATCTGCACGACATACTTATAGATCTGCATGCGGTCGGCGGTCTGCACCAGCGTGCCGAAGGTCAGGCCGAGTTCGTGCTGGGCAGCGGCCACTTCATGGTGGTGCTTGTCGCAGGGCAGGCCCATTTCGAGCATGGTGGTGACCATCTCGGCGCGGATGTCGGTGGCCGGATCGACCGGAGCGACGGGGAAGTAGCCACCCTTGGCGCGCGGACGGTGGGCAAGGTTGCCACCTTCATATTCACGGCCGGTATTGGTCGGCAGCTCGATGTCGTCGATCTTGTAGAAGGATTCGTTATAGTCGTTGTTGAAGCGGACGTCGTCGAACATGAAGAATTCGGCTTCCGGGCCGACATAGACGGTGTCGCCGAAACCAGCCGACTTGACGAAGGCTTCTGCGCGCTTGGCGGTCGAGCGCGGGTCACGGGCATAGAGTTCGCCAGTGTCGGGCTCGACGATGTCGCAGAACAGGATCAGCATCGGGGTCGCGCTGAAGGGATCGACATAGACCGCGTCCAGGTCGGGCTTCAGGATCATGTCCGACTCGTTGATTGCCTTCCAGCCTTCGATCGACGAACCGTCGAACATCAGGCCTTCGTTCAGCTCATCTTCGCCCAGGACCGAAGACACCATGGTCAGGTGCTGCCACTTGCCCTTGGGATCGGTGAAGCGCAGATCGACCCACTCGATCTCCTTTTCTTCGATCATCTTCAGGATGTCTTTTGGCGTGTTGGCCATGTGCGCTTGCCCTTCTTTCATGATTGCCCCCCCGAAGGGGTAGTGGATGTTGCAGTTCGTCAGCTCCTTTACGAAGCTGACGCGAAATCAAAATTGATGGAGATCAGATAGCGTCGCTGTCCCGCTCGCCGGTGCGGATGCGAACCGCGCCTTCGATCGCCGAGATGAAAATTTTGCCGTCGCCGATCCGTCCGGTTTGCGCGGCGGCAGAGATCGCCTCCACCACGCGGTCTGCCAAGGCGTCGTCCACGACCACCTCCAGCTTCACCTTGGGTAGGAAGTCGACGACATATTCAGCGCCACGATACAGTTCGGTATGGCCCTTCTGACGGCCAAAGCCCTTGGCCTCCGTAACCGTGATGCCGGACACGCCCACTTCGTGCAGCGCTTCCTTCACCTCGTCGAGCTTGAACGGCTTGATGATCGCCTCGATCTTTTTCATCACTCTAATCCCAACTCAAACGCGCGCGCGATGACGAAGTGATCTTCGCCCTCATCATTTACAAGCGACGATCTTCATGCCCCCGAGACATGCGCCGTGCCTTTCAATAATCAATTACCGTGCCAAACGGCGAATCGCTACGCCACGCTTTCGGCGATGCCGCAATCTTTGTCCATATTGCCTGATTTCAGAGCAATATTGTCCCACCGTGCCTGATTTTTAGGCAGTGTTTTTTCAGCTCAGATAAGGCGGTGCGTCGAGGCCCGCCGGGCTCTTCGTGAAAATCTCGCAGCCATTTTCGGTAATCCCGATGCTATGTTCGAACTGCGCCGACAGCGTGCGATCGCGCGTGACGGCGGTCCATCCGTCTTCCAGCATCTTCACGCCGGGCTTTCCGATGTTGATCATCGGTTCGATGGTGAAGAACATGCCGGGGCGCAGTTCCGGCCCAGCGCCCGGCCGGCCGATATGGACGACTTCGGGACTGTCGTGAAATACGCGGCCCAAACCATGGCCGCAAAAATCGCGGACCACGCCATAGCGATGCTTTTCGGCGTGCTTCTGAATAGCATGGCCGATGTCGCCCAGATGGTGACCGGGCTTTGCCTGTTCTATGCCCAGCATCAGACATTCATAGGTCACTTCGATCAGCCGCCGTGCCTTGATGCTGGTTTCGCCGACTATGAACATCCGGCTCGTATCGCCATGCCACCCATCGACCAGCGGCGTCACGTCGATATTCAGGATATCGCCATCCTTCAGCTTCATGTCGCCGGGGATGCCATGGCAAATGACATTGTTGAGCGAGATGCAGCAGCTATGCGTATAGCCACGATAGCCAAGGGTGGCGGGCACGCCGCCCCCGTCCAGCGTCATGCGCCGGACGATGTCGTCCAGTTCGCCGGTGGTTACGCCCGGCACCACATGCGGCACCAGCGCATCCAGGATTTCGGCAGCCAGCCGTCCCGCCTTGCGCATGCCTTCGAAACCCGCAGCGTCATACAATTTGATCGCGGTTGATCGCGAAATCGGCGCATCGGCCGTCATCGTCATATATTCGGTCATGTCCGGGTTATAGGCGGTGCAGCAGGATATTGCGAGGCCCCGATCGCGTCGGGCTAGGCAGCCGACGCGTCAAACGCTATGGCCAGCCTCATGCCCGTAACCGAACGTATCTGGACCGCCGCGCTGATCGTGATCGGAGACGAGATTCTGTCCGGCCGAACCCAGGACAAGAATATCGCGCAGATCGCGTCCTGGCTGAACGTGCAGGGGATCAGGCTGCGCGAAGTACGCGTGATCGCGGACGACAGCGACTCCATCGTCGAAGCGGTAAATGCGCTTCGGGTGCGCCACGACTATCTGTTCACCACAGGAGGCATCGGGCCGACACACGACGACATCACTGTCGACGCGATCGCCCGCGCCCTTGATGTCGATGTCGAAATTCATCCGCAGGCCCGCGCCATGCTCCAGGGCTATTATGAAACACGGGGCGGGTTGACCGACGCGCGGTTGCGCATGGCCAGGGTGCCCGCCGGTTCAGACCTTATCGAAAACCGGATGTCAGGCGCGCCTGGCATTCGACATGGCAATATCTTTATCATGGCGGGCGTGCCGCACATCACCGCTGGCATGCTCGACATGCTGACCGGGACGTTGGAGGGCGGCCAACCCCTGCTGTCGGCGCAGATTGGCTGCTGGGTCGCGGAAAGCGAGATTGCCGACCTTCTCGCCGTGACGGAGCGTACGCATGAAGGCTGTCAGATCGGCAGCTATCCTTTCTTCCGGGATGGCCGGACGGGGGCAAACTTCGTCATCCGCTCAACTCGGGCCGCAGTGCTGGAGCAGTGCATTGCCGATTTGAGCGCTCGACTGGAGCAAGGCGGCTGGCCGGTCGTCGCTGGCGGCATCTGACACGGTTTCCTACCAGCAACCGGCTGGTTCCACGCCCATATGTGTCTGCTTAGCGGCAGGTTGCGTTGCATCAACTCGGTGCGAGACGCTATGCTGCGCTGCATCAATAGCTGGCTGGTTCCAGCTTTTGGATGTCAGGCTTTACGCTTGGGCATCCGATCCATGGCGAAAGGCTAAGCCCATCAATCCCGCGCTCGCGGGATCGGCTTTTTGCGCCTTTTTCTCCGGATCGCTGCGCAAGGGGAGCCGCTTGTTAAGGAGAATAGGTGATGCGGATCGTGATGACCGGATCGGGCTATGTTGGGCTGGTTTCGGGCGCATGCCTTGCCGACTTTGGGCATGATGTTGTCTGCGTGGACAAGGACGTTGTGAAGATTGAGGTGCTGCGCGACGGCGGCGTACCGATTTACGAGCCGGGACTCGCCGACCTGATCGCGCGCAATGTGAAGGGCGGGCGCCTCACCTTTACCACGGATCTGGCCGCTGCTGTGGCAGAGGCGGACGTCGTGTTCATTGCGGTCGGCACGCCTGCCCGCCGAGGCGATGGCCACGCTGATCTCAGCTACGTCTATGAAGCGGCTCGTGAAATCGCGTCATCATTGCGCGGCTTTACCGTCATCGTCACCAAATCGACTGTCCCTGTCGGAACGGGCGATGAAGTGGACCGCATCATCCGCGAAGCCAACCCGGCTGCGGAGTTTGCCGTCGCCTCCAACCCCGAATTCTTGCGCGAAGGCGCGGCAATCCAGGATTTCAAGCGGCCTGACCGCATCGTCATCGGCATCGAGGATGATCGCGCCCGCCCTGTGATGGAGGAGGTGTACCGCCCGCTCTATCTGAATCAGGCACCAATTCAGTTTACCGGCAGACGCACCAGCGAACTCATCAAATATGCCGCCAATGCCTTCCTCGCGATGAAGATCACCTACATCAACGAAATCGCGGAACTGTGCGAACATGTCGGCGCGGACGTTCAGCAGGTTGCGCGCGGCATCGGCCTCGATAACCGCATCGGCAGCAAGTTCCTCCACGCGGGTCCCGGCTATGGCGGCTCCTGCTTCCCCAAGGATACGCTGGCGCTGGTGAAGACCGCCGAAGACGCGGGCGCGCCGATCCGCCTCATCGAAACAACGGTTGCGATCAACGAAAGCCGCAAGCGCGCCATGGCCCGCAAAGTGGTCGCTGTGTGCAACGGCTCCGTCCGCGGCAAGACGATCGGCGTGCTGGGCCTGACCTTCAAGCCGAACACGGACGACATGCGGGACGCGCCTTCGCTCTCCATCATACAGGCGTTGCAGGATGCGGGCGCACAGGTCCGCGCCTATGATCCGGAAGGAATGGAGGCCGCTCGATCGATGCTGCGCGGCGTCGATTTCTGCGCCAATCCCTATGAGGCCGCCCAAGGCGCTGCGGCCGTCGTGATCGTCACCGAATGGGACGCGCTCCGTGCGCTCGACCTGCCGCGCCTGCGATCCGTGATGAGCGGCGAGGGCCTTGTCGATCTTCGCAACATCTACCGGGCCGCCGACGCGGAAGCGGCGGGGTTCTCCTATGTCAGCGTAGGCCGGGGCGCAGAACCGGAACCCGAAACGCTCATCCAGGCAGCGGAATAAAGCCTAGCTGTATCGGCTCATCGCAAAAGCTCCGGCTTTGCGATGAGCCGTGCTTGACCGGAAGTTTTTGTTAATCTTCGTATAGGACCCTCAAGGGGCTAATAAGCGGGGGTTGCAAAAATGAATATCAAACTGACCGGCTCCATGTGTGGAGCCGGATTATCGCTACTATTCGTCATGGCGGCGGGGGCTGCAACGATGTTATCGAGTGGATCGACATCGACTAACTTGCAGACGGGGTCGAGCACGACTCTACTCAGCAGTGGATCGACATCGACGACAGCTTCGACAACTTCGCTATCGACTGACACCACTTCGACCGTTTCATCCAGTTTCTCCACATTCGATTTCGCCAATGGTACAAAGCTGCCGGACAAATCGACCCTGTCGCTAGGCAATGCGACCGTGCATCCGGGCAGCGGCACCGCCTATGTGCCGGTAACGCTGGATCGTCCGACGCCGAACACCGTCATCGCGCGGGTCATTACCGTGAATGGGTCAGGCACGCTGCGCGCGCTGTCCGGCTATAACTACCAGACGGTAGATACCGTCGTGATCTTCCGCCCCGGCGATCCGCTCGTCCAGACGGTCGGTGTACCGATCACCAGCCTCGCCGAGGGACAGCAATTCCAGCTGAAGCTGCGGGAAGCGCCCTGGGGCGGCCTTCAAGGACAATCGCTGGCAACCATCACCGCGACCAGCACCGTCGCGTCAACACCCAATGCAACCGGCACTTTCCGCCAGCCCCGAACTTTCGCGGCAACAGGCACGCTCCAGTTCGAGCTGAAGAAGGACACGCACAAGCGCTCGCCCGACGGCGGCTGGGATCGCTGGGCCACCTCGCTATCGCATGGGCGTACCCAGATCGCCAATGGAGAGACCGGGCTCTATCTGGATTCGTCGCTATTCCCCGGCATTGAAGGTCCAGTCTACTGGGGCACACAGGGTCTCGTCCTGCACAGCCAGAAGCTGAAGTCCCCCATCTGGTATGAAGGCCAAAACTGGTATTATGGCGCGTCGGTGCTGGATGGCCGCAACTTCACTGGGTCCCAGATCGGCTATGGCCAATATGAATGGGTGGCCCGGATGCCCAACCGTCGCGGCTCATGGCCCGCATTCTGGCTTATCTCCACCAGCGGATGGCCGCCCGAAATCGATATCTATGAAGGCTTTGGCTATCAAAGCTTTTGGGACTTCGATCGTCATATCGCCCACACCATCCATGGCGGCACCGACGGCGTCCGCAGCTTCCAGCGCGGCGTCACGATCCAGGCTGAGCAGGCTTACGGCCTCGATGGCTTCGCCCAAGACTTTCACCGCTTCGCCGTCGATATTCAGCGTGATTATATCACCTGGTTCGTTGATGGCGTTGAAACATACCAGTCGGTCAATCCCTTCCAGGGGCACCGCTGGTATCCGATCATGGACGTCGCGGTGAAGACCAGTGGCGCCTATGATGATGGCTCTGGAGATATGATCATCAAGAGCCTGCGCATCTACAGCGCGCCATAATGGGCGTGGGCGCCGCCTGACAGGGCATAGAGGCGCCCCCAGCATTTGACCCACTGCCCGGCAACGTCCACGCGGCGAACGCCGGGCAGGATCAGTCCTGCAAGGCCGACGGTGCGCAACCCCAGAATGCCGAGTGTCCGCGCTACCAGCACAGCCTGCGCAACGCGCCCCGGCCGCCGCTTCCGCCGCGCCAGTGTCTCGGTAAATCCGATCCGCCACATCCGCTTGAGCACCCAGCTCAGCTTTGCCCGCTCCGGCGGCACCCATTCGCTCACCCGCGCATCGGGTGCCCAGGCGAACCGCGCGCCCGCTTCCCGCAACCGCGCAAGGAAATCCAGATCTTCACCCCCGCTGCGATTGAAGCGCACATCGAACCACGGCCGTGGCAACATTTCCAGCGCCCTGCGGTTCACCAGCAGGTTATTGCTTGCCCACAACATGGCCGTCGCGCCCCATGCACGCTGCTCCGGCCGGAACACCAAAGTCTGTTGCGCCCATCGTGGCGGCCCATTCTTGAAGTGAAAATCAACAGGTCCAGCGACCACATCGGCACCCACCTGCGCCTGGCAGGCAAGCAGCGCATCGAGCCAGCCGGGCTGGGGCCACTCATCATCGTCGATCATCGCAATGAACCGCATAGTGGGATCGGCCATCGCGGCATCACATATCGCATTGCGAACCGAGCAAAGCCCCGGCTCCGCCACCGGCAGCAGAGTAAGGGGTAGGGGATAGCCGCTTCTCTGCAACGCTTCCACGACAGCGGCACCCTCCGCCGCGTCCCCGTCATTGTCGGCGACCAGCACCATGACATCCTGCCGCTGCACCATCTTTGCCAGCGTCTCCAGCAAGTGCCGCAATTCGGCGGGCCGCCGGAACGTCGGAACCGCAATCCAGACAGGCTTGCTCATCATGGTGCCGCTGGTTCCAGTGCGGTGGGACGCTGCGGACGCCCCTTTTGCAGCCATTTGATGAACTGGTGCCCTCGTATCTCGATCAGCAAATAGCTGACCCAGCAGATCAGCCAGGTGACCACCAGCATCCCAAGCACAAACAGCGAGTCCACCCCGACTATCCCATGCCGCTGCGCCACGCCCATCGCGCGCGCGGCGACGTCGCGCACCAGTGGATGCCAAAGATAGATGGAATAGCTGATGAGGCCGAGGTGGAAGCTCAGCCGATTGGCCATTACCGCCCGCGCGGCTGGCCCGTCATAATAGCAGCTCAGCACCAGCGCAGGCATCAGGCACACGACCAGCAAGTCAGCTCCCGGGAACAGCAGCGCCAGCGCGATCAAACCGCAAACCGCTGCAAATCCACCGCTGCGGCCAATCACGGCCTTGCACAGAGGATGGTCCGCAACGCGATATGTCAGCACGCCCAGCGAAAAGCCCGCAAGGCAGCGCAGCAACGTCAGCACGCTGTCACTGTCATTGACGTCAAGTGGCCCGCTGGCCCCCAGTCCCGACGATGCAACGAACAGCAGCACTCCGATGCAGATTGCCGCCTGCGCCCAGGCCCAGCGCGAAAAGGCAAGGATCGCGATCAGCGGATAGATCAGATAGGCGGCGACTTCCGTGCTGACAGACCAGCTATTGCCCGCGATCGGCTCCGTGCCCCAACCCCAGCTCTGCACCATGAAGAGGTTGCTGAGGATATTGGCCGGGTTCAACTCTATCGACTGATTGCCCGACACGTTGAGCAGGATGCGCAGCCCAAAGACCAATGTGACGATCAGGTGCAGCGGCCAGACCCGTGCCACGCGATTGATCAGGAAATCGAAATAGCTCGCTTTGCCCAGATGCTTCACCACCCGGTCATGATAGCCATAGGAAATGACGAAGCCGCTCAGGATGAAGAAGAGATCGACGGCCAGATAGGCCCGCGAGAAAAGCGGGATCGCAAACTGCGAAAAGGTTGGTTGATGCGGGATATGATAAAGCAGGACGGAAACGGCCGCGACCCCGCGCAGGCCGGTGAGCGAGGCGACCCTCATGCCCGGTTCCTCCTTGCAGGGGGCGCGGCATCGAAGGCGCCAGCGATTGCGTCCCAAAATGGCTTCCGGGCCATTTTACCGTCAAAGGGCAGGCCACGGGATAGCTGCCCGTCAGGCCATTTATATTCGGGATATTTGGACAGCCATGAATCTCTGTCCGACACGCCCCAGCACAGGACTGATCCCATCGCCGGATTATCCAGTGCCACATCGAGGAAAGCCTTGGCAAAGGCCGCAACCTCGCGGTCGCGCTTGTCCGGATTAGGTGGCCCGCCACGGTCGGCGATATCCAGTTCAGTGATCGCCAGCTTCAAACCATATCCGCTCAGCGTTGCCAGAAAATCGGCAAATTGCCGCTGATTGAACGGCTCCTTATAGGGTTTCAGATGCCCCTGAATGCCGATCGCATCAACAGGCACGCCCCGGCTCATCAAACGATCGAGCAGCTTCAGCATGGCGGTTCGCCGCCGTTCGCAACGCGGAGAGTCATGCTCCAGCCCATAGTCGCCCAGGAATAGCGTGGCCTCGCCATCGACTTCCCGCGCCCGATGAAAGGCAAGGTCGATATATCGCTCGCCCATGGCCTTCATCCATAGACTCTCGGCGCGCATGCCATCGGCTCGGCCCTGATTGGGCTCAAGTGTTTCATTGACTACGTCCCATTCGGAAATCCGGCCCGCATAGCGCCGCATGGCAACGTCGATATAGCCGGTCATCAACTGTCGTTGCTGCGTATCGCTTGCCTGCTGCACCGCCGGTTCCAGCCAGGGCGGATTGGCCGTGTACCAGACCAATGTGTGTCCGCGCGCCCGCATCCCATGCGCTTGTGCAAAGTCGATAATCTGGTCAGCCCCGCTGAAGTCGTATTTGCCGGGCTTTGGTTCGGTGGTTCCGCGCTTCAGTTCATATTCCTGCACCAGAATGTCGCATTCCCGCGCCACTGTTGCGCGATAAGCACTGTCCTCGCGCAGCAATCGCGATTTCACGGCCGCCCCGAAATAGCGCCCGGAAGCCTTTGCGTGATCGGCCAATCCTTCGCGCGACACGACGCGGGCGGCGCCGGGCGGTATGGGAGAGCAGGCTGCCAGCGTCGCTGCCCCCGCCAGAAAATCCCGCCGCCTCACAGGCTTTGCCTCCGCCCGCTCAACAATCGCGTGACGTCGATCCAGCGGTCACAGATTTTGCGGTAAACGCCGTCCGGCAGAACGATCTGCATCAGCACCGCGCCCGCCAGACGCGGCCCATAGGCGCCATGGAACAATGCCGTCAGATAGTAGCGGATGGCTCGAAGCCGTTTGGTCGGCCAGATGCTCTTTGCAGCATGCCAACCCATATATCCGGAAAAGGCGCGCGCCGAGATATGGGGGCGCAGGTCCGCCAGCCAGGTCAGGCTGCCGACACTCCCCCGGATCTGCGACAGCCTGTCCTCTGCCTGACGGTCTGCCCAGATCGTACCGGGGCGGCTGGCCATCACGAAACGCGCGCCCGCCAGCGACAGGCGCAACGCGAAATCGGTGTCGTCCCCGAACTTCACATCTTCGCGATAACGGACCTTTTCGGCGAGCGAACGGTTGAGCGCCACGCTGCTGGTCTGGATGAAGCCTCTATCGCACATCAGGTAGCGATCGACCGGCTCATTCTGTTGGATCGCGCGCGGGGGCTTGAGGAAATTCCGCCCGCCGCCCCGGTCAGCCAGCACCTGCCCATAGGCGACGACATCGTCACTCTCCTCAAGCAGGGGCAGCAGATCGGCAAGGTGATGCGGCAGGAAACGGTCATCGCAATCCAGAAAGGCGATGTATCGGCCCCGTGCGCGATCGACACCGGCGTTGCGCGCCGCCGACGCTCCCCGGTTCTGCTGGACGACGATGGTCAGGCGTGGGTCCTTGATCGCGCCCAGTGCTAGTTCGGTGCCGTCGGTCGATCCATCGACGACGACAATCACTTCGATCACCGCGATGCTCTGCTCCAATGCGGAAAGCACCGCCGCCACGACGGCTTCGCGGCGTTGATAGGTAGGGATGACAACCGAAAATATCGGTTGGGCGACGGCAGCCTGAAGCTGCGATGGAGGTTGCCAGGCGCTCATCACGACCGCGCTCCGCCATGGGCGGGTTCGCCCTTGCCGAACCGAAGTACGAACAGGTTGACCAGCGAACGGTAGAGCGGCTTGGGAAGGTAGGATCGCAATATCTGTCGCGCGACCACCCGTGGCGGCACCCCACCTGCGAACATGCCGATCACCAGATCGCGTAGCGCAGCGACGGGGCGCACGGGCGCCATGTGATAGGCCAGCACCGTCGCGCGATAGCCGCGCCGTGCCCGATCGGTCAGCATGTGACCGCAGCGATCCAGCCAATCCAGCGAGGTTTCATAACCGCGAACATAGGATGTGCGGCCATCTTCCGTCGCGTCCAGCCAGACCGTCAGCGGCTCGTCGATCATCTTGAAACGCGCCCCTGCGCCCTGCAACCGGACGCAGAAGTCGAGATCCTGTCCCTTCTTCAGCGCCGGATCGAACAGCACCTTGCGGGCCATTTCGCTCGGTACGACCATGGTCGATGTCTGCATGAACTGGTTGGCGCAGAACAGATATTCGCCGACATCCTCGCCGTCCCGAATGCCGCGATCAGGCCTGATCCAGTAACGATCGACGCCCCGGTCCACCTTCATCCTGGAATAGAGGACTGTGCGGCCGTCATCATCCTTTAGCGCCTGCGCCATGATCGACAGTTTGCCCGGCAGGAAGAGGTCGTCCGAATCGAGGAAGGCGATATATCGGCCCCTCGCGGCCTTGATCCCATGATTGCGCGCCGCGCCACCTCCGGCATTATCCTGCCTGATATACCGTACGCGCGGGTCGCCAATGGCGTCGATCACCGGAGCGGGATCGTCGCGCGATCCGTCATCGATCACGACGATTTCAAAATCCTGCCAGTCCTGCGCCTGCACCGACCGGATCGTATCACCCACGATATCGGCCCGATTATAGAGCGGGATGACGACGGAAAAGAAGGGAGCAGCATCGCTCATGCGCCATGCACCTTTCGATATTCTTCGTAACGGAAGCCCGCGATTCCGGCGATCTTGCCGATAGCGCGGTAGAGTTTACCCAGCCGCACGACGCGCTTGCCTCGGTCGAACGTCGTCGCAGCGCCCAGCGTGCCCACCAGAAATCCTGCGGCAATGCGCGGCGCTTCGCCCACCAGAGTGCGCAACCGCCCCCTGTGAAACCGCTCGACCATCATGTCGGTCATCCCCAGCCGATAGCCGCGCATCAGCAGCCATTTGGTAGTGACCCGGCTCGCCGGGATCAGCTCCGTCACAAGGGCCTCCTCTGACCAGGCAAAGCGAAAGCCCTTGCGTGCCATGCGGCTGAACAGCTGCTTGTCCGACCCGCCGGTCAGCGCCATGCGCTCATCGAATGGCCGTTCGCCCATCTGATGCAGCGCCTGCGCAGAGATCAGCACATTGGCGGTACTATCCACCAACGCGACAGGCCCTGACGTCCCGCGCCGCTTGGCCTGCAACAAGGGATGCCGCGCGGCCCAGGGCGCAACCCGCGCGTCCATCTCTCGCACTACCGCGCCGCCCACGACATCCGCATTCCACCGCATCGCCGTATCCACCAGCGCATTGATCCAGCCGGGGGAGGCGGCTTCATCATCGTCCAGCATCGCGATATGCGTCGCGCCCGGCCGAGCCAGCGCCTCTGCCACCAGAGTATTGCGCACCACGGGTATCCCCCGCTCAGCCACCAGCAGCGCCTTGATCGGCCAGCGATAGCCTTGCGAAGCCAGCCGCTCGACCACGCCCATGCCTTCGGCTCGCGCGGCGTCATTGTCCGCGACCAGCACCTCCAGCTTGTGCCTGGTTTCCAGCGCCGCGATCGACTCCAGCGTCCGCTGCAACCCTTGCGGCCGATTGCACGTAGCGATGCAGATAATAGCCCTAGCCATCAACAGCCTCCGGGGAAGAAATGTGCCGCCGCTGCCATTGCGGGCGCGGCTTGGCCTTGAAAGTGGCGTGCGCGGTGGCGACCGCCGCGAGGAAGATCACCCAGACCTGCCGATCCTTGTCGAAGAAGGAGGTCTCGAGCAGATTCTGGTACATGACGAACACCCAGATCGCGAAGGCCGGAACCATCAGATGCTGGTTCTGCTTGGTCGATCCGGTCAGGAACCAGTAAGCGGGCAGGGCAAGAAAGCTCACCAGCAGCATGGCCAGCCCTAAAGGCCCCGTCGTCACCCAAATCTCCAGATATCCGTCATGCGAATGCGCCGTCAGCATCTGGAATTGCTGATTGAGATAATCATGCGCCGGGGAGTTCGCCCCCACCTGCCAGAAGCCGCCAAAGCCCGCGCCCAGAAACGGGTGATCGGCCAGATAATCCAACGCCACGCGCCAGATCGACACGCGCCCGGTAAAGCTCGTCGGATCAGCGAACAGCCGTTCGATCGTCGGCTGATAGGCGATGTAGAGCGCCAGGAACCCCACCATCCCAAACCCGAGCATGATCAGCAGGATCGCCCGCTTCTGCGTATTGTCGCTCAGCGCCCGGTAGATGTTGCTGATCGCCAGCATGCCGATGCACAGCGCCAGTGACGTCTTGCTCTTCGTCCCGATCACGAAGACAAACGCCATGATTGCGAACAGCGCATAATACCATTTGCGGCGATCCACCCACGCATTACCGCACACGATGAAGCACAGCGCCATCACCGCGCCCGCGATATTCTTGTGAAAGAAGAACCCTCGCCACGCGCCGATCAACGCCTTGTCGCTCTCGGTCGGTGGATGCACTGCGGCAGAGGTCAGCGGCATCGAAACCCAACATATGAGCAGCGACGTAATCAACGCCCATCGCAGCGCGGTGAACAGCCGTTCCGGCCCGATCAGCGCCAACGCGCAAAAGGTGATGTAGATCACGATGAACTGCTGCATCACCCGCTTGAAAGACACGAACGGATCGACGCCCCAGCTACAGGTGATCAGGAACCAGACCAGCATGATCGCCAGCGGCCAGAAGGTGAAACGGTATTTCAGCGGATGCTGACGGAATATCTGCACTCCCGTCAGCAACAGCGCAAAGCCGATGAACAGCGCCTGCTTGAACAGGTCCGATCCGTCATTGTCCGCCGCCATCGCCACCAGCTCATCCTGCGTCCGCGACGCGAAAGGCTGCTGGCCGATGAAGACCATCATCAGGAATATGAAGTAGAAAATCTGAGCGACCAGAACCACCCGGCTTTCCCGCGATGCAGCAGGAGCGGGGAGGGGCGACGCAAGGCCAGTGCGGTGCCATGTTGACGCCATGGGTTCAGCCTTCCCCACGCTGACCGGCCCGCCATTTGCGATCGAGCTGCCAGATGCCCAGCATCATCACCAGCTGTGACAGCACGACGCCAGCGATCGAGAAAATAGGCGCAACCGCCAGCGTCAGCAGCGTCACTGCCACAATGCCGACTCCACAACTGCGCAGGCTCTGATGAGCGAGCGGGCGGAACGCCTTGCGCGCCTGCGTCATGACGCTCATCGGCGTCTGCACGCACTGAACCAGCGAAAGCAGGGCGCACAGCCCCACCGCGATTGCAACCAGCTGCCAATCAAGCGTCGGCTTCAGGATTAGTTGGGGAAAGATGAACAGCACGACCGCCGCCAGCACGCACGTGCCCGCCCACAGGAACAGCAACGCACCCATGAAAATGCGCTCGGACGTGATTGCGGCGTGATGATCGCCGCGCGCCACGGCCTTGGTCATGCGCGGCCGCTCCAACTGGGTAAGTGCGGTTATGCATACATTGACCGGCCGGAAGAACAGCATCCCCACCGCGACAGGCGCAAAGGCAGCCGGACCCGCGAGCAGCGTCACGATATAGCTATGCGCGTTGGATGTCGCTTCGGTCGAAAGCACCCCCACCAACGTCCAGCCCGATTGCTCCCGCCACACGGGACGATAGGCGCCCAGAGCACTCGTCGGCCGCATGCTAAAATGCCGCCGCAAATAGGAAAGGCCGAAGGGCAGCAACCCCACAATGCTCGCCACCACCAACATCGCGCCGATGCCGGCCAGGTCCGCACCCGTTCGGGAAGCCACCAGAAGTCCCACGACGATTGTGCCTGCATAGGCAAGATCGGATCGCGCCGCCCGCGCGGGCCTATGATGCGCATAGGCATTGGATCGCCCGAACCACCGCACCAGGGACAAGGTGCCCGCCAGTCCGAACATCGCCGCCGCAGCAGGGGAAGCCGTCGCCCATGCAATCGCCGCGCAGATCAAGCCCTGACTGGCCGCCAACAGCAGGTTCACCGGAAAGAAGAAGTCGAACGACTTGTGGTCGGCGTGGTCGTCCTGATTGACCGCGATCGTATAGGGCGTCGAAACGAGCGCGTTCGACAGGCTGTACCCGAACTGGATGATGACCAGCAGGAAGGCCAGCGTGCCGATCGCCGCCGTGCCCAGATGATGAATGGAAAACAGTTGCACGGCCAGATGACTGACCGACACGATGGCGGACGACAGGCTGGCCAAGCCGAAGCGGCCAAAGATGCTTCCAAGTTTCCGCACGCGCCCTTCGTGTTCCCCCTCCCGCAAGCGGGAGGGGGTTAGGGGGTGGGCCTGCGCGACCGCTGTTCCATCGCTCAGCGCCAGCGACGGAAGAGAGTCCTGCACAAACCCTCCCCCGGCCCCTCCCACGCGCGGGAGGGGGGCTTTCACCGACTGGGATTGAGGCCCGATCCCATCAGCCATGGCGATGCTTCCAGATCAGCCAAAGCGCATGGGGATTGGTGGTGATATAGCGCCAGGCCAACTGCCGGGGCCGCGTGACCATCCGGTGCAGCCACTCAAGGCCCGCATTCTGCATCCACATCGGCGCGCGCGGATAATCCCCCGTCACATAGTTGAACAGGCCACCGCAGGTGACGATCCACCCCGCCTTGATCCGGTGCCGGTTGCGGACGCAAAAGGCCTGCTCTCGCGGCTTTCCCGTACCGACCCACAGCACGTCCGGCGCCGCCGCGTTGATCTCCTCGATCAGCGCATCTTCCTCCTCCGCGCTCCAGAAGCCATTGCGCCGCCCGGCCAGCTTCAGGCCCGGCGTCGCATCGGTGATCCGCCGCGCGCATTCGGCATTCACCTTCTCTTCGCCGCCCAGCAGATAATAGCGGACATCGCCCGCCGCCGCCTGCGGCAGGCTGTCGATGAACATGTCGGTCGTGCTCGACCGGTCGGCGATCGGCGTGTTGCTGAACCAGCGTGACGCCATGACGATGATTTGCCCATCGGCGTGGATCAGGTCCGCCTGAGCCAGATCGGCGCGGAAGTTGGCATCGAGAGCATTCATCGACAGCCCCTGTCCGTTGCAGTCGAACACCAGCAACGGTGCTTCCTTCTGCATTCGGCGCAGCGGCGCTTCACGCACCATCTTGGCAATCAGGGCGTCAAGCGAGAGGGTCGAAACCGGCACGCCGCCGACCAGCACGCTCTTGTCTTGCGGCTCGACAGACGGAAAAGGCTGGGGGAGGGCTCGCTCTGCACTCATGCAATGACCGTCCCGGCGATCGGCACGCCCTGCCGGTCAAGATCATCGATGATGCGGCGCAAGTCGGCGATCGCGGTATCGCCACGCCGCGCTACGATGACCACGGCGTCGAAGCCCGCCAAAATGCTGCCAACCGGTGTCTGCTCGCCCTTGCGCTCGGCAAGGTAGAACAGCATCGATGTTTCCTTAAGGCCCCACCCGTTGGCCGTGTCGGCCAGCGGCCCACGCGTGATCAGGCTCGACGCACTGCCGGAGGCGCGGCCGGCGGTCATCAACCACAATCCCTCGATCGCCGTCTTGGCCGCTGGTAGCAGGGCAGCACTGCCCATCAACTGTTCGGCGAGACCGGCCTTGTTCGCTACCCGGAACAGCCGGTCGAGCGAAGGGTTGCCCATGTCGACGTCAATCAACATCGTCTGCCCGTCCATCTGCGCCAGTACGACGGCAAGGTTGGCGGCCATGACCGCGGCCTCATCCCCCGCATCGACGGACAGCACCGCCAGCCGTAGTGCGGATGGATCGCCCGCCTTCGCGGCTGACCGCATCTTCGCCCGGATCGTCCTGACCTTGGCCGCGTAGGGACTTGCGGGGTCGAAGGCTGCGACAACGGCCGGGTCGATCCGCTCATCACCCGCTGGCAATAGCGAAAAACCGCCTGCCAGCGCCGCCAGCAGATTTGCCGCCTCGGTATCCAGCGCGCCCATCTCAACAGCCGCCTCGTGAAAGGCAAGGCCATGTTCACGCGCATGCATGTCGACCCGGGTGACGTCGGATTCCGCCAGGAACCCGTGATCCACCGCCAGCTTTGCAAAGCTCTGCTTGTCCCGTCCTCTCGGACGTATGGCAGCGGTTCCACCGCCGGGCATCAACTGGGGTGGGGCGCCTGCCGTGGAACGCAGTCTCATGCGGCCTCCTGCCGATTGAGGAACCAGCCGCCCCGGGTCGGGACGGGCAGCAGTTCGGTGATGACTTCAACTTCGGTCGCCTTTGCGACACCAGCGGCGGATCGAACGCGAGGCTTCAATATCTCGGCGATGACGACAGCCGCCACTCCACCGATCAGGCCCAGAGCGACCCCTGCGATCAGCCACAGCATAAGATTGGGCTTGGCTGGCAACAGCGGTACGGACGCCTCATCCAGCAGGCTGGCATTGGGCTGCGAGATCTGGCTTTTCAGCGTGGCCTCGTTGAAGCGCTGCCGAACTGTATCGTAGGTCTGCCGCGCGGCATCCACGTCCCGTTGCATGACCATCAGTTGGTCCTGCACGTCCGACATGCGGATCATGCGGTCTTCCTGACCTGCCATGTTGGACTTAAGGTCGCCTTCACGGCGGTTTGCGGCGACGCTGTTCGCATTCACCGCACCCGCCTGGCTCGACCGCGCCGCCGCCAGCTTGGATTGCAGTTCCGACAATAGTGCGTTCGCCGCGACCATGCTCGGGTGGTTCGGACCCAGTGTCTTCGACAGCTCCGAAACCCGGCCCGATTGGGTCGCGACCTGCTCCTGCAAATTCTGGACGATCAGCGATCCTTCAATGTCCGAAACGGAGCCCGCGCCTGCCTTGGATCGCGCCGCTGCCGCCTCGGCCTGCGCCTGCGTCAGCTGATAGGACATGTTCTTCAGCTTCTCGGCTTCAAGGTCCATGCGGTTGATGCCGATAATGTCATGCGCCCGCTGGAAATCGGACAGCCGCTTCTGCGCCAGTTCGTAGCGGCGGCGCACTTCCTGCGTCTGCTCGTCGAACCATTTGGCGGAACCGCGCGCGGGGGATGCGCGCAGTTCGACCTGCTCGCGCATGTAAATCTGTGCGGCGAGGTTCGCGACCTTGGCCGCTACCGCCGGATCGGCATCCAGATATTGCAGTTGCAGCACATTGCTCTGCCGCCCCGTCGTTACGGTCAGATTGGCCCGCACCCGGTCGGCGGCTTGCTGCAAACGCGCGTCGAGGGGCATGTCCTTGGGCAGGGCATCGACGAAACCGGCTTCCTTGGCCACGGCATTGATCACCTTGGCCGACCGGATGACATCGGTCTGCGTCCCCAGGATACTGTCCACCTCGACCCGGACGCCGGGCTGGTTGTTGGCGTCCGTAGGGTCCGTCTGCGACAGGTCCAGCAGCAGCGAGGATGTCGCCGCATATTGGCGCGGCTGGATGAACGCCAATAGGGCGATGATAAGGAACAGCGCGCCACCCAGCAGCGCCGCCGTCCGCCATCGTGCCTGCACGGCCGACAGCAGATCGATCGGGTTCATGGTCATAGCCCGTCAACTCCTCGCAACATGGCCCGCATCTCTTCGGCGGGGGTGGGGGCAGGGGGCGTCGCGGGGACCGGCTGCTTCGCCATCAACAACAGAAACTGGGGCGCCAGCGTATCCTCGAACATGAACTGCTCGCCGCCGGGCATTGGCGTAAGGGCAGGCTCCAGCCGTCGCATCGCATCAGCCGCCTGACCTTCATTGATCGATCCGCCGCCCAACACTTCATGGCTGAGGCGCACCAGCCGATCGTATGAAATGACCGACATCTGCGAAGCGGCCACGCCTGCCAGCGCGATCATCCGGCGGCTCGCATTGGCTTCCCACAGCACGCGGCGGAACAGCGCATGGGTCGCGCCGCTCATCTCCGCCCAATCTTCCAGCGCGGAAGCGAGGCCCTGCTCCACATCGGCCAGCGTCATGCGCTCGCGTCCTGCGGACTCGGTGACAAGTGCCGCCTGCATGCCGAACAGCCGCGCATGGTAGGGCGATCCCATCGCCGCGCCCGCCAACGCATCGAGCGCGTCGGGATCAAGGCTCAGCCGCGCATTCTCCGCGCAGCTCATCAGCAGCCGTTCCAGCTCCAGCTTGGGGATCGGGGCGACCCGTTGCGGCGCGATATGCCGCCGAAGTGAAGGATGCGCCGCGATCAGCCCGTCCACGTCCCCCGCGATGCCCACCAGCACCACCTGAACCGGTGAATGAATGTCGGTCAGCAGCTTCAGCAGCGTCGCAACATCCGACTTCGCCTCGTCCGAACGGACCCGGTCATACTCATCCAGGATCAAAATCGTACGCTGACGTACGTCCTCCACCAGCAGGTTCGCCAACCGCGTTCCATCAATGGTTTCATTCATTAATTTCCGCGCTTTTTCCTGCCCCCCCGCACTCATCGGTAGCTCGCTGAGGAACGGCCGGAACAACGCATCGAAGTCCGCATCCCCACTCGCCGACCCATAAAGCGCGACGCAACCTGCCTCATCCGCCAGATCGCCAAAAACCCGCGCCAACGAAGTCTTGCCCGACCCCCGCGTTCCAAAAATCACCGCATGCTTCCGCTGGACGACGATCGCCTCGACCAGCTTCTCCAGCTCGCTGTTCCGCCCCGCCAGCCCGTGACGATCCGTCACCGGCATCGCTGTGCTAAAAGCGCTGTAGATGGAATCCCGCCGCAAGCTGATCGGCTTCAGGGGCGCGGCCATCGCCCCCATCGAAAGAGCCCGCGGTGCATCCGCCACCTCATCTGGCGGTTGCCGGAACCCCGGCGCCACGGGCGTGTCGAGCAGCAGCGGCTCAGCCATTGCTGCGCGAGGCCCATCATTGGTAGCCTCGGCGTTTACCGTGCTGCGTCGAAAAGACAGGAACCAGTCCCGCATGCCACTGGACCGATCCTGCGCGAAGCCATGATCGATTGTCGTCAAAACAGCTTCTCCCGGATGATGAGGACGTCCTCAGGCTGAACCGGATCATCCAGGTTCGCCTGTATTTCCTTGCCTCCCCGGCGTACTTTTATGCGCTTGGTAGAACCCGCGAGCGTTGGCCCTCCCGCCAGCGCGAGCGCTTGGCGGAAACTCTGACCCGGCGCGAACGAGAAGGCGCCAGGTTGCTGCACCTGGCCGTAGACATAGACCTTCTCGGCCGGTGGAACGAACAGTATGTCCCCTGGCTTCAGTTGGCGACTGCCCCCGACAGCCATGTCGGCGAGCGAGATGCGGACGGCACCGCTGCCATCGGCCGGCGTCAGGATGACGGCGTTGGCGCCATCCTTCGTTGAGCCACCAGCCTTGGCAAGCATCGACGCGACCGTATAGTTGCGATCCAGCGGATAATTGCCCGCTTGGGGCACATTGCCCAGAACAGTGACGAAGCGGCTGACATAATTGCTCACCTCGACGTTGACCGAAGGATTGGCGAGGAAGCCTCCGCTCGCGTAACTGGCCGCGATTGCCTGAGCCAGTTGCGACGTCGTCTTGCCCCGCGCTTGAATCGGACCGATCAAGGCGAGCGTAACGGTGCCGTCTTCCTTGATGCGGGTCGTGGATGACAGGTCTGGTTGACCGAAGATCGCAATCCTTACTTCGTCGTCCGGCCCCAGTTGATACCCTGCATCAGCTTGGGGCTTAGCGGACGGCGGGGTGGTAGGAACCGTCATTTCGGCCGTCTGCGCGCCACCGGGTGCTGCCACGGCGACTGCAAGGAAGATCGAGAAGCTGGTCAGGAGAGCCTCTGCTTTCACAGTTCATGCTCCTTCATGTTCGAGGTCAAAATCGGATCGCCGTGCCCAGTGTCACCTGGGTTCCGCTATATTCGGCGACATCCGTATCGGTGCGCCGTTTGTAGCGTTGCGCATCGAGCGAGATGTCGACGCGATCCGACAGCTTGCGTTTCAGCATTGCTCCGAACCGCTGGTTGCGGTCGGCGGTTATGGAGAATGGCCGCAAAGCGGCGTCCTGGCGGAACCTGCGCCGCTCCAGTTCGCCGTAGAGTCCGGCAGAGGTGAGTTCCGAAATGGTGAACTCGCCTTCCAGTCGATATCTGGTCCGGATGGCAAAACCACTGGCTATCAGGCTGTCGTTAACAATGCTGCGTTCTGTCGTGGCTGTCAGTTTGAGCCGGGGAACGATGCTGGTCGAGACGCTCACATCCCAACCTAGACCATCATAGCCTCCCACGGCGGGGGAGTCGCTCCTCACATCTAGCCAGCGCACCTCGGCATCAAGTTGCGTGATTGGCGACACTTCACGCTTGAACCGCAGGCCATAACTGTTGGTTCGATTTTCAATGCCAAGCTTGTTCCGATCGCTGTTCACGCGCTCATAAAAGGCGGTCAGCGTACCCAGGCTCGGCATGTTATAGCCGACCCCGGCAACAAATGTGTCGCTTGTCTGATCCGCATAATCGAAAGCGTTATCGTTACGTGTCATGTCGCGACGGTAGGATGCCACCGGGAACAAGCCCGGGCGCTCGCAACTCAGGTCTGCGCCAAAAGCGGTGAACCGCTGCAGATTTTCCGTTTGCTGATTGATGTCGCCATAATCAGCACGCTGTTGCCTGTAAGATGCAACTGGCGCGATGGAACAGGTCGCGCCAAAACGAATGACTGCCTTCGCCTCGGCGTCGAGCCGCAATTTGCTGCGCTGCCCTTCCGAAATAAACCGATCATAGCCGACCCGGCCTCTCAGCAGCAGGTCATGTCGTCCTATCGGCTTCCCATAAGTCAGTTCAGCCCAAGGCGTTACGATGATGTCGTCGGTGGGATTCTCCAGCCGATCATCCACACGATAAACATTGTCGTCATATAGAAGGTCGATGCCAGCCGTCGCATGGAGCCCCATCGTCTTGAGCCGTGAGGCGTCATCGACCGTCGCTGTCTGAGCGCTGACGGGGCAGGGTAGAGCAGTGAGCGCGGCACAGCTCATGGCTGCGGCAACCACCCGAGCGACCGGAGAACGATTATGGTTTGCAGGCGCGTTAAAGCGCCTCCAAAAATGTGGAGTGTAAGTGATAACCAAATGTGCAACCCTTTATTGCATTGCAGCAATCAGGGCATGCTAGGCGCCTTTGCGCGCAAAACGAACCTCTTAACATGCAGCTTGTCGCGACTATGCCACGCTTCGTTTCATCGTGAAAACGAGCGATCATCGGCGCTTTGTTGCGGCTGAGGACTGTTAATCTGCCAGCAAGGTATCAAACCGGACGCTGTTCATCTGGCAGCAAGATTAAGCTGAGTCTTCGTCAGAGCCAATACCAGATGATCGAACAGGTTGCAGCTGCGAAGGTGATGATCCCTGCCCAACGGGACAGAATTTCGACGCCGCGATCGGCGCGATCCGCGAAGGATGAATACACCAGTTTGGGCGCACAATCCTTGTTGCTATCAAAGGAAGAATGTTGCGCAACGGCAACCGGCGCAAGATCGTCTGCCACGTGATTTGTCCGCCCTGTTCGAGATAGCAGACATATCCTATTTTACGCTTAACAAATAGTTCACGTACGCGACGAGCGTCACTCATTCCGTCGCAAATTCAATGAGGTGGTGCAAAAATCATACGTAGAGGGCGATACCGCCTGTCCCTCAGTAAGCGTTGCGATGAATCAGGACGTTGAATGTACCGATCAGGATAGCGATGTCGCGCATCAGGCTCCAGCCATGGAGATATTCGAGGTCGGCTTCAACGCGATTGAAAATGTCCCGGCGCGTCTCGGTAGCGCCACGGAATCCGCGGATTTGAGCAAGGCCCGTGATGCCCGGCTTCAGCGCGTGGCGATGCCAATATTGACGGTCGACTTGCCAGAATAGCTGTTCTTCGGCTGTCGAGCCCAGAGCGTGAGGACGTGGCCCCACCAGGCTCATCTCGCCTAGCAGAACATTGATCAGTTGCGGCAGTTCATCGACGCTGGTTTTGCGGATGAAAGCACCTACTCGAGTGATGCGATCATCATCCCGTCGTGTGGATGAGGCGCCAGCCGCGTCACATTGTTCAATGCGCATGCTTCGGAACTTCAGAATGTGGAACAATCGATTTCCGCGGCCGATACGTTCTTGTTTGAAGAAGATGGGGCCAGCCGAATCGAGCCGGATCGCGATCGCGATCGCAACCAGCAAGGGCGCCAGTGCGATCAGCAGCGGTACAGTGATGGCGATATCCAAAAGCCGCTTTTGCGCGCGGTTCGCGAGGTTCAGAGGACCGCGCGCCACGACGAGAGTGGAAACGCCGCGATATGTTTGCACAGCCAAGGGCGCCATCGAATCCAGTTCCGGCACGATGATCTCGCCCAGGATATTGCCGCCCTTGAGCATTTGAGCCCAATCCGTCTTGCGATCGGCAGGACAGGATATGACCACACGGTCGAAATCGCGCAGCAAGGTGCCTAGCCTATGCAGCATATAAGGATCGTCGAGGTCTGCCTTGATGCCTGCACCTTCCGCATCGACAATTACCATGCCGCTGACATCTTCAGGAATCATGCCCCCATCGATGATCATCAGTTGTGCGAATAGATTGTCGCTGAAATTTCTCCGTACCGTGCGAACGATAATCAGGCGCTGGATAACCAACAGAGTTGCGCTGCAAAGTATGCCCGCCGAAATGCCCAGCCGCGAAAGATGACCGGTCGCCTTCAGCGAGAAAACCGTGAGCAGGAAGATCAGCAGCGTCCCAGCCAGCGCAAACGATGCATTGCGCAAGCTGGGCGTTAACTGAGTCAGGCAGACGGGATTGAATGCCTGATTATGAAAGGCGACGATCCCGTACACGATCATGCCCCCGCCAAGTGGTTGCCATAGCCCCGAGAAGAGCAAGGGCACGCCAGCCGCGCGCAAGCCAAGACCAAAGCCAGTTGCGAGAGCGGCCATGTCTGCTGCTACGAGCAATAGGCACAGCCAAAGCCTTACGTTCCGCTGAACGGCGGATGTTGTAGGCTGGCGACCGGGAAATCCCTCGATCGCCAGATCAATTTTCGACATCTGCAACCCTTTTCGTGTCCTGACGTCAACTACGCTTCATCCCGAAGGGCGAAGGTGTGCATCAGGCATCCGCTGCCTTGTGATTATGTTGCGGAGCAGCAGGACATAATTGTCTCGGGCTGGCAATCATTGCTGGGACGCTCGGATGCTCTTTTCCGATGATCCGTTAGGATGGGGAGGTACGGCGCCCCACATCTGCGACGACCCGAAATTCAATGGCAGAAATGTGCAAGCGAAAATTTACCACACTTACGAAGCGCTTGTTCGAATCAGGCCGCCATTTTCGCGAATCATGCAACGAACCACCACCCTAGAAGAACAAGGGTCCCAGCCAGGGCGATCGGTCCCGCCCAACGCGATAAAAACTGTATGCTCGCCTCGGCGCTTTCATAGGTGAACAGCCCCGCGCGATGATGATGTTCTGCGGGGCGGTTCCGAACGGCCGTATCGTGACGCGGCCCGGACTGAAGTTCTGCCCCGTCGGAAGTCTCATCCTGAGGTTGAGGTGACAGGTCGATCATCTGCAATAGCCCCAATGCGATACGCCTCCCACAAATAGAACTTTTGATGTAAAAAAGAAGCGATTTCTACTCGATTTGTAACTTTTGGTGCGCGAATTCCGCATCATTTTGGGGCGTGCAGCACATTAACTGAGCAATTCGAGATTCGCTGTTAAATGATGGCGCGTCCGACATCCAATTCGTCGGATGTGTCGTTCACTTCGGGAGCACGGCAGACCTTGTCGCGCCGTCTCACTTTCTCGCCCCAGCGCCCAAATCCGCTTTCCACAAGGCATGGCAAGTCTGCCAAAGCGTTTTTCCGGTACAGCGAATTGAACCAAAATGGCGGTTTACCCGTTGTTAAGAAAAGAAATTTTTCGCACTGATCGCATGTAGCTGATATTCAGGGACCGGCAAAAAAAAGGAAAAGGTCAGGTGGCGCATATCCTGGTCGCAGACGATGACGATCTGCTGGGCGAATTGGTTCGGTTCAAGCTTGAAGCGGCGGGTCACGATGTGACAATCAGGCAGGATGGCGCATCTGCGCTGCGGGAAGCGCGAGGAGGCGAATACGACCTCCTCGTACTTGATGCCATGATGCCGGTAATGTCCGGTCCCGATGTACTCCGAGCTCTAGCAGAAGAGCGACCTGGGATGCCGGTTGTCATGCTGACCTCGCGGAAGGCGCAGGCCGACGTATTGGCGGCGCTGACTTCGGGCGCTCGTGACTATTTGACGAAACCGTTCATCCCGGATGAACTTGTCGTACGGGTAAACGCCATCCTTAAATCGGCGAGGCCCGTTCAATGAGCCTGCTCGTTCTGGCGATTGCAGGGGCAGCCGTCGCGGAGGATGGCACGAATGTTCCGCAGCGTGCGGAGTTGATCGCACAAGCACGGGCAGCCTTGGCACGGCAAGATTTCGCTACGGCTATTGGCAGGCTGGAGCAGGCGGATGCCGCCAATCCAAATGATGCGGAAATCTTGCGCATACTTGGCAGTGCTTATGCCTTTGATAAACGCTATCCACAGGCGATTTCGACCCTTCGTCACGCAGAACTGCTGGCACCAGAAGACCTCGACATTCGTGCAGCGTTGACGCGCGCTTATCTGTGGTCTGGCGACCGGGCAGCGGCAGAGCGGGAGCTTGTCGCCCTGGAGCAGCGGTCTCCAGCAAATGCGGATGCTGTTGCCATCAGGCGTCAATTGGACGATCGCGATCTTGCCAGTGCCGCGCCGACGCACTGGGGCTTGGCGGCCACGCAGAGCGTTTCCCGCGTGTCCTTTGCCAATCGGCCCAGCCAGACCTGGTATGGCACGAATATCGCTCTTTTCGGCGCCATTGACTCCAAGACGTCGGCAGCCTTGACTGCGGAAAGAGAAGACCGGCGATCATTTGCTGACACTCGCCTCGAAACCCGCATCGACCGTCGGTTTGGCAACAAGCTTCGGACCTTCCTCGCTTTTGCCGTGACGCCAAATGCGAACTTCCGGGAAAAATGGGGCGTGACAGCCGGAATGGAGGCCGACATTGCCTCATTTGCGACGGTGCTGGCTGATTTGCGGCATGCGGAATATCGCGATGCGTCGGTCACCGTCTTTCAGCCCGGCGTTCGGTTTGCAGCACAAAAGTTGGGACTGGCTGCCACCGTCCGGATGATCAACCTGTGGGATGAAGATGGCACCCACCGGTGGGGCGTGTCCGGCCGAATTGATCGCACCTTCTCGAGCGGGGCAACACTCTATGCCGGAGCTGCCACCTATCCCGATACGGAAGCCGGGATAACCCGGCAGGTTTATTCCCTGTTCGCGGGCGCAACCATGCCGATCGCTGACAAGGCCTCACTTCGGGCAGGGGTCGATTATGACCGCCGTCGCGCTACCTACAGGCGGACAGGTGGGACGCTAGGTCTTCAGGTCAGGTTCTGATCGTGCCGGGCTTCCCCATCGCCGATCATGTTGCCCGGATCGCCATATTCATATCCGTCTACGGGGCGCTGGCGATGGCTGCCTGGCTGCTCTTCCTGGTGATGCGTCGTGATCGAAAGGAGCGTGCCAGCGTCGCGAGGGCGGAACTGACCCGCGCCCTGACGAGGGAAATCATGGGGGCTGGCCAAAATATCGCCGCGTCGCCGGCTTTCCAGCTTGCCCGCCCAGCTGAAAGACTGGCGGCGATCAGCCGAATTGTTCAACTACTCAGGGGTGAAGAGCGAGAGCGACTTGTTGCCCTGGTGGAGGAGCAAGGGTTGCTCAAGCAGGCGTTGCTGGCGGCAAGGCGGCCCCGGCCGAGGCGGCAGATCGATGCCCTGCGACTACTCGGCAGTATAGGAGGAGGGCAGGCGATCGATATGCTCTACCTTGTGCTGCGGGAGGATCCGAAGCTCGATACCCGGTTGGAGGCCGCGTCGCTGCTTGCTCGGTTGGATGCCTTGCCTCCGCCAAACGAATTGATCGACCATCTGGACCTGCGAAGCGCGCAAATCACGCCGTTACATCGAACCTTGTTCAGGTTGATCGCTGCACGCCATCCATCCGAACTGTTCAGCCTGGCTCAGTCCGCCGATTTGCCGCCAGCAGTCCGGGCGCTTGTGATCGACGCCCTTGGGTGGACCGAAGATTTCTCCGCGCTTCCACTATTGGAAGCCGCCGCCGCCGACACCCATGCGCCCGTTCGTCTGGCCGCATTGGATTCGGCAGCGCGATTGGGGCACCCCGGCAGCGCCAAATGGATATTGCCGCTTTTGAACGACCCCGTGCCCCCCGTCCGTGCCAGAGCCATTCGCGCCTGTCAGTTGATGAGGCTGAACAGCAGCCTGCCTGCTATCGCGGAACTGCGCAAAGATCCTTCGCCCTGGGTACGACTTCGCGCACAGCAGGCTCAACAGGTGCTGGGGACTGCCTGATGGGCGTGGCTTCTACATCCTCGACTTTGGAAAGCGTGGGGCTGGGCACCATGGTCGCGATAGGCGTCCTGTGCTTTCTGGTCGTGACCGTCCGCAATCTCGTTTCGACGATCCAGTTGCTGCTTGCTGCACGAGTCTTTGCTACGCGTGTCAGACCTGCTCAGCGATCATATGACCTCTGGTCTCGCTATGCCGACCTTGCCCTCCCCGTGTCCGTCATCGCGCCCTGCTTCAATGAAGAGTTGTCAATCGCAGACAGCGCGCGCGCCTTGCTGGCGCTGGAATATCCGGACCATGAAGTGATACTGGTCAATGACGGGTCCAACGACGCAACGCTGTCTGTCCTGATTAAAGAATTCGATCTCCGCCCGATTGAACGAGAACAATTGGCGGCGCTTCAGAAAACGCGCATTTTAGGGATATATGGTTCCGCTCGCTATCCCAACCTCATCCTGATCGACAAGGAGAATGGGCGGAAGGCGGACGCCGTGAACGCCGGATTGGGCTTTGCCGCCGCGCCGCTGGTTTGCGTCATCGATGCCGATTCCATTATTGAGCCCGATGGCTTGCTGCGCGCTGCCGAGCCTTTCATGACAGATGATGGTTCGTTGATGGCAGTAGGCGGAGCAATTCGCATCGCGAACGGATCAATTGTCGAAGGCGGGCATGTTCGCCAGATCCGGCTGCCGCGTCGCTGGTTGCCGCGCTATCAGATATTGGAATATCTTCGAGCTTTCCTGACGGCCCGCATCGCCAATGCGCGGCTGGATATGCTGATGCTGATTTCCGGAGCCTTCGGCATATTCCGGCGGGCGCCGCTGGTGGAAATAGGCGGGTACCGGCACGACACGGTCGGTGAGGACCTGGAAGTCGTCACCCGTATCCATCGCCGAATGCGGGAGCAGAAGCGGCCTTATCGCATTGCCTTCGTTCCTGAAGTGGTATGCTGGACCGATGCGCCTGAAAGCTGGAGAGGGCTGCGCAACCAGCGAGCCCGGTGGGAGCAGGGCGCGCTGGAGACGATTGTCGAGCATAGGCGCATGCTGTTCAACCCTCGATACGGCCGTATCGGTCTGATCGGAATGCCATTGATCGTGATAGAAGATGTGCTCGGACCGCCGTGCGAACTGTTGGGCTATCTTTTGATCCCCATCCTTTACTTTTTGGGTATCGGATCGGGCACGGTCGTGCTTGCCTTCTTCTCTTTGACGGTGCTGTTCGGAACCGCGCTCAGTCTTGGGACCCTGGCGCTTGAGGAAATGCAGCTCAGACGCACGCCAAGTGCACGCGACCTTTTTATGATCGGCGTCGCTGCCGTTGTTGAAAATCTGGGATATCGCCAGGTGAATTTGGCCTTCCGGACTTATGGCATGTGGCGTTTCTACAGGAAGGACAATCGTTGGGCCGCAGCGGGGAGGTCGGGATTTTCTAGAGGATGAGCGTTGTTCCGGGCGAGGGCGGCTTTTCCGATGCGCTGGGGCCACGATTCGGCCGTTCGGTTGGACCCGGTTACCGGACGGGTCGTCGCAGCGCTCTTCTGCTCGCGTAGTGGCATCGGCAGGGGCAAGACCTGTCTTTCCCTCCCGCAAAAAGATTGCCTCTGTTCGATGAAATTGCCCCGGTTTTTCTCGTCATCTGCCTTCGACATGGCCATCGACCTTGGCACTGTTAACACGGTTATCCATGTCCGCGACCGGGGGATCGTCCTCAATGAGCCGTCGGTCATCGCCATCGAAACCCGGCAAGGGTTCCGTCGCGTAAAGGTGGTGGGCAATGAAGCAAAGCTGATGATGGGGAAGACGCCCGCCAACATCCAGGCGATCCGGCCTTTGCGCGATGGCGTCATCGCGGACATCGACGTCGCCGAACAGATGATCAAGCATTTCATCGACAAGGCGTTGAACGGCAGCCGCTTTGGTCGGCGTCATGAGGTCGTGGTCTGCGTGCCGTCCGGATCGACTATGGTGGAACGACGCGCGCTGCGCGATGCCGCAGCCAATGCCGGGGCCGCCCATGTCCAACTGATCGAGGAACCGATGGCGGCGGCGATCGGGGCGGGATTGCCGGTTACGGAACCGCGCGGCGCGATGGTGGTCGATATCGGCGGCGGAACAACGGAAGTGGCGGTCCTGTCGCTGCGCGGGATTGCCTACAGCAATTCCGCGCGGGTCGGCGGGGACCGCATGGACGATGCGATCGCATCGCATATACGGCGCAACCACAACCTCCTGATCGGCGAAGCAACGTCCGAACGAGTGAAATGTGAACTCGGCGCGGCGACGCTACCCGACGGCGAAGGGCGGCGGATAGTGGTCAAGGGCCGCGATCTGGTAAATGGCCGCCCTGCCGAAATGACGATCAGCGAGGCGGAAATCGTGGATGCGCTTGCAGAACCCGTCGGCCAGATCAAGATGGCGGTCAGGACAGCCCTGGAGAAGACCGCGCCGGAACTGGCAGCGGACATCATCGAGGAAGGCATCACCCTGACGGGCGGCGGCGCGTTGCTGCGGCGACTGGACCAGGCGCTGATGGATGAAACCGGCTTGCCAGTGAAGGTCGCGGAAATGCCGCTGATGTGCGTGGCAATGGGAGCGGGCAAGGCTCTGGAAGATCCCGCTTATCAGGGCGTTCTGGCCATTTCCTGATCGTCAGGGAAATCTAGGAACTGAGGCGCGGAGAAGGTGGCTCAGATGGCTCCGCCCAACAGGGTGGTCCATCGAGCAGTATCGTTTCTGAAGATGTCGTGCCCGGATCGTCACGATGGAGGGCGGCGCGCCCTCCTCGACGCCGATCATGGCCCCAGCTTCCTTCCTTGGGTTTGGGTCAGCGGGCTTCGCGGACGCTCTGACCGTATCGCCTTGATCGTGTAACCGCCGCCGACCGAACGGCTCGGTCATCCCCTCGTCCGGGCCACCTCCGCACCGCGATGGACGGAGCGGAGCTTGAGCAGGTCCTGCCGAGCCACAATGCCGATGACTCTGCGCGATGCGGGCTCGAGGATCGGAATGCGGCCGATGCCTGCATCGACCATCATGTCCGCGATGCGGCTGATCGGATCATCCGGCGTGCCATAGGGCTGCGATGCATCGGACAAGACTTCTGCGAGGGTCGCTTGCACAGGCGCTCCGTCCACCTGCCAGCGCAGCGCATCAGAACGGGAAACAAGGCCTATGAGCCGCCCTTCCTTGTCCACCACCGGGTAACTGCGATGGACGGCCTGCCCCGCAAAGAAGGCAATGACCGCACCAATGGACATTGCCCCCTCCAATGTCTGAGGTTCTTGCGTCATCACTTGCCCGGCCTGAAGGAAGTCGAACGGATCAACCGTATATTCCTGAAGCACATGCCGCCCGCGTCGAGCGATCTTCTCGGTCAGTATCGAGCGCCGCATCAGCAGTACGCTCACCGCATAGGCTCCCACCGACGCCGCAATCGTCAGCGGCAGCATCGCGAAATCCCCGGTTAGCTCCGCCGCGAACAAGGCGGCGGTCAGCGGCGCGCGCATCGCTCCGCTCATCGTCCCGGCCATCCCGGCCATTGCCCAAAGCGCGCTCCCGCCCGGCAGATATTGGCCCAGCAAAAAGCCCAACGCTCCCCCCAGCATCAAGAGGGGCGCCAGCACACCACCGGATGTGCCAGATCCTAGCGCGATCAGCCACACCGCCGCCTTAACCACCAACAGCGCCAGCGCTACCCGCACCGCCAACGACCCGTCCAGAAGGCCCCTGATACTCTCATAACCCGCGCCCAGCACGTGCGCGTCCAACAGCCCCCCGATGCCGACGGCAAGCCCCCCGATCGCTGGCCACCACATCCAGTGGACGGGCAGACGTCCGAACATATCCTCGATCCGATACAGCAGCGCAGATAGCAACGTCGCCTGCACCCCTGCGATTGCCCCCATGCCCAGTGCAATTCCGACCAGCACTGGCGTCAGTTCCACCGCATGATGCACGGGAAAGAGCGGCCCGCTTTCGATCAGCACTGGCCGCCACAGCAGTGAGATCAGCACTGCAATAACCACTGGCACGAAACTGCGCGGCTTCCACTCGAACAGCAGAACCTCAACGGCGAGCAGGATGGCGGCCATTGGCGTGCCGAAGATCGCTGTCATACCCGCCGCGGCGCCCGCGACCAGAAGGGTTTTGCGCTCCGCCGCGCTCAGATGAAAGAGTTGAGCGAATAGAGACCCGATCGCTCCGCCGGTCATGATGATCGGCCCCTCCGCGCCGAACGGTCCACCGCTGCCGATGGAAATAGCAGAGGAGAGGGGCTTCAGCACCGCGACCTTGGGCGACAAGCGGCTTTCGCCATAGAGGATCGCCTCGATCGCTTCTGGAATGCCGTGCCCCCGAATCTTTTCCGACCCATAGCGTGCCATCACGCCTACGATCAGGCTGCCTATGACCGGAACCGCGATGACGCCGATCCCCAGCATGTTGTCCGTGATCGCAGCAGGCGCGGCAGAGAGCCGACCGAACCAGAAGAGATTGGTCGCTACGGCAATCGCCCGAAGCAGCAGCCATGCGCCCAGAGCACCGCCCGTCCCGACGATCAGTGCGGCGGCGGCCAGCATCATCATGCGTAGGTTGGCGCTATGATCGGCAAGAAGGCTTTGCGATGGATAGGAAGTCGATGAGGTCATGCGGGGAGCAACTATATCGCATTACGATATTTATCAATGCCCCTTGGCACGCTATGATGTTGCATGGCCGATGAGTTGACCGACAATGACTATGCGGCCCTTGCCGATTTCCGCTTCTCCCTGCGGCAGTTTCAGGCGTTCAGCGAAAGGGAGGCGGCGCAGTGCGGTCTGACGCCCCAACAGCATCAAGCTCTCCTCGCCATCCGCGCCGCACCACGGGGCAGGGCGACGGTCGGATATGTCGCGGAACGGCTGATCCTCAAACCCCATAGCGCGACCGGCCTTATCGACCGACTGGAGGCGCTGGGCCTCGTGCGGCGGCGTTTGTCGGAGCAGGATCGTCGGCAGGCGCTGCTCGAACTGACTGAGCAAGCGCACGGGACACTCACCACGCTCAGCGCTGCGCATCGGCAGGAAATCGGGCGGCTGCGGCCGCTGTTGATGGAGTTATTGGAAAGAGTTGCGGTCTAAGGAGAAAAGCCCTGCGCGCTTCGCGGAAATTCTACGCGTAACGTGCGACTTCGTCATGTTTTGAGGAGGGTGGGATCGCTGGCCTCAGCCAGCCAGACTAGCCGACGGCCCGCTTCTGCGAAGCGAAATCCGGTCAGCATCCGGGGCGGGGAATCTTCTTACGGTAGGTCCGTTAGAACAATGTACGGCAGTGCCATCACGCGATGAAACGCTGTATTTTCTGGGAGAAAATGGTGGACGCACTAGGGCTCGAACCTAGGACCCGCTGATTAAGAGTCAGCTGCTCTACCAACTGAGCTATGCGTCCACACTCGCTTTCGGATCGCTCCGTTTGGAGCCTCGCCTTGGCGTGGCCGGGCGGTTAGCATTATCCTCCGGCTTTGCAAACAGTAAATCACCGCAGTGCGGAAAATTTTGCATCGTGGCTACTTTCAGCCCCAATTTCCGGGCCGTCTCCCGCCCCGTCGGCTAGACCGGTCAATGGCCATGATGATCCCGATGCAGAGCATGACGGTCAACATGGACGATCCGCCATAGGACATGAAGGGCAGGGGAATGCCGACGACAGGTGCCAGCCCCATCACCATCATGAGGTTGATCGCGACATAGAAAAAGATCGTCGTGGTCAGGCCCGCCGCGACCAACCGCGCATATTTGTCGTTCGCGCGCAGTGATACGCCGATGCCCCACCGGAAGAGCAGCAGGAACGCGCCGATCAGGAATATCCCGCCGACGAGACCCCATTCCTCCGCCATGGTGGCGAAGACGAAGTCGGTATGCCCCTCGGGAAGATAGTCTAGGTGGCTCTGGGTCCCCTTCAGGAAGCCCTTGCCCCAGATGCCGCCCGACCCGATCGCGATCTTTGACTGGCTGATATGGTAGCCCGCGCCCAGCGGATCGCTTTCTGGGTCCATGAAGATGAGCACGCGCTTTTGCTGATAGTCGTGCAGGAAACTGAAGGCGATCGGGATGATCGCAGCCATCACCAGGCCCGATCCCACGAACAGGCGCAGCGGCAATCCAGCCAGGAACATGACTGTCACGCCGCCCGCCGCGATCATTGTCGCTGTCCCCAGGTCCGGTTGTACCAGAACCAACGCCCATGGCACCCCGATGAGGACGAGCGCGGGCCATATTGCCGTCCAGCGGCGGATTTCACCTACCGGGAGCAAAGCATAAAAGCGCGCGACGGCCAGAACGATGATCGGCTTCATGAATTCCGATGGCTGCAACTGCATGAAGCCAAGGTTGATCCATCGCTGACTGCCGCCCGCAACGCCGCCGATCAGTTCGACAAGCACTAGGGAGATCAGAATGGCCCCATAGGCCGGAAAGGCGAAACGCGCGAAAAGCTCCAGCGGCACCCGGCTGATGGTGAAGGCCATCACCGAAAAGATAATGAACCGCACGCCCTGGTTGATCGCCCATGGCGTGATGCTGCCGCCCGCCGCGCTGTAGAGCACGAGCGTGCCAAACCCTGCGATGGCGATCAGGATCGCAAGTACGCGCCAAGGGAATTCCGTCAGCGGTTGAGGGATAATGCCCATCAGTCGGCCACCGTGCCGGGGCCGGGCGGGGGGGGCGTGTCATCTTCGGCGGGCGATGATGCTGCCGGGGCCGCGACATTAGTCGCGTTCGCTTCCTGGGCGGCATTGGCGGCCTCTGGCGACGCCTCGCCCTTTTCGATCGCCTTGGCGAGGCGGAACGCGGCCATCTGCCGGGCCATCCGCTCGGCAGGCGGGCCGCCCCAGCCTTTTTCTAGCGTCTCCAGCTTTTCTATCGCCTTCGCCTGGTCAAAAAGGAAGGACATGGTGTCGCTGGCGATCATCGGCGCGTCCTCTACCCTGTTGGTATGGCCGCCATGTTCGAGGATGCAGGCGATCGCGTAGCGGGGATTGTCGAACGGCGCGAAGCCCTGGAACAGGGCGTGATCGCGTAGCTTGAAGGGTAGGGAAGCGTTGCCGCGCACCCCGCCCGCGCGTTCTGACATGGTGATGCGCCGGACCTGTGCCGTACCGGTCTTTCCGGCCATGAGCACGCCGGGAATGCTCATCCGCGCCGCGCCCCCGGTGCCGCCACCATTGACGACGGCGCTCATGGCATCACGGATGGTGACAAGATGTTGCTCCGCAACGCCGACGGGGGCCGGTTCGGGCCTATGAGCGCCATGGATGAAATTGGGCATCAACTGACGGCCGGTAGCCAGACGTGCCGCCATGACCGCCATTTGGAGCGGATTGATGAGCATATAGCCCTGGCCGATCGTGGCATTCACGGTGTCATAGACCTGCCACTTCTGGCCGTATTTCTTGAGCTTCCATGCCGGGTCGGGAACCGTGCCATAGCTTTGGCTGGGGAAGGGCAGGGAAAATTTCTGACCCATGCCGACCCGGTGCGCCATGCTGGCGATGCGGTCCATCCCGATCCGCTGAGCCATCTGGTAAAAATATATGTCGCAGCTTTGCGCAATGGCGCCTCGCATGTCGAGCGCCCCGTGCCCGCGCTTCTTATGACAGTGGAACAACGTGTTCCCCACTCTGATCGCGCCGGGGCAGTTCACACGGTCGGCAGGAGAGATGCCCGCCTCCAGAAGGGCGAGCGCGACCATCGGCTTTACCGTCGATCCGGGCGGATACAGGCCTTGCAACGTCTTGTTGCGAAGAGGGATATGATCGTCGCTGGACAGCATCTGCCATTCCAGATGGCTGATACCGTCGGAAAAGCTGTTGGGATCGAAACTGGGCATGGAAGCCATGGCCAGCACGTCACCATTCTGGCAATCGATGACCACGACGGATCCACTTTGCGTGGCGAGCCGCCGTCCGGCATATTCCTGCAACCCCGCATCGATCGTCAATTTAATGGATTGACCGGGTGTGTCGGGCCGGGTGGTCAGTTCCCGCACGATCTTGCCGCGCGCCGTAACTTCGACCCGCTTCGCGCCGGGATTCCCCGTCAGTTCCCTGTCGAACGATTTTTCGAGCCCGTCCTTACCCACCTTGAAGCCGGGCGTGATCAGCAGCGGGTCCCTGCGTTCCTCAAAATCCTTGGCCGATGCCGCGCCTACATAGCCCAGCAGATGACCCACGGTCGCACCAGCGGGATAGTAACGCGAAAAGCCCTGGCTGGGCGCAACACCCGGCAGGTCGGGCAGACGAACGCTGACCGCCGCGAACTGATCATAGGTGAGCTTTTCGGCAACCTGCACAGGGCGGAAGCCGGGCGCCTTTTCTAGTTCCGTCTGGATGCGCTCCACCTCATCGGGCGGTAGCGACAGAAGCTGCGTCAGGCTGCGGATCGTGCCTTCCGGATCGGTCACGCGTTCGGGGATCAGATCTACGCGAAAGTCCGTCCGGTTATTGGCCAGCGCGCGGCCGTTCCGGTCCAATATCCAGCCACGACGCGGCGGAATCAGAGTCAGGTTGACCCGATTGCTTTCAGAGAGGAGATTATATTTTTCGTTTTCAGCGACGCTGATCCAGCCCATGCGGCCGATCAGCATAGCGCCTATTCCCGCCTGCAACCCGCCTACCACCATCGCCCGTCGGGTGAAGGTGAAGGACAAGGATGCTTCGTTAACGGTCTTACGCTTGAGCTTGGGCAGCTTCATGCCATCACGCGCCAGCGATCGATCCGGGCGCATTGCCGCACCACGAAGGGGAAGAGCAGGATCGTCCAGAGCATTTGTGGCGCGACCAGTTCCAGCTTGATGTTTCCTCCGCCGGTAATCCGCGCAAAGAACAGGCCCCCGGCGATGCAGAAGATAATGGCTGCCGCCGCGATTAGCCAGTCCTGCCGATAGCTGCGCCACACCATGCGATGTTCAACCGCGTCGATCCCGATCAACATCATGGTCCACAGGAACATCGCCGATCCGATCGGCTGCCCACTCATGATGTCGTCGAACAGGCCGAGTGGAACGCCGATCCAGACGCGCCACAACTCAGGCCGCAGCAACCGCCATGACAGCAATAGCAGCAGGCCGAAGGGCGGCATGACTGGCGCTTGTGCGATTACTGGCAGGACGGTGATGGACGACCCGAGCATGACTGTGATGACTGGCGTCCCTGTCAGCCGAAAATTGGACGGGGTGCGGCCCAGCTTGGGAACATGCTGGAGGTGCGGGTCGATCATGGCGCGCTGGCGTTCGCCGCCGCTTCTGCTGGGGCGGCTTCAGGCATAGTCGGGCTACCGCGCGTCACGACCTCTTCAAAAGAGCGTTCGACTACCACCGCATCTACCTTCGCCGGATTGGCGAGCGGCACACCATAGGCAATCTCGCCTGCTATGCGCACGACAACCGCAACCGGAATATTGGGTTGATATACACCACCGACACCTGATGTGACGAGGATGTCGCCGGGGCTGAACGGATTTCGGCCCGCCGCTAGCGAACGGATTTCGACGGTTCCATCTCCCAGCCCGGTTGAGATGGCTGCCACGCTGTCCGTAGCGCGGCGAACCGGCACGATGTTGCTGCTATCGGTCAGCAGCAGCACGTCAGCCGTGTTGGGCGTCACGCTATGGATGCGGCCCACCAGGCCCTCGGATGCACGCACGGGCATGCCGGGACGGACGCCTTGCCACCGGCCGGCGTTCAGGCGGGCGAAACGGCGAGCGCTGGAGGAAGAGGAGGATATCAGCCGTGCCGTGAGCAGATCGCTCTGATCTTCATCGACCAGTTTCAACAATTTCTTGAGGCGCAGATTTTCCTGCGCGATCGCCTTCGCCTCGATGATGCGGTTGCGATCCGCATCCACCTGATGACGCAAGGCGATATTCTGTGATCCGGCACGCCAATAGGCGGTCAGCACATCGTCCAGCGAACTTGCCCCGCTTACCATGTTGCGCAGGCCGAGCGACGCGGGGCGGGAGATTTCCGCCGTAGCCATACGGATCGCCGCGAACCCTGTGGGGTCGAAAATTGCCACGGCGACCAGCAGCAAGCCAGCAGCTGCACCCGTCACCGCAACAACATAGCTGGCAAACAGGCTGTACTGCGCCTTGCGGTTATGGCCGGGACGTCGGCTGGATGGCCGCGCCATGCTGTGGTCCCCCTGACCTTAAGCGGTCTGCAGCACGCCTCGGAAGATCGGGTCCTCCATCGCACGGCCGGTTCCGATCGCGACGCAAGTTAGCGGATCTTCGGCGATCGTGACGGGCAGGCCAGTCTCGTCGCGCAGTTCATCGTCCAGACCCTTCAGCAGCGCGCCGCCGCCGGTCAGCACGATGCCCTGATCAACGATATCCGCCGCCAGTTCCGGCGCGGTATTTTCAAGAGCGATGCGCACACCTTCGACGATGGTGCTGATCGGTTCGGCCAGCGCGTCGGCGATCTGGCCCTGGTTGATCGAGATTTCCTTGGGCACGCCGTTGACGAGGTCGCGGCCCTTGATGTGAATGGTTTCGCCCACGCCGTCTTCGGGGGGCTGGGCCACGCCGAACTGCTTCTTGATGCGTTCAGCGGTCGCTTCACCGATCAGAAGATTGTGGTGACGGCGCACGAATGAAACGATGGCTTCGTCCATCTTGTCACCGCCGACGCGTACCGAGGTGGTATAGGCGAGGCCCCGCAGCGACAGCACCGCGACTTCGGTCGTGCCACCACCGATGTCCACGACCATCGATCCGATCGGTTCGGTCACCGGCATGTCGGCGCCGATTGCGGCGGCCATCGGTTCCTCGATCAGGAAGACCTGAGAAGCGCCCGCATTGCTCGCCGCATCGCGAATCGCGCGGCGTTCGACGCTGGTCGATCCGGACGGCACGCAGATCACGATTTCCGGGAAGCGCCAGGGGCGGGATTTGCCGCCATGCACCTTCGTGATGAAGTGCTTGATCATCTGTTCAGCGACATCGATGTCCGCGATAACGCCGTCACGCAGGGGACGGATCGCCTCGATCGAATCGGGCGTCTTGCCCATCATCAATTTGGCATCGTCGCCGACAGCCTTGACCCGTTTCACGCCGTTCAGTGTCTCCACCGCCACGACCGATGGCTCATTCAGCACGATTCCGCGGCCCCGCACATAGACGACAGTGTTCGCCGTGCCGAGATCGATAGCCATATCCTGGGAGGAGAGTTTGAAAAGTCGCGAAAAGATCGACATGCTTGTTCCTGTTCAGCCCGCCCGTCCCGGCGACGCGAACCGGGGCGTTCGGAGGTCCCTGCCACGTTCCGCCGCCCCTGTCATCATCCCGTGTGATGAGGCAAAATTTTCGGGGGCAACGGCTCGCGGAAAGCGCTCGCTTGGGCTAGTCACTAATCAATGTCAATACGCCGCCTGCCCGAACATCTGGTCAACCGTATCGCTGCCGGTGAAGTGGTCGAAAGACCCGCCAGCGCGCTCAAGGAAATTGTTGAAAACGCTCTGGATGCCGGGGCAAGCCGCATTTTCATACGGTTAGGCGGTGGCGGGCTCGACCGGATAGAGGTCAGCGACGATGGCTGCGGCATGGCGCCTGACGAGATCGCGCTGGCGCTGGAGCGACATGCGACCTCAAAATTGCCCGACGATGCGATCGAAAATGTTGCGACGTTGGGCTTTCGCGGTGAAGCACTGCCATCCATCGCCAGTGTTGCCCGGCTTTCCATCGACAGTCGCCCTAAGGGACAGGATGGCTGGAACCGCACTGTCGATAATGGCGCGCTGCTGTCCGAAGGTCCCGCCGCCCTGCCGCCGGGCACCCGCGTGACGGTGGAGCAGCTTTTCGCGAGGGTGCCCGCCCGGCGCAAATTCCTCCGGTCAGCCAAGGCGGAATATGCCGCCTGCCTCGATATCGTGCGCCGCCTGGCAATGGCCCATCCGTCTGTTGCCTTCACTATGGAGCATGACGGCCGCCGGGCCGTGGCCGTGCAGGCAGGAGAAGCGCGGGAAGATCGGGTGGCCACGCTCACGGACCGAGCGCTTGCCGAGAATCATGTGATCGTCTCGCTAGAACGGGAAGGCGTTCGCTTGTCAGGCGTTGCCTCGCTCCCGACCTATAATCGCGGTGTGGGCGATCATCAGTTCCTCTTCGTGAACGGCCGCCCGGTTCGCGATCGCCTGCTGATAGGAGCGGTGCGCGGTGCTTATGCCGACATGCTGGCGCGCGACAGGCATCCCGTGGTGGCTCTGTTCCTCGACGTTCCTCCGCTGGAGGTCGACGTCAATGTCCATCCGGCAAAAACCGAGGTCCGCTTCCGCGACCCGGCGATGATCCGCGGCATGATCGTTTCGGGTGTACGGCGGGCACTCGATGCGGAAGGGTTCCGATCCGTGCAGCAGGCCGACCCGGCGAGCCTTTCCGCCTGGCGGGCAGAGCCTGTGTCGCCCACCCCCATCAATGCGCTCCCCATCTTCGAAGCTGCCTCAGCATCCTACACGTCCCCCGCCGCCGCATTCGCCGATCGCCGCCCTTCCTTCTTCGCTCCCCCGCCGCAAGCGCGCGCGGAACCCGCTGCTGCCCCTCCGCCGGAAGGAACCAGCTTCCCGCTTGGCGTGGCGCGTGGGCAGGTGGCGCGCACCTATATTGTCGCAGAGGCTGAGGACGGGCTTGTGATCGTCGACCAGCACGCCGCGCATGAACGCCTGACGCTTGAACGGATGCGCCGCGCGATGGAGGGGCAGGGCGTCGCTGCGCAGGCGCTGCTACTGCCCGAGGTGGTCGAACTGGACGAGCCTGCTTGCGACCGCCTCGAAACGCGCATCGATGAGTTGCGCGACTTCGGCCTCGAACTGGAGCGGTTCGGTCCCTCCGCCATGCTCGTGCGCGCGGTTCCCGCAATGCTGGGGCAGGGCGACGTGCAGGGGCTCGTCACCGACCTCGCCGATGATCTGGCTGCCTATGACGATGCTCTGTCCTTGAAGGAGCGGCTCGATCTGGTCGCGGCGACGATGGCATGCCACGGATCGGTACGCGCCGGTCGTATGCTGAGCGTCACGGAAATGAACGCGCTGCTGCGGGAGATGGAAATCACGCCACGCAGCGGCCAGTGCAACCACGGCCGTCCGACATGGGTGAAGCTGGGTCATGGCGACATCGAGAAGCTGTTCGGGAGGAAATGATCATGCGCATGATCGCCTGCTTGGCTGCCTTGAGCCTGTCCGCGCCCGCCCTTGCCGCAACGCACGGCGGTGACCCATGCCGCAATGCGCCGCTTCCCCCCGAACCATGGACGAGCTGGAACCAGAGTGGCACGGAGGCAGCGGCGGGCGAAGCAGCTTCCGCGCCCCGGCTGATCCTCGGCAAGCCCATCGTCGCAACCTTGCGTCCTTCAGCACAGGTCCAATATGCTGTGAAACCGGCGCGTCGGCAGCCTAAAAGCTATGGCGGCCTATTCAGCCTGGCGATCAAGGCGCCTGCACGGGTGGGCATAGGCCTGTCCGGCCCCGCCTGGGTCGATATTGTCACCGACCACAGCGCAGTCGCGTCTTCCGCCCATGGTCATGGCGCCGCATGTTCGGGCATTGCGAAGATCGTCTGGTTCGATCTGCCGCCCGGCCTGCACCTCGTTCAACTGTCGAACTCGTCAGCCAGTCAGATCCGCCTGATGGCTGCGGATGCCCTGGCCAACCAGCCGCTGCCGCCAAAGCGCGACAGATAGGCTGCCGATCCGTTCAGTTCGGACGCGTGCGAAACATCGTGATCGGCATCAGCGTCATAACAGGTTCGTTATGCTGATTGAAGATGGTCACCTTACTCTTGATGATGCCCATCTCCGGCCTGCTGCGCGAGGCCTTCTTTTCCACGACCTCTGATGCGCCCCGCAGCGTGTCGCCCGGTCTGACCGGCCGCAACCAGCGCAATTCATCTATGCCCATGGCACCCAAGCTCGCATCCTGATGTCCGCCAGCCTGCATTTTCGCGACGAACATCTTCATGAACAGCGCAGTGGTGTGCCATCCGCTGGCCGACAGGCTACCAAAATGCGTTTCTGCCGCAGCTTCGTCTGAAAGGTGAAAGGGCTGGGCGTCAAATTCAGCGGCGAAGGCGATGATCTCGTCCCGGCCGACGGTGATTGAACCGAACTCGAGCTTGCTGCCGACTTCCACATCCTCGAAATAGACAATCTCGCTCATGATCCAGCACCTCTCATGTTGCAGACGATCTAGGTGAGCCTTACGTTTACGTCAATGTCAGGATGGCGCGATCCATTGGCGCAGCGTCCGCCATAGCTCTGCCTTCTTGTCGCGGGATAGCATGGCGTTAGCGCCACTGCTGGATGGCAGGTCGATTAAGGACAGCCCCGTGTCAGCGCCGATCTGACGGCGGCCATGCACAGACGCCGTCTTGCCGTTGAAGGCAATCGCCCGCAGCGCAGGCAGGCGCGCGATAAAGGCACCTAAATCCCGAAGTTCTGCGCCACGGATCGCGCTGTCGAGGCTGCCTTCCCGGTCTGCGCTCTCGATCACATCCCACAAACCAACGCCTCGCCCACGCAAATGCTTCAGCCGCATGGCATAGGGCAGGGCGCGCAAATCCTCGCCCAGCACATCCCCCATCAGCGACCAGAAAGCGTTGCCGCGATGGGCATAATATTCGCCCTGCCTGATCGAGGCATCGCCCGGAAGGCTGCCGAGAATCAGCAATGTCGTGCGTTCATCGACACTAGGCGGAAAAGCGGCCTTGCGCTGGGCCGGGATCTGGCCGGGCCGCAGCGTCACGACGTCAGACGTTGAAGCGGAACAGCATGATGTCGCCGTCCTGCGTCACATAATCCTTGCCTTCGGATCGCCACTTCCCCGCTTCCTTGGCACCGGCTTCGCCATTGAACTGGACATAGTCGGCATAGGCCATGGTTTCGGCGCGGATGAAGCCCTTTTCAAAATCGGTATGGATTGCCCCTGCCGCCTGGGGCGCTTTCGACCCCTTGGTCACGGTCCAGGCGCGTGCTTCCTTCGGACCAACGGTGAAGAAGGTGATGAGGCCAAGCAATTCATAACCCGCGCGGATGATGCGGGCGAGGCCTGCTTCGGTCAGGCCCAGAGCTTCCAGATATTCGGCGCGTTCTTCGACCGGCATGGTGATCAGCTCGGCTTCGATCGCGGCCGATACGATCACTGCCTTTGCGCCCTCTGCCGCCGCCTTCTCGAAAACGCGGGCGGAGTGGGCATTGCCCTCGGCCGCCGCCTCTTCCTCGACATTGCAGACATAGAGGACAGGCTTGGCGGTCAGCAGCTGGGCCTGCTGGAAAATGCGGGCTTCCTCGTCGTCGGCGGGCTGCGTTAGCCTCGCGGGCTTGCCGTCGCGCAGCAGGTCCAGCGCTTTGCCCAGGACGGACGCCGCCACCTTTGCTTCCTTGTCGCCCTGCGCCGCCTTCTTGGCGAAGTTCGGCACGCGCTTTTCCAGGCTTTCCAGGTCCGCCAGCATCAACTCGGTCTCGACCGTCTCCGCATCCGCGATAGGGTCGACCTTCCCCTCGACATGGGTGATGTCACCATCCTCAAAACAGCGCAGCACGTGGACGATGGCGTCCGTCTCGCGGATATTGGCAAGGAACTGGTTGCCAAGCCCTTCGCCCTTGGAAGCGCCGCGCACCAGGCCCGCAATATCGACGAAGGACAGCTGCGTTTCGATGATCTTGGCGCTGCCGCCAATCTTGGCGATGGTCTGAAGCCGGTCGTCGGGCACGGCGACGCGGCCCTCATTGGGCTCGATCGTGCAGAAGGGGTAGTTCGCCGCCTGCGCCGCCTGCGTTTCGGTCAGCGCATTGAACAGGGTGGACTTGCCCACATTGGGAAGCCCGACGATACCGCAACGAAAACCCATGGAACTGCCTTCACGTCAAAATGATGGCCGGGCCGATAGCCTGTTCCGCGTCCGAAGGCCAGCCTGTGCTCAGCGTCGGAAGAAGAGGGTGATCGACGCGACATGGTTCATGCGCTCGTTACCGCCCCGCTGGTTGATGATCTGGTTGAGGTAGCCAATCTCGGCCGTGGACTTGGCCATCAGCTTGACCTCCGCGCCGACAAAGCTCCGCAACTGGTCGAAGCCCGCTCTCTGTCCCCAATCCGTGCTGTTGATCGCGGCAAACCCCTCCGCATAGACCAGCGCGTTGACGGCCTGGCTGCCGGGCTTCAGCGGTTTTTCATAACGGAGCATCTCCCGCAGCCGCCATCCCATGCCGCTGCCGTCAGAACGCCAGCGCTGCTCCAGCCGCGTGCGGGACGAAAGTTCGCCGTCCCACGGCTTGGCAATCGTCCAGCTGATCTGCTGAAAACTACGCTCTTCATTGACATCGCGCCCGCCTTGCGAGGGCAGGACGATATGCAAATAGCCCTGATAGACGGACAGCTGAGGCGACAGCTTCCAACCCACCGCGCCACGCAGGAGAGTCTGGTCGGCCCGTGAGGCGCCATTGCCGAACCGAGGCTGGATCTCGGCGAAATAGATGAGGCCGCCGCTGACCGGCCCCATGGCCGTCAGGTTGAGCCAGACCTGCTCATCTTCGGCTGTAGCGGCATGCGTAGCAGCGCCAGTCAGGAGGGTGCAGACGCCCAAAAATGCGCGGAAAGAACGAGCGATAGTGCGGGAGCGAAACATGGCGCGTCCCTAGTCTTTCGCTCTTGCCGTCCCATGTCCCTCGGATAAGTTTTTATGTCTGTCAGGTGATCACGCTCGGCCGGTCCATGCTGGTAAATCCGGCAATATCCGCGATTTCTTGCGCGGCTCGGACCAGCGGCGCGAGGGCGTCGGCGGTTCCCATGCCAAGGTTGCCGTCACGATCTACATAGCGTTCAATATAGACGCGCAAGGTAGCGCCTTCGGTGCCGGTGCCGGAGAGACGAAAAACGATGCGCGAACCATCCTCGAACAGGATGCGGATGCCCTGATTGTGACTGACGGATTGGTCGGTAGGATCAGTATAGGCGAAATCATCCGCGCTCTTCACCGTGCCGCCGCTATTGGAGGTGCCAGGCAGAGTGAATAGTTTGTCCCGAAGCGCCGCCATTAGCGCGTCCGCGCGATTCTTGGCGATGGCCTCATAATCGTGGCGCGCATAATAGTTGCGGCCGAAAATAGCCCAATGCGCCTGCATAATCTCCGTCACGCTTTGCCTGCGGGCTGCCAGGATGTTGAGCCACAGCAGTACGGCCCAAATGCCGTCCTTCTCACGGACGTGATCAGAGCCGGTTCCCGCGCTTTCCTCGCCGCAGATCGTCGCCATGCCCGCGTCCAGAAGATTGCCGAAGAATTTCCATCCGGTCGGCGTCTCGTAAAGCGGAATGCCCAGCTTTTCCGCCACCCGATCCGCAGCGCCGCTGGTGGGCATCGACCGCGCGATGCCCTTGAGGCCCTTCGCATAGCCGGGCGCGAGATGCGCGTTGGCCGCCAGTACCGCGAGCGAGTCCGATGGCGTCACATAGCAATTGCGGCCGATGATCAGGTTGCGATCGCCATCGCCGTCCGACGCAGCGCCGAAATCGGGCGCGCTTGCGCCCATCATCCGGTCGTACAATTCCCTTGCGTGGACGAGGTTTGGGTCGGGATGATGATGACCAAAGTCGGGCAGGGGAATGCCGTTGCGCACGGTTCCCGACGGCGCCCCCAAACGCCGCTCGAAAATCTCTGTGGCATATGGGCCGGTGACCGCGCTCATCGCGTCGAAGGAGAGGGTAAAGCCTTGGGCGATCATTTCCCGAATGGCTGAAAAGTCGAACAATTGCTCCATCAGTTCGGCATAAGCGGCAACGGGATCGACCACCTCGACCGTCATTCCGTCAAGCTGGACCGTGCCGATGGTGTCGATGTCGATGTCGTCCGCACCGACGATGCGATAGCTGTCGATCTTGAGCGTGCGGGCGTGGATAGCGTTCGTCACTTTCTCCGGCGCGGGGCCTCCATTGCTCACATTATATTTGATACCGAAATCCTCGTCCGGGCCTCCGGGATTATGGCTGGCCGACAGAACCAGACCGCCGAACGCGCCTGACGATCGGATCAGATGCGATGCCGCAGGGGTCGACAATATGCCGCCTTGACCGACCAGCACCCGGCCAAATCCATTTGCCGCGGCCATCTTGAGCACGATCTGGATGACTTCGCGGTTGAGATATCGGCCGTCGCCGCCGACTACCAAGGTCTGTCCTACAAATCCGGTCAGGCTGTCGAACACCGACTGCACGAAGTTGGCGGCATAATGCGGCTGTTGAAAGACGCGCACCTTTTTGCGCAGGCCGGATGTGCCCGGCTTCTGGTCATCGAAAGGCTTAGTCGAGACGGTCAGTATCACCTGTATCCCTTTGGGAAGTGGAGCAGGCGTCTTCTATGGCCCGGCAATGCTGCACTGCGCAATCCATTCCCCTGATTTCACCGCACGGACAGGGCGGCAGGACGAACTTTACTTATTAGCGCGTGCCTGCGGATCAGTCCGCCAGCCGAAGCGCAACCTCATTCATGAAGCGCGCGTCGTCGCCCTTGGCCAGCCATTCGGCTTCCGCGCCGATCGCGCCAAGCATGTCGGCGAGCGCATCCATCTCACTCTTGTGATAATTGCCAAGCACATAGCCATGCACCCGATCCTTGTGCCCCGGATGCCCAATGCCGATACGCACGCGTCGGAAGTCCGGGCCGATATGCGCATCGGTCGACCGCAGACCGTTATGCCCGGCATTGCCACCGCCGCGCTTCACCTTTACCTTCATCGGCGCAAGGTCCAGTTCGTCGTGAAAGACCGTCACATCCTCCGGCGCCAGCTTGTAGAAACGCATCGCGTCCCCGACTGACCGACCGCTTTCGTTCATGAAGGTGGCGGGCTTTAGAAGGATGATCTTCTCAGGTCCAATGCGGCCTTCCTGCACCCAACCCTGAAACTGCTTTTTGGGCGGGGAGAAGCGGTGCATGTCGGCGATGACGTCGGCCGCCATGAAGCCGACATTATGCCGGTGCATCGCATATTGGGTGCCCGGATTGCCCAGCCCGACCCAGATCTGCATCCCACGTCTCCAAACAAAGCGAACCCCCGTTCGCCTGAACCTGCCGAAGGCCCTCTCTTCTCTTTCAAGGAAAAGCAAAGGGCCTCGACAAGCTCAGCCCGAACGGGGGTGAGCAAACCGGTAATCGGTAAGCCGGGGTGAAAGGCTTATTCGCCTTCCGCCGGAGTTTCGTTGTCGCCTTCGGCGCTCTTCATGGCAGAAGGAGCAACGATGGTCGCGACGGTGAAGTCGTTCTCATCATGCGCAGCCTTCGCGCCCTTGGGCAGCTTTACCGAGCCTATGTGGATCGATTCGCCCACGTCGAGACCCGTCAGGTCAACAACGACGTCGTCGGGGATTTCAGCCGCATCGACGATCAGTTCGATCTCATGCGCGACGATGTTGAGCACGCCGCCCTTCTTCAGGCCGGGCGATGCATCTTCATTGTCGAACCGAACCGGCACGTTGACGTGAACGGTGGCATGTTCCGAAACGCGCAGGAAGTCGGCGTGCAGCGGGCGATCGCTCACGGGATGGAAGGCGACGTCCTTCGGCAGGGTGCGAACCTGCTTGCCGCCAACCTCGACCATGACGACCGAGTTGAAGAAGTGGCCGGTGCCGAGCAGCTTGTTGAGGAGCTTTTCCTCGACGTGGATCGACTGCGGTTCTTCGTTGTTACCATAGATGACGGCGGGTACGCGGCCCTCACGGCGGAGAGCGCGGGAGGCTCCCTTGCCTGCCCGATCGCGTGCCTCTGCCGACAGCGTAAGCTGCTCGCTCATTGCGTGTCTCCAAAAGCTGATATGTCAAAACTTCCCGCAACGCCTCCAGGGATGACCATCACGGGAAGGCGGCCCTGTAGCAGAAAGGCGGGCAAAGGCAAGGGCGCGGCGCTATTGCACCCGCGTCACCTTGTAGCCGCGCGCCTCAATCAAGCTGATGAGATTGTCCCGCCCGGCAAGATGTCCCGTGCCCACCGCGATGAAGGGGCGCCCCTTCAACTTCGTGATAGCCGCGCTCCAGTCCCGATTGCGGGCAATCAACACCGCCTTTTCAACCACCGGGTCGGGCTGTTCTCCACCCTGATCCTCCCGCGCGATCGCGGCCATGTCACCCTTCAGCCAGGCATGAAGAATACGCTCATACAGCGCCTTCATCCCCTTGGCCTCCGCCACAGTCTGGGTCAGCAGCTGCCGCTGGGAGGCCTCGGGCAAGGTGTCAAAGGCGCCGAACTGTCGCGCGACTGTCTCCAGTCCGCCAATCGGCTTGCCCGCTTCCTGAAACGCGGCGATCAGGACCGGCTCGACACCCGCGCTGGCGCTCAGGTGCAGCGACTGCTGCGCCGCCGCCGAAAGCAGCATTGCGGCTGCCCAGCTTTCATATCCGGACAGAAGCTGCACATTAGCGCCTCCCTCGTCAGCAATTCGCCGAAGCTCATCCCGCTTGTCCGCAGGCACCCGGGCTTGGAGCGTGGGGAGATCGGGGCTGCGGCCCATCTTCTCGAACAGCGCCCTCGTTCGCATCTGGTCCTGAATTTCCGCGGATTCGAGCACCAGCTGGTCCGAAGCGTCCATCGCCTGCTGGATCTTCTCCGTTCGCCAGCCGACCCCCTTGGGCAGCATATGGATTGTCCCGAACAGCCATCCATCGACCCCATGCCCCTGCACCCGCCACAGGGCAGGCCCGCCGCCCTTCGGAGGAGAAACCGGCTCCGGCCCGCACGCCGCCATCATCAGCAGCGCGCACAGGCCCAGCCATCGCAGCAAGTTCACTCGGCGACCCTGGCCGATGCGACGTTCATTTCCCTCAACTGCTCCTGTACGCTGCCCTTGCCCGCCAGATGCCCCGCGCCGACGGCGATGAACACCGTTCCGGGGCGCGCCAGCCGGTCCTTGATCCATTTGGCCCAATTCATGTTCCGCTGGATCAGCAATATCTGAGCCAGTTCCGGCGTCGCATCGAGTGATTCGTTCATTTCAGCGGCCAGCTTGTCCGGATCGCCCTCCTGCCAGTGCGCGATCAGGCTGGAGAACTCCTTGTCCATGTCCGGCAGGCCCTCAACGGTGGCGTTCAGGAACTTCACCTGGCTGTCCATCGGCAGTCCGGCGAAATAACCCAGTTGCTGCTCCACCGTCTCCAGCGCGCCTATCTTCTTCCCCGCAGCCTTCGCCGCCGCCGTCAGTGTCTTCTCCGCGCCAAGGTCCGCTTGATACCCAAGTTTTTCTAGCGGCTTCACCGCCAGCGCCATGCCAGCCATCCAGGGATTGAACGGCTCGAACATCTGCCATGGCAAGCCGTTCGCCGCCATCGCCGCCTGATATTTGCCCCGCATGTCGGCATTCAGACGATCCGACAGCTTCACCCCGTCATGCGCCAGTGCCGTATGCGCCATGGTCGCCGCCATCGCCTGTGGATCTTCCGGCTCCACGATCTCCAGCACCAGCTCGTCTGACGCGTCGAATGCCTGCCTGATCCCGCCTCTGAACCATTCGGTCCCGGGTTTCAGTACATGGACCGTGCCGAACAGGTAGATGGTGGTATCCTCATCCTTCACCTGCCACAGGGCGGGCGTCACGTAGGCGGTCTTCGCCGCTGGCGGCCGAGCGGCAGCCTGCTGTTCCTGAGTGCAGCCACTTAGCAGCAGCAAGCCTGCAACCATCAAGCGCGAAAGCGACCATTTCATACGGGCTATCGATCCATTGCGAAGAGTTTCGCCATATCCATGCGGGGCAGGCGGCGTTTGAGCAAGCGGATTAACCGCCTTCAAGCCCGCTTTTCCTTGACCCAAAAGCCCTCCTGCGCCAAGGCGCGCGCGATCAAACCGTCATTTTCGCAAGGGACCGTCCGTGGCGACAGGCAAGCCGCTCTCCTTTCAGGACCTGATCCTGACCCTGCACGCTTATTGGGGCCGCCAAGGCTGCGTCATCCTGCAACCCTATGACATGGAAGTCGGCGCGGGCACGTTCCACCCTGCCACCACCTTGCGCAGCCTTGGCCCGGATGCCTGGAATGCCGCCTATGTGCAGCCCAGCCGCCGCCCGACCGACGGCCGCTATGGCGAAAACCCCAACCGGCTTCAGCATTATTACCAATATCAGGTGATCATGAAGCCATCCCCGGCGAACCTTCAGGAGCTGTATCTGGGGTCACTGGTCGAAATCGGTATCGATCCGCTGATCCACGATATCCGCTTCGTCGAGGACGATTGGGAAAGCCCGACGCTCGGCGCCTGGGGCCTGGGCTGGGAAGTCTGGTGCGACGGCATGGAAGTCACCCAGTTCACTTACTTCCAGCAGATGGGCGGCTTCGACTGCAAGCCGGTCGCGGGCGAACTGACTTACGGCCTCGAACGCCTCGCCATGTATATTCAGGGCGTTGACAGCGTCTATGACCTGAAGTTCAACGACGCGGGCGTCACCTATGGCGACGTCTTCCTCGCCAATGAGCAGCAGATGTCGAAATGGAATTTCGAGATCGCCGACACGGATAAGCTGTTCCGCTGGTTCAAGGATGCCGAAGCCGAGTGCAAGGCCTCGCTTGAGGCTGGGGTCCCACTCGCCGCCTATGATCAGGCGATCAAGGCGAGCCATGTGTTCAACCTGCTCCAGGCGCGCGGCGTCATCTCCGTCCAGGAACGCGCCAGCTACATCGGCCGCGTCCGCGACCTCGCGAAAGGCTCCTGCGAAAAGTGGATGGAAGTAAACGGGTGGGCCGCGTGATAGCGCGAAGGGCAGTAACCCGTGCTCCTGCGAAGGCAGGAGCCCAGAGCCCCACGCGCCGCGCCTTAGACCTTGGGCTCCTGCCTTCGCAGGAGCACGCTGAAAGAATCCTCGCATGACCGATTTCCTCCTTGAACTCCGCTGCGAAGAAATCCCAGCCCGGATGCAGCTCAAGGCATCCGAAGACCTGGCCCGCCTTTTCACCGAGGAACTGGGCAAGGCTGGCCTGAAGCCCGAGAGCATCGACAGCTTCGTCACGCCCCGCCGCCTCGCCTTGATCGCGCGCAACCTGCCGTTGCAAACCGCCGCCGTCAGCGAGGAGTTCAAAGGCCCGCGCACCACCGCGCCCGCGCAGGCGTTGGAAGGCTTCCTCCGCAAGACCAGCCTGACTCAAGACCAGCTTGAAGACCGCGACGGCGTCTGGTTTGCCACCGTCAACAAGCCCGGCCGCGCCACCGCTGAAGTGCTGGTGCAAGCCGTCCCGGCCGTCGTCCGCGCCTTCCCCTGGCCCAAGTCCATGCGCTGGGGCACAGCCTCGCAGACCACCGAAAGCCTCCGCTGGGTCCGCCCGCTGCAAGGCATCGTCGCGATCCTCGGCGAAGACCTTGTCGACATCGAGATCGAAGGTACGCGGTCTGGCTACGCCACGCTCGGCCACCGTTTCCACCACCCCGGCGAAATCACCATCGGCGGCGCGCATGACTATGTCGAAAAGCTGCGCGCCTGCCATGTGATCGTCAGCCATCAGGAACGCCAGTCGATCATCGAGGCAAAGGCCAACGAAGCCGCCGCCGCGAAGGGCTATACCGTGATCGAGGACAAGGGCCTCATCGCAGAGAATGCCGGGCTGACAGAATGGCCGGTGCCGCTACTAGGTGATTTCGACCCCGTTTTTCTTGAGGTCCCGCCTGAGGTCATCCAGCTAACTCTCCGAATAAACCAGAAATATTTCGTTCTGCGTGACAGTGCGGGCAAGCTCGCGCCTGCCTTCATCTGCACCGCCAATATCGAGGCGAAGGACGGCGGCGAAGCAATCATTGCAGGCAACCGCAAGGTCCTCGCCGCGCGCCTCTCCGACGCCCGCTTCTTCTGGGAACAGGACCGCAAGACGAAGCTGGAGCACCACGCAAAGAAGCTGGAACGTATCACCTTCCACGAAAAGCTAGGCACAGTCGCCGACAAGGTAGACCGCGTCGCCAAGCTAGCCCGCTGGCTGGTAGAAGAAGGCATCGTGACGTCTTCCCCCCTCCCGCAAGCGGGAGGGGCCGGGGGTGGGCAGGGAGCGACGTCCGAGGAACTCGCAAACCTCGCCGAACAAGCCGCCCGCCTCGCCAAAGCCGACCTCGTCACCGAAATGGTCGGAGAGTTCCCCGAACTCCAAGGGGTCATGGGCGGCTATTACGCCCGCGCCGAAGGTCTGCCCGATGCGGTGGCTGATGCCATTCGCGATCACTATAAGCCAGTTGGGCAGGGGGACTATGTGCCGACCGCACCGGTGACGGTGGCGGTGTCGTTGGCCGATAAACTGGATACTCTTTTCTCTTTCTGGTTCTTGGACGAAAAACCGACCGGTTCAAAAGATCCCTTTGCTCTGCGCAGAGCTGCCTTAGCAATCCTAGCTATAAACCAAGCTAACAAGCTGAGTCTGTCTGCCAAGCGAATGCTAGAGCTTACGCTCGCTACGTGGATGGGAATTTCAAAGCCAAGCGCAAGCTGCTTCAGTGGCGACGGCGGCCGAGAGCTCAAAGTTGGTGATTTACTCGACAGCGGCAACTGGGTGAGGGTGAAAACCCGACTAGAGAATGTTACGTTGGGTGAACTCGAGAATAAGAGTGTGAAGGAAGATGTGCGGTTTAATATTCAACCCGCAGCTATTCTCATGGACATAGGATCCTTCCTCGCAGACCGCCTCAAGGTCCAGCAAAAGGAAGCAGGCGTTCGCCACGACCTGATCGACGCTGTATTCGCGCTCGGCGGCGAGGACGATCTCGTCCGCTTGCTCGCCCGCGTGAACGCGCTCCAATCCTTCGTTGCCACCGATGACGGCACCAACCTTCTCGCCGGATACAAGCGCGCCGCCAACATCCTGAAGAAGGAAGCCGTGGAGACGGCTGAACAGGTTGAGTTGACCTACACCCCCGAACCCGCCGAAGCAGGCCTTATCACCGCCCTAAATGCCGCCGAGCCGCGCGCAAGCGCCGCCATCCAGGCCGAGGATTTCGAAGGTGCCATGGGCGCGCTTGCCAGCCTGCGCGCACCGATCGACGCCTTCTTCGACAAGGTGACTGTGAACGACGTTGACCCGGCCAAACGCCTAGCGCGCCTCGCGCTGCTCGCGCGGGTGCGGGACGCTGTGCACGCGGTCGCTGATTTCTCGAAAATTGCAGGTTAATTTGTAAGAACCGACCGTGAAGCGGCGGGAAGGATAGAGAAGAACAAAGGATCATCGTAAAAGCGGGTGCGTTCATCGCCCCGCCTGTTGTAGGAAAGTTGCTGCAACGCACAAATACACGGCAATCAGTGCAGGGAGAGCCGGGACTATGTTGACAATGGAAGAGGCCAGCATGAGCACGACCGCGACGCGTTATGTCTATCGTTTCGGCGGCGGCGTCGATGATGGTGGCAAGGGTGACAAGAGCCTTCTCGGCGGCAAGGGCGCCAATCTGGACGGCATGGCCGCCATCGGCCTGCCTGTGCCGCCCGGCTTCACCATCACGACCGAGATGTGCACCCGCTATTACGAAGATGGCGGCGTATTCCCGGATAGCCTGAAGACGGAAGTCGGGAACGGCATCGCCCATATCGAGGGTGTGACGGGCAAGAAGTTCGGCGACGCGGCCGACCCGCTGCTCGTATCCGTCCGTTCCGGCGCCCGCATTTCCATGCCCGGCATGATGGACACGGTCCTCAACCTTGGCCTCAATGACGAAACCGTTGTTGGCCTCGCCACCGCGAGCGGCGACGAGCGTTTCGCCTGGGACAGCTATCGCCGCTTCATCCAGATGTATTCCGACGTGGTGCTGGAACTCGACCATGGCGCGTTTGAGGAAGCCCTCGAAATCGCCAAGGAAGATCAGGGCTACACGCTCGATACGCAAATGACCGCCGACGACTGGAAGGCGCTCGTGGCCGAGTATAAGGCCCTCGTTTCAAAGCTCTGGAACAAGCCTTTCCCGCAGGACGTAAACGACCAGCTCTGGGGCGCGATCAGCGCCGTGTTCGGCAGCTGGCAGGCTGACCGCGCCAAGGTCTATCGCCGCCTGAACTCGATCCCGCACGATTGGGGCACCGCCGTCAACGTGCAGGCGATGGTGTTCGGCAATATGGGCGACACGTCCGCGACCGGCGTGGCCTTCACCCGCGACCCGGCGACCGGCGAGAACGCCTATTATGGCGAGTACCTCATCAACGCGCAGGGTGAGGATGTGGTCGCAGGCATCCGTACGCCGCAATATCTGACGCTGGCTGCGCGCGAGCGGGCAGGGGCCAAGCCGCTGTCGATGGAAGAGGCGATGCCGGAAACCTATGCCGAACTGGCGCGGGTGTTCCAGATCCTCGAAACCCATTATCGGGACATGCAGGACATCGAGTTCACGGTGCAGCAGGGCAAGCTTTGGATGCTCCAGACCCGCTCGGGCAAGCGCACCGCGAAGGCCGCGCTCAAGATCGCCGTCGATATGGCGACCGAGGGCCTGATCACCGAACAGGAAGCCGTCGCCCGCGTCGATCCCGCCGCGCTCGACCAGCTTTTGCACCCGACGCTAGACCCCAAGGCGCCCCGCGATGTGCTGACCAAGGGGCTGCCTGCCTCGCCGGGCGCGGCCTCGGGCGCGATCGTGTTCGATGCCGACACCGCCGAACGCCGCAACGAACTGGGCGATTCCGTCATCCTCGTCCGCGTCGAAACCAGCCCTGAAGACATCCACGGCATGCACGCGGCCAAGGGCATCCTGACCGCGCGCGGCGGCATGACGTCACACGCGGCCGTCGTCGCACGCGGCATGGGCCGCCCCTGCGTGTCCGGCGCGGGCAGCCTGTCGATCGACAATGCGGCCAAGACGCTCCGCATCGAAGGCCGCACCCTCAAGGAAGGCGACATCCTCACCATCGACGGCTCGACCGGCGAGGTGATGGCGGGCGAAGTCCCGACCGTGCAGCCCGAACTGGCGGGCGACTTCGGCGTGCTGATGGCCTGGGCCGACAAGGTCCGTCGCTTGCGTGTCCGCGCCAACGCCGAAACCCCGCAGGACTGCCAGGTCGCGCGGGACTTCGGCGCGGAAGGCGTGGGTCTGTGTCGCACCGAACATATGTTCTTCGACGCCGCCCGCATCACCGCCGTTCGCGAGATGATCCTCGCCGACAGCGAAAAGGGCCGCCGCGTCGCCCTCGACAAGCTGCTCCCGGAGCAGCGCGACGACTTTGCGCAGATCTTCATGGTCATGGCGGGCCTGCCCGTCACCATCCGCCTGCTCGACCCGCCGCTCCACGAATTCCTGCCACATGGCGAAGCGGAGTTCGAGGAAGTAGCCAAGGCGGCAGGCGTAGGTGTGGACGCGCTCAAGCGCCGCGCCGCCGAACTGCACGAATTCAACCCGATGCTCGGCCATCGCGGTTGCCGTCTGGGCGTCACTTACCCCGAAATCTACGAGATGCAGGCCCGCGCCATCTTCGAGGCGGCGCTGCTGGTGAAGCAGCGCAGCGGCGAGGCGCCGATCCCCGAAGTCATGATCCCGCTCGTCGCGACGAAGAAGGAGCTGGAACTGATGAAGGCGATCGTCGATCGCGTCGCCAGCGAAGTGTTCGCGGAGCAGGGCGCATCGGTCGAATATCTCGTCGGCACCATGATCGAACTGCCGCGCGCTGCGCTGAAGGCAGGCGAGATTGCCGAGGTGGGCGAATTCTTCTCCTTCGGCACAAATGACCTCACCCAAACCACCATCGGCATCAGCCGCGACGATGCTGGGCGCTTCCTGACGCAATATGTGGACAAGGGCATCTTCGCCCGCGACCCGTTCGTCAGCATCGATGTGGAGGGCGTGGGCCAGCTTATCGAACTGGCGGCTGAACGGGGTCGTGCCACGCGTCCGGGGATCAAACTCGGCATCTGCGGCGAACATGGCGGTGACCCGGCCTCGATCGCCTTCTGCGAGGTTACCGGCCTCGATTATGTCTCGGCCTCGCCCTACCGCGTGCCGATCGCTCGCCTGGCCGCCGCTCAGGCCGCATTGGCAAAGAAGTAAGGCTCCAGCCCCTCCCGCGACCGTGGGAGGGGCGCCCGGATCTTATTACACCTCCAGGTAGCGCCGCTCATGCTCACGCATCTTGCCCGCTTCGAGCAACCGCGCCTGCAAGCGCCATTCCTCCCGTTCGATGGTCCCCGGCTCGCGCCCCAGCCTTGATTCCAGCCCGGCCTGCTCCTCACGATCAATCGATCCGAGCTGCGCATAGCTGTGATAGCCCGCAGCCTCTAACTCAGCAGCGTCGTTTGCCGAAATTCCCCTGATCCGCGTCAGGTCATTTCGTTCGCCGGGAATATCTCCAGCCTCCGCTCTACGGTCGGAAGCCACCGCTGCTAGCCGCGCATCACGCTCCTTGATCGTTTCGCGATGAGCCAGCCGCTCATCGCGCCACAGCCTCTTATATTTTCCACGGCCGCTGATCATCAGGCCGATCACCAATCCAATAAACAGCGCGATAACGAGCAGCGAAATCTCGTTCAAAGTGAAAGCCATGCTTCGCCTCCTTGCCCCTGTTCGCAACGAGCCAGCGCTACAAAAAGTTGCGCTGGCGAAACCGCCCGGCGGACGCTGTAAAAAAACTGAAAAAAGGGGGTTGCTCAATCTCCCGCCCCCCTCTATCTGCCGCTCCACAACGCGCCCGTAGCTCAGCTGGATAGAGCATCAGACTACGAATCTGAGGGTCGGACGTTCGAATCGTTCCGGGCGCACCATTTTCTTTTCACGGAAAATCAGTGACTTATAAGACGCCTCTGCGGGGGCGTTTTAGCTGTTTCTATTTGCCTGATTTCAGATCATGCAGGGACTTTGCAGACCCTGCTATCCATCGCTAATCAAGCGCGATCGCGACCATTCAGCCGCAGTTGGCCATCCTGATCATCGCATCGATATCAACATGTCGTTCCAGTTGTTCTGCAATGTCGTCCAGCGCCCGATCAACCGATGCGGTATAATCCACGCCTTCAGAATGAACGCCGATCGAGTCCATTAATCCGGCGCGGGCGCCTGTGCTGGCAAATAGACCATGGACATAGGTGCCCGATACAAGGCCATCGGCGCTGATCGCGCCATCTACCCGCCCATCGTCCAATCGAGCGAAGGGATGCGCACAGTCCGGCCCATCGGTTGAGCCCAGATGCATTTCATACCCCTGGAAATTCTGTGCCCAGGCCGTGCCCGTCACTCTCTCCAACGATTTTGTCGGAGTCAGTCGCGTTTCGATGTCGAGCAGGCCCAGACCCTCGATGCTGCCGGGTTCACCCTCAATTCCATCCGGATCAGAGATGCACTTGCCAAGCATCTGATAACCACCGCAAATTCCTAATATGGGCTTGCCCTGACGATAATGCGAAAGGATGTCGATGTCCCAACCTTCTGCTCGCATGGCGTGTAGGTCTGCGATCGTCGCCTTGGAACCAGGCAATATGATCAGGCTGGCTTCGGCCGGAATGGGCTGGCCGGGCGGGACCATCACAAGCGCCACGTCGGGTTCCAGCTTGAACGGGTCAAGATCGTCGAAATTCGCGATGCGAGGCAGGATAGGGCAGGCGATGACGATGCGCTTGCTGCGCCCGCCGCTCGCCCGTTCCAGCACGACCGCATCCTCGCTCGGCAGCCGTGCGGTGGCGGTAAGCCATGGCACCACGCCAAAGCCGCGCCATCCCGATAATTGCTCGATCTGTCGATAACCGTCTTCGAACAAGGCCGGGTCGCCCCGGAACTTGTTGATCAGGAACCCCCGTACCATCGCCGCATCCGCCGGATCGATGACAGACTTCGTGCCTGCGATCGCTGCAATCACGCCACCCCGGTCTATGTCGCCGACCAGTATGACCGGCACGTTGGCGGCGCGCGCGAACCCCATGTTCGCAATGTCCCCGGCCCGCAGGTTGATTTCCGCTGGAGAGCCAGCCCCCTCGACCACGACGATATCGCATTGCTGCTGTAGTCGATCGTAGCTTGCCAACACCGCGTCCAATAGTTCGGCCCGAGCCGTCCGGAAGTTACCAGCGTTCAGCGCGCCGCGAACCTTCCCATGGACTACCAACTGCGATGTACGATCCGCCTGCGGCTTCAGCAGCACGGGGTTCATGTCGCTGTGCGGCTCTACGCCAGCGGCCAGAGCCTGTAGAGCCTGCGCCCTGCCAATCTCTCCGCCATCGGTGGTGACGGCTGCGTTATTGGACATATTCTGCGGCTTGAACGGGCGCACGCTGTAACCCCGGCGCACCAGCGCCCGGCACAATCCGGCGACGAGTACCGACTTTCCGACGTCGGATCCTGTTCCCTGAAGCATGATCGCGGCCATGAAGCCGCTCCTGCATGGCTGTCCGTTGCCGGTCAACCGCCGCTTTGCGGAAGGCAATTATTCAGAAGATCAGGCGCCGCCGCATCTCGACGGCGTCGATGATCATTCCGCCTGCCATGAACACCGATCCGGTGCATGCCAAGGCAAGCAATTGTCCGCCGAAACCGGGATATTGCTGGAGATAGACGATCCCGCGTTCGGTGGCGCCCAGCGCAAGCGCATAGATGACCAGGAATGCCTCGAACTTCGTCTTGATCGTGAAGAGGCGCTTGATCCGTTCCATCGTCCCACTCGAGCTGTGACTTGCTCTAGGGAATTAAGTCGCTCGAAAGCTGCAAATGGTCAACAAGCATTAACCATGATTGTTCGATCTGGGCGATCAATCGGGTGTCGGCCAGATCGGCAGGCATGATCCGCTCGGGCCAGTAGCGCTCAACTATGCTCGCGATCTCATCCAACCTGGCCTCGTTCACCAAAAAGCGAGGATCGACATTGGCGGGATCAGCGACGACCCTCAACCTCAGACAGGCCGGGCCGCCCCCATTCGCCATAGATTGTCGCACATTCACGGTGATCAACTCACGAATGGGGCCGTTGCCCGCAACCAGCTTTTCCAGCCAGCTCCAGACACTCGCAACCCCCTTGGCCTCGGCGGGCAGGACTAACGCCATGCCGCCATCCGGCAGCGTCACCAGTTGCGCGTTGAACAGATAGCTTTGGATGGCATCGGCCAGGCTAACGGCCGCCGCTGGCACCTCGATGATCTGGATGGCGGGCAACATCGCGCGCAGTTGATCGTAGAAGCGCTCCTTGTCTGCGAAGGCCTGCTCATGGGTGAAAAGCACGGTCTCGTTGGCGACGGCCACGACGTCATTGTGGAAGGCGCCAGCTGCTATCGCCTCCTCGGACTGCGCGACGAATAATGTGCGTGCCGGATCAAGGCCATGGAGCCGCGCGATGGCTTTGCTAGCCTCCACATGCTGTCGGGCGGGGTAGGGGCCGCCGGATTGGCCATAGACGAATATCTCGACTCCCCGATCCGCATGGCTGTCACACAGTCGCATGTGATTGGCCGCGCCTTCATCGCCATAGGGGGCTGGGATAGGGGGATGAATCGCAAAGGCATCCTTGTCGGAAAAGGCGATGTGCAACTGGGCCAGCGTTTGTTGCCACTCATGGCTTCGGTGCGGCATGGTGACGAGGTTGGCGATCGTCAGGTGCGTGCGTCCGTCGGCCGTATCGGGGCCGGGCGACACGGTCGCCGCGTTCGCCGCCCACATGGATGACGCGGACATCGCCGCCGCCCGGATATGGGGCTCAGCCTCGCCGATATTTGTGCCCAACGCGTTTAGCCAGCGGCCGTCCGGCCGCCACTGTGGCAGGAATATGCCCTGTACCAGTCCCAGGCGCAGGTTCGCGCGCATCTTGTCGATGCCTTCCAGCGCTGCGGCTCGCGGGTATGACGCCGTTCCCGCGTTTCCTGCCGATGCCAGGTTTCCCGGGCTAAGCCCCGCATAATTGTGGCTCGGCCCGATCAAGCCGTCGAAGTTGATTTCCCTGACCGTCATGCGCGGGGGACCGTGGTGAACTGCTGCCCGGGTTCCAGCCCCAGCCGCTCGGCGCTTTGCCGGTCAAGCGACAGGCTATCGCCATCCTCCTTGACCATTGCATATGTGCAACGAAAATCCGCGCGTTCGCCGGTGGCGACCAGCTGTCTTTCTCCTCCGCTGTCGTGAACGGCGTACAGGATCACATCCTGTGCATGGGATATGGTTTGCAGTGCGTCTATCTGTCCCACCATCGTCGGGCCGCCGTCGAATATGTCGATATAGCCCGGGTTCGTGAAACCCTCAGTCTCCAGCATCCGCATGGCAGCGCGGCCATTGGGATGGGGCAGGCCGATCACCGCCTTTGCGCTGTCGCTCAGCATGGCGGTGTAGATAGGCGTCTTGGGCATCAGGTCCGCGATGAACTGATTGCCATGGATCGCATTGAATTCATCCGCTTCCTGAAAGGTCATGCCGAAGAAGCGCCCCGCGAGTCCATCCCAGAAAGGCGAGCCTCCCGCCTCATCGATCACGCCACGCAGTTCGGCGATCACCCGGTCGCCAAAGCGTTCGCGATGATTCCGGATATAAAGATAGCGGCTGCGGGCGAGCAGCAGGCCAAGGCCCTCGGCGCGCTCTCGCGGATGCAGGAAGAGGCCGCCGACCTCCGTGGAACCTTCGAGGTCCGTGACGAGCGACAGCATTTCCGCCCTGAATGTGCGGGACAATTCCCGGCTGTGCTGGGTCAGGACGCCCAGACGATAGGAATAGAAGGGCCAGCTTTGCCCCACCTTGCTGAAAATCTGGCACGTGCCTCGAACTTGTCCCGTGGTGCAGTTTTCAAGCACCATCAGGATAAGCTCATCCTCCACCCCGCCGATCTCCCGAGCGAGCGCCGTCTCAGTCCGGATCAGCTTCTGCTCCAGCGCCCTCCGGTCAGCGGGCAGGTTGGTAAATCCGCCCCCCGTTATTTTCGCTAATTCATACAGGGTTTGCAGATCATCCGCCCGCGCAGTCCGCATGACAAAGCTCAAGCCATCTTCTCCTGTAGAAATTTGCCCTGTGCAATGCGCAGCAAGGTGAGCGCGGAAAGTTGCGCTCGTTCGGCAAGGCTTTCGACGATCAAATATTCCTCGTCGCTATGGATGGCACCGCCCCGAACGCCCATCGTGTCCACTACAGGCACGCCGCACGCCGAAATGTTGTTGCCGTCACAAACGCCTCCCGTGTCCCGCCAGTTCACGGCCAAGCCCAGCTCGGCGCCACATTTCTTTACCAACTGGAAGAGGGCAGCGGCTTTTTCGTTGAGGGGTTTAGGCGGACGGCCGAAACCCCCGTGAACTTTCAAGCTCACATCATGATCGCGAACAACCTCGCGTACCGAATGACTGATGAGCCGCTTCGCGCTTTCCTCAGCCTCCGCAGTCAGAGGCCGGAAATTCACCCGCAGGATCGCACGGTCGGGTACGACATTGTTGGGGGAGCCTCCATCTATCCGCGCGGGATTGCACGTAAAGCCGACGCCGCTCCCCGCTTTAAGTTTGAGGGCGAGATCGGCCGCCGCGAGCAAGGCGTTGCGGCCCTCTTCCGGATTGCGACCGGCATGGGCGCTCCGGCCACTGACTAAGAAGGAGAAATTCCCGCTACCCGGCCGCGCACCCGCCAGCGTGCCATCGGGAAGCGCCGGTTCATAGGTCAGCGCTGTAACTTTTCCCTTCGCGGTCATCATGAGAAGGTCTGCCGAAGAAGGACTGCCAACCTCCTCATCGCTGTTTATGACGACGTCATAACCGATCCGGGCGGCATCAGGAGACCCCTCGAACGCTTCGAGTGCCGATAGCATGACGGCTAGCCCGCCTTTCATGTCGGCTACGCCGGGACCGTTCAGACTACCGGGATCGATCCATCGAAGCGATTGGAAGCCATGATCCGCCGGAAAGACCGTGTCCATATGTCCGGTCAGGAGGAGCCTGATCGCAGCGTCGGGACGCACGGAAAGCAGCAGATGCTGTCCATGTTCGACCAGTTGAACGCGCCCTTCGGAATCAACAGCATCGACTTTTGCGCCTTCGACCAGGCGAATGTCGCCGGGCAGCGTGGAGAAGGCATCTGCCAGCGTGGAAGCAGTCATCGCCAAACCGGGCAGGTTCCGCGATCCGCTATTAATAGCCGCCCATTTCTGCACCTGATGGAGCATCGGAGCGGCTGCGGCGCGATCCAGTATTTCGCGGTCTGACGACGAAAGGCCGTTCATGCGCCGGAGCTTACCAGACCAGGCTGATCGCCTCCAGCCTTGCGATTCCGCTATTTATCCTAGATCGCGCTAGTGGGCTGGAAGGATAGCGATCCCGTCAGATCAGGGCCTTGAATTCCTGCAAAATGTCCCGGTACAGCTTCCGCTTGAACGGAACGATCACATCGGGAAGGGCTTCCGGCTCAATCCATTTCCACTCTGAGAATTCGGCATCATCAGTAGCGATGTTGATATCCTCGTCGCTGCCGAGGAAGCGCGCGAGGAACCATATCTGGCGCTGACCGCGATATTTGCCGCCCCATAACTTTCCGACCAGTTCAGGCGGCAAGTCGTAAAAATGTTCGTCCCGCGCCTTTGCGATGATCTCGACATGATGCTGCCCAATGCCCGTTTCCTCGCCCAGTTCGCGCAGGGCGGCAGTCCTTTCCTCTTCCCCGTGATCGATTCCGCCCTGAGGCATTTGCCAAGCTTCCACTTGGCTATCGATACGCTGACCGACAAAGACCTTGCCATCCATGCTGACGAGCATCACGCCGACGCAGGGCCGATACGCGAGTTCCGAATCATTTGGCGCCGATGCCATGATGTCCCCTGATCATTGTCCTGGCCGCAAGCCATTGGCCCGCTTTGTGCAGTGCAATGATAAAGGGCGAAGCAGCGGCCGTCCATGCGCTAAAACGCAGAGCACCATATCCGGACAGCTTTTTGCGCCGAAATGGGAGAGGGGATTGGAAGCTCGGCCTTGCGATGGCAAAGCTGGCAAATGTCCAATCCCGTGATCCTTTGGTTCCGCCAAGACCTCCGCCTATCTGACCAAGCAGCATTGGCGGCGGCAGTGAAGGAAGGGCCGGTGATCCCGGTCTATATCCTGGACGATACATCCCCAAAGCAATGGAAGATGGGCAGCGCGCAGCGATGGTGGCTTCATCACAGCCTGAAATCGCTGGACGACAGCCTTCGTCGCAAAGGGGCTCGCCTCATCCTGCGCAAAGGGGAGAGCGCCGAGCAGCTAGAGAGGCTCGCCCGCGAAACCGGTGCCAAGCGTGTGCATGCTCTCGCTCATTATGAGCCATGGTGGCGGAATGCCGAAAAGGCAGCAGCGAAGCAGATCGATCTTCAGCTTCACGACGGCATGCTGTTGTTGCCGCCCGGGAGCGTCCGCACGTCGGGCGGCAATATTTATCAGATATACACGCCGTTCGCCCGGGCGACGATGCTTCACATGCCACCGGCCGAACCTGTCGCGACCCCGTCGAGGATCGACGCGCCAGCAAAATGGCCCGCGAGCGATTCGCTGGACGATTGGGACTTGCGCCCTCGTCATCCCGACTGGGCAGCAGCTTTTGCCGAGGATTGGTCGCCTGGTGAAGCTGGGGGGCGCCACCGCGTCGCCTCCTTTCTCGACGAGGCGGATGAATATGATGTGGCGCGCAACCTTCCATCCGTAGAAGGAACTTCGCGGCTTTCTGCTCATCTGCATTTCGGGGAAGTCTCTCCCGCCTATGTCTGGCATCGGGTGAGCGGGGCGGCGGCAGATGCGGCCACCTTTCTCAAGGAACTGATCTGGCGGGACTATGCGCATACGCAGATTTGGTCGTTGCCAACCTATGGGTCAAAAAACGCCCGCTCCGACTTTGATCGGTTTGCTTGGCGCAGCTTGCGCGAAGCAGGCGACGATTTTGCCGCCTGGAAAACAGGACGTACGGGCTACCCGATAGTGGATGCTGGTATGCGCCAGCTTTGGGTGACCGGGTGGATGCACAACCGGGTTCGCATGATCGCGGCCAGCTTCCTCATCAAACATCTTCTGATAGATTGGCGACACGGGGCGCAATGGTTCTGGGACACATTGGTGGACGCGGATTACGCTAACAATAGTGTGAATTGGCAATGGGTGGCGGGCAGTGGCGTTGACGCAAACCTGTTTTCCCGAATCATGGCACCGCTCACCCAGTCTCCAAAATTCGAAGCGGGTGATTATATCAGACAATGGGTGCCCGAATTGGCTCATCTCGATGACACGGCGATTCACGATCCTGAAGCCTATGATGCACGACCGGCCTCATATCCTGCCAAGCGCGTTGGCCATCGCGAGGCACGCGAACGCGCGCTTGCGACCTACCGACAAAGCAGGGCTTAAGGACGGACGCATAGACAAGGGAACGGGGGTGAAGGGATGAACGCGATCAATCCCAGGCATGGCAGACGAGCGCCAACCGTGCGGCGCCCGGCCGGGGAACATAGGCGCGGATGGGGGTCACGCATGGTTTCCCCTCACTTTCACCGCTTGCTGGACCGTATCGATTCGGGTCTTTTGAAAGGAAGGCTTGAAGCCACGCTGCCGGACGGAACCGCTAGAATATTGGGGGCGCGTGGAACGCGACCGGTTTGCGAAGTCCGGCTGGTCCGCTGGCGGGCTTTGTTGCGGCTGGTCGTCGGGGGATCGGCTGGATGGTATCGGGCATGGGCTGCTGGTGAATGGAGTAGTCCGGACCCGGTCCCCTTGTTCGAATTGTTCATGGCGAACGCCGCGACACTGGGCAATGTGGCTCGTCCAAATGGCCCGGCGCGATGGATTGGCCGGTTCGGGCATTGGGTGCGTCGCAACGATCGGAAGGGGTCGCGTCGTAACATCGCCTACCATTATGATCTCGGGAACGACTTCTACCGCCTATGGTTGGACCGGGACATGCATTATTCCAGTGCGTTGTTCCGTGATCCTGATGACCGGATCGAGAGCCTTGAACGAGCGCAGCAGCGCAAGGTGGACGCCATCCTCGACCGGCTCGACCTTAAGGAAGGCAGCACACTGCTTGAGATAGGTTGCGGGTGGGGAGGCTTGGCCGAGCAGGCGCTGCAACGTTGCGCTATCCGCTATGACGGACTAACCCTATCGACCGAGCAGGCCGAATATGCGCGAGAGCGGCTTGGTGCTGGCGCAAACATCCTGCTGACGGATTATCGGGACGCTCAAGGACAGTATGACGCGATCGCAAGCGTCGAAATGGTCGAAGCGGTGGGCCAGGAATATTGGCCTGCTTATGTCGCTGCCATAGAGAGGCTGCTGAAGCCCGGCGGGAAGGCGGCAATCCAATATATCCTCATCGACGACGCCATATTTGAAAAATATGCGCGTGGTGCCGATTTTATCCAGACTTACATTTTCCCCGGTGGAATGCTGCTGTCGGAAAGCCGCTTCAGGGCTTTGGCGGAAGCTAACAGGCTGGAATGGAGGGAGGTGCGCCATTTCGGCGTCCACTATGCGGAAACTCTTCGGCGCTGGCGGGAAAGGTTCGACCGAGCCGTCGACCGCGGTCTTTTACCTGCCAGCTTTGACCAGCATTTCGTCGCGCTCTGGCGCTATTATCTGATGTATTGCGAAGGCGGCTTTCGCGGCGGTACGATCGATGTCGCTCAGGTAACGCTGGTCAAGCCGGGCTGAGATCAATCCAAACGTTGGTGATAGCCGTTCGGCCGATCCGAAAGGATGAGATCAGCTATGGCTTGGCCCACGACCTCTGGGTCTTTCACCGTCGCGGGATCTTCTCCCGGATAGGCTCTGGCGCGCATCGCCGTCCGGGTCGCGCCCGGGTCAACGACATGGGTGCGTATGGCCGAGATATTTTTCACTTCCTCGCCATAGGTGCTTACGAGCGTTTCCAGCGCTGCCTTCGACGCGCCATAGGCACCCCAATAGGCGCGCGGCGCGGTAGCGACCGATGATGTGATAGCGATGACGCGCGCGTCGGAACTTGCGCGGAGCATTCTGTCGAAAGCCGCGATCAAGGCCTGTGGTGCTGCTATGTTCAGCGTCAACAGCCGGGCGAATTCCTTCGCGTCGATCGCGGGCACTGCAGCCAGGCTGCCTAGGGTCGCCGCGTTCAGAACCAGAATATCCAGCGCCTCCCACCGGCCCGAAACCGCCTGAGCAAGTCGACCGATGCTTTCGCCATCGACCAAGTCGAGCGGCGCTATGGTGGCGCTGCCTCCGGCGCTGTGGATATACTCCTCCACCTCTTCAAGGCCACCAGCAGTTCGGGCCGTCAGAATGACGTGAGCGCCAGCAGCGCCAAGCGCCTTGGCAGTCGCAGCGCCGATGCCACGGCTCGCGCCGGTCACCAGGGCAAGCTTACCGGAAAGAGGAAGAGTGGACATGAAGCATCCTGTTCGCCCTTACGGATGGAGAGGGCCGGTTTAGTGGGAAAGGTAGTGGCTGCCCAAGGACGGGCAGCCATCCAGAAATGACCTATCGATCAGACGACCCGTTCAGCCAGCAGCTCAAGCTGGTTTTGCACCACGGCATCGTCCTGATCGGTGAGCGTGGTCGGATAGTCGCCGGTAAAGCAGGCATCGCAATATTGAGGACGGATGTCCGCTCGTTTCGTTTCGCCCAGCGCCTTGTAGAGGCCGTCGATCGAAATGAAGGAAAGGCTGTCGGCATGGATGAAATCCTGCATGCCGCCAATGTCCAGGCGATGAGCTAGCAACTTCGTGCGTTCCGGCGTATCGACGCCGTAGAAGCAGCTATGTTTTGTTGGCGGGCTGGCAATGCGCATATGCACTTCCTTGGCGCCTGCCTCACGCATCATCTGCACGATTTTGAGGCTGGTCGTTCCCCGCACGATCGAATCATCGATAAGAACGACGCGCTTCCCGGCGATTAGTGCGCGATTGGCGTTGTGCTTGAGCTTGACGCCAAGGTGACGAACCTTGTCGCCTGGCTGGATGAAGGTCCGTCCGATATAGTGGGAACGGATGATGCCCAGTTCAAAGGGAAGCCCTGACTGCTGGGCATAACCGATGGCTGCAGGCACGCCACTGTCGGGAACGGGAATAACCAGGTCGGCATCGACAGGATTTTCGATTGCCAGTTGAGCGCCGATCGCCTTGCGAACCGAATAGACGCTCGAACCATCCACGATCGAATCGGGTCGGCTGAAATAGACATGTTCGAAAATGCAGGGGCGCGGATGCACATCGCCGAAGGGGCGATGGCTTCGCATCTCCCCATCATGAGTAACGATGACTAGCTCACCCGGATCGATGGAGCGAATATGGTCGGCGCCTACTACGTCAAAGGCGACGGTTTCCGACGCGAAAATGGTGGCGTCGCCCAGTTTGCCCATGACCAGCGGCCGGATGCCGAGCGGGTCGCGGCACGCGATCATGCCCTCGGGCGTCGTCACGATCAGCGAATAGGCACCCTCTATCTGTTTGAGCGCATCGATGAACTTGTCGAGCAGAGTACGGTAGGTCGAAGTCGCGACCAGATGGATGATCACTTCCGTGTCGGAGGTCGACTGGAAGATTGACCCGCGACGAATTAGCTCGCGGCGGAGCTTCATCGCATTGGAGATATTACCGTTATGCGCGATGGCGAAGCCGCCGGAGTTCAGCTCGGCATAGAGAGGCTGTACGTTGCGGAGGGATGTTTCACCCGTGGTCGAATAACGGACGTGACCGGATGCCGTGTGGCCTGGCAGGCCGCGAATCACTTCGTCGCGGTCGAAATTGCCCGCCACATGCCCCATGGCGCGGTGGGTATGGAAGTCGTGACCGTCCCAGCTGGTGATGCCGGCGGCCTCCTGTCCACGGTGTTGAAGCGCATGAAGGCCAAGCGCGACGATCGCCGAAGCGGTCTCGGCTTGAATGACGCCGAAAATGCCGCATTCTTCACGCAGCTTGTCGTCGTCGAACGGGTTTGTCGTAAACATGGGTGCGAGCGGATCCATAGCCGATGCTGTGCGCCTCAAATGGCTGCTGCGCGCGCATATAGGGGTTCGAACCTGATTTGTCGCCTGTCTGAAACAAAAAAGGCTGTTTGGGCCGCCGTGGCAGCGACATTATGTACTGTGCGTAACAGAAAAAGGGCCACTGGCTTTGCGCGTTCGGCGCAGCTAAAGAGCCTGTCCAAATGCATCGCTTCGCCAATCCTGCTCGTTTCCTGAAGATCGCTCGGCCGCTGACTACTTGGCTGTTCTGGCCAGGTTTGGTTTTGCTTCTGGTGGGCGCAGGCTGCGGGCTGTTCATCACCCCGGCTGACTATCTCCAGGGTGAGACGGTTCGTATACTCTATATCCACGTGCCCGCGGCATGGCTCGGAATGGCCGGATGGACAGGAATTGCGGCCTCGGCGCTGATGCAGTTGGTCTGGCGACATCCGCTCGCTGCTGTCGCGGGGCGCGCGATTGCGGTTCCAGGCGCACTATTTACGGCCATTTGCCTCGTGACAGGGTCCATTTGGGGGCGTCCCACCTGGGGGACATGGTGGGAGTGGGACGGGCGGATGACGTCCATGCTCGTGCTCCTTTTCCTTTATCTTGGATATATCGCGCTGGCGAATGCCAGTGCGCGCCAGGAACAGGGCGGCGTTAGCGCGGCTACAGCCATTTTTGGCTTGGTCGGGGCGGTCAATATCCCGATTATAAACCGCTCCGTCGTGTGGTGGAATAGTCTCCATCAGGGACCCAGCATCACGATGCGCGGATCGAGTATCGACACGTCGATTCTCTGGCCGCTGGGGCTTACCCTTATCGGTTTTTCCCTTTTGTTCGGGGCGATCGTGTTGATGCGGATGCGCACGATATTGGCGCGCAATAAGGTGGAAGCGCGCATGCAGCGGCTGGCGCGGGGATAATGGTATGAACCAATGGGCTTTCGTCGTCGGCGCTTATGCGCTGACCTTTTCGGGCACCTTGGCCCTCTGCCTTGCATGCTGGCGGGCCATGCGTGATGCAGAGTTGGCTGCACAGAGATTGTCAGACCGGCCATGAAAGCGAAGCATCAGCGCCTCATTCTAGCGATCGTCGCATTGTTCGCCTTGATCGGTGCAGGTTTGCTCGCGGCATCGGCATTGCGCGACGAAGCCGCCTATTTCTACGCACCCGCCGACGTTCGCGCCAAAGGGGTCGAACCGGGCAAGTCCATTCGTCTGGGCGGCATGGTGGTGAAAGGCACTCTCAAGCGAGCCGCCGACGGCGTCACCATGTATTTCAACGTGACCGACGGAAAAGCGACCGTTCCTGCCGTTTTCAAGGGCATCGCTCCAGATCTGTTCAAGGAAGGATCGGGCGTGGTCGCGGAAGGATCGTTCGACGGAACGGGCACTTTTATCGCCACCAACCTGCTGGCCAAGCATGATGAACGGTACATGCCTCGGGAACTCGAAGGCATTCAGTATAATGAGACGACGCACGAGATGAAGGCAGGCCAGTGAACGCTGTTAGGGTGGCCATAGGGCGGGAATGCGCGGAGAAGGCGGCATGATCGCCGAAGCGGGTCTGGCCGCGCTATGGCTTGCGGCGGCGCTGGCGTTTCTACAACTGAGCCTAGTGGCTTTCGGGCTGGCAGGAAAAAAGAGCGAATTGCTCCAGGCTGTCCGACCGGTCGCCGTCGCCCAAGGCTCTCTCACCGCCATTGCCTTTGCGGCGCTGATAACGCTCTTCATGCGATCGGACATGTCGGTGCTGTTGGTCGCCACCAACAGCCATTCCATGAAGCCGTGGCTTTACAAGTTCGCGGGAACTTGGGGCAACCACGAAGGCTCCATGCTGCTCTGGGTGACGGTCATGGGCGTCGCTGGGTCTGCCGTTGCCCTGTTTGAACGGGCGCTACGGCGGGATACGCATATGGCGACGCTGGGCGGTCAGGCGGCTATTAGCCTGGGATTTTATGCATTCCTGCTTTTCGCATCCAACCCCTTCGCGCGGGTCACTCCTCCCGCAGCGGATGGTCAAGGGCTCAATCCTCTGTTGCAGGACCCCGGTCTCGCGTTCCACCCGCCGACCCTTTATCTTGGATATGTCGGCCTCTCCGTGGCCTTCTCCTTTGCCATCGGCGCGCTGCTGACGCGGCGGGTTGATGCAGATTTCGCTAAGGCGATGCGTCCTTGGGTGCTGGCAGCCTGGATACTTCTGACTCTCGGAATCACGGCGGGCAGCTATTGGGCCTATTATGAGCTGGGCTGGGGAGGCTGGTGGTTCTGGGATCCTGTGGAAAACGCTTCGTTGATGCCTTGGCTCGCGGCCACGGCCTTGCTGCACAGCGTGACGGTGCTCGCCACGCGCGATGCCTTGCGGGCCTGGACAGTGATGCTGGCCGTCATCGCATTTTCGATGTCGATGGTTGGGACCTTCCTGGTCCGCTCGGGCATATTGACGAGCGTCCACGCCTTCGCCGTTGATCCGGAACGAGGCAGCTTCATCCTGATCCTCCTGGGCCTTTATATCGGAGGCGCGCTAGCGTTGTTCGGATGGCGGGTAGGGGCTGTTCGCGAGGGCGCGCCGTTCGAGCTTGTCAGTCGCGAAACCATGCTGGTGATCAACAACCTGCTGCTGACGGTGATACTGGGCCTCGTGCTGATCGGCACCCTCTATCCGCTGCTGACCGAGGCGTTCGGCCATAAGGTGTCGGTCGGTGCTCCTTATTTTGACAGAATAGCTGGTCCGATTGCGCTTATCCTGATGATCGTCATGGTGGCGGGACCATTGACCCGCTGGCGCCGGGACAAGCTGGCAGAGGTTGCCGGGCGCATGATGATTCCGGCCGTCATCGCCTTGATCGCTCTTGCCGTCATGGCGATGCTCGCCTGGGGACGGATTGGCGTGCTCCCGTTCCTTGGGCTGGTCATCGCCTTGGCCGTTGCAGCGGGCAGCGTCGCCCCGTTGTGGAAGCGCAACTTGCGCCGTACGCCTCTGTTCACCTGGGGGATGGTCATCGCTCACCTCGGATGCGCTGTCAGCCTTGCGGGCATGGCTTGCGATTCTGCGTTTACCGTTGAAAAGCTGGCGGCCGTCCGCCCCGGCGATGTCGTCGAAGCTGCCGATTGGAAACTCCGCCTCGTGCAGATTTCGCCGATCGCCGGAGACAATTGGACAGCGTTACAAGCTGACATGGAGGCGAGCCGGGGGAATGGGGCACCGGTTGCCCTGCATCCACAATCTCGTTTCTTCCCCTCTCCCCCCACGACCACCACTGAAGCGGCCCTGCTGACCCGGTGGAACGGGCAGCTTTATGTGGTGCTGGGCCAAGAAGCGACCGAGGGACGTTGGCAACTGCGGGTCTGGTGGAAACCTTTTGTCACGCTGATCTGGTTTGGCGGCGGGCTGATTGCCCTTGGTGGCGCATTGGCATTGGTAGGGCGCGAGCGGCGCGGATGGCTTCTTAAATGGCGCAGCAGGACGCTTGCGACATGAAGAAGCTCTTGATCTGGCTACCCCTTGTCTTCTTTGCAGGATTTTTCATCCTGTTTGCGAGTGGCTTGCTGAAACCGGACGACCGGGTCATCACCTCCAAGCTCGTCGGCAAGGCATTGCCAGAATTCGCCTTGCCAGCAGCGGCGAGCGATCGCCCCGCCTTGGCCAGCGCGGAACTGGCAACGGGCAAACCCCGGCTGTTGAACATCTTCGCCAGTTGGTGCGTGCCGTGCGCTGCGGAAGCTCCGCAGCTTATGGCGCTGAAGCAAGCAGGTGTGGAAATTGACGGGGTCGCGATCCGTGACGCCCGGTCTGATGTCGACCGCTTTCTTCAGCGCTATGGCAATCCGTACAGCCGTATCGGCCTTGATGCGCGCAGCAGCGTGCAGATCGCGATTGGCTCCTCCGGCGTACCGGAAAGCTTTATCATCGATGGAAAGGGCCGCATCGCCTACCAGCATGTCGGTGACATAAGGGTGGATGACATCCCGATGATTCTCCGGCGTTTGGAGGCTGCGCGATGACACGGCTGCTGACATTGCTTGCGTTGCTGATGAGTTCGCCGGTGCTGGCGCAGTCGGCGCTTCCTCCGGCTCCCTATGCAGACCGGCAAATCGATGATCCAGCGCTCGAGCGGAAGGCGAAGGCGTTGATGGAAACAATTCGCTGCCTCACTTGTCAGAGCCAATCTATTGCAGACAGCAATGCCAGTCTGGCAGGTGATATGCGTTCCCAGATCAGGGAGCGGATCATGGCGGGGGAACAACCCGAGCATATCCGAAGCTGGCTCATTGAACGTTATGGCGATTGGGTAAGTTATGAGCCTACGGCGGACCCGGTTCTTTGGCCGCTTTGGGGCGCGCCATTATTGCTGATCGGCCTTGGGCTGTTGCTTGTGCGCGGACGGATCAAGCGGGGAGGGCCGCAATGACAGGATGGGTCATAGCGGCTGCGTTCGCTATTTGCCTGATGACGCTTCTGGTAGCCGTCGGCCGTATTCCACGCGTTTCCTGGGAGCTGACGGCCGCTGCTCTCCTGCTCGGCCTTGCCGGTTACGCGTGGCAGGGAAATCCTGGCTTGGCGGGAGCGCCCAGAAGTGCTGCTGCTTCAAACGGCAAGCAGTTTGATGAGCAAGTCGCCCAACTGCGCCGCGGCATGGCGGAGCGCTATGGTCCAGCAGGGCAATGGTTGATGCTTTCAGACGGCCTTGGCAGACAGGGCAAGACGAAAGAATCGGCGAATGTGCTACTTGCGGGGATCAAGCAATCGCCGGGTGATCCCAACCTGTGGCTGGGTCTGGGCAACGCGCTTGTGGCACATGCTGGAAGTGTGGTGTCGCCGAGCGCTGACTTTGCTTACCGGCGCGCCATGTCGCTTGACCCCCAAGCTCCTGCTCCGCCCTATTTCTACGGTCTGGCTCTCGTTCGCGCGGGCGAGTTGCAGGCCGCCCGCGATCTTTGGGCACCTTTGGCCGCAAGGGCGCCTGAAGGCTCGAAAATCAGGGCGGAACTGGAGCTTAACATTGAGCGTATCGACGCGATGCTGGCTGACAGTGCGCCTGCCGTTCAATGACATGGCTCGTCAATTGCGCTGTTCAGGGAGGCGTGATAGGGCGCGCGCCATCCTTGTGAGTTAAGCGGGATTGTCCCCGTGCGCATGCCTTGGCTTGAGTGTCGTATGATCATGACCGTCTGGCGTTTCCTTCATGGCTGATCAATTGGCGAGCGCCGTCGCGAACGCGCAGGACGACGAGTCTGAAGGACATAGCCACGCGGGCCAGAAAGCGACGGCCAAGCTTGTCGTCGGGGCGATCGGCATCGTGTTCGGCGACATCGGCACCAGCCCGCTCTACGCTTTTCGTGAAACTTTCGCGGGCCATCATCATCTGGCACTCGATCCCGACCACATTCTTGGCGTCATCAGCTTGATGTTCTGGTCGATGATGTTGGTCGTGACGCTGAAATATGTTTCGATCATCATGCGCGCCGACAACAAGGGCGAGGGTGGCAGCCTAGCGCTGCTCGCACTGATCAACGGACAGACAAAGACTCAGCGATGGTCGCGCGGCATCGTTCTTTTGGGGGTGTTCGCGACCTCGCTTTTCTACGGCGATTCCATGATCACTCCTGCGGTGTCAGTGTTGTCGGCTGTGGAAGGTCTGGCCGTTTACAATTCTGAACTGGCGCCCGCGATTCTACCTGCCGCAGTAATCATATTGGTGGGCCTGTTTTGGATCCAGGGCTTCGGGACTAACCGGGTTGCTGCCCTATTCGGCCCAATCATGCTGGTGTATTTCGTCACGATCGCGGCCCTGGGCATCATCAGCATAATCAAGACGCCTGGCATTCTCCTGGCGTTCAATCCCTATTGGGCGTTCATGTTCTTCATGACCGATCCGTTGCCGGCTTTCCTTGCCTTGGGCGCAGTCGTCCTCGCGGTGACCGGGGCGGAAGCGCTGTATGCCGATATGGGGCATTTCGGGCGCAGCCCGATCCGCGTGTCCTGGCTTTGCTTCGTCCTCCCGGCGTTGATGATGAACTATATGGGGCAGGGGGCTCTGTTGTTCCGCGAAGGCGCGGCTGCGCTCCACAGCCCCTTCTATCATCTGGCACCCCAATGGGCGCAGTTGCCTCTGATCGGCCTCGCGACTCTGGCAGCGATAATTGCCAGCCAGGCAGTCATTTCCGGCGCATTTTCAGTGACGCAGCAGGCGATCCAACTGGGCTTCATGCCCCGCTTGCGGATTGCGCATACCAGTGCCTCGACCGCGGGGCAGATATATATCCCCCTCATCAATTGGGGATTGATGGTGATGGTTATCCTGCTGGTACTAGTGTTCCAGACATCGTCCAATCTAACTGCCGCCTATGGCATCGCCGTCACAGGAGCGATGTTCATCGACAATCTGCTGCTGACCGTGCTGCTCTACAGGCTGTGGAAGTGGCGCTGGTATTATTCCGCACCCTTGCTTGCGGTATTTTTCATTGTGGACGGCGCATATCTCGCGGCCAATTTTACCAAGGTGCCGGATGGCGGCTGGTTCCCGCTGCTGATCGGTTTCGTCGTATTCACGCTGCTGACCACATGGTCGCGGGGGCGTCGGTTGGTGCAGGATCGTTTGCGCGAAGGCGCGATGCCGATCCCTGTGTTCGTGGCCTCGGCCGCCAACAGCGCTGTGCGCGTTCCCGGGACGGCCGTGTTCATGACATCCACGCCAAACGGCGTTCCCCATGCCTTGCTCCACAACCTGAAACACAACAAGGTGTTGCATGAGCGGGTCATCCTGCTGACGGTGAAGATCAAGGACGTTCCAGTCGTTGAGGATGATGGCCGATGCAGGCTGGAGGATCTCGGAAAAGGATTCTTCCGCCTCGTGCTGGAATATGGTTTCATGCAGGAACCGGATGTTCCTGCGGCCCTCAAGAATGTCACCGGGTGTGGTCAGGCATTCAGGATGATGGAAACCAGTTTCTTCCTGGCACGCCAAACGCTGTTGCCTTCTGCCAATCCAGGAATGCCGCTGTGGCGAGAGAAAATCTTCGCCTGGATGCTGCGAAATGCAGAAAGCGCGATGGAATTTTTCCGCCTGCCCACTAACCGCGTGGTCGAATTGGGTAGCCAGGTAGAGATTTGAGATGCAAAAAGGGCGCGACCTTCAGGCCGCGCCCCATGAACATCGGTTGGGCAAAGTCGATCAGGCCGCGTTGCGATCCTTGTTGATATCGACCAGCTGCCCGCCATTTACAGCGATCTTCTTTGGCTTCATCGCTTCAGGGATTTCGCGAACGAGTTCGATCGTCAGCAGCCCGTCTGCAAGATCGGCCTTTTCCACCCGCACGAAGTCGGCCAGCTCGAAACGCCGCTCAAAGCTGCGATTGGCGATGCCGACATGCAGGAATTTGGAGCGATCAGAGTTCGGGCTATCTTCCTTGCGTCCGACAACCTGCAACAGATTTTGCTGAGCAGTGATGTCTATTTCGTCAGGTCGAAAGCCGGCAACCGCCAAAGTGACCCGATAGCGGTCCTCCGAAAGACGCTCGATATTGAAAGGGGGATAATTGTCGCCCTGCTGCAACCGGGCATTGTTTTCGATCAGATCAAAAAGTCGGTCAAAACCCACAGTGGAGCGGCGATAGGGGGTAAGGTCAAAACCACGCATGTCATAATCTCCATCAGAGCAAAATGATCATACCGGACCCATGCTGGCGTCCGGCGATACGATGCGCGGCCCCATCAGGCGGCCGTGCGTCGTTGATATGGTTGAACGAAATCGGGTTTCAAGGGGCCTGTTTCGGCCGGAATCAAAAGTGCCCGGATCGTGTTTCCACGATCCGGGCACTAATGGACGATTGCTCGTCTCCCCCTTGGTCTGCCTCAACCACTTCTCAGCCCCCTAAGCTTGAAGCGGGAAGCAGTATCCCTGAACCACGGCCATTAACCTGTGCTTCGATGACTTTGCTATGGCTCGGAAGGCCCGCTGTCACGGGCTATTTCCGTACGGAAAGATTTTAGCTTCACGCCTGTGGCTGAGGTGCAACAATCTGCGATGCTTGCCGTTAGTGGAGACCCTGCTAGACGGGCAGTAATTAACATCACGCAAAGGGCCGTTCGCGCCACCATGATCTTGTCACGCTACGAACGCATGATTGCCAAGCGCTATCTGCTGCCTGGGAAGGGGGAAGGATTCATTTTCCTCGTCGCCGGGATAAGCCTCGCCGCCGTGATGTTGGGGGTGGCCGCGCTCATCATCGTGATGAGTGTGATGAATGGGTTCCGGGCTGAGTTGTTCGACAAAATTGTGGGACTGAATGGCCATGCGGTAGTGCAGGGCTATGGCGGACGGTTGCCCGATTGGCGATCCATATTGAAAGAAGCAAAGGCGACGCCCGGCGTTACCAGTGCAACGCCGCTTATCGAACAGCCGCTGCTCGGCAGCTTTCAGGGACGGGTTGAAGCGGTTCTCATCCGCGGCATGACCGTCAAGGACATCCGGAACAATGCGACACTGAAGGCGAAGGTGCTGGCGGGGAGCATGGATAACCTCACCGCCAACGCAGGCAAGGTCGGCATAGGATCGCGACTGGCGGAAAATCTGGGCCTTCAGCTTGGCGACAGCATCACCATAATCAATCCCGCAGGGCGCTCGACGCCGTTCGGCACTGTGCCGCGCCAGATTTCCTATCAGGTGGCGGCGATCTTTGAGGTGGGTGTCTACGACTACGACAAGGCGTTCGTCGTGATGCCTGTGGAAGATGCGCAGACTCTATTGTTGCTCGGCGACGTGGTCGGCATGATCGAGATCGAGACTGTGGACGCCGATCGGGTGGGAACAATCCTGCAACAACTGGCCGGAAAGGTCGCGGGTCGGGCTGTCGTGACCGATTGGCGTCAGATGAACGCCTCCCTTTTTGAAGCGCTGGCCGTTGAACGGGTTGCGATGTTCGTGGTGCTTTCGATCATCGTGCTGGTCGCGGTTTTCAACATCCTTTCCTCGCTGATCATGCTGGTGCGAGCGAAAACGCGTGATATCGCTATCCTGCGAACAATGGGTGCAAGCCGGGTTGGACTCGTCAAGATATTCATGACTGTGGGCGTGACCATCGGATCGTTGGGCATGGTGGCCGGGATGGTGCTGGGCTTCACCTTCCTTTTTTTCCGGCAGAGTGTTGTGAACGCGATCCAGTTCCTGACCGGGCAGAATTTGTGGGATCCCTCGATCCGTTTTCTGACCGAACTGCCGGCCAAGCCAGACCCTATCGAAATCACGATCATCTGCCTGATGGCGTTGATTTTCAGTTTTCTTGCTACGCTTTATCCGGCCTTCAAGGCTGCCAATACCGATCCCGTTCAGGTGCTGCGCTATGAATGACATATTGAAGGTTGCGGGCCTGAAGCGCAGCTTCACTCAAGGAGGCGTCACGATCGAGGTCCTGCGCGGCGTCGACCTGACCGTCGGGGAGGGAGAGATCGTGGCGCTGCTGGGGCCGTCAGGGTCCGGGAAATCGACCCTGTTGCAGGCAGTCGGTCTGTTGGAAGGCGGATTCGACGGGTCCATCCGCATCGACGGCGAGGAAGCTGCGCGTCTCGATAATGACGGGAGGACGCGCTTGCGCAGGAATGCATTGGGTTTCGTCTATCAATTCCACCATCTGCTGCCGGATTTCAACGCGGCCGAAAATGTCATCCTCCCCCAGGTTATCCGCGACAAGGAATTTAATGCGGCACGTGAACGTGCTGAGTCGCTCCTGACATCCTTGGGCCTTGGTCATCGTCTGGATCATCGGCCGAGCCAACTTTCCGGCGGTGAGCAGCAACGCGTGGCGGTGGCGCGGGCACTCGCCAACCGTCCTGCCTTGATCCTGGCCGATGAACCCACGGGGAATCTGGATGAACGGACAGCCGATATCGTGCTAGCCGAGTTTCTTCGCCTTGTGCGCGAGGAAGGCTCGGCCGCTCTGGTCGCGACCCATAATGAAAGGCTCGCCGAAAAGATGGATCGCGTCGTCCGTCTTCATGAAGGATTGCTGGAAGAAGCCTCAGGCCTGAACTGAGGCATCTTCACGGACAGTGGCGACCACGATCTGGTCTCGTCCTTGCGCCTTTGCGCGAAGGAGCGCGGCGTCGGCAGTTTGGACGAGTTGCGCAGGTTTGCCATGATCCGGATAGGCGGCGAGACCGAATGAAGCCGTTATGGGGCCAAGCTCTTGATGGCCATGCTGCACGCGCAGATTTTGAATCCTTGCTTGGACTTGCCGCGCACGATCGATCGCTTGATCCAGCGAAAATCCGGGCATCAACAGCACGAACTCTTCGCCCCCCAAGCGGAAGGCGAAACCGTCTTCACGGAGCGAGTCATCGAGCACACCGCCCACAGCCCGCAACACAGCGTCTCCGGCATCATGGCCATGTGCGTCGTTAAAGCGTTTGAAATGATCGATGTCGATCATGAGGCACGCCAGAGGAGAGCGATCGCGCGTGCTGACTGCCACTGCGTCTTCAATTGCGGTGTCGAACCGCCGCCTGTTGGCGAGGCCGGTCAATGCATCAACCATCGCCATTTCGCGCAGCGCATCGCGCAGGCGGAGATTTGCCAGCGCCAGCCCGATATTTTCGGCCAGCATCTCCAGATATTTCTCGGTCCTCTCGATCTGATCGGCTGCCAGGCCACCGGGCTCTTCGAAATAAAGGAGACCAATGGTCTCACCTTGCGCAGCCAGCGGGATGCAGATGGTCGAAGCCGAACATTGCCCGCCCAGATGTTCGCAAGGAATGTCGATGATGTTTCCCGAAGGCCGGTGCGTCTGGCCGCGACGCAATCCCCAACAGCTTGAAGGGGGAAATTCCTCGTTTGACCATAGTGGCGACAACCAGTCACAGGCCTGGCGCATCGCATTCCGGCGTGCGTCGTGGATGTACAGCCTGCCCGCAAAGCCGGGTGCAATCTCCGGAGCGAACCGTCGGACGACGTCGATGAGATCGGAGCTGTTGTCACAACCCTGAAGGCGCTGCGTCATGCGGGAAAGGAGGTCCTGCATGATCCGGTCAGCGTCGCGTTCTTTCTCCAGCCGTTGCCGCTCCAGGCCATTTTCGCGGAAGATCCGGATCGCCTGAGCCATATCCCCTATTTCATCGACGTGCGAAAATTCCGGCGGGATTGCTGCAAAATCCTGTGCGGCCAAGCGGGTGACTACATCGCTCAGACGAACGACGGGGTGCAGGATGCGCTGTTTGAGAATGAAATAGAGAACACAGAGAAAAAGGAGCGCCGTGGCGCCGAGCATGATTTCGGACATGCTCCGCCATTGCCGCGCCGTAGTAGTGGCACGTGCGATCGTCGCTTCGGTACGTTGATCGAGCATGTACTGGAATTTGCCGATCTGGGCGCCGATGCGGTCGAGTTCGCGGCCATATTCGTCGCCGAACAATATCGTCCGGGCAGTGTCGGGGTTGCCGGCCTTCACGGCGCGTAAGGCCGCTTCCTGCTCATCGGAGAGAGCGTCGGTCCAATGGAGGGCGTCGCGAAGAGCACGAAGTTCGGCCTCCGTCGCACCCACGTCACGCAACCTGCTGATACGCTTTTCCACCGAGCTCATCGCCGCTTTCTCGCGCCGATAGGCAATGACGTGAGTGGGATCGCCGGTAATCGAGAATGCCCGCGCCTGCTCCGTCTGTCGGTAGCTGTCTTCGAGCAACGCGGCCGTAAGCTGATCAAAAACTGCGCGCTGCTCGACTGCGGCGCGTTCCGCCTTTTCAGCGCCTGATGCCATGAGCATCGTCGTGCCGGAAGCGAGCGTCAGGAGTACGGTGGCGCCATAAGCCCAGTTGGTGATCGTGGATAAACGCATATGCGTTAAACTAGGCGTGAGAAGTTGGAGAATGCTTAATCAAGGGGCAAGCGGCCTGTAGCTAGCGCCACATCGGTGCAGCTTGCGAGCCGACGGACGCCGCCGTTTATCCACAGCATTTCTCAAGAAGGACTGGCGCCCGAGGTGGTAGCGGCGCTATCAATGCAAAATGCCTCATGCCGGTTTTGTACCCCTTCGCATCTTTTCCTCTTTCACCATGCTGGAAGGCGCAATCGAGCCGAAGAAGATCGCGAAGCAAGCGCGAACGCTGGGCTTTCCGGCAGCAGCGATCACTGACCGCAATGGCCTTTATGGGTCGATGGCTTTTTCAGATGCCTGCAAGGGCGAGGGCGTTCAGCCGATAATCGGAGCCATTCTGGGCATATTGCGGCCCGGGCGCCCTGCCAATGCAGCTGCCGTGCATGATTGGCTGGCGCTTTATGCCCAGGATGAAGCGGGATACGATAATCTGTGCGCGCTGGTTTCGATGGCTCATCTCGACCGTCCGGTCGAAGAAGTCCCCCACGTTACCCTGGATTCGCTGGTCGGCAGGACGGAGGGGCTTATCGCTTTGACCGCTGGGGCGGAGGGAGCGCTTGCTCGATTGTTCGCGGAGGACCAGCCCGACGCCGCCTTTGCCTATGCTGACCGGCTTCAGACCCTCTTTCCGGATCGGCTGTATGTCGAAATTTGCCGGAGGCTTGATCCCATCGAAGGCAGGGCGGAAGCTGAATTGCTCGAACTTGCCTATTCGCGTGATCTGCCGCTGATCGCTACCAATCCGACCTGCTTTGCCGAGCCTCACTTTCACGAGGCGCATGATGTGATGCTCTGCATCGCCGACGGGGCCTATGTCGAAACTCCCGACCGGCGGACTAGTTCGCCCGACGCATGGATGAAACCGGCCGCAGAAATGAAGCGGCTGTTCGAGGATTTGCCGGAGGCGCTAGCCAACACACTTATAGTCGCCCAACGTTGCGCGGTCGCTGCGCCAAAGCGCAAGCCTATCCTGCCGAGCCTCGCTGGCGACATCGAAGGCGAAGCGCGGATGTTGCGCGAGCAGGCAACAGAAGGACTGGCGTGGCGGCTGGAAAAGGCGGGGATCGAGGGAGATGAGGCCCGTCAGCCCTATTTCGACCGGCTGAAGTTCGAAACTGACATCATTATTCAGATGGGTTTCCCCGGCTACTTCCTGATCGTTGCCGACTTCATCAAATGGGCGAAGGAGCAGGATATTCCCGTGGGTCCGGGCCGTGGCTCGGGCGCAGGCTCAGTGGTCGCCTGGGCGCTCACCATCACGGATCTTGATCCGCTGCAACTCGGGCTGCTGTTCGAACGCTTCCTCAATCCCGAGCGCGTTTCGATGCCCGACTTCGACATCGATTTTTGCGAAACGCGGCGCGGTGAAGTGATCCGCTATGTTCAGCAGAAATATGGCTCCGATCATGTCGCGCAGATCATCACATTCGGTAAGTTGAAAGCGCGCGCGGTGCTGAAAGATACCGGACGCGTTCTGCAGATGAGCTATGGGCATGTGGACCGGCTTGCCAAGCTGGTACCCAATCATCCGACAGACCCCTGGACGCTGGAACGATCCTTGAACGGCGTGGCAGAGTTCAAGGCCGAATATGACAATGACAATCAAGTCAAACGACTGATCGACTATGCGATGAAGCTGGAGGGCTTCCCCCGGCATAGTTCGACTCATGCAGCGGGCGTCGTCATTGGCGACCGGCCGCTGTCACAGCTTGTGCCGCTCTATCGCGATCCGCGGTCGGACATGCCGGTCACCCAGTTCGACATGAAATATGTCGAAGGCGCGGGATTGGTGAAGTTCGATTTCCTGGGTCTCAAAACGCTGTCTGTTCTGCAAAAGGCGGTCCAGTTGCTGGCTGGGCGGGGCGTCGAGATCGATTTGAGCATCCTCAGTTGGGACGATCCGGCCGTTTATGACCTCCTTCAGCGGGGCGACACGGTCGGCGTGTTCCAGCTGGAATCGGAGGGCATGCGCAAGACACTGGCCGCCGTTCGGCCCACCAATTTCGGCGACATCATTGCGCTCGTTTCGCTCTATCGGCCCGGTCCGATGGATAATATTCCTATGTTCGGGCGCCGTAAAAACGGCCAGGAAGATATTGAATATCCTCATATTCTCCTGAAGCCTATCCTCGAAGAGACCTACGGCATCTTCGTCTATCAGGAACAGGTGATGCAGGCCGCCCAGATACTGGCGGGCTATTCCCTGGGGGATGCTGACCTTCTTCGTCGGGCCATGGGCAAGAAGATCAAAGCGGAAATGGATGCTCAGAGAGCGCGGTTCGTGGAAGGTTGCGGCGGGAGCGACATTCCGGCCGCCAAAGCCAATGAGCTGTTCGATTTGATCGACAAGTTCGCGGGCTATGGCTTCAACAAGTCCCACGCCGCCGCCTATGCGCTGCTTGCCTATCAGACGGCGTGGTTGAAAGCGCATTACCCGGCGGAATTCTATGCCGCCTCAATGGCGTTCGATATCCATCTCACGGATAAGCTGACCATCTTTGTCGATGATATGCGACGCATGGGCCTCAACTGCCTTGCGCCCGATATCAATCGCAGCCTTGCCGACTTCTCCGTTGAACCGATCCAGCATGAGGGTGAGGATGCGCGCCTTGGTTTCGCGGTGCGCTATGCCCTGGGGGGGCTTAAGGGCGTCGGTGAAAAGGCGATGGAGCAGTTGGTCGCCGAGCGGGATGCGGGCGGGTCATTCAAGTCCCTTGATGACTTTGCAGACCGAATAGAGCCGCGATTGTTGAACCGCCGTCAACTTGAAAGCCTCGCGGCGTCAGGCGCATTCGACGAAATCCATCCCGACCGGGCTGGAGTGCATGCAGCGGCAGACACTATCCTGAGCGTTGCCGCCAGTGCTGCTGAAGCGCGCGAAAGCGGGCAGGGCGGCTTGTTTGGCGACGTCGAGACGCCGCATGCAGACGTCCGCATTCCGCCCCATCAGACCTGGTCCACTGCGGACAGGATGGCGCAGGAAAAGGAAGCTTTTGGCTTCTATTTCTCGGCGCACCCTGTTGATCGATATCGTCATCTGGCTGAGGCGCGCGGCGCGAAAAGCTACGGAGCGATCTGTGCCGAACAGGTGGCGGAGGGCGGGCGCGTCAATGCGGTCATGGCCGCGATGGTGGAAGAGGTGCGCTGGCGCGAAACGCGACGCGGGGCGCGATATGCGGCGGCTACATTCTCCGACAGTAGCGGGCAATTCCAGGCGAGTTGCTTCGATGAAGATGCATGCAAGGCTATCGAGGCTATGGCGCGAGACGGTGATTGCGCCCTGTTGATGGTAGAGCTGGATCGCATGCCGGGCGAGGAAACACCTCGCGTGACGATCCGAGGCGTGGAGCAATTCAATCAACTCGCCAGTGCATCGCGGATGGAATTGGTGGTGGATGTGCAGGATGTCGCAGCCGTTGACGTGTTGGCGGAACTGCTGCTGCGAAACAGGGGCGGGCGCAGCGAAGTTTTCCTGCGTACCCCGTTGGCAAGCGGCAAGGCTGCGCGGATGTTCGTTGGGGATGATTTCCTCATCGGGGCGGATCAGGTAGACGCGATCGCGTTCATTCCGGGCTTGTCCATTCAAAGCTTCGAACGGATGGAGCCGAAAGCGGATGGGTATCGGGCACGGACTCGGCGCTCCGGCTTCAGGCTGGTTGCGGCAACGGCCTGATCAAAGGAGTTGAAGCTGTGGACCTGCGGGCGGACGGAACAGGTCGGTCCTGAGTGTCAGCCTCTCGCCTGAAAAGCCGACGCGCTTTCGCGCTTTGATGAAACGGGTGCGTATCAGGTCGGCCCAAACCCCTTGGCCGCGCATTCTGGTCCCGAAATCAGGATCATTATCGCGGCCCCCTCTTATTTCACGAATGATTCCCATGACTTTTGCGGCTCTGTCGGGATAGTGTTCCTGAAGCCAGGCGCGGAATAGGGGTGCCACCTCGTAGGGGAGCCGAACCGGGATGAAGGTAGCGTCGCGAGCCCCAGCGGCGGCGACCGTCTCGATTATGGCCTCTATCTCATGGTCCGTGATGGCGGGGATGATGGGAGAGACGCTGGCGACGACCGGCACGCCTGCTTGCGCCAGCTGACGGATAGCCTCCACCCGCCGGAGTGGGTGGGCCGCGCGAGGTTCGAGAGTACGCGCGACCTTTGGGTCAAGGGTCGTTACGGAGATCATCACGGCGACGAGCCGGTCGCGCGCCATCTCCTTCAGAAGATCGAGGTCGCGAAGAACCCGGTCGGACTTTGTCGTGATGAAGAGTGGGTGTCGGCATTCAGCTAATATCTCAATAGATTGGCGGGTGATCTTCCAATCCCGTTCGATCGGTTGATAGGGATCGGTGTTGGTCCCCATGGCGATAGGGGAGACTATGTAGGACGGCTTGGACAGTTCGGCGCGGAGCAGGGCGGGCGCATCTGGCTTGGCGAAGAGGCGCGTTTCGAAATCCAGGCCGGGTGACAGATCGTGATAGGCGTGGGTTGGCCGGGCGAAACAGTAAATGCATCCATGCTCGCATCCTCGATAAGCGTTGATCGATTGGCTAAAGGAGAGATCAGGCGACTTGTTGCGGCTGATGATAGTGCGGGGATGTTCGACGGTGACCTGTGTGCGACGGCGCGGTGCGGCGCCATCTATGGCATCAAGCGTATCGAGCCAGTCGCCGTCAGCGATCTGTTCCGCGATATTGAAGCGGTGGCTAGCGACATTCAACGTCGCGCCTCGACCCTTTTCAGCAACCATGCTCCATTAGAACATAATGGGAACATTGTGGCAAGGGCCAGTGGGTCAGCGCTCCATCAGGCGGGGCATCAGTTCGACGAAATTGCAGGGGCGATAACGGCTGTCGAGCTGGGTGGAAAGAATGCCGTCCCAGGCGTCCTTCACCGCGCCGGTAGAACCCGGCAGCGCGAAGATATAAGTTCCGCGCGAAACGCATGCGGTGGCCCGCGACTGTATCGTCGAGGTTCCGATTGTCTGGAAGCTGAGCCATCGGAATAGTTCGCCGAAGCCGGGTATTTCCTTGTCCTGGACCTGGGCGATCGCTTCCGGGGTCACATCGCGGCCGGTGACGCCCGTGCCTCCCGTAGAGATGATGCAATCAATCTGAGGATCGTCAATCCAGCTGTGCAGGCGGGCAACGATGGCGGCTCGATCATCTTTTTCGATATAGCGCGCAGCCAATATGTGACCCGCAGCCTTTATTCGCTCGATCAAGGTATCGCCGGATCGATCGTCTGCAAGGCCTCTGCTGTCGGACACAGTCAGGACCGCAATTCGTACCGGCAGAAATGCCCGGTCCTCATCGATTGGCATTAGTCAGAGCCGCCCGCGATGCTGGGTGCGGAAAGGTTGCTGTTCTGGCTCAGCCTGACCATGCGCGTCCCCTTGGAGGTGGGGAAGGTGGGCCACATGCCCTGCGCCATACCGGTAAGGCAATCAGCGCTGCCCTTCGCCTGGATTTGGTACATCCAGTAGTTGCGCATGACGATGTTCACATAAGCGCGGGTTTCATAATAGGGCAGCGACTCCATGAACAGGAGAGGGTCGCCATTGTCCTTGACCTCGCTGTTCCACCGTTCGACGGGCAGCGGACCTGCGTTATAGGCGGCCATGACCTTGGGCAGAAGCCCGCCGGTGGCGCTCATGTTGCGAAGATTTTCCAGATAACGCTGGCCATATTCCATGTTGGTCGATGGCACGAACAACTGGGCAGGGGAGGAAAGGCCCATGTCGCTGCCGGTGCCCGGCAGGACCTGCATCAGGCCTCGGGCACCTGCACTGCTAACGACGTCGCTACGGAAGCCTGATTCCTGAAGCGTGTGGGCATAGATCAAGGCGGGATCGACGCGCCATCCGCCATCCGGACGCCAGTCGGGCGTCGGGAAGCGGGCGAAGCTGCCAGGCTGTTTACCCGCCGGACCATTATGCGCGAGCCAAAGCTGGGTGGCGGGGAGGCTGAGAGCGTTTGCCAGTTTCAGCAGCGCGTCATATTGGGCCGCGCCGCCGATCCGCGCCTGGTGGCGGATGAACTGGTCTGCCCTCGCGATCTGCCCGATGGACGCAAGAGCAATGGCCGCTCGGACATTCGGGCTGTCCTTGAGCTGCTGCCAATCGGCTGCGCCAAAGTGGGGCGCCACTCTGGCGCCGCCAACGGGCATGCCCAGTGTCTCGCGGGCAAGCAGGCCATAGAAGGTTTCATCGGAACGAGCTGCGGTCTTCAGAAGGCTTTCGACCTTTTCGGCCTGACCGCAGACCATATAGGCGCGGGAAGCCCAATAGGCTCCCGCTGCCCGCATGTCGGCATTTCCAGCGAGAGCCGCAACATTGGCGAACGCAGGCGCGGCTGTGGCGCAATCATGCTGCCGCCAAGATGCGAGGCCCAGCGTCCAATGTGCTTGGACCGTCCAGTCGCTGCCCGAACGGGTTTCGATCGCTCGGTTGGCCATGCGGCGTGCGTCGGCGTCGTTATTCTCGATATAATAGGACCAGGCGACACGCTGGCGCACTTCCGTCACGCCTTCAGGGGTGAGGCCGATTTCTCCGGACGCCAGCAGCGTTTCCGCTCCGACGGGATCATCATTCTTGATGAAAGGCGTGATCTGGCCAACCAGCGCCTGGGCCAGCAGGTCAGTCTTCGTCGTGGCGACATATTCGCGTCGGGGTGCGGAACCCAACCATACCATCTTTTGGATTTGCGGGAGGGTTGGCAGGATCGTCGCGCCGCGCTTTTGCGCGAGCCGCGAAAGTTGATCCGCGTTGGGAAGCCAAGCTGCTTTGTTCACCAGGTCGAGCACTTCGAACAACTCCACGCGTGGAGAGTCCTTCGCCACATAGAGGTCGGAGAGGGCAACGAAACGCATCGGATCCTGCGGATCCAAAGCTAGAATCATGACTTTTGCGTCAGCCCAACTCTGACCCGCCAGTGCGGCGTAAATGGCCGAGTAACGCCCCTTGTCGGCGTCATTGATGGACAAGGCGGAGTTGAAGTCGGACCTGAACGCTGCGGTCGACGGCGCGTTATCCGCTTTTGCGGGCATGGCTGCGGCGGCACTCATGGCGGCCAGAGCCAGGCAGGAAGATCGGGTGAGCGCGCGAATCACTGATGCATATCCTCGACCAGGCGTTGTAATGTGCGCCAACATTCCGCTTTCGCCGCAGGCTGCCCGAGCAGCAGCCGCGGGTGGAAAGTGGCTAAAGCAGGCACAATGCCGCCATCATGGTTAAAAAAGTGTAAACTTTCCATCCCTTGCTTGTCTTGTACGGGAAGGAATGTGCGGATCGTCCGGTCGCCCAGAAGCAGGAGCTTGCCGGGAACAGCGAGGGAAACATGGGTGCGCATGCGATCGGCCGCAGCATTCAGATCCGCCGCCTCCACCATGCCGCCGGGTGGGCGCGCGCAAAAGAGGGAAGCGATGTAGACCGTCTCACGCGACAAGCCGATGGTGGAGAGCATGGCATCGAACAAGCGTCCGGCGCGGTCGGCAAGTAATGTGCCTGCGTCCATGTCGGCCGGATCGGGCATGTCCGTGATCACCATCAGCGGAGATCCAGCCTGACCCTGCGGCAATATGGGCGTTCCTGCCCAGCGGCGCTCGGGTTGCCCGGCATCCTCAGCGAGCCAGGTCGTAAAATCCTGAAGCGATACGGGCTTCTTCACTGTGGCGGGAGAGGAGGTGGACGATGGCCGGGTGGCAGCTGGAGTTGGACGCAGCCAATTGACCGGCGTTTCCGTCGTCGCGCCATCAACGCCCGCCATGTCCCACCATGCCAGATAGGCGCTGGCAGCATCGGCCAAGTCTTCCGTCATTCCCCGCATCGTTCTTCTAGGGCCAGAGGTTGACGCCGGGGTCAAGAATCTTCATCGGCAACCAGTGGTAAATCGTTTGAGTAATGCGGCGGCCGGACAGGAGAGGGAAACTATCCGGCCCGTCTCGATGGAGGGATTATGAGCGAACGGGAATCGATGCCCTATGACATCGTCATCGTCGGCGGGGGACCGGCGGGGCTGTCCGCGGCGATCAGGCTGAAGCAGTTGGCCAATGAAGCCGGTCAGGAACTGGCGGTGTGCGTTCTGGAAAAAGGGTCCGAGATCGGCGCCCATATTCTGTCGGGCGCTGTGATCGATCCCAAGGCGCTCGACGAACTGCTGCCGGACTGGCGCCACATGGGCTGCTCGCTTGCCGAGGTTCCTGTACGCGATAACCAGCACTGGTTCCTGACCAAGCGCGGTAAATTGCCTGTGCCCCACATCGCCACGCCGCGCTGGATGCACAACAAGGGGACCTATACGGGGTCGCTGGGCAATCTGTGCCGCTGGCTTGCCGAGCAGGCCGAAGGACTGGGTGTCGAAATATTCCCTGGCTTTGCCGCCGCCGAAATTCTCTACAATGAAGATGGTAGCGTAAAAGGCGTTGCCACCGGCGACATGGGCATCGACCGGGAAGGCAATCGCAAGGGCGATTATCAGCCGGGGCTGGAACTGCACGCCAAATATACCTTCTTTGCTGAAGGCGCGCGCGGCCACCTGACCAAGATCCTCAAGCGCCAGTTCGAACTGGACAAGGATTGCGAGCCGCAGGTTTACGGCCTGGGCATGAAGGAATTGTGGGATATTGACCCCGCCAAGCACAAGCCGGGCCTGGTCATCCACACGCAGGCTTGGCCGCTAACTGACGCCTACGGTGGCGGCTTCCTTTATCATCAGGCCAACGGGCAGGTTGCGATCGGCTTCGTGGTCGGCCTCGGATACCGCAATCCTTACCTCTATCCCTTCGAGGAGTTCCAGCGCTGGAAGCAGCATCCGGCGATCCGCCAGTATCTGGAGGGCGGGCGCCGCGTGTCCTACGGCGCGCGTGTGATCAATGAAGGTGGCTGGCAGTCGGTGCCGAAACTGGTGTTCCCCGGCGGTGCGCTGATTGGTTGCTCGGCAGGCTTCGTCAACGTACCGCGCATCAAGGGCACGCATACGGCAATGAAGTCCGGCATGCTGGCAGCCGAGGCGGCATTTGAGGCGATTCAGAACGAACGCTCGCGCGATGTCCTGCATGACTATGATGATCGCCTGCGGTCCAGCTGGATCGCTGACGAGCTGAAGCTGGTCAAGAATGCCGAGCCGCTGCTGGCCAAGTTCGGTAATACGATCGGCACGTTGCTGGCGGGCGTCGATATGTGGATGCGCACGCTGAAGATCGGCCTGCCCTTCACGATGAAGCACAAGCCGGACAATGAAAAGATCTGGCCCAAGGAGATCGGGCACAAGATCGACTATCCCAAACCCGATGGGGTGATCAGCTTCGACCGACTGTCCTCTGTGTTCCTGTCGAACACCAATCATGAGGAGGACCAGCCGGTTCACCTTCAGTTGAAGGACCCGTCCATTCCGATCAATTACAACCTCCCCATGTATGACGAACCGGCGCAGCGCTACTGCCCGGCGGGGGTCTACGAGGTGGTTGGACAGGATGAGGGCAATCCCCGGTTCCAGATCAACGCCCAGAACTGCGTCCACTGCAAGACGTGCGACATCAAGGACCCGAAGCAGAACATCAACTGGGTTGTGCCCGAAGGCGGCGGGGGGCCGAACTATCCCAACATGTAGGCGCCTGCTCTCTGCGATGTTGCTGCCGATGGTGCTGGCTTCCCCTGCTGGCGCATCGGTGGATCGGTCGAGCGCGCTGCATGCTTATGCGCGAGGCAGGTTGGCCGACAGCGATGGAGCGGCCCGCATTGCGCTTAACAGCTATCGCGATGCACTGGCCGGGGATTCGGACAGTGTGGAGGTGGCGCGGCGTTCCTATCTGCATGCTTTGATGAGCGGCGACATGGCTCTGGCCATGCGATCGGCAAGGCTGCTCGACGCGAAAGGGCTGATGCCGAGGGACGGGACGCTTCTGTTCCTTGGCGAAGCTTTGGCCCGAAGGGATTGGAAGGCGGCCGGTCGGATCACAGATCGGGTCGCGGCTGAAGGCAATTTCGGGTTTCTGGCACCGATAATCCGCAGCTGGATTGCGGTGGGCGAAGGCCGTGTTGCGCCGCCCGAGATCGATCCGGCGGATCGCTACGCCTCCCTCGCGCGGCGGTACATTGATGAGCATATCGCGCTCCAGGCGCTTGGCCGTGGAGACGTTGCGGGCGCTGGGCTGGCGATCAATCGCGCGCTGGGGCTGCGCACGGTCGAACTCGTCGAAATGCGGCTGACCTTCGCGGGGCAGCTTGCGGCTCGGGGCGCAATAACGGAGGCGATGGCTTTGCTTCCTGATGGGCGGGTCGACTATGCTCTGGCGCGGAAGGATATCGCGCGCAAACGCGGAGTCGGGGAAGCGGGGCGACCACTGACGCCAGCGCAGGGGTTTGCCCGGCTGCTTGTGCGTTTGGCTGCCGACATTTCATCGGATGAGAGCACGCGTATGCTGGCGATCAGGCTGGCTCGCATCGCCAGCTTCGCCAATCCCGGCGGCGCTGATGGCAGACTGGCCTTGGCGCAATTGCTGACCGAAGCTGGGCGCGGGGAACAGGCTGTGTCTGAACTGAATCAGATCGCGCCAGAGGGTTGGTTTGGGGCGCTTAGGCAGGCGGCGATGGTCAACGCCTTGACGGCGGCCAATGATAGTGCCGGGGCCATATCGCTCGCCCGCTCTCTGGCTGAGGCGCAGGGTGCGGATGTGGATCATATGGTGAAGCTGGGGCAGTTGCTGGCCCAAGCGAAGGATTTCACCGGGGCTGCTGACGCTTTCCGGATGGCCGAACGGCGCTACGGCGCGGACAATGTGCCTTGGGCTCTCTTGCTGATACAGGGCAGCGCGCTTGAGCAGGCGGGCCGCTGGGACGAAGCGCGTGGAGCCCTGGAGCGCGCTGCGACGATCGCGCCCAATGAACCGGCGGTGCTGAACTATTTGGGCTACGCTCAGGTCGAGCGGCGGCAGAATGTTCCGGCTGCGCTTGAACTTCTGAAGAAGGCGAGCGCCCTGAAACCAGACGACCCGTCCATAACTGATTCTCTTGGATGGGCGCATTTCGTGACCGGAGATGTGGAAACGGCGGTGCCGGTGCTGGAGCGTGCGGCCGAGGGCGCTCCGGCTGATGTTACCATCAACGAGCATTTGGGCGACGCACTATGGGTTGCCGGACGCCGTTATGAAGCGCGCTACGCCTGGCGGGCTGCGGCTCTCTTCGCGGAAGGAGAAGTGGCGGCGCGACTTCATGCGAAGGCGAAAACCGGGATGACGTCAGAATATGTCGCGCCCTGAAGCTGCAATGTTGGTGGAAACCGCCTTCGCAAAGGTGAATCTCGCCCTGCACGTGCGCGATCGGCGGCCTGATGGCTATCATGCGCTGGAAAGCCTGTTTGTTTTTGCGAAGGACGGAGACATCCTCAGCGGAAGTCTAGACCATGGAGGGGACATCAGCCTGACGCTGGATGGGCCGTTCGGCAAGGCATTGGGCTCGGGCACAGATAATCTTGTCATGAGAGCCGCCCGGGCGTTGCAGGACCATTTGGGTGAAGCGCGCGGCGCGGCGTTGAAGCTGACGAAGAACCTTCCGGTAGCATCGGGCATTGGCGGTGGCTCCGCCGATGCGGCGGCGACGTTGCGACTGCTGAACCGGTTGTGGGATGCACGGCTCCCCAGCGCTGAACTGGAGCGCATCGGCCTGTCGCTTGGTTCGGATGTGCCGGCCTGCGTCAGCAGCGTTACGCAGATGGTGCGCGGCCGGGGTGAAGCGCTCGAGGCGCTGGATGTGCAAGGCTGGGAGGGGACCGCGATGCTCCTGGTCAATCCAGGTGTCGGCGTCTCCACGGCCGATGTCTTCAGCCGATGGGACCAGCTGGATCGAGGCCGCTTAACCGCTGCGACCCTCGACGATGTGATCGCAAGGGGGCGCAATGACCTGGAACCGGCGGCGATCGTGGTAGCGCCTGTCATTGCCGACGTGCTTTCCCTGCTACGGGAGCAAGCGGGCGTCAGGCTGGCTCGGATGTCAGGGTCTGGCGCAACTTGCTTTGCGTTGTTCGATGATCCGCGCGAGCGAGCAGTGGCTGCGCGGGCAATATCAGCGATGCAACCCGGCTGGTGGGTAATGGAAACGGAGATCGGCGGAGCGTGAGCGAGGCATTTACACAGGTGGAAGGCGGCCCCCTCGACCTGCTTATCATCGCGGATCATGCGTCGGCTCATGTGCCTGCCGACATCGATCTGGATATCGATCCTGCCCTGCTGAGCAACCACATCGCCATAGACATCGGAGCGGCCGAGGTCAGCCGGTTACTGGCGGAGCAGTTGGGATGCACCGCGATATTGGGTGGTATTTCCAGGCTTGTGATCGACCTTAATCGTGAGGATGACGCGCCGGGCCTGCTGCCTGTCATGAGCGACGGTCATGTCATTCCGGGCAATCGCCATGCAGACCTTTCTGATCGCATGATCCGCTTTCATCATCCCTATCATCATCAGATCGGCCGACTGCTCGACGGAATGACGTCGCCCTTCATCCTGTCAGTGCACAGCTTCACCCCGCAGCTGGCAAGTGACCCCGAGGCAGAACGGCCATGGGACATTGGCGTGCTTTACAATGAAGATGACCGTGCGGCCCGCATCGCCATTCCGATGCTGGAGGAGGCTGGCCTGATGGTCGGCGATCAGCTACCCTATTCGGGGCGGCTGCTGAACGCGACCATGAACCGCCATGCCGAAGCCAATGGCATACCCTATCTTGGCATCGAGATGCGGCAGGATCTGGTGAGCGACGGCAACGGGCAAAGCCGCTTCGCCAGCATAATTGGCCCCATCGTGCTACAATGCCGCAATAGCCTTGCGTGACTCGCCCCTTTTTGGAAAGGAGGCGCGCAAGAAGGGTAGGTTTTATGTCTCATACATTCGACAAGTCGAAACTGCCGAGCCGCCACGTCTCGGTTGGTCCGGAGCGCGCTCCGCATCGTAGCTATTATTATGCGATGGGCCTGACCGAAGAAGAGATTGGCCGTCCCTTCGTAGGCATTGCATCAGCGGGCAACGACAGCGCCCCATGTAACACGACGCTCGATATGCAGGCGGACTTCTGCCGTCAGGGCGTGAATGAAGCTGGCGGTATGCCGCGCCGGTTCAACACCATCACCGTCACCGACGGCATCGCGATGGGCCATCAGGGCATGAAAAGCTCGCTGGCGAGCCGCGAAGTCATCGCGGATTCGGTAGAGCTTTCGGTGCGTGGTCACTGCTATGACGCGCTCGTTACTTTCGCCGGATGCGACAAGTCGTTGCCGGGTATGATGATGGCGATGCTGCGCCTGAATGTGCCGTCGATCTTCGTTTATGGCGGGTCGATCCTGCCGGGCCGTTTTGAAAATCGCGACGTCACCGTCGTCGATGTGTTCGAGGTGGTCGGCAAATATGCGGCGGGCGCCTGCCCGTTGAAGGATGTGATCGCGCTCGAAAAGGTCGCTTGCCCCGGACACGGCGCTTGCGGTGGCCAATATACCGCGAACACGATGGCCTGCGTGGGTGAGGCGATCGGCCTCTCGCTGCCGAACAGCAACATGGCGCCCGCTCCTTACAAAAGCCGCGAAGAGGTCGCCGTTGCCGCTGGCCGTCAGGTCATGGAGTTGCTGGCGAAGAATATCCGTCCGCGTGATATCTGCACTCGCGAAGCATTCGAGAATGCGGCCCGGATCGTTGCTGCGACGGGGGGCTCGACCAACGGAGCGCTGCACTTGCCCGCTATGGCGAACGAATGCGGCATCGATTTCGACCTGTTCGACGTGGCCGAAATCTTCAAGTCGACGCCTTACATCGCTGACCTCAAGCCCGGCGGCAAATATGTCGCCAAGGACATGTATGATGCTGGCGGCGTCTACATGTTGATGAAGACATTGTTCGACAACGGCTTGCTGCATGGCGATTGCATGACCGTCACCGGCAAGACCATCGCCGAGAATATCGAGGAAGTGACCTGGAATCCTGACCAGAAGGTCATCTATGACGTCAAGTCGCCGATCACGCCGACCGGCGGCGTCGTGGGTCTGAAGGGTTCGCTTGCTCCCAATGGCGCGATCGTGAAGGTGGCGGGCATGCACCGCCTCCAGTTCGAAGGGCCTGCTCGCGTTTTCGATTGTGAGGAAGACGCTTTTGCGGCGGTGGAAGCGCGCGACATCGCGGAAGGATCGGTTATCGTCATCCGCTACGAAGGCCCTAAGGGCGGCCCCGGCATGCGCGAGATGCTGTCGACCACGGCCGCGCTCTACGGCCAGGGCATGGGCGAAAAGGTGGCATTGATCACCGATGGCCGCTTCTCCGGCGCGACGCGCGGCTTCTGCATTGGCCATGTGGGACCGGAGGCTGCGGAGGGCGGTCCGATCGCGCTGGTCGAGAATGGCGATCTCATCGCTATCGACGCCGAAGCAGGCACGATCGACCTTAAGGTTTCCGAGTCCGTGCTGGCCGAGCGGCAAAAGAACTGGAAGGCTCGCCAGAATGATTATCAGTCAGGTGCTCTCTGGCGTTATGCACAGAATGTGGGACCGGCTTACAAGGGGGCAGTGACGCATCCCGGAGCAAAGACCGAAACCCATGTCTATGCGGATATCTGAACAGATCGCCGGGGCGGGGCTCATGTGTCTCGCTCTGGCAGGCTGTGATCAGGGCGAGGGGGCGCAGAACCCCTTTGCGAACTCTGCATCGGAAAAGAGGGCTCTTGCGGACTGCGCGATCGGTGCCGACGCCAAATGGGCGCGTAATTGCGTGGTCGAGCAGGACGGAGAACTTCTAACCATTCGCCACCCCGATGGTGGGTTCCGCCGTTTTCATATTTTGGAGGACCGGCGGGGTTTGGCATCGGCTGATGGAGCGCAGCCCGCGAAGATCGCTATAATTAGCGCTGCTGTTATCGAAGTAAGCGCGGGTGAGGATCATTATCGGCTGCCCGCGACTATACCTCCGGCGGCTGTGCCATGACGGGGGCGCCTATCCTGACCGCCGCCCAGATACGGCAGGCCGAACAGGCCGTGTTCGCGAGTGGTATCCCAGAATATGAACTCATGGAGCGCGCGGGGGCTGCGGCGGCAGAGGTCATTTGGCGCGCCGGCGGTCGGCGGGACCTTCTGGTGCTGTGCGGTCCAGGCAATAATGGCGGCGATGGCTTTGTCGTTGCCCGTTTGCTGCGGGCGCGGGGTGTGCCCGTCCGTGTCGCGGCATTGGGGGAAAGCCGCACGGATTCGAGCCGCCGTGCACGGGTAGCATGGAATGGGCCGATCGAGTCCCTCAATGACGCGGGTTCTGCAACCCAGGTGGTTGATGCTTTATTCGGCACGGGGCTTTCGCGTGGGCTGGATACTGTTGTTGCCGAACGGCTGAACAGCCTCACGGATCGAGCGGGCCTCAGCTACAACATTGACCTGCCCAGCGGGGTCGATACGAACAGTGGTGCGCTGCTGTCCCCGGTGCCGCAATTCGACGTCTGTATTGCACTGGGGGCGCTCAAGCCTGCTCATGTGCTGCATCCTGCGGCCGGTGCGTTCAAGCGGCTGATTTGTGCGGACATTGGCGTGAGGGGTAGCGGAGTCGTTCATAAGCTTGCTCCGCCTCGCCTGACAGCGCCGAGAGCAACGGATCATAAATATAGCCGGGGACTGGTGGCTATAGTGGGTGGCAGCATGGCGGGGGCAGGGCGGCTTGCTGCCGAGGCTGCGGCGCGCTCCGGCGCAGGCATGGTTCGACATGTGGTCATGGACACAGGTTCCTCCGCTGCGGACGCCATCGTGACGTTGCGGGCTGATGAGCCCGATCAGGTAAAGGCGCAACTTCAGGACGAGAGGTTTGCGGCGGTGCTGGTCGGGCCTGGCCTGGGCCATGATGAGCATGCAGCCGATCGTTTGAAAGCGGTGCTGCAATGCGGTCATCCACTGGTGCTCGACGCTGACGCCCTAACATTGTTGGCAACGGGGCAGGTGGGGTCAGTTCCGCCTTCGTCGATCCTAACGCCACATGAGGGGGAGTTCGTGCGGCTGTTTGGCGATCTGCCCGGCAGCAAGATTGATCGAGCGGCTAAAGCAGCCCAGCGAACGGGGGCCATAGTGATCCTCAAAGGATCGGATAGCATCATCGCGGCACCCGATGGCCGCGTTGCTGTAGCAACCGGCGCGTCATCCTGGCTATCGACTGCCGGGACGGGGGATGTTCTGGCGGGCCTGGCTGCCGGACGACTGGCGGTTGGGGGTGACCCGTTTCGCGCGGCGAGCGAAGCCGTGTGGCTTCATGGCGAGGCAGCGAGACGTGCAGGAGCGGCGTTTGTCGCGGATGATTTGATCACCCGGTTGCCAGCGGCTATCGCCTCCCGCCTGTGACTGACATCGACAATGATCTTGTAATTCGCATTGCCGCAAAGGGCGATGGTGTAACCGCCGATGGGAGGCACGTGCCGCTCGCGGCGCCGGGAGACAGGCTGGCGGCCGATGGCAGTCTTTCAACTGGTCCTCATCATGTTGAAGCGCACTGTATTCATTTCCCCGCCTGTGGTGGGTGTGAACTGCAGCATGTCGATGAACAAAGCCTCGCGGAGTTCGTCACGGGGCGCGTGACCGGAGCCTTGATGGGGCAGGGCCTTACGTTGGTGGCTGGATCATTGCAGCCGCCTCATTTGTCGCCGCCCAGGACACGGCGCCGCACATCCTTACGGGCCGTTCGGGAGGGGCGGCGGATCGCTATCGGTTTTGCTGAATCGGGTAGCCACAAGCTGATCGATCTTGCGATGTGCGAGATATTGGAACCTCGCCTTTTTGCCCTGATCGAGCCGCTGAGAGCGTTGCTGCCCCTGATCCTGCCGGATAGGCGGGCCGCGCATGTTCGCATGTCCCTCATCGATCAGGGCGTGGACTTGCTTCTGGAGAATGTTCAGGTTTCCGGCTTGGCAGCGGATGAGGCGTTGCGTGACTTTGCCGCGGGTCACAGTCTGGCGCGATTGACGATCGATGAAGGCGATGGCCAGCAAACGCGCTGGGAGCCTGAGCCGGGTACGATGACATTTGGTGGCGTTGCCGTAGCCTTCCCTCCCTTCGCGTTTCTTCAGGCCACGCCGGATGGGGAATCTGCTCTGCTGGAGATCGTGAGACAGGCCCTGCCTGCAAGCGGTGCGGTTGCTGACCTCTTTAGCGGGCTCGGGACATTCGCCCTCGGGGTCGGTAAGGAGCGTCCGGTTTACGCTGCTGAGGGTGCGCGCGATCTGGTGCTTTCGCTCAAGCTGGCTGCCAATCGCGCTCAACGGCGCATGGTTGCCGACCATCGCGATCTGTTCAGGCGTCCGCTGGTTCCCGAAGAATTGAACCGGTTTGCAGCGGTGGTGATCGATCCGCCCCGGGCGGGCGCGCGGGAGCAGGTGATACAGTTGGCGGCGTCAACCGTGCCGGTGATCGCCTATGTTTCGTGCAACCCGGCGAGCTTTGCCCGCGATGCGGCGCATCTTGTGGCGAGCGGATATGTTTTGGACAAGGTGAAGCCGGTTGGCCAGTTCCGATGGTCGACCCATGTCGAACTGGCGGCGGTCTTTCGCCGCTCGTAAAAAAATGTTCCCTCGCCACATATTTGCGGCGAGGGAACAGGCACCCTCTCCAAAGGGGAGCTTGAGCCTTTTAGCCCAGCTTGATGACAGTTGCGCGACGGCGTGCCGGAACCGGATCGGCGTAGAGGCTCGCCATCGGTTCGTCCTCAACTTCAATGACCGCTTCCGAGGTGAAACCGTTGAAGCCGGTGCGCATCGCCGCGCCATATGCGCCGAGCATGCCGATTTCGATATAATCGCCCGCCACCACATCGTCGGGTAGCATGAATGGACCCACCATGTGATCCATGTCGTCGCATGTCGGGCCGTAGAAGGAGAAGCCGATCAAATCCGCCTCGCTCTCTTCCTCACGCAGCAGGGCGACTGGGAAACGCCAGCCGATATGCGCCGCGTCGAACAGCGCGCCATAGGCACCGTCGTTGATGTAGAGTTCGGTGCCGCGACGACGTTCTACCCGAACGATGATGGAGCTATATTCCGCAGACAGCGCGCGGCCAGGCTCGCACCACAGTTCAGCGGAATAGCTGATCGGCAGGCTCTCAAAGCCGCGATAGATGGCGTCGAAATAGGCTTCCAGCGCTGGCGGTTCCATGCCCGGATAAACGGACGGAAAGCCGCCACCTACGTCGATGATGTCGACCGTAACCGCCGCATCGACGATCGCCGCGCGGACGCGTTCGATGGCGTCGCTATAGGCTTGCGGGCTCATGGCCTGACTTCCGACATGGAAGCAGATGCCAAGCGCGTCAGCCGCCTGACGGGTGGCCATCAGCAGTTCGCGGGTTTCGCCGAGCTCCGCGCCGAACTTGGACGCGAGGCTCAGTTCGGAATGTTCGGACGAGACGCGCAGGCGGACGCACAGTTCAAGGTCCGTGGCGTTGTCGGTGGCGCGCACAATCTTTTCCAGCTCGTCGATCGTGTCGAGCGAGAAGGTGCGCACGCCATGGACGTGATAAGCCTCCACAATGGCTTCTTCAGCCTTCACGGGGTGCATGAAGCATAGCTTCGCTTGCGGCAGCGTTTCCGCGACGAGGCGAACCTCGGCGATGGACGCCACGTCATAATGCGTGATCCCGCTGTCCCAAAGCGTCCGGATCAAATCCGGCGATGGATTAGCCTTTACAGCGTAGAGCGAGCGCCCCGGAAACTTCTCAGCGAAGAACCGAGCGGCGCGGGCCGCAGCCTGCGGGCGGATCAGCGTTACCGGTGCTGCCGGTTTGAGGGCGGTCGCTACCCCCAGCGCGCTATGGTGCTTGTGCAACTCAAGGGACCTCCAGTGTAGTTCATGGCAATCAAGCTGCCTTGCGGTGGAAGTCCCATGGGGCAGCGGAAGGGCGATATATGCTTAGGGGTCCCCCCTGTAAAGCGCGCACGTAAATTTTGTTGCGCGCGCCGCTATGAAATGTGCGTCAGGAGAGACGGGTCTTGAAATCCTCGTAGGAAAACCCGCGGATTTGCTGGAGTTCGTCGGTCTTTGAGTTCCACAGCCAGATGCTCGGCAGTGGCACGCCGTTGAAAGTGTTGGTCTTCACCATCGAATAATGCGCCTGATCCAAAAAGGCGATGCGGCGTCCCGGAGTCGCGCCGCCGGGGACTCGATAGTCCCCGATGATGTCGCCCGCCAGACAGGAAGGGCCTCCGAGTCGCGTGGCGGGGCCTTCCGTCTCTTCATGCAGCATGGCGGGGCGATAGGGCGCCTCTATGACGTCAGGCATGTGACAGGTGGCGGAAATGTCGGTGATGGCGACGGGCATGCCGTTGTCGATGACGTCCAGGATTTCGCCGATCAGGATACCGGCGTCGAGGGCCATTGCTTCGCCCGGCTCGATATAGAGTTCGAGGCCGGTCTGCGCTTTGATCCGCTGAAGGAAGGCGATCAGATCGTCGATCTGATAGTCGGCGCGGGTGACATGATGGCCGCCGCCGAAATTCAGCCATTTGAGGCCATCGACATGCGGCATGACGCGGGATTCGATGGCCGCCCATGTGCGTTGGAGGGGCAGGAAATCCTGCTCGCAGAGATTGTGGACATGGAGGCCATCGACGCCTTCGAGATGTTCCGGGCGAAGCTGGTCGATCGGAAAACCGAGGCGGCTGTGCGGTTGCGACGGGTCATATTTGGGCACTTCTCCCTCCGCGTGGAGGGGGTTTATGCGCAGTCCGATGTCGAAGTTCACACCGTTCATTCGAGCATCATCGATGACGGGGCGAAGGCGCGTGATCTGGCCGGGGCTGTTGAAGATTACATGGTCGGAGATTTTGAGGATCGCTGCCAGATCGTCCGGTTTGTAGGCGGCGCAGTAAGTCGCGACTTCGCCGCCATACTCCTCGCGGCCGAGGCGGGCTTCGTAGATGCCGGACGCGCAGACGCCGTCGAGATATTCGGCGACCACGGGGCCGAGGGACCACATGGAGAAGGCTTTTAGCGCGCCGAGGACCTTGATGCCTGCGCGGTCGCGTATGTCGGCGAGTATCGACAGGTTCCGGCGGATCGCGGCCTCGTCCACCACGAAGGCGGGCGAGGGGACGCGGTTCAGGTCGAAATGCGCGAAGGCGGCGGGGTCGCCGGCTTTGGTTTCCATGGGCATACTCCAATTCCCTCTCCCCTTCAGGGGAGAGGGCTAGGGAGAGGGGATTGAGGCGAGATCGGTCGAATTCCCCTCTCCCGCCTTCGCTACGCTCGGCACCCTCTCCCCTGAAGGGGAGAGGGAGTTTGGCTCAAAAATCCAGCGGCGCGGCCAGTTCCTTCACCTGCCAGGGCAGGCCGTGCTGGTTCAGCATGTCCATGAAGGGATCGGGATCGAACTGTTCGATGTTGAACACGCCTTCTCCCTTCCATGCGCCAGTGAGCATGAGTGCCGCGCCGATCATGGCCGGAACGCCCGTCGTGTAGCTGACCGCCTGATTGCCCGTTTCGGCATAGGCGTCCTCATGGTCGCAGACGTTGAGGACATAGACGGTCTTTTCAACGCCATCCTTCAGACCGGTGGCGATGTCGCCGATATTGGTCTTGCCCTTGGTCGTGGAGCCCAGGCTCGACGGTTCGGGGAGGACGGCCTTGAGGAACTGGAGCGGGATGATTTCCTGGCCGTTGTAGATGACCGGATCGATGCGGGTCATGCCGACATTCTGGAGCACTTCGAGGTGCTTCAGATAGGCGTCGCCGAAGGTCATCCAGAAGCGGATGCGCTTGATTTCGGGATAGTGCTTCGCGAGCGATTCCAGTTCCTCATGATACATGAGGTACATGTTCTTTTCGCCGACAGCCTCGAAATTGAAGACCTGCTTATGCTTCAATGCGGGACCTTCGACCCACTTGCCGCCTTCCCAATGGCGCGAGGGGGCGGTGACTTCGCGGATGTTGATTTCCGGGTTGAAGTTGGTGGCGAAATGCTGGCCATGGTCGCCGCCATTGCAGTCGAGAATGTCGAGCGTGTCGATGCGATCGAGCAGATGCTTCTTGATGTAGGACGCAAAGACGCTGGTGACGCCGGGGTCGAAACCCGAACCCAGCAGCGCCATGATGCCCGCTTCCTTGAAACGCTCCTGATAGGCCCACTGCCAGCTATATTCGAACTTGGGCGTGTCGCGCGGCTCGTAGTTGGCGGTGTCGAGATAGTCGGTCCTGGTTGCCAGGCAGGCGTCCATGATTGCCAGATCCTGATAGGGCAGGGCCAGGTTCACCACCAGCTTGGGCTGGACCTTTTCGATGAGGGCGATGGTTTCCGCGACATTGTCGGCATCGACCTGCGCCACGTCGATGGTGACGCCGGTGCGAGCCTTTACCGATTCGGCGACCTTTTCGCAGGAGATGATGCGGCGGCTGGCGAGCGTGATATGGCTGAAAATGTCACTGTTCATCGCCATCTTGTGAACCGCGACAGACCCGACGCCGCCCGCGCCAATGACCAGAACCTTGCTCAATTCAACTGCTCCATGCGTGAAGCGCGCCCGACGCGCGAAAGCGCCCATATAGGGACTGCGCGTGACAGCGCAAAGTCAGTCTGTGAAAGGTGGGTGTGGCGCATCTTCTCTGCGTTCTCTGCGTTCTCTGCGCCTCTGCGCGAAAAATATCAATTCGCGCAGAGGCGCATAGAGGAAGGAGGAGCGTGCATCATTTTCCCTCCGCGTCTCCGCGTCTCCGCGTGAACAGATTTTTCTCACGCGGAGGCGCGGAGACGCGGAGGGATATTGGGGTGATGATGCGGCTTAAAAACTAGCGCCGTCCACTTTCTTGATCTTGAGCATGTCGATATCGACCTCCGGCACACAGCGCAGGTTGATCGCGCGCATCGGGCCGTTGGGGGAGTCACCTTCCGCGAAGGATTGCGTGCCGCAGACGTTGCAGAAGCGGTGCGTGATGGCGTGCTTGTAGAATTGGTAGTCGGTGAGCTTGTCCGCGCCGCTGTCGAGCGTGAACTGGTCGGCGGGGACGAAGGTCAGCAGGAAGCCCTTGCGGCTGCAATGGGAGCAGTTGCAGGACATGGCTTCGGTGGGTGCGTCGGCTGCTACGGTGAAGGTGACTGCGCCGCAGTGGCAGCTTCCGGTGTAGGGCATGGGGGAGTCCTTTCGCGGAGAACTTAGGCCGGTATTCAGCCAAAGGAAACTAAAGTGGTCTTGGCGGCGCTGCAAACGGATGATAACTCAAACTTTTACCTTGGGGGCAGGGATGGCATTGAATAACACGGCATTAGCATTGCTTGGAACCTTTCTGCTCTCGACGGTTGCATTTGCACAGATCGCCAACGCCCGGACCGTCCAAACATCTGCCGAGACAGGCCTGGCATCCGTGGAGTCCTCGGGGGGTGCCGCTCCGGTGCGTGATTTCGCCGTGGTGGCAGATGAATGCTTCCAATTTGCGGATGACCGTTCGGAATTGGCTGCGGCAGAGATGCCGGATTACGATGGTGACAGCCTCGGCGGCGCGATAGGCGCTGGCTTAAGCATGGGCATCGAGCGGAAGAGATTGCGGAAGCTGATATACAGATCGTGTATGGAAGGGAACGGTTATCCAAAGGCAAAATTGCTCAAGTCCAAGCCCAAGCCTTGACACGATGTCGCTCAATCCAATTGTAGTTTTAACTCACTAACTTCCTCAACCCAGCCACCGTATCCGCTTCCCCCGCAGGCTTATCTCGTCTGATCCGCGCGATCCTCGGGAAGCGCATTGCCAGCCCTGATTTATGCCGCTTGCTCTCATGGATGCTGTCGAAGGCCACTTCCAGCACCAGCGACTTTTCCACCTCTCGCACTGGCCCGAAGCGGTTGACCGTGTTGGTGCGCACGAAGCGGTCCAGCCATTTCAGTTCCTCGTCGGTGAAGCCGCTATAGGCTTTGCCAACGGGGAGGAGTTCGCCTTCCTCCGTCCAGCAACCGAAGGTGTAGTCGGAATAGAAGGATGAGCGTTTGCCGTGGCCGCGCTGGGCGTACATCATGACGCAGTCGGCGGTCAGGGGATCGCGTTTCCATTTGTACCAGAGGGCGGCTTTTCGACCGGCGACATAGGGGCTGTCGCGGCGTTTGAGCATGACGCCTTCGATGGCGGCGTCGCGGGCGCCTGCGCGGATTTCGGCCAGGCTTTCGAAGTCTGGGGCTTCGATGAGGGCGGAGATGTCGAAGCGGTCAGGGTTCAGGGTCGGGACCATGGCTTCGAGGCGCGGGCGGCGTTGATCCCAGGGGAGCGCGCGGAGGTCTTCGTCGGCGTGGAGGAGTATGTCGTAGAGGCGGACGAAAGCGGGATAGTCGCTCATCATCTTTGCGGTCACGGCTTTGCGGCCGAGGCGTTGTTGGAGGGCATTGAAGCTGGCGGCTTCTCCTCCCTGAAACTCGCCTTTGACGAGCAGTTCGCCGTCGAGGACTGCGTAGGCGGAGAAGGCCTCCGCGATTTCCGGGAAGCTGCCGGTGATGTCGTCTCCGGCGCGGCTGTAGAGGCGGGTTTGCTCGCCCGTGCCCACGATCTGGATGCGGATGCCGTCCCATTTCCATTCGGCGGCATATTGGGTGAGATCGACGCTGTCGGCTTCCAGTGGGTGGGCGAGCATGAAGGGACGGAAGAAGGGCGTGCCTGCCGGGTCGGGGCGGCCGGACCTGCCTTCCGCCCAATCGAACAGGGCGGTGTAGGGTGGAGAGAGGGCGTGCCAGCATTCCTCCACATCATCGACGTCGAGGTTGAAGGCCTGGGCGAAGCCGGTCTTGGCGAGGCGGGCGGAGATGCCGACGCGCAGGCCTCCGGTCGCAAGCTTGAGCAGGGCGAAGCGGCCGGAGGCGTCGAGATGGTCCATCATCTGCGCGAGGGTGCTGGGGGCTGCGGCGCGGCTGACGCTGTGCAGGCGGTCGATGATGGCGGAGAGGGTGAGAGAGCCGTCGTCTATCTCGGCGGGCTGGTCTTCGCGCTTGGGCCAGAGGAGGGCGACGGTTTCGGCGAGGTCGCCGACATAGTCGCGGCTCATTTCGTAGAGGACGGGATCGGTGCGGGCGCGGATCATTTCGCCTATGGCTGATGCTTTGACTGCCTTTATGTCGAGATTGCCGGTTAGGGCGGCTAGCGCCCAACCGCGATCGGGGTCCGGAGCTTCGCGCATGTAGCGGGCGATGAGGTCCAGCTTGCCGTTGCGGGAGCGGGTGTAGACGAGGCCGTCGAGGAGTTGGGAGAAGGCGCGCATCACCCCTCATCCTCATCTTCGCGGCCGACCAGTTCGAGCGCTCGGGCGCGCATCTGGTGGGTCATGCACCAGTGGAGCAGGGCTTCTTCGCGGCCGTGGGTGATCCAGGTTTCGGTGGGTGCGACTTCGCGGATCGTGCTGGTAAGTTCGTCCCAATCGGCATGGTCGGAGATGACGAGCGGCAGTTCGACATTCTTCTGCCGGGCGCGCTGGCGGACGCGCATCCAGCCTGACGCCATGGCGGTGATGGGATCGGGCAGGCGGCGGCTCCAGCGGTCGTTGAGGGCGGACGGGGGGGAGACGATGATGTGACCCCGCATCTCCTTTGCAGGGACGCCAGTTGCGGGGCGGAGTTCGCCAAGATCGATGCCGAAGTCGCGGTAAAGGGCGCACATGCGTTCGAGCGCGCCGTGGATGTAGATGGCGTCATGATGGCCGCGCGCCCGGACTTCGCAGATGAGGCGTTGGGCTTTCCCGAGGGCGTAAGCGCCGACGAGGACGCAGCGGTCCGGGTGCGCGTGGAGCGCGGCGAGCAGGCGGTCGACTTCGCTGCCGGTGTCCGGGTGGCGGAAGACGGGGAGGCTGAAGGTCGCTTCGGTGACGAAGATGTCGCAGGGGACTGGCTCGAACGGCTTACAGGTGGGGTCGGGACGGCGCTTGTAATCGCCAGTCACGACTACCCGCTCGCCTGCATGTTCAAGAAGGATCTGGGCTGAGCCCAGGACATGGCCAGCGGGGATGTAGGAGATATCGACGCCGCCCATGCGGACTTGCTCGCCATAGCTGACCGCCGTGCCGCTGGCCGTGCCATAACGCAGGGCCATGATGGCGAGGGTTTCTTGCGTCGCCCAGACATGGCCATGGCCGCCGCGCGCGTGGTCGGCATGACCGTGGGTGACGAGCGCGCGTTCGGCTGGCTGTGATGGATCGATCCAGGCGTCAGCGGGGCGGACGTATATTCCGGTGGGGTGTGGTTCGATCCAATGGGGCATATCCATCCAAGAAGATGGGAAATGCCCCTATTGTTCCGCAAGAGGTCCGGTTAGGCGGCCTTCTTGAGTTCCAGCTCCAGCCGATCCCAGATTTCGACCAGCGCCTGAACCAGGTCCTGCATCATCTCCACCGTATGCGCGGGGCCGGGCGTGAAGCGCAGTCGCTCGGTTCCGCGCGGGACGGTGGGGTAATTGATGGGCTGCACATAGGCGCCATATTCGGCGAGCAGGATGTCGCTGATCCGCTTGGCCTTGACTGGGTCGCCGACCATCAGCGGGACGATGTGGGTGACGGACAGCATGACCGGCAAGCCCGATTCCGCCATCAAACGCTTGAGCGTAGCAGCAGCGACCTGCTGGCCTTCGCGCTCTTCGTTCGACTGCTTGAGGTGGCGGACGCTCGCGAGGACGCCCGCGACAAGGACGGGCGAGAGCGACGTCGTGAAGATGAAACCTGGTGCGTAGCTGCGGATCACATCGACGATCATTTGATCGGCCGTGATATAGCCGCCCATGACGCCGAAAGCCTTGCCCAGCGTACCTTCGATGATCGTCAGGCGATGCGCGACATCGTCACGTTCGGAAATGCCACCGCCATGCGCTCCATACATGCCGACCGCATGGACTTCGTCCAGATAGGTGAGGGCGTTGAATTCATCGGCCAGGTCGCAGATCGCGGCGATGGGGGCGACGTCGCCGTCCATCGAATAGACGCTTTCAAAAGCGATCAGCTTAGGCGCGTCTGGATCTTCTGCGGCGAGCAACTCGCGCAGATGATCGACGTCATTGTGGCGGAATACGCGCTTTTCACAGCCGGAATTGCGGATGCCCGCGATCATCGACGCGTGGTTCAGCTCGTCGGAAAACACGATGCAACCGGGCAGCAGCTTGGCGAGAGTGGAGAGCGCCGCTTCGTTCGACACATAGCCGGACGTGAAGAGCAGGGCTGCTTCCTTGCCATGCAGATCGGCCAGTTCGGCTTCCAGATCGACATGATAATGGGTGTTGCCACCGATGTTGCGGGTGCCGCCGGAGCCTGCGCCGACATCGTGCAGCGCCTCTTCCATCGCGGCGACGACCTTGGGGTGTTGCCCCATCGCGAGATAGTCGTTGGAACACCAGACGGTGATGGGTTTCGGGCCGTTATGGCCATGGAAGCAGCGGGCGTTAGGGAAGGCACCCTTGTTCCGCAGAATATCGATGAACACGCGGTAGCGGCCTTCGCTGTGAAGCCGGTCGATCGCCTGCGCGAAGATATGCTTGTAGTTCACGTAACGCCCTAGTCCCTTAGTGGCCCGCATTCCCCTCTTGCGGGCGTTTACCTGCTGCCGCGCTTCATTACCAGCGATAACCGTTCGCAGCGTTAGGGAGAAATACCTATCACGATGATAGAGGAAATTGGGAGTGGACCAAAGGTCTCACCCCTCAAAGCGCTTCCATCTGGGTAAGGCCGAAGTCGGCGAGTGCGGGAGCGAGCGCCGCGACGTTATTGTCGAGGCGCGTGAACACGGCTTTTCCGGATGGGGGAGAGGCTGGCCAATCCTGTCCTTGTGTCAGGTAGGCGATGCGGCGCGCGATGCCCTCCCCGCCGTGGACGAAGGTGAGGGGCCTGGGTGCGGCGGCCGCCAGTTCTGCCTCCACCAGCGGGAAGTGGGTGCAGGCGAGGACGACCGTGTCCATAAGGTCGCCGCCGGGCTGATCGAGAAGGCCAGCAAGAGCGTCGCGGGCGATCGCGGGGTTCAATGGCTCGCCGCGCAGTTTGGCTTCGGCCAACTGCACAAGGGCGGCGGAACCGTGGCGCAAGACGGTGCAGTCTGCTCCGAACTCGGCGGTGAGCCGGTCCACATAGGGCTGGCGCACGGTGGCGTCGGTGCCTAGCACGCCGAACACGCGGCTTTTAGACAGAAGCGCGGCGGGTTTGATCGCGGGGACCGTACCGACGACAGGGATGTCGAGCGCGGCGCGGACAGCGGACAGCGCGATAGTCGATGCGGTGTTGCAGGCGATTACGGCCAGGCGCGGGCGGAAGCGTTCGACCAGGCGGCCGAGCAGCGCGGGCACGCGGGCGGCAATCTCCGCCTCGCTCTTTGTCCCATAGGGGAAGCCTGCGCTGTCGGCAGCATAGACGATAGGGGCGTTGGGCAACGCTGCCCGTGCTGGCGCGAGGATGGAGAGCCCGCCGACGCCGGAATCGAAGAAAAGCAGGGGGGCTGATGGGGCGACCTTCATTATGGCGCACATGTCGCGGGTGAGGATGAGGCTGTCAATATTTCGGAGCAACCGTCGGCGTCAGAGAAAATGCAAAGCTTGCCCCCGGCAGCGGCAACGCTATGGTCGCGCCGCAATCATTTCGGCGAGATCATGAACCCTCCCTGGCTACTTCCCGCATTCGTCCTGCTGATATCCTATCTGCTGGGGTCCATACCCTTTGGTCTGCTATTGACGCGCATCACGGGTGCCGGGGATTTGCGGCAGATCGGGTCGGGCAATATCGGCGCGACCAATGTGCTGCGAACGGGGCGCAAGGGGCTTGCGGCGGCGACCTTGCTGCTTGACCTGCTGAAGGGGGCGGCAGCCGTACTGATCGGCGCGGCGTTGATCGACAATGGCGGGCCGATGGCGGGGGCGATGGCCTTTATCGGGCATTGCTATCCTGTGTGGCTGCGTTTTGCGGGCGGCAAGGGCGTGGCGACGATGATGGGCGTGGTGACCGCGCTGCACTGGCCTGCGGGAATAGTGTTTGCGCTTGTATGGCTGGGGGCGCTGTTCGGGACGAAATGGTCATCAGTCGGAGGCATGGCGGCGGGGATCAGCGCCCCGGTCGCGTTGTGGTTCATGGGGCGGTTTGATCTGGTTCCTGTAGCGTTGGCGATGACGCTGATCCTATTGTGGCGGCACCGGGCCAATATCGCACGGCTTGCGAAGGGGACCGAGCCCAAGATCGGGGCTGCCAAAGAGTGAGCGAGCAGGAGCGGTTCGATCGCCTCCGCCTGATCCGTTCGCCCCGCATTGGGCCGGTTACTTTCCGGCAGTTGATGGCGCGCTTCGGAAAGGCGGGAGATGCTTTGCGGGCGGTGCCGGAGCTTGCCGCGCGGGGCGGTGGGAAGGCGGCTGTGGCGGACGCAGGCGCCGTCGAGCAGGAGATTGCTCGCAGCCGGGCGCTAGGTGCACGCTACCTGCTGATGGGGGATCAGGACTATCCCTTTCTGCTGGAGCAGATGGATGGTTCGCCGCCTGCGTTGATCGTGCGCGGCGATGTTGGCTTAACCGGGCGGCAGTGTGTGGCGATGGTGGGTGCGCGAAATGCCTCCGCCGCCGCCTGCCGTTTCGCGCGGACTCTCGCGCAAGAATTGGGACAGCAAGGCGCGGTGGTGGTGTCGGGCCTTGCGAGGGGTATCGATACGGCCGCGCATCAAGGGTCGGTGGGAACCGGAACGATCGCGGTTATCGCCTGCGGCATCGATGTCGTGTTTCCGCCGGAAAATGGCGACTTGCAGCAGCAGGTGGCGAGTGAGGGTTTGCTGGTTACAGAGCATCCTCCCGGTACGCAGCCGCTCGCGCGTCACTTTCCGGCGCGGAATCGCATCATCGCTGGACTGGCCGCAGGGACGGTGGTCGTGGAAGCGGCGCCGAAGTCGGGCTCCCTCATCACCGCGCGTCTGGCTGTCGAGGCCGGACGAGAGGTCATGGCGGTGCCGGGATCGCCAGCCGATCCACGGGCGCAGGGTTGCAATCACCTGATCCGCGAAGGCGCGACGCTGGTGCAGAATGGCGCGGACGTGATCGAAGCAATTGGAGGCATCGACGCGCGCATGGTGCGGCAGGGGCGGGTCGACTTCAGTGGCGCGCCGGTCTCGTCGGATGTGGCGGGGCAGGAGCGGGAGGTCGTTCTGGGTCTGCTGGGTCATGCGCCGGTGCCTGTGGACGAGGTCATTCGTCTATCCAGCCTTTCCCCAGCCATCGTTCAGACCGTGCTGCTGGAGTTGGAACTGGCAGGGCGGCTGGAACGTCATGCGGGCGGCAAGGTAAGCCTGTCGTGACGCTCTTGACGCGGGGTGCCACCGCCTTCCAGACTCGCGCGTGTACGTGAGAGCACTCAAAAACCGGGGCATTAATGCAGCTTGTCATCGTTGAATCGCCAGCCAAGGCGAAGACCATCGAGAAATATCTGGGCGGCGATTTCCACGTCCTCGCCAGCTATGGCCATATCCGCGATCTGCCGCCTAAGGACGGGTCAGTGGACCCAGACAATGGCTTTGCGATGTCGTGGGAAAATTATGGGGACAAGGGCAAGCAACTGAAGGCCATTGCCGATGAGGCGAAGAAGGCGACGCGCTTGATCCTGGCGACTGACCCTGATCGCGAAGGTGAGGCAATCAGCTGGCATGTGCAGGAAGTGCTGCGCGCGAAGAAGGCGCTGCCCGCGACCGTGGACCGGGTGACCTTCAACGCGATCACCAAGGCCGCAGTGCTGGACGCGATGGCGAAGCCACGGGCGCTGGATGAGGATTTGATCGACGCCTATCGGGCGCGGCGGGCGCTTGACTATCTGGTGGGCTTTACCCTCTCGCCGGTGCTGTGGCGCAAGCTGCCCGGCGCCAAGTCGGCGGGGCGCGTGCAATCGGTCGCGCTGCGGCTGGTGGTCGATCGCGAGCGTGAGATTGAGAGCTTCATCGCTCAGGAATATTGGTCGGTCGCGGCCGAGATGGAGCAGGTCGGTCAGGGCTTTACCGCGCGTCTGGTGCGTTGGAAGGGCGAGAAGATTGACCGCCTGACCATCGGCAAGGAAGGCGACGCCATGGCCGCGAAGGCGGACGTCGAGGCCGGACGCTTCACCGTCGAGAAGGTCGAAACGAAACCCGTTTCGCGTAATCCTCCCGCGCCGTTCACGACGTCGACATTGCAGCAGGAGGCCGCGCGCAAGCTTGGCTTCTCGGCCAGCCACACGATGCGGATCGCGCAGCAGCTCTATGAGGACGGCGCGATTACTTACATGCGTACCGACGGCGTGCAGATGGACGGCAGCGCCATCTCCGCCGCGCGCAAGGCGATCGCAGAGCGTTATGACGGCGGATATTTGCCGGAGAAGCCGCGCCAATATCAGACAAAAGCCAAAAATGCGCAGGAAGCGCACGAAGCCATTCGTCCGACCGAGTTCGGCCGCGACAAGGTGGGTTCGGGCGATCATGCGCGGCTCTATGACCTGATCTTCAAGCGGGCGCTGGCGAGCCAGATGGCTTCCGCGCGGCTGGAGCGGACGGTGATCGATCTGGTCGATGGCACGGGGCAGCACGCGCTGCGCGCGACAGGTCAGGTGGTGATCTTTCCGGGCTTCCTCGCGCTCTACGAAGAAGGGCGCGATGATGCTGAGGATGACGACAGCAAGCTGCTGCCGCGTCTCGTGGCGGGCGACGCGCCTGCCAAGAAGAAGGTGACGGCCGAGCAGCATTTCACTCAGCCGCCGCCGCGTTATTCGGAAGCGTCGCTGGTCAAGAAGCTGGAGGAACTGGGCATCGGGCGGCCTTCCACCTATGCCTCGACGTTGCAGGTGCTGAAGGACCGCGACTATGTGCGGGTCGAGAAGAACCGCTTCTTCGCCGAGGAAAGCGGACGGCTGGTGACGGCGTTCCTGGAGCGCTTCTTTGAGCGTTATGTCAGCTACGACTTCACGGCGGGGCTTGAGGACGAGCTGGACGAAATTTCTGGCGGCCGCGCCCAATGGCAGGCCGTTTTGGAAGCCTTCTGGCGTGACTTCAAGCCCAAGACCGCCGAGGTCATGGAGCAGAAGCCGTCGGACATAACGGCGGAACTGGACAAATTCCTGGAGCCGATGTTGTTCCCGCCAAAGGCTGACGGCAGCAACCCGCGTGCCTGCCCGATGTGCGGCGACGGACAGCTGGCATTGCGTGGCGGCCGGTTCGGCGCGTTCATCGCCTGCTCCAACTATCCGGAGTGCAAATTTACGCGCAAGTTCGGGCAACCGGGCGGCAGTGATGGCGGTGATGACAAGGGGCCGGAGGTGCTGGGGCAGCATCCCGAAACCGGGCAGGACATCGTGCGCAAGTCCGGGCGCTTTGGTCCCTATATCGAAATGGGCGAGGGCAAGGAGGCCAAGCGCGGTTCGATTCCCAAGGACTTGCCGGATGGAGAAATGACGCTGGATTGGGCGGTGAAGCTATTGAGCCTGCCGCGTGAGGTCGGGCTGCATCCGGAAACGGGCAAGCCGATCGTAGCGAATATCGGACGCTTTGGACCTTATCTACTGCATGACGGCAAATATGGGCGACTGTCATCCACCGCCGAGATTTTTGAGGTCGGGATGAACAGCGCCGTCGCCAAGCTGGCCGATGCGGCGAACAAGGGTGGACGTGGTGGCGCGTCGCGTGAGCCGCTTAAGGTGCTGGGCAAGCATCCGCGTACCGAGGCCGAAATCAAGCTGATGGCGGGGCGCTATGGCCCTTATGTCACCGACGGCACGACCAATGCGACCTTGCCCAAGACGATCGAGCAGAACGCATTGACGCTGGAGGAAGCGGCACAGTTGATCGATGCGCGGGCGGCTGCGGCGCCTGCGAAGAAGGGGAAAAAGAAGGCGGCGCCCAAGAAGGCTGCGGCTAAAAAACCAGCTGCGAAGAAGGCACCGGCTAAGAAGAAGGCGGCGGCGGAGTAGAGCTTTTGTGCTCCTGCGCAGGCAGGAGCCCAGTTCTGACGATTGGACGGGGCTCCTGCCTGCGCAGGAGCACATTGCATTATCCGGTTATTCCACCCAATCCAACCCGATGTCGCGGTAGATGAAGCGGTCGTCTTCCCAATCTTCCTTCACCTTGACGTGAAGGTAGAGGTGAACCTTGACGCCCATCAGCTGCGCCAGCTCGGCGCGAGCCTTTGAACCGATTTCCTTGAGGCGCTGACCGCCCTTGCCCAGCACGATGGCACGCTGGCTGGAACGGCCGACAAGGATCTGCTGATGGATTTCGACCGAGCCATCCTCGCGTTCCTTATACTGTTCCGTATCGACCGCGGCCGCGTAAGGCAGTTCGGCGTGGAGCTGATGATAAAGCTGCTCGCGCGTGATTTCGGCGGCCAGCATGCGGTCGGTTGCGTCGGAGACCTGATCTTCCGGAAAGTGCCAGGGGCCTTCGGGCATGGCATTTGCGAAAGCCGTCTTGAGCTCGGGCAGGCCATCGCCGGTCGCGGCGCTGATGAAGAATGTCTCTTCGAAGCCAATTCGTTCGTACAGCTTCTGGGTGTGGACCAGCAGCTTCTCCTTTATGGCGATATCGACCTTGTTGAGGATCAGCCATTTGCGTTCGGGCCGGTGTGTCAGCGCTTCGATGATCGGCTCCATCTTTGAGCCGAGGCCCGCTTTCCCATCGACAATCAATGCGATCAGGTCAGCGCCTTGCGCGCCGCCCCATGCGGCCTGAACCATCGCGCGATCAAGGCGGCGCTTTGGTGCGAAGATGCCGGGTGTGTCGACCAGGACAATCTGCGTGTCGGCTTCGATGGCGACGCCCATGACGCGGGTGCGGGTCGTCTGCGCCTTGGGGCTGGTGATCGCGACCTTTTGGCCGACCAGGGCGTTGACGAGCGTGGATTTACCAGCGTTGGGGGCGCCGACTATGGCGATGACGCCGCAGCGTTGGGATTCAAGATCAATCGTCAAACAAAAACTCCGTTCGCCCTGAGCTTGTCGAAGGGCTCTACTTTAATTTTGGGCGCGCCAATGTGGAGACTAGTCTCCAATCTTCTCGGATCAGAGCGAGCTTTTTGGCTCTGCTCCAACCCTTGATTTGGCGTTCGGCTTCTAGCGCCTCCATACGTGTTCCGAACTCCTGCGACCAGACCAGTTTTACCGGGTGACGGTTTTGCGTGTGGCCAGGGATCGCGCCGACTTCATGCTGAGCGATCCGGGTTTGCAAATGATCCGTGTGGCCGGTGTAAAAGCTGCGATCGCTGCAATGGAGCATGTAGGTGTAGAAGGGCATGGTGGCTCGAAGAAGGGAAGTGAAGCCCTTCGACAAGCTCAGGGCGAGCGGGGATAAGTAGCACGTTGGAAGACGGGGTTCAGCCGTTTAGCTTATCCAACAATGCCTTCGCCGCAGCCGTCTCCGCCTCTTGCTTGCTTCCCCCCGTTGCGCTCGCTTCACCTGCGCCCTTGATGCTCACCGTCACCGTGAAGCGCAGCGCATGGTGTGGCCCGGATCGATCGGTCATCGCATATTCCGGGGGCTTGCGGCGGTTGGCGGCGGCCCATTCCTGAAGGGTGGACTTGGGATGCTTGGGCGCGCTTTCCTGCGTGTCCACACGGTCGGCCCAGAGACGACGCACTAGCCCGCGAGCATCGTCAATGCCTGCTTCCAGATAAAGCGCGCCAATCAGTGCCTCCATGACGTCACCCAGCACATTGTCGCTGTCGGCCGCGCCGTCGTCGCGGGCTTGTTTGCCCAGGATGAGATGCTTGGGCACGCCTGCCGCGCGTGCTACTTCGGCGCAGGTTTCACCCGACACCAGCGCGTTGAAGCGGCGCGACAGCTTGCCTTCGGGTTCTCCGGCGAAACGCTCATAAACCCATTCGGACACGATCAGGCCAAGCACCCGATCACCGAGAAATTCCAGCCGCTCATAATTGACGGCATTCGCGCTGCCGTGGGTAAGCGCCTGACGGAACGGCGCTTCGTCCTTCGGCGCTCGTCCGATCAGCCCGGCGAGCCAGCCAGACGTGTCGGCCTTTGTCAAAAGCCTTCCCCGATGCGGTTCCAGCGCGCTGCGGTGAACCATGTCCAGGGTAGCAACCAATTGGCGCTGCCATCAGTGGAGAAGACGGAAATCATCGCCTTTCCAACCAGATTTTCCTCCGGCACCAGCCCGATGCCGCCGCCTTCAACCGCCGGGAAGCGGCTGTCCGCGCTGCGATCACGATTGTCGCCCATCATGAACAGATGGCCTTCAGGCACCAGCACCGTGTCGCGGTCATCGGCCGCGCCGTCGGGGACGAGGTCGAGGACGTTGTAGCTTTTGCCGCCCGGCAACGTTTCACGATATTGCGGATAACGGCACTGACGCCCGCCACCCGCTGCATCTTCCTCAAACTTCGGGCGGTAACAGGGGGACGGGCTGCCCTCCTTGGCTGCGGCATCGACCATGTTAGGTGAGACGGGGATGACGAGATCGGCGACCCTCTGTTTCCGAATGGCCTGACCGTTGAGGTAAACCGTGCCCCCGCGTACCGAAATCATGTCGCCGGGCAGGCCGATCACCCGCTTGATATAATCATTCTTCTGGCTCGGCGGCGCCTTGAAAACCACCACATCGCCGCGCTTGGGCATGGATGCGAGAATGCGGCCAGGGATCAGCGGCAGGTTGAAGGGCAGCGAGTAGCGCGAATAGCCATAGGGCCATTTGGCGACGAGTAGATAGTCACCGATCAGCAGGCGGGGCTGCATCGATTCAGACGGTATATTGAACGGAGAGACTATGAAGCTGCGCAGGACAAAGACGAACACCGCCAGCTTAGCGAGAAACCAAAGGAAGTCCCGCGTTTCGGATTTTGCGCTCATGCTGTGTTGTCTAGTCCTTCAATCCGCCTTGAATACAGGCCGCTGCGGCTTTTGCTGCGTTGGAAACCTGCCGTCAAGCGCGCCGGACGGTGCATTGGCCGTTACGCTTGGGTAAGAAGGGGAAGAATCGGCAGGCGCAGCGTCGATACGATCAACGAAAAAAGAGGAATAGCTTCCATGTCCAGCCCTGCACTGGAGGCCATAAAGGCCATCCCGCAGCCCGAACTCAAGTCTGTCTTCGCAGCAGACCCGAACCGGCTGAGCAAATTCACCCTTACGCAGGGGCCTATCCGTTTCGACTGGTCGAAAACGCATCTGACCAGCGATCTGCTCGACGGTTTCCTGAAACTGGCGGAGGAGATGGACTTCGCCAAATGGCGCGACGCCTTTTTCGCGGGCGAGCCGATCAACAATAGCGAGGGCCGGGCGGCCGAGCATCCCGCCGAGCGTGGCGAGGGCAATGCGCAGAGCGTTTCGCGCGCCAAGATGCTGCACGCCCGGATGCGCGCCCTGATCGACGCGATCGAGGGAGAGGCGCTGGGGCCGATCCGCCATATCCTGCACATCGGCATCGGCGGATCCGCGTTGGGGCCTGACCTGATCGTGGACGCGCTGGGCGGCGATGGTGCGCGCTATGATGTAGCAATCGTGTCCAATGTTGACGGGACCGCGCTGGAGCGGGCAATCTCGCGCTTCGATCCGGAAGCAACGCTGATCGCTATTGCGTCCAAAACCTTCACCACCACCGAAACCATGTTAAACGCCGCAAGCGCGATCAACTGGCTTGTCGAGGCGGGGGTGGACGATCCTTATGGCAAGGTGATTGCGCTGACCGCCAATCCCGACAAGGCGATCGAATGGGGCGTGGACGAAACGCGTATTCTGCCATTTTCCGAGACGGTGGGGGGGCGCTATTCACTCTGGTCGTCCATCGGCTTCCCGGCTGCGCTGGCGCTTGGCTGGGACGCGTTTGAAAGCCTGTTGGAAGGTGCGGCGGCCATGGATCGACATTTCCGGCTGTCCGATCCTGCTCATAACGCTCCCCTGATCGCGGCTTTTGTGGACCAATATTATTCCCGCTTCATGGAATGCCAGACGCGCGCGCTGTTCGCCTATGACGAGCGGCTGCGGCTGCTGCCATCCTATCTCCAGCAGCTGGAGATGGAGAGCAATGGCAAGAGCGTGACACGCGATGGCGAGCCTGTCGATGGGCCGACAGCGCCGATTACATGGGGTGGCGTCGGCACTGACGCTCAGCATGCTGTGTTCCAGCTGCTGCATCAGGGTACGATCGTGGCGCCGGTCGAGTTCGTCGCGTCGATCGAGCCGGGTCATGCGCTGGACCCGGCGCATCATCGTGCTTTGCTGGTCAATTGCTTTGCGCAGGGCGCGGCCCTGATGCGGGGCAAGGACAATCTCGGCGATCCGGCGCGTGCTTATCCGGGCAACCGGCCTTCCACCACGATCCTGCTGGAAGACGTGACGCCCGACGCTTTGGGCGCGCTGATCGCCTTTTATGAGCATCGGACCTTCGCCAATGCCGTGCTGATGGGGATCAATCCGTTCGATCAGTTCGGCGTCGAACTGGGCAAGGAGATCGCCAAGTCGATCGAAGCGGAAGGCGCAAAGGGCTTTGATCCTTCGACCATGGCGCTGATCGAGCTGGCGTTGGGCGGTGCTTAGCGTCCTAAGATGATTGTAACTCCGCTGGAGAGCCGCCATATCCGGCCGCAATCCAGCGGAGATCAGCATGAGCGACTATGATTTCGACCTTTTCGTCATCGGCGCAGGTTCGGGCGGCGTTCGGGCATCGCGCGTGGCGGGGGCGCATGGTGCAAAGGTCGCGGTCGCCGAGGAATATCGGGTCGGCGGCACCTGCGTCATTCGCGGCTGCGTGCCCAAGAAGCTGCTGATCTACGGCGCCCATTTCGCCGAGGATCTGAAGGATGCGCGCCGTTTTGGCTGGCACGTCCCCGACTGCGATTTTGAATGGAAAGTGCTGCGCGACAATGTTCTGGCCGACGTTGACCGGCTGGAAGGGCTCTACAAGAACACGCTGGAAAGCCATAAGGTCGAGCTGATCCCGGAGCGAGCCAAGATCACCGGACCACATTCGGTTAAGCTCGGCAGCGGGCGCGAAGTCACGGCGAAATATATATTGATCGCGACCGGCGCCTGGCCTTTGATCCCGGAGATGGAGGGGGCCGAACATGGCATCACTTCCAACGAAGCTTTTCACCTGGACGATGCGCCCAACCGCATGGTGATCGTGGGCGGTGGATATATCGCCAATGAATTTGCGGGGATCTTCCACCAGCTTGGCAGCCATGTGACGATCGTCAATCGGTCTTCGACGCTGCTGCGCGGCTATGACGAGCAGATCCGTGACCGGCTGCTGCAAATATCCACGATGAAGGGCATCCAGTTCCGCTTCAATGCGGAGATGGATCGGATCGAGAAAAATGACGATGGCGCGCTGTGCATGCATTTCAGCAACGGTGATCCCATCCCCTGCGACACGGTGATGTTTGCAACGGGACGCCAGCCGCATGTCGAGGGGCTTGGCCTTGAAAATGCTGGCGTGGAACTGGACGACAAGGGCGCGATCAAGGTCGATGAATATAGCCGCACGAGTTGCGAGAGCATCTATGCGGTCGGCGATGTTACGAACCGTTTGCAATTGACGCCGGTGGCTATCCGGGAAGGTCATGCTTTCGCCGACACGGTGTTTGGCGACAATCCCAGGACGGTGGATTATGACTGCGTTCCGTCCGCCGTATTCAGCCATCCGCCCCTGGCTGGCGTAGGATTGACCGAAGCGCAGGCGAAGAACAAGCTGGGCACGGTCAAGGTTTATACGTCGGACTTCCGCCCGATGAAGAACGTTCTTGCCGGTCGGGACGAACGTGCGCTGTACAAAATGGTGGTGGATGCGACCACAAACCGCGTGGTCGGGTTGCATATGATCGGGCCGGATGCGCCGGAGATTCTACAGGCTGCGGCGGTGGCGGTGAAAGCGGGACTGACCAAGCAGCAGTTTGACGATACCGTTGCGCTCCACCCCAGCATGGCCGAAGAACTGGTGCTGCTGAAATAGGTCAGCGGGCCGCCGCGAAGGTTACGACCAGTGCGTCGCGCCACGCGGCTTGCCGTGGATCGATGGGACGGATTTCGGTGACGCCGTGCAGGATGCGGCGGTCGTCGATCAGCACCGTGTCCCCAGGCCGGGCGAGGGTGAACTCCCCCAGCGCCGTACCATCGGGCGCGCCGATGCGGGTCACGCCTTCGTCCACATTGCGCCGCTCGATCAGCATCACGAGGACCCAGTCCACTCCGTCGCGGTGCAATCCTTCAGGCGTGGGGCGACCGATATGATCCTCGCGCGTTTCGATGCGGAACTGGTGCATTTCGACGTGCCACTCCCGTGCGCCATCGGTTCCAAAGTTCGCCGCGCAAAAAGCGAAGATTGCCTGCATGACCGGATTGTCGATCGTCTCCTGATGGACGGGCTCGAACCAGCGCTGCACGTCGCCGTTCAGCGGGTTATAGTCGCGGCTCTGGAAATGTGGCTGGTGGGGCTTGCGCGTAAAATGTCCCTGTTCACAGCGAAATGCGGCATGCCGCCGCCGCCGATAACGTCCCCCGTCCGCCATATAGAAGTCCGGACCAAGGTCGTTCCAGCTATCGGCGAATTGCGCCCAGCATCCCGCATCGGCTTCCAGCATCGCCAGCATGTAAGGTCCGGCGATGCGGGCAAAGCCATCGCGCGTTAGGTCTGCCTGCAATTCGGCGCCGTGAAAAAGGCCGTGGTCCATAAGTCCGATCTTAAGCAGCCGGAAAAAGCCCGCAAAGGGCCAGTTGCCGCAAGCTGGGTGCTGGCGAGGCGGATCAGCCGATCCAGTAAGGAACGATCTGCCGGTTGTCGGGATCGACGCGGATTGGCCGGTCGGCGGGCGGGAAGGCGCGCTGGTCGCAACTTTGGCGCGGGCAGAGGCGGCAGGTTATTCCGATCGGCGTCGCGGCCCCCTCCATCTCCAGCTGTAGCCCGTCAGCATAGACGAAATTCGCCGCATGGGCGACTTCACACCCCAGGACTACGGCGTAGCGGCGCGGGGTGCGCGAATAGCTGCCCGAAGGCTTTACCAAACCCTTGGCCATGGACACGTAACGCACGCCGTCAGGCGTTTCGCCGAGCTGAACATTGATGCGGTCGGGTATGGCGACGGCTTCATGCACGTTCCACAAGGGGCAGGCGCCACCGAAACGGGCGAATTGTAGGCGGGTGGCGCTGTGCCGCTTGGTGATGTTGCCCGCCATGTCGACGCGGCAGAAGAAGAAGGGGATGCCCCGCAGGCCGGGCCGCTGAAGGGTTGAGAGGCGATGGCAGGCCTGTTCGAAACTCACCCCGAAGCGGCGGCTGAGGCGATCTATGTCATGGCGCACTTCCCGTGCGGCTTGCCGGAATTGGGCATAGGGCATCAGCAGCGCGCCAGCGGCATAATTGCCCAAGCCGATGGCGAGGAGGCGGTCGGCGCCTTCCACCGGCAAGGCGGCCCGGTTCACGACGTCGGCAATCACGGCCTGTCCCTCCAGCATCATCAGCTGGTGAGATAGCATGAACTTGCGGCTTTCCGTGGGGAGAGCCGCGTTCACGAACAGGCGGCGATCGTTCGATGAATAGGCGCGCAGGGCTGAATCGGGCGTGTCCGCGATCAATGTTTCAATGCCGTGGCGGCGGGCGAGAGCCTCTACCAGCATGCCTTCGTCCAGAACTTGCCCGGCCGTGAAGCTGGATGCCATGTCCTCCGCCAGGCAATCCAGCGCATGGACATAATTGCCAGACTCATGGAACCAGTCGCGAGCAGCTTCCCAAGGGAGGCGGGCCTGCACTTCATGATCGTTGGCTATCGCCTCCTCGATCATGTTGATGCGCTCATTCGCGCGCATATGGGCGTTGTAGAGGTCGATGTAGCGGGCTGCGAACTCCGGGAACTGGAGGTGCAGCTTCTCAATCCTTTCCGGCTCCATCAACGGGCCGGACAGCTCCGGATGGGCCAGTGCGTAGGTGAAGGCGCCGAGCAACTGCTCTTCCTCGCGGCTGTCGAAACTGGCCCAATCAGTGGGGAAGGCGCTGGCGACGGCCGCCTTCACCTTGGCAGTGAGGGGACGGTCGTCATTTTCCAGCTGGCTGAGATAAGAGACCGAAATCCCCAACGCCTGCGCCATGGTGGCCTGATCCATCCGGTGGTCCAAGCGAAGCTGCCGCAGACGCGGACCAGCGAAAATACGATTGCCTCTTGCCATGCCCCGCCCATAATTTGCGAAATCGTGATTTGCAAATTGGCAAATTTGCATTTGCGAAAATTGCGAAAGAAGGGAAAGGGGGCAGATGTAGCCGACCGTGTCGTCACCGGAGAGATATTCTATATGTCGAAGCTCGCCATTATCGAACAGCTGGAAGCCAAGCGTGAGGCCGCGCGCCTGGGCGGTGGCCAGCGCCGTATCGACGCGCAGCATGCCAAGGGCAAGCTGACCGCGCGGGAGCGTCTGGACGTCCTGCTGGATGAGGACAGCTTCGAAGAAGTCGACATGTATGTCGAGCATAACTGCGTCGACTTCGGCATGAACGAACAGCATATCCCGGGCGACGGCGTCGTCGTCGGGTCCGGAACGATCAACGGCCGCCTCGTTTTCGTCTTCAGCCAGGACTTCACCGTCTATGGCGGCGCTGTGTCGGAACGCCACGCGATGAAAATCTGCAAGATCATGGACATGGCGCTGAAGGTCGGCGCGCCCGTGATCGGCCTCAACGACTCCGGCGGCGCGCGCATTCAGGAAGGCGTTGCTTCGCTGGCGGGATATGCGGAGATTTTCCAGCGTAACGTGCTGGCGTCCGGCGTGGTGCCGCAGATCAGCGTGATCATGGGGCCGTGCGCGGGCGGCGCGGTCTATTCGCCCGCGATGACCGACTTCATCTTCATGGTGAAGGATTCGAGCTTCATGTTCGTCACGGGGCCGGACGTGGTGAAGACCGTCACCAATGAGATCGTGACCCAGGAAGAACTGGGCGGCGCGGTGACGCATACGACCAAGTCCGGCGTCGCCGACGTGGCGTTCGAAAATGATATCGAGGCGCTGCTGGCGACACGCGATTTCGTGGACTTCCTACCCGCATCGAACAGGGAGCCGGTGCCCGAGCGGCCGAGCGCTGATCCGTGGGACCGGATGGAAGAGAGCCTGGACACGCTGATCCCGGCCAATGCGAACCAGCCCTATGATATGCATGAGCTGATCCGCAAGGTCGTGGACGAGGGCGACTTTTTCGAGGTTCAGCCTGCTCATGCGGGCAACATCCTCTGCGGTTTCGGCCGGATCGAGGGCAAGACCGTGGGCATCATCGCAAACCAGCCGATGGTACTTGCCGGTGTGCTCGACATTAATTCATCGAAGAAGGCGGGGCGTTTCGTCCGCTTCTGCGACGCGTTCGAAATTCCGATCGTCACCTTTGTCGATGTGCCGGGCTTCCTCCCGGGCACCGCGCAGGAACATTCGGGCATCATCAAGCACGGTGCGAAGCTACTGTTCGCTTATGCGGAAGCGACCGTGCCGAAGATCACCGTCATCACGCGCAAGGCCTATGGCGGCGCCTATGACGTTATGTCGTCCAAGCATCTGCGCGGCGACTTGAATTATGCATGGCCGACCGCCGAAATCGCCGTGATGGGCGCGAAGGGGGCGGTCGAGATCATCTTCCGCGGCAAGACGCCCGAAGAGATCGCGGACAAGACCAAGGAATATGAAGATCGCTTCGCCAACCCATTCGTGGCGGCGAGCAAGGGCTTTATCGACGAGGTGATCCAGCCGCATTCGACCCGCAAGCGGATCGCTCTGGGCCTGCGCAAGCTGGCCAACAAGAGCCTGGAGAATCCGTGGAAGAAGCACGATAATATTCCGCTTTGATGTCCCAAAGGCCGTCATCCCAGCGAAAGCTGGGATCTCGGGCGGTTATGTGAAACGTAAAGGCATGGGACCCCAGCTTTCGCTGGGGTGACGAGAATAGATGGAAGTGAAATGAAACTCGGCCGCTTGAACCATATCGGCGTTGCAACGCCTTCGCTGGAAGCGTCGCTTGCCTATTATCGCGACGTCATGGGCGCGACACTGACGCATGAGCCGTTCGACCTGCCCGCGCAGGGGGTGAAGGTGTGCTTCGTCGATACGCCGGGTGAGAACGGGAGCGAAGGCACGCAGATCGAGCTGATCGAGCCTTTGGGCGAGAACTCACCCATTCACGGCTTCATCGCCAAGAACCCGGCGGGTGGGCAGCATCATATGTGCTATGAAGTGCCCGACATTATGCAAGCCAAGGCCTGGTTCGAGGGGCTCGGCAAGAAGGTGCTGGGCGAACCGCGCATCGGTGCGCATGGGACGCTGATCTTCTTCGTGCACCCCAAGGACATGAACGGGGTACTGACCGAGATCATGGAGACGCCGAAGGGCAGCCACTAATTCGCCGCGCCCCTTCAGGGGAGAGGCGGCGAGACTTTGGGCTGCGAAGCAGGCCTTAGTCGCAGCGGAGAGGGGCTTTCCCCCTCTCCAACTCCGGCTAGTCAGCCAAGCTGACGAGCCTGCGTATCCTCTCCCCTGAAGGGGCGAGGAAAGGAATGGGAACGATGACCGACAAGCCGACGCTGGACCAATGGGCCGCCGCATCCTCCAAGGAGGTGAAGGGCAAGGATTTGAACTGGGAGACCCCGGAAGGGATCACCGTCAAGCCGCTCTATACCGCCGAGGACGTAACTGTCGATCCCGGACTGCCGGGCTTTGCTCCTTTCACGCGTGGCGTGCGTGCATCCATGTATGCGGGCCGTCCCTGGACCATCCGGCAATATGCGGGTTTTTCCACTGCCGAGGAATCCAACGCTTTCTACCGCCGCAATCTGGCGGCGGGGCAGAAGGGGCTGTCGGTCGCTTTCGATCTTGCCACCCATCGCGGCTATGACAGCGACCATCCGCGCGTGGTGGGTGACGTCGGCAAGGCAGGCGTGGCGATCGACAGTGTCGAGGACATGAAGATCCTGTTCGACGGCATCCCGCTCGACAAGATGTCGGTTTCCATGACGATGAATGGTGCGGTGATCCCGATCCTCGCTTTCTTCATCGTCGCGGGCGAGGAACAGGGGGTCGAGCGCAAGCTGCTGGACGGGACCATTCAGAATGACATTCTGAAGGAGTTCATGGTCCGTAACACCTATATCTACCCGCCTGAACCCAGCATGCGGATCATCTCCGACATTTTCGGCTATACCAGCCGCGAGATGCCGAAGTTCAACAGCATCTCCATTTCCGGCTATCATATGCAGGAAGCCGGGGCGACGCAGGTGCAGGAACTGGCCTTCACCATCGCGGACGGCGCGGAATATGTGCGCTATGGCGTGGAGAGCGGCCTCGACATCGACAAATTTGCCGGGCGTTTGAGCTTCTTCTTCGCCATCGGCATGAACTTCTTCATGGAAATCGCCAAGCTGCGCGCCGCGCGCGTGCTGTGGCATCGCGTCATGACGCATCTTGGCGCGAAGGATGAGCGTAGCAAGATGCTGCGCACCCATTGCCAGACATCGGGCGTGTCGCTGACCGAGCAGGACCCCTATAACAACGTCATGCGCACCACCATCGAAGCGATGGCGGCGATGCTGGGCGGCACGCAGTCGCTGCACACCAACGCGCTGGACGAAGCGATCGCGTTGCCGACCGACTTTTCGGCCCGCATCGCGCGCAACACGCAGATCGTCATCCAGGAAGAGACCGGCATGTGCAATGTCGTCGATCCTCTGGGTGGCAGCTATTATATCGAAGCGCTGACCCAGCAACTGGTCGATGCGGCGCAGGAAATCATCGACCGTGTGGAAGCCGAAGGCGGGATGGCGAAGGCCGTTGCCGCAGGCTGGCCCAAGGCGATGATCGAAACCGCCGCTGCTGCCCGCCAGGCGCGCGTTGACCGGGGTGAGGACGTCATCGTCGGCGTCAACAAATATCGCCTCGCCAACGAAGATCTGCTGGAAACGCTGGAGGTCGATAACAGCAAGGTTCGCGAAGCGCAGATCGCTCGCATCAACCGGGTGAAGGCGGAACGTGACGAGGCCGCCTGTCAGGCCGCGCTGGAAGCCCTGCGTGCTGCGGCGGCTGGGCCGCAGTCGATCGAAAACAACCTGCTCGCCCATGCGGTCGAAGCCGCGCGGGCGCGTGCCACGCTGGGCGAAATCTCCTCCGCCATGGAGGACAGCTTCGATCGCTATGGCACCGTGCCGACGCCGGTGAAGGGCGTCTATGCAAAGCCCTATGCGCAGGACAGCCGGTGGAAACAGGTTCTTGACGGCGTGCAGGCCGTCGAGCGGCGCCTCGGTCGCAAACCGAAACTCCTCATCGCCAAGATGGGACAGGACGGCCACGACCGGGGCGCCAACGTCATTGCATCCGCTTTCGGGGATATGGGTTTTGACATCGTGTCCGGCCCGCTGTTCCAGACGCCAGAGGAAACGGTGGTTCTTGCGCTGGACAGCGGCGTGGACGTGGTGGGCGCTTCGTCGCTGGCTGCGGGGCACAAGACGCTGATCCCCGAGCTCATCCGGCAGTTGCGCGAAAAGGGTCGCAACGACATCAAGGTGATCGCAGGCGGCGTCATTCCGCCACAGGATTACGACTATCTCCGTGACGCGGGCGTGCAGGGGATTTATGGACCGGGCTCTAATGTCGTTGAATGCGCGGCTGATGTGCTGCGCCTCCTCGGCCACAATATGCCCCCGGCGGGGCTGGAGGAAGCCGCTTGACCCAGACTAGCCCGCGCACCGACTGGACCCGCGACGAGATTGCCGCGCTGTTCGACCTGCCCTTCAACGACCTGATGTTCGAGGCGCAATCGATCCATCGCGCGAACCATCCGCGCAATGAAGTGCAGCTGTCGACCCTGCTGTCGATCAAGACCGGTGGCTGCCCAGAAGATTGCGGCTATTGCAGCCAGTCGACCGAGGCGGACAGCGGCCTGAAGGCCACCAAGCTGATGGACGTGCAGGCCGTGCTTCAGTCGGCGGCGCAGGCGAAAGACCATGGTTCGGGCCGTTTCTGCATGGGCGCGGCGTGGCGCAATCCCAAGGAACGGGACATGCCCAAGCTCATCGAAATGGTGAAGGGCGTTCGCCAGATGGGTATGGAAACCTGCATGACGCTAGGCATGCTGTCGTCCGATCAAGCGAAGCAACTCGCGGATGCTGGGCTCGATTATTACAACCATAACATCGACACCTCGCCGGAAAATTACGCCAACGTCATCACCACCCGGACCTTCGAGGATCGGATCGAGACGCTGGAAAATGTGCGCGATGCGGGCATCAATGTGTGCTGCGGCGGGATCGTCGGCATGGGTGAGACGCGGAGCGACCGGATCGGTTTCCTCCATGCGCTGGGCACCATGCCGCATCCCGAAAGCGTGCCGATCAACGCGCTGGTGCCGGTGGCCGGGACCGTGCTGGGCGATATGTTGAAGGACACGCCGCTCGCCAAGATCGACGAGGTGGAGTTTGTTCGCACCGTCGCTGTGGCACGGATCGTCATGCCGCAATCGATGGTGCGGCTCTCCGCTGGGCGTGAGAGCATGAGCGAGGCGTGTCAGGCGCTTTGCTTCATGGCGGGCGCGAACAGCATCTTCACCGGCGATAAGCTGCTGACTGCGGCCAATGCCGGGGATGACAAGGATAGTGCGCTGCTGGGGAAGCTCGGGCTGGCGCCGATGATGGCGCAACCGCACGGGCACCTGGAAGCGGCGGAGTGAACGAGACACCTGCCAATTCGTCACCCCGGACTTGATCCGGGGTCCCGCTTTCCGTTGCTGCTATGGCAATGAAAGGCAGCGGGATGCCGGATCAAGTCCGGCATGACGAGGAGCGGCGACCTTCAATTGGCTCACCCGGAAGGGTGAGAGAAATAGGACTGGGACAAGGATAGATAATGGCAATCACCAAGATCCTGATCGCGAACCGTGGCGAAATTGCATGCCGCGTCATCCGCACCGCGCGGAAGATGGGCATCAAGACCGTAGCGGTCTATTCGGATGCGGACGCTCGCAGCCCCCATGTGCTGATGGCGGATGAGGCCGTGCATCTCGGCCCGCCGCCCGCCGCGCAGTCTTACCTCCTCGCCGACAAGATCATCGAGGCGTGCAAGGCGACCAGCGCCGATGCCGTGCATCCCGGCTATGGCTTCCTGTCGGAACGTGAGAGCTTCCGCAAAGCGCTCGACGCAGAGGGTATCATCTTCGTCGGTCCTCCCGCCAACGCCATCGCCGCGATGGGCGACAAGATCGAGTCCAAGAAGCTCGCCAAGGCGGCTGGCGTCAATGTTGTCCCCGGCTATGTCGGCGTGATCGAGGACACCGAACATGCCGTCCGCATCTCCAACGAGATCGGCTATCCGGTGATGATGAAGGCTTCGGCCGGCGGCGGCGGCAAGGGCATGCGCCTTGCCTATTCCGAGCAGGATGTCCGCGAAGGCTTTGAGGCGACCAAGCGCGAGGGTCTCAACAGCTTCGGCGACGACCGCGTGTTCATCGAGAAGTTCATCGAAAGCCCGCGCCACATCGAAATTCAGGTCCTGGGCGACCAGCACGGCAATATCGTTTATCTGAACGAGCGCGAATGTTCGATCCAGCGCCGCCATCAGAAGGTGGTCGAGGAAGCGCCTTCGCCTTTCGTCAGCCCCGAAATGCGCAAGAAGATGGGTGAGCAGTGCGTCGCCCTGGCGCGCGCGGTCGGCTATTTCAGCGCGGGCACGGTCGAGTTGATCGTGTCGGGCGCGGACAAGACCGGCGAGGGTTTCTACTTCCTGGAAATGAACACCCGTTTGCAGGTGGAACATCCGGTGACCGAAGAAATCACCGGCGTCGATCTGGTCGAACAGATGATCCGCGTTGCCAATGGCGAGGAACTGTCGTTCGCGCAGGACGATGTGAAGATCAACGGCTGGTCGATCGAAAACCGCGTCTATGCCGAAGACCCCTATCGCGGCTTCCTGCCCTCGACGGGCCGCCTGATCCGTTACAATCCGCCTGAAACCGGCGACGGTGTTCGCGTCGATGACGGCGTGGTCGAAGGCGGCGAAGTATCGATGTTCTACGATCCAATGATCGCCAAGCTCATCACCTGGGCGCCGACCCGCCTGGAAGCGATCGACAAGCAAATTGCCGCGCTCGACCAGTTCGAGATTGATGGACCGGGCCACAATATCGATTTCGTGTCGGCGCTGATGCAGCATGAGCGTTTCCGTTCGGGCAACATCACCACCGGCTTCATCGCGGAGGAATATCCGGATGGCTTTACCGGCGCTCCGGCTTCCGAAACGCTGCTGAAGAAGCTTTCGGCGATTGGCGCGTTCGCAGCGATGGCGCAGGCCGATCGTGCCCGCCGCATCGATGGACAGCTTGGCAAGAAGTTGCGCGCTCCCACCAGCTGGCAGGTGAAGATTGGCGAGGCGGTCCATGACGTGGTCATCAACGGGGATGACGTCACCGTGGATGGCGAAGCGATCGATATGGCGCTGGAATATACACCGGGTGATCGCCTGATTGAGGCGGAGTTTGGCGAGGAACTGCTGGCGGTTAAGATCGCGCCGGTTCGCGCCGGATTCGTGCTGACGGCGCATGGGGCCAGCCACAAGCTGCGCATTTTGCCCGCCCATGCCGCCCCCCATGCCAAACATATGATCGAAAAGATCCCGCCGGACCTGTCGCGCTTCCTGATCTGCCCGATGCCGGGCCTGCTGGTCGCGTTGAACGTGAACGAAGGCGACAAGGTCGAGGCCGGTCAGCCGCTCGCCGTGATCGAGGCGATGAAGATGGAAAATATCCTGCGCGCTGCCAAGGCGGGCGTGGTGAAGAGCGTGTCGGCCGCGCAAGGCGAAAGCCTGCCGGTGGACGCGATCATTCTGGAACTGGAATAGGAATTGGAGTTGGGCGCGGTGGGAATTCCCGTCCGCGCCCAAATTTGATGGATACCGAAACCCCGTGCGGCGTAGCCGGTAGGGGCTGCGTCAGGTTCGGTTTTTCGGGGACGGACGGGCTGTCCGCGATTGCATTACGGTCACGTCGGCAATTGCTGAGCCCGGAGCAAGAAGCCGCGCCCGGGAAATCCTCGACGCCTGTACTGGATGCCGCTATCGCAACGGCGATGACCGCATTTATCGCTCCGCTGCGTCTTTGCCTCGATGGCGGCGCACTTGTGAATAACTGGCGCTGGTTGCAACGGCATAGCGGCGGCGCAGCATGTGGCGCCGCTATCAAGGCGAATGGATACGGCACTGGCGCGGTCGAGGTGATGCGCCGCCTGATCGCTGCGGGCTGCCGGGACTTTTTCGTATCCAACTGGGCTGAAGCGGCTTTGCTGGAGCCGATGCTGCAGGATGGGATCAACCTGTCCGTATTCCACGGCGTGCGCGGCGAGGATATGCAAACGGCGATCGCGTCACGCGCGCGGCCCGTTCTCTGCACGGCGGATCAGATCGCGCGGTGGAAGGCGGCCGGTGGAGGTGCCTGCGACGTCATGGTTGATACGGGCATGAACCGGCTCGGACTGGATTGGCGGAGTGACGTCGCCGCCGCTTTGGACGGGTTGACGGTCGATACGCTGCTCAGTCACCTGGCGTCGGCCGATGAGGATACAGGGCTAAGCAAACTGCAACTTGATCGCTTCGGCGCCCTAACTGGTGAAGCTACCGCGCGCCGTTACAGCCTGGCGAACAGCGCGGGCATTTGCCTGGGGCAAGCCTTTGCGTTTGACCTGACGCGGCCAGGGCTGGCGCTTTATGGCGGCATTCCCAGAACCGAAGCCGTCGGAAACATCGCGCAAGTCGTCTTTCCGCAGGCGCAGGTGCTGCAAAGGCGCCATGTGCCCGCAGGCGATGGGATAGGCTATAACGCGGTTCATATCGCCGAGCGTGACATGGAAATAGCTGTGTTGAACATCGGCTATGCGGACGGCTATTTGCGCTGCTTTTCCGGTCGAGGGATGGTTAGCGCGGGCGACGTTCAACTGCCGGTCGTGGGACGGGTTTCGATGGACCTCGTTGCGGTGGATGTATCTACTATTCCTTCGGTGTCCGAAGGAGATTGGCTCGACATCGCATATGACTTGCCTGCGACCGCTATGCTATCCGGCCTATCGCAATATGAACTGCTGACCAGCCTTGGTCCCCGTTACGATCGGATCTGGGAATAAGGACGTCGGGTAGGCCGCCGAACTCGATCCGGCGGCCCAATTACCAACTATCTTTCGATGCACATGGCAACGCCCATGCCACCACCGATGCAGAGGGTTGCAAGGCCCTTCTTCGCATCGCGCTTCTGCATTTCGTAAAGCAGCGTGGTCAGCACGCGCGCTCCCGACGCTCCGATCGGATGGCCGATGGCGATCGCGCCGCCGTTCACGTTGACCTTTTCCGGGTCCCATCCCAGTTCCTGACCAACCGCCAGCGCCTGGGCCGCGAAAGCCTCGTTCGCTTCGATCAGGTCAAGGTCAGCCAGCGACCAACCCGCCTTGGCAAGCGCATTGCGCGAAGCGGGGGCGGGACCGATGCCCATGATCGAAGGGTCAACCCCACAGGTGGCAAAGCCGGCAATACGCCCAAGAACAGTAGCGCCCCGCTGGGCGGCATCGGCTGCGGTCATGAGGACCAGTGCAGCAGCGCCGTCATTAATGCCACTGGCATTGCCTGCGGTTACGCTGCCGTCCTTCTTGAACGCGGGGCGCAGGCCCTGCATCGCTGCCAGCGTAGCGCCAGCGCGAATATATTCGTCGGCATCAACGATGGTATCGCCCTTGCGACCCTTCACTGTCACCGGGACGATCTCGTCCCTGAACCGGCCCGAAGCCCGCGCGGCTTCCGCCTTGTTCTGGCTTGCCACGGCGAATTCATCCTGCGCTTCGCGGCTGATCTGATAGCGCTCCGCCAGATTTTCGGCGGTCACGCCCATGTGGTAGTTGTTGAACGCATCGGTCAGGCCATCATGCGTCATCGTGTCGATGAATGAGACCGGACCCATCTTCGCCCCGCCGCGCAGATATTGCGCATGGGGGGCGAGCGACATGCTTTCCTGACCGCCCGCGATCATGATGCGGGCATCACCCGCCTTGATCGCCTGCGCCGCGAGCGCGACCGCGCGAAGGCCCGATCCGCACAGTTGGTTGATCCCGATGGCGGTGCGTTCCACCGGAATTCCGGCGTTGACGGCGGCCTGACGTGCGGGGTTCTGCCCCTGCGCCGCGCTCAGGACCTGGCCCAATATGACCTCGTCGACCTCCTCAGCCGCAACCCCGGCCTGATCAAGCGCCGCGATGATGGCGGTGCGTCCCAACTCATGCGCAGGCGTGGACCCGAATGCGCCCATGAAACTACCGACGGCGGTACGCTTTGCAGCGGTTATGACGATGTCTGACAAAGTCCTGTCCTCGATCAAGGGTTTCAGTTCGCGGTTGCAATATCATCAACCTCGATGGGTTGAAAGCCATAGGGACAGCGGGTCCCAGAGCAGCTGGCGGGCGTTGCTTCCGACGATCATCCCGACATGGCCGAGTTGCAATGTAAAGCCATCGGCCAGTTCCGGCGCGGCGCTGGCCGGGACGATCCGGTCGGTGGCGGATCGGACGGAGAATGTCGGGCAGCGAAGGCTTTCAGGATCGACCGTCTTGCCATCGACTCGCCATTGCCGGTGGCCAGTGACATTGCGTTCGTAGAAGTTCTCGAACAGCTCCTGGCCTGCCGCGAAGGTCAGGGGGGATCCGCCGTTCGCCCAATCCTCCACGGCCAGGAAAGCGCGCTCCGCTTCAGAGCCTGGCTCCATTCCGGCGAACGCCGCATATTTCCGGATGGTGCGGGCCGGGTCCATCGCCCAGAAGCCTGATTGCAGCACCTCCATCGGCACATAGCCGAGTTGCTCGCTGGTGGCCTTCGCGCCACGCCAGAGTGACGCGATAAGGTTGCGGTCGGCATCGGGAAAGCCATTAAATTGCCACGGCGCCGCGATGGTGGCGACGGCCTTCACCTCAGCAACGGCCGCCGCGCCCAGCGCAAGGCTGCCCCCCAGGCAATAGCCCACGAGAATGGGCGGGTGGGGGAGAGCTTCCAGCAGAGTAAGAAGGCGCTTCGTCACATGATGCTCAAGGTCAAGGTGCGCGTCCTCGGGACGGGGGCTGCCCCAATCGACGAGATAGGCGTCATGTCCTGCTGCGGCCATGTGGCGCAGCATGGATCGCCCTTCTGACAGGTCCAGAACCTGTGGCGGGTTGATAAGTGAAGGGATGAAGACGACGGGCGCACGGCCATTTTCCCTGCCGTATCGCAGCAATCTGGCGCTTCCGGCCGCAGCAAAGACGGCGGGCGCCGGTGGCGGAGACGGCCGGGTGGCGTCCTGATATTTACGCAGACCTTGGAAAGCTGCCCGTCGCAGATCAGGGTCATGCTCCGTTTCCCGCCATAAAATGTCGAGAAAGAGGGGCAATGGCCGAGGGCCATGTTGCGGTGCGGCAACGCCTTGTGCTAATGCGGAATGTACAGGTGTGGGAGAGGAATCCATGGCCAAAACCAAGACCGCCAATGAATCAGAGCCGGTCATCATCAAGAAATATGCGAACAGGCGTCTCTATAACACGGAAACGTCCAGTTACATCACTCTTGATCTGCTGTCGCAAATGACTCGTGAGGGGCGCGAGTTCGTGGTCGTGGATGCCAAGACCGGGGAGGACATTACGCATAATGTCCTCACGCAAATCATCATGGAGGAAGAGCAGCGGGGCAAGAACATGCTGCCCGTCAACTTCCTGCGCCAGCTGATCGCCATGTATGGCGATTCCATGCAGTCGATGGTGCCGCAATATCTGGAAGAGTCGATGAATGCGTTCCGCAAGAACCAGATGCAGTTCCAGGAAGCGATGAAGGGCGCCTTTGGCGGTGGCCCGCTGGCAGAGATCGCCAAGCGCAACATGCAGATGTTCGAAGCTGCGGCCAATGCCTTCGGCAACGTGCCCGGAATGCCCACGATGCCGGGGATGCCGGGCGCATCGGCGCCTGCGCAGCCTGCCTCCGAAAGCAGCAAGGACGACGAGATCGCGAATTTGAAGGCGCAGCTTTCTGCCCTGAATGCGAAGATCGACAAGCTGGGCTGAGCCCGCGCGTTCGGGGTCGACGGGACGGCGCGCTTCGCCTATGGCGCGCCATCCTTTAAGTCGAAGAACAAGGCCGGACCCGTGAAGCACGCCCTTTCCGTTACCCGCGAACAGGATTTCGCCGCCTGGTATCAGGCCGTCGTTAGCGAAGCCGACATGGCCGAGGAAAGCGGCGTTCGCGGTTGTATGGTCATTCGGCCATGGGGCTACGGCATCTGGGAACGGATGCAGAAGTTGCTGGACGAGCGGATCAAGGCAACCGGCCACGAAAACTGTTATTTCCCCCTCTTCATCCCGCTTTCCTATTTCGAAAAGGAGGCGGAGCATGTGGACGGCTTTGCCAAGGAAATGGCGGTCGTCACGCATCACCGGCTGATCCAGAAGGACGGCAAGCTGGTGCCCGACCCCGAGGCGAAGCTGGAAGAACCGCTGGTGGTTCGTCCGACTTCGGAAACGGTGATAGGCGCGGCTTTTTCCCGCTGGGTGCAGAGCTGGCGCGACCTGCCGGTGTTGATCAATCAATGGGCCAACGTCGTCCGCTGGGAAATGCGCACGCGCATGTTCCTGCGCACTGCCGAGTTCCTCTGGCAGGAAGGGCATACGGCTCACGCCACCGTAGATGAGGCGATGGAAGAGACGATGAAGATGCTGGAGGTCTATCGCAGCTTCGCCGAAGAGTGCGTCGCGCTGCCGGTGGTCGCTGGCGAGAAGCCGGAGAATGAACGCTTCCCCGGTGCTGTCGCGACCTATTCGATCGAAGCGATGATGCAGGACGGTAAGGCGCTTCAGGCCGGCACGTCGCATTTCCTCGGCACGACTTTTTCGCGGGCGCAGAACATAAAGTTCCAGAATGCCGAAGGGCAACAGGAGCTGGCCCAGACGACCAGTTGGGGCATGTCGACCCGCATGATCGGCGGGCTGATCATGGTGCATGGCGATGATGACGGCCTGCGCGTGCCGCCCCGCCTTGCGCCCTATCAGATCGTGGTAGTGCCGATGCTGCGCGATAATGACGAGGATGCCGCGATCCTGAATTATTGCGCCGATCTGGTCGCCGAGTTGAACAAGCAGGACGTATTCCGCGAGCCCGTCCGCGCGCTTCTGGACAAACGACCCGCCAAAGCCGCCAACAAGCGGTGGGGCTGGGTAAAGAAGGGTGCGCCGATCGTGATCGAGGTGGGCGGCCGCGACGTTGCGGGTGGGAACGTATCGGTTCTGCGCCGCGATCGCCTTTATCGTGATGATGGGAAGCTCGACAGCCAGATCGTCGCAAAGGGTAATTTCCTGACCGCTGCGACCGGCATGCTGGAGGAGATTCAGCAGGCTCTGTTCGCCGATGCGCAGGCTCGGCTGCATGGGAACATCGACAAGTCGATTACGTCGCTGGATGCGCTCAAAGCCTATTTTGCCGCGAGCAAGAAGCAGGGCTGGGCGCTGGTGCAATGGTCCAAGCCCACGGGTCCGGCGCTCGACAAGGTGATCGAGTGGCTGAAGGGTGAGAAGCTGACCCTGCGCAACGTGCCGCTGGATGCGGACGCTGCTGATGGTGCATGCATCTTCACCAGCGAGAAAGCTGTCGAGCGCGTGCTGGTTGGGCGCAGTTACTGAACCTAAAAACGCCCCTCCCTTTCAAGGGAGGGGATGGGGGTGGGTGCGCCGCGCTAGCGGCGCCCGCGCTCCGACGATAGGTAGACGGGCTCGCTTCGCTCGCGACCCACCCCAACCCCTCCCTTGAAAGGGAGGGGCTAGAGAGAACTACAGCACGTACTTGCTGAGGTCGGTGTTCCGCGCCACCTCACTAAGCTGCTTCTCGACATAAGCCGCATCGACCACCAGCGTTTCGCCCTGACGATCCTCCGCTTCGAAGCTCACATCCTCCAGCAGCTTTTCCATGACGGTCTGGAGGCGGCGGGCGCCGATATTCTCGATTTCGCCATTCACCTCGGCAGCGATCTTCGCGACCGCGCGAATGCCGTCGGGCGTCAGGTCGATCGTAACGCCTTCGGTCGCCAACAGTGCGCGATATTGCGCAACAAGGCTCGCCTTGGTGTCGGACAGGATCGAGACGAAATCATCCTCCGTCAGCGCCTTCAACTCGACACGGATCGGCAGGCGCCCTTGAAGCTCCGGCAGCAAATCGCTGGGCTTCGCGACGTGGAAAGCACCCGATGCAATGAACAGGATGTGATCCGTCTTTAGCGGGCCATATTTGGTCGATACCGTCGTTCCTTCGATCAGCGGCAACAGGTCGCGTTGTACGCCTTCGCGGCTGACGGAACCGCCGCGCACATCGCTGACGGCGATCTTGTCGATCTCATCGAGGAAGACGATGCCATTCTGCTCAGCGCTCGCGATGGCGACGCGGGCGACATCGTCCTGATCCAGCCGCTTGTCCTGCTCTTCTTCGACCAGCTTGTCCCAGGCCTCGGCTACGCGCAGCTTGCGGCGCTTCTTCTGGGTCTGGCCGAACGCCTTTGACATCATGTCGGACAGGTTGATCATGCCGACTTGGCCGCCCATGCCCGGTATTTCCATCGGCATGGAGGGGCTGTCGGCGACTTCCACCTCAACCTCGACATCGTTCATCTGGTCGTTTTCGATCCGCTGGCGGAAGGAGAGGCGGGTCGCCTCGCTCGCTTCCTTGCCGGTGAGGGCATCGAGCAGCCGGTTCATCGCGGCGTCCGACGCGGCCTCACGCACGGCTTCGCGGCGCCGGTCCTTTTCCAGGCGCACCGCTTCCTCGACCAGATCGCGCACGATCTGCTCCACATCGCGGCCAACATAGCCGACTTCGGTGAACTTCGTCGCCTCAACCTTCACGAAGGGCGCGTCTGCGAGCTTGGCAAGGCGGCGGCTAATCTCGGTCTTGCCGCAGCCGGTGGGGCCAATCATCAGGATATTCTTCGGCGTCACCTCATCGCGCAGGTCGGGCGAGAGGCGCTGTCGGCGCCAGCGGTTGCGCAGCGCCACGGCAACCGCGCGCTTGGCGTCGGCCTGACCGATGATGTGCGCGTCGAGAGCAGAAACAATGGCCTTGGGTGTCAGATTGTCGTTCATTTCGGGCTCCCCCCTCCCTTTCTAGGGAGGGGCAGGGGTGGGTGCGATTGCGCCAGCAATCGCTGGCAACTTATCGGGGTAGGCCAGGACGCGCGTTCCGCGACCCACCCCAACCCCTCCCTTGGAAGGGAGGGGCTTTGATAGACTAGGTCACGCTCGCCAATTCTTCGATCACGAGTTGATCATTGGTATAGACACAGATTTCCGCCGCCACGGCCATCGCCTTACGCGCAAGCGTCTCTGCATCTTCCTCATACTCAACAAGCGCGCGGGCTGCTGCGAGCGCGAAATTGCCGCCTGATCCGATAGCCGCCACGCCGCCGACCGGCTCCAGCACATCGCCATTGCCCGTCAGGATCAGCGTCACTTCCTTGTCGGCGACGATCATCATTGCTTCCAGATTGCGGAGATATTTGTCGGTGCGCCAGTCCTTGGCCAACTCCACGGCGGCGCGCATCAACTGCCCATTGTGCCGTTCCAGCTTCGCTTCAAGTCGCTCGAACAGGGTGAAAGCGTCAGCCGTCGCTCCAGCGAAACCGCCGATGACTGAGCCATCATGCAAGCGGCGAACCTTCCGGGCATTGGGCTTCATCACCGTCTGGCCCATGGAAACCTGGCCGTCACCGGCCACGATCACCTTCCCATTTTTTCGTACGGACATGATGGTGGTGCCGTGCCAGACGGGCATGGCGGAGGAGCGTTGGTCGTTCATGGCGCGGCATATGGGTGCGAATGGGCTACCGCGCAAGCATAGTAGCGGAGGGCGTTGGATCGTGTCATTTTCTGGACGGATTTATGACAATCCATTCAGGAACCGATCCCGGTCAATTGACTTTGTGCAGAGCAGCAAAGATCATGTCCAGACGGTGAATGGGAGGAAATTTCACATGTCTCTGAAAGCCAGAGCGCGAGAGAAGGTCGAGCGGGCAGGGATTTCCAACTATACCTTTGACCATGACGTCCTTGTGATGTGCGGTGTCCGCTACACTATCGCGGCATGCAACTGCGGCCAGCCGGATTGCGACGGCGTGAAGGTGGAAAGAAGCGCGGCCATGACTAACCGCATCCTTCAATAATCGGTGAAGAAAGGGCTGACCTATCCTTACATCGCCCTTTCGCCGGCCCGGCCGACCGATTCAATGTCCCGGCCAACGCCCTTGACCGTGTTGCAGGCCGCCAAGCTGGTGAGAAGAAGCCCAGTGATCATGAGGGCAATGGTCTGACGCATCGATAGTCACTCCCTTTATCGTTCCTGCCACTAAACTTTCATGCCTAAAAGGCAATGAGTGCAATTTGCAACTCCCCATCCAAGCTCGTCTTGACAGGAGCCGTAGCCGATGCCAATGGCCGCATCCTCCTTTCAGGGGGCGCGTAGCTCAGCGGTAGAGCACACCCTTCACACGGGTGGGGTCACAGGTTCAATCCCTGTCGCGCCCACCATGATCTCCTCGGTCATGGTGAGAAAGATTATGTCCCTACATTGATCTTTTCGTCCGCTCCGCGTTAACTCGCGGCGATACATCCGGCTGTCTTGGCCGAGGCGAAAGGATAAGGATGTCCTCATTGTTGAAGGGCAGCGCAGCCGCTCTGGCACTGCTGGCAAGTGCTGCCATCCCGGTTTCGGCACAGCAGCAACTGACGCTGGAGCGCATCTTCGCCAATCCCGACCTGTCGGGGCCTCAGCCGCGCGCGCTGAAACTCTCGCCAGATGGCAAGCTTGTTACGCTGCTCAAGCCCCGCGCGGACGAGAAAGAACGGCTGGACCTTTGGGCCATCGACAGCGCGACTGGGGCTGAGCGCATGCTGGTGGATTCTAGGAAGACCGGCAGCGGCGCCGAGCTTTCAGAAGCGGAAAAGATGCAGCGCGAACGGGACCGGTCGGTTGCAGGCAGCACCGGGATCGCCAGCTATGACTGGGCTCCCAATGGCAAGAACATCCTCGTCCCTGTGGATGGCGATCTTTACCTTGCATCGCTTGATGGCCAGGTGTCGCGCTTGACCAACACTGCGAGCAGCGAACTGAATGGCGTGGTCAGTCCCAGGGGCGGCTTTGTCTCCTTCGTGCGCGACGGCAACCTCTTCGTGCAGCCGATCGGTGGGCGAGAGCGGCAGGTGACGCAGGGGGCGAGCGAGACGGTCAGTTGGGGCGTGGCCGAGTTCGTGGCGCAGGAGGAAATGGACCGGCGCACAGGCTATTGGTGGTCGCCCGACGACCAGTTGATCGCGGTTGCTCGCGTGGATGAAGGGCCGGTCGGTATCGTTACCCGCACGGCGATCGGCGGCGAAGGCACGAAGGTCTATCAGCAACGCTATCCTGTTGCGGGCACGCCCAACGCGCTGGTCGACCTTTATGTCATGCGGCCGGATGGCAGTGGCCAGGTGAAGGTCGACCTTGGCGATGACGGCGACATCTATCTGGCGCGGGTCGATTGGTCCAAGGACGGCCGAACGCTCTATGTCCAGCGCCAGACCCGTGATCAGAAGCGGCTCGATCTGCTGGCGGTCGATCCTGCGACGGGCAAGTCCAGGATCGTCCTCACCGAAAGAGCGAAAAGCTGGATCAACCTCAGCAATAATTTCAAGCCGCTGAATGACGGCAGCTTTCTGTGGTGGTCGGAGAAGACGGGGCACGGCCATCTCTATCATGTTCGCGGCGGCAAGTGGGTCGCGCTGACCAGTGGCACATGGGAAGTGCGGGACGTGGTGGCGGTCGATGAGCGTCAGGGCATCGTCTATTTCACCGGCAATCGCGAAACGCCTTTGGAGCAGCAGCTTTACGCAGGCTCCCTGTCGGGCAAGGGGCCGTTGCGGCAGTTGACGAGCAATGGCTGGTGGAACGATGGGGTGATGGACAGCGGCGCAACGCATCTGGTGATCTCTCGCAGCAATACGGACCAGCCCAGGCAAGTCTATCTGGCGGATGACAGCGGCAAGCGACTTCGGTGGCTCTCGGAAAATGCCATAACCGGGGATCACCCCTATGCCCCCTACCTCGCCAGCCACGCGAAAACCCGCTTCAGCACGATCAAGACGGCGGATGGGTCAACGCTCTATACGCGGATCATGACTCCGCCGCTGGAGCCGGGCAAGCAATACCCGGTCTTCATGCTGCATTATGGCGGGCCGGGCGCGGGAAGGGTCGTCACTAACCAATGGGGATCGCCCGTCTATCAATATCTGGTGGATCGCGGCTGGATTGTCTTTGCAATCGATAACAGGGGCACGCCGGATCGCGGCAAGGCGTTCGAGGATCAATTATATCGTGCAATGGGCACGGTAGAAGTCGACGACCAGCTAAAGGGCGTCGAGTGGCTGAAAGCGCAGCCCTATGTCGATCCGCATCGGATCGCGACCTATGGTTGGTCCTATGGCGGCTATATGTCGATCAAGCTGCTGGAAAAGGCGCCAGGCCTGTTCTCCGCCGCGATCGCGGGCGCTCCCGTTACCCGCTGGGAGCTTTATGACACGCATTATACTGAGCGCTATCTGGGCAAGCCGCAGGACCGGCCAAGCGCCTATCCGGCGTCCGGAGCGATAGACGATGCCGTCAGGATCAAGGACCCGATGCTGCTGATCCACGGCATGTCCGATGACAATGTCGTGTTCGACAACGCCACCGCCTTGATGGCCAGGATGCAGAGCGCCGCCGTACCGTTCGAGATGATGGTCTATCCTGGCCAGACACATCGGGTGGGCGGCCCCGGTGTCAGCATCCACCTGTGGCGCACGATCGAGGATTTCCTTCGCCGCAACGGAACCGCGCCCGAGGAGCCGCAGCCGGGTAAATAAGGGCTATCGGGCCGCAAAGCCGCTTCATGCTGGACAATTGCCGGGACAACGCTATGGCGCGCCCTTGCGCAATTTTGCATGGAGTGGAGTCTCTAGTCATGGGTTACAAGGTCGTCGTCGTCGGTGCCACGGGCAATGTGGGCCGCGAAATGCTGACCATTCTCGCCGAGCGCGAGTTCCCGATTGACGAGATCGCGGCGGTCGCATCGCCCCGGTCGCAGGGCACCGAAATCGATTTCGGTGACACCGGCAAGACGCTCAAAGTCAAAAATATCGAGCATTTCGACTTTACGGGCTGGGACATCGCCCTGTTCGCCGCTGGCTCCGGCCCGACGGCTGAATATGCGCCCAAGGCTGCTGCGGCTGGCTGCGTGGTGATCGACAATTCGTCGCTCTACCGCATGGACCCCGATGTCCCGCTGATCGTCCCCGAAGTGAACCCGGACGCGATCGATGGCTACAAGAAGAAGAACATCATCGCGAACCCGAACTGCTCGACCGCGCAGATGGTCGTTGCGCTCAAGCCCCTCCATGACGCCGCGAAGATCAAGCGCGTCGTCGTGGCCACCTACCAGTCCGTTTCCGGCGCTGGCAAAGAGGGCATGGACGAGCTGTTCGAACAGTCGCGCAACATCTTCGTGGGCGATCCGGCCGAGGCGAAGAAGTTCACCAAGCAGATCGCCTTCAACGTGATCCCGCATATCGACGTTTTCCTGGACGATGGTTCGACCAAGGAAGAATGGAAGATGGTGGCGGAAACCAAGAAGATTCTCGATCCCAAGGTGAAGGTGACCGCGACCTGCGTGCGCGTGCCCGTGTTCGTCGGTCACTCCGAAGCGCTGAACATCGAGTTCGAGAACGAGATTTCGGCCAAGGAAGCTCAGGACATCCTGCGTGAAGCGCCGGGCGTGATGCTCGTCGACAAACGGGAGGATGGCGGATACGTCACCCCCGTCGAGTGCGTGGGTGATTATGCCACCTTCATCAGCCGCGTCCGCGAGGACTCGACCATCGAAAATGGCCTGAACCTCTGGTGCGTCAGCGACAATCTGCGCAAGGGCGCGGCGCTGAACGCCGTGCAGATCGCCGAACTGCTGGGCCGCCGTCACCTGAAGAAGGGCTGAGGCCATCTATGATCTCCGGCGCTGCCGCTGTTTGGAAAAGCCTTCCGATAGCGCAGCGCCGGATGATCCTGCTGCTGATCGGCGCCATCGCCGCTGCCCAGATCAATCAGCCATTTCCCCAACTCGCGCCGTTACAGCATGGGCCGACAATCGCCCTCGCATTGGCTGCGCCGTGGCTCCTGCGCCGCTGGCCTCTGAATAATGGCGCAGTGGGCTGCATCACCCTATTCCTGCTCCTGCATACGTTGGGCGGACGCTACATCTATTCCTATGTGCCCTATGACGATTGGGCGCGCTCGATGACTGGCCATGACCTTTCGAGCACCTTCGGGTGGCAGCGCAATGGCTATGACCGGCTCGTTCATTTCGCCTTTGGCCTGCTTCTGACGCACCCGCTGGCGCAGATCGCGCGGCGGCGGGGCGGCGTGACATTGGGTTGGAGCCTGGCCTTCGGCTTCGTCACGATCGGCTTCATCAGCGCCCTTTATGAAAGTTTCGAATGGCTGCTGACGTTGATGGCGGAAGGAGAAACCGCTGACTGGTATAATGGTCAGCAAGGCGACGTCTGGGACCCGCAGAAGGACATGGCGGCCGCTCAGGTAGGTGCACTAATCGCCCTGCTGATCCTTGGCCTACGCCGCCATCGACAAGGCGATGCCAAGGCCATATCGAGCAGCGTCGACACAGTGAGGGAGTGATCATGACCGGCCTTGAGCTAGAGAAAGTGGAAGTCGAGGGGCTGGGCGGTCTTCCCATTGCGGTCCATATCGCTGGGGAGGGACGCGACCTCGTCCTCATCCATGGCTATTTCTCCAACGCCTGGACCAATTGGATCCGTTACGGCCATGCCGCGCGGCTTGTGGAGGCTGGCTTCCGGCTGATCATGCCGGACCTGCGCGGGCATGGGGAAAGCGGCAAACCGCATGATCCCGCCGCCTATCCGCCCGATGCCCTGACGGACGACAATCTGGCTGTCATCGACCAGCTGGGCCTCACCGATTATGATCTGGGCGGCTATTCGCTGGGCGCGCGGACGACGGTGCGGATGCTGGCGCGCGGCGCAGCCCCGCGCCGGGTGATCCTTGCTGGCATGGGACTGCGCGGCCTTGTCAATACGCTCGACAAGGGCGGCTACTATCGCAACGTCCTCACCAACCTCGGCACGTTCGAGCGCGGCACGTCGGAATGGATGACGGAAGCCTTCCTGAAGACGACGAAGGGCGATCCGGTCGCGCTTCTGCACATCCTGAACACGTTCGTGGACACGTCGGCCGAAACGATCGCGACCTTCATGCAGCCGACCGAAGTCATCTGCGGCGTCGATGACCACGATAATGGCGTGGCGCAGGAGCTTGTCGATACGCTGCCAAACGGCCACTATGTCGAGATTCCCGGCAATCACATGGCTGCGGTCACGAAGAAGGAATTGGGCGAGGCCATGGTGGAGTTTTTGACCAGCTGACCCCGCCAATCCATCACCGAAATGGTGGCTCGTTGAACGCCCGCAGCTTTCGGCTGTGTAGCTTGGGGCCTTCCTGCCGCAGCAGTTCGCACGTCATCAGGCCGATCCGCAGATGCCCGGCAATCGCTTCCTCATAAAAGCGGTTCGCCTGCCCCGGCAGCTTCAGTTCGCCATGGATCGGCTTGTCCGAAACGCAGAGCAATGTTCCGTAGGGCACGCGGAAACGATAGCCCTGCGCCGCGATGGTAGCGGACTCCATGTCGATCCCCACCGCGCGCGACAGGCTGAAGCGCAACGCTGAACTGGAATAGCGTAGCTCCCAATTGCGATCGTCGGTCGTCACCACGGTCCCGGTGCGCAGCCTGCGCTTGAAATCCTCCTCGCTGCTGCCGCCCAGAACTGCCTCGGCGGACTTTGCTAGGGCGACCTGAACTTCCGCAATAGCTGGCACCGGAATTTCCGGCGGCAGCATATCATCCAGCACCTTGTCGTCGCGCAGATAGGCGTGGGCGAGCACATAGTCGCCGATCCGCTGGCTGGGTCGCAGGCCGCCGCAATGACCGATCATCAGCCAGGCTTCCGGCCGCAGCACCGCCAGATGATCGCAGATGGTCTTCGCATTCGCCGGGCCGACACCGATATTGACCAGCGTGATGCCGCTGCGATTGGGCGCGATCAGATGATAGGCGGGCATCTGATGCTTGCGCCATGCACTGTCGGCGATCATGCGCGCGGGATCGGCCGTCTCCCGCGTCACATAGACGCCGCCTGCGCCGGACAAAGCCGTGTAGGGCGAACCGTCTCTTTGCAGTTCCGCGCAGGCCCAGGCCACAAACTCATCGACATAGCGATGATAGTTGGTGAAGAGGATGTATCGCTGAATATGCTCGGCTGGCGTGCCGGTATAATGTTTCAGTCGGGCCAGCGAGAAATCGGTGCGCAGCCCGTCGAACAGCGCCAGCGGCCTTTGCCCCTCTGCATCCGGCATGAACAGGCCATCGGCGATCTCGTCCCCGATCTCCGCCAACTCGGTTGCGGGAAAATGGCGCGCCAGTTCGGTGGGAGGAGTGCCGTCAAGAGCGCTGATGTCCAGCCCATCCAGCACATAGGGAAAGGGGATCTGCTGATCGCTGACCGCCGTTTCGACCTCCACTCCATAATCCCGGACGAGCAAGTCAATCTGCTCGGCCAGATAATCGCCGAACATTTCCGGCCGGGTGACCGTGGTTGTATAAAGGCCGGGCTTGGACAGACGGGCGAAGGATCGCCCGGGTGGCGGGGCATCGGTTTCGGCATGATGGATGACGCGCAGTTCGGGATAACAGAAGCGGCGATCGGACTTTGCCTCTGGCGGCGGCACGCTGCCATCGCGGGCATATGCCTGCATGGCCTCGCGCAGATTTCCGATAGAGGTCTGGTAAATCCTGTCCAGTTGCGCGACCGCCGCGCTGCCGATGCTTTTCGTCATCGAACATTGCTACCGCAGATATGTGACGGAAGGAAGGCGGGGTAGCCGCGCAACGGGGTTATCGTCGCACGGCAATCGCCTCAGAGCTGCCCCAGCAGATGGTCCGCCGACGAAAGCTTGAATTCACCCGGTGCCTCGACATTCAGTTCGGTGACCACGCCATCCTTTACGATCATGGAAAAGCGCTGGCCACGTGTGCCCATGCCAAACTTGCTGCCGTCCATCGTCAGGCCCGCAGCCTTGACGAAGTCGCCATTGCCGTCCGCCAGCATGGTGACCTTATCGTCTGCCCCGGCTGATTTGCCCCATGCGCCCATGACGAACGCATCATTGACGGCGGTGCAGGCAATCTCGTCCACGCCCTTTTCCTTCAGCGCGTCGGCCTTCTCCACAAAGCCGGGAAGGTGCTTGGCCGAGCAGGTCGGCGTAAAGGCGCCGGGCACGGAGAAGAGCGCCACCGTCCGCCCCTTGAAAAATTCGTCGGAGGAAATCTGCTCCGGCCCATTTTCCGTCATCTTGGCAAAGGTGGTAGCGGGGATGCGATCCCCTTTCGCGATGGTCATATTCTGTCTCCTGCCGTTGATGAGGCGGGAGGTCGGCGCTTGGCGGCCCTGTGTCAAGGCGGGCTTACGTGCCGCATCGCCCCTGGTGAACGACAGCCCGCCATTGGCAAAGCCGCTGGGCAGCGTATATTCATCTTATGGATCAGCTTCGCTCCTATGCCGGTCAGTTCCTGCTCGCTTTGCCGGGCATGGAAGACATGCGCTTCGATCATTCCGTGATCGCCATTTGCGTCCATGATGAAAATGGCGCTCTCGGCATCGCGGTCAGCGATGAAATCGAGGGCGTCGGGCTGCATGAACTGCTCGAAAGTTTTGACATCAACCCCGCCAATGTCCCCGACATACCCGTGCTTCGCGGCGGGCCGGTCGAACCGCGCCGGGGCTTCGTGCTGCATTCCCTCGACTGGAAAGGGCATGACATGGTGGAGGTCGGGGAAGACTGGGGGCTTTCCGGCTCGCTGGAGATATTGAAGGCGATCGCGGAAGGCACTGGTCCCAGTCGCTATATCGTCGCGCTCGGCTATGCCGGTTGGGGCGCAGGACAACTCGATCAGGAGATGACCGGCGAAAGCTGGTTCCCGGCGGGATGCAGCGCGGATCTATTGTTCGACGTTCCGGCGGAAAAAAAGTGGGCGGCGGCCTATGCCGCTGCCGGAGTCGATGCGTCTCATCTGGTGAGCGGCGCTGGCTCCGCCTGATCACGTCGCGTAATTTGCGAAATATTTTCCCGGTTCAGCTGCGCAACGATGGCGCGAAACAGAGCTTGTTTCCGCATCGTAACTGAACATTTCCGGGTAAATTCCCGCTAACTGCCTTCATTTACAACGCGGCAAGCGCGCGGGCGCACCTTCCTCCTCGGGAAATTGCTCGGGGGTTAAAATCATGAAGAAGTTTGTCGCGGCTATGATTGCCGCAGCGATGCCGCTCGCGCCCGCCAGCGCCGCGCCTTGCTGGAAAAAGGTTGCGGTAGAGGCGGCGCAAATCCGGGATTTTGAGATGATGCTGATGGTGTCGGCACTGCGATGCCGCTCCACGGGCAGCAACTTTCTGGCCGACTATAACCGCTTCATCAGGGAAAAGCGTGACGCGCTGACGCAGGTCAATGACGAGCTGCGCGAACATTTCCGTTCCGTCGCAGGACCGGTTGGCGCGCTGGGCGCTTACGACAATTACGTAACCAGCCTCGCCAACGTTTATGGCGCCGGGGCCGAAGGGCTCGCCTGCCGCGACCTCCAGTCGATCACGGATGCGGCTAACGCGCTACCCGCGACCCGGGCGGCGCTGCTTGAACTGTCGGATGCTGCCGGTACTACCCCGCATCTTTCGGGCGCCCGCTGCGACGTCGTTATGGCGATTGCGGGTCAGGAAGCGGAGCCATCTGCCGATCTGGGTGAAACGAGGGTCGCGGTCGCCTCCCGACCTGGTGAAGAGTGACATAAAGAAAACTTTATATTGAGTTGCCATCATCGGCGGCGATTGGTAAAGCGCAGGCCATCGCCGCCGTTTCGCCATGCGATCGGCTCCGGCACATTCTAAACCGATGGAGACACGCTCGTGGCCACAGCACCCGCCACCCAGGCGCAGGACTATGTGATCGCCGACATCAACCTTGCCGCGTTCGGCCGCAAGGAAATCGAGATCGCCGAAACCGAAATGCCCGGCCTGATGGCCCTGCGCGCCGAATTCGGTGCTGCAAAGCCGCTGAAGGGCGCGCGCATCACCGGATCGCTGCACATGACGATCCAGACCGCCGTGCTGATCGAGACGCTGGCTGAACTGGGCGCGGAAATCCGCTGGGCTTCGTGCAACATCTTCTCGACCCAGGACCACGCCGCTGCCGCAATCGCCGCGCGCGGCATCCCCGTCTTCGCCGTCAAGGGCGAAACGCTGGAGGAATATTGGGACTATGTCATCCGCATCTTCGATTGGGGTGACACGCCGTGCAACATGATCCTGGACGATGGCGGCGACGCCACCATGTTCGCGCTGTGGGGCGCGCGCGTCGAGGCCGGGGAAGAGCTGTTCACGCCGAGCAATGAGGAAGAGGAAATCTTCGTCGCCACGCTGAAGCGCTTCCTGGCCGATCGTCCGGGCTACCTGACCAAGACCGTCGCCGCGATCAAGGGCGTGTCGGAAGAGACCACCACCGGCGTCCACCGCCTTTATGAGCTGGCGAAGAAGGGCAAGCTTCCCTTCCCGGCGATCAACGTCAACGACAGCGTCACCAAGTCGAAGTTCGACAACCTCTACGGCTGCAAGGAATCGCTGGTCGATGCCATCCGTCGCGCCACCGACGTCATGCTGGCCGGCAAGGTCGCCTGCGTCGCGGGTTTCGGCGACGTCGGCAAGGGTTCGGCCGCATCGCTCCGCAACGGTGGCGCTCGCGTTCTGGTGACCGAAGTCGATCCCATCTGCGCGCTTCAGGCCGCGATGGAAGGCTATGAAGTCGTGACGATGGAAGAAGCGGCGACCCGCGCCGACATCTTCGTCACCGCGACGGGCAACGAAGCCGTCATCACCGTCGATCACATGCGCGCCATGAAGAACATGGCGATCGTGTCCAACATCGGCCACTTCGACAGCGAGATCGAGATTGCCGGCCTGTCCAACATGAAGTGGACCGAGATCAAGCCGCAGGTGGACGAAGTCGAGTTCCCCGATGGCAAGAAGATCATCGTCCTCGCCAAGGGCCGCCTGGTGAACCTGGGCTGCGCCACCGGCCACCCCAGCTTCGTCATGTCGTCCAGCTTCACCAACCAGGTGCTGGCGCAGATCGAACTGTGGACCAAGTCGGACGAGTATAAGAACGAAGTTTATGTCCTGCCCAAGCATCTGGACGAGAAGGTCGCCGCGCTTCACCTCGAAAAACTGGGTGTGAAGCTTTCCAAGCTGACCCCCAAGCAGGCTGCCTATATCGGCGTGACGCCGGATGGCCCGTTCAAGCCGGACCATTACCGCTACTAAGCAAACCCGAAAGGGGGAGGCGAAAGTCTCCCCTTTTTTTATGCTTAGCCTCTCGTCATCCCAGCGAAAGCTAGGATCTGTTGCCAACGGCGTCCGGCTGAGATTCCAGCGTTCGTTGGTACGAAGAAGATGGGGGCGTCTCTGTCTTGAAGGAACCGCGCATTTCTTCAAACTCCCCGCTTCACGCTGCTCCCGACTTGGGTTAGTCCCCTGATAATCATGCAAAGGGGTGGCAGTCGCGATGAGGGGTGAACAGGCGCAATGACGTCATTGACCCCATTTGCCGCAGTCATCTTGGGGATCGTGCTGGCCGCGTGGCTGGCCGCCGCGGTGTGGGCGCTTTCGACCGGACAGCGCATGCGGCGCGAAGGCACGCAGGTGCAGGGCAAATTCGATCGCCTGTCCAGCCTGCTCGCCTCGGCACCCGCTGCACCGATTATCATTCACGCCGATGGCCGGATCGAGGCTGCCGATCGGCTCGCCAAATGGCTTGGCAAGGACCGTGTACCCGCTTTCGTATCCGAACTTACCGCGCCCGACGGCGGTCTGGAACCGGAGGACGCAGCGGCCCTCGCGCAGGAAATAGCGGCGGCCCAGCGCGCCGGACGCAGCTTCGCCCTGCCTGTGCGAGGAGAGGGGTCGTCCCGGCTCCTGCTGGTGCGCGGCGCGCCTGCCGGGCCAGTACTCGCTGAAAGCGGCGGCGTGGTCCTGTGGATATTCGACGCGACCGACAGCCAGTCCGAAATCCAGGCGCTGAAGAGCAAGGTCGAGCAACTGCGTGAGGCCCTGGAAGCGCTCGCTGGCCTTGTGGAAGCCGCGCCGTTTCCGATGTGGCATCGCACCGCCGACATGCGCCTCAGCCTCGTCAACGCTGCCTATGTCAGCGCGGTGGACGGGGCTAATGCGGCAGATGTCATCGCGCACGGCACGGAACTGGTCGAGGCGGTGGGCGGCCTAGGCCCTCAGTCATCAGCAGAGCAGGCGCTCGCGGAGGATCGAGTGGTCGAGCGCATGGTGCCAGCGACAATCGATGGCGAACGCCGAACGATGCGGGTCGTCGATGTCCCCCTTGGCGAAGCTGGCGTCGCCGGTTTCGCGATGGACCAGAATGAGCTTGAACAGGCCCGCGTCGAGCATCGCCGCCTTGAGGCGGCTCAGCGCGACCTGCTCGACCGCCTCTCTGCTGGCGTGGCCCGCTTTGGCCCGGATCGCACCCTGCGTTTCTGGAACCAGCCCTTCATGAGCCTGTTCGGGCTTGATCAGGAACATCTGGCCGACCAGCCCGTGTTCGAACGCGTCCTCGACCGCATGCGCGAGGCCCGCCGCCTGCCCGAACATCGCGACTTTCCGGCGTGGCGCGCAGAACGTCGCGATTGGTTCCTCTCACCCGACCCGCGCGAGGAAAACTGGCTGCTCGCCGATGGCACGCATCTGCGCGTCTATGGTCAGCCATTGCCCGACGGCGGCCTGCTCCTGATCTTTGAAGATCGCACGGAGCAGGTCCAGCTTTCCAGCGCGCGCGACACGCTTCTGCGAGTCCGCACGGCCACATTCGACAATCTGTTCGAGTCGATCGGCGTATTTTCTTCCGATGGTCGCCTGTCGCTGTGGAACAGCCGTTTCCGCTCGATCTGGGAAATCTCGGAAGATTTGCTGGCGCAGCACCCGCGCATCGACGAACTTCTCCGCGCCGTCCAATCCCGCCTCGCCAAGCCGCAGCAGGCCAATCTCGTCCGCGAACTGGTCCGCGCAGCGACCGTGGAACGCAAGCAGCGCGTCGGCCATGTCGGTTTCGCGGACGGCCGCATCTTCGAATTTGCCGCCATCCCTCTGCCCGATGGGAACGCACTTTTCACGATGCTGGACGTGACCGACAGCCGCCGTGTCGAACAGGTGCTGCGCGACCGCAACGAAGCGCTGGAGCAGGCCGATCGGGTCAAGACCGCCTTCGTCACCAATATGAGCTACGAATTGCGCACGCCGCTCACCACCATCGCGGGCTTCGCCGAGATGATGAGCGCGGGCTATGCCGGGGAATTGAGCGTTTCCGCCAAGGAATATGTCGATGGCATTCTCCAGAGTACCAGTCGCCTGTCGATGTTGATCGACAATGTGCTGGACCTGACACAGGGAGAAGCCGGGACGCTCCCGATCGACCGCGCCCCTGTCGACCTCGCCGCCCTGGCAAAGGAAAGCATCGAACGGATCAAGGTCGAGGCAACGGCCAAGGGCATCGACCTTGCGATCTCCCTGCATGAAACGCTGGGGAAGGTGGAAGGCGACAGCCGCCGGATCGGCCAGGCGCTCGATCATCTGCTGGAGAACGCCGTCTGCTACAGCGGACGCGGCGCGCGCGTATTGCTGCATGGCGACGGCAGCAGCGACTCCGCGCGGCTCGTCGTGTCTGACAACGGTCCAGGCATCAGCGCAAAGCGCCGCGCCACGATCTTCGACGCAGCCGCTCGCGCGGAACAGGCACGAAGCGGCGAAAAGGCCGGGATCGGCCTGCCGCTCGCCAAGCAATTCGCCGAGGCCCATGGCGGCACCCTCCAGCTCGTGTCAGAGCCGGGGCAGGGCACCATGGCCGTGATCGAGCTACCCCGTGGCTGAGCAGAGCCTGACCATGCCCGACGAAGCGGCGATGCTGGCCCTCGGCCGCCGTCTGGCTGACGTGGCGCGCATCGGTGACGTCATTGCGCTGGAAGGCGGCCTTGGTGCGGGAAAGACAACGCTCGCGCGCGGCATATTGGAGGGGCTTGGCCTTGCAGGCGAGGCGCCAAGCCCCAGCTTCGCGATCGTCCAGCCCTATGATGTGCCGGAGGTGAAGCTCCCCGTCGCCCATGTCGACCTCTACCGCCTTGATAATGCGGAGGAGGCGCAGGAACTGGCTCTGGACGAATATCTGATGGACAGTCTACTGATTGTCGAATGGCCCGACCGCCTGGGTCCGGATGCATGGCCGCATGCGCTGCGGCTACACATCGACATCGAACCCGACGGCGCTCGGCGCTTGACAGTGCGCGTGCCGGACGCTTGGACAGAGCGATGGTCGCAGATATGATCCCGCCCGCTTCCGCTCCCGCCTTTCTCTCAGCTGCGGGGTGGGGGCATGCCGCTATCGTCCCGCTGGCCGGTGATGCGTCGTTCCGTCGCTACTTTCGCGTGGTCGATGGCGCGCGCCGTGCCGTGCTGATGGATGCGCCGCCGCCACATGAGGACCCGCGCCCCTTTATCGCCATTGCCGAACATCTGACGGGACAGGGTTTTGCTGCCCCGGCGATCCTTGCCCGCGACCTGGAACAAGGTCTGGTACTCATTGAGGATTTCGGCGACTTGCGAGTCAAGGAACATCTGGACGATGTCCCCGCCGACGAGGAAGGCGTTTATAGCCGCGCAGTCGAGCTGCTCGCTGATCTTCATCGCCAGCCTGCCGCCGACCTGCCGCCCTATGACCGCGCGGTCTATCAACGCGAAGCAGGCCTGCTCACCGAATGGTATTGCCCCGCGATCGGCCTCCCTGTCGATACAGATGCCTATACGCGGGCCTGGGATGCCGTGCTCTCGATCGTGGAGCAATCCGCCAGCCCCGTCGTCACAGTGCTGCGCGACTATCATGCCGAAAATATCATGCTGATCGATCGACCTGAAGTTCGGGGGCTTGGCCTTCTCGACTTTCAGGACGCTCTTGCCGGGCATCCCGCTTATGATCTCGTGTCGCTGCTTCAGGACGCTCGACGCGATGTGCCGCCGGAGGTGGAGGCCGCGATGATCAGCCACTACAAAGCCATCGCAAATCCCCCAGCCGACTTCGATGCTGCCTATGCTGTGCTGGGCGCGCAGCGGAATGCGAAGATCATCGGCATCTTCACGCGCCTGTGGAAGCGGGACGGAAAGCCGCGCTACCTGACCTTCCTGCCGCGCATGTGGGACTTGCTGGAGCGCGACCTGGCGCATCCCGCGCTCGCGCCGGTAGCGGACTGGTTCGCCGCCAACATCCCAGCGGAAAAGCGCCACCTTGCGCTTCAGGATAACGTCCCCGCATGATCGACACGGCAATGCTGATGGCGGCGGGCCTTGGGAAGCGGATGCGCCCGCTCACCGCCACGCGTCCAAAGCCACTGGTCAAGGTAGCTGGCAAGCCGCTGATGGACCATGCGCTGGACCGGCTGTCCGCTGGCGGCATCCGCAAGGTGGTGGTCAATGTTCATTACCTCGCCGACACGGTCGAGGCGCATCTCAACGCCCATTCCAACGGCATGCAGGTGCTGATCTCGGACGAGCGTCCCAAGCTGCTGGAAACGGGCGGGGGTTTGATCCATGCCCGTGCCCTGCTGGGCGACAATCCCTTCTTCTGCGCGAACAGCGACAATCTCTGGATCGACGGGCCGCAGGAAACGCTGAGTATGATGCAGCGCCTGTGGGACCCCGATCGCATGGACGCGCTGCTGTTGCTGGTGCCGCTCGCCCGCGCCCATTGCCACACGGGACCGGGCGACTTTCACATGGACGCCTCTGGACGGGTGAGCCGCCGCAAGACGAGCCATGTCGCGCCCTTCGTCTTTACAGGCGTGCAGATCCTTTCGCCCAGCCTGCTGGTCGATCCGCCATCCGACGTCTTTTCGACCAATATCTTCTGGAACCGCGCTATCGAAGCGGGGCGCCTCTACGGCGTTTCCCATCATGGCCTCTGGTTCGACGTCGGCACGCCGCGCGCCATTCCCTTTGTGGAGTCGATGCTCGCTCATGGGTGATCGCACCCGACCCGCCTTGTTCAATATCCCAGCTCACCGCGCCTTTTCCGACGCCTTGGCAGCGGGCATATTTGCGCAGCATGGTGCTGACCCGATGGCACTTGCGCAGGGCATGATCCTGCTGCCCACCAACCGCGCGATCCGCGCTGTCAGCGATGCTTTTGTTCGCCGATCGGCTGGAGGCCTGCTTCTTCCCCGATTGGTCGCGATCGGCGATCCTGATCTTGGCGAACAGGCAGGCGGCGCGCTCGATCCTCTGGCGGAGGGGGAGGCCATTTCCCCGGCCATCCCGCCCATGCGCCGCCAGATGATCCTGGCCCGCATGGTTCAGCAGGCATCCGGCCAGCCAATGGACGCCGCGCAGGCGATCAAGCTCGGCCAGGCGCTCGGCACAGTGCTCGACCAGATGCAGGTGGAACGGGTGCCCATCACCGCGCTTTCCGAACTCACGCTGTCGGATGAACTGTCGGGCCATTGGCAAAGATCGCTCGATCTATTCTCCATCCTCATTCGCCGCTGGCCCGAGGAATTGGCACGGCTTGGCCTCATTGACTTGGCCGACCGACGCAATCGCCTGTTCGATCGCCTCGCCGCACGTTGGGCCGCAGAGCCACCATCCGGCTTCGTGATCGCCGCTGGCATAGCCACGACCGCTCCGGCGGTTGCGGGTCTGCTTCGAAGGATTTCTGTCCTGCCGCGCGGCAGCGTCGTTTTCGCTGGCCTCGACCATGAAATGGACGAAGCCGCATGGGACGCCATCGGTCCATTCGCGCCGGACCCCGTTACCGGCCGTGCGCCTCCTGCGCATGAAACCCATCCCCAATATACCCTGAAGCGCTTGCTCAATGGAATGAGCGCCACGCGCGATGACGTAGCGCTGTGGCGCTGGGGCAGCGAGCATGATGCGCGCGCCGTCCGCAGCCGCAACATATCCAACGCGATGCTCCCTCCGCGCCTCACCAGCCGCTGGCGCGATCTGAAAACCGCCGACCGCTCACTCACAGGGGTAGAGGCTCTGGAAGTCGCCACGCCCGGCGAGGAAGCGCAGGCCATCGCCATCGCCCTGCGTGAGGCAGTGGAAACACAGGGCCGCACCGCCGCGCTGGTCACGCCTGACCGGCAGCTCGCTACGCGCGTGTCGGCGCATCTGGCGCGCTGGGGAATATCAGCCGACGATTCCGCTGGTCTCCCGCTGTCCCGCTTGCCGCCGGGCACTTTGCTTATCGCGTTGGCCCAGGCGGTGGCCGAACGCTTCGCGCCCGTGGCGCTGCTCACTTTGCTCAAGCATCCGCTGGTCATGCGCGGCGAAGAACGCCTTCCGTGGCTGGAAGGCGTGCGCGGCCTCGACCTGCTGCTTCGCGGCCCGCGTCCTCCTGCTGGCCTTCAAGGGGTAGACTTGCTCCTCGCCGAACGGGAAGGAGAGGATCGCCAGCAAGCCTTGCGAGCCCAAACGCGGCAATGGTGGTCACAGGCACGCGCGTTGCTCGACCCGCTGGAGCAAGCCTGCGCCGCCGCCCCCACATTCGCCGCTCAACTGGCGGCGGTTCGCGAACAAGCCGGAGTATTGACCGGCGATGCCATATGGTCCGGTGTCCAGGGCCACGCCGCCGCCGATCTGTTCGCCGAGATGGAACAGGCGGCCCCCGAAGGCCCTCAACAATCTGACATCCGCTCCCTCCCGACCCTGCTCGACAATATGTTGGGTGGCGTTTCGGTGCGCCCGGTTCAGGGCGGCCATCCGCGCATCTCGATATTGGGTCTGATCGAGGCCCAGCTGGTTCAGACTGATCTAATGATCCTCGGCGGCCTCAACGAGGGCACATGGCCCGGCCTGCCATCACCCGACCCCTGGCTTGCCCCCCGTATCCGGCGCGACCTTGGCCTGCCCGGCCTCGAAACCCGCATCGGCCGCGCCGCTCATGACTTTGCCAGCGCACTGGGCGCTCCCCACGTCCTCATCACCCGCTCCAGAAGGGGTTCGGGAGGCCCCGCCATAGCCTCCCGCTTCTGGCTGCGCCTCAAGGCCATGGCTGGTCCACAATGGAAGATCGCCGATCGTTACGCTGCGCTGGCACAGGCACTCGATCGCCCAGCGCGGCACCAGCCAAGCCGCCGTCCCGCGCCAGTGCCACCCGCCTCCGTCCGCCCGAAGCTGATTCCCGTCACGGATGTCGACCGGCTGAAGGCTGATCCCTTTGCCTTCTATGCCAAGCGGATATTGCGCCTTAACCGCCTTGATCCGGTTGATGCCGACGCGGGTCCCGCATGGCGCGGCACGGCGGTCCACGAAATCCTCCAGCGCTGGGCAGAGGCCGGGCAACGCGATCCCGCCGATCTGGAAGCCCGCGCCCGCGCCATGTTCGACCGGCCCGATGTCCACCCGTTGCTGAAGGCGCTCTGGCAACCAAGGTTGATCGAGGCTATCCGCTGGATCGCTGCTGAGGTGACCGCCGATCAGGCAGCGGGCCGCTCCATCCTTGGGGTGGAAACGGACGGCCGCGCGGAGATCGCCGGAGTGACCCTCACCGGCAAGGCGGATCGCATCGACCGCATGCCCGACGGCTCGCTCGCCATCGTGGACTATAAAACCGGCAAGCCCCCCAGCGCGAAGCAGGTGAAGGCGGGCTATTCACTTCAATTGGGCTTGCTGGGCCTCATCGCCGAACAGGGTGGCTTCCCTGCCATCGATGGCGCCGGAACCGCAGGATGTTTCGAATATTGGTCGCTGGCCAAGAAGAACGACGCCTTCGGCTATCGTGAAAGCCCCGTCGATCCCATGGGGAAGCGAGACAAGATCGTGACGACGTCCTTCACATCGCTCGTCCACGAATGGTTCGAGAAGATCGCGGGGGATTATCTGACCGGCAACGCCCCCTTCGACGCGCAAGTAAACCCCGAAGTCGCCAGCTACGGCGACTATGACCAGCTGATGCGGCTGGAGGAATGGTATGGCCGCGACGATGGCTAGGAGGACCTCTGCCCTTCAGCCGCTGGCCGGAGCGCAGGCGCGTGCCGCTTCGCCCGACGCGCATGTATGGCTGTCGGCCTCTGCGGGCACAGGCAAGACGCATGTGCTGACCGCGCGCGTGTTCCGCCTGCTGCTGCAGGGCGTGCGGCCTGAAAACATCCTCTGCCTCACCTTCACCAAAGCGGGCGCGGCGGAGATGGCCGACCGCATCCATGACCGGCTGGCCGCCTGGGTCCAGATGGAAGAAGGCGAACTGTTCGAAGATCTGGAGGCGCTGCACGAGGACAGCGGCCCGGAGGCGCGAGACCGCGCTCGCCGCCTTTTCGCTGAGGTGCTGGAATCAACTGGCGGCGGCCTTCGCATTCAGACCATCCATGGCTTTTGCCAGCAGCTGCTGACCGCCTTTCCTCTCGAAGCCGATCTGCCCCCCGGCTTCCGCCCCCTCGATCAGCGCGAGCAGTCGGCGCTCGCCCGCCAGACGCTGGCCGATCTTGCCGTCACCGCGCAGGATCAGCGGGACGACAGGCTGATGGAAGCGCTTCAGGCGATCAGCCTCCGTCTGGGCGAAGGCGGCGCTGAACAATTCCTGCTGCGTTGCGCTTCCCATCTTCCCGCACTGGAGCAACTACCAGACGACATCGCCACGTGGCTCTATCGCGAACTGGGCCTACCGGAAGGCGACGTCCTTGCGCACCTCGCAAGCCAATGTGAAGACGCGCAGTTCGACATGCGATCTCTCGCCTGGATCGCTCAGGCAAATGCCGATTGGGGCACCGGCCGCGCTCTGGAACGCTGTGATCGCATAGCCCGATGGCGCGCGCTCAGCGCATTGGACCGGGCGGAAACCCTCGCAGACCTTCACGCCGCATGGGCAAAGGCGGACGGCGACCTGATCTCGGCCAAGGGATGGGTTCCGCCAGTCGATGGCTATGGAGAGGCAAGCGCGCGCCTCCATTCCCGTTGCGCCGAGCTGTTGAGCCTCAAGGCGCTCGCCGCCTATGCCGATCTGCTCGCCGAAGGACTGCATGCAGGCCGCGCCTATGCCCGCGCCTATCATGAGGCGAAGCAGCTTGCGGGCGCCGTGGACTTCAACGACCTGATCGCCCGCACTGCGGATCTCCTGTCCCAGCCCGGCATCGCCGACTGGATCCGCTACAAACTGGACCAGCGCATCGACCATATCATGGTGGATGAGGCGCAGGACACGAACGTCAGCCAGTGGCAGATCGTCGGCGCGCTCGCTGCCGAATTCTTCGCAGGAGAGGGGGCCAAGGGTGATCGCATCCGCACCATCTTCACCGTCGGTGACTTCAAGCAGGCGATCTTCGGCTTTCAGGGCACCAGCCCCCAGGCCTTCGCTGCCGCGCAGATACTGTTCCAGCGTCATGCGGAAGATGCCGACCATATCTTCCACGACCTGTCGCTTGAACGCAGCTTCCGCTCCACGCCCGCCGTCCTCGACGTGGTCGATCACACGATCGCGACCTTAAGCGCCGAGCGGCTAGGCCTGCCTTCGGGCGCAGTCCAGCACATCAGCGCCAACCGCTTCCCCGGTGAGGTCCTGCTGTGGAAACCCACCATCGCAGGCTTGTCCGACGACGCAGAAGGCGAGGAAGACTGGGCCGCCGATCAGGAACGTCTCCTTGCCCAGAATATCGCCCGCCAGATCCGCCAATGGATCGACGACGGCATGATGCTCGAAAGCCGGGGTCGCCCGGTGACGGCAGGCGACATCATGATCCTCGTCCGCCGCCGCAGCGAACTCGCCCGGCTGATCGTCGCGCGTCTCTATGAGGAGGGGGTGGCCGTCGCGGGGATCGATCGCCTCCGCCTGAACGCACCGCTTGCCGTGCGCGACCTGCTCGCCGCGCTCCGTTTCGCGGTGCAGCCGGAGGATGATCTCAACCTGGCCTCCCTGCTGGTATCGCCGCTGATCGGCTGGACGCAGGATGACCTGATGGCCCGCGCCATGAACCGTCGCGTCAGTCTGTGGCAGCATCTTACCCGCACGCTGGATGAAGGCACGCTCGCCCCGCTTCGCACATTATTGACACGCGCGGACCTCACCACGCCTTACCGCTATCTCGAATCGATCCTGTCTGGCCCTATGGAGGGCCGCCGCCGACTCATCGAACGTCTGGGGATTGAAGCCGCCGATCCGATCGAGGAACTGCTTAATGCCGCGCTTGCCTTCGAAACGGACGATCACCCATCCTTGCAGCGCTTCGTGGACTGGTTCGACCGGGGCGAAGTGGAGATCGTCCGCGATGCAGCCGCGCAGGGCGATTCGCTTCGCCTTCTTACCGTGCACGGCGCGAAGGGGTTGCAGGCGCCGGTCGTCATCCTGGCTGATGCCTGCCTCGATCCCGATGCCGGAACACGCAGCGATTCCCTGGAATGGAACGGCCTGCCTATCCTGGCCCCGCGCAAAACCGAACGCCTTGGTCCTATCGGGGAAGTTCTGGAAGACGCGCGCGCCGCCGAGCGGGAGGAGCATTGGCGGCTGCTCTACGTCGCTCTGACCCGCGCAGAGGAAAGGCTGGTCGTCACCGGCTCGCTCGGCCCCCGCGCGCGCGGCCTGCCGCAACCCGAAAGCTGGTTCACCGCCGTTGAAAACGCCCTGATCGCCCTTGGCACGGAGTGGGAGGACGATCATCTGTGGGGCGCCCGGCGTCGCTGGCTCGGCGCGGAAACCCTGCCTCCACGCGCGCTTGAAAAGAGCGCCGCGATGGAAAGGGTGGCGCATCCCGAACCCGCTTGGCTCCGTCAGCCCGCACCAGAGGAAGCCCGTCCACCCCGGCCCCTCGCGCCCTCTGCTCCGGTAGAGGACGACGTGCCTTATCCGCCGCCTACCCCGGCGATGAAGGCGGCAAGCGATCGGGGGCGCTGGCTTCACGCTTTGTTCGAACGTTTGCCCGATGTTCCACCCGAACAGCGCCGCGAACGCGCCGGTCGCTGGCTGGAGCAGCAGGGCGCGGCAGATGCATCATTGCGCCATGACGTCATCTCGCAGGCCCTTCGCGTGATCGAGGACAGCGACTTCGCACCGCTTTTTGCGCCCGGCGCTCTCGCTGAAGCACCTGTCGCGGCGGTCGTCGGCGACATGGTGATTTCCGGCACCGTCGATCGTCTATGCATCGGCCCCGATCGCGTGCAGGTCGTGGATTTCAAGACCGGCCGCGTGGCGCCGCTCGGCGTGGATGAAGTGCCCAGCGCCCATGTCCGGCAAATGGCCGCCTATGCCGCCGCGCTTCAGGTGATCTTCCCGGATCGGAGAATTGAGGCGGCATTGCTCTACACCAGCGCCCCGCGCCTCATCACCCTTCCGGCTGATCTTCTGGCCGCGCACAAGCCGGGCTTTCCTCCCGCGCAGGAGAATTTGCCGCCGTCACCCGTTGAGACGGACGCGTCACCGTCCTAGATATCCGCCCAACTGAAGGAGAAATATAATATGGCTACCAAGGCAGTCACCGACACCAGCTTCCAGGCGGATGTGATCGACGCAGACAAGCCAGTGCTTGTCGATTTCTGGGCGGAATGGTGCGGCCCCTGCAAGATGATCGGCCCGGCCTTGGAAGAAATCTCCGAGGAACTGGCTGACAAAGTCATCATCGCCAAGATCAACATCGACGAAAATCCCGACGCGCCCGGCAAATATGGCGTGCGCGGCATTCCGACGATGATCCTGTTCAAAAATGGCGAAGCTGCAGCCACGAAGGTCGGCGCAGCGCCCAAGAGCGCGCTCAAGAGCTGGATCGAAAGCGTCCTCTAATCCGCCCATGACTCTCTCTCCCCTTTAGGGGTCGATGAGAGGCACGTGACTCTCATCGAGGTTGGGGAGAGGGGAAAGCGCAACCTCTCCACCAACACATCTCAACGGAACAACGCCTCCACAGCCGCCTCCCACAACCGCGGCGACGAAGCCCCCAACAACCCCCGCCGCAAATCGCCCACCACATAAGGCGACCCATCCAACCGCTGACAACACCCGCCAGCCTCGTTCAGAAAAAGCGTCCCAGCGGCATGGTCCCACGGCAATGTCCGCGCAAAGACCGAAACATCATTCTGCCCCAGCACCAGCCGGGGATATTGCTCCGCCGCACAGCGCGGAATGTCCACAAGCGCAAAGCGGCCTTCCGCCCGCCGCTGAATATCGGCGCGCTCGTCCGGCGTCATGAAATAAACCGCCAGCGCCGCAATCGGCAGCGGATCGCCGCTTTCCCGCGCCCGGACCTGCTCGCCATCGATATAACTGCCAGCGCCCAATGTAGCGTGACACAAACGCCCGGACAGCGGGTCCAATATCCATCCGGCGAGCGTCGTCCCCGCGTCGGCTAATGCGATCATGATACCGAAAGGCGGCCGCCCAGCCGCGAAATTGCCTGTCCCGTCGATCGGATCGATGATCCAGTTAAGCCCGTCGCCTGCTCGCTCCAATATTGCCGGGTCCGCCGCGCAGGCCTCTTCGCCGATAACTCCAGCTTCCGGCAGTATGCGGCTCAGCCCTTCGGCCAGCCTGATCTCGCTTTCCTTGTCGGCTATGGTGACCAGGTCGTCCGCAGCCTTCTCGCTGATTTCCTCGATCCGCAGATTCTGGTAGCGCGGCATCACGATGTCCCGCGCTACCTCGCGCATCAACGCGACGACATCGTTATGCAGCTCCATCGGCATCAGCTACGGTAATCCGCGTTGATCGAGATATATCCCTGCGTCAGATCGCAGGTCCAGACCGTCGCACAGCCCTCGCCAAGGCCAACGTCCACGCCGATCTCAATATCCTGCCCCTTAAGGTGCGCGGCAACCGGCGCTTCGTCATATCCATCTACGGCAAGCCCACCCGCGGCGACCTGCGTCGCGCCGAACCTGATCGACAGCTTGTCCCGATCCGCCGGCTCACCCGCTTTGCCCACGGCCATGACGACGCGGCCCCAATTGGCGTCCTCGCCCGCGATCGCCGTCTTTACGAGCGGCGAATTGGCGATGGACAACGCAATCCGGTGCGCGCTCACGTCGCTCTCCGCGCCTTCGACGCTGATCTCGATGAACTTCGACGCGCCCTCGCCATCGCGCACCACCAGATGCGCCAGTTGCAGGCAAAGGTCGCTCAGCGCCGCCTGAAAGGCATCCGCTCCCGCATCATCCATCGACGTCAACGGGGCGTTGCCCGCCTTGCCCGTCGCAAAAGCCAGCACCGTATCACTGGTCGACGTATCACTATCGACCGTGATGCAGGAGAATGTCCGCCGGTTCGTCGCCGACAGCATCTGCTGCAACAGCTTCGGCTCGACCGCCGCGTCGGTAAAGATATAGCCGAGCATCGTCGCCATATCCGGCGCGATCATGCCCGATCCCTTGATGATCCCCACCAATTCGACGCGCGTCCCGCCAATCATGGCGCTCGTGCGCGCACCCTTGGCATAGGTGTCGGTCGTCCCGATCGTATTCGCCGCCTCTTCCCACTCGCAAGGCACGGCGGAGAAAGCCGCCTCCAGCCCCGCCTCGGCCTTGTCCACGGGCAAGGGAACACCGATCACCCCAGTCGAAGACATGAACACGTCCGAAGGCAGGCACCCCAGATGATTGGCCACCTTAGCCGCGATCGCTTCGACAGCCGCCCGCCCGCGATGCCCGGTAAAGGCATTGGCATTGCCCGCATTCACCACCAGCGCCCGCGCCGACCCGAGCGGAATGGCGTCCCGGCACCATTCGACCTCGGGGGAGGGGCACTTGCTCTGCGTCGTGACGCCAGCAACCGCCGTCCCCTCGGCCAGCTCGACATAGGTCAGATCGCACCGATCCCAATTCTTGTATTGCGCTCTGGCAATGCGCGCCGTGACGCCCGAAATGGCGGGAAGTTCGGGAAAGGCTGCGGGGGCGAGGGGAGAACGCTGTGTCATGAGCGCGGATTAGCGCATATCATCCATCCGTCAATCATTGCCTCGATCGAAGCGGTCAGGCCGCTCATCAATTGACTATCCCACAGCCAAACCCTAAATCGCCGCGCATATCCGTGTGCGTTGCCTTAAAAGGGTGCGCGCTCCCCTTTTGTCAGGAACTTGCATGTTCGGCGCACTCGCCAAGTCCATCTTCGGATCGTCCAACGAACGTTACGTAAAGTCGCTGGGCAAGATCGTCGAACGCATCGCATCTTTCGAACCCGCCATTTCGGCGATGAGCGATGAGGAACTGACGGCCCAGACCGCACGCTTCCGCGAACGCCTGGCGCAGGGCGAAACCCTCGACGACCTGCTACCCGAAGCCTTCGCAACAGTCCGCGAAGCTGCCAAGCGCACGCTTCACCAGCGTCATTATGATGTCCAGATGGTCGGCGGCATCGTCCTCCATCGCGGCGAGATCGCCGAAATGCGCACGGGTGAGGGCAAGACGCTGGTCGCGACGCTCGCCACCTACCTAAATGCGCTGGAGGGGAAGGGCGTCCACGTCGTCACCGTCAACGACTATCTCGCCAGCCGCGACTGCGACTGGATGGGCCAGGTCTATCGTTTCCTCGGCCTCACCACGGGCGTGATCGTCCCGAACCTTAGCGAAGATCAGCGTCGCGAAGCCTATAACGCCGACATCACCTACGCGACGAACAACGAACTCGGCTTCGACTATCTGCGCGACAATATGAAATATGACCGCGCGTCGATGGTGCAACGGCCCTTCAATTTCGCGATCGTCGATGAGGTGGACTCGATCCTGATCGACGAAGCCCGCACGCCGCTGATTATCTCCGGTCCGACCGACGACAAGTCGGAACTCTATGTCTCGGTCGATGCTATCGTGAAGAAGCTGGACGAAGCCGATTATGAGAAGGACGAGAAGCAGCGCACCGTCACCCTGACGGAGGACGGCACGGAAAAGATCGAGCGTCTGCTGGAAGATGCTGGCCTGCTGGAGGGCGCGAACCTCTACGATTTCGAGAACACCGCCGTCGTTCACCACGTCAACCAGGCCCTGCGCGCGGTCGTGATGTTCCGCCGGGACATCGATTACATCGTGAAAGATGGCAAGGTCATCATCATCGATGAATTCACCGGCCGTATGATGGATGGCCGTCGCTGGTCGGACGGCTTGCACCAGGCGGTGGAAGCCAAGGAAGGCGTTCAGATCGAGCCGGAAAACCAGACGCTCGCCTCCATCACTTTCCAGAATTTTTTCCGCATGTATCCCAAGCTCGGTGGCATGACCGGCACGGCCGCAACCGAAGCGACCGAATTCTATGAAATATACAAGATGAACGTCGTCACCATCCCGACCAATCGGCCGGTGCAGCGTGTCGACGAAGAAGACAGCTTCTACAAGAATTTGGAAGACAAGTTCCGCGGTATCGCAAAGACCATCAAGGTCCATGCGGAGCAGGGCCAGCCCGTCCTCGTCGGCACGGTGTCGATCGAAAAGTCGGAAATGCTGTCCGAATTCCTCAATCAGGAAGGCGTCAAGCACGCCGTCCTCAACGCCCGCTTCCACGAAAGCGAAGCCCATATCGTCGCCCAGGCCGGCCGTAAGGGCGCCGTCACGATCGCGACCAACATGGCCGGGCGCGGCACCGACATCAAATTGGGCGGTAACCTCGAAATGCGTGTCGAGGACGAGCTGCGCGACATGCCGGAAGGCCCGGAACGCGAAGCCGCGATCGCCCGCATCGATGCCGAAATCGAGGCTGAAAAGGCCGAAGTGCTTGCGGCCGGTGGCCTCTTCGTCCTTGCGACCGAACGCCACGAAAGCCGCCGCATCGACAACCAGCTGCGCGGCCGTTCAGGGCGTCAGGGCGACCCTGGCCTCTCGCGCTTCTACCTCAGCCTCGACGATGATCTGATGCGCATCTTCGGCCCGGACACGATGTTCGCCAAGATGATCCGCTCGAACCTTGAGGATGGCGAGGCGCTGCCTCCGTCCAAGTGGCTCAGCAAGGCGATCGAGACCGCGCAGAGGAAGGTCGAGGCGCGCAACTACGACATCCGCAAGCAGGTCGTCGAATATGACGACGTCATGAACGACCAGCGCAAGGTCATTTATGAACAGCGCGCCGACATCATGGACGCCGATACGGTTGATGACGTGGTCACCGACATGCGGCATGAGACCGTCAACGACCTGGTCGGCGCCTCCTGCCCGCCGGGCACCTACCCCGAACAGTGGGACATCGACCGGCTGAAGGCCCGCACTGCCGAAATCCTTGGGCTGGAGCCTGATTTCGACGCATGGCTGGCCGAGGATCATGTCGATCCTGAAATGATCGAGGAACGCGTCAAGGCGCTGGCCGACGAATCGGTCGCAGAAAAGGTTGGCGGGATCGATCCGGAAAACTGGCACATGATCGAAAAGTCGATCCTGCTCCAAAGCCTCGACCATCACTGGAAAGAGCATCTGTCGACCCTCGACGCGCTCCGTCAGGTCGTTCACCTGCGCGCCTATGCGCAAAAAACGCCGATCAACGAATATAAGCAGGAAGCCTTCGCCCTGTTCGAACGCATGCTGAGCAACATCCGCGAGGATGTGACCGGCTCGATCGCGCGCGTGCAGTTCAGGATGGAAGAGCCGCTGCCCGAGTTCGACCTGCCCGTGCTTCCCGACTTCATCACCACGCACATCGACCCCTTCTCGGGCGAAGATAATAGCGGTGACATCGACGCGGGTCAGTTGGGCAGCATCACGACCACGCTGCCGCGCCCTCCGGTCGGCAACGCTCAGCCCGGTGAGTTCACCAATCGGGATATCAGCCGCAACGCGCCATGCCCGTGCGGCTCCGGTCAAAAATACAAGCACTGCCACGGCGCGCTCGCTTGAGCGCAAACGGCTAGAGCATCGTGCGCAAAAGTGGGAACCGGTTTTGCGCTTAAAACGATGCGATAACAAAAAAACTAGAGCGCGCGACCTGCGTTCGATTAAACGCAGCGCGCTCTAGCGGCAGTTCTGAGGGCTTATTGAATCCCCGTCATGTCAGAAAACTGGCGCGGCGGGGTTCATATCTGAAACGAGGCTGGCGCGTAGAGGCCATTCTGGAGGGCGATCCATATCGCCCCCATCCCTCAATCCCGCTTGTCCGGCCCATCCCCGTGCAGCTTGGCCCATAAGTCCGCCGTCCCCGCTTCCTGCGCCTTCGTCACATATTGGGCGGCGACCAGCCAGCCCTTGATCGGGCGTAACGGCAACACTGTCGTCAATATGAGCACCGGGATACCGACGGCGATGTGCACCCATAGAGGCGGCCGCGCCAATATCTCCATCATCACGATAAAGATGACGCCAGGAACGCAGGCGAACAACTGCACGAACACCGCTGGGCCATCCGCCGGATCCGCAAAGGAATAATCCAGTCCGCAAATCTCACACCGATCGCGGACGGTAAGAAACCCTTTGAAAATATGCCCTTCGCCGCACCGGGGGCAACGGCCCAGAGCGCCCGTTTCGATCAGCGAACGCCGCGGCAACTTATCCGACGGTTGAACCATGTCCTGCTTTCCCCTGTGCTGATTCCGGGCCTTTGCTTCCACAAGTCCATGTGATGATAGGGGAGCCTAATTCAATTAGCCTTTTTGTCCCACCTGCATATTCCTTTGCTGCAAAGGACGACGTCCGCATTGACGCTACGGCATGGCGGCTGGAAAGTTATCACTGGATTGCAGTCGTCAACAATGTCTGTTAAACGCGCCGCGATTTGGATGCCCGACAGCATACAAGTCGCGCCCCCGGCATCCCTTGCTCGGGGGCGCTTTCATTTTTATCTGCTGCAATCCCCCTAGGTTATTGATGCGCAGGCTTTCCGCCTACGGGGTCGCTTGGCACGTCAAAATTTTCCATGGCGTCATGCAGGACCTGATCGGGACAGGAAGCGGCCAGCGCCCGCACCTTGTACCGCAACGCCAATTCCCGATGCGCCGCGACCTCTTCGGCGGGAGCGTGCCGTGCCAAGGCATCGTTGACCTTGGCAGCTTCTTCCCGTGCGCGCCGGAACAAATAAGGTGCATCCGTTTGCCCAGACATTGCAACCTCCAGATGGTGAGGTGGAAGTGATAGCATGCTGGTTCACAATACTCCTTAACGCGGGTTAAGGCGAGCCGCAGCTACGATCATCTGCAAAAGCGATCGACAGCGTCGATCACGCAGCTGAATTCTCGTCCCGCTTCCCCTTCAAACGGCGGCCATAGTTTCACTCTATGAACTTTCGCCTGATCCAGTGTAGATGACAGCATGCAGACGCGCCTTGTCGAATATTTCCTGGCGTTGGAGCGCGAAGGTCATTTCGCGCGCGCCGCGTCCTATTGCAATGTCTCGCAACCCACCCTGTCCGTGGGCATCGCGTCACTGGAAGCGCAGCTGGGAAAGCGGCTGATCCGGCGCGATCGCAAATATGTGGGGTTGACGGCTGAGGGCGAGGCCATCCTGCCATGGGCACGGCAATTGATCGCCGCTGCCGAAGCCCTTGGTCATGCGGCGGAAACGGCCCGTGGTCCGCTGAAGGGCGAGCTAAGGCTGGGCGCAATCCCCGCCGCCATGCCGGTGATTGGCCATCTCACCGAAGCAATGCTGGAGCGCCACGGGGGCCTTAACATCTCCGTCCGCGCGCTCACTTCGCGGCAGATCGAGCGGGGGCTCGCTGCGTTCGAACTGGACGCCGGCATCACCTATCTCGATTTCGAGCCACCGGCTCACGCCCTGTCAGTGCCCCTTTATACGGAGCGGGCGATCCTCATCGGTGCGGTGGGCTGCGCTTCGATACCCGATCCGCTCGATTGGGCCGATCTTGCGGATCTGCCGCTGTGCCTGTTGCATCAGGGTATGCAGAACAGGCGTATCCTGGACGCGCGTCTGGCCGAACGCGGGCTTGCCCTGCGCCCGGTGGTCACGGCTGACAGCTATGTCGCACTGCTTGGCCTTGTGCAGCAGGGGCGGCTCTGTTCCATCATTCCGGAAAATCACGCCACCTTGCTGGAAGGGCTGACTTGGGCGCGTACCTATCCGCTGCCCGCCACGGCGGAAGGCAGTCGGGTGGGCGTCATAGTGTCTGATCGCGCACCGATGGGGCCGCTGGCTCAAGCTGTCCTCAGCGTCGCGCGTGACCTGCGCTTGCCCAACGGATATCGCGCCGCTTCATAGAATATCCCTATCATCCATTAAGGGCTTCAATTTGACCCGAGCCGGGTGGCCCTGCACGATGGCGTCTGATCGAAGGGTGCAGGCAGGGTAGGATGGAAGCATTTATCGAAAGCTGGACCGCGCGTCATGGCGCCACGCGCGACCAGTTGCTGCCCCTTCTGCATGCCGTGCAGAAAGAGGCGGGCTATATCGATGATGCGCAGGTGCCGCTCATTGCGCAGGCGTTGAACCTCACCCGCGCGGACGTGCATGGCGTCATCACCTTCTACCATGATTTTCGCCGTGTTCCGCCCGGCCGCCACATTGTGAAGCTTTGCCGCGCGGAAAGCTGCCAATCACGCGGCGGCGCGGCGGTAGAACGTCAGGCGGCGCAAATTCTGGGCGTTACCATGGGCGAAACCCGGGCTGACGGACAGCTAAGTCTGGAGCCTGTCTATTGCCTGGGCCTTTGTGCGATCGGCCCGAACGCGCTGGTGGACGGTCGACCGGTTGCAGCGATCGATGCCAAAGCCCTGGAGCGGATCGCGGCGGAGATGGCGGCATGAGCCGGGTCTTCATCAGCCGAGATATGGCCTCCGTCGCGCTCGGTGCCGATGAAGTCGCGCGCGGCTTCGCGCAGGCAGGGTGCGAAGTGGTGCGCACGGGATCGCGCGGCTTGTTTTCCATCGAGCCGTTGGTCGAAGTGGAGACGGCTGCAGGCCGCATCGGCTACGGGCCGGTCGGGCTGCAGGATGTCGCGGCGGTGCTGGACGGCACGCATCCTGCCATGCTGGGCAAGGTGGACGAGTTGCCCTTCTTCGCTGGTCAGCAGCGCTTTACCTTCGCGCGGTGCGGCATCATCGATCCGCTCAGCCTTACCGATTATGCGGCCCATGATGGCTGGAAAGGGCTGGAAAAGGCTCGCGCCATGCCTCCCCAGCAAGTGGTCGATGCGGTCAAGGCGTCGGGGCTACGCGGACGCGGCGGCGCCGGTTTCCCGACCGGGATCAAATGGCAGACGGTACTGGATGCGCCGGGCGCGCCCAAGTTCATCGTCTGCAATGCCGATGAAGGCGACAGCGGCACCTTCGCCGATCGGATGCTTATGGAGGGTGATCCCTTCTGTCTGATCGAAGGTATGGCGATCGCCGCCCATGCCGTCGGCGCGGTCCATGGCTATATCTATATCCGCAGCGAATATCCCTACAGCATCGCCACCATGCGCGCGGCGATCGATGCCAGCGCGCATCTCATCGCGCCCTTCGCACTGGAGGTGCGCGAGGGCGCGGGCGCCTATGTCTGCGGCGAGGAAACGGCGCTGCTCGACAGTATCGAGGGTAAACGCGGGCAGGTGCGGGCAAAGCCGCCGCTCCCGGCCTTGCAGGGGCTGTTTGGTCAGCCGACCGTCATCAACAATGTGCTGTCGCTGGCTGCGGTGCCCTTCATCCTGGCGGAAGGGCCGGATGCCTATGCGGCGGTTGGCTTTGGCCGTTCGCGCGGAACGATGCCGGTGCAGCTCGCGGGCAATGTTAAGCATGGCGGCCTTTATGAGATCGGCTTTGGCATAACACTGGGAGAGCTGGTGAACCAGATCGGCGGCGGCACGGCGAGCGGTCGCCCCGTTCGCGCGGTCCAGGTGGGTGGCCCCCTCGGCGCCTACTTCCCGCCATCCATGTTCCATCTGCCGTTCGATTATGAAGCATTCGCGCAAGCTGGCGGGCTGATCGGCCATGCGGGCATCACCGTCTTCGATGACAACGTCGATATGGCGCATATGGCGCGCTTTGCCATGGAGTTCTGTTCGGTCGAAAGTTGCGGCAAATGCACGCCCTGCCGGATCGGGTCGACGCGGGGGGTGGAGATCATGGATCGGCTATTGACCCGCAGGGCGGAGGGGCCGCCCCCCCCGAACCCATCAATTTCGCCAGGACTGGACAAGGCGCTCTATTCACGAGCGCCCGGCGCCATGCAACGCGGCGTGGATGAGGATCTGCAACTGCTGCGCGACCTGGCCGACGCGATGAAATATGGCTCGCTCTGCGCGCTGGGTGGGTTCACGCCCTATCCGGTGCTGAGCGCGCTCGACCATTTCCCTGAAGACTTTGGCGCGCCAGCGTCTGCAAAGGAAGCTGCGGAATGACCTTCACCCGCGAAGCCGATCATGGCACCCCGCCAGCCCTCACCACCGGCAAGCCCATCACGCTCACCATTGACGGCCAAAGCGTCACCATGGCTGAGGGCACGAGCATCATGCGCGCCGCTTCGCTAACCGGCTGCTCCATTCCCAAACTGTGCGCGACCGACAATCTGGAGAGTTTCGGCTCCTGCCGCCTATGCCTGGTCGAGGTGGAAGGGCGCAGCGGCTATCCCGCGTCCTGCACCACGCCCATCGCCGAGGGCATGGTGGTTCGCACCCAAAGCGACCGGCTGAAGCAGCTCCGCCGGGGGGTGATGGAGCTTTACATCTCCGACCATCCGCTCGACTGCCTGACCTGCGCCGCCAATGGCGACTGCGAATTGCAGGATCAAGCCGGTGCGGTGGGGCTGCGCGAGGTCCGCTATGGCTATGACGGCGCAACCAATATGGGGCAGGCCAAGGACCAGTCGAACCCTTATTTCGACTTCGATCCCAGCAAATGCATAGTCTGCTCCCGCTGCGTGCGCGCCTGTGAAGAGGTGCAGGGCACCTTCGCGCTGACTATCGAGGATAAGGGCTTTGGATCAAAAGTCTCGCCGTCGCAGGGCGAGGATTTCCTTGGTTCCGAATGTGTGTCTTGCGGCGCCTGTGTGCAGGCTTGTCCTACCGCCTCGCTGATCGAAAAGAAAGTGGTCGAGGTCGGCACGCCCGACCGCGCCATCGTCACCACCTGCGCCTATTGCGGCGTCGGCTGCACCTTCCGCGCGGAAATGCGGGGCGAGGAGTTGGTGCGCATGGTGCCGTGGAAAGAGGGCAAGGCCAATCGCGGCCATAGCTGCGTCAAGGGCCGGTTCGCCTGGGGCTATGCCCAGCATCAGGACCGGATACTCAACCCCATGATCCGCGCGTCCGTGGACCAGCCTTGGCGCGAGGTGTCGTGGGACGAAGCAATAGCCCATACGGCAGCGGAGTTCCGTCGCATCCAGGCCAAATATGGTACGCGCTCCATCGGCGGAATCACGTCAAGCCGCTGCACCAATGAGGAAACATTCCTCGTCCAAAAGCTCGTCCGCCAGGGTTTCGGCAACAATAATGTCGATACCTGCGCCCGCGTCTGCCACTCGCCGACCGGCTATGGGCTCAGCACGACCTTCGGCACTTCTGCCGGGACGCAGGATTTCGACAGCGTGATGCAATCCGACGTAATCCTCGTCATCGGCGCCAACCCGACCGATGGCCATCCGGTATTTGCCTCGCGCATGAAGAAGCGGTTGCGGCAGGGCGCCAAGCTGATCGTCATCGACCCGCGTCGCATCGACATGGTGAAGTCGCCCCATGTCGAGGCGGAACATCATCTGCCGCTGCGCCCGGGCACCAACGTCGCCATGCTGACGGCTCTCGCTCATGTCGTCGTGACCGAGAAGCTGTACGATGAACCCTTCATTCGCGCGCGCTGCGATTGGGACGAATTTGCCGAATGGGCCGAGTTCGTGTCACAGCCAGCCCGCTCTCCCGAAGCGATCGAGCCGCTGACCGGGGTAAAGGCGGAGGATGTACGCGCCGCCGCTCGCCTTTACGCTACCGGCGGCAACGGCGCGATCTATTACGGCCTCGGCGTCACGGAACATAGCCAGGGCAGTTCGACCGTCATGGCAATCGCCAATCTCGCCATGGCGACCGGCAATGTCGGGCGCGAGGGCGTGGGCGTGAACCCACTGCGCGGGCAGAATAATGTGCAGGGCGCCTGTGACATGGGCAGCTTCCCGCACGAATTTTCCGGTTATCGCCACGTTTCCGACGACGCCACGCGCGCGCTGTTCGAACAAAGCTGGGGCGTGGCGCTGGACCCGGAACCGGGCCTTCGCATCCCCAACATGCTGGATGCGGCGACCGACGGCAGCTTCAAGGGCATTTTCATCCAGGGCGAGGACATTCTCCAATCCGACCCCAATACGCATCATGTCGCGGCCGGGCTGGCGGCGATGGAGTGCGTCGTGGTGCAGGACCTCTTCCTCAACGAGACCGCCAATTACGCGCATATATTCCTGCCCGGCTCCACCTTTCTGGAAAAGGACGGGACCTTCACCAACGCCGAACGGCGCATTCAGCGCGTGCGCAAGGTGATGACGCCACTCAACGGCTATGAAGATTGGGAGATCGTGCAACTGGTCGCGAACGCCATGGGGCTGGGCTGGACCTACAGCCACCCGTCGGAGATCATGGACGAAATCGCCGCGCTCACCCCGACCTTCGCGGGCGTGCATTACGACCGCCTGGACGCGGAAGGATCGCTGCAATGGCCCGCGAACGACCGGGCTCCCCACGGCACGCCGACCATGCATATCGACGGTTTCGTGCGCGGCAGGGGCAAGTTTGTCGTCACCGACTATGTGCCGACCGATGAAAAGACCGGCCCGCGCTTCCCGCTACTGCTGACCACCGGGCGCATCCTTAGCCAATATAATGTCGGCGCGCAGACCCGGCGCACCGCCAATGCTGCCTGGCATCCCGAAGACCGACTGGAAATCCATCCCAGCGACGCGGAAAACAGGGGCCTTAAGGACGGTGATTGGGTAACGCTCCGCAGCAGGGCAGGGGAGACGACCCTGCGCGCGCTGGTGACCGAACGCGTCGCGCCGGGCGTTGTCTACACGACCTTCCACCACCCCGAAACGCAGGCGAACGTGATTACCACCGACTATTCGGACTGGGCCACCAATTGCCCGGAATATAAGGTGACGGCGGTGCAGGTGTCCGCGTCAAACGGTCCCAGCGACTGGCAGAAAAGCTATGACGCGCAAGCCCGGCATAGTCGGCGCATCGACATGATCCACGCAGCGGAATGACGGCATGACTGAAGGCCACTCGATGATGTCCAATCAGGACCGGCTGGTCTATATGGCCAACCAGATCGCCAGAAACTTCATGACCATGGGCGAAGAAAAAGCGGCACAGGCAGTCGCCGATCACATCGCCAAATTCTGGGAACCGCGAATGCGGGCGCAGATATTCGCTCTGCACGAGAAGGGGGGCGAGGTATTCGTGCCGGTTGCTGCGAGGGCGATCATTCTCTTGCGCGTCGGAGAGTTTAATGAATCGGACGAGGCCAGGAGCGCCTAAAAGGGGCAGTCGCGACCAGTATGTTCACTGTAACCGATAGCTGAGAAAGTGCGCGGCTGCTGCGTTTCGCCTTCACGTGCTGCGCCCATTCTTCTCCGATGATGTTTATGCCATTCGTATGTGTGCGATATGCAAAATTTGACGGGCTTATGAAGAGCGCTGGCAGGAGTGGGAGAATGAACCGGCGAGGTCGTTACAGCGTACACGCTGCACAAAACGCATTCAGACCAATTTTTGCAACAAGCGAGAACAATAATGCGATTACGGGCACTACCGCAGCAGCAGCAAGACCCACGGTGCTAGCCACAACGGCCGCCACCATGCTAACTAATCCCACCTTGCCTTGATTATTCCAGATTTGAGCGGCCTGAGCACGCTCTTCTGCGTATTTCTCATCCCCACAAACGAATGCGGTGAACTCTTTCTTAACGTTCACGTAAAAGCTCTGAATGGGGCCGCCCACACCGAAGCCAACGGTGTTATTTGATCCGGTTCTCGAAAGCCAAAGTTCGCCGATTTCTTCTTCAGATTTTCCGGAGCTGATCAATTGCCTAATAGCGTCGGCTTGGGGCTTCGGCAGTCCTTCGAACCACCCGTGCGTCGTGAGGTCGATAGACAGCATTACAGTAGCCCTGCGATATATTCTGCAGAAACAGCGTGGGTTGTTTGATGCAATGTCTGCGGGTCGATACCGCCAAGAGATATGCCGCTTGGGCCGCCCGGTGCATAGCCTCCAACGATCATCGCGCAAACATTCCGACCGTCTGCCGTGAATACTGGACCACCGGACTGACCTGGACGAGTTTGAGTATTCAGCACGACGTGCTTGATCTTTAAATTGTCATCTCCGAGCAGAATGCGAGCGCCCACCATACTGGACTGCTGAGTAAGAACTAGCCGACCGTGATCGGCATGAGGGTAGCCAAGACTCTGTACCGGAGCGCCGGGCGAGATCATGTCTGAACTACCCAGTCCATATCCGAATGACACCTGATTCGTTGAATCAATAAATTCCAGAATGACGATGTCATGCACCGGGCTGTAGCTAACAATCTTCAACGACGTGCCACTTACCTGCTGATCCGTTGTATCCTGATAATCTGCCAAAGAGTCAGCGCGACCGAATATCGCCAAGAGCCCTTCATCATTCGGGCCTGTTACATGAGCGGCAGTAGCAAATTGACGGGAGCCGACAGCAAAACAAGTTCCTAGTGGTTGGATCGCCCCTCCATTAGTAACTCTGCCGAGTGGCAAGACAACCCTACCAATATGCAAGTCCATCATGCATCCCTTTATTGGCGGACAGGGTGGGATTCGAACCCACGGTGAGCGTAAACCCACGGCGGTTTTCAAGACCGCTGCCTTAAACCACTCGGCCACCTGTCCGTCCGCTCGCTTCCTAGCGAAGCTTTGCGTCATGCCAAGCGTAAAATGACCAAAATCCGCTTTCGGGGCGTTCTTGTGAGAACGGAAGCGACAAGGGGGATTTCGCCGCCTGCCGTCGCTGTGCCACAAAGGGCTGAGGGAGATTCTCTAATGCGTTCAACCATTCACTCGCTTCTACTGCGTCTTGCCGTCGTCACGGCGGGCAGCTTGATGGCGGGGGCTGGCATGACGCAGGACATGGCTCAGGACGCCGGTTTCCGCAGCTATCTGGAAACGCTTCGGCCAAAGGCGCAGGCGATGGGCATACGCTCTTCCACGCTGGATTCCGTCTTCCCAACGCTCACGCCGAACTCACGGGTTGTCCAACTGGATCAGAACCAGCCGGGGGGAGGGGCCTATTCACCCATTCCCAATTTCGAACCCTACAGGCGTCAGCATGTCGATGCCGCGCGCATCAGCCGTGGCCGCACCGCCTATCAGGCAAACCGTGCCCGGCTTGCCCGGATAGAGGCGGAAACCGGCGTGCCTGAGGAAATCATGGTCGCGATCTACGGCCATGAAACCAATTACGGTTCCTATACCGGCGACTTCGACCTCATCCGTTCGCTTGCGACGCTGTCCTATGAAGGCCGCCGCCGCACCCTGTTCGAACCGGAATTGCTGGCGACGCTCAAGATGCTGGACAATGGCGTGCCCCGCAGCCGACTGGTCGGCAGTTGGGCCGGAGCGACGGGCTATCCGCAGTTTCTTCCCAGCGTCTATCTGCGTCTGGGCAAGGATGGCGACGGCGATGGCCGCGTCGATATCTGGAACAGCGAAGCCGACGCGCTGGCCTCCATCGCCAACTATTTCGTCAACGCCGGTTGGCGGCGCGGCCAGCCCTGGGGCGTAGCCGTTTCGGTGCCCGACGGGTTCAACCGGGCTAGCGTTGCCGCCCGAACCGCGCCCGCCCGCTGCCTGCGCGTATTCAATCGGCACAGCCGCTGGCTGACGATGGCCGAATGGCGCAGCCGGGGTATCGTCCCGGCGGGCGGCAGCTGGCCAGCGGACACGGTGCTGGCAACGCTGCTCGAACCCGATGGTCCGGGCAAGACCGCCTATCTGCTCACCAGCAATTACCGGGCGATCCTCGACTATAATTGCTCGAATTTCTACGCCCTGTCCGTCGGGCTGCTCGCCGACGCAGTCCGGCAATAAGGGCGCTGCCGCGTCGGCTGTTGCGCCAGCCCTCTTGAGAATGTGTCTGTCATGGCTAATGACAGGGGCAGGGCATTCTCATCACCCGAATCCATCAGTGCGAAGGCAGTCCTCATGAACAAGTCACTAGCCGCCATCCTCTTCGTCGGATTGCTGGCGCAGCCTCTCACGGCTGCCGCGCCACCTTACACAAGTGAGGCGCCCATCGCTTACATGAAGGACCTGTCGTCGGGCGCCGTACTGTATGACAAGAGCGGCGAAACGCGCATCCCCCCTGCTTCGATGGCGAAGATGATGACGGCTCACGTCGCCTTCCGCCTGATCCAGAAGGGCGATCTGAAGCTCGACACGAAATTCACCGTCCGCCCCGAAACCTGGAAGCAGTGGCACGGCCCGGCGGCCGGGTCGACCATGTTCCTGTCGGCGGGCGAGCAGGTGTCGGTCGAAAATCTCCTCCACGGCATCGTCACCCTGTCCGGCAATGACGCCTGCGTGGTTTTGGCCGAAGGGATCGCCGGAACGGAGCAGGCTTTCGTCGCGCAGATGAATGACGAAGCCAAGCGCCTCGGCCTCAAGAACAGCCATTTCGGCACCAGCAATGGCTGGCCGGATGAAGGCGTCACCTATGTGACCGCGCAGGACCTCGCACGTCTCGCCGAAGCGACGATCGAGGAAACGCCTGACCTTTACAAGCGCTTCTACGCCACCCGCTCCTTCACCTGGGGCAAGACCATGGGCGGCTCCGACATCGCGCAAGCAAACCGTAACCCGATTCTCGGCAAGATCGCCGGTGCCGACGGCCTCAAGACCGGCCATACGGAGGAAGCGGGCTTCGGCTTTACCGGCTCGGCAGAACAGGATGGCCGCCGCATCGTCATGGTCGTTGCTGGCCTGCCGACCTACAATGGCCGCGTTTCGGAATCCGTCCGCTTCATGGACTGGGGTTTCAAGGCGTGGAAAGCGCAGCCGCTTTTCAAAAAGGGCCAGACCGTCGAAACCGCTGAAGTTCAGCTGGGTAGCGCCACCAGCGTGCCGCTCGTCGCGCCGCAGGACATGGCCGTAACTTTGCCCCGCACCGCGTCGGGCAACATCTCGGTCAAGGTCGCCTATACCGGCCCGATCAAGGCGCCCATCGCCAAGGGGCAGAAGATCGCCGAGCTGATCGTCTCCACCCCCGACACCCCGCCGCAGGTCCTGCCACTGGTGGCAGGTGAAGAAGTATCCGAAGCAGGCATCTTCGGTCGCCTTTGGAACGGCCTGAAGTCCTTCTTCGGGTGACACGCGGCCGGTTCATCACTCTGGAGGGCGGGGAGGGCGCGGGTAAATCGACGCAACTCCGCGCCCTCGCCGCCGCCTTGCGCGCGAAGGGCTTGGAAGTCGTCGAAACCCGCGAACCCGGCGGCAGCGAAGGCGCGGAAGCTATCCGCGCACTGCTGCTCACCGGCACCGCCGACCGCTGGAGTCCGCGCGCCGAAGCGCTCCTCTTCGCCGCCGCCCGTGCCGATCATATCGAAAAGACCATCCGCCCCGCCCTCGATCGCGGCGCCTGGGTCCTGTCCGACCGCTTTCTCGACAGCAGTCGCGCCTATCAGGGGATGGGTGACCTAACCGACGCCGACATAATGACCCTCCACCGCATCGGCAGCGTCGACTTCCTCCCCGACCGCACCTTCTTCCTGACGCTCCCCGAAGACGAGGCACAGCAGCGCGCTCGGGTTCGCGACGGAGACGCCGCCGACCGCATCGGCGGCCGCGATGCAGCCTTCCACGCCAATGTCGCATCCGCCTTCGCCCACTTCGCCGAGCAAGACCCCGCCCGCATCCGTACCATAGACGCATCGGGCCACCCCGAAGCCGTAACCTCGCGCCTCCTCGCAGCGCTCGACGATCTGCTGCCATGACCACCATTCTAGGCCATGACATCCAGGCCGACATGCTGCTAGCCGCCGCCCGCAGTGGCCGCATGCATCATGGCTGGATATTCGCTGGCCCGCGCGGCATCGGCAAGGCTAGCTTTGCCCGTGCGCTCGCCCTTCGTCTCCTCGCCGAAGCCGCTGGCCCCGCGCCCGACGGCGAAGGCCTGTCAGTCCCAACCGATCACCCCATCCGCAAGCTGATCGAAGCCGAGGCCCATCCCGACTACGCCGAACTCTACTGCCTGGAAAAGGAAACCGGCACCGCCCGCAACATCTCCGTCGATCAGGTGCGCGGCCTCCAGCGCCTCGTCCAGTCCGCGCCGTCCCTGTCGCCACGCCGTATCGTCGTCATCGACAGCGCCGACGACCTCGAGCGGGGCGCCGCCAACGCGCTCCTCAAGACGCTGGAAGAGCCACCAACGGACATGCTCTTCTTCCTCGTCAGCCACGCGCCCGGCCGCCTCTTGCCCACCATCCGCTCGCGCTGCCGCACCCTCCGCTTCGACCCGCTCGATGACGAAGCCATGCGCGCCATCCTGCGCCGAGAGCAGCCCGACCTGCCACCCGCAGACATAGAGGCGCTCGCCGCCCTGGGAGAGGGCGCCCCGGGGAAGGCCCTGCGCTACGCGGGCCTAGACGTAACCGACCTGGACCGCATGCTCTACGCGATCGCAGCGGATGGCGACCCCGGCAACCGCCACCGCCTCATCCTCGCAAAGCAGCTCTCGGGAAAAGCAGCGCGCCCGCGCTATGAAGCCTTCCTCGAGCGCGTCCCCGCCTTCATCGCCGACGCCGCCCGCCACCGCAGCGGCCCGGCGCTCGGCACAGCGCTGGACCACTGGGAAGCCGCGCGCCAACTCGCCAGCGGCGCCATCATCCTCTCGCTCGACCCCGCAGCCGTCGCTTTCGAACTCGCGGGCCATGTCGCCGCACTCGCTCCGAATCAGCCTTGAAAAGCAGGCTTTGCGCGCGCCTTAACAGCCGCTAGGGAAGGCGCATGTCGCAGCCCTACACCATCACCACCGCCATCAGCTATCCCAACGGCCGCCCCCATATCGGCCACGCCTATGAGGTGATCGCCACCGACGCGATCGCCCGGTTCCAGCGAATGATGGGCCGCGACGTCTTCTTTCAAACGGGGACTGACGAGCATGGCCTGAAAATGGATCAGGCGGCCCGCACGCGCGGCATCGAACCGCGTGCGCTGGCTGACGAAATGTCCGGATATTTCAAAGATATGAACGACAGGCTGAACATCAGCTATGATCGGTTCATCCGCACCAGCGAGCCTGACCATCACCGCGCATCACAAGCCATTTGGCAAGCGATGGAGGCCAATGGCGACCTTTATCTGGGCCGCTATGAAGGCTGGTACTCCGTCCGTGACGAAGCCTTTTACGACGAAAAGGAACTGGTCGAAGGGGAAGGGGACGAAAAGCTCTCGCCCCAGGGCACGCCGGTCGAATGGACGGTCGAGGAAAGCTGGTTCTTCCGCCTGTCCGCCTATCAGCAAAAGCTGCTCGACCTCTACAACAGCCAGCCCGACTTCATTCAGCCGGACAGCCGCCGCAACGAAATCATGCGCTTCGTGGAGGGCGGCCTGTCAGACCTCAGCGTCTCGCGCACCAGCTTCGACTGGGGCGTCAAGGTTCCCGGAAGCGACGGCCATGTCATGTATGTCTGGGTCGATGCGCTCACCAATTATTTGACCGGCTGCGGCTATCCCGACGACGCCGAACGCATGGCGCGCTACTGGTCCGAAGGCGGCGACATAACGCACATTATCGGTAAAGATATCGTCCGTTTTCATACCGTTTATTGGCCAGCATTCCTGATGAGTGCGAAGCTTCCCCTGCCCAAGCACATCTTCGGCCACGGCTTCCTCCTCAACCGGGGAGAGAAGATGTCGAAGTCAGTCGGCAACGTCGCCGATCCGATGGAATTGGCCGAGCGCTTCGGCGTGGACCAGCTCCGCTATTTCCTCCTGTCCGAAGTCACTTTCGGCAACGACGGCAGCTACAGTGCTGAGGCGATCGTCGCCCGTTCGAACAGCGATCTTGCCAACAGCTTCGGCAATCTGGCGCAGCGGACCCTGAGCTTCATCGCCAAGAATCTTGAAGGCCGCCTGCCTGAACCCGCGCCGCAGGATGTGGACAGCGATCTGCTGAAAACCATCAGCGACGCCGCCCAGACGTTCCAGACCGCCATGGCCGATCTCGCGCCCTCGACCGCGATCGAAGCATGGATGCGCGCCGTATTCGCCTGCAACGCCTATATCGACGCGCAGGCGCCCTGGGCCTTGCGCAAGACCGACCCGGCGCGGATGGAAGCTGTGTTGGCGACGCTGTACGAAGCCATCGCCAACCTTGCCATCATCATCCAGCCCGTGATCCCCGCCAGCGCCACCGCGCTGCTCGACCAGATGGGCGTTCCACAGACGAGCCGGACCTTCGAAGCGATCGGCAGCAGCGCCTACGCCGATCTCCGCGCCAGCGGCTTCACCCTCAGCGCGCCCAAGCCACTCTTCCCACGCCTCGAACTCACCGAAGCGGACACCTGATCCATGTTGATCGACAGCCATTGCCACTTGAATTACAAAGGCTTGGTCGAAGATCAGCAGAATGTGCTTGAACGCGCGCGCTCCGCTGGCATCGACCTGATGCTCAACATCGCGACCCGCGAAAGCGAATGGGACGCCGTTCTCGCGACAGCCGAACAGCAACCCGATGTCTACGCCACCGTCGGCATCCACCCCCATGAGGCCGACGAACATCCCCACATCGACACGGCCAAGCTGATCGAACGCGCCGCCCACCCTCGCGTGGTCGGCATCGGGGAAACCGGCCTCGACTATTATTATGATCATAGCGACCGCGCCCGGCAGCAAAGCAGCTTCCGCGCCCATATCGCCGCATCCCGCGCCACTGGCCTGCCGCTGATCGTCCACACCCGCGATGCGGAGGAGGATACGCTCGCCATCCTGTGCGAGGAAATGGGGCAGGGCGCCTATCCCGGCGTCATCCACTGCTTCACCGCCAGCGGAGCCTTTGCCGATGCCGCGTTGGACCTCGGCTTCTACATCAGCATTTCGGGCATCGTGACCTTCAAAAGCGCAAAGGATCTTCAGGAAACCGCTGCCCGTCTGCCGCTCGACCGACTGCTGGTTGAAACGGACTCCCCCTTCCTCGCGCCCGTCCCCCACCGTGGCAAGTCCTGCGAACCAGCCTTCGTCGCCGACACCGCGCGCTTCCTGGCAAACCTGCGCGGCGAGGGCGTGGAGCAACTGGCCGCCGCAACCTCAGCAAACTTTCGCACCTTGTTCAGCAAGACCGGAGCAGCGCAAAAGGCATGAGCCTTAAGCTCACCATCCTGGGCTGTGGCACCTCTTCGGGCGTCCCCCGGATCGGCAATGACTGGGGCAGCTGCGATCCGAAAGAGCCGAAGAACCGGCGGACACGAGCCTCGATCCTGGTGGAAAGCCCCACAACGCGCCTCCTTATCGATACGTCCCCCGACATGCGCGTCCAACTGCTGGCCGCCGATGTCATCCATATCGACGCCATTCTCTGGACCCACGATCATGCCGATCACTGTCATGGCATCGATGACGTACGCCAGCTTTACCACCATCGCCGCACGCCCGTCCCGGGCTATGCCCGCCGCCAGACGCTCAAACTCCTGAAGGAGCGCTTCGCCTACGCCTTTGAAGGACGGCAGGGCTATCATCCGACCATAGAGCCGCATGTGCTGCCCGATGGCCTGCGCATCGGTGACATCGACATCGCCTGCACAGACCAACCACATGGCGAGATTTACTCGACCGGCTTTCGCTTCACATCGGATGGTAGTTCGATAGGCTATGCCACTGATTTTCATGATCTTACGGCCGACATGATCAGTCTTTACGACGGGTTGGACGTCTGGGTTGTCGATGCCCTCCGCGAAAAGCCGCATCCGACCCATCCACACCTGGCCCTTACCCTCGACGGCATCTCGGCCACCCGTCCGCGCCGCGCCGTCCTTACGCATATGGATCAGAGCATGGACTATGCGGCTCTGTTGAAAACGCTGCCGGATGGCGTGGAGCCCGGCTATGATGGCATGTGCATCGAACTGAACGGGGATGGGGGCTGACGGCATGAATGGGGATCAGGCGGCTTCCAGCATCTGGTATGTGCTCGCGCTTGTTCTCGTCGGCTCGGCCCTGCTGGCTCGCCGCATGCCCATGGCTGGCATGCTCCGCCTCGCACTGGTCTGGGTCGCCATATTCGCTGCCCTGCTGGGATTGTTCAAAATTGGTGAGAAAGCCGGACTTTTCTCCACCCGAATGGCTGTGGAAGGGGCAGGGCCAGTCTCGAAAGAAGCTCCGCCAACACCGCCTCCCGCCCGCGCCGAAGGTCAGGCGCTTCGCATTCCCATGGCACCTGATGGCCATTTCTGGGTCGAAGGAACAGTCAACGGCACTGCCACCCGCTTCCTCATAGACAGCGGCGCCAGCATAACAGCGCTTTCCGTCCCCTCCGCGCGTGAGGCCGGGCTCAATTTTGACCTGAGCGCTCCGGGCGTGTCGATGATGACCGCGAACGGCCAGATTGACGCCAAGCGTTCCTCCATCTCCACTTTGGCCATCGGCCCGATCCGGTCGAGCGACCTGCCCATCGTCATATCGCCCGCTTTTGGTGAGGTGAACGTCATAGGGATGAACATGCTGTCCCGGCTCAAAAGCTGGGGCGTCGAAAATGGCGAGATGGTGCTCAATCCATGACGGCAACCTTGGCGCTGCGCGCACCGACCCAGCGCGAAAGGCTAAAGGCAATCGTCGGCGGTTCCACCGGCAATCTGGTGGAATGGTATGACTGGTACGCCTATGCCGCCTTCACACTCTATTTCGCGCCGCATTTCTTCCCTAGCGAAGATCGCACGGCACAGCTTTTGAGCGCCGCCGGGATATTCGCGGTGGGCTTCCTGATGCGCCCTGTCGGCGCCTGGTTGATGGGCATTTATTCCGACCGGCATGGACGCAAAAGCGGGCTTACCTTGTCCGTTGCTCTCATGTGCGCGGGTTCGCTGCTCATTGCGGTGACGCCCGGCTATGATGTGATCGGGGTAGGAGCGCCCCTGCTGCTCGTCCTTGCCCGCCTGATGCAGGGTCTTTCGATCGGCGGCGAATATGGGGCCAGCGCAACCTATCTGTCTGAAATGGCGGGACGTGATCGGCGCGGTTTCTTTTCAAGCTTTCAATATGTTACGTTAATCGCCGGACAACTTGTGGCAATTTGCGTGCTGCTTGTTCTTCAGGGTGTGCTGACCACTGCGCAGCTTGACGACTGGGGGTGGCGGATACCTTTCCTGATTGGCGGCGCCCTTGCCGTGATCGTCTTCTGGCTCCGCCGTGGACTCAGTGAAACGCAAAGCTTCCATGCGGCGAGAGCCGAAGGAGCACCGCGATCCGGCTTTGTCGAACTCGTGACAAAGCATCCTCGCGAAACGCTGACCGTGATGCTGCTCACCGCGGGCGGTACGATCGCCTTCTATGCCTATTCGATCTATATGCAGAAATTCCTGGTGAACACGTCGGGCCTCAGCCGGGAAACAGCGTCACAGATCAATGGGATAACCTTGTTCTTTTTCATGGCTCTGCAGCCGATCGCGGGCGCGCTCTCAGACCGGATCGGGCGTAAGCCGTTGATGATCGGATTCGGCGTACTGGGCCTGCTGTTCACCTATCCGATATTTGCGACGCTCGCCGTAACTCGCGATCCACTCGTTGCGGGCCTGCTGGTGATGGCGGGCCTGATCATCGTCACCGGCTACACATCGATCAACGCCGTCGTGAAGGCGGAGCTTTTCCCGGCCCATATCCGCGCCCTAGGCGTCGCGCTGCCATATGCCTTGGCGAACACATTGTTCGGCGGCACGGCCGAATTCGTCGCGCTCTATTTCAAGCAGATCGGCATCGAACAGGCATTTTACATCTATGTAAGCGTCATGATCGCCATATCGCTGATCATCTACATCAAAATGCCCGACACCCGTCGCCACAGCCAAATCCGGGAGGACTGAAACGGGGAAATGCCGAACCGATCGGCGATCCTTCATTACCTCTCTTCGCCACGCCGCAAAGGGTCACCTCAATCGATATTTAACATAATATATATTATCGCACAAGCATCAGTCCAGAATGGATGGCCTTCCCCCAACCAAAACTCTATCTTCTCGCCACTTCCTTCTCGATTTCAGGACCCCCATGTCATCCAGCACCAAAGCGAGCCCCGCCGACATCATGCCGCTCGCCAACGTTATGGCCCGGCTCCGCGATCCTGACACCGGATGTCCTTGGGACATCCAACAGGATTTTGCCAGCATCGCTCCCTACACGATCGAGGAAGCCTATGAAGTCGCCGACGCGATCGAACGTAACGACATGTCCGCGCTCTGCGACGAACTCGGCGACCTCCTGCTACAGGTAGCCTTCCACAGCCGGATGGCCGAACAAGCCGGACACTTCAATCTTCAGGACGTCATCGACGGCGTCACCGACAAGATGATCCGCCGCCATCCGCACATCTTCGGCGAAGGTGCCGAACGCGAACATGGCCATGCCCAATGGGAAGCGATCAAAGCAGCCGAACGCGCTGCCAGGGAACCCGACAGCAGCGCTCTCGCTGGCGTTGCCAACGCGCTCCCCGCACTACTCCGCGCCGAAAAGCTCCAGAAGCGCGCCGCCCGCACCGGCTTCGACTGGCCCGACACCCAAGGTGTAGTCGCGAAGATTGAAGAGGAATTGCAGGAAGTTCACGACGCCACATCGCCCGAAGAACATCAGGAGGAGGTCGGCGACCTGCTGTTCGCCGTGGTCAACCTGGCCCGGCATCTGAGGGTCGATCCGGAAGCCGCGCTACGGGCCGCCAACGCGAAATTCGAAGCCCGCTTCCGCGTCATGGAACAGACCGCGGGCAATGGATTTCAGAGCCTCGACCTCGATGGAAAGGAAGCTCTCTGGCAGCAGGCCAAACGCGAATTGGCCTGCCGGTAACCGATCAAGAAGCCGCGCGTTTGCTGAAACGAGCAAGGGCGGAGTCAGACAGCCGAACCTTGACCACAAGCTCGCTATCCACCGTTTCGCTTTCTATCACTTCACCATGCTCGTGCAGCCAGGCAACGGCAGCGCCATCCGCCAACGGCACCCGAAGTTGATGGATTTGCGCCCCAGCAGTCAGTCTGGCGCTTATGCATCGTTGCAGATCATCCACGCCATCTCCGGTCAGGGCGGAAAGGATCACGACATCCCCGCGCCGCTCCACGATTTCCCGAAGTTGCGCAGCTTCTTCCTCACCCAGCAGATCAAGTTTATTCCACGCCTCGATAATCGGAGGGGCGTCGTCCCCTGCTCCGCCCTCAAGAGCGCCCTCACCCGCAACACCAAGCTCACTCAGCACATCCAGCACATCATCGCGCTGCGCCTCGCTATCAGGATGGGCGATGTCGCGGACATGTATAATGAGGTCAGCAGACAGAACTTCTTCCAGCGTGGCGCGAAACGCCGCGATCAGTTGCGTGGGAAGATCCGACACAAAACCGACCGTGTCCGACAGGATCGCCTTGTCCAATCCCGGTAATGCGATCTGGCGCATGGTCGGGTCCAGCGTCGCAAACAGCAAATCTTCCGCCATGACATCGGCGCCCGTCATGCGGTTGAAAAGCGTGGACTTTCCAGCATTGGTATAGCCGACGAGCGCGATCACCGGCCAAGGAGCTCTTTGCCGCCGCGCCCGATGCAAGCTGCGCGTACGGGTCACCTGGTCAAGTTCACGCCTGATCTTCGCCATGCGATCCCGGATCATCCGCCGGTCGGCCTCGATCTGCGTTTCGCCGGGACCACCCAGGAACCCAAAGCCGCCGCGCTGCCGTTCAAGGTGGGTCCAGCTGCGCACCAGCCTGCCCGCCTGATAATCAAGATGGGCCAGTTCGACCTGAAGGCGTCCTTCATTGGTGGCCGCGCGTTCGCCGAAGATTTCGAGGATCAACCCCGTTCGGTCGATCACCTTGGCTTCAGTAGCCTTTTCAAGATTGCTCTGTTGAACCGGGCTCAAAGCGTTGTCGATAATGACCAGTTCGGCTTCTTCCATCCGCGCCAGGGTCGCGATCTGATCGACCTGGCCACTTCCGAACAGCGTTGCGGGCTTCCGATCACGCACGCGAAACGCCTGCGCCGCGCGTACGTCGATCCCTATCGCCAGAGCGAGGCCCTTCGCCTCCTCCAGCCGGGCATCACTGTCGCGCCGTTCCACTCCATGAGTGTCAGCGCGCACGACCACGGCCCGCGCGCCGCGCGATACTTCGTCGGCAGAGTCCCGGTTGAAGACGGCCATAAGCGCCTAACGCATCAGGCGCCGACCCGCCTCATCAGAAGGCGGGCCGTACCGAAATAGATTGATCAATCCTCGCCCTCGCCTTCGCCGCTCAGGTCGAGCACATGGAGAGGTTGGACAGTGGAGATGGCGTGCTTGTAGACAAGCTGCACCATGCCGTCGCGTTCCAGCAACATGCAGAAAAGATCGAATGCAGCGATCTCGCCCTGCAACATCACGCCGTTGACCAGGAACATGGTGACGGGGCTACCGGACTTGCGGACGGCGCTCAGGAATATTTCCTGAAGCAGCTTGGGCTTTGAATTGCCGTCGCTCGCCTTGCGAAGGTCCGTCAGGTCCATCGACTGAGCAGGCATCACCGTGGAAATCGCGTGCTTGTAGACAAGCTGCGATTGCCCGTCGCGCCGCAACAAAACGGAAAAGTTGTCGAACCAGGTGATGATCCCTTGCAGCTTCACGCCTTTTACCAGGAACATGGTCACAGGCGTCTTGCTCTTGCGAAGGTTGTTCAGGAATATGTCCTGAAGATTATTGAGTTTTTCTGCCATGGTCTTCACCTTATTGGCGGGACGTTACCCGCTCTTGCACCCCTGGGCAGGGTGTCTTGCCCGCCCCCGCTCACCGGGGGCAATCAGAAAGCTACCGCAATTGCGAAGGGGCGTCCATGCCCCAGATGGGCTATGGCTCATCCCCTTGCATCAATTGTCTTTTCCATCCGTTATCCCAAGCAGCTTGAGCTTGCGGTGCAATGCAGATCGTTCCATGCCGATGAAAGTGGCCGTTCGGGATATGTTGCCGGAAAATCGCCTGATCTGAATGCGCAGATATTCGCGTTCAAAACTTTCCCGCGCTTCCCGCAACGGCGCCCCCATGATCGCGGACTGACCCATCCCTTCACCGGCGCCATTACTGGAAAGCTCGCTAGGCAGCATGTCCAGCTCGATCCGCCCTATCCGCTCGCCCGGAGCAAGGATCATTGTCCGCTCGATGACGTTGCGCAGCTGGCGAACGTTGCCGGGCCATTCGTTCGCCTGAAGCGCGGCCATGGCATCACTGGCGATCTCGGGCGACGGCACCCGCCGTTCGGCCGCGAAACGTGCGAGATAATGCTCGACCAGCGGAGGAATGTCATCTCGCCGTTCCGACAAGGAAGGGATGACGAGGGGAACAACGTTCAGACGATAGAACAAGTCTTCCCGGAACCGCCGCTCCTCGATTTCTGCTGCCAGGTCCCGCGCCGTCGAAGAGATGACGCGTACGTCCACCTTCACCTGCCGTTGCCCGCCCACGCGCGTGAAGCTCTGATCCGTCAGAACCCGCAATATCTTGCCCTGCGTCGTGACGGGCATGTCTGCGATCTCGTCAAGGTAAAGCGTGCCGCCATGCGCCTGCTCAAGATAGCCGGGACGCACAAGGCCGCTGGGGTCTTCGACGCCAAACAGTTCCTCTTCGACCCGGTCGGGGTCCATTCGCGCCGCCGCGACGATGATGAAGGGCGCATCGGCCCTCCCGCTCCAGCTGTGAAGCATGCGCGCCGCCACTTCTTTGCCCACGCCCGCAGGACCCGAAATCAGCACACGGCTGCCCGTTCCGGCGACCTTCTTTATCGTCGCCCGCACCGCATTGATTGCGGCCGAAGTGCCCGTCAGTTCGTCATCCTGCCCAAACCGGGCACGCAGGACCTGATTTTCTCGCCGCAATCTTTCGGTCTCGGTGGCGCGCGCAACCAGATGTAGCAACCGGTCGGCTTCGAATGGCTTTTCTATAAAGTCCGCCGCGCCCTTACGGATCGCGGCCACGGCCGTGTCGATATTGCCATGCCCCGAAATCATGAGCACCGGAATGGTCGCATCACGCTGTTTGATCACGTCCAGCAATTCCAGACCATCCAGGGTCGACCCCTGAAGCCAGACGTCCAGCAGGACCAGCGAAGGACGTCTGGTATCCAGCGCCTCTATCGCGCTGTCGCTGTTGGCAGCAGTGCGAGTGGTAAAGCCCTCATCCTCAAGCACGCCCGCGACCAGATCACGGATGTCCTCTTCATCATCGACTACCAGAATATCAAGCGCCATTGGCTGTCACTTTTCCCTTGGGCAATGCTACGACCTGCCCTTCTTCCAATTTCTCAAGAGCAGCAGTGGGGAAGCGCAACGTAACGCTCGTCCCTCCGCCTTCCGCATCTTCCAGGCGGATTTCGCCCATATGTTCCTCGACGATCTTCTTGACGATGGCGAGCCCCAAGCCGGTCCCCTTGCTGCGGGTTGTCATATAGGGTTCCAACACCCTCTCCCGCTCCGGCGGAAGTCCGATTCCGTCATCGCTGACTTTGATAAGCAGATTGCCGTCCTCCTGACCGACCGTCATGCGAACATGACCACGGGCTCCGCCCTCGGCAGGTTCGGGCTTGGGCTCGATAGCCTCCACGGCATTTTTGACGATATTGGTCAGTGCTTGCCCCAGCTGTCGTCGGTCGCAGACGAGTTCCATATCATGCGGCCCACCACGGAATTCAAATTTGACGTCGGGATGCGCCACTTCGTGCAGGAACAGGGCATGACGGGCTATATCAGCAACAGCCTCGCGGCGGAACACCGGTTTGGGCATCCGCGCGAACGAGGAGAATTCATCCACGATACGCCGCAGATCGCCTACCTGTCTGACGATGGTCCCTGTCAGGCGTGTGAAGGTCGCCTTGTCGCTCGTCACTTCCTCGGCATAGCGGCGCTGCAAGCGCTCCGCCGCGAGCTGGATGGGCGTCAGCGGGTTCTTGATCTCATGCGCAATCCGACGAGCCACGTCGGACCATGCGGCGCGCCGCTGATCGGACAACTGCTGCGTAATGTCGTCGAACGTCAGGATATGGCGCGATGCGTCTTCGGACACTTTGACTGCCAGGGTCCGTACTTCGCCATGCGCGCGCGTCTGCACGATCCCCGCCCCCTCCTCCGAAGCGATAAGGGCCGCCAGTTCCGGCGAAACGGCGCTCAACGGGCGCCCTACCGGATCATCGCCGTCCTTCACCAGAATGGCGGCGGCCGAACTGTTGAGAAGCAGGATCACCCCTTCCCTGTCCACCGACAATACGCCTGCGGAAACGCCTGAGAGGATGGCCTCGATGAAGGCGCGACGTTCATCCAACTGGCTGTTCGCGGCTACAAGCGCGCCTGTCTGCGCCTCCAGCCTCTGGGTCATCCTGTTGAAGGCAGATGCGAGCGTTCCGATTTCATCGCGGGACTGCGGGCTGGTGACGCGAGCGGACAAGTCACCTGCCGTCACTCGCCGGGCCGCGGTCACCAATTCATTCACCGGGCGAACCATCCAATCCGCAACCGCCAATGCGATATAGACCGCTATGCCGACCAGCAGAAGCGATCCTACGAACAGAGCGACGTTAAATCGCAGCTGAAGAGCGCGTGATTGGGCCGCGAAGATATCATAGTCGGACAGGACCTTCTGCGCGCGCTCCACATTGCTGAACGCAGTCGAACCGGAATCCCGAGTGGCATAAAGATAGATTTTCGCGCCGGGGTAGAGCAGCGTCACCGCCTGAATCTGGTTTGGCTTCGCTGCAACAACAACATTCTCGCCTGCTTCCAATCTCTTGACGACATCGGGTGACAGCATTTCTGAAGCAGGTCGGCTATCCGGGTCGACCGTCGCAGCGGTGCGAGCCACGCCATCCTTGCCCACCTCTATGATTGCCGAGCGATTGAGTTTTCGCGTGACGACCTGGTAGATATAGCCTTCGGCGAAGCGCGGGCTCGATACTTTCGACTGGCCGAGATAATCCCGCAAGTCGCTCGCCATGGTCACCGTTTCGTCGCCCACCTCGCGAAGATTTTGCTCATAATAGCCGCGAGCGAGATCGCTGGCATTTTGCAACATCCCGCGTGCGCTGTCAGAAAACCAGAATTGCACGCCATATTGGAACAACAGCGAGGCGAAGATGACGACCAGCAACATCGGGACGCTGGCCACGATCGAGAAGATGGCCACCAGCCTGACGTGAAGTTGCCCGTCACTGCCTATCGCGGACTGTGCGGCGCGGCGCTTCGCGACCCGGCGTCCAAGCAACACGAGCAGCGCGATCGCCGGAACCAGATTTCCCACCAGCAGCAACGCGACGATCGGCGGCGTAAGCAGCGTGTATGACTGCCCCTGGCCCGATAACAGGAAATAGGTGATGCCCGCCGTTCCAAGGAACAGCATCAGCGTGACCGCCTCCACCAGCGGAGCGAGATGACGTCGAAGGAAGGGCGGAAAATATCTCTTCCATGCCCGACCTCGCGTGGAGAGAGTCACTGCACCTTCCATAGTGGCTTTCTTACAACAACGCCGTGCCTGATCAAACACAGTATTTGGGACACATTGTCCCTTGGCCGAACACCTGTGTCGTTTCGTCCCGGCTTAGTCCGAAACGCGCAGTTGCAGCGGGTCCAAACCATAGTCGGTCAACTTCTTGCGCAACGTGTTACGGTTGATCCCCAGCAACCCCGCGGCCCGGATCTGGTTACCATCCGCGCTCGCCAGCGTTTCCTGCAACAGGATCGGTTCGACGACGGCCAGCATATCATCATGCAGATTGCGGTTGGGCTGTCCGATGCCGATCCCCAACTGCCGCTTCGCCCATTCGCGCACGGCCAGGACCAGTTGATCGGCGGGTGCGGCATAATCCGGAGGCACCAGGTCCAGCGGCAAGCTGTTGCGCAACACCTCCCCCGCGATCACGGTCTCACGGCTCAGCACCGCCAGCCTCTGCATCAGGTTCTGAAGCTCACGGACATTACCCGGCCAATGATAGGCCATCAGCAATTGCGCGGCATCATCCGACAACGTCTTTCGGGGTAGCCCCTCCTGCGCGGCGCGTTCCAGGAAATGCCTTGCGAGCAGGATCACGTCCTCCCGCCGTTCGCGCAAGGCAGGCAAGGGGATGGGCACGACATTCAGCCGGTAATAAAGATCTTCCCGGAACCTGTTTTCCTCGATCAGCTTGGGAAGGTCCTTGTTCGTGGCTGCAACGATGCGGACATTCACCCGCACCGGCTTCGACCCACCGACCGTCGTCACCTCACCTGATTGCAAGACCCGGAGCAGGCGCGTCTGCGCCTCCATCGGCATGTCGCCGATCTCGTCGAGGAACAGGGTTCCGCCCTGCGCCTGCTCAAACTTCCCGGCAGTGCGGACATTGGCTCCCGTAAACGCGCCCTTTTCATAGCCGAACAGTTCGGCCTCGATCAGTTCGCGTGGGATTGCGGCCATGTTGATGGCGACAAATGGCTTGGTACGGCGCTGCCCCAGCCCATGGATCGCTTCGGCGACAAGTTCTTTCCCCGTACCCGACTCACCCAGCACCAGGATGCTGAGATCATTGGACAATACCCGCGCGATCGTCCGGTAAACCTCCTGCATGGCGGGAGATCGCCCGACGAGAGGCAGTCCGTCGTGGGGAAGGCCATCCTCCTGATTGCCCTCCTCGGCCTTGTTCATGCCGAGGGCGTCACCGACCGCCCGCGCCAATTCATTTAGGTCGAACGGCTTGGGGAGATATTCGAAGGCCCCCTTCTCCGTGGCGCGAATAGCGGTGTTCAATGTGTTCTGCGCCGACAATATGATCACGCTAAGGTCTGGCCTGCGCCCCAGGATTTCCGCGACGCCGTCCAGACCATCGCCATCCGGCAGCATGACGTCAGTTATGAGCACATCTGGTGCGAAACTGTCGATCAGGGCGCTACGCTCCCGAATGGACGACGCGGTCTTTACCTTATGCCCCTGCCGCCGCAGCGCTTCCCCGACCACCATGCAAATGGCGGGATCGTCATCGACGACCAATATCGACCCCGTGGTCGTCATGACCCCATCCCCATGGGAAGCAGGATTCGGAACGTCGATTCGCCCGCGTCTGGATCGCGTGAATATTGGACAAACCCATTCATGTCCCGCACCAGCTTGTCCACCAATGCCAGCCCCAGCCCCTGCCCATCGCGCTTGCCCGTGATGAAGGGGTTGAAGAGGTGATCCAATATATGTTCGGGCACTCCCGGACCATTGTCGATGACCAGTATCTCGATCGGCAATACCGCGCTGCCCTTTCCATCGCCCAGCACGACCGACACGCCATGGCGAAACGCGGTTTCAACGCGGATGCAGGGTTCTTCGACTTCCTCCAGCGCCTCAGCAGCATTTTTCAGCAGGTTGAGCATGATCTGCACAAGCGCATCGCCATTGATGACCGCAAATGGCAATGACGGATCATAACGCTTTATAATTCTTATATTTCTTGCAAAACCGGCAGCGGCGATGTTGGCCGCCCGATCAATCATGGGATAGATGTTGCCCGGTCGGCATTCCAGCCTGTGATCGGTCGTGAAATCCTGCATACGATCGATCAGGGCGGCGATCCGATCGACCTCGTTGCAGATCAACTGGGTCAGCACGGCGTCGCGTCCATCGTTGCCGGACTCCAAAAGCTGTGCTGCGCCACGGATGCCTGATAGCGGATTCTTGATCTCATGCGCCAATATGGCTGCGGCGCCCATGGCCGATCGCGCGCCGCCCGCAGTGCCACGATGGCCAATCTGCCGCGCATGGCTTTGAGCGTGGATCGACACCACCCGCCACCCTTCATGGTCGACAATCGGTGCGATCATCAGATCGACTTCCATCTCCGCCGTTCGCCCCGCATGCACCTTGACGTCATAAGCGGCTATCGGCTTGCTGCTATGCCAAATGTCGAAGCGAGAACTCGCGTCCGCCATCCGAACCGTGCGCGTGACATCGCTTCCCACGATCGCAGATCGCGCCATGTTGAGCAAAGTTTCCGCCCGGACATTCGCATCGGCAATGCTGTTGTCCGGCGCCACGATCAACGTCGCCACGGGGAGTGCGATCATCAATTCCGACGGTGATGGTCCGTCCTGCTGCATCCGGGGCGGCGGGACGGTCGTCAGTGGCATGGTCATGCCGCCTTGCGGGTCTCGATCGCTCCGTCCGGGGCAATCAGCGGCTCGTAAAAGCGCGCCAGCATATCCAGCACCACGTCGCCATCCGGCTCCTGATTCACAGCGTTACGAAACTCCGCCGATCCGGTAAGACCCTTGGTATACCAACCGATATGCTTGCGAGCCATGTTGACGCCGGTAAGGCCGTCATAATGCTCGATCATCGCACGATAATGCTCTGTTATCAGCTGATATTGCTCAGCGAGCGAAGGATCGGGAAGACGCTGCCCCGTGCGGAACCAGTGCATCACCTGTCCGATCAGCCAGGGCCGCCCATAGGCGCCACGGCCGATCATGACGCCGTCCGCCCCGCTTTGCTCCAGCGCCGTTTCCGCATCTTCGATCGAGCAGATGTCGCCATTGACAATCACGGGCAACGACACGGCGTCCTTCACATTCCGTACGAACGCCCAATCGGCGCTACCCTTGTACATCTGGCAGCGCGTCCGCCCATGTACAGTGATCATCTTCGCACCCAGATCCTGCGCAATCCGCGCCAGTTCAGGGGCATTGAGGCTGGCATGATCCCACCCCATCCGCATCTTGACGGTCACGGGCACATCGACGGCCTTCACCGTCGCCTCGATCAGCGCGGCGGCCAGAGGCAGGTCGCGCATCAGAGCGCTGCCCGCATCGCCGTTCACAACCTTCTTGACCGGACAGCCCATGTTGATGTCGATGATCGCCGCGCCGCGATCCGCATTCAGCTTCGCGGCTTCGGCCATCTCCTGTGGTGAGCAGCCCGCAAGCTGCATGGACACTGGCTCCTCTACCGGATGCCAGGCCGCCTTCTGCAAAGACTGCCGGGTTTCGCGGATCATCGCCGCGCTCGCGATCATCTCCGTCACGTTCAGCCCCGATCCGTAACGGCGCACCAGCGTGCGGAACGGCATATCCGTGACGCCAGTCATCGGCGCCAGGATCACGGGCATGTCGATCGTCACCGGACCAACGGAGATGGGGGAAATTATGCGCATCACCAGCTTTGCCTAAAAAACAGGCAGCCCTTAGCGGAAAAGCGGCGATGCGGCAAGCAAGCCGTCTGGCGGAGCGATCCACCGTTCGCTACACGCGCTGCGATGACAGGGAGCAATCAGAGGGTCGCCGCGCTGGTACTTGCAGCTGGCCAAGGCAGTCGCGCCGGGGGCGATGTACCCAAGCAATTTCGTCACATTGGGGGCAAGGCCATCATCGCCCACTCCATTCAAGCGCTGGCGGCTCATCCGCTAGTCGGTGCGGTCTACCTGGTCATCGGCGCCGGGCAGGAGGAAACAGTCCGGTCGCTGATTGACGAAGACCAGGTCACGTCGATCGTCCAGGGTGCGGACAGCCGCCGCGGATCCGTTCATGCGGGGCTTGAGGCTATCGCTGCCGCCGGTGGTGCCGACAGGGTGTTGATCCACGATGCTGCCCGCCCTTTCCTGTCCGCTTCCATGATCGATCAACTGCTGGCCGCGCTCGACTTCGCGCCGGGCGCGATCCCTGCCCTCCCCGTCGCCGACACATTGGTAAGGTCAGCGGGCGACCTCACAGCCGACATTGTCGATCGATCGGCGCTCTTCCGGGTGCAAACCCCACAAGCATTTCACTTCGACGCCATCCTCACCGCGCATCGCAATTGGGACGATAAGCGCGAAGCCACCGATGATGCCCAGATGCTCCGTCAGGCGGGCCATGACGTCATTCTGGTTCCCGGCGACGAAAGGTTGGAGAAATTGACCTACCCTCAAGATTTCATCCGGGCCGAAGCGCTGCTGGCATCACAGCGAACGACCCGCGTCGGCATGGGCTATGATGTCCACCGGCTCGCTGCGGATGAGGAGCTTTGGCTTTGCGGCGTTCAGGTTCCCCATGAAAAGGGACTCGCGGGGCATAGCGATGCGGATGTCGCAATTCACGCGATCGTCGATGCCATGCTCGGTGCTCTTGCCGAAGGGGACATAGGCAGTCACTTCCCCCCATCCGATCCGCAATGGCGCGGCGCGGCGTCCTCCCGATTCCTCGAATATGCGCGAGATCGGGTGACGTCCCGTGGTGGCCGCATCGATCATATCGACGTCACGATCATCTGTGAGGCTCCGAAGATCGGCCCTCACCGCGATGCCATGCGCCAGCGCATCAGCGAGTTGCTAGCCATCCCGCTCGATCGGGTCAGCGTGAAGGCCACCACCACCGAACGCCTGGGCTTTGCCGGACGCCGCGAAGGCATTGCTGCACAAGCCGTTGCAACCATCTCCCTCCCCGCGCTATTCTAACCCCATGCCAGATCGCATCCTCCCCACCTCGCTGGTGGACCTCGCCGAGCGCGTCATCATCGCCAATCGTCGCGCTGGCCGCACCATCGCTGTTGCGGAAAGCTGTACTGGCGGTCTTGTGTCCGCTGCCCTCACCGAAATCGCCGGGTCTTCGGAGGTTTTTGAAGCAGGATTCATCACTTATTCGAATGACATGAAGAATGAGCTGCTGAAGGTCTCTCAGGACGTTCTGGAAACCTTCGGAGCCGTTTCCATCGCCACCGCGTGGGCAATGGCGCAGGGCGCTCTCACCAAAAGCCACGCCAATGTAGCCGTTGCCATTACGGGCATCGCTGGCCCCGGCGGCGGATCAGAGCAAAAGCCGGTGGGCACCGTCGTTTTTGCCCGCGCCGAACGCGGCGGCAACCCGGACAAGGTCGTCGCTGACATGCGCCATTTTGAGGATAGCGGCCGGGGCGGCGTGCGCCTTCAGGCGGCGCTTTGCGCGCTGGAGCTTCTGCTGCCCGAATCGCCGTAAAGTTCGGCCGCGCGGGTTTCGAACGCGCCGATCATCTTGCGCAGCGCCTTGTCGAACATCTGCCCGGCGATCATCTCGAACAGACGATTCTTGAACTCGAATTCGACCTCGAAATCGACAAGCACGCCACCCTTCCCGTCATCGCGGAACCGCCACTGGTTGTGCAGATGCTTGAGCGGGCCTTCCAGATAGTCGACGCGCACGAAGTCAGGCCGATGCTTGTGCACGCGCGACGTGAAGCTTTCCTTGATACCTTTAAAGCCGACGATCATGTCGGCAACCATCTCCGAATCACTGTCCTGGCGAACGCGGATCGCGCTGATCCATGGCAGGAATTCAGGATAGGACGCCACATTCGAAACAAGGTCGAACATCTGGTCAGGCGTGTAGGGAAGCGGCCTTGTTTCGTGATGTTTCGGCATGTTTTCAGCGCGCTGCCCGTGCCAGCTGAGCCTCACGCGCCGCCCGCATCTCGGCGAAATCCTTGCCCGCATGATAGCTGGAACGGGTCAACGGGCTCGATGCCACTTGCAAAAATCCCTTGGCACGCGCGATCCCAGCATAGGCATTGAACGCCGCAGGGGTCACGAACTCCATCACCTTGGCATGCTTCGGCGTAGGCTGCAGATATTGCCCCATGGTCAGGAAATCGATGTCGGCCGAACGCATGTCGTCCATCACCTGATGGACCTCCAGGCGCTCTTCACCCAGGCCGAGCATGATCCCCGACTTGGTGAAGATCGACGGGTCCAGCTTCTTCACCGACTCCAGCAACCGCAGCGACGCATAATAACGCGCACCGGGGCGAATCGTCGGATACAGGCGGGGCACCGTCTCAAGGTTATGATTATAGACGTCCGGTCGCGCAGCCACGATCATCTCGACTGCGCGTTCATGCTTGTTCCGGAAGTCCGGGGTCAAAATCTCGATCGTCGTGTCCGGAGTCGTCCGCCGCAACGCTTCGATCACCTTCACGAACTGCGACGCGCCGCCATCGGGCAGATCGTCGCGATCGACGGAGGTGATGACGATATGCTCCAGCCCCATTTCCGCGCAAGCGTCGGCCAGATTCTGCGGCTCGTTCGGATCGACCTTGCGCGGCATGCCGGTTTTGACGTTGCAGAAGGCGCAGGCCCGCGTGCACACGTCACCCAGGATCATCACCGTCGCATGCTTCTTGGTCCAGCATTCCCCGATGTTCGGGCAAGCCGCCTCTTCGCAAACCGTGGCCAGCCCCTTTTCCCGCATCAGCTTCCGGGTTTCATTATAGCCCGGACTCGTCGGCGCCTTCACCCTGATCCAATCGGGCTTGCGCGCACGTTGCGGAGTGGCTTGCACAGGTAGCGGAGCGGTGTCTGTCATGCGCCATCAAATAGCGATGCATGCCCACTCTTGCCAGCCCCCAGATTGTTGGGCAGAGACTTGGGCATGACCGACTTTTCCGACATGCTCGAAGGCTATCGCCGCTTCCGCAACACCGGCTGGACTCAACAACGTGGCCGATGGGATGAATTGAGCGAAGGGCAAAGCCCGCGCGTCATGGTCATCGCCTGCTCCGACAGCCGAGTCGATCCCGCGCAGATCTTCGACACCAGCCCCGGCGAGATCTTCGTAGTCCGCAATGTGGCCGCGCTTGTGCCCCCATTTGAAACTAATCCGGGCCATCATGGCGTTTCGGCCGCGCTGGAGTTTGCCGTTCAGGTGCTCAAGGTCGGCGAGATCGTCGTCATGGGCCATGGCAAATGCGGCGGCTGCAAGGCGGCCCTCAGCCAGGAACTGAAGGATGCCCCTCCCGGAGAAGGCGGCTTTATCCATAACTGGATAGACATGCTTGATGGCGCACGGGAAAAGGTCGTCGAACGCTTCGGCGATGATCACGGCCGCGACGCGCACCGTGCCATGGAGCAGGAAGGGGTCAAGGTCAGCCTTGCCAACTTGCGCACCTTCCCGTGCGTCCGCACCAAGGAACGTAATGGAGAATTGAAGTTGGTCGGCGCATTCTTCGCGATTGCAGACGGGCAACTGCATCTGCTGGATGAAGCGACTGGAGAATTCCATCCGGCGGCGCTGGAATCGGCCTGATGCCCTCGGCGATCCCCAGCGGCAATGTCGCCCTGTTGATCGACGCAGACAATGCCTCCGCCGACCATTTCGATCCGGTGCTGACCGTTCTCGCAGAGCTGGGAACAGTCAATATCCGCCGCGCCTATGGCAATTGGAGCAAGCCCTCGCTCAAGGGCTGGGCGCGGCAGGCCGTGACCCAGGCCATCGAAACGCAGCAGCAATTCGACCTCACCAAGGGGAAGAATGCCACCGACATGAAGATGACGATCGACGCCATGGACCTGATGGCGGGCGGCCGGGTCACAGGCTTCGGCCTCATGTCGAGCGACAGCGATTTCACGCCGTTGGTGACGCGTATCCGTCAGGAAGGGATCGACGTCTATGGCTTCGGTTCGGACAAGACACCCGAAGGCTTCCGCCGGGCCTGTACCCGCTTCATTGACGTAGCCGCGCTCGCCCGCTCGCTGGCGGAACCGGCCTCCGAAGCGATGCCAGAGCCGATGCCGCTCGACGTCTCGACCAAAGCCGCCGCGCCAGCCAGGAATGAATATAAGAAGGTGGATGATGAAGTCATCCGCCTCCTGATAGAAGCCTATGATGCGGCCAAGCGCGATGAGAAAGGCTTCGCCGCGCTAGGGCCAGTGGGCCAACGCGTTGGCAATCGCTCCAGCTTCGATGTGCGCAATTACGGTTTCAAGCGCCTGTCAGACCTGGTGCAGGCCATCCCCAATTTCATCACCGAGACGCGGGAAAACGGCCAGACCTGGATCAAACGGGTGCACTGACGATGATCGTCGCTCGGCACCTCATGATACTGGGCCGCGTGCAGGGCGTATTCTATCGCAATTGGGCAAAACAGACGGCTACCGAGTTGGGCTTGACCGGATGGGTCCGCAATCGTCTGGACGGCAGCGTCGAAGCGGTGATCGAGGGCGCCAATGAGGCCGTGGAACGCTTCACGGCTCTGGCCGCTGAAGGTCCTCCAGCAGCTCAGGTGGCGCGCGTCGATAAGGCTGACATGCCTGTCGAAGGCTTGAGGTCTTTCGAGAAGAAGCCGACCTGCTAGGGCCGCCCCTTCCCGCCCCAGCGTGACATCTCACCGGCGAACCGCTTCTGATCAGCAGCACAAAAAAATGGCCGACCCAATCGGGCCGGCCTGAAAGTTTTAGGAGAGGATGCCTGAAAGGCCTCTCCGATATGTGGTTCGCACCGTCATTGTGCAAGTGCGAAGGGCGAGGATGTCGTTGCGCTAATTGCAATCATCCCTCACCGCACGCGCCGCACAACTTCCATCAGCGCGTGAGTTTCTTGTAAGCCAGGCTCGTCGGCCGATCGGCGGCATCGCCCAGCCTCCGCCGCTTATCCTCTTCATACATTTCAAAGTTGCCCTCAAACCACTCGACATGGCTGTTGCCTTCGAACGCAAGAATGTGGGTGGCAAGACGATCGAGGAAGAAGCGATCGTGGCTGATCACCACGGCGCAACCCGCGAAGTTTTCGATCGCTTCTTCCAGCGCGGCCAGCGTTTCGACGTCAAGGTCGTTAGTCGGTTCGTCGAGCAGCAGCACGTTGCCGCCCTTCTTCAGCATCTTGGCCATGTGCACGCGGTTGCGCTCACCGCCAGACAGCTTGCCGACATTCTTCTGCTGGTCCTGCCCCTTGAAGTTGAAGGCGCCGACATAGGCCCGCGTCGACATGTCGTGACCGTTGACCTTCACATAATCGAGGCCGTCCGACACCTCTTCCCAGACATTCTTGGATGGGTCCAGATGATCACGGCTTTGGTCGACATAGCCCAGGCGCACGGTCGAACCGATGTCGACCTCACCCGAATCCGGCGTCTCCTGACCAGTGAGGATGCGGAACAGCGTGGACTTACCCGCGCCGTTCGGCCCGATCACGCCGACAATCCCGCCGGGCGGCAGAGTGAAGGACAGGTCCTCGAACAGCAGCTTGTCGCCATAGGCTTTCGAGATGTTCTTCGCCTCGATGACCTTGCCACCCAGCCGTTCGGGCACCTGGATAACGATCTGCGCCTTGCCGGGGGTGCGGCTTTCCTGGCTTGCGACCAGCTGTTCGAACTTGGCGATACGCGCTTTCGACTTGGTCTGGCGTCCCTTCGGTCCCTGCCGAATCCACTCCAACTCGTCCTTGATCGCCTTCTGCCGACCCGATTCCTCGCGGGATTCCTGTTCCAGACGCTTCGACTTCTTTTCGAGGTAGGTCGAATAATTGCCCTCGTATGGGAAATATTTTCCGCGATCGAGTTCCAGGATCCAACCCACGACATTGTCCAGGAAGTAGCGATCGTGGGTGATCATCAGCACCGCACCCGCATATTCCTTCAGGTGATTTTCCAGCCACTCCACGCTCTCCGCGTCCAGATGGTTGGTCGGTTCGTCGAGCAGCAGGATGTCCGGCTTCTGGATCAGCAGGCGAGTCAACGCGATACGGCGCTTTTCACCGCCGGAAAGGCTTTCAACCGACCAGTCGGACGGCGGGCAGCGCAGGGCCTCCATCGCGATCTCAAGCTGATTGTCGAGCGTCCAGCCATCGACAGCGTCGATCTGCTCCTGCAACTCGCCCATCTCGGCCATCAGAGCGTCGAAATCAGCGTCTTCCGGCGGATCGGCCATGATCATGCTGATCTCGTTGAACCGGTCGAGCTTGTCCGCGACTTCCCGCGCGCCGTCCTTCACATTCTCAAGCACATTCTTGGCAGGATCGAGCTGCGGCTCCTGCGCCAGATACCCCACGGTGATGTTCTCGCCGGGCCATGCCTCACCGCTGTAATCGGTGTCGATGCCCGCCATGATCTTGATCAGCGTCGATTTACCGACGCCGTTGGGACCGACGATGCCGATCTTGGCACCGCGATAAAATTGCAGGTTGATACCATTCAGCACCGGCTTTGGCGCGCCGGGGAAGGTCTTGGTCATGTTCTTCATGACGAAGGCGTATTGCGAGGAGGCGGACATGGCTTGAAGACGCTCCGAAGGACGAATGAGGTAAAATCGCGCCGGAGTTAGCGAAGCCCGGCGCCATTGGCAAATGCGGGATGGCTGGCTAAGCCTTCACCCATGCAGAAAATCCGATCGGGCACCTTCGCCGCGCTCCTTCTCGGCAGCATCGCATCCCCCCTTCCCCTCGCCGCGGCGCCTGCGGATACGACGGCGATTCGAGAGGCCGCGTTGCAGGACAACATAGCTTGGGACTTCATCGAAGGGCTGACGACGGAAGTCGGCCCCCGCCCAGCCGGAACGCCTCAGGAAGCCCGCGCCCGCGAGTGGGCCGTGGCGAAGCTCAAGTTGCTCGGCTTCTCCAATGTGCGATCCGAACCTTATAAAATGCCAGTCTGGGTCCGCGGCCATGACGAGGCGCGCATCCTCTCCCCCTTCCCGCAAAATCTGACGGCGGCGGCGCTGGGAAATAGCGCGTCCACGTCTGCCAATGGCATCGAAGGCGAAGTCATATATTTCCCCACCCTTTCAGACCTGCAAGCAGCACCCGACGGCAGTCTGAAAGGCAAGATCGCCTTCGTCAGCCACGCCATGGCGGCAACGCAGGATGGCAGTTCCTATAGCCATTTCGGCGCTACACGCCGTCAGGGTCCAAGCATCGCATCGAAAAAGGGGGCGACCGCCATCGTGATACGGTCGATCGGCACGGACAACCACCGCCTCCCCCATAGCGGCGTGCAGATGTGGGCCGATGGCGTAAAGCCGATCCCCGCAGCCGCGCTCAGCACCGTGGACGCAGACCAACTGACGCGCACCCTCTCCAGAGGACAGCCGGTTCGCCTGCATCTAACTCTCACATCCAAAATGCTGAAGGACCAGCCGTCGGGCAATGTCATTGCCGAACTGCCGGGCACGGACCCGACGGCCGGGATCGTCCTTGCCGCCTGTCATATCGACAGCTGGGATCAGGGCACCGGAGCGATAGACGACGCCTCTGGGTGCGGGATCATCACCGCCGCTGCGCTTCATGCCGCAAAGGCTGGTCCGCTCCGTCGAACGATCCGCATATTGATGGCGGGGGCAGAGGAAGTGGGCGGCGACGGGGGCCGCGCTTATTTCACGGCACATGGTGGCGAACGGCATGCCATGGCCATGGAGTCCGACTTCGGCGCCGACCGGGTCTGGCGCGTCGATTTCAAACTACCCGCAGGGCATGAGGCACTTTCGGATCGAATTGCCAGCACCCTCTCCCCGCTCGGGATCGCGCCCAGTCGTCTAGCGGCAGGCGGCGGATCGGACATCGAACCGCTCGTCAAAGCGGGCGTCCCCGTCATTGATTTGCAGCAGGACGGCACCCGCTATTTTGACATTCACCACACCGCGGACGACACGTTAGACAAGGTCGATCGCGCTCAACTGCAACAAAATGTCAGCGCCTGGGCGGTTACGCTTTTTGCAATCGCCGATGCGGCGGAATCACTGGCGGTTAAGTGAACTTCTGTAGTAGACAACACTCCGTCGCGTGATTCCGTCGCTTCACCGACGCAGAAAAGCATTGATTTGTGCAGCGCACACGTTAATGCGGGTCGCTCGCGTCGAGCGTGTTAAAAATATGCCGACGCGGCAATATGCTATGGGAGCCGTACACAATGAAGAAGATCGCTGTTGTTTTCGCTTCGGCCGGCCTGATGGCCCTCGCCGCTTGCGGTGAGAAGCCGGCCAACGAGACCGCGAACGCTTCGAACGCTGTCGTCGAAAACGTTGTTGAGAACGCTGCTAACGCAGCCGACAACGCTGCGAATGCCGCTAACGCTGCTGACAACGCTGCGAACGCTGCTTCGAACGCTGCAAACGCCGAATAATCTTCGCGTCAGCAAGGTTTTTAAGAGGGCGGGCCGTCTAACGGTCCGCCCTTTTTCTATGGGCGTGATCTGTTGGGGCGTATGGGTCCCGGTCCAAAGGTCTTAAAGCAAACCGCTTGAGGCCGAATAATGAGTCAGGCTTACCTTGGGAAACGGGGACTGCGGGAGCGTTGGGTAACTTCGGTCATTCGCGTTCGCGGGCGCTCGCTTGCTTTTTTCTTCCTAAGGCTTGGCGGGACGGGAAGCCATGTCCATGTTGCGCGCCTGAAACGAGTTAGTCCCGAAGGATAGCCGATGTCGCTGCTCGAAACGCTTAAGCTTCCCGATATTCTGAAGGCGACAGCAGCGCAGGCTTTCGCACTAGCAGTTGCCTGCTTCATCTTCCTCTATCTGGCGAGGAGCGGGTTTCTCCCGCCGCTCGAACCGTGGATGATCCTTTTAACGACGTTCGTGGGCGTATTTGCGGGCGTCCTTTGGGTCGCTTTCGTAGTACGCGATACTTGGAAGTTGATCGATATATCTGCCTATTGGCGGCGTTGGCAGCATGCCCGAGCGCGGAGAAAATCTGTAGCTGCCTACATTCCCTTTATGAATGAGGATGAGCGGCGCATCGTCGGCTATCTACTTGAGCACAGCCAGAAGAGCTTCGATTGTGCATTAGACGGCGGCTACGCAGCTACGCTCATAGCGCGAGGGATCATTGTTAGAGCAGCCCGTCCGGGCCAAGTTTTCGATCAAGAGCACGTGCCTATGGCCATCGAAGACGACGTTTGGGAGGTACTAATGGAACATAGCCACCTGTTTCCACAGCACTATGAGGGCGAGACCCATCCTTGGCGGGTGCATTGGATGGCGCGGTAAGTGGCCCTTTTGCTAACGTTCCGGGTCCCTTTGTTTCGCCTCGGCCCGTAGCCCCTCCAAATCTGCCCACCAGTTAGCAAAATTTCGCATAATTTATTGTTATATGGATTTTCATGATGGTCGGGGAGACAGGATTCGAACCTGCGACCCTCTGCTCCCAAAGCAGATGCGCTACCAGGCTGCGCTACTCCCCGACGTAAGGCGCCTTAGCGGCGAATAACGCGTCCCGTCAATCGGCCATCACCGGAACAGCAGCCACAATATGATGATTACCGGTATCGGAATGCCGATCAGCCACAGCAATATACCCTTGCCCATGATAATTCGCCTCCATCCATCTGCCCTAAGGCTGAAATGGATGAGTGGGCGCCGATGTTCCGGCCCCGTTCGGATCTGCATAGAGGGATAGGAGATAGTGGTGGGCCCGGCAGGACTCGAACCCGCAACCTAGCCGTTATGAGCGGCCAGCTCTAACCGTTGAGCTACAGGCCCCACCTGCCCGACCGGATAAGCAGCATCACGCCGCTTGGCAAGCCTGTCTCGGCACCGGCACCGCTGCCAATAATTGATCCAGCGACGCGGCACGGACATTCCGCCGTGCAAGGTGATCCAGAACCGTGTCCCACCATCTGTAAAAGGCAGCCTGATCTGCCGCATCACGGACATAGGGCGTGTGGCCCGGCTCCAGCGTCGGCGAATGAAAACTGAAGTTTAGCACTGCCGCGCCCTCTTCGATCAGGGCGTCGATCGCCCTTGTCGCGTCACGCACCGGCACGCCCTCCGGCGTCAATGGAATGCGGCTGAACATGCCTGATCTCGCCAATCCCGATGCCAGGGGGCTGACATTGCGCATATTCTCATAAAGCCGCTCGCCCCCACGCCGCAGCAGCCCGGTGAAGGCGGTCGAAAGCGGCAGTTCCACAAGCGATCGTTCCGGCCCAGCCCAATAGGGATTGATCGGCAGGCCGCGAAAATCGGGTCCATGCTGGCCGCTATAGTCAAACCGGCTTCGCACGGAGCTATCCAGACGAAATCCCGCCTGCTCCAACAAACGCGCGCTATTATGACCCACGCCATAACGCCCCGCGCGATAGGCGGCAGGACGTTGCCCGAAACGCTCGGCAATGCGCTGACACAGCGTTTCCAGCTTGGCCCGTTCCAGCGCTTCGGGAAGGAAGCCGGCATAGCTGTTCGCCTCCGTCACATCCTCCGCATGCGGCGGGTTGACCCAGGGATGCAGATGCGCGCCCACATCGGCCGCGCCGTCCGCGACCCATTGCGCTATCATGCCCGCAGCAGCATCGCTATCGATCACCGGATAATCGGCGACATAGATCGGCTTCACTCCGGCCGCCTGAAAATAGGCTTGGCCGCGCGCCATCCCGGCCAGCGCGGTCACGTCATGACCATCACGGCTGAATGGTGCGTTCCAGTCAAACTCCTCTTCGGTATCCACGAACAGCATGAACCGCGTCCCGAAATCGGGGGATAGCGCGATCATGTCGTCCGGCATCGGAGCGCGCAGCAGACTGCCGTCATGGGGCGAAGCGTTCATGCCATTTCCCTAGCCCCTCAATGGTTGCGATAGGGTTTCGCGCAGGGATCAGAGGCTCCCGGCTGCGTCCTCTGCCGATGTTATGGCGGGCATCGAAAGCAGGAATCGGTCAGCTTCGATCTGCAACGCGCCACCGCATCCCGCCGCAAGGCTCCGGATCAGCCGTAGTGAAAAGCCAAGGCCCAGCAGCGGCCCGTCGGCCCAGTCGCCATCGGCGGTATAGCCCGGATCAAGCAGGCGCTCATCCTCCATCCCGTCAAGGCTTGCCGGTCTGTCGACTGCCAGCATCACGCACCCATGCCCGCCATCCGGCTGGAACCAGCACGCCCCGCTCAGCGCTTCGCCGGGCGCTGCCACGGAAACGACCGTCCGCATCAGATGCTGCACCATGCGTTCACCCTGCACCGGGTCGATCCGCACCATCGGCAGCGCTCGCGCCAAATTGATGTCGATCTGCACGCCATTGCCTTCGCCCTGTTCGCGGAACCGGGCGGAAACCTGCGCGATCAGCAGCGCCGGATCGACGGCGCTCGGCGCCTCCGCCCCTTCACCTCGCGATACGCGGGCGGCCAGGTCAAGGTCATCGAACGCCGCCAGCAAATGCCGGGCGTCCAGCGCGATCTTTCCCGCCATCTCGCGATATTCAGGCCCACTCGGCCCGAACAGCTCCTGCTCGATAATGTCCGCAAAGCCCAGGATAGCGTTCAGTGGCGTACGCAGCTCATGCACCAACTGACGCAGCGAGTCCGCCGAAAGCCCTGCGACAGACACAGGTTCGGCCTGTGGCGGGGCGGCGACTTCGTGCAGATAGGGGCGGCGCGCCTGACCGCGATAGCCCTGAAAACGGCCTGATCTTGGATCAAAGAATGGCGTTGCGGAGAGGCGCCATTCCCCGGCCATCGCGCCGCCGACGACAGTATAGCGTCCATTCTGAAACCCGCTCCGCCGCATAAACGCGCCCGCGACGCTGCCGTCCGGCCCGCTCGCTCCGGCAACGGCCACTTCACCCAGCGATAGCCCCACGAGCGCCGCGCGCGGCCCCTGATCGACCCAGATGATCATGCCCGTGGCGTCAGTCTCGAACGCAAAGGCGTTGACGACCTCCGCCTGCCCGGTGTCAGCCCGCGGAACGACCACATCGGGCACCCGCCGCGCACTGGTGAAGCGTTCGATCCGGTCCACAAGGTTGCGAATCTGATCATCGCCCACCGCAACGTCATCCGCCGGTTCATCGGCAGGCTCCTCGACCGCTGCTTCCTCTACGTCCGCCGATGGAGGCAACTGCTCGGCAGGCGCCATCATCGCGGGCGTCAGCAGCATGTCGTCCGCCCGCTCGCCGGGCTCCACCGTCAAGTCGCTCGTCAATACAAGGTCGGCTGCGCCAAACGCTTCCAGCGCCTGCTGCGTCCCGGCTCCCAGATCGCGTCGTCCGCGCAGCACACCGCGCGCGGTCGGGGTAAGGCGAGGCAGTAGGGCGATCCACGCGTCATCCGGCAGCCGCGCGCGCGACATCGCCGCCGCCGCGATCGCCGGACGATCATTAGCGAAAAATTCCACCAGCGCGGGCGAACGAAGGCGGCCGCCCAGTTCGACCACTGTCGCGATCCGCTGCGTTTCCGACAATTGGGATTGCAGCGCCGCAAGCCGATCAAGCAGCGCGGCACGTTCCTCATCCGGCAAGGTGCCGCGATCCGCGCGGTCATTCTGCGCGAGCAGGTCGACGCACTGACGCCACAGCGTCACTGCGCCCAGGCCGCTTCTATTCTCTGCGGCCAGAACCGTCTGCATCAGATCGTTGAAGCGCACTCTATTCCCCTTGAGGACTTCCAGCGATGTGCAGAACTTCATCGTGGAAGGAAATCATGCCGCAGGAATAAGCCTTCCCGCCGGTTAGGGAAAGGGGGCGGACGTGGCGATTTCGGATCGTCGCATAGTGGGACAATTGCATTGCCCTGAAATATTATTATGGTGTTGGGCACGAAATGAGAAAGGAAATAATCAGGCGAATGGCTGGCCCGAACATCGACGACATCGATCTGCACATCCTGGGCGAGCTGCAACAGGACGGCCGGATGACTAATGTGGAACTGGCTCGAAAGGTCGGATTGACCGCCCCGCCCTGCCTGCGCCGCGTCCGCGCGCTTGAGGAAAGCGGCGCGATCAATTCCTACCACGCCGTCGTCAACCCGGCCATGCTGGGCTACACCATCACCGTCTTCGCAATGGTCAGCCTGAAGAGCCAGGCGGAAGCTGACCTGAAAGCCTTTGAGGATCATGTCGCGACCCTCCCCGAGGTGCGCGAATGCTACATGCTCAATGGTGAGATCGACTTCATCCTGAAGGTCGTGGCCAAGGACCTCCAAAGCTTTCAGCAGTTTCTCACCTCGAAACTGACGCCCGCGCCAAATGTGGTGAGCGTCAAGACCTCGCTCACCATCCGCATGGCGAAGAACCTGCCGGGCGTCCCCCTGCCGCTTTGACCAGCAAAACGACGGCGATCGCTCGCCGCCCTTAGAGCATCGTGCGCAAAAGTGGGAACCGGTTTTGCGCACGATGCGATAACAAAAAACTAGAGCGCGCGACCTGCGTCCGATTAAACGCAGCTCGCTCTAGGCCAGCAGCGCTTCCGTGTCGCGCGCTCGCCCCTGGATCAATCGCTTAGCTCGCTGGCGGAACCGCCACTGGCCGAAACGCCGTCTTACGGCTCTGCTGATCGACCCAAACGCTCCAGAATCCAGCGACGTTGGCCCAATTGCCCGTAACCTGGGCAAGCGCCGACTTGGCCCCCGCAAGATCGCCTGAACGCGCGAGAGCTATGCCAAGCCGCGCATTGCCCTTCCCCTGATCCACTCCACCCTTCGACAGGGCCAGTCGATACATCTCGACCGCCTGCGGAAACTGGCTGAGTGAAAAATAGCTGTCGGCCACCGCCAACGCCGCCGACCCATCCTTCGCCCCTGCGGCCTTCTTCGCCGCAGCGGGCAGCGCCGCAATTTCCTTGGCGGCCTTTGGCGTCACGCTCTTCATCAGGCTGGCGGTCACGGCCTGTGTTTGCGTCAGCTTGCCCGCCGAACGCCCCGCTTCGATGATCGCCTTTGCCTCAGCATAATTGCCCGCCTTTTCGGCAAGCTGCGCATAGGCCTGATAATCCCGTTCACTCGCCATCGCGCCGTTCGCCGCCTGCAAGCGATACAGATCCAACTGCGGCTGCGCGTCTGTGCCGGGCGCGGTCAGATAGTTGGCAAGCGCCGATCGCCATTCCGGCGCCGAACCATAATGCGTCAGTCGCTCGCGATAGAGCGAACCAACCTCCGCCCAATCCCCGGCTGCATAGGCAAGCGAAATCGCCCGGTCATACCAGGCTGCCGGAACAGCTTGCCCTGACGCTCGCTGCCGGGCCAGCGCATCCCGCACGAAGGGGCGCGCTTCCTTGGCCTTGTTCTTGCGGAGGTAGATATCGGCGCGCAGCATCGTCGCGTCGATCCCGTCATAGCCCAGCGTCTTGGCATAATCGAGTTGCGCGAACGCATCGTCATAATTGCCAACCACATAGGACAGATAGCCCGCGACGTAGCGCAATCGCGGCGCATCCTTCTTGGGCACGGAACTGGTCTTGAACATGTCCGTCAACGCGACCCGCTGCGCCTGGAAATTCTGCCTGAGCACGGCCAGCTCGAACCGCAGCCCTGCCGCTGCATAGGCCTCATAATCGCTCGTGGGCGTCAGGCCGCTGATCTGCGCCTGCGCCGCATTGACGTCGCCTGCCTTGATCGCGCTGTCGGCTGCTTGAGCGGCTGCACGAAACCCTTCGCTCATGACGATGGTCGTCCCGCTGGCCGAAGCCTTTTTCGCCGCCGCCGGCATTGCAAAAGCCGCGACGGCGGTGATCGCAAGAAGCCCTGATTTCAGCATGGATTGTCGCAGCGCGATCATGTCGGCCGTCCCCTTTATGTCATGCGCCATTGGGCGCAGGTCCCTGTTATGTCGATGATAGGAAAAAAGGTGCGCCCATCACCCGATCGGCGCACCCTGTTTCAAATCAGGCCTTGGTGGCGAGATAGGCCAGCCAGAGATCGGCGATCTTCTTGCGCGTCCCGGCCTGAACCGACTGGAACGCCGCCTTGGCCGAAGCGACATCGCCGCCAAGTGCCTTGGCGATGCCCATGCGCGTATTCACTTCGTCCGCATCGACGCCGCCCTTCTGCTTGGCCAGGTCGAACATCGCAGCCGCCTTGGCATAATCGCCATAGCCGAGGTAGGCGTCCGCCGTGGCCGCCGCGATCTTGCCAGTGGCAGCCTTCCGGGCATCGGCCTCCGCAGAACCCAGCGATGCCTTGTCGCCCGCAATTTTCGGCGTTGCGGTCTGGTACAGGTCCGCACCGGCGGTGCCCTTCAGCACGCCCTTCGCCCGGCCCTGATCGATCGCCGACTTTACCTCGCCATAAATGCCGGTCTTCGACGCCATTTCGCCATATTCAAGGAAGTCGCCTGCGACGACCAGGCCGCCCGATGCCGCCATCAAGCGGAGAACGTCCAGATTCTCACGCGTCGTGATGTTTGGATTGGATTGCTGGAACAGGCGGATGAGCGTGCGAAGATTTTCGCCATTGGGGGCCGCCTGATAGGCCAGTGTTGCCCATTCGGTCACTTCGGGCAGGCGCGCAGCCGCCGCCCGGCTCACGCCGATCTGATACCATTGGGCTGGCACCTGACCGCCCGCCGCCTTGGTGGCGTCGGCTGCGGCCTTCAGGGCAGCAAGGCCCTTCTGATTGAAACCGCGAGCAGGTTCAGCGGAAGGATTGGCTGTGCCTGCCTTCCCGAAATAGGCTTGCGCAAGTGTGGCGTTGACCGCTTCAGGCTTGTAGCCCGCCTGAGCTGCCGCCTGCGCGCGCTGGATCGCCAGATCATAATTCTTCGCCTGCATCGCCTGATCGGCGGCAACAGCATTGAATTGCCCGACCTGGTCCGCCGGGGTGAGGCCGCTGTCCAGCATCTGCGTAAGCGCCTCGCTCTGCATCGCGCTGTCCTTGGCGGCGATGGACGTGTTCAGCTTGATCGCGCCGATTTGATATTTGTCGTCGTTCGACTTGGCCTTGCTGTCCGCATCGGCCAGCGCCGCCTTGGCTGCGGCAAAATCATTCTTCGCCGCCGCCGCCTGCGCCGTTTGTAGCGCCTTGATCACGTCGGGAGAGACATTGAGCTTGGGCGCTCCGCCCTTCTTGCCTTCTTTCTTGGCCGCCATCGCGGGCGCGGAAATGGCGCCTCCGGTCAGCGCCAGGGCCAGCGCGAGCGCCACGGGGGGTACAAAACGCATGATCATCTTCTCCTCTGTGCGCCTTGGGGGAAAAGGCGCCCCTTGATTAAGCGCCGTTTAGGGGGCGGCGCGTGAATGACATTTGAACATCGTATATGCAGCAGTTTTCCGCCTGTCAGCCCTTTCTTACAGCTTGATCTGACGCGAGCGCGCGTGCGCGCGAGGGGTGACAGATTTGTTTCGCTCCGCTAGTGCATGAGCAACGAAACAGTTCCATCCAAAAAGAGAATCGCATTGACCGACGAGACTGCCCTCGCCGACCCCTCGGACATCAGCCCCATCTCCATCGTCGATGAGATGAAGGCCAGCTATCTCGACTATGCCATGTCGGTCATCGTCGCCCGCGCCCTGCCGGATGTCCGCGACGGATTGAAGCCGGTGCACCGCCGCATTCTCTTCTCGGCCCATGAATCGGGCTTTCAACATAACAAACCCTACCGCAAGTCGGCCCGCATCGTCGGTGACGTGATCGGTAAATATCACCCGCATGGCGACAGCGCGATCTATGACGCCTTGGCGCGCATGACGCAGGACTGGTCCATGCGCGTGCCGCTGATCGATGGTCAGGGGAACTTCGGTTCCATGGACCCCGATCCGCCAGCGGCCATGCGTTACACCGAAGCGCGCCTTGCCAAGGTCACGACAGCCCTGCTGGAAGATCTCGACAAGGACACCGTCGATTTCCAGCCGAACTACGACGCTTCGGAGAGCGAGCCGCAGGTCCTGCCCGCCCGCTTCCCCAACCTGCTCGTCAATGGCGCGGGCGGCATCGCGGTCGGCATGGCGACCAACATTCCGCCGCACAATCTCGGCGAAGTGATCCGCGCCTGCCTCGCCTATATCGATAATCCGGCGATCACGATCGATGAACTGATCCAGATCGTTCCCGCCCCCGATTTCCCGACCGCTCCACTGATCCTTGGCCAATCCGGCGCCCGCAACGCCTATCATACCGGCCGTGGCTCCATCATGATGCGCTCACGTCATGTGATCGAGGAAGGGCGCGGCGACCGTCGCTCCATCGTGCTGACCGCCATTCCCTATCAGGTCGGCAAGAACGGCCTGGTCGAAAAGATCGCCGAAGCCGCAAAGGACAAGCGGATCGAGGGCATCAGCGATATTCGCGACGAATCGAACCGTCTGGGCGTCCGCATCGTCATGGACCTGAAGCGCGACGCCACGCCCGAAGTCGTGCTCAACCAGCTGTGGCGCAACACCCCCGCCCAGTCGAGCTTCCCGGCCAACATGCTCGCCATTCGCGGCGGCCGTCCGGAACTGCTCAACATCCGGGACATTATCGAAGCGTTCGTTCGCTTCCGCGAAGAGGTCATCACCCGCCGTACGAAGTACGAACTCAACAAGGCTCGCGATCGCGCGCATATCTTGCTGGGTCTCGTCATCGCGGTCACCAACCTCGACGAAGTCGTCCGCATCATCCGTGGATCGGCTAGCCCCGCCGAAGCTCGCGAAACCCTGCTGGCCCGCGACTGGCCGGTGGCGGAAATCGCGCCTTATCTGAAGCTGGTCGAAGCGATCGAAACTGAAGCGGGCGGCGAAACATACCGGCTCTCGGACATTCAGGTCCGCGCCATCCTTGACCTGCGCCTCCATCGCCTGACCGCGCTCGGTCGCGACGAAATCGGCAATGAACTCGCCGAACTGGCCGCAGCCATCGCCGAATATCTCGCCATCCTCGGCGACCGTCAGAAGCTCTATGCCGTGATGCGCGAAGAGTTTGAGGCGATCGAACGCGATTTCGCCACCCCGCGCATCTCGGAAATCACCGCTGCCGCCGACGGCATCGAGGATGAAGACCTGATCGAGCGCGAGGAGATGGTCGTCACCGTCACCGTGCAGGGCTATATCAAGCGCACCCCGCTCGAAAGCTTCCGCGCCCAGGCGCGCGGCGGCAAGGGCCGCTCCGGCATGGCGACCAAGGATGAGGACGCGATCACCGAACTGTTCGTAACCTCCACGCACACGCCGGTTCTCTTCTTCTCGACGGCCGGCAAGGTCTATCGCATGAAGGTCTGGCGCCTTCCCGAAGGTGGCCCGGCGACCCGTGGCCGTCCGATGGTGAACCTGCTGCCGCTCGGCCCCGGCGAGACGATCCAAACCGTCCTGCCGCTGCCCGAGGATGAGGACAGCTGGAAGGACCTGCACGTCATGTTTGCGACCGCGAACGGCACCGTCCGCCGCAATAGCATGGATGCCTTCGCCAACGTGCCGAGCAACGGCAAGATCGCAATGCGCTTCGATGAAGGCAGCGAAGACTGCCTGATCGGCGTTGCGCTGCTCAGCGAAGAAGATGACGTCCTCCTCGCCACCCGCCAGGGCAAGGCAATCCGCTTCAAGGCGACCGACGTCCGCGAATTCCAGAGCCGCACCTCAACGGGTGTGCGCGGCATGACGCTCAAGAAGGATGACGAGGTCATTTCACTCTCCATCCTCCACCGCTCCGGCGCCAATCAGGAAGAGCGCGACGATTATCTCCGCTTCGCCCCTTGGAAGCCCGAAAAGGAAGGCTCGCCGCAGATGAGCGAAGAGCGCTTCGCCGATCTACAGGCGAAGGAACAGTTCATCCTCACCGTCTGCTCCAACGGCTATGGCAAGCTGTCATCGGCGTACGACTATCGCCGCACCGGCCGCGGCGGTCAGGGCATCACCAACATCGACAATATCGGCCGCAACGGCCCGGTTGTCGCCAGCTTCCCGGCGCGCCATGGCGATCATCTGATGCTCGTCACCGATCAGGCAAAGCTGATCCGCATGGGCCTCGACACCCTGCGCGTCATAGGCCGCAACTCGGCAGGCGTGCGCCTCTTCAACGTGTCGGATGACGAACATGTCGTCAGCGCCGCGAAGATCGAGGAAAGCGACGAGGAAACCGAAGTCAGCACTCCCGCAGGCCTCGAAACCTCGCCCGAAGTCAGCCCCGAAACCGACCCGGACCTCACCGAAGAGTGACCGAGCTCTTCGCCTACAAGATCCTGACCAAGGATCAGTATGACCAGCTAAAGACCGACGGCGTGTTCAAGGGCGCGCCCGTCGATCTCGCCGACGGCTACATCCACATGTCCACCCGCGAACAGGCCGCCGAAACCGCCGCCAAACACTTCGGAGGCCAGGACAATCTGGTAATGCTAATGATCGACCTCGCCCCCTTCGGCGAGGCGATAAAATGGGAAGAGTCACGCGGCGGTGCGCTCTTCCCGCATCTGTACGGCGACCTGCCGCTCAGCGCGGTCGTGGGGAAGGTGGTTTTGCGGTTGGATGAGCAGCGAAAGCATCTGTTTCCGGCGGGCTTCTAACCCCGTTCGTTTCGAGCGAAGTCGAGAAACGGTCGGAGAAGCGCAGCTCCTCTCCCTTCCGTCATTCTCGCGAAAGCGGGAATCCATCTCCTGACGCTGCCTCACTGCTCGACCTCTTGGCCGATCACCCGTGAGATGTTGATTTTGGTAGAATTGGACATGTAAGCAGGTATTTACAGTGTGCTTAGGGAGACAAAATGGCGACGCCTGCAGCAGTAGCTGAGTGGACATTCAAGATTAGTGACGTAGCAATTATTCTTGCTACGCTCCTTGGTCCGGTTCTCGCAGTTCAAGCGCAGAAATGGCTTGAGCGTGATCGTGCTGTTCAAGATCGACGCAATCATATCTTCCGAGTACTGATGGCCACTCGTGCCGCACGCTTGTCTCCAGGTCATGTTGAGGCTTTGAACGCTATTCCGGTTGAATTTTACGGACGCGGGAAAAGGCTGAAACCGATTGTCGATGATTGGCACGCGTACCTCGACACGCTCGACAACAAAGCGAGCTTGGACGGTCAAGTACTTGCCTTGGCAAGACAAAATGCTTTCCTCGACATGTTGCATAAAATGTCGACATACCTTGGATATAGCTTCAACAGATCCGAACTCGAGAAGGACGTTTATTACCCAACAGGACACAGAGTGATCGAGGATGATCAAGAACTCATTCGGCGTGGGTTTGCTGCCGTCCTCAAAGGCGAATTAGCTATTCCGATGGCGGTGAAAGAATTTCCTGCTACTGCTGATGACGAATCCCTCGCCAATCAAGCTATGCTTCAAAGGCTCCTAACCGAGTGGCTAGAAGGGCAGCGCGTGGTAAAGGTTGAACAGACCCACGACGATAATCACCACGGCCGAGCATAGGCTCTATTCAACTCTCTCCATCCGCACGACCTTTCCACCCTTCACCCAATAATCAAACCCGCCCCACCTGATCCGCCGCGAGCAAACCGCCGCCAACTGCATCCCCCAATGCACCCAGCACACCGCAAACGGCGCCAGCATATCCCACCATAACGATCGCCGAGCCGCCCGAGCCTGCTCCGGCTCCACCACCCCCGCGATGATCCGTCGGCGCACCAACGCCCGACCAGCCGCCGTAGCATAACCCACGGCCACAGCACTCCAACCACCCCAACCAAAAGCCCAAACCCAGCCCAAAGCCTGAACCGCCACCACAAAAGTCGCGACCGCCCACATCCCCACGCTGTTCGTCCAGATATGCCGATACTGCCGCACCCCAAACCCAAACGCCCCCCGTCCCTCCAGCGGTGAAGCCACCAGCAAATCCCGCACCGGCCGCAACCGCAGCTTCGCGCGCCATCCGGCCAACCCAATCGCCATGTCGTCGGACAACCGCCCCGCCAGCGCCGCATCCAGATCAAGCCGCTCCGCTACCTCTCGCGTCAGGGCCATAGCCCCGCCCCAGGGCATGGTCGCACTCGCAGCCCGAGGCAAAGTCGCCAGTTGCATCTCCACCGCCCCCACCAGCGCGGCCACCGCACTCCGCTCAGGCAACAGCAACCGATAGCCAGTCACAATATCAGCCTTCCCCCGCACCAGAGGAAAGAGCAACCGCCCCACCAACCGCGCCGGCGGCTCAATATCCGCGTCCACGAACACCAGATAGCGATCCTCCGGCCGCAAAGCCCGCAAAGCCGCCCGCAACTTATGAACCTTCTGCCCCTCATCCACCGCTACACCCGCGCGGACGATCTGCACCCAATCCCCCTCACGCGCCGCCAAAGCCTCAGCCGCCGCGCACCCGCCGCTCGAAGCAATCACCAACCGAAACCGAGCCGTCTGCGCCTTCAACCGCGCAATCAATTCCGCGCCGCCATCCCAATCATCCCGCACCGACAGCAGCACGACCACGCCGTCGGGCGCTTCCTCCTGACGATCCACAGGCAGATGCCGCCAATAGTTCAACACTCCCGCAAGCGAGAGCCCCTGCAGCACCACCCACAGCCAAAAGGCCCAACTCATAGAAACCCAAGCCCTTTACCGCCCCGACCGCTGCTGTATGACGCTTGGCAAGATGCTCTCCAACCCTTTTCTCTTCACCCTCCTGCGCCTGCTCCCCGCATCCGTCGCCTCATGGCTGGGTGGCTGGCTGTCGGCAAACGTCGCACGCAGGGCCATGAAGCTGCGGGACCAACGCGCCCGCGCCAACCTCGCCATCCTGCGCCCGGACCTGGAAGAAACCACGCGCGAGGAAATGCTTACCCGCCGCTGGTTCAATCTCGGCCGCACGATGGCGGAACTCGCCAATATCGACCGCCTCGTGAACAACCGCCATGTCAGCATCACGAACGAACCGGCCTATCGGGAAGCATTGGCCTCGCCCCGCCCCATGATCTTTCTGACCACCCATATCGGCAACTGGGATTTACTCGCCGCCCATTTGAAAGCGTCAACCGATCGTCCCGGCCTCGGCGTCTACGACCCTCCCTCCGATCCTGCTCAGGCCAAGATGCTGAAACGGGCACGGGAAAGCTATATGGGGGAAGCCATCACCGGCAGCGGCGCCGCCCGATCGATCCTGCGTCACCTTGCGGAAAAGGAAAGGGCGATGCTCTACATCCTGGTTGACGAACGGAGGGATCGACAGGTCTGGTTTCCCCGCTTCGGCAGAGATGTGGAACCGTCGGGAAATCTTTCCATCGCGCTACGCCTCGCTCGGCGCAGCAACGCCCGCTTCCTGCCTTTCACCCTGGCAAGGACCCAGGGCGCTCATTTCCGTCTCGATTGGCACCCGCCGCTTGATCCTCTGATCATGGACGAAGCAGATCTGCTGGATCAGGTCGATGCCTTCCTCGGCAAAGCCTGCGTCGACCATGCGGACCAATGGCTCGCCCTGCATGACATGGATCTGACGACGCCTTGAGCTGTTCCGTGCTCCTGCGCAGGCAGGAGCCCAGTTCAGAGGGTGGGACTAGACTCCTGCCTGCGCAGGAGCACGGAGCATATGGTTCTTGGTGATCTCACCCGCTAAAGCCCCCAAATGTCCCGACTCGACATCAAGATTTGCGGCCTTTCGACGCCCGACACTGTCGGCGCAGCGATCCGCGCAGGCGCGACCCGCCTCGGCTTCGTCCATTTCGCTAAAAGCCCCCGCCATGTCGAAGCGGACCAACTACGCGCCCTCGCTGCAACAGTCCCCGCCGAGATCGAGCGCGTCGCCGTACTAGTCGATCCAACCGACGAAACCCTCGCCGAACTCACGGCAACAAATGTCCTCACTGCCCTGCAACTCCACGGCAAGGAAAGCCCCGAACGCACCGCCGCCATCGCTAAGCGCTTCGACCTCCCAGTCTGGAAAGCCATTTCCGTAAAAACCCGTGCCGACATCGACGCAGCAAAAGCCTATATCGGCGCGGCCGATCTCCTCCTTTTCGACGCGAAGACGCCGGACGGCGCAGCGCTCCCCGGCGGGATGGGCCTGCGCTTCGACTGGACGCTCCTGCGCGGCGTACCCATATCCATGCCCTGGGGTCTTTCAGGAGGCCTCGGCATCGACAATGTCGCCGAAGCGATCCGCATCACTGGCGCCCCGATGATCGACGTTTCTTCCGGCGTGGAAAGCGCGCCGGGCATCAAGAGTGTGGACAAGATCATGGCCTTCTGCAAAGCGGCACAGCAATCATGACAATCAACAACTCCCTCCGCTCGCAACCGGATGCCTCCGGCCATTTCGGCTCCTTCGGTGGCCGCTATGTTGCGGAAACGCTGATGCCGCTCATCCTGGAGCTGGAGAAGGTCTATAAGGAAGCGAGGCAAGACCCCGCTTTCGAAGAAGAGTTCGAAGAACTGCTGCGCAACTATGTCGGCCGTCCCAACCCGCTTTACTATGCCAGCCGTCTGACCGAAGCACTGCGGGCCGATGCGCCCGAGGGTAAAGGCGCGAAAATCTATCTGAAGCGCGAAGAGCTTAACCACACCGGCGCGCACAAGATCAACAATTGCATCGGCCAGGCGCTGCTAGCCCGTCGCATGGGCAAGAAGAAGGTCATCGCCGAAACCGGCGCGGGCCAGCATGGCGTCGCCACCGCCACCGTCGCCGCACTGTTCGGCATGGAATGCAAGATTTTCATGGGTGCCAAGGACGTGGAGCGGCAAAAGCCCAACGTCTTCCGCATGAAGCTGCTGGGCGCGGAAGTCATCCCCGTCGTCTCCGGCTCGCAGACGCTCAAGGACGCGATGAACGATGCCCTGCGTCACTGGGTTTCGAACGTCAACGATACCTTCTACATCATCGGCACGGCGGCAGGTCCGCACCCCTATCCTGAACTGGTCCGCGACTTCCAGTCGGTCATCGGCCGCGAAGCGCGCGAGCAGATTCTCGAAATCGAAGGCCGCCTGCCCGACATGTTGATTGCTCCGGTCGGTGGCGGCTCCAACGCCATCGGCCTCTTCCATCCGTTCCTCGATGATGTGGACGTCAAGATGATCGGTGTGGAAGCCGCAGGCGAAGGCCTCACCGGCAAACATGCCGCGTCCCTCGCAGGCGGCGCGTCTGGCATCCTGCACGGCAACCGAACCTATCTGCTCCAGGACGAAGACGGCCAGATAACAGAAGCGCACAGCATTTCCGCAGGCCTCGACTATCCCGGCATCGGCCCTGAACATAGCTGGCTGCACGAGATCGGCCGAGTCCAGTACATGCCGATCACCGATGATGAAGCACTCGCCAGCTTCCAGAAGCTCGCCGCTCTCGAAGGCATCATCCCGGCACTGGAGTCCGCCCACGCCATCGCCAGCGCGGAAAAGGTCGCGCCAACGATGGACGCGGACCAGATCATCATCGTCAACCTCTCGGGCCGGGGCGATAAGGACATCTTCACCGTCGCCGACGCGCTGGGAGTGGAGATGTGATTCACCTCTCGATGCCGTCCTACCTATCCCCCGTTCGCCCTGAGCTTGTCGAAGGGCATTCCTTTCTTGAAGAGAAGAGCAGGGCTTCGACAAGCTCAGCCCGAACGGAAGTTAGTTCTAATGACTGACCGCCTCGCCACTCGCTTCGCCGCCTGCAAGGAAGCAGGCCGCGCCGCCCTCATCACCTTCGTGACCGCAGGCGACCCGACCGTTGCCGCGACCCCGGCGATCCTTGACGCGCTCGTCGCGGGCGGCGCGGACATCATCGAACTCGGCATGCCCTTCACTGATCCGATGGCGGACGGCCCCGCGATCGAACTCGCCAATCTGCGCAGCCTCGGGTCCGGCACGAAGACCAAAGACATTTTCCACCTCGCGACCACCTTCCGCGCCCGCCACCCGCATATACCGCTGATCCTCATGGGCTATGCCAATCCCATGCTGATCCGGGGCTCCGAATGGTTCGCAGATCAGTGCCGCGAAGCAGGCGTGGATGGCGTGATCTGTGTCGATGTTCCGCCTGAAGAGGACGCGGAGATCGGCCCGGCCCTGCGCGCGGCAGGCGTTCACCTGATCCGCCTTGCCACGCCGACCACCGACGCGGCCCGCCTGCCCGCCGTACTCAACGGCGCCAGCGGCTTCCTCTACCACGTCGCCGTCGCGGGCGTGACCGGCAAGCAGCAGGCTGCGCAGGCCGCTGTCGAGCAGGCGGTGGAGAAGTTGAAGGCCGCGACCGACCTCCCCATCGCGGTCGGTTTCGGCGTGCGCTCCGCCGAACAGGCCGCCGCCATCGGTCGCGTTGCTGACGGCGTCGTCGTCGGATCAGCCATTGTCGACATCGTCGGCTCGCACGGCGATACCGCCGCCCCCTTCGTTCAAGAGTTCGTCGCCACATTGAGCGGCGCGCTCAAAGCCAACAGCCCCCATTTCCGGGAGACCGCCGCATGAGCTGGATCAACCGCGTCCGCAAGGCCGTTCCCTTCCTCGCAAAAAAGGAAACCACCGCCGAGACGCTGTGGCACAAATGCCCATCCTGCACCGAGATGATCTTCATCAAGGAGTGGGAGGATAATCTCTCCGTCTGCCCCCGCTGCGACCATCACGGCCGCATCGGCCCGTCTGAACGGTTCGAGCAGATTCTCGATGCAGGCTTCATCCTGCTGCCCACTCCACCGGTGCAGGAAGACCCGCTCAAATTCCGGGACTCGAAGCGCTATCCCGATCGCATAAAGGCCGCTCGCGCGCAGACCGGCGACCAGGACGCCCTGATCAACGCGCGCGGCGCCATCGACGATGTGCCGCTGGTCATGGGCGTGCAGAATTTCGCCTTCATGGGCGGTTCCATGGGTATGGGCGTTGGCGCGGCCTTCATCCAGGGCGTGAATGAGGCCATCGGCCACAAATGCCCCTATGTCATCTTCACGGCAGCAGGCGGCGCGCGCATGCAGGAGGGCATATTGTCCCTCATGCAGATGCCGCGCTCCACCGTCGCCATTCAGAAGCTGCACGCGGCGGGCCTGCCCTATATCGTCGTCCTCACTGATCCGACGACCGGCGGCGTCACGGCGAGCTACGCCATGCTGGGCGACGTCCAGATCGCCGAGCCCAATGCCCTCATCGGCTTCGCAGGCCAGCGCGTCATCGAAAGCACGATCCGCGAAAAGCTGCCCGACGGTTTCCAGCGCGCCGAATATCTGCTGGAACATGGCATGCTCGACATGGTCGTGCATCGCAGTGAATTGCGCGACACGCTGGCCCGAGTGATCGGCTATCTAGCCCCTCGCGCCGCCGCCTGACGCGATCGCGCGAGGAACATAGGGCCATGCCCGACCACGCCATTTCGGACGACCCGGCGGTCCAATCGCAGCTGGACCGCCTTGCCACCCTGTCGCCGGGCGCGGACATATTGGGTCTCGAACGCATTACCAGCCTGCTTGACCGGCTCGGCAATCCACACCGCGCGCTGCCGCCCATCTTCCATGTCGCTGGCACCAATGGCAAAGGATCGACCTGCGCCTTCTTGCGCGCCGCGCTCGAAGCGGATGGCCGGAGCGTCCACGTCTTCACCTCGCCCCATCTCGTCCGCTTCAACGAACGCATCCGCATCAACGGCCAGCTGATCAGCGACGAAGCGCTCGCCCACTATCTCTCCCGCGTCCTGGACGTAGCCGAAGGCATCGGCGCCAGCTTCTTCGAAGTCACCACCGCCGCGGCCTTCCTTGCCTTCGCCGAACATCCCGCCGACGCCTGCATCCTCGAAGTAGGACTAGGCGGCCGTCTCGACGCCACCAATGTGATCGAAAACCCCGCCGTCTGCGGCATCGCCCAGCTCGGGATCGACCATCAGGCCTTCCTCGGCAACACGCTGCGCGCCATAGCGGCGGAGAAGGCGGGCATCGCCAAGCCCGGCGCCGCCCTCGTAACCCAGCGCTACTCCGAATCGCTCGCTCCCGCGATGCGCGAAGCCGCGAGCCGCGCCCGCACCGACTGGCTCCCCATGGGCCAAAGCTGGGACGCCGCCAGCTACCGCGACCGCCTGCATTATCGCGACGAACAAGGCCGCATCGAAACCCCGCTCCCCCGCCTCCCCGGCGCGCATCAGGTGCAGAACGCCGCCCTCGCCTTCGCCATGCTGCGCCATCAAACTGCCCTGCCCGTCAGCGAAGCCGCGCTCAAAGCCGCGCCCCTCTGGGCGCACTGGCCCGCCCGGCTCCAACGCCTGGACCACGGCCCTCTGCTAGCCCCGCTCCCTCCCGAAAGCGAAGCCTGGCTCGACGGCGGCCACAACGCCGGAGCCGGAGAAGCGATCAGCGCCTTCTTTACCTCAGATCGCCTCGCCGGACGCAAACTGCACCTCATCATCGGCATGCTCGCCAACAAGGAAGTGGATGCCTTCCTCGCCCCCCTCGCCGGACGCATAGCCCACATCCACGCGCTGCCCGTCCCCGGCCACGAGCATCATCCCGCCAGCCGCTTCGCCGCCATCGCGGAGCGCTGGGGCATCGACTGCACAGCGCATGCAAATCCCACCGCTGCCATCAACGCGGTCGCCGCGTCATCCAAAACCGAAGCCCCGCTCCTGTTCATCGCCGGGTCGCTATACCTCGCAGGCGAAATTTTGCGTCTGAACGAGCAATATCCCGACTGAATCTACTTGCGATTGACTCGCAATAGCGTACCTTGCTCTCCGTAACGCAACGGATAATAAGGTGCACGCATATGGCCCATGGAGAGATCACCCCCCTCGACCTGCCCGGCGCATTGCCTACCGGCTACGGCAACCGCCTGTTCCTCTACGCCATGCGCCGCATGGCCAGCGCCGGGGTCGATGATGCCCATGCAGCTAACGCCATGCTCGGCGCGTTCGGGCGCAGCTACCGCCGCCCGCTAGTCCTCATGCGCGCCATGATGCTCGAACTTGCCCGCTGCGCCACCCGCCGGATACTCGTGGCGCCCTGCTGCTGCGCCCGCATGACCGCGGACGAAGCATCCCTCATGCATTCCATCAGCACAGCGCTACAGGACCCGCCTTCATCCTATGAGCAACTCGCCTCGCTGCTCGGCACGGACGACGTCCTCGGCGCCCTGACCTGCCTGCAAGCCGTCGCGCAGGCGCACAGCGACCTCGGCCGCCCCCTCGACCTTTATGCCGGAGCCTGACCACCCTCGTCCGTCGCGGCGCTGCCAACACTCGCATCCACCAGTCCGCTGCGCATCATCAGCCAGAACAGGATGATGCCCGGCAGCGCCAGCACGGTCGTCAACAGGTAGAAATCGACATAGCCAAACCGCTCGATCAACGCGCCCGCCGACGTCCCGGTCAGGAAGCGCCCGACAATGCTCGCCGCCGCCGAAATCATCGCATATTGCGCGGCGGTGAAACGCAGGTCGCACAGCGCGGAGAAATAGGCGACCACCGCAACGCCGCCGATCCCGCTAGCGAAATTCTCGAACCCGATGGCACCCGCCATGCCCACATTGCTCTTGCCGGTCGCCGCCAGCAGGGCAAAGCTGAAGTTCGACACCGCCATCAGCATCAGGCTGATCAGCACCGACCGCTTCAACCCCAACCGCGCATACAGCACCCCGCCAACGAAAATCCCGGCCAGCAATGCCCAGAAACCCACGCCCACATCGTAGATCGCGATCTCCTCATTGCTGTACCCCAGATCGTTGAACAGCAGCCGGAACGTCAGGTTCGCCAGCGTATCGCCAATCTTGTGGACGATGATGAACAGCAGGACGAGCAGCGCGCCCTTGCGCTTGAAGAAATCAACGAACGGCCCGATTATCGCCTGCACCAGTTCCCCGCCCGTCTTCCGGGAAGCAATCTCCCGATGCCGTTCAGGCTCGCCCACGATCAACGCCGCCAGCATCGCAGGCAGCGCGAACAGCGAACAGACCAGATAGGCTAGCGTCCAATCCCAATATTGCGCCACCACCAGCGCCAGAGCACCCGCCGCCGCCGCGCCAATGCGCCACCCATATTGCGACATGCCCGCGCCAACGCCCAATTGCTCGGGCCGTAATATCTCGATCCGATACCCATCGATGATGATGTCGAACGTCGCCCCCGCAATCCCGAGCAGGATCGCGGCCCGCACCGTCCCCATCAGGTCGTTCGCCGGATCGACCACGGCCAGATTGACCACCGCCGCCATCACCAGCAGTCCCGCCACCAGCATCCACGACACGCGCTGGCCCAACCGATGCAACAGGGGCAACTTCACCCCCTCGATCACCCAGGCCCACAGCCATTTGAGATTATAGGCGAGCAACACCAGGCTGAACGCCGTAACGCTCTTCTTGTCGATCCCGTCCTGCGCCAGCCGCGACGCCAGGTTCGCGCCGATCATGGCAAAGGGAAAACCGGACGAAATCCCCAGGAACAGCGCAGCCAGCGGCGCCTTCTCCACATAGGGCTTCACCGCATCCAGCCAGCCTCGGGTGCCCACGGCAATGTCAGTCATGAAAAAGGCGCGCCCCCAAAATACGTATCGCGCCACCATATGGCCAATCATCGGAGAAACAAGCAGAACTCGCCGCGATGGCAGTCGGTCGACCTAAGAACAACCCTCTAGCCGAGCGAAGGGACGCGCGCTCTTCCCTCCCCTCCCGCTTGCGGGAGGGACACGGTATTTTGGGTGGGTTGCGGATTGTCTGGTTTCGGGACAGTTTTTCAATTGTCTGACGCTAACCGTCTTCAAAATGGAGGGTGCGAAATCGCTTTTTCGTACTCAGCGACCAAGCGGTTAAATTCCCGCCGTTGTCTCAGTACTTGAGCTTTGCGCCGATAAACAATCACAAGCAAAGCAACGGCGGATGTCGTGCAAATCAAAGCTAACGCAGGTGCACCGTCTCGAATGGCGAGTGCAGTGTAGCTGGTGAGAATGACCGCGAAGACCCACGCCGCGATCATAAAGAAATTGGTCAAACGCCAATAGATAGGGGCTTCGGGTCTCCCGCTTCTTGGATCGAAAGTGACTTTCTGAGTGAAGCTCCACATGGTTCAATCCTGCCACAGTTTGGCAGGGTAATGCTAGCTGACTTCTTTTGGGAAAGTCCGCTAACGGGAGTCGATAGCACGGCCGAGGATGGCAACAAATGGTCGCCTGCCGCTGGGCAGCTTCCGAAACGTGAACCCGACTAGCAGGTTATCGGCGGCGCAAAGTGATTCGCGGGCCGCGAACGAAGATGCTGGGTGGATGGCGGACTGGCCGGTTTCAATCCGTCATGAGGAAAAAGCGGACATTGACTTGAAGATCAAGGCTGAACTTTTGAAACAAGCTTGGCTTCAAAAAGAGCCTCTAAAAATTCCGTGACGGTGGATGCCCCATCAATGGGAGTGAAGCGGATACTCAGCATGTTTTGTGTCGTATCAGGAAGTATCTCACCAGCCCAGCCGCTCGCTTTTGCAACCTCAAGGGCCAATGGAGCCTGCGCGGGCGTACCGTTAAACCTGACAGACTGCGCATCTGTTTTGTCGATTGCGCCGACCGCCTTATCGAAACGACGCTTCCTAGAAGATCGAACTATCTTGCCTACAGTGAGAGCGCAAAGGATCGCGACAATCGCTACCAAAAGAAACTGATCTGCTCCGAAAACGTGCGAGCCAGTGATCGCAAGCGTAACCCAAAACAATACCCCGCCCAGTACAATCGCTATCCGCTTAATCATTGGCGTCATCCACTCGCATCAACCGGCATCGCGTCCGTCCCCAGCATCATCCACGGCTTTGCTATGATGCACAACGGTTAGGCATATTTGCGAGCGTCCGGTTTGAGGATAAGCTCAGATGCAAATAAATGGCGTCAAATGGTCGTTAGCCGTCGTTCCCAATCCCGTCATGCCAGCGCAAGCTGGCATCTCGGTCGACGGCGCCAGACCAAGCCTCACAAGATCTCAGCTTCCGCTGGGATGACGAAAGTCCACCAGATGCAGGTAACAACCCCACGTCGCGGAAGTCAGGTCAGACCAACAACCCAACCACACCAGCCTCACCCCACCCGATCAAACAAATGCAACCCCCGCGGCACGCGCGGCAAGTCCCCACCACGCAGCACCGCCTCAATTACCCCGATCGAAGCCAGCAGATCACGCGGCAAATAAGGCTTTGCCAGACACCCTACCGCCATCTCATGCGCATCAATCGGACAGGCCCCACTGACGAACAGCACCGCCAGCCCCTTTGCGTAGGCATGACGCGCCACATCGATACCCGTCTTGTCGCCATGCAGGGTGATATCGGCGATCACCAGATCGACCTCATCCTGCTCAATGACGCTGATCGCATGGTCATAATCCTCGACCGTCGCGGCCACGCGGTAGCCAGCTTGTTCCAGCACATGCTCGTTGTCGAAGGCGACCAAAGGCTCGTCTTCCACCACCAGCACGCTGCTGATGGCCTGTGCCCGCTGCCGTGGCTTCGAGTCCCCTTTGACTAGCCCGAAAAACATTTGCCGATCCGCCCCATATGCGCCATGCACCCGATCAAACGCGCGACCCCTTAAGTGAGTTGCGGCCGATCCTGCGCACTCGGCGACAGGACGGCACTATTCGTCATTTTCCCGGCATCTCCGATATGGGAATGCCGCCGCTTCGTTAAAAGGAACCGAGCGTGGAGCCGCCGAAAAAATCAGCACCGCCGCGCAGAACAGGACCGGGCGGCCCCCGGCGTCCCACCGACGGCAAGCCCGCCGGTTCGTCGCGCCCGGCTCGCCCGCCTTTCAAGAAAAGAAACGCTGCTCCAGCCAAACCGGCAAATCCCCATCCGGCACGCATGGCCGCTGTCGCCAGCGGCACGAACGAACCGCAACGTATCGCCAAACTGCTCGCCCGCGCCGGGGTCGCCTCGCGCCGGGAAGTTGAACGGATGATCGAGGAAGGCCGGGTCACTCTCGATGGCCAACTGATCTCGACGCCCGCGACCCTGTTGACCTCGCTCAACGGCGTGGCGGTGGATGGCAACCCGGTGGCGCAACCGGCTCCCGCCCGTCTCTTCCTCTTTCACAAGCCTTCAGGCTATTTGACCACCGAGCGCGACCCGCGCGGCCGTCCTACCATCTACGACCGCTTGCCCGCCGACCTGCCCCGCCTCATGCCGATCGGTCGTCTGGACATGACCACGGAGGGGCTGCTGCTCCTCACGACCGATGGCGAATTCAAACGGCAGATGGAATTGCCCGCGACCGGCGTGCCGCGCACCTATCGCGCCCGCGCCTTTGGTGAAATCAGCCAGGCCCAGCTTGAAGATCTGTTTATGGGCATAGAGATTGACGGCATCCGCTATGGCCAGATCGAGGCCAATTTGGAACGCCGCACCGGCCGCAACCAGTGGATCGAAATGACCCTGACGGAGGGCAAGAACCGCGAAGTGCGTCGTGTTCTGGAGCATCTCGGCCTACAGGTAAGCCGCCTCATCCGCACCAGCTATGGCCCTTTCCACCTCGGCGAACTCGCTTCGGGCGCGGTGGAAGAAGTGCGCCAGCACGACCTCATCGTCTTCCGCAAGAGCTTGAAGACGCCCAAATCCTGAAGCTAAACCCGTTCGCCCTGCGCTTGTCTCAGGGCTTTCCTTCTGCACGGACGCCAATCATGAGAATCATCGCAGGCCAATGGCGCGGCCGCCCGCTGGCAGCTCCCAAGGGCGACGCCACTCGCCCCACGGCCGATCGTACGCGCGAAACGCTCTTTTCCATGCTGGTGAGCCGCATCGGATCATTTGAAGGGCTGACCGTCGGCGATTTCTTTGCAGGATCGGGCGCTTTGGGCTTTGAAGCCCTGTCCCGTGGCGCTGCTAGCTGCCTCTTCGTTGAACAGGATCAGGCCGCTTTGAATGTGATCCGCGCCAATGGTGACAAGCTCGGCATCCGGCCCGACATCCGCCAGAGCAGCGTGCTGTCGCTCGGCCCCGCGTCGAAACCGCTGGACCTCATTTTCATGGACCCGCCTTATAATAGCGGCGCAGGCGTCGTCGCTCTCGACAAGTTGAGCCGTCTGGGCTGGACCGGCCCCGCGACGTGGATCAGCATCGAAACCGATCGCCGCGAAGATGTGGAGGTCAAGGGCTTCACCATCGACGCAACCCGCGACGTCGGCAAAGCCCGTCTGACCCTGTTGAGAATGGCTGCCTAACACTATCGTCCGACCCGAAAAAACGCAGACGGGAGGGACAAAAGCTCTCCTCCCGCAAGCGGGCGGGGCCGGGGGTGGGCCTGCGAGCGGGCGGGCCATTCACCCCCACCCATCAATCAAGCCGCTTCAGCATCCTCATAAGCCTGCGCTTCCTTGCCAATCAGTATCTCGGCGAGGAACCAATAGGCCTTGCCCCACGCTTCCAACACAGCGTCCGTGGCGACATCCGCGCCCAGAACATCGCGGATCGCGGGCAGCAGCGCCTCGGCAACCTTGGGATAATGTTCAGCCTTCACGCCGGTTTCGACGTGCCGCTGCACCATGCGCTCGACCGCGCCGGTCAAAGCCTGCAACTTGTCGATATTCTCGGCATAGCCCAGGATCGCCGCAGCCAGACGCTTGGGCTGCTCACCGCTGTCCTGCGCCGCCTGGTCGAACATGTCCTTGATCGATGCATCCTGGAACAGGCGCGCATACATGGCGGTCGTGATTTCCACCCCATGGCTCCGCAGCGCGGGAGCGGTTGCTTTGACGATCGCGATGGTTTCAGCGCTGAGCTGGCTCATACATGCACCCCTTTGAACTAGAGACTCGGTAAAGACGCCTTTACGGTACATCTTTAAACATGTAAATAATCTACATGTTTGATCTGCAAACCTCGTTCAATTAACGCATTCCCTCATGCAATTGACCCGCCACACCGACTACGCCCTGCGCATCCTCATCCATCTGGCCGTTACGCCGACAGGCCGCGCAACCATCCCCGAGGTCGCCGACGCTTACGCTCTTTCGCGCAACCATCTAATGAAAGTCGTCCACCACCTCGGCCAAGGCGGCTTCATCCTAACCCAGCGCGGCAGAGGCGGCGGCTTCACCCTCGCCCGGGCTCCTGAAGCCATCAGGCTGGGCGATGTGGTTCGTCACACCGAAACAGACATGAACCTGGCAGACTGCGCAGGCTGCGGCCTCCGCGCGGCTTGTGGCCTATCGGGCATTTTGAAGGCTGCCACTACAGCTTTTCTCGCTGTGCTCGACCAGCACAGCCTTGCGGACGCCGCCAAAGACAGAACCGGGCTGGCGGCGCTTATTGCCGCCCTGCCCGGCACCGTTTCTCCGGTCAGCGATGCCTGCGCGCCATCTTCTTCGAACGCGGTGCCTCGCCTGGATTGATGCAGCTATCCTGTACCGTGCGACTGCATAGCGGATAGTCTTTACCGCCCGCAGGCGGAAGGGTCATGTTCCCGCCAACGGTAACCGGATTCGCCGAACTACCGACAGGCGCGGCAGGGTCTTTAGGCATGCCCGGCGTTGCGGGCATCATACCGGTGTCAGCTGGAACCTCTCCAGTCGGCTGACCAGCATTGGGATCTGCCGCTGTAGCAGGGTTCGCAGGCGTAGCAGGATCCGTCGGCATGCCATTAGTGGCTGGGGGTTGGGCCGTATTGGCCGACACGCCCTGAGCGATCGCAATGCCAGTAGCGCCGGTGGTAAAGGCCAGCATGGCGGCACTCGCAAGCATGATCGATTTCATGGGTAATCCTTTCCTGTTCATCACCCCGTTCTGCCTCTTGGCGGGTAGAGAACCAGATCGGTGACGCACGCGTTCCAATGTCGGCGGCGAACTGTGGCTCTGCTGCTACCAGGCGAATGATCGCTGTCTCAACAAAGCGTTCAAGTTCTGAATTGCGCGCCTCTTTCCCTCACTGGAACTGCTTGGCCTTGACCTAACGACACGACGAGAGGGGATATCGAAGGTGAACATCGTGGTCGTCCCCCTTGCATTATTCCCCTTTTGTTCTCATACATTGCGATCAATCGCACGTGGCCAAGCCCTTGCTCCCTCTATCCATGCTCCCTAGTTATTGACCATGACTCTTCCCGTTCCCTCGCCTGATGATCCGCCCTATCTTCAGGGCCTCAATGAGCCCCAACGGGAAGCCGTCCTCACTGCGGAGGGACCGGTCCTGGTGCTGGCGGGTGCCGGAACGGGCAAGACGGCTGCGCTGACCGCAAGACTGGCGCATCTTATAGCTACGCGCCGTGCCTATCCGTCGGAAATCCTGGCGGTCACATTCACCAACAAGGCTGCGCGCGAAATGCGCGAGCGTGTTGGACGGATGATCGGTCCGGCCGTGGAAGGCATGCCGTGGCTCGGCACATTTCACGCCATTGCAGCTAAAATGCTCCGTAGGCATGCCGAATTGGTCGGCTTGCAATCCAACTTCACCATTCTTGATACAGACGATCAGCTTCGACTGATGAAGCAGCTGATCCAGGCTGAAGGGATTGATGAAAAGCGCTGGCCCGCGCGGCAGCTCGGTGGCTTAATCGATCAGTGGAAGAATAAGGGGCTGACGCCTGACGAAATCAGCGCGGGAGATAGCGAATCTTACGGGAACGGGCGCGGGCAGAAACTATATGCTGCCTATCAGGCCCGCCTTCGCGATGTAAATGCTTGCGACTTCGGCGACCTGCTGCTCCATGTGCTCACCATATTGAAGCGTCACCGGGATGTCCTCGAAAGCTATCAACAGCGGTTCCGCTATATTATGGTGGACGAGTATCAGGACACGAACAGCAGCCAGTATCTCTGGCTCCGCCTGCTCGCTCAGCAGCGCAAAAATATTTGCTGCGTGGGTGATGATGACCAGTCCATCTATTCGTGGCGCGGGGCGGAAGTCGCCAACATCCTGCGATTTGAAAAGGACTTCCCGGGCGCCAAGATTGTCCGCTTGGAGCAGAATTACCGATCCACGCCTCATATCCTGGGCGCCGCATCCGGTTTGATCGCCGAAAATGGCAACAGGCTAGGCAAGACGCTCTGGACCGACATCGATATCGGGGAGAAAGTCCGCGTTATCGGCGTTTGGGATGGGCCAGAAGAGGCTCGCCGCGTCGGCGACGAAATCGAGGCGATCGAACGCTCCGGTCGATCGTTGGAAGAGGTAGCCATCCTTGTCCGCGCACAGCACCAGACCCGCGAATTTGAAGATCGATTCATTCAGATCGGTCTTGCATATAGGATTGTGGGCGGCTTTCGGTTCTACGAGCGTGCTGAGATCCGCGACGCGCTTGCCTATCTTCGGCTGGTCAACCAACCGGCCGACGACCTGGCATTTGAGCGGATCGTCAATGTTCCCAAGCGCGGCTTGGGTGACAAAGCCGTGGAGAAACTTCACCGGCTTGCTCGGGCCGAGGCTATACCTTTAGCGCTCGCTGCTGCACGAATTCTCGATACCGACGAAATGACTCCGCAAGCGCGCCGCAGTCTTGGCGCCTTTATCGGGGATTTGGCCCGCTGGCGCGCCCGTGCGACCCAGCTTCCCCATGCCGAACTCGCGCGCCAGATACTGGATGAAAGCGGTTACACGGCCATGCTTCAAGCAGAACGGACAGCCGAAAGCGCAGGCCGCCTCGAAAACCTGAATGAACTTACCCGCGCCATGGAGGAATATGAAACGCTGGGTGCGTTCCTTGAACATGTGTCGCTAGTCATGGACAATGACGCGCAAGCCGAGCAACGGAAGGTCACGATCATGACCATCCATGCGGCCAAAGGGCTCGAATTCGACACCGTTTTCCTGGTCGGCTGGGAAGAAGGGATTTTTCCTTCGCAACGGGCCTTGGATGAAGGCGGTCTCAACAGTCTGGAGGAGGAACGTCGGCTCGCCTATGTGGCGATTACCCGCGCCAGGAAGCTATGCGTCATCCTTCATGCCGCCAACCGGAGAATATATGGCCAGTGGACCAGTTCCATCCCGTCACGGTTCGTGGGCGAGTTACCTCCGGAACATGTCGAGGAGGAAAGCAGCATGGCGGGCGGCGCATCCCTATGGCGTGCCAACTGGTCCGAGCGCGCTGATCCCTTTTCCAACGTACAACGAAGTAGCGGGCGTGGCCCAGGCTGGCAGCGGGCGCAACAAAGTGGCCAGTTCTCCCGTGAGCCCGTGCGGATCGTGGAAGCTCGCGCGTCGGCGGTATCCCTAGGCAACAAGGGGCGAGATGATATGCACCTGGGGTTGCGCGTATTTCATCAGAAATTTGGTTACGGCACGATTGCGGAGATCGAAGGCAACAAGCTCGAGATCGATTTTGAAACGGCTGGCCGTAAGCGTGTGATGGATAGCTTCGTGCAGCCAGCTTGAACTTGACCAAATCAGTTCCCGTGCGGCTTATACGCGTCAACTATCCGCTTGGTCGGCGCTTTTGAACTGTCTCGTAGTTTCGCTGGAGTAGCGTCACTATCCCTGCGCCCTCCGCCGCCACCGCCGGTCGAAGCACGATGGCCGAGGGCTATATAGTATGTCGTTAGAGCGGAGAAAACGCTCGCAGGATTGAAGCAAACGTCGTCGAACTTCTGTCGCTCGCAATGATGTGGGTCTCTTCGCCCATCACTTCCTCGCTGCCTACCGGAGATTGGCATATTGGAATGTGATGTACGTCTATGCCGAAGATTTATGGTAACTGGCGTGGCGCGCGGAGAAGCAATTTTCTGACGACCAGTGGTAGTCTATCGCGAAGGAAGATGGTGGAGCCTAGCGGGATCGAACCGCTGACCTCCTGCATGCCATGCAGGCGCTCTCCCAGCTGAGCTAAGGCCCCATCGTTGCGCGGCATCCTACCGCATTCCAATGGATTGGGCCATGTCCGGCGTGGAGCCATCGGCCCGTATAGGATGCCAAGCACCCTCTTGATAGCTTCCGGGCTATACAGGCTTGGACCACTGGTGGAGCCTAGCGGGATCGAACCGCTGACCTCCTGCATGCCATGCAGGCGCTCTCCCAGCTGAGCTAAGGCCCCGTTACCAGTGTCAGCGCCGCTTGGGACCGGCGCTTCGGAGGTCGCTGCCATTAGGAGGCAGCAACTTCCTTGGCAAGCACAAAATTACTTAATTGTCGTCGTCGCCGTCGTCGGCGGCGGCATCCACGCCGAGGTCGTCGTCACCGCCCAGGTCAACGTCATTGTCCGGCGAATCGCCATCATCATCGACGTCCAGATCAAGATCCAGATCGTCATCTGCAGTCTCCAACTCCCCGTCGGCGGTTTCGATAACCTTCTTCGGCGCTTCCTCGTACGGCAGCGGCTGCTTCGACTTCAGGACCGGCTCGGGTTCCCAAGCGGTGTTGCAGTTGATGCAGGAGACCGGGTCGTCCTTGCCCAGGTCATAGAAGCGCGTGGCGCATTTCGGGCAGGTACGCTTCGTGCCCCATTCAGCCTTGACCATGTCCGGCCTTGTCCTTCTTACGAGTGCTTCAACGAATATCACGCGGCGCGACCATGTCGCCCGCGAAGCGACGGGCGCCTTGCCATAGCGGAACCGCGCTGTCAAAAGCCGGGCGAAATTTTTCAGTTTCCTGACAAACGGATTGACCCGTGACCACTTCTTTCGATCAGCCTGTTCCCATGACCTTCTCCAGTGCTCCTCCCCTTGCGGGCAGTGTAAGGGTGCCGGGTGACAAAAGCATTTCGCATCGTTCACTCATGCTCTCTGCACTGGCCGTTGGGGAAAGCCGTGTCGAAGGCCTGTTGGAGGGAGAGGATGTGCTGGCCACTGCCGCAGCAATGCGTGCGATGGGCGCGCAGATCCAACAGGACGATGATGGCATCTGGCACATTCGGGGCGTGGGCGTGGGCGGATTGCTGCAACCCCAAACAGCTTTGGACATGGGCAACAGTGGCACGTCGACCCGCCTCCTCATGGGCCTGGTCGCAAGTCATGGCATCACCGCGACTTTCATCGGAGACGCATCGCTGAGCAAGCGCCCGATGCAACGCGTCACCGAGCCGCTGTCCCATATGGGCGCCAGCTTCACCACCAGCCCTGGACAACGGCTGCCGCTCACCATGCGGGGCGCCTGCCCGGCCGTGGCGCTTGATTATCGCCTTCCGGTCGCATCAGCGCAGGTAAAGTCCGCGATCTTGCTGGCGGGTCTGAACACCCCCGGGGTCACGCGCGTCGTCGAGCCGGTTCCGACTCGCGATCACAGCGAGCGGATGCTCAAGGGCTTTGGTGCTGACCTGGACGTAGAAATCGATGCTGATGGAACACGGATCATCACATTAAAAGGCGAGGCCGAACTTCGTCCCCAAGCCATCACCGTCCCCGGCGACCCCTCATCGGCAGCCTTCCCCATGGTCGCCGCGCTGCTTGTTCCCGGCTCGAAGATTACCATTGAAAATGTCGGCCTGAATGGCACTCGGGCAGGATTGATCGATCTGCTGCGCGAGATGGGGGGCGATATCGTCATTGAGAACCCGCGCGACGTCGGTGGGGAGCCGGTGGGGGACATCGTCGTCACTGCCTCCCACCTGACGGGCGTCGAGCCAGACCCCGCCCGCGCGCCCTCCATGATCGATGAATATCCCGTCGCCTTCATCGCGGCCGCGTTCGCCGAAGGGCGCAGCACCTTCCGAGGCCTTGAAGAATTGCGGGTCAAGGAATCTGATCGTATCGCCACCATGGCGGCGGGCCTTCGCGCCATCGGCGTGACAGTGAACGAACTCGAGGACGGCATCGTCATCGAGGGAACCGGAGGTACGCTCCTGCCCGGCGGCGGCCCCATCGCGACGAAGCTGGATCATCGTATCGCCATGAGCTTTGCGGTGGCCGGTCTCGTGTCCAAAAGCGGCGTCACCATCGACGACATGCGCCCGGTCGCAACCAGCTTCCCCGGCTTTACCACGCTCTTTCAAACGCTCGGCGCGATGGCGTGAATTTCGATTTTCCCAACGTGGTTGGCCTTGTTGGCAGCGGCCTCATGGTTATTGCTTACGCCTACAGCAATATGGCGAAGGTGCTGAACTTCACGCTATTCAACTTTCTCAACCTGATCGGTTCGTTGCTGCTCATCTACTCACTGACGGTTCATTTCAATGTTGCATCGATGGCGCTGGAGGTCGTCTGGGCCTTTATAGCCATCATTGGTCTCGCCAAGACGTTGCGGAAAGGCAAAGCAGAATGATCATCGCCGTCGACGGTCCCGCAGCATCGGGCAAAGGTACGATCGCCAAGGCGCTCGGAAGTCATTACGGGCTGCCTGTCCTGGACACCGGCCTGCTCTATCGTGCGGTTGGGCTTGCTGTGGTGAAAGCCGGGGGCGATCCGGACCACGAATCCGATGCGGTTTCCGCTTGCGATTTTGACGATGCAGTCCTGTGCGACCCTGCGCTGCGGAGCGAGGCCGTTGGCTCACTCGCTTCCCGCGTTTCCATCCACCCGAGCGTTCGCCAAGCGCTTGTCCAGCGACAGCGCGATTTTGCCACCCGGCCGGGTGGCGCAATACTTGACGGCCGCGATATCGGTACGGTGATCGCGCCTGATGCGGATGCGAAAGTCTTTGTCACGGCGAGCGTTCACGTGCGCGCCAAGCGTCGCTATGATGATGCGCTTTCCCATGGCGGACGCCCGGACATGGACAGCTTGATCGCAGATATCCAGGCACGCGACACTCGCGACATGAGCCGGGATCATGCGCCGCTGCGAATGGCTGATGGCGCAGACTTGCTCGACACCAGCAATTTGACTATAGACGCCGCCGTCCAGCAGGCGATTGCTCTGGTGGACGCCCAGTTGGAACGTCGGCAACATGCCTGACGCGATGACGGCGCTTGGGATTCCCGGGCGCCCTTTTCGCTTATCCAAAGAGCGTCTCACCCGACATGGCCGAACGGATGTTCGCGCGGCAATCCGGCCGTGCGGACGGTTTGGCCTGAAAGACCACCGGATACAACCGGTAGGCCAGCAATGACGAGTGAAGGAACTACCATGGCCTCTACGGCATTCCCCTCGCGCGACGATTTCGCCGCGCTTCTCAATGATTCTCTCGGTGGCGAGGACGGCGGCTTCGAAGGCCGCGTCGTAAAGGGCACCGTTACCGGCATCGAAAACGACATGGCGCTGATCGACGTCGGCCTGAAGTCGGAAGGCCGCGTGCCGCTGCGCGAATTCGCTGCGCCGGGCCAGAAGGCTGACCTGAAGGTCGGCGACGAAGTCGAAGTCTATGTCGACCGCGTCGAAAACGCCCATGGCGAAGCCATGCTGTCGCGCGACCGCGCTCGCCGCGAAGCCGCCTGGGACAAGCTGGAATCCGAATTCACCGAAAATGCTCGCGTCGAAGGCGTCATCTTCGGCCGCGTCAAGGGCGGCTTCACCGTCGACCTCGACGGCGCCGTGGCGTTCCTCCCCGGCAGCCAAGTCGACATCCGCCCCGTGCGCGACGTCACCCCGCTGATGGACATTCCGCAGCCCTTCCAGATCCTGAAGATGGATCGCCGTCGCGGCAACATCGTCGTGTCGCGCCGCGCCATCCTGGAAGAAACCCGCGCCGAACAGCGCTCGGGCCTCATCCAGACGCTGGCCGAAGGTCAGATCATCGAGGGCGTCGTCAAGAACATCACCGACTATGGTGCGTTCGTTGACCTGGGCGGCATCGACGGCCTGCTGCACGTCACCGACCTGTCGTACAAGCGCATCAACCACCCGAACGAGATGATCAACATCGGCGACACCGTCCGTGTTCAGATCATCCGCATCAACCGCGACACCCAGCGCATCAGCCTCGGCATGAAGCAGCTGGAAAGCGATCCGTGGGAAGGCGCCGCCGCCAAGTATCCGGTCGGCGCGAAGCTGTCGGGCCGCGTCACGAACATCACCGAATATGGTGCGTTCGTCGAACTGGAAGCCGGCATCGAAGGCCTGGTCCACGTTTCGGAAATGTCCTGGACCAAGAAGAACGTCCACCCCGGCAAGATCGTTTCGACCAGCCAGGAAGTCGAAGTTCTGGTGCTCGAAGTCGATCCCGAAAAGCGCCGCATCTCGCTCGGCCTCAAGCAGGCCCAGAACAACCCCTGGGACAGCTTCGCCGAACGTCACCCGATCGGTTCGACCGTCGAGGGCGAAGTCAAGAACGCGACCGAATTCGGCCTGTTCATCGGCCTGGACGGCGACGTGGACGGCATGGTCCACATGTCGGACATCGCATGGGGCATTTCGGGCGAAGACGCGCTGGCTCTGCACCGCAAGGGCGAGACGGTTTCGGCGGTCGTTCTCGACATCGACGTCGAGAAGGAGCGCATCAGCCTCGGCATGAAGCAGCTTGAGCGTGGTGGTCCGGCCGCTGGTGGCACCGCTGCCGCTGCTGCTGGCCTCAACAAGAACTCGATCGTCACCGTGACGGTTCTGGAAGTTCGTGACGGCGGTCTGGAAGTCCAGGCTGGCGAAGACGGCGCCGCCGGCTTCATCAAACGCAGCGACCTTGGCCGCGACCGCGACGAGCAGCGTTCGGAACGCTTCCAGGTCGGTCAGAAATTCGACGCCATGGTCACCGGTTTCGACCGTGCCAAGAAGCCGACTTTCTCGGTCAAGGCAATGCAGATCGCTGAAGAAAAGCAGGCCGTGGCTCAGTATGGCTCGTCCGACAGCGGTGCATCGCTCGGCGACATCTTGGGCGAAGCGCTGAAGGCCAAGAACGAAGGCTAATCCCTTCGGATACAACTAAAGTAATAGGCCCGTCGGAACTCCTTCCGGCGGGCTTTTTATATCCCAAAATGAGAAAACAACTACCGACATTGGATAATTGTCATGTGGGTAGGGACTCACTATGACTAAACTGGGAACCAGAAGGGGGAGCTGGAGGACCAATGATACGCTCGGAATTAATTCAGACTCTGGCAGAGGAAAATCCAGACCTTGGCCTTCAAGAGGTCGAGAGGATTGTAGACCTCTTCTTCAAAGAGATTGTTGACCGCCTGTCGGGTGGCGGCCGGGTAGAATTGCGTGGTTTCGGCGCCTTTACCACTCGTGCGCGAGACGCGCGGACTGGGCGTAATCCGCGTACAGGGGAACAGGTCCCTGTTTCGGCCAAGCGGGTGCCCTACTTCAAGCCGGGCAAGGAAATGCGCGAACGGCTGAACAGCAAGGCGCAGTGAACTCCAGCACATCTTGACCTACGCGTTCGGAAAGGTCAGTGGAAGCGCCACGCGGACGTGGCGAAATCGGTAGACGCAGCGGACTTAAAATCCGCCTCCCCCTGGGAATGCGGGTTCAAGTCCCGCCGTCCGCACCAAGGGTATCACGCATCGGACGTGAATTTGCCGCAAGGCTGGATATTCTGCCGCGCTTACCGCAATGATGGCGTATGGCCGGTGCAATCAATCCACAAAGTTTCAGCGATTCCCTCGTCATTCTGGGGGCCGCCGGGCTGGTGATCCCCGGCTTCGCACGCTTGAGGATCAGTCCCGTCATTGGCTTCATTCTGGTCGGGCTAGCTGTCGGCCCATCGGGCCTTGGCGCGCTGGTCGCTGAATATCCGTGGCTTTATCATGTCACCATTTCAAACAGAGGAGCGATTGAACCATTCGCTGAGCTTGGTGTCATATTACTTCTCTTCTCGATCGGGCTTGAGCTCAGCTTTCGCCGCCTCTGGACAATGCGCGCCCAAGTGTTCGGGGTCGGTGCCGCCGAACTAATCGGCGGCGCGTCGCTGATTGCTTTGGGCCTCTACTTTCTGGGACAACCAACCGCAGGCGCTGTCGGATTGGGTCTTGCCCTGGCCCTTTCCTCAACGGCCGTGGTGCTCCCTATGGTGGGCACGCAAAGCGCCGTGGGGCGGGCCGCGTTCGCGATGCTATTGTTTGAGGATCTGGCGCTTGTCCCCATAATATTCATGCTCGGCGCGCTCGCGCCGTCGGTAGCCTCCAGTCCTGACGGTGCCTGGGGCGAACTGGCCGATACGTTGCTAAAAGGCGGCATCACGATCGCGGTGATGCTAGTACTTGGCCGCATTTTTCTGTCACACATTTTCAGCCAGGCCGCGCGGACCAAAAGCCCTGAAGTTTTCCTTGCGGCCAGTCTGCTGGTGGTCATCGTTTCAAGTATCGCGACTTCGCTCGCAGGCCTTTCGCCAATTGTCGGCGCACTGCTGGCAGGCCTGCTCATCGCAGAGACCGAATATCATGGTGAGGTCGAAGTGATGACAGCGCCGTTTAAGGGGCTGGCGCTTGGCGTTTTCCTCATCACTGTGGGCATGAGCCTGGACGTCCGGGTGATCCTGGCGAATTGGCCGAGCCTTGTTCTTGCGGTCGTTGGAGTCGTCCTGGTCAAAACATTGGTCACCGCCGCGCTCCTCTATTTTTCAGGCGCGCGAAAGGGTGTAGCTCTGGAAGTTGGCGTGCTGATGGCCAGTCCTTCTGAAACGACCCTCATCGTGCTTTCGACAGCAGCAGCAGCCAAGCTCATCCTCCCATCGACCGCCGCCTTTTGGCAGATCGTCACGGCCATCGGCCTGACGATCACGCCACTTCTCGCACGCATCGGTCATGACATCGCGCGCAGGCTGGAAATGGCGCTGGGCGAGGAAGCGCCAGACCTACAGCAAGAAAGCACCGAGGCGGCAGCTGTCGTAATCGGGTTCGGGCGCGTCGGGCGAATGGTGTGCGATCTGCTTCGCCTCCATAACCAGCGCTTCACCGTTGTCGAATCCGACCCGGACGTAGTGGCGGAGGGGCGTCGTGGAGGCTATCCGATCCTTTTCGGTGATGTGGCGCGCGTCGAAATGCTCGACAAGCTCCGTTTGGGCCATGCACGAGCGTTGATCCTTACCATGGACGATCCCGTGCTTTCGGTGCGTGTCACGAAACGGGTGCGTGGATGGGTGCCGGATTTGCCGATCATCGCCCGTGCGCGCGATACTGATCATGCGGCACAACTCTATCAGGCTGGCGCAAGCGATGCGGTTCCCGAGACGCTTGAAAGCTCGCTACAACTCGCAGAAACGGCGCTCATCGACCTAGGCGTGGCGATGGGGCCGGTTATTGCCTCGATCCATCAAACGCGTGAGGACTTGCGCATGGGCATTAAAGATGCGGCGCAGATGGATACCGCTCCGAAACTGAGGCGGCTCCGCCCTGACGAGGTCGGCTAAGGTGCAATAGCTACAGCATTGTCAGACCCCGTGCTAGGCATGCCGCTCCCATCCCATTTGGGTTCCTTGTCCATCCGTTCCAATACTGTGCTTGCGGTCTCAGCAAGGCTGCCGCCATGGGGGTTATAAGCCACGGGCAGTAAATTGCGTCGCGCCTCCTTGCGGTCACCGATGCGCAATTGCTGCATCGCCAGAGTCATACGCAGGCCGAGATCAAAGGGCGCCAGTTCAGACGCGCGCTCCAGTCCTTGAAGCGCGAGCGAAGATGGCGTTTTCCCCTGCCGGGCGAAGCTGTCATAATAATAGAAGAGCGGCAGCGGATGGTCATTTTCGATGCGATTGAGTGCAATGAAAGTGGCGCGTGCTTGCTTATAGCCCTCGTCCTGATCCGGGGCATCTTGGGCCATGCGATAGAGGGACAGGCCCTTCTGGACATAGGCGTTGACCTGCTTCGGGTCGTCAGCGAGGGCGGCATCTGCTGCGGCGATCGCTTCCTTGTCGTTCCCAGCGTCATGTTCGGCCTCCGCCAACGCGGATAGGACCGCTGGATCTTTGGGGAAGCGCGAAGCTATGGCGCGCGCGTCCGTCAGAACGGCCTTGGCCCCTTCGTCGTCGACCCCGCGCCTGGAACGAATGATGACCGGCATCATTGCGTTTGCTCCCGCACTTACCCCTTGCACGACAACGGGGCCGGTTTTGATCATGCTGGCTGGCAGCTTGAGCATGGTCATGCGGGATTTGAGCAGATAGCGGTCTAACTCGTGTTCGAGCTGGCCGAAATCTCCAAACGCTTCGATCGCAGCAGACCGCGGGTCCTTACCCTGGGACATAAGGGTGAGGTAGCGTGAAAGCTGGCCTTTCCTGTCGGGGCTGAAAGTCAGGTAATGATAAAGGAGCCAGCTCTTGCCGTAGAAGGCATCATACCCCTTGCCTCGGCGCTTTTCATAGGCGGCAGGATCAAGCAGATCGTTCGCGGTCACGTCGATCGCCATATAAAGCTCATAAGCGCGATGCTGCGCGGGCCGCCCGAGTTCAACCCCGCCATCGTTGGGAAAAGCGGCTGACGAAAAGAACTCCGCCGCACCTTCCGACATCCAGCGCGGCATCGGGAAGTTGCTCGATCCGATCAGAAAATAATGTGCATATTCATGGAGCAGCGTGATCATCGACGTGTCGATTTGACCGTGCGTCGCTCTGACCCGGGGAACGATCGCGACCGATCCTCCAGCACGAGGTATGTAAAATCCGCCGATATATTGCGAATTGGCCCCATACAGCTTTCGGACCTGGGCTTCACTGCTCACTACATAGATAGTCAGTCGATTGGAGGGGCTAGGACGGAGGTTCGGCGTTCCCGTGACCGCCGCCATGGCCGCATGGTAGCTTTCAAGCTGCTGCGAGAAGAGGCGAGCGTCAGTTGCCCGGGCTTCGGCATAGACAACGAAATGGTCGCTCGACGCTTCCAGCCATTCAGCACGCGCTGCAGCGGGCACCAGTAGTAAACAGATAGCAACAAGAAACCGCATGATCCCCCCGATCATTGTCTCTCATCAGACTAGCGGTGATGACAGCAGAAACAAGATGGCGAAAGCGCAGCTTAAGCATCGCCTCCTTGCCAGCGGTCTTCGAAACCTGGAATTTTTATGCCGGGACGCTGGCCAAGGCCGTCTTGACCGCGTCAATCGCGGCGCCCGCCTTTTCTGCTTCCGGACCACCGCCCTGAGCCATGTCCGGACGGCCGCCGCCGCCCTTCCCGCCTAGCGCCTCGACACCCGCACGGACAAGATCGACGGCGCTGATCGTGCCGGTAAGGTCATCCGTCACGCCTACCGCGATGCTGACGCGGCCGTCCACCACGGCGAGCACGGCGGACACGCCGCTGCCCAGCGCGGCCTTGTTCTGGTCAACGATCCCGCGCAGTTCCTTGGGATCAAGCCCTTCGATGACCTGGCCGATGAAGTCGATCTGGCCAACCTTCTCGGGGCCGACTGCCTGAGCGCTGCTACCCCCGCCGAGGGCCAGAGCCTTCTTCGCTTCGGCCAATTCGCGTTCGAGCTTACGGCTCTGTTCCACCAGAGCGGCGATGCGCGCGGGCACCTCTTCAGGTGTGGTCTTGAGCGCAGCGGCCGATTGACGCAGGCGATCTTCTCGGTCGGTCAACCACAGGCGGGCCGCCTCTCCAGTCAGTGCCTCAATGCGGCGAACTCCCGAAGATACCGCGCTTTCGGAGATGATCTTGAAAATCGCAATGTCACCTGTAGCGCGGACGTGAGTGCCGCCGCACAACTCAACCGAATAGCTGTTCGCGTCGCCCTTACCCATGGAAAGAACGCGGACCTCGTCGCCATATTTTTCGCCAAACAGAGCCATAGCGCCCGCCGCGATAGCGTCATCGGGCGTCATGAGGCGCGTCGTGACGCTCGCATTGTGGCGGACCTGTTCGTTCACCAGGCTTTCAATCGAGGCGATCTGGCTGTGGGTCAGCGCTTCGGGATGCGAGAAGTCGAAGCGGAGACGATCGGGCGCCACCAGGCTCCCCTTCTGCGTCACATGAGCGCCCAGAGTATTCCGGAGCGCCGCATGGAGCAGGTGGGTAGCGCTATGATTCGCCCGGATGCGATCCCGGCGGTCGGTATCGACCGTGAGATGCACCGTATCGCCAACCTTGATGCTGCCCGTCCCGATTTTTGCTCGATGCGCGTGCAGGCGACCAAGTGGCTTTGCGGTATCTTCTACATCAGCCACAAGACCCGACAGCGACGTAATCGTGCCCGCGTCCCCCATCTGGCCGCCGCTTTCGCCATAGAAAGGCGTCTGATTTGTGACGATTGTGACCGTATCACCGGCTGCTGCGCTGTCGAAGTTCACACCGTCCTTGACGATCGCCAGCACCTCGCCCTCGCCCTCGGTCGAGCTGTAGCCGATGAACTCGGTATTGCCCGTTTTCTCAGCAATATCGAACCAGATTTCGTCAGACGCCTTTTCACCCGAGCCCTTCCATGCGGCGCGAGCGGCGGTCTTCTGCTCCGCCATGGCGGCGTCGAAGCCCTGGCGATCAACGCCCAGGCCGCGTGAACGCAGCGCATCTTCAGTCAGGTCATAGGGGAAGCCAAAGGTGTCGTAGAGCTTGAACGCGGTTTCGCCGGGCAACGTGCCGCCTTCGGAAAGGTCGACCGTCGCTTCGTCGAGCAGCTTGAGGCCCTTTTCCAAAGTCTGGCGGAAGCGGGTTTCCTCACGCAGCAGCGTTTCCTCGATCAGCGGTTGGGCGCGGACCAGTTCCTGATAAGCGCCGCCCATTTCGGATACGAGGCTGGGCACCAGTCGGTGCATCAACGGATCCTTTGCGCCGATAATGTGTGCGTGGCGCATGGCGCGGCGCATGATGCGGCGAAGGACATAGCCGCGGCCTTCATTCGCGGGCAGCACGCCGTCCGCGATCAGGAAGCTGGTGGAGCGTAGATGGTCCGCGATGACGCGGTGGCTGGCTTGATGCTCGCCATCGATGGCGGTCTTGGTCAGCGCGCCCGATTCCTCGATCAGCGCCTTGAACGTGTCGGTGTCGTAGTTGTTATGGACGCCTTGCAGCACAGCGGCGATGCGCTCCAGACCCATGCCGGTGTCGATGCTGGGCTTGGGCAATTCGCCGACGATCTCGTTCGCTTCCTGCTCATATTGCATGAAGACGAGGTTCCAGATTTCGACGAAGCGGTCGCCATCCTCTTCTGGCGATCCCGGAGGGCCGCCCCAGATATGATCGCCATGATCGTAGAAGATTTCCGAACAGGGGCCGCAGGGGCCGCTGTCACCCATCGCCCAAAAATTATCCTTGGTCGGGATGCGGATGATCTTGTGATCAGGCAGCCCCGCTATCTTCTTCCATAGGTCGAAGGCTTCATCGTCGGTGTGATAGACGGTGGCGGTCAGCTTGTCCGCCGGGATGCCCCATTCCTTGGTCAGCAATGTCCAGGCATGAGTGATCGCCTGTTCCTTGAAATAGTCGCCAAAGCTGAAATTGCCCAGCATTTCAAAGAAGGTATGATGGCGCGCGGTATAGCCGACATTGTCTAGATCGTTGTGCTTACCACCTGCACGAACCGACTTCTGGCTGCTGGTAGCAGTCGTGTAGGGCCGCGATTCCAGGCCCGTAAAGACATTCTTGAACGGCACCATGCCCGCGTTAACGAACATCAGCGTCGGGTCGTTATGCGGCACCAGAGGCGCTGAAGGAACGATGGTGTGGCCGTTCGCCCCGAAATAGTCGAGGAAGGAGCGGCGAATGTCGTTGGTCGATGTCATGCGCGCGATTTAGTGGGAAGCGCCCCGGCGCACAAGCGGGGCTTTTCATCGCAGCGGTCAAGTGGGGTCTCTTATCCGACAAGACACGCAAATCGGCCATTTACGGGCGCGTCGGCATTGCCCCTATCCCAAATCAATAATAAGGCCGGGTCATGGACGACAACACCCGCCGCGCAGCCCTGGATTATCACCGCTTTCCGCAGCCGGGGAAGCTACGGATAGAGCCTACCAAGCGCATGGTGAACCAGCGCGACCTGGCGCTGGCCTATTCGCCCGGCGTGGCCGCTCCCTGCCTGGAAATCGCCGAAGATCCCAAGAAGGCGATGGACTATACGGCGCGCGGCAATCTGGTCGCGGTTATCTCCAACGGCACGGCCGTGCTGGGGCTGGGTGCCATCGGTGCCCTTGCCTCCAAGCCGGTGATGGAGGGCAAGGCTGTCCTCTTCAAGAAGTTCGCCGATATCGATGTGTTCGATATCGAGGTGGACACGACCGATCCGGAAAAGTTCATCGAAGCCGTGGCGCTACTAGAGCCGACATTCGGCGGCATCAATCTGGAAGATATCAAGGCGCCGGAATGTTTCGCCATCGAGGCGGAGCTCAAGAAGCGGATGAAGATTCCGGTCTTCCACGACGATCAACATGGGACAGCGATCGTCGTGGCGGCCGCCGTGCGAAACGCGCTGGTCTTGCAGGGCAAGACATTGGCGGAAGCGCGACTGGTCACATCGGGGGCCGGAGCGGCGGCGTTGGCCTGCGTCGATCTGCTGGTGTCGATGGGCCTTCGGCAAGAGCATGTGACGCTGACCGACAAGGATGGCGTCATCCATTCAGGCCGCGAGGGCATGTTGCCCAACATGGCCCGTTACGCGCGCGCGACCAACGCGCGGACTTTGCCCGAAGTGCTGCCGGGGGCCAATATTTTCCTGGGCCTGTCGGCGCCGGGGGTGCTGAAGCCTGAATGGCTTCCCCTGCTCGCGCCCAATCCACTGATCTTCGCGCTGGCGAATCCGGAGCCGGAGATCCGGCCCGAGGTAGCGCGCGAGGCACGACCCGACGCCATCGTCGCAACCGGGCGTTCCGACTATCCCAATCAGGTCAATAACGTCCTGTGCTTCCCCTATATGTTCCGGGGGGCGCTGGACGCCCGCGCGACCGAGATTAACGAGGCCATGAAGGCAGCAGCGGCGGAAGCGATCGCCGCGCTCGCCCGGTTGCCAGCGCATGACAGCGTCGCGCAGGCCTATGGTGGGCGACGGCTGGCGTTCGGCCCGGACTATATCATTCCGACGCCGTTCGACCCACGCCTGATCGCAGAGATTGCGCCTGCGGTCGCCAAGGCGGCGATGGACAGCGGGGTGGCGAAGCGATCACTGGATATCGAAGCCTATCGCCGGTCACTGGCCCAACAGAACACGCGGTCAGCGCAGCTGATGCTGCCGGTGTTCGAGGCCGCACGGGGCACCTGCCGCCGCATCGCCTACGGCGAAGGCGAGGATGAGCGCGTGCTTCGCGCGATCCAGGACGGGTTGGACGAGGGGATCGTTCGTCCCGTCATCGTCGCCCGGCGGCGGATATTGAAGGATAAGCTGCCCAGCCTTGGCCTACGGTTCGAGCTGGATCGCGATGTGGAAGTTGTCGATCCAGAAACCGATCATGAACTGCTCGGGCAGCTGGTGGATGCCTATCGCGCCATCGCAGCGCGCAAAGGCGTCCCTACAGCCGAGCTGTTGCGTCATGTTTACCGACGCCCGACGGTCACGGCCGCGATGCTGCTGCGCACCGGGCGCGTCGATGCGGCGCTGGTCGGCGGCAACAGCGAATATTGGGGTCAGGTGGAACATGTCCTGCGGATCATCGAGCGTCGGCCGGGACATAGCCGCGTCTATGCGCTGTCGGGGCTGATCCTGGACGCAGGTGCGCTGTTCATCACCGATACGCATATGGTCCCCGATCCTACACCCGAGCAGGTGGCTGAGATGGCTATAGCGGGTGCGACCGAGCTACGGCACTTCGGGCTTTCGCCGCGCGTGGCGCTCCTTTCGCATTCGAATTTTGGAGCCTCGCACAGCCCTAGCGCGCGGAAGATGCGGACGGCGTTGCAACTGGTGCGCGCGCAGGCGCCGGACCTGCTCGTCGATGGTGAAATGCATGCGGATGCTGCGCTCAGCCAGTCGCTGCGGGAACGATTGGTCCCAGATACTCGCTTTGAAGGACCCGCCAATCTGCTGGTGATGCCGAACCTCGATTCGGCGAATATCACCCTCACCGCGCTATCCGCCTCCTCCAGTTCGCCGACCGTGGGGCCGATGCTGATGGGGCTGGCGCAACCCATTCACGTGCTGACGCCGGGCGTCACCGCTCGCGGTGTCCTGAACCTGACCGCAATCGCGGCGGCCGAGGTGGATCGGGAAGGCTGAGCTTAACCTTTTGCATGCAATAGAACGGACATGGCGCGATTGATCCGGAATGTAGCGAAAGCGGCGGGACCGAAGCTGATCATAGGCGGCGTGCTTGGTGCTGCCGGTTTGCTGGTGAGTATATATGTGGATCGCGGGCGCGATCTTGAGTCTTCGCCGCAGAAGGCCGCCTCACCTGAAAGCACCCCTGCCAAGGCACCAATCGAGCGAAGCCGGTCACAGCCGCTGCCCGTCAGTCCCCATGCGCTGATGGTCAAAAGCGTGTTGCCGATCGAGGGGCCGTTCCGTCATGGCGACTATATCTGGGATGAGAGCCAAGCGCCTGCGACGGGACCGGTCATCATCACGGTAGACCTGAAGGCTCAAACCCTGTCAGCTTTTCGCGCTGGCCATGAAATCGGCGCGGCAGTGATCCTCTATGGCGCCGATGACAAGCCCAGCCCCTTGGGCGCCTTCCCCATTACGCAGAAGGACGCGGACCATGTGTCCAGCCTTTATGATGCGCCGATGCCCTTCATGCTGCGACTGACGAATGATGGGGTGGCGATCCATGGCAGCGACGTCAAATGGGGCAGCGCCACCCACGGTTGCATCGGCGTGCCGACCGCCTTCGCGCGCAAGCTGTTTTCCGCGGTGAAGCTGGGGGACCTCGTGATCATCACGCAGGGCAAAATGCTGGACACCAGCCAGGTTCGAGACGCGGGCTGAACCGCGTCAATCCTGTTCACAAAGCGGATTGCCATCGCGCCCGGTGGCGCGCAGCGCAGAGCTGGCGTCGCTCGATGCGCGGGGGAAGCTGACGCCTTCGAGTGAGCCCCGTCCTTCGCAAAGATGAGCGCATTTTAGGTCGAGAACACCGGGGAAGGCGATCTGATCGCCATCATATTGCGCGACGATGATGCACCCCCCGTCACGATCGAAGTTGAGTATTAGCTTGTCTCCGGCTCGCTTTGCGGAACCCCGCCCCTGACAGCGTTGATCCTCGCCGAAAATGGCTTCGGCGCCGAAGCGGAAATCGCCGGATCTACCGGGGATGATGCACAGGCTGTCACTGCCCGCCTCATGACGTCGCTGGAAAAGCCCGACGGGAGACGATCTGGAGGTGTCCGCGATGACGCCGCTTTCGATGGCTGCGCGTTCGAGCCCGGACGTCGAGGCGGTATTGCCTGCCGAACTCGCGGAGCGCCCGCCGTCCCCCTGGCACCCGACCAGTAGCGGCAGGAAGGCCAGGCTATTCCACCGTATCGACAGCGGTCAGTCCTTCCGGGCCTACGTGGCGAAAGAAGCAGGAACGCGCGCCTGTGTGGCATGTTGGACCTGCCGGAACCGCCTTCACCCAAACTGCGTCCTGGTCGCAATCGATCCGGATGTCGCGTACCTCCAGCATGTGGCCTGATGTCTCGCCCTTTTTCCAGAGCGACTGGCGGCTGCGCGACCAGAAATGCGCCAATCCGGTCTCGACGGTCAGCGTCAACGCCTCCGCATTCATATGGGCGACCATCAGCACTTCGCCACTGCCAGCGTCGGTCACGACTGCTGTGATCAGTCCGTCACGATCATATTTGGGATTGAGGGTCAGGCCCTTGTCACGCGCATCGTCCATAGTCGGGCTATAGTCCGGTGGAGGGCTCATGCGAAGCCCATCGCGTCAGAAAAAGGAGGGAAATGGGGCGATCGAGGGGATCCGAACCCCCGACCTCTGGTACCACAAACCAGCGCTCTAACCAACTGAGCTACGATCGCCACAGGGCCGTTCGGCCCAAGAGAGATGCGGCACATATGCGGCGATTGGATAGTCGTCAAGCTGGCAAATGCGTGTGCACGATGGAAAAAGAAACGGGGCGCCGACCGATTGGCCCGCGCCCCTCTTCCCTCTGTTCAGTACATGGTCGCAGCGAGGCATTTCCCCCTATTGCAACACAACTCTCCTAAAACCATCAGGCCGCGATGCCCAACGTCCTTTATCTGAATCGGCGCCTGAAAAGGCGCCATATCCCTTTAGTTTACCGAGTCCTTCAGGCCCTTGCCAGCCTTGAACTTTGGCTGAGCTGAAGCCTTGATCGTCATCGTTTCGCCGGTGCGCGGGTTGCGGCCAGTGGATGCCTTGCGCTGGGAAACGGAAAAAGTGCCGAAGCCGACGAGGCGAACTTCATCGCCCTTCTTCAGCGCGGAAGAAATTGAATCGAACACGCCTTCGACCGCCTTGCTGGCGTCGCTTTTGCTAAGGCCGCTGCTTTCCGCAACAGCACTGATAAGATCCTGCTTGTTCATACCTTTGGAACCCCCTTCTAAATGTGTGAATACCTAAGGAATCGCGGATTAGGCGGGGCAATAAGGCGCAGCTTTGAACAACTGTCAAAGGGAAATCGACAAAGCTGCCACCGTCAGTGAGATTTTCAGCCTTGGGGCGAAATCTCACTGAAAGTAGCGGCTAATCTGCCTAACCAAAATTAGTGACGAAGCGTGGCATCGTTATCCCGGCCGGCGGCCGGGCTCGGCTGAGCCGCCAGATCATCTTCTTCCGTCCAGGCAATCGCTTCAGGCACAGAAACCAGCGCACGGGAAAGGACCTCGTCCACATGGGACACGGGCACGATTTCCAGCCCTTCCCGAATATTCGCCGGGATTTCAGCCAGATCCTTTTCATTTTCCGCCGGGATCAACACCGTCTTGATACCGCCGCGCAACGCCGCCAGCAGCTTTTCCTTCAGCCCGCCGATCGGAAGCACGCGGCCACGAAGCGTCACTTCACCCGTCATCGCAACATCCTTGTGAACAGGGATGCCGGTCAATGTCGAGACGATGCTCGTCACCATGCCGATGCCTGCGGAAGGGCCGTCCTTTGGCACAGCACCTTCGGGAAGGTGGATGTGAATGTCCTTCCGGGTGAAGAGGCTGGGCTTGATACCATAGCCCGGTGAGCGCGCTTTCACGTAAGAAAAGGCGGCCTGCACGGATTCGGTCATCACTTCGCCAAGCTTGCCGGTCGTCCGGATCGCGCCCTTTCCGGGGACGGTCACCGCTTCGATGGTCAGCAGCTCGCCGCCCACTTCGGTCCAGGCGAGCCCGGTGACGGCACCGATCTGGTTCTCCTCCTCACCGACGCCGTGGCGGAACTTCCGTACGCCGGCATATTCGGCAAGATTTTCCGGCGTGATCGTCACCTTCTCGAAAACGCCTTCCAAAATCTTGCGGAGCGCTTTGCGGGCAATCCGTGCCACTTCACGTTCAAGCGTGCGGACGCCCGCCTCTCGCGTATAGTAGCGGATAAGATCACGGATCGCGGCTTCGGTGACTTCCACCTCGCCTTCCTTGAGGCCGTGGGCATCGATCTGCTTTTGCAACAAGTGGCGCTGCGCAATCTCGACCTTCTCATCCTCGGTATAGCCTTCGAGCCGGATGATCTCCATCCGGTCCAGCAGTGGCTGAGGCAGGTTCAGCGAGTTGGCGGTCGTGACGAACATCACGTCCGAAAGATCGACATCGATCTCGAGATAATGGTCCTGAAACTTGCTGTTCTGCTCCGGATCCAGCACCTCCAGCAGCGCCGAAGCCGGATCGCCCCGGAAATCCTGGCCCAGCTTGTCGATCTCATCCAGCAGGAAGAGCGGGTTCATCGTGCCCGCCTTCTTGAGGTTGGTCACGATCTTGCCGGGCAGAGACCCGATATAGGTGCGGCGATGGCCACGAATTTCGGCTTCGTCGCGCACGCCGCCAAGCGACTGGCGCACGAAGTCGCGGCCCGTCGCCTTGGCGATCGAACGGCCGAGCGAGGTCTTGCCAACGCCCGGAGGGCCAACGAGGCACAGAATAGGACCCTTCAGCTTATTAGTGCGGGCCTGCACCGCAAGATATTCGATGATCCGGTCCTTGACCTTCTCCAGCGCGAAATGATCCTCGTCCAGTATGGCTTGCGCGCGCTTCAGGTCGGTCTTGACCTTGCCCTTCTTGCCCCATGGCAGGCCCAGGAGCACGTCGAGATAATTACGCACGACCGTGGCTTCGGCCGACATGGGCTGCATGCCCTTGAGCTTTTTGAACTCGGCTGTCGCCTTTGCGCGCGCTTCCTTGCTGAGCTTTGTCTTGGCGATCTTCTCGGCCAGTTCGGCGAGTTCATCGCCCTCTTCGCCCTCGCCATTACCCAACTCGCGCTGGATCGCCTTCAACTGTTCGTTCAGATAATATTCGCGCTGAGTCTTTTCCATCTGCCGCTTTACGCGACCGCGAATCTTCTTTTCGACCTGAAGAACGCCAAGCTCGCCTTCCATGAAGGCGAAGACCATCTCCAGACGCTTTACGGGATCAGCCTCTACCAGCAGCGACTGCTTGTCGGCGACCTTCACGTTGATGTTGGCGGCAACGGCGTCGGCCAGACGGCCTGCATCCTCGATCTCACGCAGCTGAACGGGCGTTTCGGCAGGCAGCTTCTTATTGAGCTTTGCGTAGTTTTCGAATTGCTCGGCGACGGAGCGCATCAGCGCCTCGGCTTCAGGCCCTTCGGCTGCGATCTCATCGACCGGATCGACTTCGGCGATCAGATGGTTATCGGCCGAGCTGATCGACTGCAGTTGCGCGCGATGCTTTCCTTCGACCAACACCCGGACGGTGCCGTCCGGCAGCTTCAGCAACTGCAACACGATCGCGACGACGCCGGTGTCGTACAGCGAGTCACGGTTCGGGTCATCCTCGGCCGGGTCAAGCTGCGACACGAGGAAGATTTCCTTATTTCCTTCCATCGCCGATTCAAGGGCAGAGACGCTCTTGTCGCGACCGACGAAAAGCGGGACGATCATCTGCGGAAAAACCACGATGTCGCGCAACGGAAGGAGGGGATATTGCGTAGTCATTCAATCTCCGGCGGGCCGCACGATTATTTGCTCTGCCATGCGGTTCATGGCTTTATGGGGACCATCAGGGCATCATTCAATTGGTGCCGTCCTTTTGAACGGACTGTTATCCGAGTGCCGATCAGAAAGGCAGCTTGAACCCCGGCGGAAGCGGGAGGCCGCTCGTCATCTTCGACATTTCCGCAGAACTTACCTCGTCCGCTTTTTTGCGAGCGTCGTTGAAAGCTGCTGCCACGAGATCCTCAAGCATCTGCTTTTCGCTAGGCGCGAGCAGACTGTCGTCGATCGATACGCCCACGATCCGGCCCTTGGCCGAAGCGCGGACCTTTACCAGACCGCCGCCTGCGGCTCCCTCAACCTCGATCTTGTCGAGATTGTCCTGAGCGCGTTGCAGTTCTTCCTGCACGCGGCTGGCCATGCCCAATATTTCGTTCAGATCCTTCATCGCTCTGCGCTCCATGCTTCGGTCCGATCAAGATCGGCTTCGGGGAAGGCCGCAAGCACGGCCTTCACCACCGGGGTATTGAATATTTCGGCACGTTCCTGTGCCTGACTTGCCTGCTGCTGCTCCAGCAATGACGGAGCGGCACCGCCTTCACTGCGCCTGATCTGCCACGGGGAACCCGTCGCCCTCTGCAATTCCATCGAGAGCGTACGGCAGAAATCACCGTCGGCCCACTCCTGCGTTAGTTGTAATTCCAATTCAGGTGGATCGAACCGGACGATGCGCACGCAATCATGAAGGAAGTCAGCGAGCCGCCCCTTCTTTTGTTCCCAAAGCAGATCGACGAGGGCCTTCGCATCCTGGGGCAGCGATGCGGTAGGAGCAGAGGCGGATGAGGCCGAAACCGAAGCCGTTTGCGCAGCCGGAACGGAGCCTTCGCGCAGGAGCCGCGCGATCTCGCCGGGGTCGGGCATGGTCGCGGCGTGCATGACACGGAGCAGGGCCATCTCGCAGGATTCGATCGGGAATGCGGCGCCTGCAACCTCGTCATGGCCCTTTAGGAGCAACTGCCAGAGACGATGAAGCGGCGCGAAGCCGATTTGCGAGGCCCAGGTGGCGAGCGCCTCTCGTTCCTCCGCGGACTGGCCGGGATTGGCGATGTCCCGCCCTGCCTTCGCCAGCGTCACGGCATGTACCAGTTCAAGCAGGCCCCGAACCAGCGACAGCGGCTCCACACCGAGCGCATATTGCTCGCGCACCGCAGCCAGCAGCGCAGCGGTATCGCCTTCCAGCAACAGGCTGAGCAGGCGGCGAACGGCGCCACGATCCGACAGGCCGAGCATATCGCGGACCTGAGCGGCGGTGACGAGCGGGGCGCCCTCCCCCATTTCCGCATGGGCGATTGCCTGGTCGAGGATGGAAAGGCCGTCGCGGGCGGAGCCTTCTGCTGCCTGAGCGATCAGCGCGAGGGCATCGTCTTCGGCGGCAACCTGTTCCGTCTCGACCACATGCGCAAAGTGGGCCGCGAGCAGTTCAGCGGGAATGCGGCGCAGGTCGAAACGCTGGCAACGGGAAAGGACGGTGACGGGAACCTTGTTCACCTCGGTCGTGGCGAACAAGAATTTTACATGCGCGGGCGGCTCTTCGAGCGTCTTGAGAAGCGCGTTGAACGCGTTCTTCGAAAGCATGTGAACTTCGTCGATAATGTAAATTTTGTAGCGTGCGGAAACTGCGGCATAGCGCACCGCCTCGATAATCTCGCGTACATCGTCGACACCAGTGTGGCTGGCGGCGTCCATTTCGACCACGTCGATGTGGCGGCCCTCTGCAATTGCCTGGCAGGGTTCGCACACGCCGCAGGGATCGATCGTGGGGCCGCCCTGCCCGTCCGGTCCCACGCAGTTCAACGCCTTTGCGATCAGGCGGGCCGTTGATGTTTTCCCGACACCTCGCACCCCGGTCATCAAGAATGCGTGGGCCAACCTGCCCCGCCGGATGGCGTTACCCAGCGTCTGGACCATGGCATCCTGCCCGATCAGTTCGCGAAAGCTGCGCGGCCGGTATTTGCGCGCAAGCACGCGATAAGGCTGAGATGAATCGGACATGGTAACAATCTAGCGGCTTGAGGAGCGGCTGTCGAAGCCGGAAAGCCGAATAAAGGTGGGAGCCGGAACGACCCGCGGCGAAATCGTTGTGGCTGCTTCCGTCAGGACCTGACCAGGTTGGCGACGACCACGTCCGCCCGACTCCCGGCGCGGCATATGGCGAAAGGCTGTGACGATGGCAAGGGCCGGGTTATTCAAGCCCGGTTCGCTGCGCCTTTGCGACGAAATCAAGTGCGGCGCGGGCCGCTTCGGCGACGGCTGCCTCGGCCGCCTTGGCATCGGTGGTCGGCCGATCGAGATAGACGGCCAGCACATATTCCTCGCCAGATGGCGCCTTCACTAATGCCACGTCATTATAGGCGGTGCCGCAGCTTCCCGTCTTGCTGCCCGAGGTCCAGCCTTTAGGCAGGCCCGCCTTGATCCGCTTATCGCCCGTTGTGCTGGCGTTGAGCCATGTTCTCAGGCGATCAGCGCTCTCGCTCTTCATGTCGCGGAAGATCAGGCGAGCCATGAGGTTTGCCATGGCGGAAGGACTGGTGGTGTCACGGGGATCACCTTCGACATTTTCGTTCAGTGCCGGTTCGATCCTGTCGAACCTCGTCACCGTATCGCCATGCGCGCGGGCGAAGGCCGTCAATCCTTCCGTGCCGCCGATCATTGGCAGCAGCAGATTTGCGGCACTATTGTCGCTAACCTCCACTGCCGCCTCGGCCAGTTCCGCCATAGACAGGCGACCGCGTTTCCGGTTTGCCTTCACCACCGGCGCATAGTCGAGAATGTCCGCGTCAGTGAACGCCACCTGCCCTTCCAGCCCGAACCGCCCTGCGTCGGCGCCCATGAGCACGGCCGCTGCGAGAGGCGCCTTGAAGGTCGAGCACATGGCAAAGCGTTCGTCCCGGTTGAAGCCCAGCAGCAGTCCGCCCTTGCTGTCGACCAGCGCGACGCCGAGACGGCCGCCGGTCTCTTTTTCGATCTCGCGCGGGTTGCGCACCGATTTCATTGCCGATTCGCTGACCATGTAACGGGGCGCAGGCGGCAAGAGGGATTGGCGTGCGCCGTCCTGTTGCGCCATGACTGGGCCAGAGAGCGACAACATCATCCCCGCCGCGACACCGATGCAAAGGCGCATGAACTACATGCCCTGCATATTGTAGGATTCGCCGGGGATGCGGACGGTGAGGCCGTCGAGCTTCTCTTCCAATATGATCTGGCATGACAGGCGGCTGGTTCGTGTGGCTGCTGCGGCGAGGTCCAGCATATCCTCCTCCGCCTCGCTGGCGGGCGGCAGTTTGGAAAAATCCTCTGATTCAACAATCACATGGCAAGTGGAACACGCCATCTGTCCCTCGCACGTTCCCTCCAGCGGCTGACCTGCCGCCTGAGCTACCTCCAAAAGCACCGAGCCTGCGGCGGCATCGACCTCCTGACGATTTTCGCCATCCGCGCTGACGAACGTGACCCTGATCATGATTGCGACTCCCTTGGCTACGGCGCCGCTTGTACGGCTGCCGCGTCGTTTATTATCTTTGCGGCGCTCTCCAGTTCGGCCGGTGTCGTGTAGCGGCCAAAGCCGATCCGCACCGATCCGCGCGCCTCTCGTTCCGACAATCCGATGGCGCGCAGCACATGGCTTGGCCGCCCAGAGCCACTCGCGCAAGCACTTCCCAGCGAAAATGCGACATTGCGGCAATCCGATAACAGCCGCGCTCCATCGATCCCGGCCCGGCGAATATTGAGATTGCCGCGATAGCGCGCATCCGCGCCGCCGTTGAGGCTCCACGTGTCAAACAGGTCGCGCGCCTGTCGCCATAGCGCCTCTACATGCGCGTGGTCCTGTTTTGCCCGCTCCCGCATCAGCCGGGCGGCGACGCCGAAACCGGCGCACAAGGCAGGCGATAGCGTGCCTGATCGCAGGCCCGCCTCTTGCCCGCCGCCGTACATGACAGGCTCCAACTTCACCTCGTCCCGTATCCAGAGGGCACCCACGCCCTTTGGCCCATGGATCTTGTGGGCGCTTATGGCGATCAAGTCACAGCTGTCGGGGATAGGGACGCGGCCATAGCCTTGCACCGCATCGCAGAGGAACAGCGCGCCTGCGCGGTGAGCAAGGGCGGCGAGTTTGTCCACGGGCTGGATGACGCCGATCTCATTGTTCACGAGCATGGCAGCGACGAGTCCCACGCCGGGTTTGATCGCGGCTTCCGCTGCGTCCAGATCGACGAGGCCGTCGCTGCTGACTGGCAGGATTGTGACACGTCGCCCCCTGGTTCCCAGTGCGGACACCGTATCAAGAACGGCCGCATGCTCGGTCGCCAGCGTCACTATGTCGCCAGCGGGCGCCCCGAGAATGGCGAGGTTCAGCGCTTCGGTCGCGCCTGATGTGAAGATCAGTCGGCCTCCGTGGGGCAAGAGCCTGATGACCTCTTCGCGCGCCAGCTCGACCTGCGCCGCAGCGGCTCGCCCCAATCGGTGGGCGCTGTGGGGGTTGGCGAACTGGTCGCGGAGAAGTGGGACCATGGCGTCAAAGGCCTCTGGCGCGAGCGGCGTCGTAGCCTGATAGTCCAGATAGATGGTCATGGCCGCCTGCTTGCCATCCTTGTCCATTGGTCCAGGAAGCGATCGATGTCGGCATCGCTGGTCGATGGACCGAAGCTAACCCGTATGACTTCACCAGCCGCAGCCTCGTCCCAGCCCATGGCGTGGAGAACGTGGCTGGTCTTGAGCGAACCGGATGAGCAAGCGCTACCCGCCGAAACAGAAATTCCGGCAAGGTCGAACTGAATGAGCTGGGCGCGGGCCGAAACACCGGGCATGCGGTAGCTGGCAATCGCGGGGCTGCGCGGCGCCGCGCGCGCGACGATTTCACCGCCCCTTTCCTCGATGGCTTGGTCCAGACGCTCCCGGAGCCGCGCAGCCACTGGCAGCCAGTCCAGGCGATCTTCCAGAGCAGCCGCCATGGCAAGAACGCCGGGGAGGTTTTCAGTGCCGGGCCGATAGCCCTGCTCCTGACCACCGCTGGGTTGCAGTAGCCCCAAATCCCGGACGAGAAGAGCGCCTACACCGGGCGGCCCTCCGAATTTATGGGCACTGATCGCGATCATGTCCGCGTCAGGCAGGGGGAGTTTGCCCGCGCTCTGGGCGCAGTCAGCAAAGAGGATCGATCCTTGACGATCCAATGTGTCGAGCGGCTGGATGACGCCGGTTTCATTATTCACATGCTGGATGGCGATGAGCGTTTCGGGGCCAAATGCTGTTGAAGCGAGCGCCACAGCGCCTTCTGCGGTGACTTTCAGCCGTTCGACCTCGGGCGTCACGCGGAGAACCGAATCATGTTCTACTGGAGATGTGAAAATATGGGCGGCCTTTGCTCGCGTCAGGCCAATGACGATCGCCTCGCTCGCGCCCGAGGTGAACAGGACATGTCCCTTCCATCCCAAGGCAGCAGCGATCCGCGCCCTGGCATCCTCCAGGGCAGCACGGGCCGCGCGTCCTTCCGCATGCGGGCTGGATGGGTTTGCCCATAGTTCCATTGCCTCCCGCATGGCAGCTTTCGCCTGCGGCAGCATGGGGGTTGTCGCGGCGTGGTCCAGATAAAGGCGATCAAGGGCCACGAGGCGATGTTACTCATTGATTGCGGAAATGGCGGCGGCTTCTATATAGGCGGTCTGCCGCGCAACGCCAGCACTGGCTTTCGCGCGCCCGCATCCAACCGCCGGCCTCCTTTCCCCGGGTGGCGGCCAGAACCATAACAGGTGCCATGCCCGACGTTATTTTCCCCGGACCCGAAGGCCGTCTTGAAGGCCGTTTCAGCCCTCCGCCCCGCCCCCGCGCTCCGGTCGCGATGATCCTGCATCCCCATCCGCAGGGTGGCGGCACGATGAACGACCGCATCACACAGGCACTCTACAAGACCTTCGTGAAGCGCGGCTTTGCCGTGCTGCGTTTCAACTTCCGGGGCGTGGGCCGCAGCCAGGGCACGTTCGACAATGGCATCGGCGAGCTGAGCGACGCCGCCGCCGCGCTGGACTGGGTACAGAGCTTCCACCCGGAGGCGCAGACCACCTGGATCGCCGGTTTCTCCTTTGGGGCATGGATCGGCATGCAGCTGCTGATGCGCCGTCCGGAAATCCGGGGCTTCATCTCGGTCGCTCCGCCCGCGAACATGTATGACTTCTCGTTCCTTGCCCCCTGCCCTGCTTCGGGAATTATCGTGCAGGGAACGGCGGATGAGGTCGTGACCGCCAACGCGGTGCAGAAGCTGGTCGACAAGCTGCGCACGCAGAAGGGCATCACCATCCATCATGACGAAATCCGTGGCGCGAACCACTTTTTCGAACATGAGCTGGATCAGTTGATGAAGTCGGTCGATAATTATCTCGACATGCGCCTGTCGCCTGACTCGCCGATCCGCTGAGACGTTTCACTGATTATGAAGGGGGGCCGCGTGCGATGCGGCCCTTCTTTGTTTCGGCAGCGGCACGTTTCCAGCCAAATCAGCTATCAAGAAAATATATCTTGGCCTGCGCGGTCGCCGCGATTAGCGGCGGCGGGCCATGAGTGACGAGAAGAACAACGACGTTCGCCTGATATGGAGCCGCTATTACAGCGCCTTCATACCTGCGCCGCCCGGGCCGGGCTTCTTCGACCGATTGAAAGCGGCGAGCGGCGCAATCGGCGGTATCGCAATCACAGGATTGCTTTGCGGCCTGATGCTGGGGAACGGCATAGCGCATCCGTTGCTGGTTGCTCCGATGGGCGCTTCGGCGGTGCTGTTGTTCGCCGTGCCGGCAAGTCCGCTTGCACAGCCATGGTCCGTTTTCGGCGGCAATGTGGTATCGGCGCTGGTTGGGATTACCGTCGCGCGACTAATCCCTGACCTTACGATAGCTGCTGCTTTGGCGGTGGGTTGCGCCATTGGGGGCATGTCCCTGCTGCGCTGCCTCCATCCACCGGGCGGCGCGGTTGCGCTTTCGGTCGTGCTGGGCGCGGCCAATGGTGCACCGAGCTATATGTTCGCTTTTATCCCGGTGGGGCTGAACACTGCGCTGCTGGTGACGGTGGCGATCATCTTTCACCGGATCGCGGGGCACAGCTATCCTCATGTCGCCCCCAAAGCTACGAGCGCGCATGGGACGAGCGATCCGGCGCCCTTGCTACGGACGCCGCCCTCCGAACAGGATGTGGAGGAAGCGTTGCAGGCCTATGGCGATGTTCTGGACGTCAACGCCGCCGACTTGCAGGTCGTGCTCCACGATGCGGAGGTCCGCGCCGCTGAACGCAGCCATGCCACGCTGACGTGCGGCGAGATCATGTCGCGCGACATCCTGTCCATTTACGAAGGCCAATCCGTGGCCGAAGCGGCCGACCTGCTGCATGCCCGGCGTCTATTGTCGCTGCCGGTGCTGGATGACGCTGGGCGCGTTCAAGGTCTGGTCGGTCCACTCGATCTTTCGCGGGCAGGTGAGACGGCCCGCGACATTGCGTCGGAGCCGCTGCTCGTGTCGGAACATACGCCGGTTTCGCAATTGTTGCGTCCACTGACGAGTGGACTGACGCATGAAGCGATCGTCGTGGATGGCGCGGGACGGCTGCGTGGGATGGTGACCCAAACCGATCTTCTGGCGGCTATGGCGCTGCGCGCCTGATCAGTCGCGATGGCGTTCCAGCATCGGTACATCGGGGCCGGGGATAGCGGAAATCGCTACATTGGCGAACATGACCAGTCCGGCTATGATCATCAGGACGCCACGCTTGCGATCGCCCTTCTTCACGATCGCGTAGATGCCGCCGCCCGTGAGAAACAGTCCCGCGAGCATGAGAATGGATAATATTGTCGATGCCATGAAACAGGCCATAAGCGGCCAGCTGGACTGTGGCAATTGGCAGCCTCTGCCCCTAAGAGGCGCGGGACACGAATCACCTTTTGCGTGACAGGACAATTTCGCCGTGAAAATCGCCCTAGCTTCCGATCATGCCGCCGTTGATCTGAAGGCCGAACTCGCCGATTGGCTGCGTAATGAAGGTCATGAGGTGAATGACCTCGGCCCAGCGACAGCCGACCGCGTCGATTACCCCGATTTTGGCTACAAGCTAGCCAGCGCCGTCGCATCGGGCGCGGCCGAGCGCGGCATAGTATTGTGCGGTTCTGGCATCGGCATTTCCATCGCGGTCAACCGCAATCCGGCGTGCCGCTGTGCGCTGGTATCGGAACCATTGTCGGCAGCGCTATCCCGCGAACATAATGACGCAAACGTCCTTGCCCTGGGTGCCCGCTTGACCGGCGTGGACATGGCAAAGGCCTGCGTCACCGCCTTTCTTTCCACCGAATTCGGTGGTGGCCGCCATTATGGCCGTGTCGAAAAACTCTCTCAGCCCGCGCTTTAAGGAGCCAGCCCTATGAGCACCGCAACCCTCGCCCAGCCCGACCTGTCCGATATCCGCGCGGAAGGCTATTTCACGCGCAATCTGGCGGATGCCGATCCCGCGGTCTTCGCGGGCGTCACCAAGGAACTGAAGCGCGAGCAGAATCAGATCGAGCTGATCGCTTCGGAAAATATCGTCTCGAAGGCGGTGCTGGAGGCTCAGGGGAGTGTCTTCACCAACAAATATGCCGAGGGCTATCCGGGCAAGCGCTATTATCAGGGCTGCGCGCCTTCCGATGAGGTCGAGCAACTGGCGATCGACCGGGCCAAGCAGATCTTTAACTGCGGCTTCGTCAATGTGCAGCCCCATTCGGGCGCTCAGGCGAACGGCGCGGTGATGCTGGCGCTGACCAAGCCGGGCGATACGATCATGGGCCTGTCGCTCGACGCTGGCGGCCACCTGACGCATGGTGCAAAGCCCGCACTGTCGGGCAAGTGGTACAATGCCGTGCAGTACGGCGTGCGCGAGGATACGCACGTCATCGACTATGACGCTCTGGAAGCGCAGGCAATCGAAGCCAAGCCAACGCTCATCATCGCGGGCGGATCGGCTTATCCGCGTCACCTCGACTTCGCCCGCTTCCGCGCGATCGCGGACAAGGTCGGCGCGCTGCTGATGGTGGATATGGCGCACTTTGCAGGACTCGTCGCCGGTGGCGCGCACCCGACGCCCTTCGGTTTCGCCGACGTGGTGACGACGACCACGCACAAGACTCTTCGCGGTCCACGCGGCGGCATGATCCTGACCAATGACGAAGCCATTGCGAAGAAGATCAATTCGGCAGTGTTCCCCGGCCTTCAGGGTGGCCCGCTGATGCATGTCATCGCTGCCAAGGCGGTGGCATTCGGCGAAGCGCTGCGGCCCGAGTTCAAGACCTATGCCCAGGCGATCGTCACCAATGCCAAGGCGCTTGCCGGCAAGCTGGAACAGCGAGGCCTGGCCGTCGTTTCGGGCGGCACGGACACGCATCTGGCGCTGATCGACCTGCGACCCTACGGCATTTCGGGCAAGGATGCCGACGAGGCGCTGGAGCGCAGCTTCATCACCTGCAACAAGAATGGCGTCCCGGGCGACCCCCTGCCCCCGACCAAGACCAGCGGCATCCGCGTGGGTTCGCCCGCCGGTACGACACGCGGCTTTGGCGTGGCTGAGTTCGAGGCGATTGGCGACATGATCGCCGATGTCCTGGAAGGTCTGCGCGACAAGGGCGAGCATGGCGACGCGGCGGTCGAAGCCAGTGTCCGGGAACGCGTGTCAGCCCTCTGCGCCCGCTTCCCAATCTACGAAGGCTGATCGCTTCGTTCTGTCAGGGGTGGTCGAGGCGCGGCGGCTGTGCCATCTCGTGTCTCGACTCATCCGAACGAACGGAGCTTATTACTGAATGCGTTGCCCCTTCTGTGCTCACGACGACAGTCAGGTAAAGGACAGCCGCCCCACCGAAGATGGCGCCGCCATTCGCCGCAGACGGCAGTGCGAAGCCTGTGGCGCGCGCTTCACCACGTTCGAGCGCATCCAGTTGCGCGACATCTGGGTGGTGAAAAGCGAGGGACGTAAGGAAGCGTTCGACCGCGACAAGCTGGCGCGCTCCATCGACATCGCCTGTCGCAAGCGGCAAATCGATCCGAGCAGGCTGGAAAAGCTCATATCCGGTATTCAGCGGCAGCTGGAAACCAGCGGCGACGGGGAAGTGCCTGCGCGCGCGATCGGCGAGATGGTGATGGAAGGCCTCAAACGGCTCGACAGCGTCGCCTATATTCGCTTCGCCAGCGTGTATAAGGACTTCACCGATGCTCAGGATTTCGAGGATTTCGCGGGCTCGGTGAAAGAGGTTGGGAGTGAGTGAGGGCGGCTACACCAACTCCCCATTCGCCACTTCGCAAAGAACCTTCGATACCGAGTTGCGATAAGCTCGGCCACTTTTCAGAGCAAACGGGATAATGTCAGAGCCTTCAGCCCCCCGCCCCGTCATCGTCCTCGTGCGCCCGCAACTCGGCGAGAATATCGGCAAGGCCGCGCGGGCCATGCTGAACTTCGGGCTGACCGACATGCGGCTCGTAAGCCCGCGCGATGGGTGGCCTAACCCTGATGCTGGCCCGTCGGCGGCGGGAGCCGATGTCGTGCTCGAGAAGGCAGAGGTTTTTGAAAGCCTTGCCGACGCCGTCGCGGATTGCTCGCACGTTTATGCGACCACGGTGCGCAAGCGGGGCGTGACCAAGCCGGTGGTGACGCCGGAAGAAGCGGCACGCGAAATTCACGAGGCTATGGGAAGGGCCGCCTATGTTTTCGGGCCGGAGCGGTCAGGGCTTGAAACGGAAGATGTAGCGCTCGCGCGCAAGATCCTGACTGTGCCGATCAATCCTGAATTCGGATCATTGAATCTGGCGCAGGCGGTCATCCTGTGCGCCTATGAATGGTCGAAACAGGCCCAGTTGGAACAGCCGACGGTCGTCGACCTTGGCGAACCGGCGCAACAGATGGAACTGGAAGGGATGATAAACCAGTTCGAAACTTTGCTGGAAGGCGCGGGCTATTTCTTCCCGCCCGATCGGGCACCCGCGACCAAGCGGACGTTGCGGAACCTGCTGACGAAGCCCGGCTGGAACCATTTGGAGGTGCGGACGCTGCGCGGCGTGCTTTCCGCCCTGAGCAGTCCGCGATCGCGCTAGGCTTTGAGGCGATCGAATTCCTTCATTTCATAGGCGATCGAAGCTTCAACCAACTGGTCCCACAAAGCGGCGAGAATGTCATCGGGGACGCCTAGACGAGCAGCTTCAGTCCGAACATTGTCGATGACCTCCGCCTTACGCGCTTCGTCGCGCACGGCGCTTCTTTCCGGCTTGATACGGGCGGCCGCGCGCATGTGGGCGAAGCGTCGAGCGAGCAGCGCAACGAGCTGACGGTCGATTTCATCCACGCCGGTCCGGACTTGCGCCATGCTGGTGTAGTTTTCGGGGTCCATGGCGACGCTGACTAGGCGCGCCGAGGGCGGCTGTCGAGGGTTGACATGCCACTTTGCCTTCTTCATAGGCGCGCCTTCGTGATTGGCCCCGCACCCCGGTGAAGCGGCGGCCCTGCCCCTTTATGGCAAGCAGGCGAGGACCGGGAATAAATTTCACCCTCCCCGAAAAGTGGGAACCGGTTTTCGGATCAGGAGGGTGAGCAAACGTTGTTAGCGATTGTAAGGAATTATCATGTCGAAGCGTTCCAGCGCGAAGTACAAACTCGACCGCCGCATGGGCGAGAATATCTGGGGTCGCCCGAAGAGCCCGGTCAACAAGCGTGAATATGGTCCCGGCCAGCACGGTCAGCGCCGCAAGGGCAAGATGTCCGACTATGGCATCCAGCTGAAGGCGAAGCAGAAGCTGAAGGGCTATTACGGCGACATCACCGAAAAGCAGTTCAAGAAGAACTACACCGAAGCCGCCCGCATGAAGGGCGACACCGGCCAGAACCTGATCGGTTTGCTGGAGCGCCGCCTGGACGCCGTCGTCTATCGCGCCAAGTTCACGCCCACCATCTGGTCGGCGCGTCAGCTGGTTTCGCACGGTCACGTCTATGTGAACGGCGTGAAGTGCAACATCGCAAGCCGTCTGGTGAAGCCGGGCGACGAAATCACCCTGGGCAAGAAGGCGCAGGAAATGGCGCTGGTTCTGGAAGCACAGAGCCTGCCCGAGCGCGACATCCCTGACTATGTGTCGCCCGATGGTGCCGCCAAGGTTACTTATGTCCGCGTACCGACGCTGGACGAAGTACCCTACCCGGTGAAGATGGAACCGAATCTGGTCGTCGAATTCTATTCGCGCTGATCAGTCAGGTCATGATTTACGGAAAGGCGGTCCTTCGGGGCCGCCTTTTTTGTTTGTTCGACAAGCCTTGTACCGTGTGAGGGCTGCTGGCAGAAATACTGCGTCCTTCCCCTTTTCAAGGCTGTTGCGATGCGTCCGTTTATTTCAATTTCGCTGATGGCCTTGGTTGCTGGCAGTGCCGCGGCGGCTGCGCCGTCGGACATAAGTCCGTCGATCGAAACCATGAAGGAGGTGGTGAAAGAAATTTCATCGGATGCTTATGAGGGGCGGGCGCCGGGGACCGCGGGTGAGGAGAAGACGCTTTCCTATTTGGTGCGGCGGTTTGAGGCGATCGGGCTGAAGCCGGGCAACAAGGGCAGCTGGTTCCAGGATGTCCCGCTGGTAGAGATCGCGGCGAAGAATGTTTCGCCGCTGCGTTTCACTGGCGGCAAGGTGCCCGTGTCGGCCGATTATGGATCGCAGATGGTGATCGCCACATACCGCACGGCTGCGCCGCATATCGAGGTCAAGGATAGCCCGGTCGTCTTCGTCGGCTATGGGATCAAAGCGCCTGAAAAGAAATGGAACGACTATGCCGGAGTGGATGTCCGAGGCAAGACGGTCATCATTCTGGTCAACGATCCGGATTATCAAAGCCCTACCTTAAGTGGCCCGTTCAAGGGGCGCGCCATGACCTACTATGGCCGTTGGACCTACAAGTTCGAAGAGGCCGCGCGTCAGGGTGCGGCGGCCGCGATCATCGTCCATGACACTATGCCCGCCGCCTACGGCTGGAACGTCGTTCAATCGAGCTGGACAGGGGCACAGCATGTCGCGGACAGCGCGGACGGCAATGCGAAGCAATCGGCGGCTATCGGCTGGATGCAGAAGGACAAGGCTGCGGCGCTGATGGCGAGCGCGGGCCTTGATCTGAATAGACTGAGTGCGGCGGCGAAGAAGCGCGGGTTCAAGGCGGTGCCGCTGAAGGGCATCAAGGCGAGCGTCTCCTTTGACAATGCCATCCGCAAGCACATGTCCAAGAATCTCGTGGCCCTGCTGCCGGGCAAGGTCCGGCCTGATGAATATGTGCTCTATGCGGCTCATTGGGACCATCTGGGTCGTTGCGAAGCCGCGCCCGATGGCGACGACATCTGCAACGGCGCCATCGACAATGCGACCGGGACGGCAGCGCTGGTTGCGCTGGCGGAGGCGAATGTGAAAGCGGGGCCGAGCGTACGTAGTCAGGTGTTCCTGGCGGTGACAGCCGAGGAGTCGGGGCTTCTGGGATCAGCCTATTATGGGAACCACGCCGTCTTTCCGCTGAAGCAGACCGTTGGCGGCATCAACATGGACGCGCTCAGCATGGCAGGGCTGGCGAAAAACGTCGTGGTGATCGGCAAGGGCAAATCGCAGTTGGACGCCTATCTGGATCGTGCCCTGGCCGCGCAGAAGCGTGTAGCCAGCCTGGAGCCCACCCCGGAAAAAGGATTCTATTATCGATCCGATCATTTCAGTTTCGCCAAACATGGCGTGCCCATGCTCTATTTCGAAGGGGGGCAGGATCTGGCGAAGGGCGGAATTGACGCGGGCGCCGCAGCGGCCAAGGATTATGAGGAACATCGTTACCACAGCCCAAAGGACGAATATGATCCAAAATGGGACTGGAGCGGCGTAAAGGCTGACCTCAAACTTTATTACGAGGTCGGTAGGGCACTGGCGAACACCACCGAGTGGCCGAACTGGGTGGCAGGCGACGAATTCCGTACTATCCGGGACAAAAGTCGGGTCAGCAATCAACATCATTAAGCGCGACCGAAGCGCTATTTTGCGTCCGATCCGACGCAGAACATCGATCTGCGCGCATGCACCATCATCCAGAAAAGTTAGCCAGTTAATTGTTTCCCTTACGGAAACTTGATCCCTATGACCAAAGGGTCCGAAGAATCGGAGCCGTAACGATAAAAAATGGGGATGGGTCGTGGAAGTCAATAAGTCAGTCACAATCTTGCATGTCGGCAAGTTGGTGACGGCGCACAAGGAATGCCTGTGCGTCGTCCATTCGCTGTCACCGCGTGAAGCACTCGTGCGCACCAGCCTGCCGATGATGGCGGGCGAAAGCGTCACACTGGGACTGCGAAACGGTTTTTCCGTTTCAGCCATCGTCGGCATGAACATGGGCGACCATGTGTCTTTGCTATTCGAAGAGCATATCGCCATTTCGACCATCATCGCGGAACAGAGGCAGGGTCGCAGTGAACGGGAAGCAGTTCGGCTGAACATCGTCATGCCTATTACCGTATCCGCTATCACAGGCACGCATTCCTGTATGATGCAGGACATTTCGCTGTTCGGGATCAAGGTCCTCGACGAGGCAGGCCAGCTTCGGGAAAACATGAAGGTGCAGGTCATCGTGGAAGGGCTTGGCAAACGGGATGCCATGGTCCGTTGGCGTCAGGATACATATGCGGGATTGAGTTTCGAGGTAGCTCTTGGATTCAAGTTGCTCGACCAGTGGGCCGCGCAGATAATGGGCTGACGCCGTTGAATTTGGCGCTGTCACACTGACCGCAATCCTGTAGAGCGCAGGGGACAACGCCATCTCAGCAGGAGAAAGCCGATGACATTCCATATGCCTGCCGAATGGGCGCCGCATGAATGGACCTGGATCGGCTTTCCCACTTATCCGGAGGAATGGCCGGACGCGTTTGAAGATGCGCGGGTGCAGATAGCTGCCTTTGCCAAGGCGCTTCATGCCGATGGCAGGGGCGAAGAAGTGCGGCTGGTCTGCGCCAATGAGGGCGACGCGGCAGTGGCGCGATCGCTGGCTGGACCGGATGTGACAATCGTAGTGCAGAAGCTGGGCGACGTATGGCTGCGGGACACGGCGCCGATCGCGGTGATGCGCGGAAGCGAGCGGGCTCTGGTCGATTTCGGCTTCAATGGGTGGGGCGGCAAATATCAGATGCCGGGCGATGAGGATATTGGAGCGCGTCTGGCGGGGACCACCGGATTGCCGACATCCTCGCAGCATTGGATATTCGAAGGTGGCGCCGTCGATACGGATGGCACTGGCCTATTCGTGACGACCGAGCAATGCCTGCTCAATCCCAACCGCAACCCTGACCTGGATCGCGGAAAGATCGAGACGCTGCTGGCGGGATCGCTGGGGCTGTCCAACATGTTGTGGCTGGGCGACGGGCTGCTGAACGACCATACGGACGGCCATGTTGATAATCTGGCGCGCTTTGTCGCTCCGGGGGTGCTGGCATTGCCCGAAGCAAGCACGGATGATGATCCGAACGCCGCCATCTATGCCGATGCGCGCGCCCGCGCCAAGGCGTTTGGGGTCGAGGTGGCGTCCATCCCCTCCCCCGGCCGCGTGCTGGTGGATGGCGAAGTGATCCCCGCCAGTTACATGAATTTCTATATCGGCAACGCTGCCGTCATCGTGCCCGTCTATGGCCAGCCCAATGATCAGGCGGCGCTGGACGCGATCAAGCCGTTCTTCCCCGGTCGGGAGATCATCGGGCTCCGCAGCGACGCCATCCTGTCGGGCGGCGGCAGTTTCCATTGTTGCAGCCAGCAGATGCCGTCCGCGCGATGAGCGGGATGCTGGCGATACGCGCGCTACTGTCGGGCGTCATCATCGCCATCGTTTCTGTCGTATCCCGGCGCTATCCGGCGCTGGGCGCGTTGATCGCGTCCCTGCCCCTGATTTCGGTGCTGGGGATGATATGGCTGTGGAATGACAAGCCCGATGCCGAGAATATGGCGAAGCATGCAGAGGCGACCTTTTACTATGTCCTGCCGTCCCTGCCCATGTTCCTGCTGATTCCCGCGCTGCTGCGGCGGGGTATTTCCTTTCCCCCAGCATTGATCGCCGGTTGCGCAATGACGATCCTTCTCTATCTCGCAACCGTCGCCATCACCGCCCGATTGGGCATTCGCCTCTAGGACCATCGAGGATATGATCAAAGTCACCGTTGCCGCCCTTCAGCTCGCCTTTTCAAAGGATCTGGATGACAATGTCGCCATGGTGTCGGACCATGTGGTGAAGGCAGCGGCACGGGGCGCGAAGATCGTCCTGCCGCCCGAATTGTTCGAAGGGCATTATTTCTGCAAGGTCGAGGATGAGGCCCTGTTCGCCAACGCCATGCCGATCGGCGAACATCCCGCCGTGGCCGAGATGCGCAAGGTGGCAAAGGCGGAGCGCGTCTATATTCCCACCAGCTTTTTCGAACGCGACGGCCAGCATCATTATAATTCGCTCGCCATGATCGACGATGAAGGCGAGATCATGGGCGTCTATCGCAAGAGCCACATTCCAGACGGGCCGGGTTATGAGGAAAAATATTATTTCCGCCCCGGCAACAGCGGGTTCAAGGTTTGGGAGACACGCTACGGCACGATCGGCGTCGGCATCTGCTGGGACCAATGGTATCCGGAAGCGGCGCGGGTCATGGCGCTGATGGGGGCCGAACTGCTCTTCTATCCGACCGCGATCGGATCTGAACCCTATGATGCGGATCTGGACACGAGCCGCATGTGGCGCCGGGCCATGATAGGCCATGCCGTCAGCAATTGCATGCCGGTCATCGCGGCGAACCGGATTGGCGACGAGGACGGCCAGAAATTCTACGGCCACAGCTTCATCAGCGATGAGTGGGGCGATTTCGCAGCGGAAGCCGACGCAAAGGACAATGGCGCACTGGTCGCCACGATCGATCTGGCCCAGGCGCGCAAGCATCGGGCAGGCATGGGCTTCTTCCGCGACCGGCGGCCGGAGCTTTATTCCCGGATCGCACAAGACATCTGATTGGGAGAATAACGCCATGACGGTAGCACGCCATTATGTGATGCACGCAAAGGAAGGATCGGACGCGGCGCTGGAAAGTGCCCTTCGCGCACTTGCTGCCGCCGTCCGCCCGCTTCCCGGTTGCGAGGGTGTTGAGATGCTGCGCGACCTGGGGAATGAGCGCCGCTTCGTTTTTATCGAGCGCTGGGCTGATGTCGAAGCGCACAAGGCGGCGGGACCGATGCTGGACAAGGGGTTGTTCGGGCCGATGATGGCGGCGTTGGATGGACCACCGGAAGGTGCTTATCTCGACTATCTGATAAGCTGAGCGGTCTGCGTCAGAGCAGCGTCACTGCCCGTTCGAAAACGGCCGCAAACATCTCATTCGTCAGGCGGCCGGTCATTATGTTTCTTTGGGAGCAGTGATAGCTGTCGATGACGATCTTGCCGCTTGGCATGCGATGTTCCGCCATATGGGCAAAGCGGGACTTTGGAAGCTTGCCGCCCAGCACCTTCACGACCGATTGATGCGCGATTTCGCCAAGCGCGATGAATATCCGTGCGTTGGGCAGCGCTTCCACGGCGGACTTCAGGAATATACGGCAATTATGTGCTTCCTGCGACACGGGCTTATTCTGCGGCGGGAGGCATTTCACGGCGTTGAGGATGATGGCGTCGTGCAGGACGAGTTGGTCATCGGATCGTGCCTCATAGGTGCCCTGGGCCAGACCGACATTCAGCAGCGTCGTGAAGAGAAGATCGCCAGCGAAATCGCCAGTGAACGCCCGGCCGGTGCGATTGGCCCCCTGCTTGCCCGGAGCCAGGCCGACAACGACGATGCGGCCAAGCGGATCGCCAAAGGCGGGCACAGGAGCGTTCCACCAGTCTGGATGCTGGGTCCGGCATTCCTCACGCAAAGCGACGAGGCGCGGGCAGAGCGGACAATCGAGCGGAGCTTCCGCATGAGCTATGAGGCTTTGCAGCGTCATGCGTAGCGGTTAGGCGCAGTGCGATGGTCAAGACAAGCACTCTTCATCTTTACGCGCTTGCACTAGGGTCGAACCGGCCGCTGTCGGGGAAGCGGACGCCGAGGATATTGGTGCAGGAAGCTGCGGCGGACTTGCGGCGGGTTGGCCGGGTGCTTGCGATGGCGCCAACATTGACGTCATCGCCGATCGGGCCTTCGCTGCGAGAATATGCGAACAGCGCCTTGTTGATCGAGAGCGATCTGCCACCAAAGGCAATGTTGAGCGCGCTCAAGATGATTGAAGCGGGACTTGGTCGGCGCCGCCATCGCCGCTGGGGCGCGCGCAGCATCGATATCGACATCATTCTCTGGTCCGGCGGGCGCTGGGAGAGCAGGACGCTGGACATTCCGCACCCCGCATTTCGGGCGCGCGATTTCGTGCTGTCACCGCTTTGCGCGATCGCACCGGGCTGGCGCGATCCGGTTTCCGGCCTGTCCATCCGGCAGCTGCGGGCAAGGTTGCGAAAAGCATAAGTTTTGCTGCCTCCTAGAGGTTGACCAGTCGCATAACGGCCTCTAGTGCGTGCGGACCTCGCACGAGAGGGCCCTTAGCTCAGTCGGTAGAGCAACTGACTTTTAATCAGTAGGTCGCTGGTTCGAATCCAGCAGGGCTCACCAAACCAGCAGTTTCAATGGTTTAGGTCATTTTTTGAGGCACTTGTCTCACAGTTTGTATCACAGTTTTCATGACCTTGGACGGCATCGTACGCGCCCCCTCCAACGGTAAAGGGACGTAGCCCCTTCCCTGTCCTGTTAATCCCCGGCATGAAGGAATCGAGTCGGGAGCAATAAGGCTATAAGCGAGGCAGCGGGGGCAATTTGGCCGATGAAAAACAACCGAACGCGGGTCCTTGCGCAGGTCCTATCTGTCGATGCTTGGCACAAGCCGTTTCGGCTCGATTCAAACACAGCGGCTGTACACGTCGAACTTAGTTTTCATGAAGGCCGAATTGGGGGAGATGATCCGTCATTCCCCTTCACATTTCGAATTCGATTAAAAAAGGCCCTACTTTCGATTCGGCTAGACGCTCCCCTGACCATAGTCCGGGATTCTGTTGCTCGCCCCCTGCAAAGGTACGACGCTGAACACACTCGCGTCGTATCGATTAAAGATGCGACGAAAACTAATGGAAATTTGAAGGCGTCCCTTAACCCTCCATCGGTCGGCCTAACTGCCGAGACCGGCGGGTCAAATGAGGTGACAAAAGAAGAGTATGTGAAGTTAGTACAAGAGATTCCTCCGATTAGTGTGGCTCCCCGACCATCAGGAAGACATGAATACCGATGGGAAATGGAACCAAAGCATAAAGCCTACCTCGACGGTCAGCCTTGGGACCCAGTAAACCAACCAAGGCTTTCCGTTAGGTTGCCATCTGACAAAATGAAGATTGATCCTGCTATTAAGGTATTTGTATCCTGCGCGTTGGAAGACATTGAGATCGATGAACTGGTTCCAAAGGACACAGGATTTATCGACGCAATGAAAAATGGAATATTTAATAAGATCAATCAAGCAGCAGCAATTCAGCAATTGAAGATAACCCTTAAAGAAGCAGAGCTAGAAGTATCATCGCTTGATGACCGATTTTCTCACCTAATTATTGCTGACGTTCTTGCGGTAGAAGAGTGATGATCACACAGGATCAATGGAGCATCATTAACAGACTACTAAATTCCGATAGTACTAGCCTTAAAGAATTAGCACAACTATCAGGCCGAGACATTTTCACGTTTTATAACGGTGCATCGCTGGTGGGCTTGGACCTCACCGGGCAAGACCTGATAGGCCTCAATTTCGACAAAGCGGATTTACGCTCAACGAAATTGGACGATATCAAGTTCGACGCTGGAGCATTCAATGGTAGCATTTTAGATCAGGAACAAAATTGGCTTTCAGATGAATTCGAGTTTTATCTTGAGGACCTGCGCTCGTTTCCCAAGGAAAGAATGCTGATCTTTATCAAGATTAGGCCGGGCATTATCGATCATGTTCTCAAATCTGCCGGTGTAACGTTCGCGCTATTTAGTACTGGCGCAAACGTAAGTGAAAATGCCCTTCGGAAGGCCCGCAAAGGAAGCGTAGTCTCAATAGAGACTGCCTTGAGCGTGTTAAATTCACTTTCCTCCCTTTCGGAAGAAATGGCAAGGAACGGCATGCCTCATTTCCGGGACGCGATGCGCCAACCTCTAGTACAATTCGTGTCGGGGGGGGAACAGCGGCAGCTTCAGTGGCGTATCTCGCCAACGATTAATTGAACTATTTGAAATGCAGGATGAGATACGAGAGCTTGCTTCCACTAATAGAGGAGACATGTCTAGTTGGCGGAATACGCCGGAGTCTGTGGCTTGGCTACATCCGTATTATAAGATGTTATTCGACGATGATAGTGGTCAGATTTTCAGGATGATAGATTGAATCCCGAACAATAACGCTTAACCGTAGCCTCCGACAAACCAAACTGCCGGGCAGTGCCCTTGATGCTGGCTCCATTTTCCTTGCGCCATTGAACAACATGAGCAGCATCAGCAGCAAAAGGGCGACCCAGGCTGACCTTGCCCCTATGGGTACGCCCTGTAGCAGCAAGAGCAGCCCGAGCAGCCTCTCTGCCAGCATCACAGCGCTCCTTAATCCGGTTACGCTCCATGTCTGCGATCTGCGCCAGAACAGCGACAATGAGTTCCCCTACGCCCTTTGCAATGGGACCAAGGCCAAGGACTTCAACCGTTACCCCCTTGTCGATCAGCTTCCTAACGGTCGCCTGCACATCAAGGGCATCGCGACCTAAGCGATCTATAGCAGCGACATGAAGGGTATCGCCTTCACGAATATAGTTGAGAAGGGCAGCGAAGCCGGGACGGTCGGCAGCTAGGACCGCGCCCGATACCCCCTCATCAATAAACTCTTTATCGAAAGGTCCGACGAGGGAAGCGCGCTGGCCCTCTATGGACTGGTCGCCGGTTGATACGCGATAATATGCCAGCTTGCTCATTAAGGTGCCTCGACTCGCTCACAAGATACCTTATTATTATGACCTATAGTTCATATGGCAATAGGGTATCTTATAAGCCCATGAACAAGCGCATTAAGAAGGGGGCTTAGCGGTTAGAAGATATGAGCTACGGAATGCGTTAGGTATAAGCCTGCACATGGATGAACATGAGAAGCACGCCGCATCTATCCGCCAGCAACATGGCAAAAAGGGTATGGATTACATTTCCGGAAACAGGCGAGACGCAATCATGCAGCGTGACGCTGATATGATCGCCTATTGGGAGGCAGTACTGAAAGCCTACCAGCGCCAAGCAAAACGATGATCAGCAGCGCTCTATTATAGAGAAGCGTCGGCAGGGCATCTCCCTTGGAGCCTTGGCGAAGGAATATGCTGTTAGTCGGGCTGCAATCCAAAGGGTGGAAAAGCGGGTAGTATAACGCCGAAACAATAAGGGGGTGGAATAAGCTCCCCTCCAAAGAGAGAGGTCTTAGATAATAGTCGAAGGTAGGAAATCCGGTGGAATCCCTCACGGTCCATCTGATGTCGAAAGCTCACATCGCCATCTTCCTAATTCAACGCGCGGGCGAGGAAGCTGCCAGGCTGCAAGCGACCATTTCTGGATGCAAAGCGTACTTCGGTCACTCGCCATCATTGTCATACGTGAACATCAGTCTCTGACAGGCTGCCAACCGTTAGCCGAAACGACACCATATCCCCGCTCGAACTGCCGGTTGCGTCGGCACCAATTAGCCCGCCCGCCCATCCCGTCCCCGAAGCACGGTCGTGCTTCGTAGGTGCACACGGCTCTGCGCTCATATGGATGACAAGAGAGTTCTCTTACTCTGACACGCCATTTCCGCCCCGCGTCTGATGCAGCGATTACGCCTGCCGCCCCTACTAGCTCAACATCATCCCAAAAGGCGAGCGCGGCTTCGATGCGCTCTACTGTCCGCTTATCGGGTTTAGCGGATGCCAGTGCAGAACTTGCGGTGAGACCTGCCACAGTCACCATTACGAACCAGATTGGTTTTAGTTTTCGTTTCACCATTGCGCCACGTTAGCCCAACATGGCGGTTTGTGCAGCATTTCCACAGCTTGATACAAAGTTCCTTTGGTCTGCTTTCTGAGAGGCCACCATCCACCCTCTCCGTCGTTCCCAGCCTGCGAGGCACCCCCCGCCGCCGCCGATAACCTGCCGGTCCGATTCGGGCTTGGAAAGCAGCCCAGCGGCAGGCGACCATTTGCAGCCGTTCATAAGCGGTTATCAGGGTCCCAATCTCTGATGCCACTAGCGATCGGTAAGCCTAAACTCTGATCATCGAGCCATTGCACCTCCCTACGATCATTGTTCCGCGCTGCGAGGAGATCGGTGTGGGCTGCTTGCATAGCGAGTAGAAGCGCCTGGACCTCATCAACACCGCCATGTCTCTTAGTCCGAGTTCCATCTGGCCAGTCGATCTCATACCGACAGAAGAAACTGCCTTGGTCTTCCTCAGGCCGGAAGAAACGGCAGTCTACCTCCCGCCGATCCACATGGAATGTTCGTCGCACAAATAGATCGTTAGCCACTCGCTATTCCCTTTTCGGAGCAGCGTAGGACGGAGATCGGCGGGCGGCAACACACCGACGACGTCTGCTTTTCTTGATCAGGACGAGCAAACCAGCCATTCTGCTTTCCACCCGCCACCGTCAAAGGTGGGCAGCGAATCATACCATGCTGCCCTTAACCTGCTGTTCCGGTTGAAGGGGAGCAAGCTGCCCAGCGGCAAGCGACCAGAGTCAGACGCTCGTCCTTGCATTGGTATTTTCCGCGAGCGGACATTCGCGAGCATCGATTAGTCGTTATCCAGGTGGGCGCTTTGGAATGTTCTTCCTATCGCTGGTGCCTCAAGAGCCCATTCAGAAAAAACGCATGAGTATGATCGCGCTACATCGGCCATAAACTCAACCCACGCGATGTGCTGGTTTTTAGTCAGGCAAACCCCTTCTGGTCGCGTCGTTCCTATGACGCACCAGTAGCCTTTCTCGCTTCGTGCCGACACTTCTGTGGCGTAATTTTCAGATAGTTGCTCTGCTAAACCGTCTACATCCTCGCGATTATTGCCGAAGTGCGTGAAGTCGAGCGCGAAGATTGTTTCTTCGTTGGCACCAGAGCATTCTATCTCGCCCCACATCAACGCTGCCGCCGCGATACGACGACGTTTGATCCGCTCATAATAGTCGTCCCAAACCATTTGCGGATCATCAGGCATTGCCTATCAATTGCATAATGATGTTTGTTTGCCAATGCTTGGGTTGGGCATCAATCGCGGGCCACCCAAGTTGCACAAACGGCAGATTTAGCCCCAATCCATCAGAGATGAGCCATGCGGAGAAGGTCCGCTGTTGTTGCTGTCAATCCCGGAAGCAGCCTGTCCCCAATCCACCCCATCCAAGCCATAAAACAGCCCTTCACAGTGCGCAGAAGGTCAATAGGTCTGACCTTGCGAACCAGAACGCCCATTTGAGGCGATTTGAGGGGTTGCCAGGCGTCGATACAGGACTTTAGGCTACTACCCTACCTCTCGCTCCACAACGATGCTCTACGGGCTTTTAAATCGCCAATCAGCAGTCAAACCAAATACCGAGAGCTAAAAGCTGAATAACTTAATAGTAAGGTCGCTTGCAATCCTTTGTAACGTGTTGCCAGCTTCTGTCTATTTTTTGGGGTTCAAGCGTTCGAGTATGCTTTTGCTCGCTTTGAAATGCACTCTTTTTGTTGCCTCAACGTCAACCGCCTCCCGTGTCATCGGATTGCGCCCTGTGCGAGCGTTATATTCTCTTACAGACCAACTGCCTAAGCCGCGTAGCTCGATACGCTCGCCCTTTTCGAGTTGCCTCGTAAGTTCCTCGAAGAAAAGCACGACAGACTGCTCAATTTCCCGAAACGTCAGGTGGGGAAACTCTTCCGATAGCCTATGTATCAGTTCAGAACGGAGCATCTTCCTCATCTTTCGGGGCGTTATCAGACGTTTAAATATCCACAAAGGTATTAACTGTTTCTGACGCCGTTTCTTACCTTTGCATGATCAAGGTTAAGCTCAACTCGCATCAGCGGGATCATCACCAGCCTTGCGGCGCTGGTGAAGGCTGTACGGGTTCGGAAGAGGTAGAAGAACAAATAGGGGATTTACGGCAACACCCTGTTTTGCCATGACGATAGGGCAGTTTGAGACAAGCAAGCTGCGGGGCGTGGTAACCTCTTGGTCATTCGGTCCGGTCGAGTTTCTCGGCCGGTCGGCTGTCGCATATGTCCAAGGCTCTGCCCAAAAGCGGCAGCGGTCTTGACCGAGTGCAGGGCTTACCAACGACCGGCTCTTCGCCGGTCTGCGCCTCCATTTCGAACGGGGGCAAATGAATGAGAGACTTAAAATCCCAAGCGGCTTCGGGATCGGCGCTGCTGTTATTCCTGCTTTCGGGTTGCAACGGACCTGCGGAGGTGGATGCCGCGCGGGACGGTGCTCATTTTAATTCGGCAATGGCGGAGGCGGCTTCGAACGCGGCGGATGCTGCCCTGAATAGCGCAATAGCAGAAGTCGATGACGCTTCCTCAAGCGAGGCGGAGTTGAGTAGTTCTGACTTGGCCCGTGTGTGCCGCGCTGCCGTCGCCCACATGATGGGGAAAAGCCCTTCCATTATGAAGGTGAAGAGCAACAGCGGCGGCGTGGTGCGCATCCAATACCGACGCCCGGATGATGGAACGGTCTGGAAGGACGATTGCCGCCTAGAGGGGCAGCGGGTGATGTGGCGCTCTGTAGATGCAGTTGGCGCATCCGGTCCTGGGCGCTGGCGCAACCACCCCGACGATGAGGTGATTACCTACAGCATTGACGGGAAGACCATCAGGATCGGTCAGAAATGGTCTGATGGCAGCTACGATGCTGAAAATTACATCATTTAGGAGGGGCACCAATGGAGCTAGTTATCTTCGGCGCGCTCGTCCTCTTCGGCATCATGGTTGCCGTTCAAGTTAGCGCAGACAGAACGAAACGGGAGGACAGGCAGAAGCGCCTTGCCGAACGGCGCGAAACCCTTGTTCGCCAAAAGGAACTGTTGTCGAAATTCATTAAAGCTGAAACTGCTGAATGGCTCCATGTCACGCCCGCTAAGGTAAATGGGCGGAATGCGGTGATAGGTTTGTCCGAAGGCGGAGAAATCAACCTAAAAACCTATGTCGAGATGAACGGGCTGTACATTGTGAAAGCTCACAAGTCGCTTTCCAGCCAACACATTATATCTTTTGATGTTGAAGCCCCGGATCGTACAAAGCTGGTAACGCACAAAGAGAAGGTGCCCGTTGCCACAAAGAAGAAGCGGTCGTCAGTGGGACGCGCAATAGTTGGCGGTGTAGCACTTGGGCCACTTGGTGCAGTAGTCGGGGCAGCTTCGGGGCTAAACGGCAAGGAGCAGGTGACCTATCATGAGGTGAAGCGACAAGAAACTGTGAAGGTCAAAGGTGATCCTCTTTTGGTACTCGGCGTTCGTGAACTCGATGAGCCGAAGCTAGTCATCTGCTTTGAACCTGCGAAGCTGGCGGAAGAATGGTGGTATCGAATTCAAAGCCTTCGAGCCTAAGCCGCGAGGGCGGTGAAACGCCGCCCTCCTATTTCACCGTCAAGACCGGCCTTACCCCGATATGCTTTTGGAACATGTCTGAAAGCACCTGCTCGGCGATGGCCTGCTTGCTTATTGGCACGATTATGCTGTCATGGACGGGCAGCGCCGGGATGCCGTGGACCATCGCCAGTTCGTGGACCGCGCCAATGACGGCTTCGCTTTCCATGAACTGAAAGTCACCCCACCTCCATCGGCTGGTTTCCCAATCATCCAAAATGGGGAAGTGGGCGGCGATCTTTGGCCCTACCTGCGCCATGGGGTAGAACTTCTGCAAGCAGGTCCCGCCGCAAGTCGCCTTACAAAGACCTCCACCAATCGTTGGAAGCTTCCGGACACCGCACTTCTTTTTGGTGTATGTTTCCTTGGCTGTGTCGGACCATTGATAGCGGGGCCTGCTATTGTGCCCCAAGGTCATCGCTATCCAGGATTTCACCACAAACCGGGGGTACGGCATTCCTTCGTAGGGATCAGCGGTAGACAAGGGAACGCCCTTTAAAGCGTGCAAGATTGTAAGGTGGCTGGCCCGCACATCGATCTCTACGACAGCTTCGCCGTTGATCGCGATGTTTGCGCGCTCTTCCTTCTTCATCTGTTGATAGCCGCCGATGGCATAGAGCCGCCCGCCCTTATTCCAATTGAATGAAGGCGTATCCCCGAGGCTGTAAATCCGCCGGAATGCATACAGGGAGTAAGCAGGCGTTATATCCTGCGTAGAAAAGAAGGCGTTGATTTCGTTGACCTGTTTAGCCGCGTTTTGAACAGCGGGAAGAGTAGGATCGAGTTTCATCCTCTTTGATGGTGTCTCCATCGGGACTCCGGTGATAGGATGCTTTTTCTTTTTCTTCTCACTTTTCAGGATGATAGGTTCATCAATGGCGGCTGGCCTTGGCTTACCCTCAAAATGATGGTCCCATTCTACCGGCTTGATCCCATGGGATTCCCAAAGGACATGGAGCTTATCGGTTGCTTTGAACCGGCTGGCCTTGGCAGGTTCAGAACTAAACCCCGGAATAGGAGCGAAGCCCTCTTCAACCTCAATTAAGTCGAGGTTTTTCATTCCATCAACGGCATTCCTGAATGATCTATATCCAATCAGTTCCCTGGTGAATGATCCCGAAGCCATGGATCGATATGCACGGATGCCAGCGCCTTCTCTCACCGCCCTTAGCAATCCCACATTCAGGTTGCACAGGGCATCCAACAGCTTGTTCCTATTGGCTTTTAACCCGGATTTTATCGATTGATTGGCAATTTCATTCAACAATGAAGTAGATTTGCTACTTATTGGTTTGAAATTTGGTTCAATAAAAATATCTTCGTACAAATCCATAAATAAATCTTCTTTCATATTTCATATTTCATATTAATTTCCTTTCATTTTCATTCTTTATTCCATTTCTCTTTAAAGAGAGAGAAAGAAAGAGGAGAGAAGAGGAGGAGGAGGAGGAGGAGGAGGAGGAGGAGGAGGAGGAGAGAGAAAGGGTATACATGTAACGTTTCCATTCATATGCCGGATATGACGGTAAAGTGAATGAAATTAGACGTTAAACCTCATTTAATAAAATTAACTAATAATCATAATAATAACTCCTTTTAATATAGATGGTGACATTAAACCGGAATAGAGACGCCAATGTGAGTGAACTCTATAACCGGATCATCGATTTTCATTTAGGGATGGCGCGGGCCTCTTCAAGATACCTCTATGATCCTCTAGGAAGCCCACCAGACACTGAAATCATCTTTTAGGTAGGCAGGTGGCGGAGCGCCACGGACGACGCCCCGCAGCCTCTTAAATCGACTCTTTAGTTGAGAAGCCCATTAAGATGCAGGCAATTGCAGATGTCTTGCCAACCGTAATAACCGAACGAGTCCATTACAGTGGAATTTTGAAAACGATCATCCCAATAAGCGTCGCGCTCTCCATCATTCAAATGGGCAATGGGAATGCGGTAGAAGACAACATCACCGCAGCTGTACGTGATGACCTGTTCATCGGCATGATAATGCCAGCCGCCAAAATTACGGCGTTCAATTTCAGAAATGGTATTCATAATATCCTCTTTATCGTCGTCGAAATAAAGAGGCTTGGCTCCGGAGCGTTCGCCTCGGAGGCCTATTAGGGCCACAAAATCGCCCTCGTCTACAGTTAGTTATTTGACGTACTCTGCTATCAGGAGAATCGCGCCATCGCTCTGAAATTAAAGGAAAGAAAATTTTCAAAAATAGGATTTTTCGGGCTTCGTCCGAGTTTTTCAGAGCTTTTGTTATTTTCCTAACCGCAGCGCTCAGCTTAACCGCCACCATCAACGGCTGGGGGTATCAGCAATCCCTTATAGCGACAGCTTCTTACCGCCGGATATGTCTCTTCGATAGGAATTTCACCCACGTATCGTGCATCCAATTCATTTTTCGAATGACCCATAATCTCATTCACGATATTGGGGTGGAGCCTATAATCCGCGCTGCCGAGCAGCGCCTTGAATGCGCCACGAAACGAATGGAAGGTCACTTCCTGCCTTGCTTCGGTGATGAGCCTCCCTTTCAGCATTTTAGGAATCACCGTTCGGTTGAAGGCGCGCATGATCTTTGCATTTGACCACGCCTTGTCATCATTCCTTGTTGTGCCCTTCCCTTTTGGGCTTATCCAATCGGGGAATAGTCGGTCGGCACCTGTTTTCGCCACGCTCTCCACATAATCTTTGAAGCCAAGCTCAAAGAGCGCGTCCAAGATGGGCACCTTGCGGGAGTACCCGCCTTTGGTCCGTCGATATTGATTGTCTCGTATGAGAATATAAGGGTGCGGATCATCGAGCATAACCTCCGCAAGCATCAAGCCGCCTAGTTCGCTCGCTCGGCACCCCGTCAGCGCCGCCATAACCGGTGCCCAATACTCCACGCCTTTCAGCCGGTGCGTACCCGGTGCATGCGTCTGCGAAGATGATAAGCATCCTGTGAACCAAGGATGCTGGAAAACCAGGTTCATCTCGGCGACCGTAAATCGCCGCTTACTAGGCATAACCGCTTTATTCGGTGCCGCGACATACGCCTCTGCCTTGATACCGCTGGCCGGGTTCACGCCTGCAAATCTTCCGGTATCGATGGCGTGGTTTATTGCGGAACGAAGCAACCCAATACGCTTCTTAACCGTAGCAAGGCTTGCAGGGCGAACTACACTACCCTCTGTTTTACCGCCGACCTTTTGCTTCGCTAGATATTCCGCATATGCTTGGAAGTCGCTCCTAGTAAGGGCGTCCAGCCGCTTGGTGCCGCCGCAGACCTTTTCAAAAAGCTGTAAGGAGGACTTAACTTCTCCCTCGGTCCGGGTCGGCAGCTTCTTGTTTGCTAGATATTGGTCAACGATATCCCGTAAGGTGGGAGCGCTCTTTTTTGTGCTGGCGGCTGGCGGCGGCGAGAAGGTAGGTCCTAGCTTCCCTTCCATGATGCCGTCGATCTCGGCTCGACCCTGTTGGATGCCAGCCCGAACCGCGCTGACTACAGCACCAAAAGATACCGACCCGGCAGGCGCGTCCCATCCTTCCTTATCGATAAGCCAACTTGCAATTTCGGCTGGGCCCTCACCTTCGCCGCTATATGCGCCGCGCGTGCCTATCCGAGCTTCATCCGCTTCTGCATCCCGCTCAAGGTCGTAGACAAGACGCTCGTAAACAGCGGCACCGACCGCCCCGGCGTCAGCTTTGACATGAGCCAACGCAAACGGATGGGCAGTCAATTTCCTATATCGCGCTGTGATGTCCTCAAGGTCGCTGGCTGTGACCGTCCGAAGCGGAACCGAGCCAAGCGAATGAGGATCAGAGGTGAGCGGGATAGTGTGACTGGAAGGCATATTGGAGTGCCGGGCAGCCTTCCCGACAGAAGCCAATCGGCGCTCAAAATCAGTATGCACGGCGACGGCAGCAACATGCATCTCACCCTGATTTTTCGTTCTTAGGGAAACCCGAAAAAGCGACTTCGAACCGAACAAGGTCGCAAAGTGTGCAGGCTCTCGCTTCACCCTCTCGGGGACGCGCCGCTCGTACTGGAAAACGCCGTTACGCTCCCGCACGTATTTCACCGCTGCTGCCAAGATGGCTTCCTTACCTGCCGATTGTCTCACACTTTGTCTCACACTAAAATCACAAAAAATCTCTGTTTTCCAAGACATTTTGATTTCGTTAGCAGATTTTCAGCGTGAGAAATAGTCCAGCAGGGCTCACCATATTTCGCCATCGTCGGCTTGACATGGCGAGCCGCGCTTTCTCTTTAAACGCCTGTAATCCGGATACCGGAGCCCGGTATTTTATATTTACGGTTGAGCGCGATGAGGACGGAGGTCAGTCCTTCCGCCACGACGGAGTTGCAGAGAGGCCCGGCGTTCCAGGCGCGCAGGCCGATTTCCTGCGCCAGTGCCACTACCTGATCTGCGGCATCGGGGTCGTCAGCGCAAACCAGAACGTCGCATTCCACATTTTCGTCCAGCTTGGTGAGATGATGGGCGCTGATATTCTGGAAGGCGGACACGACGCGAACGCCCTCGCCCAGCATCTTCTGCACGGCCTCCACCGCCGATCCGCCATTGGGAAGCTGTACGCGGCTTACCTTGGGCGGCATCAGGGGTACGGTGACGTCGATGAGGATCTTGCCCGACAGGGCCGTTGCGACCTCTTGCACGGTGGACTGTTGGGCGGCGTAGGGGACGGCTAGAACAACGATCTCACCCTGCGCGGCGGCCTCTGCATTGGGGGCGCCGGTGACGCGGTTGCCGCCAAGCACCTCGTTCATCTGCGCGGCGGCTTCAATTGCTCGTTCGGCCGTGCGGCTGCCGATGATGACCCTGTGCCCCTTGTGCGCCCAGCGCAGCGCGAGCCCGCCGCCTTCCTTGCCGGTTCCGCCGAGCACGGCGATCATCGCCAGTTGTTCATTCTGCATCAGATATACTCTCCAAATATTCGTGGCGCGGTTTTGGACGCCATTTGATCTTTTTGGGTCCCATCCTTGGGCAAGGCTCGCAAGTCCACGGTCCAGTAGCGTAGGGAAGGTTTGGCCGAAAGTTGCTGTCTATGCCCCGTGAACGGAAGCAGAAGCCTAAGCTGCGATCGCCTTTGCGCTATGGGGCACAGGGATCGCATCCGCGCCGCGTTCAGCGATGTCCTTGAGAAGCGTCTCTACATCCTTGCGGGCATTGCCCTTCAGCGCGCCTGAGAGGCAGCCCAGATAGCTGCTGACGAGCCGGACGATGATTTCATCGTCAGCGATGCGGCCCTGCGCCCATTGGTTGATCGTCGCGAATTCGAACCGCACCAGATCATCGACAAGCTTATCCACATCAACCCATGGCTGAAGCTGCTTCTTCACCTCAAGCGCTGCGATCCAGCTGCGATTATGATGGACGGCGGGGGCGTGGATGGCGGTCCAGATATCGTGATCGACATCGGAGCTGAAATAGAGCGACATGACCGCCTTGACGTAATTTCGCAGTTTGGCGTTACGTCGAAGGATGGAAATCATGCGTTCGATATTATGCTCCATCGTGCCAGGCTCGCTGACATAGGAGAGATTGCTCACATATTCGTCGAAATATTCCTGGATCGCCGCCGCGATCATCCGTTCTCGGGTCTGAAACGCATTATAGAGTGTTCGCTTGGCAACGCCCGCGCGGTGCCCGATCTCGTTCATGCTGAAGGCGGCGATGCCCCGTTCAGCGATTACTTTTCGCGTTTCGTCCAGAATGCGCTTGCGCCGTTCGATGATGGCGGGGCTGGAATAGGTTTGCGGACGATCACCTACATCCTTCAGCATCGGCTTACCCTTGGCGGTCAATCTCGTGCCTCATTCTGTGCATTTCATCCCCCGCTGCCTAGCATAGCGGGAATGCATGAAGGTGCAAATTTCGGTTTGCGTGGATGCGAGATGAAGCGGGTCTCATCTGCTCAGGCCCTGCTTGTCGCAATCGCTGCCCGCACGCCATCGCGCAGTTCCCGGCGGATCGGATAGTTGTTCGACGGCAGATGCTGCGTCATCAGCAACCCAATGATTTTTTCCCTCGGGTCGATGAAGAAGAAGGTGGAGAACAGGCCCCCCCAAAAATATTCGCCGGTCACAAGGTCGGCGGCCAAGCCCAGCCCGAAGCCTACCCCGGCATAATCCGCCTCGCTGAACAGGGACAAGGAATGGCGGGCAAGATCACCCCCGCCCGGAAGATGATTTACGTGCATGGCCGCAACGGTCTGCGGTTTGAGCAAGCGCGTCCCGTCCAGTTCACCGCCCCGCAAAAGCATCCGGGCAAAGCGATGATAGTCGTTCGCGGTCGATATGAGACCACCTCCGCCGGAGCGCAGCTTCAAACTTCGCCGCCAACCGCTGCGCGCGCCACGGTCGTAGAGCGACAGGTCGCCATCGGGACGCAGCTGCCACGCGTCGGTCATCCGCTCTATCTTGTCGCCGGGCAGCTCGAAAAACGTGTCGGTCATCCCGAGTGGACGGAAGACGCGATGTGTGAAGAAGCTGTCCAAATCAAGGCTGCTCAACCGTTCGACCACCACGCCCAGAACGTCGGTCGCAACCGAGTAATTCCAGCGTTCACCGGGAGAAAATTCCAGAGGCAGTTGGGACAATGCCGCGATGAACTCGTCAGAGCTGCGCTTTTGCTGAAACTCGTCAAGCCCGAGCCGACGATATTCGGCATCGATCGCGGTCTGCCGCTGGAGGCCATAGGTCAGCCCAGACGTATGGCAAAGCAGATCGATCATTCGCATCGGCTGCTTTAAGGGCGCCCGATCCAGTCCCACGGAGAGACTGGCAAATTCCGGCAGGACATCCGTCACGGGATCGTCCAGCGCGACCAACCCCTGTTCGACCAGCATCATGAAAGCGACCGATGTGACCGGCTTCGTCATCGACGCGATCCGGAACAGCGAGTCCTTCTCAAGCACTTCCTGGCTGGCGCGTGCGACGCCACTGACATGCGACAGCAAAACGCGCTCATCGCGCGAGACAAGCAGACGCAAATGAGGCAGCTTGCCGGTCGCCACATATTTTTCGTGCAGCGATGTGGCGAGCAGCTCCAATTCCTTCGGGTTCATGCCCGTCGCTGTCGCTGCCGCTACGTCAACCTGCGTGGTCGCCTGCATCCTGCCTCCGCTCACTCACCCGATTTGCGCTAGAGCAGTGGCGCTTTGAGAACAATCCCGGCGGGGGCTATTCGCTTGTCCATTGCCAAAGACCTGTGGAGCCATCTATTTCGGGCGGCCTCACCTGCACTGGACCCACAACGGCATGGCCAGCGGCCTATCTGCGATATTTCTGGCGAACCGCGCAGCGCTGCTGCGCTTCCTGCGCGCGCGTGGCGCGGGGGATGATGCAGAAGACCTGCTTCAGGACATGTGGATGAAGCTGGAAGCGAGGGACGTTGGTCCGGTCGCTGACCCCCTGCCCTATCTGTATCGCGCGGCCAACAATCTGATGCTGGACCGCTATCGTTCCAGCACGCGCCGGGGTAAGCGGGAGCAGGATTGGGCGGAGAGCGCTGGTGGCGTCATGGCCGATCCGGGCGGGGACATGGCCGTGGACGATCGGCTGATCCTGGCGCAGATCGTGGAGAACGCGCAGGAGGTGCTGCGCGACCTGGGGCCACGGGTCGAACTGGTGTTTCGTCGATTTCGGATCGAAGGCGTCGGACAGCGGGGGATCGCCGAGGAATTGGGGGTCAGCCTAACCACCGTGGAGAAGGATTTACAGAAGGCCTATCGCGCGTTGACCGTCCTCAAACAGAAGCTGGATACGGAATGACCTGCGCGGCGCCGTCTCGCCCGGTAAGGGGCACTATATGACCGGGGCGAATGCCATGCTTCACGAGGAGGCGCTCGGATGGACCATCCGAACGCGCGATCCCGATTTTGTGGAATGGGAAGCCTTCACCGTCTGGCTGGAGGCTGATCCGGCGCATGCGGCCGCCTATGATGCGGTAATGTCGGCTGATGCCGAACTCGATGCCATCATGTTGGCCCCCGAAGCCACGCGTGGCGCCGCAAATGATCCGGGGACACCCAGATCGCGCCCCGGACGCTGGATTGCGGGAGGCGCGATAGCCGCCGCAATCGTGGCGGCCGTCTCCATCGGCAACTGGACGAGGAGCGACATCTATACCGTGACCACCCGTCCGGGTGAGGTCCGCAACATCGTCCTGGACGACGGCACGCGCATAGATTTGAACGGTGGATCGACGTTGCGCCTCGATCACAAGAATGATCGCTTCGCCGCACTCGATGGGGGCGAGGCGGCCTTTACCGTCCACCATGACAGCGGTGATCCGTTCCGGGTAACCGTGGGCAAAGCCGTGTTCGAGGATGCGGGCACCATCTTCAACATCGTCCATAGCGGCAATGCGACACGGATCGGCGTTGCGGAGGGCAAGGTCATCTTCGATCCCCAAGGACAGGCCATTGCCCTGCCCGCAGGCCGAGGGTTGTCCAGGGACCCAACCGGCATCCACCTTATGACCATCGCGCCCGATGGCGTGGCAAGCTGGCGCGAGGGGCGGCTAAGTTACGACAATATGCCGGTGGCGCAGATCAGCGCGGACATCGCTCGATCGTTGGGAGTGAAGCTGGATACGACGCCTGCGGCAAGCGGCACGCGGTTTACGGGCACTATCCGGCTGGACCGGAACCTGCCGCGCTTTTTCGCAGCCGCCGCCCCGCTAATGGGTCTTTCGGCCGTGCGGCAAGGTGACGGATGGCTGCTGAAGGAAAAGGATGGCTCGATCCGCTGACGTCCTTATCGTCACTGCCTTAGCCGTTGCAGCCACATCCCCGGCGAACGCTGCGGACAGGCAGATGATCAGCATCGCCCCAACCCGGCTGGGCGAGGCTGTAGTTGCGCTTGGCCGTCAGACGGGCGCCTCCATCGGCATGTCGGACCAGTCGCTCGCAGGGCTTGCCACGCCTGCGATCAAGGGCCGTTTGTCGGTTGAAACGGCGCTGCGCCGACTGCTGCGCGGGACCAATGCTCGTGCCGAGCGGATAAACGCCAGCACATGGCGCATCGTCCGCGCGCCTGTGACGCCCGCGCCTGCCGTTGTCGCTCGCGCCAGGTCAGCAATTCCCGAGCCTCCACCGCCCGCCGAGATCGTCGTCACCGCCTCCAAGCGCGACGTCCCGTTACCGCGCTATCCCGGCGTCGTGGAAGCCCTGGACTATGCCCCGCTCACCAGCGCAGAAGCTGCTGCTGGCACCGCAACTCTGCTGAGCCGTGTGGCCAGCCTGAGTTCCACCCATGCAGGTCCGGGCCGTAACAAGCTGTTCCTGCGCGCGATCGCCGATTCTGCGATCGCTGGTCCGACGCAGGCGACCACCGGGCAATATCTGGGCGACATGCGCCTCAACTATGCGGCACCCGATCCCGACCTGCGCCTCTATGACATGCAGGGCGTCGAAGTGCTGGAAGGGCCGCAGGGCACGCTGTATGGCGCTGGGTCGCTGGGCGGGATCATCCGTCTGGTGCCCAATCCGCCCAATCTGGCGCGGATCGGCGGGCAGATGTCCACCGGTCTGAGCTTCACTCAGCATGGCGATCCCGGTGGTGATGTTTCCGCGACGTTGAACGTCCCGATCGTCCCTGAACGGCTGGCGCTGCGCCTTGTCGGCTACGGCGTTCGGGAGGGCGGCTATATCGATGACCTCCAGCGCCGACGCAATGACGTCAATCGGACGGATATATATGGTGGCCGCGCCGCCCTGCGTTATGCGCCCAATGAGGATTGGGTGATTGATCTCACGGGCCTCTACCAGCGGATCGACGGGGATGATGCGCAATATGCGGATCGGACGGCGGGTCCCCTCGCCCGGAGGTCCAGCTTGGCGCAACCCTCGTCCTCCGACTATGCGCTCGGCAATGTACGTATCGAGAGGCAATGGGATGACCTGCGCTTCGTGTCATCGACCGGCTATGTCCGTAACAGTCTGACCGAAAGCTATGACGCGACGCAGGCCTCCACGCCGCCTGCGCTCTTCACCCAGCATAATCGGGTTTCCATCTTTTCGACAGAGAACCGCCTGACCCGGGACCGGGAAAATGGTCTCGGCTGGATCGTCGGCCTCTCCTATCTGGAAAGCATATCGCGGTTGAGCCGGTCGCTGGCTTCCTTCGGCCCCGGCTTCGTGGAGGATGAGATCATTCCCGGCGTCCCGCTTTACGGCAGCGGCACTCCGGCAGTTGCGACGGGGGTGCGCAATCGCATCCGGGAAGCGACGATATTTGGCGAAACGTCCTTTGAACCCGTGGCCGGACTGGTCGCCACTCTGGGCGGTCGGTTGACGAACAGCAGCCTGTCAGGCGAAGCGGTCGATCCTGTCGCCCTGCTGGCGAGGGCCGAGATCGCGCGAGCAGAAGCGGAGGCGAAGCGGCATGAGACGATCTTCCTTCCGTCCATTTCCCTGCTGAGCGACGCGATTTCGGGCCTGACACTCTATGCCCGCTATCAGCAGGGCTTTCGGCCGGGTGGTCTGGCGGTGGATGACCAGCATGTGAGGCGGTTCAGCAATGATCGGGCATCGACGCTGGAGTTCGGCTTTCGCAAGAGCGTTTCCGGCGGCGATCTGGTCGCGATCAGCGGGAATTTCGCCTATACGGACTGGCGCGATATTCAGGCGGATGTGATCGACAGGATCGGTCTGCCAGCTACGGCCAATATCGGTGACGGGCGTATCTTCACCGTCGAGGGCCGCATCGTTGTGCGGCCGCTCCCGACGCTGAGCATCGATGGCAGTTTCATTTATAATGACAGTCGGCTCAAAAGGGCCGCGCCCTATGTGCAAGCGCTGGTGGCCGCAGACAAGTCGATGACTTTGCCCAATGTCGCCAACCTCGGCGCCCGGATCGCGATCGATTATCGCGCCCGGTTGAGCGGCGACATGACCCTGCACCTGAACGGATCCGCCAGATATGTCGGCAAATCGCGGCTGGGCGTTGGCCCCGTCCTTGGGCGCGACCAGGGCGATTATGTCGATACGGCGATGAGCGCGAGCGTTTCGCGGGGGCCACTGCAACTCTCGCTGTCGCTCAGCAATCTGTTTGACAGCCGAGGCAACCGCTTTTCGCTGGGCACGCCATTCAATCTGCGCGGCGATTATGTGACGCCGATGCGTCCACGGACGATAAGGATGGGAATGGATTTCGCTTTTTGACGCCAGCGTTTACGGCAAAGATCCTATGGTGACGTTATGCCAATGAACGCTGGCGGGCGCGCCCCCTCCTTGCCCGCCAGACCTGCCATGAGGCCGTCTTGCCCCCCGGACAGCCTTGTGGACGGGACGCCGCTTGCTCCTCAGGCGGCGTCCCATTCGTTCACGGGTGGACGGCGAAATCGAAAATCCGTGCCGAGCCGGTGCCGTTGCCCCACATGCCGGGGCCAGCGCCCGCGCTGACCGAATAGAGGAAGCCATATTCGCCCGTCGGCAGGTCCGATGACGGCGTCACCTTGAACACTCCGGGCGTCACCTGTTCATAGTCGAAGGGGATGCGGTCCTTGTCCATCACCCCTGCCTTCGCGCCTGCCAGATTCATGCTGCCCACGCGTGTTTCGCGACGATCTTTCTTCACCTCGAACCGGATAAGGCTGAATTCATTGGGAGAGGTGATGGCACTTGCCGGACCCGACAGCCACAATGAACCGCCGCCGGATTGGGAAAGGCCGCGCGTCGCCTCATCGAAATAGAAATAGAAGGTCGGACGCGCCCGCCCCGTCCGGACCCTTGCCGTGATGTTCGGGATGACCGCCTTGATGCTGAGCGAAGCGATGCCGCCGGTAAAGGCATAGCCCAATATGCCTCCGGTCTTGCTCTGGTTCGACGTCGTGGGATCGATCCGAGACATGCGCGCGTCGGTTGCCAGATAGACGCCGGATGGGTGCGGGACCAGTGGGTCAGGCGAGTCAGCGGAGAAAACGGCCTTGGACGAAACCGCGCCCTCAGCGCCGGATTGGATCATGGCGGCAATGACCGGGCCGGGCACGCCGCGCTTTTTCAGGGCGATCAGATCGTCGGTCGACAGAGCGTAATGACCGGCGGACGCCCTGATCTTGGCGATCACGGCGTCATCGCCCAACCCCGCCTGAACAAGTGAAACGACCATGTCGTTGGTCAGCGTTTCGGCCTGCACACTCAGCGGCGCGCAGGCCCCCAACAGCGCAAGTCCCGCGATCAGCCCGCGTAGCTTCATGTCTTACCCCCTGTGGATGGAAGCGCCCCCGCTTCCGCTTTCCATTCAGGGGTTTAGACAGCGGACTTCGATTTACGCAAGCGCCTTGCGGACGAGGTCATTGACGACCTGGGGATTGGCCTTGCCCTGCATGGCTTTCATCGTCTGGCCGACGAAGAAGCCGAACAAGGCTTCCTTGCCCGCCCTATATTGTTCAACCTTGTCGCCATTGTCGGCAAGGACCTTGGCCACGGCAGCTTCGATCGCGCCCGTGTCGCTGGTCTGCTTCAGCCCCTTTTCCTCAACGATCTTCGGCGCGCGATCTCCGGTTTCGAGCATGATCTCGAACACCTGCTTGGCGATGGTGCCGCTGATAGTGCCATCGGCGACCAGTGCGAGCAGTTCCGCGCCCTCTTCGGGGCCGACCGGACTGTCCTCAAGGCTCTTCCCGAGGCGATTGAGAGCGCCGTACAGTTCGGACAGCAGCCAGTTGGCCGAAGCCTTGGCGACCTCGCCCTCGCTCTTCTTCTGGATGCGCGCAGCTTCGGCCAGCAAAGCTTCGAACCAGCGCGCCGTGTCGGCGTCGGCGGTCAGCGTGGCGGCATTATAGGCCGAAAGACCCAGTTGCTCCTCGTAACGGCTGCGCTTGGCGTCTGGCAGTTCGGGCAACGACTGGCGGCATTCCTCCAGGAAGGCGTCTTCCAGTTCCAGCGGCAGAAGGTCCGGATCGGGGAAGTAGCGATAGTCGTGCGCATCTTCCTTGGACCGCATGGACCGCGTTTCATTCTTGTCCGGATCGTAGAGGCGCGTTTCCTGAACGACCTTGCCGCCTGCTTCCAGCACATCGACCTGACGGCTGGCCTCATATTCCACCACTGCCATGACGAAGCGGACGGAGTTGACGTTCTTCGTTTCGGTTCGCGTGCCGAACTCATGGCCCGGCTTACGCACCGACACGTTCACGTCGGCACGCATCGAACCCTGATCCATATTGCCGTCGCATGAGCCGACATAGCGCAGGATCGTGCGGAGCTTAGACAAATAGGCGCCAGCTTCGGCGGGTGATCGCATGTCGGGCTTCGACACGATCTCCATCAGCGCGACGCCCGAGCGGTTGAGGTCGACATAGGAACGCGTCGGGTGCTGGTCGTGCATCAGCTTACCCGCATCCTGCTCGACATGGATACGCTCGATCCCGATCCGCTTGGTCGCGGCGTCTGGGTTCTTCTCGTCAAGATTGATCTCAATCTCGCCCTCGCCGACCAGCGGGTGGTAGAGCTGGCTGATCTGATAACCCTGCGGCAAGTCAGCGTAAAAGTAGTTCTTGCGATCGAAGCGCGACCATTTGTTGATCTTTGCATTGATCGCCATGCCGGTGCGCACCGCCTGACGGATGCACTCGCGGTTGGGCACGGGCAGCATGCCGGGCATGGCTGCGTCAACCAGCGACACCTGCGTGTTCGGTTCGGCACCGAATGCTGTCGCCGCGCCGGAAAAGAGCTTCGCCTGGCTAGTCACCTGCGCATGGACTTCGAGGCCGATCACGACCTCCCACTCGCCGGTTGCGCCCTGAATGCGGTATGCTGTCTCGGTCATCTTCTACACCGTCATCCCAGCGGAAGCTGGGATCTTTCTCGTATGTTGTTCAACCTCGCCTGAGATGCCAGCCTGCGCTGGCATGACGGGACTGTTACCACCACTTCTCCGGCCGGGCCGTGAAGCCCGCGCGCTCTTCGATCGCCAAGCCTGCGTTCAGCACGGTCTGCTCATCGAGCGCCTTGCCGATGATCTGGAGCCCCAGCGGCAAGCCCTGCGAATCCAGCCCGCCCGGCACCGCCATCGCGGGCAATCCGGCCAGCGAGGCAGGCACGGTGAAGACGTCGTTCAGATACATGGCGAGCGGATCGGCCTGCTTCTCCCCCAGCGCGAAGGAGGCGCTCGGCGCTGTCGGCGTCAGCAGCAGGTCGCACTTCTCGAAAGCCTGTTCGAAGTCGCGCGCGATCAGCGCCCGCACCTTCTGCGCTTGCGTATAATATGCGTCGTAGAAGCCCGCCGAGAGCACATAGGTGCCGATCATGATGCGGCGCTTGACCTCCGGCCCGAACCCCAAGGCGCGGGTGGCGGCATACATGTCCTGGAGGCCCGCTCCATCGGGAAGGTCGCGTTGGCCGTAGCGCACGCCGTCATAGCGGGCGAGGTTCGAGGAAGCCTCGGCAGGAGCGATAATATAATAGGTTGGCAGCGCATATTTGGTGTGGGGGAGCGATACCTCCACGACCTCGGCGCCTGCGTCCTTCAGCCATTCTATGCCGCGATCCCACATGGCGGAGATTTCCGCATTCAGGCCACCGGGGCGATATTCCTTGGGAATGCCGACCTTCTTGCCCTTGAGGCTGCTCGTCAGGTTGGCTTCCCACTGCGGCACTTCCAGATCAAGCGAGGTCGAATCCTTGGGATCGAAGCCAGCCATCGTTTCCAGCAGGATCGCATTGTCGCGCACCGTCCGCGCCATCGGCCCGGCCTGGTCGAGCGAGCTTGCGAAGGCCACGATGCCCCAGCGCGAACAACGGCCATAGGTCGGCTTGATACCGCTGATGCCGGTAAAGGCCGCAGGCTGACGGATGGAACCGCCCGTGTCGGTGCCGGTCGCCGCCGGGCACAGCCGCGCGGAGATCGCCGCAGAGGAACCGCCTGACGATCCACCCGGCGCCAGCGCGGCATTATCGCCGCCACCGCGCCGCCAAGGCGAAATCACGTTGCCGAAATAGCTGGTCTCGTTGGATGAACCCATGGCAAACTGGTCGAGGTTGAGCTTGCCCAGCATCCCCGCCCCCGCGTCCCACAGTTTTTTGGAGACGGTTGATTCATAGGTCGGCGTGAAGCCTTCCAGCATGTGGCTGGCGGCGGTCGTCTGCACGCCTTCGGTGCAGAACAGGTCCTTCATGCCGATCGGCACGCCCGACAGCGGCTTGAGCGCTTCGCCCGCAGCCTTTGCCTTGTCGGCGGCATCGGCGGATGCCAGCGCCTTTTCCGGCGTTTCCACGATGAAGGCGTTCAGTGCCTTGGCCGCAGCGACATTAGCGTTGAACGCTTCGGCCACTTCGCGCGCGGAGAAGTCGCCCGCGCGGAAACCGTCGCGGATTTCGGCTACTGTAAGATCGGTAAGATCAGTCAAACTCTTTCCCCGGTCGGACTGAGCCGTTCGAAGCCCAGTCCTTTCTTGAAGAGAAGTAGAGCCCTTCGACAAGCGCAGGGCGAACGGAATAACAGATGTTATTCAATGACTTTAGGGACCGCGAAAAAGCCATGTTCGGCCTGCGGGGCATTCGCCAGCACCTTGTCCCGAACATTGCCGTCGGTCACGGCGTCCTCGCGCAGGCGCAGCTTGTTGGGGATGACGGCGGTCATCGGCTCTACGCCGGTCACATCCACCTCGCCCAACTGCTCCACCCAGCCGAGGATGTTGTTGAGTTCAGGCACCATCGCCTCGGCTTCGGCTTCGGTCACCGAAATGCGCGAAAGGCTGGCGATCTTCTTTACGGTCTGAAGGTCTATCGACATGGGCCGCCGCTACCACCCGCTCACGTCCGCTTCAAGTCCGCACTTGCGCATGAGGGGTGCCTGCGCCAGACAGGCGCCGTTCGACGCAGGCCATGGGGGTCCTGGCGATCGGCGGAGAGCAAAGCATTGGCCCGCAAGTTCCTCTATGTCGTCGCCAGCCTTATCGTGCTGGTCCTTGCGGCATTGCTGGTTTACCGCATCTGGGGGATGCAGCTGATCCGCGCGGTCATGGTGCCCCGAGAAGCCTTCACCCCGATCGCCCCGCTTCCGGCCAACGCCTATGATGATCCCAGGATGTGGATCGCCCGGCCAGACATCGCGCAAGGCAATCCGGCTCTGTGGAAACCCGCCGGACAGAAGGATGAAGCGGTCACCCAGAAGGCGGCTGTCTTCTTCATCCATCCGACTTCCTACATCACCGCTTTTGGCGGCGCGCATTGGAACATGCGGCTGGACGACAAGGACGCGCTGACGACTGCGCGGCGTTTCGTGCAGGGGCAGGCGAGCGCTTTCAACGCGGTGGGCGATGTCTGGGTGCCTCGCTATCGGCAGGCCAATTATGGCGCATTCCTCACCGACAAGCCTGCTGGCGAACAGGCTCTGGCGGCGGCCTATCGCGATGTGGGCCAGGCCTTTGCGGCGTTTCTGAAGGCGAACCCGACCGGCCCGCTTATCCTAGCGGGGCACAGCCAGGGGTCGCGCCACCTGCTCCAGTTGCTGCGCGATCAGGTTGCGGGGACGCCTGTCGCTTCCCGCGTCGTCGCCGTTTATGCCGTTGGCTGGCCGGTCTCCGTGGAGGCGGATCTGCCTGCCCTCGGCCTGCCCGCCTGCGCCCGGCGCGATCAGGCGCGGTGCATTGTCAGCTGGCAAAGCTATGCCGAGCCTGCTGATCCGGCTCCGATGGTGGAAAGCTTTGAGCGCAAGTCAGGATTTACGGGTCGCCCTCGCAAGGGCACGCACATGCTCTGTACCAATCCGATCTCCGGCACCTTCAACGGGGCCGCTCCGGCAAGCGCCAATCTGGGTACGATCGACAGCCGGGATGAAGACAAAGCGCCGCGCCTGCTGAAGGGCGTAGTTCCAGCCCGGTGTGATAGCAGCGGCATATTGATGATCGGGGAGCCGGTGGACATGGGGCCGTTCACGTTGCCGGGCAATAATTATCACGTCTATGACTATAGCCTGTTCTGGGGTGACGTTCGGGAAGATGCGCACCAGCGGCTGGCGAGTTTCGTGAAGAGATGAGCACGCTGCTTACCACCGACCGCGCGGCCTTCCGTGAGGCGCTGCCCTATGGTGGCCGCCTGCTCGGCATGGATGTTGGTACGAAAACAATCGGGCTGGCTTTGTGCGACGCCGGCTGGTCCATCGCGAGCCCGGCGCACACCGTATCGCGCGGGAAGTTCAGCAAGGACAAGATCGCGCTCGCCGCTTTCATGGAGCAGCAGCAGGTGAAGGGTGTCGTCATCGGCCTACCGCTCAATCTCGATGGCAGCGAGAGTCCACGCAGTCAGGCAAGCCGTGCCTTCGCTCGCAATATCGCGGATCTTGGCCTGCCGATCCTGTTGTGGGACGAACGCTGGTCCACGCAGGCGGTGACGCGCACCTTGCTGGAGGCAGATGCCAGCCGCGCACGCCGGGGCGAACTGGTCGACAAGCTGGCCGCGAGCTACATTCTGCAAGGGGCGATTGACGGGTTGATGGCCGGGTTTTGATCGCCGTTCGAAGGAGCAGCTATCCCTCGAAAGCCGAGATGATGGGACAAGGCCCCTCATCGGATGCGTGACATGCACTGGCGAGCCGCCTTAGCGAATCGCGTGCCGCCTGGAGTTCGGCGATCTTCATGTCCAGCGCAGCCAGTTGCCCCGCCGCCAGTTCCCTGGCACGCGCCCTGTCCTGTCCGGCGTCCAGCCGTAAAAGCTCGCCTATCTGGTCCAGTGTGAACCCCGCCGCCTGCGCCGAGCGGACGAACTTCAAACGTCGAACATCCTGATCATCATAATGACGGACGCCCCGCGTCAGCCCGCTGCTGCCTCGATCCGGCGTCTCCAGTAATCCGCGCCGCTGATAGAAGCGAACGGACGCCCACGCCACCCGCGCGCGCCAGACCAGAAATCGTCATCGCCATGCTTGACTCCGGACCATGGTACGGAACCCATATGGGGCGCAGAGCGATATTGTCCAAGAGAAAGCGATGACATGACGAGCGCAACAGCAGCAACCGCCCGGCCACGAAAGGCTGTCCTCTATCGGATGGTGATGCCCGACCATGTCTGCCCCTATGGTCTAAAGGCGCGCTGGTTATTGCGGCACAGGGGTTACGCCGTGGAGGACCACTGGCTCACGAGCCGCGAGGAAACCGACGCGTTCAAACAGGCGCACGACGTCAAGACGACGCCGCAAATCTTCATCGATGGCCAACGGATCGGCGGCCATGACGATCTGCGCCGCTTCTTCGGCCTGACAGTCGCTGATCCGTCAGCCACCAGCTATATCCCGGTCCTCGCTGTCTTTGGGGTGGGCGCGCTGTTGGCATTTGCGATCAGTTGGCTGACCGCGATGCCGCTGATAAGTGTCATGACCGTCGAAAGTTTCATCGCTGTCACCATGATGCTGCTCGCCATGCTGAAGCTGCAGGATGTGGACCGGTTCGCCACCATGTTCCTGAACTACGACCTGCTTGCCCGCCGGTATGTGCCTTATGGAAAGGCGTATCCATTCCTGGAACTTGGCGCGGGTGTGCTGATGTTGACCGGCCTTCTGCCTTGGCTTTCCATCCCTGTGGCGCTGTTCATCGGCGGCATTGGTGGGATTTCCGTGTTCAAGGCTGTCTATATCGACAAGCGGGAACTGAAATGCGCGTGCGTCGGCGGCGGCAGTAACGTGCCGTTGGGGTTCGTCTCCCTGACGGAAAACATCATGATGGTTGCGATGGCGTTGTGGATGCTTGTTCGTATCTGACCGCAGATGCCATTACGATCGCTGTCGGAAAGCGACTACGCCTGGACCCATTCTGACGAAGAGATGCCCTGCGCATACAGAAGTACCGAGAGGTCGCCATGTACGATCTCCGCAGCGGCTGCCTCCCGCGTCTTGGGCTTGGCATGATAGGCAACGCCAAGCCCCGCGCCCTGAATCATAGGTATGTCGTTGGCGCCGTCACCCACTGCCAGCGTCAATGCCCGATCAATGCCTGCTTCGATCGCGGCTTCCAGTTCCGCACGCTTGCGGGAGGCGTCGACGATCGGCAATGTTACCGTGCCCACCAGCGCTCCGTCAGCAATCTCCAGAACATTCGCCACCGCACGATCAAACCCGATTTCCTCCGCCACAGGTCCGGTGAAGCGGGTGAAGCCGCCGGACACGAGGAGGGTTTCGGCTCCCCTCGCCTTCATTGTACGGACAAGTGCTCCCGCGCCCGGCATGATCTTCACGCGCTCTGTCCGGCACCGGTCAATGGCTTCATCGGCGAGGCCCTTGAGCAAAGCGACGCGCTCATGCAGCGCGCCTGCAAAGTCGAGCTCACCACGCATAGCGCGTTCGGTGATGTCGGCGATCTGCGGCTTGATGCCCGCATAATCGGCGAGTTCGTCGATGCACTCGACCGTGATCATCGTGGAGTCCATGTCGGCTATCAGCAGCTTCTTCTCGCGACCCTCGGCAAGCTGAACGATGACATCGATCCTGTCGCCGATCCCGGTTAGCGCCGCGCGTGCCAACAAGGGATCACCCCCGAAGAAAATATCGGCAGCCTTGCCCTCATCCAGCCACTTGCTATCCACCGGCGCGCAGCCCGCCGTCGCCAGCCGAGCCACGGCATCTTCAATATCCCGCTGACTCAAGGCCGCACTTGCCACTAAGGTTGCGACGAACATGGACACTCCTGAAACATCTATGGGCGAATCCCGCCCCCGCGTCGCGCTTATTGCCGGGCCTACCGCCAGCGGCAAGAGTGCGCTGGCACTCCGGCTGGCTCAAGCGGCCAACGGAACGGTCATCAATGCAGACGCCAGCCAGGTATATGCCGATCTCCAGATCCTTTCCGCGCGCCCGAGCCGTGAGGAGATGGGTGACATCCCGCACCGCCTTTTCGGCCATATCGACGGGGCGGAAGCCTGTACGGCTGCGCGCTGGGCGGCAGAAGCGCGCGAGGAGATCGGCCAGGCGCATGAGGAAGGACGCTTGCCCATTCTGGTCGGTGGCACGGGGCTTTACCTGCGCACACTGCTTGATGGAATCGCTCCGGTGCCTGACATCGATCCCGCGATCCGTTCCGCTGTCCGTGCCATGCCCGTCGCGGACGCCCATGCCGCTTTGTTGAGCGAGGACCCGGCAGCTGCCGCGCGGCTGGCGCCTGCCGATAGCACAAGGGTAGCCCGTGCATTGGAAGTGGTGCGTTCGACAAGCCAGCCGCTCGCCTATTGGCAACGGCAAAAGGTGGGAGGCATCAGCGAACATATCCGCCTTTCACCGCTTATCCTGCTGCCCCCGCGCGATTGGTTGATCGCACGTTGCGACCAACGCTTCGAGCAGATGGTCGAGGCTGGCGCCGTGACCGAAGTAGAGGTCCTGCTAGCGCGCAATCTCTCGCCGGATCTTCCCGTCATGCGCGCGATCGGCGTGCCTGAAATTGCGGGCTGGCTTGCCGGTGATATTGACCGGGAGACGATGATGGATCGCGGCCGGATTGCGACCCGGCAATATGCCAAACGCCAATATACATGGTTTTCGCGCCAGCCACCGGCCAGCTGGCCCAAGGAAACGCACCACTTTCATGACAATTTAGCGTCTGAAATCGTAATTAAATTACGTCAATAGCTATTGACTGGCCATTTTATGTCTAATAGAGGCACCCACCTTGCCTTCGCTCCTTATCTGGAGCAGAGGGCGCAACCTGCATCCAGTGGAAGGATTTCATCGTGGCCGAAAAGAGCGGCGCGGACATTTTGGTTGAGTGCCTGATCGACCTCGGGGTTGAAGTCGTGTTCGGTTATCCGGGCGGCGCGGTGCTGCCCATTTATGACGCACTTTTCGATCATCCGAAGATCCGCCACGTCCTTGTCCGCCACGAACAGGGCGCGACCCATATGGCGGAAGGCTATGCCCGATCGACCGGCAAGCCCGGCGTCGTTCTCGTCACGTCCGGCCCCGGCGCGACCAATGCGGTCACCGGCATTACCGATGCGCTGATGGATTCCATCCCGATGGTCGTCATCACCGGGCAGGTCGGCACGCCACTGATCGGCACTGACGCCTTCCAGGAAGCTGACACGGTCGGCATCACGCGCCATTGTTCAAAGCATAATTATCTGGTGAAGAAGCCCGCCAAGTTGGCGAGCGTCATCCACGAAGCCTTTCATATCGCCACCACCGGCCGCCCCGGTCCGGTCGTCGTCGATATTCCCAAGGACGTGCAGGTCGCCACCGCGCCCTATGCCCGTCCGCTTGGCTTTGAGCATGCCAGTTATAAGCCGCAAACGAAGGCGGATGCGTCTGCAATCGCTCAGGCCGTCGAAATGCTGGCCAAGGCAGAGCGACCGGTCTTCTACACTGGCGGCGGAGTCATCAATTCGGGTCCCAAGGCGTCGATCCTGCTGCGTGAGCTGGCGGAGTTGACTGGTGCGCCTGTCACCTCGACCTTGATGGGTCTGGGCGCCTTCCCTGCATCTTCGCCGCAATGGCTAGGCATGCTGGGCATGCATGGCACGTATGAAGCCAATTGGGCGATGAACAAGGCGGACCTGATCGTCTGCATCGGTGCGCGATTTGACGATCGCGTCACCGGCCGTCTCGATGCCTTTGCGCCGAACAGCAAGAAAATCCACATCGACATCGACCGCAGCTCGATCAACAAGACGGTGGAGATCGATCTTCCGGTCATTGCTGACGTGGGCAACGCACTGACTGACATGATCGCGGTGTGGAAAACGCAGGGGCACAAGGCTGCGGACCTCAGCGAATGGTGGGCCAGGATCGAAGGTTGGCGCGCTCGTAACTGCCTTGCCTATCCGGAGAGCCGCGAAGAGATCATGCCGCAGGAGGCAATCGCGGAGCTCTATCGGGCTTCCAAGTCGGCCGATGACGTCATCATCACGACCGAAGTGGGGCAGCACCAGATGTGGGCTGCGCAGCATTTCGGCTTTGAAGAGCCGAACAAGTGGCTGACTTCAGGCGGTCTCGGCACCATGGGCTATGGCTTCCCTGCCGCGATCGGCGCGCAGGTCGGCAATCCCGACAGCCTGGTCGTCTGCGTCGCGGGTGACGCGTCTATCCAGATGAACATTCAGGAGATGGGAACCGCCAGCCAATACCGGCTGCCGGTGAAGGTGCTGATCCTCAATAACGAATATATGGGCATGGTCCGCCAGTGGCAGGAACTGACCTATGAAAGCCGTTATTCCAACAGCTATTCGGACAGCCTGCCCGATTTCGTGAAGCTGGCCGAAGCTTATGGCTGGACCGGCATCCGCATCGAAGGGCCGCAGGAACTGGCGGCGGGCATTCGTCAGATGATCGACACGCCCGGCCCTGTCATCGTGGACTGCCGCGTGGCGAAGCTTTCCAACTGCTTCCCGATGATCCCGTCGGGCGCGGCGCATACCGACATGCTGCTCGATCCCAACCAGATCGCTGGCATCATGTCGGACGAGGCAAAGGCTTTGGTGTGAGGGTTATGGCGTGACTGGGCATCTGAAGCTCCGCATCCATGTGAGCGAACCCTTTGACTTCGAACGGATGAGCGGCACGGCCGAGCTGAAAGGCTGGACAGTGGATCATAGCGATCCGGAGAATGAAGATTGGGAAGTTCACCTGGATGAGGGCTTCGATTTTCACGAACGCCGGATAGGCCGCCTGCTGATCAGCCCGCGTTATGTGGGCGAACATCTGAGCCGCATGTTCGATGCGATCGCTGGGTTTCCCGTTCGCATTGCTCATCGCGACGATGGCAGCTGGCACTACGCCTTTACGGGCATGATCTCCGAGCGCCATGAGCGCGAAAAAGAACCGGACAACGGAACGAACATCTGATGCACATTCAGGAAGAATATAGCGAGCGGCACGTCCTGTCGCTGACGGTCACCAACGAGGCGGGTATCCTTGCTCGCATCGCGGGGCTTTTCACTGCGCGCGGATATAATATCGACAGCTTGACGGTGGCGGACATCACGCATGATCATGCGATCAGCCGCATCACCATCGTCACCAACGGCCCGCCCAAGGTGATCGACCAGATCATCGCCCAGCTCGATCGGTTGGTGCCCGTTCACAAGGTGACGGATCTGACCGCCAACGGCCCCTTCGTCGAGCGCGAACTGGCGCTGGTCAAGGTTTCGGGCACTGGTGAGGATCGGATCGAGGCGCTACGCCTTGCCGACGTGTTCCGCGCCAAGGTGGTGGATACGACGATCGAAAGCTTCATCTTCGAGATCACCGGCACGACAGACAAGATCGACAATTTCGTCGGCCTGATGCGCCAGATAGGGCTGGTCGAAGTAGGCCGCACCGGGGTCGTCGGCCTGATCCGCGGCAAGGAGCCGAACTGAACTGAATATCCTCTCTCCGTCAGGGGAGAGGAAGCGAGACTTGGCGGCTTTGCCGCCTAGTCGCAGCTGGAGAGGGGCAGCACCCTCACTGTGGCGAAAAGCCCCTCTCCAACTTCATCTAGGTCCGGCTTCCGCCGAACCGAGATTTCGTATCCTCTCCCCTGAAGGGGCGAGGAAAAGGCACGGTCTGAAGGAAGAACGGACATGAAGGTTTATTACGATCGCGACGCCGACATCGGCCTCATCAAGGGCAAGAAGGTCGCCATTCTGGGCTACGGCTCGCAGGGCCACGCCCACGCCCAGAACCTGCGCGACAGCGGCGTTGCCGAAGTCGCCATTGCGCTCCGCCCCGGCTCGGCCAGCGCCAAGAAGGCGGAAGGCGCAGGTTTCAAGGTGCTGCCGAATGCCGAAGCCGCCGCATGGGCCGACGTCCTCATGATCCTCGCCCCCGACGAGCATCAGGCCGCCATCTATGCTGACGACATTCACGCGAACCTGAAGCCCGGCGCGGCGCTGGCCTTTGCCCATGGCCTCAACGTGCATTTCGGCCTGATCGAACCGCGCAAGGACGTGGACGTGATCATGATCGCGCCGAAGGGTCCCGGCCACACCGTCCGCAGCGAATATCAGCGCGGCGGCGGCGTGCCCTGCCTGATCGCCATCGCGCAGGACGCGACCGGTAACGCCCATGACATCGCTCTGTCCTATGCTTCGGGCGTCGGCGGCGGCCGCTCGGGCATCATCGAAACCAACTTCCGCGAGGAATGCGAAACCGACCTGTTCGGTGAGCAGGCCGTGCTGTGCGGTGGAGCGACCGCGCTCGTCCAGGCGGGCTTCGAAACGCTGGTGGAAGCTGGCTACGCGCCCGAAATGGCCTATTTCGAGTGCCTCCACGAACTGAAGCTGATCGTCGACCTGATGTATGAAGGCGGCATCGCCAACATGCGCTATTCGATCTCGAACACCGCCGAATATGGCGACATCAAGACCGGCCCGCGCATCATCACCGAAGAAACGAAGAAGGAAATGAAGCGCGTTCTGGCCGACATCCAGTCGGGCCGCTTCGTGAAGGACTTCGTACTCGACAACCGCGCCGGCCAGCCCGAGCTCAAGGCCAGCCGCCTCGCCGCCCAGCGTCACCCGATCGAGGAAACCGGCGCCAAGCTGCGCGCCATGATGCCCTGGATCGGCGCGAACAAGCTGGTGGACAAGGAAAAGAACTAAGCCAAAATTAGCCCCTCCCTTTTAAGGGAGGGGTTGGGGTGGTGCGATTGCGATAAGCAATCGCTTCCCATTTCCGCCTGTTCCCGTCACCCCAGAATTTCAATCCGGTAACTCTCCGTTTCCGGTTACACCTCTGGAACAATCAAGGGACGCCGCTATGGTAGCGCGTCCCTTGACTGCTTCTGGAGAACCCATCCATGCGCAAATTCCTGATTTCCGCCGCTGCCCTTGCCGCCCTGACCGGCGGCGCCGTCATCGCCCAGCAGATGCCCGCCGCGCCCGGAGCAAAGGACCCGTCCCGCGTGACCGGCGGCACCTATCAGGTTGATCCGGGTCACACCCAGGTCGCATTCGCCTATGACCATATGGGCTTCTCCAACAATTTCGGCATCATTTCCGGCCCGGTCGGCACACTGACTCTGGACCCCAAAAATGTGGCCGCTGCGAAGGTATCGATCGAAGTCCCCATCGCCAATGTTCGCACCGGCATTCCTGCGCTTGACGAACATCTGATGAAGTCGGACTTTTTCGACAGCGCCAGATTTCCAAAGGCGACATTCGTCTCCACAAGCGTGAAGCCCGATGGTGCCACCAGCGCAGAGATCACCGGAAATCTTACGATCAAGGGTGTCACCAAGCCGGTGACGCTCGATGCTGATTTCTACGGCGCGGGCAAGGCTCCGGCCATGGCAGGCGGCAAGGAAAATGTCGGGTTCGTGGCGACGACGACGGTCAAGCGGAGCGACTTCAATATGGGTTACGGCGTCCCAATGGTCGGCGATAATGTGGAACTGAAGATCGTCGCCGCTTTTCAGAAATAACCTGACAGGCCCGGGTGATGAGCCGTCATCACCCGGGCCGTTCCCGGAATAGATCGTATCCGACCTGGGACCGGCGTAGCCGCCCGGCGTGGCCATGGGCCTTAGCCGGTCGGCATTGTGCCCGGACGCAAATATGGAAACATGTGCGCGATATAATCCGCCTTGCCCAACTCCACCCCCTGGTTGCGCAAGATTGCGTAGGCGGTCATGACGTGGAAGTAGAATTGGGGCAACGTCCAGTCGCGAGCATATTGCTCAGCCGTGAGATCGAAAATGATACCCATCGGCAATGCGTGTTCGATCGGGCTTTGCGGGTCGGCATCAAGCGCATCCGGAGCAAGATCGTCCAGCAGAGCAAGCGTCTCATCGATTCTGGCCTTTGCGCTGGCGATCGAGCCGGGATTTTCCTCCGCGTTCCGGCCCTCATCCAGAAGAGACTGGATCGATATGGGGAACTCCTCTCCCTTTAGCCGAAACACGCCTTCCCAAGCCTGCGCACAAGCGAACCGGATCTGGGTGGACAGCGGAAACATGTCGGGAGCCAGCCGCGCAGACAGAAGCGCGTTGGCCGCATCGCCACCCATTTGTCCTTCAGCCTTGTCGAGCCAGCCAGAGAGGGTTTTCAGCATCTGGCTGTAGGTCGGTAAAAGGAGGTTGGTCAGGGACATAAGGGCCTCGCGATGGGATGGATCATTGTGATGATGAGGTAAATGAACCTTCTTCCAAATGCCTTCCACAACAAAAGCTGGACGCGGAGCCACGAAAACGGTTAAGGCAGATACATCATGCAGCGCGCGCTTCTTCCCCTGCTACGACTTACACGCCCTTAGGCGTGGCATTTCTGCTGCTCTTCGCTTGAATGACGCAGCAATCCGCCTAAGGGCATACCCAAGCAGATAGTCGTTCCACCGGGCAGGCCGCGCCTTCGTTTCAAATAGGGGCCGCCCGTTTGCAAAGAAGTAGCTTCCCATGATGCTGACCGACCCTTCGCAGAAATACCGTCCCTTCCCGCAAGTGGACCTGCCCAACCGCCAGTGGCCGAGCGCCGTCATCACATCGCCGCCGCGCTGGCTCTCGACCGACATGCGCGACGGCAATCAGTCGCTGATCGACCCGATGAACGCGGAAAAGAAGCGCCGCTTCTTCGACCTGCTGGTCCGGGTCGGCGTCAAGGAGATTGAGGTCGGCTTCCCCAGCGCGGGCGCGACCGAGTTCGACTTCATCTCCGGCCTGGTCCGCGACGGCGCGATCCCCGACGATGTATTCCCGCAGGTACTGACCCAAGCCCGCGATGACCTGATCGCCATCACCTTCGAAAGCCTGCGTGGCGCGAAGCAGGCGATCGTCCATGTCTATAACGCCGTGTCGCCCGCATGGCGCAACATCGTGTTCCAGATGGACCGCCCGCAGATCAAGGAAATCGCGATCAACGCGGCCAAGCTGCTGCGCGACAATGCGGCGGCTCAGCCGGATACCGACTGGCATTTCGAATATTCGCCGGAAACCTTCTCCACCGCCGAGCTGGATTTCAACCTGGAATGCTGTGAAGCCGTGATGGAAATTCTCCAGCCCACGGCGGAACGCCCTCTGATCCTGAACCTGCCCGCCACGGTAGAGGCTGCGACGCCCAACATCTATGCCGACCAGATCGAATGGATGTGCCGCAACATTTCCAAGCGCGACAGCGTCGTCATCTCTCTGCACACGCATAATGACCGCGGCACTGGCGTCGCCGCGGCGGAGCTGGGCCTGATGGCGGGCGCGGATCGTGTCGAAGGCTGTCTGTTCGGCAATGGCGAGCGTACCGGCAATTGCGATCTGGTGACCGTCGCGCTCAACATGTACACGCAGGGTGTCAATCCGGGGCTGGATTTTTCCGACATCGACGAGGTCATCCAGACCGTTGAATATTGCAACCAATTGCCGGTGCATCCGCGTCATCCCTATGCGGGCGAACTGGTGTTCACTGCCTTTTCCGGATCGCATCAAGACGCAATCAAGAAGGGTTTCGCCGTTCAGGAAACCCGCAATGACCAGATTTGGGACGTGCCCTATCTGCCGATCGATCCCAAGGATCTGGGCCGCGACTATGAGGCAGTTATCCGTGTGAACAGCCAATCCGGCAAGGGTGGCGTTGCATGGGTGTTGCAGCAGGACAAGGGCCTCAAGCTGCCCAAGCGCATGCAGGCCGACTTCTCCCGCGTCGTCCAGGCGCTGGCCGACCAGACGAGCCGCGAACTGAACGCCGCCGATATCTGGACCGCGTTCGAGGATCATTACCGCCTCTCCGGCGATCAGCCCTACACGCTGATCGATTACAACGAGACTGGCCATGCGGGGGACCGCATCTTCACCGGCAAGATCGCGCATAAGGGCGGCGAACGGTCCATCTCCGGGCGCGGCAACGGCCTCATCTCCTCGGTTCTGGCCGCGCTGCGCGACGATCTGGGCGTCGATCTCGAAGTTGCGGACTATAGCGAACATGCGATCGGGGCTGGGACCGACGTCGCCGCTGCCGCCTATGTCGAATGCCGCACGCCCGACGGCCGCACGGTCTTCGGCATCGGCACCGATACGGACATCGCGACCGCCTCAGTGCAGGCCGTGTTGTCCGCCGCGAACAGTGTTGCAGCGGGCTGATCGATAGAATGCAGGCAGCGGCTCACTGCCGCGAGCGCTGCCTGCAGCAGGTTTAAGAGATATTCTCTGCCGCGCTCAAATCGACCTCTGCATGACAAACGGCTTCCACGTTGATGCCATCCGGGTCCAGAATGAAGGCGGCATAATAGCTTGGCCCGTAATGCGGCCTAAGGCCCGGCGCGCCATGGTCGCGCCCACCAGCGTGCAGGCCCGCCGCGTGGAAGGCGTGAACCTGCGCCCGGTTTTCGACGCGAAAGGCGACGTGAGTGCCCTCACCCACCCTTTCATTGTCGCCGATCCAGAAGAAGGCGTCGTCGTCCCGGCCATAGCCGTGCGTCTCACCACCGTGCTCATTGTCCGCCGCCGGGATGGTCACCAAACGCCGCAGCCCAATCGCGCCAAGCAGTTCGTCGTAAAAGTCGCGCGACCGTCCCGCGTCACTTACGGCGATGCCGATATGGTCGATCATTTTGCGCTCTCCTTTTGCCGCCAATTGACCTAAACGCCAGCCACCAACGCATGGACAGACAAATGGGCGAAACGACAGAACATCAGGTGCATATTATCGGTGGCGGGCTGGCGGGGTCGGAAGCCGCCTGGCAACTGGCGCAGGCTGGTGTGAAGGTGCGTCTGTCGGAAATGCGGGGTGGTGGCGACATGACCCCGGCGCATCAGACTGACGGCCTTGCCGAACTGGTCTGCTCAAATAGTTTCCGGTCGGACGATGCGGACAAAAATGCCGTTGGCCTGCTGCATCAGGAAATGCGGCGGCTGGACTCGCTCATCATGGCGCAGGCCGAACCCGCCAAGGTCCCCGCCGGATCGGCCCTGGCCGTGGACCGAAACCTGTTTTCCGATGGCGTCACCCGCGCCCTGTCCGATCATCCCAATGTTGAGATCGTGCGGGAGCGCATCGATCAGTTGCCGCGCGAAGGGATGACCATCGTCGCCACCGGCCCGCTGACCGCACCAGCGCTCGCGGAGAGTATCGGCGCTGCGGCGGGCATGGATCACTTAGCCTTTTTCGACGCGATCGCGCCCGTTGTGCACTTCGACAGCATCGATATGGACAAATGCTGGATGGCCAATCGCTGGGACAAAATCGGCCCCGGCGGTGGCGAGGGCAAGGATTATATCAACTGCCCGATGACGAAGGACCAATATCAGGCATTTGTGCAGGGGCTGCTCGACGGCGAAAAAACTGAGTTCAAGGAGTGGGAAACGAACACGCCTTATTTCGAAGGCTGCATGCCAATTGAGGTGATGGCGTCCCGAGGCCCCGAAACGTTGCGGCACGGCCCGATGAAGCCAATGGGACTCGATGATCCGCGCACCGGCCGCTGGCCCTATGCCGTCGTCCAACTAAGGCAGGACAATGCGTCGGGCACGCTGTGGAACATGGTTGGGTTCCAGACAAAGCTCAAGCATGGTGCGCAGGTCGACCTGTTCCGTACTATTCCCGGACTAGAGAAGGCCGAGTTTGCGAGGCTGGGTGGGCTACACCGCAATACCTTCATCCAGAGCCCCAAACTGCTGGACGGGACCCTGCGCCTGAAAAACGCGCCGCACATCCGCTTCGCAGGCCAGATGACCGGGTGCGAAGGATATGTCGAAAGTGCAGCCATTGGCCTGCTGGCCGGGCGTTTTGCCGCCGCCGAACTGCTTGACCAGCACATGCCCCCGCCGCCTGGCGATACGGCCCTTGGCGCATTGCTGGGTCACATCACGGGCAATATCGCGACGGCGGACTATCAGCCGATGAACGTGAATTTCGGGCTTTTTCCGACCCTGGACGATGTGAAGAAGAAACAGCGCAAGGAGGCTTATACTGCTCGCGCCCGCGCTTCCTTGTCGCAGTGGTTTAGTCAGTTTGAAATGAGCTGATCGCCCTCTAGCTCAGCAACGGCATTTCGGTTTCGCCGTTCGCTTGGGCGCGGTCGTTGCAAATTCAGCAGGGGTCAGCTTGCCGTCCGCATTAGCATCCGCATCGGCAAACCGATCCGATGTGGCGACCGCCCATTCCTCAAAGGAAAGGAGGTTGTCCTTGTCCTTGTCGAGCGCCTTGAACGCCTTGACCCGGCTGCCCAGCATCTCGACCCGCGTGATAAAGCCGTCACGGTTCCGGTCATAGCGGCCGAAGCGCTTTTGCTCGCGGCTTTGCGGACTAGCCTCCCCGGGTGAGGGAGGTGCTTTGCCAACGGCGTCGGGATTTCCCTCTGGCAATGCTTCTATTGCAGGCGGCGGCGGTGGACCAACAATGGCCTCAGGCACCGCGCTGCTGGCCGCGCGCCCTTGCCACCAGAAAAGCCCCGCCGCCACAAGAAGCAGCGCAGCCCCCGCGCCAGCCATGATACGTCCCACGAAATTCCCCCTCAACGCGCACTGAGCGCGACGCGCAATAGCCGAAGATATAGGCCGGGAGTCAACCGGTTAGGAGCAGCCTTAGCCCGTCTGATGTCCTCTTGCGCCAGGCCATAGGCAATCCGCATTGGCCGCCATGATTCGGGCCAGACCGGATCGCATGAAAAAAGCTTGTGCCGGGCAAGATCAATCGCCTTGCCGGCGAGATCACGGCTGCTGACATGACCTGAAAAATCCCAAAGCGCCCATGCGGCCCCTGCCTGGATCAGCCAATCCGGGACTTCTGCTTCACCCGCGAGCGATTGGAACAACCCTCCCCCTCTTCCGATCGCATAAGCATCCAGGTCATCGTCGGCGATGAGCGCTTCCCAGCCATCAAGCCATGCTGTCAGGCCCGTCGGTGGAGCTTCGCCAGCCGCGCGCAACGCATCGACCAGCGGATCACCCCTGCCCTTCACGCCCACTGCATCGGTCAACGCTTCCTGCCACCATGCGAGCCGTAGCTGACCGATCATCGGTTCTGTCGTGGTGGCCACGACACGACCAAGACGTGTGTCCAACGTCCACAGCAAGCGGTGGCGCGAAATGTCGCGCCCCGCATAGGAGCTAAGTAACGTCGCTAATATCGAGGGCCGATCTTCCGCCTGGTCATTCATGAAGCATATACCGGCCGCTAGAGTTTATCGGCATTTTAATCAGTTCTCGGATATTGAAACTTCATCATTTCAAGCAGCACGTAACCCGGTTGGGTGGGCCGATGAGCACGGGTGGGAGATAATATGAGGGACAGGATCAAGCGAGCGCTGTTCATTTTAATGCGGCTTTATCACAACCAGGCAGGTAACGCGCTGCCGATTGTGGCTGCTGCAACGATACCGTTTGCAGCGATCACCGGCGTGCTGCTGATCTCAGCCGGGAGCATCTAGGCAATCATGTGCGACTGACTATCGGCCTAATCAATATTCGTAAGGGATCGATTTTCTGGAGAAAGGAGAGGAGCGGCTCGACGCCGCTCCTCTCGCCCTTCATCGATAACATACCTTCTTAACCGCAGCGACCACCCGAGCCGCGTCGATGAGCGCGGCCTTTTCAAGGTTCGCCGCGTAGGGCAGCGGCACGTCTTCGTTCGTCACGCGTAGTACCGGGGCGTCCAGGTCGTCGAAGCCCTGTTCCATCACGACCGCCGCAATTTCGGAGGCGATGGAGCAGACAGGCCAGCCTTCCTCGACCACGACGATGCGGTTGGTCTTTTTCAGGCTTTCCAGCACCGTTGCCGTATCGAGCGGACGTAGGGTGCGCAGGTCGATGACTTCGGCATCGACACCTTCTGCCGCCAGTTGTTCGGCAGCTTCCAGCGCGACGCCCACGCCGATCGAGTAGCTGACCAACGTCACGTCCTTGCCAGCGCGCATGATGCGGGCCTTGCCGATCGGCAGAACATAATCGTCGACCTTGGGCACATCGAAGCTGCGGCCGTAGACAAGCTCATTTTCAAGGAAGACTACCGGATCTTCTGACCGGATCGCTGCTTTCAACAAGCCCTTGGCGTCGGCAGCGTCATAGGGAGCGATGACGATCAGCCCAGGGACAGCCGCATACCAGGGACCATAATTCTGGCTATGCTGGGCGCCTACACGGCTCGCGGCGCCATTGGGGCCACGGAACACGATCGGACAGCGCATCTGGCCGCCCGACATATAATTGGTCTTGGCCGCCGAGTTGATGATGTGGTCGATCGCCTGCATGGCGAAGTTGAACGTCATGAACTCGACCACGGGACGCAGACCGCCCATCGCTGCGCCAGCACCAATGCCTGCAAAACCATATTCGGTGATCGGGGTATCGATAACCCGTCGGTCGCCAAATTCTTCGAGAAGGCCCTGCGTGACCTTATAGGCGCCCTGATATTCGGCGACTTCTTCGCCCATCACGAAAACGCGCTCATCGGCGCGCATTTCTTCGGCCATGGCGTCGCGGAGTGCTTCGCGGACGGTCGTCTTCACATATTCGGTGCCTTCGGGAAGAGCGGGGTCAGCAACACTGGCCTTCGCTTCCGACGCGAGTTTGGCTGTACCGCTCTCCGCCTTCTTGGGTGCTTCGGGAGCAGCTGCGGACTTTGCCGGGGGCGCACTCGCATCAGCCTTGGGAGCAGCGATTTCACCGCCCTCGCCCGCCATCGTGGCGATGACAGTGCCCACCTTCACCCCTTCGGTGCCTTCAGGAATGACGATCGCGCCGATCTTTCCTTCATCGACCGCTTCAAATTCCATGGTCGCCTTGTCCGTTTCGATTTCGGCAAGAATGTCGCCAGAACGGACTTCGTCGCCTTCCTTCACAAGCCACTTGGCCAGCGTGCCTTCCTCCATCGTGGGAGAGAGCGCCGGCATCTTGATTTCGATACCCATTAATATTGCTCCACCAGCACGTCGGTATAGAGTTCGGACATGTCCGGTTCGGGCGAGGTTTCGGCGAAGTCCGCCGCATCGCTCACGACCTTGCGAATGTCCTGATCGATCTTCTTGAGTTCGTCTTCACTCACACCGGCGTCGGTCAGATATTTCTTTGCGCCCTCGATCGGGTCAGATTTGTCCCGCATCGCCTGCACTTCCTCGCGCGAGCGATATTTGGCGGGGTCGGACATGGAGTGGCCGCGATAGCGATAGGTCTTCATTTCCAGCAGGATCGGGCCGTTACCCCCCTGCACCCATTTGAGAGCTTCTTCCGTGGCACCGCGCACAGCGAGCACATCCATACCGTTGACCTGGATGCCGGGAATGCGGAAGCTTTCGCCGCGACGATAAAGCTGATCTTCCGCCGAGGAGCGATTGACGCTCGTGCCCATGGCGTACTGGTTATTCTCAATCACGAAGATGATCGGCAGCTTCCACAGCTCGGCCATGTTGAAGCTCTCGTAGACCTGCCCCTGGTTGGCAGCCCCGTCGCCGAAATAGGCGACGCAAACACCGCCGTCACCATTATATTTATGCGCGAAACCCAGGCCCGCACCCAGCGACACCTGAGCGCCCACAATGCCATGTCCGCCGAAAAATTTATGCTCGACGCTGAACATGTGCATCGAACCGCCCTTGCCACGCGAAATGCCAGCTTCACGGCCCGTCAGTTCAGCCATGATGACATTGGGATCAATCCCGTAGGCGAGCATGTGGCCGTGGTCGCGATAGCCGGTGATAACGCTGTCTTTGCCAGGCTTGAGCGCGGATTGGATGCCGACGGCTACAGCTTCCTGGCCTATGTAAAGGTGACAAAAGCCGCCGATCAGGCCGAGGCCGTAAAGCTGGCCCGCCTTTTCCTCGAAGCGGCGGATGAGGACCATCTGCCGATAGAATTCCAGCAACTCTTCCTTCGTGGCCTTGTAATCCGAAGGAGTTTCGGGGCGAGGCCGGTTGTGATCCGCGCTGGCAGGGCTTTGTGCCTTTGCCTTTGCACGCGAAGGACGCGGCGTCGTTGGTTTCGCCAAGGCTCTTATCCTTTTGCCTGGTGATGGATGGAAGGAAGCCCGATATAGCGGCAGACCAGCCCGGATTGCAACGCCACAGCCCGCCTAATAACGCCATGCGACGTTGTGGCTCAGTTGAGCGGCACGATTACTTCGTCGTGGTGGATCACACCGAGTTGCCGACGGATCAATTCGTCGCTCAAGTCGGGATCGACGCGGCGCGGGTTGAGCAGGTCTACGCGGTTGCGAAGCTCATTCCGTTGCGCTTCAACCGACTTAAGTTCGGCCTGCGAACGGTGTAGCTGGCGAGTATAATCCCCCCACGCAAGAACCCCGTTCGAACCAAGCACGACATATCCGGCAAAGAACAGCAACAGCAGAACCGCACTAGCAGGCCCGAACGCCGAAAATAACAACATGCGGAGCTTCGCGATGTGCGCCATGGAACAGTTGAATCACAGGCCGGAGCCGGCCGCAAGCAAAAACTGGTTAACTTGCGGCCGGTTGTTGAAATGAATTTAGCGGAAGATGGAACGGCCGGCGTAGACTGCGACGTCACCCAGTTCCTCTTCGATGCGGATCAACTGATTATATTTGGCAAGCCGATCCGACCGCGCCAGCGATCCTGTCTTGATCTGACCGCAATTGGTAGCCACCGCGAGGTCAGCGATAGTTGCGTCCTCGGTTTCGCCGGAGCGGTGCGACATGACAGCAGTGTAGCGCGCGCGGTGAGCCATATCGACTGCCGCCAGCGTCTCGGTCAACGAACCGATCTGGTTCACCTTCACCAGCAGCGAGTTGGCAAGACCCTTGCCAATCCCCATCTCCAGACGCTTGGAATTGGTAACGAACAAATCGTCGCCAACCAGCTGCACCTTGCCGCCGATCTTGTCGGTCAGCGCCTTCCAGCCTTCGAAATCATCCTCGCTCATGCCGTCTTCGATCGACTTAATCGGATAGTCGGCACAGAGCGCAGCCAGATAATCGGCCATTTCGACCGGGTTCAGCGACAAACCCTCGCCGGAGATTTCATATTTGCCGTTCTTGAAGAACTCCGTTGCGGCGCAGTCCAGCGCCAACACCACGTCATCGCCGGGCTTGTACCCTGCCTTTTCCACGGACAGCATGATGAAGTCGAGCGCGTCACGCGTGGAGGCGATGTTGGGTGCAAAGCCGCCTTCGTCACCGACCGACGTGGCGAGCCCCTTGTCATGAAGCCCCTTCTTGAGCGTGTGGAAGATTTCCGCACCAATGCGAACCGCATCGGCGATGCTTTCAGCGCCGACGGGCATAATCATAAATTCCTGGAAGTCGATCGGATTATCGGCATGTTCGCCGCCGTTGATGATGTTCATCATCGGCACCGGGAGGACATGAGCCGAGACGCCGCCGACATAACGATAGAGCGGTAGGCCCCGAGCATCGGCAGCGGCCTTCGCTGTGGCCAAGCTGACACCCAGAATGGCGTTCGCGCCCAGACGCCCTTTATTTTCCGTACCGTCGAGCGCGATCATCGTCGCATCGACCTCTGCCTGGTCTTCCGCATCAAGGCCGATCAGTTGTTCGGCAATCTCATCATTGACGGCCGCCACCGCTGCCAGCACGCCCTTGCCGAGATATTTGCTCTTGTCGCCGTCCCGCTTTTCGACCGCCTCATAGGCGCCAGTCGAAGCGCCGGAGGGAACCGCCGCGCGACCAAAGCTGCCATCTTCCAGCATGACATCGACTTCGACAGTGGGATTGCCCCGGCTATCGAGGATCTGACGAGCGTGGATATCGAGAATGGCGGTCATGGTCGCTCCCTGAATGCTGCAATGCGCCTTGAAATCGCGCCCCGCTTAGACAGCGCCTTCAGGATTAGCAATGCAGGGCTTGCATGGACTCGAAAAATGCCGATGCTCAAATTAGTAACGGCAACGGAACTGTGGCCCGCCGCGAGCATTGAGGACGGATATCCATTCGCCCGCATCGCGACCCCACAAAATCTGAGGAGACATAGGACGATGGCCGACACCCCGGAAACCCCGCCCGTCAAGCGCGCCAAGAAGGCTACACCGGCGAAGCCCACCAAGGGAAAGCCCATTGAGACCCGCGAAGCGACACCCACCGCGCCCGCTCCGGTCAAGACGGCGGCGACGCGGCCCGCACCGACCGCTAAGCCAGGCAACGGTGCCGCGTCACATGGCTGGGCAGCACAGATCGCACCGTTGAAGGCACAGGCGGAAAAGGCCGCCCGGACGGCAGCTGATAAGTTTAACACCGTCGATTGGAAGACGCATATCGATCCGCTGAAGGATCAGGCAACGAAGACCGCCATGTCCGCAGCGGTCGTTGCCAAGGACAAGACCGGCACCGCGATGCAGAGCCTTGCCAAGCTGATTACGGACACGGCCGGAACTGTCGATGCGAAGCTGGGTCCGCAATATGGAGACTATGCACGGCAGGCGGCCGAAGCGGTAGCCGGAGCCGCCGACACGTTGGACAGCAAGGACGTCGATCAACTGATGACCGAAGCGCGCGATTTCGTGCGCAAAAGCCCTGCTGTGGCAATCGGCGCGGCAGCGGTTGTCGGTTTCGTCCTGATGCGGTTGGCCAAGGGTTCAGACGACAAGGCTTGAACCCGACGTACCATCAATCACGCAAAAGCCCCGACGCTGGGGCGGAGGGGTTTTTGACCGACGAACCTAGTCTGATCGCAGAGCCCCCCGAGGCCGGGCATGAGCAGGAGGACGGCGTCCGCGCGACGTTCGCCAAGCTATATACGGACGGTCGGGCCTATGCCGATGCCGAGATTGAGCGGCAGAAGCTGCGCGTCGGCATAGCCGGTGCGGGCGTTCGAGATGCTGCGATTTTCGCAACTGTTGGCTTCATGCTCAGCTTCGCGGGTCTGATCGCATTTCTGGTGGGGCTCGTAATGGCGCTTAGCCCCCATCTGGGAGCAGGCTGGTCGGCGCTGGCGGTGTTTGGCGCGGCGTTGCTGGTTGCCGCCATATTGCTGTTACTCGCAAAGGCCAGGATCTCGCGTATGCGGAGGGCGATCAAGGCATGAGTCAAACCGAAAAATATCAGCAAGCCGCGATTGATGCCGAGCAGAGGAAGGCGCGTTTCCTCTCAAGTCTGTCTGCGGCGAAGGCTCGCATAGCGCCGGGACGGCTGAAGCAGGACCTCAAGGAGAAGGCGGCAAGAGGGATCACCAATGGTCGCACCTATGTATCGACCAAGGTTCAAGAGCAGCCGGTTGCTGTTGGAGCGACAGCGGCGGCTCTGCTGATCTATCTTTTCCGCAATCCAATTTCGGCACTTTTCAAACGGACATACGTTCGGATTACTAACCGTAACCCGGACAGAGCGGAGACTGACCATGGCTGATATTCATGCCCAGATCACTCGCGTGCGCGACGCAGCGAATGACATTGCCGGAACTGCCACAGGCAAATTCCGGGATTCTACCGAAAAGGCCCGGGAAAATGCCGCTGAGCTGATCCAGACCGGCCGTGAACGGGCCGGTGACGCCTATAGCGACGTGCGCGATCGCACTCAGCGGGTTGCGGCTCGGGCCAATGAGATCGTTCAGGAGCATCCTGTCGCCGCCGTCGCTGGCGCAGTGGCTGCTGGAGCCGTCGTTGCCTGGCTGTTTCCCAAGAGCCGCAGGGCGATGAAGGCTCTTCCCGCTATTGCCATGACTGCGGGGAGCCGTGTCGTGGAAGCGGCCATGGCAGCAAGCGCGGCCGCCGCCCAGGGCGCGGAGAATATCAAGGCCGGAGCAACTGACGCCCTGCACAATGCGCAGGATAGCGCGACCAAGACCGCTGCTTCCGCTCGCGATGCCGCCGCTTCTGCCGATATCACGGGAACCGCCTCACGCATGGCTGATGACCTTGTGTCGCTCGTCACCACCAAAATCGACGCTGTCAGCGAGGCGCTCAAGGCCCGGTTGCCGAAACGCTGACCGCCGGAACGTTCGAAAGCTGTAGCTTTCGTGACGAAGCCTTGGACAGGAGTGGAGCCGTTGCTAAGGTGACCACTCCTTCCAAGGGAGACAGATTACATTATGAGCAAACTCCACCTCGTTATGGGCGGACGTGTCAAGGATCCTCAGACGCTCGAATTTGAAGATTTGAACTCAATTGATGTGGTCGGCGTCTTTCCTGACTATGCATCCGCTGAGAATGCATGGCGAGGGGCTGCACAGCGAACCGTTGATGACGCCGAAATGCGTTATGTGATCGTGCACCTGCATCGCCTGCTGGAACCGGATTTGCCACCAGCCTGAACCATCACACGATTGGCCGGGGTCCTTTGCGAAATCGCCAGAGCAGCAAGGGACGGGTCAGCAGCAAGCCTACAAGGAAGCCCCCGATGTGAGCGGCTATGGCGATTTGACCAAGATCGCCAAAGCCGCCACGCGACGACGCGACCCCGATCATGAGTTGAAGGATGATCCAGCCAGCGGCCAGCCAGATTACGCGCAGAAAATTGGCGGAAAATGGGCCGATCCGTCGTACCGCCCGCTGGCCATAGAGTAGAGCATAGGTCGCAAGAACGGCCGATATGGCGCCGCTCGCGCCAACCATGGGGCTAGGCGAAGCGGGTCCTGCCGCCCATTGCAATAAAGCCGCGCCATAGGCACCGGCGATATAAAGGATCAGGACCGCACGCATTTGCAGCACCTGCTCTACCTGCCGCCCGCAAAAGACCAGCATCAGCAGGTTAAAACCAATGTGCAGCCAGCCCGCATGGATCAGCGTGCAACTGAGTGGCGTCAGCCACACAGGTACAGCAACTACGCCTGCAAAAAGCTGAGGATCGTCAATCCTGGCCGGAATAAAGCCACCCAGGATAGCCGCGGTGTCCACCTGGCCAGTCAGAGACAATATTAGGAAGGCGGCGAAAGTGATCACCGCGATCCCATTTGTCATACGGCCCGATGGCAGTTTCACCGGCTTAGATGAATTCGATCTTGTCGATCAGGTAGAATTTGTCGCCTGCCGGAACCGACACCTCAATTTCCTCCCCGACCTGACGGCTGATAAGGGCGCGTCCCAGCGGGCTGTTGTAGCTGATCATGCCAAGCTTCGCGTCGGCTTCCGCCTGCCCCACGATCTGGTAACGAACCGGCTTTTCATCCTCATCCAGCAAGGTAACGGTCGCACCGAACACGACCTTGTCACCCGACAGTGATTTTGGGTCGATGATCTGGGCGCGCGACAACTTGTCCTCGAGATCGGCGATGGTGGCCTCAACCTGCCCCTGCCGTTCCTTAGCCGCGTGATATTCCGCGTTTTCGGATAAGTCGCCGTGGGCACGAGCTTCCTCGATGGCGTCCACGATCAAAGGCCGTTCGGCCTTCAATTCGCGGAGCTGCGTATTGAGCTTGTCATAGCCCATTTGCAGCATCGGCATCTTTTCGACGGTCGCCATTATTGCAAATCCTTCGTCAAAACTTCCCTTTGGCGGCTCCAACTCGGAGCCACCCGCAGCGTGCTTCCTTGTGCAGGGGATCAGGCTTGCGACAGGGGATAATAGGACTGGAGCGATCGCACTTCAAGGGCATGGCCCCGCAAAGCCTCGATCGCATCGGCAGCGGCCACCGATGCGGCCGCCGTGGTGAAGCTGGCGACCTTGGCGCGCAGCGCGCTGGTGCGGATCGCCTTGCTGTCCTTCAGGGACTGCCAGCCTTCGGTCGTGTTGAAGATCAGGTCGATGTCGCCATCGGTGATCTTGTCGACGATGTGGGGACGGCCTTCGGCGACCTTGTTCACCGGCTGAACGGCGATGCCCTGCTCTTCCAGATAGCGGGCCGTGCCGCCGGTTGCGACGATGGTGAAGCCCAATCCTGCCAGCTTCTGTACCGCAGGCAGGACCACCGGCTTGTCGCTGTCTTTGACCGATACGAAGGCGGTGCCGTTTTTTGGCAGGACAGTGCCCGCGCCAAGCTGAGCCTTGGCGAAGGCGGTGGCGAAATTGCTGTCGATGCCCATGACTTCGCCGGTGCTTTTCATTTCCGGGGAAAGGACCGGATCGACGCCGGGGAAGCGGGCGAAGGGGAAGACGGCTTCCTTAACTGCAATATGAGTTATAGAATTGCGGTCGATTTTTGGGAGGTCGCGAAGCATCTCTCCGGCCATGACCCGGCTGGCGATCTTGGCGATGGGGGTGCCGATTGCCTTGGCGACGAAGGGGACGGTGCGGCTGGCGCGGGGGTTTACCTCAATCAGGTAAACAATGCTGTCCTTTACCGCGAACTGGATGTTCATGAGGCCGCGGACGGACAAAGCGCGTGCGAGAATGTCGGTTTGACGCTCAATTTCCGCGATAATGTCGTCGGAAAGGCTGTAAGGCGGCAAGGAACAGGCGGAATCGCCCGAATGGACGCCCGCTTCTTCGATGTGCTGGAGCACGCCTGCGACCACTACATCGTCGCCGTCGCAGAGCGCGTCTACATCGACCTCAATGGCGTCGCGCAGATATTGGTCGATCAGCACGGGAGAGTCGCCCGACACCTGAACGGCGGTGGCGATATATTCTTCAAGTTGGGCCTGGCCGTCCACGATTTCCATGGCACGGCCGCCAAGGACGTAGGACGGACGCATCAGGACCGGATAGCCGATGCGGTTGGCGACGGCGATCGCCTCCTCACGGCTGCGGGCGATGCCGTTGGCGGGCTGCTTGAGCTTGAGCTTGTCGATGAGCGCGGCGAAACGCTCGCGGTCTTCGGCAAGGTCGATCGCGTCGGGCGAGGTGCCGAGGATGGGGATACCCGCGTCCTCAAGCGGCTGGGCGAGCTTCAGCGGCGTCTGGCCGCCGAACTGGACAATGACCCCGGCCAGCGTGCCGTTCGACATTTCAACGCTCAGGATTTCCAGAACGTCCTCGGCAGTCAGCGGCTCGAAATAGAGGCGGTCGGACGTGTCATAGTCGGTCGATACGGTTTCCGGGTTGCAGTTGACCATGATCGTCTCATAGCCCGCATCCGAAAGCGCGAAGCAGGCGTGGACGCAGCAATAGTCGAACTCGATCCCCTGCCCGATCCGGTTGGGTCCGCCGCCAAGGATCACGACCTTCTTACGGTCGCTGGGCTGCGCCTCATTCTCTGCCTCGCCGAAGAGTGGCGCTTCGTAGGTGGAATACATATAGGGCGTCTTCGCCTCGAACTCGGCGGCGCAGGTGTCGATGCGCTTGAAGACCGGACGCACGCCGAGCTTGTGGCGCAGGGTGCGCACTTCCGCTTCGGTGACGCCGCCGGTCATGGCCTTGACCGCTTCGTGGATCAGGCCCGAACCGCGTGCGATGCCGCGTTCCATGCCGCGCAGATTGGCGGACTTGAGCGCCAGATGGGCGAGGCGCTGGTCGGAAAAGCCCATGCTCTTCAGGCGGCGCATGCCGTCCGCATCCTGCGGCAGGCCGTTCGCCAGCACTTGCGCTTCCGCGTCGATGATTTCCTTGATCCGCTCCAGGAACCAAGGATCGAACTTGGCGATGTTGTGGATTTCGGCGACGGTCAGCCCTTCGCGCAGGGCTTGCGCGGCGACGAGCAGACGGTCAGGCGTCGGTGAAGCAAGCGCGGCGACGATGTCGTCCTTGGGCGCGCCCACCAGATGCGCTACCTCATCGAAGCCGCAGAGGCCGGTTTCCAGGCCACGCAGCGCCTTCTGCATCGATTCATGGATGTTGCGGCCGATCGCCATCACCTCGCCCACCGACTTCATGGCGGTGCCGAGCAGTGGCTCGCTGCCCTTGAACTTTTCAAAGGCGAAGCGCGGGATCTTGGTCACGACATAGTCGATGGTCGGTTCGAACGAGGCCGGGGTCGCGCCGGTGATGTCATTCTCGATCTCATCGAGCGTGTAGCCGACGGCGAGCTTTGCCGCGACCTTGGCGATCGGGAAGCCGGTCGCCTTCGACGCCAACGCCGAGGAGCGCGAGACGCGCGGGTTCATTTCGATCACGATCAGGCGGCCGTCCTTCGGATTGACCGCGAACTGCACGTTAGAACCGCCTGTTTCCACGCCGATTTCACGCAGCACCGCGATGCTCGCGTTGCGCATGATCTGATATTCCTTGTCGGTCAGCGTCAGCGCGGGGGCGACGGTGATGGAATCGCCGGTATGGACGCCCATCGGATCGACATTTTCGATCGAGCAGATGATGATGGCGTTGTCGTTGCGATCGCGCACGACCTCCATCTCATATTCTTTCCAGCCGAGGAGCGATTCCTCGATCAGGACTTCGGTGGTGGGGGACGCGTCGAGACCGCCGCGCACGATATTGACGAACTCTTCGCGATTATAGGCGATGCCGCCGCCAGTGCCGCCCATGGTGAAGCTGGGGCGGATGATCGAAGGAAGGCCGGTGAACTCCAGAGCCTCCAACGCCTCTTCCATCGTGTGGGCGATGCGCGAGCGGGCCGATTCCAGCCCGATCTTGTCCATGGCGTCGCGGAACTTGATCCGATCCTCCGCCTTGTCGATGGCCTCGGCGTCGGCGCCGATCATCTGGACGCCATATTTCTCCAGCGTGCCGTCGTTGAATAGGGCGAGCGCGGTGTTGAGCGCTGTCTGGCCGCCCATGGTCGGCAGCACCGCGTCGGGGCGTTCCTTCTCGATGATCTTCGCCACGATTTCGGGCGTGATCGGTTCGACATAAGTCGCGTCGGCAAATTCCGGGTCGGTCATGATGGTGGCCGGGTTGGAATTCACCAGGATGATGCGATAGCCCTCTTCCTTGAGCGCCTTCACCGCCTGCGTGCCCGAATAGTCGAACTCGCAAGCCTGGCCGATGATGATCGGGCCAGCGCCGATGATGAGGATGGAGGAGATGTCGGTGCGTTTAGGCATTAGTTTATAATCACCGTGATAGGATAATCGATTTCAATACCTTCGGCTTTCGCCCGAGGTATCAGGCAACCGTGAATACGCGACTGCCGCGCAACAACTTTTCCATGTCCGGGCGGCTCAGCGCCGAAATAAACCCCTGTCTCATGGTATTCTCGCAAACGAATGGCGGCTGACCAGTGACTGCTTGTGAAGCGTAGATTTTTGCTTCCGCACTGCTCAGCAATCTCAACAATACGTTCTGAAGAGGGCTGACAAGCCGCGAGACATCCCACGGCAGCCAACGAAACGGGCTTGCAGGTTTTCCATCCCATCAATGCACGCCCCCTGCCCGCGCCTCGCATCCCCAGCCGTCATATTCGACGCCGCAGAGGATTTCGATCTGGAGGCATTTCTTCGTCAGCGCCCGGATCGACTGTTCGTCGACCGGCTGCTCGCACTCGAGGAAGAGGAACAGATCGCCATCCTCATCCTCTTCGCGGTCCAGCTCGACGAAGCCGAACTGGCTGGCGATGGTGAGGACGCGTTCGAAATCCTTTTCGCTGCCTTTGAAGCTGACGTCCACCGGGCGCGACAAACGCGCCACGTCGCCATTGGCAGCGAGATTGGCGAGGACTTCCTTGTCCGCCTCCCACTCTGCCGCGAGGCGGGCTTCGTCCACCGGGGGCAGGTTTTGGCTCACTTAAGCCCCTCAACGAAGCGCTGGAACAGGTAGAAGCTGTCCTGCGGGCCGGGCGAGGCTTCGGGGTGGTACTGGACCGAGAAGGCCTTTTTGTCGGTCAGTTCGATGCCGCAATTGCTGCCGTCGAAGAGCGACACATGGGTCGGCTTCACATTGGCGGGCAGCGTGTCGCTGTCCACCGCGAAGCCGTGGTTCATCGAGGTGATCTCGACCAGACCGTCGGACAGGCGCTTTACCGGGTGGTTGGCGCCGCGATGGCCCTGATGCATCTTGACCGTCTTGGCACCGGCAGCGAGCGCCAGCATCTGGTGGCCGAGGCAGATGCCGAAGACGGGCTTGTCGGCTTCCAGCACCTTTTTGATGACGGGGACGGCATATTCGCCGGTCGCGGCGGGATCGCCGGGGCCGTTGGAGAGGAAGACGCCGTCGGGGTTCTGCTCCATCACCTGCTCGTAGGTGGCGGTGGCGGGGAGAACGGTGACGCGGGCGCCGGCCTTTACGAGGTTGCGGAAGATGTTGTTCTTTGCGCCATAGTCGATGGCGACGACGTGGGGGCGGTTGTCTGGCGCGGTGCCATCTGGATGGCCCCCACCCCCGGCCCCTCCCCTGAAGGGGAGGGGAGAATTGGCTTCATCCTTGGCGTAGCCGTGGCCTAGTTTCCACACGCCGTCTTTCCAGAGGCGGCTTTCCTTGGCCGTGACTTCGATGGCGAGGTCCATGCCTTCAAGGCCGGGCCAATTGGCGGCTTTTTCCGCGAGGGCGGCGAGGTCGAAATTGCCTTCCGGATTATGGGCGATGACGACGTTGGGCGCGCCCTTCAGACGGATCATGCGGGTGAGTGCGCGGGTGTCTACACCGGACAGGCCGATGCGGCCATTTTCCTTCATCCACTGGTCGAAGGGTTCGACGTTGCGGAAGTTGCTAGGCTCCGTCACGTCCTGCCGCACGACGCAGCCTAATGCGAAGGGGTTGTCCGCTTCGACGTCGTCCAGGTTGGTGCCGACATTGCCGATATGCGGGAAGGTGAAGGTGACGATCTGCCCGGCATAGCTGGGGTCGGTCATCACTTCCTGATAGCCGGTCATGGCGGTATTGAAGCAGAGTTCGCCTACCGCTTCGCCCACTGCACCAAAGCCACGGCCAAACACTGCGCTGCCATCGGCGAAAACCAATACCCCTGTCGCTCCTTTGGGCACGGTGAGGGTCTTGGCATCAGCCATGGTCGTAGCGTCCTTTATGCTTTTAGCGGGAACCCGTCTGCAGCGGGTTAAACGGCCGGTCACCTATGCCTGTGAGGCCCCGCGGTCAACCACTGTAAAAAATCTCTTTTGGCGTTATATCTGGTCTTTTCCGGCAGAACAGGATTCGTATCGCCATGATTCGCGAGCAGGTTAAGAGCGCCCAGGTCGAAGCCATGAAGGCGGGGGACAAGGAACGCCTGGCCGCTGTGCGTTTGATCATGGCGAAGCTGAAGGATCGGGACATCGAATTGCGTACCGCTTCGAGCGTGCCCGATGACGATATGGTCGTTGTCGAGGTGCTGCAGAAGATGGTGAAGCAGCGGCGCGAGTCGATCGAGATGTTTCGGAGCGGCGGGCGTGAAGAGCTGGCGGCGAAGGAGCAGGCCGAGTTGCGCGTAATCGAAAGCTTTCTGCCGCAGCAGTTGAGCGAGGATGAGACGCGCGCTGCGATCGAGGGGATCAAGGCGGAAGTGGGCGCGGCCAGCGTCAAGGATATGGGGAAGGTCATGGCCGTGCTGAAGGAACGGCATGGGTCGGTGATTGATATGAGCAAGGCGAGTGGGCTGGTTAAGGCGGCTTTGGGTTGACATGATATAGCCCCTCCCTTCGAAGGGAGGGGTTGGGGTGGGTGATGGCGCTACGCATCAATGCAAGGCTAGGCCGATATGCGCGCGACATGCGGCGAGAACCTACCGACTATGAGCGGCGGCTGTGGGGGGGTCTCAGGGCGTCCCAGTTGGCTGGATTCAAATTTCGGCGGCAAGCTGTCATCGAGCCATATATTTGCGATTTTCTTTGTCCCTCGATCGGTTTGATCGTTGAGGTAGATGATGATCTGCATGATGCAGGGAAAGATCGAGATCGGGATTTCGACCTCGCTCATCAAGGATATGTCGTGCTGCGTTTTTCCAACTGGGAGGTTCGGGATAATCTTGAAGGCGTATTGAGCGTCATTCTTGATCGAGCGCGCGCGTTGCCGGAGAGACAGAAGATCACCCACCCCAACCCCTCCCTTGGAAGGGAGGGGCTTTTAGAAGCATGAGTCTCTCCCCCGCCTTCCTTGACGAACTGCGCATGCGGACTTCGCTGTCGACGCTGATCGGGCGGACGGTGAAGGTGCAGAAGGCTGGACGCGAGTATAAAGCGTGCTGCCCTTTTCATAATGAGAAGACGCCGAGCTTCACCATCAATGATGAGAAGGGCTTCTACCACTGCTTTGGCTGTGGGGCGCATGGAGACGCGATCCGGTGGATGACGGACCAGCGCGGCCTGCCCTTCATGGAGGCGGTGAAGGAGCTGGCGGCGGCGGCGGGCATGGATGTGCCTGCGCCCGATCCGCGCGCGGCGAAGCGGGCGGAGCAGGCCAAGGGTCTGCATGACGTCATGGCGGCGGCGCAGGCTTTGTTCGAGGCGCAGCTTGGCGGGATCGAAGGGGCCGAGGCTCGGGAGTATCTTGTCCGGCGCGGGATCAGCGAGGCGACACGGCGGGCTTTTGGCTTTGGCTATTCGGCGGATTCGAAGGGTAAGCTCAAAGGTGCGCTGTCGGAATTTGGCGAGCCTATGTTGATTGAGGCGGGGTTGCTGATCGATCCCGAGGCGAGCGAAAGCGATGGTGGCAAGGCGAGGAAGCGGGAGAGCTATGACCGCTTCCGAGGGCGGCTGATGCTGCCGATCCGGGATATTCGCGGGCGGGTGATCGCTTTTGGCGGGCGGATTCTTGGGGCTGGCGAGCCTAAATATCTGAACTCGCCGGACACGCCGCTCTTCGACAAGGGGCGGACGCTTTACAATATCGATCGCGCTTCTCCGGCTAGCCGCCAGAGCGGGCGGGTGATCGTGGTCGAAGGCTATATGGACGTGATCGCGCTGGCGCAGGCGGGCTTTGGCGAGGCGGTTGCGCCGCTGGGCACGGCGCTGACGGAGCATCAGATCGAGCGGCTATGGAAGATGGTCGATGTGCCGCTACTCTGCTTCGATGGCGATGCGGCGGGGCAGAAGGCGGCGATCCGGGCGGCTGTGCGGGCGCTGCCGTTGCTGAGGCCGGGGATGAGTTTGGCCTTTGCCACGCTGCCTGCGGGGCAGGATCCGGACGATCTGATCCGGGCGGAGGGGCCGGGAGCGATGGAACGGGTGCTGGATGCGGCGGAACCGCTGGTGGAGCGGTTGTGGGCCTATGAGCAGAAGGCGGCGCCATTGGATACGCCGGAGCAGCGGGCGGCGTTGAAGCAGCGGCTGCGCACGATCACCGACGCGATCGCGCATCCGGATGTGCGGGCGCATTATGTGCAGATTTTCCGGGAGCGTTATGATGCGCTGTTCTTTGCGCGACCCTCGCAGGCGAACGCGCCTCGCCATCAGCGTGGGACAGGGACTCGACAAGGGTGGCAGCGCGATCGGCGCGGAAACTGGAAGCCGCCCCTGCCCCCGATTGGAAGCGAAGCGCGGGCGATCGGCGTCAGCGGCATGGAGCAGCGGCTGCTGCGCGCGGTTCTGGCGAGTTTGTTGCGGCATCCCGAGCAGATAATGATGCACCGGGAGATGCTTTCGGCACTGCATATCGGCGATTCGGCGCTGGGCGAACTGATGCGGGCGATGATTGCCGCATCGTTCCGACAAGAAACAGTTGAAACAGAGGGCCTCCTTACCATATTGGGCCAAGGTGAAGTGTATAATATGGCGAAGGGGATGCTCCGGGCCGACACGTTCACATTCACCCCCAGCAGGATGAAGACCGATCCCGGTCGCGTTCAGCGCGATCTGGAGGAGGCTATCCGGGTGATGGCACAAGGACCGGAGTTGGAGACGGCGCTGGCGGAGGCGACGAGGCGGGCGAGGGAAGACCTCAACGAGGAAACCTTTGCCGAGCAGCAGCGGATCCAGCGGTTAAAAATGGATCATGACCAGCGCCTGGCGGAACTGGCGCAGTCCGAAGATATTGTTTGATAGATCGTCCCCCGGCGGGATGATGGAGCTAAGGCGAATAAATGGCGAGCAAGGCGACAGGCAAGGGTGCGGGCGAGGATGTGGATAGCGGCGATGCACCGCTGCTCGATCTGAATGAGGCTTCGGTCAAGAAGCTGATCGCGCGCGCCAAGAAGCGCGGCTACATCACCTATGACGAGTTGAACGACGCCCTGCCGCAGGACCAGATGTCCTCCGAGCAGATCGAGGACATCATGGCCGCGCTCAACGAAATGGGCGTAAACATCGTCGAGAATGAGGAAGCCAGCGAGGACGGCGACGAGCAGCGCGAGCGCGAAGATGCCGAGGACGCCGAAGATGATTCGGGCGATGAAGAAGGCGCGCCCAAGCTCGTCACCGAAAAGAAGAAGGAAACGGTCGACCGCACCGACGACCCGGTGCGCATGTATCTGCGCGAAATGGGCGCGGTGGAACTGCTCAGCCGCGAGGGCGAAATCGCCATCGCCAAGCGTATCGAGGCTGGCCGCGACACGATGATCCTGGGGCTTTGCGAAAGCCCGACGACCTTCAACGCGATCATCGAATGGTCGACCGCCCTCAATAATGGCGAAATGCAGCTGCGCGAGATTCTTGACCTCGACGCGATGCTTTCCAAGGACCCGGCGCCCGAGAATCTGGAGGAAGGCGCCGAAGACGATGACGGCGAGATCAGCGAGAAAACCGCTGGCCCCAGCTTCAAGGAAGAGGAGGAGCCCGAGGAAGAGGCAGCCGATTCCGACGAGGATGAGGACGGCCTGACCGAACGCCGTGCCCGGCGCGTGGAAGAGGAAGAAGAGGAAGACAACACCCTTTCCCTCGCCCAGATGGAAGAGACGCTCAAGCCGATGGCGCTTGAGAAATTCGCCACCATCACGGAGATTTTCCGCGCCTTCTCGCGTGCGCAGGAATCACGCATGGCCGCGATGGCCAATGGCGAGACGCTGAGCCAGAAGGCCGAGGACGATTATCAGGAGCTGCGCGAGCGGCTGACCGCCGAAGTCGAAAGCGTCCAGTTCCACCAGCAGAAGATCGAATATCTGGTCGATCAGCTCTATGCCTATAATCGTCGCTTGACCGCGCTGGGTGGGCAGATGCTGCGCTTGGCGGAACGGCATAAGGTCAGCCGCAAGGACTTCCTCGACCGCTATGTGAACCATGAACTGGACGACGCCTGGCTAGACAAGGTGCAGGGCCTCGACAAGAAATGGGCCGCTTTTGCGGCAGCCGAAGCACGCGCCGTCGAGCGCATCCGTACCGAGGTGAGCGAAATCGCGCAGGCGACCGGCATGTCGCTGAACGAGTTCCGCCGTATCGTCAACATGGTGCAGAAGGGCGAACGCGAGGCACGTATCGCGAAGAAGGAAATGGTCGAGGCAAACCTGCGCCTCGTCATCTCCATCGCTAAAAAATATACGAACCGTGGCCTGCAATTCCTTGATCTTATTCAGGAAGGCAATATCGGCCTGATGAAGGCGGTGGATAAGTTCGAATATCGCCGCGGTTACAAGTTCAGCACCTATGCGACCTGGTGGATCCGTCAGGCGATCACCCGATCGATCGCGGATCAGGCGCGGACCATCCGTATTCCGGTCCACATGATCGAGACGATCAACAAGCTGGTGCGCACGTCCCGCCAGTTCCTGCATGAGCAGGGCCGCGAGCCGACTCCGGAGGAAATGGCCGAGCGCCTTTCCATGCCGCTGGAGAAGGTGCGCAAGGTGATGAAGATCGCCAAGGAGCCGATCAGCCTCGAAACGCCGATCGGCGACGAGGAGGATTCGCACCTGGGCGATTTCATCGAGGACAAAAATGCGGTCATCCCGGTGGATGCGGCAATTCAGGCAAACCTGAAAGAAACGGTCACCCGCGTTCTGGCCTCGCTCACGCCGCGTGAGGAACGCGTGCTGCGCATGCGTTTCGGCATCGGCATGAACACCGATCACACGCTGGAGGAAGTAGGCCAGCAGTTCAGCGTGACCCGCGAACGTATCCGCCAGATTGAGGCGAAGGCGCTCCGCAAGCTGAAACATCCGAGCCGCAGCCGGAAAATGCGGAGCTTCCTCGACCAATAGGGTCTGGGATACGGTGAATTGATCCGAAAGGGCGGCTTCAGGGCCGCCCTTTTTTTCGTCTCATAAACCGCTCTTTTACCTCAACTTCCTATGGTCGTGGCAACAGACACACTGGCGCGGCGGCCGCAGGGGTTATCATGAACGAAGCAGCTACACGCTTGGCGACAGGCGATATATCTCAGGTGATCGAGGCGCTGGTGGCGGCTGATGGAACGGCCGCTCATGCTCATGCGAGCAGCGCAAGGACGATCATGAGCCGTAACGCTGCCCTGACATTGCCGGACCTCGCCGATGCCGCGCATTATCTATGCCTGCTGCACGGACGTCACCCAGGCGTCATCGATCACGCGGCGAACCGATCGGCAGACAGTGCGGCTCGGGGCTGGCTCGTCCAGGCGGGGCAGGCGTTTGCGCGAGAGCGGGCCTATCTGACGCAAGTTGCGGTGGCGCTAGGCCCGATACCCAGCACGGCGGGGCAGAGCGACTGTGAGACGATCGTCAGCCAACAACGTCATGCGCTGGATATACTGGCTCAGTCGGACAGGCGCGGATGTGCCATGGGCGCAGCCATGGCGCTGGTACTGGACTGGCAGGCGGTACGCGGCGTGCTCGACATGGCGGCGATTCGCGTGGGGCTTGAACCCTCTCCATCCGATCTTCCCGACCGGGCGCAGACCTTTGCCGTAGCGCGAGCGATCGGTAGCGACGGCGCGGCCGATCGGGCCATACAATTTGGCGCGCGGCAGTTGCTCAGCCAGCAGCGTGGCCTCTGGGACCTGCTGAAGGCGCGTGCCGAGGTTCGGCGGCAGAAGGTATAGGAATAACCGATTGCGGCGCCGTATCGCTTTCCCTACTCGGGTGGCAGTAGAGGAAAGCGAAGATTCATGCGGTTTGAAGGTACGGAAGATTATGTCGCAACCGACGACCTGAAGGTCGCGGTGAACGCAGCGGTGCTGCTGCGCCGCCCCCTGCTGGTGAAGGGTGAGCCGGGGACGGGCAAGACGGTGCTGGCGCAGGAAATCGCCAAGGCATTGGACGCGCCGCTGATCGAATGGAACGTCAAATCGACGACCAAGGCGCATCAAGGCCTGTATGAATATGACGCCGTGGCACGGCTGCGCGATGGCCAGCTGGGCGATCCGCGTGTTCATGACATCAGCAACTATATCCGCAAGGGCAAGCTTTGGGAGGCCTTCACCTCCCCTACCCTACCCGTGCTGCTGATCGACGAGATCGACAAGGCCGATATCGAGTTTCCCAACGACCTGTTGCAGGAACTCGATCGCATGGCGTTCCACGTCTACGAAACGGGCGAGACGGTCGCGGCGCAGGAACGGCCGGTGGTGGTCATCACATCCAACAATGAGAAGGAGCTGCCCGACGCTTTCCTGCGGCGCTGCTTCTTCCACTATATCAAGTTCCCCGACCGGGAGACGATGCAGGCCATTGTCGATGTCCATTTCCCCGGCATTCAGAAGATATTGGTCAGCCGCGCGCTCGACCTCTTCTACGAGATACGCGATGTGCCGGGCCTGAAGAAGAAGCCGTCGACCAGCGAGTTGCTCGACTGGTTGAAGCTGCTACTCAATGAAGACATGCCGCTGGAGGTGTTGCAGGATCGCGATCCGACCAAGGCCATTCCGCCGCTTCATGGCGCGCTGCTGAAGAATGAGCAGGATATCATGATGTTCGAACGTCTGGCATTCATGGCGCGGCGGCAGGGGCGGTAAATGCCGGGATTGCCCTGCCCGGCGCAATGACGGAGGCGTGCATGACGCATGAAGCGGGATGTCTGTGCGGAGCGGTGCGCATCAAGATCGATGCGGAGCCGATGGCGGCGCGCATGTGCTGGTGCAGGCTGTGCCAATATCTCGGCGGAGGATCGGGCACGGTCAATGTCTGCTTTCCGACGGAGAAGGTGCAAAGCGAGGGCGAGGTACGTTGGCATGAAAGCATCGCGGATAGCGGAAACAGGATGCGTCGTGGCTTTTGTCCGCAGTGCGGCACGCCCCTGTTCAGCATTGCCGAGTCGCGGCCGCACCTGACTTTCATCAGGGCTGGCGCGCTGGATGATCCGGACCTGCTGGCACCGCAGGCGGTAATCTGGACGGAGGCGGCTCCGCACTGGGCGCATCTGGACCCGGAACTGCCGCATTATCCAGCGCAGATTCCGCCAGTCGCGTAAAAGGCCGCTTGCCTTAGCCTTGCAGTTTCGCTCAACCTTCCCCAATAAATTTCAGAGCCGCGACAAGACGGCGTGGAATGGGAAGGATGCCTATGCGGAAACTCTCCTTGTCGCTGTTGCCACTCCTCCTACTCCTGCCGGTGCCCGCATTGGCGCAGGGTGCCGATGTGCAGGAAGCGTGGGTAGCGAGCGATGGGAGCCTTCGCGCCCGCGCTTCGGGGATCAGCCTGCCCCAGACGATCGCGGGGCTTTCCCTGTCCAAGAGTGGAGAGGTCACGAATGGCGGCAAGGGCATCGACAATTATGCCCAATATTTGTCGGAGGACGGGGCGGTGCAGGCGACCTTGTACGTCTATCTGCCCAGCTATGCGGACGCGTCGATTGCCGCTTACATGACCGACCGCGCGGTGACGGATCGTTTTGGACCGAAGACACGCCGCACTGCTTATGAAGGCGTTTCGCTGCAAGGCAAAGGCGGCCGCGCGATCCGTGCGGTTTATGATGATGCGGCCGACGGGGCGCTGACCACGGCAGCAGCTTTTGCGCAGGCCGGACGCTGGCTCGTGAAGCTGCGCGTCACAGGTCCCAGCGAACGGCGCAAGGAGGTATTGGCAGGGCTGGACGGCATGCTCGGCAGCTTGCATTTCGATGATGCGGCTGCGGTACGGCCAGTCTCTCCGGTGCGGTTCGCCGACTGCCCGACGGGTGATGACCGGGATGCGCAACTTACCACTTCCCTTCCTGTCGCAGCGGCTGATGTCAGGGCCGTCCGCGAGGTGGCCGGGTCCTTCTGCATCCGGGGACAGGTGCAGACTAGCGAAGGCAGCTATGATGTTCTGGCGCAGCAGGACGCGTCTGGCGGATCGGTCATCGTGCCGATCGACGATGCGGGCACGGTGCTCGCCTTCGATCCAGCGGTTGATGGCAAGGGCTATCGACTATCGCTACATTCGGTCGGCGAGACGAAGCTCTATGGCGTTTATGACCGCGTGCCGAGTTCGCGGCAGATAGCGAAGATTCTCGATGGCAAGGACCCTCAGACGGCGCAGGCGCGGACGACTGCTGCCTATGCCGCCAATGGGGACGTCATAGTGCGTCAGGGCGCGGCGAACTGACGGGATCAGATGAGGTAGCCGACCTCATACAGGCCCCAGCGGCGGCCTTCGAAGATCAGCGGAACGAACACGCTGCGAAGCGCGCGATAGCGACCCTCGCCAAGGTCCTGACGGTAGGTGAAGAGGAAAAAGTCTGCGTCGCCATCGAGCGCGCGGCGGGTCTGGCTGTCCATGAAAATCTGCCGGTTACGGGCATATTCCATGTTCCATTCCGGCATGCCCGGCCGCTGAGGCTGGCTTCGCGACGTGATATGCGTGGGCAGATAGCCGTTCATATCGATCAGGCAGCAGCCGACGATGGCATTATCCTGTCCGGTCTGGCGATCCAGAATCGGGCGGATGAAACGGTCGGCAAAGACCATGAAGCCATTTTCATATTGTGGCGGGTGGGAGCCTTGGATCGAGCGGTAATTGCTGTCGAATAGCGCCGATGGCGTCAGTTCACCCGCAGCCAGAGCGTCATTGATCAGGCGCGACACTTCTGCCGCACCATCTTCCGCATAGGCGATGTAGCGGCTGTTGCGGGTCTGATGCCCACCATGGGCGGCGGTGTTGAGCATGTCGTTCGCCATGCCCTCAAGCTGCTCAAGCTGGGCCTTGGCCATTTCGACACGCTGGGTGCTTTCGGCAGCAGAGTCGCTGAAGTTGGTAAGGCCCGCACGTAGCGCACCGACGTCGGCGTCGGCTTCGTCGGTGCAGGTGACGATGGCGTGGGAACGCTCGCCAAATTGCGTCACGAGCGAGGCGATTTCCGCCATGGTTACGCTCAATGTGTCGATATGGGCGCTGACGTCCCGGCCGCGTCCGATATTCGCCTCAACGCCGCTGATCAGATGGCGCGCATCGCGGTCGAGCTGCCCGAGCTTGTCCCCGACCGATGCGGCGGACTCGCCGGCTTGTCCGGCCAAGCGGCGGATTTCGTCGGCCACGACGGCAAAGCCCTGCGTCGCCTCTCCACCGCGTGCCGCCTCGATCGCGGCGTTGACGCCCAGCAGCCGCGTTTGGCGTGCGATCGCGCCGAGTTGATCGGATATGCCGCCGACGGCTTCGATAACTCCGAGAAACTGACGAAGCCTTCCCTCCAGCCCCGTGACATGGTCGACCAGCCCCGCAACCTGGGCGAGAGACTGGGTAATCGCTTCATGCCCCTCGGCAATGATGCGGGCAGCACGTCGGGACGTGAGGCTGAGCTCCTGAGCCGCCACCACGCTTTCATTCTGGCTGACGGCCAGAGCCTCCATATTGGTTTGCAATTGTGAGAGGCGGAGCGAGTCGGATTGGATGCGCCGGGTAAGTTCCCCGAGGAAACCCGCCGTCTCGCTGCATTGCAGCGCAACGTCGCCGGAACGTTCACCCAGATCCGTCAATAAATGCTCATTTTCCAAGGAGTGCCACCCCAAACCGCCCGCTTGTGAATAGTGCCTTATTAACGATGCGATGCAACACTTAACATTTGATCAACCATGCGCAGCCCCTTGCATCCATGGCAGGGCTGTCAGACAAGGCCGTCACCATGATGTTGAACTTTCTCGACGCGCTCAGGGCTGCGGGCATTCCCGCTGGCATCAAGGAGCATCTGCTTCTGCTGGAGGCGCTGGACCGTGACGTGATCGGTCAACGGCCCGAGGAATTCTATTATCTCGCGCGGGCAACCTATGTGAAGGACGAGGGGCTGATCGATCGGTTCGATCAGGTCTTTGCAAAGGTTTTCAAGGGCGTGCTGGACGCGAGCGGGGTCGAGGCGGAGATTCCCGAGGAGTGGCTGCGCCTGGTCGCGGAGAAATATCTGAGCGCTGAAGAGATGGAGAAGATCAAGTCTCTAGGCAGCTGGGACGAGATCATGGAGACGTTGAAGAAGCGTCTGGAGGAGCAGAAGGGGCGCCATCAGGGCGGCAACAAGTGGATCGGCACGGGCGGAACTTCGCCCTTCGGCAATGGCGGCTATAACCCCGAAGGCGTGCGGATCGGCGGCGAGAGCAGGCACAAGCGCGCCATCAAGGTGTGGGAAAAGCGCGAGTTCCAGAACCTCGACAGCAGCAAGGAACTGGGCACGCGCAACATCAAGGTGGCGTTGCGGCGACTGCGACGCTTTGCGCGCGAGGGGGCAGCGGATGAGCTGGACCTGGAAGGGACTATCCGGGGCACGGCACGGCAAGGTTGGCTCGACATCCGGATGCGGCCCGAGCGGCATAATGCGGTCAAGCTGCTGCTATTCCTGGACGTTGGCGGGTCAATGGACCCCTTCATCCGGCTTTGCGAGGAGCTGTTTTCCGCCGCGACGACCGAGTTCAAGAACATGGAGTTCTTCTACTTCCACAACTGCCTCTATGAAGGCGTGTGGAAGGACAATCGGCGCCGTTTTTCAGAGCGTATTCCGACATGGGATATCCTGCATAAATATGGGCATGACTATAAGGTCATCTTCGTCGGCGATGCGGCGATGAGCCCTTACGAGATCAGCTATCCGGGCGGATCGGTCGAGCATATGAACGAGGAACCCGGCGCGGTGTGGATGAGCCGATTGCTGCATACCTATCCGGCTGCCGTGTGGTTGAACCCCACGCCGCGCGACCATTGGGAATATAGCCAATCGACGCGGATGATCCGGGAGATCATGAGCCAGCGCATGTATCCGCTGACGCTTGAGGGCATCGATGACGGGATGCGGGAACTGACCCGAAAGCGGTAAGCTGCGTCAGGCAGGATCGAATAGGACGCCGCCCGTCATTGGGGCCGGAACGCCGGTGGTTCCGGGAAAGCTGATCGGCAAGGATTTGAGGTGGCGCACCGCCATATAGGCGAAACCCTGCGCCTCAAGAGCGTCGCCATCCCAGCCGAGATCATCGACCGGATGCACATCAGCGTTGGTGAAGGAAGCCAGCATCGTCATCAGTGTTGCATTATGACGGCCGCCTCCGCCGACGTAGATGGCGGAAGGGCGGGACGGGAGATGATCAAGCGCGCGGGCAACCGCCCTGGCGGTGAACGCGGTCAACGTCGCTGCGCCATCCTCAAGCGACAAGCCATGCATCGTATCGAGGGTGAAGGCTTCACGGTCGATACTCTTGGGGGGCAGCGTATCGAACCAGGAGTCTGCCATCAAACTGTCGAGCCGCGCTTCATCGATTTTGCCGCGAGCAGCAGTGGCGCCATTTTCATCGAACGGCCGATCGCCATGCGTCTGCATCCAATTGTCGATCAAACCGCTCGCCATGCCGGTATCGAAGGCGAGGAGTTCGCCATCATTTCCGATGGCGGTGATGTTGGCCACGCCGCCCAGGTTCAATATGGCTGTCGGCTTACGCAAGTCGTTCGCCAAGGCCCGATGATAGATAGGCATTAGCGGCGCCCCCTGCCCCCCTGCGGCGACATCGGCACTGCGCAGATCGCCGACCACGGGAATTCCGAATGCCCCCGCCAATGCGAGGCCATCGCCGATCTGCCATGTCCAGCGCCATTCCGGCCGATGCGCGACCGTGTGGCCGTGGAAACCGATAACGGCGATATCCTGCGCTATATGCCCGCTGCGCGCGAGGAGATCGGTGACGGCCTCGACATGAAGTTCGGTAAGTTCGGCTTCCACGGACTGAATGAGAGGCTCGAAGCCCGGCTTGTCCATTGCCATGGCGCGCTGGCACGCTTCGGCCAGGCGAATGCGAAAGCCCTCCCGATAGGGCATGGCATGGAAGGTGACGGGATTGCTGACGCCCTCTCCGTCGGTTTCAATAAGCGCGGCGTCGATGCCGTCGCGCGACGTACCCGACATGAGGCCGATCGCCAGCATGGGTTGGCTGTGTGTCACCGCTTCGATCCTTTTGCTCTCCTCCATTCTGTGTAGCGGAATGGGTCGAGACACAAGTTCAGGATGACGGGGAGTGACGTTGTTGTGTCGTGATGCTAGAGGGCGCCGCATTATGACCAGCTACTCGTCCGATCTGCTCCGCCTCCTGGAGGCACGTGGCTACATCCATCAGTTGACCGATGCGGAGGGGCTCGATGGCCTTGCCGCTAAGCAGATCGTGCCGGGCTATATCGGCTTTGATCCGACGGCTCCGTCTTTGCATGTCGGGCACCTCGTTTCCATCATGATGCTGCGGCAGTTGCAGAAGGCGGGGCACAAGCCGATCGTCCTGATGGGCGGCGGCACCGGGAAGATCGGCGATCCGAGCTTCAAGGACGAAGCGCGCAAGCTGCTGACGACCGAGACGATCGCGGAGAATGTCGCGAGCATCAAGCGCGTGTTCGAACGGTTCCTGACCTTTGGCGACGGGCCGACCGACGCGATCATGCTCGACAATGCCGAATGGCTCGACCGGCTGGAATATATCCCGTTCCTGCGCGAGATCGGCCAGCATTTCTCGATCAATCGCATGTTGAGCTTTGATTCGGTGAAGCTGCGGCTGGATCGTGAGCAGTCGCTGTCCTTCCTTGAATTCAACTATATGATCCTTCAGGCCTATGACTTTCTGGAGCTGTCGCGGCGGTCGGGCTGCCGGTTGCAGATGGGCGGATCGGACCAGTGGGGGAATATCGTCAACGGCGTCGAACTCGCGCGTCGGGTGGATGGGATGCAGGTATTCGGGCTGACCACGCCGCTGCTCACAAATGCCGATGGCACGAAGATGGGCAAGACGGTGGGTGGTGCCGTGTGGCTGAACGAAGATCAGCTTTCCACCTATGATTATTGGCAGTTCTGGCGGAACACGGCGGACGCGGACGTCGCCAACCGGCTGCGGCTGTTCACCGACCTGCCGATGGACGAGGTCGCACGGCTCGCGGCTCTTCAGGGCGCTGAGATCAATGAGGCGAAGAAGGTTCTGGCCAATGAGGCGACGGCGCTGTGCCGGGGAACCGATGCTGCGCTTGCTGCCGCAGAAACGTCGCGCAAGACCTTTGAAGAGGGCGCTTCGGACGCCAATCTGCCGACGATCAGTGTGGGGGCCGAGGGGCTGACTATTGTTCAGGGCACCTCAGCGCTTGGCTTTGCCAGTTCCAACAAGGAAGTCCGGCGCAAGCTGGCCGAAGGCGCCATTCGCGTCAATGGTGAGGTCGTGAGCGACCCCATGCTGGCACTGAAACCCGGAGACAAGGTGAGCTTCGGCGCTAAGAAACATGGCCTGGTAACTGCTTGAAACTTTAGAAAGTTAAAGGCGGATTAAGTAAAGCTGGTAAGGAAGGCGCCACCTTCCTCATCTTAAGCTCCGGTCATGTCTTCGGTGCTCGCAAGCCTCGCCCAGGTCGCCCGTTCACGGGACCCTTCCATCAATCAGCGCCGCACGCCCCGCGTGCTGGTAGATATGGTCAGCCATATCTCTGCCCGAGGCCGAACCCATGGCGTCCGGGTCATCAACATCTCTGAACTCGGCCTAATGTGCCGCACCGATGCGGAGATCACGATTGGGGAACGGGTCGCGATCTGGCTACCCGTCGTCAAGGACCTTCAGGCCGACGTTCGATGGTCAGAGGATGGCCGGGTCGGGGTGGAGTTTTGCCAGCCCATTGATCCGCAAATCTATGAGGCCATGCTGTCGCTCATCCCGCCAAGGCAGACCGCCTGGTAAGGAGCTGTTCGAAGCCCTGATCGGCTTCGATCCGTTGACTTGACTGGACAAGAGCGCGCTGCGTTTAATCGGACGCAGGTCGCGCGCTCCAGTTTTTTGTTATCGCATCCTTTTAAGCGCAAAACCCGTTCCGACTTTTGCGCACGATGGTTTCGCGCATGCAGAAATTCATCGCGCGGATTAGCCGCTTCGGAGCAATCCCACCGCCGCATCCCGTTCGAAGAGGTAAAGACAAGTTCTGGCCGCCTGGCCGCGCGGTTCGTCTAGTCCTCCATCGCGATCGATCAGGAGGTGCGCGTCGTCTCGCGCGCTATCGAGTAAGGCAGACAGATGTTCCGGCGTCGCGATCTTCAACTGCGCCTCGCCCGACTGACGCGTGCCGAGGATTTCGCCCGCGCCACGGAGGCGGAGGTCTTCTTCGGCAATGCGGAATCCGTCATTGGTTTCGCGCATGAGCGCCAGCCGGGCGCGGCTGGTTTCGCTCAGGGCGCCGCCGCGCAGCAGGATGCAGACGCTATGGTTCTGGCCGCGTCCTACCCGGCCGCGCAGCTGGTGGAGCTGGGCAAGGCCGAAGCGGTCGGCGCCTTCGATGATGATGAGATTGCTGTTAGGGACATCGACGCCGACCTCAATGACCGTGGTGGCGACGAGGATTTTGGTGCGGGCGGTGGAGAAGGCCTCCATCGCGGCGTCCTTTTCCGGGCCTTTCATGCGGCCGTGGACGAGGCCGACGAGATCGCCAAAGCGTAACTTCAGCATTTCGGCGCGGGCTTCGGCGGCGGCCTGGTCGCTGGTTTCGCTTTCCTCGACCAAGGGGCAGACCCAATAGGCCTGACCGCCGGTTTCGATGTGACGGGCGAGTGCTTCGACCACTTCATCGAGGCGGTTCGCGGACATGACGACGGTCTGGATCGGCTGGCGGCCGGGAGGCATTTCGTCCAGGCGGGAGACGTCCATCTCGCCATAATAGGTGAGCGTCAGCGTCCGGGGGATCGGGGTGGCGGTCATCACCAACAGGTGCGGCGTGCGCTCGGCCTTGGCGGCCAGCATCATGCGCTGGGCAACGCCGAAGCGGTGTTGTTCATCGATCACCGCAAGGGCGAGGTTTTTGTAGCGGACGGCTTCCTGGAAGATGGCGTGGGTGCCGACGAGGATATCGATGCTGCCATCGGCGAGGCCCATCAGGGTGGATTCGCGCACCCTGCCCTTTTCGCGGCCGGTGAGGATCGCGATGGTAACGGGCAAACCCGACGCCATCTTGCGCAGCGTTTCATAATGTTGGCGGGCGAGAATTTCCGTCGGGGCAAGGAGTGCGCCTTGAGCACCTGCCTCAACCGTGTTGAGGAGGGCCATGAGCGCGACGAGCGTTTTACCCGAGCCGACGTCGCCTTGCAGGAGGCGGAGCATGGGGACGGGCTGCGCCATATCCCCTTCAATCTCTCCGAAGGCGCGGCGTTGCGCGCCGGTCGGGGCGAAGGGGAGATCGAGCATGGCGCGCAGGCGGCCGTCTCCCTCGATGGGGATGCCTCGGCGCTTGCGGGAGGATTGGCGCACCAGCATCAGGGCGAGCTGGCCTGCGAAGATTTCGTCATAGGCGAGCCGCTCGCGGGCTTTTGCATCGCTGGGGTCGGCGTGGATGCGGGTGAGCGCCTCGTGCCATGTCGGCCAGCCCTTTTGGGCGAGTAGGCTGGGTTCGATCCATTCGGGGAGATCTGGGGCGCGGCTCAGTGACTGCCCTACGAGGTCGCGCAGCCGGTTATTGGTGAGGCCTTCGGAAAGACCGTAGACTGGCTCTCGCGCCGGGATGGTGGCGGCTTCCTCCGGCGGCAGGACATAGTCAGGGTGGACGATCTGGAGATTGTCGCCATAGGCCTCCAGCTTGCCGGAGATGAATTTGGGTTCATTCAAGGGCAACAGCTTGCGGGGCCAGGCGCTGTTGCGGCCGAAATAGACGAGCGCGACCGTATTGCCGTGCCTGTCCTGCGCGATGACCCGAAACGGCGCGCGAGCGCTGCCGGACGCGCGGTAGTCAGTGGGCGTGAGTTCTATGCCGATTACCCGGCCTGAGTCGGACAGGATCAACTCGTCCAACATGCGGCGATCGACAAAGCTGACCGGCAGGTGGAATAGGACATCGACGGCGCGGGCCAGCCCCAAGCGCTCCAGCGGCTTGGCGAGCGCGGGGCCGACGCCTTTCAAGGCTTCGATTTCGGTGAAGAGTGGGTTGAGGATATCGGGTCGCATGGCTATCTGACGCCATCTAGCCCAGCCGGGACGATGCGCAAACATCTGATCGGTTTATTCGGCATGTCCGCGCAAGGAACAAATTGTGAACGAAGATCCCCGAATCCGCCGCCTGCAATTCCGTGCCTGGCATCGCGGCATCAAGGAAGCGGACCTGGCGGTGGGTGGATTTTTCGATCGATACCATGCCGAGTGGGGCGTGGAAGAAATCGACTGGTTCGAGCGCCTTATCGAGGAACAGGATGCTGACATCATGGCTTGGGCCTTAGGGACGTTACCGTTGCCCGAGCAATGGCGCGGGCCGATGTGGGACAAGTTCGTGAAGATGGATTTTGTGGAGATTGGGAAGAAATAGCCTCAACCTCCCCTCCCGTTTGCGGGAGGGCGCGGGGGTCGGCCTGTGCCGCCTCTGTGGGATTGCCCACCCCTAGCCCCTCCCGCTTGCGGGAGGGGAACTGAGTAGCGAATGACCGACCTTCTGAAGATTCTGAAAGCTTCCTCTCCCATGACCCTGTCCGGGGTTCCGGCGGGGTTTCAGCCGTGGCTGCTGGCGGACATTGCCCGGGCGGCGCCTTCGCGTGCGTTGTTCGTCGCGCCCGATGAGCAACTCATGCGGGCGGTGGCGGACACGGCGCATTATTTTGCGCCAGAGATCGAGATTGTCGAGATTCCCGCCTGGGACTGCCTTCCCTATGACCGGGCCAGTCCTTCGCTGCGCACGGCTTCGGCACGGCTGGCCGGGCTGCATGCCTTGCAGGTCAAGCCCAGGGGTCCGCAGCTTGTCCTGACGACGCTGAACGCCCTGACGCAGCGGACATTGACGCCGTTTCGTGTGCGGCAGCTGGTCGCTAAGCTGGCGCCCAAGGAGCGCATCGCGATTTCGCGGCTGGCCGAGATGTTGCAGGCCAATGGCTATGTCCGCACCGACACTGTGCATGATCGGGGCGAATTCGCCATTCGGGGGGGCATAGTCGATTTGTTCCCCGGAGGCGAGGAACAGCCCCTGCGGCTCGATTTCTTCGGGGACGAGATCGAGACGGTGCGGCGTTTTGATCCCGCCGATCAGCGGACGAGCGGGAGTGTCGAAGGCTTCACCCTGCTGCCCGCGTCCGAAGCTCTGCTGGATGAAGAGACGATCAAGCGGTTTCGCGGGCGCTATCGCGAGACCTTCGGGGCGACGGCGACCGGCGATCCGCTCTATCAGGCGGTGAGTGACGGGCGGCGCTTGGCAGGGATGGAGCATTGGCTGCCGCTGTTCGAAGAACGGCTGGTGCCGATGACCGAGCATCTGGGCGACGATACGCTGGTCGTGCTGGATCATGGTGTGGCGGGCGCCGCGGAGGCCCGGTTCGAGGCGATCCGGGACTATCACGCCAATCGGGTGCAGGCGAAGTCGTCCGATCCGGGGGCTTATCGGCCGCTGGAGCCGAAGGCGCTGTATCTGGAGCAGCAAGAATGGGACGGCATCGTGCGCGAATGGCCGATGCACGCGACCACGCCTTTCCATGAGCCGGAAAGCGCGACCGTTCTGGACTTTGCGGTTGATGGGCCGCGCGATTTTGCGCCGGAACGGGCGCAAAACGCCAATGTCTATGAGGCGGTGGGCAAGCATATCGCCTCGCTCCAGCGGGCGAAGAAGAAGGTTGTCATCGCCAGCTATTCAGTGGGGGCGCGGGAGCGGCTTTCGGGGTTGCTCGCAGATCACGGCGTCACAGGCTTAAGTGCGGCCGACGATTGGCAGGAAGCTTTGGGTCGAGCTACTCCCCTCCCCTTCAGGGGAAGGGCTGGGGGTGGGGGCTATCCGGATAGCTCCCCCGACCCAACAGCCCCCACCCCAACCCCTCCCCTGAAGGGGAGGGGCTATAATGTTTCTCTAATCGTCCTGCCGCTGGATCATGGCTTTACCGCGCCCGATGTGGCGGTGCTGACCGAGCAGGACATGCTGGGCGACCGGCTGGTGCGGCGGGCCAAGCGGAAGAAGAATGCCGACGCCTTCCTTCAGGAGTTAGCGACGCTCTCGCCGGGCGATCTGGTGGTGCATATGGACCATGGGATCGGGCGCTATGAGGGGCTGACGCAAATACCGGTGGCCAAGGCCGCGCATGACTGCGTGGCGCTGGAATATGCGGGCGGCGACAAGCTGTATGTGCCGGTGGAGAATCTGGAGGTTCTCTCCCGCTATGGCTCCGACAGCGAGGGGGTGAGCCTCGACAGGTTGGGCGGCGAAGCGTGGCAGCGGCGCAAGGCCAAGATGAAGGAGCGCATCCGCGAAATTGCGGGTGAATTGCTCAAGACGGCGGCCGAACGGGCGCTCCGGGCGGCGACGGTGGCGGAACCGGATAGTGCGGGTTATCCGGCGTTTGTCGATCGCTTCCCCTATCAGGAGACCGAGGATCAGGACCGGGCGATCATGGACGTGGTCGAGGATCTGGGCGCGGGACGGCCGATGGACCGGCTGGTCTGCGGCGATGTCGGCTTCGGCAAGACCGAGGTAGCCTTGCGCGCCGCTTTCGTGGCGGCGATGGCGGGAATGCAGGTGGTGGTGATCTGCCCCACCACCCTGCTCGCCCGGCAGCATCACATGAATTTCGAGGAGCGGTTCCGTGGCTTCCCCGTCAACATCGGCCGCCTGTCGCGGCTGGTGCCGGACAAGGAAGCCAAGGCCGTCAAGGCAGGGCTGGCCGACGGGACGATCGATATCGTTGTCGGCACCCATGCGCTGTTGGCGAAGGGGCTGGAGTTCAAGCGGCTTGGCCTCGTCATCGTGGACGAGGAACAGCGGTTTGGCGTCACGCACAAAGAGCGGCTGAAGTCGCTCAAGACCGATGTGCATGTGCTGACGCTGACGGCCACGCCGATCCCACGCACCTTACAGATGGCAATGTCGGGCTTGCGGGAATTGTCCGTGATCCAGACACCGCCGGTCGATCGTCTGGCGGTGCGGACCTACATCATGCCCTGGGATGGCGTCGTCATCCGCGAGGCCTTGCTGCGCGAACATTATCGCGGCGGGCAGAGCTTCTTCGTCGTGCCGCGCATTGCCGACCTGACCGAGGTGGAAGAGTTCCTGCGAACAGAAGTGCCGGAGGTGAAGCCCATCGTTGCCCATGGCCAGATGAGCGCTACCGAAGTTGAGGAGCGGATGTCGGCATTTTACGACAAGCGTTATGATGTGCTGCTGTCGACCACGATCGTTGAGAGTGGCCTTGATATTCCTTCGGCCAATACGTTGATCATCCATCGCGCGGATCGGTTTGGGCTGGCGCAACTGTACCAGCTTCGCGGGCGCGTGGGGCGGTCGAAGGCACGGGCCTATGCCTATTTCACCACGCCTGCGAACAAGGTGATTACCGAAACGGCGGAAAAGCGGCTGAAGGTTCTTTCCGATCTGGACACGCTGGGCGCCGGGTTCCAGCTGGCGAGCCATGACCTCGACATTCGCGGCGCGGGTAATCTGGTCGGTGACGAGCAGTCGGGGCATATCAAGGAAGTCGGCTTCGAGCTTTACCAATCGATGCTGGAAGACGCGATCCTGGAGGCCAAGGCAGGTGGCGCGGGGATCGAGAAGCGGGAGAGCTTCTCGCCGCAGATCACCGTCGATGCGCCCATCCTCATACCGGAGGATTATGTGCCCGATCTTGACCTGCGCATGGGGCTGTATCGCCGCCTGAACGAAGTGGAGGATCGGCAGGGGCTGGAGGCTTTTGCTGCGGAACTCATCGACCGCTTCGGCAAGCTGCCGACGCCGACGCAGAACCTGTTCAAGATCATCGAGATCAAGCAGAATTGCGTGACGGCCAATATCTCGAAGATCGATGTGGGACCAAAGGGCGCGCTGGTCAGCTTCTTCGAAGACCGCTTCCCGAAGCCGGAGGGCTTGGTCGCCTATATCCAGCGGCTGAATGGAGTGGCGCGATTGCGGCCGGATAGCAAGGTCGTGGTCAATCGCGCCTGGGCTGACCCAGCGGCGCGGCTGAACGGAGCGCTGCAATTGTCGAAGGGATTGGCGAAGTCGGCTAGCTGACAATGGATGGCACGGAGATTGCGCCTCTCGCCAGCACCCCTTTGTCGTGCGTCAGCAAAGTAGCAGCAACATCGGTCATCTAAATGCTCCGTCGATGACTGGACAGCAAAGTCCGGCATCGAGCAGGAGATTGACATGATTTCGACCTTCGTAGCGATGGCGGCTGTCGCCGCCACGCACAGCGTGCAGATCGACCATGGCGGAACGCCGGTGCAAGCCAATTATTCGGCTCGCGTCGAGTTCGCCACCAGGACGGTTGGTGCGAAGACACCCAACCGCATGGATATGCAACGGTGCCAGTGGACCGCGACGATCATAGTGGACCGCGCGCTCAATCATAGTCCGGCGCTGGCCCGCACGGTTTCGCATGACAAGCGCTTTTCCGGCAGCGAACATGGGGCATGTACCCCCGGCCGCAAGTCGGGTGAACGCAATATGGCGCAGCATGACGCGGCGATCCGTGAACATCTGGTCGCGGTGGCCGAGAAGGATCGCGCGCCGTTGATGGCCGAGCTGGATGCGGTTCGCAATCTTGCCTCAAACTGACGCACGCTTGGTGGCGGCGGCGGCAATGATGCTGGCCGCCACCTCTTCACCCGCCTTGGCGCAATATGCCGACCGGTTTTCGGCAACCGCCGAGGCCGCAAGCGATGAACGTCGGCGGGGATTGAGCTGGAGCGATAGCGACCCGGTTGTGCGAGGGACAATCGCCGTACAGGCGACGGAGGGATTGAGCTTCGATGCCGCAGCGACGTCCTTGTGGGACAGTAGCCGTCACGGTGGCGCCGATGCCGTGGTGGACCTTGGCACATCCTATGCCCGGCAGATGGGCGCGTGGCGGCTTTCTGCGAGAGGGGTATATCATCTGTTTTCCGGCGCGTCGGGACAGGGATATGGCGAAATTGGCGCTGGTGCAGGCTTTCTGATCGGCCCGGCAAATATCGACATCAACGCCAGCTATGCACCCCGGCAAGGTTCGATTGGCGGAGATAATCTTTACCTCTCGGCTTCGGCATCGGCGGGTATCCCGGGCACGCCGTTCACCGTTTCGGCGCATGTCGGTCGTTCGAGCGGTCGGACCCGAGATGTGGGCGATGCAGCCCGCCTGCGGCCTGATGGCACATATTGGGACCATGGGATCAGCATCGATTATCTGAAGCGACAATGGTTTGCGGGCGTGCGTTATGCGAACAGCAGCATCGATGATCAGGCGCACCACTCGGGAGCAACGTTAATCGGCCGGGCAGGAATCGTTTTTTAGGATGCCTCAGCCCTTCAACGCCATCGCGGTCAGTTCGGCAGAGGATATCCCGGCGGATCGCAGAAAGCCCTGATAATAATCACAACCTTCGCGCGCCAGCAGATCGAGTTGCTGCTGTGTCTCGACCCCCTCGGCAATGACGCTCATACCAAGGGACTTGGCCATGTGAATGACGCCCCGGACCACGATCCGGTCGCGGCCAGTCCCAGCGATGTCCTGGGCCAGGCCGCTATCGATCTTGAGATAGTCGAGGGGGAGGCTCTTTAGGTAGGCAAGGCTGGAATAGCCGGTGCCGAAATCATCGACCGCCACCGCCAGCCCCTCCGCCCGCAGAGCGGTGAGGAGCGCGGTGGCCGCAGCGATATTTTCGATGAGGCCGCTTTCGGTGATCTCAACCGTCAGGCGTGAACGGGGAAAGCCGCTTTCGTCAACGAGGTTGAGGAGCTGCGACATGAAGCCCGGCTGCGCGATGTCGGCGGCGGTCACGTTGATCGACAGACGAAGATGCGAGAGCGTCCGGGGCCAGGCCGCCGCCTGACGCAAGGCTTCCGCCTGGATGTGGGCCGAAAGTGGAAGCATATAGTCGGATCGTTCGGCGGTCGCGAAAAGCATGCCCGCGCCAAGGGGGCCATATTGAGGATGGTTCCAACGGGCGAGCGCCTCCACCCCCGTCATGTGATCGCCACCCACCGGATATTGCGGCTGGAAGACGATGCCGATTTCTCCCCGATGCAGCGCAAGGCGCAGGTCGGTTTCCAGCTGGTCAGCATCGACCTGTCGGCTGCGTTTTTCCGCCGAGAAGATGCGGATACCCTCTCCACCCCCTGCCCGCGCATCTGCCAGAGCGGTTCCCGCCCGCCGGAGCAGCCGGGTTGCATCATCGTCTGATCGCGATTGGGCGATGCCGCAGCGGGCCGTCAGGCGGATTAGGTGATCGCCCGCACTGAAAGGCCGGATGATGACGCCGATCAACTGACGCGCGAGGAAGGTTGCGCGGTCGCTCGCAGCTGCCTCGCCTGTTAGGCCGACGAGAAATTCGGTCCCGGCGATGCGGGCCACGATCGCGCCGGGCGCTGCGTCTGCCGCCATCCGCTCGATCCTCCTTGCAATCCGGCCGAGCAGGGCGTCGCCGACCACCTGACCATAGGCGGCATTCATGCGGTCGAACTGGCTGATCGAGAGCAGGAGGATCGTTGTCGCAAGACCGGAACGCTTTTCCAACCACTCAAGCGCTGCCTGTCGCGAACGAAGGCCGGTCAGGTCGTCCCTGCCGGTCGCATCGTCCCCATGCGTATCGGACAACCACTCAACATCGGCAGCCACAACGCCGTCGATCAAGCGGAGGTGATGTACGAGCCGGTCGCCCGATCGCCCTGGTGCGGCATGAGCGAAGGATTCTGGTCGGCCTGATCGCATCATGCCGCGCAGGCCCGCAATAACCGATCGCCGTTCCGCACGGGGCAGGCAGCGAGCAAACTGGGCCGGACTTATCGTCTGGCGATCGAGGTTGAGGTGCCGGGTGAGATTGTCACTGAGACGCAGGGATCGCCCTCCCCGCTCCAGTTCCCAGAATAGCGCGTCGCCACGGCGTATGCGCTGGGCGCGCTGACTGGGCAGCGTACCCCCGCCCAGGCGGTCCACGAGGCGCTGGGCCGAAGCGAGCGTCGCCCGCAATTGATCCGTTGAAAATGGAGCGGCGAGAAAATGGGTCGCCCCCGCTTCCAGCAGCGCCGTGACAGACCCCAGCGCCTGCGCGTCGATCAGGGCGATGAGCGCTCCACCGCCCGCCTCTACGGCCGGGGAAAAGGCATCGACGAGGCCGCTGACTCCGTCCGCCGCACCGCGCATGTCGACAAGGGCGATCTGCGCATCGCTATGCAGGAACCGTTGCGGCGCATCCTTCGTGCGCCGGGCCGCGATGGCACGCCAGCCAGCCAGACCAGCCGCGCGCGACAAACCATCCCTGTCACCGGGCGACAGAATGAAAAGGCTGCGCTGTCCATGCAGTGCGGATTCACCGCTCACATCAAAACTCCCGGGATACAGCGCATGGCGGGCATATAGCAGACAGGCGTTAGCGACCCGTTCACGCTCCTGCAACCGGCAGTGCTTGCACCGGACTTTGCCATGGCCTAGCTAGTCGAGCATGAACAAGCCCGATCTTGGGCGCACGGCCATGACCGATGCGTTGGGCCGCCGGATCAGCTATTTGCGGATTTCGGTCACGGATCGGTGCGACCTGCGCTGCCGCTATTGCATGGCGGAGCGCATGACCTTCCTGCCCAAGGATCAGGTGCTGACGCTGGAGGAGATCGCGCTGCTTGCCGACCTCTTCATCGCCCGGGGCGTTCGCAAGATTCGGCTGACTGGCGGCGAGCCGCTGGTCAGGCGGGACATTGTCGATCTGGTGCGGCGCATTGGACGCCATTTGGGCGAGGGGCTCGACGAACTGACGTTGACCACCAACGGCACGCGACTGGCCCAGCATGCCGAGGCGCTTTTCGACGCGGGCGTGCGGCGGATCAATGTCAGCCTCGACAGCCGCGATCCCCAGCGGTTCGCCCATGTCACGCGCAATGGGGACATCCGGCCGGTTCTTGAGGGGCTGGCGGCGGCGAAGGCGGCGGGTCTTGCGGTCAAGATCAACATGGTGGCGCTGAAGGGCGTCAATGATGATGAAATCCTGCCCATGCTCCAATGGTGCCACCAGCAGGGATTTGACCTGACATTGATCGAGACGATGCCGCTGGGCGAGACGGGTGAGGATCGCACTGATCATTATCTGCCGCTGACGGAAGTCGTGGAAAAGCTGCGGCAGCAGCATGAACTGCGGCCGATCGCGCATCGCACGGGCGGGCCTTCGCGCTATCATGCGGTTGACGGGATGCGTGTTAAATTGGGGCTTATCACGCCCCTGACCAACAATTTCTGTTCAGATTGCAACCGTATGCGCATGACCTGCGAAGGGAAGATATTCATGTGCCTGGGACATGAGGATCATGTCGACCTTAAGACCGCCTTCCGTGAAGGTGGCATCGGGGCGGTCGAACCGCTGATCGACCGTGCACTGCGGTTAAAGCCCGCCAAGCATGATTTTCGCATCGGCGGCGATGCGCCGACCGCAGCGGTTAGCCGCCACATGAGTGTAACAGGCGGATGACCGAAGAGCCGCGCCGCGCTCTGCTCGCGTCCCCCACCCAAGCCGCCAAGGCCGCCGAAGAACGGCTTCGCGCCGCTTATGAGTTCGTCCCTGTGGAACAGGCGAACATGATCATCGCGCTGGGTGGCGACGGGTTCATGCTGCAAACGCTTCATTCCATGCTGGAGAACCGCCGGATCATGCCTGTGTTCGGGATGAACCTGGGCACTGTCGGCTTCCTGATGAACGAGTGGCGCCTGGAACGGCTGGAGCAGCGGATCGAGGCGGCCAAGCCTTTCAAGGTCAATCCGCTGCGCATGACGGTGGATACCGTCGATGGCGAACGCTTTTCAATTCCCGCCATCAACGAAGTGTCGCTGCTGCGCGAGACGCGCCAGACAGCGAAGCTGGAAGTCCATGTGAACGGCCGAACAGCGCTCACTGAACTCGTATGCGACGGCGTGCTGGTCGCAACGCCTGCTGGCTCTACGGCCTATAATCTGTCCGCGCACGGTCCTATCCTGCCGCTGGGTTCGGGCCTGGTCGCGTTGACGCCGATCAGCCCCTTTCGTCCCCGCCGCTGGCGTGGGGCGATCCTGCCTGAAAGCACGGCGATCCGTTTCACTGTGCTTGATCCGGTAAAGCGCCCCGTCAGCGCGGTCGCGGATCAGCGCGAAGTCCGTGACGTCGCCGAGGTGGAGGTGCAGATCGATCGAGGGACGCCGCTCACCCTCCTTTTCGACCCGGAACATACGTTGGATGACCGGATCGCAGCGGAACAATTCATCGCCTGAAAAAATTCGCAATTCTGTCCTTGCCATCCGAAGAATCTCGCTGCTATAGGCGCGGCCTGCCCAGCGAGAGCCGGGCTGCTCCCCGATAGCTCAGCGGTAGAGCATTCGACTGTTAATCGAATGGCCGTAGGTTCGAATCCTACTCGGGGAGCCACTTTCGTCCACTTGGGCGGCTCCAGAAATTTGCGGATTATAATGGAATTCGTCCGAACGGGCGGACAAGGCGCGCGCATATTCGCTTGCCCGAATATGGCTGCGTCGCTTCTTACGTTGAGACGGTAGATATGAATTGCTCACCGCCGAAGCGAGGCCCTCATCGTCTCGAAAGAGCGTAAAAACGACAAAGCCCATCCCATGAGGGGATGAGGTCATCAATCTGAAAGACTTTAGAGCGCGCTGCGTTAATCGGACGCAGGTCGCGCGCTCTAGTTATTTTGTTATCGCATCCTTTTAAGCGCAAAACCGGTTCCCACTTTTGCGCACGATGCTTTAGGTCAGCGCGATGCGAACTGACGCGGCTTGGATGCCAGCGCCCAGCGCTGCGGCTCCGCGCCGGGGGCCTTTTCCCGAACGAAGCATTGGCCACGGCGAGCGCGGATTGCGCGGCATAGCGCCGTCGCTTCCACGCGATCGTCAAAGCCGCTGACGGCAAGGCGAGCATAGCTGACGCCGTTCACGGTAATCTGGCTGGTGACGACCGGCAAAGCGGCTATCGCGCTGTCCCGGCGGGCGATATCGTACCATTTCTCCTTGGCGATCGCAGCGTTTGAATAGGCGCCAAGTTGAACAACCCACGGGCTGTTCCCATTGCCATCGAAACGAAGCGCCGGGCGAGCCGCGAGCGGAGCGCGAGCGGCTGCCTGCTGGCGAAGCCCTGCCGCCTTTACCGGAGCATTGGATACTTTCAAGGGCGTCGCGGGGGCGACATAAGGCGTGAAGGCGACCGCCTGCTGAACTGGTTCCTGCTTCGTCGCTTCGGGGGCAACCTCCTCGGCAACGGAAGCGGTCGGCGTTTCGACAGCACTTACCTCTGCCATCTGAACGGGCGCGGCCTCGGTCGTGAGGGCGAGCGCAACGGGCTGGCCCGCGTCACTGCGATCGACGGCAATGCCCATCAGACCGGCAATGCGCTGCTGCGCGAAATCGGGAGCGGCGGTCTGCGCCCATTGGGCGATCCGCTGGTTGGCGGCGAGCGGTTCAAGGTCGAGGCCTGCCATTACACGCGCGTCCTTCCACCGTCCCGCCAGCGCATAGGCATAGGCGAGATTTTGGCGCGTGCGCGCGGTGGCCGACGGATCATGGATGGCTTCGGAAAGGATGCGAACACCCTCCGCTGCGTCGCCCGCCATTGCCATAGCGAGCCCGTAGTCGCTCGCGGGAACGACGTCTGAATTGGTTGCGAGCAGCTCGCGCGCAGCGTCATTCTTCCCAAGCGCTACCTTTACCAGGGCGAGGCTGACGATGGTGCGGGGATCGCGATTGCCAAGGGTCATGGCGTCGCTGAGCGCGGTTTCCGCAGAGATGAAACGGCCGCTCGCAATATAGGCGCGACCCAGCAGCTGCCGATAGTTGGCGTCTTGCGGAGCAGTCTTGACCGCCGCCTCTGCCGCCGCGACTGCGCGAAGGCCATCCCGGCTTATCAACGCCTTGTCGATCGCTGCTGTCACACGGCTGGAATCCTCCTTGGCCGCTGCGATGGCGGACGGACGGAATGCCGCGCCGGTGCAGCCGACCATCGTGGTTCCGACGATCAGCGACGAAAGTGCCGCCTTGGAAAGAGCACTGCGCTTCATGGCTTGATCCTTCTTACTCTGCTTCGTCGCGCGGCAGTTGCTGCGCGAGCCGGTCGATTTCCGGCAGGCTGGCGAGGAAAACATCGAGTGCTTCGGTCACCATCTGTTGGGCAGAACGGCCCGCGACGGCGCTTGCAAGGCGCAGCTTCAAATGACGATCCGCGTCCAGCCGCAGCGTGAAAGCAGCCTTGCGGCCCCTGGTTCCGGAACGGATGGCGGGGGCGATCGTCTTGACCGCTTCTTCCATGCGCTCGGCCAATTCCTCTCGCTCGACAACGACGGAAGGGATGGGCGCGGCTACCGGCGGCAGCGTCATCGGGGTAAGCCCGACAACGGCGCGAGGCTCGGCAGGCACCGGCTCAGGCTCAGTCACGTCGAAGCCCATGTCGTTCCAGCCCAGATCATCCTGCAGCAGCGCTGCCGTAGCCTGATGGCCAAAGCCCATGATGGGGCGGCGCATGGCAGGCTGAGCAGCACCCTTGCGGGCGAGAAGTCCGGAGGTCAGCGAAGCGAGTGGCTTGGGTTCGGCCATGATGTCTTCCCTCCCTTTACTGACCTACGACGCGGCGGCCGAAGCCACCGGTCGCTGGACGAACCGCACCGCTGGTGCCCGCCGTGCCGTTGGGCACCGAGAAGACCGTGCGACGGAAATTCTTTTCCAGGCGGTCGGAGACATAGGTCCACAATTGCGTGACCTCGCCCGCCGAACGGCCGTTGGGATCAACCTCCATCACCGTGCGGCCGTCGATCATCGATGCGGCGAAATCGGTGCGGTGATGCAGCGTCACGGGTGCGACAGTGCCATGCTGGGAGAGCGCCACGGCAGCTTCCGACGTGATCCGTGCCTTGGGCGTCGCGGCGTTGACCACGAAGATCAGCGGCTTGCCCGCCCGTTCGCACAGGTCCACCGTCGCACCGACAGCGCGCAGGTCATGAGGACTGGGACGGGTCGGCACCACGATCAGCTCGGCCACGGAAATGACGCTTTGAATGGCCATGGTGATCGCCGGGGGCGTATCGATGACGGCAAGTTTGAAGCCCTGCTGACGCAGAATTTCAAGATCGGCCGCGAGACGCGCGACCGTCGTCTGGGCGAAGGCGGGAAATTCAGCCTCTCGTTCATTCCACCAGTCGGCAAGGGACCCCTGGGGATCGATGTCGATCAGAACCACCGGGCCAGCGCCTGCCCTTTGCGCCTGAACGGCCAAGTGACCAGACAAGGTGGTCTTCCCCGATCCGCCTTTTTGCGATGCCAATGCGAGTATGCGCACGCGCGTTTCCCCCAGAAAATCCAATTGCCTGTTGGACTGCCACGACGGCACCTAAAAATTGGTTAACTTCGGCGCATCCTTCGAATGGAAGCATATTATGAAGAGTGCTTCTCCTAATGCTAAGCGAGCGTTAACCTTGTTCGCTCATAGGCGGGGGCTACGCTGTTCTTTCAGGAGCACATGCACATGAAGTACATCTGGGGCATCTTGGCCGCTGCAACGATGCTGAGTCTGGCGCCGCCTGCCCTTGCCGATGTAAAAGCCGGGGTCGATGCCTGGCAGCAGGGTGATTATGAAAAAGCCGTCAGCGTCTGGCGGCCGCTTGCGCAGGCAGGCGATCCCGATGCGCAATTCAACATGGGCCAGGCGAACAAGCTCGGACGCGGTGTCAAAGCCGACATGGCTGTCGCACTCGATTGGTATCGGAAGGCCGCCGCGCAGGGACACGTCCGGGCAGAGGACAATCTCGGCCTGCTGATGTTTCAGCAAGGGGAGCGGGCGAGCGCCCTTCCCTATCTTCAGCGATCGGCGGCCCGCGGCGAACCTCGCGCCCAATATATCGTTGGCACCGCCCTTTTTAACGGAGATCTGGCGACCAAGAACTGGCCCCGCGCCTATGCCCTGATGAGCCGGGCGTCGGCGGCGGGCCTGGGACAGGCGACGGCCAGCCTGAAGCAGATGGATAAATATATCCCTGATGATCAACGTCAGCAGGGGCTCGCGCTGGCGCGGGAGATGGGCCAGAACGAGGTAGCGGCGCTGGCGGAAGCCAATGGCCGATTGTCCACCATGCCCATTCTGCGCGAAGAAGCGCCGTCGATGGCGAGCGCCGATCTGCGACCTGCCCGCGCTCCGGAAAAGCCTGCGCCCGCCAAGCCATTGCCGAAGCCGAAATCTGAAGCACCCAAGGCCGCCTTAGCCGCCGCCCAAACGCCGAAACCAGTTGCTGAAAAGGCGAAGGCAACCAAGACGCCAGAGCCCAAGGTAGCTGCCAGCGGCCCCTGGCGCGTACAGCTAGGAGCGTTTAGCGAAGAGGCCCGCGCGCGCGCGCTTTGGACCAGTCTGCGCGGTAAAGTGGCTGGCCTGTCGGCCTATCAGCTTTTTCTGGTGAAAGGCGGCGCCATGACCAAGTTGCAGGCTGGGCCGTTGGCGAACAACGCGGAAGCGTCTCGGCTTTGCAGTGCCATCAAGGCGGCTGGTGCCGACTGCATGCCCCGGAAAATGTGACGAGGCGTAATACTGGCTCTTGGAAGTCAGGGATCAGCGCGCGATAACGGCCATATCCGATATGGAGCGCGCCATGGCCGTCGATAGTGAGCAGGGAAGTGCAACAGCGCTGGTCAGGGCCACGCTGGGTAATAGTGCTGCGGAGCAAGCGCTTGCGGCGCTTACGATCGCACCGCCTTTGCTGGCGGAAACCGGCCCCTATGTCTCTCGAGCAGCGCTTGCCATGGCCTTGAACGTCATTCTGTTTCACGGCCTACTGCAACGGGTTCCGAGCGGCGCTGCTTATGTGGCTGACAGGCTGGCCAGCGGCGGCAAGGTGGTGTTCGATCATGGAGCACTGCGGACGATCCGCCTGCCCCAAGGCCCCACGGGAGCTTTGCCCGCCGGGGAAGACGCTTTCACGCGTATCCTAAAGCCATTGGGCTACACGCTGGCTGGGGTTTATCCTCTGGACCGGCTGAAGATGACCGGGCGCGCTTATGCTCATGCCGACGCTCCCCACAACATTCCCCAATTCTTTGTTTCGGAATTGCATGTCGATCGGTTTGATGCCGAGTTTGCTACAGTCGCGGCAAGCGTTTTTGGTACGTCGCGTGATCCGCTCGATCCGGAAACGCTGACAGTATTGCGCGCCTATGAAGCGGGACAGCTCGTCCCCTTTGAGCGTGCGCGGACGGCCTTGCTGGTTCTGGTGTCCGCCTTCGATCGGCAGCACGATCCTGCCACGTTGGAAGATTATGAGCTGTTGCTATCGCAGTCGCCTGAAGCCGCATGGATCGCGACGGAGGGTAATGCCTTCAATCATGCTACCGACCGGGTGGCGGATGTCGCGGCCTTGGCCCAGCGGCTGAAAGCTGACGGATGGCCGATCAAGGATGATGTCGAAATTTCCCGCAATGGCCGCGTGAAACAGACCGCCCTTCGCGCAGACCCGGTCGAGCGGTTATTTGCCGGAAACAAAGTGCGGCAAGTCCCCGGTTCTTTCTACGAATTCATCAGCCGGGATGTCGATCCCGCAAGCGGGTTGCTCGACCTGTCATTCGACGCGGGGAACGCGACCGGAATTTTCGCGATGACCAGCGCCAATGGCTGAGTTCCTTTAACGGCTTGATCATGGGAGCGGCATAAGGCAACGGCTTTCCCGATCATTCGCGGAGGCTCCCTTTGAACAATCCGGTTATCCCATCATGGGTGCTGACGCTTGTCTGCTCCGACCGTGTGGGAATCGTTGCCGCGGTTAGCCAGTTCCTGGCGGAACGCGGATGCTTCATCACGGACAGCCAACAATATGCCGACAGGGAAGCGGGGCGCTTCTTCATGCGGGTGGCCTTTGAGGCAACCGATGGCCGGATCGCGGATACCGAGCAACTGCAAGGCGAGTTCGATGCCGTAGGCGCGCGCTTCGGCATGGACTGGCGTATCACCGCCGCGCAGGAAAAGCCGCGCATGCTGCTCGCCGTTTCCAAGGGCTCGCACTGTCTTGCCGACCTCCTGCACCGTTGGCAGACAGGGACGTTGGCCATCGACATCATGGGGGTGGTGTCGAACCATCCCGACATGCGCCGGATTACCGAGTGGCATGGCATCCCCTATCATGAGCTTCCGCCCAACGGGGATAAGGCGACGCAAGAAGCCGCTTTGCTGGACGTTTTCAGCCGATCACGATCGGATTATCTGATCCTCGCACGCTATATGCAGGTGTTGTCCGAAACGCTTGTGGAACAGCTCGAAGGACGTTGCGTCAACATCCATCACAGCTTCCTGCCAGGGTTCAAGGGCGCGCGGCCCTACCACCGGGCGCATGAGCGCGGCGTCAAACTGATCGGCGCGACGGCGCATTTCGTGACCGCCGACCTCGATGAAGGGCCGATCATCGAGCAAGCCGTGGAGCGCATCGACCATCGTGCCACGGCTGAAGACATGATCCGCATCGGCCGCGACATCGAGGCGCAGGTTCTGGCGCGGGCGGTCGGCTGGATCGCTGACCGCCGGGTGCTCCTGAATGGTGGCAAGACCGTCGTTTTCCGCTGATCAGATGCCGAGTTTCGCCCAAAAGTCTTCGGGCGCGATCACGGCATCAGCAGCGGCTCTGGGCTTCCGCGACCAGGATGAGTGTGGAATGTAGATGTCGCGCCCTGTGTCGCGAGGGCGTTTGCGGCGTGCAAGAATGGGTCGAGGGCTCATCGTCTTCTCCTTAAGCGGAGGAACACGAAACCTTGCGTGGTCGCATGGGGGCCGTGCGCTTTAGCCGTTGTTGACGCGGAGCAAGCTGTCATCCTTCAAAAGCCGCGGAGCCTTAAGCTCGAGCCCTTTTTACAATGCCGCTTTTGAAAGGAAACATAGTTTTGCTTTAACGGCAGTCGCTTACGCTTGCCGCTGTTACCGAGGTTCGATCAAAATAGAATGTCGTAGATAAACCAGCCCACAATGAGGAAGCTGGTGACGACACATATCCGATCGCCATAGATATCAATTCGCGACATCGCCGACATCCTTCCGCACGCGGCGATCTTTGTCGCCTGCGTGGACAGGATAACGCATCAAACCAGGAAAGGGAACAAAAAGTGCAGCGCCGATCAGGCGCTGACTAAGCCGCGATGACGCAGGAACGACTGGGTCGCCTCAACGGGACCCCGATAGGCCTCCTGAAATTCGGCGCTCCAATATTTAAGGTCGTCAAGATCGATACGTGCGCCCGACACCGCACAAAGGACGAACTGGCCCGGACGCACTATGTCGAAATGTGGCGTGTGATATTCCAACACCGCCAATCCCTGAATCTCCGCCATCAGTCGCCCGTCAAAATACGGTCTACGAGCTGCTTCACCGTCGGCACGAAACCGTTGGAATAGAAAGGATCCTGCTTGAACTTGTAAGCACCATGTCCGGCGAACAGGAGGTTCTTGTCCAGGTCCCCGCCATGCACCGCTTCTTGCAAGGATTTCTGAATGCAGAAGCTCCTTGGATCGGCAAGACGGCCGGTGGAGTTCGTCTCACTGTCCATCCAGCTAGAGAATGCGCACTGGCTGAGGCAGCCCATGCAGTCGGTCTGATCCTTGCGGATCTCCGCCCTTTCCTCTTCGGTGACGAATACCAGCGTGTTGTCGGGCGTCTTGAGAGCGGAGGTGAGGCCCTGCCCCACCCACTCGCGCGCCCGCAACAGGTCGCCCCGCGTCACCCAGAAATTCTTGCCCTTCACGCCTGCATCAAGCTGATGCGTGTGGTCGCCAGCCTGTTCCGTGCTGAACGGGATCTGGCGTTCCGACCGTGCCTCGAGCTGACGGAGGAAGGGGTTACGGATCGCCGAGCTGTAGAAGCCGGTCGGCGAAAAGCGATGAAGCAGCACGTCACCGGGTTCCAGCTGGGTCAGGCGTTCCTTCCAAAGCTGGGGGATGGGGCTTTCCTGCGTCAGCAGCGGGCGTGTGCCGAACTGAAACGCTATGGTGCCCAGTTCCGGATTGTCGATCCAGTCGTTCCAATCCTTGAGGTGCCAAACCCCGCCCGCCATGATGATCGGCACCTCGTCGGATATGCCGCCTTCGCGCATGGTTTCCCGAAGCGCCTTGACGCGCGGATAGGGATCCTGAGGCTCCCGAGGGTCTTCGGCATTGGAGAGGCCATTATGACCGCCCGCCAGCCACGGGTCCTCATACACCACCGCAGCCAGCCATTCGGAAGCCTTTGAATAGGCGCGCTTCCACAAGGCGCGAAAGGCACGGCCCGAACTGACGATCGGGAGGTAGCTCACGCCATAAGAGGCCGCGATCTCGCTGAGCTTGTAGGGCATGCCCGCGCCGCAAGTGACGCCAGCCACCATGCCCCTGGTCTTTTCCAGAACGCCGTGCAGCACGCGCTGCGCACCGCCCATTTCCCAGAGGACGTTGATGTTGATCGCGCCCTTACCACCAGCGATTTCGAAGGCGCGCTTCACCTGTTCAACCGCGCCATCGACGGCATAGGCGATCAGTTCTTCATGACGATCGCGGCGGGTTCGGCCGTGGTAGATCTGGGGAATGACATTGCCCATGCTGTCATAGCTGTCGGCATTGACGGCCGACACGGTGCCGATGCCGCCCGCAGCGGCCCATGCACCGGAACTGGCGTGATTGGAGACGGCCACGCCCTTCCCGCCCTCGACCAGCGGCCATACTTCACGACCACCATAGATGATGGGCTTCAAACCCTTGAACAACCTAATCTCCCGCGCAATAGCTGCTGGGTCACCCGTCGACTAAGCCCCGCTCTATAGCAGCTTTCACGACTGATGACGAATTTACGGCCGCGCCCTACCGCAAAATATGGGGGCTGGATAGTACCTGTCCATAAAGCGTCGCATAAGCATCCACCATTGCGGCCTCTTCGAAATCGCGTTGAGCCCGGTGCAGGTTCGCGTCACCCAGACGGTTGCGAAGCTCGGAGCTTGCTGCCAGCCGTCCTAGCGCGTCGGACAGCGCCGCCTCATCAAAGGCGATGAATGGCTGGTTTTCCGGCGCGACCATCTGAGCCACATCTCCGACATCGGTTGACGCCACCGGCAAGCGCGCGGCCATCGCTTCCACCAGCGAGATGGGGAATTGTTCACTGTCCGAGGACAGCGCAAAGATGTCGAGCAAGCCAATGAAACGCGAAGGATTGGGCAGAAACCCGGGCATGCATATGTCATCAAGCCCATGCCGCGCCGCTTCCGCCATGATCGGGTCGCGCTCAGGCCCTTCTCCGATGACTACCAGTTGCAGCTTATCACGGTGCGGCGCGACGGCGCGGACCAGCCGGGGGATATTCTTCACCGGACGCAAGCCGGCCAGCGTGCCGACAAGCAACTTGCCCGGTGAGCGCACCAGCCCTGGAATGGCGTCGGAAACGGGTTGAAGATATTGTGCGACGTCGATCCCGTTGCGGATCAAATGAACTTTCCGCGCAGGCTGATGCCACATCGCGCGGGCAATCTGATTGAGCCGGATGGACGGCACGACGACGGCCTGGGCGCGCTGGAGCGCCAGTCGGCGGTAGAGGTTGCGCCCCGTCTTGAGGCGCTCGGCCTCCTCGATGTTGAAGCCATCCTCATGATGGATCAACGGGGGCATCGGGAGAAAGGATGAGCAGAAACGATGGGCCATGACGGCATCCATCGCGCCCCAATTATAAGTAAGAACAAGGTCAAAGCTGGACATGAAGCGTCCCAATGCCCGGAAGCGGCCGGGGCCGGGACGGCCGGTGAGTTGCGGGGGAGCGGGGAAGCTGACATCTATTCCCGGCGCGATCGCCGATCGGGCGCCCATTGCTTCTGGCGCTGCGCTGACGATCGTGTGGCTGGCGCGGTTTCCCCACAGGTTCATCAGGCGGACGGCACGCGCTTCCTTGCCGCCGAGGGAAAAACTGCCGTGAACATGAAGAAGGCGGGGCGGCCGCCGAATAGTGTCAGCCATGCAGGACTCGGGCGAGTAGGCGGTCGATGGCGGCGGCGGCTTCCAGCTCGTCCAAAATGGGCGCGTGACCGACGTCGGGAACGGTCACGAGTTCAGCGCTCGAGCCCATATCTGCCAGCATGCGTTCGGCTGTTGAGGCGCTGATAACGTCGGAGTGTTCGCCGCGCAGAATCAATGAAGGAATGCCATGGAAGGAAGACATTACAGGCCACAGGTCGACCCCGGCCTCTCCTCCGGCCAAGCGGAGGGGCTCGGCTATGCGCATGTCATAGTCCAGCACGACGCGGCCTCCGCTGTTGAGGCGGTACAGGCGCTTGGCCATGGCTAGCCATTGTTCGAGGCCATAGCGGGGATAGATGTCGCGGTTCGCCTCTTCGAGGGCGCGTGCGGCCTGGACCCAGCTTTGATGTGATTGGCCAACGCCCACATAGGTGCGGATGCGGTCCAGCCCCGCCTGCTCGAGCTTCGGCCCCACGTCGTTCAAGAGCGCACCGGCCAGCCATTCGCGGTGAGTCGCGGCGATCAACATGGTGATGAGGCCGCCGAGCGAAGTGCCGATCGCGACGAAGCGGGTGATGGCAAGGTCGGCGAGAAGGCGGCTGATGTCCTGCAAATAGGTCAGCGGGACATAGGTCATCGGGTCCTTGGCCTGCGCGCTTTCGGCCCGGCCGCGCATGTCGGGGCAGATGAGGCGCCAATCACCCGCTAGACGATCGGCCAGGGGTTCAAAATCGCGCGCGTTGCGGGTCAGGCCGGGCAGGCAGAGCAGTGGTGGGCGACCATCTTCACCGCCGCCATAATCGCGATAATGGAGCCGGAGGCCGTCGGGAGACCACCAATAGCCGTCGGTGAAGCTGGTCAACGGTCGTGCGCCCTCAAATAAATGTCCAGCGGTTGCAACTTCCTGCCCCGCTCCCCCATATCGCCGCATGGACAAATCCTCGCAAGCAAACAGATACAATCCGGCAAAGGAAATCTTCGGATTACAGCCGGATTTCGCCGATGAGGTCGCCCCAGCCGACTTCCCGCAGACGATTTTACGATACCGTAACGACCGGGCCGCAGCCAGCGTGGGGTTGGAAACGCTGAGCGATAAGGAGTGGATTCGTCATTTCGGGCGATTTAACCCCCTGCCCGGCAACCTGCCCCAGCCCTTGGCGCTGCGTTATCATGGACATCAGTTCCGAACCTACAATCCCGACATAGGCGACGGCCGAGGTTTCCTGTTCGCGCAGTTGCGGGATGATGCTGGACGGATTCTGGATCTGGGGACGAAGGGGTCGGGGCAAACGCCCTATAGCCGTTTCGGCGATGGCCGCCTGACGTTGAAAGGCGGGGTTCGCGAGATATTGGCCACCGAAATGCTCGAAGCGCTGGGCGTCAACACGTCAAAGACCTTCTCGCTGATCGAGACTGGCGAGGCGCTGGAGCGCAATGACGAGCCCTCCCCCACCCGCGCGGCCGTGATGGTGCGGCTTAGCCATTCGCACATCCGCATTGGGTCGTTCCAGCGCGCCGCCTATTTCGATGACAAGCCCCTGTTGGAGCGGCTGACCGATTATTCGCTGCGGTTGCTTTATGACGAGGAGCCGGGGAACCACGCCCCCGCGCAATTGCTTGGACGCGTGGTCGAACGGACGGCCGATCTGGCGGCAAGCTACATGGTTGCAGGGTTTGTGCATGGCGTGCTGAACAGCGACAATATCAATGTGACGGGCGAGAGCTTCGACTATGGGCCGTGGCGCTTCACGCCCTTGTGGGAGCCAGGCTTTACGGCGGCCTATTTCGATCATGCCGGACTTTATGCCTTTGGGCGACAAGCAGAGGCGATCCATTGGGACGTGGCGCAGCTGGCTGTCTCCTTGCGCCCATTGGTCGCGGCCGAGCCGTTGATCGAGCAGTTGGAGCGGTTTCCCGAGCTGTTCGGGCAGGCGATGGTTCGGCGCTTTTGCTGGCGGCTGGGTGTCGCGCCTTCAGGAGAGGCGGACGCGATGATCCAGGCGGCCGTCAATGGCATGGCCGCGAGTGAGACGCCGATCGACCGTTTTTTCCACGATTGGCGTGGTGGAGAGCCGCGTGACGGGGCGGACTATTCAGGTGAGGCATGGACTCCGTTCCGTGAGGCTGTTGCGGGGATGGAGGCAAGTGGCGGCAGGGAGCATGACTATTGGAGCGATACGGCACCCTGTTCGATGCATATCGACGAGGTTGAGGCGATCTGGAGCTCCATTGCCGAGCGGGATGACTGGTCGCTGTTGCAGGAGAAGGTGGCCGTGGTTCGGCGGATGGGTGAGGCTATGGGAAGTGGGCCGGAGGTGCCTTGAGGCCGGTGAGTTATAGAAAGGCGGCGCGTGTGAGCCACTGCGCTCGCTCCCCCTCTCCCCCGCCCTCTCCCCGGTGGGGAGAGGGCGCTTTTTCTTGTTTTCGCGCGGCTGGGGTGCCCCTTCCCTAATGGGCTGTTATCCGCCATATCGGCTGTATGTCCGCGACGCTGACTTCGATTGAACCCGCCACTGGCGCACTGTTGTGGCAGGGGACTGCCAGCGATGTAGAGGCGGAGGTCGCAAGGGTCAGGACCGCTTGGCCCTCATGGGCTGCACAACCGATTTCCTATCGCATCGAGACGCTTCGTCGTTTCGTCAATGTCGTGCGCGCCAATGAAGAGGCGTTGGGCGACCTGATCGCGCGGGAGACGGGAAAGCCGCTTTGGGACACACGAACCGAAGTCACGGCCGTGATGAACAAGGTCGACATTTCGGTGGCCGCTTATTCCGAGCGGACGGGGCAACGGCGGTTGGAATCGGCAATGGGTGCCCGCCAGTCGGTGCGGCACAAACCGCATGGCGTCATGGCGGTGTTAGGCCCCTATAATTTCCCTGCCCATCTGCCCAATGGCCATATCATTCCTGCCCTGCTGGCCGGGAATGGCGTGCTGTTCAAACCGTCCGAAAAGACGCCAGCGGTGGGCGAAATGCTTGTGCGTTTCTACCATGAGGCGGGCGTGCCGCAGGATGTCGTGCGGCTGGTGCTGGGCGGGCCGGATGAGGGTAAGGCGCTTGCGGCCCATGCCGACGTGAACGGCATTTTATTTACCGGGTCGGCATCAACGGGCCTGGCGATCAATCGGCAGTTCGCCAGCAATCCGGGCAAGATATTGGCGCTGGAAATGGGCGGGAATAATCCGATCGTCGTCTGGGACACCGGCGATATCGCCAGCGCCGCCGTCCTGGTGGTGCAGTCGGCTTTTCTGTCGAGCGGCCAACGCTGCACGGCTGCGAGCCGATTGATCGTCAAGGAAGAGCTGGCCGACCTGTTGATCGGTGAGGTCAAGAAGATCGCCGACCGGCTGATCGTTGATCATCCGCATGCCGACCCTGCCCCCTTCATGGGACCGGTCATCGACAATCATGCGGCGGACCAACTGACCGAAAGCTTCCTTTATCTGATGAGCCATGGCGGGCGGCCAATAAAGCATCTGGTGCGCCTGTCGGAAGACAGGCCGTTGTTGAGCCCAGCGATCATCGACGTGACCGCGATGACGGAACGGCCCGACGTGGAGCTATTCGGGCCGTTGTTACAGGTAATCCGCGTTCCCGATTTCCCGGCCGCAATCGCGGAGGCGAACAATAGCCGTTATGGCCTGTCGGCCTCCCTGATCGGCGGATCGCCTGAGCAATATAATCAGTTTTGGGCGAATATCCGGGCGGGCATTGTCAACTGGAACCGGCCGACCAACGGCGCTTCGTCCTCGGCGCCCTTTGGCGGTCAGGGCATTTCGGGCAATCATCGGCCGAGCGCTTTTTATGCGGCGGATTATTGTGCTTACCCTGTTTCATCGGCGGAGATCGAGCAGCCACGGGCATCGATCGGAATTGGACTGAAGGAAGTGGATGTCAGTGGGATGGGGGATTGAGGGAATTATCCCGGCGTCCTTCCAGCCATTTCTGACGTCATGCTAGCGAAAGGCGTAAGCTGGCAACTCAGCACAAGGGATCAAATGGTCATCGCGTCATCCCAGCTTCCGTTGGGATGACGCGATGTCGATGTCTATCTCGCCCAACCGAGGTCGGCTCAGTCTATCAGAACACAGGCTGATTAGCCGGGTCTTCCGGATCAACCACGGGCGCCGGGATAGGCGTCACGGGCGTGTGAATGCCGCATTCCACCTTGTCCCAACCGCGCCAGCGTCCTGCGCGCGGGTCTTCACCCGGCAGCACCTTCGACGTGCACGGCTCGCAGCCTACCGACAGATAACCCTGCGCCTCCAGCGGATGGCGCGGCAGGTCATGCTCCGCGAAATAGGCTTCCAGATCGTCCTTCGCCCAATCACCCAGTGGATTAATCTTCAGGCGGCCGTCTTCCACCTCGAAACGCGGCATATTCTGGCGCGTGGTGGATTGAAAAGCCTTGCGCCCAGAAATCCACGCGTCCAGCCCGTCCTTGGCGCGCTGCATCGGCTCGACCTTGCGGATGTCGCAGCATCCATCCGGATCATAGGACCAGCGCAGGCCCGTCTCGTCCTTCTTCGCCAGCACTTCCGCATTGGGAGTGACCGACCGGCTGTCGGAAAAACCCATCCGGCTGATGAGCGTATCGCGATAGTTCAGCGTTTCCGCGAACATCTTGAGCGTATCAACGAAGATCACCGGCACGCTCTTGTCCGCCCGCGCCACCAGATCGAGCAGCACGGCACTTTCCGTACCGAAGGAAGACACAACCGCCACCTTGCCTGCCAGACCTTCGGCAAAGACGGTCTTGAGCATCGTCAATGCATCCACGCCTTCGAAACGCGCGTTCAGCGCGTCCGCGTCGGCCTGCGTGAAGGCAGGGCGGGCGTCGATTACGTCAAGCTGGCGGGCAGGTTCAGCCATATATACTCTCCGGGTGCCGCTTCGCCCAAACCGGGCTGCGGCCATCGACGGTCTTTTGATAGACGTCGGCATAGCGATTAAGGGCGCGATCGACGGCGGCATCGTCCAGCGCCTTGTCGGGGCGGAAGCTATCGAAGCCGCAGCGGCGCATCGCGTTGATCTGATCGACCAGCACATCGCCCACCGCGCGCAGTTCACCCTGATAACCGGCCTCGCGCAGGATACGGGCGGCCGAATAACCGCGCCCGTCGCCATAGGCGGGGAAGTTCACCTCAACCAGCGACAGCCGGTCGAGATAGGGCAGCAACTCGCGCGCATCCTCGCCCGCTTCGATCCGCACGGCAGTCGAATTGGACTGGCCGGTGAAGGATTCGACCGTCACGGCAGGTTCCTGCGCGGCTTCACCGTCGCGGAAAGACAGGAACTCAACCATAGATCGCCTCCTTGAAGGGCTTCATGCCAAGACGGCGATAGGTGTCGAGGAAGCGTTCGCCTTCCTGACGTTCGGCAAGATAGAGGTCGGTGACCTTCTCGATGGCATCCACGACGCCATCTTCGGAAAAGCCCGGCCCCGTGATCTGGCCGACGGCAGCATCCTGCGCGCCGGAACCGCCAAGCGACAGCTGGAAATTCTCCACGCCCTTACGATCCACGCCCAGCACGCCGATATGACCGGCATGATGGTGGCCGCAGGCGTTGATGCAGCCGGAAATCTTGACCTTCAGCTCGCCCAGTTCCTTCTGGCGGCCGGCGTCGGCGAACCGTTCCGAAAGCTTCTGCGCCAGCGGGATCGATCGCGCATTAGCAAGGCTGCAATAGTCCAGGCCCGGGCAGGCGATGATGTCGCCGATCAGGTCAAGATTGGCCTCCGCTAGCCCAGCCCCGTCCAGCTTCTGCCAGATGGCATAAAGGTCCGCCTTTTTCACATGCGGCAGGACGAGGTTCTGCGCATGGGTCACGCGCAGTTCGTTCAGCGAATGGTGTTCGGCGAGGTCCGCCACCAACTCGATCTGCTCGGCCGAAGCATCGCCCGGAATGCCGCCGCGCGGCTTCAGGCTGATGTTGACGATCGCATAGCCCGGCTGCTTGTGCGCCGCGACCTGCCGGTCCACCCACAGGGCGAAGGCCGGGTCGCTACGGTCGATCTCGTCGCTCAGACCCTGATCATAAGTCGGGTTGGCGAAGAAGGGCCGGATGCGGTCCAGCTCCTCGCGCGGCGGGTTCAGGCCCAGTTCCCGCATGTGCGCAAACTCTTCCTCGACCTGACGCTTATATTCCTCGACGCCCAGCTCATGGACCAGGATCTTGATCCGTGCCTTGTACTTGTTGTCGCGGCGGCCGTAGCGATTATAGACGCGCAGGCACGCTTCCAGATAAGGCACGATCTCATCTTCGGTCACGAAGTCCTTGATAAGAGGCCCAACCATCGGCGTACGGCCCATGCCGCCACCGGCATAGACTTCCGCACCAATCTGCCCATCGCGCGACACCAGCTTCAGGCCGATATCGTGAAGCCGCATCGCCGCGCGATCCTCTTCGCTGGCGATCACCGCAATCTTGAACTTGCGCGGCAGATAGGTGAATTCCGGATGGAAGGTCGACCATTGGCGCAGCAGCTCGGCCCAAGGGCGCGGGTCCGTCACCTCATCAGCGGCGACGCCCGCATATTGGTCGGAGGAGATGTTGCGGATGCAATTGCCGCTCGTCTGGATGGCATGCATCTCAACCGTTGCCAGCTCGGCGAGGATGTCGGGCGCGTCGGCCAGCTTTATCCAATTATATTGCAGGTTCGTGCGCGTGGTGAAGTGGCCATAGCCCTTGTCATATTTGCGCGCGATCTCACCCAGCTTCCGCATCTGCGGCGCGTTCAGCGTGCCATAAGGAATGGCGACGCGCAGCATATAAGCGTGAAGCTGGAGATAGAGGCCGTTCATCAAACGCAGCGGCTTGAACTGGTCTTCGGTCAGTTGCCCGGCCAGGCGGCGTTGCACCTGATCGCGAAATTCCTCAACGCGGGCGTCCACGATGGACTGGTCATAGCTGTCATAACGATACATGGTCAGATCACCCAGTTGCCGGCATCGGCGTCATTCGGTTTAAGCGTCAGGTCGGGGCGCACCGTCGGTCCCAGAGCGCGGATGCGGTCCTTGATATGGGCCGGGCGCACGCCTTCGTCGGTCAGGGTAGCGTCGATCACATAGGGAGCGACCACCCGCAGCGCGGCTTCCTCGGCACGGGCAAGCTCGTCGCCCTTGTCGCCCACATCGACGGATTCGCCGACCTGCCGCGACCAGCCGTCGCCCGCCCACCAGATCACATCCCCGGTGCCAAGGTCATTGCCGGTCAAAATCTTCACGAATGCATCTCCGCCCCATTATTCACCTGTGTGGCCCAGCCAGCCAGCACGTCCTGCGCCAGCGCATAGGCCGCCACTTCACCGACCACAATCAGGGCCGGACTTTTTACTTTTTCACGCGCCACCATGTCACCCAGATCGGTGAGCAGGGTGCGCAGCGTGCGCATATCGGAACGCGTGCCATTTTCCAGCACCGCGACCGGAATGGCAGGCGACACGCCATCGGCAATAAGCTTGTCGGCGATATCCGCCGCCGTCGCCACGCCCATATAGATAACCAGCGTGCGGCCATGGCCAGCAAGCCCGGACCAGTCCTGATCCGTCAGCCCCTTGCACTGGCCCGCGACGAAGGTCACCGCGCTCGCCGCATCACGATGGGTGAGGGGAAGCTGCGCCTGCGCCGCGCAGCCGATCGCCGCGCTGATCCCCGGCACGATCTCGACCGGCACGCCAGCGGCGCGGCATGCTTCCATTTCCTCGCCTCCACGACCGAAGACGAATGGATCGCCGCCCTTCAGCCGCACGACATTGCGTCCGGTAAGCGCCAGTTCCACCAGCAAGGCGTTGATGCCCTCTTGCGGCATCGAATGGCGGCTGCGCTGCTTGGCGACGGAAATCAATTCAGCATCGACCGAAGCCATCGCCAAAATCTCGGCCGAAACCAATCCGTCATGCACGATGACATCCGCCTGCGCGATCAGGCGCGCAGCGCGCAACGTCAGCAGTTCCGGATCACCCGGACCCGCGCCGACGAGAAAGACGGTAGCAGGGAGTTGTTCGGCCATGCTGGGCAGATGGCGGAAGCGCTCAACCGTTTCAATTCAGAATGCTTTGCCCATGGCGAAGGAAAATTTGGGGGATGGGGTGTCCAAGTCCGACACCCGCCCCTTCATTCCCACAAAATCAGTTGCATTCGGGCCGGGAAACTCGGCCGCTTCACCTATACTAGAGCATTTTCGAAGCAGATGGCATCATCTGCTGGCTCGGAAAATGCGGAAACAAAAGACAAATGGAGCATGATCCAATTCAGTCTGATCGGATCATGCTCTAGCGTGGAGAAATGACACCGTTCGCCGTCAGTTTGAGTGGGGCGATCCTGCCGTCGCGCAGATAGTGGACGTCGAAAATCACGCTTTGGCGGAACAGCGGTGTCGTGCCCTCCTGCGATTGGTCATTGCAGGCGAGAAACCAGCGACCGCGCCACTTGAAGAAAGAGCCATGGCGGTCGAAGTTCAGCCAGTTCTTCGGCTTAAAACCGGGGGGTGGCGCATAGCGGCCCCGCATGGAGCTGTCGTTAAGGAAAGACGGCTTCACATTTTCGGGCAGCAGCAAGGGGCCTTTGCACTGGAAGGGGCCATAGGGCGACGTGCCGATCCCGTAATAGGTCCCCCATGACAGATAATAATATCTACCCCGGCGGTGCAGGAATGGTTTGTCGTCCGTCTTGCCCGGACCATAAGGCCCTTCGGGATCGGCAATCGTGATCTTGCGCGGTGTTTCGGCGAGCGAGATCATATCGTCGGACAGGCGCGCGATATAATAGTCGAAGGTGCCGAACACGATGTAGCTGGTGCCATCGGCTTCCTGAAAGATACCGGGGTCGCGGCTTTCCGTAGGAACCTGCCCCTTGGCGATCAGCGCCTTGCCCAGTGGATCGCGCCACGGGCCTGCGGGCGCGTTGCTGACGACAACGCCGATATCCTCAGGACCCATGGAGAAATAGAGATAATATTTGCCATTGCGGCGGATCGCGTCAGTGGCCCAGCATCGGCTGCTCGGCTTACCAAAATAGGTCTGTTCAGGCAGTAGCGTGCCCTCATGGGACCAGTTCACAAGATTGTCGCTCCGCCAGATCTGCCAATCCTTCATCGTGAAGGTGCGGCTCGTCGGGCTGGCGTCATGGGTGGCATAGAGCCAGGCGACATCATCGAAAATGCGGATCTGCGGATCGCATACGCCCATCGGCAGGCGCAACGGATTGCCGGTATATTGCAGCCTTGAGCCTTTGCTGAGTTCGCGTGCGACGGCCGGAGCCGCCGACCAGACGCTGGCGAGAAGCGGCAGGGTCAGGGCACGGCGCCGGGAGATGATCACCTCGTTGTCCTCGCTCAGATCAATTGTCAGTATTGACCAATAATCGAACGGTATCGTTCTGTCGAGCAAGCCTCATGGCGCGAGCGCAGGAATGGCGATAACGTAGCCCGCTTACCTGTGGAAAGGGGATACCGCATGGCAATCGAGCTCAAGATATTGGCGTGGAGCTGCGTGCTCCTGATGGTGCATATTTTCGCGGCGGCGCATTTCAAAACGAAGCAATATGGACCGAAGTGGAACATGGGCGCGCGGGACGAGACCTTACCCCCGCTGGAGCCGATCGCCGGACGGCTGGTGCGCGCGCAGGCAAATTTCCTTGAGACCTACCCCATCGCCATCGTCGCGCTGCTCGGCGTGGTGATAGCCGGCCGGACGAGTGACCTGACGGCCATCGGCGCATGGCTGTGGCTGGGCGCGCGGATCGTCTATTTTCCGCTTTACGCGATGGGCGTGCCGGTGGTGCGGACGCTGGTATATATGGTTGGGCTGATTGGTCTTATATTGGTGTTGCAGGCGCTCATCACGGGTTGAGCGCCCTCGCCCCTTAGTTCGAGCAGAGCCGAACTCAGTAGATCACTCATAATCGCCCATATAACCGCCGTCCGCGAGGTCGGAGAAGCGGGTGATCTTTGCGTCGAACTTCATACGGATACGGCCGGTCGAACCGTGACGCTGCTTGGCGACGATCAGTTCGGCAAGGCCGTATATCCGCTCCATCTCCTGCGCCCATTCGAGATGTTCGCTACTCTCCTTGTTCCCCGGCTCCTTCGCGGCGACATAATAATCCTCGCGGAAGACGAACCAGACCATGTCGGCGTCCTGCTCGATCGAGCCGGATTCGCGAAGGTCGGACAGCTGCGGACGCTTGTCCTCGCGCTGTTCGACCGCACGGCTCAGCTGTGAAAGCGCCAGAACCGGAACATTAAGTTCCTTCGCCAAGGTCTTGAGACCACGAGAAATTTCAGAAATTTCCTGCACGCGATTGTCGCTGCCCCGCCCGCTGCCCTGTAGCAGTTGGAGATAGTCGACGATGACGAGGCCAATGTCATGACGCCGCTTCAACCGGCGCGCACGCGTACGCAGCGCCGCGATGGTCAGACCCGGCGTGTCATCAATGAACAGCGGCAGTTCCTGAAGGTCGCGCGCGGCGCGGGACAGGTTCTGGAAATCGGCGCGACTGATTTTGCCCATGCGGAGCGCCTCTCCGCTGATGCCCGACTGTTCGGCAAGCACGCGGGTCGCGAGTTGGTCGGCCGACATTTCGAGGGAGAAGAAGGCGGTCTTGGCGCCCATATTCTTTTCTGGCGGGATGCCATCGACGTGGTCGCGCATCCAGCGGGACGCGGCGTTATAGGCGATGTTGGTGGCGAGCGAGGTCTTGCCCATGCCTGGACGCCCCGCGAGGATCATGAGATCCGAATTGTGGAGGCCACCAATCTTTTCGTTGAGGCTGTTGAGCCCGGTGGTGATGCCGGAGACGTGGCCGCCACTGTTGAGAGCGCGTTCGGCCACCTGCACGGCCATGGTGGTGGCGGTGGCGAAGCTCTTGACGGAGCCGGTCTCGCCCTCGCCCTCGGATACTTTATAGAGCGCGACTTCGGCCATCTCTATCTGCTCGCGTGGGTTGACATCCTCGCTAGTATCCAGAGCATTTTCAACCAGTTCTCGCCCAACATTCACAAGCTGGCGCAGGAGCGCGAGGTCATAAATCTGGCTGGCGAAATCGCGCGCGCCGAGCAGCGCCGCACCATTGCCCGTAAGCTGCGCGAGGTAGCCGACGCCACCCAGTTCCTTAAGAGCCGGGTCCTGTTCCAGCATCGGCTTAAGCGTGACCGGATTGGCGACCATGTCGCGCTCAACCAGCTTCATCACGGCTTCATAGATGCGGCCATGCAGAGGCTCGAAGAAATGCTCCGCCTTGAGCTTGAGCTGGACATCCTCGGCAATGCGGTTGTCGATCATCAGCGCGCCCAACAGCGCGGCTTCCGCCTCCACGTTGCGCGGGAGTTCGGGGATGCCTGCTTCTGCGGCGGGATTAATCTGCACCAGTTCGACCATGCGCCTCTCATCGCCCTCGCCGGGGTTCTGCGCAAGGGGCAAGCTGTGTCCCGACAGGCAAAGCTGTGGAGAACTCCCCCTTGCTTTTCATCGTCGGCAGCAGCAGGGACTATGGACCCATGACCGACCCGCGCATCATCGACATCACGCTTGACGAGCGGACGATCCTTTGGCGCAACGCCGATGTCGAGCAAGAGCGGCGGATCGCCATATTCGACCTGCTGGAAGACAATTATTTCGCGCCCCAGCGCACCCATGCCGATGATTATGCAGGTCCCTACCGCGTGCTGCTGCGCGTCGAGGATGGGCGGCTGGTGATCGAAATCAAGCGGGAGGATGGCGAACCGCTGGAGGCGATCATCCTCGGCCTCGGCCGGTTCCGGCGTCCGATCCGGGAATATTTCGCGATCTGCGACAGCTATTATCAGGCAATCAGCAATGCCTCCCCGCAACAGATTGAAACGGTAGACATGGCGCGCAGGGCCATCCACAATGACGCGGCGGAAATGCTGATCGAGCGGCTGGAGGGCAAGATCAAGGTCGATTTCGACACGGCACGACGCCTGTTCACGCTCATCTGCGTGCTGCATATCAAGGGGTAAGGGGACATTCGCCAGCATTCTTCCGGCCGGTTTCTGGTCCGCATCGTTGCGGGCGCGCTGGTTATCGCCCTGTTGGTGTTGGGGGCATGGAGCTATGCCTGTCGCTGGGCGCCGGGGCGCGACGTCTATCCGGTTCAGGGCGTAGCCGTTTCCGCCGACGGAGGCGCTATCGATTGGGGCACGCTGGCCGCCAACGGCGTAGATTTCGCCTATATAAGAGCGGCCAAGGGCACAGAGGGCCGCGACCCCGCCTTTGCGCGCAACTGGTCTGCGGCGCGATCGTCCGGTTTGCGCTATGGCGCGGTGCTGGATTTCAGTCTGTGCGGCCGCGCGGCCGGTCAGGCGACACGCTTCGTCACGACAGTGCCACGCGACAATGCCGCCCTGCCCCCGGTGATCCGGCTCGACTTTGATCCTGGCTGCACTGCGCGGCCGGGGCGGGACGCGGTGCTGTCTGAACTCAATACGCTGGTGAACCTGGTCGAGAGCAATGCAGGCAAGCCGGTGCTCCTCAACATCTCTAGGGCTTTCGAGGAGGAATATGACATTGCGTCGGGCATAAACCGGACGCTCTGGCTGGACGGAAACTTCTTTCCCCCCGACTATGCCACCCGTCGATGGGTGATGTGGACGGCGAATGACATGCGTCATATCGATGGCATCGATGGCCCGGTCAGATGGGGCGTGGTTGCGCCATGAACACGAGTGAAGACGTCAGGACGCTGATCGAGGCAGCGCGTGCGGCGAAGGCAAATGCCTATGCCCCGTACAGCCGTTTTGCTGTCGGAGCGGCCGTGCGCTTGTCCGATGGCGAGGTGGTCGTTGGCGCGAACTTCGAAAATGCGAGCTTTGGCCTGTCGCTCTGCGCTGAAACGGTGGCGCTGGCGGCAGCTAATGCGCAGGGGAGGCTTGGCGATGTTCAGGCGATTGCGGTCGTCGGCGGTGGCGCCGATCCGATAACGCCTTGCGGAAGATGCCGCCAGATACTGAACGAAGCAGAGCAGGTGGCAGGCAGACCCATCGCCATTTATTGTGCGGCGGGCGGAGGTGATTCCGTGGTCCAACACAGCGTTACCGAACTTTTGCCTTTCTCTTTTGGACCCAATGATTTGGGTCATGATCCTTCCAGTAAGAGTTAAGAATAATCATGTCGATTTTGTCGGATAAATGGATTCGCGAGCAGGCCATTTCCCAAGGAATGATCGAGCCATTCGTGGAAAATCAACGGCGGGACGGCTGCATAAGCTATGGCTTGTCCTCTTATGGCTATGATGCGCGCGTGGCCGACGAGTTCAAGATTTTCACCAATGTCGACAGCGCAGTGGTGGACCCCAAGGATTTCGCGGCGAACAGCTTTGTCGATCGCAAGACCGACTGCTGCATCATCCCGCCCAACAGCTTTGCGCTCGCCCGGACGGTCGAATATTTCCGGGTGCCGCGCGATGTACTGGTGATCTGCCTTGGCAAATCCACCTATGCGCGGTGCGGCATCATTGTGAATGTGACGCCGCTGGAGCCGGGCTGGGAAGGCCATGTGACGCTGGAGTTTTCCAACACCACGCCCCTCCCCGCCAAAATCTACGCCAATGAAGGAGCCTGCCAGTTCCTCTTCCTCAAGGGCAATGAGCCTTGCGAGGTCAGCTACGCCGACCGGGCGGGGAAATATATGGGGCAGCAGGGCGTTACATTGCCTCGACTCTAGGCGACGTGCGACAAGGGCGATGATGAATTTCAATGGGCGCCAGTCATGCTGAAGTTTTTCCGCCGCGGTGCATCGCCAGCGCCCTCTTTCGTGCCCGACATAGGCGGGGACCGACGGGTCTATGCCATCGGGGACATTCATGGGAGGCTCGACCTGTTCGAACAGCTGCTGCGGTTGATCGATCAGGATGACTCGGCCCGTGCACCCCTGCCCTGCCATCTCGTCCTGCTGGGCGACCTGATGGATCGCGGGCCGCACTCGGCCGCCGTCATAGAGCATGCCATATCCTTGTGGCGAGCATCCCCGAATGTGCACCTGATCAAAGGCAATCATGAGGAGGTCTTTGTCGGCGCCGCGAAGGGCGATGCGCAGTATGCGGGCTATTGCCGACGCATTGGGGGTGTGGCCACGCTTGAAAGCTATGGGCTGGAATCCGGCGTTGGCACAGCAATGACGGACAAGGACATCGCGTCATGGATGCTGGAAAATGTGCCCCGTGAGCATGTCGATTTCCTGAACGATTTTGCGGATAGTCTTGTGATGGGCGACTATCTGTTCGTTCATGCCGGGATCAGGCCCGGCCTGCCGCTGGAGAAGCAGGACGCAGCGGATTTGCGCTGGATCAGGGGTGAGTTCCTACATGACCGGCAAGCCCATCCCTATATGGTGGTCCATGGGCACAGCATCGCCAGCGAAGTCGATGAACAGGCCAACCGGATCGGGATAGACACGGGTGCCTGGAACAGCGGCAAACTGACGGCGATCGGCCTTGAGGGCACGGAGCGCTGGTATTTGCAGACTTAGCCAGAACGAAAAGACGTCCGAAGTTCAGCGCCAGCCCTTCTCCTTCGCGGCAGCCTCCTGGGTCGCGTCGGCGGGGGAGCCTTCCATCAGGGCACCGACCGTCGCCATGATGCGAGCGTCGGTGGAGGATGCCTGACGGTAATCCGTTGATTGCGGAGTGCCGGGAATCAGTTGCTGAACGTGCCAGCCTTTCCCCCCGCGGCAGGCAACTCCGGACAGGGAGCCGCCTTCGAAGCTGCGGCACCAGCCTCCGCCCTTGCGCTGAAAACTCAGGCCAATGCGGATTGATGCGTCCTGTTGTGCCGAGGCAAGTTGGGTTTCGAGGGCAGACGCGAGTTCGCCCCTCGCCGTCATGACGCCATCCTTGACCGCAATGGGTCCAGCGGGGCCGCTCGACAAGCGGCCGACGCCAAGACCCAAGACAAGACTGGCGGCGATCGCGCCGCCGATGCCCCAGCTGCGCCATTTGGGGGGTGCGGCACGGGTGATGGGCGTGACCTTCGCCCGTTCCTCCAGCAGCGCGCGCATGGCCGGTGGCACCGACTCAGCTGCCACTGGAGCATAGTGGCCAGACAGACGCTGCCGCAAATGCCGGTGCATTTCGAGCCGCTGGGCCAAGGCCGGATCGTCCGCAACGGCGCGATCCACGCGGCGGCGGGTGACTTCGTCCAGCTCGCCATCCACCCAGGCGATCAACATGGCTTCGTCAATGTCGGTCATGCCGCTTCTCCCAGCAATTCGATAAGGGCGCCGCGTCCCCGGACCAGCCGGGACGTCAATGTGCCCATGGGGACGCCCATGATGCTGGCGGCTTCCTTGTAGGAAAGCCCCTCGACCAGGACGAGGGCGATGGCTTCGCGCTGGTCGTCCGGCAGGGCCTGCATCGCGCGATCGACGTCGGAGAGCGTAACATGCGCTTCCACATCCTGGTCGCCTGCATAGCCGACATGCTCCCCCGCTTCTTCGGGCGCGAAGGTCCGCACGGCGCGCTGCCGCGAACGGGCTTCATCGATCCAGAGATTGCGCATGATACGATACATCCAACTGTCCAACCTTGTCCCCGGCTGCCATTGTTCGCGCGCCCGCAGCGCCCTTTCCAGCGCCGCCTGACACAGGTCGTCCGCATCGGCGCGATCCCGCGAAAGGCTGACGGCGAAGCGCCGTAGCCGGGGGAGGATCGCCAACAGATCGCTTTCGAACGACATCCGGTCTCCATCACATGTTCAGGGATGAAACGGCTGTGCCCACACGTTTCATCCCTGAAGGCTTAAATCTACCGGAAATAAATGCGTGATGATTCATTATGGATGCGAAAGAACCGGAAAATTCGCTTCCGCGCCGTCCAAGGGTAAAGAGATAGAGATGAAGATCCCACGTTCCTGGATTGTTGCCGGGCTGCTGCTGACAGGTCCGGCGGCCCACGCGCAACTGCTGCCCTCCCCCGGCGGAGCGTTGGGGCAGGTCGGAAGCATCCTCGACGATGCTGACCGAGCGCTGGAGCGAACGGAACTGGACCGGGTCGCTCCCGGCCGCCTGGCCCAACGCCTGGTGGCGGCCAGGGCAGCGCGGATCGGTGATATGTTGCGGCGGCATGGCGACAGTGTGGAACTGGACGACAGGAAAGAACCGGCGCGGCGTGGCGTCATCCTGCTGACAGGCGCGAAACCGGCGAGCGTCGATGCGTTGCGCGGCGCTGGCTATGCGGTGGAAAGCGATGCAGTTGAAGGGATCGACCTACCGATCGCGCGGGTCACGGTGCCGCCGGGGCGCAGCCTCCCCCGGGCATTGAAGCAGGTGCGCTCCATCGCGCCCGAGGCGGAGGCGAGCGCGGACAATCTTTATTTCCCCGGCGGCGTGGCGCCCAAGTCGGAAGGAGCCGCATTGGCAGGCGCAGGCCCTGTCCGGTCGCAAGCGGCGGGCATGATCGATGGCGGCGTTGCCCGTCACGCGTCCCTGACCGGCCCAGTCGAGCAGCGCGGCTTCGCGCGCGGCGCGCCTCGCGTCAGCTCGCATGGGACGGCGGTAGCGTCGCTGATTAGTGGGGCCGGAGCCATCCGGGGCGCGGCGCCGGGGACGCCCCTGCTGGTGGCGGACGTCTATGGTGACGATCCGGCGGGCGGCAGCGCCTTTGCTATTGTCCGCGCGCTGGGGTGGATGGCGGCGCGAGGGATCAAGGTCGTGACGGTGAGCCTGGTTGGACCCGACAATCCTCTGCTGGCGGGAGCGATCCGGCTGGCGCGGGACAAGGGCGTGATGGTGGTCGCAGCGGTCGGCAATGATGGCCCGGCCGCGCCACCCGCCTATCCCGCATCCTATCCCGGCGTTGTGGCAGTAACGGGCGTAGATGGCCGCGGCCATTTGCTGCCTGAAGCGGGGCGCGCACGGCATGTCGATTTCGCAGCGCCGGGCGCGGATATGAACGCCGCGCGCAGCGATGGAGGCAAGGGCCGCGTGCGTGGCACGTCCTTCGCAGCGCCGCTCGTCGCGGGTCGGCTGTTCTCAAACGGTAGCGTGAATGGGCTGATCGCGGAAGCCAAGCCGGGAAGCAGCAAGGCATTCGGACACGGGGTCGTCTGCGGCAATTGCAGAAATATCGATTGAATATCAGTGTCTTGTAAAAAATATTCTTGCGCCAGGGATTAAGTCGCATCGCCATCCCGTTGTCCTTGCATCGGATCGAAAACGAACAAGGAGACGATCGATGAAGAAGACACTCATTCTTGCCACTGCCTGCCTCGCAGCCCTGACTGTAACTCCTGCATCCGCCCAGCTTCTGGGTGGCGGCGGCGGGCTCGGCGGTGGCCTTGGCGGCGCTCTGGGTGGCGCTGGCGGGTCGCTGGGCGGCACGTTGAACGGTTCGGGCGGTATCGGCCTCGACCGCGCTGTCGATCTGGAGAATGGCCATGTTTCGGCGAAGGGCTCTGGTTCGGGCCGGGCTGATGGCGCCGCGGGCGGATCGTTGAGCCACAAGGGGAAGAGCCATGGCGCGAACGCTTCAGGTTCCGCGAGCGGATCGGCGAGCGGCGGCCTGACGGCAGACACGCTGGGCACCAACGATGTCGCCAATGCGGTTGGCGGCGTAAGGGACCAGGCCAGCCAGACGGCAGGAGCAGCGCGAGACCGTGCGATCACCGCTGGCGCAGCGGCGCAAGGACAAGCCAGTGCTACTGCTCAGGCAGCACGCAACCGAGCAAGTGGCGCGGCGAGCGGCGCTGGATCGGCCGCCGGTAACGCAGCGGGCGCGGCGCAGTCTGGAGCGGCCAATTCGACCGGAAGCACCAGCAACGCCCTTAACGGTGGCGCTGCGCTAAGTGCGACGGGTCAGCTCACCGGAAGTGGACAAGCTTCCGGGTCCAGCGAAAACACGTCGTCCAGTCAGGCGGACAATTGACCCCACCGGGCGGATCCCCCCACTTCGGGCTTTGAGCCCGCCCCTCTTCCGCCCCTCCGCCTGACAAGACAGGGCCGGTGATCCCAAAAGGTCACCGGCCCTTTCCATATCGTAAGCGCTAAAACACTTCCACTGGGAGGCGTCAGGCGGCCTGATCGATGGCGGTGTTGGTGGCGGCGCGGCTATCTACCCAGTTGTAGGGGAGCAGATCATCGACCGGATCTGCGTCGCCGCGCAGGATGATGCGGGCGAGGACGTCGGTGAGATAGGCCTGAGGGTTAATGCCTCCCAGTTTGCAGGTTTCGATGAGGCTGGCGAACGTCGCCCAGTTTTCAGCTCCCAGGTCATGGCCTGTGAACAGGGCGTTTTTCCGCTGGAGGGTGATGCCTGATTCATTGTGCTGCTCCTCTTCAAATGGCGGAAAACAGGGATTTTTGGTTTTCATCCTGAGTACGACACGGGCCTTTTCGCGAGATCGCGGCTTGGATTTCGGGCTTTTCGAGGTCCGCGGCGCGGATTTGATGCGGCGCGCCGGGCATAACCTGCTCGGTCGGGAGCAAGCCAGCTTCGACGACACGGCGGATTTTGTGGTTTGTGACGCCGAACTTGGCTGCCGCCTCCGACATGGTGAGCCATTCACCACCCGTGGTTCCGGCGGAACGATAGCCTTCAATCTTATGCACACGGCGCAGCGAGCTGACGCGATGCCCAGTCCATGTCTTGCCCTGACCCGTTCGCATGCCCATACGGTTGAGGGTGGCGGCGACATCGGCATCGGACCAGCGCGTCGCCATCGATCGAATGATTGCCATCGCTTCTTCGGGCGTGCTCTTGGTATGTTCCCCGGTCTTGGGTTTGCGGATGCGAACCTGGGAATGCTGCCCGCCTTGCCAGTGAATGGTAAGCTCGATTTCCTGCCCATCGTTTTCGACGGTGGCGACGATATCCTTCACCAGCGCGCGCAACAACCTTTGCCGGAACCGCATATCGACATCGGGGGCATTCCACGCCGCTTTGAGATCGTGAGCCAAGCCGGCGAAATTCGGCAGGGCGGCGTCATCGCGCACTTGTCGTTCGTTAAGCCGCACCTCGCAGGCCTCGACACGGCGCAGCGTCGCTTCCCAGCTTTTCTCCAGCTGAGCGGCGATCAACCGGTTATCGGGATCGCAGGCGGCATAGCGTCGCTCAGCAAGCGAGGCTTCATAGCGGGCTTGCTGCAAATCCAGCTCGACCAGCTGTCGCCTCTGCGCTTCGCCTTCAAGATGCATACGCTCTGCCTCCAATGCCGCGTCGATCGCCAAGGGCTCCACGGCGCGCAGCAGTTCCTCCATAACTGCCACATCCGTTCGAGCGCCATTGGTGGTCATGCATCGGGGCCGGGCCAGCATGAGGTTCGAGCGGTCGCAGCGGTAGATATGATAGCCGATGCGGCGGCCGACATAAACGACGCACAGGCGGCGGCCACAATGACCACAAGTGAGCATGCCTGCGAGGAAAGCCTTGCCACCGCGGCCGGACTTTATGCCGCCGGCCTTGCCGTAGGCGTTGGTCGCCAGGACCCTTTGGTTCCGCTCAAACTCATCCCAGCTGACATAGCTGTCATGATGCTCCCTGAGCATGATGCCCCAATCGTCGTACGACTTGCGATGCCCATAGCTCTTGCGCACTCGACCATCGACGATCTGGGTGCGCTTCTCGGTTTTGCCATAGGCGTAGGCACCGGCGTAGAACGGGTTCTTGAGCACGCTAATTACATTGCGATAACGGATCGGAACCCAATCAAAGGAGACCATCATCTTGCCGTCCGATGGGCGCGGGAAATGCATACCTTCGGCGGTCAGCGCGATGAGCACCTGGCGGGCGCTACCTATCTCGCGGAACCGCGCGAATATGTGCCTGATGGCCTCCTGAACTCGAATGTCGGGGTCAAAACTCAGACCGTAGTCGCGATGCCAGATGTAGCCGATCGGAACGCTGATGCGCAGTTCGCCGCGCTGAGCCTTTTGCCGTGCAGCTTCGTACATACGGGCACGGATTACAGAAAGCTCGAACTCGCTGATACTGCCCTTCATGCCGAGCAGCAGCCGGTCGTTCGGCTTGGCCGGATCGTAGACCCCATCGATGTCGATGACACGAGCATCGACCTGGCCGCAAAGCTCGAGAAGCCGGTGCCAGTCGGGTCCGTTGCGGGAAAGGCGAGAGGCCTCAAGGCACAATACGGCGCCGACGCGACCCGTGCACAGATCCTCCACCAGACGCTCAAAGCCGGGGCGATCCACTGCACCGCTCGCGCTGCGTCCAAGATCCTCATCGATCACCTCGACATCACGAAATCCCCAGCGGCGCGCAACATCGACGAGTTCATACTGGCGACGCTGACTCTCCAGGTTCCCGTTGACCTGCTGGGGCGTCGACTGCCTGACGTAAACAACTGCCTTGCGCCTCAGCAGGGCCATCGGAAGGAGATTACCGCCCGTCATTGGTCGTCTCCTCGTCCGAGACGCCTGCGGCCGCCATCAACAACTTGGCTAGGCTTGCCACCACGACGACGCGCTGGGCTCTCGTCAGACCGTCCAGGCTTCTGGTGTCGAGCGGCATGATCAACTGGCGCAGCGCCGGCAGCCGCGTTGGTGGGGGCAAGGTCTTCATCGTTTACCTCCTGAGCGTTCAAACCGCTCAGCAGGGCATTACGAAGGTCCGCGTCGATCAAGAGGCTATGGAGATCGGTCAACGCATCTACGGCAACCTGAGGGCTACCCAAGCTGAACGCATCGCACACCTCGCGATCCAACATCCAAGCCGGAACTACGATGACTTCGCCGGGGCTCACCACAATGTGGGCGACTCTGCCGTTCGCCCGTTCCTCGGTATACTCGCACCGAACCGTGCGCTCGAAATAGGGATGCCACCGATACCAGACGACAACGTCGTGCCCGACATGGGCAGAATGTCTGCGAGATGGCAAGCGGCCTGATTGATCGCTCGACGGTGTTGTTGTCCAGTTCGATCCGTCCATCGTCGAGGAAGCGGACGAGGCCTTTCCAGTGGTTGAGGGTGTAGCCGATGGCCTCGGCCGTGTTGGAGCTTCGCGGCAGCTTGGGCAGCATTTCCTCAAGCCAGGGTCGCATGTCGGCGATGATCCGAGCGGATTCAGTCTGGCGGATCGCCAACCTGTGTTCGGGGCTGGAACCTCGGATACGAGCCTCGATCTTGTAGAGGCTGGCGATCCGCCTTAGCGCCTCATCGGCGACCGGGGCGTTGCCGCCCTTGGCATCGTCGAAGAAGCCACGCCTGACGTGCGCCCAGCAGAAGGCGAGCGTTCCCGGGCCGCCCTTCCGGTCCGGCGCCTCTATGTGCTTATAGGCGCCATAGCCATCGCATTGGACGATGCCGGTGAACTCCCCGAGCAGCTTTTCCGCCCAGACTTTTCCGCGACCGGGCATGTAGGTGTAGACGACGGCCGGTGGATCGGTGCCCCCATGCGCGCCATCATCACGAGCGATCGCCCAGAGATATCCCGTCTTCACCTTGCCGGTGCCGGGCGCCAGGACCTTGGCGGTGGTCTCATCGACGAACAGCCTCGCGCCCGTCAGGAGATCAGCTTTCATCCGGCCGGTCAGGCGCCCGAGCCAGGCAGCGGCTCGGCCCGCCCAGTTGCACATGGTTCCCCGGTCGATCTCAATGCCCTGACGTCGCAGCGCCTGCGCTTGCCGATAGAAGGGCATGTGATCGGCATATTTCCTCACCAGAACATCGGCGATCAGCGCCTCAGTGGGCAGGCCGCCTGGCACCACATGCTTGGGTGCGGGCGCCTGGAACACGCCGTCGCTGCAGGCGCGGCACGCCATTCTCGGCCGGGACGTGACGATCACGCGATATTGGACCGGGATCACATCAAGCCGGCTCGATATGTCGCTGTCTATGCAGTGCAGCGTGCCTCCGCAGCAGGGACATTCCTTCTCGTCTGGAAGGATCACTTCCTCAACCCGGGTCAGGTGCGCGGGCAACGACGCCCGTGCTGTCCCGCTTTCCCTCCGCGCCCGTTCCTTCTTCTGGCCTGCCGCCTGCTCGCCAAGCGCCTCCAGTTCAGCACGGGCGACGTCGAGATCATCGAAGGCAAGCGCCAACTGATCTTCGCTCAGCTTCTCGGACCGCTTCCCGAATGTCGTGCGGGTGATCTGGTCGATGATATGCTGCATCCGAGCTTCACGCTCGAGGCCGACCAGGACCATCGCCTTGAGGGTGGCGACATCGTCAGGAAGGTCGGCTGCCGTGGCGGACATGCCCCATTTCTGGCAGTTTTTGGGCGGTCCGCAATGGCCTATCGATCAGGGGAATCAGGCGTGCGACCTATCGCGTCGTCACCGGAACCTGGGTGCGCGGCGTGTGCATTTTCGACCATTGCAGCCCTTCGAACAAGGCCGACGCCTGCGATGCCGACAGCCGCATGACGCCATCGTGCGCCCGGGGCCAATGAAAGCCTCCGGTCTGCAAGACCTTGCTCACAAGCACCAGGCCGGTGCCGTCCCAGACCAGCAGCTTGATCCTGTTCGCCCGCTTCGAGCGGAAGATGAAGACCACCCCCGAGAAGGGCTTGAGTCCGAGTTCATGCTCGACCAGCGCCGCCAGGCTAATCGCGCCTTTCCTGAAGTCGACCGGCTTTGTCGCCACCATCACCTTGAGCGGCCCTGGCGGGATGATCATCCCGACCGGCCCACAGCGGCGAGCACCCGGGCGATATGATCCTCGCTCGCGCCCGGCGGCACGTGGATCGCGAGGGTGGTCGTGCGGATCACGATCTCATCGCCTCCACCATCAGCCGAGCCGGCGCCGCCCGCATCTTCAATCACCGCCGGAACAAAGCCCATCTTTTTGCTGGCCAGGCGCTTGCCCGGGATGCTGTCATGCCGCCATGCGTAGAGCTGCTGTGGCAGCAGCCCATGCGTTCGTGCAATTTCCGCGATGTTGGCGCCGGGTTCAAAACTCGACGCGATGATCCGTGCCTTGGCTTCCGCCGTCCAGCGGCGCCGCATCGGTCCTGCGGGAATGACGTCCATACGCGAGGGGCGTTGCCCCTCCTGCCTTTCGAAACTTGTTTCGAATGTTCTTACATCATCAGCCACTACGATACCCCTCAGACGAGGGGCAAAACATAGCCAGATCAGCGCCTACGAAAATGTGGGGAGGTTTTTGCGCTTACTCCATATCGGCCTTAGACGATCATCGATTGTGTTCGACCAACGACAAAGGCCGGTAATCCTTTCGGATCACCGGCCTTTGTTGCATCCTTGCGGGGTGGCCAGGTCAGGCGACCTTGGTCGCCACCTCCTCCGCTTCATCAGGATCGCGCAGCACATAACCACGGCCCCACACGGTTTCGATATAATTGTCGCCGCTGCAAGCCAGAGCGAGTTTCTTGCGCAGCTTGCAGATGAAGACGTCGATAATCTTCAATTCGGGCTCGTCCATGCCGCCATAGAGATGGTTAAGGAACATCTCCTTGGTCAGCGTCGTGCCCTTGCGGAGCGAAAGCAGCTCCAGCATCGCATATTCCTTGCCGGTCAGATGGACGCGATTGCCATCGACTTCGACGGTCTTGGCGTCCAGGTTCACGGCCAGCTTGCCCGTGCGGATGACCGACTGCGAGTGCCCCTTCGACCGGCGCACAACGGCGTGGATGCGAGCGATCAGCTCTTCGCGATGGAAAGGCTTGGTCACATAATCATCGGCGCCAAAGCCGAAGGAACGAACCTTGCTGTCCATCTCCGCAATCCCGGAAAGGATGAGGACCGGCGTCTGCACCTTTGCGGCGCGGAGCTTCTTCAGCACGTCATAGCCGTGCATGTCCGGCAGGTTCAGATCGAGGCAGATGATGTCGTAGTCATACAACTTACCAAGATCGAGACCTTCCTCGCCCAGGTCCGTGGTGTAGACGTTGAAGCCTTCGGTCGTGAGCATAAGCTCAATCGCCTTGGCGGTGGTCGGTTCATCTTCTATTAGCAGAACGCGCATATTGAAGCCCCTGTCCTTGCAGATCCCGTCAACCCCTAAGAACGGCGTCTGCTCCAATTCATTAACCAAAAAACTTCTGAAGGACAAAGGTTAATTTTTCGCTAACCCGCAGAAATGCGCGAGTCGCGGGAATTTGAATCTGTTTGCAAAGATTTATTGTCGAAGTGATTCATTTTGAGTCAAGATAGATTCACCTGCACAACGAAGCTTCAGCAACCGTGGTTGCGAGCGATGAAGTCGAGCAGCGCTTCGACCCGCGCGGGCCGTAAGCGCGAGGGCGGCGTGACCAGATGCAAACCAAGTGGCGGCGGCCTCCAGTCGACAAGGACCTCCTCCAGTTCACCAGAAGCGAGCGCTTCGCCCACTATGAAATCGGGCAGCCGAGCAACGCCTATGCCTCCCCGCAGCGCAGGCAGCATCGCCTCGCCGCTGTTCACGGTGAGACGCGCCCTTACCTGTATCACGACATTCTGCTGCCCCGGCCCCGAGAAGCGCCACACGTCAGGCGTCGGCGCATTGGCATAGCAAAGACAGTCATGGGCACCGAGGTCGGACGGATGTTTGGGCCTGCCCCGCTCCTCCAAATAGGCGGGAGAAGCGATGACATGCATCTTGACGTCACCCAACCGCCTCGCGCGGAGCGAGCTATCGGGCATGTCGGCAATGCGGAGGGTGGCGTCGAGCCCCATCTCGATCATGTCTATCCGCGCATCGGACAGGTGAAGATTGATATCGACGGCGGGATGAAGCTTGGCAAACTCCGCGACCAGCGGCGCGATGCGGAGCAATCCGAACGTCATCGGCGCCCCCAGCCGAATAGTTCCGGACAGTTCGTCCGTATCCTGGCGGGCGGCTTCCTCCGCCGCCTGCCCTTCCTCGAAAATCCGGGCTGCATGACTGGCCAGCCGCTTGCCACTTTCAGTCAGGGCGAGGCGTCGGCTGGTGCGATTGAACAGGCTGGTTTCAAGATGCTGCTCAAGGCGTGTGACCGCCTTTGAAACCGTGGCTTTCGACACGCTGAGCGCCTTGGCGGCGTCGGTGAAGCTGCGATGCTCCACAACGGCGGCGAACATCGCCCATGCTTCAAGGTCGGGAAGACGCATAAAGGAAACAATCCGTTTCAATGCTGCTGGTTTAAGAAACGATCCTGATCGTTAAATCAGTCGGAAGCAAGCGGGAACGCTTTTCCGCCGCAACGAAAGGCACAAATATGATCACCGCCGCAGGAAACCGCATCGAGCGTCGCCCCTTCGAGACGCTGGGTCATGCCGACCATGGCTGGCTCAACGCTCGCCATCATTTCTCCTTCGCCAACTATCATGACTCCGATCGCATGGGCTGGGGCGCTATCCGCGTATGGAATGACGATGAGATCGCGGCGAACACCGGATTTCCTCCTCATCCCCACCGCGACATGGAAATCGTCACCTATGTCCGCAAGGGCGCGATCACGCATCAGGACAGCCTAGGCAACAAGGGCCGCACCGAGGCAGGCGACGTACAGGTGATGAGCGCAGGCACCGGCATCCGCCACTCCGAATATAATCTGGAGGATGAAACGAGCACGCTGTTCCAGATCTGGATCATACCGAAGGATCAGGGCGGCGCGCCGAGCTGGGGCGCCAAGCCCTTTCCTAAGGGCGATCGCGCCGGACGCTTGGTCGTGCTGGCCAGCGGCTATGCGGAGGATGAGGAGGCGCTACGCATCCGCGCCGATGCCCGCCTACTGGGTGGGACGGTGAAGGCTGGCACCAGCGTGACCTATGAAAGCACCGAGGGACGACACCTGTATCTCGTGCCCGCCACGGGGCGGATCGAGATTGACGGTCAGACCTTTGAAGCGCGCGACGGGGCCGCGATCCTGGGCGGACAGCCGATCACGATCACCGCGATCGAGGACAGCGAAATCGTCCTCGTCGATAGCGAATAGCTCACAAGGCCTATCGGCCGCTCGCTCACCTTGCCCCCCTAAGGGGGCGAGCGGTCGCATTATTCAAGAAACCTTTTCCCAATCAATGCATTACCAAGACTGGAGACGCTTTATGGCTAAGGTGCTGGTTCTCTATTATTCGTCCTACGGCCACATCGAAACGATGGCGAAGGCCATCGCGGAGGGCGCGACCGCCGCTGGCGCTCAGGTCGATATCAAGCGGGTTCCTGAAACCGCGCCCTTGGAGGTCGCCCGGAATGCGGGCTTCAAGCTGGATCAGGATGCGTCGATTGCGACCGTAGCAGAACTTGCCGACTATGATGCAATCATCATCGGCACCGGCACCCGTTTCGGCCGCATGTCGAGCCAGATGGCGGCTTTCCTTGATCAGGCAGGCGGCCTTTGGGCGCGCGGCGCGCTTAACGGAAAAGTGGGTGGCGCCTTCACATCTACTGCCAGCCAGCATGGCGGGCAGGAAACGACTTTATTTTCGATCATCACCAATCTGTTGCATTTCGGCATGGTGATCGTGGGGCTGGACTATGGTCACGCCGGGCAGATGGGCGTCGATAAGGTGCGCGGCGGTGCGCCCTATGGCGCCACGACTATCGCGCATAGCGATGGCAGCCGTCAGCCTGATGAGGATGAACTGGAAGGCGCCCGGTATCAGGGGCGGCGGATCGCGGAGACCGCGATCAAGCTGCACGGGTAGAAATTTGGCTGCACCCTCCCCCTCTCGGTGCAGCGGTTGAGCCTTGGGTCGCAAGGCACAACGATCGGGGCTGGTGCATAGGATGGGTGCACCGGCCCCTTTTTTTCAGAGGAACAAGCGACCGCCAACCGGGCTGGCGCGCAAAAGATAATAGACGGCGATGGGCAGCAACAGCGCGTGGAGCAGCAACCAGGGCTTGTCCAAATGGGGTGACAGATAGTGAATGACCGTGACGTGAAGATACATGATGACGAGCGAGGCCCTCCCCACCGCCGCCAACCATCCGCCAAAAGGCGCGACATGGACCGAAATGCGGAAGATCAGCAGAGACGTCGCGACTGCTGAACCCACCGACAGGATCGGCAAGCCGTAATCCGCAGCCTTCATGTTAAGCGTGGGAAGCAGACCGGATAGCCCCGCCAGAGCCAGCGCGCCCAAGGGGAGCCACATCCAATGCCTCCACGGCACCCGCTGCCACACGGCTCCGATCCAGAGCAGCACAAAGGCCATGGGCACGGTCAGCAACCCCAGCACGGACGTCTGGGTAACCTCCCCTGCTACATACGCTACAACAGAGACAGGTATGATCGCGATAAACCAGCGCCGGTCGAGCGGATCGGGCCAACGGGACAGCAGGGCGTTGAACAGGATACGCGCGGCCATCAGGCAGGGCACGAACCAGAATATGGTATAGGGACCGTGCAGCCATGATCCGCCAAGAAGGATCGGCAATATATCGTCCGGCCATTGGTTGAATATGGGCCGTTGCCCCTTCATGGGCTCGATGATCTGATCCGCGATGATCAGCGATGCGAGGAAAGCCGCATAGGGGCGCATCTGCGACGCCAGTTGCCGCAGGGCGAACCCCTTGGGCGGTTGCGGACGGGAAAGCAGGCCCGACAGCAGGAAGAATAGCGGCATGTGAAAGCTGTAGAGCGCATCGCGGAGGGGGCCGCTTCTCCACACATGTCCGGCCACCACGGCGATGATGCCAATGCCGCGCGCCACATCGATCCATTCCAGCCGCCCGCCACCCTGCACCCGTTCCGATGGCGCCGACTTGTGCTGGACCTCGTTCCCCCTGTTCTCCATGGCTTCCACGCCCTATAGGACAGCGCGCGCCCGTCAATCTTTCCAACTGCTCCCGGAATCACTCCTTGTCCCTATTGCATGACCGAGTTCTCTTCATCGATGGCGAAGCCATCATCCTCGACAAGCCCGCTGGCTTGCCGGTCGATGCGCCGCGCGACGGTTCGCTGAGCTTGGAGAACCACCTTTCGTCACTAACCTTCGGCTTTCAGCGCTGGCCCCTGCCGGTGCATCGGCTGGATCGGGACACCAGCGGTTGCCTGCTGCTCGCGCGCAATCCCAAGGCGCACAAGCGCTATGCCGCCGAGTTTGAGGCAGGAACGGTCAGCAAGCGCTATGTCGCGGTCGTGGACGGCGTGCCGGAAACCGAAAGCGGCACGATCGAACTGTCGCTGAAGAAAGTCAGCAGCGCGGCCAAGGGCTGGCGCATCATCGCGGCAAAGGAAGGAAAGTCCGCCGTGACCGAATGGCGAAAGCTGGCGGTGAAGGACAGCCGCTCGCTGATTGTCTTCACACCGCGCACCGGACGAACCCATCAGATTCGCGCGCATACATTATATGGCCTGGGCTTCGGCATCGCTGGCGACCCGGTCTATGGCACCGGCGAGGGACCAATGCTGCTACACAGCCGTTTCCTCAGCATCCCGCGCGGGAGCAAGGCTCCGGCAGAGGCGACAGCTCCTCTGCCCGCCACCTTTGCGGCAGCGGGCTTCGGGCCAGAGTATCTGGACGATGCCGGACTTTGACATTCCGGAAGATGCGCTGGAGGAGCGCTTCATCACCGCTGGCGGTCCCGGCGGGCAGAATGTCAACAAGGTCGCCACTGCGGTCCAGTTGAGGGTGGCTCTCTATCGCTTGGGATTGCCGGTCCATGCCTTCCGAAAAATAAAGGAACTGGCGGGGTCTCGCCTGACTTCCGGCGGAGAGATCGTAATCCAGGCGTCCCGCTTCCGCACGCAGGAGGCCAATCGTCAGGATGCCCGCGACCGGCTGGCCGAGATGATAGCGCAGGCTTACAAACGCGACCCCCGGCGCATCGCCACAAAGCCGGGCAAGGCAGCAAAGGCACGCCGGGTGGACGCCAAGAAGGCGCGCAGTTCGGTGAAGCAGGGGCGTGGCAAGGTGCGGATGGATTGAGGACTGCCAATGTTTGATTTCAAGGCACCAGCGCATAGCGACAAGTCCGCACTCAATGCGGACCTCCTGTCGGCCGTCGATGCAGTGACGGACGGCGAGCCCGATGCGATCGCCAACATGGCCAATGTCGCGGCGCTGATTTGGCAATTTCTTCCGGACCTTAACTGGGCAGGCTTCTATCGTATGGTAGAGGGTGAACTTGTGCTTGGCCCGTTTCAGGGGAAGCCAGCCTGCATCCGCATTCCTCTGGGCCGGGGCGTCTGCGGCACGGCGGCGGCAACGGGAGAGACCCAGCTGGTCGAGGATGTCCACGCTTTCCCCGGGCACATCGCCTGCGATGCCGCCAGCGCATCGGAGATCGTTGTGCCGGTGAAGGTCGGTGGCCGCGTCGTCGCGGTGCTTGACCTCGATAGCCCAATCCCGGCGCGTTTCGATATCGCCGACCAGAATGGGCTTGAGATACTGATCGAACGGATCGGCGCTCGGCTCGCTTAACAGCGCTGCTCCGTTTCGGGACAGGCGGGGCGTTCCCCCCGCGTGGATCGTGGCGGATCATCATGCTAAACCAGACGTTAACGTCACGGCCATGCCCAAGGCAGCCATGAACAACGGGGAGTTTTGCATGCGGATCTGGAGCATTATGCTGGCGGGCACGGGCCTTGCCCTCGGCCTCGCAGCGCCGGCTTTAGCGGGTGATGCCGCCGGGACTGGCGCGACGCTCCCTGTTTTGGGCAAAAGCTTTTCCGGTATGCGGCCGGTTCATGCCGGAATGCACCGCGGAACGATGGTCCACCGCTGGGGACCCCGCGTTCAGGGTCGCTGGTTTGCGGGCTGGTATGCGCCGGGCGGTTGGGGCGCTTACCGGCGGCCGGTCATGGGCTATGTCCTGCCATCCTATTGGGTGAGCCCCACCTACCGGATCGGCAATTATGGACGCTATGGCCTGCCCGCGCCCGCCGATGGCTATGGTTGGTCCCGCTATTATGACGATGCCGTGATGGTCGATCGGCACGGCCGCGTCCAGGATCATCGCAGCGACGTCGATTGGGATGCCCGCGATCAACAACCGGACCGGCCGGGCGTTCCCTATGACGATGATGTGACCGCGCATGATGGTCCTCCGCTCGCGCCCCATGAATATGAAGGGCGCTGGACCGGCACGTGGCGTGACGACAACGGCCGCACGGTGAGCGGCGAATATGAGGGCCGTTTCGAAGGCGAGGCGCGCAGTAACTATGGAGTGGATTATGACGCTCCGCCCTATGGCGCACCACCGCCCATCGTCCGGCATGATGGCCCCGGCGCCCCGGTGGTGACGACGACACAGGCTCCCGGCTACATCGCGGGCGGCTATTATTATCCGGGTGCCACGACAACGACAGTCGTCATCACGCCGACGGTCACCACCACCAGCTATGTGACCGAAACGACGACGCGCCGCCATGGCGTCAAACGCAGGTGCAACTGCAAATAGGATCAGCAGTTTAGCCTGTCTGAATACCCGGTGGGCAAGGACAGGAGAGACGGCATGATCCATCATGTGTCGGTTGGGACAAACGACGTCGAACGCGCGCGGGCGTTTTACGACCCGCTGATGGCACTGCTAGGCTATCGCAACATACGCGATTATCCGCATTCGCTGGATTATGGCGTGACGGATGTGGCGTTCAGCGTCGAGACGCCAGTAAATGGGGGCCGGGCGTCGTCTGGCAACGGCGTTCATATCTGTTTCGAAGCGGCCGATCGCGAAGCCGTCCGCGCGTTTCATCGACTGGCGCTGGAGCTTGGCGGCACCGATGAAGGCGCGCCGGGCGTTCGCCCCAATTACGACGCCCATTATTATGGGGCCTTCGTGCGCGATCCGGATGGAAACAAGATCGAGGCCGTGACCTTCGCCGCGAAATAGACGGATGCAGTCTTGTGGCGGTCGAGGCCGAGAGGGCTATTTCCGAAAGATACCCGCCAGCTCGATCGGCAACGGCGGCTCATCGCGAGGCAGCACACCCCGGATGGCCTGCGCCTGCTCCTGCGGGTCGAAACGAACCCAACCGCTGCGGCTCAGCTTTTCCAGCGGGCGGTAGCGGACCTTATATTGCATCCGCTGCGACCCTTCGACCCAATAGCCGAGATACACATAGGGCAGACCGGCCTTCGCGGCGCGCAGGATGTGATCCATGATGATGAAGTTGCCCAGGCCCTTGCGATGCTCCAACTCCGTATCGAAGAAGCTGTAGATCATCGACAGCCCGTCGCCCTGCCGGTCGGTCAGGCATGCGCCGATCAGCTTGCCGGGGCGGCCATTTTTACCGGGCTCGCGATATTCGACGACATGGCTTTCGACCGGGGTCTGCTCGACCATGTCGGCGAAATCCATCTCGTCCATCTCGGTCATGCCGCCGCCCGGATGGCGGGCCTTCAGATAGCGCTGGAGCAGTTCGAATTGCTCCTCGGTGGACCATGGCTTGCATGCCGTGACGATCAAGTCGCTGTTGCGGCGGATGAGCTTGCGCTGCGTCGCGTTGGCCGTGAACTCTCCTGCCACCACGCGAACCGACACGCAGGCGGAGCAGTCGGCGCAACTCGGCCGGTACGCGACATTCTGGCTGCGGCGAAAGCCGATGCGGCCGAGCGCATCGTTAAGTTCCGACGCATTGTCGCCGTTAAGTTCGGTAAAGACCTTCCGCTCGCTCCGGCCCGGAATATAGGGGCAGGGGCTGGGGTTCGTCACAAAGAAGCGCGGAAAACGAAATGGTGCGCTCACCCCACGGTCTCCGTCAAAACGCTGCGCGAAACTTGAGTCATGGACAGACTATGACGCCCGCAGCCTTCCGTGAAAAGGTCATTTACCACGAAAAAAATGCGTACTCCCTGCGCCGGGAGGCCGATCAGGCAACCTCGATCGGCGCGACCTCATATCCTGCGGCGCGCAGGGCCGTGATCAGCCGATCGAGATGCTCCCCATCGCGGGTTTCGCATTCGACGTCGAGGCTAAGGCCCTTGGCCGGAAGATTGGTGAAGATGCGCTGATGCGACAGCTCCAGAATGTTGACCGCTTCCTGATCGAAGATGCGGGCGACATGGAACAGTGCGCCGGGGCGGTCTTGCAAAATGATACGCAGGCGCGCCAAACGACCCGACCGCGCAAGATCACGCAGCAACACGTTCGCCAGCAGGCGCGTGTCGATATTGCCGCCTGTCAGAACGAGTCCGACATTGCGGCCCGCGAACAATCCCTTGTGCATCAACAACGCGGCAAGCCCGGCCGCGCCTGCGCCCTCGACCACCGTCTTTTCGATCTGGAGCAGCAGGCTCAACGCCTCCTCCAGATGCCGTTCATCGACCAGCAGGATGTCGTCGGCCAGACGCTCGACAAAGCGGCGCGTCAGCTCACCCGGCTCCTTCACCGCGATGCCTTCGGCCAGCGTATCGCCGTCGCAGGGAAGGTTCGCCTGCTTGATATGGCTGTACATCGACGGATAGAGTTCCGCCTGCACGCCATAGATGCGGATGTCGGGCTTCATCGCCTTGGCCGCAGTGGCCATGCCGGAAAACAGGCCGCCGCCGCCAATCGGTATGACCAGCGTGTCGATCTCGGGCGCGTCCTCCAGCATTTCAAGCGCGACAGTGCCCTGCCCGGCCATGATGTCGGGTTCATCGAACGGGTGAACGAAGGTCAGACCATTTTCCTTGGCCAGTTGGCGCGCATAGGTGCTGGCGTCGTCAAACTTCTCGCCATGCAGCACGACCGTCGCGCCATGCCCTTGCGTCTGCGTCACCTTCACCGTCGGCGTGGTCACGGGCATGACGATCGTCACGGGCACGCCCAGACGGCGGCCGTGATAGGCAAGCCCCTGCGCGTGATTGCCAGCGGAAGCGGCGATCACGCCCTTTTCCTTCGACGCCGCGTCCAGCTGAAGCAGGCGATTGAGCGCGCCGCGTTCCTTGTAAGCAGCGGTAAACTGGAGATTTTCGAACTTCAGGTAAACCTTGCAGCCGAGCATGTCGGACAAAGTCTGGCTGATCAGCGTCGGCGTATGCACGACCGCGCCCGAAATCCGCACGCGCGCCGCCAATATGTCATCGACGGTTACGGGCAGCGGCATCGCGCTTTCGATCTTGCTCAACGTGTTCATGCGCTCGCCCCTAGCGGAATTTTACCTCGGAAGGAACTGGCCCTTGGCGAAATCTCGTCCTATGGCAAAAGGCCACGCGGCTAACTGTACGAGGCATATGGCTAATATCGCGTTTATCGGTCTGGGCGTCATGGGCGGCCCGATCGCCGGGCATCTGGCGAAGGCCGGACACGAACTGACCGTCTACAACCGCTCGATCGGAAAGGCGAAGAAGTGGGCCGAGGCTTATGGCGGCGCCGTGGCGGTCACCCCGGCCAAGGCGGCGGAAGATGCCGAAATCGTCATCAGCTGCGTTGGCACCGACGATGACCTTTCGCAGGTCACCGTTGGCAAGGAAGGCGCGTTCCGGACGATGAAGCCAGGCAGCCTGTTCATCGACCATACGACGGTATCGGCACGGATCGCGCGGCAGTTGTTCGTCGAAGGGGAAAGCCGGGGGCTTCATTGCGTCGATGCTCCCGTATCGGGCGGTCAGGCAGGCGCGGAAAATGGGCGCCTGTCCATCATGTGCGGTGGCACGGGACCGGCGGTCGAGGCCGCGAGTATCGTCATGCAAAGCTATGCCGCGCGGATCGTGCATGTCGGCGGTGCGGGAGCCGGGCAAACGACCAAGATGGTGAACCAGATTTGCATCGCGGGCGTTCTGCAAGGGCTTTCCGAAGCGCAACGCTTTGCGCAAGCCGCCGAACTGGATTTGGACAAGGTGTTCGAAGCCGTGTCCGGCGGCGCCGCGCAAAGCTGGCAGATGGATAACCGTTGGAAGACTATGGCACAGGACAGTTTCGATTTCGGCTTCGCAGTTGATTGGATGCGCAAGGATCTTGGCCTTGCCCTCGAAGAGGCGCGTGCCAATGGTGCGACCCTCCCCGTGACTGCACTGGTCGATCAATTCTATGCCGATGTGCAGGCGATGGGCGGAAGCCGACAGGATACGAGCGCGCTGGTGAGGCGGATCACCAAGGCATGAAGCGCGCCCTTTTGGCGGCCATCACCGCGCTCGCCCTGCCCTTTCCCGCTTTGGCATCGGGGGTCATCGACAATGTGAATGGCATCGCGGTCGATTCCAGTGGACGCACCGTGCGGTTTCGCTCTCTGCTGATAGACGACGAGGGCAAGGTCGAAAGGCTGCTACCCGGACGCTATGAAGCGCCGCCCCGCCAGAAGAAGCTGAAGAAGGGCGAGAGCTGGCCCAAGGGGCTGGACTTCCAGCTGGACGGCGGGGGCAAGACACTGATCCCCGGCCTGATCGACGCGCATGGCCATGTCATGGCGTTGGGCCTGACGCAGATCACGCTCGACCTGTCGGGCACGCGTTCGCTGGCTGACGCGCAGGGCAAGATACGGGAATATGTCGCCGCCAATCCCGGACGGAAATGGATCATCGGCCGGGGGTGGAATGCCGATCTTTGGGGGCTTAATCGGGCGCCCACCGCTGCCGATCTCGACTTTGCCTCCGCCGATGTCCCAATATGGCTGGAAAGCGCGGACGGCCAAGCAGGCTGGGCCAATTCAGCGGCGATGAAGGCCGCCAACATCAGCGCCACAAGCAAGGCGCCTGCCGGTGGCCGGATCGAGATGACCGGGGGCAAGCCATCCGGCATTTTCGTCGGCAAGGCGATGGACATGATCCAGCGGGTCGTCCCCCCTCCCGCCCCCAAAGACCGGGACATCGCGCTGGAAAAGGCGCAGCAATTGTTGCTTGCGAACGGCGTCACCGGCATTGCCGACATGGGCACCACGATCGAGGATTGGCAGGCATTCCGCCGCTCGGCAGATCGGGGCGCGCTGCGCGTGCGGATCATCTCCTATGCGCAGGGCCTCGACAATATGGTGCTGATTGCAGGCCCTGAGCCGACACCGTGGCTCTATGATGACCGGCTGCGCATGGGCGGGCTGAAACTAACGTTGGACGGATCGCTCTCATCTCACGGAGCGTGGCTCAGGGCCGATTATGCCGACGCGACGGGGCAGCGTGGATATTCGCTCATCCCATCCACCCAGCTGCGCAACATGATGAGCCGCGCGGCGATGGACAATTTCCAGATCGCCGTCGATGCCTCCGGAGACGCGGCCAACAGCGAACTGCTGGATGCGATCACGGAACTGGGCCAGACCTACAAGGGCAATAGGCGCTGGCGGATTGAAAAGGCAGAGATTGTTGATCCGTCGGACCTTCCCCGCTTCGGACAAAATGGCGTCATAGCGTCTATGCAACCCGCGCTTCAGGCCACAAACTGGCGCATGGCGGTGGCGCGCATGGGCGAGAACCGGTTGAAGGGCGGCTATGCGTGGAAAGCGATGCTCGATAATCGCGCGCCATTGGCGTTCGGCTCCGGCGCGCCTGTGACAAGTCCGAACCCCTTTGTCGGCATGGCCGTTGCCATGAGCCGCGAGGATGCGGTCGGCGAACCGGCGGGGGGATGGATGTCGCAGCAGCGAGTGAGCTTTGAGGCAGCGCTTGACGGCTATACGCGGCAGGCGGCTTTTGCGGGTTTCGCGGATAAGCGCTTCGGCAGCCTGATCCCTGGACAGCGCGCAGATTTCATCCTCATCGACCGGGACATCTCGATCGCTCGGCCCGCCGACATACGGGCAACGCAGGTTCTGGAAACATGGATCGGCGGCAAGCGGGTCTTCATGAAGGGCGCCAAGCCCTAAATCATAGCACGTCGCCCGACGCGTTCATCGCATCATCGATGGTTTCAGGCAGCGGCGGCAACACCGGCTTGTCGCATCCAGCAGCCTTCATATGTGCGCGGAGCGCGTCCATGCGACCGAGATTCCAGCGAGCGAGCGGTATGCCCAACGGGCGGAACTCGGCGCGGTCGAATAGTTCTACGACATAATGCTGACAAAGCTCGTCCACCTGCCCCAGCGTCAACATGCCAAGGTTCATCACCATGGGCCGCCCCGGTACACCGTCCCGGCCGCGCACCAGATCGGTCACATATAATCCGCCGCGCGGATCGACCAGCACCACATCGGCCTTCGACGCATCGATCATGCGATGGCTGGCGGCATAGGGCGCGACGAACACATGCGTGCGCCAGACCAGAAAGGCGCTCATCGCCAACGTTATCGCCACGGCCAGGTAAATGGGCCGCATCGCCGCTGGACGGAAACGCGCCCAGCCCAGGCCCGCCAGCAGGCAGAAAGGCCCGATGAAGCCGTGGGCATAGCGAAAGCCCCAGCCATAGCCCTGGGCCAGCGCGAGCGCGCAACCGGCAAAGCAGCCAAGCGCCAGTGGCAATGCGATTTCCTGCCCCCGCAACGCCTTGCGCCATTGCATCGCCATCACGCCCAGCGCCGCCAGCGGCACCATCAAGATATTGTTCCATGCGGCAAAACGGCTGAGGTTGACCAGCGGTTGCCAGCGATCGCCCAGGCGTTCGAACAGGCTCCCCACCTTGTCCGCCACCCCTGCGGAAGGCCGGACATCGGCGGCAGGCCCCAACGATTGGACGAGGAATCCGGGCCAGAGCTTTGCCCACACGACAACGATGGCGATCAGGATCAGGACGTGAAATGCGGCAACGGCCCAGCGGCGCGATAGGAGCATCCACAATATGAAGGGCGCGATGAAGATGGGCGGGAAATGCCATTGATGCAGGCCAGCTGCCACCAGCGCCACCGCACCAGCGCTGCCATGGCCGATCACGCCACCCCGCAGGACAAGCGCGAGCCAGACCATGTTGAGCGCGAAATGGCCTGTCATCGCATAGGGGGTCATCGCCGTGACCCAGAGCTGCGTGGACGACAATCCAAGCAGCATCGTCACCCAAACGGCATCGTCCCGCGTCGGAAAAAGATGCAGCGCCACGCGCCACAGGGCAAAGAGCCCGGCAATCAACAATGCTGGACCCGCCAGATTCGGGTCGCCCAACTGCCAGAACAAGGCCTGAATCGCGCTGTTCATCGGCAAATAGGCGGCGGTCCAATAGTCGGCAGCGCCAAAGGGAGAGAAGAATTCCGGCATGATCGCGCGCCGATAGGCTTCCCATTCGGCGGGGATCGGTCGGGCAAACAATCCTTCGCGCATATAGGCGGCCGCAAAGCGCGCGACTTCCTCGTCTCGCGATATCGAATAGTTCTGGAACAGCCAGTAATGGCCCGCCCAGGCGACGAGGCCAAAGACGACGATCAGCGGCACGATCACCCGCGCGCGGGGCTTTGGCAGGCGGAACCCCATCCCCTCGGCAAAAAGCGCCGCCAGCGTCAGCAGTAACAGCCCGCCCAGCAGCGCGGGAAAATCCTGATCCAGAAACAGGATGACCGCCAGGCTGACACCTTGCCGATACGTCACATGCCACAGAAATGTAGCGCCCAGCCACAGGGTCAGGCCGATGGCACCCGCCAGGAAAAGGCGGCGGGCATCGATAGGCCGGGCGGGCGGAACGTACATTCAGCTTTCCTGCGGCAGCAGCGCCCGGTTGACGAAAATGCCATCCATTTCGACGAGCAGCGGAAAATGCCCCTTGTTGTTGGCGAAGAAAGCCGAGGGGACGAAATCCTTTTGCTCCAGCCAATCGATCATCGCCTGATAGCCGGTGCCGTTCTCGTAGATGAGGCGCACGCCAAGTTCGGTCTGCACGCCCGCCATGGCAGAGATCGCGGCCCCCGCACCTTCGCAGACGGAAAGATCATGACCCTGCGTGTCCATCTTCAGGAACGGACGGGAAAATCCATGCTCCGCCCGCAACTCCGGCAGAAGCGTGTCGATCCGCCTGCATTGCATCTCGACCGTCCGGGTGACTTTGTTGCGCTCGGCAAAGATGGCATCCTGCCGATCCGACGGCTTCTTGAGCGAGCTGAACTGATCGGCCGCCATGATGTTGAAACTGGCGGTTCCTTCAAAGTCCGACAAGGCAAGATTGAACACGTGCCATTTGGCGTCAGATGCCGCCCGGCGGGACAGCTCTGCAAAAATGTCGGGATTGGGTTCGAAGGACAGGATCGTGCCGGAAAAGCCTACATCTTTGCGCAACATCGCCGCATATTGGCCCCGGTTGGCGCCGACATCGAACATGCAATCGACCGCAAAGGCGGAGAGGAACCGACGAAGCGCCTGGATCTCCGGATATTGATGCACCCGCCCGGCGATGGCGAGGCGGATCGCCAGCGCGCGGTCGGCCAGTTCGCGGACATATCGGCTCATGCGCGCGAGGCCATAACAGAGCGGTAAATGCCGATCGTTGCCAACGCCATATCCTTCCAACTGCCCATAGTCTCACCATAGGCGCGTGCCGCCGCGCCAGCCGTCTGCCTGATGGCGGGGCTTTGGATTAGCCGCAAGAGGGCTTGAGCAAGACCGTCCGGATTTCCGGCGGCTGTGCGGATCGCCACTCCCTCCGGCAAGGCGGCAAACATGCCCACGTCCGATGTGACCATCGCCTTGCCATGGTGCAGGGCCGACAGGAATGCGCCGCTTGAATCGATCTGGCGATAGGGGAAGATGATGGCATCGGCCTTTGCCATATGGGCGTCCAGCCGCCCTTCCGTGAGGAAGCCAAGGTCGGCAATCAGCCGGTCGGCAAAGCCTTCGGCCCGGACTCTTTCCAGCAATGGCGCTACATCCATGAAGGGCTTGCCTGCCACCACCAGTTCGAAAGCATGCCCCGCCCGCCAGAGCGACATGCAAGCCTCGATCAATATATCGACGCCCTTATACGGCCTGATCGTACCGAAGAAGAGCAGGCGCGGGACGGAGGCATCGGGGATAGCGGCCAGATCGGCCGTTGTCGCCGGTGCCAGACGCATCGGGGGGTGGGACGTCACATGAATGCGGGCAGATGCGATCCCCTGCGCCTCCAATGCCTGGCGCGTCGTATCGCCATGCACGATCAGCGCATCGAATAGGTCGAGCAAGGCGCGATATCCTCTGCCCTGCACGCCTGCATCGGCATGATAGGCATCCGCATTGTGGACCGTATGGACCAGTGGAACCCGCCCCTTCAATCGGCGCAACAGCAGGCGGTCGGCGGGCGCGAGGGGCAGCCATTGGAAATGCGCAACGTCCGCCGCTGCCAGCGTACCGATCCGGCCAAGCACGCAGGCGGCGCCATATTCGGCGGCCTTGATCAGACGAAAGGCCTTGCCCTCCCCCAATCGCGCTCGCAACGCTTCGCTCCGATGGAAGAATCTTGATTCGTATCGATAGCTCTCCGGCGCGATGGCGTCAGTGGATCGCATCGGGCGGCCGAGCAGGGTCACATCCGCGCCCTGTGCGGCAAGACCGCTGCACAGGCTGTCATCATATCGCCCGGTGAAAAGCGACGGATCGACCATTGCGATCTTCATCGCGCGGCCGGACCTTGCAGCAGACGGCGCAACGACAGGGCATGGAGCGCCGCGACGACGATCATCGTCAGCGCATAGGTTGCGAGGAAGCCTCGATCGAACCCGTCACCCAGCATCATGGCGAGTGGCACGCTGAGCAGCGATCCGGCGAGGAAGGGTAGAGAGCGCTTGAGCAGGTGAGAAAAGCGCCCGAGCGCCGCCTGGACATAGACCGACACGCAGATCAGCGTCAGCGCCAGCAAAGCGCCGTCAATCAGCAGCAGATCGGTCATGCCAATGGCGGCTCGTCCGGCGAACAGCTTTGCGAAGACCCACTGCCCAAGCATCAGCAACGCAGCCGACGCGGCAAGGGCGAAGATAAACCCGGCCGCCAGTGCCCGGGCCAGCAATTGTCGCAGGCGGGGTCGGTCTCCCCCGTGAAAAGCTCGGGTGATGCGGGGAAGCGCGGCTTCCACCATGGCGCGGATGGCCATGGAAAGCGCCCGCGACATTTTGAACAGGAAATCGAAAAGCAGCATCGGCCGCGCATCCTGCGTGGCGATCGCTATGGTGAAATAGGGCGCATTATAGGCCACGATCTCCGAAACGGTGAACAGCGCCGACGCACTTATATCCCGCAGATAATGGGTGCGCACATATGCGCCGCCCCGGCGAAATGCCAGCCAATGCCGCGTCGTCATACCCAACCGACCATGCACCAACTTGATGGCATATCCGATCACGGCCATGCTGATGATCAGTTGCAGCGCCACCGAAAGTCGCGCGTCCAACCCTTTGAGAATCAACAGCAGCAGCGCGATGGTCATAATCCGCCGCAAACAATCCAGCATCTCCCAGACGAAATTCCCATCGACCGCCGCCAGCGCCCTTTTCGCGAGCAGCGCCGGAAGGTTGATGCAGGCGGACAGGAAAAAGAGAATGAAGAGGAGCGGCATCGTCGTGTCGATCCCCCCCGCCACCAGCGCGACGAGCAGGATCACCACCCCGCCGAGGATCAGCATGCCCAGGAACAGGAAAAGGACGCCCATTTCCTCCAGCCGGAAGCCGTCCCCGCTGTCTCCGCCATGGCCAAGCCAATGACGCCGCAGCCGGGCATAGATAATGCTGGTCAGGCCGAACTCGGCCGAAATGGTGAAGTTGCCGAAGGCGACCAGCAGCAGAAACGCCTGAAACTCGCGCAGCGGCAGGACGCGCACGAAAACATAAGTGACGGCGAAACCCCAGATCAGCGTCAGCCCGACATTGGCGAGCTTGATGAGGGCGATGAACCGGGCAGACCCTTCCATCCTGGCGATGGTCCTGCCGACCAGCGCGCTCACCGGGCGGCGCTTCCCACGGGCTTGCGAGCGCGGAACAAGTGGTCATCCAGCGCAAAGAAATGGCGCGTATCGGCATCGATCCCGCTCGCGTCGATCTCTTCCAGCAGGAAGCCCGCTGCGCGAATGCGATCGGCGAAATCCAGACCATATTGGCGCACATGGTCCCACTGGCCAAATCGCCGTTCCCGCTCGCGGGGCGGAATGTCGAAGCTGCCATCCTCCGTCGGCTTGTCCCACAGCGGCACGATCAGCCAGGCTTCGCCGCCGGGCTTCAAAGCGCGATAGATATTGCGCAGGACGGCGTGATCGTCCGGCACATGCTCCATGACATGGCTGGCATAGAACAAGTCATATTGTTCAGCCTCCTCCAACGCCATCAGGTCCACGCGGCGCATGCCGGGAACCGAATAGCGCGCCGGATCAAGATCGGCGGGTACATAACCGGCGGCGGCAGAAAAGCGGCGGACAAGGCTGCCTTCATTGGGTGCCATGTGCAGGATGGCCCCATCTTCCGGAACCGTCAGCGTCTTTTCCGCGATCAGATGGTTCATCAGCCGTTCGCGCGGCGATGCTCCGCAATTGGGGCATCCCCATTCCGCATTCTCGCCATAGCGGAAGAAGCCGACGACTGACTGACCACATGCCGGGCACGCCCGGTTAGCGCGCGCGCCCATCGCCTTGCGCAGGACAAGCATGGTCCGGGTCAGATGCTTGCCGACGGCTTTCGCCACCCGCTGGAAAGTAATCACGCCTTGGCTCCGATCAGCATTGGGGAGGGCCTATACATGATGCCCCGCCTTTGGCGAGAGGGATCAGCGTGACTTTGCGGGATTCCAGACAGTGACCGTGCGGCCCGACATGGCTTTGATGACTCCCTGAAACGTAGCGGCATAGGCGATGAGAATGTCGGTCACCGCCGCCAAAGGCCCCGACTTCGCCCGCAAGCCCATCGTCAGCAGAAGTAACGCGAGCGCCGTTGCGCCCAGAGCCAGCAAAAGCGAGATGCGGACAGCCAGCAACAGGGCCGCAATCCCACCGGTCAGAATGAACACTCCTCCAAACCACCTGATGATCTTGCGAGACGCATATTTAAACCGGTCGAGCGGCTGCATTCGGCGAAGCTGCGGACGAAGATGCAGATGCGTGTGCCATGCGCGAGCGGCGATTCGAACCTTTCGCCGATATTCATCGCCCCTGCCCGCAACCAGTCTTTCCCTGGCGATGACGTCCTTCGCCTTGACCAACCGCGATCCCGCGAACACCACCGCCATCGACACCGTCAAGTCATCAAGCACACTGTCCGGAAAGACAGGATAGAGCGCGCGGCGGATGGAAAAGATCGAACCGTCGGCACCGAGCACATTGCCGGTACGGGACTCCTCGTCCTTCAGACGCTCCTCCATCCGCCAGTAGAGCGAGCCCACCGATGCCGTCGCGCTCTCACCCTCACCCATATAATGCAGGGAGCCGAGGACGCCGCCCACATCAGGATCAGCATAGCGGGCGAGAAGATTGCCGATCGCCTCCTCGTCCAGCATCACATTCGCGTCGGTAAAGATCAGCACATCGCCACGTGCGCGCGCCGCCAGCTGCTTCATGCCATGCGCCTTACCGCTGCGACCCGGACCCTGTATCAACGTCACCAGATCACCCCGTGCGGCTATCAGCGACGCGGTCTCGTCCAACGAACCATCGTCAAAGGCCAGAATCTCAAGGGCGGGATGGCGGCGCTTCAGCATCGCCAGATTGGCCAGTTTATCCGGCATCGCCGCTGCCTCGTTATAAGCGCAGAAGAGCAGCGAAGCCGAGGGCACTTCACCCGCGCGCGGCGCCTCCGGCTTCGTCGGCAATGCGCGCAGGATCAGCGGGTAAAAGAGGAACGGCCAGAGCAGCGCCACCACCGACGCGACAAGGACGAGCAAAAGGATCAGGTCCACACCGCGCATCAATACGCCTTGTGATGCACCAGCACCCCGATGGTCGCCATGATGATACGCAGGTCACGCCAGATCGACCATTTCGTCACATATTCAAGGTCCGACTGAAGCCGGTCGATCAAATCCTGATGATGGTCGGTCGATCCGCGATGACCACGGACCTGCGCAAGGCCGGTCATGCCCGGCTTGATGCAATGCCGCTCCCAATAGCGCTCATCGACTTCCCAATAGAGGCTGTCGCCCGCCTTGGCCGCTGCGGCATGGGGACGCGGCCCGACAATGCTCATGTCGCCACGTAGCACGTTGAACAACTGCGGCAGTTCATCGATGCTCGTCCGGCGCAGGAAGCGTCCGACAGGCGTCACCCGATCATCATCCCGCGCTGTCAGCTTGTCCGCCTTGTGGTCAGCCGCCTCGATCCGCATCGACCGGAACTTGTAGATATTGAAGGGCCGCGCATCGCGCCCGATCCGGGGCTGCTTGAAGATGACGGGTCCGGGGCTGGTCAGCTTCACCGCCAGCGCGGCTGCGATCAGCACCGGCGAAATGGCGATGGTCGCAGCTGTCGCTACGATAATGTCGAAAATCCGTTTGATGATCCGGTCGCGGAACTGGAACGGGCCGCCCGCCACGATGATGGTCGGTTGCCCATCGAACTCATCGACGCGAGCAGGTGCGAACCGCAGCAATTCGGGCACCACGATCTCACCGCGTGCGGACAATGACTTAAGCGCCACCGACCAGTCGCTCATCCGCTCCATCGGGCATGCGACGATCACACGCTCGGCCATGCCGACCGCCGCCGCCAGCCGTGCCGCCATGTCGGCATCGTGGCTGGCAGGCCGCAAGTTGGCGGCGGCCGCGTCGATCACTTCCATATGCGGGCGGGTCTCTATCTCCACGCCATCCATGATGACGGCGGTAAGGTGCGGCACCTCGCCCAGCAAGCGAGCGCTAAGCCGGGCAATCGCCAGCCGTACCAGCGCAACGCTGACCGCCGAAAAGCCAAGGCCGACGACAAAGGTCAAACGCGAAAGCTGCTCGGCGATCTTGCCCAAATAGACCACCAGCAACATCAGCAACGCCGCCTGCGCCAGCGCCAAAAGCCCCCGGAAGATGCCGCGCCGGATGTCGTCCAGCATGTGAATGCCGTAAGCCCCGCCCTGCACCGCCAGCAATATATAAAGCGGCGCGACCATGGCGAACATCACGAGGCCATGCGGCTTCCCCGGCTCGCCCAGCAGCGCGCCCAGCACGAACCAGTTCGCCAGCAGAAATGACAGGAACAGTCCTACCAGATCCCCTAGGAGGCAGAGCAGGTATAGTCGCGCTCGAACTATTTCCTTCGAAACTGTCACTTGCGTCCTGCTTGTCCTTAACCCGCCCGCTCCGTTGGCACCGGCGGGACTGCCATGCAAGGCTTTGCGTGAAAGAGCCTTCTTTGCCAGCCGGTCAAAGGCCGAACAAGCGGGTCAACGACTTGTCCAGCATCAGCAGTTGCCAGAGCAATCGGCCATGATCGGCCATCCCGGACTTGTGATCGGCGGCGATGCGCCCCAGCGCCTTGGCGTCGAACCAGCCGGTTCGGGCAATCGCCGACCCACCCGCAATGGCGCTCGCCTCACCCGCGAGCGGCCCGCGAAACCAGTTGCTGATCGGCGTCACGAAGCCCATTTTCTGACGATAGAGAATGTCGTGGGGCAGGTAAGGCTCCATGGCCTTCTTCATCAGATATTTGCCGCTATTGCCCCGGATACGCTGGGCAACGGGCAAGCGGGCGGCGAACTCCACCAGCCGGTGATCGAGCAAAGGCTCGCGCGCCTCCAGCCCCACGGCCATGCTCATCCGGTCGGTCTTGGTCAGGATGTCGCCCGGCAACCAGATATGAATATCGGCATATTGCGCCCGGTCCAGCGGATCGCGCGCAGGCGCATCCGCCATGGCACGGATATAGCGGTCCTCGGCCCGATAAGCGCCCAGCCGACTGCGCATGTCCTGACTAAACAGCCTTTGGCGCAGAGCATGGGGCGTGACGCTGACGGATGCAGCATAAGCCTCGCTCCCCTCACCCGCCAGTTCGAGGAAGGTCGACTTTGCCCGCAGCGCTTGGGGCGCCCAATCGGCTTTCGGATACCAGCGGCCCAGGGTCCCGAAAAGCGGCGCGCGCACCGATGCAGGAATGAGGCTGCGCACCCGCTCCCCCTGCATCTGGAAGCGATGGCGGCGATATCCGGCAAAGGCTTCGTCGGCACCATCGCCCGACAAGGCAACTGTCACCTTCTCCCGCGCCAGTTCGCACACCCGATAGGTGGGCAGCGCGGAGGCATCGGCGAAGGGCTCGTCAAAATGATAGGCGAGCGTATCGATCAACCCATAATCATCGGGCGATACGATCCGCATACGGTGGTCGGTAGCAAAGCGCCGGGCAACCCGGTCAGCATAGGCACTCTCGTCCAGGCTCGCCACATCGAAGCCGATGGTACAGGTCTTGACCGCCTGATTGGACGCCTCCGCCATCAAGGCGACGACGCTGCTACTATCCACCCCGCCGGACAGAAATGCTCCCAGCGGCACGTCGGAAACCATGCGTGACCGAACCGCCTGCCGCATCAGGGCGACCAGTTCCTCCTCCAACGCCTCCGGCTTAGCCTTGCTGCGTTCGGCAAAGCTCACATCCCAATAGCGCTGCGGCTGGGGCACGGGCCGCCCACGCACCAGCCGCAATGTGTGACCGGCCGCCAACTTGCGCACGCCCGCAACGATGCAGGCGTCGTCGGGCACATAGCCATAGGCCATGAAATCCTCGACCGCCGCCAAATCTGGGGCGCGGCGGAGCAGCGGGTGAGCGAGCAGGGCCTTCAATTCCGATCCAAAGATCAGACTGCCATCCGAAAGCTGCGCATAATATAGCGGCTTCACCCCCAGCCGGTCGCGCACCAGCCACAGCGACTGCGCCCGCGCGTCGAACAGGGCAAAGGCGAACATGCCATGGAACCGCTCGACACAGGCCTCGCCCCACTGGCGATAGCCGTGAAGGATCACCTCCGTATCGCTGTCCGTACGGAAGACATGCCCCTTGGCCTCCAACTCCGCGCGGACTTCGGCGAAATTATAGATCTCGCCATTGAAAGTGACGGCCAGGCTCTCATCCTCGGTCAGCATGGGCTGCGCCCCGCCGCCAAGGTCGATGATGGAAAGGCGCACATGGCCCAGCCCGACGCCCGGCGCCGTCCACGTACCGCCGCCATCGGGTCCGCGATGTGGCATCACATCCAGCATCGCGCGCACCCGCGCTGGATCGACCGGCTTGGCCGTTTCAAGATGGAAGATGCCCGCTATCCCGCACATGCGAAGGGGCTTTAGCGGATGCCGAGGCTGCGGTCAGCCAAATCCTTCACATCGCCAATATCTTGCAGGAACAGCGCGATGGCGGCGTCGGCGGGCTTGCCCTGCCGCTCTTCGGCCGAGACGATGAGGGCAGCGGCGCGTTGATCGCGGCCGAGCAGCCGGGCCAGCATCGTGTCGATCTTCACGCGCGGCGCGCTGCCGGTGACGGGGCCGTCTCCCACCTTGTAGAAGCTGACGGCATGGCGGACCACCGGCCCGGGGGCGGTCATCTGCTCGCCTAGCCCGTTCGAGGGGGCGGGCGCAGGCGAGGACCATGACCAACGCTGGTCAGGATTCGCGGCGCCTTGAGCAAAGCCCACAAGCTCACGCCCCTCATCCTGCCGGTCAAAGCTGGCGATGGCGAGGTCAACCATATCTCCCGCCGCATTCCGGTAGCGTCCAAGGACAAGATAGTCCGCCCCATCGAATCGCGGTCTCCACGGGTAGCGCGGCTGCGCCGAAGTCAGTGCCCAGTCCTTGACCGCAGGGAGAGTCGGCGCACCGGGCAGTGGCTTGCTCGCCGCAGCGCTCACGATCAGCCAGACGGGCGCGGCAAGCACCAACACGCTCGCTGCACCAACTGCGACGACAAGCGGGAGGCGACCACGAATGAGGCTCCCAAGCCGAGCAGGATCAAACCATCGATCACCCGGCCGTCGGTCGAAAAAGGGCCACGCTGCGGCCATCACCACCGCCATGATGATAGCGAAAAAGACCCAGCCATACATGACATGGTCAAAGCCGACCGCAGCCTCGATATTGGTCAGATGCGCGATCCATATGGTCCCGAACGCACGCAAGCCGTTGGCCAGCACCGCCAATATCAGCGCACCTGCCATGAAGAGGATGCGACGCCGCCAGCTTGCAAAGCAGACATTGCAGACCAGCGCGCCATAGGCCGTCATCGCAATGACGAACTTCGCGCCCGAGCAGGCCTCCGCCACCCGGAAATAGCCGGTCGGCGTCGTTATGAAGATGCCGTCCAGATGCGCGGGAACGCCCGCAATGCCGAGAAAGACCATGCATAGCCGCGCCGTGATCAATTGCAGCGGCGCGACCAGTTCCTCCCCCACCGGCACCATGAAGAAGGCGTAGAAAAGCGGGAACAGCAGCGCCCTCGCCACGGCAGGCCCGAGCAGCGTGATGACGCTACCCTGCAACATCAGGATGATCGCCGCATGGCGGAACACCGCGACACCCGCCGCCGCTCCCAACAGCCAGGCGAACGCGCCCAGCGCCATCCAGATTAATCCGGGAGCCCAGGGTACGGGCTGAAGCTGGCGCAGGCCGGGAAGTCTCTGCTGCACCAGCCACGCGATCAGGAACGGGATGAAGAGGCAATGGCCGAAGGTGGACGCATTCCACCATATCGACACCATACCCGCCGCATCGCGATGGAACAGCGTCAGGATCAGGAACGCCAGAACGCCAAGCGCGGCGAGATGCCCGCGCCAGCCTTCCACGCCAACGTTGCGCGCTCGAGACAAAGACAGCGTCCTGTCAGTCACGCGGCCCGGCTGCCTAAAGCGGGGACAGGACCGAACAGCATATCCGGCAAGCCCTTGAGCGTTTCCGACCAGCGATAGCGTTGCTCCACTCGCGAGCGGGCAGCCTCGCCCAGACGCCGCGCCCGATCAGGATCAGCCAGCAGCGCGCATATCTTTTCGACCTCTGCGGCAGGATCAGCCGCGATGAGAAAATGCACCCCGTCCTGCGCATCGATGCCTTCGGCCGCTTGCGGCGACGCGACGATGGGCCGCGCCATGGCCATCGCCTCCAGCACCTTATTCTGTATGCCTCGAGCGATCCGCAGCGGCGCAACCACAATATCCGCCGCCGCCAGCCAGCCGCGAACATCAGGCACCGCGCCAGTCACAATGACGCCGGGCAGTTGAGACAACGCGTTGACGGTCGGCGAAGGATTGCGCCCGACGATGGCAAAGCAAGCCTCGGGATGTCTGGCTCGCAAGGCTGGCAAGCTATCACGCGCAAAGCTTTCTACCGCCTCGACATTGGGTCGATAGTCCATCTGCCCGGTGAACAGGATGAGCGGACCCGCCGGTCGCGCAACCCCATCAAATTCGGCCGCCGGATCGAAATAATCCAACGCCACGCCATTATCCATGCCGATGACCCGCGCGCCGTCCAGGCCCGCAGCCTCCCGGAACAGTGCGGCCTCGGCTTCACTAACGAAAGCGCTGACATCAGCACGCTCGGCAGTGGCACGCTCAAAATCGAGCAGAACCCGCCCTTCGCGCCGGTTGATCCACCCCATGGCACCGCCGCCTGCCGCTCCATAGCTCGCATATTTGGCCGAATCGAAATCGACGAAATCCATGACGAAACGAACGCCATCGGGAAGCACCGGCACAAAATGCGCCATCTGCACCGAATAGGCCATCACCGCCGCGATCGGCCGCTCCGCCAAAGTCGTCCGCACCCATTGATGCAGCCGCTTGTCATCAAAGAGGGACACCAGCATCGGCTGCCGCCTAACCAATCCGGACAGACCCGCCACAACGCGCGACCTGTCGCGCTTCAGCACGTACTGGCTCGCCGTCATCTCCGCCATGGCCGATGCGAAACTCAGGTCGCGATCGTCATCCGCAAAGCAGCCGACATGCACCGGCGCTATCTCCGCCAGCCGCTTCAATATGTGATAGGATCGGATCTTGTCGCCCCGATCAGGTGGAAAGGGGATGCGGTGGCAGAGGAAAACTATCTCGCCCGTCATCCCAGCCCCCGCGAAATCAGCGGGCCGATCAGGTTGGCGATCGGCAGCGGCAGCTTCTTCCACATCTCCACGCGACGCTGATATTGCGCGCTGTTAGGATTGATGTCGCGCCGCTCGCCCGTCGCCGACCAGCTATGATAGGCGAGTGGCACTGGATCAAAGCCAAAGCTCTTCTTCCACGCGGCCTGCCCGCTTCCCGTCTTGGATCGGCCGAAGTCGAACAGGCGCATGCCGCGTGTCCGCCCATGGCCCATCAGCCGGTAATACATGAGTTCGTTGGAACGCAGCCGCCGCGCCTCGGCGACGCCGCCTCCCCAGAATGGCATGACCCGCCCCTGATGGTAGAGTGTCAGCACTCCCGAAACCGGCCGGTCACCCTCATAGACGATCAATATGTCGGCATCCTCACCGAACGCCGCCAGCACTTCGCGAAACAGGCGCTTCGGAAAAACCGGCGTCCCGAGATTGCGCACGCTCTGCGCATAAACATCATAATGCGCCCGCACGAGATGATCGTCCCGCCCAACCTCAACCCTCAACGCCGGATTAGCCAATGCCTTGCGCAATTCAGCCCGGTGCTTGCGTGGGACAGCGAGCAACTCACCCTCGTCATCGGCAGCGATCGGCCTGACGAAGCCGAGATGGCTTCCCGCATGAACGCTCCAGCCCTCGCCGGGTGATGACCCGCCGCGCAGTTCGACCGAAGCGACGCCGCGATCCCGTGCAAATCCTTCAGCAGCGCTCGCCAGCGCCGACGAAATGGCAGAATCGCTCGCCAATATGCCGCCATCGACGGCAAAGCCCGAAGACACGAGCGCTTCACCGAACAGGCGGCTTTTCATGTGCGTCAGCGGGAGAAGACCCGCGATCTGCCCCGACGAAGCGACAGCAGCCAGCATATGCGCACGATTGCCAGTGCCACGCTCAACCGCCTTGATCCAGGCAGGCCGATGGAAAGGCGTTCCGTCCACCATGCCCTCAACGAAGGCATCCACCGCAGCCACCTGCACGGCGTCGTCCAAATCGAGCGTGATCACGCCGACTCCGCCATCCACCCTCATGCCGCCAACTCCGCCTCGCGAGCGACAAGCGCATCCACGCGCGTCCAGGAAAAATCAGCGGTCAGCCGACGCAGCTTGTTCGCCATCACGGACAGATTGCTGTAATGGCGCAAACGCGATCGAAGCGGCGCTCCCGCCACGCGCGGCTGGTCGGGATCAATTTCCCAGGGATGGAAATAGATGATGGCGGGCTGCTTCTCCCGCCCATTCACTTGCCGGATAGCCCAGCGGGAAAAGCCATAGGGCAGCAACCGGAAAAATCCCCCACCGCCCGCAGCCAACCTCCGCCCGCCAAACTTAGCCGTCGTCACCGGCAGCTCCAGCAAATCACTCCCCGCCACCGGCCGCCAGGCAAAGCGGGGCGATTCAGGCCAGCCATAATGATCATGTCGGATCGGCGCGACGCTGCTGGAATAGCGATAGCCCTCCTCCGCCAATATGGCGTGCGCCCAAGGCGTCCGATGGTCGATCGAAAAGCTGGGCGCCCGATAGCCAATGACGCGCTGCCCGCTGGCATCCTCCAGCAGGGCGCGCGACCGGCGCAAATCCGTGCGAAACGCCTCCGGGCTCATCGTAAAGACACGCGCATGATCATAGCCATGGCTCGCCACCTCATGCCCAGCCTCCGCGATCCGCCGCATCAACGCAGGATAGCGCTCCGCCACCCATCCAAGCGTGAAGAATGTCGCGCTGACCCCCGCCTCAGCAAACAGGGCCAACACGGCATCCGTATTGCGCTCCACCCGATGCGTCAGTCCGTCCCACGAAGACCGGCTGATCGTGCGCTCAAAAGCGCCGACATGAAACCAATCCTCCACATCGACCGATAGGGCATTCAGCACCATGATGAAGCGTCAGGCGGCGGCGCTATGCGGCGCGTCGCCCATCCGCTGTTCACGCTCCACCCAATCCACCAGCAGCGTCAGCACGCGACGGAGCGCCGTATCCTGTTCGCCCACGCGGAATTCCAGCGAGGAAAGCCGCTCCTCGATCAGAGTGAAGCAATCCTTCAGCGCCTCGGGGTCCACCGCCTCGATGGCGACCTGTTCGATCCGCAGCGAATCTACTTCCGCGCGCAGCGTGGCAATCTCGTCCATCAGCGCGGGCGATGGCTCGGGCTGACGCGACCGCAGCGCATTAAGTTCGGCGCGCAGTGTTTCGCGCGCGGGTTCCGCCTGCGCCGCGACCGGAGTCACAGTAGGCGCCTCCTCCGCTTGGTCCAGCACGGATGACGGCATCGGTTGCACGGCAACATCGCTGTCCGCGCCCATATCCTCGATCACCGCCTGCACTGCAGCCGCATCGATTTCCGACAACTGATCCAGCGCACCCAGCAGCAGCACACGGCTGGCCAGCACATTGACCCGGCGCGGCACGCCCCCGGTCGCGGCATAGATCGCCGCGAACGCATCTGGCGTGAATTGCGGATCACCATTCCACCCGACGATCGACAGGCGATGCAGGATATAGGGTTCAACCTCCTCCGGCTGCATCGGATCGAGATGATGGGTCGCGATCACGCGCTGCCGCAACTGCTCCAGTTGCGCGGACTTCAGCAGATCGCGAAATTCCGGCTGGCCCAGCAGGAATATCTGCAACAGCGACTGCCCGCCCAACTGGAAGTTGGAAAGCATGCGCAGCTCTTCAATCGCCGAAACAGAGAGGTTCTGCGCCTCATCGACGATCAGCAGCGACCGCCGCCCTGCGCGCGCCTGACCATGCAGGAACGCCTCGATCTGCCGCAAAATCTGCGCCTTGGGCATGTCATCGGTCGGCAGGCCAAAGCTCTGCGCGGTGAGGCGCAGCATGTCGTCCCCGCCGACCTGGGTGGATACGATCTTGACCGCAGTGAGCCGCGCCGGATCGATCGTCGCCATCAGGTGCCCGACCAGCGTCGTCTTGCCCGCGCCGATGTCGCCGGTAATGACAATGAAGCCTTCACCCTGCGCCAGGCCATAGCCCAGATAGGACAGCGCCTTGCGATGGGTCGCGCTTTCAAAATAGAAATGCGGGTCGGGGGTCAGCTGGAACGGGCGGCCCTCAAATCCGTAGAACTGGTCGTACATCTCTCGTCTCCGGACGCGATTAGAAGCTGTACCGCAGGCCGACCTGGCCCATGGCGTTGATGACGGCATCGAGATCGTCCGCCTTGGCACTGTCGAGCCCAAGCGAAGCGGAAGCCTGAAGATTGCGGTTAATAAGGCGGTTGTAGCTGGTGAACGCGCCCAGGTTCAGCACGTCGAGCCGTGCGCCGCTCGCATCGAAATAATTGGCGTAGACGGCGCTATCCAGACTGGACCGGCTGTCGATCACGTAGCTGAGCGAGGCGGTGCCATACCAGTTCTGGTCCCGCGTTCCGCGCACGAACACCGTCTGACCCGAAGGCGTCACAAACTTGCGCTGCGAATAGCCAAGGCCGACGCCAAGGCCCCAAGGTCCCCGCTGCGCCGCATATTGGGCGGCAACACCACGATAGCGGAAGTTCGCGTCGGTAACCCCGGTCAGCGCATCGTTGAAGCACTGCCCGCCGCCACTCTGCGAGAAGGCGCAGCCGGTGAAATCGCCAGTGAAGGGATTGCGCACGACATTCAGGCTGCTGCCCGAGACCGCCGCAACATTGGACGTGATGATCCGCCCAAAGCTGTCGATGCCGTCGAACACCACCAGCGCAAAGGACTGGCCGCGACCCTGCCATACGAAGCTACCCGTATAGGTCATGCCGCCATAGCGTTCGCCGACCCGCGCTTCCAACGAGGTGCGGCGATTGGGACGCCAGAGCACGCCAACGTCCCAGATGATGTCATCGAAATCATAGATCAGCGAGCGCGGCGAACTGTCGTCAGTGACATAGCGGCCGTTGCGGATGACTGGCACCCCGCTCGAATCCAACTCGGGCGAGCGCTGGCTGATCTTGATCCGTTCATAGCCTACACCCCCGGCAAGGGCGACAGTCGGCGACACCGGCAGCGTCGCATCCACGCGGCCCCATGCATCCTCGAACCGCTGATCCAGTTCGCTCGCATCTTCCCGGTCATAGCCAGCGCTGGCCACGATGCCGAGCGGCAGCCAAACACCCGGCGCCACGCCGACCGAACCAGCGAGGCTGTGCGAAACCGAGTCAGCGAAGGAACCGACATTGGGCGCTCCGGCAAAATCGGCGTTCACATCCTCATCCACCCGCGCATAGCCGAGCCGATAAGAGGCCGTGACGTCGATGTCGCCGAAGGATGAGGCGTAGGACGGCGCCACATAACCGGCATAAACCTGGCTAGTCTGACTATCGTTCAGCGTCGCCGCGCCCGAAAGGCCATCCGTACGAATGCGCGTCGCAAGCGCCCCCGCATTCAGGGTGAGCCCATGCGACACCAGATACTGGCCCGAAACGATACCGCTGATCACATCCTGATCGCTGGCCTCGCTTCCCCAGCCAAAGCTGTGATTATATTGAACGTCAGCGACCGCCTCGACACGGCGCGTCTGCAACTGCGCCGTCAATCCCGCCGTCACATTGGTATAGGTCAGGACATCGCCACCACCTTTCAACGGCACGAGCACGGTTTGATCAACGCCCAGATAGGGGGTAACTTCGACCTTCCGCTCCTGCGCCATGACGGGCGAAGCGGTCAGCGTCAGCGCGCCCAGCAACCCCAGGGAAGTACGCAGCATCATGCGTCGTCGCTCCCCTCACCATAATAGCTGCCAAAGCGGCGGCCGCTGGCGGAGAAGGTCACGCCGTTCAGCAGCAACTGCACCTGCCCCGCCGCCTTCAGCATGCCCGCCGCGTCACGCAGCGCGCTTTCGCTCGTCTGGTCGGCGCGCACCACCAGCAACGCGATGGCTGCATGGCTCGCCAGCACGGCACCGGCCGACGCAGCGAGCAAAGGCGGCGAATCGAACAGGATGACCCGGTCCGGCCGCCCCTCGGTCAGGCGGCGAAGCAGCGTTTCCGTCCGCGCCGAAGCCAGATATTCCGTGTCGTTGTTGCTCCGCTGTCCCGCAGGCAACACGGCAAAGGACGGAATATCCGTACGGATCACACAGTCCTCGATCGCGACCGACGGATCGGCAATGGCATCCATCAGCCCCTGCCCGCTCGTCAGGCCCAGCGCCTCTGGAATGCCCGGCTTGCCGAAGTCAGCATCGACCAGCAGGATCTCCCGATCCTTCTCCGCCGCCAGACTTAGCGCCAGGTTGATCGCGCAGAAGCTCTTCCCCTCCCCGCTATGGGCCGAGCACACCAGCACACGATTGCCGCGCGGATCATCGCCAAGCTGCGCAAGCAGATCGCGTTTCAGCAGCCGGAACTCCTCGCTAATCGCAGTCGCCGGACTATCGGGCGACAGCCAGCCATTTTCGGCCAGAGCAATCCGGTCGATACTTTGCACCGGCCCACGCCAGTCAGGCGCGCGATATCCCGCCTCCACAGCCACCGGCCGGGCAATCTCCACCACTGGCGGCAAGACCTCATCGGCAGGCACTTCCACAGCAGGAGCAGCACGCCCCTGCAAAGCCGCGCTGAAATCGTAGATTTCCGTCGCCCGCTCGATCAGCGAACCTTTGGAAAGGGAGCTATGCTTGTTCATCTTGCCGCTCCTCAGGCCATGCCACGCTGGATAAATTCGACGAGGATCAGCAGCACACACAGCGCCGCCAGCCCCCCGCTCGCACCGGCGAGCCATTTCAGCCGCTGCTTCTCGACCGCCCTCTGCGCGGCGCTAACCGTCTGCGTGATCGAACCGATGACCGGCAGGCCAACCGCCCGCTCCAGCCGTGCCGCCGTCGGGAAGCTGCCCTTGAGCTGCCCCATCGCAAAGGCGCTGCCGATGCCTGCACCAATGCCGACGATCAGTACACCGAGCAGCAGTAGCGGCCGGTTCGGCGCCGATGGCGCGGTGGGCGCACTCGGCGGATTGATCACGCGGAACTGAACGGAGCCCGTCTCGGTCTTCACATCACCGCGCAGGCGCACATCCTCGCGATCAGCAAGCAGCTTGTCATATTGAGTCTTCAGCACCTCATAATCGCGGTCGAGCTTTTCCTGCTCGGCGGCGAGGCCCGGCTCATCGGTCTGGCGCGATGACATTGCATTAAGGTCAGCCTGAAGCTGCGCCTTGCGCGTCTGCAAAGCCTGAACAGTCGCCGCCCGCTCCGCCTGCATCGACTTGATCGACAGATACGCAGGGTTGGGCGAACCAGCCGCCCCGCCCCCGCCGCCACCCTGACGGCGCAGCGCTTCGACCTGACGCTGGGCCGCGATCACATCCGGATGGTCAGCGGTCCAACCCCGCGCGCGCATTCCGGCAAGGTCCGCCTGAGCCTGCGCCAATGCGGAAGGGCCGCCCGAAGCGCCAACACCCGGCAACACCTGCGGCGTTCCAGCAAGCTGGCCGTTCATGGCGCTCAGCGCACTCGACGCCTGCACCAGCTGCGACTCGATATTGTTGATCTCCATCCGCGCCGCGTCCATGCGCTGGCCTATGGAGCCCGCGCCCGGCAGCATCCCAGCATAGCGCTGCTCGAACTCGACACGACGTTGCTCTGCGGCAGCCAATTGACGCCCGCGCGCCGCGATCTGCTGGTCAAGGAAGGCAAGGCTCTGCTTCGTCTCGACACGGTCGGACGACAGGTTCGTTTCCTGGAAAATCTCGATCAGCTTCTGCACCGCCTGCTGCGCGATCCGCGCATTGGCTCCGTCCGACAGGCTGGAGTCCGCCGACTTGGCGCTGATATCGATCATGCTCGGATCGATCTGCGCCATCACAGTGATGCCTTCACGCAGCGCCGTAATCTTGGCCGCCATGTCGCGCGGCCCGCTGATCGTCTGGTTAAGGTCGGTTTCCTTGACCACCCGCTCCAGATTGGCGGTGCTGGCCAGCGTCTGGCGCACGCGATCAAGGTCCTGTTGCGACTGGACTTGCGTAATGCCGACCTTGTCCTGCAACAGCGACTGCGTATTCACGTAAACACGCGCCTTGCTCTCATAGCTGTTGGGCACCAGAGCCACGCCCAGCCACCCCAGCATGCACACGCCCCAAGCCACGGCCAGCGCCAGCCAGCGCCGGGTCCATATGCCGTGAAGGGCAATCAGCAGTTCGTCGTAAAGACCGGCCATATCAGAACATGCTTTCCGGAATGATGATGACATCGCCCGGCGCCAGCATGACGTTCGCCTTGCTATCGCCGCGCTTCAGCAGATCGCCGATGCGGACGTTGAATTCCTGCTGCTTGCCCTGTTCCTTGTTGAAGCGCACGAGCCGCGCCCGGTTACCCGCCGCATATTCGCTAAGGCCCCCGACGGAAATCATGGCGTCAAGCAGCGTCATGTTGGCGCGGTAAGGAATGGACGCAGGCTTTTCGGTCGCGCCCACGATCCGCACCTGCTGACTAAAGGTGCCCGAGAAATTGTTGACGATCACCGACACCAGCGGATTTTCGATATATTTGGTGAGCGCCACCTTCATGTCGTCGGCCAGTTGCTTGGGCGTCTTGCCCACGGCTGGCATGTCGGCGATCAGGGGCGTGGTAATCCGCCCATCCGGCCGCACCTGAACCTTCGCGCCCAATTCCGGGTTGCGCCATACAAAGACAGTCAGGTCATCGAGCGGCCCGATCACATATTCCTCGCCCGGCCCTTCCTGCTGCGCCACGAAGGATGCCGAGGGCAGCTGGGCACCACCGCCTCCAGAAGCGCAGGCCGACAGCGCCAAGGCGGGCAGCGATGCGCCGATCAGAGCTCGGGAAAGCGACAGGAAACGCATATCTTCACCTCATGACAGGGCCGCACGCATGCACGGCCGCCAAGCAAGTGAAGCGGCCGCAAAGCGATGGGCTTTGGGCCTCTTCTTGCCCCTAAAGGGTAAAGATACGGTTAGGCGTCAAACTATTGGTATATCAGCCAAGTAATAGTTCGAGCGCAGGCGGATGCCCCAAAAAGGCGGCGGGACTAGCCGAAGCACCATAGGCCCCCGCCGCGAAGATCGCGATCAGGTCCCCTTCCACCACCGGCGGCAAAGCAACCTTGTCGCCCAGCTTGTCGATCGGCGTGCACAGACAGCCCACGACCGTGACGGCCTCCTCCGCAGGCGGCGCGCCATAACGGTTCGCCACCGCCATCGGATAGTTGCGCCGAACCACCGTGCCGAAATTCCCGCTTGCCGCCAATTGATGGTGCAATCCGCCATCCACCACGGCGAACGTCTCGCCCTGGCTCTGCTTCACATCGACCACACGGGTCAGGTAGACGCCCGCCTCGCCCACCAGCCAGCGGCCAAGCTCCATCGCAAACTCACTGCCCGCCAATATATCAGCGCGGGCATGCAGCGTCTGGCCCAGCGCCTCGCCGATCGGCGCAATGTCCAACCGCTGATCGCCCGGAAAATAGGGAATTCCAAATCCCCCACCCAGGTTGACGAGCGGCGGCGCAGTACCCACTGCATCCGAAAGCCGCGCCGCCAATCCCACTGTTGCCGCCTGCGTGTCGATCAAGGCTTCCGCGTCCAGCGCCTGCGATCCCGCAAAAATATGCCAGCCGCGCCAGTCCGCTCCCGCGTCGATCAACGATCGGGCAAGCCCCGCCGCCCGATCGGCATCGACGCCAAAGGGCTTGGCCCCGCCGCCCATGCGCATGCCCGACCCCTTAAGGTCAAAGTCGGGATTGACCCGCACGGCGAGCCGGGGCGTCCGCCCCCGCTTCTCCGCGATGGCAAGCGCTCGGCGCGCCTCTCCTTCCGACTCCAGGTTCAGCGTCACGCCAGCATCGATCGCAGCCGCAAGTTCATCATCGCGCTTGCCCGGCCCGGCAAAGCTCACATGCGCCGCATCCATCCCGGCTTCCAGCGCTCGCGCCATTTCGCCGCCAGAAGCCACGTCAAAGCCATCAACCAGCCGCGCCATACGTTCCAGCAACGCCGGATAAGGGTTCGCCTTCACCGCATAATGGATCGACAATTGCGATGGCATGGCCTCCCGCAAATCGCGCACCTGCCGCTCGACTATCCCCATGTCATAGACGAACAACGGCGTATCCCCCGCCTCGTCCACCAGACTCGCCGCACCGCATCCGCCGATCAGCAACATGCCTTCCTCACCCTCGAAAAAGGGCGGAACAGGTCCCATCGGCTTCATCTGTCATATTCCTTGGCCAGTGCCACTCGGTCGATCTTGCCATTAGGCGTCCGGGGAAAATCCGCCAGCCGGATGATCGTCCGGGGCTGCATGAAATTCGGCAATTCGGTCTTCAACCTCGCCTCGACCGTCGCCTCGGCATCAGCGTCGCCAGATCGGATGAGCAGCAGCACCGCCTGCCCCAACCGTTCATCCTTGATGCCCAGCGCGACGGCCTCCGCCACCCCAGGCACCGCCACCGCCGCTTCCTCAATCTCTGTCGGACTGATGCGATTGCCCGAGGATTTGATCATCGCGTCATCGCGTCCAACGAAATAGAGCAGCCCTTGCGCATCCCGTCGCACGCTATCCCCTGACCAGACCGCCATACCGCCATAGCGAGAGGACGGCGGCGCAGGCTTAAACCGCTCTGCCGTGCGCGCCTCATCCCGCCAATAGCCTTGCGCCACCAACGGCCCGCAATGGACCAACTCACCCGCTTCATCATCGTCCGTCAGGCTGCCGTCGGGCCGCACCACCAATATCTCCGCATGCGGGATCGCCGACCCCATCGAGTCGGGATAACGATCCACAAGCGCTGGCGGCAGATAGGTGGACCGAAAAGCCTCGGTCAGCCCATACATGGGATAAAGGTCAGCCTTGGGGAAAAGACCGCGCAATTTAGCCACCAACGGCCGGGTGAGCGCGCCACCACTACTCGTCAGGCGCTTCAGCTTCCCCGCCACTTCCGGCTTCCATTCAAGCTCCGTCAACTGCACCCAAAGCGGCGGCACCCCGGCCAGCGTCGTGATGTCGCGCTTGTCCACCGACTTCATGACGTCACGCGCCGTCAGATAGTCGAGCGGATAGACGCACCCGCCCGCATACCAGGTCGAAAACAGCTGATTCTGCCCATAATCGAAACTGAAGGGCAGCACGCACAAGGTCCGGTCCTCGGCATTGAGGCCCAGATAGCGGGCCACACTCGCCGCACCGAGCCATAGATTGGCGTGGCTGAGCATCACCCCCTTGGGCCGCCCGGTCGAACCGCTGGTATAGAGGATCGCCGCCAGATCATGCGGCCCGGCTTCGGAGGGCGGCAGTCCATTCCCGCCGCTCATGGCTGCCGCCGCATCCTCCTCCCGCAACAGGCGGCAATCGCCCGGAACATCCCCCTGCTCCAAAGCATCAAGCCGCGCCGGAGTAGCGACCAGCAACCGCGCGCCGCTGTCAGCGAGGATATGCGCCACCTGCGCATGCTTCAGCAGCGGATTGACCGGCACATGCACCAAGCCCGCGCGCGGGGCCGCCAATGGCATCAGCGCGGCAACCGGACCCTTGGCAATCCAGCTTGCAACCCGCGCACCCCTTTCCAGCCCGAACCCCGCCAGCCAACCTGCAAGGCGACCAAGCGTCGTCTCAAGTTCGGCATAATCCTGCGATCCCGACCGGCCATCCAGCGCCGGACGCGCCGCCTCACCCCGCAACAACAGGTGGTCGATCGGGCGAACTTCCTCGCCATCGATCAGGGCGGTTCGGCTTAACTCCATTTCCAGACTTTTCACCTAAGGCATGGGGACAGTGCCGGGGAGATAATGATTTGCTGGTCACAAGGGAATACAGCACGATCGCAGATGCCCGGCAGGCGCTGGACGGGCGGATGGATCGCGCCGCGACGCCTTCCCTGTTCGACCGCATCGACTGGTTCGAATCGCTGCACGAACATTGTTTCAACAACCAGCAAGTCCGCATCTTTCAGGCTATAGAAGGACAGGTCGAAGCATGGCTGTTCCTGCTGTCGCCCTCTCCCGAACGGCAAAGCGCGCTTGCCAACTGGTACAGCTTTGCCTGGTCGCCGATATATCTCGGCGATCCTGATGAGCCGATGCGCCGCCGTCTGGCAGAGATACTCGCCGCCGAACTGTTCAGGACCGGCCGCCACATCGACTTTTATCCGGTCGGCGATACAGCGGAAATGCTCCTCGATGCCTTCAGGCGTAGCGGCTGGTTCGGCGTCCGGCGGCCCATGGGTGGACGCCATGTCCTCGCCCTGAACGGCCGCGACTTCGCCGCCTATTGGGCGGATCGCCCCAGCCGTCTGCGCAATCAGGTCCAGCGAAAGGCCCGCTCGAGCCACTTCACCATCGAGATTCGCCATCAGGTCGATGACACGCTGTGGCACGACTATGTGACGGTACATGCGAGCAGTTGGAAACAGCCGGAACCCGGCCTCTCCTTCCTGCGCACACTGGCAGAACGTGAGGCCGCCGCCGGGACGCTCCGGCTCGGCTTTGCGCGCCTCAATGGCCAGCCAGTGGCGACCCAGCTATGGACTATCGAAAATGACGTCGCCCTCATCCACAAGCTGGCGCATGATCGCGCTTTCGACGGCGCTTCTCCGGGCACATTGCTCAGCCACGCGATGTTCGCCCACGCCATAGATGCCGACAAGGTCCGCCACATCGACTACGGCACCGGCGACAACCCCTACAAGGCGGAATGGATGGAGCAGCGGCAAACGCTCTACCGTCTCGACTTCTTCAATCCGCGATTTGCCTCGACATGGATTCCCGCGGCGCGAACCGCGATTTCCGCCCTTGTGGGCTGAAGGCGGAACGATTAGGTAAGCCCCCCATCATGCGGGCGAAAACCTCTATGCCGGTCGACCGGACAAGCGACATGTCAAACGCGATGCGCGATCTGCTTCGCGATGTGCTGGCCCTGTCCCAGGAACGCGTCGATGCGTTCGACGCCGACACGCCCCTGTTCGGCGCTTTGCCTGAACTGGACTCCATGGCCGTCGCCACGCTGCTGACGGAGATGGAAGACCGGCTCGACATCCTGATCGAGGATGACGACATCGACGGCGAAACCTTCGAGACCTTCGGCACGCTGGTTGCCTTCGCGCGGACGAAGATAGAGGCCTGACCCTCTCATCGCCCCCCACCACCCGTTCGGGCTGAGCCTGTCGAAGCCCTCTTCTTTCCTTGAAGGACAAGGAGAGCCCTTCGACAAGCTCAGGGCGTACGGAGGATAGCGAAGACCCAGCAACGCGAAGCACGCAACGCGCACCCCCGCTCCACGCCCGCTTACTCCGCCGCCAGCGCCTCAAAATCCGCTTCGGCCAGGAACTTCTCCACGTCCAGCGCCGCCATGCAGCCCATGCCCGCCGCCGTCACCGCCTGCCGATAAATCTTGTCGCTGACATCACCCGCCGCGAACACGCCCGGAATAGCGGTACGCGTCGTGCCCGGTTCCACGATCAGATAGCCTTCATCCATCGGCAGCTTGCCCGCGAGCAGCTCCGTGGCAGGCTGATGCCCGATCGCGACGAAAGCCCCATCAGTCTCGATATGCGAAGCCTTGCCCGTCACCGTATCGATCAGATCGACGCCGACCAGCCCTTCCGGATTACCGCCACCCACAAACCGCTCGATCTTCTGGTTCCACAGCACCTTGATGTTCGGATGCGCAAACAGCCGCTGCTGCAAAATCTTCTCCGCCCGCAGCGAATCGCGGCGGTGGATCAGCGTAACGTCATGGCTATGGTTGGTAAGGTACAGCGCCTCCTCGACAGCGGTGTTACCCCCGCCGATCACCACAACCTTCTTGCCACGATAGAAAAATCCATCGCAGGTCGCGCAGGCGGAAACGCCCTTGCCCTGCAACAACTGCTCGCCTTCCGTACCCAGCCACTTCGCCTGAGCGCCCGTCGCGATCACCAGAGAGTCAGCAAAATAGCGCGTCCCGCTGTCGCCGGTCAGGCGGAAAGGCCGCTCCGACAGGTCAACGTCGACAATCTGGTCGTACATCATCTGCGCGCCAACATGCTCGGCCTGCGCCTGCATCTGCTCCATCAGCCATGGCCCCTGGATCACGTCGCGGAAACCCGGATAATTTTCCACGTCGGTCGTGATGGTCAGCTGCCCGCCCGGCTGCATGCCCTGCACCACGATCGGCGCCAGCCCCGCCCGCGCCCCATAAATGGCGGCCGAAAGCCCGGCCGGCCCCGAACCGAGGATCAGCATGCGAGTGGAATGGGTAGCGGTCATCAGATTCCCCAGCTCTTTAGATTCGTTTGTCGGGATGAAATAGGCAGCAGCGCCGGACGCGCAAGCCTGACTATCGCATGGAATTGCTTGGGCGCGGGCAAGCTCCGCCTCCCCCGCCTCTCCAGCCGTCAGTCAATGACGTTGGGCAGGTCCTCAAACCCCTTGCGCAGCGCCGCCGACCAGCTGAGCGAAAGCAGCTGAAATTCCTCGTTATCGGCCTCTATCCGGGTGCGGACACGGAAATCGAACTGGCCGCGCTCGATCACCGTCAGGTCCAGCGGCATGCCCACCGACAGATTCGATCGTAAGGTAGAATCCATAGACACCAGCACCGCCTTGGTCGCGTCCTCCAGACTCGTCTCGCGCTTGATGATCCGGTCCAAAATCGGCTTGCCATATTTATGCTCGCCAATCTGGAAAAAGGGCGTGTCCTCCGTCGCCTCGATGAAGTTGCCCGCCGAATAGATAAGGTAAAGGCGCGGCTTCCCCCCCCGCCGTTCCCCCGCGAGCAGGATGGAGGCATCTGCACCGGACCCCTGCATTTCGATGGTGCTGCGATAATGCTGCTGCATCTCGCACATCGCATCCCCCACCAGTTGCGCCGCGCGGTGCATCGTCGCGCAATTCAGGATGCTTTCAACGTCCGGATCGACCTGCGAATCCTTGATCGCGCGGCCCAGCATCGTCTTGACGCCCTGTGTGATGGACAGGTTGCCCGAACACATAAGCACAAGCGCCCGCTCGCCCGGCACGCTGTAGGTAAAGCTTTTCCGAAAGCGCGCGATATTATCCATGCCCGCATTGGTGCGGGTGTCCGACAGCATGACCAATCCCTGGTCCACGCGCACCGCCACACAATAGGTCATCGCCCACCGGGCTCCTGTATCCGTTCAACCCTGCGGGATGGCAGGCTGAAGGCTTTGTTGTTGCTGCCGTTGCAGCTGCCTTTCTTCCACCCCTTCCTCCGCCTGCGCGATCCGGACGTCCGCGTCAATCCAGATATCGCCCGCCGCCGTCACGGACCCCCGGATGGGCGCCGCCGCATTGGCATCCAGGCCCGACGCCAGCCGCAGATAGCGCTCCGTTACACAGACCCGGTTCGACGGATCGAACCCGACCCAGCCCAGATCCGGCACGCACGCCTCAACCCAGGCGTGGGTTTCATGCAGGGCAACCCCGCCCTCCGCCAGCAGATATCCCGTCACATATCGCGCCGGAATGCCCAGGGCTCGCGCCCCCGCGATGAATATCTGCGCATGGTCCTGACAAACCCCCGCCCCCAGCGCGAAGGCCTCTGCCGCCGTGGTATCCGAAGACGTCACGCCGCCCCGATAGACCACAGCATCGCTGACCGCCGCCGACAAGGCATGTAACCGCGCCAGCGTCCCCCCATCATCCGGCAGGGAAAGCGCCATGTCCCGAATGGCATCGGACGTCCGGGTCAGCTGCGTTTCCCGCAGGAAATAGACCGCAGGCACCCGGCCGTTTCCATGCCCCAGAACACCGCTCGTCTCGCTCGTCTCCGCCAACCCTTCGGCAACGATCGCCGCATTGTCCAGCCGGTCATGCCGTATCCAGACAGCCTCCATCTCGCCAAAGCTGTTGCAGCGGAACCCTTCGACCGGCTCGCCATTCACGCTGACCTGCCATTCCAGCACCCGTTGCGACGCCGTGTCGATCGGCATCAGCTTCAGGCGCATCGCCACCCGGCCTGCCGTCGCGGCATAACGATAAGTCGTCTGATGGCGTACCAGCAATTTCAAGGCGTACCGCGCTCCTTCATCCGAAATGATAGGTTTGGGCGATCTCCGCGCCCAATTGGTTGGTCATCTTCAATCCGCCCAGCACGGTTTCATGCAATCCGACGCGGAAAATCTCTCCGCTGTCCAGCTGTTCCAGATCGTTCACCATTTGCCGCACCGTCTCATGGCACGTGCCCCGCCCATTGTGCCAACCCGCCAGCCGGTTGAGCCGATAGGCAAGCTGTTCATAGCAATAGGCCACGCTGCGCGGGAAAAGCCGGTTCAGCATCAGGAAATCGGTGATCTGCCAGGGCGTATAGGTGCCGCCATAGACATGGTGATAGGCCCGCGCTCCAGACAGAGCGTAGAGGACCGAGGTCCACTGATAATGGTCCCGGTTGCCCCCGATCACCTCGGTTTCTGGCAACAGCACATAATATTTGACGTCCAGCAGCCGCAACGTCATCTGCGCCCGCTCCAGCGCCGACCCGGCACGCAGGAAATCATGCCCTTCATTGCGCAACTGCCCGGAATGCGCCGCACCCCGGAAGGTCATGACCCGCGTCTTCACCCAATCGATCAGCGCGGGAAGCTGCTGCCGCGCTTCCCCCACATCATAGCTGTCCAGCTTGCGCCACCCTTCGTTCAGCGCCTCCCACATGTCCTGGGTCAGCATGGTGCGCGCCGACTTAGCGTTGGCACGCGCCTTCAGCAGGCAGGACCGGATTGAACTGGAATTATCAAGGTCCAGCATCAGATAGGATATGGCGTCCCTCTCGGCGACCTGTATGCCTTCGGGAAATGGGCCATCGACCCCGGCTGCCCGTACCACCGACCGCCATTCGTCGCGATGATGCGCCCCCGGCAGGATCGCCATTCGCTGTCCCATGGTAAGCAAACGAGCCGTAGCCTCCGCCCGCTCCATATAGCGCGCCATCCAGTAGAGATTTTCGGCAGTCCGGCTCAGCATGGGCGCACCCACCTCCTCCCCGTCATCCTGCCTCTCGTTGTCATCCCGCCTCTTACCGTCATCCCAGCGAAAGCTGGGATCTCAGGCGAGAGCGCACTGCATAGCCTCACGAGATCCCAGCTTCCGCTGGGATGACGATGACTGCGAAAGATGCTGGCAACCTCCATCAGTCCTGCAACACCCATGTATCCTTCACCCCACCCCCCTGACTGGAGTTCACCACCAACGACCCTTCGGTTAGCGCAACCCGCGTCAGCCCGCCGGGCACCAGCCTGATCTGCTTGCCCACCAGACAATAGGGCCGGAAATCCGCATGCCGCCCGACCACCGAAGCCGGACCAAGAGTAGGCACGGTCGAAAGGTCCAGCGTCGGCTGCGCGATGAACTCGCCCGGATTGGCCCTGATCCGCTCCGCATAGGCGGCGATTTCCTCGCTGGTCGACTTGGGACCGATCAGCATTCCGTAGCCGCCCGACCCATGCACCTCCTTGGCCACCAGTTCGTGCAGATGCTCCAGCACATGGGCGCATTCGTCCGGCTTCCCGCACTGCCATGTCTGGATATTGTCCAGGATCGGCTGCTCACCCAGGTAAAATCGGATCATCTCCGGAACGTAGATATAGACCGCCTTGTCATCCGCGATCCCCGCGCCCGGCGCCGAAGCCAGCGTCACCCCGCCATTGCGATACACGTTGAAGATGCCGGGAATGCCCAGCAGGCTGTCCGGCCGGAACACCAGCGGATCAAGATATTCGTCATCGATCCGGCGATAGATGACATCGACTTGGCGGGGGCCAAGCGTCGTCTTCATCCACACCCGATCCTCGTCGACGAACAGATCGGCAGGCTCCACCAGCTCCACGCCCATCAGATCGGCGAGGAAACTATGTTCATAATAGGCGCTGTTGAGCGATCCCGGCGTCAGCAGCACAACCACGGGATCACCTTTGCACGCGGGCGGCGCGACTTCCTTCAGGCTCTTGAGCAGTTCAGCGGGATAATCATCGACCGGCGCCACCAGCCCCTGCGCGAACAGCTCAGGGAACATGCGCGTCATGATCTCGCGATTTTCCAGCATGTAGGACACGCCCGACGGCGTACGGCAATTATCCTCCAGCACCTCGAACCGCGACGGGCCGGTGCGGACGATGTCGATCCCGACGATATGGCTGTACACCTTCCCCGGCGGGGTAAAGTCCGCCATCTCGGCGAGATAGGCGCTATTCTGGTAGATGATGTCGGCGGGCATGATCCCCGCCTTAACGATCTCTCCCCGATGATAGACATCATGCAGGAAAGCGTTGAGCGCCCGTGCCCGCTGCTTGATACCCCGGTCCAGCACCCGCCATTCCTGCGCGGTAAAGATACGCGGCAACAGGTCGAACGGGATCAATCGCTCCGGATCGCCGCCCTCGCCATAGACCGCAAAGGTAATGCCGATCCGCCTGAAGATCGCTTCCGCTTCATCCAACCTGCGGTTGAGCCCGGCGATGCCCGTCCGTTCCACCCAATTCTGCACTTCGGCATAACAAGGCCGTATCGAACCATCCGGCTCAAACATTTCGTGGAAGGGCAAAGCGTCGATCCTCCCTCGGGCCTAGCCCGGTTGTGCATTGCAACATTAGTGCAACGTGCCCGAACGATTGCAAGCGCAAAAAGGGCGCCGACCAAGATTTCCCCGCGCCCGACGTCCGGCGATCTCCCCTGAAGAGAATTTGCACAGCCGTCGCCAAACCCCGTTGACCCCACAAGTCGCTCTGCCTATAGCGCGCGCACCGCAGGGCGACTGCCCGGCGCAGCCCATGGGGCGGAGTAGCTCAGCTGGTTAGAGCAGCGGAATCATAATCCGCGTGTCGGGGGTTCAAGTCCCTCCTCCGCTACCAATTATAATCCACATGAAAATCAGCAGTCGGCGTCATCCTGACGCTCTTTCGCATCCGGCGCGGGGGTATCTGCGCGCTGCCGTCTCGGCCGAAACTCTTTGTTACAGACGCTACACCTTTCGGCTCGCCCCTCCTGATAGACAGTCATGGTCAAGAGAGGAGAGACCATGGCTTTTTCATCTATATTGGTCGCTATCGACATTCATGATCATGATCACGCAAAGTCCGCACTGGAAGCGGCAGCGGCGCTTTCCGGAGGCGGTGCGAAAGTGCATATCCTTTATGTGCGATACTTCCTTCCGGTAAATTATGAAGGCGCGATCACCGTCGATTTCGACACGCAGGAGATCACAGAGGCTCAGCGACAGGTCGACGAATGGAAAGTCGAGTTCGGCCTGACTCGTGCCAGTTTCGCGTCCCATCGCGGCCGAGTGCGTGATGAAGTTCTGGATGAAGCGCAACGCGTGGGTGCCGACCTCATCATCATCGGCTCACATCAACCGTCGCTCTCATCCCGCGTTCTGGGTTCCAACGCCGCCGCGATCGTCCGCAATTCGCCGATAAGCGTGCTCATCGCTCGTCAGAAAGCGATCGGCTAACGGATGGCCAGCCGATGGCGCCAGATCAGATTTCCAGCTGCGACCCCAGTTCCACCACCCGATTGGTCGGCAGCTTGAAAAACGCCATCGGGCTTTCCGCATTGCGCACCATCCACGCGAAAAGCCGCTCGCGCCAGATGGCCATGCCAGGACGGGATGACGGCACCAGCGTTTCACGGCTGAGGAAATAGCTGGTATCGGCCACGCCAATCGGCCCGCCGCAGTCGCGCACTGCCTTCATTGCGGCGGGCACATCGACATTTTCCATGAAGCCGTGGCGCAGCATCAGGCGATAGAAACCCGCGCCATGATCTTCGACACTGGTACGGCCGTCATAGGGTAAATGCGGCACTTCCTCCGCCCGCACGGTCAGGATGATGTTGCGCTCATGCAGGATGCGGTTGTGCTTGACGTTGTGGAGCAGGGCCGGCGGAACACCCTCCGTCGTTGAGGACAGGAAGATCGCCGTACCCGGCACCCGCTTCAAGGACGCTCCGGCTGACTTGATGAACAGGTCGAGGTCCATCGCATCTTCGCGCAGACGGTTGCGCATGATCCGCCGCCCCGACGCCCAGGTCGTCAGCACCAGGAAGGATATGGCCGCGACCAGCAGCGGGAACCATCCGCCATCCGGAATCTTCGTCGCGTTCGACAGGAAATATGCGCCATCGATGATCAGGAACAGGCCCGTCACCATGCCCGCGACGAACGGGTTCCAGCGCCACACGCTGAACATCAACGCCCCCATCATGCAGGTGGTGATGACCATGGTCCCGGTCACGGCGATGCCATAGGCAGCCGCCAGATTGCTCGAACTGCCAAAGCCCAGCACCAGCATGATCACCAGCACCAGTAGCGTCCAGTTGATCAGCGGCACATAGATCTGCCCCGCCGCCGAAGCGCTGGTGTGCAGGATACGCAGGCGCGGCAGGAAACCCAGCTGCACCGCTTGCCGCGTCACGGAAAAGGCGCCGGATATGACCGCCTGGCTCGCAATCACCGTCGCCATGGTCGCCAGGATCACCAGCGGCAGCCTCGCCCATTCAGGGGCAAGCAGGAAGAACGGATTCTGCGCCGCGGCGGGCTCATCAAGCAGCAACGCCCCCTGCCCCAGATAATTGAGCATCAGGCACGGCAGCGCCGCGTAAAGCCACGCGATGCTGATCGCCTTGCGCCCGAAATGTCCCATATCGGCATAGAGCGCCTCCGCCCCCGTCACCGCCAGCACCACCGATCCCAAAGCCAGAAAGGCGAGTTTCGGATCAATCAGGAAGAAGCGCAGCGCCCACCATGGATTGACGATGGCGACAATCTCCGGGTGCCGCAATATGTTGGTGATGCCCAAAATTGCGAGCACCAGGAAATAAACCACCATGATCGGCCCGAACAACGCGCCGACTCGCGCCGTGCCGATGCTCTGGATGATGAACAGGGCAATCAGGATCACGATCGCAATCGGCAGGACCAGCGGCGTAAGACCAGCCTGCACCACCGTCAGCCCCTCGACCGCCGACAGGACGGATACCGCCGGAGTGATGATCGCATCCCCGTAAAAAAGCGCAGTGGCCAGCACGCCCAGCGCCGCGATCGTCGGCGTCCAGCGCGTCTCGCCCATCCGTCGCCCGATCAGCGCCAGCAACGCCATGCTGCCGCCCTCACCATTATTGTCAGCTCGCAGGATGATGAACACATATTTGACCGTGACGACCAGCATCATGGTCCAGAAGATCAGCGACAGCACGCCATAGATATGGGCCGGATCGACCGCCAGCGGATGGTGGCCGACAAAGCTTTCCTTCAGCGCATAGAGTGGAGAGGTTCCGATGTCCCCGAACACCACCCCCAACGCGCCGAGCGCGAGGCCGTGTAGCGGACCATGCGCCGCATGGCTCCCCCCGCTAACCGGCAAATCCTTGTCAGCCATAAGGCAGAAAACCCCCAACTTTGGCGAGCGCCTATGCCACAATCAGGGATGGCAGCGCCATGGGGGACAGGCGGCGATCCGCTATTTTATATTTTGGCCCGCTGACTTCAAAAGTCCCGCCTACCCCTTGTCAGTCCGGGGAAAGCGCGCCAAGGACGGCAGCAACTTGGACTGAGGGGATGCTGGCCGATGAGCCATTATGACGTTCTGATCGTAGGCGCGGGCCATGCAGGCGCGCAGGCGGCCATTTCGCTTCGTCAACTCGGCTTTGAAGGGTCCGTCGCCATGATCGGTGACGAAAAATACCCGCCCTATGAACGCCCGCCGCTGTCGAAGGAATATTTCGCGGGCGACAAGGTCTTCGACCGTATCCTCATCCGCCCCGCCGCCTTCTGGGAAGAACGCAAGATCGACATGCTGCTCGGCCACCGGGTGAAGGCCGTCGATCCGGAAAACCAGACCATCACCACAGGCAATGAGCAGATTTCCTACGGCAAGCTCATCTGGTGCACGGGCGGCAGCCCGCGCATGCTGACCTGCGACGGCGCCGATGCGCCCAACGTCCACGCCGTGCGCCGCCGCGATGATGTCGACGCCATGATGGCGAAGATGGACCAGATCAACCATGTCGTCGTGATCGGCGGCGGCTATATCGGGCTGGAAGCAGCCGCCGTGCTGACGAAGTTCGGCAAGAAGGTCGTGCTGCTCGAAGCGCTCGACCGCGTCCTCGCCCGCGTTGCCGGGGAAGAACTCTCCCGCTTCTACGAAGCTGAACATCGCGCCCATGGCGTCGATCTGCGCACCGGTGCCGCGATGGACTGCATCGAGGTGCAGGATGGCAAGGCGACCGCCGTGCTGATGCAGGATGGCGAACGGATCGAAACCGACATGGTGATCGTCGGTATCGGAATCATCCCCGAAACCGGCCCGCTGATCGCTGCGGGCGCTACTGGCGGCAATGGCGTCGATGTCGATGAATATTGCCGCACCAGCCTGCCCAACATCTATGCTGTCGGCGACTGCGCATCCCACGCCAACCGCTTCGCGCGCGGCGCCCAGCTTCGCCTTGAGTCGGTGCAGAACGCCAATGATCAGGCAAAGACCGCCGTCGCCCACATCATGGGCAAGGAAGAAGCCTATGACGCCGTGCCATGGTTCTGGTCCAACCAATATGATCTGAAGCTCCAGACCGTGGGTCTTTCGATCGGCCATGACCACACCATCCTGCGCGGCGATCCGGCGACCCGCAGTTTCTCGGTCCTGTATCTGAAGACCGGAAAGCTCATCGCGCTCGATTGCGTCAATGCGGTGAAGGACTATGTGCAGGGCCGCGCCCACGTCCTTTCGGGCGCCCTGCTGGACCAGGCGCAATTGGCCGACCCCTCGGTCCCGCTAAAGGAAGTCGGCCTCGCCTGAGACCGGCCATCGGTACTTGCTCCCGCGCAAAGCGTTGCTATCACCTTGAAGCAATGCGCTTTGTCACGAAAGGTAGGGCCATGACAGGTCGATTGCGACAGCTCCTCTGGCCCCTGATCGCAGGCACCGCGCTGCTGCCCATGCCCGCCGCATCGGCGACGCGCGGCTATACCATCACCAGCTTCGACGCGATCCGCGTCGATGCACCGGTGGAGGTGATCATCACCACAGGCGCGGGCGCTTCCGCCAAAGTCGATGGCGATCAATCCCTTATCGAACGACTGCACATCGATGTGTCGGGGCGCCTGCTGACCATCAGGATGGACCGCGCCCAACCCGGCGAGAAAAGCGGCGGCCGTGCCACCGTCCGGCTCTCGACCGGCACGCTTGAAAGGCTGGTGCTGACCGGTGGCGGCTCCATTTCGGTCAGCCGTATGAAGGGCTTGCGCGGAGAGATCGTGCTTGGCGGCAATGGCGATGTCAGCGTCGCCGCGGTCGATCTCGATCAACTCAGCCTCGGCCTCGCAGGCGCAGGCCGCGCAACCTTGGCGGGGCGCGCCGCAATCGCGACAGTGCGGGTAAACGGCCCGGGCGCCGTAGCTGCCGATGGCCTGCGCACCCGCCAGGCGACGGTCAGCAATGACGGCCCCGGCAATGTCGCCCTGACCGCCGACGTAACCGCCAAGATATCGGCATCAGGCTCGGGTGACGTCACCATAGTCGGCAAGGCCGCCTGCCAGGTCGAAAATCGCGGCACAGGCCGCATCTCCTGCGGCGGCGAAGCCTATTAGAGCTTGATCGTCTTACACGGAGCGTCGGCGTCGAGGCTCATTTTCCGTCACCCCGGGCTCGACCCGGGGTCCCGCTGCCTCGACGGCGTCAGAAAAGGAGTGGGACCCCGGATCAAGTCCGGGGTGACGATCACTCAAACATGATCATGTTCTAGGGTGTGTGGGGATTCAGTTCAGGATGAGGCGAAAATGGTGAATTTCGAGAACCGGCGCGCAGCGTACTTCAGTACGTGAGCACCGGAAGCGCAGAAAGTCGCCATTTGCAGCCCGTCATGGACTGAATCCCCACACACCCTAGGTGCCGTGGCTTTCATCGCGATCACCTAACCCCGTTCGGGCTGAGCTTGTCGAAGCCCCTTCTCTTTCTTGAAAACCCCGCCCCCACAACCGCCCCTCCTCACTAAGCTTATCAAAGTGTTTACCGCCACCCCATAGACATAGGACACCAGACATATCGGATCGTCCCATGTTCGCTCGCGCCCTCCTCCTCTTCCTCTTCATGGCCTCGCCCCAAACGGCAGAAGCACAGGTAGCGATGGCCGTCGCGGACAGCGGAGACACGGCCTGGATGATCCTCTGCGCCCTCCTCATACTACTCGCCGGGCTTCCGGGCCTGCTTCTGCGCCACGCGGGCCTCGTCAATGTGCGAAGCGCGCTCTCGGCAAGCACCCAGCTTATCGTCGTCGCGGCGGGCGCATCGCTCGCCTGGGCCATCGCGGGCTATAGCCTCAGCTTCGCACCCGGCAGCGCATGGCTGGGCGGCGGCGCGAACCTCCTACTCGCCAACCTGGGCTCCCTGAAGGCTGGCCTGACCGTTCCCGAATCCGCTTTCGTCCTGTTCCAGATGGCCTTGGCCCTCTTTGCCGTCTGCCTCCTCCCCGGCGCCACGGCTGGACGCGCGCGCTTCGGCTGGATGGCGGCCCTTGCTCCGCTCTGGCTGCTGATCGTCTATGCCCCGCTTGTTCATGGCATCTGGGGCGGCGGCTGGCTTGCAGCGCTCGGCATCATCGACTTTTCCGGCGGCCTCGTCATGCACATGAGCGCAGGCTTTTCAGCGCTCGCACTCTCCCTGATCCTTGGCCGCCGTCCCCGACAAGTCGGCGCAAGCCACGCACCGGTACTCAGCCTCGCGGGTGGCGCATTGATCTGGATCGGGTGGGCGGGCATTTCCGGTGGCTGGGCTCTTGGCGCCACGGACAATGCCGCCACGGCCATCCTCAACACACATTTCGCTGCCAGCGCGGGCGCCCTCGCATGGGCGCTGTCGGATCGCGCCGCAACCGGCCGCATCAGCGCCCCCGGCATCATGTCGGGCGCCGTCGCTGGTCTCGCCGCCATTTCTGCCTCCGCCGCACTTTCGGGTCCCGGAGGGGCAATGCTGATCGGCCTTGTCGCCGCCCTTCTCTGCCGCATCGCAAAGGCAACGTTCGGGCGCGGCGTCGATGATCCGGCGTCGGTGTTCCTGCTGCATGGGCTAGGCGGCCTGATCGGCGCCCTGCTGTTGCCGCTCTTCGTTCAGCCGCTCCTCGGCGGCGTAGGTTTCGAAGGCGACATCAGCCTCATAACGGCCATGCTGAGCCAATTGGCCGGTGTCATTGCCGTCGCCCTCTGGTCAATGGCGGGAACCTCTATCGTCGCGCTGCTGCTAACGGTCGTACTGCCCATGCGTTTAACGGCAGAGGAAGCCTCCGAGGGCCTTGATCAGGTCGACCATGGTCAGCAGGGCTGGGACTTCCGCTAACATCATGGGCATCGCCGTCGGCATCTTCGCCCATCAGGAGGAGCGGCGGATCGGCCCCTGCCTTGCCTCGCTCCCGCTGGACCGGGCGGACGCCGTCTATCATGTCCTCGTCAACGGCTCGACCGACGCCACCGTCGCCCGCGCCCGCGACATGACAGCCGGGCGAGCCAATGTCCGGGTGCATGACATCGCCCAGGGCGGCAAATCGCGAACGTGGAACCACCTGATCCATGATCTGCTGGACGGAACCGACGAAGCCATCATCCTCCTCGATGGCGATGCCCAGATCGCACCCGGCTCCATCGACGCCCTGGTGCACGCGGTAGGAAGCAACGGCATCAATGCGGCGGCGGGCATGCCTCTGAACGGCCGAATGGCAGCGCATTACCGCCATCTGCTGTCAACAGACGGCGGCCTCTTCGGCGATCTCTACGCACTGTCCGGCCATTTCGTGAACCGCATCCGCGCGCGCGGCCTACGTCTGCCCGATGATCTGATTGGCGACGATGGTCTCGTCGCGGCCTGGGCTCATACCGATCTGCAAACCGACGCCGCCTGGCAGCGCGAGCGTGTCATCGCTTGCGAAGAAGCAGGCTTCCTCTGCGAACCCGTCCGCCTCACCCGCCCTGCAAGCTGGCGCATGCAATATCGGCGGATGACCAACTATTCGCTGCGCTTCTTCCAGAACCGCATCGTCTCCGACATCATGGGCCGGGAAGGCCCGGACGGCCTGCCGCACGAACTGCTCAGCCTCTACGCCACATGGCTCCCCCGCCTTGCCCCGCGCTCCGGCCCCACCGGCTGGTTCGACCGAAAGGCACTCGCGCGGATGCGGCAGATGGCGGCTTAGCGGTCCTTGCCCGCCAGCTCCTTGTTGATGAACAGCGCCAGCCCCGTCACCACCGCGCCCGAAAACAGATAAGCGCCCGAAGCCGCCAACCCGAACGTGACCGACAGCGCCAACGCCACCAGCGGCGCAAAGCCTGCCCCCACCAGCCAGGCAAGGTCCGAAGTCAGCGCCGACCCCGTATAGCGCGTGGCCGTCGAGAAGTTGGACGCTACCACACCAGAAGACTGCCCGAAACTCAATCCCAGCAGCATGAACCCCAGGATCATGAAAGCGATCTCCGCCAGCTCTCCGCCGTTCAGTAACAGTGGCGCGGCGATGCTGAAGATACCGATGCCCAGCGCCGACCAGGCGAGCAACTTACGCCGCCCCACCATGTCCGCGACAAAGCCCGACACGACGATGGCCAGCACGCCCACGCTCGCCCCGATCGCCTCGATCACCAGAAAGCGCTCCAGCGGCTGCTTCGTATAAAGCGCGATCCAGGACAGCGGAAACACCGACACCATATGGAACAGCGCAAAGCTCGCCAGCGGAGCGAAGGCGCCAATGACGATATTTCGCCCATCCGTCCGCACCGTCTCGATGACCGGCGAAGGCTGCAACTCCCGCGCCTCGAACAGCCGCTCAAACTCATGCGTCACGACGATCCGCAAGCGCGCGAACAGCGCGACCACATTGATCGCGAAGGCCACGAAGAAGGGATAGCGCCAGCCCCAATCAAGGAAATCCGCCCGCGACAGGTTGAACAGGAAAAAAGCGAACAACCCACTCGCCACCACCAGCGCCAGCGGCGCGCCCAGCTGGGGCATCATCGCATACCAGCCTCGCTTGTTCTGCGGCGCGTTCAGCGACAGCAGCGACGCAAGCCCGTCCCACGTCCCGCCCAGCGCAATCCCCTGCCCAGCACGCAACGCGGCCAGCAGCACCGCCGACCATATGCCAACCGTCTCATATCCCGGGAGAAACGCGATAAACGCCGTCGATCCCCCCAGCAGGAACAGCGCAATGGTCAGCTTCACCCCCCGCCCATAGGCCCGGTCCACCGCCATGAAGATGAACGACCCGATCGGCCGCGTCACGAACGCCAGCGCGAAGATCGCGAAGGACCACAGCGTCCCCGCCAGCGGACTTAAAAAGGGAAAGACATGCGCCGGAAACACGATGCACGAAGCGATCGCATAAACGAAGAAGTCGAAAAACTCCGACGTCCGCCCGATGATCACGCCGATCGCGATCTCACCCGGCGCGACCTTATGATCCCGCGCCGTCACAAGGCGTGCGTCGCGCTCCATCTGCGTGGAGGATGGTGTGGTGGTCGCGGCGTTCATCGGTCTGGACAAGCCTTCATGCTGCGGGAACGATCCATGCCAAACATCGTTGCAGCATAGCGAATCGCCCCGGTGGTCGAAAGGCCATTGCCCTATTTTGCGCCTGCGAGGGGATAGGACAAAAGGTCCAATGTCGATCGCCAAGCATCCCACTTATGCGGGCTTCATGACCGCACGCCCTCGCCCCTTTTCCCGAGCTTTTACGCGCCGAATCGCGCCGTTGCTGCTGCTTCCCCTTGGCGCATGCAACTGGGTGGTCATGTCGCCTGCGGGCGATGTTGCAGTGCAACAGCGTGACCTGATCGTCATTTCGACACTGCTCATGCTGCTCATCATCCTGCCGGTGATGGCCACGACGATCTGGTTCGCCTGGCGCTACCGGGAAAAGGCGCAGGCCAAGGATTATGACCCCGACTGGGACCATTCGACCAGCCTTGAGCTGCTGATCTGGTCGGCCCCGCTGCTGATCATCATCGCGCTCGGCGCCATCACCTGGACCAGCACGCACCTGCTCGATCCCTATCGCCCGATCGAGCGCATCGATCACGAGCGCAAGGTCGAACCGGCGGCCAAGCGGCTCCAGGTCGAAGTCGTCGCGCTCGATTGGAAGTGGCTGTTCATCTACCCCGAACTGGGCATCGCAACGGTGAATGAACTCGCCGCGCCGGTCGATCAGCCGATCGAGTTCAAGATCACCTCCGCCACGCTGATGAACAGCTTCTTCGTGCCCGCGCTCGCCGGACAGATCTACGCCATGCCCGGCATGCAGACGGTCCTCCACGCCGTCGCCAACAAGCCCGGCACGTTCGAAGGATTCTCCGCCAACTATTCCGGCGCAGGCTTCTCCCACATGCGCTTCCGTTTCAAGGCAATGGATCAGGCCGGGTTTGACCGCTGGGTCGCGCAGGTAAAGGCCAGCAACGCGAAGCTCGACCGCGCCACCTATGTGAAGCTGGAACAACCAAGCGAGAAGGTCCAGCCCCTCTATTTCGCGGGCGTCGAGCCCAAGCTCTTCCACGCCGCCCTCAACATGTGCGCCCAGCCGGGCAAGCGCTGCATGGACGAGGTCATGATGACCGACATGATGGGCGGCGGCGGCAAGGAATCGGCGCGTGATACCGAAGGCCTGCGTCATGACGGCACCATCGACGTGGGCGGCTTCCACCCCGTCGAGCCCGGCAAGAAGGGCGAGATTGCGCAGCCTGCGGGAATGACGCCTGCGGCAGAGCGCACGCCTGCTGCGCAGGGGCATGAAGCGCCGGGGCAGAAGGATGCCGACGGCCATGCGCATCATGGTCGGTAAGCCCCTCATATCACCCCTCCCCTTCAGGGGAGGGGCCGGGGGTGGGGGAGCGCCCCAAGCGCCGCATTATCCGGCCAATCCCCACCCCAACCCCTCCCCTCAAGGGGAGGGGCTTAAGATAATCTCCTCCCCCTCCCTCCCAAGGCCCTGACCCCCATGTCCCCTCATCCCGCATCCGAAAACAGCGGCATCTGGAAACTGATCTTCGGCCGCCTCGACTGGAGCGCCGTCCCGATCCACGAACCGATCGTCATGGGCACCTTCGTCGCGGTCGTAATCGGCGGCATCGCTATCCTTGGCCTCGTCACCAAATATCGCCTCTGGGGCATGCTGTGGCGCGACTGGTTCACGACCGTCGATCACAAGCGCATCGGCATCATGTACATGATCCTGGGCCTCATCATGTTCCTGCGCGGCTTTGCCGATGCGCTCATGATGCGCCTGCAACAGGCTTGGGCCTTCAACGGCTCCGAAGGCTATCTGAACGCCCATCACTACGATCAGATCTTCACGGCGCACGGCGTGATCATGATCTTCTTCGTCGCGATGCCGATGATCACCGGGATCATGAACTATATGGTCCCGCTGCAAATCGGCGCGCGCGACGTCAGCTTCCCCTTCCTCAATAATTTCAGCTTCTGGATGACCACAGCGGGCGCCGTCATCACCATGATGTCGCTGTTCGTCGGTGAGTTCGCCCGCACAGGCTGGCTCGCCTATCCGCCGCTATCGGGCATAGCCTACAGCCCCGGCGTCGGCGTCGATTACTATATCTGGGGCCTGCAAGTCGCAGGCATCGGCACCCTCTTATCCGGCGTCAATCTCATCGCCACCATCGTGAAGATGCGCGCGCCCGGCATGAGCATGATGAAGCTGCCGATCTTCGTCTGGACCTCGCTCTGCTCGAACATCCTCATCGTCGCGGCCTTCCCGGTGCTGACCGCCGTTCTCGCGCTGCTCAGCCTCGACCGTTATGTCGGCACGGCCTTCTTCACCAACGACATGGGCGGCAACCCCATGATGTACGTGAACCTCATCTGGATATGGGGCCATCCGGAGGTTTACATCCTCATCCTGCCACTGTTCGGTGTGTTCAGCGAAGTCACCTCTACCTTCTCCAGCAAGCGCCTCTTCGGCTATTCATCAATGGTCTATGCGACGGTCGTCATCGCGATCCTGAGCTATCTCGTCTGGCTGCACCATTTCTTCACCATGGGGTCGGGGGCCAGCGTCAACAGCTTCTTCGGCATCACGACGATGGTCATCTCCATCCCGACCGGGGCCAAGCTCTTCAACTGGCTCTTCACCATGTATCGCGGCCGCATCCGTTTCGAGCTGCCGATGATGTGGACGGTCGCCTTCATGCTGACCTTCGTGGTCGGCGGCATGACCGGCGTGCTGCTCGCGGTGCCGCCAGCCGACTTCGTGCTGCACAACTCGCTATTCCTGATCGCGCACTTCCACAATGTCATCATTGGCGGCGTGCTGTTCGGCCTGTTCGCGGCGATCAACTATTGGTGGCCCAAGGCGTTCGGGTTCAAGCTCGACCGCAAATGGGGCGTGTACAGCTTCTGGCTGTGGGTCGTGGGCTTCTGGGTCGCTTTCATGCCGCTCTATATCTTGGGCCTGATGGGCGTTACCCGCCGCATGCGCGTGTTCGATGATCCCAGCTTGCAGATCTGGTTCCAGATCGCTGCCTTGGGCGCCTTGATGATCGCGGCCGGCATCGCCTGCATGTTCATCCAGTTCGCCGTCAGCATCATCAACCGCGACAAGCTGCGCGACACGACCGGCGATCCCTGGGACGGCCGCACGCTCGAATGGGCGACCAGTTCGCCCCCGCCGGACTATAACTTTGCCTTCACCCCCGTCATCCATGATGGCGATGCATGGGCGGACATGAAGAAGCGCGGCTATCAGCGGCCTCTCTCGGGCTATGAAGCCATCCACATGCCCAGCAACAACGGCACCGGCGTGATCATCGCGGGCCTGTCAGTGGCCTTCGGCGTCGGCATGATCTGGTACATGTGGTGGCTCGCGGGGTTGAGCTTCATCGGTATCCTAGCCGTCACGATCGCTCACACCTTCAACTACAAGCGCGACTTCTACATCCCCAAGGATGTGGTGGAGCGCACGGAAGGCGAGCGCACGCGCCAGCTCGCGATGCAGGGCTAACAGCACATGGCAAGCGCACCCACTATAGACGCCGCTTTCCTCGACAAGGACGGCAACCCGCTCTTCCATCTGGAACATGAGCCCCACCATCCGGAAGGCTCCAGCACCATGCTGGGCTTTTGGATCTACCTGATGAGCGACTGCCTCATCTTCGCCTGCCTGTTCGCCACCTATGCGGTGCTGGGCGGCAGTTATGCGGCGGGGCCGAGCCCAAAGGATCTGTTCGACCTCCCGCTCGTCGCGCTCAACACCGCGATGCTGCTCTTTTCGTCCATCACCTATGGCTTTGCCATGCTGGCGATGGAAAAGAACCGGGTCGCCGCAACGCAGGGCTGGCTGGCGATCACCGGCCTGTTCGGCCTCGCCTTCCTGTCGATCGAGCTTTTCGAGTTCGCGCATCTCATCCATGAAGGCGCAACCCCGATGCGCTCGGGCTTCCTGTCCGCCTTCTTCACGCTGGTAGGCACGCACGGCCTCCACGTCACCTTCGGCACCATCTGGCTGGTGACGCTGATGGTGCAGGTCGCAAAGAAGGGCCTGATCCCCGCCAATCAGCGCCGCCTCATGTGCCTGTCCATGTTCTGGCATTTCCTCGACGTCGTCTGGATCGGCGTCTTCACCTTCGTCTATCTCATGGGGATGCTGCGATGAGCGCGCACGACCACAGCCATCACGACGATCATCATGGGCAGGCCCCTGCCCATGGCACCTTCGGCAGCTACATGATCGGGTTCGGCCTGTCGGTCATCCTGACAGCCATTCCCTTCTGGCTCGTCATGACCGGGGTGCTGGGCGATCCGCAGCTGACCGCCTTCACCATCCTTGGCTTTGCGGTAGTCCAGATCATCGTTCACATGATCTACTTCCTGCACATGAACACCCGTTCCGAAGGGGGCTGGACGATGCTGGCGCTGATCTTCACGATCGTGCTGGTCGTCATCACCCTGTCGGGATCGATCTGGGTCATGTATCATCTCAACCATAATATGATGCCGCAGATGGATATGAGCGTGCATGACATGAGCCAGATGCCGTGACCGCCGACCTACCCCGCCGCCGGTCGGCGGGGTTCCTGATCGGCTTTACGGTCGCCGCCGCCCTGGCGGTCGCGGGGCTGGTCAGTCTTGGCGTCTGGCAAGTGCATCGCCTGGCATGGAAGCGCGACCTGATCGAAAAGGTCGAAAGCCGGGTCCACGCCGCGCCTGTCCCGGCGCCCCCTTCAGCCAGCGACGATGACGCCTATCGCCGGGTGATCGCGACCGGCCATTTCCTGCATGACCGCTCCACGCTGGTGCAGGCTTCAACGGCGCGGGGCGCAGGCTTCTGGGTACTGACCCCGCTCCTCACCGATCGCGGCTTCACGCTGCTCGTCAACCGGGGCTTCGTACCGCCGGAAGCCCGCACCCGCTTTTCCAGACCAGCTGGCCAAGTCCGCGTGACCGGCCTGATGCGCCTCAGCGAACCGGGCCGCGGCTTCCTGCGCTCTAACGATCCGGCCGCAAATCGCTGGTATTCACGCGACGTTGCCGCCGTCGTCGCCGCGCGCCAACTTCGCGCGCCGGTCGCCAATTATTTCATTGATGCCGAACGCAGCGGCCCGCCACCATCCCTTCCCATAGGCGGCCTGACCGTCCTTACCTTCCCCAACAGCCATCTTTCCTACGCCCTCACATGGTTCGCGCTGGCGGCGATGGCGGCTGGCGCCTACATCTTCGTCATGCGCCATGAATGGAAGGAAAGACGGTCTTGAAGCGGTGGCTGTCCACCGGCGCCCGCCTGCTGCCCAGCCAATGGCCAGCGGACGCGGCCGGGCGCAAGAATATGGCGCTGCTCGCCCAGCTTCGCTGGATCGCGATCGCGGGGCAGGTCGCGACGATCCTCTTCGTACATTGGGGCATGGGGATCAGCTTGCCTGTCGCCGCCATGCTGCTGGTTGCCTCGATCGGGGCAGCGGTGAATGTCGCCACCTTTGCTACGCTGCGCCGCCGTACCGACGTTGCGCATATCGAACTGTTCCTGGCGCTCGTCTTCGACGTTCTCTTGCTGACAACCCAACTGTATCTCAGCGGCGGCGCGACCAATCCCTTCATCGCGCTCTACCTGCTTCAGGTGGCGCTGGGCGCGGTGCTGCTTGATCGTTGGAGCATCTGGGGCATCGTCCTCCTGTCGCTGCTCTGCGCGGCGATGCTGTCTCTCGTCTATCGGCCGCTGGAGCTTACCGATGCGCTGGAGGGGCGCCTCTTCGACCTGCACATCCTCGGCACCTGGATCTGCCTCGCCATGATCGCGGTGCTGCTGGTCCTTTTCATGAGCCGGGTAACGCGAAACCTCCAGGCCCGCGAAGCCTATCTCGCCCAACTACGCCAGCAGGCGGCGGAGGAAGAACATATCGTCCGCATGGGCCTCCTCGCCTCCGGAGCCGCTCATGAACTGGGCACTCCCCTCTCCCAACTGGCCGTCGTGCTAGGCGACTGGCGCCACATGCCCGAAATCAAGGCGCACCCGTCCCTGCTCGAAGAGGTCGAGGAAATGCAGGCCGCCGTCCAGCGCTGCAAACAGATATTGACAGGCATTCTCATTTCCTCAGGAGAAGCCCGAGGCGAAGCTCCAAAAATCACGCCAATTCGCGATTTCATTCTTGAAATCGCCCAAAGCTGGCGTTCCCCCAACCCGACCATCCCCCTCCGCTGCGATTTTGGCCCCCACGATTATCCCCGCATCATCGCCGATCCCGTCATCCGCCAAGCCATCACAAACCTCCTCGACAATGCCCGCGAAGCTGGCGCCACCTACATCGACCTGCTCGTCGGGCGGGACAGCAACTCGCTCAACATCGCCGTCCGCGACAATGGCAAGGGCTTCAGCGAACAAATGCTCGCCGATTTCGGCAAACCCTACCGCTCCAGCAAAGGCAAGCAAGGCAGCGGCCTCGGCCTCTTCCTCGTCGTCAACGTCGTCCGAAAACTCGGCGGCAACGTCTCCGCCAGCAACGGCGCGGACGGCGGCGCGCTCATCCTGCTCCGCCTCCCGCTCAGCACGGTCGCCTTCGAAGAGGAGTTGCCCCATGGAGGATGACCGACTGCTGGTCCTTGTCGAGGATGACGAAGCCTTCGCCAGAACGCTCAAGCGCTCTTTTGAACGGCGCGGTTATCAGGTCCTGACCGCTGACAACCATGCCACTCTTCTCGGTGTGCTCGAGAAGCACCGTCCCCACTATGCAGTAGTCGATCTTAAGCTTGCATCTGAGTCCGGCCTGGTTTGCGTCCAGACACTTCATGCCCATGATCCCGACATGCTGATCGTCGTCCTGACCGGCTTCGCCAGCATCGCGACCGCTGTCGAAGCGATCAAGCTCGGCGCGTCGCATTATCTCGCCAAGCCCTCAAACACGGATGACATCGAAGCAGCATTCGCCCGATCGACTGGCGACCCATCGACCCCGCTCGCCCCACGTCCGACATCGATCAAGACCCTCGAATGGGAGCATATTCATGAGGTTTTGAAGGACAGCGAATTCAACATATCCGAAGCAGCGCGCCGCCTCGGCATGCATCGCCGGACGTTGGCACGAAAGCTGGCCAAGCGGCAGGTCGGCTGATGTAAGAATGGAGCGGGTGAAGGGAATCGAACCCTCGTCGTAAGCTTGGGAAGCTTCTGCTCTGCCATTGAGCTACACCCGCAACGCCGCCGGGATTAGCGGCTGATCCGGGGAAGGTCAACGATCTCCCTCTGCCCCGCCAAAAGCTCCCCGCATAGGCTCTTCTCCCCAAACCCCTCAAAAATATGCGTTAGTTAATAGGGCGATATGGGCTGAGCGACAGATTGACGGTTCACCGGCGGAACGATGAACCGTTCGGGGTGTTTGGCAGTTTTCAGAAGATACAATAACTTAATGGGGAACTTATGAACACGGCGGCGCCGGAGGACTCTGGAAACCGCTTCGAACTGCTTGTCCAGAGCGTTACTGATTACGCGATCTACATGCTCTCAACCAATGGCACGATCGTTAGTTGGAACGCAGGAGCGCGCCGGTTCAAGGGATATGAGGCCGAAGAGATTGTCGGCCAACATTTCTCCCGCTTCTACACCCCGGAAGATCAGGCGGCGGGCATTCCAGCCCTTGCGCTCGAAACTGCGGAGCATGAAGGGCGGTTCGAAGCCGAAGGATGGCGCGTGCGCAAGGATGGCGGGCGCTTTTGGGCAAGCGTCGTCATCGACCCCATCCGCGACTCCGCAGGCAAGTTGATCGGCTTTGCCAAGGTGACGCGCGACCTCACGGAACGGCGCACTGCCGAAGAAGCGCTCAAGGCAAGCGAGGAGCGCTTCCGCCTGCTGGTGGAAAGCGTCACCGACTATGCGATTTATATGCTCGACCCGGTGGGCACCATCACAAGCTGGAACGCAGGCGCAGAACGATTCAAGGGATACACCGCAGACGAGATACTCGGTCAGAATTTTTCCCGCTTCTATTCGGAAGAAGACCGGATGGCCGGAATACCCTCCCGCGCTCTTGAAACGGCGACCCGAGAAGGACGGTTCGAAGCGGAAGGATGGCGCATTCGCAAGGACGGGTCGCGCTTCTGGGCCAACGTCGTCATCGACGCCATTCGCAACTCCATGGGCCACCTCATAGGCTTCGCCAAGATCACGCGCGATCTGACCGAGCGGCGGGAATCTCAACTGGCACTCGAAGAAGCGCGCGAAGCCATTTTTCAGTCGCAGAAGATGGACGCGATCGGCAAGCTGACGGGCGGGGTCGCTCATGATTTCAACAACCTGCTCGCCGTCATCATGGGAAGCCTGGACCTTGCAAGGCAGCGGCTGCAAACCGGAGCCGACATTTCGCGCTATATCGACAATGCGATGACGGCGGCCGATCGCGGGGCCATCTTGACCCAGCGCATGCTGGCCTTTGCCCGCCGCCAGGAGTTGAAACTGGCCAGCATCGATTGCATCGCCCTGGTGCGAAACATGGCCGGGCTGCTGAAATCGACCTTGGGTTCCACTGTGACAATAGAGACCCGTTTCCCCCTGTCCCTCAGCGCCGCGCATGCAGACCCGGCGCAGCTGGAACTGGCGCTGCTGAACCTTGCTGTAAACGCCCGCGATGCGATGCCGGGTGGCGGCCGGATCATTGTCGAAGGTGCCGAGGCTCATCTTACTGCGGAACAACGGCCTGATCTGCCCTGTGGTCATTATGTCCGCCTTTCGGTCATCGACGAGGGGGAGGGCATGGATGAACATACCCTCGCCCGGGCTCGCGAACCGTTCTTCACCACCAAAGGCGTAGGCAAGGGCACCGGCCTCGGCCTTTCCATGGTCCACGGCTTTGCCCAGCAGTGCGGCGGGTCGCTGATCATCTCAAGCGAGCCGGGACGGGGCTCGATTGTCTCGCTCTGGCTTCCAGTGGCTGCTGATGAGATTGACGCGAAGGAAGACGAGCGCCAGAGCCTGACCATCGTTGAGCCCACAGATCAGCCGCTCGTCATATTGGCGGTCGATGACGATGACTTGGTTCTCACAAACACGGCGGGCATGCTCGAGGAATTGGGACATACCGTGTTTCAGGCAGGGTCAGGAGCGGATGCTCTACGAATGCTGACCGAGGGTGACGTTGATCTTGTCATCACCGACCATGCAATGCCTCATATGACGGGAGCGCAACTGGCAGACGCCCTGACTGAAAGCCATCCCGGCTTGCCCGTCATCATCATCACGGGATATGCCGAACTGCCCCCTGGCGCCACAAAACGGCTGAGGCTCGACAAGCCGTTCAAACAGGCCGATCTAGCGCGCATGGTGGCCTTGGCCGATCATGATCGGGCCGCTGACCGGGTGATTCCGTTTGGGCGATCAGAAGGTTTTTGACCGACCCAATCATTTCTTCGGCGTCTCCCACTTTGGCACGCCAAGGGCGAGAACCCTGCTCACTATCGCCATCAATTTTCTCAAAAATGCTGCTATAATGACTAAGTTATGATGCTGGCCGTCCAGAATCGCGGAGTGCGCCCCAGGACATGAATATCACCCCAGATTTTGCCAGTCCGCTTGGCGAATGTCCGGACAACGTCGCCACCTTAAGCCCGACATCGCATTTCTTCACTTCACTGCGCACTCGCCTGCATTATGTCGATTGGGGAAACCGCTCCGCGCCCACATTGATCCTGTTGCACGGCGCCCTCGATCATGCGCGTAGTTGGGATTGGACGGCTCGGGCACTTGCGCGGGACTTCCATGTCGTGGCTCCTGATCTTCGGGGCCATGGCGACAGCGCCTGGTCTACCGAGGGCACCTATTTGACGGCGGACTTCGTCTACGACCTCGCCCAGCTTGTGGAGCAGGTAGGGCGGGACAAGGTTGTTCTGGTGGGCCATTCGTTGGGCGGATCAATAGCCTTGCGCTACGCAGGCCTCTTCCCGGAGCGCATCGACCGCCTGGTCGCAATCGAGGGGCTGGGCCTCTCCCCGGAGAGGCTTAAGGACAAGGCAGCCTATCCCGCACCCGATCGCTGGCGCGAATGGATCGAGCAGCGCCGCGCGAGCGCTCGCAAGCAGCCTCGTCACTATCCCACGCTCGAAGCGGCAGTCGCGCGCATGCGGGAACGGAACGATCACCTGTCAGGAGAACAGGCGCTGCATCTGACGGTTCATGGCGTGAACCGAAATGAAGATGGCAGCTATGATTGGAAGTTCGATCCATATCTTCGCCAAACGCCGCCGCAAGACATGGTTGGAGATGATCTACCGCAGTTCTGGTCGCGGGTTCACTGCCCAGTACTCCTTTGCTTGGGTCTGGACAGTTGGGCATCGAATCCCGTGAATGACGGCAGGGCAGCGCACTTCCGTGATGCGCGACTGGTGGAATTTGGTGAAGCCGGACATTGGTTACACCACGACCGGTTTGACGCATTCCTTGCAGAACTACGCGCCTTCCTTTGATTGGAAGGATGTAATGGCAACAATGTACTGCGCCTTCAATTGCTCTATGAACGAAGCGGCGGGCTGAATTTTCTCGACCGCGCCTATGCCTTGGCCCGCCCCCCAAATGTCGCGCCAGGCCTTTTTCTCATCTTCGGCCATAGCGGCGATATCCATGTCGGCGGCATTCGTCAGCTTGTCAGGGTCCAGCCCGGCTGCTGTAATGCTAGGTCTCAGATAATTGCCATGCACGCCAGTGAAGTGATCCGAATAGACGATGTCGGTGGCGCTACTGTCTACGATCATCTGCTTATATTTGGGGTCGGCATTCGCTTCTTCCGTCGCGATGAAAGCAGAGCCCATATAGGCCAGATCAGCCCCCATCATGCGGGCGGCCGCAATCGCTCGGCCGGTTGCGATCGCCCCTGACAGGATCAAAGGGCCATCAAACCATGCGCGGATTTCTTCCACCAGCGCGAACGGCGACAATGTGCCCGCATGGCCCCCTGCCCCTGCGGCAACCGCAATCAGGCCGTCCGCCCCCTTTTCGATCGCCTTCCTCGCGAACATGTTGTTGATGACATCGTGGAACACAAGGCCACCATAGCTGTGGACCGCTTCGTTGACGTCGGCGCGAGCGCCCAGCGAGGTAATCACGATCGGAACGCGATATTTCACGCAGAGAGCTAGGTCCTCCTCCAACCGGGCATTTGTCTTATGGACGATAAGGTTGACCGCGAAAGGCGCATCATCCTCAGTCAGTTCCCGGCGGAGAAGTTGAAGCCACTCTTCGAACACGCCTGAAGGCCGTGCGTTGAGCGAAGGAAATGAGCCCACAATGCCAGCGCGACATTGAGCGATCACAAGCGCGGGCCGGGACACGATGAACATCGGAGACGCTATCAGCGGCAAGGTTAAACGATCTTCAAGCAGCTTCGGCAAAGTCATCAATCGGCCTTATTCGTCGTTGGCTCTGGCACCCCTTATCGGCTGCCACCTTTGGTCTTCGCGATATCGGACACTCGCAATCAGAAACAGCGCTAATCCCGCACAATCTTAAGCAATCTGCGTTCGACGGGCGCAAGAATGCCCTGAAGTTCAGCACCTCGTTTTAAAATGCCCCCGGCCTCCCCGATCAGCGCCCACATTCCTTGCCGGTGACGAAGCGAAGGCCGCTTCTCGATGCGATATTCCGGGCGTTCGGCGGCCCGTCGAAAGGCGGAAAAAACTGCTGCATCATGACCGAGATCGATCGCATAGTCCCGCCAATGACCGGCGGACACCATCCGGCCGTAAAGATCCATGATGCGTTGCAATTCCAGTCGGTCGAACCCCGTCTGTCCCATCGGATTGGCTTGAGATGGGAACGGGGTCACATTGCTCATCAGGCGCGACCACGCTCCTGGAACAAGGGGATATCATCATCAGGGGATTCATGAGCCCCTTCCTGCCGCTGCTCCAGCAGCTCTGCCAGACGCTTCTGTAACTGCTCGATTTCCTGCTGAAGCTGTTCCAGCTTATATTTTTCCGGATCATGGCAATCGCTACAGGGGGTGCCATAGGGCAGGAATTCGCGCTGATAAGCGGTCACATCGACGACCATTTGCCGAGCCGGAATACCGACCATGGTTGCGCCGTCGGGCACATTTTTCGTGACCACTGCGTTAGCACCCACGCGCGCGCGCGCGCCGACATGAACAGGCCCAAGCACCTGAGCGCCCGATCCAACGATAACTCCATCGGCCAGGGTCGGGTGCCGCTTGCCTGCAATGCCGTTCGCAGGGTCGGTCCCGCCAAGTGTCACATTCTGATAAAGAGTGACATCGTCACCGATTTCAGCCGTTTCACCAATCACTGTGAAGCCATGATCAATGAAGAACCGCTTGCCGATGCGCGCACCGGGATGGATGTCGTTGCCGGTGAGAAAGCGGGAAAAATGATTGACCGCGCGCGCCATGAAATAGAGCCGAAGGCCGTAGAGGCTGTGCGCCACGCGATGAAACCCAAGAGCCCAGACCCCCGGGTACAGGAGGATTTCAGCCCGCGAGCGCGGAGCCGGGTCACGCGATTTGACCGAGTCCAAATAGCCAATAAGATTGCGCAGCATGCAGCGGCCCCTGAAAACCGAAGGCTACTACATAGGCCTGCGATAATCCATTTTCCAGATGCGTGGCTATTTCGGCTTCTGACCATAAAACAGAATGTTTCTTGGAGAGCTATGATATACCAAGCAATGCGGTAGACAATCAACAGGGGCCTTTGAATGACCGATCCCATCCTCGCTCATCTCAGCGAACTTCTACCCTTTATCCTGATCGGTTTTGGAGCCCAAATGATCGATGGGGCTTTGGGAATGGCGTACGGCGTGATTTCCAGCACCCTGCTTTTAGCATTGGGCGTGCCGCCAAGCAGAGCATCCGCCAGCGTACACGCCGCCGAAACTTTCACGACCGCTGTCTCGGCCATAAGCCACATCGCCCATCGGAACGTGGATTGGCGGCTATTTTCACGCCTCATCATTCCCGGCGTCATTGGCGGCGTGACAGGAGCCTACATTCTTTCAAACATCGACGGATCAGTGATCAAGCCTTTCGTTCAACTCTACCTGACCGCAATCGGCGTTTATCTGATCTGGCGCGGCTTTCATCTGCCACCCCATCCACGAGACCCGAAGTGGGTGGCACCACTTGGCCTCGTCGGCGGTTTCATGGATGCCTCGGGCGGCGGCGGCTGGGGGCCGATCGTCACTTCCAATCTTCTGATTCAAGGGTCCAGTCCGCGCCACACGATCGGCACGGTCAACACCGTCGAGTTCGTTCTGACGCTGGCGATCAGCCTGACATTCATCCTTCATCTGGGCTGGCAGGCCTTTACGACCTACACCGTCGGCCTGTTACTCGGAGGAATAGTCGCGGCACCCTTTGGCGCGATGCTTGCCCGTCACGTCGCACCTCGGATGCTATTCACAGCGGTTGGCACAATCCTGACGCTTACGTCGCTGTTCGGCGTAGCCAAATGGCTTGGATATATCGGCTGACGCTCTTATCTTCGGCTTTCTAATCGAGAAAGGCGATCGATGTCGAGTTACATGCCTACGCTGAAACAGCTGCAATATCTTGTTGCGCTTAAGCAGCACGGGCATTTCGGCAAGGCAGCCGACAGCTGCTATGTCACGCAATCAACGCTTTCGGCGGGTATCCGCGAACTGGAATCGCTGATCGGCGTGACGCTGGTTGAACGGACGCGAAGGGTGGTGCGCTTCACGGCTCTGGGCGACCGTATCGTGGAGAAAGCGCATCGCGTTCTGCGCGAAGCGGAGGAACTTGCGGCTATCGCCGAAGCCTCGGGCAAGCCGCTCACCGGCGAGTTGCGCATGAGCGTCATCCCGACAATCGCGCCTTTCCTGCTACCTCGCCTGCTCCCCCGCTTGCGGGCGGATAGGCCCGAACTCAAGCTTTACCTCCGGGAGGAGACGACGCAGACCGCGATCGAGTCACTTCGTCACGGCAACGTGGACTGTGTACTCCTTGCCCTGCCCTTTCCCACCGGGGAGTTGGACAGCGAGATTCTGTTCCAGGACCGGCTATATGTCGCATTTCCTCAAGACGATCCCCGCGACCCGCCCGAGTGGGTGGCGCCGGACATGATCGATGAGACGAAGCTGCTTTTACTGGAAGATGGTCATTGCCTGAAGGACCATGCTCTTGCCGCGTGCAACCGCCCCGAAATCCGTTCGAGCGCGATGATGATGGGCACCTCCCTCCATACGCTGGTTCAGATGGTCGATAATGGCCTTGGTATGACGATCATGCCGGAAATGGCCATTACGGGCGGAATATTGGATCACACCCAGATCGCCGTACGGCCTCTGCGATCCGACCGATCGCACCGTGACATTGCTCTGGTCTGGCGCAAGAATAGTCCGAGGGAAAAGGAATTTCGTCTGCTCGCCGAGCTTCTGCGCGATGCCGCCGATTTACCGCAATCCAGTGTAGCCGCCTGATCTTCAGCGGGTCCAGCCGCGCGCCTTCGCCTCATCCTGAACGCGCGCCTCCACCCAGGAGGCTGCCCTATCGGCAAAATGCTCCTTCTTCCAGAAGGGCGCGTCAGACTTCAGCCAATCGATCAGGAAGGCGCAGCTTTCCAGCGCGGCCGCCCTATGTCGCGATGCCGTGCCGACAAAAACGATGTGTTCGCCTGGATTGAGCTTTCCAAAGCGATGAATCACGCGCACGGCCAAAAGCGGCCAACGCGCGGTCGCTTCATCGACTATCCGCTCGACCTGAGCTGCCGTCATCGCCGGATAATGCTGAAGCTCGAGCGAAACCAGCGCGTTGTCGCCGCGCACAACCCCTGTGAAACTGGCAACACCCCCGCCTCCCGCAGCTTCCAGCAGCGCCAACTCGGCGCCTACGTCGAAATCCTCCGGCTGGATGGAAACACAGTTCATCCGCCAGTGACCGGGGGAAAGATCGCCAGCTCGTTAGCTTGCCCGATCACTGTTTCGAGCGGCACAAAGCGCTGATCCAACGCTGCGCGCAGCCGCACGGTATCACCCAAAGCTTCAGAATAGCGGCCTCCACGTTCCGCAAGCTGCGCAATCAGATTTGCGACACTCATGTCGGCGGCGGGCCGATCGACTTGTTCACCGTCGCAGCCGATGATTTCTCGCACCCAGGCGAAATAGAGGATTTCGAGTTTAACCACGCATCAGTCCATATGCTTGATACCGACCCGCAGATAGTCCCAACCGGTGATCAAAGTCAGTATTGCTGCGGCCCAGAGGGTCACGATACCCAGCGACTGAACCAAGGGAAATGCGGGCACCGCGCCCGCCAGGATCAGTGCGCCCAAGGCTATCAGCTGAAAGGTGGTTTTCCACTTGGCCAGGCGGGACACCGGCACCGAAACCTGAAGACCCGCCAGAAACTCACGCAGCCCCGACACGGCGATTTCGCGCAACAGAATGATCATGGCGGCAGCGATGTGAATACCCGCGATGTCGCGAGTGGCGGCCAACATCAGAATGACTGCGCCAACCATGATCTTGTCGGCGATGGGGTCCAGAAAGACGCCCAGCTTCGAAACGGTCCCTTGGGCTCGCGCCAGATAGCCATCGAAATAATCGGTAATGCCCATCAGGCAATAAAGCCCGAAGGCAAAGGCATAGCCGGTCGTCCAGCGAGCACCGACCTCTGCGGGCCAGAGCAACGCGACAAGCAACGGGACGGTCAGTATCCGCGAAAGCGTCAGCAGATTGGGCAGCGTCAGCATGGCGGCGGACTGCCACAGTCCGCCGCGTAGCACAAGCAGCCGTGATGAGGGCCTCGACCGCTTCTCATTCGGATGCGTTGGACAGCCGACGCGGCAGCCGCTAGACCCCGCTCCGCTCGTCCACAGCGAAGAAGACCTTCTTGCCTATGCAAGCCTCACTCAGGCTCCTTAACAAGCGACGTTTCCTGCCGCTTTTCGTCACTCAATTGCTCGGGGCCTTTAACGACAACCTGTTCAAAAATGCGATGGTGCTGTTCGTCGTGTACAGCGTTTATAATGACGAACGGTCGGAAACCTGGTTCAGCGCGTTGGCGACGGGCATATTCATCCTGCCATTTTTCCTCCTGTCCGCGCTGTCAGGCCAACTCGCCGATCAGCGGGACAAGGCCGTCATCATACGATATGTAAAAGCAGCCGAGATCGCCATAATGCTGGTTGGCGCCATTGGCCTGGGGCTGATCTGGAGCGGCATAGCGATCCATGGCGTGGCCATTCCGCTGTTGCTCTGCGCACTCTTTGCGATGGGCGTCCATTCCACCTTCTTCGGCCCGATCAAATACGCCATCCTGCCTCAACATCTGCATGATGACGAGGTGCTTGGCGGCACAGGCCTGGTAGAGGCTGGAACTTATATCGCCATCCTTGCCGGAACGATCCTGGCGGGCTTAATTCCCGTGGAGGTCGCAGCCATCGGCATCGTCGTGACAGCTGCGATCGGCTATGTGGCAGGCCGAGAAGTGCCGCCCGCGCCTTCATTGCTTGAGCGGCAGCCAATCGACTTCCACATCATCCGGTCATCGATCGCGCTGGTGCGGGGTACAATGCATATCCGGCGCCTCTATCTGGCCATCATGGCAATCAGCGTCTTCTGGGCCGTCGGCTCAATCCTGTTCATCCAGTTCCCGCCGCTCGTCAAAAATGTGCTGGCAGCGGACAAGTCAGTGGCCAGCTTGTTCCTGGCGATCTTTTCCGTGGGCATCGCGATTGGGTCGATCGCGATCAACCGGCTGCTACAGGGACATGTGTCGGCGCGTTACGCACCCGCATCCGTCATTGGCATGGGTCTGTGCATCGTCGCATTTCACATTGTATGTGATCTATGGACGCCTGACGGAAGCGGCGCGATGCTCTCGCTCAAGGGCTTTCTTGCCCATCCCCTGGCGCTAGCATTATCGGCATGCCTGCTTGGTGTGGCGACATTCGGCGGCATGTTCGTGGTGCCGCTTTATGCATTCCTCACGACGACGGTCGAAAAGTGCGAGGCTGCCCGCACCGTAGCCGCAAACAACATCGTCAATTCAGGCGCCATGGTTCTGGGATCATTTTTTGCAATTGGCCTGAGCATCGCAGGCATGTCTGTCATCGACCAGCTTTTGCTGGTGGCGGCGCTATGCCTCCCCTGCGCATGGATCGCATGGACGCTTCACAAAGCCTGCGACTGAGGCCGGATCAGAAGATGAAGCTGTAGAAGGCGGTGAAGAATGCGCAGAAGCTCAGAACAAACAGCTTCCAGTCGCTCTCGTCCGAGGTAGAGGCCGAAGCGTCCTCCACCTTCAGGACGTGACGCGGCAGCCGCTGACGAAAGGCATGGCGGGCAGCTTCGTTCGTAAGGATAAGCGGACGCGTTCGCATGGCATCGAGTTAACGCCTGATTCACCATTTCGGCCACCCATTATCGTGGTTAACCCGAGAGTGTCCCGAGACAGGACGCTATTGACTGTATCAATCTGATAATACAGCATGCTGGAGCCAATGAAAGATCCCCTGCCCGCGCCTCAGCCCGATCAGCCACCCCGCGAGTTCGGAGCAGGGCCACCCAGCGCCTTCGCTCCATCCACGCCATGGCGAAAGCGGCTGCATGCCATAGGATGGATCGTCGCCGGACTGCTCGCACTGCTGATGGTCGTGATCGCCTGGCTGGCAGTCACCGCGCCACTTTCGCGGTCGTTGAAGCCGATCGCGCCGCCAAGCGTCAGCCTCATGTCGGCCGACGGCCATCTCATCGCCCGGCGCGGCGCGATAATCGATCGCCCCGTTTCGATGGCAGATCTGCCCAAACATGTGCCTCAAGCCTTCATGGCGATCGAAGACCGGCGCTTTTACAGCCACTGGGGCGTCGATCCGCGAGGGATAGTACGAGCCGCCTGGCACAATCTATGGTCGGACGGTTCGTCGCAGGGAGGGAGCACCATCACCCAGCAGCTTGCCAAGGGTGTGTTCCTTTCCAGCGACAGAACGTTCGGACGAAAAGCGCGGGAGGCGCTGATCGCCTTCTGGCTGGAAGCATGGCTGACCAAGGATCAGATTTTCGAACGTTATCTGTCGAACGTTTATTTCGGCGACAATGTCTATGGATTGCGCGCAGCTTCGCTGCACTATTTCAGCCGCCAGCCCGAACGGCTCACCATTCCGCAGGCCGCGATGCTCGCGGGATTGCTGAAGGCGCCCTCTCGCCTTGCGCCAACCGCGAACCTGAAAGGAGCACGGGAGCGCGCCGCCCTGGTGGCGCAGGCGATGGTGGACGCTGGCTATATCAGCAAGGCCGAACGCAACGGACTGCGCCCAGCGCGGCTGGACGTGCGCGAAACGCCGGATCCGACGACCGGCACCTATTTCGCCGACTGGGTACTGCCCGAGGCGCGAGACCGCGCGGGCGCGGTTTATGGAGCGCAGACTGTTCCAACGACGCTCGACTGGCGGATCCAGCGCCTGGCCGAAGCCGCAATTCGCCGAGCGCCTCTAGGCCAAGCCGAAGCAGCTCTGGTGGCGATGAAGCCCGATGGCAGCGTGGTGGCCATGGTCGGCGGCAAAAATTATCGCGCGAGCAGCTTCAATCGGGCCGTGCAAGCAAAGCGGCAGCCCGGATCGACCTTCAAGCTCTTCGTATATCTGGCCGCATTCCGATCCGGAATGACGCCGGAGGATTTTATCGAGGACACGCCGATCACCAGCGGGACCTATCGGCCCGCCAACCACGGCGGCAAATATCGCGGCCGCATCACCTTGCGTCAGGCATTCGCGGCGTCGAGCAATGTGGCGGCAGTCAGATTGACGCAAAAAGTGGGCGTCGATGCTGTCATTAAAGTCGCGCGCGACCTGGGCATCACGGCACCGCTGACAGAAGATCTCAGCCTTGCGCTAGGCACGTCCGAAATTCCGCTAATCCAGCTCGCGCAGGCTTATGCCACCGTGGCTGCGGGTGCCTATCCGGTAATCGCCCACGGCCTTCCTCCCGAAGAACAGGGGTGGTTCGGCCGCCTGATGAGCCGTCAGCGTCATTTCAGCCAGGATCAGCTTGAGATGATCCGCGACCTGTTGTCGTCAGCCGCAAACCGGGGAACGGGCAGCGCAGCGGCACTTCGCACCAGCACATTCGGCAAGACGGGAACCACCCAGGATAGCCGTGACGCGATCTTCGTCGGTTATGCCGGTGGGCTGGTGACGGCCGTCTGGATCGGCAATGACGATAATGCCCCGCTCCCCGGCGGCGCGGCAGGCGGCGGCGTTCCTGCGCGCATCTGGCGAAACTTCATGGCCGGAGCAATCAACGAACCTGTCGAAACACCGCCCGAACAACAGGATAGCGACCTCGTCAACGCAATCGCGAATGTGACGGTGGAAGGAGGCCTGGGTAATATGAGCCTGGGTGTCGATGACAATGGTGTTTCGGTCAACATAGGCCCCAATCAACTGCGCCTGCCCATCGGCCAGCCTGAAGCGCCGCCCTCCCCCCCCGTCCCCGCTACGCCGCCGCCGCGGATCGTGCCGACACAGCCGACCGATGGAGGCCAGGAACCTTGACGTGATTGACGTCTGGGGGGGGGGGCTGGCGGCATGCCACGGCGCGACGACATGCTGCCAATGCCGCAGCCAAACTGCGAATAATCTACCGATGATGTCTGCGGCCTTTCTCATGCGCCCTAGCTGTCCTAAAGGGAAAGCATGAGCGCCCCCCTCTACAACAAGGACATATTGCGCCTAGCCGCCAGTATCTCGCATCACCGGCGACTGGCACAGCCGCAGGCAACCGTGGAAAAACGATCGCCCACTTGCGGATCACGAGTGACGGCAGACGTAAGAATGGAAGGCGGGAAGCTGGTCGAGCTAGGTCTGGACGTTAAAGCCTGCGCACTCGGCCAGGCTTCGGCTGCGCTTATGTCGGCTCAGGCAATTGGCCTGACAGCAGCCGAACTCGAGACCGCGCGAGACAAGCTGGCCGCCTATCTCGCTGGCGAGGGCGATGATCTGGATTTCTGGCCGGGATTGACCGTCCTCGCTCCCGCCCGTGGATATCCGGCGCGTCACGCCTCGATCCGGCTGAGTTTCGAGGCGGTGGCAGAAGCCGCCCGCGTGGCGGAGGCCTGATGCCTACTCCCCCTGCCGCGGCGGCGCATGCGCCCCTCAATGCAACCGACCTCCTGCTGTCCGAAGGTGTAATCCTGCTGGGCGCGGCGGTGCTGTTCGTCATGATCTTCCGCCGCTTCGGCCTTGGCGCAGTTCTTGGCTATCTGGTTGCAGGGGCGTTGGTCGGCCCACAAGGTCTTGGCCTTGTCGGCGGGGCGGAATCGAAGCTGGCGATTGCCGAAATTGGCATTGTCCTGTTGCTTTTCCTCGTCGGTCTTGAACTTCACCCGGCGCGGCTCTGGCGATTGAAACGCGACATCTTCGCCCTCGGCCTTGCCCAGGTGGTGATGTGCGGTTTGGCTTTGACCGCGATCATCTATTTTTCGACCGGCTTCACCTGGGGCGCAGCTATTGCGCTAGGCCTCCCCTTGGCGTTGTCTTCCACGGCACAGGTTCTGCCCAGCCTTAAAAGCAGTGGACGCATCAACTCTCCTTTTGGCGAGAAAGTCTTTTCAATCCTGCTTTTTCAGGATCTGTCGATTGTCCCGCTAATCACCATCGTGGCGGCATTGTCACGCAACCCTGCGGATGTTGGAGGCCCTCCAGGCATCCAGCTTGCGGGCTATACGGTTGCTGCCATTGCAGGACTGGTACTGGCTGGGCGTTTCATCCTGCGCCCTCTGCTTCAGCTAGTGGGACGATTGGGCGAGCGTGAACTTTTCGTGGCAGTCGGACTGTTCACGGTTCTTGCCGCTGCTGCCCTCATGCATGCGCTTCACCTGTCCACGGCGCTGGGCGCATTCGTCGCAGGCGTGATGCTGGCCGACTCTCCCTATCGGCATGAGATAGAAGCGGATGTAGAACCATTCCGCTCTATCCTGCTGGGTCTGTTCTTCCTCGCGGTCGGGATGGTGCTGGACCTGCATGCCGTTGCGGCGAACCCCTTGTTCGTCATCGGCATGGCGGCGATGCTCGTCATGACAAAGGCATTGCTGATCACCAGCCTTGCCCGGCTGTTCGGCATGGAATGGACGCAGGCGATCGGCGCGGGCCTGTTGCTCAGCCAGGGCGGCGAATTCGGCTTTGTTCTTTTCGCCCAGGCGCAAAACGCCCTTTTGATCGCTCCTCAGGGCGCCAGCCTGTTCAGCGCGATTGTGACCTTTTCCATGGCCACGACGCCATTTCTCATGCTCTTTGCCCGAAGGTTGGAGTTCGCGCAGCCGAAAGGTCAGCGAAATCCCGCTGGCCCGGACGAGGCCACGCGCGGAACCGCGATCATCGTGGGCTACGGGCGTTTCGGGCAGACTGTCGCCCAGATGCTGATGGGGCACGGGTTCGAAGTCGTGCTGATCGACAAGAAACCCGCCCAGATCGAGGTTTCGAGCCGGTTCGACATGAAAGTCTATTATGGCGATGGTACGCGAATCGATTTGCTCCGCCGCTCGGGAGCCGAGGAAGCCCGCTTAATTGCTTTCTGCCATGACGATCCGTCGCTGGACAGCCGTGTGCTGGAACCTATCGCTGAGGCATTCCCTCAAGCAGCACTGCTTGTCCGCGCCTTCGACCGGCGGCAATTGCTCGCGTTGAAGGATATGGATCTTGCAGGGATTGTCCGTGAGGTTTTCGAATCCGCCATTTGCATGGGAATCCAGGCGATGGACACGCTGGGCGTGCCGCAGGCGGAAATAGAAGAGGTTGAACGCAAATATCGCGAAAATGATGATCAGCGGCTGACGGTCCAGGGCGAGCAAGGGACATTGCTGGCCGCCAAGGAACTGATGTTCAGGCCCGGCAGGCGGATGCGTCTGATGGCTCGGGGAGAAGAAGAGGAAAACGCATGATCCCGGTCCTGGCCTCGCTTTCAGCGGTGCTCGCCATCGCTGCGGGCGCTTTTGGTGCCCATGGCGCATCCAGCCATGAAGCGGCCGAATGGTTGCGGACTGGCGGCTTATATCAGTTGATCCACGCAGTTGCTGCACTGACGCTGGCAAATGGCGCGCGCGGCCCGGCGTTACTGCTTCTGATGGGCGCCGCGATCTTCGCGTTCACCCTCTATGCCATGGCCATGGGAGGTCCGCGTTGGCTGGGTGCTGTGACGCCTGTCGGTGGCACGTTGATGATTGCGGGGTGGTTATGGGCAGCTTGGGCTTATTGGCGCGCCTGACAGGCCGCCCTTGCCCCCAAACCCGCCCACGCATAGATTGAACCCATATGGCCGAACACCATCATCATCACGAACCCACTGGCGCAAGCCTGGCCGACGCAGCCCGCAACGCGCTGGAAGCTCAGAACGAGCAGTGGACGCCCATGCGTGCTGCGATATTCGATGCGCTGGCTGCCGAAGAAAAGCCGACGTCGGCCTATGACATTGCCGACAGCGTTTCCAAGGTTCGGGGAAAGCGAGTGGCGCCCAACAGCGTCTATCGTATCCTCGACCTGTTCGTGGCGAACAACATCGCCATGCGCGTGGAAAGCGCGAATGCCTATATCGCCAACGCACATCCGGGCTGCCATCATGATTGCATCTTCCTCGTCTGCCGCAACTGCAAGGAAGCGACCCATGTCGATAATGATGTGGTGACGAACGACGTTCGCGCCGTGGCGGAACATCAAGGATTCCGGGCAGAACGGCCCGTGATCGAGATACTCGGAACCTGCGCCAAGTGCGTGGCGTGAAGCAGGCGTTGCGCTTTGATCAGGAACGGCCTAGCGCGCTTGGGAGTCTATGCCTTTAATGAATGACAGTCCCACAACGCCGCTGCTCGACCAGATCACCTGGCCCGCGGATCTGCGCACGCTCAAGCCCGAGCAACTCCCTCAGCTTGCCGATGAACTCCGGCAGGAAGTGATTTCTGCCGTCGGGGTGACTGGCGGCCACCTGGGATCGGGGCTGGGAGTGGTCGAACTGACGACCGCTATCCATTATGTTTTCGACACGCCCAATGACAAGCTGGTCTGGGATGTGGGCCACCAATGCTATCCGCATAAGGTGCTGACCGGTCGGCGCGACCGCATCCGAACCCTTCGCCAGGGCGGCGGCCTTTCGGGCTTCACCAAGCGGGCCGAAAGTGAATATGACCCCTTCGGCGCCGCTCATAGTTCGACATCCATCAGCGCGGCACTGGGATTTGCCGTTGCCAGCAAGCTCGCAGGAAAGCCGGGCAAGGGCATAGCAGTGATCGGTGATGGCGCCATGTCGGCAGGCATGGCGTATGAAGCCATGAACAACGCGCGCGAGGCCGGAAACAGGCTGATCGTGATTCTGAACGACAATGACATGTCGATCGCGCCACCGGTGGGTGGTCTTTCCGCCTACCTCGCGCGCCTGGTATCGAGCCGCGAATTTCTGGGCCTGCGCGATCTTGCCAAGCGGCTCGCACGCAAATTACCCCGCCCTCTCCACAATGCCGCCCGCAAAACCGATGAGTTTGCCCGCGGCATGGCAATGGGTGGCACCTTGTTCGAGGAACTCGGCTTTTACTATGTCGGACCTGTCGATGGCCATAATCTCGATCAGCTGATACCCGTTCTGGAAAATGTCCGTGATGCCGCTGAAGGGCCGTGCCTCGTTCATGTCGTGACCCAGAAAGGCAAAGGCTACGCTCCAGCGGAAGCAGCAGCCGACAAATATCATGGCGTCCAGAAGTTCGACGTCATCACCGGGGCGCAGGCAAAGGCGCCTCCGGGGCCGCCCAGCTATACTGCGGTGTTTGCCAACGCCCTGGTCGCCGAAGCCCGGCGCGACAGCACTATCTGCGCGATTACCGCCGCCATGCCTTCGGGTACGGGCCTCGACAAGTTCGCGGACGCTTTTCCAGAGCGTTCATTCGACGTGGGGATTGCCGAACAGCATGCGGTGACCTTCGCTGCCGGGCTTGCGGCACAGGGCATGCGGCCTTTCTGCGCGATCTATTCGACCTTTCTCCAGCGCGCCTATGATCAGGTCGTGCATGATGTCGCGATCCAGAATCTCCCGGTGCGCTTCGCTATCGATCGGGCCGGGCTGGTGGGAGCAGACGGTTCGACTCATGCGGGCAGCTTCGACATCACCTACCTCGCCACGCTTCCCAATATGGTCGTTATGGCGGCTTCCGACGAAGCGGAGCTGGTGCACATGGTCCACACCTGCGCCGTTTATGACAGCGGGCCGATCGCCGTCCGTTATCCGCGCGGCAATGGCGTGGGCGTGCCGTTACCGGCGACGCCCGAGAAGCTGGAGATCGGCAAGGGACGAATCGTCCGGGACGGCCGACAGGTCGCCATATTGTCGCTCGGCACCCGTCTGGAGGAAGCGTTGCGCGCCGCTGAGGCCTTGGAAGCGAAAGGACTGTCCACGACTGTGGCGGATTTGCGGTTCGCCAAGCCATTGGACGAAGCGATGATCCGTCGCCTGCTCACCACGCACGAAGTTGCCGTGACGGTAGAGGAAGGCGCCATCGGGGGCTTGGGCGCCCATGTATTGACGCTGGCGAGTGATCTGGGGCTGATCGACAATGGCCTGAAGCTGCGAACCCTGCGCCTGCCGGATGTTTTCCAGGATCAGGACAAGCCGGAACTTCAATATGCAGACGCGCGGTTGGATGCGGCGGCGATCATCGACACCGTACTGACGGCGTTACGGCATAACAGCGCCGGAATAGCGACAGAAGCCCGGGCATAACGCAACCAAATGGTTGCATATCTTGAAGCAGAACGCATATAAGCAATCTGGAGGTTGCTTATATGGTGGATTCAATCAGTAAAAGCATCGAAATGGCCGCGTCGGTCGAACAGGTTTGGGGCGCGCTGATCGATCATGAAAAGTTCGGAGCTTGGTTCCAGGTAGCTCTGGATCAGCCTTTTGTCGCGGGCAAGGCATCGACGGGGCATATGACCTATCCCGGCTTCGAAGAATATCGCTGGGAAGCACGGGTCGTGGCTGTCGAACCCATGAGGCGGTTTGCTTTTGAATGGCCTGCGACTGGCGGTGACAAGCAGTTGATGGACAGCGGCGTACCCGTGCCGGAATGGACATTGGTCGAGTTTCTGCTTGAGCCCGCTGGCAGCGGCACATTGTTGACGGTCACGGAAAGCGGGTTTGACAAGGTGCCTGAGCCGCGCAGAAGCAATGTCATACGCTCTAACGACGGTGGTTGGGCAGCGCAGGTGAAGAATATCCGAAAATATGTTGAAGGTTGAGGAAGCACCGGCGCGGCTGTTTGCCGCATTGGGTGACGTCACGCGCTTGGGGCTGATTGGGCGACTTTCCGATGGGACGGAACGCTCCATCGCCCAATTGGGTGAGGGCCTGCCGATCAGCCGTCAAGCGGTCGCGAAGCATCTCAACGTCCTGCTGGGCGCGGGACTGGTGCGCCGCACACGATCCGGGCGTGAGGTGCTTTTCACCCTGGAACCTGAGGCGATCGTGGACGCGCGCGATTGGCTTGCTCAGGTCTCAGGCCAATGGGATGAGACTTTGGGCAGGCTCAAGAACTTCGTCGAGAGCCAGCCCTAATTTCCTCCTGCCTTACTGCTGCGGGATCGCAGCGCGAGCATCCTGCCCATCACCTTCCGGCGCGGCGATGATTTCGCGGGTCGCGGCGCCCTTGTCGACGACTTCCGTGCCCGGATCGCCAACGGAGGAGCGGATGCCTGCCGCCGCATTGGCACGGCCTGCTTCGCTCAACGCTGCGCTTTCAGCCGCGCTGCGCTGGGCAGGGCCACCGAACATGGTTTCCATGGCCGCACGGCTCGAATCGACCGACGCAGCGGCGGGCGTACCCGGCGCAGGCGGGACCAGCGCATAATCGGGCGGGATCACCAGCGGCGCCTGACGCGAGACAGCGAACTCATCGGGGCGAGCCCGGTTAAACAGGCCGCCGCCGCCACCGCAGGCGGACAGCATGGAAATCAGGCCAGCGGCGAGGATCAGTTTACGCATCAGTTCAGTGACTCCGTCTTTGCGCTCTTCTCGCGCAGCAGCAACGCCCGTGCAAGCAGGATCAGCACGCCGATCGTGATGGCAGCGTCGGCCAGGTTGAATATGAGAAAGGGCCGCCATTCGCCAAAGTGCAGATCGGCATAATCGACGACATAGCCAAGGCGAACACGGTCAACGATATTTCCAATGGCGCCGCCAAGGACCAATCCAAGGGCTGCAACATCCTGCCGCGCCTTTTCCCGCCACATCCAAACGCCGACAAAGCCAGCGATCAGCATCGTCATGCCCACGAGAAGCCAGCGCATCATGTTTGTGTCGGCATGGAAGAAGCCCATCGAAACACCGCGATTTTCCAGCCAGCGCAGGCGGAAGATCGGTAGGATCTCGATTCCTTCATCCATCCGGCTCTTGAGCGCGAGCGGATAGGTGACGGTATATTTGATGAGTTGATCCAGCGCGAGCGTGACGATCGCGACGATCAGGCCAAGCGGGCGGCGATTGACAGTTGCCATCAGTGGCGCACCACATGCTTTTTTGGTGATGAAGGTGACACGAACATATCCCTGAAAAGCGCCATCGTAATATTGTTCACCTGCCGCCGGGCGGTAGGCCGTGGGCTATAGCCGAAGCCTGCGCCTGTAGGACAGCAGGTTTTCAATCTGCCAGCACTTCGTCGCAGCGGTTGCAGAGTGCGCCGTCCTCCTCGACTTCGGGCAGCAGACGCCAGCAGCGACCGCATTTGTGCCACTCGCTCGGCTTGACAACGATGCCGTCGCCGACGCCTGTTTCGATGCGGGCGACAATGGCGATTTCTGCGAAGTTCACACCGTCGCTGGAAACCTGCATGCCCATGGCCACATCGGCTTCAAGGCTGGAGCGGATGACCTTTTCGCGGCGGAGAGGTTCGATGGCTTCGTTGACCTGATCGCGCTGGTTGCGGATTTCGGTCCATTTGTCATCCAGGCCTTGGCTGAGCCAAGCCGCATCAACCTCTGGCCATTCCAGGAAATGGACGCTTTCTTCGTGGTTTGGATAGCGACTTTGCCAAACTTCCTCAGCCGTAAAGGGGATGATCGGCGTGGCGTAGCGGACAAGAGCGTGGAAGAGCGTATCGAGCACAGTGCGATAGGCACGGCGTTTGAGATCGGTCTTCGCGTCGCAATAGAGGCAGTCCTTGCGGATGTCGAAAAAGAAGGCCGACAGGTCGCTATTGGCGAAGTCGAATAGCGCGCGGGTGTAGCGGCTGAACTCCAGCCAGTTTTCGTTTCCCGCAGCCTTTTCGACGACGCCCTTAAGCTCTGCGTCGAGAGCCGCGAGGCGGTGGAGCATGTAGCGCTCCAGCTGCGGCATTTCCGTGACCGGCAACCTCTCTTCTTCCGAAAAATCCGAAAGAGCGCCAAGCAAGTAACGGAAACTATTGCGAAGTTTGCGGTAGGCATCGGACGATCCGGCTAACACTTCCTTGCCGATGCGGACGTCATCGAAATAGTCGGTGCTGGCGACCCATACGCGCAGGATGTCGGAGCCGCTTTCCGCGATGACCTTCAGCGGATCGACCACATTGCCGAGGCTCTTCGACATTTTTCGGCCCTGCCCGTCCAGTGCGAAGCCGTGGGTAAGGACGGCGTCGTAGGGCGCGCGACCACGCGTGCCGCAGCTTTCGAGCAGTGAGGACTGGAACCAGCCGCGATGCTGGTCGGAGCCTTCGAGATAAAGGTCGGCGCGTACGCCCTCGCCATAGCGGCCTTCGACCACGAAGCTGTGGGTCGAGCCGCTGTCGAACCAGACGTCGAGAATGTCGTTCACAACCTCATAGTCGTTGAGGTCGTAATCGGGGCCAAGCAGCGCCTGATGGTCCGCGCCGAACCACGCGTCGGCCCCTGCGCCCTTGAATGCTTCTATGATGCGGGCATTTACTGCCTTATCAACGAGATATTCGCCGGTCCTACGATGGACATAGAGGGCGATAGGGACGCCCCATGCGCGCTGACGGCTGATCACCCAGTCGGGGCGGCCCTCCACCATCGAGCGGATGCGGTTGATCGACCGTTCGGGCACCCAGCGGCTATTCTCGATCGCGTCGAGCGCGGTGCCGCGCAGGGTCGCGCCATTGCTCTGGGCGGCGAGGATGGCTTCTTCCTCGGCGCAGCGTGGGATGACGCCGTCGCTGATCGCGCGGTCCATCGGAATGAACCATTGCGGGGTGCAGCGGAAGATGATCTTGGCCTTGGAGCGCCAGCTATGGGGATAGCTGTGATTGAAGTCGTCAGATGCGGCGAGCAGGCCGCCTGCCTGCGCCAAGTCGGTGCAGATCGGGCCGTCCTTGCCGACGAATTTGGGATTGATGACGCTTCCCTGACCGCCGAGCCAGAGCCAGTCTTCGCGATATTTGCCGTCATTCTCAACGGCGAACACCGGGTTGATGCCATTTGCCTTGCAGAGGGCGAAGTCGTCCTCGCCATGGTCGGGCGCCATGTGGACGAGGCCGGTGCCTGCTTCGGTTGTGACGAAATCGCCTGCGAGGAACGGGCGGGGTTTGGCGAAGAAGCCGCCGAGAGCGTGCATCGGGTGGCGGGCGACGGCTCCGGCGAGATCGGTGCCTTTGCCGCGCCAAAGCGGCTCAACAAACTGGTCATTGTCAGGCAAGAATGCCGAACGACCACGAAACTCGTCAAAAAGTTTCGCCGCAATGAGAACAACGCCTTCCCAATGGGTTTCCATCTGGTCACCTGATGTGACCGTTCCAACGCCCTCTTTGCGAATGAGCTGACGACCTCGGATGGCGATATAATCGACATCTTCGCCATAAGCCAAAGCCTGATTGACCGGAATCGTCCAGGGCGTCGTCGTCCAGATCACCGCATGGGCGCCGACCAGTTCCGGCGCGTTCGGCGCTTCGACAATCTCGAACGCCACGTCGATCTGGGTCGAGACGATGTCCTCATATTCGACTTCCGCCTCGGCCAGCGCGGTCTTTTCGACCGGGGACCACATGACGGGCTTGGCGCCGCGATAGAGCTGGCCGCTTTCCGCGAATTTCAGCAGTTCAGAAACGATGGTAGCTTCGGCGTCGAACTTCATGGTGAGATAGGGATCATCCCAATCGCCCATGACGCCAAGGCGCTTGAATTGCTCCTTCTGGACGCCGACCCATTTGTCCGCATAGGCGCGGCATTGGGCGCGGAATTCCTGTGCGGGAACCTCGTCCTTATTCTGCTTTTTCTTGCGATATTCCTCCTCGATCTTCCATTCGATCGGAAGGCCATGGCAGTCCCAGCCAGGGACATAGGGGGCGTCCTTGCCAAGCAGCGACTGGCTGCGGACGATGATGTCCTTGAGAACCTTGTTCATCGCATGGCCCATGTGGATGTCGCCATTGGCGTAGGGCGGACCGTCGTGAAGAATGAAGCGTTCGCGGCCCTTCCGGCGCTCGCGCAGCTTGCCGTAGAGGTCCATTTCCTCCCAGCGCGCGAGGATCGCCGGTTCCTTCTGCGCGAGGCCCGCCTTCATGGGGAAGTCCGTTACGGGGAGGAAGACGGTGGACTTGTAGTCTGGCTGGTCGGTCATCTGATCTGGTATCTGCTTGCCTTGCCATTCGGCCCAAGACTGCGCCCCATTAAGAAAAAGGGAAGGGCTTCGACAGGCTCAGCCCGAACGGGTGAGAAAATGTGCCCGGTGCATTAGGCGAGGTGCGGCGTTCTCGCAAGGATTTGCCGCGCGGCGTCGCAGTCCCTGGCGATCTGAGCCGTGAGGGCTTCGAGGCCTTCATATTTCGCCTCTGGCCGGAGGAATTCGATCAACTGCACCTCGATGCATTGATCGTAGAGGCTTTCGGAGAAATCGAAGAAGTGCGGCTCCAGCAATTCCTTCGGCGGATCGAAGCTGGGCCGGATGCCGAGATTGGCCGCGCCGTCGAGAATGCGGCCATCGGGCAGCAGGCCGCGCACTGCATAGATGCCGTAGGCCGGGCGGATGTAATGGCCAAGATCGACATTGGCGGTGGGGAAGCCGATCGTGCGGCCGACCTTGTCGCCATGCTGGACCAGCCCTTGGATGGCGAAGGGGCGTGTCAACAGACGCGTTGCCGTAGTGCAGTCTCCGGCTTTCAGCGCGGTACGGATGCGGCTGGAGGAGACCACCTCCCCGCCTTCGTCCGTGATCGGCGCGACGGCTTCGGCGCTCATGCCTCGTACGGCGCCGAGTTCGGCAAGCGTATCTACGGTGCCAGTGCGGCCTTGGCCGAATGTGAAATCCTGACCCGTGACGACGCCCGCGACGCCCATGCCGTCTACCAGCAGATCGACAAAATCTTTCGGACTCAAAGCGGCGAGTTGGCGAGTAAAAGCGAAAACCAGCATCGCGTCGGCCCCGGCGGCGGCGAACAGGCGCTGCCGCTGGTCAAGGCTGGTAAGGCGGAACCAGGGGTTTTCGGGGCGGAACAGGCGCATCGGATGCGGGTCGAACGTCGCGACGATGACGGGACGCCCTTCCGCGCGGGCACGCTCCACCGCACGGCCGACGACCGCCTGATGACCGAGGTGAAATCCGTCAAAATTGCCCAGCGCCATGATGCTCCCGCGCAGATGGGCAGGGATCGGGGCGCCGCTTTCCAGCCGCTCCATGGCGCTGGCTATAGGGAGATGGCCGGACGCTGGCAATGCGGCTTCACAGGTCGGCGCGGCGGCGGAAAGTGACGAAGCTGTAGGCGGGATAGGCGCCCTCCGCCGGATGATCGGCGCGGGCTGCCTCCTTCCACTGCGTAGCGTCGGGATAAGGGATCACGGCGTCGCCGGGGGCGTCGAAATGCACTTCGGTCAGTTCAATGCGGTCGGCGTGGGGCAGATAGAGCTGATAGACCTCTGCCCCGCCGATCACCATGGCGGCGGGACCGCCCGCTAGGCGAAGGGCGGACGTGACGTCATGGGCGACCTCTGCCCCCTCCCCGCTCCAGCCAGTATCGCGGGTGAGGACTATGTGGCGGCGGCCGGGAAGCAGGCCGGGCAGGCTGTCAAACGTCTTGCGGCCCATGATCATCGGGTGACCGAGGGTGAGCGCTTTGAAATGCTTGAGGTCGGCGGGCAACCGCCAAGGTAGCCCCCCATCCTTGCCAATCACGCCATTATCGGCACGAGCGAGGACAAGGACGACTTCTTGGGCCTCGCTCACAGGGTCAGCCGGGTGACGTGGCCCATCTTGCGGCCCGGGCGGGCTTCATGCTTGCCATAGAGATGCAGATGGGCGGCGGGATCGGACAGGATCGCCGCCCAAGCGTCGGCTTCTTCACCGATGAGGTTGTGCATCTGCACTCGCCGTGCCGCCAGTCTGGTGTCGCCCAATGGGAGGCCGCAAATGGCGCGGACATGGTTTTCGAACTGGCTGGTGATCGCACCCTCGATCGTCCAGTGGCCGCTATTGTGGACGCGGGGGGCCATTTCGTTGAAGACGGGACCATCGGCACTGGCGAAAAATTCAAGCGTCAGGACGCCGACATAGCCGAGCGCTTCGGCGACCTGCGCGGCGAGGGCGCGTGCCGCCTCCACCTGCGCCTCAATGCTTGGGCCAGCAGGGGCGGTGGAGGTGGAGAGGAGGCCGTCGACATGGACGTTCGCGGGCGAGTCCCAGAAGCGGACTTCGCCATCTGCGCCGCGCACGAGGATGACGGAAAACTCCTCCTCGAAGGTCACGAAGCCTTCCAGGATGGCGCTTTGCTGACCGATGGCGTCCCAGGCGGCGGGAGCGTCCGCCGGATCGTTGATCCGCGCCTGCCCCTTGCCATCATAGCCCATGCGGTTGGTCTTCAGGATCGCACGGCTGCCGATCGTGGCGATGGCCTGATGAAGATCATCGAGACTTTCCACCGAAGCGAAGGGGGCAGTGAGGCCGCCGAGATCGCGGACGAAGTTCTTCTCGGCGAGGCGGTCCTGCGCCACGCGGAGCGCCTGCGCACCGGGACGGACGAGTCCGTGGGTGGAGAGGACTTCGACGGCAGCAGGGTCGATATTCTCGAACTCATAGGTGACGACATCGACGCTGTCGGCGAAGGCGGCGAGCGCGGCGGTGTCCTCATAGGCACCGCGAGTCCAGCAGCGTGACACGTCTGCGGCGGGGCCACTTTCTTCCGGCGCATAGATATGCGCGCGATAGCCAAGCTGCGCGGCGGCGATCGCGATCATCCGGCCGAGCTGGCCGCCGCCAAGGATGCCGATGGTGGAACCGGGCGCGATGGTCGTCATCTTATTCTGGCGTCTCCGCGACATCGTCGGTCTGCTTTTCGCGCCACATGTCCAGCCGCTCGGCCAGCGCGTCGTCGGTGGTGGCGAGGATAGAAGCCGCCAGCAGCGCCGCATTGATCGCGCCGGGCTTGCCGATCGCTAGCGTTCCGACGGGGATGCCGCCGGGCATCTGGACGATGGAAAGGAGGGAATCCATGCCCTTCAGCGCCTTTGACTCCACGGGTACGCCAAGGACCGGAAGACGGGTCATCGACGCGGTCATGCCGGGAAGGTGAGCCGCGCCCCCTGCCCCCGCGATGATCACCTTCAGACCACGGGAAACCGCGCCGGTCGCATAGTCATAAAGGCGTTGCGGCGTGCGGTGAGCGGACACGACCTTGCATTCGTGCGGGACGCCAAGCGCGCTCAGCGTCTCGGCCGCATGGCGCATGGTTTCCCAATCGGATCGCGATCCCATGATAATGCCGACGGTAGCGGCGCTCTCTCCGGTCATTCGCCTGACTTCCCCTGATGGCGCGGAAAGCAAAGCCCCTTAGCCGGACGACCGGCAAGGGGCAATGCGGGATTTGCGGACTTAACGCTCGGACAGATAATAGCGGTCCTTTGCCGTAAGATCGTCGGCAAGTTCATAGACGATCGGCTGGCCGGTCGGGATTTCCAGTTCCGTGATCTCATCGTCCGGAATGCCCGACAGATGCTTCACCAGCGCACGCAGTGAGTTGCCGTGGGCGGAGATGAGGACGCGCTTGCCCGCCTTCAGTTCCGGAACGATGCGGCTTTCCCAATAGGGCAGCACGCGGGCGATGGTGTCCTTGAGCGACTCCGTCGAGGGGATGGCGATGCCGTCATAGCGACGGTCCTTCGACAGGTCGAACTCGCCGCCCGGCTCCAGCACCGGCGGCGGAATGTCGAAGCTGCGGCGCCAGACCTTCACCTGTGCGTCGCCATGCTTGGCAGCGGTCTCTGCCTTGTTGAGGCCCGTGAGGCCGCCATAATGACGTTCATTGAGGCGCCAGTCCTTTTCGACCGGCAACCAGAGGCGACCCATTTCCTCAAGAGCAAGGTTCAGCGTCTTGATCGCCCGGGTCTGGACCGAGGTGAAGCAGCGGTCGAAGTCCAGCCCCTTTGCCGACATCAGCTGGCCAGCGGCCCGTGCTTCCTCGACGCCCTTTTCCGTCAGGTCCACGTCCCACCAGCCGGTGAAGCGATTTTCCAGGTTCCAGGCCGATTGGCCATGACGGATCAGAACGAGTGTGGGCATGAAACGCTTCTCCTGCACATAAGCGCGAATGTTGGCGCTTCCCATAACGCCGGAAATGACGGGCGCAAGCTTGTGCGCCGGGCGGAGCGTCCCACATTGCAGTCGGCCGGACGATCGGATAGCTCGGGCAAGCAAGCATAAGGAAGCGGCAATTTGGCATTTGTGAAGGGCGTCTGGCGCATATTGGTGGCGGTCAAGGACGGGCTGGTCCTGCTGTTCCTGCTTGGCTTTTTCGGCCTGCTTTATGCCGCGCTGTCATGGTCGCCCAAACCCGCGCGCAGCGTAAGCAGTGGCGCGCTGCTGCTGAAGCTGGACGGCACCATTGTCGAACAACCGGCGGAGGCAGACCCGTTCTCGCTGCTGACATCGTCCGGGCCACAGACGAAGGAATATCGCCTTTCCGAGATCGTGGACGCGCTGGAAGCGGCCAAGTCAGATGGCAAGGTCAAGGCGGTAGTGCTGAACCTCGACGGGTTCCTGGGCGGCGGTCAGGTCGCGCTTTCCCGCGTGGGCAAGGCGCTGGACGCCGTTCGGGCGGCGAAGAAGCCGGTCTTCGCCTTTGCCACAATCTATAGTGACGATAGCTATCAGCTGGCCGCCCATGCCAGCGAGACATGGGTCGATCCTCTTGGCGGTGTAGCAATCCTTGGGCGCGGCGGATCGGGCCTTTATTACAAGGGATTGATCGACAAGCTGGGCGTTAACACGCATGTCTACCGCGTCGGCACATACAAGAGCTTTGTCGAACCCTTCATCCGGACGGATCAATCGCCTGAAGCGCGCCAGGCCAATCAAGCGCTGGCCGATTCATTGTGGCAGGATTGGCAGGAGGAAGTCGGCAAGGCACGGCCGCGCGCGAATCTGGCCGCCTATGTTTCGAACCCGGCAGGTGCGGCGGAAGCTGCGCGCGGCAATCTCGCCAAGGCGGCGCAGAGTGCTGGGCTTGTCGATCGACTGGGCGACGAAGCAGCCTTTGGCAAACGCGTCGCGGAGGTGGCGGGCGAACCTGCCGACGATCGCGTGGGTGATTTTGCCAGCATCGACCTCCGAAGCTATGCGAAGGCACACCGCGCGCCCAATGATGGCCAGATCGGCGTGATCACCGTGGCGGGCGACATCGTCGATGGAGATGGTGGGCCGGGCAGCGCCGCCGGTGATACGATTTCGGCTCTTCTCTACAAGGCGCTGTCGGAAAAGGACCTGAAGGCGCTGGTCGTCCGGGTCGATTCCCCCGGCGGTTCGGTCATGGCGTCGGAAAAGATTCGGCAGGCCATCATGGAAGCCAAGCGCGAAGGCCTGCCCATCGTCGTGTCGATGGGCAATGTCGCGGCGAGCGGCGGTTATTGGATTTCGACGCCCGCCGACCTGATCTTTGCGGAACCGGACACGATCACCGGCTCCATCGGCGTGTTCGGGATATTGCCGAGCTTTGAAGGGACGTTGGCGAAGCTCGGCATCACGACCGATGGTGTGCGGACCACGCCGCTGTCAGGGCAACCCGACATCGCGGGGGGCACCACGCCTGAATTCGATCGCATCATGCAGATGGGTATCGAGGATATCTATGGCCGCTTCGTCGGGTTGGTCGCGCATTCACGGCGCAAGTCGCCTCAGCAGATCGACGCCATTGCTCAAGGCCGCGTGTGGGACGGCGGCACGGCGCGGCAGATTGGGCTGGTCGATCGCTTCGGCGGGCTGGAGGAAGCCGTCGCCGAAGCGGCGAAGATGGCCAAGATCGATCCTGCCAAGGCGAAGGTTTACCGTATCGAGAAGGAGCCCGACAAGTTCGCCGAGCTCATCAAGTCGATGTCAGAACGTGACGATGAGGATGTGGATGCTCCCCGCGACATGTTGAGCAGGCAGGCGATGATTCAGCGGCGGTGGGCCATGCAGGCGGTCGAGGATGTGCGTGGACTGATCAATGGCGCGGGTGTGCGTGCGGATTGTCTGGAATGCCGTGGCTATGGCGCGCCGCGGCGGGTGAGTGCCGCCGATGAGCATGGCCTGATGGGGATGCTTGCCAGCCTGTGGCGGTGATGTAGCGCTTTTCCCCTCCGCCGTCTGCGGCGGTCCCCCTCCCCATCTGCGATCGGGAGGATTTAGGCGTTCTGAACTGTTAACGGTCGGCTTTGTAGGTGGGGAGGCCAATGCTTCGCCAGATCGCGAAGGCACGCAACAGGAAGCCTAGCAGCGCAGCGACGATGCCCGCTACCGGCACGTCCAGCCCCCACCAGCGCAGCATGACGAACAAGCCGGAAGCGAGGGCCGCTGCGGTTACATAAAGTTCGGGGCGCAACAATATAGACGGCTCATGAGCGAGCAGATCGCGCAAGATACCGCCGACACAGCCGGTGACCACGCCCATCAGGGCGGCAACGAAGGGCGGAATGCCATAGCTCATCGCCTTGGCGGCTCCGAACACGGCAAAGGAGGCGAGGCCGATGGCGTCGAGCCAATCAAGCGCGCGATCGCTCCACAAGCGGCGCGGCGTGAACCAGATCAGGAGCGCCGCGACCATGCATGTGATTGCCGGAACCGGATCATGCACCCAGAAAACCGGTGCGCCGATCAACAGGTCGCGAAGGGTGCCGCCCCCTACCCCGGTCACCAGCGCGAAAAACGCAAAGGTGACCAGCGTTTGTCCCAGCCGAGCCGCCGCCAGCGCCCCAGACGCCGCAAACACGAAGATCCCGACGATGCTGAGCGTTTCCAGCACCGGGCCGATCTGTTGAAAGGCGGTGGCGGGCGAAAGCATGAGGCGATCAGCAACGGCGAAACATCGGAACCGGCGCCGTGAACAGCGCCGACCCCGATGCCCGTCCCTTATTTCGCCAGTTCAGCCTCAATCGCCGACACCAGCGCCGGATCATCAGGCGTCGTGCCGGGTGCAAAGCGCGCCGCGACCGAGCCGTCCTTGGCAATCAGGAACTTTTCGAAGTTCCACAGCACTTCGGGCTCTTCAGTCGGCGTCATGCCATAGCCGCGAAGCTTTTCGCGAAATTCATCGCCTTCACCCGCAGCCTTCGGCTGTTCGCTGGTCAGGGCGGCGTAGAGCGGATGCTTTTCCGGGCCGGTCACTACGATCTTTTCGAACATTGGGAAATCGACACCGAAATTGGTGGTGCAGAATTCCACGATCTCGTCATTGCTGCCCGGTTCCTGACCAGCAAAGTCATTGGCGGGGAAGCCAGCGACCACCAACCCCTTGTCCTTATAATCGCGGTAGAGCTTTTCCAGCCCTTCATATTGCGGGGTCAGGCCGCATTTGGAGGCGACATTGACCGCCAGCACGACCTTCCCCGCATAATTGGCGAGGCTGGCATCAGTGCCCTTGATGGTCTTGAGCGGAATTTGCTGGATCGCAGTCATGGTCATCTCCTTGAGAATCCGGATGGCGCGGACCTTGCCATCATATCGCCGCGCCGAAAAGCCTGCCTGCACCTGCCGTGATCGCCATTGCGAGCACGCCCCAGAACAGCACTCGGCCGACCGACCGACCTAACTTGCCTCCACCCAGCCGCGCGCCCGCATAGCCCAGCAGGGCGAGACAGATTAGCGAGGTCACGACGACGCTCGCCAGCGCGTGGGGCGCAGGGCTGAGCGCTGCCGCGATGACCGGAGCGATCGCACCGACAGAAAAGGTCGCTGCCGAAGTCAGTGCCGCCTGAACCGGCCGCGCCGTGCTGATATCCGAAATGCCGAGTTCGTCGCGGGCGTGGGCGGCAAGCGCATCAGCATCCATCAATTGTCGCGCGACTTCCCCAGCCAGTTCGGGGGTGAGGCCCCGCTCGATATAGATGCCGCGCAGCTCCTGCCATTCCACATCCGGCTGCTGAGCAATCGCATGTTTCTCCTTGGCGAGATCGGCCCGTTCCGTATCCGATTGCGCGCTGACGGACACATATTCTCCCGCCGCCATCGACATGGCGCCAGCAAACAGCGCGGCTATGCCCGACAGCAGGATGGTTTCGCGCGACGCGCCCGACGCCGCGATACCCGCAAGCAGGCTGGCGGTCGACACGATGCCGTCATTCGCGCCGAGAACCGCAGCGCGCAGCCAGCCGACGCGGTTGACATAATGAAGGGCATGATGCGAACGCGCCTGGTCAAGAGCGCCAGAAGCTGGTCCATTCATAGCCGCCATTCCATTAGCCCCTTCGTTCAGCCGTTCAGTCCCTCGGCCTTTTCCGCGAGTTCCAGCCAGCGTTCCTCGGCCGAATCCTTATCGGCACGTGCCTGTTCAATCGCCTTTGTCAGCGCCGCGAACCGCTTGGGATCGCGAGTGTAGAGCGATGGGTCGGCCAAAGCCTCCTCATCGCGAACGATGTCCTGTTCCAGCTTTTCGATGGTTTTGGGGAGCAAGTCGAGATCCCGCTGATCCTTGTAGCTAAGCTTGGTCGACGCGGATTTTGGCGGGGGCGGAACGGCGGCAGCCTTCTTCTCCGTCCGGGGCGGGTTATTCGGCTGACGCTTGGCGACCCAGTCCGCATAACCGCCGACGATCACATCGACCTGTCCCGAACCGTCCAGACCAAGCGTCACCGTCACCGTGCGATCCAGAAAGTCGCGGTCATGGCTGACGATCAGCACCGTGCCGTCATAGTCGGCTATCACTTCCTGCAACAGGTCGAGCGTTTCGAGATCCAGGTCGTTGGTCGGCTCGTCGAGCACCAGCAGGTTCGATTCGCGGGCGAACTCACGAGCAAAGAGCAGGCGTGAACGCTCACCACCAGACAGCGTGCCCACGCGCGCCTCGGCCAGCGAGGGGTCGAAGAGAAATTCCTTGAGATAACCGTGAACATGCTTGCGGACCCCGCGCACGTCGATCCAGTCGCCGCCTTCCGCCAGCACGTCGCGGACGCGCTTGTCGGGCTGCATCAAGCTGCGCTGCTGATCGATGAAGATCATGTCGAGCGACTTGGCCTGTTTGACCACGCCGATGTCGGGCGCCAGTTCGCCAGTCAGGAGTTTCAGGAGCGTCGTCTTGCCAGCGCCGTTGCCGCCGACGATGCCGATGCGGTCGCCGCGCTGGATGCGTAGGGAGAAGTCCTTGATGACGGTACGGTCACCGAAATTCTTTGTCACATGTTCGGCGGTGATGACGCTCTTCGTCTTACTGTCGTCGGCAGCGACGGCGATCTTCGCGACGCCTTGAGGGCCGACCATCGCGGCACGTTGCGCCCGCATTTCCCAAAGCTTTGCGAGCCGCCCCTGATTGCGCTTGCGCCGGGCGGTGACCCCGCGTTCCAGCCAGTGCGCCTCGATCTTCAGCTTGGCGTCGAGCTTTTCGGCGGCTCGGCTTTCCTCCGCATAGACGGCCTCCATCCAATCCTCAAAGCCGCCAAAGCCGATCTCGTTGCGGCGGATCGACCCGCGATCCAGCCACAGGGTCTGTCGCGTCAGGCGTGTCAGGAAAGCGCGATCATGGCTGATGACGATGAAAGCGCCGGAATAGCGGGCAAGCCAGCTTTCCAGCCAGTCGATGGCGTCGATGTCGAGATGGTTGGTCGGCTCGTCCAGCAACAACAGGTCCGGCTCGCTCGCCAGCGCACGGGCAATGGCGGCGCGGCGTCGCTCGCCCCCGCTGGCGGTCGCGGCCTCGCGCGACAGGTCGATGCCCAGCTGACTGGCGATCGCCTCCACCTCATGCGCGGGGGGCGCATATTCGCCCGCCAGCGCGAAATCGTGCAGGGTGGCGAAGCTGCTGACGTCAGGGTCCTGCTCCAGCATGATGACGCGCGCGCCCGGACGAACCGACCGCGTCCCTTCGTCAGGCTCGATCTGCGCGGCGATCAGCTTCAACAACGTGGTCTTGCCCGCGCCATTGCGGCCGATCAGCGCCAGCCGGTCACGATCGCCGACAAAAATGTCGAGGTGACGGAACAGCCAATGGCTTCCTTGGCTGAGACCAAGATTTTCGAAGGAGAATATAGGTGCGGCCATGGCCGTGCAGCTAGGACTTCCGGCGCGCTGGGGCAAGAGTGCGTGGAACCGGATGCTGTCTGACGGCTTTCAACGCCTGTCAGCGTCCATTCATCGCAGCCGTTACAAACGGGCTGCATCGCTTTTCAAGGAGATACGCTCATGAAGTCCGCCCTGGCCCTGATGGCCGCCGCCGCTGCTGTGTCGATTCCTGCCATGGCGGTCGCGCAGACCAACGTGACCATCGCCGAAACCGCTCCTGTCGTGACGCTCAACGTAACCGAGACGGTCGAGGCGGCGCCGGATCAGGTCGTGGTCGGCACGGGGGTTCAAACGCGCGCGCCCACAGCCGCGCAGGCTATGCGCGAGAATGCGGTGAAGATGGATCGGCTGATCGCCACCCTTGCCAAGGCCGGGATTCCAAAGAAGGACATTCAGACGAGCGGCATTAATCTCAGCGCTCAATATGACTATAGCAATCAGAACAGAGAGCCTGCCGGACCTCGTTTCATTGGTTATGAAGCGTCGAACCAGCTCACGATCAAGCTGCGCGATATCAAGAAGACGGGGCAATTGCTCGACACGCTGGTCGAGGCGGGCGCGACCAACGTCAATGGCCCGTCCTTCTCTATCGAGGACCCGACCCCCATGCTGGTCCAGGCGCGCGGGGCTGCGTTGAAGAGCGCCAAGGCGCAGGCGGATTTCTATGCGCAGGCGGCGGGCTACCGTACCGCGCGGCTTGTCTCCATCGCGGAGAGCAATAGCGGCGGCCGTCCGCCGATGCCGATGATGACTGCTCGCTTCAAGGCCGATGCGGCGGAGGCGACGCCGGTGGAACCGGGCCAGGTCGGATCGTCGGTGACGCTGACCGTCCAATATGCGCTAGAACGCTGACCGGCACCTGTCACCGCGCTGACGCCACCATTCACCACCTGTTCAATGCTTATCGCCTATGGCATGCCACATGACGATGAAGCATAGCAGCCTGATTGCCGGTCTGGCCGCCATCGCCGCGATGGTGGCCACGCCCTCCTATGCAGAGGCCGGTCAGCGTGGCGAACAGGACGCGGCGCGCCGGGCGATGCTGGATGGGCAGACCATGCCATTTTCCCTCATCAAACGGCGCGTAGATGCCGCGATGGGGGGAGCGACCTACCTTGGCGCGGAATTCAATCAAGCCTCCAACCGCTATCGCCTGAAATATGTGAAGGACGGCAAGGTGGTTTGGGTTGATGCGGATGGCCGCACGGGCGATATAACCGGCTGGGCGCACTGACGCGCCAAAAGGCATAATAGAAGAAACGGAGCCATATGCGTCTGCTGATCGTCGAAGATGAACCAAGCCTTGGGCAACAGCTCCGCAACACGCTGGAGGGCGCTGGCTATGCCGTCGATCTTGCGACCGATGGCGAGGATGGACACTTTCTAGGCACGACGGAAAGCTATGATGCCGTGGTCCTGGACCTTGGCTTGCCCACGATCGACGGGCTGACGGTGCTGGACCGCTGGCGCAAGGAGGGGCGAAGCTTCCCGGTGCTGGTGCTGACGGCGCGGGACAGCTGGTCCGACAAGGTCGCCGGGCTGGACGCTGGCGCGGACGATTATCTGGCAAAGCCGTTTCAGAGCGAGGAGCTGATCGCGCGGTTGCGCGCCCTTATCCGTCGCGCCTCGGGCAATGCGTCGAGCGAACTGATCGCGGGCGACGTCCGGCTGGACACCCGTTCGGGCAAGGTCACGTTGAAGGGCGAGCCGGTGAAGCTAACCGCGCAGGAATATAAGCTGCTGTCCTACCTCCTCCACCACAAGGGCAAGGTGGTGAGCCGCACCGAGTTGATCGAACATATCTACGATCAGGATTTCGATCGCGATTCCAACACGATCGAAGTATTCGTCACCCGCATCCGCAAGAAGCTGGGCGCGGACGTCATCACGACGATACGCGGTCTTGGCTACAGCCTGGACGAGCCCGCCCGCTAAGGTCTCAAATTCTGCCCCGGGCTGGTTCCGCCAAGGCCCCCCTTTCTGCCGGGACAATCTTCGGCAAGCCCGGGCGAACGGAGTGGGCATCAGACAGCTGTAATGACCAGTCCAGCCTCCCCTCCCACGGTCCATTCGACCGGGTCGCTCAGTCGGCGCATGATCGGTATCGCGGCGCTGTGGGTCAGCATCCTGCTGCTTGGCGGCGGATTGGCACTCGACCGCGTGCTGTCACAGGCGATCACACGCAATTTCGACGATGGGCTCAACTATGTGCTGACGGCGATGATTGCTTCGGCCGAGATCGGGCCGGATGGCGAAGTGCTGTTCAACCGTCCGCTTGCCGATCAGCGCTTTCTGGAACCCAATAGCGGCCTTTATTACCAGATCAGCGCCAAGGGGCATGAGGATTGGCGATCGCGATCACTATGGGACCGGGCACTGAGGGTGTTGCCCGAGCATGATGATCGCAGCTTCCACGCCTATGACAGCAAGCAGTTTCCGGGCGAAGACTTGCGGATCATGGAGCGAACCATCGTTCTGCCCGGTTCGGATACGCGCTGGATGTTCATGGTCGCGGCCGCCCGTGCCGGGCTGGACGACCAGATCACCACGTTGCGATCCACGCTGACCCAGAGCTTCGCCCTTCTCGCGCTCGGTCTCATCGTCCTTACGACGCTCCAGACCCTCTACGGGCTGCGCCCCCTGCGCCGGGTGCGCAAGGAAATCGTGAGGATGCGGGCGGGCGAAAAGAGCCGCGTCACCGAACCGATGCCGTCCGAAGTGCTACCCATGGTCGAGGAACTGAACGCCCTTCTCGCTCATAATGAGCGCCAGGCGGAGGAGGCCCGAACCCATGCGGGCAATCTTGCCCACGCGCTGAAAACGCCGTTGACCGTCATCATGAACGCCGCGACCGCACAATCGGCGGACCTTGGGGAAACCGTCATTCGGGAAGCGACGACGATGCGCAGGCAGGTCGATCACCATCTGGCGCGCGCCCGCGCGGTTGGGCGGCGTGGCGCGGCGCAGAGCCGGGCGGAAGTATGGACAAGCCTGCAAGCGGTCGAGCGCGCCGTCCAACGCCTCTATCCCGAAGCGCGGATCGACATGGATGGCGACAAGGAGGTTGCCGCCAGGGTGGAGCGTCAGGACCTGGACGAGATGCTGGGCAACCTTATCGAAAATGCGGCGAAATATGGTGGCGGCAGCGTGTTCGCCACAGTTGGCCGCGCCGGAACCATGGTCGAGATATTGGTCGAAGATGACGGCCTGGGTATCCCGCAGGAGGAACGGACCCGCATATTCGACCGTGGCGTCCGACTGGATTCCGGAAAGCCCGGCACTGGCCTTGGCCTGGCCATCGTACGCGACGTGGCGGAAATCTACGGCGGATCGGTAGCGATGGAGGAAAGTGAAGATCTGGGCGGGCTGATGGTACGGCTGCGACTGCCCGCCGCCTGATGAGGCGGGTACTTTATCTTGCCGTCGGCTTTATGTCGCTGGGCCTTGGCGCCCTGGGCATTGTCCTTCCCCTGCTCCCGACCGTGCCATTCATGATATTGGCGGCATTCTGCTTCGCCCGGTCAAGCCCGGCACTGGAAGCCAGGCTGCTCGATCATCGGCATTTCGGTCCGCATATCCGACGCTGGCGCGACAAGGGCGCGATCAGCCGCCGGGGAAAGCAGGCGGCGCTGACGGCTTTCATGTTCAGCGCAGTGCTGGCGCTGTTCCTGGCGCCTTTCCCTTGGTTCCTGATTCCGGTGACGGCCGCGCTTATTGGGGGAACATGGATATGGTCCCGACCGGAGGGCGGCGCTTAACCCTCGGTCAGTTCATCGCCAGGATCATGTTGCGGACCTGCGGGAAAACTTCCTTCTCCCACTTGCTACCGGAAAACACGCCATAATGACCGGCGCCGATTTGCAGGTGATGCCGCTTCAGGTGAGGTCGCAATCCCGTGCAAAGCGCGTGCGCCGCCGCCGTTTGCCCGACCGCGCAGATATCGTCCTTTTCCCCTTCGACCGTCAGCAGGGCGGTCTTGCGAATAGCGCCGGGATTGACGAGCCGCCCACGATGCTTGAGTTCGCCTTTCGCGAGCAGGGTGCGCTGAAACACGCGCTCTACCGTCTCCAGGTAAAATTCGGCGGTCATGTCCAGAACCGAGAAATATTCCTGATAGAAATCCTTGATCTTCTCTGCCTCTTCTTCCTTCCCATCCGCCAGCAACTGATAAAGCTCGCGATGTTGGGCACCGTGGCGTTCCAGGTTCATCGACAGGAAGGCGGACAGTTGCAGGAAGCCCGGATAGACCCGTCGCCCGGCACCGCGATAACGCATCGGGACGGAAGTGATGAGTTGCCGTTCGAACCACTCGATCGGCCGCTCGTTGGACAGTTCGTTCACGACAGTGGGCGCTGCACGCGGGTCGATCGGTCCGCCCATCAGCGTCATGGATCGTGGTGTCGCGGCATCGCCATCTTCGGCCATCAACGCGACGGCGGCAAAGGCCGGTACGCAGGGCTGGCAAACGGACAGCATGTGCGCGCCCGGGCCAAGCTCCTGCATGAAGGTGATGACATAATCGACATAGTCGTCAAAGCCGAAGCACCCTGCCGACAAGGGAACATCGCGCGCATTCTTCCAATCGGTTATGTAGACGTCATGGTCACGCAGCAGGGTCCGCACGGTGCTGCGCAGCAGGGTCGAGAAATGGCCTGACATCGGCGCCACGAGCAGTACGCGCGGCTGCTCCGTTTCCACCTCATCCTTCGCGAAGTGAAGCAGGTTGCCGAAGGGCAGGTCCAGCAGCACTTCTTCCCGCACCGCAACAAGAGCGTTACCGCTGCGGACTTCGTTGACGCCATAGGCGGGGCGCTTGTGCGTGAGTCGGGCACCCTGGAATACATCCATCAGCGCAAACATGCGGCGGGGCATCGGCCAATCGGCCACCGGCCCCATCTTGTCGCGCAGATTCAAGGCCAGTTCCGCGCCGAAACGCGCGGGAGCCAGCATGTCTTCCAGGGCCTGATAGCCACTATACAGCATCGTCATAGTATGAACGGCGCCCCAAAATGTTCCCCCGGCCGATTCGGCCGCCACCGTTCGTTATACTGATTTTTGCGTATTGCGCTGCATCATGTTTGATGGAAAACTATAAACATCGGGAGGATCGTCATGGCCGTTGCGGAATTGACCATATCGAGCAAGATTTATTCCTCTTGGTCGCTGCGGGGCTGGCTGCTCTGCCGCCTTGCCGGACTACGCGTCACCGAGAAGATGGTGGCGTTGGAAAATCTGGAAAACCGCGCTGAACTCTTGCTGCTGACGCCTTCCGTGCTGGTGCCGCGCCTCACCCATGAAGGCGCGAGCGTTTGGGACACGCTGGCGATCGCAGAATATCTGCATGAACTATATCCCAACGTGGGCATGTACCCCAAGGATCGCATCGCACGCGCCCATTGCCGGTCGATATCGGGTGAAATCCATTCCGGCTTCGCCAACCTGCGATCGGCCCTGCCGATGAACCTGAAAGTCCGACACAAGAAATTCCCGATCTTTTCAGGCGCCAAGCCGGATATTGAGCGGGTCGAGGCGATCTGGACCGAATGCCTGGGCTCCTACGGCGGCCCTTGGCTGTTTGGCGACAGCCCCACCGTGGCGGACGCCATGTTTGCGCCCGTCGTGCAACGGTTCCTGACCTATGCCGTGGCGTTGCAAGGCCCCGCAGCCGCCTATTGCGAGACGGTCAACAACTGGGACCTGATGCGCGAGTGGATCGACGATGCCCGGAAAGAGCCGGATGAGGTCGAGGAACTGGACGTCGAATTTTAAATCCCGGCTCAGCCCGTCAGCCGCTTAACTTCGCCAGCCAATCGCCGATCATCGCACGGCCTGCCGCGACCGCACCCGGACCATGTTCATCATGATCGCGCCGCAGGGCCACGCCACACTGTTTGGCGATGTCCAGATCGGCCCAGAAATGGGTCAACCAATCTTCGAAGCGCGGGTCTTCACCCATCTCGGCATGGAATTGCAGCGCGAGCAGATTGCGGCCCCGGCGGAATGCCTGATGCGCGTACGCATCGGTTGAGGCCAGCAGTTCGACGCCGCACGGCAGCTCGAACGTATCGCTATGCCAGTGTAGCACGGGCACGTCCTGAATATGCCGCAAAGGCGAATCCGCGCCCGATCCGTTCAGCGTGACAGGTGCGAAGCCGAGTTCCATCGCCTCACCCGGATAGACGCGCGCGCCGAGCGCCGCCGCAATCATCTGGCTGCCCAGGCAGACGCCAAGCGTTGGCAGGTCCTGCTCCAGCCGTGCGGCGAGTTTGTCGATCTGAACCGGAATCCACGGATGACTATCGTGTTCGTAAACGCCCATAGGGCCGCCCATCATGATCAGCAGATCGGGCGTACACAAATCCACATGAGCGAATTCGGAGCTGGCGACATCGATCCGCTCGATCTCATAGCCAGCCGCCTCGATCGGCTGGAGAAAACCGGCCGCTCCCTCTCGCGGCACATGACGGACGATCAGTGCTTTTTTCATTGCTGATGAGATGCCTAATCGATCGAACGCGCGCCCGCTACCCCAGCCTTTCTTGAGGATGCGATAACCCTCCTATCGGCCATCAGCGGTCTTGCCGCGCCAGATCCGCCACAGGGCCGTGAAGCCGATAGCGCTCCAGACGATGTTGAGCACCATGGAAGGGATGGCGCCATGCCACCAGGTGTTGAGCACGAAGAATGCTGCGCCGAGCGCGTTCATCCACTGAAAAACCGCTGAACTACCCGACAGTCGTCCAGCCGAAACGAGGATATAGGCGCCCAGAACCAGAAGCGCGCCGAGCCAGCCGACAAGTTCGATGAAAATTGTCATGCTGACCCATTATCAGCGACCTGGGCAAGGCGTGAACAATTTTCACGCAGCGCGGGAAGGGACGCAGGGATGACCAAAAAAAGGCCCCCTCCTTTCGGAGAGAGCCTTCTTCTTTAGCAATTATCCCGGCTGATCAGGCAGCCAGCTTACGCAGAACGTACTGGAGGATGCCGCCGTTCATGAAATATTCCAGCTCGTTGACGGTATCGATCCGGCAGAGCGCGGTGAACGTGAAAGTCGAGCCATCGGCGCGCTTGACGATCACGTCCACATCCTGACGCGGCTTCAGGCCAGCGACATTCTGGATGGTGAAGGTTTCATCGCCAGTGAAGCCGAACGTGTCCTTGCTCTCGCCATTCTTGAACTGGAGCGGCAGCACGCCCATGCCGACCAGGTTCGAGCGGTGGATACGCTCGAAGCTTTCGACAATCACGGCGCGGACGCCGAGCAGGTTGGTGCCCTTCGCCGCCCAGTCGCGCGACGATCCGGTGCCATATTCCTTGCCACCGATGACGACCAGCGAGGTGCCGTCCGCCTTGTGCTTCATCGCCGCGTCGTAGATCGGCATGACTTCGCCGTCATAGCGTGTCATGCCGCCTTCAACGCCGTCCAGCATCAGGTTCTTGATGCGGATGTTGGCAAAGGTCCCGCGCATCATCACTTCATGATGGCCGCGACGCGCGCCGTAGCTGTTGTAATCAGCCTGCGCGACCTGATGCTCGCTCAGCCACTTGCCAGCGGGCGAGGTCGCCTTGATCGAACCGGCCGGGGAAATGTGGTCGGTGGTGATCGAGTCGCCAAAGATCGCCAGCGGCTTGGCCTCGACAATGTCGGTGACTGGCGCCGGGGTCATGCTCAGCCCTTCGAAATAGGGCGGATTGGCGACATAGGTCGAACCGGCCTGCCAACTATACGTGGCCGAACCCGTCACGTCGATCGCCTGCCAGTGCGCATCGCCCTTGTAGACGTCGGCATAGCGCGCCTGGAACATCGGACGATCCATGCAGCCCGCCATGGTGGTGGCGACTTCGTCGTTGGTCGGCCAGATGTCCTTCAGGAACACGTCCTGACCGTCCTTGCCCTGACCGATCGGGGTGGTGATGAAGTCCTCGATCACCGTGCCCTTGAGCGCATAGGCCACAACCAGCGGCGGCGAGGCGAGGAAGTTGGCACGAACGTCCGGCGACACGCGGCCTTCGAAGTTGCGGTTGCCCGAGATCACGGCTGCGGCGACGAGGCCGTTTTCGTTGATCGCCTTGCTGATCGGCTCAGCGAGCGGACCCGAGTTGCCGATGCAGGTGGTGCAGCCATAGCCGACGAGGTTGAAGCCGACGGCGTCGAGGTGCGACTGAAGCCCGGCCTTTTCAAGGTAATCGGTAACGACCTGCGAACCGGGCGCGAGCGAGGTCTTGACCCAGGGCTTGGGCTTCAGGCCCAGCTCGTTCGCCTTCTTGGCGACAAGGCCGGCGGCGACCAGAACGCCGGGGTTTGACGTGTTGGTGCAGCTGGTGATCGCGGCGATGGTGACGTCGCCGTCGCCAATGTCGAAATCCTTGCCCTCGACCGGAACCCGCTGCTGCGCCTTCTTGTAGACGTTCGCCATGTCGGCGTTGAACACGTCATCGACTTCGGGCAGCGAGACGCGGTCCTGCGGACGCTTCGGCCCCGCAAGGCTGGGGACGACGGTGCCGAGGTCCAGTTCCAGCGTGTCGGTGAATACCGGTTCGACGGCGGGGTCGATCCAGAAGCCCTGCTCCTTGGCATAGGCTTCGACCAGCGCGATATTCTCTTCGGTGCGGCCGGTCAGGCGCATGTAATCCAGCGTCTTGTCGTCAATGCCGAAGAAGCCGCAGGTCGCGCCATATTCGGGCGCCATGTTGGCGAGGGTCGCGCGATCGGCGAGGCTCAGCGAGGCAAGGCCGGGGCCGAAATATTCAACGAAGCGGCCGACGACGCCCTTCTGGCGCAGCATGGCGGTGCAGGTCAGCACCAGGTCAGTGGCGGTCACGCCTTCCTTCAGCGTGCCGGTCAGCTTGAAACCGACGACTTCGGGGATGAGCATGGAGACCGGCTGGCCCAGCATTGCAGCCTCAGCCTCGATGCCGCCCACGCCCCAGCCCAGAACGCCCAGACCGTTGATCATGGTGGTGTGGCTGTCGGTGCCGACGCAGGTGTCGGGATAGGCGACGGTCGCGCCGCTTTCATCCTGCGACGACCAGACGGCCTGCGCGATATTTTCCAGGTTCACCTGATGGCAGATGCCGGTGCCCGGCGGCACGGCGTAGAAGTTGGCGAGGCTCTTGCTGCCCCACTTCAGGAAGTCATAGCGCTCCAGATTGCGCTGATATTCGATCTCCACATTCTTCTCGAACGCCTTGGGCGTGCCGAATTCGTCGACCATGACCGAGTGGTCGATGACAAGGTGGACGGGAACCTGCGGGTTGATCTTGCTGGCGTCGGCGCCCAGTGCGGTCATCGCGTCGCGCATCGCCGCGAGGTCGACGACGCAGGGAACCCCGGTGAAGTCCTGCATCAGCACGCGCGCGGGGCGATACTGGATCTCACGCTCGGCCTTGCCCTTGTCATTCTGCCACGCGACAATCGCCTTGATGTCGTCGGTGGTGACGGTCACGCCATCTTCGAAACGGAGCAGGTTTTCCAGCAGCACCTTCATCGAGAAAGGCAGGCGCGAAACGTCGCCGAGCTTTGCAGCAGCCTTCTTCAGTGAATAATAGGCAATGTCCTTGCCGCCGACCTTCAAAGTGTCGCGCGTGCCGAGAGTGTCCTGTCCGATGGCGGTCATGAGTCGTGCGTCTCCTCGCAATGCCCGGCCAAGGGACTAGGAGGATAACGACATTCCGCCATGGACCTGCCCCGTACATCGAATGATGACCGACAAGATGGCGGGATGCGCCCCAACCGATGGCCGAAGCGGGTATGTCCCTTGATGGCCGCCGCCATAGCGACTGCCGTCGCCAAGTCAATGCGAAGGCGCGAAATGGGACGTTCTGCAAATCTTTATTGTAGACGGCGTCCGTGCACGCGGGATACATTGAGGTGTAATCGCGTTCTGGCAGACGGAGCGGGTTACCAGGAAATAAAGCGGGTCGCGCGCTCTGACTTAAGTCGTTGTATCGCAGTGTTTTGAAATATCGATGATATTCTTCGCTGGATGACCGATAAAAATATGTCTGAGGAGGAAGAGACGATGCGCCCAGTTTCCAACCTCGTGACCGGCAAGTCATTTGACCCGGCCCTAAGGGGATACATCATCCATTATCATGTCGGGGAAGCCAACCACTGCCCCAGCTGTGGCCGAAGCCAATGGATGGTCGGCCGTCTGATGGCAGAATGCGCCTATTGCGAGACCGCACTCCCGCTTGAAAATAACCGCGGCGTGGGTGCTTGCGCACGTTTCGTACAGACTCACACGACTGTCCCGCCCGGCGATCCCCTGACGGCCTGAATCGTGATCGCTGCCAACGAATTCATTCAAATGGCAGCGACGCCCTCCACCTCCACGATTTCATCGCCTGCATAATAGCCCTGCACGCGAACTCGCTTTTCCACATGGTCTACAGGAACGCGCAGCAAAATCAGGCGGAAAGTTCCGCCCAGATCGCGCTGGAGCAGAAAACCGGCTTCGTCTCGCGTCAGCCTACCGGTTTCGTCAACTCCAGCGCCCATCTCGATCATGCACTCAATCTATGGCGTTCTTGATCCCTTTTCCAGCCAGCAGGCCCAGAACCAGGAAGATCACGAACAGCGCGATCGCCAGGAAGAAGAGAATCTTTGCAATGCCGACAAAGGTGCCAGCCGCGCCGCCAAAGCCGAGAATGGCCAGCACCGCAGCGATCACCAGCGAAATGATGGCAAGACGGATCATGATGTAATCCTTCGCAATAAATAGATATTGCCTAAACCGATGACGGCGCTAGCCGGTTCCACAACCGTCAGAGCTGCGATCTATTCCCCTCGCTTCAGAAACGTGCGGTCAGAACCAGAAACGAACGCCCAACACGAAACTGGCGACAGATGCGCCATCCCCGTTAGCCCTTGTCATGCGGGCCGTTTGGCCCAGCTTACGCTCCCAGTTCACGCCCACATAAGGCGCAAACTCGCGGGCGAGTTCATAGCGCAGCCGCAGCCCCAATTCGACGTCCGACAATCCCGATCCTATGCCAAGCTCCGGAACGTCCTGGACGGCGAAGTTCACTTCCGCCGCCGGTTGCAGGATCAGCCACTGCGTGATGCGCTGGTCATAGCTTGCCTCCAGCCGCAAATGCCCGTCGCCCTTGTTCGACAGGAACGCCTGACCGCTCACCTCAAACCAGTAGGGAGCAAGCCCATCAATCCCGGCCACCACATAAGTTCGTTCGGGATCGGGGCCGAAGTCCTGCCTTACGCCTGCCTCCAGATTGAACCAGGGATCGATCGCCCGGCTGTAGAGCGCCTGCACCTCCGCATGCTCAAGCCTGCCGCTCGCCTTGCCCTCGCCTTCCGATTTGAAAGCCAGACGGTGGATGTCACCGCCGATCCAGCCCTCGCCTTCCCAATTATAGGTGTCGCCACCCTTGCCAGCGCGATATTCCAGCCGGTCCAGCATCAGCTTGGAAAAGCGCATGCCGCCGCTTTCCTCGAGCATGGCGGCGCGGGCTCGCGCCATTTCGTCCGTGCTGTAGAAGGCATCGGCGGCATGGCCGCTCGGCGGTGCTGGCGGCGTTCCTTGAGGAATATCCTGGTCGGCAGCAGGCTCGGCATGGCTTGCTTCAGCGTCGGCAGCGGAATGAGACGAATGATCCTCCTGCGGCACCTGCTCCATGGCGTCATGGTGCATGTTGCCGTGATCCATCTGCTGCGCCTGAGCAGAGAGCGTGGGAGAAAGCAGCACCAGCGCCGCGAGGGCGAACCTCATGCCGCCGCATCCTCATGACGCACCGTCACGACGCGCATCATACCCGCATGCATGTGCATCAGCATGTGACAGTGAAATGCCCAGTCGCCCAAGGCATCGGCGGTCAGGTCGAAACTCACCTTGCCGCCGGGAAGGACGTTCACCGTATGCTTGAGCGGGCTATGTTCGTCCGCACCCGTCACGAGTTCAAAGAAATGGCCGTGCAGATGGATGGGATGGGGCATCATCGTGTCGTTGATAAGGTTCACGCGCACCCGCTCCATGTGGCGAAACGAGATAGGCTCGGCCCCGTCGGATAGCTTCACCCCATCGAAGGACCACATATAGCGTTCCATGTTCGCGGTGAGATGGATGTCCAGTGTTCGCGATGGCGTCCGCCGGTCCTTGTGCGGATGCAATGATTTGAGGTCAGCATAGGTCAGCACCCGGTGCGGAACATTTTCCAGCCCCGTCGGACGATCAGCCGTTCGGTCCACAGGCATTGGAGAAAGGGTGGCGACGCCCGGCCCCATGCTGACCTGCGGCGCAACGGACTTGTCCCGCATCTTCATGGAATGCCCGGTCATGCCTTCATTGGCTGGCTGGCTGAGGTCGATGACGCCGCCATGTCCCATGTCCATCCCGGACATGTCCATTCCCATATCCTTCATGCCCAACAGAGGACGCTCCCTCAGCGCTGGCACCTCCGCAGCCATGCCCATGCGCGGCGCCAGTGTAGCGCGGACCAGGCCCGACCGGTCGATCGCTTCCGCAACCAGGCCATAGGGCTTGGCCTCGGCGGGCTGAACGACGACATCATAGGTTTCCGCGATGCCGATCTGGAACTCGTCCGTTTCGACCGGTTGCACATGCTGGCCGTCGCATTGCACCACGGTCATCGCCAGCCCCGGCAAGCGGACATTGAAGTTGGTCATGGCCGAAGCATTGATGATCCGCAGGCGCACCCTCTCGCCCGGCGTGAAAAGGCCGGTCCAGTTTTCCGCTGTGCCATGCCCATTGACGAGGAAGCTGTATGTCGATCCTGTCACGTCCGATATATCGGTCGGGTCCATCCGCATCGCGCCCCATTGCAGGCGCTCCTTCGCGGTCTGATCCTTACCCACCAGCAACCCGGCCAGCGTCTGCTTCTGCATGTTGAAATAGCCGCCCATCTGCTTCAGCCGCTTCAGCAGCACATGCGGGTGCACCGGGCTCCAGTCCGACAGGACGATCACATGCTCGCGATCCGCCTGCACCGGGTCGGCGCCAACTGGATCGATGACGATCGGACCATAATGGCCAATCGCCTCCTGCATGCCCGAATGGCTATGATACCAGTAGGTGCCTGATTGCCGCACCGGAAATTCATAGGTGAAAGTCTCGCCCGGCCGGATGCCGGGGAAGCTTACGCCCGGCACGCCGTCCATCTGGAAAGGCACGATCAGCCCATGCCAGTGGATCGACGTATCTTCCTTCAACTTGTTAGTGACGGACAGCCGGACATTCTGCCCTTCCCTCAGGCGGATGAGTGGCGCGGGAAGCATGCCATTGACCATGACCGCATGCGCCGAGCGTCCGCCCGTGGAAAAATGCCCTTCGCCGATGGTCAGCGCGATAGCTTCGCCGCTTAACACTTCGGAAGTCCGCGTCAGTCCCGGAGTGCCGCTTCGCGCCCAGGCAGGAAATAGCGGGCTCAGCGCCAGAACGCTGCCTAAACCCCGGATCACGCCGCGACGGTCAAGGCCGCTCATGATCCCAGCCCCCTTTCCTGAAAGATATGCTGCACCTTCCATAGCCTCATGCAAAAATTTATGCCCATCCTTGCGAGGTCAGGGAAGCCGCCCATATCCCGTGACCCAAATATTACCGGAGTTGAGCACCATGCGCCCTACCCTGTTCGCCGCCGCCCTTATGTTGGCCGCCATGCCCTCCCTGGCAAGCGCACAGCCGAAATTGCTGTCCTCCACCCCCGCGCCCAACGCTACCGTCAGCAAGCCCGCAAAGCTCAGCCTGACCTTCTCCGAAAAGCTGCTTCCGGCCTTGAGCGGCGTCGATCTGGTCATGACAGGGATGCCGGGAATGGCCAGCCATGCGCCGATGCCCCTCAAAGGCTTCAAGACATCGATCGAAGGCGATGGCAGGACCATGACGGTCACCCTCCCCCGCGCCCTGCCGGTGGGCAGCTATGACCTCAACTGGCATGCGGCAGGCGCTGACCAGAACAAGATTGCAGGGAAATACAGCTTTACGGTCAAATAATCCGCGCTACCGCCTGCATTCTAGACCCAGCCTTCCAGCACCTGATTGGGCGGGCGGTGTCCGTCGGCCCAGCTACGGATGTTGGCGATGACGCGGGCGCCGGTGGCGTCCCGCCCCTCGAAAGTCGCCGATCCCATGTGCGGCAGCAATACCACGTTGGACAGCGCGAGCAGGCGCGGGTCGACGGCGGGCTCATGCGCATAGACGTCCAGCCCGGCTCCTGCGATCCGCCCCTCCGCCAGCGCCGCGATCAGCGCAGGCTCGTCGGTGATTTCGGCGCGCGAGGTGTTGATGAGATAGGCGTCCGCCCGCATCAGCGCGATGCGCCGCGCATCGATCAATGCCCTGCTGTCGGCATTGAGCGGACAGTTGATCGACACGATGTCGCATTCGCTCAGCAGCGTATCGACGTCTGCATGCCATGTGGCATGCAGTTCCTGCTCAACCTCAAAGGGCAGGCGATGACGGTTATGATAGGCGATCGACAGGCCGAAGGCCCCCGCGCGCCGTGCGACCGCCCGGCCGATCCGGCCCATGCCGATAATGCCCAGTTTCTTGCCGCCGATGCGATGGCCCAGCATGCCGGATGGGCTCCAGCCGGACCAGGTGCCTGATCGCACCAGCTTCTCACCCTCGGCAAGCCTCCGGGGTACGGACAGGATCAACGCCATCGTCATATCGGCGGTGTCTTCAGTCAGCACGCCGGGCGTATTGGTGACGATGATGCCCTTCCGCCGTGCCGCGCCAAGGTCGATATGATCGACCCCACTGCCGAAGCTGGCGATCAGTTGCAGACGTTCGGGCGCAAGATCGATGAGGGCCGCATCGATGTGATCCGTGACAGAAGGCACCAGCACGTCGCATTGCGCCATCGCCCGGGTCAACGCCGTGCGGTCCATGGGCACATCGCCCACATTGAACACCGTATCGAACAGTTCGGCCATCCGTGCCTCGACATTGGGAGGCAGGCGGCGCGTCACGACGACGCGCGGCTTGGCGGGACGCGGTTTCTTGGCCATGATCAGCCGCTATTCCTGGCGATGGCGGTGGTCAAGCGCTTATGGCACTGCCCCAAGACAATGGTTGTCGGGTGCATCGGCCAGACGCTATAACGGGCTGTTACTTCAAGGGGAAAAGATCGGGGATGAAGAGGTATCTGCCTCAAGCGGGGATCATCGCCGCCGCACTGTGGTTCGCCAGCGGCACATCAGCGGCGCCATCCAAACCCGTCCCCTACTGGGCCTCGCTCAGCCAGGACGAAGCGCGCATGCGCGTCGGACCCAGCCTGGATTATCCATCGAGCTGGGTCTACCGCCGCCGCGACTTGCCCGTGAAGGTGGTGCAGGTCCTGGGCTTGTGGCGCAAGATTGAGGATCCGGGCGGCACGCAGGGCTGGATGCACGTCCGGCTGCTGAGTGACACGCCGACCGCCATCGTTACCGCATCGGTCGCGCCCATGCGAGATTCCGCGCGCGAAGGTGCACGCACCGTTTTCCGCGCGGAAAAGGGCGTGGTCGGTCGGTTGTCCTCCTGCAATGATGGCTGGTGCGGTTTCGACGTCGGCGGTCAGCGCGGCTTCATTCGCGCCACCGACATTTGGGGCGCGACCTCCTGACGGTTCAGGCTGGTTCGTCGCTTGCACGATCGACTATGGCGAAGCTATCCCGCCGCGCCTCAGCCTCCGCGCCCTCTTGGCCGCCTAGCTGATCGGCATGCATCAACCGCTTCACCAGCGGCGCGATGACCATCACGAAGACGCCGATACCGATCGACCACCAGCCGATCACACCATAGACGCTCAGCACGCCGTCCCGCGATGCCACGCCCTCCGTGCCGCCGGTGGCAGCCGCGATCATCCCGGCGACATATTCGCCAAGCGCCATCGCCAGGAACCATATCCCCATCATCAGGCCGATCATCCGCGACGGGGCCAGCTTCGACATGGCCGACAGACCGACCGGAGACAGGCACAATTCCCCTAGCGTGTGGCAGAGATAGAGAAGGAAGATGAACAAGATCGGCATCAGCGTTCCGGGCATGCCAGCCCCTGCCACCAATATCAGGAACCCTGCGCCGACCAATATGAGCGCCAGACCGAACTTTGCAGGCGTCGATGGCTCCCGCCCTTTCTTCGCCAGCGCGATCCACAAGGCGGCCATGACAGGTCCGAAGATCAGGATATAGGCCGCATTGACCGACTGGAACATCGAAGCGGGCACTTCGAAGCCAAGGATATTCCTGTCCGTGTATCGGTGGGTGAAGAGGCTGAGCGAAGAACCCGTCTGCTCATACAGGCCCCAGAATAGCGGGTTGATCACCAGCAGGAACAGCGCCGCCAGCATGCGGTCTCGCCCGATCCGCTCCATCCGGCCGAACGCTTCCCACAATATGTAGATCACCATCAGCACGCTCGCGCCCGCCAGCATCCAACCAACGACCGCATGCTGCTGGATCAGCAGCCAGCAAAGCAGAATGGACAGGAGGCTGGACAGATAGACCAGCCATTCCCGGCTAATGACGCCGCCAACTCGCTCCACCAGCCGCGCCGGATCGGGCGGCTCGCCCCTGCCCTGCAACAGCGGTTTGCACAGCACAAAGCCGATGACGCCCGCGATCATCCCGACGGATGCGGCGCCGAAGCCCCAATGCCAGCCCCAGCGCTGGCCCAGATAGCCGCAGATCACCGGCCCGATCGTAGCGCCGACATTGATGCCCATGTAGAAGATCGTATAGGCGGGATCGCGCCGCATATCATCGCGCGGGTACAGCTGACCCACCATTGCCGACACGCTGGCCTTCAGAAATCCGGTGCCGACGATGACCGTCGCAAGGCCCAGCCAGAAGAGGCCAAGCCCCATGCTGTTCGCCGCTCCATCCGCCTCCATACCCAGGATGATGTGCCCGGCGGCGATTACGATGCCGCCGAACAGCACCGCCTTGCGCTGCCCCAGATAACGGTCGGCCAGATAGCCGCCCATCAGGGGTGAGATATAGATCAGCGACATGTAGGCACCGTAAGAATGGGCAGCGTCGCGATCCGAAAACAGGAAATGCTGCGTCAGGTAAAAGATCAGCAGAGCGCGCATGCCGTAGAAGGAAAAGCGCTCCCACATTTCGACGAAGAACAGCAGGAACAGCCCGCGCGGGTGGCCAAGCCATGTCCTGCCCGAAGCGGGCGTCATAGGTGATGCGGTCGCCATCCGTTTCCCGTCCGGACCAAGGTGATACGAAGCCTAGATCGGAAATCCCGCCCCTGTCAAAGCAGGCCGCACTTGCGCCCTGCGTAGAGCCGCGCCATTTGGAGCGCCATGTTCAACGACGCAACCACCCCGCTCTCGCTCCTGCGCACCCGCCGTTCCGGTAAGCCGCGCGACCTTATCGCGCCTGGCCCGGATACCGGCCAGTTGCGCGAGATATTGGAGATCGCGCTGCGCACGCCCGACCATGGCAAGCTGGCGCCCTGGCGGTTCGTCATCGTTCCGGATGACAAGCGCGAGAGCCTCGCCACCCTGTTGGAAGACGCCTATCGACGCGAGAAGCCGGATGCAGGGCGGCTGGAACTGGAGGCGATGCGCCAGTTCGCTCATCAGGCGCCCACGCTCGTCGTTGCTCTTTCCGACCCTGTCGCCGGGAGCAAGATTCCGGCCTGGGAACAACAGCTATCCTCGGGCGCGGCGATCATGAACCTGCTGCACGCCAGCCATGCGCTGGGCTTTGCAGCGGGGTGGCTGACCGGATGGCCCGCCTATAACGAAGATGTCCGCAAGGCATTTGCGCAGGGCGAGGAACGCCTTGCCGGGTTCATATTCATCGGCACGCCGGGACGGCCGCAGGAAGAACGGCCTCGGCCAGAATATGACAAAATAGTTTCCATTTGGGACAGATAGATAGGCGATTGCGGTAACGGACTCGGCTCATCGCATTGCCTGCATCGCTGTATTATGGCACTGATGCACTCATGGCCGATGAGTCAAAACCCGTTTATCTGCGGCTCCGCGACATCATTACTGCCTCGATACTCGACGGCAGCTATCGCGATGGCGACATCCTCCCTTCCGTCCGAGCCCTCGCCGCTCAACAAGGCGCCAATCCGCTGACGGTTGCCAAGGCCTATCAATGCTTTCAGGACGACGACCTGATAGTGGTCAGGCGCGGGGTCGGCATGTTCGTGGCCGAAGGCGCGACACGCCGCCTGCGCGAAGCGGAACGGCGGCGGTTTCTGGACGAATTGTGGCCGCCGGTCGCCGATCAGATCAAGCGGTTGGGCATTTCGGCTGAAGACCTCGGGCTTGAACTAGCCTGATGACTCAACCCTGTATCTGATATTGTTTGAGCAAGTCGTACAAAGTTGGACGACTGATCCCCAGCATCTTCGCCGCGCCTGAGATGTTCCCATCCGTCCGCGCGATCGCTCGCCGGATGACGCGCCTGTCCGCCATTTCCCGCGCCGCCTTCAAATTCACAAAGTCGCTGCCCTCCGCCCGGTCACCATCCAGGTCCAGATCGGCGGCCGAGACATGCTTGCCATCGGCCATGATCACCGCGCGTTTCATGCGATTTTCCAGTTCGCGCACATTGCCCGGCCAGGTCCACGCATCCAGCGCGGCAAGAGCGTCGGGGGCCAGCCCCTTGACCTGCGGATTCATTTCCTTGGCGAAGCGGTTGAGGAAATGCCGCGCGAGCAACGCCGCGTCTCCGGGCCGATCCTTCAAGGGGGGTATCCGCACGACAATCTCGGCGAGGCGATAATATAGGTCTTCGCGGAAATCGCCCGCGCGGATCATCTCCTCCAGGTCCTGATGCGTCGCGCACAGGATCCGCGTGTCCACCACGACCGTATCCTGCCCGCTGGCGACCAGCCGATCCTGTAGGAAACGCAGCAGCTTCATCTGCAAAGCCAGCGGCAGTTCGCCGACTTCGTCCAGAAACAACGTGCCGCCCTGCGCGCGTTCGATCTTGCCCGCCGCGCCGCCCTGGCCGAACAGCTCGGCCTCCAGCAACGCCTCCGGGATCGCGGCGCAATTTACGGCAACGAAGGCGTTATTCCGGCGCGGGCTCGCATCATGCAGCCCCTGCGCCAGCAATTCCTTCCCCGTTCCGCTCGCGCCGGTAAGCAGGACCGAAACCTGCGCCGCGGCGACCCGCTCGATGGTGCGGGCGACCTTCAGCATTTCCGGCGCGGCCGTGATCAACCGGCCCAGCACGCGCCCTTCCTCAGGCGCGACGTCGGCCAGCCGGGCATTTTCCTTCTCGAGCGCATGAACGTGGAAGGCCCGGCGAACGATCAGTCCCAACTCGTCAATATCGACAGGCTTCTGGTAAAAATCATAGGCGCCGCCGGAAATGGCGTTGAGGGCACTTTCGCGCGCGCCATGGCCCGAGGCGACGATGATCTTCGTATCCGGCTTGATCTGGAGCATTTCGCCAAGCGTCGCGAAACCCTCGCTGGTGCCGTCCGGGTCTGGCGGCAGGCCAAGGTCCAGCGTTACGACATCGGGCGCCTCCGCCCGCAACATCTCGATTGCTTCCTCCCGGTCGCCCGCGATGAACAGCTGATAATCCTCATAAGCCCAACGCAACTGCCGTTGCAGGCCGGGGTCATCCTCCACGATCAACAATTTGGGTCGCGTGTCGCTCATCAGGCGGCCATCCCCTCTGTACCTTGCAGCGGCGCGACAGGCAGCCGCAACGTAAAGCGGCTTCCCTGCCCCGGCTTGCTTTCCACCTCGATGCTCCCATCCATCCCCTGCGCCAGCGCCCGTGCTTCAAAAGCGCCGATGCCAAAGCCCCCGGCCTTGCTGGAGGAAAAGGGTTTGAACAGATCACGGCGCACATATTCGGCGGTCATGCCGCAGCCCTGATCGATCACTTCAATCGTCGAGCAGCGGCCATCCCCCCCCAGCCGGATTTCGACCGGCTCGCCCGCAGCGCTCGCGTCGATCGCATTCTGCAACAGGTGAACGATGATCTGCTCGACCCTTGCCGGATCAGCCAAGGCGAGCGGAGCGTCGCCCGTCAGGCGAACCTCGTGCTGGCGCGAGCGGCTCTTGGCGACCTTCTCCGAGATTTCTAGCAGAGAAACCGGCTGGCGCTCGGCAGTGCGCGCCTTGTTATGCTGGGACAGGCGCGCCAGCAGATCGTTCATCTTGCCCACCGATTCCTTGAGCGTCAGCACCATGTCCGCCCGGAAATCGGGATTTTCGGCATGCCGCTCCGCATTTCGGGCGAGCAAGGACAGCTGGCTTACCAGATTCTTGACGTCATGGATGATGAAGGCGAAGCGGCGATTGAATTCGTCGAAGCGCTGGGCATCGTCCAGCGCCTGCTGCCCCTGCGCTTCGCTCAGATAGCTCGCCGCCTGACGGCCCGCCGTGCGCAGCATGTCGAGATCTTCCCAATCGAGCCGCCGGTCCATCGCAGGCCGCGCCAGCAGGATAGCACCGATCAGCTTGCCGAAATGGATCAGCGGGACCAACGCCCAGGCACGGGCGTCAGCACGCATCCATCCGGGCGCTTCACGGCCCTCGCGACGCGCGAGATCCTGGTCGATGTCGATGATCCAGCCGCTCCGCTCGACCAGCAGGGCGAAAGGCGCAGGCACCGTCGCGTCATCGGCGAGATCACCATCCCAGTTCCAATGGGTCTCCAGCGCGAGGGAGCCGTCCTCCGCGCGCAGCATCAATATGGCGGCGGGGGAATCGGTGATGTCGGCCACGGCCTTCGCCACCCGTTCGCCCAGCGGCGGTGCATCCTTGCCCGGTCTGCCGATAGTCTCGCCAAACCGCATCCATTCGGTGCGATAGTCATAGCGATGCTGGAAGAAATGCTTGGCGACCTGGACCTTCCAGAGCGCCCGTATCCGGGGCGACGGCAGCAGCACCAGCGCACTGACGGCCATGAAGAATACGCAGCCGATCTGAATAATCCGGGCATAGGGGCCAGCAAACAGCTCGATCGCCAGCGCAGCCGCCGCGATGAGGATCACGTAGAGTGCGATCGAAACGAGCGACAGCGCGCGAAAGGTGAGCAATCGCGACAGTTGGACTTGCGCCGCCATATCCCGCCGCATGCCCACCGCAATGACGGGAGCGAGCAGCGCCATCAGCGGGCCACGAAGCGCATAAAGCGCATGCGCCCGCTCGACCGCGAAATAGCCGATCACATAGAGATTGAAGTCATAGGTCCACATCGCCGCCAGCGCGCCCAGCAGCAACGCCACTCGTCCCCGCTGCTGCGGAGGCCAACTGATGTAGAGATGGTGGACCAGCATCAACCCGCCGACCGCCGTCATCATGTGCAGGCTGAGTGACACCTGCATCAACGTGCGATGCAGGTCACTGGCGGTCGGCAGTTGCCGCCAGATGAGGTCAGTGAAGGTCTGGAGCAGGATGAGCCCCGCGACAGCCGCGTAGACCGATCCGATCGCCACCATCGATCCCGCCCGCGCAGCCGCATCCCGGCGCAGCATCATGAACAGCAACAGCAGCCACGCGGCGTTGCGGATATTCTCGCCAATGCCCGTCAGCGGCCTGTCGACCCCGCCGAAGGACACATAGAGCGACCAGCAGGATGTCAGCAGCAGCGCGACAGCCAGCATCCGCTGGTCTGCCGCTTGTTCCCGGCGGCGCAGGCCGAATATCCCAACCGCCGCGAACAGCACGGCGGCCAGCGCATGGCCCCAATCTCCGACAAATTGCAGCAACGCGCCCATCGCCGCGCCTCAGCGCGCACCTTCCGGCCACAGGATGACGCGCAGGGTCTGGATCAGGATCAGCAGGTCGAGGAAGGGCGTATAATTTTTGGCGTAGTAGAGATCATATTCCAGCTTGTTCCGGCTGTCCTCGATCGATGCGCCATAGGGATAGTTGATCTGCGCCCAGCCGGTGATGCCCGGCTTCACCATGTGGCGCTCAGCATAATAGCGCAGGTGCTGCTCCAGATCCTCGACGAACTGGCGTCGCTCCGGGCGCGGCCCAACGAAGCTCATCTCCCCTTTCAACACCGTCCATGTCTGCGGCAGTTCATCGATGCGCAGCTTGCGGAGCCAGTAGCCGAGCCGGGTGATGCGCGGATCGTCCTTTTCCGCCCAGATCGCCTGCCCGCTGACCTCGGCATCCTGCCGCATGGTGCGCAGCTTCACGATCCAGAATTCCTCGCCGAACAGGCCGACGCGCTGCTGGCGGTAGAAGGCCGGACCCTTGCTGTCGAGCTTCACCAGGATCGCCGCAATCAGGATGATCGGGCCGGTCAGCAGCAGAAGGATGGAACTGGCGATGACGTCGAAGAGCCGCTTGGCGATGCTGGACAGACGGCGGCCGGCGGAGAAGCCGTCCGAAAAGATCAGCCAGCTGGGATTTACGCTGTCGAGATCGACCCGCCCCGTCTCACGCTCGAGGAAGGTCGATATCTCGTTCACATGGACGCCCGTGGTCTTGATACGCAGCAGGTCCGACAAGGGGAGTGCGTTGCGGCGTTCTTCCAGCGCCAATACGACCTCGCTGGCGGCCAGCCGCACCACGAAATCCGCCAGATTATAGATGGCGCTGCGGTTGATCGCTTCGGGGATCACCTGCGTCCCGTCATTCATCGCGATATAGCCGACGATCAGGAATCCCGCCCCCTTGCGCTGCTCCAGTTCGCGAATGCGGTTGGCGCGATTGCCCGCGCCCAGAACGACAAGCCGACGCTTGAACGCCTCACCGCCGAGCATCGACCCCAGCAGCAAACGCACCGCCAGCAGCAGAGTGATAGCAAGCGCCATGGCATAAAGAGAATTGGACCGCCAAAGCGTCAGGTCGGGCAGCACGAAATGCATGACCGACAGGAATATAACGCCCAGCGAAATGGCCACGAGCAGCCGCGCGAAGGCGAAACGGATCGACTGAAGCGCTTCGGTGCCGTAGACGCCCACCGCGATCATGGCGGTCTGGATCGACAGCGCAAAGCTGATCAGCGGCGCGGCGCGCGTCGTGATCTGATCGACATCCATGCCGATCTGCCGAGCTCTCAATATCCATCCGGCTTCGGCTGCTCCCAGCAGCAGCAGCAGATCAAGCAGGCCCAGCAACAACACGGCATGCGGCACATAATGTTTGAACAGCCTGATCATCAATCGCGCGCATTCCCGGCGCTGCCGTTGGCAAAGGCAGCCTTGTTGGCATCGGAATCGCTTACAATGACTGTAAGGAAATCCGACAATGCGATGACTGTGGAGGAAATTCCCAAAGATTTTCTGAAGATGGCCTGCGCTGCCGCCTGTTCCGTTACCAGCGCGTCTGCCCGCAGGTCAGTTCCGGCTGTTCAGCCGTTCCGCCTCATTTTGAGCAGCATCGCCAACCACATGCGCTGCGCTGTCGGGTGAATCGGCCGCCTCGATCAGCGTGTCGCCCACTCGACTTTCGCGTTCCTTTGTCAGGTAGAAGAAGCCGATAGCCAGGATCAGGGCAATCGCAACGATCGCGAAAATCACGGTGCTACCGCGAGACCGCTGGGTTTCGATCATCTGTTCCCGCTGTTCGCGGTCCAGAGGAGGGTCTCTCTTTCCACCCTCAACCATAGTCCTTCTCCCATGCCCCTTCCACTTCGGGAAGGTCGGCAGGAACCGGCCTTATACGTCATCGGCATCCAGGTCGGGACTCTGCCTCGTCTCACGCCCCCGGCTGAGGCGATCGACATCGTCCATGATCTCGTCCAGAACGGCTGTGTCTCTGGTCTCCTGCGTCCGCCGCGAGGGCAGATCGCCGCTTTCGAGAATCTGTTCCAGTGCAGCACGTCCACGCGCCACCCGGCTCTTGATCGTTCCAACCGCGACGCCGCAGATTTCGGCGGCTTCTTCATAGGCAAAGCCGCCCGCGCCGACGAGGATGAGCGCCTCGCGCTGCGGCTGGGGCAATTGCAAAAGGGCACGCTGCATGTCGGACAACTCGACATGCTTGTCCTGACCAGCAGGCGCCGCCAGCAAGCGGTCAGCCGTCAGGTCATCCCAATCACCACGAAAGCGCGAGCGCCGCATCTGCGACAGATAATGATTGCGCAAAATGATGAACGTCCAGGCGCGCATGTTGGTGCCCGCCTGGAAACGGGCACGCGCCGCCCATGCCTTCAAAAGCGTTTCCTGAACGAGGTCATCGGCTACATCGCGGTTACCCGAAAGGGATCGGCCAAATGCGCGCAGGTGCGGGATTACCGCAGCCAGTTCACGTTTGAAATCCGAATCCGAGAGCGACTGCCGCTCTTCTTCCTGGTGCTCCGCCTCCTGGCCAAGCCCTTCGCTCATGGGAACAACCCTCTTACTGGCTGTCGCCCTCGCCTCATGAACCGAAGCCGTCAAAGCCATATGTGCGTCCGCATCCTATACCCATTGTTCCACGGAACCAATGTTGTTTACCCGTAATAGCTCCACAGCACGATAAGCATGCCAATAATTACCAGAGGCAGCGAAATGCCGAGAATGTAACGGACTATGTGTGGCGTCGATCCTGACCTGGCGTCTTCGGCAGCAACGTGCTTTTCCTCTTCCGCCATAATTCACCTCCCGATCGTTACGCATGAATAACGCGGGGGAATGAGCCGGGTTCCGCCACTCATTCAGTCTTTTATGGCACGTCGGCTTTGCCCAATCATGCCGGGGCGGTGGCCTCGTCAAAGAAAAGGGCTTGCGAAATGGCCGCTTTGACCGTCGAACGCTGGAACGGCTTGGTAATCAGGAACGTCGGTTCTGGGCGTTCGCCCGTCAGCAGACGCTCCGGGAAAGCGGTGATGAAAATGACCGGCACAGAGAACTCCGCGAGAATATCCTTCACCGCGTCGATGCCGCTGGAATCGTCGGCCAACTGAATGTCGGCCAGCACCAGCCCCGGCCGCTCGGCCATCGCTTCACGCACCGCATCTTCGCGGGTCACGGCAATCGCCGTCACTTCATGACCAAGGTCGCGGACGATCGTTTCGATGTCCATGGCAATGATCGGCTCGTCCTCGATGATCAGGACCTTGGCGCGGGTCTGTGCCTCAATCTCGCCAAGCGCTTCTTCCACCAGGGCCTCGACATCGGCCGGGTCCAGACCGATCAGATAGGCGACGTCATCGACCGTGAAACCTTCCAGCGCCGTCAACAGCAGCGCCTGCCGGGGGAGCGGCGTCAGCCGCGCGAGCCGTGCCTGCGCGACCGCTTCCTGTCCATCATTGCCCGTCAGGACCGGACCATCCTCCAGATGAGAGGATGACCAGATCGCGTGGAACGTCCGGTAAAGGCCAAGCCGTGGATCGACATCGGCCGGAAACTCTTCGGGCGCCGCGACGATCGCTTCCAGCGTCGCACGCACATAAGCGTCACCATGACCCTGGCTGCCCGTCAGGGCGCGGGCATAGCGGCGCAAAAAAGGAAGATGGGGGTGCAGTTGCTGTCCAAGCGACATCTGTAAATCTTCTCCCAGCCCATAGGGCGCATTGCTACTAAACACTCGCTGCGCGAAAGGATGGATTGCCGATGCCGATGTGGCAAGCCCCCGCCCCTCTCGGTCGCCTTTCACAAGGCCACAAAAAATGCTTCGAAGTGGGGAACCAACGACGAAAAGATTTGTTTCACTGCCGTTCGGTTTTTTAACTGAAATCTGGATTTTGATGTAAAGGTCCGCTGGCGGTCAATTGACGTCGTGCGGGAAAGCCGCAAAAGAAATGCCGATTGACATGTTAGCGTTGCAGAGGGGCGTATTTTGGTTGCTTCAACGACGGAACGGGATGTGAAGGGAGGGGACAAGAAAGATGTCGGCGCCAACACCCCGGATTCGGGCGTGACTGGCAGCGCGCCCCGAAAACGGCGCTCCTCCCCCGCCAAGGGTGACGGACAGGTCGCCAACGCGCTGCGCTCCGTCTATCAGCGTGCGGTGGATGAAGACATTCCCTCCGAAATGCTCGACCTACTGCGGAAGCTGGACTAAGCGTCGGTTCGAGGATCGACGTCATTGAGGCGTCCCGGACGGAGGGCAGACTGGTGCTTTTCGAAAATGGAATATGCGTGGGCCGATCCGTTGCATGGGCGGTACGTGTTCGAATGCGCCAAGCTCTTCCAGTCGACCTATTCCTGATTATCGCATGAACGGGACGGCCAGTCCCAGCCAGTTGATTGCTCATGCGTAACCTGAACAGCCTGATCCAATCCACCGGCGTCAAGATGTTCCTCATCCTGACGCTCGCCCTGCTGCCGCTGGGCCTTATCGCCCTTGTCGCGTCGTTGCAGGCCATCCGGACGTCTGACCTGGAAAAGGAAGCGCTGCTTCGAGTGTCCGTGACGCAGAGCGCGCGCAAGTTGACCGAAGATCTGGCTTCGGATCGAACGGCGTTGTTGCTTACCGCCAACGCGCTATCCACCGGCAGCGAGGGGCCGGAAATGTGCCAGCGTCTGTCGCTTTTCCTGACGTCCCACGACCGGGAAGGCGGCCGATATTATATCTACGATCGAAAGGGTCGCCGCATCTGCGGATCGTCCCAGCCAGAACCGCACGGCCTGACCAAGGCGGCACGTTTTCACACGGCCCCGGCGCTCCTGCTGCCAACATCTGGCTATCTTGTCAGCCGCGTGGTCAGCGACAACCGGCAGGTGGCGGCGATCGCCTATTATTCGCGCTCCTATCTGGAAACGATCGCCAGCCCGACCACCGCGCTCCAGAACCGGCAGTTAAGCTTGCAGCAGGGCGATCAGCTTCTGGTGGTCAGTCGTCCGACAGGCAATGTGCGGGGCAAAAGCACCAGCCTGTCCGCGCGGCTTGATCCGCCGGACATCCTGCTCACCATGACCTTGCGCGATCCGCCGGTCACGCTTGCGCGCATGCTTTCGCTGTTCCTGCCGCTGGTGATGTGGTTCGCGGCGGCGGCGATTGGCTGGTTCGTGGTCAACCGGCTGCTGATCCGCCCGCTCGTGGTGCTTCGCCGCACAGTGGCCGCCTATCATCCCGGCGAAGTGCTGGAACCCATGCGCCGCATACGCACCCCAGCGCAGGAAATAGTGGCGCTGGGCGAAACCTTCCGCGAAATCAGCGAGGATGTCGCAACGCATGAGGCCGAGATGGCCGAAGGTCTGGAAACCCAGCGCAAATTGACGCGAGAGGTGCATCATCGCGTCAAGAACAACCTCCAGATCATCGCCAGCCTGATCAGCCTGCATGCCCGTGCCGCGCACGAGCCCGAAGCCGTGGAGGCCTATGCCTCCATCCAGCGCCGCGTCGATGCATTGTCGGTCGTCCATCGCAACCATTATGCGGAATTGGAGGAGCATCGCGGCGTTGGCGTGCGGTCACTGGTCAGCGAATTGTCCGCCAGCCTGCGCGGCACTGCTCCAGCCGAAGCGCGTCGGTTCGGCATCCAGATCGACAGCGACAATCTGCACATCAGTCAGGACGTCGCCGTACCTATCGCATTCCTGCTGACCGAACTGGTGGAATTGGCGATGCTGTCCGATCCCAGGACGGGCATGCGCATAACGGTGCAGCTCGAACCCGGACGCGAAGACCGCGCGATCCTTCACATCAGTTCCCCGGCCTTGCGCGCTACGGATGCGATGGGCGAGCGGATCGAGGAACGTTATGGCCGGGTACTGACGGGCCTTTCCCGCCAGCTGCGCGCTCCGCTGGATCATGATCCGGTCGCTGGCGACTATGCCATCGCCATCACCGTCATTCCCTGATCATCAGACCCGTTGATAATCGCGCCGGAAATCCGCCGCGAAGGCAGAAAACCGGCCTTGTGCGATATTGTCGCGAATCGCCTGCATCAATGACTGGTAGAAGTGGATGTTATGCTGAGTCATCAGCATGGCGCCCAGCATTTCTCCGGCCTTTACCAAATGATGCAGATAGGCGCGGCTCCATGTTGCGCAGACCGGGCAGGTGCAGCGGGGATCGAGCGGCGAAAGATCCTCGGCAAAGCGAGCGTTGCGAATATTGAGCGGGCCTGCCCAGGTGAAAGCCTGTCCGTTGCGCCCGCTGCGCGTCGGCAGAACGCAGTCAAACATGTCGATGCCGCGTTCCACGGCTCCCACAATGTCGTCGGGTTTGCCCACCCCCATCAGATAGCGGGGCTTGTCCTGCGGTAGCATATCGGGCGCATAGTCGAGACAGCCGAACATCGCCTCCTGCCCCTCCCCGACGGCCAGGCCGCCGACGGCATAGCCGTCAAAGCCGATCTCGATCAGCTTCTGCGCCGAAATACGCCGAAGATTTTCGTCAAGCGAACCCTGCTGGATGCCGAACAGCGCCGCGCGCTCGGCATGTTCGCCGCCCGCGTCAAAGCCATCGCGCGACCTCTTCGCCCACCGCATCGATCGCTCCATGCTGTGCGCGGCTTCGTCGTGAGTGCAGCCATTTTTCGTGCATTCATCGAACGCCATGACGATGTCGCTGTCGAGCAGGCGCTGAATCTCCATCGACCGTTCGGGCGTCAGCATATGACGGGACCCGTCGATATGGCTGGCGAAGGCCACCCCCTCCTCGCTCATCTTCGTGAGCGCGGACAGGCTCATCACCTGATAACCGCCGCTGTCCGTCAGGATCGGCCGTTCCCAGCCCATGAAGCTATGCAGTCCGCCCAGTCTTGCTACACGCTCGGCGCCGGGACGCAGCATCAGATGATAGGTATTGCCCAGGATGATATCAGCGCCAGTCGCGCGGACCTCGGCGGGTCGCATGGCTTTTACGGTCGCGGCGGTGCCCACCGGCATGAAGGCGGGGGTTCTGATCTCCCCACGGCGCATCTGGATCGTGCCCGTGCGGGCCTTGCCGTCCGTTGCGGCGATAGCGAAAGAAAAGCGGGATTGAGTCACGCTGCGCGCTCTAGAACATCGCGCGAAGAAGTGGGAACCGCTTTTTGAAAATTATGCGGGATCAACCAGCCTTGCGCAGGCCGTCGAACGCAACGATCGCATCGATGTCGAAACCCTCCACACGCCGGTAATTGCCGATGAAGCACAGGCAATCAGCCGCCAGGTTAAGGGTCCAGCTCGTCCCCTCTTCATCATGAAGCAGGAGCGTCACAATCTGTGGATCGGTGCGATGTGTGTCCATGCACCATTTCATAATTAATAAAGGTTAACAAAGCCCTGAGACGATCTTCATCTGCAAATTGGTTAACGGCATTTGTTGCATTAATACAACGTTAACCATAGTGATCGCGTCATTTCTGCTACTTAGAGGCAACAGTCGGCGATAAAAAGGGTTAATGACCCACTCTTCGGGTTCGCGGCGGTTGCATAGGTCTGACAATATTGTTTTCCTCAGCACATATCGAAATGCGGGGGCACAGATGATTGATTCCGGACGGTTTAATCCGGCACGTGATGAGGTGGAAGACGCTTCGACCGTGCATCTGCATGTCGAAAGCATTCAGCCATTTGCCGCTACGGAAGCTGCGCCTCAGGCGCGGGACAACGGCCATTCGATGCTGTTCGACCTGGGTCAGGTCGATGTCAGCTTTGAAGAATCGACCGACACATTATGGGCATTCATGACCCCCGCGAATCGGCCAAACTATAATTTGCCGATGCTGCGCGACATTCGGCTTTGGCAGACAGAGGCCAAGCGGCTGTTTGATGAAGGCGCTCTGCCGCTCAAATATATGGTGCTGGGCTCACGTTTTCCGGGCGTTTTCAACCTTGGCGGCGACCTTGAGCTGTTTGCTGGCTGCATCGAGCGGGGCGACCTGCCCGGCCTCGTCAAATATGGCCATGCCTGCATCGACGTGGTCCATCGCGCCTGGCGCAATGCGGATATGCCGCTAATCTCTATCGCATTGGCGCAGGGCGATGCACTTGGCGGCGGCTTCGAGGCGCTTCTTTGCTTCGACGTCGTCGTGGCGGAGCGGAGCGCTCGCTTCGGGCTGCCCGAAATGCTCTTCGGCCTCTTTCCCGGCATGGGCGCCTATTCCATTCTGGCCCGCAAGCTCGGCCGTCGCATGGCGGAACGCATGATCCTGTCGGGCAAGGTCTATACCGCTGAAGAGATGTACGACATGGGCGTGGTCACCATCCTTGCCGAGGATGGAGAGGGCGAACAGGCCGTGCGCGACTATATCACCGGCAACCGTCCGCACCATGCGGGCCATGTCGGCGTGTTCGAAGCGGGCCGCCGCGTCGATCCGCTCGATTATGCCGAGCTTAAGGACATTGTCGAAAATTGGGCGGCAACCGCGCTCAAGCTGGATCCCAAGGACCTGCGCATGATGCGTCGGCTTGCTTCGGCCCAGACGCGCCTGACCAAATAGCCGTCAAGCGCGGCGGCGGCTCTGCATGAGCGTGACGACATTGCTCTTCTCGCGCTGCATGTCGTTCATCATGTTGAGCAAGTCTTCGGCGGGCATCGGGCGACTGAGCACGAATCCCTGTACATTGGTGAAGCCCATCTCACGCGCATAACGCAGCTGCTCTTCGGTCTCGATGCCTTCCGCCACCGTTTCGACGTCGAGCGAATGGGCCAGATAGGCAACCGATTGGGCGATGGCGCGATCCCGCCCCTTTTCACCCACGCTGCGCATGAAGCTTTGATCGACCTTCAGCGTGTCGAAGGAATAGTCGCGCAGATAGCCGAGCGACGAATAGCCGGTTCCAAAATCATCAAGGGCCAGCCGCAACCCGATACGCTGAAGCTCCGACAGGATGAGGCTGGTCCGGCCACTATCTTCCAGGAAGATGGACTCGGTCACTTCCAGTTCCAGCCGCTTGGCCTTCAGGCCCGATCCCATCAGCGCCGATATGACGGCGCGCGGAAGCCCGTCGCTCTTGATCAGCGCGGGCGAGATGTTAACGGCGACGCGGACATGATCTTCCCATAGCATGGCGTCCCGGCACGCCTGCTCCAACGCCCATGCGGTGATCGGTTCGATCAGGGAACTGCTTTCGGCGACCGGTATGAATTCGACCGGCGAAATCCGGCCCATGGTCGGGTGGTCCCACCGCATCAACGCTTCGCAGATGGCGATCTTGCCGGTGACGGTGTCAAAGATCGGCTGATAATGCAGTAGCAACTCACCATTCGCCATGGCGCTGCGCAGCGCCATTTCCAGCTCATAGGTCCGGTTCTGCCGCTCTTTCATCGACCAGTCGAACTGCGCATGGCGGTTCCGCCCGGTGCGTTTCGCCTCATACAGAGCCATGTCGGCGTGCTGGAGCAGTTCTTCGCTATCGCGCCCGTCATCGGGCGCGACCGCAATGCCCATAGATGCGGTGACTGTCAGGTGATAGCCGCTGACGTCGAAGTCGTGGCTGAACTCTGCCATCACGTCACGGGCGATCTGCTCGGCAATCGAGCGATCCGCGCCGGGGCAAATCACGATAAACTCGTCCCCGCCAAAGCGCGCGACATGGCCACGGCTATCAAGCGCATGCGAAAGCCGGGCAGCTACAGTGCAGAGCAGCTGATCGCCAATGATATGGCCGAGCGAATCGTTGATCTCCTTGAACCGGTCCAGGTCCATCCAGAACACGGCCATCGGGTCCTGATCGGACTGACGCTTGTCGAACAGTTCCCGCAAACGCATCTGCATCGCCATCCGGTTTTCGACACCGGTCAGGCTGTCGAACCGCGCCAGCCGCTCGAACTTCGTTGCCAGCTGCGACTTTTCATAATTGCCCTGCAATGCCTCCACGACGATCCTGTGGGTCGTGCGCGTGATTTCCGCCATGGCGAAGATCATCAGGAACAGCATGGTCGCCAGAACCCAATAGCCAAGCCCCCCCGCGATGCAGAGACCAAGGGAGGTTGGCAGCAGCGCGAAACATGTCTGGCCAATAGCGATATGAATGCGGCCAGCATTGCGCCCCGCGATGCCGCCTGAATAGGCCGCGACCAGCGTGACGCTCAATATATGCAACGACGCGTCGCCGGTGAGGACCAGCGTGGCAAAGGCAAGCAGACCAAGCAGCGCCGCATAGCCCCACGCACCCAGTTCATAGGCAAGGCCCCAGATTTGCTGCGTGGGTCCTTGATGATCAGCCAACTGCCGCAGAAAATAGACTGCCGAGATCGACCGGCTCACCGCGACCAGGAAAATCAACGCCGCGATCGTGGTGATTTCGGCACGGCCAGCATGGTAGGCGACGACGAAACTGAGCGCTCCGCCAGCCAGTGCGCCGATCATCAGCGATTTGGGCGAGGCATAGAGCGATTGGACAAGGCTGTCCTGCACCTCAGCGCTCTGCTGAGTATCGGGCGCGAGGTGCGCGCGCAATTTTGCGCTCCAATGAAGGAAGAGGCGTGACACGTCTCCGTCATCTTTGGCCAAACATGATTTCTATTTGGTAAATTCCGGGGCGGGAAGATGCCCGAAATGGAGCTATTGAGCGGCTGTCAGCTTTCGGGCTGGCCCCCTCATTTTCCGCCCTTTTGTCCGGCCGATTAACTTTCAGACTTCCCTACCGAATGCTCGGAAGGGCAATCACGTCAGCCCTCCTGCGCAAGCTGGAGCGGCATAGCTTTTATCCGAATTACCCTACCCCCGTTCGGGCTGAGCTTGTCGAAGCCCTCTTCTTCCTGAAAAGAAATAGAACCCTTCGACAGGCTCAGGGCGAACGGCAATAGGAGGCTATGCCGATTTCAAGCATGATGCCCTAATATGGCGCGAAATTGCGCCATGCCTCCCGCCCGAAATGCCAGCTTTCGATGGCACCAGCCACGGCCGGACCCCTGAAATTTCCTCGCTCCGGCGTCCTCCATAGAAAAAGGCCGGTGGATCGCTCCACCGGCCCTTCTCGTTTCGCTTGAACGAAGGACTTTGCCGTCGCGATCGAACCACAGTTGGGCCGAAGCCCAACTGCTACGATCGCTTTAGAAGTCCATGCCGCCCATGCCACCCATGCCGCCACCGGGCATGCCCATCGGCGCCTTTTCGTCGGCGGGCGTTTCGGCGATGCACGCTTCGGTGGTGATCAGCAGACCGGCGACCGAAGCCGCGTCCTGCAGAGCAGCGCGAACGACCTTGGTGGGATCGATGACGCCAGCGGCGACAAGATTCTCATAGGTGTCGGTCGCGGCGTTGAAGCCCTGGGTCTCGTCATTTTCGCGCAGCAGGTTGCCAGCGACAACCGCACCATCGACGCCCGCATTCTGGGCGATCTGGCGCAGCGGCGCTTCGATAGCCTTGCGGATGATGTCGATGCCACGGGTCTGGTCGTCGTTCACACCCTTCAGGCCTTCGAGAGCCTTGGTTGCGTACAGCAGAGCCGTACCGCCACCGGGGACGATGCCTTCTTCAACGGCTGCGCGGGTTGCGTGCAGCGCGTCGTCGACGCGGTCCTTGCGCTCCTTGACTTCCACTTCCGAAGCACCGCCAACCTTGATGACAGCAACGCCGCCAGCCAGCTTGGCCAGACGTTCCTGCAGCTTTTCACGATCATAGTCCGAGGTTGTGGTCTCGATCTGAGCGCGAATCTGCTCGGTGCGGCCCTTGATCGCGTCGCCTTCACCTGCGCCATCGACGATGGTGGTGTTGTCCTTGTCGATCGTGACGCGCTTGGCGGTGCCGAGCATGCCGAGGGTGACGTTCTCAAGCTTGATGCCGAGGTCTTCGGAGATCACTTCACCCTTGGTCAGGACGGCGATGTCTTCTAGCATGGCCTTGCGGCGATCACCGAAGCCAGGCGCCTTGACCGCAGCAACCTTCAGGCCACCACGCAGCTTGTTGACGACCAGGGTCGCCAGCGCTTCGCCTTCGATATCCTCAGCGATGATCAGCAGGGGACGGCCCGACTGAACAACCGCTTCGAGGATCGGCAGGATCGACTGCAGGTTCGACAGCTTCTTTTCGTGGATCAGGATGTAGGGATCAGCCAGTTCGACTGCCATCTTTTCCGGGTTGGTCACGAAATAGGGCGACAGGTAGCCGCGGTCGAACTGCATGCCTTCGACGACGTCCAGCTCGAATTCGAGGCCCTTGGCTTCTTCGACGGTGATCACGCCTTCCTTGCCGACGCGCTCCATCGCTTCAGCGATCTTCTCGCCCACGACGGTGTCGCCATTGGCAGAAATGATGCCGACCTGAGCGATTTCCTTCGTTCCAGCAACCGGCTTCGAACGGGACTTCAGATTCTCGACGATCTTGGTCACGGCGAGGTCGATGCCGCGCTTCAGGTCCATCGGGTTCATGCCTGCGGCAACCGACTTCATGCCTTCGCGAACGATGGCCTGGGCCAGAACGGTGGCGGTGGTGGTGCCGTCACCGGCAATGTCGTTGGTCTTCGAAGCAACTTCGCGGACCATCTGCGCGCCCATGTTCTCGAACTTGTCCTTAAGTTCGATTTCCTTGGCGACGCTGACGCCGTCCTTGGTGATGCGGGGAGCGCCGAAGCTCTTGTCGATGACGACGTTGCGGCCCTTGGGACCCAGGGTCACCTTGACCGCGTCGGCCAGGATGTCGACGCCGCGCAGGATGCGCTCACGGGCGTCACGCGAAAACTTTACGTCTTTTGCAGCCATGATTTTGTTCCTCTGTCCGTCATCCCAGCGAAAGCTGGGATCTGGTGCGGCATAGCGCCGCGTTTAAAGGCCTGAGATCCCGGCTTCCGCCGGGATGACATCAATGATCGGTTAGGCGACGACGCCCAGAATGTCCGATTCCTTCATGATCAGCAGGTCTTCACCGTCGACCTTGACCTCGGTGCCCGACCACTTGCCGAACAGGATGCGGTCGCCAGCCTTGACGTCCAGCGGGGTCACCTTGCCATCTTCGGCCTTGGAGCCGGTGCCGACGGAAACGACTTCGCCTTCCTGCGGCTTTTCCTTGGCGGTGTCGGGGATGATGATGCCACCGGCAGTCTTCTCTTCCGCTTCTACGCGGCGGACGAGAACGCGGTCATGCAACGGACGAAATGCCATGTTGAGTTGCCTTTCCCTCTATTGGGTTGGGTTGGACGTCCAATCGCGGGGTTTTCCCTATCCGCGAATCTGCTGAACGCCGTTCCTTCTCCCGTATGAACCAGGTGCTGTTAGCACTCTCTTTTGAAGAGTGCCAGCGTCGCGGAATATGGAGCGATGAAATTGCCGGTCAAGAGATGGATGCAGATTTTTTATGCTTCCCGTCACGGGCGGAAAGCATGCGCCTTGTGCGCGTTGGGAGGCCATTTGTCACCTGCGCAGCGCCAATGCGCGGGATTGTTGCGACCATTGGCGCGTTGAATGCGCGCCGCAACGCCGTTTCCCTTTAGCTCGGCAGTTGCGGCACAGGACCTCGCTTCCTACTTGCGAGGCAACCTCGCCTAGGGAGCATTTTGCCAAATGATTGAAAGCTATACTCCGCCTCGCGTCTGGACATGGGACAAGGATAATGGCGGTGCCTTTGCCAACATAAACCGACCTGTCGCGGGCGCGACCCACGACAAGGAACTTCCGATCGGAAAGCACCCGCTGCAACTCTACTCGCTGGGCACGCCCAATGGGCAAAAGGTCACGATCATGCTGGAGGAGTTGCTGGCGGCAGGCCATCCGGACGCTGAATATGACGCCTGGCTCATCAACATCAGCGAGGGCGATCAGTTCGGCAGCGGCTTTGTCTCGGTTAATCCGAACAGCAAAATCCCTGCCCTGATGGACCACAGCGTTTCACCGCCGCAGCGGGTTTTCGAATCTGGCGCGATCCTGGTCTATCTGGCCGAGAAGTTCGGGGCGTTCCTGCCCACGGACCCGGCGAAGCGTACCGCGACCCTGTCCTGGCTGTTCTGGCAGATGGGCAGCGCGCCCCTGTTGGGCGGCGGATTTGGCCATTTCTTCGCCTATGCACCTGAAAAGATCGAATATGCCATCAACCGCTATGCGATGGAGGTAAAGCGGCAGTTCGACGTGCTGGACCGCCAGCTTGGTGAGCATGAATATATCGCTGGCGATGAATTTGCGATCGCCGACATCGCGATCTGGCCTTGGTATGGCGGGGTGGCACTCGACCGGACCTATGTGGGCGCGGGCGAATTTCTGGACGTGCAGAGCTACGCCAATGTCCAGCGTTGGGCGAAGCAGATCGATGCGCGCCCCGCCGTGAAGCGCGGCCGGATCGTGAATCGTGCCAGTGGTCCGCTGGAGGAACAGCTTCGGGAACGGCACGATGCGAGCGACTTTGATACGAAGACGCAGGATAAGGTGGAAGGGGTCGGGTAGCTAAGCCCCGGCAGCATTTACCGCGTCACCCCAGCGAACGCTGGGGTCTCGTCGACCCTATGCTCCACGGCTTCCTGAGATTCCAGCGTTGGCTACGCCGCCCTACGGGTCGCTGGAATGACGGGGATGTGGTTAGTGCGTCCCTACCCCGCCGCCTTCACGATTTCGGCCCAAGCCGCTTCATCAATCACCTCAATCCCCAGCGAAGCCGCCTGTTTCAGCTTCGATCCCGCGCCGGGACCAGCGACCAGCAGGTCCGTCTTGGCGCTGACCGACCCTGCGGCCTTGGCGCCCAGGCGCTCGGCCTGCGCCTTGGCCTCGTCCCGGCTCATGGTTTCGAGCTTGCCAGTGAAGACCACGGTCTTGCCAGTCACCGCGCTGGCGGTGGTTTCAACCACATAGTCGGGCGGCGAGACTTCCGACAGCAGGTCGTCCCACGCCTCCCGATTATGTGGTTCGTGGAAGAAGTCGGCGAGCGCATGACCAACCGCCGAACCGACATTTTCAACGCCGATCATCTCCGCGATCGCCTTGTCCAGCCGATTGCGGAAGCGTGCTTCCTCCTCACCCTCGGCACAGATGGTGGCATCGCGTAAGGCCATGATGTCCTCGGCCAACGCCCTGATACCGGGCAGGCTCGTGTAGCGCTTCAGCAGATCACGGGCTGTGACCGCGCCAATATGACGGATACCAAGACCGAAGAGCAGGCGCGATGCATCCGGAGCGCGCTTCGCCTCGATCGCGGCGAACAGATTATCGACAGACTTTTCCTTCCACCCTTCTCGCCCAAGCAGCGCGGCGCGATGCTGTTTAAGGCGGAAGATGTCAGCCGGTTCGGTGATCCAGCCAAGGTCGAGAAACTCCTGGATCGTCTTCTCCCCCAGCCCTTCGATGTCGAGCGCACCACGGCTGACGAAATGGCGGAGCCGTTCAAACCGTTGCGCACCGCAGATCAGCCCGCCGGTGCAGCGAATATCGACTTCGCCCTCTTCGCGCACAGCCTCCGACCCGCATACGGGGCAATGGTCGGGGAAGAGGAAAGCGGGGCGCGCTTCGTCGCGGGTCAGATTGTCGACCACCTGCGGGATGACATCGCCCGCACGCTGCACCACGATACGATCGCCCGGACGCACGCCCAGGCGCTCGATCTCGTCGGCATTGTGCAGCGTCACGTTGGACACGACCACGCCACCCACCGTTACGGGGGTGAGCCGCCCGACCGGGGTCAGCTTGCCCGTGCGACCGACCTGAATGTCGATCGCCTCCAACGTGGTCTGCGCCCGTTCCGCCGGAAATTTATGCGCGATCGCCCAACGCGGCGCCTTGGCAACAAAGCCCAACCGCTGTTGCCAATCGAGCCGGTCCACCTTGTAGACTACGCCATCAATGTCGAACGGAAGGTCAGCGCGCGCCGCCTCTATCCCGCGATAATGGGCGATCAACGCGTCAAGCGAGTCCACGCAGGTCAGCATGTCCGACACTGGCAGGCCCCAACGCCCGATTGCCTGCATGACGCCAAGCTGCGTCTCTGCCGGAAGGCTGCTCGCCTCGCCCCAACCATGGGCGAGGAATCGCAGCGGGCGGCTGGCGGTGACGGTGGCGTCCTTCTGCCGCAACGATCCCGCCGCAGCGTTGCGCGGGTTGGCGAATTGCCGCGCCTTTTCCGGATCGTCGGCCTCAGCCAGCAGGCGCTGATTGAGCGCCACGAAGTCGGCCTTGGCCATATAAACCTCACCCCGGACCTCGAACAGGTCGGGCACGTCCTCGCCAGTCAGCCGGTCGGGAATGTCGCCGATGTGGCGCACATTAGCGGTCACATCCTCACCGGTCGTGCCGTCACCACGCGTCGCGGCGAGCCGCAGTTCTCCCTTTTCATAGCGGAGCGAGCAGGACAGACCGTCGATCTTCGGCTCAGCCGTCAGGGCAACAGGCTCCCCGTCAGGCAGTGCGAGGAAGCGGCGCACACGCGCCACGAATTCGGCGATGTCCTCGTCCGAAAAGCCGTTGTCGAGGCTCATCATGCGAACCGCATGCTGGACCTTCTTCAACCCCGAAGTCGGCGCAGCGCCGACCTGCGCGTTAGGAGAATCGGCGCGGATCAGCTGCGGAAAGGCAGCCTCCAGCGCTCCATTCTCGCGGATCAGCGCATCATAAGCAGCGTCCGTGATCTCGGGCTGATCCTGATCATGGTAGAGCCGATTATGCCGCGCAATTTCCCTGGCCAGCCGCATCAGGCGATTGGCGGCCTCGGCTTCGGTCATATGGGTCAGGTCGATCGAGTCACTCATATCTGCTCCATCCCCGTTCAGGGCGGGCTTGTCGAGAAGCGATCATTTGCTCGTAGCAATTCAGACTTCGAGCAGCCGCTCAGCCTGCGCCCTTGCCTCGGCGGTGATTTCCGCGCCGGAGAGCATGCGGGCAATCTCTTCGCGCCGCTCCCCATCGCCCAGCGCATGGACGCCAGTGCGGGTTACTCTGCCGTCGCTGGCCTTGGCGATCAACATATGACCAGCGCCGCGCGCGGCGACCTGTGGGCTGTGGGTGACGACGAGGATCTGGTTGCTCCGTGCCAGCCGCGCCAGCCGGTCGCCGATCGCCGAAGCCACCGCGCCGCCGACGCCCCGGTCGATCTCGTCGAAGATCAGCGTATCCGCCCCGCCCCGCTCCGCCAGCGCGACCTTGAGCGCCAGGATGAAGCGCGACAATTCGCCGCCGGATGCGATCTTCACCAATGGCGCAAAGGGCGCGCCGGGATTGGTCGAAATTTCAAACTCCACCCGGTCCATGCCCTGTGCGCTCCACTGCCCTTCATCAAGCGCGGCGACGGTCGTGCGGAAGCGCGCGGCGTCCAGCTTCAGCGGCGCGAGTTCAGCCGCCACGGCTGCATCCAGCCGCGCGGCAGCATCCTTGCGCTGTGCCGAAAGCGCCTGCGCCGCCTCGCGATAGGCGGCAGCGCTGGCCGCGACCTCCGCTTCCAACCCGGCGATATGCTCCTCTCCGCCCTCGATGGCGGCCAGCTTCGCCGCCATCTCATCGCGTAGGGCAGCAAGGTCATCGGCGGCGACCTGATGCTTACGCGCCAATCCGCGCAGGTCGAACAGCCGCGTTTCGATCGCGTCCAACCGCGCCGGATCAAAGCTGAGCGCATCCGCTGCCTTGGCCAGCCGGTCCTCCGCCTCGCCCGCCTCAATCACCGCCCGGTCGAGGGCGGCGAGCACTTCGGCAAGTGGCTCATATTCACCCACCATGCGGTCGAGCCGTCGCGCCGCCTGCCGCAACTGCGCCAACCCACCATCCGAGCCGGTGAGGCAATCCGTCACCGTGGATAGGTCATCGGACAGCCGCGCACCCTTTTGCATGGTCGCGCGCTCTTCGGCCAGCGCCGCTTCCTCGCCGGGCTCGGGGCCGAAGCGGGAGAGTTCCTCAACGGCATGGGTCAAATAGTCGCGATCCCGCGCCGCCACCTCGACCGCCGCGCGGCTTTCCGCCAGCCGATCCGCCGCCGCGCGCCAGGCAGAGTGGGAAAATGCCACCGACGCGCTGTCGCAACGGCCATAGACATCCAGCAACTGACGATGCCCGCGTGGGTTGAGCAGCCCGCGATCGTCATGCTGCCCATGTATCTCGACCAGCGTGCCGCCCAGATCGCGCAGCAAGGCGGCGGAACAGGGCTGATCATTGACGAATGCCCGGCTTCCCCCGTCAGCCTTCAAGGTTCGGCGGATGATGAGTGGTTCGCCCGCATCAAGTTCGATGCCGTTGCTGCCGAGCAGTTCGGCAGCCCTGTGATCAGCGCGCGGAATGTCGAAGGTGGCGGTGACGCTGGCCTGCGCCTCCCCGCTGCGGACGAGGCCACTGTCAGCCCTCGCCCCCAGCGCCAGCCCAAGCGAATCGAGAAGGATAGACTTGCCCGCGCCCGTTTCCCCCGTCAGCACGCCAAGGCCCGTGCCGAACTCCAGGTCCAGCGCCTCGATCAGGACGACGTTGCGGATGGAAAGATTGGTCAGCACCTGACAATCTCCCCCCTCCCTTTCAAGGGAGGGGCCGGGGGTGGGTGTGCCGCCGCAGGCGGCACCGTTTGCCGAGAGGTCGGACGCTCGCTGCGCTCTCGACCCACCCCGCTTTGGGTAAACAGCATCCCATGCTGATTAGGTCAAGCCGGGGGCTTGACCGGCCCGCAGCGCCCTCCCTTGAAAGGGAGGGGCTAGATGTCACGCCTTCGCGCCATGTTCCCGCATGAGCTTGTAGCTACGCTCATACCATTTGGAGCCAGGATAGTTCTTGCCCAGAACAGCCGCAGCCTTCTGCGCTTCCTCCGGGATACCGAGCGAGAGATAGCTTTCGACCAGACGCTCCAACGCCTCGGGCGTGTGGGTGGTCGTCTGATATTTGTCGATGACCACACGGAAGCGTAGCGTCGCTGCCAGCCACTGCCCGCGACGCTGGTAGAAACGGCCGACTTCCATCTCCTTCCCCGCGAGGTGATCGTTGACGAGGTCCAGCTTCAACCGCGCATCGGCGGCATAACGGGTATCGGGATAGCGGCGGATCAACTCGCCCAGCGAATCCAGCGACTGCTGCGTGATCTTCTGGTCGCGGGTAACGTCGGCGATCTGCTCATAATAGCAGAGCGCGATCAGATAATAGGCGTAGGGCGCATCCTTGTTCCCGGTATGAATCGCCAGAAAGCGCTGCGACGCCGCGATCGATTCACTATAGTCCTTGTTCATATAATAACTGAACGCGGACATGAGCTGCGCGCGGCGCGCCCAGGGGGAATAGGGATGCTGGCGTTCCACCTCATCAAAGAGCGCGGCGGCCATCTTATACTGCCCGCGATCGAGCCGGTATTTGCCCGCATTGTAAAGCGTGGACACGTCACGGGCGACATATTGAGTGTCGGCCTTGTTCTTCGACGTGGCGCAGCCGGCGAGCAAGGCGGCAAGCAGAAGCGGGGCGGTAGCAGCGCCAATGCGCGTCATGGTTTTCGTCAGCATGGCCGGGTCATAGCGGAGCGAATGGCACTCGCCAAGCGGCAGAATAGCGTGCGGACGCTTCAGGCTTTCAACGCGCCTGCACGGGCAGGTCCAACCGGACGATTGCGCCGCCTTCCGGTCGCGCGTGCAGGCCGAACTGACCGCTGAGCTGGCTCGCCAGCGCGCTTGCAATGCGCAGGCCGATAGAATTGCCCTTCTCGATCTCGAAATCGGGCGAGAGGCCGTCGCCGTCGTCAGCGATCTTCAGCGACAGCGTACCGCTCGAATCCTCCAGCGACACCTCGATTATCCCGCCACGATGGGGCAAGCCATGTTCAATGGCATTGCTCACCGCCTCCGCCACGATCAGCGCGAGCGGCACGGCGACGTGGGATTCCAGCGTCAGACCCGGTGGAGCGCTGACGGTAACGCGAATGTCGTCCCGCCCACTCGCCTCCAGCACATCTGCCGTCAGCCGCGTCAGAAAAGCATGCAGGTCCTGCCCGTCCTCTGCCGGATCATACAACGCACGGCTGATCCGACCGATCAGCGCGAGGCGGCTGGCGGCATCGTCCAACGCCCTGCTCGCTAGTTCATCGTCTACATGGCGCCGCTGCAATGACAGCATCGCGGCCACGACCTGCAAATTGTTGGAAACGCGATGCTGCAATTCGTGGAACAGAAGTTCCCGGTTTTCCGCCAGCGTACGGCTGCGTTCCCGTTCCACGGCAAGGTTGAAATTGGCCCGCTGCATCAGGTGAATGAGCGCGATGTCGATGGCGATCACGGCCGCGTAGAAAATAAGGGCGAGGATAACTCCGCCATTAAGGACACCGCCAGCACCCGCCGGGATGAAGAAATACCAGGACAATATTCCGCAAACTATCCCCGCAAATATGCCGGGACGCAGCCCGAACAAAAAAGTCGAAAGGATGACGGCGGGAAAGAAGGATACGAAAGGATAGCCGATCGGCAGGAAATCCTGCGCGGACAGCCTGAGGGCAAGGGCGATGCCACAAAACAGGGCCGAGACGGCGTAGGCGTATACGGGCCGCCGAAGCACGAGAGGAAGGCGCTCGACGAACCTTTCATTGGAACGCTGCATCTTATCCCCCTGAAATCGCGCTGCACAGTAACAGAAGTTTGGCCATCTCCAATTGATCGAAGTCAAGGAGTTTGGGCTCTAACGAAAAAGGGCGCCCGGCGGGGGCGCCCTTCTCATTTTGCTTAACCTGATGGTTTGGAACCGATCAGTCCTGGGTCAGGAAGTCCGGCAGACCAGCGTTGGAGCCGTCATCGTCACCACCACGGCCTTCGGGACGCGGGCCACGATCACGACGCGGGCCGCGATCGCCGCCACGGTCACCACCGCGACCGCCACGATCACCGCCATCACGACGGGGACCACGGCCACGGTCGCCGCGATCACCGCGATCACCACGGGGTTCGCGCGGTTCGCGGGCAGGACGGGTGTCCTCCAACTCTTCGCCGGTTTCCTGGTCAACGACGCGCATCGACAGGCGAACCTTGCCGCGCGGATCGATCTCAAGGACCTTGACCTTCACTTCCTGACCTTCCGACACGACGTCGGTCGGCTTTTCGACGCGCTCATTCTTCATTTCGGACACGTGGACGAGACCGTCCTTGCCACCCATGAAGTTCACGAACGCACCGAAGTCGACGATGTTGACGACCTTGCCGTTGTAGATCTTGCCGACTTCCGCTTCCTCGACGATGCCCAGGATCCACTTCTTGGCGGCCTCAATCTGGTCGATGTCGGACGAGCTGATCTTGATGATGCCTTCGTCGTCGATGTCGACCTTGGCGCCGGTTTCCGCGACGATTTCGCGGATGACCTTGCCGCCGGTGCCGATGACGTCACGGATCTTCGACTTGTCGATCTGGATCGTTTCGATGCGGGGAGCGTGCGCCGACAGTTCGGTGCGGGTCGAGGACAGAGCCTTGTTCATCTCACCCAGGATATGGGCGCGGCCTTCCTTCGCCTGACGCAGCGCGACTTCGAAGATTTCCTGCGTGATGCCGGCAACCTTGATGTCCATCTGCATGGTGGTGATGCCGTTTTCCGTGCCCGCCACCTTGAAGTCCATGTCACCGAGGTGATCTTCGTCGCCCAGAATGTCGCTGAGGATCGCGAAATCCTTGCCTTCCAGGATCAGGCCCATGGCGATACCCGACACCGGACGCTTCAGCGGAACGCCCGCGTCCATCATCGAGAGCGAACCGCCGCATACCGTCGCCATCGAGGACGAGCCGTTGGACTCGGTGATATCGGACAGGACGCGGATGGTGTAAGGGAAATCTTCCTTGCTGGGCAGCACGGGGTGCAGCGCACGCCATGCCAGCTTGCCATGGCCGACTTCGCGACGGCCCGGCGCGCCGAAGCGGCCGACTTCACCGACCGAATAGGGCGGGAAGTTATAATGCAGCATGAAGTTTTCATAATAGACGCCGTTCAGGCCGTCGATCATCTGCTCGGCGTCCTTGGTGCCCAGCGTGGTGGTGCAGATCGACTGCGTCTCGCCACGGGTGAACAGCGCCGAACCATGGGTACGTGGCAGGAAGCCGACCATCGCCTCGATCGGACGGATCTGCGTCGTGGTACGGCCGTCGATACGCTTGCCATCCTTGATGATGGCGCCGCGCACGATTTCCGATTCCAGCTTCTTGGTCAGCTTGATGCCAGCCATGACAGTCTGGGCGTCGAGGCCCTCTTCCGCGAAAAATGCCTTCGCCTTGGCGCGGGCTTCGTTGATCGCGTTCGAACGAGCCGACTTGTCGGTCAGCTTGTAGGCAGCCGTGATGTCCTTGCCGATCAGCTTCTTCAGCTTCTTCTTCAGGTCATCCAGATTTTCGCCCTTGGCGACATCCCAAGGATCCTTCGCGGCCTTCTCAGCCAGCTGGATGATCGCCTCGACAACCTTCTTGCTCGCTTCATGGGCGAACAGGACAGCGCCGAGCATGATGTCTTCCGAAAGCTCCTTGGCTTCGGATTCGACCATCATCACCGCGTTATGGGTAGCGGCGACGGTCAGGTCCAGTTCGCCTTCCTTCACCTGATCCATCGACGGGTTCAGCTGATATTCGCCATCCTTGTAGCCGACGCGGGCAGCGCCGATCGGACCCATGAAGGGCACGCCCGACAGGGTGAGCGCTGCCGAAGCGGCGATCATCGCGACGATATCGGGCTCGCTTTCGCCATCGAACGACAGCACCTGGGCGATGACGTTGATTTCGTTGTAGAAACCTTCGGGGAACAGCGGGCGGATCGGGCGGTCGATCAGGCGGCTGGTCAGCGTTTCCTTTTCGGTCGCGCCGCGCTCACGCTTGAAGAAGCCGCCGGGGATGCGGCCAGCTGCGGAATATTTTTCCTGATAGTGGACGGTCAGCGGGAAGAAGTCCTGTCCTTCCTTCACCGACTTGGCGGCGGTCACGGCGCACAGCACCACGGTTTCGCCATAGGTCGCCAGCACGGCGGCGTCAGCCTGACGCGCAATACGGCCGGTTTCGAGCGTGAGGGTCTTGCCGCCCAGCTCGATTGATACCTTCTTTACATCGAACATAATGTTTTCCTTCGCCCGCGCGGCCCTATTGCCGGGCGGGGCCTTTGGTGGGCCGGTGGCCCATGAGTGGAGAGCCTATCTCTCCTCCGTTCGGGCTGAGCTTGTCGAAGCCCTTCCCTTCTCTTCAAGCAAGAGATGCCCTTCGATGAACTCAGGGCTAACGGTGTGGGGAAAGTTCCCCGTTTCATGGCGCCGTGCCGAATTGCCAGACGCCATGTTGTCAGAATCAGAAACGGCCCCACGCGGGGGCCGCTCCTTCTTTAGCAGGCTTACTTACGCAGGCCCAGCTTGGCGATGAGGTCGGTGTACCGCGCCCCATCCTTCTTCTTCAGATAGTCCAGCAGCGAACGGCGCTTGTTGACCAGCATCAGCAGGCCGCGACGGCTGTGGTTATCCTTGTGGTGACCCTTGAAATGCTCGGTCAGGTTCGAAATGCGCTCCGAGAGGATCGCAACCTGGACTTCCGGCGAACCGGTATCGCCTTCGGCGCGGGCATGTTCTTTGATCAGCGCTTCCTTGCGCTCAGCAGTAATCGACATCGGCTTCCTTTCGTAACATCTAGAGATTGAAGCCGCGCACCACCCTGATTTCAGGGCCACTGGCCTCGACCAGCGCGACGGGCGTGTCGCCCTCCATCGCCAGCATGAGACCGGTATGCGGTTTCCCCACAAGCACCTTCCCCTGTCGGAGAGCCAATGCGTCGTCGGGAGAGACTGCGAGAGCCGGGATGTCGTCCAGCCCTGCGGTCAACGGCAGCATGAGCTGCGCGATGCCGCCGCCCCTAGCAGCTTCGTCCAATTTGTCCAGCGAAATAGCGGAATCCAGGGTGAACGGCCCTGCCTTTACGCGGCGCAGCATGGTGACGTGGCCGACCGTGCCAAGCGCGATCGCGATGTCGCGGGCGAGGGAGCGGATATAGGTGCCCTTGGAGACATGGGCGCGGAGGGTGATTTGCTGAATCCTCTCTCCGCTCGCGGGGAGAGGATAAGGAGGCTTGGCAGCTTGCTGCCTAGCCGGAGTTGGAGAGGGGGATGACGCGCCCTGCCCCTCTCCAAGCTCCGCTAGCCCGCCATGCGGACAAGCTGCGCTATCCTCTCCCCCTTCCGGGAGAGAGGAAATCTGCAGTTCGTAAATCGTCACACTGCGCGTCTTCATCTCCACATCCTGCCCTGCGCGGGCGAGATCGTAGGCGCGCTGGCCGTCGATCAGAATGGCGGAATAGGCTGGCGGCGCCTGCTCGATCGGACCTGTAAAGCGGGACAGTACCGCTTCCACTTCGCCCAGCGTCGGCAGGTGATCGCTCTCCGCTATCACCTTCCCCTCCAGGTCCAGCGTGTCGGTCTGCGCGCCAAATGCTATCGTGAAATCATAGATCTTGTCGCTGTCGAGCATTCGCCCGGCAAGCTTCGTCGCTTCCCCAACAGCGATCGGCAGCACGCCAGTCGCAAGCGGATCGAGCGTGCCGCCATGGCCCACCTTCCACTTGCCCGCGCCACTCTGCCGCAACGCACGCTTCACCGCACTCACCGCCTGCGTCGAGCCAAGCCCGTGCGGTTTATCGAGGATGATCCAGCCGTGCATCGGATCAACGCAGCGCGTCAGCCCTCATCATCCGGCTGTTCAAGATCCTGCGCGACTTTGGGATCACGCAGCAGCTTGTCGATATGGCTACCCTCGTCAAAGCTCTCGTCCGCCAGGAATTTGAGCTTGGCCGCATATTTGAGGCTTATCCGATGGGCGACCTCGCGCTGTAGATAGGCGGTGTTGGTGCGCAGCGCCTTCAGCACCGCCTCCTCATCCTGTCCGAGCAGCGACTTCACAAACGCGGTCGCGTGGCGGAGGTCCGGCGACATGCGAACCTCGGTGACGCTGACCACATGTTTGGCCAGCACCTCGTCATGCACGTCGCCGCGCTGGAGAATATCGGACAGGACATGGCGCACCTGTTCGCCCACGCGGAGGAGGCGGACGGAGGGGCCTTCAGGTTGTTGGGCCATAAACCAAAACTCCCCCCTCCCGCAGGCGGGAGGGGCCGGGGGTGGGCGCGATTGCGTTAGCAATCACTCAGGAGCCAGGTCGGAAGCTCGCGTTGCTCGCGCCCACCCCTGACCCCTCCCGCTTGCGGGAGGGGGACTTTATCGGATCACAACGTCCGGGCGCGTTCCTCGACCTCGAACAGTTCCAGCGTATCGCCAGCCTTGATGTCGTTCGTGTCTTGCAGCACCGCACCGCACTCCATGCCCGCACGCACTTCGGACACATCGTCCTTGAAGCGGCGAAGCGAAGCGATGTGGGTACGCGACACGATGACATCGTCGCGGGTAAGGCGCGCATTGAGCCCCTTGCGGATGATGCCGTCGAGGACGAGCAGACCAGCCGCCTTGTCCTTCTTGCCCGCTGGGAACACCTGAAGCACTTCGGCGCGGCCGACGATGGTTTCGATGCGTTCGGGAGCCAGTTGGCCCGCCATTTCGCCGCGAACCTCTTCGAGCAAGTCGTAGATCACGTCATAATAGCGCAGCGAGATTTTCTCGCGCTCCGCCAATTGACGCGCCTTGGCATTGGGACGCACGTTGAAGCCGATCAGCGGCGCTCGGCTGGCAGCGGCCAGTGTGACGTCGCTTTCGGTGATCGCGCCGACACCCGAGTGCAGAACGCGGACCTTGATTTCATCCGTCGAGATGCGGTTGAGCGCCGTCACGATAGCTTCGACCGAACCCTGCACGTCGCCCTTCACCACCACCGGATATTCGATGACGGTCGTGTTGAGCGCAGAGAACATATGTTCAAAGCTGGTCGGGGCGTTGGTGGTGCGCTTCTTGGTCGCCTGTTCCTGACGGTAGGCTGCCACTTCGCGAGCACGCGCTTCATTCTCCACGACCGTGAGTTGATCGCCCGCCAGAGGAACACCCGAAAGCCCCAGCACCTCGACCGGAGTCGAAGGCCCTGCGACCTTCACATTCTGGCCCTTGTCGTTGACCAGAGCGCGCACCTTGCCGCTCTCCGCGCCGATGACGAACGTGTCGCCGACCTTGAGCGTGCCCTTGCGGACCAGCACGGTGGCAACCGCGCCACGGCCCTTGTCGAGCTGCGCCTCGATCACATTGCCTTCGGCAGGGCGATCGGGGTTAGCGCCCAGTTCCATGACCTCGGCCTGAAGCAGAATCTTCTCGATCAGTTCGTCAAGGCCGGTCTTCTTGAGCGCCGAAACCTCCACGTCCTGCACGTCGCCGCCCATATCCTCGACAACGATTTCCTCGCTCAGCAGGCGCTCGCGCACCTTCTGCGGATTGGCTTCGGGCTTGTCGCACTTGTTGATCGCGACGATCATCGGCACGCCCGACGCCTTGGTATGGTTGATGGCCTCGATTGTCTGCGGCATCAGCCCGTCATCGGCCGCCACCACCAGGATGACGATGTCGGTGACGTTCGCGCCACGAGCGCGCATTTCCGAGAAGGCTTCGTGGCCCGGCGTGTCGAGGAAAGTGATGACGTCGCCACCCTTGGTCGTCACCTGATAGGCGCCGATATGCTGGGTGATGCCACCGCTTTCGCCCGCGACCACATCGGTCCCGCGCAGCGCGTCAAGCAGTGATGTCTTGCCATGATCGACATGGCCCATGATCGTCACGACCGGCGCGCGGGGCTTCAGCGTCTCTGCCGCATCGACTTCGCCCTCGATACCGATTTCAACGTCGGCATCGGAAACGCGCTGGATGCGGTGGCCGAATTCCTCGACCAGCAGTTCCGCCGTATCCTGATCGATCGGCTGGTTGAGCGTGACGGCGGTGCCCATCTTGAACAGAGACTTCACCAGGTCCGCGCCCTTTTCGGCCATGCGGTTGGCGAGTTCCTGAACCGTGATGCTTTCGGGCACGACGACGTCGCGAACCTGCTTTTCACGCTGCTGCGCGCCACCGGCATAATGGGCGCGACGTTCCTTTTCGCGGGCGCGCTTCAATGCGGCGAGCGAGCGGGCACGAGCGCTGTCATCGTCCGCAAGAGCACGCGTCACGGTCAGCTTGCCCGACTGGCGGCGATTATCCTCCCCCGCACGCTTGGCCCGATCCGGCTTGGCCGGTTCGGGACGCTTGATCGGGGCAACCGGGGTGAAGCGGCGCGGCGGCGGCACAGCCGAACCGGTCGCAGCCGGAGCGGCAGCGGGACGCGCTTCGGAGCTTTCCTCGACGACAGGCGCCGCAGGAGCCTCGGGCTCGGGCTGCTGCTCGGGGGCCTTGGCTTCTTCTTCGGCACGGCGCGCGGCTTCGGCCTCGGCAGCTTCCGCAGCCAGGCGATTTTCCTCGGCGCGACGCTTTTCATCCTCGCTCGCGGCATTACGCTGCGCGTCTTCGCGGCGGCGCGCATCTTCCAGCGCGGTCATGCGGGCTTCTTCCGCCTCGCGCAGCAGCTTCGCCTGCAATTCCTGACGCGACATCAGGCTCTGCGGCGGAGCGGGGCGCGCCGGAGCGGCGGGCTGAGGCGCGCGAGCCTGCGGCTGAGGCGCGGGGGCCGCTGCGGCGGGCGCCGGGGCAGGATCAGCCTGAGGCGCAGCCACGGGCGCACCGGCTTCGCCCGGCTTGCCCAGAATGCGGCGCCGCTTCACCTCAACCACGACCGTATTCTTGCGGCCATGGCTGAACTGCTGCTGCACCTGGCCGGATTCAACGGTCCGCTTGATGCCCAGCGGCTTGCGGCCCAGAACCGGCTTGTCTTCCTTGCTGTCACTCATACGACTGAACTGTACCCTTCACTTACATCCGACCGGCAAGGCCCGTCGGCGCCTTCATTCCATGCTCGTCAGGCGCCCAGTGCACCGGCGGAGTCATGCTCCCCATGCACGGGCGCCTCGGTAGCGCAACCCAGATAGCTTTCCAAGCGGCCGATGGCCGTACGCAGACGCGACGCGGCTCGCGAGTCGGTCACTGCGATATGGACGACATTGTCCCGCCCCATTGCCATAGATAGGGCCTGTCGGTCCACAGGCAAGACGACGCCCGCCAAATCCGTTCCTTCCGCTTCCTGTCCCACGCGCAGCGCCTGATCGAGCTTTCGATTGCCGTCGGCCGCAGCATCACTGGCGTGAAGCAGCAGTTGAACCTTGGCCTGACGGCAGGCTACGTCGATCTTTTCCGATCCGGTGAGGACCATGGATGCCTTCGCCTCCAGGCCCAAGCGGTCCAGCAAAGCCTTGCGCAGGCCGTCCTCGATCAGGTCCGGCAAATTGTCCGGGATCTGCAACTCGCCCGTCTTGAACGCGCGGGCAAGTGCGCCCTTCAGCTTACCCTTGGCGAGGGCTTGTTCGAGTTCGGCGCGAGGAAGACCGATCCACGCGCCTCGGCCCGGTGCCTTCGCGCGAATGTCGGGCAGCACCTGGCCTTCTGGCCCGACGGCGATACGGATCAGCGTTTCCGGATCGGCGCGATCACCGGACAGGATGCATTTGCGTTCGGTCATGGGCGTGCCTCACCATGAAGCGTTGTGTTCCTGCGCAGGCAGGAACCCAGCTCCGCACTTTCATGGAGGTGCGAGGCCAGGACTGGGCTCCTGCCTTCGCAGGAGCACATCCCATGACTGACGATGTTGGAGCTTAGCCTCTCATCGGGAAGTGACCGCGGCATTGGCGTCCTCCCCAGGGCTGGAGGCAGCCGCGCGGTCAGCAATCAGCTGTCCGCCCGACCCATAATTCTCCGTCGAGACTTCGGAAATCACCACCTGCACGGCAGCGGCCGACTTCCCCAACCGCTCGACGAGCGACTGAGTGACGTCGGCAACGATCGCTGCCTTCTGTTCACGGGTGGCGTTTCCGGCCAGACGGATATCGACAAAGGGCATGGGGCGCTTAGGCTTCCTCGCCTTCGAACCAGTGCGCACGGGCGGCCATGATGATCTCATTGCCCTGCTCTTCACTGAGGCCATATTCGGCGAGAATCCCGCCCTTATCCTCGTCCTTATTCTCACGGCGGCGGCGCTGGTCCACGCGCTTCTTCGCGACGAGTTCGTCCGTCGCGAGATCGGCCAGATCGTCCAGCGTCTTCACGCCCGCCTTGCCCAGCGTCACCAGCATGGCTTCGGTGAGGTGCGGCATGTCGGCCAGCGCGTCTTCGACGCCCAGAGCGCGGCGTCCCTCACGGGCAGCGGCTTCGCGGCGGTCGAGCGCTTCCTGCGCGCGGTTCTGCAATTCGGCGGCGAGATCGTCGTCGAACCCTTCGATCGACGCCAGTTCGTCGATGCTGACATAGGCGACTTCTTCCAGCTCGCCAAAGCCTTCGGCCACCAGCAGCTGCGACAGCGTTTCGTCCACGTCCAGTTCGTTCTGGAACAGTTCGGAGCGGCTGACGAATTCCTTCTGGCGCTTCTCGGACGCGTCGGCCTCGGTCATGATGTCGATGGCCTTGCCGGTCAGCTGGCTGGCGAGGCGGACATTCTGGCCGCGACGGCCGATGGCGAGCGACAGCTGATCATCGGGAACGACGACTTCGATGCGCTCTTCTTCCTCATCGATGACGACGCGGGCGACCTGAGCAGGCTGGAGCGCGTTGACGACGAAGGTCGCGGTATCTTCCGACCAGGGAATGATGTCGATCTTTTCGCCCTGCATTTCCTGCACGACGGCCTGCACGCGGCTACCCTTCATGCCGACGCAGGCGCCGACGGGATCGATGCTCGAATCGCGGCTGATGACGCCGATCTTGGCGCGCGAGCCCGGATCGCGGGCGGCGGCCATGATGGTGATCACGCCGTCGTAGATTTCGGGCACTTCCTGCGCGAAAAGCTTCTTCATGAACTCGGGATGCGCGCGGCTGAGGAAAATCTGCGGCCCACGATTTTCGCGGCGCACGTTCAGGATCACCGAACGGATACGGTCGCCCACGCGGACGACTTCGCGCGGGATCTGCTGATCGCGGCGGATCACGCCCTCGGCGCGGCCGAGGTTCACGACGACATGGCCGAACTCGACCGACTTGACGACGCCGGTGATGATCTCACCCACGCGGTCCTTGAACTCTTCATGCTGACGCTCGCGCTCTGCGTCGCGGACCTTCTGGAAGATCACCTGCTTGGCCGACTGCGCGTCGATGCGGCCAAGGTCAATCGGAGGCAGCGGGTCGACGATGAAGTCGCCGATCACGGCGTCCTTCTTCAGCTTCTGCGCCTGCTTCAGGTCAACCTGCTTGAAATAGTCATCGACCGCCTCGACCACCTCGACGACACGCCACAAGCGCAGGTCGCCGCTTTCGGGGTCCAGCTTGGCGCGGATGTCATTCTCCGCACCATAGCGTGCGCGAGCGGCGCGCTGGATCGCGTCTTCCATCGCCTCGATAACGATCGCCTTGTCGATCATCTTCTCGGTGGCGACGCTGTTCGCGATAGCGAGCAGCTCGGCCTTGTTGGCGGAAATGGCGTTGGCCATGGTCGTGAACCCTTACTCTTCGGTTTCGAACTCGTCCGCCCCATCGGAGGAGAGCGGCATGCTAGCAGAAATGAGCGCGTCGGTCAGTATCAGCTTGGCATCGCCGACCAGCGCGAAGGGGATGGAGACATCCCCGGCCTTATTATCCTGGAACTGGATTTCCTCGCCCTCGACGCCCTTCAGCGTACCGCGAAAGCTCTTGCGCCCCGCCACCGTTTCGCTGGTGGCGATCTTCGCCTCATGCCCGGCCCATTCCAGGAAGTCATGGAGACGCGTCAGCGGCCGATCGATACCCGGCGAGCTGACCTCCAGCCGATAGGCTTCCTCGATCGGATCAGCTTCATCCAGCACATCCGACAGGCGGCGCGAGATAGCGGCGCAATCCTCGATAACAAGCTGCTTCGTCGCGGGATTTTCCGCCATGATCTGCAACGTATATTCATCGCCGGACCCGAACAGCTTCACGCGCACAAGGTCAAACCCCAAGGCCTTCACCTCCGGTTCGATCAGCGCGGTCAGTTCGGCGATGTCCGCCATGCAGTCTCCAACAGAATATGTGCGCTCCCGCCGCCGCAAGCGTTCCGCCTGCGACCCTGACATGTTTGACGATGTAAGGAAGCAAGGGCGATATAGGGGGGAAGATATAATGCTGCAACATTATTCGTGCGCAGGATTTGATGAAGGCATGCGACGAACGGAGGTTGAAATGAATCGGGTCCTGATCACCGCCCTGCCCCTCCTCCTCCTGGCCTGTTCTTCCGAGGACGCCACGGGCCAGAACAGCGCCGCCCCTGCGGAAAAGCCCTTCAAGACCTCCATCATCGCGGATTTCGATTCGCCCTGGGCCATGACGTTCCTCCCGGATGGCCGCGCGCTCGTCACCGAAAAGGCAGGCGAGATGATCCTCTTCGACCCCAAGAACGGAACAAAGATTCCGGTCGCCGGCATTCCCAAAGTCGACAGCGCGGGCCAAGGCGCGCTCATGGATGTCGTGCTTCATCCCCAGTTCGCGCAGAACAAAACGGTCTATTTCAGCTTTTCCGAAAGCGGCCCCGGCGGCAAAGGCGTCGCGCTCGCCACGGGCATCTTCAACCAGGCCAGCGACGGAACGACAAAGCTCGACGGCGTAAAAACCATCTTCCGCGCGACCCCCTATGTCGCAGGCAACGGCCATTATTCCGGCCGCATCGCCTTTTCCCCTGATGGCCGCTACCTCTTCTTCACGAACGGCGAACGCCAGAAATTCGACCCAGCCCAGGACCCCAAGGCCACGCTCGGCAAGGTGCTGCGCTTCAATCTCGACGGGACGCCTGCCGCAGGCAATCCACTCGCGGCCAAGGGATTCCATCCTGCCGTCTGGTCCTACGGCCACCGCAACCTGCTCGGCATCGCGTTCGACAAGGACGGGCGGCTGTGGGAACAGGAAATGGGTCCCAAGGGAGGGGATGAGGTGAACCTCATCAAGCCGGGCCTTAACTATGGCTATCCCAAGGCGTCGAACGGCGATCATTATGACGGCACGCTGATCCCGGACCACAGTCCACATGACGGGTTTGAAGCGCCGAAACTCTCGTGGAACCCGGTCATCTCACCGGCCGGGTTGCTTTATTATTCAGGCGACCTCTTCCCGCAGTGGAAAAATTCGCTCTTCATCGGCGGCCTGTCCAGCAAGTCGCTGGTGCGCGTGAAACTGGATGGCGAGAATGCGTCGAAAGCCGACCAATGGGACATGGGCGCAAGGATTCGGGAAGTGGAACAAGGCCCGGATGGCGCTCTATGGCTATTGGAAGATGGCGGCCAAGGATCGCAGGGAAGGCTGCTGAAGCTGACGCCTGCTGGCTGAGGGCGTCAGCTTGGACCGCGACGTTGCAGTTGAGGCCTTCGAGTGGCGATCATGTGTGGAAAACTGGCACTCTCCCCCTCCCGCAAGCGGGAGGGGGCCGGGGGGTGGGCCAGCGCAGCGCCTGATCCATCCCCGCCGCTGTCGCAGGTTGGGTGGATAGCGGAATGGCGGGTTACGTGGGGGCCTGCAATACTGTCTCATCGAAGCGTCCGGGATAACGGCAAAATCTGATGGCGAGTAAGGGGTGCGAGTTGCATGTTCGCTGCCTCGACACTATCGACCCATACTGCTTCTTCGATTTCAGACCGTGTTTTGGGCATGTGGTTGACCCGCACGTGAAAGACTTCGGCCTCAACAATATAGCCGGGTTCATTGGCAGCTGGTGCCGAGAACCGACCGAGGTGACGAATACCTTCCTCTTCCAGAGACAGGCCGATTTCTTCGTTCAGCTCCCGGCGCAGCGCACATAACGGGCTTTCGCCATCTTCGATCTTTCCGCCAGCCTGCATGAACCACTGGGTTCCCGCTTTTCGAACAAGCAGCAATCGCCCCGCATCATCATCAATTAAAGCAGCTGCGATCCGGATTTTACGCATGATCCTTTCCCCCTAACGTCATGCTAGCGGCCAAGTTTGGCAATGCAATGTCCGCTAATCGACGCCCGCGTTCAAAGACTGAATGACGGCTAGTGGTCGCTAGCAGACACGGTCATGCTGAACTCGTTTCAGCATCCATCCTGCCCCACGCGCCACGGCTCGATCCGGAAAAATGGACCCTGAACCGAAGGTCAGCGCAGCTAAACGCGTTCAGGATGACGGCGGGTACAGAGCCACGCGCCCGCTTCCGGTCGATAGCATGCATTTTGAACGAGGTCATCGCGGGACCCCGCCAGCCGATCAAACCAACCGGCTCTGCTTCACCGCCGCTTCGATAAAGCTCGCAAACAGCGGGTGCGGGTCGAACGGCTTGGACTTCAGTTCCGGATGGAACTGCACGCCGACGAACCAGGGATGATCCGGCCGCTCGACAATCTCCGGCAAGGTTCCGTCCGGCGACATGCCCGAAAAGATCAGCCCGCCCTTCTCCAGCGCCTCGCGATAGCCCGCATTCACCTCATAGCGATGACGATGCCGCTCGCTGATCTCGCTCGTGCCGTAAATGCCCGCGACCACGCTGTTGCCGGTCAGCTTGGCCGGATAGGCCCCAAGGCGCATCGTGCCGCCCAGGTCCGTTTCGGCCGTGCGCTTCTGCAAGCCTTCCTTGCCCATCCATTCAGTGATGAGGCCAACGACCGGCTCTGACGTCTCGCCAAATTCGGTGGTGGACGCCTCGGCAATTCCCGCCGTGTTCCGCGCGCCTTCGATGCAGGCCATCTGCATGCCAAGGCAGATGCCGAAAAAGGGCACATTGCGTTCACGGGCGAACTTCACGCTGGCGATCTTGCCTTCCGATCCGCGCACGCCAAAGCCACCGGGCACCAGAATGCCGTGCATCGGTTCCAGGCTGGCGGCGACATCATCGCCCTTCTCGAACAATTCGGCGTCGATCCACTTGATCTTCACCTTCACCCGATTGGCGAAACCGCCATGGGTCAGCGCCTCGTAAAGCGACTTGTAGGCGTCCGGCAGGCCGACATATTTGCCGACGACGCCGATCGTCACTTCGCCTTCGGGGTTCTGCTGGCGGTCCATGATGTCCATCCAGCGATCGAGCGTCGGCTTGCGCGCGTCGTCGATTCCGAAGGCTCGCAGCACTTCCTCGTCCAGCCCTTCGGCATGATATTGCGCGGGCACAGCATAGATGCTGCTGGCGTCGAGCGCGGGGATCACCGCTTCCTTGCGGACGTTGCAGAACAGCGCGATCTTCGCCCGTTCGCTGTCGGGCAGCGGATGTTCGCAGCGGCAAAGCAGAATGTCCGGCTGAATACCGAGCGAGGTGAGTTCACGCACGCTATGCTGCGTCGGCTTTGTCTTCAGCTCGCCCGCCGCCGCGATATAGGGGACCAGCGTCACATGGACGAAGATCGACTGGCGGCGACCAAGGTCATTATGCAGCTGACGAATGGCTTCCATGAACGGCAGCGATTCGATGTCGCCGACCGTCCCGCCAATTTCGCACAGCACGAAATCCAGATCGTCGGACTCGGCCATCGCGAACGCCTTGATCTCGTCCGTGACGTGCGGGATCACCTGCACTGTCGCGCCCAGATAATCGCCGCGCCGCTCGCGCTGGATGATCGTCTGATAGACGCGGCCCTGCGTCACATTGTCCGACTGCCGCGCGGAAACCCCCGTAAACCGCTCATAATGGCCAAGGTCGAGGTCGGTTTCCGCCCCGTCATCGGTCACATAGACTTCGCCATGCTGATACGGACTCATCGTGCCCGGATCGACGTTGAGATAGGGATCGAACTTCCGGATACGCACACGGAAACCTCGCGCCTGCAGCAGTGCTGCGAGCGATGCGGCCATAAGGCCCTTGCCAAGCGAGGAGACCACGCCGCCGGTGATGAAAATATACCGCGCCATGGGAGAGGAGGCTTAGCCTTTTACAAACAAGTTGGGCAAGCGCGCGAATCCACGCACGAGCAAAAAAAGATCGGAATTTTGAACGAAAAGTTCAGTTGGCGAGCGGAACCGCGCCATTTGCGGCCTGGCCGTTGCTTGCAGCGCCTGCCGCACCGGCCAGCGGATCGGCGCTACCGGCCGGTGCTGGGGCGGCTGGTGCCGTCGGCGCCTGCTTCACCAGCGACGTATCGATATCGCTCGGCGCATGCTGCACCGATGCGATCACGGCCAGAACGACCGACAGCGTCACAAAAATAGTGGCCAGCACCGTCGTCGATCGCGTCAGAAAGTCCGCCGCGCCCCGCGCAGACATCAATCCCGCCGGGCTGCCACCCACGCCCAGACCGCCGCCTTCCGACTTCTGCATCAGGATGACGGTGACAAGCAGGGCCGCCACGATGGCCTGCACGACGAGGATGAAGGTGAACATGCGAGAATATCTGTCCCAATGGGGTGCGTTGTGGAGCCCATAGCGTTGAAGCGCCGCCGGGGCAACCGGGAGCCGCCCCTACCCCCCGCTCCCTTTCAAGTTCAAACGAGGCACGTGACTCGTTTGAAGGGCCGGGGTGGGTGCGATTGCTCAGCAATCGCTTCCAACCTTTCACCCCGCCGCAGCAATCACCGGCCCGAATTTCGCCGCGGTCAGGCTCGCTCCGCCCACCAGGCCGCCATCGACATCCTCTATCGCCATCAACTCGGCCGCATTCTCACCATTCATCGACCCGCCATAGAGGATGCGCATCGCACCCGCTTCGCCATCGCCGATCCGCCCAGCCAGCGCCGTCCGCAGCGCCTTGTGCATGGTTTCGACCGCGTCCATCGTCGGGATTCGCCCGGTGCCGATCGCCCAAATCGGCTCATAGGCGATCGCCAGCCAGTCCGCCGCCGCGCCTTCCGGCAGCGATGCCAGCAGCTGCGCCGACACGACGCCTTCGGCCCCGCCAGCGTCGCGCACGTCAAGGCTTTCGCCGACGCAAAGGATGACCTTCAGACCCGCAGACTTAGCCGCGAGCGCCTTGGCCGCGACATCGGCGTCCGTTTCGCCCTGATCCTGCCGCCGTTCGCTATGGCCAACGATCGTCCAGCTCGCACCCGCTTCCGCCAGCATCGCAGCCGACAGGCAGCCTGTATGCGCACCGCTATCATTCATGTGGCAATCCTGTGCCCCGACAAAGGCGCCGCCCTTGACCTGTTCCGCTGCCGCGATCAGCGTCGCGGGCAGGCACAGCCCCACCTCGACCACCGGACGCTCAGCCGCCAGCGCGCCGATCGCTTCGACTTCGGGCAGCTGTGAACGGAGGCCGTTCATCTTCCAGTTGCCGACCACCAGCTTACGCCTGCCCATCAATTCATACCCCTTCAGTCATTCGTCCATCGGCCAGCCCGCGCCGGGCCAGCCCCGACAGGCCGATGGACAAAGGCACCGCATTTGTCCAGCCAAGCCGCACTTGCCGCCGCGACGATCCGCCCCTAAAGCGGGCCGCCCGTAAAAGTCTTTCTATTCTGGACTTCCTTCATGCTTTCAAACTTCCGCCGCTTCATCCATTCGAAATTCGGCGCCCTCTTCGCGCTCCTTTTCCTAGGCGTCATCGCGGCAGCGTTCATCATGGGCGACGTCACGAGCGGCAAGTTTGGCACCTCTCTCGGCGGCAGCGGCGAAACTGTCGCGAAAGCAGGCGGCACCCGACTGACACTGCCCCAGTTCCAGGAACGGGTTCAGCGCGTCTTCGAAAATGCGCGCCGCGCCACCCCGGGTCTTCAGATCGGCGATTTCCTCGCTCAAGGTGCCGCTGGCCAGATCTATGATCAGCTGGTCGCCGCAATGACGCTGAAGGAATATGCGAAAGATCAGGGCGTCCACATCTCCAAGCGCCTCGTCGATGCGCAGATCGCCCAGATCCCTGCTTTTCAGGACGCCGCAGGCCGATTCAGCCAGGAAAATTTCCGCCAGCTTCTGCTACGCGAACGCATCACGGAACAGGCCCTGCGCGAAGACATCACCCGCGAGATCCTGGAGCGGCAGATGCTCGCTCCGCTCGGCCTTGGTGTGAAACTGCCGAACAGCGTCATCCTGCCCTACGCCTCGCTGCTGCTGGAGGCGCGCCAGGGGACGATCGCTGCTGTCCCCGCCGCAGCCTTTGCGGACATTAAGGACCCCACCGACGCACAGCTCACCACCTATTATCAGCAGAATGCCGGGCGCTTCACCATCCCGGAGCAGCGCCGCATTCGCTACGCCGTGATCGATGGCGAACGCTTCGCGCAAGCCTCGCAGCCGACTGACGCCGAAATTGCTGCATCCTATAATCAGAACAGCGCGAGCTACGCCGCCAAGGAAAGCCGCAATTTCGAGCAACTCATCCTGCCCAGCGAAGCCGCCGCGAAAACGATCGCAGCGCAGGTGAAGGGCGGCAAGTCGCTTGCCGCCGCTGCGCAGGGCGCAGGGCTGGAGGCGTCGGCGCTGGTGGATCAAAGCCGTGAAAACCTGACCACCACAACGTCCGCCGCAATCGCAAATGCGGGCTTTGCGGCCAAGCAAGGCGAGCTTGTCGGCCCGATCCGGGGACCACTCGGATGGATTCTGCTGCGCGTATCGAACGTCAAGACCGTTCCCGCGCGGCCGCTGTCAGCTGTGCGCGACGAGATCGCAACGACGCTCCGCTCGCAAAAGCAGAAGCGCCTGCTGAGCGAGTTCACCGGAAAGGTTGAAGATCAGATCGCCGATGGCGGCAGCTTTGAGGAAGTGGTGAAGGACAACGGCCTGAAGCTGGAAACGACGCCCTTCCTGATCGCCAACGGCAAGCAGGTCGAGGATCAGGCCTATCAGGCTCCGGCCGATGTTCGTCCGCTGCTGGCGCCTGTGTTCCAGATGAGTCAGGACGACGACGCGCAACTCGTGCCGGTCACGCCCGACCAGCGCTACGCTCTCGCCGCCCCCGCCGAGATTCGCGCCGCCGCGCCGCCACCGCTGGATAAGGTTAAGCCGCTGGTACTCGCCCAATTTAAGCTGGCGCAGGGCAACGCCAAAGCGAAGGCCGTGGCCGAGCAGATCCGCGAGAAGGTCGCCAAGGGAATGAAGCTTGCCGATGCCGTGGCCCAGGCTGGCGTCCGCCTGCCCGCGCCTCAGACGGTGGGCGGGCGTCGTGCCGATATCATGCGGGAAGGTCAGCGTCCCCCCGCCGAGGTCGCGATCCTGTTCTCCATGGCAACCAACAGCGTCAAGACGATGCCGATCGGTCAGGACCGCGGCTATTTCATCGTGCAACTGAACGGCATCAAACATGGCGATGCCGGTGGCCAGACCGCCCTGCTTGATCAGGTCCGCAGCCAGCTAGGCGATGTCGTCGGTCAGGAATATGGGCAGCAGTTCGAACGCGCGGTCGAAAAGCAGCTTGGCGTGACCCGGAGCCCGTCAGCTGTCGCCAGCGTCCAGCGCGCGCTTGCCAGCACCAATGGCGGCGCGCAGTAACATGGTTGCGGGCAGCGCAGGCAATGACGGGATAGCGGCCGCTCGCGCCGCACTGGCCGCTGGCAATTCGGCGCTGGTATGGCGCCGCCAGATCGCGGACACGGACACGCCGATTTCCGCCGCGCTCAAACTGTTTGTGGCCGATCGTGGCGACTTTCTGCTGGAATCGGTCGAAGGCGGCGCGGTTCGCGGGCGCTATAGCCTGGTCGGCCTCGCGCCTGATCTTGTCTTCCGCGCGCAGGGACAGGCGGCAGAGATTAATCGCCATTGGGCGACGGACCCGCAGGCATTTGTTCCGGAAGCGGTTGGCGCCCTTGATGCCTTGCGAGCGCTTGTGTCGGAATGCCGGGCTGAGCTTGACCCCGCCCTTCCCCCTGCCCTCGCCTGCCTGGTGGGCTATTTCGGTTATGAGACAGTCGGCCTAGTCGAAAAGCTGCCCCGGCCAGCGCCCAATCCGCTTGAACTGCCCGATATGCTGTTCGTCCGGCCGACCATCATCCTGGTTTTCGATCGGTTGGCTGACGCGCTGTATTTTGTCGCGCCTGTCTGGAAGGGCAGCTTCAGCGATGCCGACGCGGCGATCGCGCAGGCTCTGGAGCGGATCGATGCAACGGCGGCGCGCCTGACCGCGCCCTTGCCCCACACGCCGCCCGCCCAAGACATTGCCGATGTCGATGTGACCCCCGCGCTGGAGCCGGGTCGCTACAAGGCCATGGTCGAACGGGCCAAGGACTATATCGTCGCCGGGGACATTTTCCAGGTGGTGCTCGCGCAGCGTTTCACCAGCCCTTTCACCCTTCCGCCGATCTCGCTTTATCGTGCACTGCGACGGATAAATCCTTCGCCTTTCCTTTACTATCTCGATCTGCCCGGCTTTGCCCTGATCGGTTCCAGCCCCGAGATTCTGGTGCGTGCACGGGATGGCGAAGTCACCATCCGCCCGATCGCCGGAACGCGTCCGCGCGGCAAAAATGCTGTCGAAGATGCTGCCAATCGCGAAAGCCTGCTCGCCGATCCAAAGGAACGGGCAGAACATCTGATGCTGCTCGACCTCGGGCGCAATGATGTGGGGCGGGTCGCTACCGCCGGATCGGTGACGGTCACCGACAGTTACAGCGTCGAATTTTACAGCCACGTCATGCACATCGTGTCGAATGTCGTCGGCCGTCTTTCGCCGGACAAGGATGCGCTGGACGCCCTCTTCGCGGGCTTCCCGGCAGGCACGGTTTCGGGTGCACCCAAAGTCCGCGCTTGCGAGATCATCGCGGAACTGGAGCCGGAGACGCGCGGCGCCTATGCAGGCGGCGTCGGCTATTTCGGACCCGACGGCAATATGGACAGCTGCATCGTGCTACGCACCGCCGTGCTCAAGGATGGCATCATGCACGTTCAGGCAGGTGCGGGCATCGTTGCCGACTCCACGCCGGAATATGAGCAGCGCGAATGCGAGGCGAAGAGCGGCGCGCTCCTCGCGGCAGCGCGAGAGGCCGTCGATCTCGCACGGCAGGCTGGCTTCGGGCAATAACTACTCGGCCGTCGTTGGATCAATCGTCGATCGAACTCTGGCGATGCTGTTGGCGGGAAGTCCCGCAAGCTCGGCATGCTGCCGGATCAGCTCTTCGCTGGGCGCGCGGTAGAGACAATAGATCTTGTCATCCGTCACATAGCTGTGGACCCACTGTATCTCGGGTCCAAGTTCGCGCAGCACATTACAGGAACCTTGTGAAGCGTTCCTGAGCTCATCGCCCCGCAACCTTCCTGCGCCGGGCATCTCTCTTTCTATCACGAACTGCGGCATGACCACCTCCATGCGTGAAGAGCGCCGAATCTATGCCTGTGTGCGGCGCGAGTCCATAATGACGCTAACGACATCGCCCCCCGCCAGATGGTCCTGATGCGCGGCGTTTCAGTCCCACTGGAAAATCGCTGAAATAACCGGGAAGGCGCCAGCTGAGCCAGCGTATGACCTAACCACGCTGCACACGCTCCATCGGTTCTGACGTCACGGGATAACCGAGATGATCGGGGATGCAGAGATGGCGCACGCCGCCTCTCTCTTCCAGCCAGGGACTGATCTTTTCGACGGGAAAGCACGCTGCGTGGGCCGCCATCGCGGCGAAGCTGTGGAACAAGGCCAATCGCTCAAGATTGCGGCGGGTCGGGAAAATGATGCGCCCGCCGCCCGCGTCGCATAGAGCGATCGTGTCACTCGCGCTCATCCAGAACAACCGGACATTCTCGGTCGTATCCGCGCTCGCGACCTGTCCTTCTGGCGCCTGCACCAAATAGAAATGCGTGTCATAAATGCGCGCGGCCATTTCCGCGTCCGCAGGATGCCAGCGGCTGAATGGCACCAATTGATCCAGGGCGAGCCTGATCCCGTGCGCTTCGATGATCGCCGAAAAATCTTCGCCATCCGTCAGAGCGCGCCGCATTTCGAACAACTGCGCCGGATCGGGCCGCACCCCAAAACCGATGCCAAGGCCGCTTTCCTCCAGCGTTTCACGGATCGCCGCCAGCCGAGCGGCGGTCTCCTCCACGTTGCCGGGAGCATCCACGGCGCGGGCCAATTCCCGATCCGCCTCATCAACCGCGCCTCCTGGAAACACCAGCGCTCCCGCTGCAAAAGCCATGCTCCCAGCGCGTTCCATCATCAAGATATGCGGCGGCCCATCGGGCATGTCGCGAACGATCACGGCTGTCGCTGCTACCCGGCCTTCACTTTTGGTCGATGCCATGAAAGCCGCCATAGGCGCGTACAATGCTAGCGGTAAAGTCCTTCCGGATCACCCCGTCACTGGAGGGGTGGTGGAGCCGAGGGGGATCGAACCCCTGACCTCGTCATTGCGAACGACGCGCTCTCCCAGCTGAGCTACGGCCCCGAAGGAGCGCTGCCTATAATCGAGCCGAGATTCCCTTGCAACGGGCTTTTTCGGAGAAGCAGGGCCTTACAGCAACATCGGCAGCACGGTGCGGAAGAGCGATGTTACCCGCACGTAACATCCGGAACGATGCGCCCTACTGCTCATTGGTGATGCAACGGCTTTTAGGCCGTAGCAACAGCAGCCAAGGAGTAAGGACGATGGGCTATCAAGGCGGACGTCGCTATGGAGACGATGACAGAACTCGCAGCGACTGGGATCGCGGTTCCGACCGCCATCGTGGGCAGCGTGACTGGCGCGATGATCGTAGTTATCGCTACGGCACGCGCGGCCAGTTCAGCGGTTCGGATTCCCGGCGGTCACCAGAACATTATGATCCGGAAGAGCGCGGCTTTTTCGATCGCGCCGGAGATGAAATCCGCAGTTGGTTCGGCGATGAAGAAGCAGAACGCCGTCGCGAATATGACGAATATTATAACCGCCCCTATGGCGACCCGCGCGATGAAAGCAGCCGCATCGGGTTCGCCTCGGCATCACGCAGCAACCAGTATCTGCCGAACCGCGGCTATGCGCCCTATACGGGGGAACGCAGCGGCTATGGCAGCGAGGATCATGGCAATCGCGTACGCGCTTACGGCCCCACGCATGACTATAGCGCGCATCATGACGCCAACTATTATGCGTGGCGACAACAGCGAATGAATGAGCTGGACCGCGACTATGCTGAATATCAGCGGGAGCATCGCGATCGTTTCAACAGTGAGTTCGGTACCTGGCGCACGCGGCGCACCGAACAGCGCCAGGCAGTGCAACAGGTCCGCGAACATATGGAAGTCGTCGGAAGCGATGGCGCTCATGTGGGAACGGTCGATCGGTTAAGTGGCGATCGCATCATCCTAACCAAGAATGATCAGGATGCCAGCGGCGTGCACCACTCCGTACCGTCGTCCTGGATCAGGTCGGTGGACGAACAAAGGGTGACGCTGGAAAAGACGGCCGATGAAGCGCACCATGCATGGCGAACCGAGCGGGAGCAGAATGCCCTCTTTGGCGAAGGGCGCGAACAGAGCGGATGGAACGCTGGCGGCGTCAGTTCGCGCGATACGGAACGCAATCGCTAATTGAAGACAAAAATAGGCAAAGGGTCCGGCGGATGTCCGGACCCTTTGCTTGTACGCTTCCTTACCCCGCAGTGGCGAGCCGGTCCCACCTTTAATGCGATCGGTATGGAGGGCGGATGATAAGGTCAATCAAGCCCTTGCTCTTGGGCCTCAAGCAATGCCAGAGCGCAACGACACGCGTTACGAGGCCCTTCCATGCCAACCATATTGCTGCTGGTCATTTCCAACCTTTTCATGACCATAGCTTGGTACTGGCATCTGAAGGGCGGGATGGGAAAGCCAGTTCTGCTGGTAATCCTGATCAGTTGGGGCATTGCGCTCGTTGAATATTGTTTCGCCGTACCCGCAAATCGCATTGGGTTTGCCAGCGGCTGGAGCCCAGGCCAGTTGAAGATCACGCAGGAAGCAATCGCCCTGATCGTTTTCGGAGGCTTCATGGTGACGGTTTTGGGTGAACCGCTCCATTGGCGCCACGCGGCCGCCTTCCTGTGCATAATGGCGGCGGTCGGCTTTCTGTTCGTAGGGCGATCCTAAAGCGAATCTGCGCGTTAAGGCAGAAGAAGCGACGAGTCCCCATAGGAGTAAAAGCGGTATCCGCTTTCTATCGCGTGAGCATAGGCCGCCTGCATCCGCTCCCGCCCCATCAAGGCGCTTACCAGCATGAACAGGGTCGATCGAGGCAGATGGAAGTTGGTCATTAGCCCATCCACGGCGCGGAACCGGTAGCCCGGTGTTATGAATATGCGGGTCTCGTCCGCGAACGGGCGGATCACTCCATCTTCCCCGCAGGCACTCTCAAGCAGGCGCAGGCTGGTCGTGCCCACCGCTATAAGGCGGCCGCCAGCTCGACGCGCAGCATTCAGCCGGTCGGCGGCGGCTTGCTCGATCCGGCCCCACTCCGCATGCATGCGGTGATCATCGGTATCCTCCGCCTTCACGGGCAGAAACGTACCCGCGCCTACATGAAGCGTCAGCGTTTCCGACATGACACCCGCCTCACTGAGTGCCGACATCAGCGCGGGCGTAAAATGCAAAGCCGCCGTCGGAGCCGCCACTGCCCCGTCTTCGCGAGCAAACATGGTCTGATAATCACTACGGTCGCGGGCATCCGTAGGCCGCTTGCTGGCGATATAGGGCGGCAAGGGCATACGCCCCGCCCGCTCCAGCAGCACCTCGACAGGCTCATCCCCCTCGAAGGTCAGCGTCACCCCGCCATCTTCGTCGCGCGCACCCGCCAGCGCGGTGACGCCTGCACCGAAATCTATCTGGTCGCCCTCGCGCACTCGCTTGGCATTGCGAAGGAAAGCCTGCCACTGGCGCAGGCCAAGGCGCTTGTGGAGCGTGGCGCCGATCTTCGCCTGGCCGCGAACGCCCTCCAGCTGAGCGGGGATGACCTTGGTATCATTGAACACCAGCACATCGCCCGCGCGCAGCAAGGCAGGCAAATCCCGGACTGTGCGATCTTCGAAAGGCCTTTCGCCATTGACCAACAGCAGACGCGCCGCGTCGCGGGGCGACGCGGGCCTTAGCGCGATGCTTTCAGGCGGCAGTTCGAAATCGAAAAAATCTACGCGCATGCGAGCGCTGTCCTCAAGGCACGGCGATCATGCCGATGCGGCATCGGCATGATCCACTTCAGGTGCGACTTATCGCTTCTTCTGTGATGACGCCTTCTTCACCGGTGCGGGTGCGGGCGCGATAATCGAAGGCGCAGGCGGCGTGGGAAGCGCCATGACCGGCGGCTTGCCGTCGCTTTCAATCGATGCCTGCAGGATCGTGGTCGGGTTTACGGGCGGCTCGCCCGGCGTAATGGCATCGACATATTGCATACCTTCGATCACGCGGCCGAACACCGTATATTTCTTGTCGAGCTGCATGCGGGGCAGGAACAGGATGAAGAACTGGCTGTTGGCGCTATTCTCATCCTGCGCGCGGGCCATCGACACGGTGCCGCGAAGATGCGGCATCGGGTTGAATTCCGCCTGCAAGTCAGGAAGCGACGATCCACCGGTTCCATCATTCTTCGGGTCGCCGCCTTGCGCCATGAAACCGGGGATCACGCGGTGAAATTTCAGGCCGTTGTAAAAGCCCTGCCGCGTCAGCTGCTTGATACGTTCGACATGCTGGGGAGCGATGTCCGGACGCAGTTGGATGCGAACACGGCCGCCGCTCGACAGGTCAAGATCCCAGACGTCCTGCGGGTCCACCGGGACCGAAGCGGGCGGCAGTTTCGCGCTGGGATCCTGTCCCATCGACTTGGCATTCTGCTCGGCCCGCGCGGCAGCCTCGGCTCTTTTTGCCTCTTCGGCATTCGCGCCTCCGCCACCCTGGGCCAGCGCCACGCCGCCCGACGCATAGAGAGCGATAGTGATCGCCACGGTCTTGAACGCCGAACTGAACCGCATGGATGAGCTTTCCCTAATATCTAACGCCTGGTGGCGAAGCTGCTCTGATAACGCGCTCTTCGCGATTGGCAACTGAACGAAGGCTGAGCGGCCTTTATTGGTCGCCCTTCTTTCCGAGGCGCGCCACCCGGGCGACCACATCATCCCGCACGCTGGGGCTGACAAACTTGTCGATCGGCCCGCCGTAAAAGGCGATTTCCTTGACCAAGCGAGATGCGATCGGCTGAAGCGAGACGTCGGCCATCAGAAAGGCGGTTTCGACCCGATGGTTGATCTGCCGGTTCATACCGGTGAGCTGATATTCATATTCGAAGTCGGTGACGCCCCGAATGCCCCGAATGATCACGCTGGCGCCTTGCGATTCGGCGAAATCCATAAGCAGTGAATTAAAGCCGGTGACCACGATGTCCGCGTCGATGCCAACGCATTCACGGCGCACCATCTCCAGCCGCTCTTCATCGGAGAACATGGGCGATTTGGAAATGTTGGTGGTAACGCCGATCACCAGCTTGTCGACCAGCTTGGCCCCTCGGCGAATAATGTCCATGTGACCCAAAGTGATCGGGTCGAACGTGCCGGGATAGACCCCCACCCGCTGCCTGCTCATGCCTTACCGGTCCCTTTCCACGATATAGTCTGCGATTGATCGCAGCAGATCGGCCTCCCCGCCGAAACTATGAAGATGCGCCTTGGCCTGATCCACCAGCAAACGCGCCTGTTCACGCGCACGCTCAACGCCCAGCAGGGACACGAAGGTTTCCTTGCCCGCCGCCGCATCCTTGCCAAGCGCCTTACCCGCCAGATCGGCGTCACCTTCGACATCCAGCAGATCGTCGGCAATCTGGAAAGCCAGGCCGATGTCGCGCGCATAGCCATGAAGGCTGGTGCGAGCATCGGCCGGAATGCGCGCCATGATCGCCGCCGCGTCCACACAAAATGCAATGAGCGCCCCGGTCTTAAGCTGTTGCAGGCGCGTTACGGTGACGAGGTCGAAGCTGGTGCCTTCCGCCTCCAGATCCATCATCTGCCCACCCGCCATCCCCGCAGGACCGCTGGACAGCGCCAGTGCCTTTACAAGTTCCACCCGAACGAAGGGGTCCGGATGCGTCTCTTCATCGGCCAATATTTCGAAGGCAAGATCATGAAGACAATCCCCGGCCAGGATCGCCGTCGCCTCATCAAAAGCCTTGTGGATCGTCGGCTTGCCCCGGCGCATGTCATCATCATCCATCGCCGGAAGATCATCATGCACCAGCGAGTAGACGTGGATGCATTCGACAGCCAACCCGACGCGAAGCAGCGAATCCTGGGAGATGTTGAACAACTCGCCCGCCGCCTGCACCAACAGGGGACGCAATCTCTTGCCGCCGCCTATGGCCGCATGGCGCATGGCCTCATAAAGGCGCGCACGCGGATCATCGGGAACGGTCAGCAACAGTTCAAACGCGCGATCAATGTCCGCGGCGACGGCAGCCGCCCGGACAGTCACCATCGCTGAACCGGAGGTCAGCCCCTCCATGACCGCGGCGCTCAATCCGCGCCGAAAGGCTGGGCGCCCGTGACGGCGCCGCTGGGATCGATGGTCAATTTCTGGATGCGAGCCTCCGCCGCCTGCAAACGTTCAAGGCAGCGCTTGCGCAGCTCTTCCCCCTGCGCATAGAGCGAGATCGACTCGTCGAGCGGCACATCACCGCTTTCCAGTCGGCGGACAATCGACTCCAGCGCCCGCAGCGCATCCTCAAACGACAATTGGGACAAATCGCCCGGCTCTGTCTTGCTGTCTTCGGCCATGCCCCATGCATTGGCGAGCGCAAGTGGCCGGGTCAAGCCTGCACCACGCCGCAAGGCCGATTCCGGGCCTGCTTGCAACAAAAGCGTCATCGAAACTCGCACAAGACTGGAGGGATTTTGGCAGTTTTGCGTTGACGCTCGCGCCAGCAAGTGCACATAGAAGGACCGCTATGAAATATTATCTCCCCCTGATTTCCGCCGTTGCTCTCAGCATGCTCTCCGCTTGCAACAAAAATGATGAACCCGAAGTCGTCGGCGGCCCTGCCGATCCGATGGCTCAACAGCTCGCCAATGCCGCGCCTGTCGAACTGCCGCCTTCTGTGAAGGTAAGCCGCCAGTATCGCTGCAAGGATAACAGCCTCATTTTCGTCGACTTCCTCAGCGACGATAAGACCGCCAACCTGCGCACTGAAAAGAACGGCGCGCCGACAAAGCTCGTCGCCCCCGAAGCTGGCAAGCCCTTCACAGCCGAAGGCGGCTATTCGGTCGATGGCAGCGGCAAGCAGATCACCGCCACCCTTCCGGGCAAAAGCGGCGTTAGCTGCAAAGCCTGATCAACATTTCCATGTCTTTCACAGGCCGGGCTCAACAGCCCGGCCTTTTTCATTTCCCTATCCTGCCGACCAGTTCGGGCTCACCAACCTCTACGGGGTCAGGACCAAAGCGGTTGGAACCGCGCGTCCCGCTCATGATGAAGAAGACCAGCAAAACCAGGCTTCCGATCAGCGGGAAGAAAATGATCAGCAGCCACAAACCGCTTCGATCCGTGTCATGCAACCGTCGCACTGCCACGGCGAGCCATGGGATTAGAATGGCCAGGCCGAACAGGCCGGTGAGCGGACCTCCCCGCGTGTGATAGCCGGTATCGAACCACCAGGGGCCGCGCCGTACCCAATGTTCGGTGGTGCTGAGGCCCAGCAGCCCTTCGACAATGCCAATCGCGATGAAGCAAAGCAGAAGGAAGAGGATGAACATCCAATATTCCTTGGGCCGCGCACGGCCGGAAAAACGGGCGTAGCGGCGAAGCGGCAACAACATCCATTCCATATGTCCCGTCCTCCGATCGGTGATCCAACGCATATAAATAGCATGTTTTCCCGAGTTCAGCCGCGCGAGGATTGTCTATCCGCCCCTCCCCGGCTAAAGGCGCGCTCATGTCGACCGCAGCCACTCAGATCACCCCGGAAATCGTCGCCGAACATGGCCTTTCGCCGGAAGAATATGACCGCGTTCTGAACGCCCTCGGCCGTGAGCCGAATCTGACGGAACTGGGCATCTTCTCGGTCATGTGGTCGGAGCATTGCTCCTACAAGTCGAGCCGCATCCACCTGAAAAAGCTGCCGACGGAAGGCCCGCAAGTCATCTGCGGTCCCGGCGAGAATGCGGGCGTCGTCGATATCGGCGATGGGCAAGCCGCAATCTTCAAGATGGAGAGCCACAACCACCCGTCCTATATCGAACCCTATCAGGGCGCGGCGACGGGCGTTGGCGGCATCCTGCGCGACGTCTTCACCATGGGCGCGCGTCCAGTGGCGAACATGAACGCGCTGCGCTTTGGCCGCCCCGATCATCCGAAGATGAAGCACCTCATCAGCGGCGTGGTGCATGGCATCGGCGGCTATGGCAATTGCGTCGGCGTGCCGACGGTAGGCGGCGAGGTGAATTTCCATCCAGCCTATGACGGCAACATCCTGGTCAATGCGATGACCGTGGGCGTCGCGGACACGGACAAGATTTTCTATTCGGCTGCCAGCGGCATCGGCAATCCGATCGTCTATGTGGGGTCCAAGACCGGCCGTGACGGCATCCATGGCGCGACCATGGCGTCGGCCGATTTCGGGGACGATGCGGACGCCAAGCGCCCGACCGTGCAGGTCGGCGACCCTTTTACCGAAAAGCTGCTGATCGAAGCCTGCCTTGAACTCATGGCATCGGACGCAATCGTCGCCATCCAGGACATGGGCGCGGCGGGCCTCACCTCCTCCTCGGTCGAAATGGCGTCAAAGGGTGGCGTCGGCATTCAGCTTAACATGGACGACGTGCCGCAGCGGGAAACCGGCATGACGGCCTATGAAATGATGCTCTCGGAAAGCCAGGAGCGCATGCTCATGGTGCTCCAGCCGGGCAAGGAAGCTTTCGCCGAAGCCATTTTCCGGAAGTGGGAGCTGGATTTCGCCGTGATCGGCCATGTAACCGACACGGGCCGCATGGTTCTGGTGCACAAGGGCGAAACGGTGTGCGACATCCCACTTGCCCCGCTGGCCGACGACGCCCCGCTCTACGATCGCCCGTCGATGCCGAAGGACGAATATAAGGCTTGGTCCGGCGTCCAGCCGCTGGGCGAAATCGCTGAAAGCGCGGACATCGGCGCCGATCTCGTCAAGCTGATGGGTTCCCCCGACATCGCCAGCCGCCGCTGGATCTGGGAGCAATATGACCACATGGTCGGCGCCGACACGGTGCAGCGCCCCGGCGGCGACGCCGCAGTGGTGCGCGTCCACGGCTCGCAAAAGGGAATCGCGATCAGCACTGATTGCACCCCGCGCTATTGCTATGCCGATCCTTATGAGGGCGGAAAGCAGGCAATCGCCGAATGCTATCGCAACATCTCGGCCGTTGGCGCGACCCCGCTTGCCGTCACCAACTGCCTGAACTTCGCCAATCCACAGCGTCCGGAAATCATGGCGCAGCTCACCGGCTGTCTGGAAGGCATGGGCGACGCCTGCCGCGCGCTCGACTTCCCCATCGTGTCGGGCAACGTCTCTCTCTACAATGAATCGAAGGCGACGGGCGGCGGCTCGGCAATCCTGCCCACTCCCGCAATCGGCGGCATTGGCCTGTTGAAGGACGTCGATGTGATGGCGACCGTTGCTTTCAAGCAGGAAGGCGATGCAATCTGGCTGATCGGCGGCGAAGGCACACATCTCGGCCAGTCCATTTGGCTGCGGGAAATTCAAGGCCGCGAAGCTGGCGACGCGCCGAAGGTAGACTTGGCCGCCGAACGAACCAATGCCGAAGCTGTCCGCACGTTGATCGCGCAAGGCAAGGTCAATGCCGTTCATGATATTTCAGATGGCGGCCTGCTGGTTACCATCGCCGAAATGGCTCTGGCAGGCGGAATCGGCGCGCAGCTCGACATCGAATGGAACACCGCAGCGGCCTTTGGCGAAGATCAGGGCCGCTATATCGTAACAGCGGCGGCCGGTACGGAGATTTCCGGGGCAGTCAGGATCGGCACTGTCGGCGGCGACAATGTGGCGGGCGTGAATCTCGCTGACCTACGCTCTGCGCACGAGGGCTTCTTCCCCAACCTGATGGACGCGGAACTGTAAGAGCTAATGCACATGGCTCCTGCCCAGCAGGAGCCATGTCAGGCAGGCCGGGTCACCCGTCCGAACAATATCTGATAGGCGTCAGTGCCATCTCCGGCATCGAATGCCGCCATCACCTTCTTCAGTTCTTTCGGCGAAAGCGGTTTCCAGCCTTCGCTCGACACCACCGCACCAATGCCTTTCAAATGAGCAATCAGGCCGCGTGCGCCGTTGCAATTGAGCGAACAAGTTTCATCGAAGGCGAAGGCATCCTCATATCGGCGCAGCATTGAGGACAGGTCATCGAGCGAGGGGTAATTGGGCACACCGGGAACAAGGTCGCAAGCCTGATGAGCTGCTCGCCATTGACCAAAGCTATCCTTTCCCATGGTAGAAAAGATCAGGCTGCCCCCCGGTCTCAACAGCGCCACCAGGCGAGCGATGGCCTCTTCCAGGTCATCGAACCATTGAAAGGCGAGGCTCGACAGGATGAGGTCGAACCACTCTCCCTCGAACGGCGGCGCTTCGCCATCCATGGCAAGAAAAGTCCCCGCGACGAACGCCCCTGTAGCCGTTCGAGCCAGCATTTCCGGAGAAAGATCGGTGACCAACAACTCCGCCTTCGGCCAGCGCTGCTGAATATCGCGAGTCAGCAGGCCCGTGCCGCAACCGATCTCGAGGATACGGCCCACCCCGCCGGGCTTCTGCCGCTGAGCAAGGTCGGCGACCAGCGCCGCTGCTGCGCGTTGGGGACCGGCATGATCTTCGTAATGATCGGCCGCCGCGCCGAATGCTTCGCTTATCCGTTGCTTGCGGCCGCTGTTCATGGCTAGTCGCATGACAGAGCCCCGCCGACTTTGCCAGCGTCTTTAAGGAACCTCGCCGCATGCATCCCCCTTCATCCCGGATTGCCGCCATGGACGTGCTGCGCGGGTGCGCCGTCATGGGCATATTGTGGATGAACATTAGCGCCTTTGCCCTGCCGCAAACGGCTTATTTCAATCCGACCGCTGTTGGCCCGCTGTCCGTCGGCGATAAACTGTTCTGGCTCATCAGCTTCCTGTTTTTCGACGGAAAGATGCGGGCTCTTTTTTCCATATTGTTCGGCGCGTCCATGCTGCTGCTTATTGATCGGGAGGAGATGGAGGGGCGTGATGGACATCGGGCGCAAATCGTCCGGGCGGCTTGGCTGTTCGTCTTCGGCCTTGCCCATTATCTACTGCTGTGGGCGGGCGACATATTGATGAACTATGCCCTGATCGGGCTGATCGCGATGCTGTTCGTCCGCAAGGAACCGTTGGCGCTCATCAAATGGGCCTTTTTCTTCTTCCTCGCGCATTTTCTGATCTGCGCGCTGTTCATATTCAGCATCCACGGATGGGCAGACGCGGCCGTCGCACCAAGCGCGACCGCCAGCATCCGGGATAGCTTCGCGCAATATATCGGCCCATTCACCAACCCGGATGATCCAACCATCCGGCAGGAGATCGCCACCTACCGTGGCAGCTTCGCAACCATCCTGAGGCATCATTTGCACCTTTTGCTCCACGATTGGTGGTGGACCTTCTTCATGAGCGCATTCGACACTCTTGGTTTCATGCTCATGGGCATGGCGATGCTGAAGGGCGGCTTCCTGACTGGACGATGGGAAGCAGAGCAATATTGGCGCACTGCCCGCCATTGTTTCCTGGTCGGATTGCCACCCATGGTGGCGCTCGCGGGCTGGCTGCTCTGGCGAAACTTCCCTGTTGTCCCGTCCATAGGCGCGTCGCTTGCCTGGTCATTTCCTTTCCGCATCCCGCTTGCGGCAGGCTGGGCGGCACTGATCCTGTGGATCTTCACGCGACATCGACAGAGCCGCATGACGATGGCGGTCGCGCGCACGGGGCGCCTGGCTCTCAGCAATTATCTCGGCACCAGCCTCATCATGTGCGCTGTTTTCTATGGATGGGGACTAGGGCTATTTTCGCATCTCCGGCCGTTGGAACTGCCGCTGGTGGTGCTGTGTGGATGGCTGTTCATGCTTGTCTGGTCGACCGCCTGGCTCTCTCGATTCGCCGTGGGACCATTGGAATGGCTGTGGCGAAGTTTGGCTCGCGGGAAATCGCAAAAGATTCGCAACAGCATCTAATATTCTATTGCGACCCATTATCATTTCAGATATTTCCCGAGTCAGGGAGAGCCTCATGGTCGTCTGTGTCTGCAATGCCATTCGCGAAAAGGATCTGAAGGAAGCCGTGCGGAGCGGCGCGGATACCCCTTGCAGCGCCTATGCTCGCCTCGGCCGTCGGCCCAAATGCGGCCAATGCGTACCTTTCGCCCGCACGCTGATAGCTGCCGAACGCGCGACCGCCTGATCCGATTGCGTGACATCCGCAGCCCCCCTTCTGACGCGAACTTGACGCAATAGCGTCTAGTAAAATCCCCGTTTTTCGAGCGTTTCCGGTTAACAAAAGCCCGTGACGGCATTATAGTTACGGCTTCATTCCAATAGCCTGAGGACAACGCCATGAAGGGTGACTCCAAGGTCATCGACTATCTCAACGAGGTCCTCAAGAATGAGCTGACCGCGATCAATCAATATTTCCTGCATTACCGGATGCTCGATCATTGGGGCATCGAGAAGCTCGCCAAATTCGAATATGAAGAGTCGATCGATGAGATGAAGCATGCCGACAAGGTGGCGGAACGCATCCTCTTCCTCGACGGCTTGCCCAATTTCCAGCTGCTTGGCCGCCTGAAAATCGGTGAAACGGTCGAAGAGGTACTGAAGGCCGACCTTGAGTTGGAATATGAAGCACTTCCCGTTCTGAAGGATGCCATCGCCTATTGCGAGACAGTGCGCGATTATGTCAGCCGCGATCTGTTCCAGTCGATCCTCGAAAGCGAGGAAGAGCATGTCGATACGCTGGAAACCCAGTTCGAAATGATCGAACGCATGGGCATTCAGAACTACATTCAGCTGCAGAGCAAGGCCAGAGAAGAGTGATTCGGCGGGCGGGCCACGCCGTTAGCCCGCCCTATTTCAGATCAGCGAATCGAGCAGGCCAATCAACGGCAGGTCCGCCGGCGGCATATCCAGCGCATACATCAGGTTGGGCCTGACCCATTTAAGCTCCGTGGCATGCCGCGCCTCGGGCAGGCCCTCCCATTTTCGGCAAACATAGAGCAGAAGCAAGAGGTGCCGGTCGCCGAGCGGCTCGCTGGCAAAAGCCGCGGGCGCGAGGCAACTGGTGTGGGTACGGATCCCCAGTTCTTCTTCCAGTTCGCGGACCAGTGCAGCCTCAGGCGCTTCGCTCGCCTCCACCTTTCCCCCGGGAAATTCCCACAAGCTCGCCATCGCTTTGCCAGGCGGTCGTTGCTGTAGCAGCACCCGGCCATCCGCATCGACAAGTGCGGCGGCCACTACCAACAAGGGATCAATTATCGTCATATGCGTCCAGCAAAGGGGTTTGTTAACTCTGGCTCTTTTACAAGGCTAAACGGGACTGTCTGCAATAAACGGGTGATGCAATGCGCGGGTTGATCAAAAACCTATCCCGACCGGGGTTGTTGCAGTGTCAACGGGGAGCAACCGCAGTCGAATATGGGCTGATCCTGGCCTTGGTCTGTCTGGCCGCACTCGCGGCGATATCGAATGTCGCAAACAAAACCACTCGCATGTGGAACAACGTCGCCGCAGAGGTTCTCGCGCATTAACCATCAATATCTGACACTTCCTTCGCGCCATTAAATCTTTGTCAACCTAACTCCCATAAACCGTCCATAGCTGACCTATTTCAAGCGGGGCGGCCGGGTAGTTAAACGGGATTTTTTCTAGTCAAGGAGACTTCACATGAAGTTCGTTCGCAAGATGCTGAAGAATGAAAAGGGTGCAACGGCCATCGAGTATGGCCTGATCGCAGCTCTGATCGCTGTCGCCGCCATCGGCGCAATGACCAGCCTCGGCGGCAAGCTAACCAACACCTTCAACAAAGTTTCGAACAACATGGGTTGATTTTGGAACGATAGAAAAAAGGCGGCCGGAGCAATCCCGCCGCCTTTTTTTGTGCATCTTCGTCACTATCTGGATTGCCCGCTGCTGACCACGGACGGAAGGTACTACGAGAACGGCGCGACACTGATCGCGCCACCCATCAACGCTAATTCCCTCTTCATGTCTCCTCCAGACATGCTCAACCTGTTACCGGGACGAAACGACGTTCCGGTGAATGTTCCCAGAGAGCAATCTTAGATCAAGCGCCGATGGCGAGGAACTTATCAGCCCGATCAGTACGAAGATCCTGCGCGCTCAACCCGGCCAGGGAATCCAACTCTTCGCCAATGGCGGCACCTAGGCTGGCGATCGCCTGCACCGGCTCACGATGCGCGCCGCCGATGGGCTCCGCGATGATCCGGTCGATGACGCCCAAATCCTTAAGATGCTGGGCGGTAACCTGCATGGCAGTGGCGGCATCGCTCGCCTTGTTGGCAGTCCGCCACAGGATCGATGCGCAGCCTTCGGGGGAAATGACCGAATAGACCGCATGTTCGAACATCAACACCCGGTTCGCGGCGGCCAACGCCACCGCGCCGCCGGAGCCACCCTCACCTACTACCGCAGCGACCATGGGCACACCCAAGGCCAAGCACTGTTCGGTCGAGCGGGCAATCGCCTCAGCCTGACCGCGCTCTTCCGCCTGTACGCCAGGGAACGCGCCCGATGTGTCAACCAATGTGACGACCGGCAGCCCAAAACGGTCAGCCAATTGCATCAGGCGGATCGCCTTGCGATAGCCTTCAGGCTTCGCCATCCCAAAATTATGACGAACGCGGCTGGCGGTGTCGTCACCCTTTTCATGACCGATCACCATGACGCGGCGGTCACCCAGCATCGCCAGACCGCCAATGATCGCCTGATCATCCGAAAACGCGCGGTCACCAGCAAGGGGCATGAAATTGTCGAACATGCCCGCGACATAATCCTTGAAGTGCGGGCGGTCGGGATGACGGGCAACCTGGGTCTTCTGCCAAGGCGTCAGCTTGGCATATGTGTCCACAAGCACCTTGGTCGCGCGCTGTTCAAGCTTATCGATCTCGTCGCCGATATCGATGTCACCGGCGCTGGCCGTCGCGCGCAATTCGATGACACGCGCCTCTAGCTCGGCGATAGGTTTTTCAAATTCCAGAAAGCTAACCATGGCCGACGGCGTTAGGGGGCAGACGCTTCTTCGTCAACGAAACGATGGCGCATTGTCGCCAGCGGATGACGGCTATTGACCAGTTCGACCAGTCGGCGGCTATCGACATGCGTGTAGATTTGGGTCGTTCCGATATCGGCATGGCCAAGCATCGACTGCAACGCGCGCAGGTCCGCTCCCCCTTCCAGCAGGTGCGTGGCGAAGGCATGGCGCAGCACATGGGGACTGACCCGCTGTGGAGCGATACCGGCCGCGGCGGCCAGTTGCTTCACCAGCTGATAGAGCCGAATGCGGCTGAGATAAGTTTTTCCCGACGGGAACAGCCAGGGACTTTCCGCAGGGACATGCGGCAACCACGTGGAAACGGCGGCCCGCGCCCGATCCGATATCGGCACCAGTCGCTCGCGCGCGCCCTTGCCCTTCAAAATCAGGAACGGCCGATCCGCTGCCAGCGCGCGACGGGGCAAGGATACCAGTTCGGTAGCCCGTAAACCGGAACCGTATAACAGCTCGATCAGGGCGGACAGACGAAGATCCAACGCGCTGGGATGCTCGACCGCCAGTTTCTGTTGGATCAAAGCAAAGAGTGATTCGACTTCTTGCGCCGACAATATCTTTGGCAGGGACCTGCGCGTTGCGGGGCGTGGCAGCGCCGTGGAGGGATTGTCGGCCCGCAGCCCCTCTTCTTCCAGAAAGCCGTAAAATGCGCGCAGTGCCGAGACTTTTCGCGCAACGGACGAAGCCGCCAGCTCTGCCCAGGCTGTGGCCAATCCCGCAACGGTTTCCTTCGTCGCGATCGAAAGGCCACCCAAAATCGCCGCCGCGCCTTCCAGGTCGGCGCGGTAGGCCAGCAAGGTGTTGCGCGACGCCCCTCGTTCAGCCGCCACCATTTCCAGAAAACGACCGATCAGCGCGCCATCTTCGCCCATGGGATTAAATCCGCGTAATCGCCTCCGCCGCGATCATCCGCGCTTCGGGATCAAGCCCGACCTGATGCAGAGCAGCGACGATATGATAGAGATGAGCGGGTGGCAGACGATTCCACTCTGCCGTTTGCATGCCCACTGCCGCGAGCAGGGCGACGGTGGCTTTCTCCCCCCTCGCCGCCGCCTGATGGATCGCCCTCGCCCACCGGCTATTCGCCGCCAGGTTGAGCCCCTTATCCTGCGCCAATGAAGCGCTTGCCTGCGCATTGATGCGAGCAAGGCCTGCCAGCGCAGCAATCAGTATCTGGCCTTTTTCCGCGCCAGCTTCGTCCGCGAAGGAAGAAATCCGCCCTTCGCTAATATCGACAACTGAACTGGGCGCGCCGACCGCCAGCAACGCCCAGAGGTCGCCAGCGCCATCCCCCTCCGCCTGACGGGCCACCCCGCTCCAGTGCGCCGCGCTGCGATCATAACCTGCGGTCAGCATGGCCGCGACCAGGTTGGCGGCCTCTCTCGCATCGATGTTTGCGACCGGCAAAGCGGCGGCGGCTTTGGCCGTGGCGATCAGGCCGACATAATCAGGCCTGCTATTGTCCCGCCACAGCGTCCGCATCGCCTGGACCCGTTCTTCGGACGAGCCACCACGATAGGCGGTGCGGAGCGCGTCGACCCGGTCGGCAATTTCGGGCGACGCGTCGCCGTCAGCGCCAAGCTGACTGTAAAATCCTACCAAAGCCTGGCTCGAAAACACGCCAAGTTGGGCCGCCGCCTCGCTGCCTGGCAGGCGACGAACCGCGCTGAGCGCAGGCGCGCGCGCTTCCCACGCGCGGACATGGCGCCCGGCGGTGGCATATAGCGATTCGGGGATTTCCACATTGAGCGCGGTTGCCAGGCCAAAGCGCCATGCCGTCAGCCCATCGACCCCATCCCATTCGATCTTCACTGATCGCCGCGCGTCAAATCCGGTGCCCACGACCTTTTCCGCGAGCCGATAATCTATGCCGCGCACCACGCCGCGCCGCTGGGCCTGATTGAGCGCAGCGCTCGCCGACCCCTGATCGCCCGACAATGCCGGGCAGATCGCCCGCGTCATGTCCCACCCCGGCTCCTTGCTGTGACGCAGCGCGCCAGCCGACAGAGGGCACAGGCCAGCCGGATCCGCCGTGGCCAGATAAGTCTGCATGGCCACCGCATAGAGGCGTGGCGTGAACTTGTCCGAATCGACGCTCTGCACCAGCAGCCGCGCGCTATCCGCCTCACCCATGCGCAGCAGCAACCAGGCCCGCTCCGCAACCCAGTCGGCGCCGTCGATATCACGAGGCGTGTCGGTCGCGGAGAGCAGCGCACGCCGCAACAGGATAGAGGCCCAGCGCGACGTGATCGGCGCCCGCATTTCCTTCATCAACGTGGCGAGAAATTGCCCGGACTGCGCGCCGAAGGCATCAGGCGCCATGCCACGCCGTTCGGGCGTCAGCGGTCCAATCCGGTCCAGCGACCGATGCGCGCCTTCAGGAAGGTCATATTTCTGCTTTTGCGCCGCCAGCTCTTCTTCTGACAGCGCTTCCTCTGGACCATTTCCCACTGCATTGTCTGCAGGAGCCATGGCGCTGCCGGACGGCAAGGGCTGAATCATCGGAACGGGAGCAGCCGGACTTGCCGGTCGCGGCGTTTGCGATCCGGCGGCGGGTGGCGTCTCGGGCGCCTCTCCAAAGCCGGGGGGCAGGAGCGATTCAGGCGACTCCTGCGCAATCACCGGCAGCGTGAGAGCGAGCGCAAGCGTTCCAAGCGCCCATTTCGCATTCAACCGGCCTTGACGCATGCCTTTATTTGCCCAGCTTTTCGGCGGGAATGGCCTTTTCCACTCGCTGCTGCGGCCGTTCTCCGCCGCGCGACCAGAGCAGCGCGACCAGACCGATCACCAGGACGATCAGGACAATGGGAATGATGGGCAAGCGCGTGCCGCGACGACGCGAACCGCTCTCGAAGGTGCTGAAGGAACGATTGCTTCTCATGAATCCTTGTGCGGCCGAGCCGTGAAGTTGAGGAAAGTTGCGATTTGCCTCTGCGACGGGGGGATGTATAGCCCCCTCCGCAATGCAGCGAAACAGCAAATCCGTGCCTCCGCAGTCAAAGCGCGGTTCCATCGTCCTCATCGGGATGATGGGCGTCGGCAAATCGACGGTGGGACGCCGGTTGGCGGCGCGGCTTGGCCTTGCCTTCGTAGATGCGGATGAAGAGATCGAAAAGGCCGCTGGCATGACGATTTCGGAAATGTTCGAACGCTATGGCGAAGGATATTTTCGCGATGGCGAACGCCGGGTGATCGCCCGGTTGCTGGACGATGAGCCAAAGGTGATCGCAACCGGCGGCGGCGCGTTCATGCAGGAAGAGACACGCGCGCTTATCCTCGATCAGGGGACTGCGATATGGCTCGACGCCGACATCGACACTTTGGTCGATCGGGTGTCGCGGCGGGAAGGACGTCCTCTCTTGAAGGGCAAGGATCCTCGCGTCGTGCTGACTGAACTGGCGGCGGTGCGCAATCCTGTCTACGCCCTCGCGCCCATTCATGTGAAGAGCATCGCCGCCCCGCACGAAGTGGCGGTCGAGCGCATCCTGGAGAAACTGGCCGCATGGCAATAGTTCGCGTCGCGCTGGATGCGCGCAGTTACGATATCGTGATCGAACAAGGCGCGCTGGACCGGGCGGCCGATCATCTTGCGCCCTATGCCCGCAGCGGCAGGCTGATCGTCGTGACGGACGCCAATGTCGCCAAGGCGCAGCTTCCGCGGCTCGAAACCAGCCTGCGCGGCGCCGGTATCGCCGTCGAACCCATCATCCTGCCCGCAGGCGAGCAGACGAAAAGCTGGCGACACCTTGAGCAATTGCTCGATCAATTGCTGGCCCTGGAAGTGGAACGTGGCGATCATGTCGTGGCGCTTGGTGGCGGCGTGATCGGTGATCTCGTCGGGTTCGCCGCGTCCATCCTGAAGCGCGGCTGCCACTTCATCCAGGTGCCAACGACGCTGCTCGCCCAGGTGGATAGCTCAGTCGGCGGCAAGACTGCGATCAACGCGAGCGCGGGCAAGAACCTGATCGGCAGCTTCTATCAACCCAGCCTTGTCCTTATCGACCCATCGACGCTCGACAGCTTGCCCGCGCGCGAGACCCGCGCGGGCTATGCCGAGGTCGTGAAATATGGGCTGATAGATGACCCGGATTTCTTCGTATGGTGTGAAGCCGAGGGTCAGAAGCTCCTGGCAGGCGACCGCGACGCACGCGAATTCGCGATCGAACGAAGCGTTCGCGCAAAAGCCGCCATCGTCGCGGATGACGAACGGGAAACATCCGGTCGCCGCGCACTGCTGAACCTTGGCCATACTTTTGGGCATGCGCTGGAGGCGGATACGGGCTTTTCCGATCTGCTGCTGCATGGCGAAGGCGTGGCGGCGGGCATGGCGCTCGCTTTCCGCTATTCCGCGCGGCTGGGTATATGCGCGACGGAGGATGCGGATCGGGTGACAGCACATCTGAAGTCGGTTGGTCTGCCCCATGATCTTGCAAATGCTCATGTGAAAGCCGACGGCGCCGCTTTGGTTGCTCATATGCTGCACGACAAAAAGATGGCGGCTGGCACCCTCCCCTTCCTGCTGGTGCGGGGGATTGGAAAGACATTCCTGTCAAAGGATGTGGCGCTGGATGATGTGGCCGCGTTCCTCGACGAGGACCGGGCGGACGTTTGAGGTCCAGCGAGTGCGATGCTGCTCCCCTCCCGCAAGCGGGAGGGGCCGGGGGTGGGCCATTGCAACGTGGCCCATTTCAAAAGGCTAGCTTAGAAGCTCGCTACGCTCGGACCCTCCCCTAACCCTTCAAACGAGTCACGTGCCTCGTTTGAACGCCTCCGGGAGGGGACCGTCTTGGAGCACCGCCGCATACAACAAAAAAGGGCGCCCATCGGGCGCCCTCTTCATTCGTTCCAAGAAGGAACCGATTACTTCTTCAGCGTCAGGCCGCCAAAGCGCTTGTTGAAGCGCGCCACCTGGCCGCCTGTATCCAGCTGGCGGTTGCCGCCCGTCCAGGCCGGGTGAGACTTCGGGTCGATGTCGAGCGCCAGCGTGTCGCCTTCCTTGCCCCAGGTCGAACGGGTCTGGAAGGTGGTGCCGTCGGTCATCTGGACGGTGATCAGGTGGTAATCGGGGTGGATATTGGCCTTCATGAGTCTGCTCCGTCAATGGGCCGGTTTCCGACCGGCCATGGATGCGAATTCTTGCGAAGGCGCGCGGTTACATGGGATCACGCGCGAACGCAACCCCTCCCGGCCTTCAGTCCTCCGGCGGATCGGCGATCATCGCGACGAAGTTCGCCTCGGCGCACAGCTTGCCATCCACCGTTGCCTTGCCCACAAACTTGCAGACGCGGCCACGAATCTGAAGCAATTCGACATGCAGGTCCAGCAGGCAACCCGGCTCCACCGGATTGCGGAACTTCGCCCCGTCGATGCTCATGAAATAAACGAGCTTACCCGATCCTCGCAGATCGAGCGTCTCGACCGTCAGCACGCCCGCAGCCTGCGCCATCGCCTCGACGATCAACACACCCGGCATGATTGGCCGACCAGGGAAATGCCCCTGAAAGAACGATTCGTTGATCGACACGGCTTTAACCGCGTGAATCCTCTCTCGCACGACGAGAGAGGCCACGCGGTCGACGAGCAGCATCGGATAGCGGTGCGGCAACGCCGCCATGATGCCACGAATATCGATGGCACCCACGGCGGCGGTGGCCGCTTCAACTTCCCCCGTCATCGCTGCGATCAGCGCGAGGTCGGCTGCTGCGACGGGTTGGCGGGGGCCGCAGCGGCAGGCGTCGGCGCCTGACCACGAGCGCCGCCGGGTTGCCAACCAGCGGGCGGCACGATGCCGACGCTAGGCACCAGCGCGTTGAGTTCGGTCACGACCTGTTGCGTGATGTCAACGGTCGGCTGGTAGGACACGGTGGCGTCGGGTGCCAGGATCAAGTCGACCTTCGCCTTCGTCATCGCCGACTTGAGCGCGTCCGACAGCTTCGCCGAAATCTGCTCTTCGACATAGGCGTTGGCGAGCGCGATCGGCTGGCCCAGGCGCTGCAACTCGGCCTGGCCGTTCTGCCCGGCCTTCTGATAGGCTTCATACTGGGTCTGGATCGCAGGCGTGGGCTTGTTGCCCGCAGCCTTCATCGCCGCTTCAAGTGCGGTGCCCTTGGTCTTCAGATCAGCGTCGATCGCGTTCTTGCGCGCGGTGAAGCTGTCGATCTGAGCCTTGTAGGTCGTCTGAATCTGTGAGCGAGCCGTGGTGTAGGCCGAGCTGGTCGCTACCGCACGCTGCAGGTCTGCAACAGCGATCCCAATCTTCGACTGGGCTGCGGCAGGCACGCTGGTTAGCGCGATGGCAGTCATGGGCGCAAGAGCAAGCGCCGCGGCCTTGAGCATCTTATTCATTAGAATTGAGTCCCTACGTTAAAGCTGATGAGCTGAGTGTCGTCCCCTGGTTCCTTGAGCAGGGCCTTGGCAATGTCGATGCGGAACGGCCCGAACGGCGAGTTCCAGTTGACGCCAAAGCCCACGGAAACACGCGGCTTGAGCGTGTCGCCGAGATAAACTTCTTCAAATCCGGTGCCATCGACATAGGCAGCGGCAAATCCTGTAGGTGCTGGGTCGCATTTCCCGAGCGATGGGGCGCGAACAGTGCTCGCTGACCCAGTTGTGCCCGTGTTGGGGGTTACCTGGCAATAGCCAGCAAACGGAGCTGTGACCGGGTCACGCAGCCCTGCAACTGCACCCGCATCCACGAACACAGAGGGGCGCAATCCCATTTCACGAGCGCCAGATCCCAGCGGAATTTCCACCTCCGCCCTAGCGAGATAGTAAATCCTTCCACCCAGCGCGTCGTCTCTGACGTTATTGTTGCTGGCATCGCGATCGAAGATCTGATTGCCATTGGCATCTAGGACCGGATTTCCATTCGCGTCGTTCTGACCCCGCAGATAGAACCGCTTCACGCGAGGACCAATGCCACGGATATCAAAACCACGAATTTGCGGATTCCCGAGGAAGAACCGATCCGTCAAACGGATCGGGTCAACCAAAGCTCCGCTAGCATCCCGACGATCACCTTCCAGCGAGTGGATATAGCCGCCTTCCGCCGACAGCGAGAAAATGAAGCCACCACCCAACGGCCAGAATTTGGAACCATTAAGTCTCGTGCGGATATATTTGACGCTGCCACCAAGCCCCGCAAAATCCTGATTCAGCACAAGGTTATTTCCTCGCGTGGGGCGGATACGGTTGTCTCGATTATCAAAGATCAGCGAGTAGCCGAGCGAGGAAGTGGTGCGCTTGCCGATGGCGTCGCACAGATAACGACCAGCCAGAATCGGGTCGCACGCACCATTGGTGTAGTAGGTGGCCTTATCCAGACTCACATCATCCAGATTTAGGCTGTAGCGCAGCGCCAGCGACATATATTCGGTGATCGGCACGCCCGCGCGAATTTGGAAACCCGTCGTCGTCTGCTTATATGTCGTATCGCGATCGTTTCCGCTACCCGTGTATCGGAAGCTGTTCAGGTCGCGACGATAGATATCGCCACCCAGCGCGATATTCTTGTCCATGAAATAGGGCTCGGTGAAGCCCACTTCGACCGACTTGGAATAGCTGGAATAATTGACGCTGGTGCGCAATTCCTGGCCCTTGCCACGGAAATTGCGCTGCGTGATCGATGCCGAGACGATGAAGCGCTCAAGCGAGGAGAAGCCCGCCGATAGCGACAGTTCACCCGTCGATTTTTCCTGGACGTTGGTTTCCAGCACGATGCGGTCGGGCGCGGAGCCCGGCTTCTGTTCGATGTCCAGCTTTTCCTGGAAGAAACCAAGCGAGTTGATCCGGTCCTTCGAGCGCTTGACGAGGAAGCTGTTGAACGCGTCACCTTCCGCCAAACGGAATTCGCGGCGGACCACCTTGTCCTGGGTCAGCGTGTTGCCGTTGATGTCCACCCGCTCGACATAGACGCGCGGCGCATTGGCGATACGGAAATTAATCCCCATCGTCAGGCTGTCCTTGTCGCGATTGAAGTCCGGCTGAACGTCCGCGAAGGCATAGCCGAACAGACCCGCCGTCTCGCTCAGCGTATCGACAGTATCCTCGACCTGCTTCGCGTTGTACCAATCGCCCTTTTTCATCGGCAGCGTCTTGGTAAGCGACCCACTCGACAGGTCGCGAATGTCCGACTCCACCTTCACATCACCAAATTTGTAGCGCTTTCCTTCCTCAACCACATAAGTGATGATGAAGTCCTGCTTATCAGGCGTCAGTTCCGCGACCGCCGAAATCACGCGGAAATCGGCATAGCCTTCGGTCAGGTAGAATTGGCGCAGCTTCTGCTGATCATAGGCCAGGCGATCGGGATCGTAGCTGGTGCCCGAGGAGAAGACGCGAAACCAGCGCGACTGCTTCGTCACCATCTGGCTGCGCAGTTCACCGTCTTTGAACTTGTCGTTGCCGATGATGTTGATTTGCCGGACCTTGGACTTCGGCCCTTCGGAAATCTCGAACACGATATCGACGCGATTCTGGTCGAGCTGCACCATCTTGGGCTCGACCGTGGCAGCGAAGCGGCCCTGGCGGCGATATAGTTCAATGATGCGGGCAACGTCCGCGCGCACCTTCGAACGGGTGTAGATCTGACGAGGCGCGAGTTTGATCTCCGGCCGGATCTTATCTTCCTTCAGCCGCTTGTTGCCTTCCAGCACGATGCGGTTGATGACCGGATTTTCCTTCACCTCCAGCGTCAGCGCACCATTGTCGTTGCGGATCTGGACGTCGGCGAACAGCTCGGTTTCATACAGGTCGCGCAGCGCCTGATCGAGCGATTCCTGCGTGAAGGGCTGGCCAATGCGCAGCTTGGTATAGGACAGCACCGTGTCGGGTTCGAGCCGCTGTTGCCCCACCACGCTGATGCTGCGGATGGTTCCCGCAGCCGGTGCCACGGCGGGGACAGGCGCGGGCGCGGCGGGTTGCGGCGCGTCCTGCGCCAGCACGGGAACCGCGGACAGGCCGCCGATCATCGTCGTTGCCAGAAGGGCCGCGACAACCGGGCGCTGTCTCTTGCTGCTCATCATCGCTGTCACCCGCTCTACCCTTTTACAAAAAAGCATATGTTCGTTCACGCCGGGAAACACGGCGCTAAATCGCGCCTCCCTGCCCGATACGGCTTAGCCGATCAAGCCGGACAGGCGTTCCCAGAGCCCGAAAGAAGATAAATCGTTGAAAGTCACCAGCATCATCATGGCCAGGAGAACCGCCAGACCCGAACGATACGCCCATTCCTGCACGCGCGGGCTGACCGGCCTGCGCTGTATTGCCTCCACCCCGTAAAACAGCAGATGTCCGCCATCCAGCATGGGAATTGGCAACAGGTTGATGAACCCCAAGTTAATCGAAATGAGGGCCATGAAGAATACAAAGCTTTCAACCCCCAAAGTCGCGGCCTGACCCGAAACCTCCGCGATCTTGAGTGGTCCACCCAGTTCCTTATACGACCGGCCGCCACCCAATATCTGCCCCAGCGTCTCGACCATCGTACGGATGATCTGCCCCGTCTGCTTGAGGGCGACCGCAGGCGCGCGCCAAGCCTCGACCGGCTCAATCACCGGCTGCCCCGGAGCGATGCCCAGCCGCCCGACCTTGAAACTGTTGCCGAAGCCATCACGCTCCTGAACGGCGCCAACGTTGCCCCGCTTCTCGACCGTCTTGCCCCCCCGCTCGAGCAGGATCGTCACCGGTTCGCCGGGACGGATTTGTGCATAAAGGCGAAGGTCGTCGAAGGTCGCCATCTCCCGCCCATTGAGCGACAGGATACGATCTCCGGGCTGGATACCCGCCGCCGCCGCTGCGCTGCGTGGCTGCACCTTCCCCACGACCGCCGGGGTTCGGCTCTCGCCATAAGCGAAGGCGAATGTGGACAGGATCAGGATGGCGAACAGGAAATTGATGAACGGGCCTGCCGCGACGATTGCCGCCCTTTGCCACAGCGGCTTGGCCGGGAAGCTTTCGGCACGCTCGCTCGCGGGAAGCTGCAACCATGCCGGATCTGCCTGGCTGGCGGCGTTCATGTCACCCTTGAAGCGGACATATCCACCCAGCGGCAAAGCGCCGATGCGCCAGCGTGTACCGCGCCGGTCCACCCACGCCGCGATCTCCGGGCCGAAACCGATCGAAAAGGCCTCTGCCTTAACCCCACACCAGCGACCCACCAGATAATGGCCAAGTTCATGCACGAAAACGAGCGGCCCGATGACCGCTACAAAGGCGAGGACCGTCAACAGGAACCCGGGATTTTGGATCAAGCCGTCAATCTTTCCATCACTTGGCCCGCCATGCGTCGCGCCTGTGCATCTGCTTCCAGCACATCGTCGATCCCGCTTGGCACTGGCGCGCTATAGCGGTTCAGAACCTCCTCCACAATCATGGCGATATCAAGGAAGCCGATGGCCTTATTCAGGAAGGCCGCCACCGCGACTTCATTCGCCGCATTCAGGATCGCAGGCGCCAGCCCTCCCTGCTCCGCCGCGTGCCGCGCGAGCCGAAGAGCGGGGAAGCGGACGTCATCCGGAGCCTCGAAATCAAGCCGCCCTGCCTGCGCAAGGTTCAGCGGCTGGCAGGTCGTTTCCATCCGATTGGGCCAGGCAAGGGCGCTGGCGATGGGAATGCGCATATCCGGTGATCCCAGCTGCGCCAGGGTCGACCGATCCCGATATTCAACCATCGAATGGATGATCGATTGGGGATGGACCAAAATCTCGATACGCTCCAGTCCCACGGGGAACAGATGCGCCGCCTCGATCAGTTCCAGGCCCTTGTTCATCATCGTGGCGCTGTCGACGCTGATCTTCGCGCCCATCGACCAATTGGGGTGCGCCACGGCTTGCGCTGGTGTTATGTGACGCATCTCTTCCCTGCTGCGCGTGCGGAACGGGCCGCCACTCGCCGTCAGGATGATCCTTGCCACATCGTCCAAACGACTCCCGGCAAGGCACTGGAAAATAGCATTATGCTCGCTATCGACCGGCAGCAGCGTAGCACGCGAGTGCTCCGCCGCGTCCATCATCAGCGCACCCGCCGATACAAGCGATTCTTTGTTCGCAAGCGCAACCGTGCCACCCGCCTTCAGCGCCGCCATCGTAGGGCGCAGGCCCGCACAGCCGACGATCGCGGCCATGGTCCAGTCCGCCCCCGCCTCTGCCGCCTCTATCAGAGCAGCTTCGCCCGCTGCGACCCTGATCCCGGACTCCTGCAACGCCGCCTTTAGCGCATCATAGCGCGCGGCGTCGCCTATCACAGCCATTTGGGCATTGCACCGGCGGGCCACCGTGGCCAGCCCGTCAACGTCGCTATGCGCGGTCAGCGCCACGACCTCAAACGCATCGCGATCACGCTCGATCAGATCGAGTGTCGACATGCCGACAGACCCTGTCGCACCAAAGATGGAAACCGTGCGCGTCATGGGAACACCAGCAAAAGATAGAGGGCAGCAGCGAGCGGCGCGGCCGCGACGACCCCGTCCAACCGGTCCATCACGCCACCATGGCCCGGCAGCAGGGTCCCGCTGTCCTTGACACCCGCACGGCGCTTCATCGCGCTTTCAAGCAGGTCGCCCAGCTGCGCCGCCACCGCCAGCAGCCCGCTCGCAGCGGCAAGCTGGATCGGCAACCCTGAGAAACGATGCAGCACGAAACCCAGAATCAACGCCGCCAACACGCCGCCGCCCAGCCCCGCCCAGGTCTTGGACGGGCTGATCCTTGGCGCCAGCTTCGGGCCGCCGATCGAACGCCCCGCGAAATAAGCGCCAATGTCGGTCGCCCACACCAGGGACAATGTCCAGAAGGCGAGCAGAAGGCCGCTCGGCTGCTGCTGACGCAGAAAGATGAGCGCCATCACCGGCACGAAAACGTAGAATATCCCCAGCGACAGCCGGGCCGATCGCGTGACCAAGACTACAAAGAAGAAAGCGGCCACCGCAAGCGTGAAGGCTGTCCACGACAGGCCCGCCGCCAGCGGACAAAGCAGCGCCAGCGGCACCGACACCGCAAACATCGAAAGCCGCCGATGCTCAGGCGCAGCGCCCGTAAGGTCCGCCCACTCCCCCTGCATCAGCACGCCAGCGACGACGAGCAGCAACCAGAAGAAAAAACCACCGGAGTAAAGGGCTGCGGAGGCCAGGGCTATAAGCAGCAGTCCAACGACCGCGCGGGTGCGAAGCTCACTGGACATCGGTCAAAGCCCGCCGAAGCGGCGGTCCCTCAAACGGAAGGCGTCAAGCGCCTCGGCAAGCGCCCTCGCATCGAAATCGGGCCAGAGCATATCGGTAAAATATAGTTCGGCATACGCCGCCTGCCACAGCATGAAATTGCTCAGCCGCTGTTCTCCCGACGTCCGGATCAGCAGGTCGAGCGGCGGCAGATCGGCCGTGTCCAGCCCGGCTTCAACATCTTCCAACCCAACGGCTTCGGGATCGATTTCGCCAGCCCGCACCCGTTGCGCGATAGCCTGGACCGCTCGCACCATTTCATCCTGCGCGCCATAGTTAAGCGCGATCGCGATGATCGGTCCATTGTTGGACGCGGTTCGCGCCACTGCACGCTCGATCAGGTCGACGAGAGACGGATCAAGCGCCTGATAGTTGCCGATCACCCGCAACCGCACGCCATTGGCATGAAATTCGTCGAGGTCCGACTCGATGAAGCGCCGCAGCAGCCCCATAAGGTCCGCCACTTCATTTGCCGGTCGCTTCCAATTCTCCGAGGAGAAGGCGTAGAGCGTCAAACATTCCAGCCCAAGGTCTCGCGCGGCCCGAGCAACCCTGCGGACGGCTTCGACGCCAGCCCGATGCCCTGCGATGCGCGGCAGGAACCGTTTCTTTGCCCAGCGGCCATTACCATCCATGATGATGGCGACATGGCGCGCGCCATGGCCGGACGCGCCGTCATGAGCGAAGTCGGATTTGGCTTGGCTGGCCATCAGGGTTGCGCGCGAGCGATGAACACGGAGGGGAGCGTCCCGGCTTACTGGCCGAGAATTTCCTTCTCCTTGGCCGCTGTGACAGCGTCAATATCCGCGATGGTGCTGTCCGTCAGCTTCTGCACCTCTGTCTCCAGCCGCTTGCGTTCGTCCTCGCTGATTTCGCCCTTCTTTTCGTCGGCCTTCAGATGGTCCATGCCATCGCGGCGAACGTTGCGGACGGCGACGCGGGCGCCCTCGGCATATTTGCTGGCGAGCTTGGCCAATTCCTTGCGCCGGTCCTCGGTCAGGTCGGGGATCGGCAGGCGCAGCGTCTGGCCGTCCATGATCGGATTAAGGCCAAGGCCCGCCGAGCGGATCGCCTTGTCACAGGGGCCGACATTGCTCTTGTCCCACACCTGCACCGACAACATGCGCGGTTCGGGAGCAGAGACGGTTGCCACCTGGTTGAGCGGCATATGTGCGCCATATACTTCGACCGTGACCGGATCGAGCAACTGGATATTGGCCCGGCCGGTGCGCAGACCCGCCAGATCACCCTTCAGCGATTCGACGGCGCCGTGCATGCGGCGTTCGAGGTCGGCCTTGTCATATTGAGCCATGGTCTTTCAGCGCTCCTGATTTTGCACGATCGTTGCAACTCCGTCCCCGGCCAGCACCTTTGTCAGATTGCCGGTTTCGCGGATGTTGAAGACAACGATGGGGATATTGTTTTCGCGGCAGAGAGCAATGGCGCTCGCGTCCATGACCTTCAGATTGTCGTTCAGCACCTTGTCGAAGCTGATTTCATCATAACGCGCCGCGTCGACTACCTTCTTGGGGTCGGCATTATAAATGCCGTCCACGCTGGTGCCCTTGAACAGCGCGTCGCAGTTCATCTCTGCCGCGCGCAGTGCCGCAGTCGTATCGGTGGTGAAGAAAGGACTGCCGGTGCCCGCCGCGAAGATGACGATCCGGCCCTTTTCCATGTGCCGCACCGCTTTGCGCCGAATATAGGGCTCGCACACGGTTGCCATCGGAATGGCCGATTGAACGCGCGTGTCATAGCCGATCTTTTCGAGCGCATTCTGCACCGCCAAGGCGTTCATGACCGTGGCGAGCATGCCCATATAATCGGCGCTCGTGCGGTCGAATCCCTTGGCGGCTCCCGCCAGGCCACGAAAGATGTTGCCGCCGCCGACAACGACGCAGATTTCGAAGCCCGCATCCTTCGCCGCAGCGATTTCGGACGCGACACGGTTCACGGTTTCCGGCTCGATCCCGAATTGCCCCTGCCCCATCAGCACTTCGCCCGAGAGTTTCAGCAAGATGCGCTTGAACGGCGGACGAGTCATGCGGGGTAAAATTCCATCAATTGGAGCAGACAAAGGAATGGCGCGCACCTTAGGCAGCGCGCGCCATTCTGTGAAGTCCTTAGCGTGCTTGGGCCGCTTGTCGAGAAGCGTTGCTCCCCGCATGCCGCCCTAAGCGAACATTCTGTCGGATCAGGCCCGGATCAAACGCCCGCAGCCGCGGCGACTTCAGCGGCAAAGTCGCTCGTTTCCTTCTCGATGCCTTCGCCGAGCTGGAAGCGGACATAATTCTTCAGCGTGATCGAAGCACCTGCATCTTTCGCCGCCGCCGCGATGACGTCCTGTACCGGAGTTTTGCCATCCATCACAAAGGCCTGCGTCAGAAGAGCGTTTTCCTTGCGGAACTTTTCGACCGGTCCATTGATGATCTTGGCAGCGATCTCTTCGGACTTTCCAGCAATCTTATCGGCGTTCTTTTCACGCGCGATCGCAGCTTCGCGCTCGATGATTGCAGGATCGATATCATCGGCCGACAGCGCGAGCGGGAAGGCGGCGGCGATGTGCATCGCGATCTGCTTGCCCAGCGGTTCCAGTACGTCGGCAGGCGCATCGCCTTCCAGCGCGACCAGCACGCCGATCTTGCCGAGGCCCGGCGCAGCGGCGTTGTGAACGTAAGGAACAACAACGCCCTGGCTCACTTCCAGCTGACCGATGCGGCGCAGGGTCTGGTTCTCACCAATGGTCGCGATGTTCGACACCAGCTTCTCGGAAATAGTGCCACCAGCCGGGTGAGCCTGCGACGACAGCGCTTCGGCGTCGGTCGCGCCGCTGTTCAGGGCAACCTGAGCCACGGTGCGGACGAAGTCCTGGAACTGGTCGTTCTTCGCAACGAAGTCGGTTTCGCTGTTCACTTCGACGGCAACGCCTTTGGTGCCTGCGACGGCAACGCCGACCAGGCCTTCAGCAGCGGTGCGGCTCGACTTCTTCTGCGCGGCGGCGAGGCCCTTGGCGCGCAGCCAATCGACGGCGGCTTCCATGTCGCCATTGGCTTCAGCGAGCGCCTTTTTGCAGTCCATCATGCCCGCGCCCGAACGGTCGCGCAGTTCCTTGACGGCAGCAGCGGTAATCTCGGCCATGTTTCGGCTCCTAAATTCGATGGGGTTAAATAAACGGGGTTCGAATAAGCACTAGGGCGCGTTCCGGTGGAGCGCGCCCTAGCCTCTTAATCTTGCAGTTCGAAGACCGCGGGATCAGGCCTGAGCGGCGACCTCTTCGACTTCGGGCTCGTCCAGAGCGCCGATGTCAACGCCCGAAGCCTGCTGCGCACCACGATTGCCCTTGGTGGCGGCGGCGGCAATGGCGTCGCAGTAGAGGCGGATCGCGCGGCTGGCGTCATCATTCGCCGGAACCGGGAAAGCGATGCCGTCGGGCGAGACGTTCGAATCGAGGATCGCGACGACCGGGATACCCAGCGTGTTGGCTTCCTTGATCGCCAGCTCTTCCTTGTTGGCGTCGATCACGAACATGACATCGGGGATGCCGTTCATGTCGCGGATGCCGCCCAGCGACAGTTCGAGCTTCTCGCGCTCGCGGGTCATCTGAAGGACTTCCTTCTTGGTGAAGCCGTGAGTGTCGCCCGACAGCTTCTCTTCAAGGGTCTTCAGACGCTTGATCGAACCGGAGATGGTCTTCCAGTTGGTGAGCATGCCGCCCAGCCAGCGGTGGTTCACGAAGTGCTGGCCGGACTTGCGGGCGGCTTCAGCGATCGGGTCCTGCGCCTGGCGCTTGGTGCCCACGAACAGCACCTTGCCACCAGCGGCAACGGTTGCCGACACGAAGTCCAGCGCGCGGCCAAACAGCGGCACGGTCTGCGACAGGTCGAGGATGTGGATGCCGTTGCGCTCGCCGAAGATGTACGGCTTCATGCGCGGGTTCCAGCGGTGGGTCTGGTGGCCGAAGTGGGCGCCGGCCTCGATCAATTGGTGCATGGTGACGACAGGAGCCGCCATAATATTTCTCCTTCCGGTTTAACCTCTGGGAATCAGGAACTGGGGCGTCACGCCGTCAGCACCGGATATGTGCGATTCCCATGTGGAATGGCGCGCCCTTAGCGCGGCGCCACGCGCGATGCAAGGGCTTGACGACGCCTGCAAAGTGGAACATATACAGAACATGGGAACAAATCGGATGTTCGGCCGGTTTGGACTTCAATCAGGACCTACGGTTCTCAGCACAGGAAGAGTGAGCGGTCTTATGTTCACCATTGTTGCAGCTACGGTTTTCTTCGCGGCCTTTCTGCTCGCCGCCATCGTGATAATCGGGATGTTCGCGCTCTATCATGAAAAGATGGTAGCCGCCCTGTTGTTTGAGCCCATCCCTCAAGAGCCGCCAGTGTATCGCCTGCGGATCAGCCGCCGCCGTGCCGCGCCAAGCCGTCCGCTTGCTCCCGCTGCAACACGGCCGCAGGCTTTCGCCGCCTGATCCTGTTCGTCACGTCCCGGTGGCGGTCGCTTGTTGCCGCCGGACTCTGGCGTAAGACATCATCCCGAACGGGATTGTCACGAGATATAGGGCGCACAGGACGAGCAGCGTCAGCCAGGGATCGGTGATCAGTAACGCAGCGAGCAAGCCAGCGACGGCGATCGCCTCAAGCCTGATCCTTTTGCGGAGCCGCAGCGCCGACCAAGTGTAGGTCGCAATGCTGGAAATCATCAGGAAGGCGATGAAGGCCGTCCAGGGAGCAACCACATACCAGGCCCGAAAAATTTCCTGCCCTGTGACCAGCCACAGATAAAGCGGTACAAACGCCAGTCCCGCTCCCGCTGGCGCTGGCACGCCCGTCAGGAACCCAGCCGATTTATGCGGCTGTATGTCCGCGTCGATATTGGCGTTGAAACGCGCAAGCCGCAGCGCGCACGATAGCGCATGCGCCAGCGCGAATATCCAGCCGAACTTCGGCATGGCATGCAGCGACCAAAGGTACAGGATCAGCGCTGGCGCGACACCAAAGGCGATGGAGTCGGACAGCGAATCCAGCTCCGCGCCGAATCGGCTTTCTCCACGCAGCAGCCGAGCGATGCGACCGTCGAGCCCGTCCAGCACGCCCGCGATCAGGATAGACAGGACTGCCCTCTCCCACTCTCCGGAAATGCCATAGCGCACGCCCGTCAGGCCAAAGCATAGCGCCATTGCGGTAACGGCATTGGGCGCGACCATCCGCAGCGTGATGCCCCGGCGAAGCCCACGCGGGATAGCGCGCCGCTGCCTCATTGCTGGATACCCGAAATGACCCGCATGTCGCCAATCTGGCCGAGGATGGTCTCGCCTGCAACGGTCCTTTGCCCCAGCACCACGCGCGGTGCCGTTCCAGCGGGAAGATATACGTCCACGCGGCTGCCAAAGCGGATGAGTCCGATCCGCTGCCCCGCCGCGATCATGTCGCCCGGTTTCACGAACGGCACGATCCGGCGCGCCACCAGCCCCGCAATCTGGGTGAAGCCGACGCGCAGGCCGTCATGGCGCTCCACCAATATGTGCTGCCGTTCATTATCCTCGCTCGCCTTGTCGAGGTCGGCGTTCAGGAACTTGCCCGAGATATAGACGACCGACTTCACCGTCCCGCCGATCGGCGTGCGGTTGATGTGAACGTCGAACACACTCATGAAGATCGACACGCGGATCATCGGCTGATCGCCAAGGCCATCCGCCCCGGCCATTTCCCGGGGCGGCGGCACGCGCTGGATCAGCGTCACCAATCCATCGGCGGGCGCCACGATCGCCCGCTCATCCTGCGGCACGGCGCGCACCGGATCGCGGAAGAAAGCGAACACCCAGATCGTCACCATCACCATCAGCCAGCCGGGTATCGCCCAGCCCACCAGGAACAGCACTGCCGTAATCGCCGCAGCAATCAGGCCGAATTTCATCCCCTCCGGATGCACCGAAGGGAAGCGCCACTTCACATTGCCGCCCAAGGCGACGGTGATTTCGTCATTTTCCATGGCACCTGTCTTTAGGGACAGTCACTTGCAGTGACAACGGCCGATCCTGCACTGAACGCACGGCAAGCCTGACGTCCTGCGACCACCAATGCGCAGTTGAACATTGCCGCCGCTTTCCCTAGGGCGTGTCGCAATTGCATCCAAACAAAGAAGGCAAAGAGGCGCATGGCGAAGATCAAGGTCAAAAACCCTGTCGTGGAGATCGACGGCGACGAAATGACGCGGATCATCTGGCAGTGGATCCGTGAGCGCCTCATTCTCCCCTATCTCGACATCGATCTCAAATATTATGACCTGAGCGTCGAAAAGCGCGACGAGACCAACGACCAGATCACTGTCGATTGCGCCAATGCGGTCAAGCAATATGGGGTCGGCGTGAAGTGCGCCACCATCACCCCGGACGAAGCACGCGTCGAGGAATTCGGTCTTAAGGAAATGTGGAAGTCGCCCAATGGCACGATCCGCAACATCCTGGGCGGCGTCGTGTTCCGCGAACCGATCGTCATTAAGAACGTGCCCCGCCTGGTTCCCGGCTGGACCGACCCGATCGTCATCGGCCGTCACGCGTTCGGCGACCAGTATCGCGCCACCGACTTCCTCGTCCCCGGCCCCGGCAAGCTGCGCATGGTCTGGGACGGCGCGAACGGCGAGAAGATCGAGAAAGACGTCTTCAACTTCCCCAGCCCGGGCGTCGCCATGGGCATGTACAATCTCGACGATTCGATCCGCGACTTCGCTCGCGCCAGCATGAATTATGCGCTCGATCGCGGATGGCCGCTGTATCTGTCGACCAAGAACACGATCCTCAAGGCTTATGACGGCCGCTTCAAGGACCTGTTCCAGGAAGTGTTCGACAATGAATTTGCCGATCAGTTCAAGGCGCAGGGCATCGTTTACGAACACCGCCTGATCGACGACATGGTCGCCTCCGCCCTCAAGTGGAGCGGCAAGTTCGTGTGGGCGTGCAAGAATTATGACGGCGACGTGCAGTCCGACACCGTGGCGCAGGGCTTCGGCTCGCTGGGCCTCATGACCTCCGTCCTCCTCTCGCCCGATGGCAAGACCGTCGAAGCGGAAGCCGCGCACGGCACCGTCACCCGGCACTATCGCCAGCACCAGCAGGGCAAGCAGACATCGACCAACCCGATCGCGTCGATCTTCGCCTGGACGCAGGGCCTGGCTTATCGCGGTAAGTTCGACGACACTCCGGAAGTCACGAAGTTCGCCGAAACGCTGGAACGGGTCTGCATCGAAACCGTGGAAAGCGGCGCGATGACCAAGGATCTTGCCTTGCTGATCGGTCCGGATCAGGCATGGATGACAACCGAGCAGTTCTTCGAGGCGATCCGCGCGAACCTCGAAACCGCCATGGGCAATTGGAACTGATCCAGCCTTTTAGGCATTCAGTACGGAAACGGAATAAGGCGGTGCCGTCCAACGGCGCCGCCTTTTCCATGGCGGGAGATCGGCGATGACGACAGCAACACGCAAACGGCTGGAGGTTCGCACCGCGGTGCCCGCCGACGTTCGCGGCATCCAAAGGCTGATCGCCCGCGTCTATCCCGGCATGGCCAACTATTCGCTCGCAACCCTGCGCGGCCAGATCAACAATTTCCCGAACGGCTGCTTCGTCGCCCTCTACGACAACAAGATTGTCGGCTATTGCGCGACCATGCGCGTCAGCCGGTCGATGGCCTTTTCCTTCCATGATTGGGAAGAAATCACCGCCAACGGCTTTGGCACCCGGCACAGTGCCGCCGGTGAATGGCTCTACGGCTATGAAATGGCTGTCGATCCAAAGCTGCGCGGGCTGCGCATCGGCCAGCGGCTCTATGACGAACGCAAGGAACTGGCCGAAGAGCTGGACCTGCACGGCATCGTCATCGCGGGCCGCATGCCCGGATATGCCCGAGCGAAACGCCGGGTCGATGGCCCCGCCGATTACCTCGACAAGGTGGTCCAGGGCAGGCTGCGTGACCAGGTCATCAGCTTCCAGCTCAAGAACCAGTTCGAACCGCTCGGCGTTCTCGAAAACTATCTGCCCGAAGACAAGCAATCGGACGGCCACGCCGCGCATCTGGTTTGGCGCAACCCCTATGTCGATCCCGACGAAGCGCCCGAAATGCGGGTGCCGCGCGGCGTCGAGAGCGTTCGCCTCGCCACCTGCCAGCTTCAGGCGCGAGCTGTTGCCGACTTCGATGAATTTATCCGCAACATCGAATATTTCGTTGATGTTGCAGCGGATTATCGTTCCGACTTCATCGTCTTCCCGGAATTGTTTACCCTCCCCCTGCTCTCCTTCGAAACCAAGAAACTGTCTCCACTGGAAGCGATAGACAAGCTCACCGGCTACACACCGCGTCTGACGAAGGAGCTGACGCGGATGGCGCTGGAATATAATATCAACATCATAGGCGGCTCTCACCCGACCCGCGCTGATGATGGCGACATCCAGAACATCGCCTATGTCGCCCTGCGCGACGGATCGGTGCACACGCAGGAAAAAATCCACCCGACCCCCAACGAAGCTTTCTGGTGGAACATCAAGGGCGGCGATTCGCTCGACGTGATCCAGACCGACTGCGGCCCGATCGGCGTCCTCATCTGCTATGACAGCGAATTTCCCGAACTCGCCCGCCGCTTGGTGGATCAGGGCGCGCGCATCATCTTCGTCCCCTTCTGCACCGACTCGCGCCTTGGCTATATGCGCGTGCGTTACTGTGCGCAGGCGCGGGCAATCGAAAACCAATGCTATGTCGTCATGTCCGGCAATGTCGGCAATCTGCCCAACGTCGACAACATGGACATCCAATATGCGCAAAGCGCCATATTGACGCCCTGCGACCTCCCCTTCGCACGGGACGGCATCGCGGCTGAATCCACGGAAAATGTCGAAACGCTGACCATGGCGGACGTCAATCTGGCCGACCTCAGTTGGGCTCGCGCGGAAGGCACGGTGCGCAACCTGCGCGACCGGCGGTTTGACCTCTACCATATCGATTGGGACAGCAGCCCCGATCATGCCCATGCGCCGAGCGGCGGTCCGGTGCCCGCTGGCGGCCACAATGCGCCCGGCGGCGGCTGAAGCTCCGCAAGACCCGTCGCGCACCGACACCGCCAACTCGTTGCCGAACTTGGCAAACAGGTTTCCCGATGATATCGGCGCCGTACCGGGGCAGTGCAACCTCCCGGTCAAGCACAGCGCGTGCTCAAGCGTTGCTTCTTTATCGGCCTTCGCCGATCGAAGGAGCATATCTTATGGCTTGGCGTCTTGGCGCTACTCTTTTCACCGCCGCCGCTTCCCTTCTCCTGCCACGTCAGGCGATGGCCGACGTCCCGACGCTTCAGTTCGCCATCGGCAATCCTTCCGATTTCAAGCTTTCGGGCAGTGTGAGGGTGCGCCATGAACTGCTGGATGGCCAGCCAAGGGTTGGGCTGAGAAACGAGGATGAGCAGCTTGCTCTGCGCAGCACCTTGGCCGCCGAATATCGGACGGGAGCGTTCCGGATCGGAGGCGAGCTGTTCGACAGCCGTGCCTATCTGGACAAGCCCGGCAGCGCCATCAGCGCGAACGAAGTCAACACCTTCGAACTGGTACAGGCCTATGTCGCCGCGGACTGGAAAAACCCCTTTGGCCCGAACACCGCGCTTGGGGTGCAACTCGGGCGCATGACGCTCAACCTCGGGTCGAGGCGGCTGGTGGCGGCGGATGATTACCGCAACACCACCAACGGCTACACAGGCGTGCGCGCCGACATCAAGCTGCCGGAGGGTTCGGCGACGCTCATCTACACGCTCCCGCAGATCAGGCTGCCCGACGACCCGCCTTCGATCCAACGGGAGAAAGTGCGTTGGGATCGCGAAAGCTTCGACCTCAAACTTTGGGGCGGGCTGATGGCGCGGCCCAACCTGATTGCAAGCGCAACCGCAGAACTAAGCTATTTCAGGCTCCAGGAGCGTGACAGCCCGGATCGCCCTACCCGCGACCGCAATCTGCATACGATCGGCGGTCGCCTCATCCGCGATCCCCAATCAGGCCACTGGGATTTTGAAGCGGAGGGATTCTACCAGTTCGGGAATGTCCAGGCGAGTGTTGCGCCATCGGCTGCGCAACTGCCCGTCAGCGCCTTCTTCTTCCATCTCGACACGGGCTACACCTTTCCCGGCGCGGCGAAATTGCGGCTGTCATTGGAATATGATCAGGCGAGCGGTGACGGCCCCGCGCGCAAATTCACCCGCTTCGATACGCTGTTCGGCATGCGCAGGGCCGATCTTGCGCCGGCGGGCATCTACAATGCGATCGGCCGCGCCAACATCCGCACGCCGGGCTTGCGGGCCGAAATCGCGCCCAGCAAGAAGTTCGATGCCTTTGCTGTTTATCGAGCGATGTGGCTTGCGAACCGCACGGATGCCTTCTCTACCACAGGTGTCCGGGATGTTGCGGGCAGAAGCGGCAGCTTTGCCGGGCATCAGATCGAAGCGCGGATACGCTATTGGCTGATCCCCAAATTCCTGCGAGGTGAGGTGAACGCTCTGTGGCTGGCCAAGGGGCGCTTTCTGGAAACGGCACCCAACGCTCCCGCGACAGGCAATACGCACTATCTTGCTACGGCTCTTACGGCGACCTTCTAATCTCGATCCTCTTCGGGCTGAGCGAAGTCGAAGCCCTCACCTGAGCAACGCGGAGGATGGTTGGCACCAAGAGCTTCATGCTTTGGTTAGGCAACACCTCCTAATGCCGTTCGCCCTGAGCCTGTCGAAGGGCTTCACTTTTTTAGGAGAAGAGGGCTCTTCCACTGCCTGCCTGCAGCAGGCGCTCAGGACAGGCTTCGGCAAGCTCGGCCCGAACGGATCGAGTTAGTCAGATCAAACGTACGCCATTGCAGCAGGCCATCCTGAATCGGCCGCCGGGAAACAACGCGGCGGCCGATCATTATCCAAACCATGCCCTCCACGGTCATCCGTCACTTCGAATATGACACGGCCAAGCATCGGCTGGACGTGCAATTCGTCAGCGGCAAGCGCTATAGCTATCATGACGTGCCGGAAAAGCTCGCGCTCGGCATGCGGCAGGCCGTATCAAAGGGCAGCTTCTTCAACCGCCAGATCCGCGACCGCTATCGCTTCACGAAGCTGAACTAGCTCTCGAACGGAGCGCAGTCTCACTCCACCGTCACGGACTTGGCCAAATTCCTCGGCTGATCGACATCGGTCCCCTTCGCCACGGCGACATGATAGGCGAGTAGCTGCACCGGCACCGCATAGACCATCGGCGCGATCAGCGGGTGGACCTTGGGCATGGTGATCGTAGCGATGCAACCCTCACCCGCCGCCTTCACGCCGTCATAATCGGAAATCAGCACCACCTTGCCGCCGCGCGCCTGCACTTCCTGCATGTTGCTGACGGTCTTTTCGAACAGCGGCCCGCTCGGCGCCAGAACGATTACCGGCACCTTGTCATCGATCAGCGCGATCGGCCCATGCTTCATCTCGCCGGCTGCATAGCCTTCGGCGTGGATATAGCTGATTTCCTTGAGCTTCAGCGCCCCTTCCAGCGCCAGCGGATAGTCCGGCCCCCGGCCCAAATAGAGCACGTCCCGCGCCCCCGCGATCAGGTGCGCCATGCCCTCGATCGACTCATCATAGGCAAGCGCGCCGTTGAGCGCAGCGGGCGCTTCGGCGAGGTGGCGGACGAGCTCCTTCTCCGCCTTTTCATCAAGTCGCCCCTTGGCCCGCGCCAGATTTGCAGCAAACGCCGCCAGAACTGCCAACTGGCAGGTGAAGGCCTTAGTCGAGGCGACGCCGATTTCCGGGCCTGCATGGGTCGGCAGCAGCAGGTCGGCCTCGCGCGCCATGGTGCTGGTGGGCACGTTGACGACCGCCGCGATCTTCTGCCCTTCGCTCCGCGCATGGCGCAGCGCCGCCAGCGTATCGGCGGTCTCGCCCGACTGGCTGATGACGATCATCAGGCCGCCATCCTCCATCACCGGCGCGCGGTAGCGGAACTCGCTCGCCACATCGATGTCGACGGGGACGCGGGCGAACTGCTCCACCCAATATTTGGCGACCATCCCGGCATAATAGCTGGTTCCGCACGCAACAATGGTGACGCGGCGGATCGCGCCCAGGTCGAAATCCGGAATGGGGAGCGATACCCGGTCCTCCATCCGTTGCAGGTACGATTTCAGCGTCTGCGCGACGACCACCGGCTGCTCGTAAATCTCCTTGAGCATATAGTGGCGGTGATTGCCCTTGGAGATCAGCTCGCCGGTCACCCCTGAAATGGTGACCGGCCGCTCGACAGGATTGTTGTCCTTGTCGAAAATCTCCGCGCCCTCTGCGGTGATGACGACCCAGTCGCCCTCCTCCAGATAGGAAATGCGCTGCGTCAGCGGCGCCAGCGCCAGCGCGTCGGAGCCCAAATAAGTCTCACCCTCGCCATAGCCCACGACCAGAGGCGACCCCAGCCGCGCGCCGATCAGCATGCCGGGATGGCTGCGGAACAGGATAGCCAGCGCAAAGGCGCCATGGAGGCGCGGCAGCACCTCGCGCACTGCGTCCTTCGGCGAAGCGCCCTGCTCCACCAACTCGCTCACCAGATGCGCGACCACCTCGGTATCCGTTTCGCTATCGAAACGACGTCCACGGCTGGTCAGTTCCTCCCGCAGCGGCTTGAAATTCTCGATGATCCCATTGTGCACCAGCGCCACTTCATTGGTCGCATGCGGATGCGCGTTGCTCGTCGTCGGCGCCCCATGCGTCGCCCAGCGGGTATGGGCGATCCCGGTCGTCCCCGGCAGCGGATTACTCGCCAATTCCTTCACGAGATTGGCGAGCTTCCCCTCCGCCCGCCGCCGCTCGATCGCGCCCTCATAAACGGTCGCGACCCCCGCGCTGTCATAGCCGCGATATTCGAGGCGCCTCAGCCCATCGACCAAACGCTCCGCCACATCGTCCTTACCGATGATCCCGATGATACCGCACATGAATCCTGAGCCTCAAAGCTATGCAAACAAACGACCAACCCGTTTCGCGCCCACCTATGCCATGATCGACGAAACAGCGACAGGGTAGACAGTCATTCTGGACGAATTGTAACCAACCAGACATCTGGCGGCGAAAGCAGTCTGATCGGCAGGCCACTGGTGCCGATCCCCGCCGACACGATCATGGATTTCATACCATCGCGATAGACGCCGCAAGCATAGCGGGTGCCGAAGCGAGACGGCACATAGACAATCCCGGCAAAGGGCAGCGCCACCTGACCACAATGCGTGTGCCCCACCATCGCCAGCAACGGCCTGTCGGGCAGGGAAGGGAAAACATCTGGCCCGTGGGAAAGGACTATCTGAGCGCCGCCCATATCCTCCATCTCGTGCAACACGGCAGGGACATCCGGGCGGTCGGTGTAAATATCGCGCAACCCGCCGATCACCAGCGGCCCCCGGCGCACGGCCTGGTCGGTCAAAAGGGTGATCCCGATGCGCCGAAAGAGGGCACGCCATTGGGTGCGGCTGATCTTCGCGTAACGGCGCGCGTCGTGATTGCCGAGCACCGCCAGCACACCCATCGGCGCGCGAAGGCCTGAAAATGGAGCGATACTCGCTTGCGGATCATAAACCGCACCGCCCTTATGATCGCCGATATAGTCTCCGCCCAACAGGATGAGATCAGGCTTCAGGCCGTTCACCTGACGCACGATCCGCGCCATTCTGTCCGGACTGTTATCCGGTCCCGACAAATGAGAGTCGGTGATCAGGGCGACCGTCACTGGCCGCCGCGGCGCACTTTCCGGAAATGGTAGTACAATCTCCATCCGGCGCACTACCGGCGTGGCCCGCGCGTTAGCGATAAGCCAGATGCAAGAGCCTGCCGCGATCAGGCTCAGCATCAGCAGCGCCCAAAGGCACCCACCACGACCGGACGGGGACTTCACTTTGCCGCTTTGCGCGCCTGCATTCCAGCGCGGAACCGCGCCGCCCATCCGGGCTTACCCTCCTGCGCGGGCCGGACGAGGCAAAGAGCGTCCGCCTCCACCTCCTTAGTCACCACGCTCCCTGCGCCGACGATCGCGCCTGCCCCGATCTTGACCGGAGCGACCAGCGCACTGTTGGAGCCAATGAACGCCCCCGCGCCGATTTCCGTCTTATATTTGAAAAAGCCATCATAGTTGCAGGTGATCGTACCCGCGCCGACATTGGCGCCTGCCCCGATGGTGGCATCCCCAATATAGGACAGGTGATTGACCTTCGCGCCTTCGCCCAGTTCCGCCTTTTTGATTTCGACGAAATTGCCGACCTTAGCCTTTGCGCCAATTTGGGCTCCGGGACGCAGTCGCGCATAGGGGCCGATCTCGGCACCCTTGGAGATGGTTGCGCCCTCGATGTGTGAGAAAGCGCGGATAGTCACATCATCAGCCACCGTCACACCCGGCCCGAATACGACGTTGGGCTCAACCATGACATCGCGACCCAGTGCGGTGTCATGTGCGAAGAATACGGTTTCCGGCGCCACCAGCGTCACGCCATCACGCATCGCCTCGCTACGCCGCCGGTCCTGCCAGGCAGCCTCGATCATGGCCTGCTCCGCACGGCTGTTCACGCCAGCCACTTCCCAAGCCTCGGTTTCGATGACGGCACTTTGGGCGCCGGGCAGCATGATGATGTCGGGCAGATAATATTCGCCCGCCGCATTGTCGTTGCCGATCTTGTCGAGCAGCACGAAAAGATCCGTGGATCGCACCGCCATCAGGCCGGAGTTGCACAGCGTCACGGCTCGTTCCGCCGCGTCGGCATCCTTATATTCGACCATCTTGTCGATGATGCCCTGCCCACTGGTGATGATCCGCCCATAGGCACCCGCGTCCTCGGGTCTAAAGCCCAGCACCACGGCGCGCTGGTCGTCACCCAGGTTCAGCCGGTCCAGCATCGCCCGCATGGTTTCCGCCCGCACCAGCGGCACATCGCCATAGAGGATCAATATGTCACCCGCGAAACCGGCAAGCGCGTCATGGGCCTGAGCAACCGCGTGGCCAGTTCCCAACTGCTGCTCCTGCACGGCGATCACCGCACCTGTCCCGGCGACCGCGGCTTCCACTTGCTCGCGGCCCGCGCCGACCACGACGACCTGCCGCTCGGGCTGAAGCTCAGCGACACTGGCCAGCAGGTGCAGCAACATTGGCCGACCCGCGACCGGATGGAGCACCTTGTGCTTGGCTGACTTCATACGCGTGCCCTGCCCGGCGGCAAGGATGATGACGGCGAGTGGGCGGGTGGCGGTCACGGCGGAACGCGTCCTCTTTTAGCAGGGAAGGTTATGAATCTGATCGCTCTCTGCCACGTTTGCCTTGCCTTTGCCACCGGAGAGGCCGCATGAGCCGCGCATGACCAGCATTCCCTTCGATATAGTGGGTTTCGACCTCGACGGCACCTTGCTCGACACGAGCGGCGACCTCGCCGCGGCAGTCAATTACGCGATCGCGACGGATGGCCGCCCGCCTTTTCCCGTCGATGCCATCCGCCCGTTCGTGGGCAAGGGCGCGAAAGTCATGCTGGAACGGGCGCTAACCGCATCGGGCGGCTATGATGAGGCCCTGCTGGCTCGGATGCTGCCGACATTGCTCGATTATTATCAGCAGAATCTCGCCATCCATTCGGTCCCCTATCCCGGCCTCATGAACGCGATGGAGGCTTTGGACAAAGCGGGCGTCAAGCTTGCGATCTGTACGAACAAGGCTGAACGCTTCACTATTCCCCTGCTCCATCAGATCGGCCTTTCCGAACGTTTCGTCAGCATCATCGGCGGCGACACGCTTGGCGTAGCGAAGCCGGACCCAGCGCCGATCCACGAAATGATCGCGCGCGCTGGCGGCGGTCGGACGATATTCCTCGGCGACACGATCAACGACATCGCGGGCGCACGTAACGCGGGAGTGCCAAGCATAGCGGTCAGCTTCGGCTTCCTCGACGGCCCCGTCGAACAATTGGAAGCGGACGCGGTCATAGATCATTTCGATGAACTGATGCCGCTTCTGGAAGGTTGGCCAGGCTGATCGTCGGCCGTTTGATCCATATCGGATGAACATCTCGTCGATTTTGGAAGTATTTTTTAAACAAAGGCTTATACCGCCGCCCCAACGGCGGCTTCATGCCTGCCGATCCTCCGGGTAACATCAGGCAAAGGCAGTCAGCATGGGAGAAAATTTCGCTTTCTTCCTGCCAATCATGATGGCCAGCTTTGGCATCGCGTTCCTGATCATCTGTAGCTGGCATGTGCGGGCCGCTGCCTGGTGGAGCGCGGCCTTCTTCTGCGTCGCCGCGGGATTTGCGGCGCCCGTCGGTTTTGCCGCAATCCCGGATCCTGTCTGGAGCATTATTGCTGATCTGCTGTTCGCCACCGGGTTCCTGCTTTTCGGTCAAGCGTTGTTGCAACGCTGGCGGCCATCCTGGCTTCTGACGGCACGGCTGACGATCTGGGGCGGCTCGATCCTGCTGTGCATCCTGGCCTATGCCATGGACAATCTGCCGCTCGAGCTGGTCGCCTCGGACTTTGGCTGCTTTCTCCTGATCGGACTTCCCCTTGTCGCCGCAAAGAACCACTTGCGTACAGGGGCCGATCGGACGTTGTTCGCCGCTGCATCGCTCGTCGCATTGGATAATTTCGTTCGCGGCTCCACTGTCCCGCTCACGCTGTCGGAGAATGGCGACTTCCTCACCAGCGAATATGCCTTTCTGATGCAGGCGCTTGCCTGCATATTTGGCTTCTTTCTCGCGTTCGCCGCTCTTGCGACGCAGGTGATCGACATACTGGGTCGCTATCAGCGGGAAGCCATGGTCGATCCGTTATCCGGCCTCTTCAATCGCCGGGGATTCGATGATGCCATCAAGCGCAGGCAATCGGATGAGCTGCCCGCAGGCAGTCTCATTGTCTGTGACATCGACCATTTCAAGACCATCAACGACGAATATGGTCACGCATCCGGCGACCAGGTGATCAGGGCGCTTTCTCGTCTTCTAACCACAATGGCTCCGGATGGCGCGGTCGTGGCCCGCTTCGGTGGAGAGGAATTTGTCCTGTTCCTACCGGGGATCGATGCAGCGCATGCGGCGGAAATCGCGAACAAGCTGCGCGAAGGCTTCACCGCGACGATTGCAACACAACTACGGCTCAGCCGTCCATTGACAGCCAGCTTTGGCCTATCGACCACTCAACGCAGCGACACGTCAATCCACGACACCATCGCTCGCGCGGACGAGGCACTCTATGACGCGAAGGCGCGTGGTCGGAACCGCGTCTGCATCCGGCGCGTGCTATCCTCACCAACCATAGCGGCGCCATCCACGCCGCGCATCGCCAGCGCCTGAAAAGCAGAAGGGCCGCACAGCGGCGGCCCTTTCCAACTTCGCCAAAGGCGACGATCACATGTGGATCGGCTTGCCCATGACCGCCATTGCGGCTTCCTTGATCGCTTCGCTATGCGTCGGATGCGCGTGGCAGGTGTAGGCGATATCCTCGCTGGATGCCCCGAATTCCATCGCCTGTGCCGCTTGCGCAATCATCGTGCCAGCCACGGTCGCGATGATCCACACGCCCAGGACCCGGTCGGTTTCCGCATCGGCGATCACCTTCACAAAGCCATCAGGCTCATGATTGGTCTTCGCGCGGCTGTTCGCCATCATCGGGAACTTGCCGACCTTGACCGCACCGCGCTCCTTGGCGGCTTCCTCGGTGAGGCCGACGCCTGCAATCTCAGGCTTGGTATAGACCACCGACGGGATCACTGCGTGGTTCACGATCCCGGTCAGCCCGGCAATATTCTCCGCAACGGCGATGCCCTCGTCTTCAGCCTTATGCGCGAGCATCGGGCCGGGGATCACATCGCCGATGGCCCAAACACCGGGGACCTTGGTCGCAAAGTCATGATCGGTTTCGATCTGCCCGCGCGCGTTGAGTTCAAGGCCGATCTTGTCGAGGCTCAATCCGTCGGTATTGGGACGACGGCCGATCGACACCAGCACGACATCGGCCTCGATCGTCTCCGAAGCCCCGCCTGCGGCAGGCTCAACCGTCAGGCTGACGCCCTTCTTATGCGCCTTGGCGCCCGTGACCTTGGTGCCGAGCTTATATTCGAAGCCCTGCTTCTTGAAGATTTTGTTCGCTTCCTTGCGAACCTCGCCATCCATGCCCGGCAGGATCTGGTCGAGAAATTCGACGACCGTCACCTTCGAGCCCAGACGGCGCCAGACCGAACCCAGTTCCAGCCCGATGACGCCCCCGCCGATGACGACGAGGTGATCCGGAACCTTGTCCAGTTCCAGAGCGCCGGTTGAATCGACGATAAGGCCCTTGTCATTTTCCACTTCGACGCCAGGCAACGGCGTCACGGAGGAACCCGTCGCGATGATGATATTCTTCGCGGTCACGGCCTTGCCCGCAACATCGACCGTGTTCGCGCCAGTGAAGCTCGCACGCCCCTTCAACCAGTCGACCTTGTTCTTCTTGAACAGGAATTCGATGCCGCCCGTCAGGCCCTTCACCGCATCCTTGCGCTGGCCTTGCATGGTATCCAGATCAAGGCTCATCTTGTCGATCTTGACGCCCAGCTCTGCGAGCGCGCCACCTGCGGCCTCCTCATAAAGCTCCGACGCGTGTAGCAGGGCCTTCGACGGAATGCAGCCGACATTCAAGCAGGTGCCGCCAAGCGTCTCGCGGCTCTCGGCGCACGCAGTCTTGAGACCCAGTTGAGCCGCGCGGATGGCGGCGACATAGCCCCCCGGACCCGCGCCGATCACCAGGACGTCATAATCGAAGTCAGCCATCTCAATCTCCGTTCGCCCTTGTTCCGAGCCGCTTGTCTCGTCCCAACCTGTCAAAGGGCATTACTTTTTCTTTCGTCCCCCAGAAAGGACAGGGCTTCAACAGGCTCAGCCCGAACGGAATGAAAGGTTGATCTTTACAGGTCGATCAGCAGACGGGTCGGATCCTCGATCGCGTTCTTGACCGCGACGAGGAAGGTCACCGCTTCACGACCATCAATCAGCCGATGGTCGTAGCTGAGCGCCAGATACATCATCGGACGGATGACGATCTGCCCATCGCGGACGACCGGGCGGTCTTCGATGCGATGCAGACCCAGAACAGCCGACTGGGGCGGGTTGATGATGGGGCTCGACAGGAGCGAACCGAAGACGCCGCCATTGGAGATGGTGAAGGTGCCGCCCTTCATATCTTCCATGGTCAGCGTGCCTTCCTTGGCCTTCTTGCCAAAGCCGCCAATCGTCTTTTCGATGTCGGCGACGCTAAGGCTTTCAGCGTTGCGGATCACCGGCACGACCAGGCCGTTCGGCGCCGACACGGCCACCGAAATATCGGCGAAGTCGTTATAGACGATCTCATCGCCTTCGATCTGCGCGTTGACGCCCGGAATGTCGCGCAGCGCCATGCAGACGGCCTTGGTGAAGAAGCCCATGAAGCCCAAACGGACACCATGCTTCTTCTCGAACAGGTCCTTATATTTCGCGCGCGCTTCGATGACATTTGTCATGTCGACGTCATTATAGGTGGTCAGCAGCGCCGCGTTATTCTGCGCTTCCTTCAGGCGTTTGGCGACCGTCTGGCGCAGGCGCGTCATCTTGACGCGCTCCTGACGACGGCTTGGACCTGCGGCAGGCGCCTCGGCAGCAGGCGCGGCAGCCGGTGCCGACGCCGTCGCCTTGGCTGTGCCCGCAGCCACGGCGGCCATCACATCATCCTTGGTCAGGCGGCCGTCCTTGCCGGTGCCCTTGATCTTGCTCGGGTCGAGTCCATGCTCCAGCACCAGGCGGCGAACGGCTGGAGACAGCGTCAGGTTGCCACCCTCATCTTCATCGGCAGGCGCAGAAGTCGCAGGAGCAGGCGTCGCAGCCTCTGCCTTGGCCGCCGGAGCGGAAGCCGGGGCAGGCGCAGCGGCAGCAGCGCCTTCGCTGATCATCGCCAACAGCGCGCCGACGTTCACCGTGTCGCCTTCCTTGGCGATGATGTCGCCCAAGGTTCCCGCGACCGGTGCGGGCACGTCCACCGCCACCTTGTCGGTTTCCAGGCTGACGATCGGCTCATCGGCCTTCACCGCCTCGCCGGGCTTCTTCAGCCACTGGCCAACGGTCGCTTCGGTAACGGATTCGCCCAGCGTGGGGACTTTGACTTCAGTTGCCATGAGCTGTGTCAGCCTTTCTTCTGGCGGCGGATTTCTTCACGAACGCTGTGACCCAGCGCATCGGCGACGAGGGCGCCCTGTTCGGCGACATGGCGCTTGGCCAGGCCCGTGGCGGGCGAAGCGGCAGCCTTTCGTCCGGCATAGCGAGCGCGCATCGGCGCCTTCCCTGCCTGGGCCAGCGCTTCCTCGACATAGGGTTCAACGAAGAACCAGGCACCGTTATTGCGCGGTTCTTCCTGGCACCAGACCACCTCTTCCAGCTTCGTCATTCGCTTGATTCGCGTGGCCAATGCTTCCGTGGCGAAGGGGTAGATCTGCTCGATGCGCAGGATCTGCACGTCTTTATCACCTGCCGCGTCGCGCGCTTCCAAAAGGTCATAAAAGACCTTGCCCGAGCACAGGACCAGCCGCTTCGTGTCAGCGTCTGCCGCTGCATGGGGATCGGACAGGATGCGCTTGAAATGCGTCTCCCCCACAAAGTCTTCGGCCTTGCTCACCGCCAGCTTGTGCCGCAGCAACGACTTCGGCGCCATGATGATAAGCGGCTTGCGGAAGGAGCGCAGCATCTGACGACGCAGGACATGGAAATAATTAGCCGGCGTCGTGATGTTGGCGACCTGGATATTCCCTTCCGCACAGAGCTGAAGGAAGCGTTCCAGACGCGCCGAGCTGTGTTCAGGACCCTGCCCTTCATAGCCATGCGGCAGCAAGCAGACGAGGCCGTTCGAACGCAGCCACTTCGTCTCGGAAGAGGCGATATATTGGTCGAACACGATTTGCGCGCCGTTAGCGAAGTCGCCGAATTGCGCTTCCCACAACACCAGGCTTTTGGGGTCAGCCAGCGCAAAACCATATTCAAAGCCGAGCACGCCATATTCAGACAGCGGCGAATCCAGCACCTCGAACCGGCCATGCGGCACGGTAGAAAGCGGGATATATTTCCGCTCGCTATCCTGATCGACCCAGACCGCGTGACGCTGACTAAACGTACCCCGTCCTGAATCCTGGCCCGACAAGCGGACGCCATAGCCTTCGGATAGGAGCGATCCGAAAGCGAGCGCTTCGCCCGTAGCCCAGTCGAAATTCTGGCCCGACTTGAACATCTCGGCCTTGGCGTCGATCACGCGCTTGAGCGTCTTGTGGACATTCAAGCCTTCGGGAACGGTGCTCAGCGTCTTGCCCAGGCTGTCGAACAGCTTCTGGCTGATGGCGCTTTCGACATTCTGCCGCGACGTTTCCGCGTCGGCGGGCTTATGCAAGCCCGACCAGCGGCCGGCGAACCAGTCGGCCTTATTGGCCTTGTAGCTCTTGGCCGCCTCAAACTCTTCTTCCAGATGATTGACGAAATCGCCCGTCACCTTGTTTACGAAATCATCGTCAACCACGCCTTCCGCCTTCAGCCGCGCCGAATAGACGTCGCTGACGGGGGGATGCTGGCGAATCTTCGCGTACATCTGCGGCTGCGTAAAGCTCGGTTCGTCCCCCTCATTGTGGCCGAAGCGGCGATAGCACCACATGTCGATCACGATGTCGCGATGGAAGGTCTGGCGATATTCGATCGCCAGCTTGCATGCGAAGGTCACAGCTTCCGGATCATCGCCATTGACGTGCAGGATCGGCGCCTGAACGCCCTTGGCCACGTCGCTCGGATAGGGCGAACCACGCGAGAATTGCGGGCTCGTCGTGAAGCCGATCTGATTGTTGACGATGAAATGGATACAGCCGCCAGTATTGTAACCGGACACGCCGGAGAAGCCGAGGCATTCCCAAACGATGCCCTGACCCGCAAAGGCCGCGTCGCCGTGGATCAACACCGGCAGGACCTGCTCATGCTTTTCCAGATCATCGCGGAAGGTCTGCTGCGCGCGGACTTTACCCAAAACCACCGGGTCGACTGTTTCGAGGTGCGAAGGGTTGGGCACCAGCGACATATGCACCTTGATGCCGTCAAATTCGCGGTCGGTGGAGGTGCCGAGATGATATTTCACGTCTCCCGATCCGCCGACATCCTCGGGGTTCGCAGTGCCGCCCGAAAATTCGTGGAAGATGACGCGGAAGCCCTTGGCCATCACATTGGCGAGCACGTTCAGACGGCCGCGATGGGCCATGCCGTATACGATCTCGCGCACGCCCAGCGCGCCGCCATGTTTGATGATGGCTTCGAGCGCGGGAATCATGGACTCGCCGCCATCCAGGCCGAAACGCTTGGTGCCGACATATTTGCGGCCCAGGAACTTTTCGTACTGTTCACCCTGAATCACCTTGGACAGGATCGCCTTCTTGCCTTCGGGCGTGAAGTGAATCTCCTTGTCCTTGCCTTCCAGCCGGTCCTGAAGGAACACGCGTTCCTCGACATCGGCGATGTGCATATATTCCAGGCCGACATTGCCGCAATAATTGGCACGCAGGATCGCGACGATCTCGCCTACCGTGGCATATTGCAGGCCCAGAGTACCGCCGAGATAGATCCTTTTATCAACGTCGTTAAGGCCGTGATATTCGGGCGTCAGGTCGGCAGGCAGTTCACGTTGGACGAGGCCTAACGGATCGAGATTGGCCGCGAGATGGCCGCGCACGCGATAGGTGCGGATCAGCAACTGCGCACGGATCGCATCGTCAGCGGCGCTGACTGCGTCGGCGTCAGAGACTGACTTGCCCGCAGCCTTGGCGGCGGCTTTCACGGCCACCTGCATCTGCGTCGGATCGAGCGCACCGGTCAGATCATCAGTGTCCGCCAGAGGCCAATTGGGGCGTGTCCAGCTCGGCCCGCGTTCCGTTTCAAAGTCCTGGTTCTCGTAACCCATGCCTTAAGTCCCATGCCGACCGCGTGCAGTCGCGAAGCGGGGTATCAAAGACGGCCGGGGTGCAGCCCGGCCACCTTGTCTGCCTTTGCTTAGCCCTTCAGGACTTCGACAAGCGTCGAGCCCAGTTCGGACGGGCTGGCGGCAACCTTGATCCCGGCCGCTTCCATCGCCGCGATCTTGCTTTCCGCGTCGCCCTTGCCGCCCGACACGATCGCACCGGCATGGCCCATGCGGCGGCCCGGAGGCGCCGTACGACCAGCGATGAAACCAGCCATCGGCTTCTTGCGGCCCTTCTTGGCTTCGTCGATCAGGAACTGAGCCGCCTGTTCTTCCGCGTCGCCGCCGATTTCGCCGATCATGATGATCGATTCGGTCGCGTCATCGGCCAGGAAAAGTTCCAACACGTCGATGAAGTTCGTGCCGTTGACCGGATCGCCGCCGATGCCGACAGCCGTGGTCTGGCCCAAGCCCGCATTGGTGGTCTGGAACACGGCTTCATAGGTCAGTGTGCCGGAACGCGACACGACGCCGACCGAACCCTTGGAGAAGATCGAACCGGGCATGATGCCGATCTTGCATTCATTGGGGGTCAGGACGCCGGGGCAGTTCGGGCCGATCAGGCGCGACTTCGAACCGGACAGGGCGCGCTTCACGCGGACCATGTCCAGAACCGGAATGCCTTCGGTGATGCAGACGATCAGCGGGATTTCCGCATCGATCGCTTCCAGGATCGAATCGGCCGCGAACGGCGGCGGCACGTAGATGACCGAAGCGTCGGCGCCGGTCTTCGTCTTGGCTTCGGCAACCGTATCGAACATGGGCAGGCCGATATGGGTCGTGCCACCCTTGCCCGGCGTAACGCCGCCGACCATTTGCGTGCCGTAGGCCAGCGCCTGTTCGGTGTGGAAGGTGCCGGTAGCGCCGGTCATACCTTGCGTGATGACCTTGGTGTTCTTGTTCACCAGAATGGACATGTCAGTCCCTTTGCATTCTGTGGAGGTGGCACTTCAAGTGAAGGCGTCATACCCCAGGCTGCTCACTCACCTGGGGCATGTCGGTGCAGCTTGTCAGATCAGGCGAGCGAAGGGTCGATGCCCTTGCAGGCTTCCAGCAGTTCCTTGACCGCATCGACCGACACCTGGAGGTTCGCCTTGGCTTCGTCGTCCAGTTCGATCTCGATGACCTGCTCGACACCGTCCTTGCCGATGATCACGGGCACGCCGACGTAGAGGTTATCGACGCCATACTGGCCGGTCAGGTTAGCGGCGCAGGGCAGCAGGCGCTTCTGATCGAACAAATAGGCTTCAGCCATCGCGATGCCGCTGGTAGCGGGCGCGTAGAAAGCGGAACCAGTCTTGAGCAGGCCGACGATCTCGCCGCCGCCCGAACGGGTGCGCTGGACGATGGCGTCGATGCGCTCCTTGGTGGAGCGGCCCTGCTTGATGAGGTCGGGGATGGGTATGCCGGCGACGGTCGAATATTCGACGACCGGCACCATAGTGTCGCCATGGCCGCCGAGAACGAAGCTGGTTACTTCCTTCACTGACACCTGGAATTCTTCAGCGAGGAAGTGGCTGAAGCGTGCGGAGTCGAGAACGCCAGCCATGCCGACGACCTTGTTGTGCGGCAGGCCGGAGAATTCGCGCAGTGCCCACACCATCGCGTCGAGCGGGTTTGTGATGCAGATGACAAAGGCGTTGGGGGCGTTATTCTTGATGCCCTCGCCCACGGACTTCATGACCTTGAGGTTGATGCCCAGAAGATCGTCGCGGCTCATGCCCGGCTTGCGGGCGACACCGGCGGTAACGATGATGACGTCGGCGTCCTTGATGTCGGCATAGTCGTTCGTGCCGATGATCTTCGAGTCGAAACCTTCGACCGGGCCGCACTGCGACAGGTCGAGCGCCTTGCCCTGAGGAACGCCTTCGACCACGTCGAAGAGGACGATGTCGCCCAGGCCCTTGAGAGCGGCGAGATGCGCGAGCGTACCACCGATATTGCCAGCGCCGATCAGCGCGATCTTCTTACGGGCCATATGCAATCATCCTCCAAGCACGGAAATTGGGATTGCCCGCCCGCTTAAGCCGATCTCATTAATGATTCAACCAACTAAACGGAGTTTGGGACATTTATCTTTGCAATTCATTCGCAGTTGCATTAATGGCCTTTTCGCCCCTGTTTGTTACGCGCTTCTACCCTGGCGCTGACTTGTCCCGCAGCGGCCACCTGCCGGGCGCTTCCTCTCAGAAGGAAGCGTCCGGGCCATTTTCAATAGAATGAATGAGTGCCCCACAGCGCCGAACGGCGCTATTTCGGGCCGTGCCCGAGCGCGAGATAGTCGTCCGACTGCATTTCCATCAGGCGCGAAACCGTGCGTTCGAATTCAAACGCTCCGTCGCCGCGAGGATAGAGCTGAGCGGGCTCCGCATCGGCCGAGGCGAGCAGCTTGACCTTATATTCGTACAAGGCGTCGATCAGCGTCACGAAGCGAGCGGCTTCGTTGCGGTTCTCAGGCCCCAGCACCGGGATGCCGACGAGGATGACGGTATGAAAGCGCCGCGCGATCGCCAGATAGTCCGGCGCGCCGCGCGCCTCAGCGCACAGGCGCTTGAAAGAAAAGACTGCCACCCCCTTCAGGCTCTTCGGCACGTGCAAGGTCCGCCCACCCTGCACCTTTATGTCCTCCACAGGAACCTTTGCCCGATCTTCCACCGGATAGTCGGTGAGGCGGAAGAACGCCTCGGAAAGCGCCTTGGTCGCCGCTGGACCATTGGGCGAATGCCAAAGCTGCGCGTCGCCCAAACGGTCGAGCCGGTAGTCGGTCGGTCCATCCAGGGTCAGGACGTCCAGACGATCCTTGATGAGGTCGATGAACGGCAGGAAAAGCTGACGATTGAGGCCGTCCTTATAGAGTTCATCCGGCGCGCGGTTGGAGGTCGTGACGATCGTCACCCGCTTGTCCAGCAGCCCGGTGAACAGACGCGACATGATGGCAGCGTCCGCCATATTATTCACGACCATTTCGTCAAAGCAGAGCAGCCGCGCCTCTTCGGCGAGCGAGTCCACGACCGGAGGGATGGGATCGCCCTTCTCCGCTTTGCGAACCTCGGCAAGCCGTGCATGGACGTCGAGCATGAATTCATGGAAATGGGCGCGCTTCTTGCGCTTGACCTGCACGGTGTCGAAGAACAGGTCCATCAACATCGACTTGCCCCGGCCGACACCACCCCACATGTAGAGGCCGCGTGGCGGCTCAGGCGCCTTTCGCAGCAATTTCCACAAGGTCGACCCGCGAGGAGGAGCCGCTTCCAATTCCAGCTGAAGCGCGTTCAACCGTGCTGCGGCGGCCTGCTGATCCGGATCGGGACGCAATTCCCCGGCCGCGACGAGCGCGCGATAACGCTCGATAACGCTGGTCATTTGGGAACCGGGACCTTTCGCACCGTGGCGGTCGAGGACGCGACCAGCCCGTCATCCTGATGCAGGGTCAGCCGCATGAAGAACAACCGCCCGGTTTCCTGCAAGACCTCGACATCGGCGCGCAGCGGCTGGCCCACTTTGCCGGAGCCGCAATATTGCATGGAAAGATCGACAGTGACGGCAGCAGCCTGCTCGGGACGTCCCATGGCCGCCAGCGCCGCAAAATAAGCATGGTCGGCAAAGGCCGCGAGAAAACCGCCATGCAGCGCGCCATTGCGATTGGCATGCGACGGACGGGTTTCCAGCATCACAGTAGCACGGCGATCACCGGCGCCTTGCGAATAGCTGGGGCCGACGGATGTGCCGAGGAACGTCTCCGGAACCGGATCGCTCCAACGCAACCAGTCAGCCCACGGACCTTCCAGCACCAGGCTTACAGGACCAGCATTATCGCCCACTGGATTAAAGCTGCCGTTCGACCATCATCTTCTTGGTCTCCGCGATCGCCTTGGCAGGGCTGAGGCCCTTGGGGCAGACATTCGCGCAGTTCATGATGGTGTGGCAGCGATAGAGGCGGAAGGGATCTTCCAGCTCATCAAGGCGCTCGCCGGTATATTCGTCACGGCTGTCAGCCAGCCAGCGATAGGCCTGAAGCAGGATCGCGGGGCCAAGGAACTTGTCGGAGTTCCACCAGTAGCTGGGGCAACTGGTCGAGCAGCAGGCGCACAGGATGCACTCATACAGGCCGTCCAGCTTTTCACGGTCGGCGGGCGACTGGAGCCGCTCCTTGCCGCTCGGCGCGGGGCTGACGGTTTGCAGCCAAGGCTTGATCGAATTGTACTGCGCATAGAAATGCGTGAAATCGGGGACGAGATCCTTGATCACATCCATGTGCGGAAGGGGCGTAACGCGCACTTCCTTGCCCGCGCATTCGTCGATCGCGGTGGTGCAGGCCAGACCGTTCTTGCCGTTCATGTTCATCGAACAGGAACCGCAAATGCCTTCGCGGCAGGAACGGCGGAAGGTCAGCGTCGGATCATATTCATTCTTGATCTTCAGCAGCGCGTCGAGGACCATCGGACCGCAATTGTCGAGGTCAATCTCGAACGTGTCATAGCGCGGATTCTGACCCGAGTCGGGATCGTAGCGATAGACCTTGAAGCTCTTGACGTTGCTCGCACCGTCAGGCGCCTTGTGGGTCACGCCCTTACCGGAAATCTTGCTGTTCTTGGGCAGGGTGAATTCGGCCATGGTTTAAGATGTCCTCCGTCCGCGCCGATAATTATATGGGGGCGCGCGCCAGAGGCCCTTAGCGCCTCGTTTCGCCATTTGCTACCCATCAAAGCAGCAAAAGCATGAAGCGATTTTGGCGCTTACGCCCCGCCGCTCAATATCTGTTCGATAAGCACGACATCCTCAACCTTGTCCGCGTCGATGCAGGCTTCCGCTTTGCGCATCGACACCAGTCGGGCGACGAGGCCAAAGCGGCGGCCGATGCGCGCTATGCCGCCATGGAGTGTTGAGAGGCGCAGCACGGCGCCGAGCAAGGCGATCGGCCCGAATGCGGCCAATATCTTCCAACCCTTTTTGCGGTCCTGCTCGACCTCTTGCCAGAGGGCGATGACGGCGCGCGTCTTGACGCTGCCGAACCAGAAGAGGTTGGCGCCGGACCACCAGCCGTCCCTGAATTTGAGCCAGGTCCGCCGCGACGAGGGATAGCGGGCGAGCAAGGTCGCTCGTTCGACCATCGCCACCGCAATGTCGGCCCCTTCTGCCTCGGCCACAAATTGGTCGAGCATGTCGGCGTCGAGCAGAACATGATCCGCCGTGGTGACGAGCAGCGGAAAAGGGAGGTCTGGCCGTTCCAGGAGGCTCAGCAATGTGGACGCTATTCCGCTGCCGCTCTGTTCGAAGCGGACGCGCGGGTCTTCACCGAGCCAGGCTGTGGCGAGATCGGCGCGATATAGCTCCGGCGCCTGGGTGAGAATGACGACTTGTCCAACCGACGGATGCGCGAGCAGCGCCCGCGCGGGATAATTGATCATCGGCTCGCCCGCCACAGGCGCGAGAGGCTTGACCGCGACCCCGGCCGCCTGCGCCAGAGGATCGGAACCGGGGCGCGATCCGGCGAGCAGCAGGGCGGTGATCTTGGTCATGGAGGCGGGTTAGCGAAGCGGCCCAAGGACGGGAAGCAGCTAAATGCTCTACAGGGTGGGCGCCGCAGCCTGCGGCTTGTTTTGCGCGACGGTGACCGGCACGCCGACACGCAGGCTCTTCAACTGCCTCAGTCGGCTCCGGAAAGCCGCCAGTTCTCCCCCGGCAAGTTGAGCCGTCGTGGTGAATTTGACCGAAAGCGGGTTCACCGTTCGGCCGCTACGGTACAGTTCGTAATGGAGATGCGGGCCAGTCGAAAGACCACTTGAACCAACATAGCCGATCACCTGCCCCTGACGGACGCGCTGTCCATAGCGCGCGGCGATGCGGCTCATATGGGCATAGCCGGTGGCAAGGCCGTTGCCATGTTCCAGCCGGACATAATTGCCATGACCGCCATGGCGACCCGAATAGGATACCACGCCATCGGTCGCGGCATAGATGGGCGAGCCATAGGCGGCGGCAAAGTCGATGCCCGCATGCATGCGGGTGTAACCAAGAATTGGATGGCGGCGCATACCAAAGCCAGAGGACATGCGGCCCTGCACCGGCGCGGACAGCACCCCGCGCCGTTCCCCGACGCCGGATGCCTCGAACCATTGGCTGCGGCCGTCGCTGGTCCATTTGAGCATGTCGATGCCCCGGCCGCTGGCACGGTGCAGGCCAGCGAACAGCAGGTCGCCTACTTCGACATCCCCGGTTGCCGCCCGGCGATATTCGGTGATGATGTCGTAGCGGTCTCCGCTGTGGATCGAACCCAGATCGACCTGCTCTGCAATGACACGCAGGAAGCTCTGAATCGCCTTGGGCGGTGCGCCAGCCGCGCGCGCGGATTGATAGATGCTGTCGCCGATTACGCCCTGAATACGGAGCGGCGTGTCATCGACATGGATAGCCGTACGCTGCACTTGCAGCAGCCCGCCCACGCGATTGATCTCCAGCGCGAGGTCGAGCCGTGCGCGGAAGGCGAGATGGTCGAGCGGCCGGGGCATGTCGCGGCTGGCGCGGCGGCCAAGCACGATGTCGAGCGGCGTGCCCGGCTTCAGGCCCTTGGCTATATCGCCGCTGGCGAGCGCCATGACCTGAGCGGCGTCCGCATTGCTGACCCCTGCCCTCGCCAAGGCCCGGCCAAGCGAATCACTTCCACCTATCTGTGCGCGCAATTCGATCTGCGGACGTTCGGGCGTTTCGCGCAGGGGCTGGACGGCATCGGTCGGCCCCATGCGCCGTCCGCTGTCCGCGCCCATGGCGAGCGGCGTGATCATCTGGCTGCGCACTTCCTCGAACTGCGGCTGAGCGAGCAGCGGCTCCGGCGCGCCGGGCAGAGGCTGAAAGCCGGGGGAGAGATACAGCGCCGATGCGCAAAGCCCAAAACAGGTAGCAAGGCCGCGGAACCACGTACGGCTGCCCACTCGCTGGCCAAGATCGGGAACCAGTTCGACCTCATCCGCCCAGTCACGCAGGCGGGTGCGCCAGTCACGCGCATCGGCGGTCGTAAACGACCCCTTGCCGATGGCGTCAGTCACCCAAAGGGAAGCGGATGCGCCCCCCTGCTGAGGACTGAACTGGCTACCGTGAAACACTTGAAAAAGCCCCCCACAGGCTAAAAATTCGCCCGACCCCCGCCGCGCGTTCATGGGCATTGTTGTGAACGCATAGGGTTAAAGTCAAATAAAGACGGATTTTTTAACCATATTCACGCGACGAAACGTGCCCTTCAGCCGTTGAACAACTGAAGTTGCATAGCCCAAAGGAGAATCGCCCCACTTCCCCTTGCTCTCGCTGCACTCATCCCCGACATAGAGAGGGTCATGGCTCAATTTGCCCGATCGCCCGTCACAGCCGTGCTGGGTCCCACCAATACCGGCAAGACGCATTTGGCCGTCGAGCGCATGTGCGGTCATTCCAGCGGGATGATGGGCTTTCCGCTGCGTTTGCTGGCGCGCGAAGTGTACGACCGGGTTGTCGCCATCAAAGGTCCGGGTCAGGTCGCGTTGATCACGGGGGAAGAGAAGATCATCCCTCCGGGCGCGCTTTATTATCTCTGCACGGCCGAATCGATGCCGATCGGCGTAGGCCGGGAGGCCGGAACCGCAACCAACGGCCTTGGCGACTATGCCTTTGTCGCGCTGGACGAGGCGCAGTTGGGTTCCGATCCGGAGCGCGGGCATATTTTTACGGACCGATTGCTGCGCGCACGAGGCCGCGAAGAAACCATGATACTGGGGTCCGCCAGCATCGGCCGGGTGGTGAAAGCACTGGTGCCGGGCGTGGAAATCGTCAGCCGCCCGCGCTTTTCCACGCTGTCCTATGGCGGGGCGAAGAAGCTGTCGCGCCTGCCGAAGCGATCGGCTGTCGTCGCCTTCTCGGCGGAGGAAGTCTATGCCGTGGCGGAGATGCTGCGGCGTTTTCGTGGCGGCGCTGCCGTCGTGATGGGCGCGCTGTCGCCCCGCACCCGCAATGCGCAGGTACAGATGTTCCTGAACGGCGAGGTCGATTATCTGGTCGCTACCGATGCGATCGGCATGGGGCTCAATCTGGACGTGGCGCATGTCGCCTTCGCTTCGTTGCGCAAGTTCGACGGGCGGCGGACGCGGCGGCTGACCGTATCGGAAATGGCCCAGATCGCCGGTCGGGCCGGGCGGCATCATAAGGACGGCACATTCGGTAGCCTCGGTCATGAAGATGGCGACGCTGCCTTCACGCCCGAAGAAATAGAGGCGATCGAAGCGCATCGCTTCCCGCCAGTCGAGCAACTCTTCTGGCGCGAAGGCCAGCCGCGCATGGACAGCGTCAGCCGCCTCATCATGGAGCTGGAGACACGGCCCGACCGCGACGAATTGCGCGCGGCGCCCGAAGCGGTGGACCTGGCGGTGCTCCGGCGGCTGTCCGACGATCCGCTGGTCATCGACCGGGTAACGGGGAAGAAGGCCGTCGAAAGGCTGTGGGCCGCATGCGGACTGCCCGATTTCCAGAAGCTGGGCGCGGAACATCATGCGCGCACGGTTGGCCGCATCTGGCGGTTCCTGTCCGAAGGTAACGGCCATATCCCGCGCGACTGGTTCGCTCAACAGCTGGCACGGCTCGATTCGGTTCAGGGCGATATCGACACATTATCGGGCCGGATTGCCGCCGCCCGCACCTGGTCCTATATCGCGCACCGTCCCGACTGGCTGGCGCATCCTGCGGAGATGGCGGAGCGGACGCGCGCGCTGGAGGAAAGGCTTTCCGACGCCCTGCATACCGCGCTGACGCAGCGTTTTGTCGATCGCCGCACCGCTGTACTGTTGCGCGACATGGGGCAGGAAGCCAGCAATCTGCCCGTCGATGTGGAGCCGGACGGGACGGTCTGCGTCGATGGTGAGACGATCGGGCGACTTGACGGATTTCGTTTCTCGGTCGATCCGGCTACGCGGCATCAGGATAGAAAGATGCTGCTGGCGGCTGCGGAACGCCGTCTTGGAAGGATATTACGAGTGAAGGCTGACGAATTGCTGGGCGCGCCCGACACTGATTTCGTGCTGATGGACGAGCCGGGACAGGCGCCGGGTATCGGTTGGCAGGGCAATGCCGTGGCGGCGTTGCTCGTCGGCCCGTCGCTGCTGGCGCCGGAAATCCGGCTTGATCGCGGCCTTGTGGCGCTTGGCCAGGATGTGCAGAAGCAGGTGCTCACGCGCCTCACAAGCTGGGTTGAGGCGCAAAAGGAAAAGCATCTTCTACCCCTCGTGAAGATGGCGGCCAGCGCGGCCGATCCGGCAGTTCCTGCGGTCGTACGAGCCGTGTTCGCTCAACTGGCCGACGCTGGCGGAGTGATGACAAGGATCGATCTCGATTCGGCGCTCAACCATCTGGACAAGGACCAACGCCACCTTCTGCGTCGTGCGGGCATCGATATCGGGGTGCTCGACATCTATCATCCAGGACTTCTGAAGCCCGGAGCGGCACGATGGCGCGCGGCGCTGCTGGCGGCGCGCATCGCCAAACCATGCCTGCCCCTGCCCCTGCCCGGCCTGACGCTCATCCCCACGGGCGAAAAGGCGGAACAGATGGGTGCCCGGATCGCTGGCTTTCGCGGCTTCGACGATCAGATGCTACGAATCGACATGGCGGAACGCATGGCCCGCGCCGCCCATGAAGCGATCGCGAAGGGCGAGGCCTTCACCGCCCAAAGCCCGCAGATCGTCTCGCTCGGCCTCAACGAACCCGCTTTCCTGCAATTGATGCGCTTGGCTGGATTCCGCCCCGTCGAGGCAGCCACAGAAGGCGGCGCGAACTGGACCTTCCGTGGGCGGCAGAAGGCACGGCCGGATCAACAACACGCCCGTGGGCCTAACCGGCGCAGCGCACCCGCGCGTGGCGCGCCTTCTCGCCCCGCTTCGACCGGCGCGGCGGCGCCAGTGAGCAACAATGCCTTTGCAGGCCTGGCGGAGCTTCTTGGCCGCAATGGCTGAAGGCGCGCGCCTCGGTAATCATGGACCGAGCCTGCGCATCGACAAATTCCTGTGGTTCGCCCGGCTCGCCAAAAGCCGGTCGGTGGCGCAGAAATTGGCCGAAGAGGGTCATATCCGTCTTAATGGCCGCCGCATCGAGCGCGCCCATTCACCCGTGCGCGCGGGCGATCTCATCACATTTCCCCACCCCAGCGGAGTACGCGTGGTCCGCGTCGTGGAACTTCCGGGACGCCGGGGACCAGCGCCAGAAGCTCAGACATGCTATGAGGAACTGAAGCTGGGCGATTAGGGAGACAAAAATATCCTCATTGACCTTCGCGCGCGCCGGGCATAGCAGGGCCGCCGCTGTCGAACCCCTATAGAGTGCTGATCCATGACCTATGTCGTGACCGACAACTGCATCCGCTGCAAATATATGGATTGCGTCGAGGTCTGCCCCGTCGATTGTTTCTACGAGGGCGAGAACATGCTGGTCATCAATCCGAACGAATGCATCGATTGCGGCGTGTGCGAACCTGAATGCCCTGCCGAAGCCATTTTGCCCGATACGGAGAATGGTTTGGAGAAGTGGCTGGAGCTCAATACCAAATTCTCGGCTGAATGGCCCAACATCACCGTCAAGGGCGACGCCCCTGCCGACGCTGACGAGATGAAGGGCGTCGATAACAAGCTGGAGAAATTCTTCTCACCCGAACCCGGCTCTGGCAGCTGATCGGGCGCTTCGACCGACGAGCAGGACGGCGTGTCCAAAGGCTGAAGGTCCATCGTTTCCGATCATCATATTGATGCCAGATCGTCGCTGACGAACTACCCCTAGCGTTTCGGCATGAGGCTCACTCCCGGATTTTGCGTCTGGGGGTGGCAATTTTGTTACGAATCTGCTAAATAAGGGTCAAGAGGCGGAAACGGTCGCATTCCGTCCTGGAGTATTTGCTCATGTCCTGACGGTGGCGCCGTGGAATCCTCGGCTTGTGCTACTCTGCGCATCTGTGACGCGGCGATATCCGTCTCCGGTAGAATTAGAAAGGTTTCAAATGGCTGCCAAGGCGCTGTCCTTTGACGTTGGTGATTATGTTGTTTACCCCAAGCACGGTGTTGGCCGGGTGGTCGAGCTGCAAAAGGAGCAGATCGCGGGCATGGAATTGGAGCTTTATGTGCTCCGGTTCGAAAAGGAGCGCATGACGCTCCGCGTGCCGACCAACAAGGCCGAAGGCGTCGGCATGCGCAAGCTGTCGTCGAACAAGACCCTGGAAGAGGCCATCGAAACGCTGAAGGGCAAGCCGAAGGTCAAGCGCACCATGTGGTCGCGCCGCGCGCAGGAATATGAAGCCAAGATCAACTCCGGCGACCTGGTGTCGATCGCCGAGGTGACTCGCGACCTGTTCCGCGCTGACGACCAGCCTGAGCAGAGCTATTCCGAACGGCAGATTTTCGAAGCCGCTTCCAGCCGCCTCGCTCGCGAACTCGCCGCGATGGAAGAAACGGATGAGCCCAGCGCTCTCAAGAAGATCCTGCGCATCCTGAACGAAGCCGCACCGAAATATGCCAAGGTGGAAGGCTGATCTGAATTCAACCGAGCCGACTACGGCAGGTGAATATAAATAGAGGGCGTCCCGACCGGGGCGCCCTTTCTTTTGCCCGCTTGAGCTTCGAGCTTTAAATCTGCCCCACCTTGTTTTACCATTCGCCCTGAGCCTGTCGAAGGGCTCTACTTCTTTTTAGAAAGTAGGGGGCTTCGACAAGCTCAGCCCGAACGGGGTTGAGGGATGCGGATAAAAGGCACGCCGCTCTAATAGAGCCGTTCCGGCTTATTCACCCTTCGCGCTGTCGGCTGCATCCTTGGCGGCGCTACCCACATCGCTCGCTGCCTGACCGACCTGCGTGGCAGCGCTCTCGACCGCGCTATCCTTGCGCGTCTGGCTACTGATCAGGAAAAAGGCGGCAATCGCCACCACCACTACCAGCAGCAGCACCGCAATCGCCGTGCCGCCACCGCCGCGCCGTTCAACTATAGTAGTCGTCGTCGCTGGACGCTCCTGATAATCGGCCATGAATATCCTCCTCATCGTTACGCCACCCGCACGAATAATGCGCGATGGCGGAGGCGGTTCCTGCATCATGCTCGGCCTGCGCGACGACAATCTATTTCTCGCGCAGAGGCCGCAGAAGGCGCAGAGAAAATCTGCATTCACGCGGAGGCGCAGAGACCCGAAGATGACGTTAAAACAACGGCTTCACTCCAGTGCGAATCCCGCCTGGTACGGTAAGCGCCCGCGACAATCCTCCGCGTCTCCGCGCCTCTGCGTGAAAAATCAAAGGCTTTGCCGCCGCTGCTCGACCCACGGAACCAACTCGGATCGCTTCCACGACACTGGCTGAAGGCACCGAAAAGCTGATACCGATGTCGACGCTTATCGCGGGACGAACGCACCTTTTGCTCGATCCTTGACGACCTGATCCGCCCGAAACACCGATCCGCTCATGCTGATGTAGATACCTGGATCGGCAATCTGAGCCGTCGCGAACGCCATGCCCAAGTTGAAGCTGGCGTCGCTCTCGCCGAAGCGTGCAGGGGCGAGCGCACCGACAAGGACGATCGTCTTGCCCGTTACATCCTCAAGAGCCTTGGCCGTGTCCGTCATGGTATCCGTGCCATGGGTGACGACAATATGGCTTTCCGCCGCTGAAAGAACCCGCTCGCGGATCAGCGCCCGGTCGGCATCATCCAGCTCCAGACTATCCTTGCGCGTCACCTCTTCTATGCGAAAGGGACGCTTCACACCGCCTATCTGCAACAGTTTCGCGACGACGCTTTCGCCGACCCTATAATCCGACAAGGCATCGAAATAGATTTTGTCGATCGTCCCGCCCGTGGTGAGAACCAGGATCGGCGTAGTCATAGCCAGCATGGCGAACTCCCAACTTAGGCACGTGCATTCAGTCTAAACGCCCCGCCGTCGCATCGGAACCGCGGATCAGCGCGCGCGGGCGATTTCCTCGCCCCGATCGCGGGTGGCAGCCAAGGTGTCGGTGAGGAGCTTCAGCAGCCGGTCGTCCGCATCGAGGACGTTCAATCCCTCGCGCGTCATCCCGCCGGGACTCGCCACGCGGTCGGCCAATATCGCCGGACTTTCATTTGCCTGCGCGGCAAGGCTCGCAGAACCTTGGACGGTGGCGAGCGCCATCCGTGCGGCCTGATCGGCTGAAAGTCCAATCGCTTCCCCGGCACGCGCGAACGCATCGATGAAGCGGAACAAAAAGGCCGGCCCACAGCCCGACAGGGCGGTCAGCGCGTTAAATTGCCCTTCGTCTTCGATCCACTCGGCTGCACCTAATGGCGTAATGAGCGCGTCCACTTGCCCACGGGCTGAGTGGGACACCTTGCCGTCGGCGTACAGTCCAGTGACGCCCTGCCCCAAGGCGACAGGCAGGTTAGGCATCGCCCGGACGATGTCCTGGGCCAGCGGGAAACGCTTGCGCAGGTCCGCAACCGGCGTCCCCGCCAATATCGAGACGATGCGCGTATCAGCCGCGCAAAGAGGCGCAAGCGAGGCTGCTACATCGTCAAGCTGATAGGGCTTCATTCCCAACAGCACTGTCACATGCGCGGGCAGAGATGTTGGATAGTCTGTCACCACCCGCACCCCGTCCGCGACAGCACGGCCGCTCGGCCGCAACACGGTGACGCTCGCGGGATCAAGGCCGCATGCCAGCCATCGGGCGAGCATTTGCCCAGCCATATTGCCGCAGCCAACCATGAACAGGTGTGCGGGCCAAGCTTGCGTCATGGACAATCCTCAGGCTTCGCCGCGCGTCTCGATCAAGCTGGCGGAAATCGCCTCCGTGGGGCTCTTGCCGCCCCATAGGACGAACTGGAACACCGGGTAGAAACGCTCGCATTCGTCGATCGCGGTTTCGACCAGTATCTGCGCCTGATCCAGCGTCAGCACGCCTCCCGCGCCCAGCAGAGCGCCGTGCCGGAACAACACGATGCCACTGGAAGACCAAAGCTCGAAATGCCCGAGCCAAAGCTGCTCATTGATCAGGCCCAGCGTTTCGTAGATCGTCGCCCGCTTCTCTTCCGTGACGCGGATGTCGGGCAGGGCCAGCAGTTGCAGCACCTGATCTTCGTCGCGCCAGATGCCGCGCAGTTCATATTGCGCCCAGCTACCCTGCGTGCTGGCGACGATTTCATCTTCGCCGACCTGATCGAAACTCCACCCGTTCGCTTCGAAATAGGCGGCCAGCATATCGATCGGCGCGGCCTCCTGGCCGCCATTTTCAAATTCGTCGCTGTCCATCATTGGCTGGCCATAGAGCATTTCCCGGCGGCAAGGAAACCACCGACTGAGGGAAACGCATCAAAATAGGCGATCGTTGCAGAAAACCAACGGACAGGCGGCAAAGCCTGCTTATTCCGCGTCGCCTGCCTTGGGCTTTGGCGAGCGGACCGTCTTTGTCACTGGCTCACTCGACCGGCCTTCCAGCGCGTCGATCCGGGCCTTCAGCAATTCGACCTCTTCACGGGCCGCCGCTGCCAGCGCCTTCAGGGCATCGAATTCTTCGCGGCTGACGAAATCCACGCCGCCGATCCACTGCTTGGCCTTTTCGCGGGCGTTGGTTTCAAACTCCCGGCTCATGCCAGCGACTGTTCCCGCAGCGCCGTTCACCAGCTTGGCGAGGTCGTCGAAAAAGCGGTTTTCGCTCTGCATGATCTGAATGTCCTTGTTTGCTAGCGCGCGAATGTGCGCCACGATGATGTCATATCTGGGCCTTGAGCGCGGGCGCGACAAGGGTCTCAGCATCCGGATTGAGGCGCCCGATCTCATAATTCAGCGCCGATGCAAAGCCCAGCCATGCCAGATAAGGCAGCAGCAACAATCCCGCGACCCGCCTGATGCGCCAGAACAGCCATGCCGTCACAGCTACGGCGACGAAAAGGACGACGATCAACCCAAGCGCATTATCGACCTGATGCGCGCGGAAGAAAAGCGGCGACCAGACGAGGTTTAGCGCCAGCTGGATGAGGAACAGGATGATAGCCACCGCCCTGCCCCGCGCTCCCCGCGCATGAATGACGATGGCAAGGGCAAGACCCATCAGGATGTAAAGGATCGTCCAGGCGACACCAAAAGCCCAGCCGGGCGGCATGAAGTCGGGCTTCACCAGCGCGTCGAACCAGCGGTTGCCATATCCGCTATTGGCCAGCTTGCCCGACAGGAAGCCCAGGAACACGATCGCCGGAACCGTGACCAGCGCCCATCGCAGATAGGCCAAACGCAACTGACCGGGGGACGCGATTTCATTCATCGTCGGCGCAGCTCCACTAATCCTCACTCGGCGGCCTCGGACGAATCCTTCAGACCCTTGTCAAGCCGCCAGTAATCGGTTTGCGGTGAAACACTTCATCCCGCAACCGCGAATAGCGGTGGAAGACCGGCATCTGTCACAAAATCAAACGCCTGCCGGACTATGAGCAAGCCCGCGCCTAGGCGTCCAACCTCGCGCCGATCAGAAACTCGACATTGCCCTGGGGGCCGGTGATGGGGCTTGGCGTCACGCCCAGCACTGTCCAGCCCTTCGCCGTCAGCCACTGGCTGACTTCCTCGCAGACACGAGCATGTATGGCGGGATCGCGCACGACGCCGCCCTTACCGACCTCTTCCCGACCAGCCTCGAACTGCGGCTTGATAAGGGCAACGAGATGCGCCCCGGCCCGGGCGAAATCCAGCGGCCGGTCCAGCACCTTCGCCAGCGAAATGAAGCTCGCGTCGCATACGATAATATCGACCGGCTCCGGGATATGGACGGCCGTCAATATGCGGGCGCTCGTCTGTTCATGCACGACCACGCGCTGGTCGGATCGCAGCTTCCACGCAAGCTGGTTCGTCCCGCTATCCACCGCATAGACCCGCGCCGCGCCGTTGGTCAGCAGCACATCGGTAAAGCCGCCTGTCGAGCTTCCGACATCGATCGCGACCATGCCAGTCACGTCCAGCGCGAAATGATCAATGCCGTGGGCCAGCTTTATGCCTCCCCGCGACACCCACGGATGATCGCGGCCCTTCACCTCCAGCGCGGCATCCTCCGCGACCTGCTGCCCCGCCTTTTCGATCTTCCTGTCGCCCAAGAAGACGAGGCCCGCAAGGATGAGCGCCTGCGCCCGTGCCCTGCTCTCCGCCAGACCACGATCGACGAGCAACTGATCCGCGCGCAACTTCGCCATCAGCGCACCAGCGCCGTCAGCGTGGACACCGTCAGCAGCTGCGGCAGGACCTCGGCGGATTTTCCCGGAGCGTACCAGAGGTAGAGCGGCACGCCCGATCGTCCCTGCGCCTCCAGAAAGCGGGTGATCGCCGGGTCCGCACTCGTCCAGTCACCCACCATCACCGTCACGCCCGCCCTGGCAAAGGCCTCCCGCGTGTCGGCGCGGTCGATGGCGGCAGCTTCATTGGCCTTGCAGGTCAGGCACCAGTCGGCGGTGAAATAGAGGAATACCGGCTTTCCAGCGGCGCGCAGCCCGGCCAGCTTCACTTCGTCAAAAGCCACAACGCCATCCTTCGCCTGCGCAACGCCAGTCGAATGCGCAGGCAGCATCACCATCCCCGCGCCAAGCAACAGCGCAGCAGCTAGCATGACGAGCAGCCCGCCCCGCTTGCCGCGATGCTGACGCGCCCCAAGCCACCACAACAGCAGCGCCAACAGCAAAGCCGCGCCCAGACCAATCGTCATCCCCTGCACGCCGCGCTGCTGCCCCAGCAGCCAGCCAAGACCTAGCGCGGTCAGGAACATCGGAATCGACAATATCCTCTGGAAAGTCTCCATCCACAGCCCCGGCCGTGGCAAGCGCCCCCGAAGCGCCGGTATATAGGCGAGCAACAGAAAGGGCAGAGCAAGGCCAAAGCCCAACCCGGCAAACACCGCAAGCGCCGCCGCGACCGGCAGCACCAGCGCCGCACCCATCGCCACCCCCATGAAAGGCCCGGTGCAAGGCGTGGCGACGAAAGCGACCAACGCGCCGGTCCAGAAGGAACCCGCAATGCCCTTCTTCCCCGCCAGCTTCTCCCCACCACCAAAAGCGCTCAGTTCAAACAATCCCGCGAGGTTGAAGGCGACCGCCGTGACCAGCAGCAGCAGCAGCAAGATGACGCGCGGGTCCTGCAACTGAAACGCCCAGCCCACCGCCACGCCCGCCGACCGGATCGCCAGCAGCAACCCTCCGAGCAGCAGGCATGTCAGAATGACCCCCACGCCATAGGCCAGCGCCTCCCGCCGCACCGTCGCTTCGTCCCCGCCAGCGCGCGCCAGCTTGAGCGCCTTCAGCCCCAGGATCGGAAACACGCACGGCATGATATTGAGCAGCAGCCCGCCCAATATCGCCCCGCCAAGCGCGATCAGCGCCGTGCGCAGCAGACCTGAACTCACCCCCGCAACCACGCCGGGGCGAGCCGTCACCAGAAAGCCTACATGGTCCCCGGTGCGGAGGACTGCCTGAAGGGCATCACCCTTGAATCCCTGCCCGGCCTCGGTTTCAATCAGCAGCCGGTCCCCCTGACGTTGGACCGATTGAGGCGCGGCATAGCGGACGACACCCTCTTCCAACGGAAAGAGATGCACGTCAGACGCCGCAGCTTCCCCCGGAAAAGGGATCGACATCCGCAGCTTACCGTCGGCGACGGCGTAACTCGCCTCGCTCCCGAGCGGACGGGGCAAGCGCGCGCGCCAGCCATCGAACCGGGCCTGCGTCGCGGGCGCCACCGCGCCATCGCCCGCGACTAAATCCAGCGCGATATCGGCACTCTCGGGCACGCAAGTCTTGTCGGTGCAGGCAAGCCATTCCGCCTTCCCGCGGATCGGCAAACGCGTGCCTTTCGCCACCTCAGGCGCAACATTGACAGGCGCGAGGAGCGAATAAGGCCCCTCATAAACATGGTTCATCAGGCCGGAAATGAGCAGCGTCTCGGGCACCGGATAGCGCAACGCCCCAATGCTCACGCCTTTGGGCAGCACCCATTTCACGGTCATGCCCAGACCCGCATCACCCGGATTTTGCCAATAGCCGTGCCAGCCAGCCTCCGGCGTCATGACGAAGGCGATGTTGCTGGTCCGGTCCGGAGCAGGTGCGTCGCTTTCGGCAACCAACTGCGCGGCGATATGCGGCGCGCCCGATCCGAATGCGCCTTGAGCGCTGGCCGCAGGCGCGACAAACAGCGCCAGCGTCATCAGGAGGACATGGAAAATCCGCATCGGGCCTCTGTTCGCGTGGATCACAGCGGGCTAGGTCGGCATGGTTGCGCCGTCAAGGCACAGAAGGGCTCGTACAAAGATGTTCAGGAAAACGCTTCACACCCTCCTGCTGCTGGCGCCCCTGCCTGCGCTGGCCCAGCCTCCGGCAAGCCCCACCCCGTCCGACCCGCCGCCCCGGCTCATCATCGCGATCTCGGTCGATCAGTTTTCGGCCGATCTCTTCAGCGAATATCGTCCTTATTATAGCGGCGGCCTCAAGCGCTTGAGCGAAGGCGCCGTGTTCCCGCGCGGATATCAAAGCCACGCCGCAACCGAAACCTGCCCCGGCCACAGCACCATCCTGACCGGCAGCCGCCCTTCACGCACTGGCATCATCGCCAATAGCTGGATCGATCAGAGTGCTGCCCGGCCCGACAAGACGATCTACTGCGCAGAGGATGAGAAACAGCCGGATAGCAGCAGTTCCAAATATATCCCCTCCCCCGTCCATTTGCGCGTCCCCACGCTCGGCGAACGCATGAAGGCAATCAATCCCGCCGTCCGCAATGTATCCATCGCCGGAAAGGATCGCGCGGCCATCATGATGGGTGGCGCAAAGGCGGATCAAGTCTGGTGGCTGGGGTCAAAGGGCTATGTCAGCTATCCCGGCACGCCAACGCCGCCGCTGGTCGCACGGGTGAATGAAGTGTTCGCACAACGGCTCACCCAGCCCAATCCCGGTTTTGACCTGCCTCCGCAATGCGCCGCCAAGGATTTCCCCGTGAGTGCGGGCGCACGGATTGTCGGCACCGGCCGCTTCGCAAGGCCCGCCGGTCAATTCGGCGCATTCCGTGCGTCGCCTGAGCAGGATGCCATGACCCTGGCGTTCGCCGCCGCCGCCATCGAAAGCATGGACCTTGGCAAGCAGGCTCAGACCGACCTCCTTTCCATCGGCCTTTCGGCGACCGACGTCATCGGCCACGCCTATGGCACGGAAGGAACCGAAAGCTGCATCCAGATCGATCGGCTGGACCGCGAACTGGGCGCCTTCTTTGACCGTCTCGACAAGCAGGGCATCGATTATGTCGTGATGCTCACCGCAGATCATGGCGGCCACGACCTGCCGGAGCGGCATCAGCAAAATGCGATGCCGATGGAACAGCGCGTCGATCCGGCGCTCATGCCCCGAGCGCTTTCAGAAGCAGTGGTCGCCCGCACCGGCATAGGTGGCAAGGGCTTGGTTCAGGGCGACGGCCCATCCGGCGATCTTTATTTCGACCGCAATCTCACCCGCGCCCAGCGCGCCAAGGTGGAAGCCGCCACGCTCGCCTTGTTGCGCGCCCATCCGCAGGTCGAAACCGTCTTTACCAAGGCGCAAATCGCCGCCGCGCCGTCTCCTTCAGGTCCGCCGGAAAGCTGGAACCTGCTGCAGGAAGTCCGGGCCAGCTTCGATCCCGAACGCTCGGGCGACCTTGTCCTGCTGCTGAAACCACGCGTGACGCCCATCGCCGATCCTTCGCATGGCTCCGTGGCCACGCACGGTTCGCCCTGGGACACGGACAGGCGCGTTCCGATCCTCTTCTGGCGCAAGGGCATGCGGCATTTCGAACAGCCGCTCGGCGTCGAAACCGCGGATATCATGCCGACGCTGTCGGCCCTCATTCATCTGCCCGTGCCCCGTAATGAGATAGACGGCAGGTGCCTCGACCTGCTGGCAGGCCAAGGCGACAGCTGCTCGGCAAACTGAGGTCAGATATTCTCTGCGAAGCCGTCCCGCTCCGCGTCCATCAAGGAGTGAACGCGGTGCGGCGCTGATACTTCGACCCGGCTGGTCACCTCATATTGCGCCTTCGCCTGACGCACATTGCTGTTCGCCGGAACGCTGTCGGTCAGCCAGACATTGCCGCCGATCACAGACCGGCTGCCGATGATGATGCGGCCCAAAATGGTGGCGCCCGCATATATCACCACATCATCCTCGATGATCGGGTGCCGGGCGATCGCCTTGGCCAACGCGCCCCTCTCATCGGCGGGAAAGCTGCGCGCGCCCAGCGTCACGCCCTGATACAGCCGTACCCTGTCACCCACTATGGCCGTCTCGCCGATGACGACACCGGTGCCATGATCGACGAAGAAGCTGCGCCCGATGGTCGCGCCCGGATGAATGTCGATACCCGTGCGCGAATGGGCAATCTCGGAGATGATGCGGGCGACCAGTGGCGCGCCCAGATCATAGAGGCGATGGGCAAGCCGATGATGGATGATCGCCAGCATTGATGGATAGCAGATCAGCACCTCATCGACGCTGCGCGCGGCGGGATCGCCCAGGAACGCCGCTTCCACATCGGAATCGAGCAAGTCGCGCAAGCCAGGCAGGCTTTGAGCAAAATTGCCGATGATGCGCGCGGCTTCGCCATCGATTTCGGCAGGCGGTCTGCCATGCATATTGTAGAGAAGCTCAAGGCGTATCTGGCCGTAGAGGCGGCTGAGCGCCGTTTGCAAGGTCTGCGCTACAAAGGCATCTTCATTGTGGATGCGAATGAAGCTGGGGCCAAGGCGCAACGGAAACAGCGCGCCGCATAGCGACGTCATGATCTTGGCAAGATTGGCCCGTGACGGAAAACCCTCCGCGCCATATTCGGCGTGATGCTGCTGCGCCGCGCGCCAGCCTGTGCGAACCTTCCCCAGATCGCCCACCAGCCGATCCAGGTCCCAATAGCCTTCCAGAAGCTGATCTTCGCTTTCGCCGTCTGCGGTCATATGCGCCTCTTGTTCAACGGAAGCTGGCATAGACCGCCACCAGCCGATCCGGTAAACGAGTTTTGCTTGTCCCCGCGATGTTTCTTTTTAACCCGAAACGTCAGCCCGGTTTCAGCGGGCGAGGCTGGCACCAGCCATATGCAGGCGGATTTCCACACTCAACCCGCCTCCGGGCCGGTTTTTCAGAACCAGGCTGCCGCCTTCCTGATCGACCGCCTTCGCCACGATCGCGAGGCCCAGCCCTAAACCCCGAGTATAACGCCCCCGCGCCTCATCAAGTCTGAAAAAGGGCTTCAGCACCTCCTCCAACTTGTCCTCCGGGATGCCCGGACCATCGTCCTCCACCCGGATCAGCGCCTCGCCAGCGCGGGGCTCGACGCTGACATAGGCCCGCTGACCATAATGGAGCGCGTTCTCGACCAGATTGATGACCGCCCGGCGCAACAGCATCGGCCGGACATCCATTTCCAGATGATCCGGCCCCTCATAGCTGACATCGGCGCCCTGGTCCTGAAAGGCGTCCACCACCGTCGCCACCGTGACAGCCACGTCCGCGCGCACAGGTGGCTCGCCATTCTTCTCCCCGCCGAGGAAGGCCAGCAGAGATTCGATCATCGCCCCCATTTCCTCAAGGTCACCGGCCATCGCGTCGCGCGCTTCCGCATCGCGAATTCCCTCGAGCCGTAGCTGCAAGCGCGCCAACGGCGTGCGCAAGTCGTGCCCGACAGCGGCCAGCGTTTCGGTGCGTTCGGTGATCAGGCGATGTATGCGCGTCTGCATCGCATTGAACGCGCGGATCAGGTCCCGCACATCGCTGGTCCCGCTTTCCGCTACCACCACCTCGTCGCTCAGACCGATATGCTCGGTCGCCTTGGTAAGGTCCTTGAGCGGCGCCAGCGTCCGCCGGATCAGCATGCCCCCGGCCACCATCAGCGCCACCAGCGGGATAAGCGCCAGCCCCATGCGCCCGATGGTAAAGGTCCACTGCCCCCCGCTATGGCGCATCCCGAAATAGAGCCAGCTGCGATCAGGCAACTGCAAGCCGCCATTGATCTGCGACACCCGCCCCCCGGGCGACGCGAGCCGCAGCCACAGCCTCGACTGTTCCAGGCTCGGCTCCCAGGCAATGATCTGCCGCCGCATCCGCTGCAATTCCGGCGCCAGCGTGGGCGGTGGCGGCGACGCAGGTGTCCAGTGGATGTCATAGCGGTCGGTGGTAAGCTGGATCGCCATCGCATGCCGGTCGTTCGCTGGTTGCTCCGTCACCAGCTTGCGCGCGATCACCAGATGCTCGGCCAGACGCCGCGCCTCGTCATCCTGTAAGGAAAGATGGCCCGCCCGCTCGTAAATCAGCGTGCCGACCGCAAATTCCAGCGTAAGCGCCAGCAGCAGGATCGCCAACAGCCGTCCGACCAGACCCAGCGACCGGCTCATATGCAGGGTCAAGCCCGGCTGACTTCCGCGTTGAACATATAGCCCACGCCGCGCACGGTCGTGATGGGCGCTGCTGCACCTTCGGTCGATAGCTTCCGCCGCAACCGGCTGACCAGCACATCGATGCTGCGGTCGGAGCTGTCGCCCATGCGCGTGCGCGACAATTCTATCAGCCGCTCGCGCGCGATGACCCGCTGCGGATGGCTGAGGAAGGAACCCAGCAGGTCGAACTCCGCGCCCGTCAGGTCCACGATCGCGCCAGTGGGCGAACGCAGTTCCCGGCGCGGGAAGTTGACAACCCAGCCGTCAAAGCGCGCCTCATTCTCGCGATGTTCGTCAGGCCCCCGCTCCACGCCGACGCGGCGCAGGATCGCCCGTATCCGCGCGATCAGTTCGCGTGTGCCGAACGGCTTGGGCAGATAATCGTCCGCGCCCAGTTCCAGGCCTACGATCCGATCGGTCTCGCTGCCCTTTGCGCTGATGAAGATGATCGGGACATCGCTCTTGCGGCGGATCTGGCGGCACAGGTCGATGCCGTTGGTGCCCGGCAGCATGACGTCCAGCACGACCAGATCAACCGGCCCAGCGTCGAAGGCCACCCACATCTCTGGCCCCGAAGAGGCAGGACGCACCTGATAGCCATGTTCCTGAAGCGCGCGCGCGGTAAGCGTGCGCAGCGGCGGATCGTCCTCGACAAGTATGATCGTGGGGGCGGTCATGCCGGAAATGTTGCGCGACTAAAACGGCTCATAGCGCCTGAAGTAGGGGCGAGTACCGACAGGGTCAACCGGACGTTACCGCAGAAACCCTTGGAAACAGGTTCAGCAATGATTTGTCATGCGAAGGACAATTTTGCCCCCATGACGAGCAAGAATGCCATGCCGGGCCTTGTGAAAGGCCCGGCATGATTTCCGTCAGAAAGCGGCCGACAGGGAGAAGACCACCTGGCTGCGGGCGATCGACTTGCCGAAATTGTCACCGTCCTGAACCATGAAGTTCGGGCGGATGTAGGTTTCATCCGACCGCTTGATGTCGGTATCGACATAAGCAACGCCCAGGGTCAGCGGCGTGCCGGGGATGGCGACATCCGCGCCGACCAGCCAGTCGAGATACTTGCCCGTGGGCGCGATCGACGTGCCGTTGGGGCCAAGGCCGGGGTTACCGTCCGAATAGCCCAGATGCGCCTTCAGCGTAACCGGCGTGCCCGGCACTGCGCCGCTCACGTCACCCCAGATGTACAGATTGTCATCCTTGTCGCCCGGATCAGCAACCGTGCATGCCGCGTCGCTGCACCAGTTGCCCAGAGCCTGCTGCTTGGGCGCATAGGCGACACCGAGCAGACCCTTGACGGGGCCGAGCTGGCTCGAAAGCTTCACATAGGGTTCGGCGAAGTCGGTCTTGTCCGCGCCCGACGGGTACATGTACCAGGTCAGGCCGACGTCCAGCGTCGCGCCGCCCAGCGGGATGGCGTAGCCAGCGAACAGGTCCAGTTCCATGTTGGAACCGCCGAACTGCCCCCATCCGGAAAGGTTCGAAGCCCAGGTGCCGACATAGGCGCCGCTTTCGTGCGTGGCAGTGATGCCGCCCTGAATGGCCATGCCCTTGTCGCTCTGCGACACGCCACGGAAACGATAGTCGGAAACCAGCGCGACGCTGCCCGAAACGGTGACAGGACCTTCAGCTTCTTCCTGAGCGAAGGCCGGAGCGCCCGACAACAGGGCAAGAGCCGCACAGGCCATCTGCAACTTAGCGATTTTCATGAACATTCCCCTTTTTCGGTAAGAATGTTCCATCCTGCGTCCGCTCTGGCCCAAAGGTCTGAATGCCCCGGATCCCGGCGGATTGACAGCAGGCTAAGGCGCGCCCGGATGAAGGGGAATGGACTTCTACCGCAAGTGCGAAGGTGACATTCAGATAGTGCCCTCAAAGGCACGGTTATTTGCTGATGGCGTTCCAAACATGTCTATTTGATTTCCTGATCACATCCACACATGAAAAAGCCGCCGCACCTGGAAGTGGTGCGGCGGCTAAAGACACCTGATGGGGGTGAGGTTCAGGCGGCGAGGTTACGCAAGCGTCCCGTTGCACCCGCCAGTTCGACGCTGACTCCGGTGCCGCGGCGGCGATCCATCCATTCCCGCACCATCTCGGCGCAGGTATGGTCGATATGGAGCAGCCGCTCGACGTTCAGGATGACTGGACGTTCGGCAGGAACCGACTCCAGCTTTGCGGACAATTTGGGAAGTGTCAGGAATGTGGCTGTGCCATGCAGCGCCAATTCATGCGCATCATCCCGCTGGTCCTCGTCCAGACCCAGCCGCAAACGGCGCGCATGGGGCAGCAGCTCAAGCAGCGACAGACCAATACCCACCAGCACGCCCGTCAGCAGGTCCATCGTGACCACCATGATCAGCGTAACCGCCCACACCACGGCGGGTAGCGGGCCGTAACGATGAAGCAGGTGCTTCACATGGTCCAGACTGACCAATCGAACGCCGGTCACGACCAGAATGCCTGCCAGCGCCGCCATCGGAATCTCCCGCAGCAACCAAGGCAGCAACGCCACAAAGCCGAGTATCCAGATGCCGTGCAGGACAGCGGACATGCGGGTCTTGGCACCCGCCTGGACGTTCGCGGAACTGCGGACGATAACGCCGGTCATTGGCAAAGCGCCCGCAACGCCGCACAGCAGGTTGCCTACGCCCTGCGCGCTCAATTCGCGATTATAGTTGGTCCGCACGCCATCATGCATCCGGTCTACCGCAGCGGCCGACAGCAATGTTTCGGCGCTGGCGATGAAGGCGATCGCGATAGCAGTCGTGATGACCGTCGGGTTCATCAACTGCTGAAACAGCCCCTCGCCCGGCAATGTCACCGCTGCGACGATCGATTCCGGGACCGCCACGCGGGCCACCGGCAGGCTGAACAGAAACGCCACCAGCGTCGCCAGAACCACGCCGACTAGGGCGCCGGGCAGCAGCTTCATCGACGCGGGGCGGATCTTTTCCCAACCCAGCATGCCGCCGATGGTAACAAGACCCACCGCAAAGGCGGTCGCGGCGTCCTGATTGCTGAGGCCGAAAAGCTGGCCCGGCATCGCGATCAGGTTCGCAAGCCCGCTGGAAAGCGGCTTGTCATCGAACAGGACGTGGAACTGCCCCACGACGATCAAGACGCCGATGCCTGCGAGCATGCCGTGAACGACAGCGGGCGAAATGGCGCGAAACCATCCTCCGACCCTCATCAATCCGGCAATGACCTGGATAGCACCGGCAAGGATCAGGATCGGCCCGAGCGCGGACAGGCCCTGCTCGCGCACGATTTCAAAGACGATGACGGCAAGGCCCGCCGCCGGGCCGCTGACCTGCAAGGGAGAACCGGCCAGCAGGCCGACGACGATGCCGCCGATGATACCGGTGATCAGCCCCTTCTCTGGCGGCACGCCGGAGGCGACCGCGATGCCCATACAGAGGGGCATCGCGACCAGGAACACGACGATGGATGCGGTGAAGTCGCGGCTGAACGTGCCGCCGGAAAGAGCCTTCAGCATGAGGCTTACTCCGCGGCCATGGCGATGCTGGTTTCACCAGCAAGGCGCCGTGCCTGAGCGTGTGCGACAGGAAGCGGATCGCCTTCGCGCATCGGCATGAAGCGACCGGTTTCCCCGTCGAGCCCAAGAACCTGACCCGCATGAATATCGACATACCAGCCATGCAGCGCGATTTCCCCACGCGCCACGCCCGACGCCACCGACGGATGGGTGCGAAGGTGGTTTAATTGCACCACGACATTTTCCAGCGCCATGTTGCGCAGCTTTTCCGCGTCGCTCAGATCGGACGGGTAATTCTCGCGACACACCTTCTGCGCGGCATGCGAGTGACGCAGCCATGCGGCAACATTGGGCATCGACGTCAGGTCGGCATCCGTCGCCAGCGCCTTCATCGCCCCGCAGTCGCTGTGCCCGCATACGATAATGTCGCGCACGCCCAGAACCATGACTGCATATTCGACCGTCGCGGTGACGCCGCCCAGTTGGCTGGCGTGCGGGGGCACGATGTTGCCCGCGTTGCGACACACGAACAGATCGCCGGGATCGGCCTGCATGATATGTTCCGGCACGATGCGGGAATCCGCGCAGGAAATCATCAACGCCTTTGGGTTCTGCCCATGATTGGCAAGCTGGTTGTAAAGCGTGCTCTTGTCCGGAAAGACCTTGCTTTCGAAACTGAAGACGCGACCGATAAGCTCGTTCATGGCTTCTATCCTTCTTTTTGGTTGCCGATCAGGGGGCGGATCGGCTCTATTTGAAGGATAGGTACGTGCCTTTGCTGCGTCGCAGCGGCTTTGTTAAATAGTGTGTCTGACTGGATTTTCTGCCGTCACTGCCTCTCGACAGCAGCGCTCAGCATATATCCCGCCCCCCGAACGGTGACGATCGGCGCGGCCCTGCCTCCAACGCTCAGCTTCCGCCGGACCCGGCTGACCAGCACGTCGATGCTGCGATCGGATGATGGCGCGTCGCGCACACCGGCCAATTCCATGAGCCTGGCGCGTGGAATGACCGTCTGCGGATTTTCCAGCATGACCTGGAGCAGTGCGAATTCTGCGGCGGTAAGCTCGATCGGCTGGTCGCCCTCGTCCTTTACTTCACGCCGCGCGAAATCGACCTGCCACCCGTCGAACCGGGCCAGCGTGCTGGCGCGCAGGCCGATCAACCGCTCCTTTTTGCTGCGACGCAGCACCGCGCGAAGCCGGGCGGCCAATTCGCGGGTCGAATAGGGCTTGGACATATAGTCGTCGGCGCCCAGTTCCAACCCCACCACCCGGTCCACCTCGCTGCCGCCAGCGCCGACCAGGATGATCGGCACGTCGCTCCGCTCCCGGACGTCACGGCACAGGTCCATGCCATCGGGACCGCGCAGCGCCGCATCCAGCACCAGCACGCCGACAGGCACGGTCTTGATCGCGTTCCAGATGTCGGATGCCGACGCCGCGGGCAGCGCGCGAAAGCCGCTCTGCTCCAGATATTCGCGCACCTGCTGGCGCTGTTCGGGCTTTTCCTCGGCAATCAGGATCAGCGGTGAACTCATCCGCCCTTCACTGACAAGCTGCGAAGGCCATCAAGTTCACCTTGGATAACCGCGCTGTCGCCCTGCGCCGCCGCCAGCGCCTCGCCCGCGCGCGCCTGTGCGTAGCGCCCGATTTCCGCGTCGATCTGACCCCGCGCACTTGCGCAGTTCCCGGCGTAGCTACCCGAGAGCGGAGCGAAGCGATGGATGGCCTTACCCATTGCGGCAATCGCATTGCCCTCTGCCGTCACCGAGCGGTTCACGCCCAGTTCGGCCTGCCAGCGGCAGACGGGCGTGGCCGGACGGCTGGCGAAACGCGGCTCGACCTGCTGGACATGAACGGTCGACACCGTTTCATAGCTCGTCCGATAGGCTGTGGACGCATGGTCGATGTCCGCACTGTGAACCGGAGCGACGACGGCCATGACGGCAGCGGAAGCGAAAATGGAAAGCATGCGAAGAAACTCCTTGGCGCAGGAAGCACTCGCCAAGGCATAGGCGGGGCAAATGTCTCTGAAATTTTCCGAATGTGACAAATTGTTGCTGCACACACGGAAACGCTTCGGCGCAGCAAAGCATTTTTACGGGCTAAAAACCCTCACTGTTTGAACAGCGCATGCAACCCGCCCGGCGCTCAGGCTTTTAACCCTCGTCAACGGCCAACCGCGCCTTTGGCGCCTTCATGGCCAATGATGAGGATTGCTGAATGAAAATCGCTCAAATCGCTCCCTTGGCCGAAAGCGTGCCCCCAAAGCTGTACGGCGGAACCGAGCGCATCGTTTCCTACCTCACCGAAGCGTTGGTCGATCAAGGACATGACGTGACATTGTTCGCCAGCGGCGATTCCGTCACGCGCGCGGAACTGGTGCCGGTAACCGACATGGCGCTTCGCCTCAATCCCCATGTTCGCGACGCCATTCCCTATCACATGATGCTGCTGGAAGCGGTGCGCCAGCGCGCCCATGAGTTCGATGCGCTACATTTCCACATCGATCTTGTTCACATGCCGCTGGTGCAGGACATCGTCGGCCGATGCGTCACGACGCTGCACGGCCGTCTGGACCTGCCGGACCTGCGTCCTTTCTACCAGACCTTCCCTGATCACAGCCTGGTTTCCATTTCCGACCACCAACGGCTGCCTATGCCGCCCGTGAACTGGGCGGGCACCGTCTATCACGGCCTTCCCGCCGGTCTGCTGCCGCCGAAAATCGACAGCCACGATGGCTATCTCGCCTTCCTCGGCCGGATATCGCCGGAAAAACGCCCCGACCGCGCCATCCGCATAGCCGCCCGTTCCGGCAAGCCGCTCAAGATCGCCGCCAAGATCGACAATGTGGACAAGGCATATTGGGAGGCTGAAATAGCGCCGCTCATAAACCTTCATCCCAACATTCATTTCGTCGGCGAAATCAACGAAGCGCAGAAGGCTGACTTCCTCGGCGGGGCCAGTGCCCTTCTGTTCCCGATCGACTGGCCCGAACCTTTTGGCCTCGTGATGATCGAGGCGATGGCCTGCGCGACCCCTGTCATCGCCTTCCGCTGCGGATCGGTTCCGGAGATTATCGACCATGGCGTGTCGGGCTTTATCGTCGATACGGAGGATCAGGCCGTCGAAGCCGTTTCGCGGCTTGGCGAACTTGACCGTCGCGGGGTACGCGCCGCCTTTGACGCACGTTTCACGGCAGACCGGATGGCGGCCGACTATGTCTCGCTTTATCACGGCCTACCCGGCGCGCGCACCGATGCCGCGCGGCTTCGTCGCGAACGCGGCGATGAAGCGGAGCTTCACCTTCAGGTCGTCGGTTAAGGAGAGTCGCATGACGGCGAGCCAGTTGCAGCCAGAATCCTTGGCCACGGAACCGGCAAAGTCCCTGTCCCAGCAGCAGACGCAGTTCTTCATCCCGGCCACCGCTTCGCTCCACGAACGACGTCCGCGAACGCTGAAGCATGGCGACAGCTTCGCGGTCTTCGATCATAGCGGCGATGCGATCGCCGGACCTGGGAGCCCCGAGGGGCTTTACCATCGCGACACCCGGCATCTGTCGCACCTCTATATGACGATCAACGGACTCCGGCCCATATTGCTGAGTTCGGCGCTGCGTGACGACAACGCCATGCTGACCTGCGACCTTACAAATCCCGATTTTTCGGGCGATGATGGCAGGGTTGCGGTGGAACATGACCTCATCCACCTGCGCCGCACGAGGTTCCTATGGGACTCCGCCGTCCACGAACGGATCACGATCCGCAACTTCGACACCGAAGCCCGAACGGTGAAGGTGGAGATGAGCTTCGCTGCCGATTTTGCCGATCTGTTCGAAATTCGCGGCATGACGCGCTTGCGCAAGGGGGTCATGAAGCCCCCTGTCGTGGGAAACGCCGACGTTCTCCTCGTCTATGAAGGCCGCGACGCCAAGACGCGCGAAACCCACCTCTGCTTTGATCCGGCGCCTCAAGACCTCACCGAAAGCCATGCCATGTTCGAGGTCATGGTTCCGCCCGGCGAACGGCGCACCCTGTACATGCGCATTGCGTGCGAGCGGGTGGAATTGACGCAGGAACCCTTCTCCCGCCAGTTCCTCAAGGCCCTTCGCGAATCCATGCAGTCACTGAAACAGGCAAGGGCGCGCGGCGCGACCGTTCGTTCATCAAATGCTCTGTTCGATGAGGTTACGCGAAGGTCCGTGGCCGATATCACCATGCTGTCCACGGACACCGAATTTGGCCCCTATCCCTATGCGGGCATTCCCTGGTTCAGCACCGTGTTCGGCCGCGACGCCATCATCACCGCGCTGGAGACGCTTTGGTGTGATCCCGCGATCAGCCGGGGCGTGCTGGGCTATCTGGCGAAGCATCAGGCCACCGCGTTCGACCCGGCAGCGGACGCGGAGCCGGGGAAAATCCTGCACGAAGTCCGCCATGGTGAAATGGCGGAATTGGGCGAAGTGCCGTTCCGCCATTATTATGGCAGCATCGATTCAACGCCGTTGTTCATCATGCTGGCTGGCGCCTATCTGGAACGAACAGGGGACCAGCCCTTCGTCACCAGCCTGCTGCCGCATCTGGATGCAGCCCTCGACTGGATCGATCAGCATGGCGACCGCGATGGGGACGGCTTCGTGGAATATGGGCGGCTCACCGATCAGGGGCTGACCAATCAGGGCTGGAAGGACAGCCATGACTCGATCTTCCACGAAGATGGTTCGATCGCGCGCGGCCCCATCGCGCTCGCGGAGGTTCAGGCCTATGTCTACGGCGCCTGGAGAGCCGCCGAAGCGATCCACAGGGCAATTGGCGATGCTCAGCGCGGGGCGGACTACGCCTTACGCGCCGACCGTTTGCGTGACCATTTCGATGCGGCCTTCTTCGACCCGCAACTTGGCACTTATGTGCTGGCGCTGGATGGAGAAAAGAAGCCTTGCCGCGTTCGTTCCTCCAATGCCGGGCATGTGCTGTTTACCGGCCTCGCGCTGGAAGAGCGCGTGGAATCGGTGGTGCGCACGCTGATGGCGCCAGCCTCCTTTTCCGGCTGGGGCGTCCGCACCATCGCATCGACGGAAGCGCGCTACAATCCGATGAGCTATCATAACGGCTCGATCTGGCCGCATGACAATGCCCTCATCGCGGCAGGCTTCTCCCGCTATGGCTATAAGCGTGAGGCAGCGCAGATATTCGAAGGTCTCTTTGCGGCCGCCACCTATGTGGATCTCATGCGCCTGCCGGAACTTTTCTGCGGATTTCCCCGCCGCCGCGCGCAAGGACCGACCTTCTATCCCGTGGCCTGTAGCCCCCAGGCATGGTCCGCCGCAGCGCCTCTGTCACTGATCCAGTCGAGTCTGGGTATCGGCTTCGACGTAGCAGGCCCTGAAATCTCTCTACGAGAACCAGCCCTTCCGAGATTCCTCGACGAACTGCGGCTCTATGGCCTGCGCATTGGCGAAGCATCGATCGACATCGCCTTTGACCGAATGGGTGACAAGGTCGTGGTAAAGCCGCTCGACCGGAAAGGCTCGGCCCGGGTGGTGACGATCGCTTGAGGCTTTTGTCTGCCTACTTCGCGTCACCCAAGGCCTTGAAAAAGGTAGTGACCTCAACTTTGATCTCAATTTCGGGGCTTGTCCACCTGCGAGATCGACAGGATGCTGGATACGGCGCCGCACCACTTCGGGGGATCAGTTATCGAGTTGATCCGCGACGAAGCCGAGCCAGTTGCTCATATAATTAATGATAGGCGGCGATTGACCATGATCAGCATGCTCTAAGCAGTGACTTCGAACATAACCTTAAGGCCCTCAGCTTCGGCGGAGGGCGCGGCCCATAAGATGAATTGACCCGGCTCGATCAACGGTTTCAAATCCATGCCGAGGAAGGCGAGGTCGACGGCCGAGAGCGTGAAGCTCACCTGCTTCGATTGGCCGGGCGCGAGATCCACATGCTGGTACGCCTTCAATTCACGGATCGGCTGGGTGACGCTGGCCACCACATCCTGCACATAAATCTGGACCAGTTCGCGCGCGGCGTGCTTGCCGTCATTCTTCACGGTCACGGTCGCGCGTAACTGCCCGTCCCGCCCTATCTGCTTGGCGGAGAGGCTGAGGTCCCAATAGCCGATCTTGCCGTAGGTCAGGCCATGGCCGAAGGGGAAGCGCGCCTCATTCTTTACCGTGATGAAGCGCGTGTTGGTGGGACGCCCTGGCCGGCGGTGCGCGTAATAATAGGGCACTTGGCCCGCCGAAATCGGAAAGCTAACTGGCAGGCGGCCCGACGGTCCGGTCGCCCCGAACAAGATGTCGGCGGTGGCGTTGCCAGATTCCGATCCCAAGAACCAGGTGACGAGGATTGCGGGCGCATTTAGCACCGCGCCTTCCAGCGCCAGCGCGCGGCCGTTACGCAGCGCGACGACGACAGGCTTGCCCACTGCGGCGACCGCTTCGGCCAAGGCCTGCTGCGGCGCGGGCAGGACGATGAGGTCACGCGAGGATGCCTCGCCCGACATGGCCTCACGCTCGCCGATGGCGAGGATGACGATATCAGCGGCGCGGGCAGCAGCAACGGCGGCGTCGATGCCGCCATCCACCGGCGAGGTGACTTCGCTGCCCTTGACCACCGTCACCAGAGACGCGTCGGCAACCGCCGCGCGAATGCCGGTTGCGAGGTCCACGGCTTCCTTGCTGTCGGCGAACAGGGTCCAGGGGCCATGCAGGTTGCCCTGCCCTTCGGCGAAGGGGCCGATGATGGCAATGCGCTTGCCCGCGCGCGGCAGGGGCAGCAAATCGCCCTCATTTTTCAGCAGTACGATCGAACGCTGCGCCGCTTCCCGCGCCAGGGAAATGGCTGGCTTGGTGCGCATGCGAACCTGCTGGCGCTTGAGGTCCATGCGGCGGAACGGATCGTCGAACAATCCAAGCTTTTCCTTGAGCGTGAGGACGCGCCCGACCGCCTCGTCCACCCGCTCCATCGGCACTTCGCCCGCAGCGACCAAGGAAGGGAGATGGTCGCGATAGATGCCGCTAGCCATGCTCATGTCGAGCCCCGCCATGATGGCGATGCGCGCGGCGTCGCGGGCATCGGCGGCAAGGCCACGGGCGGCGATTTCCACGTCGCCATTATAGTCGCCGACGACCAGCCCGTCGAAGCCCATCTCGCCGCGCAATATATCCGTCAGCATCTCGCGGCTGCCATGGACGGGACGGCCAGCAATATCTTCAAACGCAGCCATGACAGTTGCACAGCCAACATCTATCGCCGCCTGGAACGGGGGCAGATAGACTTCGCGCAGCGTGCGTTCGGAAATATCGGCGGTGTTGTAGTCGACACCGCCTTCCGCCGCGCCATAGGCGGCGAAATGCTTCATGCAGGCCGCGACCGATCCTACATCGGCGAGCGAGCGGCCCTGAAAGCCGCGCGTGCGGGCACGGGCCATGTCGCTCGACAGCAGCACGTCCTCCCCTGCCCCCTCGACCGTCCGACCCCAGCGGGCATCCCGGCCAATATCGACCATCGGCGCGAAGACCCAGTCGAAACCGGTCGCCGCCATTTCCTCTGCCGCCGCGCGCGCGGTGCGCTCGGCCAGGGCGGTGTCGAAGCTGGCCGCTTCGCCGAGCGGTACGGGGAAAACGGTGCGGTAGCCATGGATGACGTCGCCCGCGAAGATCATCGGGATGCCGAGACGCCCCTTCATCGCGGCGGTCTGAAGCTTGCGATGCGCGTCCACGCCAAAGCCGTTGAACACGCCGCCTAGCCGCCCAGATTCGGCGTCGCCCAGCATATTCTCGACATTCTTGACAGCGGCGGCGGGGTTGATCTTGGCGGCGGCCGCTGACGTCCAGGGGGTCGGCATCAGTGTGAGTTGGCCCGCCTTCTCCTCGATCGTCATCTGCGCGATCAGCGACTTGACGCGACTGGACAGCGGACGGCGCACAGCCGCCATCGCGGCCGGGATGCCTGATGCCTGCCACGCGAAAAGGCAGGCGGAACTGATCAATAGCGAGCGGCGGCTGACGGGGAGGTCGCGAGACATGCGGGGAAGCTCCAGGGGATGCGGCGATATTGTCATGGTGGTTCCCGGATACTTTCGTTCAGCAGCTAGCAAGGCATAGCCGCCTATTCCGCATAAAGTAAACAGTTCAGTTGCATTTTTTCGTGAAGCTGCTTTACATGGCAAGCCACCCATCGAACGGAGAGTATGATGAGGAAATTGATTATCGCCGCTGCCCTGATGGCGATGTCACCGACGCCTGTGTTCGCGCAGGCCGCCTATTCGTCGAGCACCACTGAAATCGGCGCGTTGCTTGATGACCCGGCGGCCAAGGCGATCCTGGAAAAGCATGTTCCCGGCATGACCACCAATGATCAGGTTGATATGGCTCGTGCCATGACGCTGAAGGACATCCAGCAATATTCGCCTGACCAGATCACGGACAAGGTCCTTGCCGAGATCGACGCCGATCTGGCCAAGCTGAAGAAGTAAGACGGACAGGCTGGCCGGGATAAGCATGCCTGGCCAGTCGAGTTCGACCGGCGCCGGTGACGAACCCGGCGGCCCTTCCCTTATCGCGACAGCGGATCAGGCCTTCAACTCGATCAGCGCCACACCCTCCGGCGGCAAGTCGAGCGTGAGCACCCCCTGCCTATCCAGCCGCCGTGTTTCGGGCGACGCGAGTTCCGCTGACCGCCGGATCTGATCGATCTCACCCTTTCTGGGATATTGCGGAGACCCCAGTTCACGCCATTTGGGCAAGGGCGAGCCGCGTTCCTGATCGACATAGCTGACGCGGACGGTCGCACCAGGACGCGCGCCCTTCAGCCTGACCTGCACATTTTTCCGCTGGCCATTGACGATGCGTTGGCTGGCCATGCCCGGGACGCCTGAAGGCTGCTTCACCTCCGCAAGGTTCCAGACCAGCGCCGCGGCACCTTCCTTGGTCCGGCTTGCGAGCGCTGGGCCAGTTGCGGCGAGACGGCGCTGTCCCAGCCGGTGCAGCAGCTTGTAGGTGTTGAAAGACGGGCGGGGAATATTGCGCTGCGCCAGCATGCCCCAGCCGCCATCCCCTTCCTTTAGGATGAAGTTGGGGAAGTTGATTTCCTCGAACACATTGCTGATGCACCATTGCGACATCGCGTGGCAGTAGGGCAGGCAATTGCTGATCACATGGGCGATCATCGCCGGGCTGTCGGACGACCATTCGCTTAGCCACAATTCCGCACCCCTGTAGCGGGTGGCGTCGATCTGCTTGCGGACCTGCGCCATGGCCGCAGGGATCACATCCTTGTGAGGATAGCGATTGGCCTGACCGAATAATTCCATTTGGTCGTCGCCAGCATAGATGTGCGTCGACACGAAATCGACTGGCAGATTTTCCTGTGCGCAAAACCCAAGAAATTCGGGCATCCATTGCGCCGCCGCTGTCGAAGGACCGCCGACCCGTAGCTTTTGATCCACCCCCTTGATCGCCTGCGCTGCTGCTTTGTACATCGCGAAATAATCAGCCTGGGTCCCACTGAAGAACCAGGTCAGATTAGGCTCGTTCCACACTTCGAAATACCATTGCCGCACTTCGTTCGCGCCATAGCGATCGATCAAATGGCGCACGAACCCGGCGATGAACTGGCCCCAGGCTTCGGGTGACGCGGGCGGCGTGATATTGGCATTGTAGGTGAAGCTGAGCTTTGTATTCCCGCTCGCAAGCTTCTTGGGCATGAAGCTAAGTTCCACGAAGGGCTGGACGCCGCGCTCCAGCACGCCGTCATATACGGCATCGACATTCTGGAAGTTCGGGTCCTTGCCGTTCATGCCGCCTGGCCAGACGCCCAGGTCATCATTGAAGATGCCGTGGAAGCGCACCCGCTCAAGGCCAGTTTCGTTACGAAAGCGCTCCAGATCATTCCGCCACGCCTCCCGCAGGGTCGCAGATGCGCGATCCGAGCCGGCGCAACGCGACCAGATATGATCAAGCGCGCCGATGTCCTGACGCAGGTCGATCTCAACCTGCTCCTGTTCCCCCTGCGCAAAGGCTGTCCGGGTAAAGGAAGAAGCTGCGAAAGCAGCAGCGCCTGCGCCCATGATTTCCCTACGGTTCCACATCGATCCGACTCCCTCGCGTCGCGGTCAGGCGACCGTCAGCTTCACTGATTTCAACTTGTCCGAACTGGAACCCGCATGAATTGTGAAGGTCCCTGGCTCGACGACATAGGCCATGTCGATGTTCCAAAAGGCCAGGCTGTCCGGATCAAGCCGGAACTGCACCTTACGCTTTTCGCCCGGCTTCAAGGTGACGCGTTCAAACCCGCGCAGTTCCAGCAGCGGGCGCGGCACCGAGCTCAGATCGTCGCGGACATAGAGCTGCACCACCTCGTCACCAGCCCTTGAGCCTGTGTTGGTTACATCGACCTCGACAATCGCGGTTTCACCTACGGCAATCGTCGATTTGGCGAGGCGTGGCGACGATATCTCGAAAGTCGTGAAGCTCAGGCCATGGCCGAACGGGAACAAGGGCGTGGGCTTGCCCTCGACATAGCGCTTGCCGGTCTTGGCCGACGGATGCTGGTTGTAGAACATCGGCAGATCGCCCACCGAGCGGGGGAAGGTGACCGGCAGCTTGCCGCCGGGATTGACCTTGCCAAACAGCATGTCGGCGAAGGCGTTACCGCCCTCCTGTCCGAGATACCAACCCTCGACGAGCGCGTTCGCTTTTTCCGCAAGCCGCGTCACGGTGAGCGGCCGCCCGTTGATCAGCAGCGCTATGATCGGCTTACCAGTCTCGATCATCGCTTCGACCAGCGCGTCCTGATCGCCGAACAGATTTAGGCTGTTGCGATCGCCAGGCGCGCCCGCATGGATTGCCTCGCGCGTGATTTCCGGCACGTCGCCCACGACAAGGAGGATGACGTCGGACCGCTTGGCCACTTCAACCGCCTGCGCGATGCGCGCGGCATTTTCCGCGGGATCGGCGAAGCGCGCTGACCTACCGGGGAGATGCTGCGCCAACTTATCGGGTTTGACGATCTGCACGCCTTCGGCATGTTCGATCGTGATATTCTTGCCTGCCCTAGCCTGAACGCCAGCCAAAATGCCGACGGCCTGCGCATTGACTGCCGAATAACCGCCGAAGAGAGGTTCTACCGCATTCGGGCCGATGACCGCGATCTTGCGCGCCACGGCGGGATCAAGGGGCAACAGACCGTCATTCTTGAGCAGAACCAGCGACTTTTGCGCGACCTTGCGAGCGAGCGCCTTGCTGGCCGGGGCATTCACCTGGCGCAACGCGCGAGCCTTGTTCACATAGGGGTTTTCGAACAACCCGGCTTCAAACTTGAGCGCGAGGATGCGGCTGACAGCGGCGTCCAGACTTGCTTCGGGGATGCGCCCGGCTCGGACCAGCTCGGGAAGCCGCCCATAGGCCTGCCCCTCGGGCAGTTCGGCATCGACGCCCGCATGGAGAGCCAGCACCGCCGCCTCATTTTCGTTCGCAGCCATATTATGGTGGGTCACGAGATTGGTAACGCCGCCATAGTCGCTGAAATAGGCGCCACGGAACTTAAGCCGCTCACGGCCTGTGCGCTGGAGCAATTCGAAATTGGCGTGGGAAGGAACGCCCTCAATCTCATTATAGGAGGGCATGATGATAGCGGGGTCAGCTTTCCTGATCACCTGTTCGAAGGGGACCAGGAAATTCTCCCGCAAAGTCCGTTCGCTCATGTCGGCGGGCGCGGTGTTGAGCCCGCCCTCCGGAGAACCGTGGATGAAATGCTTCAGCGTGGTGAAAACTTTATCGGCGGCAAGTGGCCGCGTCCCCTGTTGGCCTAGCACTGAGGCGATGCCCATCTGGCTGACAAGATAGGGATCTTCGCCGAAAAACTCCTCAACCCGACCAAAGCGGGGGTCACGGGCGAGGTCGAGCACCGGACTGAGCGCGACCGTTGCCCCACGCATGCGCGCCTCGCGCCCCGCGAGTTCGAACGCCTGTTGGACAAGGGCTGGGTCCCAAGTACTTCCGAGGCCGAGAGGAATAGGGAAGATGGTCGCGTCGCGCGCTTTCAGCCCGTGCGCCGTCTCCTCGTGGAAGAGCGCAGGGATGCCGAGCCGTGTCTGTTCGACGAGATGGCGCTGGATCGCGTTGATCAAGTCGATCGTCTCACCGGGTGCGCGATAAGCGTCGGTCGCAGCGCGCTTGGTGCCGCTGGTGTCACTTGGATTGCCGATTTGGCCGATGCCGTTCTGGAAGACCTTCATCGCCTTGTCTGGCGAGAAATTATCCCCTTCCAGGAAAAACGCCTTGGTATAGGCCATCGAGCGCATCTGCGCGGCTTTTTCCTCCAGCGTCATACGGCTGAGCAGATCGCGGACGCGATCCTCTACCGGCGCCTTTGGATCGCGGTAGACGGCCCTGCCTCCCATTTGCGCCATTGCTGCAACAGGCATGGCCAAAGCGGTGGTAGCGATGAACATGCGCCGAGTAACTGCCAGCCGCTCCGCCACAAAATCCTCCATGAATGATGTTAATATCCTCGCCATCTTAGGCGAGCCAAAATCCTGTCAGCCTTTTACAGTACAGCCAGGCGTTAAGTAAACAGTACAGTTTCGTTTATTTCAACTGTGCAAGTTGGCCCGCCAGCCAGAATATGGCTGGCGGGCCTAGTCAATCAGAAGCGGATCGACCCCGACAGACCGAATTCGCGTGGATTGGTAAGGACAGCGGTGCGATAACCCGAGTCATAGGTGATCGACGGATCATTGCTGGCCGTTGTGATCGCGTTGGTGATTGAAACGTTTGTAAGCTTGTCCTGGTTTAGCAAGTTACGGACAAAGGCCGAAACTTCCCACTTATTCTCTTCGCCGCGCAAACCGACAAACAAGTTGATCAATTCCCGATGCGGATAACGGAACTGTTGCCGCTCGGAAAATACGCTCGGACGATAGCTGATCAAGCCACGGATGAATGGCTGTATCGGGCCGGAACCGAAGCGGAATTCGCTGTTTGCGGTAAGACTGAAGTCTGGGACATCTGCCAGACGCGAATTACGCTCACAGAAGCTGACATTGTTCAGCCCGCCGAACGCCGCATTGGGGACAACAATATTTCGGCCCGTTGCGGGATCGACTATGTTGCACGGCAGAAGAGCATTCTGAAAACGCGCCTTGACGTAGGACGCACTGACCGAGAAGTCCCAATTGTCCGTCGGCCTGCCCGCCAAGGTGGCTTCAATGCCCTTCACCTTGGCCTTGCCATTGTAATTATAGTCGGCATTTGTATCGACCGAGCCGTTTGGTGGCCCTGCGAAGAAGCCAGGGAAGAGTTGGGCCCCCTGATCCGTGGCGATCCCGGTGAAGCGGGAGATGAAATTGTCGAACTTCTGGTAGAAAGCCGACACGTCGAGCGAAAGCCGCCGGTCGAGGAAAGCGGACTTGAAGCCGACTTCGAAGGAGTCAGATCGTTCAGGCTTGCTGATCACAAGGTCGGTGCTGACATTTTGCGGAGTACCGACGCCTGCCGTCGCGCCGCGATAAGACCGACCATAAGCGCCATACACGGTGAGATCACGGCTGAACTCATAAGTGATCGTGGCCGATCCGGTGAAAGGATGCGCTTTTGAGTCGAAATCGACAATGGGGAAAGTTCCGCTCCCCGGGATAGTGATCGTCGCGAATTGTTTGCTCTTGAGGCGAGTGTAGCGGCCCGCCGCCTCGATCGTCAGATTGTCGGTCGGCTTCAGACGGACGCTGCCCGCCACCGCCATGGTTTCACCGCTGACAGGTATCTGGATGAGGCCCTGAACAGGCTGAATGAAGACGGGGAACGGCACGCCGGGAGCGCCAACGATGTAGTCAAGTGGATTGCTGACGGTCACATTGCCGGTCTGCTTGGTGTAATAGGCGCCGATCGTCCAGTTGAAGAAGCCGTCATTATTCGACAGCAGCCGAAGTTCAGCCGTATCCACATTATAGGGCGTCCGCGTAATCTGCGTCGGTGTGTAGTTGTGGATCGCGTTTCCGCCGTCAGTCTCGCCGGTCTGCGTCAGCTTCGTTTCCTGATGACCAGCAACAAGCGCGACCGTAACCGGTCCAAGATCGTAATTTGCGTCGAGAGTGAGCAAATGGCTATTGTTAATGAAACGGCTGAGACCCTCGGCGACAGCCAGCCGGTCGCCCAGCGCGATAGGCGGATTGCCGATCGCGGCATTACCCGGACCGAAAACCTGCGGGTAGACGCGGTTATCCGCGTTCAGATATTGGTACATCAGATTGATGTCGAAGCCTTCGGCGGGCTGCAATGCCAATGACAGGCGCCCGCTCATAGTGCGGCTGCGCGTCCAATCGTCACGCTTGATGTTGCGGACCTGGGCGCCGCGATTGCCATCGACCAGCATCGATGCACGGAGCGCGACCTTGTCCTGCACCAGTGGCAGCGAAACGCCGCCCTGCACATTGAAACCAGCGTCCTCCGTGACCGTAGCCTGTCCATAGCCCTCAATGGCACTAAGGTTCGGCCGACGGGTGCGGATGGTGATGGCGCCAGATGGGGCTGTACGACCACGCAGACCGCCCTGCGGACCACGAAGTACCTCGATCTGGTCGATGTCATAGATGGCTGTGAACGCGGTCTGTGCGTCCACGGGAACTTCGTTGAAGTAGAGATCTACTGACGGGCCGGTGCCTTGATCAGGATCGAAGGAGACGCCGCGCAGTGTCGCAGTATTGCTGCGGCCATTGTCGTTCCTCAGTTCGAGGCCCGGCGCGAGTTGCTGCACATCCTTGACGTCAAAGATTTTCAGGCGCTCAATCTGCTCGCCAGTCGCAACATTGATGCTCATGGGAACATCCTGCAGCGCCTGCGCCCGGCGGGTAGCAGTCACAACAATTTCGGTGTCGGAGCGATTTGCGCCGTTAGCCACATTTTGCGCATTTTCTTGCGCGCCCGCCCCTCCCGAGAAAGCGCCACAAGCTGCGCCGGTCATCAGCCACAGCAGCTTTTTCTTTGGTAACATCCCTTTCATACTTCCTCCCTCATTTTAAACTTTAGATCGTATGGTAGCGCTATCATTGCGAGCCAAATCATTCGCGCATCGACCATTTGGCCTAGTTCAAACACCCTCACTTTGCTGAGCAGCGTCATTCACTTGAACTGAATCGGCCAAGAAGTAAACACATAAGGATCATTTTTTGAAGCTCGCCTCGCCTCTGCGGGCAAGGCCAGATTGATTGCAATTTCCTCTGCCGGGCCGCTAAAGCGAGATTAGGGGTATGCCGCCATCATATCCGGTGGTTGACCTAATCCTGCGCTTCCAAGATGCCAAAAAGGAGCAGCGGGTAAGCAGATGAGGACCGTTGATTTTGGAAGCGTCGAAAAGGGTGAGCCGAAAGGGCAAGATGGGCAGACCCACTTTGGAAGAAGCGGGCTTGATAGAGAACGTTATTTTGGAAACGGCGACAAAGCTATTTCTTACCCATGGTTACGACGCAACTTCAATGGTTGCGGTGGCGATGGGCGCAGGGGTGTCAAAGAGAACGCTCTACTCGCGATACGCGACGAAGGAGGCCCTCATGAATGGGGTTATCGAAGATCGCGTAAGACGATGGGCTGCCGCTGCCGGTGAGAATGACGTAAATTTGCCCGACGATTTCAAACTGAGAATGATCAGGCATGCGCAAACCTTCGCCCACGCCTTGGGCGGGACAGAGGTGCGAGCGTTTGACCGATTAATTCAAGCAACCTCCTCGCGTTTCCCTCAATTTGCCAAAGCCTTTCACGATCTTGGCTATCGGTACGAACTGGAGTTCCTGGCGGCGGAAATCCGCAAGGGATCTGCAGGCACCTCAAGGCCGGTCCAGGACCCGGAGCGCGTTGCGCAACAGCTGCTCAGCATGATCATCGGGTGGCGCCGCACCCAAGACCTCGTTCGCGAGCTTGAAAGAGGGGAAGTAGAGGCATTCGCCAAAGATGCGGTAGAGGTAATCTTTGAAGGGCAAACCGCTTGGTGATCCGAAGGTCGGCCGCTTTCTGCGCTCGCACGAAAGTAGCGGTCATCGAGCAGCTTGTTCAAGAAGGCTCGTGCGGTTGTGCTCCCGAGAGCCTTAGAGCGTTTGCTGGAAACTCCTACCAGGTTTCGCGCGACTGCATCAGCATATCTACGACGGTTTGGCCCTGAACTTCGATCTCGGACGCTGCTACTTCCCGGACCAAATCATGCTGGATGAACCAGCCATATACACCGTTGATGATCAACTGGGCCACCAGTTCAGGCCGCTTAACTTGAACGCGGTCCCGCTGAGCCGAATTTTGTATGTCCTGGGATAATAGTCGCACGGCATTTTCATAGCCGAGTTCGTGCATCATCATCCCCAATTCCGGGAACCGATGCCGGTTGGACAAAGTCAGCGAATGGAAGGCGCGGAAAAGCGGATCTACAAGGACGGCTGCCATGTCCGCGACACGAGATAGCAGGATGGTGCGAATATCAGCATGATCAAGCAAGTCATTCGGGCGAGGACGCGCATACCAGAGCTCAACGGTATTTTGGACTACAGCCCGAAATAGCGCCGCCTTAGTCGCGTAGCGGCTATAGAGGGTGGTGCGGCTAATCCCGGTCTCGGCTGCGACAGCCTCCATGGCGACGCCGTCGAACCCCTCGGCCAGAAACATCCCCCGTGCTGTTGAGAGGATCGCTTGTTCGATCCGTGCGACATCTTCGGCTGTGGGACGCCCGCGCTTGATCGCGAGCTTATCTAGGCTGGGCTTCGGATGGGCCATGCTATCGCCTTTGATGCTCAGCTGCGTCCATGACAATAGGTGTCAAGCGACCTGAGCCATGGACCTCGCCGCGCGCCGTCCGGAAAAAACACAGTCTGCGACTGACAGGCCACTAACGTATATATTTGAGCAGACCCCAACGGCAGTTCGTCCCGCAGCGTATAAGCCAGCAATCGCGGTTCCATGCTGGTCGAGCACCGCCCCGCAAGACTCATCGACCTTAAGCCCGCCCAGCGTCAGCACGGGCAAGAAGCTGAGCTTTGCATCGATGGACATGTTGATCGCGTGGAAAGGCCCTTTGCGGATCGGCACAATATCCTCGTTCGCTTTGCCGAACGGGTCGCGATCACCGCTGCCCGCCAGCCGGTTATAATCTGCAATGGATTGCTCCAGTCCCACAGGATCGATGCCGCACTTGCGAGCAAGAGCGTTAACGCTCGCTGCCTTTTTCGACCCCAGCAACATGGCAGCAAGCGCCGGATAGCCCTGAAAGGGTAATATCGCTTTACTGCGACACTGCGCCTTAGCCTTGCGGAACTGTTCGTCATCCAGCACAATCCAGCACACGCCCTGATGATCCTCAACCATCGGCATGCCAATCGATGCGCCATAGAGCATCTCGTTGACATATCGCTGACCCTTGCTGTTCACCACCATGCCTTGTGCCCACGCCATAGGGGGATTGATGAAACGCCAGGCGCTGGCATGGTGCAGACGCGACACAAAGCCCCCTGCACTCTGCCCCAGCCTTATGCCGCTGCCATCGTCGCCCGGCGTGCCTAGCGGCATTCCTTTCAGATATTTTGGCGCATAATGGGCGACCATCGCCCGATTGAAGATGAAACCGCCCGCCGACAGGCACACGCCCCTGCGAGCGCGTACCAGCCGTTTGATACCGATGCTTTGTTCCAAATCCTTGGCCTTGGCAAAGAGGCGAGCGGCGTGACGCGCCAGCAACCCGGCGAAGGGCATCGACGGAGGAAGGCGCAGCACCAGTGCAGTCGCGCGCCGCATCAAGGCGGCGTGGCGCTGTCCTTCCTTTGTGTGAGCTGGGATCTGAATTGCGCAGGCCCCTACGACACGGCCGGATCGATCAACAACGAGTTGGCGCACCTTGGCTGAGGTCAGACATTCGACGCCCGCTCGATCTGCCGACGCACGCAGCGGGTCATAGAGACCCTTCCCGTATCCCATCGGCGCATCGAGCTTATCGACCAGCGCCCGATGCCCGCGTGCCGCCGGTCTCGCCACGGCCTTATAATTGGGCGCGAGGCTGTTGTCCGAATGGTAGAGCGTATAGTCGGTGTGCGGGTAGCTGGTCTTCTTGGCGTAGAGCCGCCCTTCGAAGCGCACGCCGTACTTGGCGAGCCAGCGTGCCGTTTCCGCGCTGGTGTCACAGAAGCGTTGCAGTGTGTCGTCGCCGACGACGCCCTGAGTCTCCAATTGCAGATAGCGGAACATATCCTCCGCCCTATCTTCCACGCCCGCTTCCTGCTGCGCGGGAGTGCCGCCGCCACCGTAAAAGATGCCGCCGTTGATGCGGGTCGCGCCGCCGCCGTCGGTGCGGTCGATGGCGAGTACGGTAAGACCTTGCTCCCTCGCCTCCAGCGCTGCTGAAACACCCGCGCCGCCATAGCCGACGATGACGACGTCCGCAGCGAAATCCCATTCTATCGAGCCAACATCATCGACGACAAGCGGAGCTTCGACCTCGCTATGCCAGTGGGGGTCCCCCGGCCGTGGTTCGGTTTGAAAATCGCTCATCCTGGCATTCCCTTCCGGACAAAAGAATCGTCCCGCAGCTCTTAAATGGACATCAATGTACATTTCAATTGGCAAATACATTTTCGGGCTTTAACGACGCGAAGATCATCGGATCGAAGGACAGAACATGCCGAAAAACGGGAAGCTGGTGCTGGTGACCGGCGCGACCGGCAATATGGGCCGCGCGGTAGTGGACGCGCTATTGCAACAGTCAGACATCAGGCTTCGTGTGCTGGTCCGTCCGGAGGAAAGAAAACACCCAGTCATTCGCCGCCTGCGCAAACGTCAGGGCATCGACTGTGCCTGGGGCGATCTCACGGACGCCGTCTCGATCAATCAAGCGGTCGCAGGCGCCGACATCGTGCTGCACATGGGCGCCCTGGTCTCGCCTCTCGCTGACGAACTGCCGCCAGCGATCGTTGAGAAAGTGAATGTCGGGGGCACCCGCAACGTCGTAGAGGCAATCAAGGCGCAGCCGAATGCCGATGACATCCGCCTGGTTTACATCGGCACCGTAGCGCAGACCGGCAGCCGCAATCCGCCAATCCACTGGGGGCGCACCGGAGACCCGATCTGCACCGGATTCAACGGCCATTATGCCGACACCAAGGCCCAAGGTGAAGCGATTGTTGCGGAATCCGGCCTCAAACATTGGGTGTCGATCCGGCAGACGGGCATGGCACATTATGACATGTGGAAGACGCAAGGTCCGATCATGTTCCACAACCCACCTAATGGGGTGATGGAGTGGTCGACAGTCGAGGATTCCGCCAGACTGATGGCGGCATTGTGCGGCGACGATGTTCCAGAGCATTTCTGGCGCCATTTCTACAATATAGGCGGCGGTGCGTCCGCGCGGCTCGTCAACCATGAATTGATGGTCAAGATGATGGCCGCGATGGGGGTCAGGGACTTCCGCCGTCTGCTGGACCCCAAATGGCTGGCCACCCGAAACTTCCACGGCCAATGGTATCTGGATTCTGATCGGCTGCACGAACTCGTACCGTACCGCCACACCACGATCGAACACTTCTTCGCGGAGCTTCCGCGCCGCATTCCCTGGATAGTGCGTACCATCATGCGCTTCTTCCCCGGCCTCGGGCGCAAGCAGATTCAGAAGACGGCGGAAGGCGCTGGCGGTCCGGTCCAGTGGATGCGTACCAACGACGTCGAACATATCGACGCCTATTTCGGCTCTCGCGAAGAATGGGAGCAAATCCCCGCGAGCTGGGATGACTTCCTATTCGCACAGCCCTCACGCGATCCCGAACCGCTCGACCATGGCTATGATGACAGCAAGCCGAAGAGTGAATGGTCCATCGAAGATCTGAGGTCAGCAGCGGCCTATCGTGGTGGCAAATGCCATGCCGAAGCGCTTTGCGACCCGTACTCTCCGGCGCACTTTGAATGCAGCGTCGGCCACAGCTTCGATATGTCACCAAATCTTTACCTGGCTGGGGGGCATTGGTGCCCCATTTGCCAGAGGGACATTGAATCCTACAACGATATTGCGGTGGCGAACGCCTTCTTCGCTCAGGTGTGGCCTGGGCCTTCCGCCATTCCATACGCTCCAAATCCCAATTGATCGGGAGGGATTTAGCTTGACTGGTCCGCTTCAACGCGCCGATTTCACGCGCATGATTTGTCAGACAAAGCCACGCGCACGAGTCCTCCAGTCACTTCCGTCAATGCTGCTCGCGGTGTTCGCGCCGTTGATGGCGATTGGCGCGCCCACGGCGGCTGCGCAGGATGACAAGTTGCTGGAGGCATTCCGGTCACCGCCTCTCGCCGCCAAGCCCCGGGTGTGGTGGCATTGGAACAGCGGACAGATCAGCGCCGCCGGGATCGCAGCTGACCTCGACTGGATGCAGAGGATTGGCCTTGGCGGATACCAGGCGTTCGACGTCGATCTTGGCGCGCCTCGCGTGGTGGAAAACCCTTTGCCCTACATGAGCGAAGGCTGGAAGGAGGCTTTCAAGCAGGCCGTCGACCAGAGCCTGGTCAAGGGCTTCGACATCGGCGTCGCTGGATCGCCGGGCTGGAGCGAGACCGGCGCGCCCTGGGTCAAGCCCGAACAGGCCATGAAGAAATATGTCTGGAGCGAGACAAAGCTGACGGGTGGTCAGCCGTTCACCGGCAAGCTTGCAAGCCCGCCTTCTTCAGCTGGGCTGTTCCAGAATAATCGCGCTGGTTTTGGCAGCTCAGGCTTTTACCGCGACGCGAGGGTGATCGCCTTCCGCACGCCAGGAAGCGCCATCCTGCCAACGCCTGTTATCAGCGCAAGTGGTGGCAGCTTCACAGCGGAAAAGCTGACGGACGGCGACGTTGTGGCCGCCAGCGAGCTGGCTCCCGTCTCTTCGGGCGGCGAAGCATGGTTGCAGTTCGACTATGGCCTCCCTGTCACGGTTCGGGCGGTCACCGTCGCGACGGGCAGCTACGCTCATTTTGGTGGCCGGGGCGGCGCTGGTCTTGGACCTGACGCTCGGCTGGAAGCGAGCAGCGACGGCCGCAGCTGGCGGCAGGTCGGCGGCCTGGAAACCGCTGGACCGCAACGCACCACGGCAGTTCCGGCGGCTACGGCGCGCTGGTTCAGGGTCGTCGTGCCAGCGGGCAAGGAACCCGCAGGCAAGTCCAGCGGCCTCAATCTTGGAACATCCACGGCAGGCAAGCTGCTGGTTTCCGAATTGGTGCTGCATGGCGCCCCGATGGTCAATGCCTGGGAAAGCAAGGCGGGCTTCGTCCTCTCCCGCGACTATTACGCCTTGGCTACTCCGTCCGCCGCCGGCGCCGTGCGAGCAGGAGATGTGATTGACCTTACGACACGGCTGCGGCCGGACGGGTCGCTCGACTGGACCCCGCCCAAGGGGAACTGGACGGTTTTGCGGCTCGGCTATTCGCTGACCGGTCAGACCAACGCGCCTGCACAGGCGTCGGGCCGCGGGCTGGAGGTGGACAAGCTCAGCAAGGCGGACGTCACCAGCTACATCACGCAATATCTGGATCGCTATCGCGAGGCGAGTGGCGGCAAGCTGGGCAAAGGCGGCGTCACCAATATGGTGTTCGACAGCTGGGAAGCCGGGGAAGCGAACTGGACCCCTGCGATCCTCGACCAGTTCAAGCGCCTGCGCGGCTATGACGCGACGCCGTTCCTGCCCGTGCTGGTCGGATATGTGGTGGACAGCGCCGAGGTGAGCGACCGGTTCCTGTGGGATTTCCGCCGCACCCTGCAGGACCTGCTGAAGACGGAACATTATGACACGCTGACTGCCGAGCTGCACAAGGCGGGGATGATCCGTTACGGAGAATCCCATGAAGGTCCACCCGCCGCCATAGGCGACGGCATGGAGATGAAGGCGTCGGCCGACGTTCCGATGGCGGCGATGTGGGCTAAGGAAAAGCCGGGCGTTTTCCAGCCGTCGGCCTTTGCCGACATTCGGGAGTCGGCTTCGGTCGCCCATATCTGGGGCCAGAATATCGTCGCTGCGGAATCCCTGACCGTACACGGCTCGCCCTGGTCTGTCTTTCCGCGACGTCTGAAGCCCGATGCCGACCTGATGATGCTGGCGGGGGTGAACAGGTTCATCCTGCATAGTTCGGTGCACCAGCCACTACTCGGCAAGGCGCCGGGCCTCGTGCTCGGGCCGTTCGGTCATTGGTTCAATCGCAACGACACCTGGGCTGAACAGGCGGGACCGTGGGTCTCCTACCTCGCCCGCGCCTCCCACCTGTTGCAACAGGGCCAGGCCGTGAACGACATCGCGGTCTTTTATGGCGAGGGCACGTCCATCACCGGCCTCTTCGGCGAGACGCCCCCCGCCGTGCCCAACGGTCTGCAATATGACTATGTCAATGCGGACGCGATCAAGACCCGTCTCACCGTCAAGGACGGACGATTGGCGACGCCTAACGGCATGTCCTGGCGGCTTCTTTACATGAGCGGCCAAACGAAGTGGCTGACCTTGCCCACGCTGGAACGGCTGCGCGACCTGGTGCGCGACGGCGCGGTGCTGGTCGGCGAACGGCCTTTGGGATCACCCAGCCAGAGCGACGATCAGAAGAAGGTCACCGCCGTGATCGCTGAGCTGTGGCCCGAAAATGGCGGGGTGCGCAAGGTCGGCGCGGGCAAAGTCTATCCGATAACCGCACTGGATGCCGCCATTGCCGCAGAGCAGATACGCCCGGACTTCGAACTGGTGCAAGCGCCCGTCGATGCGGAGGTTCGCTTCCTTCATCGACGGTTGCCTGATGCCGACCTTTATTTCGTCTCCAATCGCCAGGATCGGGCGCAAACGGTGCAGGCAGCTTTCCGCGTCACGGGCAAGGATGTCCAGATACTGGATCCTGTAACCGGCCTTTCGCGGCCAGCGAGCTATCGGGTTGATGACGCGCGCACCATCGTCAATATTCCGTTCGATCGGTTCGGCTCTGTTTTCGTGCTGTTCCGGGGAGAGGGCGCGGCAAGTCGGCAGCTGCCAGCAGCGGCCGTGCAGCAACTCGCCGACCTGTCGGATAACTGGACCGTCGCTTTCCCGCCAGACAAGGGGGCACCTGCGAAGCTGCGGCTCGACCGGCTTCGCGACCTCAGCACAGACGCCGATGCCGGCGTGCGCTATTTTTCCGGCGCGGCGAATTACACCCACACCGTGCGGGTCCCCAAGGCGTGGCTGGAGGATGGCGGCCGGTTGCAGCTTGACCTTGGTAGGGTCGAAGTGATCGCTGAGGTGCTGGTCAACGGCCAATCCGCCGGGATCGCCTGGACCGAGCCGTACAAGCTCGACATCACCGGCATGCTCAAGCCCGGCCCCAACAAGATCGAGGTTAAAAGTAGTAACCTGTGGGTCAATCGCGTCGTCGGCGACCGGCAGCCTGGTGTGACCAAGCGGATCAGCTTCACCCATGAGGACGCCGCCAGCCTCGGCTTCAAGCAGCCACGCAGCGTGTTCGACACGATCGGCCCGGGCGGCAAGCCGTTCGGCGGCACGCCCTACACTGCCGACACGCCACTACCGTCATCCGGCCTCATCGGGCCGGTGCGCCTATTGCGCGAAGTGCAGGGCAACTGAACGGCTTGGCACGAGCGGCCAGAATGGTCGCCCGGCCAACGCATCTGCCCGCGAGCCCGGCTACAACGGTTGGGTCGCGGAGGACGATCAGTCGAAGCAGCGCGTGCTCGTTGCGCGCGTGATGCCATTCTCATTGACGGCATCGACAGCGGCACAATAGCCCGCGCCAAGATTCAGGCTGTTGACGTCAAGCGACGTCGCACCGTCATACACCTGGAAATTCTGGTTCATCAGATCGGGCCGCCGTCCGAGGCGGACGACATGGAACTCCGCTCCAGGAGCGGCCTTCCACTGCAGCGTCACGCGCCGTGGGTCGGCAGCATTGCGAGTGGCTTGCACGGCGCTTGCACGACCGGGCTTTTTACCTGCGCCCATCCCGAACACGCGCAAATCATAGAGGGAGAATTTTGCACTGTCGGGCATATGCATGTTTCGCAAGCGTACGAAGCGGGCCTGCTCGGCGCGGGGAAGCACCTGATAGTCGTGGGGCGCGTCCCGGCCTTGCGCCGAATGATCGATTACCCGACGCCAGTCGCGTCCATCGTCCGACAGTTCCAGCACATAACGATAGGTATCCTGGCTGACACCGCGTCCCGCGCTGCCTTGATCAGCAAAGTTGATCTGCACCGCCTCGATCCGCTTACGTCCACCCAGATCGATCTGGAACCATTCGTCGCCACCAGATTGCGCCGACCACCAGGTACGCGAATCCTCGTCCACCGCCTGTTCTGCGGGAAATCCGTCCAGCGTCGATGAGACGCTGACAGCCTTACGGCGTGATAGCAGCATCCATCCCGTCAACTCCCGCTTGCCATTCAGGAAGCGCGGATAATCGCCAAGATATGTGTCCGTCAGGAGATCGCCGTTTCGCGTGAAACGGGACGGAAACAGCCCGAGCCGTCGCTCGAAAATATGACGCTGGGAAATAGTCATCGTGCCTGCATGCCACCACCGACCATCAGCGTCCGCGAAAGTGCTGCCATGACCGGCGCCAGTGATGAAGCCGGTCGGCTTGACCGCGAAAGGGCTATAGTCCTGGTAGACGAACGGACCCATCGGATTGTCGGAGACCAGCACGCCATTGGCATAGGCCTTGAACTCCGTACCAGGCGCTGAATATTCCAGATAATATTTCTTCCCGCGCTTGGTCATCCACGATCCTTCGACGAAGGACGGCGCGTCTACTTTTTCATTATTGTCGCCGGGCACTTCCCACCCGCGCCTTTCCTTGTCGCGGGACTGGGAAATCTGCGCGGTCCTGATCACGCGGAAGTTAGTGGTGTCGAGCTCGTCCACGCGGAGCGGCCCGCGCGATGCGAGACCACTATACATATATAGGCGGCCGTCATCGTCGAGGAACAGCCCCGGGTCCTCATACCGTTCGTCGATGGTGGCGGCTTCATACCAGCGGCCGGACTTTGGATCGTCCGTCGTCCAGATGCGCCGGGTGCTCTCGCTCGTTGCCAGATACATGCGGTCACGCAATATGACGACCGTCGGCGCGAATTTGTCGATGGCAAAGCCGCTCCCTTCGACAAATGTCCAGCGCTTCAGATCCGGCGACTGCCAATAGCCCTTGGAGTGCGACGCGAAGAGCCAGTAGAGCCCTTTATATCTCACTATCGTCGGATCCGCAGCTTCGCGATACGCTTCGCTCAGCTTCAATTGGATTTGTGGAATTTTGACCGGCGCCTGATACCGGTACGGTAAATCGACCGGATTGGCATAAGTCTCCAGGCGGTAGCTGTCGGCAGCTTCTGCGGACATCGACATGCCTAGCCCCAACGCTGACACGCTTACTGTTGCAATCCTGAAACCGGCTCGCACACCCCTGTTCCGTTCTAAAAATTCCACCAGCCGATTTCCTCTACAACTTGAAAGCGGAACGCCAGCATAGCTCCGAACAGGGCTAAAAGTATACGGTTGAGTTGCATTATTCTCCCGGCTTGGATAGGTGTCCGATTATAGCAGGGTATTCGGAGAGGGATGGTAATGAGCAGTGGCGAGTGGACGCGTCGCGAATTCGCAGTGGCCGGGGGAGCGCTCACTCTCGCTGCCGTGGCCTCCCCGGTTGCGGCGCAGGCAAGGACAGACATCGTCGAGATAAACCTGCGGAAGGAGACTGGCGCGCTGGATCATATCTGGTCCCGCTGCATGGGCTCAGACCGCGCCGCGATTACCTTGCGCGAGCCATGGCGCAAGGATCTAGAGCGTTTCAAGAATGAAGCGGGGTTAGAGCGCATACGATTTCACGGCATATTCAACGATGAACTTGGCGTTGGCGCGGGCAGCAATTTTCAAAATGTAAACGCAGTCTACGACGGGCTTCTGGACAGAGGCATTCAGCCATTCGTGGAGCTGAGCTTCATGCCGCGCGGACTGGCGAGCGGAACCAAGGAATTCGGCTTTTATCGCGCCAATGTGACGCCGCCGACCTCATCTGAAAAATGGGGGGAACTCGTCGAGAAGTTCGTCCGCCATCTTGTGCAGCGCTACGGCAGAGACGAGGTGCGGCAATGGTATTTCGAGGTGTGGAACGAGCCTAACCTCAAATCCTGGTTCTGGACCGGCACGCAGGAAGAATATTTCGCGCTTTACGCCGCGGGAGCGAAGGCGGTGAAGGCGGTTGATCCTGCGATAAGGACCGGTGGCCCGGCAACATCCGCCGTGCAATGGATCCCCCAGTTCCTGAACTTTTGCGAAAAGAACAACGCTCCCGTGGATTTCGTATCCACCCATATCTACCCGGGCGATGACCAGGCTGCAATCTTCGGTGCCGCCGATAAATATAAGCAGTATGATGTGGTGCCGGCGGGCATAGCCCTGGCCCGTCGGCAGATCGACGCCACCCGGTACAGAGGAGCGGAGTTGTGGCTGAATGAATGGAGCGCCGATAGCCCGGCGATGATCGCGCACGCCATCACGAACAGCCTGCCTCATTGTCATGCCATGTGTCAGTGGCAGATCAGCAGCGAATATGAGGAGAATATGGTCGCCAACTGGGTCTTTAAGGAAGGCCAGAATGGCTGGGGAATGTTAGCGCGGGGCAGCGTCGCAAAGCCGGAGTTCAACACCTACAAGCTGCTGCACCGGCTGGGTCATCGCAGGTTGGCTGCTGAGGGGCCGGTATTGGCGTCGCGCAAGGCAGACGGACAGTTCGCGGCGCTGGTCTGGAACCTTGCAGATGTGCAGCAAGCCCCTGGCATTCCGGGCGCAAGCAAGGAGCGGAAGGTATTTGGTGAGCGCAAGACCCTGACGGTCCGGATGAAAGGAGCTAGTGCTGGGAACCGCGTACAACTGAGCTATGTCGATCAGGAGCGCGGATCACCTTACCCGGCTTGGCGGGCATTGGGATCACCGCAATATCCGACGCGTGAACAGCTGGACGCCATCCGTATGGCCGCCGAGATCGCAACGCCTGAGACGAGGACCCTCGATAGCCGTGGGCAGTTGACGCTCGATCTTCCCGCCGAAGGCATAGTGCTGATCGAATCCGTGTGAGGATTGGGGCCGCCGTGACCTCCGCCATCCCAGGGATGAAGCTCGCCATGATGCGCATCAGTTCCTGGACTTGTGACGGTTTTGTACCGGTCATTTGAGAGTTTAAGGCTCGTTCAAGGAGACCGACGAGATGATGAAGCATAGTACATCAACGGCTTCTACAACTCATGGCGGCGCTATTCATATTTGGGCGGCATCAGCCCACTCGCCTTTGAGGCCAAGGTGCATAATGAGATAGGTGACCGGCGCAAAACCGGTACAAGTCCAGTAGTGACCGATACATATTCTGCCCAGACGCCCGCGGATCGACAGGATCGACAGGGAAGTCAATCCAGTAGGCAAAGCGCAACCGCCTCCTTCGAAGGCGATTGCGCTTTGCTTGCTCAGCTACCGAAGTGATACCGAAGCGAAATGCCGTACATTCTGGGCTCACCATAAATGTATGAGTTGAATCCGTTCTGATAGGATACACCCTGGCTACTGATGATATATTTTTCATTGGTCAGGTTTGTCGCGAAAGCGCCAAGATCGAAGTTCGATCCAGCGACATTTTGCCACTGTATGTTCAGTCCCAGCAAGCCATAGCCATCTCCCGGTCCGCACTGGACCGACCCGGCATAGGTTCCGCTATTCACGCGGGGACAGTTGCCGCCGATATAGGCGAACGGCTCGTCAATGGGTGCCTTGGACGGTGAGGTATATTGGGCATCGATGTAGGAATAGGTTGCCGAAATGCTGACCTTCCCAATCGATTCATCAAGCGGCAAATCGACCCTGCCGGTGATGCTGAACTGGTTTTTCGGCGTGAACTGAAAAGGGATGTTGGTCAGGACGCACTGACCCGTTGCGCCATTGAACGGAACACCCACTCCGCAATCGAAGCCCGGCGGCAGGCCAAAGGCAGGAATGCCATCGGGGAACAGCGATGGCGCAGTATATTGATCATATTTTGCGGCGGTGTGGGAATAGGTGCCCGACAGCGTGAGCCAGCGTGCGGGCCGCACCTCGCCCTCGAACTCCACCCCTTGAATATGCGCTTTACCCGCATTGCTGGTTTGCGCGCCAAAGACCTGCTGCCCATTGTAGAAATAGGCGGTTCCGCCGGTCCTCTGCAAATCCTTATAGCTTGTGTAATAATAGTTGATGTTCGTGCGGATCGGAATGCTGCCGACATGCCAGTCGGCTTTTATGCCGCCCTCGTAAGCGGTTACGAATTCCGGCTGGAAGGAACGCAGATCAGGTGCGGGGGTCGCAGTGCCGACACCGCCCGTCTTGTATCCCCGGCTGACCTTTGCGTAGAGCAACACATTCTGGTTTACATTATAATCAAGGCCGACTGTCCAGTTCGGCGCCTTGAACTTAGCGCTGGACGTCGTGACGGGCGCATCGGGCAACCCAAAGTTCGAGAATGCCGTCAGCTTGTCCCATGTATAGCGATAGCCCGCGGTCAGCCGCAGTCCATCAAGGCTTTCTGACAGGCTGCCGAAGGATAGCGTTCCTTGTGCATACAGGGCTTGGCTGATCGTCCTCTGGCCGCGACGAGTCGGATTGAAAGCTGAAACCAACTGCGCGCCCAGCGGCTTAACGCTCTCATAATAGGCGCCTACGGTGAAGTTGAGCGCTTCCCCTGCGAGCTTGCCCTGAAGCTGGGGCTCAAAAGAATATTGCCGCGCATCGGTGTAGTAATTGTAGCTGGGCAATCTACCGGGATCGATCTCGTCCGCCCCGATCAAAGTACCGCCTTGTGTGGATGGCGGCCTGTGGTCGTCAGGATAGCCATCGCCATCGAAGGGCGCGCTATTCTTCAACCGCTGGTAATTGGCGACATTGCGGAAAGTCAAAGCATCCGTAAGTTCTGCCGAAAAGATGTCGGTGATGGAAAAATAGCGCGTCCGTTCGCTCCAAAGCAACGGACTGAGTGCGACCGACCGGATACCGCGACCGATCTGTTGCTGGAGATAGGTGCTGAATGGCAGCCCTGTTTGAGGATCAACGCCGTCCGGGACGGCATTAAGCACCGTTCCCGTGCCATGTTCCTGGACGCGGCCCACGGTCGCGAGGAGATAATTCTCGATGCCGGGCGCCATGCGCCAGGTCAAACCTGCACGGAAGGAATAGCGATTGCGATTATCTAGGTCCGTGTCGGTGGTGATTTCGTGCGTGAAACCGTCGCGCTTCTGGTAGATGCCGGCGACACGCAGCAGGAGCGTATCCTCCACAATCGGCACGTTCAGCGCGCCGCGCAACTCGATCGAGTCATAATTGCCATATTGGATCTGGCCATAGCCTTCGAGCCGGTCGGTTGGACGCTGCGGTTCAAACAGGACCGCGCCGCCAGTTGTGTTACGACCGAACAGCGTGCCTTGTGGGCCACGCAGGACCTGCAGGCTGGCAAGGTCGTAATAGTTGAGGCCGCCGCCATTCTGGGCGTTGTTGCGCTGATCCGCGATGAGTGGGACTTCGGCCGAATACAGCACCACGCCCGGCGCCGCGTTATAGGTCGCACCTTGCCCACGGATCGTGATATTCTCGGTATTGCGCTGCTGCCCCGATCCGCCGACCACAAGCGAGGGTACTTGCCCCAGCAGGTCCTGCGTATTTGAGATGTTACGTTGCGTCAGTGAGTTGGCGTCGAACGCGGTCGCGGAGATCGGGACATTCTGTAGCCGTTCTTCGCGCCTACGTGCTGTAACGACGATTTCCGAAAGGCCCGATCCGTCGGCCGAGGCGGTCGGAGCAGGCTCGTCCTGTCGCGTCGATGTCTGAGAAAAGGCCGTTCCAGCGCAACCGACGAGAACGGCTGTTCCCATCAGCGTACGGATCAACGGCAAACGTCGCACAGTCATGTTTCTTCCCCTCTATTAATTATGATTCTCTGCCATTATTCTGATGTGATACGAGTTCTTATGGCGTAACAAAGACAGGCCCATCCGATACGAATGAACATATGGCATTTACTTCTATTTACCGCGTCCGGTCTTATCTTCCTCTTTCCAGAAGCACTTGTTGACTTTGGAGGCGCCCTCACATTCAGAAATCGCCCGAAAATTCGGGACCCGCCCGTCAATCCTCGTCCAACGACATGCTGCCATGCTGGACTAGTTTTGAATACTTGGAGATTGACAAGGTTTTGTCAATCAGGAAAATTCGGGCCTGGGGTAGCAGGAGGAAAGTGCGCTTGAGAAATACAGCTGAATTGCCGATAAGCGCCTCAGTCGCCCGCTTTTTCGAGATTGTATAAAAGCTCTTCGGCGTTGCCTCCCGTCGGTTTCGCTTGCTGATCGCCGCTTAGCGACAGATATAGGCGACCGATGAGCGATGACTTGAAAACAGCGCGACGCCGGAAGCCTGGCGTCTATTCGCGCGGAGCCGAGACGGTAGACGCGATCCTCAAGGCTGCGTTGCATGTGTTGGTGGAGGAAGGCGCGGGAGCCTTTACGCTTCAGCGCATTGCTACGGAATGCGGTTTGAAGGTGGGGCATGTGAACCACCATTTCCCCCGCAAGGAAATGCTGGTCGAGGTTCTGCTGGACGAGATCCTGCTTGCCGGTGAACAGCAGGTCAAATGGGCTATGGAGCAGCCTGATTTCCTCGCCGAGGACGGGTTGGCCCGGCTCATCGCGCACATTCTGGATGATGTCAGCACAAAGCAGACGGCGCATCTGTTCACTGAACTTTGGGCGATGGCCAACCACAATCAAGTCGTGGCTGACAGGCTGGAAGCTCTCCATCGCCATGTTCACCGCTTGATTACCGGAATGGTTGAACAACTGAATCCGGCATTAAGTCATGATGACGCCGCAGTGGTCGCCATATTTATCTACGGCGCAGTCGATGGCATGACCATGTTTTCAGGCTATAACCGGCCGTGGGCCTCCTGCATGCCCAGCGTGAAGAATATTGCAATCAAGAGTCTGGTCGACCTGGCCAAGACGATCACGCAGGCGGAAATAGCGAATTTGCCTCCCGCTCCGATCAAGTCCCGGAATACATAAACCGACGGGAGACCGCGGTATAAGCAGGAAGGTCAGGCGAGGTTTTTCAACGCCTTGCCCCTGCTTGCGCTCGTCAAACCGGCCTTTCTTAAAAATCGCCATTGACAAAACTTGGTGATTGCCAAATATTCTCATCATGCTTTTGCGGCAGAGCATCGTCCGCTGTGGAAGAAGCAATTTATAGCATTAGCCAGAAGCGGAGAATGAATCCGAGCGGCTGCTTGCTGCATTTTGGATAACCCGGTTTGCCAAACCATAAGTGAAAATTTTGAGGCAAGATGATCAGAAGATAAATGTTCCGGGCAATAAAGTCATTGTCCGCAATGAGAAAAAATCGAGAGGTGATATGGGTATTCAGGACAAGCTGGACCGCGCGCAATATACGGTATCTGTTGAGGACTATGCAGCGGGCATTGCGGATCGCCTCAAGTTCTTGATCGAGACCGACGCGCAGGTTTCTGCTGCACTTCCGGACCCTCTGATCAACACGGCCAAGCGTGTCAGCGGGATGGGTTTTGCACGGATCGTAACGACCTGCATGGAGGGTTATGCTGATCGTGCGGCGTTGGCCGAGCGGGCGGTGGAGCTGAAGGTCGATCCGGCAACGGGCCGCACCAGCCATGAGATCCAGAAGCATTTTGAGACCACGAGCTATGCCACGCTCTGGGAGCGGGCGCGGCATCTGGCGGCCTTTTGGCATGACGATGCCGGGCAGCCGCTCAAGGCGGATGATTTCCTGTGCATCCTCGCTTTTGGCAGCGTCGATTTCGTGACGGTGGATCTGGCCGGGATCCACAATGGCGCCGTGCTTGTTCCGCTCCAGGCCAATGGGGCGCTCCAACAGTCGCTGTCCATCTTCAACGAAGTCGCGCCCGGCTGGCTGGCGGTCAGCCTGGATTATATCGAGACCGCGACCGAACTGGTCATCCAGGGCCATCGCCCGCGCGGATTGCTGCTGTTCGACTATCATCCGCGGGTCGATGACGAGCGCGAGCGGTTCGAAGCGGCCCAGGCGAAGCTCGCCGACGCGGGGCTCGCGCATCTGCTGGTCACGCTGGAGGAGGCCCTGGCAAAAGGCAGGACCCTGCCGACCGCGCCTTTGTTCGAGAAGGCTGATGGCGAGCGGCTGAGCACCATCTATTATACGTCGGGCAGCACCGGCCTGCCCAAGGGCGCGATGCTGCCTGAGCGGATGATCAAGCAGCTGTGGCTAGTCGATTCGCCCATGCCGATGATCAACCTCATCTACATGCCGATGAACCATACATCGGGCCGCAGCATCGTCTTCTCGCTGCTGGGCCTTGGCGGGATCGGCTATTTCACGGGCAAGAAGGACCTGTCGGAACTGTTCGACGACCTGCGCATCTGCCGCCCGAGTTACATGATGCTGGTGCCGCGCGTGTGCGAGATGATCTACCAGCAATATCAGGTCGCGCTGGAACGGCGCTCCGTGCCCGGCGCGGACATGGACGCGGTCAAGGCCGAACTGCTGCGCGAGACGCGCGACGTGGTCCTAGGCGGGCGGTTGCTGGTCGCGTCGTTCGCCTCGGCCCCGCTTGCCCCTGAAGTGTTGCAGTTCATGGAAGAGTGCCTGGGCTACAAGCTTGGCAATAATTATGGCGCGACCGAAGTCGCCGCCGTCCTGGCCGACAACCGCATCCAGCGCCCGCCGGTCCTTGACTATAAGCTCGATGACGTGCCTGAGCTTGGCTACTTCAGGACCGACAAGCCCTATCCGCGCGGCGAGCTGCGCATCAAGACTTCGAGCATCATGCTGGGTTATTACAAGCGCCCCGATGCCACCGCCGCGGTGTTCGACGAGGAAGGCTATTACAAGACCGGCGACATCATGCAGGAAATCGCGCCGGACCACCTGATCTATGTCGATCGCCGCAACAATGTGCTCAAGCTCGCCCAGGGCGAGTTCGTCGCGATCGCCCGGCTGGAGGCGATCTTCACCAATGGCGATCCGCTGATCAAGCAGGTCTATCTCTACGGAACCAGCGAGCGCGCCTTCCTGGTCGGCGTGTTCGTGCCCAATGTAGCGACGCTCCAGCAGATGGGCATCGCTGATGATCCGGCCGCGATCAAGAATGCGTTGCGCGAGGCGATCCAGACCATAGCGCGCGCCGAACAGCTGCAACCCTATGAGGTGCCGCGCGACTTCATCGTCGAGCAGGAGCCCTTCAGTGCCGAAAACGGCCTGCTGGCAGGCATCGGCAAATATCAGCGGCCCAAGTTCAAGGAACGCTATACCGCCGCGCTCGAAGCAGTCTACGACCGGATCGCGGCCAGCCAGCAGGATGAGCTTGAGACGCTGCGCCGGGAAGGCAAGGACCTGCCCGTGCTGGAAACGGTCGCCCGCGCGGTCAAGGCAACGCTGGGCCTTGAGGATGTCGACCTGTCAAAGCGGATGAGCTTTGCAGACCTTGGCGGCGACTCTCTTTCGGCGGTGTCCTGCTCCTTGCTGCTCGAAGATGTGTATGACGTGGAGGTGCCGGTCTCGGTCATCAATAGTCCTGCCGGAAGCATGCAGGATGTCGCCCAGTTCATCGAACGGGGGCGAAGCGGCGGTGCCAAGGGGCCGACCTTCGCTTCGGTGCATGGGGCAGGGGCCAAGCAGATCCGCGCAAGCGACCTGACCCTGGATCGCTTCATTGACGGCGCCGTGCTGGATGGGGCGCGGGACGCCCTGCCGCCTGAGAGTGAGGTCCGAACAGTGTTCCTCACCGGCGCGAACGGCTATCTGGGGCGGTTCCTCTGCCTGGAATGGCTTGAGCGCATGGCAACGGTGGGTGGCAAGCTGCTGTGCATTGCCCGTGGCCAGGACGGCGAGGCTGCACGCCAACGCATCGCCGCGGTGTTCAACAGCGATCCGCAACTCAAAAGCCGCTTTGACCAGCTTGCCAAGGATCATTTGGAAGTTCTGGCAGGCGACTTGGGTGAACCGCAGCTTGGCCTTGCCGACGCCGATTGGGAAAGGTTGGCGCAAAGCGTCGACCTGATCGTCCATCCGGCCGCGCTGGTGAACCATGTCCTGCCTTATCAGCAGCTGTTCGGCCCCAATGTGGTCGGCACCGCCGAGGTCATCCGCCTTGCGATCACGCACCGGCTAAAGCCCATTAACAATGTCTCGACCGTCGCAGCGGCGCATACGCCGGAGGGTGCGATGATCGACGAGGATGCCGATGTCCGCACGACACCTCCGGTTCGCCCGCTGTCGAGCGAGGGCTATGCCGATGGATATGCCAACAGCAAATGGGCGGCCGAGGTGCTGTTGCGGGACGCGCATGACCGCTTCGGCCTGCCGGTCGCGACCTTCCGCTCCGACATGATCCTGGCGCACAGCCGCTACGAGGGTCAGCTCAATGTCCCCGACATGTTCACCCGCCTCATCATGAGCATCGTGGCGACGGGGCTGGCCCCGCGATCCTTCTACAGCGGTACGGCAAAGCCCCATTATCCGGGGCTGCCGGTGGACTTCACGGCGCAGGCCATCGCGGCCCTGGGCGCGAAGGCGACGAGCGGCTACCGCACCTATCATGTGATCAACTCCCATGATGACGGCATCTCGCTCGACAGCTTCGTCGACTGGATCGATGCGGCGGGATATCCGGTGCAGCGGATAGAGGACTATGCCGACTGGCTGGACCGCTTCGGCACGGCGCTGCGCGCGCTGCCCGACGGCATAAGGCAGCAAAGCTCCCTGCCGCTGCTGCATCAGCTACAATATCAGATGCCCGGCGAGTTCGGGACGTCGGTTCCTTCGGCGCGCTTCCGTGCTGACGTGATCGCGCATGAGGTGGGCACGGCACAGGATGTGCCGCACCTGTCTCGCTCTCTTATCGTCAAATATCTGGCCGACCTTTCGCGGCTTGGCCTCATCCAGGGACAATAGACAAAGCCATGACCAACATGACCAAAGCCTATGCAGCGCAAGGCGCAGACACCGATCTGGAGCCCTTCTCCTTCACCCGCCGGGACCTGCGTGCCGACGACGTGGCGATCGACATCCTCTATTGCGGCGTGTGCCATTCCGATCTTCACCACGCCCGCAATCATGCCGGATACACCATCTATCCCACCGTTCCTGGCCATGAGATCGTCGGCCGGGTAACGGCGGTCGGCAGCGAGGTCAGCAAGTTCCAGCCCGGCGACATGGTCGGGGTCGGCTGCTATGTGGACTCCTGCCAGAAGTGCAAGCCATGCCATGCGGGCGAAGAGCCCTATTGCGTGGAATATGCAACGCCGACCTACGGGTTCATGGACCGGCATGACGGCATGCCGTCCTATGGCGGCTATTCTGAAAATATCATCGTGTCGGACAAGTTCACGGTGCGCATTCCCGAGGGCATGGACGCCAAATCCGCAGCGCCGCTGCTGTGCGCGGGCATCACCACCTACTCGCCGCTGCGCCACTGGAAAGTCGGCCCGGGGCACAAGGTGGCGGTGGTGGGCCTGGGCGGCCTGGGCCACATGGGGATCAAGTTCGCCAAGGCGATGGGCGCGGAGGTGACGCTGTTCACCCGCAGCCCCGACAAGGAGCAGGAAGCGCGGCGCCTGGGCGCTGACCACGTCGTGCTCTCCACCGACGAGGCGCAGATGGTGGCGGCGGCTAACAGCTTCGACTATATCCTCGACACTGTTCCCAACGCGCACGACGTCAATCCCTATGTCGCCGCCCTGGCGTGGAACGGCACGCTCATCCTCTTGGGACTGCTCGGCGCGATCGATCCGCCGCTCCACAATGTGCCGCTGATGATGGGCCGCAAGTCCGTCGCCAGCTCCAATGTCGGCGGCATCGCGGAAACCCAGGAGATGCTCGACTTCTGCGCCGCCAACGGCGTCACCTGTGATGTCGAGATGATCGACATCCAGGATATCAACGCCGCCTATGAACGTATGGAAAAGGGCGACGTCCACTACCGCTTCGTCATCGATAACGCATCGCTGCGGAAATCATAAAGGGAGTGGTCGTCGATAACGTATCAGCGCGCCGGGCTTGGTCCGGCGGGCACGTTCGACTTCTCGCTATACATTCATCGGGGATCGCCACGATATGAGCAGCCTTGCGCAGCGCCGCGCCACCGCCGACCCGGACAGACGCAAAGCGCGCAGGATGCTTGTTCGGGCGTTCCTTGCGCAGAATGTGGCTACAGGCTGCGCATTTGGTGGGTTCGCCGTCAGCATATTAGCGATCCAGGACCGTTTCGATACGACGCGGGGCATGGCCGCGATGGTTCTTGCGCTGACCGTGCTGGCGATGAGCGGGCTGGGACCGCTTGTCGCAGGATTGATTTCCCGGATCGGCCTGCGCAGCACGATGATGCTCGGCCTTGCGCTGTCGGTAACAGGCTATGTCCTGCTTGCCCTTGTTCAGTCGATTGAAGCCACGCTTGTCATCTGCACCCTGGCAATTGGTCCGGGCGCTTCGCTGCTCGGAGGTCTGCCGCCTAGTATCCTTGCGGGCAACTGGCATCCCCACGCGCGTGGGCGAGCGGTCGGGATCGCCTATATTCCGCTGTTCGTGACGGTGATCCCGTTGCTTGGCTTGATGATCATGCAGCGATTTGGGCTGCCGGCGCTGTTCCTTGCGCTGGCGGGGCTGCACATTTGTCTACTGCCGGTGCTGCTGGGGGTTTCGGAGCCGCCTGAATGCGCGCAACCAGAACATGTGGCCGTAAATCCGGCTCCAAGGCCTGCTATTCTGTCGCAGCCATTATTTTGGGCGATTTTGGTTGGCGAAGGCGTACTCCAGGCAAGCACCATCACCGGTTCCGCACATATTGTCGCCATAGCAACCGAATATGGCGTGGCCGCCCCCTCCGCGGCGCTACTCCTGTCCATCAAGGGTTTAGCTAGCATCTTTGGGTCCATCCTTGCAGGACTGGCTTGCGATAAATTCGGAGCTTCGCGGACGCTGAGCGTTGCGGGCGCCGGACTGACAGCCAGTTGGGTGGTGATCTCGATGAGTGGCTGGTTCCCCGCGCTCGCGCTGGCGATGGTCATAATGGGCATATCGGGAGCCGCCATTTTTCCACTAGTTACCGTTCTTGTCGCCCAGATTTTCGGCGTCGCGGCATTTCCACGCGTCGCTGGATTTCTGGGTGCCTTCACCCTGCCGTTTACCTTTGGCGCTCCGGTTGCAGGATGGCTTCGCGACATGATGAACAATTATCATCTGGCAATGTTGCTGCTGATGGCGCTGACCTTCGGGGCGGCTATGAACTTCGCCTGGATCGGTAGAGCAATGCGCGGCAGCCGAGCCTGATAATGAAGACGCGAATCACCGAGCTTACCGGCACGCGCTATCCCATTATCCAGGGTGGCATGCAGTGGGTGGGCCGCGCGGAGTTGGCTTCGGCGGTGTCCAATGCTGGCGGTCTGGGCATACTGACGGCGCTGACGCAGCCGACGCCCGAAGCGCTGGCCGCCGAGATCGAGCGGTGCCGGATGATGACCGACAAGCCGTTTGGCGTGAACCTGACCATTCTTCCGACCGCGCAACCGGTTCCCTATGAGGCCTATGCCGAGGTGATCGCGGGATCGGGCGTTGGCGTGGTGGAGACGGCGGGACGCAGCCCGGCCGAGTTCATCGCCCGTTTCAAGCAGGCGGGCGTCAAGATCGTGCACAAATGCACTGCCGTCCGCCATGCGCTGTCCGCACAACGGGCAGGCGTCGATGCCGTGTCGATCGACGGGTTCGAAGCGGCGGGGCATCCGGGCGAGGATGATATTCCGGGCATGGTGCTGATCCCGGCTGCGGCGCGCGCGCTGGAGATTCCGATCCTGGCGGCAGGCGGCATGGCGACCGGGCGCAGCATGGCGGCGGCGCTCGCCCTGGGCGCTGAAGGCGTGACGATGGGCACTCGGTTCATGCTGACGAAGGAAGCGCCTATCCATGAGGCGATCAAGCAGGCGGTGGTGGAGGGAACGGAGCGTGACACGACGCTGATCTTCCGCCAGCTGCGCAACACGGCGCGCGTGTTCCGCAATGCCGTCGCCGAGGAGGTGAACGTCAAGGAACGGGAGCCCGGTGCTACGTTCGAGGATATCCGGCCGCTGGTCGCCGGTGCGCGTGGGCGCGCGGCGCTGGAAAGTGGCGAAGTGGATGGCGGGCTGGTCTGGGCAGGGCTTGGGATCGGTTTGATGGACGACATTCCGACATGCGCCGAACTGATCGAGCGCATCGTGGGTGAATGCCGCGAGGCGCTGGGCCGCGCCGTGGCGTTGACTGGGGAGGCTCGACCATGAGCTATAATACGATCCGCTACGAACCCGAAGATGACGGCGTGCTGCCGCTGACGCCGAACTGGTCTGTCTCCCAATCCGAACGGACGAGCGGTTTGGGGGAACAAGAAACCGCCTACCGAATGGCAATAAATGGCGCGTAGCAGCCGCGATAAAGGTTCTGCGCCCTCAGCCAGTGTCAGTGCGTCTTCCACATCCACCCCTAGGATCGGATCGTGCTTTCAATTTTCGTATGCCCCAGCAGGATTTGCACGGCGCGGATATTTCCAGTGGCTTTGTAAGTGATAGACGCCTTGGTTCACCGCCGCAGGGAATGGGTACCATAATCTTCGCCTGGCAAGCCGATTCCGGTGACCCATTCGTCAACAAGGCGGGCATATTGTCGTGTGCTAACATGGGCCGCGTGGTCGGTGCGGCTGGGAAGGCGTGATCTTCCAAGGCCCCACCCCGAAGCTCGAGCCATTTGAGGAGGCTGGCGCGAACATCATCCATCAGCTCAAATTGAACCGGCCTTCCAGTCTTTTGCTGAACGACGGTGGCTCGGGTTCGAATTTTCCGGTCGCAAACGATGTCGCTGATCCTGATCTTCACCAGGTCGCAGCCGCCGAAGAAAGCCCGATCCCGAATTCGGCCGTGCTGGTCCAGAAAGAAATGGATCGCCCAGAACTGGCGGGGTTTGAGCGCCCGCTTCGCACCTACCTTGCGTCCGGTATTCCAAGATACTCGCTCGCGAGCGGCGGGATCAAATTCTGACAATCCCATGACACGTCTCCTAAGGCCATGATGGCCGTTGCAAGAACACATCAGAGCAGGTCGACCCCTTCCAGACGCTCGGCTTCGAATTTTTGGTCGCCAGGTCCGGAAGGGCAGCTAATCGATCTTCGCACTTCAAAGTTGGCCGTTCCAAACTCTTCAACCAACCAAGAAATGGCCTGTTGCGGACGTATTTCAGAACTAGTCGCCGTTGGCATCGACCATGAACACCATGGGCTTTCCTCGCGACGCCGGATCCCATCCCGCTGATAAGGCTGCCCGCACGCCTCGCGAGGCAATCGCGTCGTTGATGTGGGAACGCCCTTTCGGCAATCCTCTCATCAGGCGTTTCGGCGTCGGAAATTCCAGCACAGCTTCGCGTGGCATGTCTCGCTGACGCAAGGAGACTGTCATGCCCCTCCAGCCATCCGAAGAGGAAAGTTGGGGCTCGCTCAGGAACTCCCAGTCATATTTGAAACCGTCGATTTCGACAGTGCCGCCGCGGCCGTGCGTATGAAGCATGTTATGCCCTTAGCATGCCAGCAGCGGCACTCCACCCCTCACTGGTATCGCAGTGTTTTCTCGAACCCTTCATTCGCCTTGGTCATCTTGGCTAGTTTCCTGAGATACGTGCGGACATGCCGTTCGAACCGCGTGTCGTCATAGGTGCTTGTCGCCTGATAGTCGTCCTGGCTGATGAGTTCCTTGACGCGCTTGGCGAACGCGGCCTGGTCGTTTGTGGAATCGGCGTCCTTTAACGCGCGGCAAGCCCATTCCTCCGCAGCGGCCTTGTCAAAGTCGTCCCGCGCCTCATAGCCGCGCCTGTCCGCCGCAGCCTGATCCAGCCGCGACACCTCGAAACGACGCGCAAGCCATTTGCGGACCAGTTCTCCATCCCACGGTTTCGACGTATTCGTCATCGCTCTTTCTCAGTCGGTTCGCGCCAAAGGCCGACGCTATGAATTTGCTCATGTGATGCGGCTGCTCGTGTCGCTATAGGCTGAACGAAATCAAGGAAGCTAGATCGACATATGGCCCGCAAGCGTTCGAAACACGATCCCTATGACCATCTCCCGCAAGAAGACGAGGTGCCGGCAGCGCCGGCGCTCTGCTGGCTTTGTGGTCGGCCGACCGGCAAGGTCATCGTCTGGCATCATCCCGTGCCCAAGAGCCGGGGAGGCCGCGATGTCGTGCCAATGCACTCGATCTGCCAGCAGACGCTGATCGCCAATTTCACCAATTCCGAACTCCAGCGCCACGGGATGGAGGTGGCGGGCCTGCTGGATAATCCCAACGTGCGCAAATTCGTGGACTGGGTGGCAAACAAGGACCCGGACTTCACGGCGACCATCGCCAAAAAGCAGCGCTGAAGGACCTGTTCCCCTGTCCGGTTTGTCTTCTTCCATTCGCGTGGCCGCGCTTTACAAGTTTGCCTCGCTGGACGACTGCGACGCCGTCCGCCGCGAACTGGCGCGGCTGTGCTGCGCCGAGGGTTTGAAGGGAACGCTGCTGCTCGCCAGCGAAGGGATCAACGGCACGATTGCCGGATCGGACCATGCGATCGAAAATGTGCTCGCATTCATTCGCCGCTTGCCGGGGTTCTGCGATCCGGAGGTGAAATACGCAGCGGCCGAGACGATGCCGTTCCACCGCATGAAAGTGCGGGTGAAGCGCGAAATCGTGACGATGGGTCAGCCCCAGATCGATCCGCTCACCGGGGCCGGGCACTATGTGTCGCCGCAAGACTGGAACGCCTTGATCAGCGAACCGGGCACGATCGTGATCGACACGCGCAACGACTATGAGGTCGCGATCGGCAGCTTTGCCGGTGCCATCGATCCAAAGACCGCCAGCTTCCGCGATTTCCCCGCCTGGTTTCGCGCGGAGCGCGAGCGGCTGCTAGGCGCTGTCGATCGGCCGAAGATCGCGATGTTCTGCACCGGTGGCATTCGCTGCGAGAAATCGACCGCCTTCCTGAAGGCCGAAGGCATCGAAAATGTCTATCACCTCCAGGGCGGAATCCTGAGATATCTGGAGACTGTCCCTGCCGACCAGAGCTTGTGGGAAGGAGAATGCTTCGTTTTCGACCAGCGCGTCGCGGTCGACCATGGGCTTGAAGCCGGCACCCATATGCTGTGCCACGGTTGCCGCCGGCCGGTCAGCAGTGTGGACCAGGCCTCGCCGCTCTACGTGCGCGGGGTAAGCTGTCCAGCCTGCCATGCGACGCGCACGGATGCCCAGCGCGCGGGTTATGCCGAACGCGACCGGCAGGAGTATCTCGCCAAGGCGCGCGGCACCGCGCATATCGGCGCCAGCTTGCCTGTGCCTTGGCAGCTACGGTCGTCCGAGGATGACGATGGAACTTAAGGAGGCGGGCCTTGATGTTGGTGAGCTTCGGGTCGGCCGCCTCATGCGGATCAACGGGATCAGGCTGATCCGCACACGCAAACACAAGGTGACGACCGACAGCCACCATCGCCTGGGTGTCGCAGCGAACTGGTTGGATGGCGACTTTGCCGCCGATGCGGCAAACCGCAAATGGGCTGGCGACATCACCTATGTCTGGACATCGGAAGGCTGGCTCTACCTTGCCGTCGTCCTCGACCCTCATAGCCGTCGTGTCGTTGGCTGAGCTGTCAGCGACAGGATGAAGAAGGATCTGGCGATCCGGGCGTTGGATATGGCGGTGCGCCTGCGCAACTCGTCACCTCGCAATCGCTCGAGACGGCAGAGCGCGACATCGCGGAAGAGGCAGCCGACACGCTTATCCACCTTCCCGTTTTAGACATCAGCAAACAGGCGGGCGAGAGCAGGCCGCCCCATACTGCCGCCTGAGAAGCCGCCATCGTCATAGAGGGTAAGCAGGACCGACCAGCCTTCGCTTGGCTCTGTGCGTAATCGGTGCAGGCTTCGCGCTGGGCGTCTACCTCCTCACGCAATCGTGAGGTTGAACGCGTTGCGCGTCTGGCATTTCTCGCACCCGATATTGTCGGCGCCATCCTCGAAGGTCGGCAGCCGCCTTCGCTCACCGCCCGCAGGCTTCTGAAGCAGGCGAGCATCCCGCTCGACTGGCAGAGCCAGCGCAGGGCACTCGGCCTTTAAGCCGCTCTCCAAAATCGGGGGACACTCAAAAGGCCTCGTGAGACGCGGGGCCTTTTTTTGTGAGTTCTGGCCGGGAAATCGCGTCTCAGCGACCACGGATTTTGGATACCACCCGCAAAAGCGCGCGGAACTGCGCCATTCTGGCGGGGTCCGAAATCACCGGCTCCCGACAGGGCGGAAATGAAAAATGCGTGGTGCACCCGACGGGATTCGAACCCATGGCCCTCAGATTAGGAATCTGATGCTCTATCCTGCTGAGCTACGGGTGCCCGCTGACGGCTCTATGCTGCGTCGCGGGCGCGGTCAATTCTTCGCTTCGGGCGGCACGACCGGAAACAGCAACGGAGCAACCTCCACGCCTTCCGATATCAGGGCGCGCGCTTCGTCGGGCGCCACTTCGCCGTGAATGCTGGCCCGGTCCTTCTCACCATAATGCATAGCGCGGGCATGTTCGGCAAAGCCCCTGCCGACCCAGGTCGAATCTTCCAGAACCTTTGACTGCGCCTGGGCAAGCGCCTGCATCATCTCGCGCATCCGGACTTCGTCGCCCGCCATGGCCACCGGCGCGGTCGAGGTAGCAACTGGCGCTTCTGCCCTGCGGCTGTTTCCTTTGACGGCAACAGCGGGCGCCATCAATGCCTTGGATACCTCCGCATCGCCGCACATGGGGCAGGCCAGCAGGCCGCGAGCCACCTGATCCTCATAGTCCGCGCTTGATCCGAACCAGGCTTCGAACACATGGCCGTGGGCGCCGCATTTGAGGTCGAAAACAATCACGAAATGGTCACGTCCGCTGGAAGGTTACGCCGGTTGGCAATCGCAGGCACGCGCCCGCGCACTTCCTCTACGCGCGACAGGTCGATCTCGGCAAGGGCTAGTCCCGTCCCCTCCCCCATGTCGAGCAAGACTTCGCCCCAAGGATCGATGACCAGACTATGGCCATAGGTTTCCCGCCCGTCCTCGTGGCGGCCGGTCTGCGCCGCCGCTACCACGAAGCACCCAGCTTCGATCGCACGGGCGCGCAGCAGGACATGCCAGTGCGCTTGCCCCGTCGGCACGGTGAACGCGGCAGGCATCAGCAACATCGTGGCACCCGCATTGGTCAAGGCGCGATAAAGGTCGGGGAAGCGCATGTCGTAACAGACCGACAACCCCATCCTTGCCCAGGGCGTATCCACCGCCACCACCTCTTCCCCCGGCCGATATACCGAGGATTCCCGCCAGCTTTCACCGGTCGCCAGATCGACATCGAACAGATGGATTTTGTCGTAACGCGCCCGAATGCCGCCCTTGTCATCGATCATGAAGCTGCGATTGACCCAACGGCCATCGCCGCCTTCTTCCTTGAGCGGCAAGGAACCAAGATGCACCCACAGCCCGTGCCGAGCCGCCGCCTCGCGAACGGCGTTTAGCACCGGGTCGTCAGCCTCACTGCGCAGGGTATCCGCAGCCCGCGCCCGGTTCCGATCCAGATATCCCGCCATTTCCGGCGTGAACAGCATATCCGCACCCTGTTCGGCCGCGCGTCCCGCCATCTCGACGATGGCGGCCGCATTCGCGGCGGGGTCGATCCCGCTCGTCATCTGGAAGATCGCGGCCCGCATGGCGCTTACAGCCCCAGCAGCGGGTTCAGCTTGCCCTGACGATCCAGCGCCGCCATGTCGTCGCTGCCGCCAATATGCCTGCCATCGATGAAGATCTGCGGCACCGTGGTCCCGCCATTGGCGCGATCCAGCATTTCGCCGCGCTTCGGGCCGCCCATCGTGATGTCATATTCGTCGAAGGCCACGCCCTTGCCCTCCAGCAGCGCCTTTGCCCGCGCGCAATATCCGCACCATGCCTTCGTGTAGATTTCGACCTTCGCCATTCGATACTCCTTGCGCGCTGAAATTGTGGCTGAACGAGGCTTTGTCAATCAGTCCCTTCCGCGCCTTCCGGCAAAGCCCGCGCCCAGCACAACAGATGAACGCTGGACGCCCCGCCGCGTTTCAGCACCCGCGCGCAAGCCGCCGCAGTCGCGCCGCTGGTATGAACATCGTCGATCAGCAGCACCGCCTTGCCCTTGACGCCATGATCTTTCGCCAGTGCAAAGGCGCCCGCGACAGCCTTGGTCCGCTGCCGCGCATGCATGCCCCGCAGCGGCTGCGTCGCCCGGACGCGAAGCAGCGCATGCTTCTCCACCGCCAGCCCCGAAGCCCTGCCAAGATGATCCGCGATCAGCGCGGCCTGATTGAAGCCCCGCCACCACAGGCGCCAGCGATGCAGCGGCACAGGCATGATCAACGGCGGTGCATCAAAGTCAGGCAAGCGCCGCGCCATAAGCCGCGCGATCAGTCGCGCCAGACCGATGCGCCGTCCATATTTCAGCCGCAACGCCACCGTCCGCGCGACATCGCCATAGGCCAGCACCGCCCGCGCGCTGTCGAATGGCGGCGGATCGGCAAGGCAGGCACCGCACGCCGCGTCCCCGCCCCTGTCATGTTCGAACGGCACGCCACATCGCGCGCAGCATGGCTCGCCCAGAAAGCGCATCCCGCTCCAGCATTTGAGGCAAAAGGCATCGTCGGCATCAACGATGACGCCGCATCCGGGACAACGCGGCGGCAGCGCATAGTCAAGCGCCGGGCGAACAGCGCCCTTGAGAAGAGAGGCAAGATGCATGATCGCCCTTGTTCCCGCTCCGGCACCGATGCACAAGGCCCGCCATGACCCAGCCCGACATCTTCGACCGCACATTGCGCGCCAGGCGGCGGGACCGGATGATGCCGCACTTCGCCGAGCACGACTTTCTCTACCGCGCGATGCTGGACGAATTGCTTGACCGGCTTGCCGATGTGCAGCGCGATCTTCCCGAAGTCCTCACCATCGGCTGCCCGGACGGCAGCGCCCGCGCCGCGCTGGAAGCCAAGGGCAAGAAGGTGGTCTGCACCGACCCCGGCTTCGCCGCCGCCCGCGCCCAAGACGGGGTTCAGGCGGAGGAGGACGCGCTTCCCTTCGCTGACGACAGTTTCGACCTCATCATTGCATGCGGCACGCTCGACAGCGTCAACGACTTGCCGGGCGCGCTGATCCTGATGCGGCGCATCTTGAGGCCCGATGGCCTGCTGCTCGCGGCCTTTACCGGCGCAGGCACCCTGCCCCGCCTGCGTGCAGCGCTGATGGCCGGAGAAGGCGACCGCCCCGCCCAGCACATCCATCCGCAAGTCGATGTGCGCGCGGCAGGCGACCTGCTCAGCCGCGCAGGCTTCGCCATGCCAGTGGCGGACAGCGAGACACTGACCGTACGCTATGGCGACATACTGCGCCTGATGCATGACCTGCGCGGCATGGGCGCGGGCAATGTTCTGGCGTCCCATCCCCCAGCCCTGTGCCGCGAGGCACTGATCAGGGCAAGCCAGAACTTCGCCACCGCCGCCGATCCCGACGGCCGCACTGCCGAAGAAATGGCAATCCTGTATCTAAGTGGTTGGAAGCCGGACCCCAGCCAGGCAAAGCCAGCCCGGCGAGGCAGCGCGACCGTGTCGCTGGCAGAAGCGCTCAAGCGGAAGGACTAGCCGCTCGTCCCTTTATCGGGTCGCGAACGGGGGGCAGCACATTTTTTTGAAGCAAGTCGCGTCGTTCTAAGCCGCCAGCCGCAGGAAAGGCACCGGCTCCGTCGATCGCAGCACAATCGGCTTGCCCTCCGAAGCCTCAAACAGCTCACCGTCCAGGATGACGCTGCTCCGGTCGCCCTCGATCCGGATGATATCGCCCTGTTCCAGATGCACGCCCTGCACCTGCGACTTGCCGACCCGCCGGGTAATGCTCGCCCAGGCCAGCCGCAAGAGCGCGGCCAGGCTCTGGTCCACCGCCATCAGCTTCATGTTCCCGCGACGGCTGTCCCCCGCCTGCACGCCCAGCAGCAGCCGGTCGAGCGTCGTGACGATCAGCACCGCAAAGCGCCCCGCCAGCTGCCCTTCCCGTATCAGCGAAATACGCACCGGATGGCTGGATTGCGGCAGGAACCGCGCGCGAATGCCGAAAACCAACGACACCAGCACCGCTATCACGGTCAGGAAATGGCTAAGCCCATTGGACAGGCCGAGCGGATAAATCTGGTTACGACAGTAAAGCATGTAATCGGCAAGCCCCGCGCCACCCAGGAACATGCCCAGCACCGGCCGCGATTCCGCCCCTCCGTCGGACAGGGCGATCAGCTCACGCGCCACGACATGATCGTCCACACCCGCCTTGGCGATCTGAACGATCCGCTCCAGCGCCTTGATCGGATCGCCATGGATGCCAAGGTCGAGCGCGATCAAATTGGTCTTGCCGTTGGGCAGCACCGCGATCGGCGGCACGCGACCCTTGAAATGTTCGCCCTGATACAGCTCCGTCAGCGCCGCCTGCACCGTCCCGTCGCCACCGTTGATGACGATGACCACCGGATCGACGCGCGCGATGGTTTGCAATGCGCGGCCGATCTGATCGACATGCTCCACCTCATAATGGAATATGTCGGGATTGCTGGCGCAGTAGCTGCGCACGCGCGGAAGCGTCTGCCGGTTGCCCGTCGACTTGGGATTGGACAGAAGCGCGACCCGAACCATCAGAACTCACATATATTGAAGTTTAATGGTGATCCGCGTCACACCCGGACCAACCTTCACCGCGGCCTTTTCGACAGACGGCTTGCCCAGGTTGAAGATGCTGATCGACGGATTGTTGGAAAAACCGCCGCCGTCGCGCGAAATGCTCGTCTTGCCATTGCCGTCCCGGTCGTGCCGGATTGCAATCGCATATCTGCCCGGTTCGGGCACCGGCATGCAGAATCGCATCCCGTCGCGGCCAGGGCGAACCGCCGTGTCGATCCGGTTCAACCATGCACCCTTTGCCAGCCAGGCACTTTTGGTCGCGGGATAGGATTGCACGCGGACCTTGCCCGTCGCCGCGGCAAAGCCCTGAACGTCGATCAGCAGCGCCGGACCCTTTGCGGACGGACCACAACGATCCAGCTCGTTCCCGATTTCCTGCCCGTGAGCCAAGGCCGGAATAGAGGCAAACACCGCCCCAGCCGACAAAAGGCCCATCGCAACTTTGAACATGACCATCCAACTCCGTGAAGCTATAGCCGCCCGATGAAACCGGACGGCGAGCCCCTGTTCGCCCCCGCGAACTTCATTTCCGTGACTCTGCTATGGGCGGGGTTTGCGGCCAAATCATGGTGATGGGACGACCACATAGAGAATGCTGACCGCCACCGACCGATATCTCGCCCGCCTGATAGCCTTGCCGATGCTCGGCACGCTGGTCATTTCCGCGATGCTGCTGGTGCTCGACAAGATGCTCAGCCTGTTCGACTTCGTGGCGGCGGAGGGCGGCCCCGTCAGCGTCGTGTGGCGCATGCTCGCCAACATGATGCCCGAATATCTGTCGCTTGGCATTCCGATCGGCCTGATGCTGGGCATATTGCTCGCATTCCGGAAGCTGGCCCTGTCATCGGAACTGGACGTCATGCGCGGCGTCGGCCTGTCCTACGGCCGCCTGCTGCGCGTCCCCTATATGTACGCGATCGCGCTCGCCCTCCTCAATTTCGGTATCGTCGGCTTCGTTCAGCCACTCTCCCGGCATGCCTATGAAGCGCTGCGTTTCGAACTGCGCTCAGGCGCGCTAGGCGCGTCGATCAAGGTGGGCGAGTTCACCAGCCTCGGCAAGCGCATGACCCTACGCATCGAACGCAGTCTGGATGAGGGCCGCAATCTTCAGGGCATCTTCGTGCGCGCCATTGGGAAGGATGGCCAGACTGTCGCGGTGACCGCCGCGCAAGGCAGCTTCCTGGCGACGGACGATCCCGACACCATCATCTTCCGCCTGCGCGATGGAGTACTGGTCAACGACGCACCCAAATATAAGTCGCCCCGCATCCTTTCCTTCTCCAGCCACGATCTGCCGATCGACCTGCCGCAGATCGAGCGTTTCCGTGGACGTAGTGTCGATCGGGAAAAGACCATTCCCGAACTTGCCGTGATGGGTCATGACCCCGCGACGCCCGAAAAGCTGCGCTATGAAATCCGCTCCAACTTCCACTTCCGCTTGGTGGAGGTCGCGATGATGATGCTGCTACCGCTCGCGGCCCTCGCCTTTGCGATCCCACCCAAGCGCTCGACTTCGGCCCTCGGCGTCTTCCTCTCGATCGTCTTCATCGTGACCTATCACAAGATCAACGAATATGGCCAAGGCGTCGGCTCACTGGGCAAGGTTGATCCGATCATAGCGCTTTGGACGCCATTTCTGCTGACGGCCATACTGATCATGTGGATGTATCATGTCGTGGCGCACCGCCCGGGCGGCCAGCCGATAGGCGCCCTCGAATATGCCTTTGCAAAGCTCGGCAAGCAGATCGCGAAACTGCTTCGCTTCGGGCGAAAGCGGGTGACCACCGCGCAGGGAGCAGCCTGACCCATGCAATTCGATTTCTTCCCCTCGCCCCAGATCAGCTGGTACATGGCGCGCCTGTTCCTCACGCGGACCTTCGCCGTGCTGGCACTGCTGGTCGTCGTGCTGCAAACGCTCGACCTGCTGGGCGAGTCAGGGGACATCCTGGCCTATGCCGGTAACGGCGATGCGCAGCTGTGGCATTATGTCGGCCTTCGCATACCGCAGATCATCGCGCGCTTCCTGCCCTTCTCGGTTCTTCTTGGTACGCTCATCATGCTTGCGGGCATGAACCAGAATAGCGAGATCGTATCGATGAAGGCGGCGGGCCTGTCCGCGCATCAGATATTGGCGCCGCTCATCGCCTCCGCGCTTGGCGTCGCCATCATCAGCTACGCCTTCAACGAACGCGTGGTAGCCCGCGCAACCGCATCGCTCAGCGCTTGGCAGGCCGTCGATTACGGCCCCATTCCCACCGACAGCGGCGTAAAGTCCAATCCCTGGGTCCGTGACGGCAACAACCTCGTCACCGCCGCGATCGTCGCGGGTCGAGGCAATAATGTGCAGCTACGCAAGGTCGAGATTTTCAACCGCCTCAACAACAGCCTGACAACCATCGTCCAGGCCCCCCGCGGCCATTATGACGCGGCGAGCAAGAGCTGGCTTCTGGAGGATGCACGCCAGTTCGACGTTGCGCGGGGCACGGAACGGCAGGCTGGCACCGTCCGCTTCGGCCATGCGATCCGGCCCGACCAGTTTACCCTGGCAAAGGTCGATCCTGACGCCCTGACTTTCTCGGAACTGCGCGCCGCCATTGGTGATCTGCGCGATGCCGGACGTCCGACCGCAGAACTGGAAGGCAGCCTGTGGCACAAGCTGTCCGGCCCGCTTTCTGCCCTGTTGATGCCGATCCTGGGGTCCGTCGCCGCCTTCGGCCTTGCTCGTTCCGGCCAGTTGTTCGTGCGCGCAGTGATGGGGATGGCCCTCGGCTTTGCCTATTTCGTCGCGGACAATTTCTCGCTCGCCATGGGCAATCTCGGCGCCTACCCGCCCATCCTCGCGGCTTGGGCACCCTTCTTCCTGTTCCTGCTCGTAGGCGAGACCGTGCTGTTCAGGACAGAAGAATAGGCGTCGCCCTCATCCGTCATCCCAGCGTTGAAATGAGGCGCGTGACTCATTTCAACTGGGATCTCAGGCCCAACGAGACGGCTCAGCGCCGAACCATCGTACTCCGCGCAATCTTCCCCACCAGCGGCCACATGCCCGCATAATTGCCGCGATGATAAGGCGAATCCTCGTCCAAGGCCGCGATCAACCGCGCATGTGCCTTGCCCAGCGCATGGTAGGGCACACTCGGCAGCAGATGGTGCAGCGCATGATAGCGCAGCCCCACCGGCGCCCAGATCGCGGCCAGCGGCGAAGGCGGCGGCACATTCACCGAATCCAGATATTGGGCCGTCACCGTCATCGCATCGCCCTCATTCTCCCAAAGATGCGCGACAAGCGTGCGCAGCTGGTTGATGACGGTCATCGCCGAGTGCACGGCCATATAGACGAGCAAAGGCTTCCATCCGAAGGCAAACACGCTGCCGATCAGGGCGAGTGCAAACAGCGAGGCTCCCGCCTCCTGCCAAAGCCAGCGGCGGCGAAACTCCCCTTCCGGCGCGCGGCGGCGATAGGCCGGGTTGATCGAGAGCGCCGAAAACTCGGCGACAACCTTGCGCCGCAACGCGGGCACGAAGATGCTGAGCGGCGCCAACACGCCATAGCGCAGGATCAGGCCCACTGGCGCAAGCGACGCGATCAGGATGAACAAAGGCAGCGACCACGGCTTCATCAACGCCAGCGGCAGATATTCCGGATCGTTCGCCGTCCCGTACCGGGTGCGCGCATGATGCTGCGTATGCACATCCTCATACATGAAGGACGGGATCATCAGCGGAATGCCTACCAGCAGGTTCCATCCCAGCCGGAAACCCGGAAGCGCGTCCTTACGAATATGGGTCAGCTCATGGATGAAGCTCGCCGCCCGATAAAGCGCCAGCATCGCCACCAGTCCGCACAACAGCGCCAACGCGAGATTATTCGCCAGAATTGCTCCGCCAAGCGCCGCATAGCCGATCAGCGCCGACGCCAGCAAGTCCGGCCAGTAAATCTTCGGGTTCGCCACCGCAAATTCGCGCGACAGTTCCGCTGCGGCGCGCAGCATCGCAGCGTCATCCGGAATCGAGGCGCGCTTGACGGCCGCGCCCGCTATGATGGGATCATGCACAGTCATGCAGGCGCTCCTAAATGGTAAATGCGCTAAAATCGTGGCAGCGGCATGACAGCTTCGCCTTGGTACGTCATCAGGCGCGCACCGGATTGACAATCCCGTAACAAGCGCCGAACTGCTGCGATCATTTAGCGAAAGCTCTGCCGTGGCTACTCCGAATCTGGTAATCACCCCCGTCACTTCCAAGGCCGACAAAAAGGCGTTCGTGGATCTGCCGTGGCGCCTGTACGCCAATGACCCCAACTGGGTCCCGCCACTCAAGAGCGAAGTTTACGGCGTCATAGAGCCCAGCAAGAACCCCTATTTCGGCCATGCCGAGGCGAAATATTTTCTCGCCCGCCGCGATGGTCAGGTCGTCGGCCGCATCTCTGCCCATATCGATCATCTGGCACTCGCCCAGCCGGTCGAACAGGGTATGGGTCCGGGCACCGGCAATTTCGGCTTTTTCGAAGCGGAGGACGCCGAAACCGGTAAGGCGCTGATCGAAGCGGCGGAAAGCTGGCTCCGCGCCAAGGGCATGACCCGCGTGCTAGGCCCCATTTCGCTGTCGATCTGGGAAGAACCGGGTCTACTGATCGAAGGCCACGACCATCCGCCCACGGTGATGATGGGCCACAACAGCCCCGCCTATCAGGCGATGATCGAGGGCGCGGGCTACCAGCCCGCCAAGCAGCTCAAGACATATGAACTCGACATCACCATCCCGTTCCCCCCCCTCATCCAGCGGATTATATCCTCCGGCGAGAAGAGCGACCGCATCCGCATCCGCCAGGTCGACAAGTCGAAATTCGACGCCGAGGCGACGATCCTGCTCGGCATCCTCAACGACGCGTGGGGCAAGAATTGGGGCTTCGTCCCGATCACAGACGCCGAAGTCGCGCATACCGGCAAGAAGCTGAAGCCCATTGTGTTCGAGGATCTGATCATGATCGCCGAACTCGACGGCGAACCCGTCGCCTTCATGATGACCCTGCCCGACCTCAACGAAGCGACCGCGCCCTTGAACGGCTCGCTGCTGCCCTTCGGTTGGGCAAAGCTTCTCTGGTGGCTGCGCAAGCCGCAAGTCCGCACCATGCGCGTGCCCCTGATGGGCGTGGTCCAGCGGCTGCAATCGTCCCGCCTCGCCAGCCAGCTCGCCTTCATGATGATCGAATATATCCGCCGCAACGCGGTCAGCCGCTATGGCGCGACGCGGGGTGAGATCGGCTGGGTGCTGGAGGACAATCAAGGCATGAACGCCATCGCCGACGCCATCGATAGCAAGGTGAACAAGCTTTACCAGATCTACGAAAAGAACCTCGCCTGAAAGCCTAACCCGGCACCGCCACATCAATAGCGCCCGCCGCGACCTTCACCGTTGCGGGCGTCCTCGCGACTACTTCGCCGTCGATCGATATCCGCTGCCGAGGCTGCGTCTCAATCCGGAAAGACTGGCCCCGAAACTCCTCCGTCTGCGCATCCCTGTCACGCAGCTTGAAGAATTTAGCGTACCAGTCCCACGCCAGCCGCGCATGGCTACGCCCCACCACCGCTTGAACCACAATCTCGCCGCTATCGACGTCAGCACGATCGGACAGCTCAACCCCGCCATGATAGGGTCCGTTCAAGATCCGCACTTCCGTCGACCACATGCGCCGCTCAGTCTGGCCGTCATCGATCGTCAACCGGAACGCCCGGAACCCGACCGAACATTTCACCGCCCAGATCAAATAACCGACCCGACCCAGATAGCGCTTCAGCTTGTGCGGCACCGTTTTCCCGATCATCGGCGACAACCCCAGCGAGGCCGCGTTGACGAAATAATCGTGATCGATCATCCCCAGGTCAATGCGCCGCCGCCTGCCCTGCGCAATCACCCGAACGGCCCCGTCCAGATCCAGCGGAATGCCCAGCGTCCTCGCAAAGCTGTTGGCCGTACCAAGCGGCAACACGCCAAAGACGCAATCCTTCCCCACCAACTCGTCCACGGTCCCGGACAAAGACCCATCGCCGCCGCCCACGATGACCATCGGCGCCCCACTGCCCACCGCCTCGCGTACCGTCTCCTGCAATCGCTCCGGATCGCGCACCGCATGGGCCGCAATCAAGCGCACCCCCGCCGCCTCCAGCTTCTCGCGCGCCTGTTGGAAAAGCGCCTCTCCCTTCCGGCTATGGACATTGACGATCAGCGCCGCTTCGCGCGGCAGGGAGTTCGTTTCCATGCCCCAACAACTCGCCAGAGCTCCATCGGCTCCTCACCGCAACAAATCCGCGTGAACAGTCGTTGGAAAGCCATGGCTCGCATCGCTCACCTGTCCGACATCCATTTCGGCGCCAACGATCCCAAAATAGTATCCGCCACCGAAGCCTGGCTGGAACGCAGCCAGCCCGACCTCGTCATCATCAGCGGCGATTTCACGCAGCGCGCCCGCGTCGATCAATTCCGCGCCGCCTCCGCCTGGCTCAATCGGCTACGCGCGGCGGGCATGCGCCTGCTCGTCATTCCGGGCAATCATGACGTGCCCCTTTATGATGTTTTCCGCCGCTTCGCCGCCCCCCTGGATCGCTACAAACGCTATATCAGCAATGAGCTTTGCCCCTGGTATGAGGATGAAAAGGTCGCGATCCTGGGCATCAACACCGCCCGTTCGCTGACGATCAAGGACGGGCGCATCAACCATGACCAGATGAAGATGATCGAAGAGCGCTTCGCCCCCGTTGCACCGGAAAAGACGCGCATCCTCGTCACCCACCATCCCCTGTTCGCCATGCCCATCGGCAAGGGCGGCGAACTCAGCGAAGCCGTCGGGCGCCATGATGACGCTGTCGAAGCGGCGGCAGCAGCCGGAATCCACATCGCCCTCGCGGGCCATTTCCACCGCACCTATGCCGAAGCGGCACAGAAGATGGTCGCCGACGCGGGCGGCGCGCTGGTGATACAGGCAGGCACGGCCACCTCAACCCGCCTGCGCAACGCCGAACCGCAAAGCTTCAACTGGCTCCACGTCCACCGCAACGACCGGATCGAACTGCAAGTCATCGTCTGGGACGGAGCCAGTTTCCAGCGTGGCCACCATGTCGAATATAGCCGCGACGCGGGCGGCTGGCGGGCGCATGAGCTGCCCGATCCCTCTGCCCGCCCCGGCATCCGCGTAGCCCAAGCCGCCCGCGCCTAAGCCTCAGGCTGTTCAGGCGAAGGCAGGCGCAGCCAGTGCCAACGCATGATCGCGGATCGCCGCTGGCCATTCCGCGCAACACGCCTCGAATGCGCCCTTGTCCTTGGCATAAAGCGCGCGGATCGCCGCTTCATAGTCCGGCCGGTCGCCTGCCATCACCGTCAGGAAATGATAGGCAGCGTCCATTGCCGAGCGGGGGCTGATCGATCCTGCCGAAGCCTTGCGCGCCTGCTCCACCAACTGCCGCAGCGTCGCCGACGCGCCGCCGGGCTGGGCCGCCAGCCATTCCCACTGACGCGGAAGCAGCGTGACCTCGCGCGATTGCACGCCCATTTTCGGACGGCCCGGCCCCCTCTGCTCTGGTACGGTGGACGCATGCAAGTCGATATCGACCTGACGCCCGGTCAGGTCGTCGAACAGCAAGACGGCCTGCGCATCGCCTCCCATGGCTTGCAGCGCCCGCCGCACTTCATCTTCTTCCCCTGCGGCAACCACATGCTCGCCTGCAAAAGCCGTAAGACAACGCGTCACATCGATTCTCCTTCGATGCGACAAATATTACCCGGATAATATCGAGTCAATTATCCCCGGGTAATATTATTCCCTCAATTCAACCCAGGTGGGCGCGTGATCGCTCGCCTTCTCCCGCCCGCGAAAATCCTTGTCCACTTGCGCGTCGATCAGGCGATCGGCCGCCGCCGGGCTGAGCAGCAGATGATCGATCCGGAAACCGGCGTCACGCGGCCAGGCGTTCATCTGATAATCCCAATAGGTCCACACCCCGCCCGACGGGTGGCGGCTCGCAATCGCGTCGGTCCACCCGTCACCCAGCAAGCGCCGGTACGCGGCCCGGCTTTCCGGCTGCATCAGCGCGTCGTCGGCCATGGCCTTCACCGAATAAACGTCCCGATCGCGCGGAATGACATTATAATCGCCAGCTAGAATGGCGGGCACTTCCTCCGCCCAAATCTCCGCCGCCCGGTCGCGCAGACGCTTCATCCAGCGCAGCTTGTAGTCGAATTTCGGCCCCGGCTGCGGGTTGCCATTGGGCAGGTAGATGCTGGCGACCCGAACGCCCTTCACATCGGCTTCGATATAGCGGCTATGTTCGTCCTCGGGCTCGCCCTCCAGCCCCCGGCGCACCTCAACCGGCGTCTCGCCGCGCGCCAGGATGGCAACGCCGTTAAAGCCCTTCTGCCCGTGCCAGATCGCCCCATAACCGACATCCTCAATGTCCTTCAGCGGGAATGTCTCATCCGAAGTCTTGATTTCCTGAAGGCAGGCGACATCGGGCTGCGTCTCGCTCAGCCATTCCAGCAGGCGCGGCAATCGTGCCTTGATGCCGTTGATATTGAATGTCGCGATGCGCATGGGGCTGTTCTCCTCCCGCGCATCCCTAGAGCATTTTCGAAGCAGGTGGTATCACCTGCTGGCTCGGAAAATGCGGAAAACAAAAGCTAAATGGAACATGGCCCGATCCAATCGGGGCATGTTCCAAAGAGAAGAGTCGCCCATAGAGCATCGAGCGCAAAAGTGGGAGCCGATTTTGCGCTCTAAACGATGCGATAATAGCCTAGCTGTTTAGTCCCGGCCTTTGATGGTGCATTATCCATGCAGGCACCCGAGGTGACCGGTGACAAGGAGCCCAAGCGGAAGTTCAAGACCTACCCGATCGGCTACTTCCACATCGATATCGCCGAGGTTCAGACCGCCGAGGGCAAGCTGCGCCTATTGGTGGCGATCGACCGGACCAGCAAGTTCGCCTTTGTCGAACTGCACAAACAAGCCGGCAAGATGATCGCCGCCCAGTTCCTGCGAAACCTCATCGCAGCCGTGCCCAACTGACCGCCCACCTCCAAGACTTCATCTATGCGTACAACTTTGGCCGACGTCTCAAGACGCTTAAGGGTCTCACTCCCTACGAGTACATCTGCAAAATCTGGACAGCAGAATCCGATCGCTTCACACTTAATCCGAACCATCAAAGGCCGGGACTAAACATCTAGGATGATCAGTCTCTAATGAACCGTGCCGAGTGGCGCGTCGTAGGTTAGCAGCACGATCAGCCGCTCAATCTGACGCCAGTGACAGAAATGGATATGGTTGCCAAGGTCGCGGCTGCGGTCGGCGCGCGCGGCGGCTTCATAGCCCGCATTGTCACCGAAGGCTGCCATCAACTCCGCTGCGTCATCATAGCTTTTGCGGTCGGAAAGATATGGCAACTGCATGTGAACCCCCGAAAATTTCTCGCCGCGATGGGAAACAAGGGTTCAATTGCCGTGCCAGTTTCCCGCTTCCACGGGTGGCGGCGGCTTTCGAAGGTGAATGGGCCGTTAGGCAAGTCCCGTTGCGGCACAGTCGTCCTGCAACGGGACTGGGCTGTCTCCCGACGGGACTAGCTGTCCCGCGAGGGGGCGATCCGCAAAGGCTCTGGCCTTGTCGGGCGGGTCGTGGCAAGGGCGGTGCCGATGACCAATGGCAAGAAGAATCCGACCGGCGCGGGCGCCATCATCGCACTGCTGATCCTGGGCGGCGCGATCATCGGCGGTATGATGGGCCAGCCGAGCGCGGGCCTGCTGACCGGCGCGGCGCTGGGGGGCGTAATCGCGCTGTTGCTGTGGTTGCGCGAACGGGGCTGACGGGGCGCCTTGCCGCGCGGGAATTCGCAGCATAGACAGGCGGCATGAAGAAGCATCTGATCGCCATCACCCTTATCCTCCTGCTGATCGCCGGGGGCGTCATTTTCTATCTGGCGCAAGGGGATACGGCGCAGTTGGCGGCTGGTGAGGATACGGGGAAAGAGCCGGTTTTCACCGCCCCCCGAAGCGAACTCATCCCTACCATCAACGTGGCCGAAGTGAAGGTCTGGACGGCGGGCGAAAAGCCGGTGGCGGCGAAGGGCCTTGCCGTGGCGCGCTTTGCCGAGGGGCTGGCGCATCCGCGATCGATGCTGGTGCTACCCAATGGCGACATATTGGTGGCCGAGACGAACAGCCCGCCCCGCCCCGCCGGTGGGGTCGTCGATCGGGTGATGGCCTATTTGATGGACAAGGCTGGTGCGGGGGGGCCGTCGCCCAATCGCATCACCTTGCTGCGCGACGCGGATGGCGACGGGCGCGCGGAGGTGAAGACGGCGTTCCTGACCGGGCTCAATTCGCCCTATGGCATGGCACTGGTGGACGGGACGCTTTATGTCGCCAATACGGACGCGCTCATGGCTTTCCCCTATAAGGAGGGCGAGACGCGGATCACCGCCAAGGGTCGCAAGATCCTGAACCTGCCCGCGAACGCGCCCAACATGCACTGGACCAAGAGCCTGACGGCTGGTCCCACGGGGCTACTCTATTTGGGCGTTGGGTCCAACAGCAATATCGCGGAAGACGGCCTGGATGGGGAGGCGAACCGCGCCGCGGTGCTGGAGGTCAATCCCAGGACCGGCGATTATCGCATCTACGCTTCGGGCCTGCGCAATCCGGTGGGGCTGGCTTTCGAACCCAAGAGCGGCGCTTTGTGGGGCGTCGTGAATGAGCGCGACATGCTGGGCAGCGATCTGGTGCCCGACTATCTGACGCGGGTGGAATTTGGCGGCTTCTATGGCTGGCCGTGGAATTATTGGGGCGGTTATGAGGACCGCCGCGTGCAACCGCAACGGCCGGAAGTGCGCGAATATACCAAGCGGCCGGACTATGCGCTGGGCAACCATGTCGCGCCGCTGGGGCTGGCCTTTGCCGACAAGGTGAAGATTGGCGGGACGTTTACGAATGGCGCATTCGTCGGGCTGCATGGCAGCTGGAACCGAAAGCCCGCCGCCGGTTACAAGGTGGTGTTCGTGCCCTTCGAGGCGAATGGCGAGGTGAGCAAGGCCAAGCCTGTCGATGTGCTGACCGGCTTTTTGGATGCTGACGGCAATGCGCGGGGACGGCCTGTGGATGTCGCGGGCGACGCGAAGGGCGCGCTGCTGGTCAGCGACGATGTCGGCGGCGTGATCTGGCGGGTGACTGGCGGGTGACTGGCAGCAAGTGATTGAGAGCGCGATCGCATTACGCGGGCGCATCAAGGCTTCTTTTCCGTCACCCCGGACTTGATCCGGGGTCCCGCTGCCTGGGCGGCGTAAGAAGCGAGACCCCGGATCAAGTCCGGGGTGACGATCACGCAAAACTGATCATGGACGATTTCCAAGCGCTCGGAACCGAGTGCTGGTTAGGAAATCGCGGCACACAAAGGATCAGAGCGCGCGGCCGTTGCGGCCCGCCAGCTCCACCACATATTGCCAGGCGACGCGGCCCGAACGGCTGCCGCGCTGGGTTGCCCACTGGATGGCTTCGAGCGGGTCGAAGCTGAGGCCGAGGCTGTCCGCATAGCCGGTGACGATGTCAACATAGGCCTGCTGGTCGATGGCGTGGAAGCCAAGGCTGAGGCCGAAGCGATCGGACAGCGCCATCTTGTCATCGATGACGTCGCGTGGATTGACCGGGTCATCCTGCTCCGACAGGTGGCGCGGGACGATGTGGCGGCGGTTAGAGGTGACATAGAGGCGCACATTCGCGGGTCGTGCGGCCGTGCCGCCCTGAAGCAATGAGCGCAGCGCGCGCGCGTCACCCACGCCGTTTTCGTCAAAACCAAGATCGTCGAGGAAAAGGATGAAGGGGCGCTGCGTCGTGCGCAGGAGGGAAAAGAGGCGCGGCAGACTGTTCAGTTCATCGATCGCGCATTGCAGCAACGCGATGTTGGCGCCCTCCCGCTGGAGCCGGTCAATGACGGCGGCGACCACGGCGGACTTGCCCGTGCCGCGCGCACCCCAGAGCAGCGCGTCATGGGCAGCATGGCCAGCGGCGTGGCGGCGGGTGTTTTCGAGCAACGTCGCCTTTTGCGCGTCGATGCCGGTCAGAAGGTCGTAATCTACCGGGATGAAGGCATCGACGGTCTGGATAGCGGCGCCGTCCCAAACATAGGCGGGCGCGGCGGTGAGGTCGGCGGAAATGGCCGACGGCGGCGCGATCCGTTCCAACGCTTCGGCGATGCGGCTGAGAGTTTCCTTGTCCATGCGCCGGGCTTAATCCCCCTCCCCCGCCCCGGCAAGCTGCGTGGCCCTGTCATTCTTCTGTCGTAATGGACTTTTACTCTGCGGCGCTGGAGCTTATATCGCGGGGCCGTGACCATCCCAAATCCTGCCTATTCCACCCGGATCAGCCGCTATGGCGCCGAAGCCCTGCGCGAAGCCGCTTTGCTGATCCGCGCGGGCGAGCCGGTCGCGGTGCCGACAGAGACGGTCTATGGGCTGGCCGCCGACGCGACGGACGAAAGCGCGGTCGCGGCGATCTACAGCGCCAAGGGGCGGCCGAGCTTCAACCCGCTGATCGTGCATGTTTCGGACAAGGAGATGGCCGGACGGCTGGCGATCTTTTCGCCCGTGGCGGACAAGCTGGCGGCGCGATTTTGGCCGGGCGCGCTGACCATGGTACTGCCGGTACGGGAAGACAGCGGCCTTTCATCGCTGGTGACGGCGAGCCTGCCGACCGTCGCACTGCGCTTGCCCGCCCACCCCGCTATGCGCGCGCTGATCCGGGAAAGCGGGCGACCACTCGCCGCGCCATCGGCCAATCGGAGCGGCGCGATCAGTCCGACACGGGCCGAGCATGTGCTGGCCAGTTTGAATGGCAAGGTGCGGCTGATCCTGGACGAGGGGCCGACAAGCGAGGGATTGGAGTCAACGATCGTCGCGCCGCAGGATGACCGTATCCGGCTGCTGCGACCCGGCCCGGTGACAGCGGCGATGCTGGAGCAGGCGACGGGGCTTCCGGTCGTGACCGGCGTGGCCGATGCGAAGATCGAGGCGCCGGGCCAGCTGGAAAGCCATTATGCGCCGTCCAAGCCGGTGCGGCTGAACGCGCTGCGGGCGGAGAAGGACGAATATCTGATCGGCTTTGGCCTGATGCCGTGCAATATCAATTTGAGTCCGGATGCCGATGTGCAGGAGGCTGCGGCCAATCTGTTCGCGGCGCTGCATGTCGCCGATGCGAGCGCGGCGACGCATATTGCGGTGGCGCCGATCCCGGATGTGGGGATTGGAGTGGCGATCAATGATCGGCTGCGGCGAGCGGCGGCTTAGGGGTTTATGGACTTTGGCGCCGTTCTGGTGGAGCCTTTCGACAGGCTAAGTGCGGACGGAACCTAGGACATGATCATGTTTGAGTGATCGTCACCCCGGACTTGATCCGGGGTCCCGCTTCTTATCTGGCGCTGCTGAGGCAGCGGGACCCTGGGTCAAGCCCAGGGTGACGGAAAAGCCTTAGTGTGAATACTTCCGTGTAGACGATCACACTCTAGATTTGGTCATACAACGTCAGCGGAACGTCGCCCGCCTCAATCACAGTCCCGATAGCCAGCGCGTTTGCATTCGCGGCGGCGTTGTTCCTCGGCTTTCTTGCGGTCGCGCGCTTCCCTGGCCTCCTGCTTGCGCATGCGGCGGCCGTAGTTGCGGTCGGATTCTTCCTGGCTGGTGGTGGCCCAATCTGCGGCCTGCGATCCGGCGCGAACTGGCAGGGTGGCTACGTCCAGCGCCGTCTTTGCGATGCAGCCCGGGAGGGTCAGCATTATTCCGGCTGCGGCAATCGTCGCGAATGGGCGCATTGATATTCCCCTGTGAAATCCCCGCGTGAATGGCATGGTCGGGATTAACCTTAGCCTAAGCGGTATTGGTGGGTTGGGGGAAAGTGTGAGGTTTCTGGTGATTGTTAGTTTTGAAGGCCACCCCCTCCCCGTTCGGGCTGAGCTTGTCGAAGCCCTTCTCTTACTTGTAGAAAAGAAGAGCCCTTCGACAGGCTCAGGGCGAACGGAGTAGAGGATGGGATCAGCCCTCTATCCGTTCCGCAAATCCCTTGCGCAGCTTGGCGAGTTTGGGCGGAATGACCGCCATGCAATAGGGGTTACGATCGCCGACGCGGTCCCAATATTTCTGGTGATAATCCTCTGCGGGATACCAGGGGGCGTCCGGTTCGATCGCGGTGACGATCGGGTTGCCATGATCCGGTTGCGCGCGGGCGATAGCGGCTTTGGCTTCCGCTTCCTGCTCCGGCGAATGGGGGAAGATGGCGGAGCGATATTGGGTGCCGATGTCGTTGCCCTGACGGTTCAGCGTCGTCGGATCATGCGTCGCGAAAAATATGTCGAGCAGGTCGCCATAGGAGATCACCTCCGGGTCAAAGGCGATGCGGATCGCTTCGGCATGGCCGGTCGCGCCGGAGCAGACCTGCTCATAGCTTGGGTTTGGCAACTGACCGCCTAGATAACCGCTTTCGACCGACCGGACGCCTTTCAGATTTTGGTATACCGCCTCGGTGCACCAGAAGCAGCCACCTGCCAGCGTCGCGATGTCTTCGGCCATTCGCTTGGTTCCTTATCCTGTGTCGGGCACAAGATAGTTATGTTCAGCCAGCCGTTCCAGCCTGCCCTGCTGTGCCTTGCGCCTTTGCGCGTTCTTCGGCGACCAGTTCCTTGCGCGACAGCTTGCCGACCAGCGTCTTGGGAAGGTTCAGACGGACCTCGACCTCGCAGACTTTTTCATGCTTTCCGAGTTGGGGATTAAGCCATGCCTTCAGCGCCTCGCCGTCCGTCTTCGCGCCCTCCTGAAGCGTTACGAACGCTTTGGGGGACTCGCCGCGATAGGGGTCGGGGATGCCGATAACGAGCGCCTCTTTCACGTCGGGGTGGTGGTAGAGCACCTCTTCCACCTGGCTGGGGAAGACCTTGAAGCCGCCGACCGCGATCATGTCCTTCAGGCGGTCGACGATCTTCACATAGCCGTCCGAGTCGATCAGGCCGACGTCGCCGGTGCGCAGCCAGCCATCGACGAAGACTTCCTTGTCAGCGTCGGGGCGCTGCCAATAGCCCTTCATGATCTGGGGACCGGCAAAGACAAGTTCGCCCGGTTCGCCGGGCGGCGGCGGCCGTGTGGGGTCTTCCCGATCCACGAGCTTTACGCGCGTCCCGGGGACGGGCTGGCCCACGGTGCCAGGCTTGTTCAGCCCTTCATAGGGATTGGAGCAGACGACCGGGCTGCTTTCGGTGAGGCCATAGCCTTCGCAAAGCTTGGCGCCGGTGGTGGCTTCGAACCGCTTCTTGAGTTCCAGCGGCAGAGGCGCGCCGCCCGAAATGCACAGGCGCAGCGAGGAGAAATCGATGTTCGGCGTCGCCGGATGATCGAGCAGCGCCTGGAACATGGTCGGGACGCCCGGCATCGAGGTGGGGCTGGTCCGCTGAATGGCGGCGAGCACCTGCACGGCTTCGAACCGGGGCAGCATTACCATCTCCCCGCCGTTCAGCACCGTGCGGTTGAGGACGCAGGTGTTGGCGAAGACGTGGAAGAAGGGCAGGACCGCGAGGATGCGATCGATGGCTTCGGGATGCGGATCGATGAGGCGTATCTGCCGCGCATTGGCGGTCAGGTTCTGGTGGGTAAGCATCGCGCCCTTGGGCCGCCCGGTGGTGCCGCCGGTATATTGCAGCAGGGCAACGTCGTTGACGGGGTCGATGGCAACTGGCGCGGGGTCCTCGCCGTGGCGCAGCAGGTCGGCATAGTTGGTTATGCGCGGGTCGTTCGGGACCGGCGCGGTTTCCTTGCGCTTGAAGAGGCGGAATAGCACCGATTTCGCGGGAGGCAGCACCTCCGCGATGCAGCCGACGATCAGCCGTTCGAGGCTGCTATTGTCCAACACCTCCTGCGCGGTAGGCAGCAACGCCTTGGCAGACAGGGTGAAGAGGATTTTGGTGCCGCTGTCCTCGACCTGATGTTCCAGTTCGGCGGCGGTATAGAGGGGGGAGAAATTGACGACGGTCGCGCCCGCCATCATCGCTCCATAATAGGCCGCGACATAGTGGGGGACGTTGGGAAGGTAGAGGCCTACCCGATCACCCTTGCGCACGCCCAGATCCTGAAGCCCCTTCGCGACCCGGCGGATGACACGGAGCATGTCGCCATAGGTCGTCTTGCGGCCGAGGAAGTCGATCATCACGGCATCGGGATTGGCCGTCGCGCTGTCCACGACCATGTCCACCATCGACATGGGAGGGAAGGACTGATCCCAGGGGAAAGGATGATTATAATGGTCTTTCCAGACCGTCTCGATGCTCTCCATTAACGGAGATGTATGTCAGGCCCCTGCTTTACGCAAGCGTAAAGCAGGGCGCGTCAGGGCAGGATCAAACCTGGCCCTGATTGTTGCTGAACGGGTCGAGGATTGTAGCAGCGCCAGAGATCAGCTCCGCCTCGCTCTTCAACGCTTCCTCGGCACGGCGGGCGGCGTCGTCGCGCTCGCGGCGCAGTTCCTCGATCAGCGCCTCGCGGTCGCCGTCCAGGCGGGAATCGGTCGGCGCTTCGATGCCGAGCTTCTTGGCGGCCTTCGTCACCAGCGCGTCCAGTTCCCGCTGCGAGCAGAGGCCGAGCGTGACCGGATCCTTGGGCACGATGTTGGAGATGTTCCAGTGCGTGCGGTCACGGATGGCGGCGATGGTGGTACGGGTGGTGCCGATCAGCTTGCCGATCGCGCCGTCCGAAATTTCGGGGTGGTTGCGCAGGATCCAGGCGATGCCATCGGGCTTGTCCTGACGCTTGGAAACCGGCGTGTAGCGCGGCCCCTTGGTACGGCGGACGGGTTCGGGGCCTTTCAGCATCTTCAGGCGATAATCGGCATTCGCCTCTCCCTTGTGGATTTCCTCCATCGTGATTTCATGCGCGCGGACGGGGTCGCGGCCGGTATATTTGGTGCCAGCCGTGTCATCGGCGATCGCCTGCACTTCCAGGATATGCAGCCCGCAAAATTCCGCGATCTGGTCAAAGCTGAGCGCGGTATTGTCGACCAGCCAGCTGGCTGTCGCATGGGGCATGAGAGGCTGGGACACGAGGATTCTCCGGCACTGAAAACAACAAGGGCCGCCCAAGCAGGGCGGCCACGCCCGTCCTGAGATAGTGCAAGAAACCCGGTGGAGCAAGGAAAAGCGTCAGGCCGCGCTGTCTCTGACGACGGGATCGATGCAGTGGAGGCCGGTCAGGAATTCGTCGGCGCTGCGTTCCCAGCTGAAGCTGCGGCCATGGGCGGCGCAGGCGACACGGTCACAACGCAGCGCAGCCGCGATGGCATCCTCCAGCCGTTCCGACAACGCGCCGGTTTCGGGCGTCACGATGTCCACCGGCCCGCTGACCGGATAAGCCGCGACAGGGGTGCCGCATGCCAGCGCCTCGATCATGACGAGGCCGAATGTGTCGGTGCGGCTGGGGAAGACGAACACATCGGCGCCCGCATAGGCGCCTGCCAGTTCCTCACCGAAGCGCGGGCCGAGGAAATGCGCGTCAGGATAGGCGTGCTCCAACTGGGTCCGCGCCGGGCCATCGCCGACGACTACTTTGCTGCCGGGGTGATCATTGGCAAGGAATGCCTCGAGATTCTTCTCGATCGCGACCCGGCCGACATAGAGCTGGATCGGGCGCGGGAGATTGGCGAATATCGCTGGCGGCGTTGCCACGGATGTGAAGGCGGACAGGTCCACGCCCCTGCCCCATGGCCGCACCTGCGCCAATCCATGGGCGCGCAACTGCTGCCTCACCGATCCGGTAGAAACCAGCACCGCCCGTGCGGGACCATGAAACCAGCGAATGTAGGACCAGAACCAGCGCGCGGGCAGTCCGGTTCGCCGTGACACATAGTCGGGAAAATGCGTGTGATAGGCGTTGGTGAAAGGCACCCCGCCACGCAGGCACCAGCGGCGCGCGGCAAGGCAAAGCGGTCCTTCCGTCGCGAGATGGACGGCGTCCGGCTCAAAGGCGGCGATCGCATCACCCACCACGCCCGATCGCACGAAGGCCAGGCGGATTTCGGGATAGGTTGGACAGGGGAAGGAGCCATAGAGATCGGGCGAGATGACCTTGACGGCATGCCCCCGCGCCTCCAGCTCCGACTGAATGGTCTGGAGCGTTCGGACGACGCCATTCACTTGAGGCGACCAGGCGTCGGTCACGATGACGATGCGCATCAGGCGGCGATCCTCACCTGATCGCCGACGGCGCGCGCCGCGACTTCATCAGCCCAATGCAGCACCTCCATACGGCCGTCAAAATGTTCGACCAGAGCGGTGCATCCTTCAACCCAGTCGCCGTCATTATAATATTGGATGCCGCCAATCTCCCGCATCTCGGCATTGTGGATGTGTCCGCAGACTACGCCATCGACGCCGCGTGATCCGGCCTCATGCGAAACCACTTCTTCAAAGCGGGAGATGAACGCGACGGCGTTCTTGACCTTGTGCTTGGCCATTTTGCTGAGCGACCAATAGGGCAAGCCCATGCGCTGGCGCACGGCATTTACCACGACGTTAAGGCGCATCAGCAAACCGTAGGCGGCGTCTCCCACGAAGGCGAGCCAGCGGTGGGCCAGCATGATCGTGTCGAACTCATCGCCGTGCAGGACGAGCAGCTTACGGCCGTCGGCGGTCTCATGGATCGCTTTGCGCCTGATCTCGACCCCGCCGAAGCTCAGGCCCGTGAATTGGCGGAACATCTCGTCATGGTTGCCGGGAATATAGACGACGCGGGTGCCGCGCTTGGCTCGCTTCATGATGCGCCACACCACGTCATTATGTGCAGCGGGCCAATAGAAGCGCTTCTTGAGGCGCCAGCCGTCGATGATGTCGCCGACCAGATACATGGTCTCGCTATCGACACTGTCGAGAAAATCGATCAGCAGCTTTGCGTTACAGCCACGCGTGCCGAGGTGGATGTCCGATATCCAGATGGTGCGGAACCGGCGACGCTTGCCTGCATGTTCCGGCGTGTCGAAGCGATGAGTGCCTTCGTCCATGTCGGCCAGAAAAGGCAAGCGCGTGATGGCATTCATGATGCGACCCTTGGAGCTGTTGTCCTCGGGGCCGAATCCTTAGTCGCGCAATGTTACATTCCCGCAGCGAATGTGACGGAAATGCTACCTTCTGTGGCTTTTCAGACCGTCAGTACGATCTTGCCGAAATGCTCCCCCGCGTCCATGCGCGCATGCGCCTGTGCTGCCTGCGCCAGAGGAAAGCGCTGATCCATCGCCGGGCAGAGCTTTCCTTCCTCCACAAAATGCCAGACCTCACGGATCAGTTCATCGGCCACTAGGCTCTTGAAACCGGACGAGCGCGGGCGCAGCGTCGATCCGGTGAGCGTCAGCCTGCGCGTCATCACCGTTGGCAGGAAGATTTCCGCCTTCGCCCCGCCCAACACCGCGATCGACACATGGCGGCCATCTTCGGCAAGGCACTGGAGATTACGCGGCACATAGTCGCCGCCTACCATGTCGAGCACCGCCTGCACGCCTTGGCCAGCGGTAACTCGCTTCACCTCTTCGACAAAATCTTGGGCACGGTAGTTGATGGCATGATGCGCGCCCCAAGCCTTCGCCTGCTCGCATTTCGCTTCGCTGCCACAGGTGACAATGATGGTAATGTCGAAGAGCCGACAGAGTGAAATCGCCATCGTGCCGATGCCGCTGGTTCCACCATGCACCAGCACCTTGTCGCCTCCGACGACATAAGCCCGTTCGAACAGATTGGTCCAGACGGTGAAGAGCGTTTCGGGCAAGGCTGCCGCGTCGACAATGTCGTAGCTATCCGGCACGGGAAGGCATTGGCCCGCAGGCGCCACCGCATATTCGGCATAGCCTCCACCCGTTAGCAAAGCGCATACGCGCTGGCCGATCAGTTGCTCCGCGCGGCCGCCAGCCGCAACGATCGTGCCAGACACCTCTAGCCCCGGAATGTCGGAAGCGCCGGGGGGTGGCGGATACTTGCCCTGCCGCTGCAACACATCGGGCCGGTTCACGCCTGCCGCCGCGACCCGGATCAACACTTCATCCGCCGCCGGAACAGGGATTGGCCGACGCTCAGGCACCAACGCTTCAGGGCCGCCGGGAACGGGGATAGCGATAGCCATCATCTCATCAGGCAGCGCCGTCTCAACCCGCATGATGATTAGTCCCCAGCAACGATGTTAAACCACAGTTGAAATCGACGAGCGGCATCAGGGCCTTATTGACAGACCAGCCTTCGCGGTCAACATTGGCATGCATGGACATGGACGACGATCTGCCTCGCAAGATTGATGATCCGCTGGCCCAACTGCTTCGACAGGATTTGGGTCCGCTGTCGGTTGCCGATCTGGAAGAGCGCGTCACGGCGCTGGAGGGCGAAATCGCCCGGACCCGATCAAAAATTGAAAGCGCCGTTAACCACAAATCAAGTGCAGAGGCGTTATTCAAGCGATGAACCCGCGCACCGCCCCCAGCGGCCCTGACAAGGGTCTTAACGGGTGCGGGCAGTCTGGCAATTCCGGCGATCAGGGACCCCTCCTTGATCCGCCGTCGAGCAATGCCGACATATGGTTCAAGTCAGCCCCTCCTTGGGGCTCAGGAGTAGAATAGAAATGCCATCTTTCGCACCCGCCCTTGAAACCACGTTGCACAACGCGCTGACCCATGCGTCGGAGCGCCGCCACGAATATGCGACGCTGGAGCATCTGCTCCTGGCGTTGATCGATGACGAGCATGCTTCGAAGGTGATGCAGGCGTGCGGTGTAGAGCTTGGCGAACTTGGCGACGCCGTCACCCAATATCTCGACAGTGAACTCGACAGCCTGAAAGTGGAAGGGTCAAGCGACCCCTCACCCACCAGCGGTTTTCAGCGCGTGGTCCAGCGCGCCATCCTGCACGTGCAATCTTCCGGCAAGGACGAAGTGACGGGAGCGAATGTGCTCGTCGCGCTTTTCTCCGAGCGGGAGAGCTATGCCGTCTATTTCCTCCAGCAGCAGGACATGAGCCGTCTCGATGCCGTCAGCTATATCAGCCACGGTGTCGGCAAGGGTACTGCCGCTCCCGAACAGAGCGCCGCCAAGGGCGCCCCGGAAGAGGAAAAGAAGGCGCAGGACAGCAAGGGCAAGAAGGACAGTGCCTTGGAGCAGTTCACGGTCAACCTCAATGAGAAGGCGATGCGGGGCAAGGTTGACCCGCTGATCGGCCGCGCGGCCGAAGTCGATCGGACCATCCAGATCCTGTGCCGCAGGTCGAAGAACAACCCGCTTTATGTGGGCGATCCCGGCGTCGGCAAGACCGCCATCGCGGAGGGTCTGGCGCGCAAGATCGTCGAGGGTGAAGTTCCCGATGTCTTGAAGGAAGCGGTGATCTACTCGCTCGACATGGGCGCGCTGCTTGCGGGTACGCGCTATCGCGGTGACTTTGAGGAGCGGTTGAAGGCGGTCGTGACCGAGTTGGAGAAGATGCCGCACGCGGTGCTCTTCATCGATGAGATCCATACCGTCATCGGCGCTGGCGCAACCAGCGGCGGCGCGATGGATGCGTCCAACCTGCTCAAGCCCGCCTTGTCGGGCGGCACGATCCGTTGCATCGGCTCGACCACCTACAAGGAGTTCCGCAATCACTTCGAAAAGGACCGCGCCCTGCTGCGCCGGTTCCAGAAGATCGACGTCAACGAACCGACGGTCGAGGACACGATCAAGATTCTCGCCGGGCTGCGTAGCGCTTTCGAGGAACATCACAACGTCCGCTATACCCCTGATGCGATCAAGGCTGCGGTTGAGCTGTCGGCTCGCTACATCAACGACCGCAAGCTGCCCGACAAGGCCATCGACGTGATCGACGAAGTCGGCGCGATGCAGATGCTGGTGGTGCCCAGCAAGCGCAAGAAGACGATCACCCCCAAGGAGATCGAGCAGGTCATCGCGACCATGGCGCGCATTCCGCCCAAGACCGTGTCAGCAGATGACAAGTCGGTATTGGGCTCGCTGGACACCGACCTGAAGCGTGTCGTCTTCGGCCAGAACCGGGCGATCGAGATACTGTCCTCCGCGATCAAGCTGTCGCGGGCGGGCCTGCGCGATCCGGAAAAACCGATCGGCAGCTACCTCTTCTCCGGCCCCACCGGCGTCGGCAAGACGGAGGTTGCGCGTCAGCTCGCCAATTTGCTCGGCATTCCGCTCCAGCGTTTCGACATGTCGGAATATATGGAGCGCCACTCGGTCAGCCGCCTGATCGGCGCGCCTCCGGGCTATGTCGGCTATGACCAGGGCGGTCTGCTGACCGATGCGGTCGATCAGAATCCGCACAGCGTCCTGCTGCTGGACGAGATCGAGAAGGCGCATCCGGACCTGTTCAACATCCTGTTGCAGGTGATGGATAATGGCCGCCTGACCGATCACCATGGCAAGACGGTGGACTTCCGCAACACCATCCTCATCATGACCACCAACGCTGGTGCGTCGGACATGGCGAAAGAAAGCATCGGCTTTGGCGAACTGACCCGCGACGACGTGCAGGAAGATGCGGTGAAGAAGCTCTTCACCCCCGAATTCCGCAACCGTCTGGATGCCATCGTTCCCTTCGGCTATCTGCCGCCGGAGATCGTGGCGCGGGTCATCGACAAGTTCGTGCTGCAACTCGAACTGCAACTGGCCGACCGCGACGTCCACATCACGCTGGACGATGATGCCAAGGGCTGGCTCACCAAGAAGGGCTATGACAAGCTCTACGGCGCCCGCCCGATGGGCCGCCTGATGCAGGAAAAGATCAAGCAGCCGCTCGCCGAGGAACTGCTGTTCGGAAAGCTCGTCCATGGCGGCGAGGTTCATGTCCGACTGAAGGACGAGGCGCTGGCCTTTGAAATCACCCCGGCCGCTCCGAAAAAGGGCAAGAAGGGTGGCAAGGCGAAGCCCGCGGAATCGGCGAAGTAAGCAGGCCAAGGCACGAGATATGAAAGGGCGGCTCCCCACGGCCGCCCTTTCTTTTTGGGCAAAACCTGCGAGCGTCAGGAGTATCGCATCCCCCTCCCGCAAGCGGGAGGGGGTTAGGGGGTGGGCAAGCGCAACATCAAAGTCGATCTGAAACGGCCACCCCCACAATCAAAATTCCATTGGCCGACACCACCAGCATTTGCCAATCTGGCGCCCGCAAATTCCTCACGAGGGAAGAATAACATGGCCAAAGACATCACCTTCTACACAAACCCCATGTCGCGCGGGCAGATCGCACGCTGGATGCTGGAAGAAGTTGGCCAGCCCTATGACATGATCATCCTGGACTATGGCACCACCATGAAGGCGGCCGATTATCTCGCCATCAATCCAATGGGCAAGGTTCCCGCCATCGTCCATCGGGGCAAGGTCGTGACGGAAGCCGCCGCGATCTGCGCTTATCTGGCCGACGCTTTCCCCGCCGCAGCCCTGGCGCCTCCGCCGGATCGGCGGGCGGAGTATTATCGCTGGCTGTTCTTCGCGGCAGGCCCGGTCGAAGCGGCTGTTTCCAACAAGGCGATGGGCCTCACCGTTCCTGAAGACCGCGAACGCTCCATGGGCTACGGCAACTATGATCAGACTCTCGCAACGCTGGAACAGGCCGTGTCGGGCGATCAATGGATTTGCGGAGGCCAATTCACTGCGGCCGACGTCTATGTCGGCTCCCAGATCGACTGGGGATTGAGCTTCGGCACGATGGACAGCCGCCCCGCTTTCGAAACCTACGCCGCCCGCCTGCGCGAGCGCCCCGCTTACAAGCGGCAGAAGGAACTAGACGGCGCCCTCATCGCCCAGATGCAGAAACCGGCCTGAACCCTCAAACCCTTGCATAGCAAAAGGCCCGGCGGATCGCTCCACCGGGCCTTTTTAATTCGTCTACAAAGTCGCGATCAGCGGCGATCGCCCATGAAGCGCAGCAGGAACAGGAACATGTTGATGAAGTCGAGATAGAGGTTCAGCGCCCCCATCACCACCGACTTGCCCATCATGTCCGTGCCCGCAACGTGGGCGTAGATGCTCTTGATCTTCTGCGTGTCATAAGCGGTCAGGCCCGCGAACAGCAGCACGCCAATGAAGCTGATCACCATGTCCATGGCGCTCGACCGCAGGAACAGGTTGATGAGCGACGCGACCAGCAGGCCAACCACGCCCATGATCAGGAAGGTGCCAAAGCCCGAAAGATCCTTCTTCGTCGTGTAGCCCCACAGGCTAAGGCCAGCGAAAGCCGCCGCCGTCGCGAAGAAGGTCTGCGCCACCGAAGTACCGGTATAAACCAGCAGAACGGAAGAGAGCGACAGCCCCATCATTGCGGCATAGGCCCAGAACATGGCCTGCATAGCAACCGTCGACAGACGGTTGATGCCAAAGCTCATGATCATCACGAACGCCAGCGGCGCGAGCATGATCACATATTTGAGAATGCCGGGGCCAGCCAGGATCTGATAAGCCAGCCCGCTCGACGCAAACAGCATGGCAACGATGCCCGTCAGCAGCACGCCGCTCGCCATATAATTGTAAACCGACAACATATAGCTGCGCAGGCCAGCGTCGAAAGCCTCGCCGCGCGCAACCGTCGTCCCGCCGAAACCGGCAATGTTCGAGCGGGGGTCAGACCAATTGGCCATGAGATAATCTCCTTCACCGGCGCACTCCGCCGACATCGCTATTATCGCGATATCTGGCCGCTAATTCAAGGGAAGAGCGATTGGAACGCTCCAACGACGTAGGATGGTTTCCCGGCTTTCTCTTCCAGCGCACCTACTCCACCCTTCCTCCGCTTCCGCTGACACAATTCCCCATGCTCGCTATAATGGCCTCATGCACCGCTTGTTCGTCGCCATTCGCCCGCCTGAGCCGATCCGGGCGCGCTTATTGTCATTGATGAGCGGCATCGCTGGCGCGCGATGGCAGAGCGAGGATCAACTGCACCTGACGTTGCGCTTTGTCGGAAACGCCGACCGGCACCAGGCCAACGACCTCGCCGAGGTGCTGGCAGCCGTGCGCTTCGCTCCTTTCGCAATCTCCCTGTCCGGCCTTGGACAGTTCGAGCGCAAAGGGCGAACCGACACATTATGGGCAGCCGTTCACCCTCACGATGCGCTCGACCAACTCCATCGAAAGATCGACCGCACCTGTGTCGCGGCGGGCTTTCCGGCTGAGCAACGCGCCTACCTGCCGCACATCACTCTGGCGCGCTTCGGCCGTGACGCAGGCAGCACGGACGGGTTCCTGACCTATCATGCCGGACTTTCCAGTCCTCCATTTCTGGTGGATGAATTTGCCCTTTTCGAAAGCCACCTGACGCAGAATGGAGCGCATTATGAGATGGCGGCGGTATATCCCGCCGACCCCTCCGCTCTCTGAAATCCTCTTCCGCCCGCCGTCTTCAACCGACGGACAAGATGCCACAGGCGATGCGCCCGCCTGCGTTACCCGCAGGATCAGTCTTGTTGTCATCCGCCTGCGCATGGATCACGATGGCGGCACCATCAGCGTCCAGGACCGCATCGGTTCCGCCGCGCAAGGTCGCGCCGGAGACCACAAATTCCATTCGCCCAGTCCCATCCGGACCCGCGGTCAGGTTCGGCATGTCTCCCATGTGCATGCCTGCCGGGTTATCCCGGCCATGTTGGCGCGCGGTTGGATTCCAATGGCCGCCCGCGCTGGTGAAGTCGGGCGGCGTGCATGTTCCGGTCATGTGGATATGGACCGCATGAACACCAGGCGTGAGCCCGCTTGCCCGAACATCGACATGCAGGCCGTCCGTCGCTTGCGTAACCTTCGCTTCGCCCCGAGTTGACCCGTCCGCAGCCAGCAAGACGGCGCGTGCATTTGGCACCCCGGCTGACGCGGAATTCACAGCCCCGCCATCCCCGCTCGTGCAGGCCGTAAGGCAAAGTGCGAGAGGCGCAAAGACGATTAGGGCGTTTTTCATGATCAATGCACTCCCGGTGAAAAATCAAAACATCGTGCGCAAAAGCGGGAAACTGTATTCGGCAAAGCCAACGTGGCAACAAATAACCAAGTGCGCATCCCGCGTTTGATCTAATGCGGCGCACTCTCACTGGCGAACGCGGCAAGATGCCATTTGTTGCGCATATAGTAGCGATCTCCCCAACGCTGACGGCCAGATGGTGAAGATACACCCGCTCGCTGGTCGATGCGCCTGATCACCGCAAAGGAAAAGGGGCCGGTCTTTCGACCAGCCCCTCAACCTAGTTCCATCCGCGAAGATGGAAATCTTGCTTACTGACCGGAACCCGGACCGTAAGTGATTTCCACGCGACGGTTCTGCAGTTCGCGAACACCGTCGGCGGTTTCGACGCGGGGGTTCGATTCACCAAACGCCTGGGTCGTGATCACGCCGTCAGGAATACCCTTCGACGAGATGTAGGCCTTGACCGCGTCAGCACGGCGCTGCGACAGGCCGACGTTGTACGATGCCGAACCCGAGCGATCCGCATAACCTGCCAGCATGACCTGGGCGCTGCCGCAGTTGCTGTAGGCCGAAACCGCGTTGTCCAGAATGGTGGCGGCGTCAGGCGTGATGTCCGATTTGTCCCATTCGAAGAAGACGATGTACGGCCCAGGGCTGCACTCAGCGACCGGCGGAGGCGGCGGCGGAGGCGGCGGGGGCGGCGGCGGAGGCGGCGGGGGCGGCGGAGGAGCAGCCGGTTCACCACCGAAGTTGTAGGTCAGACCCAGCAGAAGGCTGTGCGTACGCAGCTTGGTGGTGACATCGCCACCGGCCACGCCCACCGCAGTGGTGAAGGCCGGAACCAGGTCGATGTTGTCCTGGTTGAAGAAGCGATACTTCAGCGAGACGTCAACATTGTTGGTCAGCGGATAACGAACGCCCGCAATCGCCTGCCAGGCGAAGCCGGTGTCGCTGTCGTTCACCAGGTCGTTGGCCAGCTTGGCGCGCGAAACGCCGACGCCGCCACCGACGAAGCCCTGCAGGCCATCGTCCGAACCGAAGTCAAGCAGACCGTTCAGCATGAACGAAAGGGCCGACGCGGAACCGCCGAAACCGCTGTTGTCCAGGTCAACCTTGGCGCGCTTGTAACCAGCTTCGGCTTCAAGACGGAAACCGCCGAAGTCGTAACCGATGACCGCATCAGCGTCCCAACCCTTGTGGTAATCGACATTTTCCAGCGTGGTGCTGGCAGTGCCAAGACCAGTCGTCGGATCGATACCGGGGGTGAAAGTGATGTCCTGATCTTCAACGATGGTAACGCCGGAATCGATACCGATATACCAGCTGTTATCACGCGCCAGGGCCGGGGTGGCCAGGGCGGAGGAGGCAAGCACAGCCGCGAGGGCAAGCTTCCGCATTTGAATTCCCCTTTCAAAAGTGTCACGAAGGACTGCTGAAACCATGTATCGGCAAGAAAGTTTCATGGCAAGTCCACAATTGGTGAAACTGTTGCTCAAATGCATCACCCGCCTCCAGAAGCCCGGTAGCCTAAGCATTTCCGTGCACCTCTATTGTAAAAGCCGGACATGCCACAAGTCATGGTTCGATCAGTCCGTGACTGCGCATCGCATTTAATATCGCGACCAGGGAACTTCTCGCCTCACTGTCGATGGAGCTTCCGCCCACGGGGTTGGCTATGGCCGGTTGCCGGGCTCCCGCAACCCGCTCGCCCCCGACATAGAAGCCGTCGCCCCGCACCGCTGCATCCTGCCAATCGCTGCCATCGAAATACATCATATGGCCTCGATCCACGACCCACAGCGTCAAGCCTGCACACGGGGCGGCAAACCGCCAGCCACCCCCTGTCCAGCAGGCGACCGACCCATCTTGCCCGAACCAGCTTCCTGAAGCGCCATCCGCCACGATCCAGCACTGGCCGTCGTCGGGCGAAGTTGGCGGCACATCCTCGTCCGCGCTTTCGACCGCGCCATGCAGCAGCATGTCGATCCGTGCCAGCGCCTCGTTGTGAAAGACTTCCTTCTGTGCCTGCCCGGCGAAAAGGTGGGGCAAGGCCCAGCGGGGCGTCGCATCGCTCGTCATGATCGAACTTCCTTTTTCCAATTTTCGATTATCAAAGCGGCAGGACGATCCGCGTCGGCCGTCCCAGAGCAAAAGAGCCGATCTGCCGCACCTCGATCGTCAATGCGCCGCCGCCGTCCGCGTCGAATGCGTCCGCGTCATATGCCCATGACGGCGATGTGGTTTCGACCCGGCGCATCAGGGCGCCATCCGCCAGCACGCGCAGTTCGTAACGCTCGCTTTCCTCGCCCAACGGCACATCCGCCCCACTGATCCAGCGCCAGCCATTTCTGCTCCGCCGGACCCAGCTCAGATTCCATCCGCCCGACCCGTCGGCAACGGCGCGAAGGTGAACGGGCGCCACCGGCGTTACCGCTTCCCCGCTGACGGTCATCTCTGCCTCCACCGGCTCCCCATCGCCAATCCCGACCGCCGAAAGCCGCAATGTGCTACCGATCTCGCCATTGCCCAAACCTGCAAAAGGTTCGGCCAGCCGCTCTTCCTCGATCAGCAGAAACGGCTCGCCAGCGACATGCCCACCCATCGCCCATTCCGTCCCGAACAATCCCCGCCGCAGTCCCTTCAGCCGGAAGCTCGCCGCCCCCGTCTGCACCGCGCGGGAAAATTGCAGAAGCTCCCGTCCAACCATGCAAAGATTGCGCCCCTGCGCCAAAGCCGCCTCGTCCGCGTCGCCCAGTTCCATGTCCGCCGCCAGCAGCGTAACATGCAGGCTGTTGACCAGATCGATCAGGGCGCTGTTCCCCGGCCCCAACGCCTCGTCGGCCTCCCCCATCACGGCGCGGGGCGCGGTGCGGCCGACCGGATTGGCTTCCCCTGTATCGCTCATCACGAACAGGGCCGCGTTCCTCCACCCTTCCCCGCCACTGGCCGCCGCAGCGATCAACGGCGCGGTGGCCGCCGCCTCCCGCAGCGGTGGAAGGTCAGTCAGCATCAATATGGTAGGTCCATGCGGCGCATCCGTTTGCCGCACGATCGCGCCGGAGGACGCTCCCGCAGGCAGGACGCCCCCCGCCCCCGGCACCCGCCGCAGCGCCAACCGAACGGCCATAGCTTCCCACTCCCGTTCCTCTACCCGCCAGCGGCCCGGCATGGCCTCGACCGTCACCAGATCACCGGGCTCATGGCGCAGCGCTTCCCATCCGCAACGCAGCGTCATGGCCGATCGGCCCGTCCAGTCATGACCAAGATGACGGGCCGCCAGACGGCGCGCAGCATCGCCCGACATGGTGACCGGCAGATCGATCCCGCGTTCGACCCGTCCTGCGCCCGGCCGACTGACGCGCTGCACCCCCGCCTGATAGTCCCGCGCCGCATCATAATGGCGCAGCGACAGGGCCAGCGGCACCGCATCGGCGCTCTCCCCCGACTGTTCGACGGCATCGATGGCACGGCCATTGATACGCTTGCATAGAGCGCCCGCGCCGATCTCACCACCCGTCTCATCGCCCCCCGTGCCGGTCAGCCGCAGTCCGTCCTCATCAGCAACAAACGCAAGGTCCCATGCCTCCACCAGCGGACCAATCGCATCAATCACATCAGCTCCGCCCGCCGCGAAGCCATCGACGCTTCCGTCTGCGGCGGCAGCAAGCTCGCCGCCACTCAGATCCACGGCCACGGTCGCGATCGTCACCACCCCGTCATCCGCCTCCACCTCAAAGGTCAGCGACGGAATGCGGTTCCCAAAATCGGCGAGTTGCAAATCCTCGAACACCGCATAGGCGACGCCCCGATGCCCCGGCGTCCGGTCAACACCCTCCGCAGAAGCGATGAGCGGATCGGCAGCCTGATCCTCGCCGCCCAAATGCAGGCGGAACGCGCTCAACCCCGACTTGAAATCCCCGCCCACGCCGCGCAGCAAATTGCCGTCCGCCCAGATGCGCCGCACCGCTCGCACCCTGCGCGCCGACAATGCGACGGCGAAACTGGCCGAATAGCTGTAGCTGGTAACGCTCGGCCGCCCCTTGCCGCCGCCGCTCCTGTTGCGCTTTTCCTTAAGGTCGGTCGCCCAGATCACCGAACCGGCGGCCCGCATCGTGCCGAAGAGCTTCGGGATCTGCGCGCCATAGCTTGATGTCTGCAACTGCAACTCGGTCAGCCGCCTGCCCTCGCGCCCCTTCGGTTTGAACAGCACCGCCTGATCCAGACTGCTGCCGATCAGCCCGCCGATCGCACCGCCCAACGGCCCGCCGATCGCCGTGCCCAGCGCCGTCAGCACTAAAGTCGCCATGTCTGCTCCTATATCACCCGCCAATGGCCGATGATGGGCCAGGGCGAAGGCCCCGGCGTCTCGACCACGCGCCCCAGTCCCGCATGGGCATGCACATGCCCGCCGGGGACCAAAATCATCAGATGCAATTGCAACGGCCCCGGCCGCACCAGCGCCAGGTCGCCCGCCTGCCCCTGCTCAACCGCCTGCAAACCCGCCTGCTCCAGCCAGTCGCGCGCCAACGCCGCATCACCCGACCGCAGCCCATAGCCTCGCGGCGCGGCACCCCGATGCCCCGCCTCCGCCAGCGCCAAAGCCGCCAGCCCGACGCAATCAATGCCGCTCGTCCTGCTGCGCCCTTGCAGCCGGAAAGCCACCCCCACCAGATCGCGCGCCGCCGCCACGATCCGGTTCGCTTGTTCGCCGCTCACGCTCCCGGATAACGCGTCAGAAGGTCCGTCCCCGGCAAGTATGGCTCACCCCTGAAGTTCACGACATTGGCGAAGCGGGTGCGGCATGTGTCCAGCTGCCGGTCGCAGCCTTCCGTCAGCAGCGCCAGCGTCCCCGCCGCCACCGCAAAACATGGCGGATCGGCCAGCGTCACCCCACTAGCGCCATTATCCACGACGGCCTGCACCGCTCCGGCATTGGCGCCCGTCAGCCACCGCAAAGTACCAAAGGCATAGACGCCCACCGCTAACCCCGCCGCACTCACCTCCACATCATCGACAGCGGACACCGCCACGACCTTCCGCCGTCCCGCCAGATCGACACGACACTGCCGGCCTCCCAGCCGCGCCCGGCAATCAGGCGAAGTAGAGGGCGCAACCGGAGCCTTCAGCGCCGCCATCGCCCCCACCAGTTCCGCCGTGAACGCTCCGCCCTTGCGCGCCACGCTCCCAATCTCGCCCTTCGCCAGCATCAGCCACATCTCGCCCGGCGCGTCCCACTCCGTCAGCCGCAACTCCAGCGCAGCCCCGTCCCAGCGCCCCGCCATCAAATCCGCCTCATTGATCGCATCCGCAATCAGCGCGCCCTGCAAGTCGGTATCGCCCGCCTCAGCACTAATCCCGCTGCGAATGGCCGAAGGCGTCATCCCTGGCGCGGCGCGATACCGCACATGCCCAATCTCCAGATCGCGGTCATGGCTCGTCAGCCCGATGGTCACCCCATCCCGCCGCTCCAGCCGCCAGCAGAAAGCCAGCGTCGCCAACGGCCTGTCCAAAACCTCCAACCCGCTCATTCCCGAATCTCCACCAGCGGCACCGAAGGTGCCTCGCCCGCCGCAAAGGTCGCGCGGTTGATGTCCAGCCGGTCTTCGGCAAAGCGCACCGGCACGTCGAAACGGAACCCCGCCGTCAGCAGCGCCCCTTCCGCCGGAGCCTCGTCGAACGCGATGATGCCCAGCCCCGCATGGCTCCAGCCACTCATCAGCTCGACGCCATCCACCGCCACGCGAATGCTTCCCGTAACCGGCCGGGTGATCCGCCGCACCTGCGCCTCCTCACCCTCGCCATAATAGCGCTGCAACGGAAACTCCGTTCGCACGCCATCCCCCGTCCCCAGACGCTGATCCAGCGCGCCCGGCGCCATCCCCGGCGCACAGCTGCGATCATCATAGGGGTCGGTAAAGCGGAACCCCCGCGCCGCCCCACGCCGAGCCCGGAAAAAGGCGATCAGCTCCACAATGTCCGCCTCCGATCGCACCCCCGGCCCCGCATCGAAGGACAACCGCGCATCTGCCCAATCACTGCTCCGCCGCTCATGCCCGGACGGGCTCTCCACCACCTGCGTCGAGAACGCAGGCGACAGGCTCGAGTCCCGCCCGATGGCGATCGGAAAAGCCACATCGTCAAAGGCTTGCATGTCATCATCCCCCTGAAGTCTGAAGCAGGTGAAGCCGTCCCGCGCCACCTGTGGCAGCGCCCAGACAAAGGTCGCCGCCGTCCCCCGCCGCACCGCCGCCTCCGCCGCGTCAGCAATCTGCCGCCACTGCGCCGCCTGCTCGCCCAGCAGTACGAAGCCCGAAAAATAATGCTGCTCCTCCACCGGATAGCCGAGCCGCGCTGTCGCCACCTCGATCCCTCGAGACGTGCGCGTGGGTCGCCCCTCCGTCACCCAGTCATAATCCTCCAACTGCAACACATCGAAGGCTGGCGCAGCCCACCCCACTGGCATGTTCGCCCGCTTCGCCTCCGGCGCGAGCGGGTCCAGCACCGTCGGCAGATAGGCGAGCAAATGCGTAACTGCCCCCGGCGCCATTCCCTTCACCCAGGCACACAGCGCCGCCGTAGACGCCGCCAGCACCGCCCCCGCCTGATCCAGCAGAGCCTTTTGCGGCCCACTCAGCACACCGCGAACATCTGGAATGGACACCGGACTCCCGCCAAAGGTTGCCCGCGCCGCCGCGTCATAAATACAGATCCGCCCATCGGCAGGCATCACCCACCACCATGGCTCCCCAACCTGAAACTTGATCGGAATCCCGGCGCTCAAGCCAATGGAAACAAAGGCCCCCGCCACCAGCCGCAAATAGCTCATCGCCCCATCATGCGCAGGCGACAAAAGAGTCGAAGGCGGCGACCATCCGGTCAGCGCCGGATCACCATTCTCCGCCCGCTGCTTCCAGTCATTCCAGCAATGGGCATCCAGCAACTCATAGGAAAGCGACCAGATCACCCCTAGCCCCAGAGCCTTCGCCCGCCGCGCAAAGTCTGCATGCCAGGCCGCACAAGGCGCGTTCAGCACACCACCCGCCAGGCTCACATAAAAACCACCACCCAGCGGTTCGAGCCGGAAATAATGGCTCATCCCCACATAATGATTGATGTCGCCGCGATAGCCCAGCGCATGGATCGCCTCGACGATCCGTTCAGGCGTCTGGTTGAAACAATCATCATAGCCGGTCGCCATCGACAACCCATGTTCCGGCACCATCACATCGCCGACGCTCAGCACCGATCCCGCGCCATCACAGCGCATGTTGGACAGCTCGACCCAGCCGTCCACGCCCGCCGCGAAAGCCGTAGTCCCCGCATCATAGCCCGGCGGTGCAAGGGAAATGAACATCCGATCCACATCGCCCGCCCAAACCGGATCAGCCTCGCCCGGCAGCAGGAACCCGCCATCCAGATCGGCAAAATCCAGCACAATCTGCGCATCTTCCGCCGACCCGCTCGCATAGTTCCAAAGCCGCACATACCAGGACCTCGGATCGCCCTCTGCGTCGCGCCCCTCAATCGTCAGCGTTGGCCCATGCACCTCGTCCAGCCGCTTCAGCCCCCCGCTCCGCCAGCGGAACCGCAACACGCAATCCCGGAAATCCCGCGCCGTCTCATAGGCCAGCAGCGGATGGCCCCACTTGTCCTCCGCCTCCCATATCAGCCCCGCCAAATCGCCCGAGCCATAAAAGACCGCATCCACCCGCAAAGCATCCGGCGCCGTCGTGACCACACTCGCCATCATCGGCCTCGGGAAGTTCACCGTCCAATGCGTTGGCGCAAACCGCTTCATGAAGCGCTCCTCCTGCCCCCGCCGCGCGTCCGCCAGCCAATAGTCCAGCCCACTCATCCGTTCAGCGCCCCCCTCACAGCCCGCGCCACCTGCCGCGCACTTCGCGCCAGCACCCGCGCATTGTCGAACCCTTCGCCACGCCCCTGCACGGCTATGTTCACACGCACGTCCCGCGCAGCACCGCTGCCATTCGCCATCACCTGCCCGCTAGCCGTCGGCACGAACAACTCAGGCCCCCGCTCACCCACGACATAGGCCCGCCCCGGCGACACCGGCCCGCCAGTAGCCCGCCCCGGCAAGCCCAGCGCCGCACCCGCCAACGTCAGCAACGAACCCCCAACGCCCCCAACACTAGCCGCGCCAGACCGCACCGCCCCCGCCGCAATCTCCTCCAGCACGGACAAGGCAACCTGCTTCAGCTCCTCAAAGCCAAAACGCCCACTCCGCACCGCGCGAAGCAACCCCTGCTCAATCCGCCGCCCAGCCCGCTCCGCCCCCGAAGCCAACGGCCCCTCCAACGCCCCCCGCATCGCCTCCACATCGCGCGACAGGCCCTGCGTATCCGCCCGAACCCGCACCACCAGCGTCTCGATTTCCTCGTCCATCCCCACCTCCAGGAGCCACAAAAAAGCCCCTCCCCTTCAGGGGAGGGGTTGGGGTGGGGGCTCACCCCACACACCCACCTCAATCCGGCATCACCCCCCTAAGCCGCTCCAACTCCCCCACATCCATCCCCACACCCAGCTCTTCCTCCCCCCGAGCCGCCCGCAACACCGCCTCCAACTCCACCGGCGTCGCGCGCCAGAACTCATCCGGCCGCCAGCCCAGCAGCCATCCCGCGACGCCAGCCAGCCGCGACGCCGCTTTGAAGAAGCTCATCGTCCCCCCAAAATCTGCCTGATGATCCCACTCAGCACCGGCGACAGCTTGGCCAGCCCCGCCTCAACGATCGCCTCGCCCAGCCTCTCACGCGTCAGCCCTTCGGGCGCATCAGCAAGGCAATGCCAGAACAGCCCCGCCATATCGGCCAGCGACAGCTTCCCCGCAGCCGCCCGATCGACCAGCTCAAACAGCGGCCCCAACTCCTGCTCCGCCGCCACCAGCGCCGCAAAGCTCGGCCGCAACCGCAAAGCCTCGCCAGCCACTTCCAGCGCAGCCTCGCCCCGCGCTTCGTTCACGGCGCTCATTCCGACACCACCGGGCCGGAGCTTTCCAGGCTAAGCGCATAATTACGCTCACCATTATAATCGCCCGCATAGTCGAGCCGCGTGACCAGAAAGCGCCCACGCATCCGCTCGCCACTTTCAAAGCTCAACTCAAACTGCTCGATCGTCCCGGCCAGCGCATGATTGCGAATGCGCACTTCCGCTGCCGACCCGGTAAATATCCCGGCCGCCGACACGCTGACCGATCGCACCCCCGCGCCCGACAGCAGTTCGCGCCACCCACCGGAATCCTTGGACGTCACGTTGACGCCCTCGCCATTCACCGACAGCTGCGTGGTCCGCATCCCGGCCACCGTCGCATAGGCGACAGGCGACCCGCCATCGCCCACTTTCAATAGAAACGCGCTTCCTTTTTCCACTGCCATGGAGCATTCTCCTGTAAGATAAACCGTGCCTGAATTGCGATTGGAGAGGTTCGAATGCTGTTCGCTGCTCCCCTCATGATGATGCTGGCTGCCTCGGCGCAAAACGGCGATGCCGTCGGCGCTGGCCGCAAGGCGTATTCCGAGTGCCTGTCGAAAGAGATCAGCCCCGCGCTCGACAAAAAGCTGTCGCTCGGCGACTTCCAGTCGACGCTGAAGTCAAAATGCAGCGCCAAGGAAGCCGCCTTCCGCGCCGCCATCGTCGCTGACGACAAATCCACCGGCATGTCCGACAAGGACGCCCAGGCCGACGCCGACGACCAGATCGCCGAATATGTCGATAAGATCACCGGCGAGTTCGAGGATTATTCCAAGCCGGGCGGCTAAGGCACCGGAAAGAAGCTCCCCACAGCCGCCTCCGTTCGCTTCGAGCGAAGAAGCGTCGTACAATCCGTGTCTCGAGAACCGGGTTAGCGGGGATACGTGACAACCCTCTGACCAGCCCAATACCATCCGCGCCGAAGCATCTCTTCCTGCTCTGCGCACTCTGCGCCTCTGCGCAAGAATTAATCACGCGGAGGCGCGGAGACGCGAAGCGCCATGGAATATTGCGGCCCTGCCCTGCCGGGTCGCGTCTCGACGGGAGTTCGGAAACAGGCATGACCGTGCTTTCCAGCGCAGCATCTCTGCGCCTCCGCGTCTCCGCGTGAAAATCATCCGCCTTGCCGAACCACCCGCGCCCGATAATCCACCACCGCCTGCCAGGCGTCCTTATCGCGCCCCTTCACCACCCGGGACCGGATCAACCGCACCCCCACAATACGCCAGCCCTCGGCAAATTCCAGAAGCTGCATCACCGCATCGATCCGCTCCAGCAACACCGCCAGCCGCCCAGGCGTCTGCCCGGCATCATGCAGCCCGATCGTCAGCCGCAGCTCACGCCCGTCCACATCCTTCGCGCCCCAGTCGCTGGCGATACATTCGCCCACCACCGCATAGGGCACGCTTGCCCGCATCGGCTGCCCGTCGAACAGCCCATTAAGGCCGCCCACCAACGCCGCGTCCTCCTTCAAAGCCGCGATCACCGCCGCCCGCACCGTCACTTCCGCACTCATCGCCCGCCCCTCACCCTCTCGCGCAAATCAAGGTCGCCCAGCCACCGCCGCATCAGCCCACGCCCCGACAACAGCACCGCCTCCCCCTCGACCCGCACATCCTCCACCCCCGCCGCCAGCATCGCCTCGGCCACTTGCCCACGCCGCCGCGCCGCCCGCGCCTCGGCCAGCCGCGCCAGCGCCGCCACGTTCATGCCAGCCGCATCCGCCGCCACGGCCGCCACAGCGCGCTCACCACCGCAGGCGGGCTCGCCACATCACCGCCGCGCGCGGAGAAATGCTCCGCCGCCAGCCGGACGATCCCCTGCCGGATCGGCTCGGGCAGTCCATCCGCATCCTCGGCCATCCCCGCCCGGTAATGCACCGCCAGCACCCGCTGACCCTGCAAGGGCCGCGCCCGCACCCAGCCATCTCCCGAAGCATCGATATCAACCGAATAGGCATCGACAGCCAGCGCTTGCCCCGCGCCATCCGGCCCCACCGCGTCGACCCCCAGGATCGCCACCACCGGTGTAGCGGACAGCCGCTGCCATCCCCCATCTGCCCGCACCGTCTCCCGCGCCTCGCCAAGGATCAGCCATTGCCCGACAAACTGCTCACACAGCGCCGTCGCACTTCTAAGCAATCCCTCCAGCAACCCGTCCTCGCCGCTGCCGCTAATCCGCAGATAATCCTTCAATTCCGCCAGCGACGCCCCCGCCGCCATCGCCTCATCCCGCACCAACACCAACCGCCCCTCCCGTCAGCAAAGTCCTTCTCCCGCAAGCGGGAGAAGGATAGGTAGCCTTACCGGCACAGCCGGTTAGGCGAACTTGGATGAGGGTGCCTCTTACGAAGCCGCGAACTTCATCAGCTTGATCGCCTCCGAATTAGCAACCGCGCCACCAATCCGCTTCACCGCATAGAAGTGCACGAACGGCTTGTTACTGAACGGATCACGCAGGATGCTCGTCTCGCTTCGCTCGGAAACCACATAACCCGCCTGGAAATTACCAAAGGCGATCGACAGCGAACCCGCAGCAAGATCGGGCATGTCCTCGGCCTCCACCACCGGATAGCCCAGCAGCGTCGCAGGCTGCCCAGCGCTCAGCGAAGGCTGCCAGATAAAAGCCCCGTCGGTCGTCTTCATCTTGCGAATAACGGCCAGCGTCGCCGAATTCATCACGAAGCACGCTCCCTGACGATAGGGCGCGCGCAGGCTCTGCACCAGATCGATCAGCTTGTCCGGCCCCGTAGCGGCAAAGGCACCCGAAGCCCCCGATGCCACATATTGCAGCGAACCAAAGGCACGCACGCTGTCTGCCTCATTGGTCGTGGTATAGGTCAGGAACCCCTTGGGCTTGTTCGTGCCATTGCCGTTGACGAAGGCCGCGCCCTCGGCCGCCGCAAACTCGCGCGCAATCTCGCCCGCCAGCCAGCCTTCGACATCGAACTGCGCATCGTCCAGCATCGCCTGGCTCGCCGCCGGATTGGCATACAGCTCCCCATAAGGCGGCACGATCTCGTTAAAGCTCGGCGTCGCCGTCTCGGCCCGCGCACCCGTTTCGCTGGCCCAGCCCGATACGATGCCGCCCGACGTCACCAGCTTGCGATAACCAGCGCTGCCCGTCCGCACGACATTCGCAATGGAACGAATAGGCGAGATGCTCTTCAGCGTCGCATCGATGATCTGATCAATCTCACGCGGCACCGCATAACCGCCCGCAGCGCCACTCGCCCCGGAAAAGCTCTTCAGCTCCACACCCGCCTCAAGCCCCTGCCGCACATAACGCTCAACAAAAGCCGCCCGCTTGGGATCGAAAACGCCACCCTTCACCCCATCCAGCGCAGGCCGCTGCTGCTGCACCAGCGCCCCTTTCAGCGCCGCAACCTCACCCTCCAGCGCCTCGATACGCTCACCCTGCACCACCGCATCAAAGCTCGCTTCCAACTGATCCGTCATCAACCACTCCTTGCACATAAAAAAACCTTCTCCCCACGGGGGAGAAGGATACGAAGCCTGGCCAGCTTGCTGGCTAGGCGAAGTTGGATGAGGGGGCTTTCCCTACCCCTCCACCGCAATCACCCGCGCCAAAGGCTGCATCGGATGCGTCACCACGCTCACCTCCACCAGCTCCAGGTCCAGCAGTTCCCGCGGCGCATCCCCCCGCGCCTCCCGCACCCGATAGCCAAAGGACAGCCCATCCACCGCGCGCTCCTTCAAAGCCCGCGCCGCTGCCCGCCCCGCACCAGTCCGCCCCGAAACCCGCCCGATCACGCGCAAGCCCCGCGCATCCTCCTCCACCCGCTCCACAGTCCCGATCGCCTCGCCCGGCAGATGCTGCCAGAGCAGAGGCACCCCCGCCGCCACGCCCGCAAAAGCCCCCGGCCGCACCACATCGCCGCCATGATCCACCCGATCGAACACCGCCGCATAGCCCGCGAACCGAACATCCCCACTCATCCGCGCACCATGCCGATCAGCCCAGCCTTCACCGCCACGCCCAGCAGCACCAGCGCCATCACGATCCGCACCGCCCAGCTAACCACAGCCCCGCGCGCCGCCTTCTTCGCGTCGCGCCAGGCGGACAGCAGCTCGCGCAACTCCCGCACATCATTCTCTGCGCGCCGGTCACTAAGCCCCAGCCTCTCCAGCGCCCGCCCGGCACCCAGTTCGCTCGCCTCCTCGATCAGCGCACGGATCATCACCATGTCCATCTGCCCCGGCGCCGCGTCGGCCTGCGCCACCAGCCGCGCCAGCATCTCGCCATCATATTTCATCGGCCCCACTCCTCCCTCGCGCAAAGACCCGCAGACGCAAAAGGCTGCCAAAGGCAGCCCTCAAAAACCCTCCGCGTCTCCGCGCCTCCGCGTGAACCTCAAACCCCCAACATCGCCCTCTTCTCATCCGCCGTCAGAAAGTCCGCCGCAGCCACCCGCTCCCACAAAGCCGCCCGCTCCTCCGACAATGCAGGCACCGCATCCAGATCAGCAGCCAGAGACAATCCCGGCCACCACCCCTGCAACCCCTGCGCCAGCCCACCGCAAATCTTCCCCACCAAAGGCAGGATCGTCTGCCGCCAAAGCGCCTTGTTCGCCTCGCGATAATTGGCGTAGCTATTGTCGCCCGGCAGCCCCATCAGCATCGGCGGCACCCCGAAAGCCAGCGCAATCTCCCGCGCCGCCGCAGCCTTCAGGCCCACAAAGTCCATCTCCGCAGGCGTCAGGCTCATCGCCTTCCAATCAAGCCCGCCCTCCAGCAACATCGGCCGCCCGGCATTGGCCGCCCCCGAGAAAGCGACCTCCATCTCCCGCTTCACCCGCTCGAACTGCTCCGGCGACATCACCGACCCGTCACCCGGATCGTAAACCATAGCCCCCGAAGGCCGCGCCGCGTTGTCCAGCAAAGCCTTGTTCCACACCGTCGCCGCATTGTGGATCGCCACCGCCCCGGCCGCCGCGCCAACGCACCCCAACCCATAATGATCATCCAACGGATGCAACGCCTTCAAATGCAGGATCGAAGCCCGCCCCGCCCCATCCTCGGGCAGCAGCCGCGTCACGCTGTCCCCCACGCGATAGAGATAAGCCGCAGGCCATCCTCGCGCGTCCGCCTCCACGCTCACCCGCTCGGGCCGCAACGCATATAGCTCGACCGGCCTGCCATCAGCCCCCACCATCACCTGCACATAGCCATTGCCATGCAGCAACAAGTGGCTCGCCAATGTCTCCACCAACCCCTGCCCCGCCGAGCAGCGCGTCAGCAGCGATAGCACCGGCGCGCGCTCCTCATCCTCAACCCCGCTCGCCAGCAAAGCCGTCGCCCCCGCGCCCTCCGACACCAGCCGCAAGGCCCGCTGCGCCACCGGATTGCCGATCACCCCACTGCGCACCTGCGCCTCATAAGAAGCAGGCCACTCCCCCAAAGCCACCGCGCCCGAACCCCAGGCACGCGCCAACACCGGCCGCGCGCCAGCACGCGCGGCCTTCGCCCCGAAAAGTTTCATGAAGTCCCCACAAACAAAAATCCTCTCCCCTTCAGGGGAGAGGATAGTGAAGCTTGGCGGCGCTCAGCCGCCTAGCGAAACTTGGAGAGGGGAACCGCCCTCACCAATAAAAAGGAACGATCCCTCGGCCCCCTACAAACCAAAGCTCCTCAAACCGCCCGCACCCGCGCCTCCCCGCGCCGCCCCAACATCAATTCCGTCAAAGCCCAGACCAGCGCATCCGCCCGGTCAGGCGACCGCCCCGGCCCGACATAGCTGCCCCCGGCGATCAACCCGCACATCTCATCCTCCAACGCCCAAAAGGCGCCGCGATGCCGCACGCGCCCGGCTTCATACAACGCCGCAACCGGCTCGGCCCGCGCCGCCTTCCCCCGGCTCGCATGCACCAGCCGCACCGGCAGCGCCGCTTCGGCCGCGCGCAGCACGCTTTCCACCATCGCGCCGCCATTATTCGCTTCGGCAATCACCCGGTCCGCGCCATGCACAGCCGCCGCGTCAGCCACCGCCCGCGCCCAGCTTTCCGGGCTCGCCTTCTCAACACTTGCATCGGCGATGACATAGGCCCGGCCATCGCCCCCAATCCCAGCCACCACGATCCCGCAGGCATCGCCATGCGCCGACGCCGGAGGATCAACGCCGATGACGACCCGCGACAATAGCGCCCCGCCGCCATCGCCGCCCGGCACATGCGCCACCCGGCACCTCTCCAGCAGCGCCCGGTTCCACAGCGCGCCCTCGACCTCCTCGATCAGCTCGCCATCCAGCTCCTGCCTCCCCAGCCGCGTCGCGCCATAGCTCTGCTCCATCGCCGCCACGAAGCCGTTCGCGAGGTTCACCGCATTGTCCGCCGTCCGCCCACGCGTCACCGCAACATCGGCGCCGTCCCGCGCCACCAGCCCGCGCACCAGAGCAACCGGGCGCGGCGTCGTCGTCGCCATCACTTGGGGAGTGCGCCCCAGCCGCATCCCCATCATCATATTGTCCCACGCCGCTTCCCCCTGCGGCCACTTGGCAATCTCGTCCGCCCAGCCATGGCTGAACTGCGGCCCACGCAGCGTTTCCGGGTCAGCCGCCCCAAACAGCAGCGCCATAGCCCCATTGGGCCACACCAGCCGCCGCAGCGCAGGCGAAAAAATCGGCCGGTTCCACCAGGGCGCGATCGACAGCAGCCCCGAAGGCCCCTCCACCATCACGCTGCGGGCCTCGCCCAAAGTCGCGCTCACCAGCGCAATCCGCGCCGCGCCATCACTCTCCGCAACCCGCCGCACCCATTCCGCCCCGGCCCGCGTCTTACCAAAGCCCCGCCCCGCCATCATCAACCAGATGCGCCAACTTCCTTCAGGCGCCAGCTGCTCGGGCCGGGCCAGCCATTCCCAATCATGTTCCAGCGCCTGCGCCGCCGCACCATTCAGCCCCGCCAGCACCCGCTCCCGCGCCGCATCGGGCAGGGCCGCAAGCCTCTCGAAATCCGACATCCTACCCATCGGTTTGTGCCCTCTTCGCCAGCATCTTGACAAACGTTGAATAGTGTCAACTAATGAGGCTCCATGCGTCGCAGCAGCGTTCGCAGAGCCATTTGAACTTGTTAGAAGGGCCTAGCCATGAACAGTCAGAGCTTCCTCCGTCCGATCGCCGAACCGCAGATCATCGAGGGCGCGTTTACGGAAGATCAATATCAAAGGCTGCTGCATGTTCTGCGCCATGAAGGCCCTTGGTCATTGATCCTGGCGCAGGAGTTCACCTCTCCTGAGCAGGTCATCGCCACAACGTCCGGCTCGCTTCCGGAAGGGGTGGTGGCAACATGGGACATGTTCCTCAGCCCGGTCTTCCGTGCGACCCTGGGCCGTGGACACGCCAGTCTTTTCCCGGAAATTGACGATTGTTTCTACAACTCAAAATTCCTCCAACTGGTCCGCGATTATTGGAAAGCCAAATATGCGACCCCCAATCTGATGCTGGTCAACATTCAGGGACCGACTGAAGCCGGGGGACCTCCGCATGTGGACGGAGCCGATTTCCGCGGCGTCAATTACCAGAATTCGCCCTCATGGTTGATCGGCCTCATGACGAAGACGGGCCTGTTTCGGCAGTGGCAATCCAAGAAGGCTCAGGTACTGACCTGGTACTATAAAGGGCAGATCGGCGGCGGCTTCACCTATTGGCCAGATGGGCCGGCCGGTCAGCCCAAGCAGCTTTTCGCGCCGATGTGGGGCCGTGGGGCAGTCGTCGAGAACGAAGTCATGTACCACGGCGCGAACGCCTGCGGTCCAGCGCATATGCGCAAAGTCGATGGATTGGCGATCAACTCGGTAATTCACGGCGATCCCGCCTCCGACCAATGGCAAATTTCGACCGATGGCAAGGTCGTTGAGCGCCTGCCCGCTGAAGAAACCCGGCTTCTAGTTCACTGGGGCGCAGATATTTTCATGGATCTGGACGACATGTCGGTCACACTCGACCACAGCGACGATCTGACTCACGAAAAGGTCTTCGACATCCTGATCTCAGAAATGCGAGCCCGTGGCGTAGCCTTCAAGATGCCGACCGATCCGCTGAAGGATCCGGAGTTCGTGCAACTGCTGACCAAAGTCTTCGACCCGGGTTTGCCGACGATCATGCCGCCGGAATATGGCATGGCCGCCGAATAATCCGGACATAAGCTGCATAAGGGTTGGCGGACTATTCATCCGCCGACCCTCATGGCTCAGCCTTCACCCCCACGCCTCTCCCGCACCCTCTCCAACGCCGTCCGCAACCGCTCCACCGCGTCCTCCCCGTCCGGCCTCTCCACCGCATCCGCCGCCAGCCTCTCCCCCGCCTCGCGCCGATGTTGCACCAGCAACCGGACAGCCACCGCATTGGGATGCCCGCGCTTCACTTTCCGGCTCTTCACCATCCCCTCGCCGTCCAGCACTACCTCTTCCTCTTCCGTGCCGAACAGCGCCTGCCGCAGCAGCAGCGCCTCCAGTTCGGCATAGCCGACGCCCAGCGCCTGCGCCCATTCCCGCGCAAAGCCGGGATCCCGCCGCTTCTGATAATAGGCGCTCGACAGGTTCTTGCCCGCCACCCGCGCCGCCTCGCTGACATTGCACGTCGCCGCCAGCGTTTCCATAAAGGCCTTGCGCCGCTCGACCGTCCAGCCGTCCCGTCGCACCGCGCGCAGCTGCGCCCCGCTACCGGCCCCGCCCCGCTGGCTCCGCTGCACCGTCAACTCCCTGTCCGGCGCATCGCTGGCCTTGCCGGAAAAGCGCCGCACCATCTTGGCGCCATCCTTTTGCCCCATCCCCTCGCCCCTCCGCTTTCCCCAACGAAAAAGGGCCGGTCCCCTCGGACCAGCCCTTGCCGCGTCACCGTTCCGGCGACTCACAATTCCCAATATCGACACAACTGCCAGAACAGCGTGACGATGTCAAGATAAATGTTCCAAATAGGTTATTTCATCGTCTCTTCATCATCTCGATCTGCTTGACCTCCGCGGCCAGCGCTACCGCAAAACTGGGCCGCGCAGACATGCTATCCAGCCACTGCTTCAGCCGGGGCCAGCGGCCCGCGTTCAAAACCGGACTGCAATAGCCCACGCTGATAAGCGGACAGGCCACCGCAATATCCGCCAGAGTGAAGCGATCCTCGACAAGGAAGCCGCTGTCAGGCAAGACCCTTTCCACATAATCGCAAATCCCCGGCAATTGCTCCGCTTCCGCCCGGTCAGCAGCCTCTATATCTGGCTCCCTCCCCACCAAGGGCGCAACCATCCGGTTGAAGAAGATCGCGACGGCGGCAGGCTGCACGATGGTATCCGCAAATTCTTCATACCAGATGGTCCGGGCACGCGCTTTCGGCTCTGCCGGGATCAATTCGGGATCAGGCTTGACGGCATCCATATAGGTTATGATCGCGCTGCTGTCGCTGATCAGAAAATCACCATCTTCAAGAGCGGGTATCTTGCCGAAGGGCGAAGCCTGCGCAAAAATCTCGCTGCCCTGGCCAAAGCCTGCTGGCTTCACCTCGACCGGCAACCCCTTTTCCTGTGCAAAAACGATAACCTTGCGGACAAAGGGCGATGGCCTCGCGCCATGGATGATCATTCTGAATGTCCCTTCTGATGAAAGGGCCGCATCATGTCATTCCAGTATCAAAATGCAACTTAAATTCACATGCCTGCCGCGCCGCCCTTTGCCGCGGCAGGGGTATAATCTATCCTGATGCGCACCCAGGCGCCCACCATCGACTTGCCGTTGACCCGCGGCGGTCGCACCAGAAACTGCCACGCCGCCAGCCGCACCGCGCGGGCAAAGCCCGACCCCTGCGGAGATTCCCCCAGCGCCTGGCAATTTTCCACGCGGAAATTCTCCACCGTCTTGCACGCGACCAGCCCCCAACCTCCGGCAGGCGCGCTGGCTGGCAGGTAGCTAGCCAGCTCCGCATGACTCGGCGGCCTGTACCATTCCGCCTCAAACAGCTGAACGCCGCCCGGCCCTTCCCCCGGTCCCGCCGCAGCCGGACTATTGCCCTTGCCTTCCGCCCCCGCGCCAGCATCCTTCGGCGCCATCTTGCCGATGTCCGCCGACGCCATTTGCGCGCTGTCCAATTGCAGGAACGGCACGGTCACTGGTGGCAAGGTAACCGGCAGTTCCACCAATGGCTTCTGGACCGGCTTTTGTGGTTGAATTTCCGTCTTTTTCTTCGGCGCCGCCGCTTCGACCCGTTTTTTCCGCTTCTCAACGCTTTTCTTCGCCGCCGCTTCAGGAGCAGCAGCCATTTCGAAGGTCACGGGGTTGCGCGGGTCTTCCTCGCGCAGGTCGGGACGCGGCGCCAGAGTGAGCAGCGCCAGCAATAGCAACCCGTTCAACCCCAGCGCGAACAGCAGGCCGCCCGCGCGTTCACGCACTTTCGACCAGGATGGAGAAGACATCGTCACTAAAAAGCGGCCGGGCTGTTGAAACGGGAACGGGGTTGATGCCCAGACGCCGCCCTCCCGTCAACGCCGCCTCATATTTCGATTATGTAATGAAATGGAAAGCGCTGGCGGTCGCTCACAATCTCCGCTAGTCCCGCCCGCGATGCTCACCAAGCTCTATCAATGGACGCTGGCCAAAGCCGCCCACGCCCATGCCGAACGCTGGCTCTTCGTCATCTCCTTTATGGAGAGCAGCTTCTTCCCCATCCCCCCGCACCCGCTGCTTGGCCTGATGTGCCTTGCCCGGCCGGAACGGGCGATCCGCTTCGGCATCATCTGCACCATCGCCTCGGTATTGGGCGGCATGCTCGGCTATGCGATCGGCCATTTCCTCTATGAGGCCGTCGGACAGCAGATTCTCCACGCCCTCGGCCTCGCCGCCAAATTCCCGGTCGCCGCCTGCTATCTGCGCGACTATGGGGCGGAAATCATATTGGTGAAGGGCGCAACGCCCATCCCCTTCAAGCTCATCACCATCACGGCGGGCTTCATCGGCCTCTCGCTCTTCACCTTCCTCTGGGCCAGCATCCTGTCCCGCGCCTTTCAGTTCATGCTGGTCGGCTTCCTCTTCTGGAAATTCGGCCGTCCGATAAAGGCGTTCATCGAAAAATATCTCGGCCTCCTCTCGGCCGCTTTCCTCGTCCTGGTAGTCGGCGGCTTCATCGCAGCGTCGATGCTGTCGGGCGGCGGGCACAAGAGCGACAAGTGCAGCCACGCCACCATGGCCACAATCCGCTGATCCCTACCCAATGATCCAGCTTCCCGCCCGCTTTCCAAAGCTCACGGCCCTGCTCGCCGGTTTCGTCGCCGCCACCGGGTTTGAACCGCTCAAGCTATGGCCCGTCACCCTCGCCTGCTTCGCGCTACTCCTCTGGCTCATCGAAACCGCCCCCACCCGTCGCGCCGCCTTCACCCGCGGCTGGCTGTTCGGCCTCGGCCACTTCACCCTCGGCCTCAACTGGATCGCCCACGCCTTCACCTTCCAGGACGCCATGCCCCACTGGTTCGGCTATGGCGCGGTGGTCCTGCTATCCCTCTACCTCGCGGTTTATCCCGGCCTGGCAACGCTCGGCACCTGGTGGCTCTCCGCACTCTTCCCCTCCCGCAAGCGTTCAAACGAGGCACGTGACTCGTTTGAAGGGCAGCGAGACTTGGCGGCTCTGCCGCCTAGTCGCAGCGGGGTGGGCAGCACCCTCCCCCTCATCCTCCTCTTCGCCGCCTGCTGGATAGCCAGCGAATATCTCCGCGCCACCGCCTTCACCGGCTTCGCCTGGAACCCGCTAGGCGTCACCCTACTCCCCACCGGCATCCCCATCGCAGCGACAGTCATAGGCACCTATGGCGTAGGCGCGCTGGCGATCCTCGCTGCCGGAGCCATCCTCCTCGCAACGCGCCGTCAGTGGCTCCCCACCGCCGCCATCGCCCTTCCCCTCTGCGCTCTCGCCCTCTGGGGCCTCCTAACCCAATCCCCCCCCACCCCCGCAGGCGCCCCACGCATCCGCGTAGTCCAACCCAACATAGGCCAGGACGAAAAATACTCGCCAACACTGGAAGAAGCCCACTTCCGCACCCTAGCCACCCTCTCCGGCACACCTCGCCCCGCCCCGCGCCTCATCTTCTGGCCCGAAGCCGCCATCCCCGCCTATCTCGATATGGAACCGCAATGGCGCACCCGCCTCGCCGCGTTGCTAGGCCCCGGCGACCTGCTCATGACCGGCGCGACCAAAGTCTATTTCAAGCAGGTCCAGAAAAACGGCGTCACCACCGACGCCCTGGCTGGAGCGAACAACAGCCTCTTCATCGTCTCCCCCCAAGCCAAGCTGCTCGGCCGCTATGACAAGGCGCATCTCGTCCCCTATGGCGAATATCTTCCCATGCGCGCCCTCCTCCAGCCGATCGGCCTCTCTCGCCTGGTCCCCGGCGACGCCGACTTCTGGCCCGGCCCCGGCCCGCAAAGCCTGACTTTACCTGCCGGAATAAACGATACCCGCGGCATAGATCCGGATCTGGAAACGCCACTATGGGCACGTCAGCAACTCAAGATGGGCGTACAGATCTGCTACGAAATCATCTTCTCAGGCCATGTCATCGACGCGAAGAACCGCCCCGCCTTCCTCTTCAATCCCTCCAACGACGCCTGGTTCGGCAGCTGGGGGCCGGTCCAGCACCTTGCTCAGGCCCGCCTGCGCGCGATCGAGGAAGGGATACCCATTATCCGCTCCACCCCCACCGGCGTGTCAGCGGTGATCGACGCGCGCGGCCACGTCTTGCGCGCCCTCGGCCTCCACCGCGCCGGATATCTCGACGGCGCGCTGCCCACCGCGCTGCCACCCACGCTCTTTGCCCATTTGGGTAATTGGGCGCCCCTCCTGTTCATGGCTCTGCTGGCCGGACTGGCCATTGCCATCCGTAGGGTGAAGGGCTAATAGGGGCACATAAACTTTTCTTTATGTCGCCTTTCACGGCAGCTTGGCTTACGGGAGTCCCATGCGCAGCAATTATCTCTTCACCTCGGAATCCGTGTCCGAAGGCCATCCCGACAAGGTCGCGGATCAGATTTCCGACGCCATCGTCGATCTGTTCCTGTCCAAGGACCCCGAAGCCCGCATCGCCTGCGAAACGCTGACCACGACCCAGCTCGTGGTGCTGGCAGGCGAAATCCGCTGCAAGGGCGTCTATGAAAATGACCAGTGGGCTCCCGGCGCACAGGAAGAAATTGAGCGCGCCGTCCGCGAAACGGTGAAGCGGATCGGTTATGAACAGGACGGCTTCCACTGGGAAAGCTTCCGCTTCGAAAACAACCTCCACGCCCAATCCGCGCACATCGCGCAGGGCGTCGATGCCGCTGGCAATAAGGATGAAGGCGCTGGCGACCAGGGCATCATGTTCGGTTTCGCCTGCGACGAAACGCCCGACCTCATGCCCGCGACGCTGGATTACAGCCACAAGATCCTCGCCAAGATGGCCGCCGACCGCCACTCCGGCCGCGCGCCCTTCCTTGAGCCGGACGCCAAGAGCCAGGTCACGCTGCGCTTCGAAAATGGCAAGCCCGCCGCCGCGACCGCCATCGTCGTCTCGACCCAGCATGCCAAGGGTTATGACGAAGGCGCCAAGGAAGCGGAACTGAAGGACTATGTGAAGGGCGTCATCGCCGAAGTCCTGCCCGGCGACCTGCTCTCGGACGAAACCGTCTATCACATCAACCCCACCGGCAGCTTCGAAATCGGCGGCCCGGACGGTGACGCAGGCCTCACCGGCCGCAAGATCATCGTCGATACCTATGGCGGCGCATCGCCCCATGGCGGCGGCGCCTTCTCGGGCAAGGACCCAACCAAGGTCGATCGCTCGGCCGCCTACATCACCCGCTACCTCGCCAAGAACATCGTCGCCGCCGGGCTCGCCCGCCGCTGCACGATCCAGCTCGCCTACGCCATCGGCGTGTCGGAACCGCTGTCGCTCTATGTCGATACCCACGGCACCGGCAGCGTCGATGATGCGAAGATCGAGGAAGCGATCAAGGGGATCAAGGAACTGGGCGGCCTCACCCCGCGCGGCATCCGCACCCATCTCGGCCTCAACAAGCCCATCTATCGTCCGACGGCCGCCTACGGCCATTTCGGCCGCAAGGCGGAAGGCGACTTCTTCCCCTGGGAACGCACCGATCTGGTCGAAAAGCTGAAGGCCGCCCTCTAAGCGCTTTATCCCGCCACAGATGAAAGAGCGGCGCGCGGGCAATGGCCTTGCGCGCCGCTTTTTCATGGGCGCAACATGACGAAAAGTTCACTAGGTTTCCGCCCAATCCCGGCACATACATGTCTTGCCGGACTTGGCCCCCTGTCGGGTCCGGCAACCCCTCCTTTCAAGGAGAACAGGCGATGACCCGGTTTCTGACCTCCGCTCTTGCCTGCCTCGCGCTCCTGGGCGCCAGCGCCACCCCCGCGCTCGCCGCCCCATGCAAGGACGCGAAAGGCAAATTCATCAAATGCCCGCCCAAGCCGGTCGCCAAAAAAGGCCCATGCAAGGACGCCAAGGGCCGCTTCATGAAATGCCACTGAGCTGAAGGACCGGCTTCCGGTCTTTTCTTCTCTTTCTACCGGCAAACCAAAGCCCGGCCGCAGGACCCGGCCGTGGCCTAATGTGCCTCCCGCACTCGTACCGCTCCTCACCACGGGTGCGGGAGGCACGACAGCTACCCGCTTGCCCCCGCTGCGCCACGCGGCTAAGCGCGCCGCCATGACCGCGCACAAATCCGGCGACCCCACCACGCTCAACCGCCTCTATGGCCGCCAGTCGGGCCACAAGCTCCGCGCCGGTCAGCAGGAACTGGTCGACACTCTGCTGCCCGCCCTCTCCGTCCCGGAAGAAGGGGAAATCACGGCCGCCAACCTCTTTGGCTATGACCGTCCCTTGCATTTCGAGATCGGCTTTGGCGGCGGCGAACATCTCGCCTATCGCGCCGATATGCTGCCCGACCATGGCTTCATCGGGTGCGAGCCCTTCCTGAACGGCGTCGTCACCGCGCTCGGCCATGTCCGCGATCAGGCGCTCGGTAACATCCGCCTCCATATGGGCGACGCGCTTCAGGTGCTCAGCCGCATTCCCGACGGAGCCTTGAGCTTCGTCTACCTCCTCCATCCCGATCCCTGGCCCAAGGCCCGCCACGCCAAACGTCGCATGATGAACCCCGGCCCCGTGGAGATGATCGCCCGCAAGCTGAAGCCCGGCGGCGAATTCCGCTTCGGCACCGATCATCCCGTCTATCTGCGCTGGGCGATGATGGTGATGAACGGCCACCCCGATTTCGACTGGCTGGCGAGCGAACCCAAGGACTTCCTAACCCGCCCCGGCGGCTGGCCCGAAACCCGTTATGAGGCAAAGGCCCGCCGCCTCGGCCATGAAGTCTGGTATTTCAGGTATCAGCGACGGTAGTTCGTAAGAAGTTCTGGAAATTCCCCAATAATCACGGGATTCTTGTTCCCCCCGCTCCCTTGATGATCCCCTCATTTCCCGCTACGGTGATTACTGGGTGATTGTTGGCGGGGACATGGCAACAGGAAGGATCACGAAGCGGGCGGTAGACAACGCCCAACCCGAGGGTTCACATGACGCATTCTTATGGGATGATGAGCTTCGTGGGTTTGGCCTGAAAGTCACGCCGGCGGGATCCCGAACCTTTGTCTATCAGTACCGACTCGGCGGGCGAGAATCCAAAACGCGGCGATGGACGATCGGCGCATACGGGAGCCCTTGGACTCCTAGCACAGCTCGTACCGAGGCCGAACGCCTGGCCAAGCTGGTTGGCCAAGGAATCGATCCGGCCGCGGCCGATCGCGAGCGGAGGAGGCAAGCAGTTGACCTCGCTTTCGATACCTACTCTGCCAAGTTTACAGAATCCTGTGTCGGCGTCGGCTGGAAGCGGATGGTCGAGCGTACCTTCCGCCTTCACGCCGTCCCCGCGCTAGGGGCAAAAGCGCTGCCTCTCATCACCCGCGCCGACATATCTGAATTGCTCGATCGGCTCCCGTCAGAACAGCAAGCGTTGCGGCGTAACACTTTCGCGGTCCTACGTCGCTTGTTTCGATGGGCTGTCGGGCGCGGCGATCTTGAGCGCTCGCCGTTCGAGGGTATGGAAACGCCCGTCGCAGTCAAAGCGCGCGATCGAGTGCTTGACGACGTCGAACTGCGCCGGATTTGGCTTGCGTCCGCCGACGCTGGAAGGCTCTTTGGACCGATCGTGCGCCTGCTGATCATCACTGGTCAGCGTCGTGAGGAGGTTACCGGCCTCTCTTGGAACGAGATCAATCGAGAAAATCGTACCTGGACGCTACCAGGGGAGCGTTCGAAAAATAAGGAAGCGCACGTTATCCCGCTGAGCGATCTAGCCGTCGGTGTGTTGGATCGGTTTGCCGGCTCCGACAAATGGCCCAAACGAGGCATCGTCTTCGCGACATCCGGCGGTAAGGTGTTCGCCATGCATGCGAAAGGCAAGATCAGGCTCGACAAGCTCATCGCTGGCGATGGGCATCCACCGCTGCCGCCTTGGCGACTGCATGACCTCCGCCGGACATTGGCGACTGGGCTACAGCGGCTTGGCATAAGATTCGAAGTGACTGAGGCAGTGCTGAACCACCTTAGTGGCTCGCGATCAGGTGTTGCCGGCGTTTATCAGCGCCATAACTGGACGGAAGAAAAACGGGCCGCACTAACTGCCTGGGATAGGTTCCTAAGCACAGTCATTTCAGACAAATCTCGTCCACTCCCCCGACAGTGCAATACTGAAGCAGGTAGCCAACCATGAACGAAGACCCGGATACGTCGCTCGACGAGCTTGAAACTCCGATTTATGTGGATTTTCCTACCTCAGGATCAATGTTTTCCGGCTTTGTGTTGAGCAATAGATTCTGGTTTGATCGATCAGGTTGGCCTAACGACTGTCCAGAACGGGTATTTCTTGGCAATGCTGTATTGCGTGTCGGCCAGGCGATGTTCCCTGAAGAATGGAACGACGACGATACCCAGGCACGAAAGGATGATCATGCGGACCAAAATGGCGCGCGTGATCGACTTTTGAAAGTGGGGCGCTGGATAGTCCACAGCGCGCTCAAGGGAGACTTTGGTACGCTGACGTGGAATGAAACCACCCCGTTTGCAAGACAATCTGAAACTTTGTGGACTCGCCCCGATGCGTTTCCAAAATATTTCGAAAACTGCATGGTCATTCCGCCCGATCAAACCGGATCATCGGTTTATATCTTCTTTGAAGGTCGTAGCTTCGCAAAAGCTCTTGATAATCTAATAAGGGCTCAAACGCCCAAAAAATATACGGCATCTGCAGAAAAGCAGTGCGGCGCCTGGCTGCGCAAGAAGTTCGAACAGGATGACCCGCGGCGCAAGGGAGAGCTCCGCATACTCGCACTTAGCGAAATACGGGGGCTTTCTGGAAGAGCGTTTGATCGATCCTGGGACGAAGTGGCGGAACCCTTTGGTCGAAGGCACCCGGGACGGCCAAAATCGCGGCAATAATCACCGCGTTAAATCATCACGGCACTTTAATCGTGTCGACTATTATGGATCGGCAAATGGGTCATTTTCATTCCGAGCTCCCGGCAATCCCGCCGGGTACCCCGGAGACCCATCTTGCACTCCAAAGAATTTGACCCGCCGGTTAACACTGCGGCCGCCGCCCGTCTTGCCGGCCTCGCAACCCACAGCCTGGAAAATCTCCGCCATCTCGGCGGCGGCCCGCGCTTCATCAAGCTTGGCCGCAAGGTCATGTACGACCCCGCCGATATTCGGGCGTGGCTAGAAGCCCGCAAGGTTTCCAGCACCTCCGAAACACGGAGCGCCTAGCCGTGGCACGGAACGATGATAGCGCGGTTGGCAACCGGCAAGAACTCATCCCCGCTGGCGCGCAACTGCTCGTCGGCCAGGGCCTGCGCGATCACCCCTTGCTCCGCCCGTCCAATGTGTCGCAGCTAATCGGCAGATCCGCGCAGACGCTGGCGCATTACCGTAAGACCAGAAATGGCCCGCCTTTCGTGACGGACGCCCGCTACTATTATTACCGGCCCCGCGATGTCCTGGACTGGTGCAGTTCCCGTGGCCGCGTGCGCGTTAAAGTCGAGGGGGCCTGACCAATGGCCCTGCAAAACAGCGAAGACCGACTTAGGAAAAATTCGCGAGGCCCTCACGGGATCGTTTCTGACATCGACGACCCGCTCTATTTCGCCAACACCGCCGAACCATTGCTCGTCAAAGGTTGGACTCCCATCCCGGTCTGGCCGAACTCGAAGAAGTCGTACATTCGGAACCGGAGCGAGTACGCTCTTAATCCACCGGCCCCATCGACCATCGCGCAGTGGAAGAAGGCATATGCTTACCACGGCACGGGAATCGTCTGCGGCCCTTGCTTCGCCTTCGACATCGACGTCAACGATCCTGTCCTTGCCCAGCGCTTGGAAGCTATCATTCTTGAGCGGGTGGGCGGAACCCCGCTGAAGCTTATCGGCCAAGCTCCGAAATTTAAGCTGATCTTCCGCACCTTCTCCGCCATCGGTACGTCGCACCTTCCGGGGATCGATTTTCTCGGCGTCGGCAGTTATTTCGTTGCCTTCGGTATCCATCCGGGGACGGGCTTGCCGTACAGGTGGCAGGGCGACAGCCCCTTGGCTCGGCCGCTGACGGAACTGCCCATGGTGACGGCCGAACAGATCGACGGTCTCCGCGTCGAATTCGGAGACTTGCTGGCCCCCATCACACATTTCGCCACATCGCCAGCGCCTGTCGCCGAGGGCGCGCAGAGGCAGGGCCTCATCACAGACAACCGCGATACTGTTCTCATGAAACTGGTATGGCACGTCTGGGCTGCGGGAGAAGACGATGCCGATGTGATAGCCGACCGGGCGTTCGCCCAATTAGCTCTAACCGCCGACCTGTCCCGCCCGAAGCGCGGGGGAAAAGTCCCGTGGACACGCGCTGATGCTCTCAAGAAAGCGAAGAACCTGCTGGCGAGCGGCAAGGTCCGTCCTAACACACCGTCCGGCAAGCCCGGTGCCGCACAGGATGATCAACGCGAACGGTTTCAGGCGGCCGTGTATCGCATAGCGGCCTACAGGCATCTATCACTCGCCGCGGTTCAGGTTTCCGATCTGATGTTGTCGCTTGCCTATGGACCGGACGGCTGCTTCGCCACACCTGCCACCATCGCCGAACGACTCGACCTCGGGGTAGACGCCGTCAAGCGCGCTCGACGCCGGTTGGTTGAGCTTGGCCTGTGGTCAGTTCAAGGGCCTGGCGCCGGGCGGGGGCACCGGGCTCACTATTTTCCGGAGTTCCTTACCAGCGCCGCGATCGCCGAAAAGGTGACTGCGAAGAGCACCCGGAGTTCCAGAGAGGAGAGAGATTACCTTGAGGAGGAATCCCTTAATCCAAAAAATAATAAAAATTATGATTCAGTCTTTGAGTCCCTCGCGGACTGGATGCCGGAGCGCGGCGAATGACCCCGACTTTTCGCCAGGCCAACCCATTCAGACCGTTGCCGATCAAAACATCCGGCACCTCCAAATCTCGTTCAATCGCAATCGACAAACATCCCCGTCAGTTCGTTGCAATCTTGAGGCTGCCGATCCTTGCGGTCGCCCCCACGTTGGAACGTTCCATTTTTCGAGGGTGGGAGCGCGGTCACAAGGTTAGCATGACCGTTTCGGCGCGCAATCGTACCATCGGACGCGCAACGGTCGAAGACGCCTACGTGCTTAGCTACGTTGCCTCTCGGGCTACCGAAACTTTCAACGCGCGCCTCTGCCCGGGAATGTTCGTCGAGATCGAACCACGCATGATGCTGGAGGAGCTTGGGATGCCCGCCGATCCGGCTGCCTGTGAACGAGTTATTGCGTCACTTCGCCGTCTGGTCATGACTGATCTGCGCGTTTACAACTGGGGCGACCGAGCGATTTCCGAAATGGGGCCGCTACTGCCGATCGAACCCTGCGCAAAAGATAAGAGCCGGTTCGTGATAAGCGTGCCTGACTGGCTACAGGACGAGATCCAGGCCCAACGCATCGCCACTATTCCTCCTGAAGCGCTGACGTTCAGCGGTTTTCGTGCTCGGCTTTACGGCTGGGCTCAGGGCTGGGTTGGCCAGAAGCTGGGTGATGCGCGGTTCATCACGCAGCGGGAGGCTCTGACTCGGTTGGGGCCTATCCCACCAGGCACCGACCCCTGGGACGCCATCCTGGCAGCCGTGGTGGCGGACGACGTGCCAGGATATGGTTTGGGCCTGGAGGCCTTCGACGGCCAGCCTGCCATCGCGGTGCGGCGACGGATCGAGCGCACGCCCGTCCCGATGAGAGAGGGCAGGCTCACGATCGAACTCGAATTCGGAGCGGAAGCCTCAGAATCCGGGCTGGAAGAGAAATGGCACGGCCTGCTGAGCACGTCTGCCGAATCTCCCGTGACCGCGATCGAGATCTGAGCAGGCCTGCAGCCCGTTACCTCATCAGCAAGGCACAGGAGGCCGCCGACCGCGCCACACCTTTGCCCGCCGAGACGATAGGGTTGGCCGCATGAATATCGCATTCAAATATCGCCTGTCGAAATCGAAGATCGCCGCGTTTGAGCACTGCCCCCGGCGGCTCTGGCTCCAAATTCACAGACGCGAGGCCGGCCGCTTCGATGCCCAGACACTCGCCCGCTTCCAAATTGGCCATGATGTCGGACGGCAGGCCAGATTGACTGCCCCAGGCGGTATCATGGTCGACGCCGAGCCGGATATCCAGGCCGCACTGGATAAAACTGCGGAGCTGATGAAGCGAGGCCCTATCCAACCGATATTCGAGGCGACCTTCCAACGCGAAGATGTCCTCGTCCGCGTTGATATTCTGGAGCCAGATCAGCATGGCGGCTGGCAGGCAATAGAGGTGAAGGCATCCACTCGCGTGAAAGCCTACCAACTGGCTGACCTTGCCACGCAAATCTGGGTCATGCAGGGGTGCGGGGCCACCATTTCGCAGGCTATAATTCGTCACGTCGTAGGGCCGATCGCATGGAATAGCTCAGACATAACGAGGGTGAAATTTCAGGATGCGAACGTTACCGTGCCTATCAAACGCCACCTTTTAAAGCGCGCGGCCACCGTTCTTGCGGCCCGAAAGGCGGTGCGTGGTGTCGAGATCCATCGTGCAATGGGAGTACATTGCCAACGTCCGTTCGCCTGCGAATTTGAAGCCCACTGCACCCTGGCCGCGACGCTTCCGCTATTTGCGACGTCCCAATTTTAGTGAGTGCAGAACGACGATTGAGTAGCCCCTAGTTTTCTAGACGCCTTCCGCTTTAGACAAAAGCTGCCGATGGGGGCGGCGGACAAAACTGCCGAGGCGACGCGAATATGTGTATAGGGTGAATTCAAAGGAGGGCGGGGGCGCCATGCACTTATCACGCATTATGATCGAGAATTTCCGTAATTTCCAGAATCTTGACGTCGCACTTGGCGGCAACCTCGTGATCGTAGGCGAGAACCGGGTAGGAAAGAGCAATCTCCTCTACGCCCTACGGCTCATCTTCGATCCCTCCCTACCTGACAGCAGCCGGCAACTGGGGCGGGCAGATTTCTGGGACGGCCTCGATGCGATCAATGAAAACTCCAGGATCACCGTCACGGTAGAGATCAAAGATTTCGAGGACGACCTCGACGTTCTTGCGATACTGACCGACTTTCGCCTTGACGACGATGCCGACACGGTGCGGCTAACTTACCAGTTGCGGCCTGAGCCGGGGCTGGAGCACGCGCCGACGAGCGATGATGATTTCTCCTTCATCTGTTTCGGCGGAGAGGATGAGGCCAAACGCTTCGGCCACGACCTGCGCCGACGGATCACGATGGACCTCCTGCCTGCACTGCGAGATGCCGAGGGAGATCTCGCAGCCTGGCGCCGCTCGCCCCTTCGGCCGTTGGTCGAGGACGCGTTCGTCGGAATCGATGCTGATGCTTTGGCAGCCATCGGCGAGAAAATTTCGGAGGCATCAAACGCCGTCCTTGGATTCGACGAGGTCAAGTCGCTCGAGGAGCAGATAGCTGAGCTGTTCCTCGCAATGAGCGGTCCAAAACAGAATGTGAATCCGTCGCTCGGCTTCTCCGCGACCGATGCCGCGCGGATCAACCGTCAGATCCGGCTGCTGATTGACCAGGGACGCCGTGGCATTGCCGATGCCAGTCTCGGCTCCGCGAATTTGATCTTCCTGACCCTCAAGCTCCTCGACCTGAAGCGGCTGATCGACTCCAACAAGCGCGATCACTCGCTGCTCGCGATCGAGGAGCCGGAGGCACATCTCCACCCGCATCTTCAGCGCCTCGTCTACAAACATCTGTTCGAGACGATCGTCGAAACCGCTTATGACGATGATGGTGAGGAGGAGGCCGAGGCCCAGCCGCTATCGGTGATCCTGACCACGCATTCCCCTCACATCGCAAGCGTTGCGCCGCTCACCTCGCTGCTGCTGTTGCGTGAGCAGGCCGGGGCCGGAACCAAGGGATATTCAACGGCGTCGGCCGAGTTCTCCGATGACGATGTCGAAGACCTCGAACGCTATCTGGACGTAACGCGCGCCGAGTTGGTCTTCGCGCGGGGCGTGATCTTGGTTGAGGGCGACGCCGAGCGCTTTCTGATCCCGACCTTCGCTGAGGAAATGGAGGTCTCGCTCGACGAGCACGGTATCACGGTTTGCTCAGTCGCCGGCACAAACTTCCAACCCTATGTAAAGCTGCTCTGCGCGCTCGGCATCCCGTTCTCGGTGATCACCGACTATGACGAGGTGAACGTGGTGCCTCGCGCTTATAATCGCGGATTGAAACTTGTTCGCACGATCGACGAAGCACGGGGCGGCGAGGATACCAACGCCGTCATCAGCGACATCGAAGAAGGCAGCTATAGGGAATCCTTCGAGAAAATGGAGCTGTTCGGCATCTTCGTGAACACTGACACCCTTGAGACCGAGTTGTTCGACGGTGACTATGCGCAGGAGATGATCGAGACGCTGCGCGAGCATAGCTTCAGCCAGGCGCGCATGACGTTGCTCGGCGAGTGGGAGGAGGATGCGGATACCGTCGACCACAAGGTCCTGCTCAATATGATCGAGCAGATGGGCAAAGGCCGTTTCGCGCAGCGTCTAGCGACCCGTGTCTCCGGGAATCCGGTGCCCGACTATATTTCCAAGGCAATCGATCATGTGATCGGTCTTGTCTAACCGCGCGCTGTATCTCCGCAGCGCAGAGGATCTGCGCCGCAATGAGCGCCAGTGGCAGGCGTATGAAACTACCGGTAACTGCGTGCTGCTCGCTGGCCCGGGAAGCGGCAAGACCAAGACCCTCACTGTCAAGCTGGCCCGCATGCTTAGTGAAGACGTCGATGAGCCACGCGGTATCGCTTGCATCACCTACAACAACGAGTGCGCCCGCGAACTCGAAACGCGGCTCGACGCCCTCGGCATTTCGCCAAGCGGCCGGGTCTTCATCGGCACGGTCCACTCATTCTCGCTGACCCAGATTTTGTTACCCTACGCGAAGCTGGCCGGGGTCGGCTTGCCGGACGAGTTCACCGTCGCCACCCGGCAGCAATCGCGTGCTGCGCTCGAGCGCGCCCATGCCAAAGTCATCAAGGGACCGGAGAACCCGCAGACCTGGGATTTCCGGATGGGCGTGTATAGGCGCCGTTTCCTTGTTCGCGAGCAATCCGAATTCGATACCGCTGATCCGCAGCTGGCGAGGCTAGTGACCGCTTATGAAGCCGAATTGCGGGTGAAGGGCGTGATTGACTTCGACGACATGCCGTTGCTGGCAGTGCGTGCGCTCGCGACCAACCCGTGGCTCCGTAAGGCGCTTGTCGCCAAATATCCGATCCTCGCCATCGACGAATATCAGGATCTCGGGCGCGCGCTGCACGGTATGGTCATGGGGCTGTGCTTTAGCGCCGGCATGCGGCTATTCGCGGTGGGCGACGTCGATCAGTCAATCTACGGCTTCACCGGCGCCCATCCCGAACTGCTGCGCCGTCTATCCGAACGCCCGGATGTCGAGACGGTCCGACTCGGTCTCAACTATCGCTGCGGCTCAAAGATCGTTGCTGCGTCTGAATACGCCTTGGGCGAGGAGCGAGGCTATCGTGCGCCCGACGATGCGCACGAGGGGACGATCTACTTCCACCCCCGCACCGGAAGCTATGCGGGCCAGGCCCGCCATCTGATCGATCAGCTGATCCCCGAGATCCGGGAGCGCCGCCCCGACCTCGACCTTGGCGAGATCGCCGTGCTCTATCCGGCGGCTTTTATCGGCGACGAGGTCGCGAATGCCGCTGGCGATGCGGGGTATTCGGTCACACGCACCGACGCCAATGCACTGTACCCGCGATCGAGCCGGCTGCTGCGCTGGCTCGAGCAATGCGCAATGTGGTGTTGCGGAGGTTGGCGCAGCGGTGACCCGCGGCTTAGCCGTGTGATCGGCGAAGGTTCGCGGCTGTTCCACGAGGTTCTGACTGACGACGGGGCCAGGCTCGAATTCCAGCGGGCATTGACCGCCGCTTTGTGGAGTCGGCGGGATGAGACCCTTCCGCTCGATGCCTGGCTGACAGCGCTTCGCGCGGAGATCGTCGCACCGTATGTGGCCGGCGCGCGTTCGCTCAACGACGATCTGGGTTTGCTCGACGATTTCATCGCGCGGCTCGGCCCGGAAGGGGAGATCGAAGACCTGCCGCTGGGTGAGTTCGCCGACATCGGTACAGGCCTTAACCGTATCAACCTCTCGACGCTTCACAGCGCTAAGGGCCGCGAGTTCGATGTCGTCATCCTGGTGGGAATGGAAGAAGGCCGATTGCCGCGAAACAATCCGAGCTCGAATGACCTGCGCGAGGCGCGACGGCTTTTTTACGTTGGGTTCACACGGGCGCGCCACGAGGTCCATCTTGTCTACGGGAAGAATATCCCGTCGCGGTTCGTGACCGAAGTTGAGGAGCGCCTGGCAAACGAAGCGGAATGACCCATTCCGCTTCACCGGATGAAGCGTGCTGGGGGCTTTCGCCGGAACGGCTCCTTCACAAGTTGCAAGGCTGCCGGCCGGCTATGTTACGCCTTGGATGCCTGGCCAGATTTCTTGATATACCTCCGGTAGCGAAGGCTGGGCGTTTAGCTCAGCGACTAATCTACCAACACTGGCCCAATTGCTGTGCACGCCAATGTGCAAGCGTAGCGCGGCAATTGCTTCGACACATGGCAAGCGAGCAAAATCGCCGATGTTGAGCTTAATCTTGTCATCGGTCCCGGCATCACGAATCTCCCGAAGCAGGCTCAGCGCTCGACCTCGTGCTCTTTCCGTCTTCCTGATTGCGCCTGCAGCGACACCAATCAACCAAAAGACGTCGAGGTAACGATACTCAATGACAAGGTTCTGTAATGTAGAGGCTTCCTGATCGACGACGTGCAGGAGGACACCACCATCGCCACCTATTTCCATGCCCCAAGTATTTACCCCATCGAGTGGCGGAATAAGGTCACGATTGTAGAACGACGGTTTGAGCAACGCTGCTCGAACATGCCAAGAGCGGGCGCCTCCCTTCTTCAGAGTGGCTTTGCTTTGAATATAGATGGTCTCGAATTCGCTCCACATCGCGAAATCGTACCCGTCGAGATCCAATTCCGGCTCGCTGATAAGAAGTCGTTCCTCATGCGCCGCAGCATAAAGTTTCAGATCGCGTGCCGCAGTTAAATGTAAGATCCGTTCTCGCTCGGTTGCTCGTGTCTTGTCTGTAAGAAATGCGTCGACGTTGCTCGACAAATTTTCTCTCCTTTTAATTGAGTGCCACAAGGGGGCAAGATTCGCCTGTGGGAGCGGGTTAGTATGGCGAGTCAAAAATTTCAAATTCCTGCTCGCCTGTAGAAGTGACGCTAAACCACAGATGTTAGTGCGCGGCAGGTCTTGCAGATCGGACGGCCGGAATCGCGGCCATGACGCCTAGAAACGGAAAGGCCGTTTTCAACCAGCCGTACTTATGCGCTGCTAGCTAGCGCAGACCATCGAACGGCCGATTGATTCGGAACCCGCCGTTCGAGATGGTGCTTACGAATGGCAGTTCTGTCACAGACCCAGTCATAATATGAATGTCCGCTTCCAAGCACGGCAATATCGCGGTCGAAGGCTTGGATTTGGCTCGAAGCTGCCCGCCCACCCGTCAACGCTGCCAAATGGCAGATCGGTCAGTCCAGCTTGAGCACCCGCCGCAAATGCGCTCTAAGGAGCAGGGAGGCATCGCGCCTATGGAAAACGAAGCCAGCATAGTCGTTGCGACATGGAACTTGGAGTGGCGTGAACGGAGCTCCAGTGACGGCGCTGAATTACATCGCCGCTTAATGGCAGTTGGCCCAAATATCGCCTGTGTCACCGAGGGTTATAACGATTTCTTCGACGGGCAAGGGCATGTGATCGCGGGGGCGGCTGATTGGGGTTATCCACTTAAGAAAGGCCGTCGGAAAGTCATTCTATGGAGCGACGCACCCTGGCACGACGTTGATGAACAAGGCCCAGCCGATCTGCCGCCAGGGCGTTATGTTGCGGGGACTACGGAGACTGCCGTCGGCCCGATTCGAGTTGTCGGAGTTTGCATACCTTGGAGAGACGCGCATGTTCGCACAGGGCGACGTGATCGAACGCCATGGCAAGATCATCTGGCTTATCTCGAAGGACTGGCGGTCGCACTGGCTGCCACCACAGACCCAACGATCCTGATCGGAGACTTCAATCAGAGTCACCCGCGAAGACGGCAGCCGAAATCAGTTCATTCGGCACTGGAGCGAGCAGTTTTGTCGAAGCTGAACCTTCCTACAGGCGGCGCGATCGCCGGCAGCGAGAGCCAAGCGATTGACCATATTGCCCATAGCGGTGAGTTTGAGGCCGGTAGCGTTGCTGCCCTGTCCAATATAACGGTTTCTGGAGCCCGACTGAGCGATCATTTCGGGGTCACCGCAACATTGACCCGGGCGGCCCGCTAGCCGGTCGGCACATGCCCACATATTTGGATCGGCCGGCTGCGAACGACCTGCATTGATCTGCAAAGCTGAGACTGTGGATGCCCGACTGAGCGACGCCTCGGTGAGCGGCGCGTTCAGAGTAAGGCGCTGCCACAGCTTTGTCGAAGCAAGCCTTGCTTCACCAGTCTAGAGCCTGGCGAATGTAGTTTGCGGCATAGACAATTCCGGAATCATCATACTTCAGCACGGACGTTCCCTGTCCGCTGAGATGGGGAATAACAGCAAGGGGCACTATGCCGCTGGTGGTAAAGTACAGGCCCTTCCTAGCGCCGCTGTCGCTGGCCCACCAGTGCCGCGCCCCTAATTCAGTCCCACCGACTATCTGGAGGAAGTCAGCGGCAAACCCAATCCCGGCACCGATGATCAGCTTGGGGCGGCATTTCTCAACCCATTGCCGAGCACCTGCAAAGGTGGCTTCCTTCACGCGGGCATAATATTCCGGCTTGCTAGCGCAACCCGTTCGAGCAGCAACCGCGGGATCCCAGGTCGCAACGTCACTAAATTGCTCAGGATAGATGTTACCCTTCAGATATCCTGAGCAGCCATTTTCAAAGACCCGTTCACGCATGGCAAAGCTTTGCCAGTTGTCGAGGGGTTCATCACACAGGACCGTCAGAAATTTGAAGGCGTTCTCGTTGTAAACCCATTTCCGGCCCAGCTGAAATTCGACGGAATATCGGTCTTGCCCCGGAAAGGTTATACCATTTTTCTCATGGATCCGATCTGACTGCGGCTTGCCGGGCTCGATGCCCAAGAGCCAGATCGATGGGTTTTTAGGGGTACCAACATCGCCTTCGCACGAATCAGGAAATATCGACGGATCTGTCATAGCCTCCCAGTAGGAGAGAGCCTGCTCTGACATTCCGATATTCTCTTGCATCCAGCACCTATTATTTCCGGGCGCGCGGTATCATGCGGACGACAAGCATTCAACAAACCAGACTTTTGTAAACGGACAGGATGCTCACGCGATGCAACATGATATCACGGATCCTGGCCGTTTAAGGGACTTGGATTCCCGGCATATTCGATCGCCTCGCGGTGATTACTCGGTGATTGCTATACCCAAAAATATGGAGTGCCTTCTTCAACAACCAAATGATATTAGTTGATAAAACTACAAAATATAACTGAAGTCTGGTATTTCCGTTACAGGCGCAAGTGAATGAACGATAATCCAACATCCGCAATCCCCTGGGATCAGCCCGCTACCCTGATCGACCTTGAAGGCCGCGCCCCGGTCATCGGCACGATCCGTGACTGCGCCCAGCACTTCGCGGTCTTCAAGCCGCACGCCCGCGAACAGGCCCGCGTCCTCCTGACGCAGCCCATTCACCGGGCGGGGCGCAAGACTCGCACCTGGATTCTCGAACCCTTCGAAATCGAACAACTCGCCGACCGGCTCCGCACGGAAACGCACTGATCCACCGACCAGAAGCGGTGGCCCTCCGCCAAATGGGCCGTTAGAACAGCGGGATGAGTGTTCCTCCCCTCATCACCCGCCCCCTCTCGATGATGCGCGCCTTCCTCGCGGCGGAAGCGGCTGGCGGCATCATCCTGATCGCGGCTGCGGCTCTGGGGATGCTCGTCGCCAACTCCGCCCTGTCGGCCGACTATTTCCACACGCTCCACATAGAACTGGCGGGGCTCAGCCTGCTCCACTGGATCAACGACGGCCTCATGGCGCTGTTCTTCCTGATCGTGGGCCTCGAAATCAAGCGAGAGGTGCTGGACGGGCAACTCGCCCGATGGCCCGACCGCCTGCTGCCTGGCCTCGCAGCGGCGGCGGGCGTGATCATGCCCGCCCTCATCTATGTCGCCATCAACCGGGGAGACGCCATCGGCCTTCGCGGCTGGGCGATCCCCGCCGCCACCGACATCGCCTTTGCCCTCGGCGTGCTCGCCCTCCTCGGCCCGCGCGTGCCGGGATCGCTCAAGATATTCCTGGCGGCGGTGGCGATCATCGACGATCTGATCGCCGTCCTCATCATCGCCCTCTTCTACAGCGGACAGCTCAACCTGCTGCCCCTCGCCCTGGCCATCGCAGGTCTCGCCTGCCTTGCCCTCTGCAATCGGGCGGGGGTAAACAGCCTCTGGCCCTATGTGCTGATCGGCCTCTTCGTCTGGTTCTGCGTGCTGCAATCCGGCATCCACGCCACGCTGGCAGGGGTCGCCGTCGCGATGACCATCCCCTTGCGAAAGACCCCAGCCGCCCCCGACGACCAGCATTCGCCGCTGTCCCGGCTGGAGCATGGCCTCCACCCCTGGGTCGCCTACGCCATCGTGCCGCTGTTCGGTTTCGCCAATGCGGGCGTGTCCTTAAGCGAGGTCGCGCTATCCGACCTGGCTCAGCCCGTGCCGCTCGGCATCGCGCTCGGCCTTTTCGCGGGCAAGCAGCTCGGCATATTCGGCACCATCTGGCTCCTGTCTCGCCTCGGCTGGGCCAGCCGCCCCGCTCACTCCAGCTGGGGCCAAGTCTATGGTGTCGCCCTCCTGTGCGGCATCGGCTTCACCATGAGCCTTTTCATCGGCGGCCTCGCCTTCGCGCCCCATCCGGATACAGGCGATGCGGCAAAGCTAGGCATCCTGCTCGGCTCACTCGCCTCCGCCACCGCCGGTTTCCTTATCCTGCGGCTGACGCCCAGCCTGATCAGAACGGAAAAAACACGCTGATCGCCGCCACCGCGACGACGCAAGTGATCAGGTTCAAGGGCAACCCAACCCGCACGAAATCCATATAGCGATAGCCGCCCATCTGATAGACGATGACATTGGTCTGATAGCCAAAGGGCGTCGCAAAGGCCGCGCTCGCCGCCATCATCACCGCGACCAGAAACGGCCGGGGACTGACCGCCAGACTATCGGCCAGCGCCACCGCAACCGGCGTCACCAGCACCGCCACCGTCGCGTTCGACAGCAACTCCGTCAGCACCATCGTCACGATATACAGCACGACCAGCGCGATCAGCGGGCTCAGCCCATGCACCCCGCCGATCAGCATCTGGGAAGCATCCGCCGCCAGCCCGCTCTGCTCCATCGCGATGCCGATCACCACCATGCCCGCGATCAGGATCAATATCTGCGGCCGCAGCCCGCTATAGGCCTCGTCCGCGCTGATCACCCGCAGCAGGATCAGCACCACCGCCCCGGCAAAGGCACTCGCCGCAATCGGCGCGACATCGATCGCCGCCAGTCCCACCGCCGCCGCAAACACCCCCAATGCAATCGCAGCCTTGGCGGGTCTTAGCGGCCGTGGCTCGGCAAACACCGCCGGGTCGCCCACCTGCGCGCTGTACACATGCAGGGCATCGATCGGCTGGACCTCCCCTTCCCGCTCATCCGCCTCATGACGGCCGCCCAGCAGCTTCTTGCTGAACAGGAACAGGTACAGCCCGCCCGCCAGCGCCATCGGCAATCCCACCGGCGTAATCTCGAAAATCCCAAAGCGCGGCTGCCCCGCCACGCTCGCCATGTCATCCACCAGCAGGTTGGTCGACGTGCCGATCAACGTGCAGCATCCGGTCAGGATGGTGATGTAGGACAGCGGCATCAGGAACCGCTTGGGCGACAGGCTCAACGCGTTGGCGACATCCCGCACCACTGGGGCGCCCAGCACGACGATCGGCGTGGAATTGAGAAAGCAGGACACCGCGCCGATCATCGACAACAGCAGCCACATGCCGGTCGCGCCCATCCGCCTGCACATCGTCACCGCCATCGCGATCGCACGGTCCAACAGGCCCGACAGCTCCAGCGCATAGGCAATGACGAACAGCGACGCGAGCGCGATGATCGCGGGACTTGCAAAGGCGCCCTGCACATCGACCGGCCGCACGACGCCCGTCATCAACAGCACCGCCGCCCCGGACAGGGCGACGACATCGGCACGCACCTTGTCCCAGATCAGCGCCGCGACGACGGCCGCCAGCACCAGCAGCGTCAGAACTTGGTCAATCGTCATGCGCCCCCTGCCTCGTGCCTGCCGCCGCCCCTGTCAACGCAGCAAGGCCCAAAAAGGGCATTTATCCTCTGGAGGATGAAGGCTTTTTTGCTATCAATGGATTATGCGTGAACCCAGTGCCCGGACCAGTCGGCTTACCATAGCCGCGGGGTTAACCGCTTTCATCGCCATCGGCGCGGGCGGCTTCCTTCTCGGCCGCGCCACCGCGCCAAAGGCTCCACCCCCCGCGCCTGCCCCCGTCACAATCATCCCGCCGCCATTCCCGGTACAGCCGCAATCGCCGCGCCTCTGGGGCCGCGCGGAGATAGCCGACCTCACCCGCCGCGCCGCCGACGCACTCTCGTCGGGCAAGCCGTTGCCGCCAGATGTCGCAAATGCTGTCGGACAGCGGTTCGACATCGTCCTCCCCTTTGGCTGCTACGGCGCTGCGGCCAAGGACAGCATAGCTCCCATGCGCTGGCGCTATGATGAAGCGGCTGGCGTGCTCCGCGTCCATGTCATGCCGATCGCCTGGAAAGCCGCCGACTTCGCCCTCCCCGCCGAAGGGGAAGGCCATGATGCCGAGGGCTTTTGGATGGAGCGTCCCTGGTCCACCAGCGACGAATGCCCTGCCGCACCGAAAGCCGCCCCCGCGCAGCAAGAAGACACCGCGCCAGCACCCGACCGCACCCTCGCCCTCGCCCAATTCGGCCAGAATGACGGCAACGACCTCTGGCGCCACGGACGCCCCTTCGAAAAAGTGCTGCGCCTCGCGCCTGAAGATTTCGCCCCCTCGCGCGGGCTAAGGCTCCGCCTCATCGGCCGTATCGAGCAGGTGCCCGGCAACGGCCCCGTTCACTGCCTCCAGCCGCTTGGGATGGAACAGCGCCCCACCTGCGTCCTCGCCATCTCCTTGACCGAGGTGCGCATGGAATTGCCCGGCACCGATACGCCAGTCGCCATCTGGGAAAATCGCAGCGCGACCAGCTCGGCCGGGCACTGAAAGCCACCCGTTCACCCGATCTCGCTTTCTCACTCACAACGCCATGAACCATCTCCCCCGCCCATGTGTTGGCCGAGGAAAGGAGATGCGCCATGTCCGACACCCCATCCGACAATCATGAAGAGATGATCCACGAAGACGGCTTGCCCGGCCATGAAAGCAAGCTGGAACCCAAGCCCGAATGGGAACCCCGCTACCCCGGCTCCGGCCGCCTCGCGGGCAAAGTCGCCCTCATCACCGGCGCGGACAGCGGCATCGGGCGCGCCGTCGCCGCCCTCTACGCCCGCGAAGGCGCCGACGTCGCCATCCTCTACCTCTGCGAACATGACGACGCGAAAAAGACCGCGCAGATCGTGGAAGCCGAAGGCCAGCAGGCCCTCACCATCGCCGGAGACATTGGCGAAAAATCCTTCTGCGACGACGCCGTCAAACAGATAATCGACCGCTTCGGCCGCCTGGACATCCTCGTCAACAATGCCGGGGAACAGCATCCCGACCAGGACATCACCGACATCACCGAAGAACAGCTGCGCCGCACCTTCCAAACCAACATCTTCGGCATGTTCTTCCTGACGCAGGCCGCCCGCCCGCACCTCAAAAAAGGCGCCGCGATCGTCAACTGCACCAGCGTCACCATGTATCAGGGGTCATCGGAACTGCTCGATTACAGCAGCACCAAGGGCGCCATCACCGCCTTCACCCGCAGCCTGTCCGAAAACCTCGTGAAAGACGGCATCCGCGTCAACGCCGTCGCCCCCGGCCCCATCTGGACCCCGCTCAACCCCTCAGGCGGCGCAAGCCCCGAGAAGCTGGAACATTTCGGCGAATCCACCCCCATGGGCCGCCCCGGCCAGCCGAACGAAGTCGCCCCCGCCTTCCTCTTCCTCGCCTGCGACGACTCCAGCTACATGTCCGGCCAGGTCCTCCACCCCAATGGCGGCACCATCGTGAATGGATGACCCCCTCACAAAATCGCTCCCCACGACCCTGACGCTACGCAACCCTAGGCCAAACGACAGTTGCGAAGCGTCCCATCATCCGACAAGTGAAGCCGATGGCAGAGGAACGCTTTGAATTTGTGGCAGGACACAAGCCCGGCACGCTACGAATCGTCTTTCGAGGCTTTTGGGATGGCGATGCCGTCGAAGGCTATATCGCGGCACTTCGGCAACGCGCCGCCATGACCGCCAGACCCTCACCGATCGACCGCGTCCTGCTCGATATGAAAGCATGCACCGTTCAATCGCAAACGGTCATGAACAGCTTCATGAAGATCATCACCAATTATGCCGCCCAGATCAGCGAATATGGCGTCCTGCTACCCGAATCCGCCCTCCTCAGACTGCAAATGGAACGGCTGATGCGAGACACCCCGACCATGTTCTTCCAGGAGGAAAAACAAGCCCTGCAATGGCTGGCTTCCTGACAGAGCAAGGAAAGCGCCGGGGAATAGCCTTCCCAAACCCTCCCTGCGCGAAGCGTGGGGAGGGGAACCAGCCACAGGCCGATGGAGGAGAAAATAGCACGACCTGCGAAATTTCCCCTCCACCATCCCTTTCGCAACGGCCCCCTCGCATCTCGCGCTGGGAAGGATGAACCTCCCCAAACCACCCACCTCCGTCATCCCAGCGAAAGCTGGGATCTTGTGCGGCTAGTCCGAACGCTATCGACAGAGATGCCAGCTTTCGCTGGCATGACGGACTGGGGACAGTCGGCTAACGACCATTTGCGGACAAAGACGGAAGGTGAGACAGGTCACCTATGAACAAATCAGACGCAGACTTTGCTTACACTTCTGTTGCGATGCCCTCAGGCGGGATCTTTATCCCTGCCGACGAGCCGCTGCTGGTATTTCCATCCATTCGCGCCGCCGAGCGCTATATAGAAGTGACCGACATCGAGACGGGAGTTTATTCTGTCGCATATGGCCCAAGGGCCGAACCATACAACATTACGCACGTAGGAAAGAAGGCTGTAGTCCAATCGGTTGCAGGCTCATGCCGACCAGACGATCTTAAGCCGCTGCTGATCCGCTATCTTGAAGCCATCGGCCAAAATCCCAACTTGGATTCCTCCCTCGACCAGTTGGTAAAGGCTGTATGGGACTATGAGCGCGACTTCTGGGCGGAAAATGATCCCGATGGCGATCGGTTCAGCAAGAGGGTACCGGTCTGGGGGTGTTTGGCAGCTTTAGCCCTGATGGCTTTGGCGGTTTTCTTAATTTTGCGCTGAGTTGCGGAATGTCAGAAAACCACCCCATCCCCACCACCTCAAAAAGCAACAGCACCGCGAGCCCCGCCCGCAGCGCCGTCACACCCTCGCCCCTCCACCGGAAGGGCGCCCGGATCTCAGTTCGCCTTGCTCATATCCACCTTCTCCACCCACTCAGGATAGAAGGTCGGCTCCCGATTAGACCACCCTACCGCCGTCGCCGCGGCCTCACTGATCGACTGCAACAGCGCCCGGCGCTTTTCGGGATGGAGATGCGGCAAGCTCGCCGCCGCGCAGAACGCCCCCGGTAACCAAGGCCGCGCCCCCGCCCCCAACAGCCGTTCATACAAAAACCGATAGGCGGAAAAGCTGCTCAGCCTGTCCTGCCCCAGATCGAAAGCCGAAACCGTCACCAGCGGCGCCATGAACGGCTCCATCTGGTCCAGCCCGCTGTCATCGGGCACCCGCGCCTTGATCTCGTCCAGCCGCCCGTAAATGCGGGCCTGCGCGCGGATGCTCGCCTCCTCCACCATGTCGCGCGACCATAGCTTCATGGCGTCACGACGGTGAAGGCCGATGTCCAGCGACCGGCGGATATAGCGCTGCGTGGCAGACGGGAAACTGGCGAATTCGCGCAATTCAGCCAGGGTGATTGCCCCGTCAGCCGGTCTTGCATTGGTGCCCATGCTCTTGCCCTCCGACTTCAAGTCGATCAGCAGAACATGCGCCCAACATGGTTACTGTAAGATTAAGCGCCGGTTCTGCCGACAACTACAGGGAATCACTTTTCTTTGTGCGTCGCAACATGTAATTTTTGTGAAAGCGATAAAAAGAGGCAGCACAGCCCCTCACCGCCCCAGATGCGTCCGCAACGTCACCCCGATCGTCCGCGGCTCGCTCGGCGTCCCCACGATCAGCCCGCTATTGCCCGCCTGCACCGTCAGATTCTGCATATAGTCCTTGTCGAACAGGTTCCGCGCGAACACTGCCGCCTCCCAGTCGCCCAAACGATAGCCGACGCTGCCGTTGACCAACGTATAGCCCTTGATGATCGTATAGGCCGACCCCGTCGCCTCTCCCCGCACACGCGTCCGGGTAACGGCATCCGCCCGCAGGAACAGCGCCCCGCTCCCCACCGGCATCCGATATTCACCCCCGGCCGATCCGGTCCATTTGGGCAGGCCCGGCAGAGCATTGCCCGTCAGGTCGCATCGCGCAGTCCCCGTCCCCGTCCGCTCGATCGGGCAGGGGCCGCTTGGATAACTCGCATATTCCCCATCGGCCAAAGCCCCCGAAGCACGCAGCGTCAGGCGCGAACCCACCTGCGCCGCCGCGTCGAACTCGATCCCCTTCACCGTCACCTTGGGGATGTTCGCCAGATAGCTGCGCAGCGCCACCGTCGCGCTATTGTCGACGATATTGGCCTGAAAATCCTTCACATCGACATGATAGCCGTTGATGTTGAAGATGACCGCGCCATCCAGCAGCCGCGTCTTGATCCCCGCTTCCCAGGTCGTGTTCGTCTCCGGCCGCACCACCGCCGTCGCCAGCACCGCCTGATTGGACGCATTGACCGGCAGGCCCGACATGTTGATGCCGCCCGACTTCTGCCCCTTGGCGAAGCTCGCATAGGCCATCACCCCGTCGGCCACATCATAGGCGACATTCACGCGCCCCGACGCGCTGCCATCGCCATCATGCGCGCTATAGCTTTGCGCCCGCAGGATCGACTGCTGGTCCGCCTGCAACGCCGCCGTCGGCGCCACCCCGCCAAAGGTCCGCACATCATAGACGCCGTCCTTCTCCTCATAGGTGTAGCGCAGGCCGCCCGTCACCGCGATCCGCTCCACCGGCCGCCACGTCACCTCACCGAATATGCCGAAGCTCTCGCTACGGAAATCCGTCCGCCCTTCGGTCTGATAGCCATCAAGCAGCGAAGACGTCCGCGTCGCGCTCGGCGCCAGCAGCCAGTAAGTTGCCAGCGGCCCATAAATGCTGATCGGCCGCCCCGTGATCTTCTGATGGAAATAATAAAGCCCCGCGACATATTCCAATCTGCCCGGCGTGTTCGATCCAATCCGGAACTCCTGGCTATACTGGTCCTGCCGCGACGGAATATGCTGCGTCGTCTGGATATGCAGACCGGTATAATCCCGATCATTCGCCGCATCCCAGTTCCAGAAGCGCCACGCACTGATCGACGTCAGCGTCACGCCGCCCATCTTCCACTCGGCCGTCCCCGAAACCCCGCCCTCGTCCGTATCCACGCCCAGCGGCGCGTCATTATCCGTCACCCGGTCATAAGGGTTGAAGCTCGGCGGCGCATAGGGGCCACCCGGCGCACCGGCCGCCAGCGCCGCATAGCGCTGCCCCGCTGGTTTCAAAGTCGGCGCAACCCGCACGAACACCTGCGCGCAACAGTTATTCTGGAAACTGGCCCAGTCACCCACCACCCGCACCGAAAGATCAGGCGAAGGCTGAAACAGCAACTGCCCCCGGATCGCATCATTGTGGATCCCATTCTGCCACTCGCCGCGCCGAACGTTGCGAATGTAACCATCCTGCCGCGTCACCGCCCCCGACAAACGAAACGCCAGAACATCGCCCACGATCGGCCCCGTCACCGCCGCCTTCGCCTGCACGAAATCGCGGCTGCCATAGGAAATCTCGCCCTCGGCGCCAAAGTCGAAGCTCGGCCGCTTCGTCGTGATGCTGATCGCGCCCGCCGTCGTATTCTTGCCGAACAGCGTGCCCTGTGGCCCGCGCAGAACCTCTACCCGCTCCACATCGGCAAAGTCGAACGCCGCCGTCGCGGGCCGCGCATGATAGACGCCGTCCACATAAAAGCCGACGCCCGGTTCCAATCCATCATTCGCCTGGCTAACCGCCACCACGCTCGACCCCAGCCCGCGAATGGTGAAGGCGGTATTGCGCGGATTGGCCGAACTATAATTCAGCGCCGGAACCAGCTGGCTAAGCTGGTTCGTGTTGACCGTATAAGTCCGCGTCAGTTCATCGCCGCTAACAACGCTCAGCGACGCAGGCACAGTCTGCGCATCCTCCTCACGCAGCCGGGCCGTGACGATGATCGCCCCTTCCCCCGCCCCGTCCGCCGGTACGTCAGCAAACGCAACCCCCGGAAAACCGCCGCAAATCAGCGCGGCGCTCAACCAAACGCGTGACCCCTTAATCATGACTGCCCCCTTATCGTTGGGCAGCCCGATACACAGAGCGCAAGCGATTCGCTATATACAATCGTATATAGCTAAGAGCGCCCGAAAGGTTCGCACCCCCTCCTCCGCGCCTCTGCACGAAGACATATCACGCGGGGACGCGGAGGCGCGGAGGCGCAATCAAAAGGCGAAGCCACAACTCCGATGCCACCGCTGCCCAACCACAAAGCCCGGTCCAAAGCACGAAGCTAACGCCAAGTCCCTCCGCGTCCCCGCGTCTCCGCGTGAACCAAAAAAATGGCGCGCCGGCCGGCGCGCCCAACGGGAAGACCTTAAACCACCAACGAAACCACGCCACCCCCGGCATTCTACGCGATGCCCAGGTGCCGACGCGTCCTCCTTACTCGTCCGCCTGAACCGGCAACGGCTCGCCCCGCAACTCGCGCGCAAGGTCAGGCCAATGCGACCGCCCCGCCGCACTCGCCGCCGCCTTCTGCAACCCGCGATATTGGGCAAGCACGCTAAGCCCCAAATCCGTCAGCACCGCGCCCTCACTGGACGTCGCCACCAGCGGCGCGGACCAGCATCGGTTCATCACATCCACCAGCATCCAGCATCGGCGATAGCTCATCTTCAGCTTCCGCCCAGCCGCCGAAATCGATCCCTCACTGGCGATCGCGTCCAGCAGGTCGGCCTTGCCCGGCCCCATGGCGATCTGGTCGCCACAATAAAGCTGTATCTTGATCTTCAGTGCCGGGCCGCTCATCCGCCCGTTATGGCATGGGCAGGGCGCCCCGCCAATCGCTGCGTCAGGTTCGCCGTTCCAGCACCGCGCCAATCATGCTGCGCCACACGGTAACATCGCCCGCCTGCGCCATCTGCTCATCAGGCTCCCGCAGCGTGTGCAGGATGGCATAAGCATCATCGAGATAGTTTTGCCAGCTCGCATCCACCGCGCCCGCCGCATGGGGATCATCGCCCTCGCCATTCAGGCTCAGCTGGCGTCCGGCCAGCACCCGGGCAATGCGTTCGATCGCGGGAGTAGCGGAAGTCGGCATCAATAAGGCTCCTCTCACCGTGCAGCGTCATGCGCTTGGCGAACCGCCCGGCCACCGCCGATCCGGCTCGCCTCGCTTATGGATCATATCACCAATATCGCCGCCGTCTATCGCCCAGCCTTCTCATCCTCATCTTCTTCTTCGTGGAACCCCGACGAAGGAACCGGGTCGCCATGGTCACCCGGCTTGGTGGCCGACGGCGGATCGGACGCATCCATGCTGTCCATCAACCCTTCCTCCAGTTGCTCCTCGGGGGTGACGGCATGGTCCTGCGCATCCGTGGGACGCTCATCATGCGCTTCTTCACGGCTATTGGGACGAATATCGGTCTTGTCGCTCATCTTGCTCTCCTCGGCGCAGCGGCCTTCGCGCGCCACGCAGGATCAACGGCCAGTCCCGATAGCCGGTTCCAAGGGGGCATCTTCATACAGACAGCTTCAGGCAAGCTTCTTGTCGCCCCTCCCGCAGGCGGGAGGGATCAAGCCCATTGTTCCCCCTCCCGCAAGCGGGAGGGGGCTAGGGGGTGGGCAAGCGCAACGCCCGCGATGAAGAGCCGATGACCCCTCCCCTCTCAAACGCAAAGCCTCAATTCCCCGCGCCCGGCACCTTATCCTTGCCCACCTCGGCAAAGCGGCTCGCATCCTGGCCCTGCGCCTTGGCGATCGCGATGGCGACCGGTTCACGGACATGATCCACCGCCGCAATCTGGCAGGACCGCAAATCCTGCATGGTCCGGCCCGGACATACCTTCACCGCAGCGCGGCGGATGCGGGCGTTCAGTTCCTGCTGACCCGACTTCTTCGACAGGTCCAGATCGTCATAGCGCACATCGATCGTACGGCCGTTGGATTCAAACGGAATGACGCTCGCCTGCGCCGCCGCGCCCATCAGTACGGTGGCAGACAGTGCCGCCAACATGGCGCCGCCGGTGCGATTGATAAAAAATGTCATGATTGGTCCCCCCTCGATTGAACTGCTTGGGACTCGCCGCTCTTCAGGCGACCTCGTCCGCTGTAAAGCCGGGAAGGCTGGGACCCGTCAGTCCTTCCGGCAGGGCGCAGATTTAAACCGGCCAGCTGCCCCTGTCGATCCCAAAAATCCTTGTTGTCGTAGCGTAAAACACCGCTCGTCGAAATTGACCGAACAAGAAAACGCCCCCGGCGCAAGGGATGGCCGGGGGCGTATCCGGGACGCTGTCGGGCTATCCGGGATCTCGCACATTTCCAAAAGTCTAGACGCCACCGCCGCAGCTTTCCCGTCACGACCCCTATACACCTGATCAGTTAATATCGCTCTATCTTTCGACGACCCGTCGCACCCTCGCGCCGGAAAGCATGCCCCGCTTGCGAGCCGCCACCCGCTATCCCATATCCGCGCGACACGCTTGCCCCCAAAGAACAAATCTGGAACAACACGCCCCCATGAGTCTGACCACAATCTCCGTACGCGGCGCGCGCGAACATAACCTCAAGGGCGTGGACGTCGATCTCCCCCGCGACAGCCTGATCGTCATCACCGGCCTTTCGGGTTCCGGCAAATCCTCCCTCGCCTTCGACACCATCTATGCCGAGGGGCAGCGCCGCTATGTGGAGTCCCTCTCCGCCTACGCGCGCCAGTTCCTTGAGATGATGCAGAAGCCGGACGTCGAACATATTGACGGCCTCTCCCCCGCCATCTCCATCGAGCAGAAGACGACCAGCCGCAACCCGCGCTCCACCGTCGCCACCGTCACCGAAATCTACGACTATATGCGCCTCCTATGGGCGCGCGTCGGCGTCCCCTACAGCCCCGCGACCGGAGAACCGATCAGCGCCCAGACCGTCAGTCAGATGGTCGACCGCGTCATGCAGCTCCCCGAAGGCACCCGCTTCTACCTCCTCGCCCCCGTCGTCCGCGGCCGCAAGGGCGAGTATAAGAAGGAGCTGCTGGAATGGCAGAAGGCGGGCTACACCCGCGTCCGCATCGACGGCGAAATGTACCTGATCGAAGACGCCCCCGCCCTCGACAAGAAATACAAACATGACATCGAAGTCGTCGTCGACCGCCTCGCGGTGGACGCGGACATGGGGACGCGCCTGGCCGACAGCTTCGAACAGGCGCTGAAGCTCGCCGATGGCCTGGCTTACGTGGACCTGGCGGACGGCGCCACTATTCCCCCTCCCGCAGGCGGGAGGGGGCTAGGGGGTGGGCTCGACGCCACCGCAGGCGAAGTTCTTGATGGTGAGGGCCAACCCACCCCTAACCCCTCCCGCAAGCGGGAGGGGAATCTGAAGGGCGCCGGCATCCCCGCCAACCGCATAGTCTTCAGCGAAAAGTTCGCCTGCCCCGTCAGCGGCTTCACCATCCCCGAGATCGAGCCCCGCCTCTTCTCCTTCAACGCCCCGCAAGGCGCCTGCCCAGCCTGCGACGGTCTGGGCGAGCGGCAGGAGTTCGACCCCGAACTGGTCGTCCCCAACGAGCATCTGACGCTCAAGAAGGGCGCCATCGTCCCCTGGGCCAAGTCCAACCCGCCCAGCCCCTACTACATGCAAGTCCTCGGCAGCCTCGCCAAGGAGTTCGGCTTCAACCTCGAAACTCCGTGGATCGACCTCCCCGCAGAAGTCAAAATCATCATCCTCCACGGCACCGCTGGCAAGCCCGTCACGCTCAAGTTCGTCGACGGCAAGAAGAGCTACGAAGTCAAGAAACCCTTCGAAGGCGTCATCGGCAACTTGAACCGCCGCCTCCTCCAGACCGACTCCGCCTGGATGCGCGAGGAACTCAGCAAATACCAAACCGCCATGCCTTGCGAGACCTGCCACGGCGCCCGCCTCAAACCCGAAGCCCGCGCCGTCAAGATCGCGGGCGAGGACATCTCTATGTCCACCCGCCGCTCCGTGGTGGACGCGCTCGGCTTCTTCTCCACCCTCCCCGCCCAGCTCACCGACCAGCAGAACCAGATCGCCAAGGCCATCCTCAAGGAAATTGTCGAGCGCCTCGGCTTCCTCAACAATGTCGGCCTCGACTATCTGAACCTCGACCGCACCAGCGGCACCCTGTCGGGCGGCGAGTCCCAGCGCATCCGCCTCGCGTCCCAGATCGGCAGCGGCCTGTCGGGCGTCCTCTACGTCCTCGACGAACCCAGCATCGGCCTGCACCAGCGCGACAATGACCGCCTGCTCGTCACCCTGAAGCGCCTGCGCGACCTCGGCAACACCGTCATCGTCGTGGAGCATGACGAGGACGCGATCCGCATGGCCGACTATATCGTCGACATGGGTCCGGGCGCAGGCGTCCACGGCGGCACCATCGTGGCCCAAGGCTCCCTCAACGAACTGCTCGCCCACAAGGACAGCCTGACAGCGGATTACCTGAACGGCACCCGTCGCATCGAAGTCCCCACCAAGCGCCGCAAGGGCAATGGCAAGAAGCTCACCGTCCACAACGCCCGCGCCAACAACCTGCAGAACGTCACCGCCAGCATCCCGCTCGGCACCTTCACCTGCATCACCGGCGTGTCAGGCTCGGGCAAGTCCAGCTTCACCATCGACACCCTCTACGCAGCGTCGGCCCGCACCCTCAACGGAGCCCGCATCGTCGCAGGCCCGCATGACAAGGTCACCGGCCTTGAACATTGCGACAAGGTGATCGACATCGACCAGTCGCCCATCGGCCGCACCCCCCGCTCGAACCCGGCGACCTATACCGGCGCCTTCACCAACATCCGCGACTGGTTCGCGGGCCTCCCCGAAGCGCAGGCGCGCGGCTACAAGCCCGGCCGCTTCAGCTTCAACGTCAAGGGCGGCCGCTGCGAAGCCTGCCAGGGCGACGGCGTGCTCAAGATAGAGATGCACTTCCTCCCCGACGTCTATGTCACCTGCGACGTCTGCCACGGCGCCCGCTACAATCGCGAAACTCTCGAAGTAAAGTTCAAGGGCCACAGCATCGCCGACGTGCTCGACATGACGGTCGAGGACGCGGTCGAATTCTTCAAGGCCGTCCCCCCCATCCGCGACAAGATGGCGATGCTCGCCGAAGTGGGCCTCGGCTATATCAAGGTCGGCCAGCAGGCCACGACCCTGTCCGGCGGCGAAGCCCAGCGCGTCAAACTCGCCAAGGAACTCTCCCGCCGAGCCACCGGCCAGACCCTCTACATATTGGACGAGCCCACCACCGGCCTCCACTTCGAAGACGTCCGCAAACTGCTCGAAGTCCTCCACGCCCTGGTCGAACAGGGCAACAGCGTGGTCGTGATCGAGCATAATCTCGACGTCATCAAGACCGCCGACTGGATCATCGATATGGGGCCAGAGGGCGGCGTCAAGGGCGGCGAAGTCGTCGCCGAAGGCACACCCGAAAAGGTCGCGAAGAACGCCCGGAGCTTTACCGGGCGGTATTTGGCGCCGTTGCTGGGGTTGGAGGCTGTGGCGGCGGAGTGAACAGCTTCAAAGCTGATGAAGTTCAAAGGGGTAGGTAATGACAAACAACACGGAAGAAAACACTCTGCCAAAAATGTTTATATCCTATCGGTGGTCTTCCCCTCAACATGAACAATGGGTTCTTGATCTCGCAACATCATTTCGTTCTGATGGCGTAGATGTAATTCTGGACAAGTGGCATCTCAAGGAAGGAAATGATACGTTTGTTTTCATGGAGAGAATGGTAAACGATAGGAGCGTTACCAAAGTACTCCTTATTTGTGATGCAGGATACGTCGAGCGCGCAGATCAACGCCAAGGGGGAGTTGGCACCGAAGCCCAGATTGTATCTTCTGAGGTCTATTCCAAGGTAGATCAGACGAAATTTGCTGCGGCGGTTAGGGAGATGGACGAGGATGGATCGCCGCTTCTTCCCCGATATCTGGCCAATAGGCTTTATTTTGACTTTTCATCCGAAGAAGCTTTTGCATCGAACTATGAAAAGGTTCTCCGGTGGTGCTTCGATAAGCCTTTTCATCCTGTTCCGCCAATTGGGAAACCTCCAAAGTATCTCGATGAGACATTTCAGGGCAATTCCAACTTACTGAAGGGGGCGAGCGCTTTGCGGGCCGTTCAAAGTAGAGGCGGAGACCCGAAAAAGGCCGCTTCTGTGGTACTCTCAGGGATAGCAGAAGACGCTAAAAACCTTTGCTTATCCCTCGCTGATGTATCCGATTCTGACCAAAATATAGTTGATACAATTGAACAATCCATCCCTCTTCGCGAACAAGCGATTGTGGCTATCAATGCGATAATCGAGAATGATGAAGGATCATCATCTGCAGACGCTATTCATAGGTTTTTAGAAGATTTATTTGGCCTTTGGGATTATGGACGACCAGACAACGGAAGGTACTCCGTTATAGATAATGACGCACTGAAATTTTTTGCTCACAGCACTTTCGTAGCTACTGTCGCATGTTGCATGAAGCAAAGGAAGTTCGCTTTTGCCAATAGTGTAATATCCACCCCATTTTTCAAACCTATTTCAAATGAATATACTGGAAAACTTGAGAATTACACGTCATTACGCACATATCTTAGAAGCCTGGAAGAAATTAGAAAAAGGCGTTTGTCTCTGAATAGATTATCAGTTCATGCAGATCTGATTAAGGATACGTTTAATCATTCGATAGTTTCATTTGGAGATTTTATGGAAGCCGATCTCACTTTATACCTAAGAGGAATGATGGGATCGGACACAGGTGATTCAGATTGGTTTCCAGTGTCATTAGTTTATGCATCGGACTCCTATGGTGCGTTCCCTACATATGTCAGGGCAACCTCTAAGTCCTTTTTCTCACGCTTGAGTCCTTTATTGGGCGATGCAAGTGCGGAGAAAATACGATCGACCATACGCGATGGCAAAGGACGCATTAGATATGGGGGCTGGGCAGATCCAGATGTTTGGCAATTGGCAAATGCTGAAGCACTAGCGACTAGAGGGTAAAATCAGATGGGACCAACGAGATTGGATCGCCGCCGTAAATTTCTAAATATCTGCATCACGACGATGGTGACAGGCGCGCCTTTTCGGATCTGGTAGTCATTATTGGCGCCACCGCTTATCCCTGTTACACTCCTCCTATGACCAAACTCACCCCCATCGAGTCCGAGTTCTCGACGACCGAGGAAGCCGAGGCTTATGACGCCTGGCTTCGCGCGGAAATCGAGGCGTCATTGGCCGATCCCCGGCCCAGCATCCCGCACGATCAGGTCATGACTGAGCTACGCGCGATCATCGCGGCCAAGAAATCCAGCCAAGCATAATGCCGCACATAATCTGGCGTCCGAAGGCGCGCCAAGAGGCGCGCCAGATCATCGACTATATTTCCGATCGCAATCCCTCCGCAGCCGCTCGGCTCGCTGAACTGATCGAATATGCTGCCGAACGACTGGCCGATCATCCGTATATGCACCGGGCCGGGCGCGTTCCCGATACGCGCGAAGCGATTATCACCCCCAACTATATGCTCGTCTATCGCGTCGGGACTGAAGTTATAGAGATATTGGCCGTCAAGCACACCCGCCAGCAATATCCCTGACGCCCACCATCGTTCTCATTTTGTTCTGTCCTACACCCCCTCACCCCTGATACCGTCCCGGCAAACCCTCCCCTAAACAGGAGCTTTGCCATGTCCTACCACTTCCCCCCGCTCCCCACCCCCGCCGAGCAAATCCGCGCCGACGGCTGGAGCCCCGCGCGGCAGCGGCAGTTTCTGGAAACCCTCGCCGCCACCGGCGTCATCACCACGGCCTGCGACGCCGTCCACATCTCCCCCCGCGCCGCCTATGCCTTGCGCATCCGCCGCGACGGCGCGGCTTTTCGCCTCGGCTGGGATGCGGCTATCCTCATCGCCCGCGCGCGCCTCGCCGACGAACTGCTCGCCCGCGCCCTCACCGGCCATGAGGAAGTGATCCACAAAGACGAAGACACCATCACCCGCCACCGCCACGACAACCGCCTCGCCATGTCGATGCTCTCCCGCCTCGACCGCATGGCCGACAGCCCGCCCGAAGGCTCCGACGCCGCCCTCGCCCGCATCGTCGCGCAGGATTTCGCCGCCTATCTCGACATGCTCTGCCCGGACGAACAGCCAGGCCAAGCCGCGCCCGACCAGGCCCCCGCGCAGCAGGACCAACCCGGCCTCGCCCCGCCCTCAACCCCCATCACGCCGGACATGGACGAAGCCGCGCTGCACGACGCCAGCCTGCACGATCCCGCGCTTGGGCCATGCATCGAAGCCACCGCCACCGCCCTCTCCTCCGGCGCCTCCGCCGCGCTCTTCATCGCCGCCCGCATGGCGCTGCATGAGGGCAAGAAGGCCGCCAATGCGGGCCACGCCCACCCCTTCCATGAACAGTGTGAACTTCGCCCGCCGCTGATCGATCGCGCCACCCTTCCGCCCGATGAAGCCGCCGCCCGCCTGCGCGGCACATGGTGGGATGAGGAGCGCGAAGCCTGGCGCACCGACTATCCCGCCCCGCCCGGCTTCGACGGCGAAGAGAGCGGCGACATCTACGACATAGACGGTTATGAGCGCGACCTGACCCCACAGGAAAGCGAGGCCCTCGCCGCACTGGAGGAAGCCCAGCGCCGCCCCTATGAGGCCGCCGCCGCCTTGGCGCGGGACGCCTTTTTCGGCTTCACGGCGTTGGAGGGGGTCGGGGTGAATGGGATCGGAACCCAACCCGCTTAGCCACCGCGTTCCTGCGAAGGCAGGAACCCGGTTCCGGCCTACCCCGCTGGGCTATACCAAGCCACGTGCCCGGATCGATCGCCCTGCGCAGGATCGGGCCAAAACCGCCCCACCCTTGCAATTTCCTCCCCCAACCCCCACATAGGAAAAGCTATAGTCGCAAATCGACGGTCTTTAGGCGCTTTGCGGCACCAAACTTCCTTCTTTCCCTGCCCCTCTAGCGACCGGTCCGTCCACGCTGGACAGACCGTACGAACGAAGGAACTACCCATGAGCATCACCGGAACCGTCAAATTCTTCAACGCCGACAAGGGCTATGGCTTCATCGCCCCTGACGACGGCACCCCCGACGCGTTCGTCCACATCACCGCTGTCGAGCGCGCTGGCCTTGCCACGCTGCGCGAAAAGGACCGCGTTTCCTATGATCTGGAACAGGACCGTCGCGGCAAGATGGCGGCCGTGAATCTTCAGCACGCTGAATAAGCCATGCTGACCGTCCGGGCGCCGTTTCCATGGCGCCCGGGCACTATCTGACAAAGGAGCGCATATGACGCACCCCGACTATCGCGCCCTCGCCGCCCAGGCTCACAACGAAGCCCAGGCCGCCACCCTCACCAACGTCCGCGACCGCTGCCTCCGTTCGGAAGCGACCTTCCTCGCCATGGCCGAACGCCAGGACCTCGCCGACCGCAACCGCGCCCGCCGCGAAGCTGCCTCAGCCGCTGCGCTTGCCGAAACCACCGCCGCCAACGCCTGAGCATTGCTGGCCGGGAACATCCGGTCATGCCGCCCCCCCCGGAGGCGATCGATCGACCGGGCCGGGAAATACGCACCGAAAATCGCGCGGATTCCTGCGGCTGTGAGCTGTGACATCACCGCCCCGACGGCCCACCCCTCCGGCACATCGCCACAGCCGCTCATCTTGTCGAATACTCCAAAGCGTCCGGAACCCGACGCCTCCTGACCGGTTATCTCCGCGACCCTGACAGGAACATCCGGTAAGGAGCTAGACCCAATGATCCGCACTCTCATTTTCGGCGCCATCGCAGGTTATGTCGGCAAAAAGCTGTATGACGAAGGCAAGCTGACCGAGTTCAAGGAAGACCTCGTCACCCGCTACAACAAGGCCCGCGACGACATCTCGAACCGCACAGGCAGCCGCCTCGGCAGCGACATGTCCCCGGCGATCACGCCCACCCAACCGCGCCACACGACGGGTTCACCCCTCGCCAGCTGACATCCGGCTGACACTTAAAATCCCAATCCGGCGGCTTATCCCTCTGGCCGCTGGCCACCGCCCGCCCGGCCCGCGTTTCCCCCCTTTCGCGACGCCGTGGCGGGTGGACTATTTCCGCCAGCCTCCCTCTTTCCATGAAGCCGTTCCGCCCACGCAACTTACCCCGATTTGAAGGGTTGTTACGCAGCCGGGGGCCAAAGAATAGGAGAGTGACTGATGCGCACCCCGATAATTGCCGCCGCCTTGCTGGCCCTGCCGCTGGCGGCCTGCACCACGGATCGCTATAGCGACCGCTATGGCTACAATCACCCCGCAGGAAGCTATTCCGGCCGGGTGATCACCGACGACGACTATATCTACCGCGACAATGACGGCCGCTATTATTGCAAGCGCAACGACGGCACCACGGGCACGATAGTCGGCGCGATCGCGGGCGGCGTGTTAGGCAACATCATCGCCCCCGGCGGCTCAAAAACGCTCGGCACCATCCTCGGCGCAGGCGGCGGCGCAATCGCGGGCAACGCGATCGACCGCAGCAGCGTCCGCTGCGAATAAAAAAAAGGGCGCGACCCCCGGCCGCGCCCTCTTCACTACCCTTCCGGGATGAGGAAGTTGCTTACAGCTTGCCAGTAAGCTCCGGCACGACCTTGAACAGGTCGCCCACCAGGCCGATGTCCGCTACCTGGAAGATCGGCGCATCCTCGTCCTTGTTGATGGCGATGATGGTCTTGCTGTCCTTCATCCCCGCCAGATGCTGGATCGCGCCGGAAATACCAACAGCGATATAGACCTCCGGTGCCACGATCTTGCCCGTCTGGCCGACCTGATAATCGTTCGGCACATAACCCGCATCGACAGCAGCGCGCGAAGCACCAACCGCCGCGCCCAGCTTGTCGGCCAGCGGATAGATGACCTCCTCAAAGGTCGGCCCATCCTTCAGCGCACGGCCGCCCGACACGATGATCTTGGCGCTGGTCAGCTCCGGACGCTCCTGCTTGGCGATCTCCGCGCCGACAAAGCTGCTCAGCCCCTTGTCGCCGGTCGAAGCCACAGCTTCCACCGCGCCCGAACCACCCTCACGCGCCGCCTTCTCAAAAGCGGTGCCGCGCACGGTGATCACCTTCTTGGCATCCTTCGACTTGACCGTCGCGATCGCGTTGCCCGCATAGATGGGCCGCGTGAACGTGTCCTCGCTCTCGACCGACAGGATGTCGCTGATCTGCATCACGTCGAGCAGAGCCGCGACACGCGGCGCGATGTTCTTGCCGTTGCTGGTGGCGGGCGCGACGAACGCGTCATGGCTGCCCATCAGCTCGACGATCAGCGGCGCGACATTCTCAGGCAGCGCATGGCCAAAGGCCGCGTCGTCCGCGACATGGACCTTGCCCACGCCAGCGATCTTCGCAGCAGCTTCACCCACGCCGCCAACGCCCGCGCCAGCGACCAGCAGATGCACTTCACCCAGCTTCGCAGCGGCGGTGACGGCGGAAAGGGTCGCGTCCTTGACGGCGCCGCCCTCATGTTCAACCCAGACAAGCGTCTTCATGCGGCAACTCCCAGAGCCTTGAGCTTCGCGACCAGTTCATCGACATCGGCAACCTTGACGCCAGCCGAACGCTTGGCGGGCTCGGTGACCTTCAGCGTTTCGAGGCGCGGCGAAATGTCCACGCCGTAATCAGCAGGCGTCTTGTTCGCGAGCGGCTTGCTCTTGGCCTTCATGATGTTGGGCAGCGAGGCATAGCGCGGCTCATTGAGGCGCAGGTCGGTGGTGACGATCGCCGGAACGTTGAGCTTCACCGTCTCCAGGCCGCCATCGACTTCACGCGTCACGCTGACCTTGTCGCCTTCGACCTCGACCTTCGACGCGAAGGTGCCCTGCGGCAGGTTCAGCAGCGCCGCCAGCATCTGGCCGGTCTGGTTGCTGTCGTCATCGATCGCCTGCTTGCCCAGGATGATCAGGCCAGCGCCTTCCTCTTCCTGCACCTTGGCGAGCAGTTTGGCCACGCCCAGCGGTTCGACGTCGTCATCGGTCTGGATCAGGATCGCACGGTCCGCACCCATGGCGAGGGCCGTGCGCAGTGTCTCCTGCGCCTTGGCAACGCCGATCGACACCGCCACCACCTCGGTCGCCACGCCCTTCTCCTTCAGGCGGATGGCTTCCTCGACAGCGATCTCGTCAAACGGGTTCATGCTCATCTTGACGTTCGCCAGATCAACGCCCGTCCCATCCGCCTTCACACGCGGCTTCACATTATAGTCAATGACCCGCTTCACGGGCACAAGGATCTTCATCGCAACATCCTTTCGTTTTCACGCCACAGCCCGCATATGCGGACAAGGACGCAGGCGGTCCCTAAAGACCGCCTGCGCCCCATGGTGTCTGTTTAAATGGCTGGAAAGTGCCTCAGGCTGCCTTCCTCACTTCCGCCACGATCTTCTTGGCCGCGTCGCCCAGATCGTCCGCAGGGACGATGGCCAGGCCCGACGAGGCCAGAATGTCCTTGCCCTGCTGGACGTTCGTGCCTTCCAGGCGAACGACCAGAGGAACCGACAGGTCAACTTCCTTGGCGGCGGCGACGATGCCCTCGGCAATGATGTCGCACTTCATGATGCCGCCGAAGATGTTGACCAGAATGCCCTTCACTGCCGGGTCCTTCAGGATGATCTTGAAGGCCGCCGTCACCTTTTCCTTGTTGGCGCCGCCACCGACGTCCAGGAAGTTGGCGGGGAATTCGCCGTTCAGCTTGATGATGTCCATCGTTGCCATGGCAAGGCCAGCGCCGTTCACCATGCAACCGATGTTACCGTCCAGCTTGATGTAGGCGAGGTCATATTCGCTCGCTTCGACTTCGGCCGGATCTTCTTCGGTCAGGTCGCGCAGTTCGGCGATGTCCTTGTGACGGAACATGGCGTTGCCGTCGAAGCCGACCTTGGCATCCAGCACCAGCAGGTTGCCCTGCTCGGTCAGCGCCAGCGGGTTGACTTCGATCTGCTCGGCGTCGGTGTCGAGGAACGCGGCGTAGAGCGAGGAGGCGACCTTGGCGGCCTGCTTCGCCTGATCGCCGGTCAGGCGCAGAGCAGCGGCGATGGAACGGCCGTGGTGCGGCTGGAAACCGGCTGCGGGATCGACGGTGAAGGTGTGGATCTTCTCGGGGGTCGAATGGGCGACCTCTTCAATGTCCATGCCGCCTTCGGTCGATACGACGAACGCGATGCGGCTGCTGCCACGATCGACCAGAAGCGCGAGGTAGAATTCCTTCGCGATGTCGGCGCCGTCGGTGATGTAGAGGCGGTTGACCTGCTTGCCCGCTTCGCCAGTCTGGATGGTGACCAGCGTGTTGCCGAGCATGTCGGTGGCGTGCGCCTTCACTTCATCCAGGTTGAACGCCAGACGGACGCCGCCTTTCGCTTCTGCGCTAAGTTCCTTGAACTTGCCTTTGCCACGGCCACCAGCGTGGATTTGCGACTTCACGACATAGAGCGGCCCGGGCAGCTTCTTGGCGGCCTCGACGGCTTCTTCAACGGAGAAGGCGGCGTAACCGGCGGCGATCGGCGCGCCATATTTCGCCAGCAGTTCCTTGGCCTGATATTCGTGAATGTTCATGGGCGCGGCCCGTCCTTTCGCTCGAAAAGCTGATGGCGGGGCTAAAGCACAGGCGGGCGGGGGACGCCAGACTGATTTCGCAAATCAACTTTGCAAAATTGCAAAATCACTTTCCGGAATCGCGTTCAATTCACCACTTCCTTCATTCAATTGCACAGACGATCGCCGCCTTGCTCGTCACCATGAATATCTCCGGATCCTCCAGCGCCCGCACCTTGTAGAGGAACCGATCAACCGTCATCTCCCCCATGTGCGACTTGCGGAGCGACGCCAGCGACTGCAACCGCCGCAACTGAACCAGGCTCAGCCGATCCACCATCCGCTCCGCCATGCACCCGGACATTCGCGGCGAAAGCCCCGCTTCGATCAGCCCCGCCCGCACTTTCGATTCGGGCGACACCGTCGCGCAGGAAGACAGCAGCATAGCAGCCATGGGCAAAGCGAGCGCAATCGCGCGAATGGATATGGTCGTCATGCGCGCTTCATGGCAATCAGAGCCTGAACACAGGGTAAATGGGCTACCACGGGGACAAGACATGGACAAAATTTTCGGAGCCTTCGCGCATCGCGTCGCCAGCTGGTCCGGGCAGCCCCTGGCGTTCATATTGGCGTCGGCCACGATCATCGGCTGGATATTGACCGGGCCGATCTTCCATTATTCCGACACTTGGCAGCTCATCATCAACACGGGCACGACGATCGTGACCTTTCTCATGGTCTTCCTGATCCAGAACGCTCAAAATCGCGACGGGTCGGCGATCCAGGCAAAGCTCGACGAACTCATCCGAGCCGTTACCGATGCCCGAAACGAATTCATCGGCATCGAACATCTGACCGAAACCGATCTCGAACGTCTCAAAGCTATGCTGGAAAAGGAATATGACAGCGAAGAAAGCCACCACCGGTCAATAGAGCGGTTGATTCAGCGGCGGTAACGGATGCCCGCCATCAGTGCGCGGAATTCACTAACCGCACATTTTCCTCACGATATGCATCGATCTGGTCACCGTATCCACGAGCCAACCCCTCATAGGCAGCACGCCCTTTTTTGGAATGGCTCATCTGCGCTCGTATCAACGACACCTGCTGCCTGTGCAGTAGGTAATTGACATCCATCTCTCCGGTCATTCACGCCCTCCTACCTATCGCTGATGAGACTGGTTGGGGTGCCGCGACTCTTTAGACGAGTCGTCTTTCCGGCAGTGGAGACGTTAGCACCGCCGCGTCAGCGAGGCCATTCCATCCAACGCGCTGCTGGAGCAACTTGACGGAAATTACGCCCGGTCGGATCCTTCAGTGGAAGAACAAAAGCTTTTCGCCCTGCGCAAAAAATATGTGCGAGGGCTATGAAATCCCATGGGAATTTGCCAATGCGCCCCGGCTTACAGGGGGCATTTCAACATGGCGCAATCGCTGACGGCGGTTCTGGCGATCATTTATCATGAGATTTTATTGTTTGCCGTGGTGGGACTGGCCATTGGCGGGATCGACGATTTTCTCGTGGATGTCATGTTCCTGGGCCGACGCTGGTGGCGAAACATAGCGATCTATTCTCGCCATAGGCGCATGACGACGGCCACGCTGCCCGCCTCTTCAAAGCCCGGCAAAATAGGCATCTTCGTTCCCGCCTGGGGTGAAGCAGATGTGATCGGCCCGATGTTGCGCAATGCGCTCAACCAATGGTCCGTGGGCGATTATCGCATTTTCGTCGGCGTCTATCCCAATGACCTGGCCACCTTGGCGGCCGTCAACCCGATCGCAGATCAGGACGATCGTCTCGTCGTCTGTATCAACGACCGGCCGGGTCCCACGACCAAGGCGGACTGTCTCAACCTCCTCTGGCGCGCCATGCAGGAAGAAGAGGCGCGCACCGGCAGAATGTTCAAGGCCGTGGTCTTGCATGACGCCGAAGACGTCGTCCACGCCGACGAAGTACGGCTGTTCGATGTGATGATCGATCGCTTCCAACTCGTTCAGTTGCCGGTTCTTCCGCTCACGGGAGACGGCGGCTGGTGGGCACGCTCCATCGCCAATCATTATTGCGACGAGTTTGCGGAGAGCCATGGGAAATATTTGACGATCCGCGAAGCCATGGGTGCGTCGGTTCCGTCCGCCGGAGTTGCCTGCGCATTCGAACGGCTGACACTCGAACGGCTCGTCAATCCTGCGAACGGGGGTCCGTTCGACCCCGCTTCGCTGACCGAAGATTATGAAGTTGGCCTCCGGATCAAGAATATGGGCGGTCGCGGCGTTTTTGTGCGGATGCGCGACGCCTCAGGCGAGCTTGTCGCCACGCGTGAATATTTTCCGGACAGCCTGGACGGCGCCGTGCGCCAGAAAGCCCGCTGGATGGTGGGAATCTCGCTTGCCGGTTGGGACCGCATGGGCTGGCAAGGTGGTCCAACCGAATGGTGGATGCGCATCCGTGACCGGCGCGCGGCCATCGCCGCCTTCGTTCTCTTCGCTGCTTACGTCGCCTTTCTGCTTTGGGGCTTGCTTCTCATGGCAAGCTGGTTCGGCCTCGAAACCGCTCACCAGCCTTCACCGTTCGTCGAACTGCTGCTCTGGATGAACTTTGCCTTCATGACCTGGCGCGCCGCGATGCGGGCCATTTTTGTGGGCCGCAGCTATGGATGGGTTTATGGGATCGGCGCGATACCCCGCTCCATCCTCGCCAATCTGATCGCGATGCTTGCGGCCCGCCGCGCGGTGTTCCTCTACCTTCATTCCCTCTTCGGAAAGCCGCTGGTCTGGGACAAGACGCAGCATCGCTTCCCCCGGCTTTAAAGATCAACATGGCCAACAATGCCCGCGGACGGCCTGTCCGCTTTTTCCTTGTGCTTATGAGCGGCTGGGTGATCATCCGGATCGCGAGCGCCATGTTTGGAGGAAGCGCCATCGCTCCCTTGCTGCCACGACCGATCCCGGTTGCGGCAGCGTACCTGGCGGGGCCTTCTCCGCAAAAGGTTATGCCGATTGCAGCCACGCCAACCCCATTGCTTGTCACCGATTGGCCGATAAACGAGATTCGCGCAGTGGAGCCGAAAAGAGGCGTTGGCCCGGCCTTTATCCCTTCGTTTCCACGTGCCATGGGCAAGGCCGAGGACGGACAGGCGTCCTTCGATCCGGAAATCGAAAAAGCCGATCAGGCCCGCAGGCCATCCAACTTTGCTCAGCCCGCCCCGCCCGCTTGGCCGCTAACGCCCTCGGGCGGCGCCAAGGTGCATCGCTGGCGCGGCAGCGCGTGGCTCCTCTGGCGCGACGGCAGCGCAAATCCGCAGGATCTTGTCACGGGCGGCAGGCTCGGCGGGTCGCAAGCGGGGCTCCGGCTCGATTATGATCTGACGCCAGCCAGCACCGGCCGCGCCGCCCTCTATGGCCGCGTAAGCCGCGCCTTCAATCGCCCCGCCTCGCCTGAAGCTGCCGCCGGGATAGCTTGGCAACCTTCAAGATCAATTCCGATCTCCATCGCGGCAGAACGGCGGATCTCTCTGGGAGATGGCGCACGCAATGCCAACGCGGTGTTTGCGGTGGGCGGCTTCGGCCCCACTCCAGTTTTGGGCAAATTGGAAGCGGAGGCTTATGCACAGGCAGGCCTGGTCGGGTTCAACCGGCGCGACCTGTTCGCTGACGGCAAACTTTCCCTGCTCGCTCCTATATCGGGGACGCCCGTACGCACCGGCCTCAGTATATCGGGAGGCGCGCAACCGCATGTGGAGCGCGTCGATATCGGACCGGAGGTTCAGTTCCGCCTGCCACTCCCCCACATTGCATCGCGGCTCAGCATCGAATGGCGGCAGCGCGTAGCGGGAGAGGCATCGCCCTCCTCCGGGCTCACTCTTACCCTCGGCGCGGATTTTTAACGCGGGGCGGACGCGCAGCGTCTTTATCTTGCCATCCATTCGGCTTAACCCTGTAGGCACATGGATCTCTACCTGCCCATCGCCAATCTGTCGGTGAACGCGCTGGTGATCATAGCCCTTGGCGGTGTGGTCGGCCTGCTCTCCGGCATGTTCGGCGTCGGCGGCGGTTTCCTGACCACGCCCCTGCTGATATTCTACGGCATTCCGCCAACCGTGGCAGCCGCGTCCGCCGCGTCCCAGGTCACGGGCGCCAGCGTATCGGGGGTCGTCACCCACATGGCGAGGGGCACCGTCGATTTCCGGATGGGCGGCGTCCTGATCGGCGGCGGCATCATTGGAGCAGGCATCGGCGTGCTGCTGTTCCGGCTGCTCCAGTCCATAGGGCAGATCGATACGGCTATCGGCATCCTTTATGTCCTGATGCTCGGCGGCATCGGCATGTTGATGGCCAAGGAATCCGTCCAGGCGCTGATCCTGTTGAAAACGGGTAAACGCATGCAGGCCCGCAAGCGGCGCCATCACCCTCTGGTCGCCGCGCTGCCGATGCGGTGGCGCTTCTATCGCTCCGGGCTTTACATCTCTCCCCTCGCGCCGTTGCTGCTCGGTGTTGCGACGGGGATACTGACAACCCTGCTGGGCGTCGGCGGCGGCTTCATCCTTGTGCCCGCCATGCTGTACCTGCTTGGCATGACCACCCAGTCGGTGGTGGGCACTTCGCTGTTTCAGATATTGTTCGTCACCATGGCAACAACGATGATGCACGCCATGACCACGAAGGCAGTCGATCTCGTCCTTGCCATGCTGCTTCTGATCGGCAGCGTGACGGGGGCACAGATCGGCACCCGCATCTCGATGACCGTTCGCCCTGAATATCTGCGCATATTATTGTCGGTGATCGTGCTCCTGGTCGCCGCGCGCATGGCGTTGGGTCTCGGCTTCCGCCCCGACGAAATCTACACGGTGGAAGTGCGTTGAAGCTGCGCGCCCGTCTCGCACTTCTCCTCCCCCTCTCGACACTGCTCGGCGCGGCAGGGGAGCCGATGCTCGTTCCCGATGTCTCGCAACGGGAAGTGGAAATCCAGTACAGTTTCACCGGCGCCGACCTCCTGCTGTTTGGAGCAATCGTCTACCCCGACGGCCGACGACCGAGCAAATCCGCGGATATATTGGTCGTGCTGAAAGGCCCCGACCAGTCCATCACCATGCGCGAGAAACAAAAGGTCGCTGGCATCTGGGTCAATGCGGACAGCGCCCGGTTCCGCTCCGCACCCAGCTTTTATGCGGTTGCCTCTTCCCGCCCGATAGCCAACGTCGTCGATGAACGGACAGCCGCGATTTACGAACTGGGCGTGGACAAGCTGCAACTGTCGCCGTCCTCTCTCAATGACAGCGCCGAGCTTGATCGTTTCCAGGCCGGGTTGATCGATCTGCGCGAACGATCGGGACTGTTCGCCGAACGGCCCGGCTCCGTAGAAATCACCGATGGGGTGCTATACCGGGCACGCATCCCGCTGCCCGCGCGCGTTATCGTCGGCGATTATACAGCGGAAACCTTCCTCGTGCAGGATGGGCGGGTCGTTGCCGCCGCCGTCCGCGACATCACCATCCGCAAGTCGGGGTTCGAACGTTTCATGGCGGTCGCCGCCGAACGATGGTCCTTCTTATACGGCCTTACGGCCATTTTGCTGGCGGTGGGCATGGGCTGGACCGCCGGAGCCGTCGCGCGGCGCTTCTGACGGTTCAGGGCTTTAGGTCCACACGCTCGTCATCCGGGAAAAGATACTCCAGCAATAGGGAGCGATGGCATCCGTCCGCCTCCCGCTCAAAGCACAGCAAAGCCGTGGGCCGCTCTCGCGCCATGTCGCGCAACTGTTCCGCCTGAACGATCGCTTCCGGCAGGTCGAGTTGCCCCGAATAAATCTCCCGGAGCTTCCCATGATTGCCCTTGCGAGCCGCCTCCCGCCCCTCGGCGGGCGTGCCCAGCGCCTTCAGCCCGACATAGTCGATCCCGGCTTCCTTCAACCCCGCCGCCAGAATGTTCTTGGAAAATCCCGGCCGCCGCGAAAGCGGAACCGCCCTGATGTCGGCCAGCAAGGTGACGCCCGCATTCTGCAAGGCCGCTATCAGCTCGCCCTGCGTAGCCCCTTCATACCCGATCGTGAAAATCTGCATCCCAAGCAGATAGGAATGCAGACGGAACTTCCAAGCTTCCCGTCTTGCCCTCTTTCCTGCCCTCGCCTAAAGGGTCCTTTCATGCCCGACATAACCGTTCCCCCCACCTCGTCCGACCTGACCGGCCGGGCGTTGTTTCCGCATCGGCATCTTCTCTCCATCGCCGACCTGAAGCCTTGGGAAATCCGTTTCCTACTGGATGAGGCGGAACATTGGGCGCGGACAAACCGGGACAATGCGCGCAAGCACGACGACCGCCTCGCCGGAATGACGCAGATCAACGCCTTCTTCGAAAACAGCACCCGCACCCTGCTGTCGTTCGAGATCGCGGGCAAGCGTCTGGGCGCCGACGTCGTGAACATGCATGCCGGGCAATCCAGCGTGAAGAAGGGCGAGACCCTGATCGACACCGCCATGACCCTCAACGCCATGGCCGCCGACGTGATCGTCATTCGACATGCGAGTTCGGGCGCCGTTGCCCTGATATCGGACATGGTGGACTGCCCGGTCCTCAATGCTGGGGACGGCTGGCACCAGCATCCAACGCAAGCCCTGCTGGACGCCCTGACCATCCGCCGCCGCAAGGGAGGGTTTGAGGGCCTTGTCGTCGCGATTTGCGGGGATGTGCTGCATAGCCGCGTCGCGCGCTCCAACATGCTCTGCCTCGCAGCTTTGGGCGCACAGGTACGGGCCGTCGCGCCTCCGACCTTGATGCCGCCCGAGGTGGAGATGCTGGGCGCCACGCCCTATAATCGGATGGACGAGGGGTTGGATGGCGCCGACGTCGTGATGATGTTGCGCCTTCAGAATGAACGGATGGACGGCGCCTTCATCCCCTCGCCTCGCGAATATCACATGCTTTACGGCCTGACGCCCGAGCGGCTTGCCATTGCCAAGCCGGACGCTCTGGTGATGCACCCCGGCCCCATGAATCGCGGCGTCGAGATATCGAGCGTGGTGGCGGATGATCCGGATCGCTCCGCCATCACGGAACAGGTGGAGATGGGCGTCGCCATCCGCATGGCCTGTCTGGATGTGCTAACCCGCGGCGCGCGCGGCGTGGAGGGTTGGGCATGAGCAAACTTGCCATCATCAACGCTAAACTGGCCGACCCCGCTGCGCGCGACGTCCGCACTGGTGCGATCCTGATCGAAGGCGACCGGATCATCGCTTCGGGCAATGTCGATGTGCCGGACGATGCGGAAAAGATCGACGCCGCCGGGCTGGTGGTAGCACCGGGCCTCATCGATCTGGGCGTGTTCGCTACCGACAAGCCCGCCTTCCACTTCGGCGGGATCACGCGGGCGGCCCTGATGCCCGACCAGTCATCCCCACTGGACGAGGCTGGCCTCATTCGCCAGGCTGCGCGCGCGGGCAAGCCCGATTTCTGGGTCCATCCGATCGCTGCCGCCACGCGGGGCCTCAAAGGGGGCGAGCTGGCGGAAATCGGCATGATGCAGGCAGCGGGCGCCAAGGCTGTGGCTACGGGACGCCAATGGATCGCGGATTCAGGCGTGATGATGCGGGTACTGGCCTATGCCTCCGGCCTCGGCCTGACCGTCATCACCCATGCCGAGGACAGCGGCCTCGCGGGCAAGGCAGTCGCAACCAGCGGCGAAACGGCGACCCGACTGGGCCTGCCCCACGCACCTGCATGCGCCGAAGCGATCGCGATCGCGCGCGACCTCATGCTGGCGAAGGAAACGGGCGCCGCCATCCATTTCCGGCTCGTGACGACGAAGGCGGGCTTTGACCTCATACGCGCGGCAAAGGCGGAGGGCGTAAAGGTCACCTGCGGGATCAGCCCTGCCTATCTTTACCTTGCCGACAATGCCGTCACCAACTTCCGCACCTTCGCGCGCCTGTCGCCTCCGCTAAGGTCGGAGGATGACCGCAGGGCCTCGATCGTCGCGGTCGCCGACGGAACGGTCGATGTGATCACCTCCAGTCACGATCCCCGTGGTCCCGAGGATAAGAGGTTACCCTTTGCCGATGCTTCACCGGGTATGGCTGGAGCCGAGACCCTGCTGGCCTTGTCGCTGAACCTCGTGCGCGAAGGACATCTGTCGATGACGCGCCTGATGATGCTGCTCAGCGCCAATCCGGCCCGCATATTGGGCGTCGATGCAGGAAGCTTCGCGGCCGGTAGCGCCGCCGACCTCATCTTCATCGATCCCGATGCGCCATGGATCATAGATTCCACGAAAATGGCGGCGCAGGCGGGCAATACGCCCTTCGACCGGATGCCGGTACAGGGCCGCACCCGCCGCGTGATGAAGGGCGGCATTTTCCTCTAAAGTTTCCTGCTTGCTCTCCCCCGCAGGCCACGCTAAAGCGCCCTCCTTCGCCGGTACAGGAGTGTAGCTCAGCTGGTAGAGCGTCGGTCTCCAAAACCGAATGCCGGGGGTTCGAGTCCCTCCACTCCTGCCAGGTCGCTGAGCGCTGATCCTTGATTTTTCAAAGGTTCGCGGTTAGTTGCCCCAGCGAAGATGGGTCGCGGAGCCAGCGGCCGCACCCCGGGACGCCGACATGGCGGGGTCCGGAGGGCGGACTGTTGCTTCGCGCTTTGGTGTTTGTTCGAAAGTTGTTGAGGCAGTGATGGCGAAGGTTTCTCCGGGCGAATTCGTCAATCAGGTGAAGACCGAAGCGTCGAAGATCGTGTGGCCCACCGGCCGCGAAACGGTCATGACTGCGGTGATGGTCGGTATCATGACCACGCTGCTCGGCCTCTTCTTCTTCGGGATCGACACCTTTTTCGGGGCGATCGTTCGCTGGCTGCTGGCGTTCGCCGCCGGACAGGCTTGAAGTTTTGGATTACCGCGATTTCCCAGTAAATCGCCTGGTAGGAGTTTGAGACGGTAACATGGCGCGCTGGTACATCATCCACGCCTATTCGGGCTTCGAAAACAAGGTCAAGGAATCGATCCTGTCCGAAGCCGAGCGCATGGGCCTCTCCCAGCTGGTCGAGCAGGTGGAAGTCCCCACCGAGACCGTGACCGAAGTAAAGCGCGGCAAGAAAGTCCAGGTGGAACGCAAGTTCATGCCGGGCTACGTTCTTGCGAAGCTCGCGATGAACGACGACATCTACCACCTCGTCAAGAACACGCCGAAGGTAACCGGTTTCCTGGGCAGCTCAGGCAAGCCGCAAGCAATCAGCGAAGGCGAAGCTGCTCGCTATTTCGGCGCCCAGAAGGCTGCCGAGGCTGCGCCGAAGCACAAGGTCAATGTCGATTACGAAATCGGCGACAGCGTCAAGGTGCTGGACGGCCCCTTCGCCAGCTTCAACGGTACGGTCGAGGAACTGGATTTCGAAAAGAACCGGGTCAAGGTGTCCGTCTCGATCTTCGGCCGCGCCACCCCGGTCGAACTGGACTTCGAACAGGTCGAACTGTCGAAGTAAGAATTTCCCTCTCCCGCAAGCGGGAGAGGGCAGCGAGACTTGGCGGCTTTGCCGCCTAGTCGCAGCGGGAGAGGGCACAGCCCCTCTCCAAATCGGTCTAAGCGGCAAGCCGCGAAGACCTCCTATCCTCGCCCCTAAAGGGGCGAAGATAACATGTGCGGGAGGTGACCTTCGGGCCGCTGTTTGACCGCTAAACTTGAACCGGGCGGATCGTTCGCGATCCTCCCAGCAACAGAGTGAGTGAAAATGGCCAAGAAGATTACGGGCTATATCAAGCTCCAGGTGCCCGCTGGAGCCGCCAACCCCTCGCCGCCGATCGGTCCGGCGCTGGGTCAGCGCGGTGTGAACATCATGGAATTCTGCAAGGCGTTCAACGCCTCGACGGAAAAGATGGACAAGGGCACCCCCCTGCCGACCATCATCACCGTCTATGCGGACCGCTCGTTCAGCTTCGTCACGAAGCAGCCGCCCGCCACCTATCTGATCAAGAAGGCCGTCAACCTGAAGTCGGGTTCCAAGGAACCGGGCAAGGTCGTCGCCGGCAAGATCACCCGCGCACAGCTCGCTGAAATCGCCCAGGCCAAGATGGTTGACCTGAACGCGAACGACATCGACGCAGCGACGAAGATCATCGAAGGCTCCGCTCGCGCGATGGGCCTCGAAGTGGTGGAGGGCTAAGACCATGGCAAAGCTGACCAAGAAGGCGAAGGCTCTCGCCACTGCCGTTGACCGCGAGAAGCTGCACGGCGTTGACGAAGCGCTGGGCCTGATCAAGACCCACGCGACCGCCAAGTTCGACGAAAGCGTCGAAATCGCGATCAACCTGGGCGTCGATCCCCGTCACGCCGACCAGATGGTCCGTGGCGTCGTCACCCTGCCCGCAGGCACCGGCAAGGACGTCCGCGTCGCCGTATTCGCCCGTGGCGACAAGGCCGAAGCCGCGACCGCCGCTGGCGCCGACATCGTGGGTGCCGAGGATCTGCTCGACAGCATCCAGGCTGGCAACATCGACTTCCAGCGCGTGATCGCCACCCCCGACATGATGGGTCTGGTCGGTCGCCTCGGTAAGGTTCTGGGTCCCAAGGGCCTGATGCCGAACCCGAAGCTCGGCACCGTCACCCCGAACGTCGCTGAAGCCGTGAAGGCCGCCAAGGGCGGTCAGATCGAGTTCCGCGTTGAAAAGGCTGGCATCATCCACGCCGGTCTCGGCAAGGCGAGCTTCAGCCAGGCAGACCTGCGCAAGAATTTCGACGCTTTCGTTGACGCGATCGTCAAGGCAAAGCCGTCGGGTTCGAAGGGCAAATATGTCCGCAAGATTGCCCTGTCGTCCTCGATGGGTCCGGGCGTGAAAATCGACGTGGCGGAAGTCGCTTCGGTCTGATCTGACGGATTGAATTGATAGGGGAGCCTCCTTCCTCCACGCGGGGAAGGAGGCTTTCTTCTTTTGTGCTACTATAGCCTGAACAGCAACGTGCTCCTGCGCAGGCAGGAGCCCAGTTCAGAGCGTGGGACTGGGCTCCTGCCTGCGCAGGAGCACGGCATTTCTAAACACCGCCGGGGACACCCAGGGACGGTGTGAACTTCGGGATGTGTGACCTTGCATCCCGGGCTCCGGCAGCGGCCGAAGCACATCAGGTCATCATGTATCCGTCGGGAATGGCGGGTCGCTTTACCGACGGAAAATATAATGTCTTTTGAACATCTCCCCCCTATCCTCTCGGACGCCCTGACGCGGAAAGGCTATGAAAGCCTGACCCCGGTCCAGGCCGAAGTCACCCAACCCGAAGCCGAAGGGCGCGACCTCATCGTTTCGGCTCAAACCGGCTCGGGCAAGACGGTTGCTTTCGGTCTCGCCATGGCGGGCGAACTGCTGGGTGAAGAAATGCGCCTGCCCGTAGCAGGAAAGCCGCTCGCGCTCGCCATCGCCCCCACCCGCGAACTCGCGTTGCAAGTCAGCCGTGAACTGGAGTGGCTCTACGGCGAAGCCCGCGCCCGCATCGCCACCTGCGTCGGCGGCATGGACGCCGCCAAGGAACGGCGCGCCCTCTCGCACGGTGCGCACATCGTCGTCGGCACGCCCGGCCGCCTGCGCGACCATCTCGAACGCGGCGCGCTGGACCTCTCGGGACTCAAGACCGTGATCCTCGATGAAGCGGACGAGATGCTCGACATGGGCTTCCGCGAAGACCTGGAGGAAATTCTCGACGGCGCGCCGGAAGGCCGCCGCACGCTGCTCTTTTCCGCCACCATGCCCAAGCCGATCGTTGCGCTCGCAAAGCGTTACCAACAGGACGCGCTGCGCATTTCGACTGTCAGCGACGAGCGCGGCCATGGCGATATCAGCTATCAGGCCGTCACCGTTGCACCCGCCGACATCGAGAACGCAGTGGTCAATCTGCTGCGCTATCATGAGGCGGAAACGGCGATCCTCTTCTGCGCCACCCGCGACAATGTCCGTCACCTCCACGCCAGCCTCACCGAACGCGGGTTCGCCGCCGTGGCGCTGTCCGGTGAGCATAGCCAGAATGAGCGCAACCATGCGCTGCAAGCCCTCCGCGACCGCCGCGCGCGCGTCTGTGTGGCCACCGACGTTGCAGCGCGCGGCATCGACCTTCCCAACCTCAGCCTCGTCGTGCACGTCGAAATCCCGCGCGATGCAGAAACGATGCAGCACCGTTCCGGCCGCACCGGGCGCGCAGGCAAGAAGGGCACGGCCGTCCTCATCGTCCCCTACCCCCGCCGCCGCCGTGTCGAATCCATGCTGCGTGGCGCCAAGATCCCGGTCGAATGGGGCACTCCGCCGAGCAAGGAAGCGATCCAGCAGCAGGACAATTCTCGCCTTCGCGAGAAACTGATGGAGCGCGCCGAGCTGGACGAGCAGGATTGGACACTGGGCGCCGAGTTGCTGGAAACCAAGTCCGCCAAGGAGATCGCGGCAATGCTGGTGAAAAGCGCCCGCGCCGCCCTCCCCGCTCCCGAAGAACTGCTCGACGCCAGCGAAGCCCCGCCCCGCCGCGATGGGCCGCGTCCGGGCTTTGAGGATACCGTCTGGTTCCGCATGGACATCGGCCGCCGTCACAATGCCGACCCGCGCTGGATTCTGCCCCTCATCTGCCGCCGAGGCCATGTGTCACGCCAGGACATCGGCGCGATCCGGATCGCCGCCAACGAAACGCTGTTCGAAATCCCCAGCGCCATCGTTTCCCGCTTCATCGGCTCGGTAAAGCGCACGGGCGAGGCGAGCGACGAGGGCGCTGAAGTCCAGTTCGAACAGATTGAGGGAACCCCTCGAGACACTGCGCGCGAGAACCGCCGCGAAGGGCCGCCGCGCGGCAAGGGCCGCCCGAATGAAGGTCGCGGTCCAAAGCCTGCCTATGGCGCCCGGCCGTTCAAGGGCGGCCCTCGCAAAGGCCCGCCTCGCAAGCCCCGCGGATAAGACACCCGCTCCCAGAGCAATGTGCTCCTGGCTTTACAGGAGCACATTGTTGACTGACGTTCAGCCCGCGCCGGACAGCTGAAGCATTCGCGCTGCCAGCTCGCGCTCTCCCATGACAACATGGGGCACACCAATCCCTTCGAGATGCGCGACCTCTGCATCACTATGCGCTCGCGCAACCACCTGCAGGTTGGGATTGAGGTGACGCGCATGTTCATGGATCGCGCCACCTTCGAACCCTTCCGGAACCGCGATCAGCAACCGCCGAGCCTCGCATATGCCCGCAGCCATCAAATAACGGTCCTCCAGTGCACTTCCCCGCACTACCGGGTGGCCCGCCTCCGAGGCCTCCTCTGCCCGTTCGGGGTCTGTCTCCAGCACAACGAAATGGGCATTGCGTTCGGACAGGCGCTCCGCGATCATTTTGCCGACCCGGCCATATCCGACCAGGATCACATGCCCGATGTGCGGCCGCTGGCGCGCCTTTTCCGCTTCCGCCTCTTCCTCAATCTCCTCCTTCTTGTGCGCCCGCACGATCATCGAGAAGATGAACGGATTCAAAAAGATCGACACAATCGCTCCGGCAAGGATCAAATCACGTCCTTCTGCGGGCAGCACGCCCAAGCCAGTACCCAATGTGGCAAGAATGAAGGAAAACTCGCCGATCTGCGCCAGGCTCGCCGCGATCGTCAGCGCGGTATCCCCCGGATGGCCGAAGGCGCGTACGATCGCGAACGCGGCGATAGACTTACCGACTATGATGATCGCCACGGTCGCCAATAGGGGCAACGGCTGTTCAACAAGAACTGATGGATTGAATAGCATGCCAACCGACACGAAGAACAGTACCGCGAAAGCATCGCGCAGCGGCAGCGTTTCCTCCGTCGCGCGGCGGCTGAGCGGCGTCTCGCCCAGGATCATGCCCGCGAAGAAGGCGCCCAACGCAAATGACACATCGAACGCCACGGCCGCGCCGAAGGCCACGCCAAGGGCGATGGCAAGCACAGCCAGGCGAAACAACTCCCGCGATCCGGTGTGAACTACCCAGTGCAACGCCCAAGGAATGACCCGTCGGCCCACCACGAGCATCAGGGCGACAAAGCCGGCGACCTTCAGCAAGGTGCTTAGCAGCGGTGCCAGCAGGTCACCCATCCCGGCCGATGCGTCTGCATTGCTCATAACCTTCGCCAGCGCGGGTAGCAGTACCAACGCCAGCACCATCACCAGATCCTCGACGATCAGCCAGCCAACAGCTATGCGCCCCCGCCGCGTCTCCACAAGATCCGCCCCCTGCAAGGCGCGCAGCAAAACGACCGTACTCGCCACCGAAAGAGCGAGGCCGAACACAATGCCGCCCATCACTGGCCAGCCCATATAGTGCGACAGCCCCATGCCGAGCAGCGTTGCAACCGCGATCTGCCCGATGGCGCCGGGTACAGCGATATTCTTCACCGACAGCAAGTCACGCAGCGAAAAATGTAGTCCCACCCCGAACATCAACAGAATGACACCAATCTCGGCCAATTCGTTGGCCAGATTGGTGTTGGCGACAAAGCCTGGGGTGAAAGGACCAACCATGATCCCCGCGATAAGATAACCGACCAGCGGCGAAAGTTTGAGACGATGGGCAATGGCACCCATTATGAAAGCAACAACGAGGCCCGCGACGATTGTTCCGATCAGGGGCGTGTGATGAGGCATGGACGTCCTTCCCTGTCTGCCGGTGTGGCCCTCTGAACCTTCACCGGCAGCCTATCATATTTTCATTCTGCGACAGCTAGCATAGCGGCTGACAACAAGGCTCCGGCAGCACCCAGCCCAGTGAACACGGCGGGTATAAACCACCATGGTGGCCGTCGGTTGCTGCGGCGTGACCGTCTGCGGGTCATGGATCTCTCCTGTCTGACGATTAACGGAGTGCGCGTTAAGTCAGGACAGGTGGAGCGCGAGCGTGAAAGGAGTGTGTAATACGCCCGCGCCAGCGCGAGGGGCGGGTGCGGACATATAAGGGATTAGATCGCGACCATCCCGCGACGGCCAGCAGTCCCGCTACAGATACCAACCATGGCATCAATGACGATAACAAGGGGCTGTCGCCCGAACCATCGGGCTGGGTCAGGCGGTAGTCGGCCAGTGCCGATTGGGTCCGGGCCTTCAGCACTACGCCCGTGGTGGCAGGATTGAACGCCGAGCCCGTTGCTATGCTGGACGGCGGCCCCAATGGCGTCAGGGCACTCAATAACGCCACACTGATCGCCATCCACAGGGTCAGCATGAAGAGAAGCCTGCCTCTCATGCTTTCAGTCCTGTACGATGTTGGCATCATGCGCGGCGGGTTCCCTTCGAGACGGGAAGATAGGCACTGACCCGCGCAAAAACCACCCCTAAGAAGGGGGCTTCCCGGTTGACATAAGCGAGTCAGTCCACTACCGGGCCACATTCCCGCGCGGGTCAACAGGACGTCATGTCCTCGGCGATTTGCGTAAAGCAGATTTGAACGAGAAGAGAAGAGCCATGTTCGCAGTCGTGCGCACGGGCGGCAAGCAGTATCGCGTCGCCGCCGGAGACAAGATCGTCGTCGAGAAGCTGGCCGGTGAGGCCGGTGACAAGGTGACGCTGGATGACGTCCTGTTCGCCGGCGAAGGCAGCGACGTGAAGGACGCCAGCAAGCTGACCGTCGCCGCCGAAATCATCGCGCAGGCGAAGGGCGAAAAGGTCATCGTTTTCAAGAAGCGCCGTCGGCATAACTACCGTCGTCGCAACGGCCATCGCCAGAATCACACGATCCTCAAGATCGTGTCGATCGCCTGAGCCGTAGTCCAGTTTCGAGGAGTTTGAGTCATGGCACATAAAAAAGCTGGCGGTTCATCGCGTAACGGTCGCGATTCGGAATCGAAGCGCCTTGGCGTGAAGAAGTTCGGCGGTCAGGAAGTGATCGGCGGCAACATCATCATTCGCCAGCGCGGCACACGCGTATATCCCGGCCGCAATGTTGGCATGGGTAAGGACCACACCCTCTTCGCCCTGGGCGAAGGCCGCGTGGTATTCCACACTGGCAAGCTCGGCCGCAAATATGTGTCGGTCGACGCCATGGCTGAAGCAGCCGAATAACGGACGATCATGACGGATCGTCCCTCATTATTGGGGCGATCCTTCCGGAAGATGGTCTTGGACCATCTCTGATAATCCGAGGGAAAAAGGGGCGCCCCATCCGGGAGCGCCCCTTTTTCCGTTCGGTGGCACCTCCCCTCATTTTCCCTCAAACCTCTGGAACCCTGAGGCTTCTCACGCGTCATGCGGGCGGGGCACAGCCAGAGGAAAGAAGTCGTCAAGCCGTAACTTTTTACGGCCATTGGCGTGTCGATCAGAGGAGAGATTTTCAAATGTTCGCCCGTACCCCCCGCCTGCTCCTGAGACCCGGTTGGAGAGAAGACGCATCCGCGCTGGCCGAAGCGATTGGCGATCCGGCGGTCCTGCGCAACCTTGTCCGCGTGCCGACGCCCTATGGCATTGATGACGCGCGCAGCTTCCTTGCCCTTCCGCAGGATACACGCCTGCCGCGTCTTCTGGCTTTTTCCCGCACCCGCGGTGCTCCGCGCCTGGTGGGCGGGTGTGGCATCCATTTGACCGAGGATGGCACGCCTGAACTCGGCTATTGGATAGCGCGTCCCTATTGGGGGCTGGGCTTTGCGACGGAGGCCGCCAGCGCGGTGTACGGCATGGCCCGAGCGTCAGGCGTCAGCGGGATTCGCGCGGCGCATTTCGCTGACAATCCGGCGTCAGGCAATGTGCTTCGGAAAATCGGCTTTCGTTACACCGGCCGGGTTGAGCAACGTTACAGTCCGGCGCGCGGAAACGCGACGGAATGCCTGGTCTTTGAAGAAGGTGTGGCCGGGCGCATGACGATTGATCCTGCAATGGACCTTTATCACGACGCCATGCCCGCACTCGCGGCCTGACCGAAGAAGGGACGACGGCGCCAGCAGACGCCGTCCCGCATGGAAAGGTGAGTTTCGAGCGATAGCAGACGGCAAGGTTTAATTCCGCGTCATAAGCGGCTATGGGCCAGCCCATGCATTTTCTGGATCAGGCGAAAATATACATTAAATCCGGCTGGGGTGGCCCCGGCGCGGTCAGTTTCCGGCGTGAAAAATATGTCGAATATGGCGGCCCTGATGGCGGCAATGGCGGCAAGGGCGGAGATATCATCTTCGAAGCCGTAGCTGGCCTCAACACCCTCATAGACTTCCGCTACACTCAGCATTTCAAGGCACAGCGCGGCATGCCGGGTGCCGGGAAGAATCGCTATGGCGCTGGCGGCAACGACCTCGTCATAAAAGTGCCCGTGGGAACGCAGATCCTGTCCGATCCTCAGCCCATCGAGGGCACCGAGGACGAGGATGGTTATCCCGACTATGAAGATCAGGAGCTTCTCGCCGACTTCACCGAGGTAGGGCAACGCTTAGTCCTGCTGCGCGGCGGCGATGGCGGTCGGGGCAACCTGTCTTACAAGACAAGCACTAATCGTGCGCCACGGCAGCATGGAACAGGCTGGCCGGGACAGGAAATGTGGGTTTGGCTGCGGCTGAAATTGCTTGCCGATGTGGGCTTGGTCGGCATGCCTAACGCGGGCAAGTCTACCTTCATCAATCAGGTGACCAATACCAAGGCCAAAGTGGGGGCCTATGCCTTTACCACCACCAAGCCACAGCTCGGCGTCGTCACGCACCGTGACAAGGAATTCGTCCTGGCAGACATCCCTGGCTTGATCGAGGGTGCAGCCGAAGGCGCTGGCATCGGCGACCGATTCCTTGGCCATATCGAGCGCTGCCGCGTGCTGCTGCACCTCGTTGATGCCACTGGCGACGATCCGGTCGAACAGTTCCGGATCGTGCAGGATGAACTGGAGGCCTATGGCGAGGGGCTCGCCGACAAGCCGCAGATCGTCGCGCTTAACAAGGGCGACCTGCTCGGGCCGGAATTGATGGAGGACATCGCCGCCCAAATCCGGCGCGAGGCTGGCGTGGAGAAGATATTCATCATCTCGGGCGCGACTGGCGAAGGTGTGCAACCGCTACTGGATGCCGTCCTGCCATTGCTGACAGACGGCAGACCGATGGAGGAAGAGGCCGGTGACGAAGGCGACGCTTCATGGTCGCCGATCTGAACACTCCTCAATCGCCACTTATTCTTCACGTTCCAGGCGAACGGAACTGATCCCGTGACTTCCTCTCTTTCAGGCTTCCCTCCCTCTCAAGTTCGGCGACTGGTCATTAAGATCGGCTCAGCCCTGCTGGTCGATGGGAATGGCGAGGTTCGCGAAGCGTGGCTCCGGACCTTGGTCGAAGATGTCGCTGCCCGCAAGGCAGCCGGGCAGCAGATCATTATCGTTTCGTCAGGCGCAATCGCTCTGGGCGCACGGCGATTGAAGCTGCCAAAGGGTGGGCGAGGCAGTCTGGAAGACGCTCAGGCTGCTGCGGCAACAGGACAGATCGCACTGTCGCAATGCTGGGCTCGTTTGTTGCAAAACAAGGGGATCACGGCCGCGCAGATGCTGGTGACACTGGACGATCTGGAGCATCGACGGCGCTATCTGAATGCCTCTGCGACCTTGGAACGCCTGATCACGCTCAATGTGGTGCCGGTGGTGAATGAAAACGACAGCGTCGCTACGGCGGAGATCCGCTTTGGGGACAACGACCGGCTGGCGGCGCGTATCGGACAGGCAGCACGGGCCGACGCGGTCGTGCTGCTTTCCGACGTCGATGGGCTTTACACCGCCAATCCGCATGTCGATGCGAGCGCCATGTTGATAGACACAATCGAGCGCATTGACACGCGAATCGCAAATATGGCGGACAGCGGATCCGCCTCCGGAATGGGATCGGGAGGCATGACCTCCAAGATCGAGGCCGCGCGGATCGCGACAGGGGCCGGAGCGCATCTCGCCATCATTTCCGGCAAGGTCGATGCTCCGCTGTCACATTGGATCAATGGCGGAAAAGGATCGATCTTCCTCGCGGCCCCTGCCAAGCGGGCGCGGAAGGGATGGCTCGCAGGACGTCTTACCGTTCGCGGACGCATCATCATCGACGCGGGCGCTGAAAAGGCGTTGGGAAGCGGTAACAGCTTGCTGCCTGCCGGTGTGGCGAAGATAGAGGGCGCGTTCGTGCGAGGTGATGTCGTTGATATCGTCGCGCCGGACGGCCGGGTGATCGCGCGTGGACTGAGCGAGTATGACAGCGAGGAAGCGGCGAGGATCGCAGGAAAACGCAGTGAGGATATCGCGGCGCTGCTGGGCCACCTGCCCCGATCCGTGCTCGTTCATCGCGACCAGATGGCCATGGTCTGACCCCCATGAAATTACGCATTGCTATGACGGGCGCGACAGGTTTTGTCGGCGCCGAAACGCTCAATCAGGCTTTGGACGCTGGGCACCATGTGACAGCCATCACCCGAAAGGCGCAGCCGCCCCGCGCCCGGCTGAAGTGGGTGCCCGGATCGCTTGAGGACCGTGCGGCGCTGAACACGCTGGTACGGGATGCCGACGTAGTGGTCCATATCGCAGGCGTTGTGAACGCGGCCAATCGCGACGGGTTCGAGGCTGGGAACGCGCGTGGGACGATGGCCGTCATCGACGCCATGCGGCAGCGCGGGGTCCGGCGGTTGGTCCATGTGTCATCGCTGGCCGCGCGGGAACCGAAACTGTCCGACTATGGCTGGTCCAAAGCGCTCGCCGAACGTCACGTCAAGGCGAGCGGACTGGATTGGACGATCGTGCGCCCGCCTGCGATTTATGGGCCGGGTGATCGGGAAATGCTGGAGCTGTTCCGGATGGCCAAGCGAGGCATCATGCTGCTGCCCCCGGGTGGGCGGCTATCCCTGATCGAGGTGAGCGACCTCGGTCGGTTGCTGCTGCGGCTTGCTGGCGAGACGGAAATGAGCCTTGCTCACAGTTATGAGGCGGACGACGGCACGCCGGGCGGATGGGACCATCTGGACTTTGGACAGGCGATCGGGCGCGCGGTCGGAAGGCCCGTGCGGACTTTTGCCACGCCCAACTGGGCACTGGGCCTCGGCGCGCGGCTGGATCGCATGCTGCGGGGCAAAGGCGCGAAGCTCACGCAGGATCGGGTCAGCTATTTCTGCCATCCCGATTGGGTGGTCACAAAGCGCAAGCAGCCTCCCAAAAAACTGTGGGTGCCAGAGGTTGCTACCGAAGCGGGACTGAAAGCAACAGCGGACGCGTACCGCGCAAAGGGCTGGCTATAGCGATTAGTCGCTTTTGGCGTCCGGCTTTCTGGCGCGGCGTTCGGCCACGAATTCGCTGATGGCCTGCCCGCTGGCGTTGAGCAGCGGATAGGTGCGGGCGTCGGACAACCAATCGGGGCGGCGCTCTCCGCTGCCGTAGAAGGTGTCGTAGGTCAGGCTGAACGCGAGGAAGACCAGCGTTGCCCCGATCAATCCCTTGATAGCGCCGAAGCCGCCGCCGAGGACGCGGTCGATGGGGCCAAGAATCGACTGGCGGGTACGGCGGCCGATGGCGTGGGCGAGGAGTTTTCCTGCGCCGAAGGTGATGCCGAAAACAAGAAGGAATGCGAGAATTGACGCGCCTCCGGTTGTGCCGACCAGGGGGGTGAGGAGTTCGGTCGCGGAGGGGTGGAAGAGGCGGATGGCGAAGATGCCGAGGACCCAGGCGATCAGCGAAAGGGTTTCAAGAACGAAACCACGAAGCAAGCCCAAGACTGTGCAACCGCCGATGGCGAGAAGGACGAGGATATCGACGGCGTTCATGAGCGTCGGGCTATCCGCGGCCGAGCATCTGGTCAACCAGTTGACTTAACGCGCGATAACCGCTGACCGCTATCCCCTTTACCCCGTCGGCGACCGCTGAGGGTACATAGGCCCGTTCAAAACCGAGCTTCGCCGATTCGCGCAGGCGCAGCGGGGCATGAGCGACGGGGCGTATTTCCCCCGACAGCGCGATTTCGCCGAACAGGACCAGATCGGCTGGCACCGGCCGTTCCGCGAGCGCCGATATGAGCGCGGCGGCAACCGCCAAGTCAGCGGCGGGATCGGACAGGCGATAACCACCCGCGACGTTCAGATAGACTTCACAGGTTGAGAAGCTGAGTCCGCAGCGCGCTTCCAGCACGGCAAGGACCATGGCCAGGCGGCCGCTGTCCCAGCCCACCACCGCGCGCCGGGGCGTAGCGCCGCTGGAAAGGCGGACGACGAGCGCCTGTATCTCCACCAACACGGGCCGCGTGCCCTCCAATGCAGGAAAGACGGTCGCGCCGGTTACGGTTTCGTCCCGATGGGTGAGGAACAGCGCCGATGGGTTCGAAACTTCCTCCAGCCCCTCCGCCACCATCGCGAAGACGCCGATCTCGTCGGTGCCGCCGAAACGATTCTTGATCGCGCGGAGGATGCGATATTGATGGCTGCGCTCGCCTTCGAAGCTCAGCACCGTGTCGACCATATGCTCCAGCACGCGTGGCCCGGCGATGCTGCCATCCTTGGTGACATGGCCGACGAGGATGACGGCGGTGCCGCGCTGCTTGGCGAAGCGGATCAGTTCCTGGCTGGATGCGCGCACCTGGCTGACGGTGCCAGGGGCGCCTTCGATCAGGTCGCTGTGCATCGTCTGGATCGAGTCAATGACGAGCAGCGCGGGCGGTTCCCCCTCCCCCAGTGTGGTCAGGATGTCGCGGACGGAGGTCGCGCTGGCGAGTTGCACGGGCGCGTTGCCAAGGCCGAGGCGCTGCGCCCGCAGGCGCACCTGATCCGCCGCTTCCTCACCGCTGATATAGGCGACGGAAAGGCCGCGCGCGGCAATGCGGGCGGCAGCCTGAAGCAACAGGGTGGACTTGCCGATGCCCGGATCGCCGCCGATTAGCGTGGCGGAACCCGGAACGATGCCGCCACCCAGTGCACGGTCGAACTCCGCAATGCCGGTGCTGGTGCGCTGGGGCAGTTCAACCTGACTGTTCAGGCCCACAAGCGTTAGGGCGCGTCCCCCGCTTTGCAGATCATGGCGCGCGGAAAAGATGGTCTCGGACGCTTCCTCGACAATGCTGTTCCATTCGCCGCAGTCATCGCATTGCCCCTGCCAACGGGAAGAGAGCGTACCGCATTGCTGACAGACGAATTTGCGCTTTGCCTTGGCCATGGGGGAGCTATGACTTGCCATGGTGAACGTTTCAAGAACAAAGAACGGATGGGCCACCCCCCTCGCCCCTCCCGCCTTATGGCGAAGAAGTTTGGATACCGTCCAAGAGCGCTGGAAACTCATGCGGATGTGGCGCATTGTCTCGCCATGAAGTCGTTACGCGTTGCCAGCTATAACATCCGCAAAGCCATTGGCACCGACCGCCGCCGCAGCCCCGAACGAGTGCTGGAGGTGCTGGGAGAGTTGGACGCGGACGTCATCGCGTTGCAGGAAGCGGATCGCCGATTTGGCGTTCGATCGGCCGCCATTCCACCCTGGCTGCTGGAATCCATGAGCCAGTACAAGCCGGTGCCGTTGAATGTGCACGTGGATTCGATGGGCTGGCATGGCAACGCGATATTGGTGCGGAAGGAGGCGGAGGTCGGCACCCATGACGTGCTGCATCTGCCCTGCCTGGAACCGCGTGGCGCGACGATGGCGGAGGTTGAACTGGGCAAGGCGAAGCTGCGCGTATTTGGCATGCATCTCGACCTGTCGGGCCTGTGGCGGCGCAAGCAGGCGGCGGCGGTCATCCATGCGGCAGCACAACGGGACGCTATGCCGACCGTGCTGATGGGCGACCTCAACGAATGGAGCGCCAATCGGGGGTGTCTGGCGGACTTTGCGCGCCATTATAGTTTCGCGCCGTGCGGCCGGAGTTTCCACGCGCGGCGGCCCGTGGCGCATCTCGACCGGATCATGCATTGCGGGCAGTTGAAGCTGATGGACAGCGGGGTTCACGACAGTGCGGCGTCGCGGAAGGCTTCGGATCACTTGCCGATATGGGCGGAGTTTCGGTTGTGAGGTGGCGGTTGCTGGTGGGGACCGGTCTGTCGATGCCCGATACGGATCAGCTTAAAGGAAGTAGAGCCCCCTTCGACTGCCTGCTTGCAGCAGGCGCTCAGGGGGACAGGCTTCGACAGGCTCAGGGCGAACGGAGGAGAGGTTTAGGGCCTGAGGGCTACGGATCATGAAGGAACGCGAACTTCGACTGGCGCTGGTCTGCTATGGGGGGATCAGTCTGGCCGTCTACATGCACGGCATCACCAAGGAAATCTGGCGGCTGGCGCGGGCGAGCCGGAGTTTTCATGACGGCACCCCGGGAAGCAAGGGCAGCGAGGCGGTCTACAGGAAGCTGCTGGAAGATCTGGAAGCGGCGAGCGGCATCCGGTTGCGCGTAATGCCCGACATCATCGCCGGGGCGAGCGCGGGCGGCATCAACGGCATATTTCTGGCGCAGGCGATCGAAACCGGGCAGTCGCTGGAGCCACTGACCGACCTGTGGCTGGAAAATGCCGATGTGGAGCAGTTGCTGGACCCGGATGCGCGTCCCGCGCGGCGGATCAGCAAATTCTGGGCAACGCCGCTGGTATGGATGGCGGCGCGGCGGCCCGGTGACACGGTGGAACGTACCGTCGCGCCCGATACGCGCGAGGAGGTGCGGCACAAGCTGTCGAACTTCATCCGGTCCAGATGGTTTGAACCGCCCTTTGGCGGTGAAATCTTCACGGCGATGGTCCTTGACGCCTTCGATGCGATGGAAGCCGCCGAGCGCGGGCCACCGCTATTGCCCGAGGGGCACCCGTTGGACCTGTTCGTCACCGTCACGGATTTCGAAGGCCATCCGCAAAGCCTGAACCTCAACAGCCCGCCGCAGGTGGTGGAGACCGAACATCGCCTTTCCATCGGTTTCCACGCGCGGGGGCGTGGCGACCGCCTGTTCGCCGATCCGGCCGAGCTGGTATTCGCCGCGCGCGCGACGGCGAGCTTCCCCGGCGCATTCCCCCCCTTCACCGTGCGCGAACTTGATCGGGTGCTGAAACAGCGACACCGCGCATGGCCGACCCGGGACGCGTTTCTGGCCCATGCCCTGCCCCGCCATTGGGCGCGCGGCAACGCGGAGGACGCGATACTGATCGACGGATCGGTGCTGGCGAACGCGCCCTTCGCACAGGCCATCGGCGCGCTGCGCAACCGTCCGTCGCGGCGCGAGGTCGATCGGCGTTTCGTCTATATTGATCCGAAGCCGGGCCGTCGATCGATCCGGCTGAACCGGGAGGGCGAGCAGGAAGACGCGACGCCAGAGGACAAGGCTCAACTGCCCGGTTTTTTCCGCACCATTTTCGGCGCCCTGAGCGATATTCCGCGCGAGCAGCCGATCCGCGACAATCTGGAAGCGATCGATCGCCATTCTTCGCGCATTCGCCGGATGGTACGCATTCTGAATGCCTTAAGGCCGGGGATCGAGGCGGAGGTTGAAAACACGATTGGCGGCATGCTGTTCCTCGACCGTCCGACGCCCGCGCGGCTGTCCGCCTGGCGCGCGAAGGCGCAGTTGCGGGCCGCGAACTCGGCGGGCTTTGCCTTCCCGGCCTATGGGCATCTGAAGCTGTCGGGCATCGTCGAGGATCTGGCCGGTCTGCTGTTCCGCCTGAGCGATGAGGACAGTCCGTTGATGCGGGAAAATTTCCGGCAGGCGCTGTGGTCGCATGTCCGGACGATCGGCGCGGACAAGCTGATCGAGAATGTCGGGCCGGGATCGCCGCCGGTCGCATTCTTCCGCACTCATGACCTGAGTTTTCGCATCCGCCGCCTGCGCTTTCTGGCCCGGCGGCTGGCCGACACGCTGGAGATCGATTCTGAGGCTGGCAACGCCGCGATCCAGAAGATGCACGACGCCATCTATCAATCGATGGCGCATTATACGGAATGCGAAGGCACCGATTTCTATAATGGCGCGATCCGCGCCGCAGCCAAGCAGGTGCCTTCCGACCCGGCGGCGGCGCTGGACGCGATTGCGCAGGCACGCGACCTGAAGGTGCGGGATGATGTGGCGGAGATGATGCTGGCCGACGCGCTCGCGGGACTTCCCAAGGCGGAGCGGCGGATCATGCTGCTCTCCTATCTCGGCTTCCCCTTTTACGACATCGCCACCCTACCGTTGCTCCAGGGCCACGCCATGGAAGAATATGATCCGGTGAAGGTGGACCGGATTTCCCCGGAGGATTGCAGCGCTATTCGATCAGGCGGGGCCGAAGCCACGTTAAAAGGCATTGAATTCAATAACTTTGGTGCATTTTTCAGCAGAGCCTATCGGGAGAATGACTATTTGTGGGGACGCCTTCATGGTGTCGAACGGCTGCTGGATATCGTAATTTCCGCATTACCCGCGGCAAGCCGCCTTTCGGAAGAACGCGTGCGCGATTATAGGCAAGCCGCATTCTTGGCGATTCTCGATGAGGAGGAACAGCGGCTGCCGCATGTCGCTGATCTCATTGCCATTTTGCGGGAGGAAATCGGTGGGCGCACGGGTGGGGCTGGTTCCATTGGTGATGATTCTGGCGCTGACCGCGGCCTGCCGTGACGCGTCTGGCGATGCCGCGTCCGCGGACAATGCGACTGCCCCACAAGCCGTGCTTTCCGCCAACGCTATCGAGGGTGAACCGATCGAGGTAGTCGCCGCGCCACAACGTCCGTCAGCCGAAGTGACCGTGCAGGCGCAGCCCGCGCCGCGCGGATCGCTGGATCTGCCCCCCTCTCCCGACGCTGCGCTGGCGACGCCCTTCCCGCAGGAAGTTGCCAGCTTCATGGTCGATCGGGACAGTTGCGACCATTTTCGGGGCGAAGAGCCCTATGACGGGGAGAGGCGCGTGTTCCTTATGGAAAGCATCGCCGAACTATGCACCGGGACCGATGCGAAGCTCGCCATGCTGCGCCGCCGCTATGCCGGTGACCCGGCAGTGACCGCTGCGCTGCATGGTTATGAGGATCGCATCGAAGGGCAGCCCTGATCGAGCCGTCCGCTCAGGCGGTCAGCAGCGCGTCGATCGCCTTTGCGAGATCTATGTCACGGCGCGACAGCCCGTCGGCGTCATGCGTCGTCAGGGTGATGTCCACGCGATTATAGACGTTGAACCATTCGGGATGGTGGTTCGCCTGCTCAGCCAGAAGCGCGACGCGGGTCATGAAGCCGAACGCGGCATTGAAGTCCGCAAAGGTGAAGCGCCGCTGGATGCCTTCAGGGTCGTTCACCAGCGTCCAATCGGCAAGAGAAGCAAGCTCCTGCGCCCGTTCGTCGCCGGACAGTTTACCAATCATGGCTCTATCCTCATAATATTGTTTCGCCTATGTCGCAGCCATGTCAGACGCCGGTCAACCCCCTCTTTTCGCGCCAACCGTCGCGCAGATCGAACGACTGGCGCTTGAGGCGCTGGGCCGGTTACCCGACCCTTTCCGGTCCCATCTGTCCAACGTGGTCCTGTTCGTCGAGGATTTTGCCGACGAACGGATATTGAAGGAGATGGAGGTTGACGACCCGTTCGGGCTGACCGGGCTTTATACCGGGCGGCCGGTGGGGGAGCCCGAGCAGACGGGCGACGGCCCGCCCATGGTGCATCTTTTCCGGCGGCCGTTGCTGGATGAATGGGTGGAAACGGGCGTGCCGCTCGACGCACTGATCACCCATGTGGTGGTGCATGAGATCGGCCATCATTTCGGCCTTTCCGACATCGATATGCACGTGTTGGAGGACATGGTCGCGCCATGAGCGACGCGGCGCTGCGCCTGTCGGGCATCGCCTGCGCGCGCGGTGGGCGGCTGTTGTTCCGGGGCGTCGACCTGACGCTGGAGCCGGGGGGCAGCGCCCTGCTGCGGGGGCCGAACGGGATCGGCAAGTCGAGCCTGATGCGTATCTGCGCGGGGCTGCTGCGGCCGATGGCGGGGACGATCGAGCGGCGCGGCAGAATCGCGCTGGCCGATGAGCGGCTGGCGCTGGATCTGGAAGAGCCTTTGGCGCAAGCGCTGGGCTTTTGGGCGCGGCTGGATGGCGTCGATGGGAGTGCGCTGGACGGTGCTTTGGAGGCGATGGCGCTGGGGCCGCTCGGGGGGATTCCGGTGCGGATGCTTTCGACCGGGCAGCGCAAGCGGGCGGCGCTGGCGCGGGTGATTGCGAGTGGCGCTGGGCTGTGGCTGCTGGATGAGCCGGGCAATGGGCTGGACGATGCGTCGCTTGGGCTGCTCGGGACGGCGGTGGCGGCGCATCTGGCGGGTGGCGGCATCGTGGTTGCGGCATCGCATCAGCCGCTGCCGATGGCTTCGCCCGTGGTGATCGACCTTAGCGCCTATGTCGCGGAGGAGGCGGCGTGAGGGTGATGGCGCTGCTGGTCACACGGGATTTGAAGCAGGCTTGGCAGTCGGCTGGACTGTGGCTGCCAGTGGCTTTCCTGCTGCTGGTGGCGAGCCTGTATCCCTTTGCGGTTGGACCGGATGCTGCGCTGTTGCGGCGGTCGGGTGGCGGGATGCTGTGGATCGCGGCGCTGCTGGCGAGCTTGTTGCCGGTGGACCGGCTGGTCGCGCCCGATCGGGACGCCGGGGTGCTGGACCAGATCGCATTACGCGGCGTTGGCGATGAGATGGTGATGCTGGCGCGGCTGATCGCGCATTGGCTGGGATTTGGCCCGGCGCTGATGATCGCGACGCTGCCCGCTAGCGCGCTGTTGAAGCTGGATGGCGCGACGGTCGGGATGCTGGAATTGGGGCTGCTGATCGGCACGCCTGCGCTCGCGGCGCTGGGTCTGCTGGTGGCGAGTTTGACGGCAGGACTGCGGTCGAGCGGAGCGCTGGCCGGATTGCTGGCGCTGCCGTTGGCGGTGCCGTTGCTGATATTTGGCGCAGGCACGCTGGGCGATGGGAGCGGAGCGGCGCTCAAGTTCCTGGGCGCTGCGTCGCTGCTGCTGGTGGCGATCACCCCCTTCGCGGCGGGGGCGGCGATACGAGCGGGGCGCGAGTGATCGGTTTCGGCGCTTCGCTGCTGTTCGTCCTGATCTGGTCGACAGGGTTCATCGTCGCGCGCGGGACAGTGCCCCATGGCGCGCCGGAACTGATCCTGAGCGTGCGCATGACGCTGACGGCGCTGCTGTTGGGGTTCGTCGCGTGGCGAGCGGGGCAGAGGCTGCCCCGAGGCAAGCGGCTGATGCTGCATCTGGCGGCGGGCGCGATGCTGCATGGCGTTTACCTGACCGTCAGCTGGTGGGCGGTGTATAATGGCATGCCTGCGGGCATCATGTCGCTGCTCGGCGCGCTGCAACCATTGATGGTGGCGGTGGCGGGCGCGTTCCTGCTCGGCGATCGGCTGCTGGCGCGCGGATGGGGAGGATTGGCGATCGCCATTGCGGGCGTGGTTTGCGTACTGCTGCCTGCCATCGAGAAGTCGGGCGCGGGCGCGGTGCCGATTTTGCCTGCGTTCGCTGGATTGCTTGCGGTGGTCGCCATGGCGGCGGGCACGCTGGTGCAGCGCGGCTCCATAGCGGGTGACGGCATCTGGATTTCCGGAGCGATACAGAATGCAGGCGGCGCGATTGTCGCGGTCGCGGCGGCGCTTATTGTGGGGGAGGCCCGTTGGGATGGCGCGCCCCTATTATGGCTGGGCTTGGCTTGGTCAGTGCTGGGCCTGTCGGCAGGCGGCCTGTCGCTGCTGATTTGGCTGGTGCGGACGCAAGGTCCGACGCGGATGTCGATGCTGTTGCTGCTGGTCCCGCCGCTTGCCGCGGTGGAAGCCTGGCTGCTGTTCGACGAAAAGCTGGTGCCGGTTCAGTTGGCGGGCTTTGCTCTGGCGCTGACGGGGGTGTTGCTGGGGCGGTCGCAAGGCAAAAGGGAAACGGTTAGCGAACCGGCTTAGGGGAGCCTGTCCTTCGGCGTGGGATCACCCATCGGCCATGCTTTTGCTTTTTAGAAGAAAAGTAAAGCCCTTCGACAGGCTCAGGGCGAACGGCAATAGAGGCAGGCTCGCCGGGGCACGAGGGTGGAGCCGATCCACCGTGTGCGCAAGCAGGTCCTCAGGCGTCCCGAAGCCGCTCATGGTGGCGGATCACCTCATCGATGATGAAGCGCAGGAATTTTTCCGTGAAGTCGGGGTCGAGATTGGCATCGGTTGCGAGTTGACGCAGGCGGCTGATCTGCCGTTCTTCCCTACCCGGATCGGCGGGCGGCAGGGCGTGCGTCGCCTTGAATTCGCCGACAGCCTGCGTGATCTTGAAGCGCTCCGCGAGCATGAACACGAGGGCGGCGTCGATGTTGTCGATGCTCTCGCGATACCGCTTCAAAGTGTCGTCCACGCTCATCCTCCAAATATACGCGCGCTTTTTGCTCCATCCGTCGCTCCGTGCAAGCTATTCCCGCTTGCCAACTGCATTTTGCACCGCCACATGGGCCGGGTCATGACCGCACCTGCCTCCGGCCCCATCTCCGGCAACGTCCACCCCATCGGCCGCGCCAACGGCGCGCCGTCGCTCACCCCCATGATGACGTTGGTTGCCGACGGCATGAACCAGGTCAATGCGGTGATCCTGGACCGGATGCAGTCGCGCATTCCGCTGATCCCGGAACTGGCGGGCCACCTGATCGCGGGCGGCGGCAAGCGGATGCGGCCGATGCTGACCCTCGCCTGCGCGCAACTGGTCGGCTATGCGGGCAGCCGCCATTACAAGCTGGCGGCGGCGGTCGAGTTCATTCACACGGCGACCCTGCTGCATGATGATGTTGTCGATGGGTCTGGCCTGCGCCGGGGCCGCAAGACAGCAAACATCATCTGGGGCAACAGCGCCAGCGTGCTGGTCGGCGACTTCCTGTTCTCCCGCGCTTTTGAGCTGATGGTCGAGGCCGAGTCGCTCAAGATCCTGAAGATCCTGTCCAACGCATCGGCGGTGATCGCCGAGGGCGAGGTCAATCAGTTGACCGCCCAGCGTCGTATCGACACGAGCGAAGAGCAATATCTGGACATTATCGGCGCCAAGACTGCTGCCCTGTTCGCCGCCGCCTGCCGCATATCCGCCGTGGTCGCGGATCGCGACGAGGCCGAGGAAAAGGCGCTGGACGTCTATGGCCGGAACCTGGGCATTGCTTTCCAGCTGATCGACGATGCGATCGATTATGAATCGGACGGCGCCACCATGGGGAAGGACGCGGGCGACGACTTCCGCGACGGCAAGGTGACGCTGCCGGTGATCCTGGCCTATGCGCGGGGATCGGAAGAGGATCGCGCTTTTTGGAAGCAGGCGATCGCAGGCAATCGGGTGAGCGACGAGGATCTGGCGCATGCGACGCAACTGCTTCGCAAGACCGGCGCCATTGACGATACGCTCGCACGGGCGCGCCTTTATGGCCAGCGCGCCATCGATGCGCTGGGCCGGTTCGATACGGGCAAGGCAAAGGCCGCGCTGACCGAGGCGGTCGAGTTCGCTATCGCCCGCGCTTATTGAGCCACGCCGCCTCCCGCTCCAGAGGGCGCAGGCTCGGCGCGCATCGACGCCAAGTGGCGCGGCGGATAGCTGAGGTGGGACGCCGTTGGATTTGATCCTTTCTCCTGAAACGCTGGCCTTCCTGATGGCTGCGGCTTTGATTTCCGGGTGCATCGACGCCATGGCGGGAGGCGGCGGGCTGATCTCCCTGCCCGCATTGCTGGCGGCGGGCGTGCCGCCGGTTGCGGCGGTTGGCACCAACAAGCTGCAATCATCGCTAGGCACCTTTGGCGCCTGCGTCGCTTATGCACGCGCCGGGCACATGGACTTGAGAGCCTATCGCTGGCCCATTGCTGCGGCATTTACAGGGTCAATGGGTGGCGCCTGGCTGATCCAGCGGGTGGACCCGGCCATTTTGGCGGGATTGATGCCCGCGCTGCTGATCGCGCTGGCGGGCTATTTCACCTTCTCCCCCCGAATCAGCGAAATGGATCGTCACAGCCGGGTGGGACTGGCGGGACTGAGCCTTCTGATCGGCGCTATCGGCTTTTATGATGGCTTCTTCGGACCCGGTGCCGGAGCATTTTACGCAACCATTTTCCTGGCGCTGGGGGGCCTCGGCCTCGTCCGCGCAACGGCTCAGACAAAGGCCGCCAATTTGGCTAGCAATGTGGCGGGCCTGTTGACGATGATGCTGGGCGGCCATGTCATGTGGATTGCGGGACTGACCATGGCCGTCGGCAGCATCACCGGCAGCCAGATCGGATCGCGTCTGGCCATGCGGTTCGGCAGCAAGTTGATACGGCCCTTGCTGATCATCATGTCGCTGGGGCTGACGGCGAAGATGCTGCTCGATCCGGGAAACCCGATGCACGAGTTGCTATTCGGATAAGCTCATTCTTTTCAGCGCCGCCTTTCGCCTCGCACAGTGGGATTGCACCGGATGCCGATTGGCGCGAGAGGGACGGACATGAGTGCCGCGTTGCCGATACATGATGTTCTTCCCCGGCTGATGGACGCGTTGCGGCGGGGGAATAGTGCCGTTCTGGTCGCGCCGCCGGGAGCAGGCAAGACGACGGCGGTGGCGCCCGCGCTGCTGGATGAGCCATGGTGCACGGGGCAGGTGCTGCTGCTGTCCCCCCGCAGGCTGGCAGCTCGCGCGGCGGCAGAGCGCATTGCCGAACTGATGGGCGGCGTGCCCGGCGGGATCGTCGGTTATGCGACGCGGATGGACAGCAGACAGTCGGCCGCGACGCGCCTGCTAGTCCTGACGGAGGGTATTTTCGTCCGTCGCATTCAGGATGATCCGGAGCTTACGGGCGTATCGGCCGTCCTGTTCGACGAAGTGCATGAGCGGAGTCTGGACAGCGACTTTGGGCTGGCACTGGCGCTGGATGCACAGGCGGCATTGCGGCCGGACCTGCGCATCGTGCCGATGTCGGCGACGCTGGATGGGGCGCGCTTTGCGGCTTTGTTGGACAATGCTCCAGTGCTGGAGAGCGAGGGGCGGATACAGCCTCTGGAGTTTCGGCACATCGGCCGGGCGGCGGAAAAGCGAATCGAGGATGAGATGGCCGGGGCCGTGCGACGGGCGCTGGCGGAAGAGGCGGAGGGCGACCTGCTCGCCTTCCTGCCCGGCGTGGCGGAGATTGAGCGGACGGCGGAACGGCTGGAGGGGCTTGGCGTCGAGGTGCATCGGCTGCATGGTAGTCTGGACCCGTCGGCGCAGCGGGCCGCTATCCGTCCATCGCGGGAGGGGCGGCGCAAGGTCATATTGGCGACGTCGATCGCGGAAACCAGCCTGACCATCGATGGGGTGCGGATCGTGATCGACTCCGGGCTGGCGCGGCGGCCGCGTTATGACCGGGCGGCGGGGGTGACGCGGCTCGTCACGGAGCGGGCGAGCCAGGCGGCGGCGACCCAGCGCGCAGGGCGTGCAGCGCGGCAGCGGCCGGGCGTCGCCTATCGGCTGTGGGAGGCGGCGGCGACTGCGGGCATGCCGCCCTTCGATCCGCCCGAGATATTGGAAAGCGACCTTTCCAGCCTGCTGCTCGACTGCGCACTGTGGGGCGTGAGCGATCCGGCGAGCTTGCGCTGGCTCGACCCGCCGCCGCCCGCTGCGCTGGACGAGGCGCGCAAGCGGCTGACTGTGCTGGAGGCGCTGGACGATGATGGACGGATCACAGCGCATGGCAAAGCGCTGGCTCGGCTGCCGGTGGGGCCGCGGATCGGGCATATGCTGGTGCGCGCGGGCGAACTGGGGTTGGCCGAGGTGGCGGCAGAGGTGGCCGTGCTGCTGGGGGAGCGCGGGGTTGGCGGGCAGGATGTGGACCTGTCGCAACGGAGGATGCGCTGGCGGCGGGAAAGCGGGAAGCGGGCCGATGCCGCGCGCGCGATGGCGAGGCGCTGGACGAAGCTGGTCGGCTCCGGGCAGATGGCAGCGGCGGGCGAGCATGATGCGGGCCTTTGCCTTGCGCTGGCCTTTCCTGACCGGGTGGCCAAGCGGCGCTCGGCCGATGGTGCGGAATGGGCCAGCGTTGGTGGGCGGGGGTTTCGGCTTGATCCGTTAAGCCCGTTGGCGCGTGAGGAATGGCTCGCGGTAGGAGAAGTGCAGGGAAACGCGGCTGGGGCGCGTATCCTCTCCGCCGCGCCGATCAGCGAGGTCGAAGTGCTGCGCCTGTTCAGCGGGCGGGTGAAGGAACATCGGACGGTGCGTTTCCGGGCGGAAACCGGAGGGATCGAGGCGCTGCGGGAAAGGCGGCTGGGCGCGATACGGCTGTCGTCGGGATCGGATGACAGGCCGGACCCGGATGCTGTCGTCTCGGCCTTGTTGGAGGGCGTCAGACAGGGCGGGCTAGACCTGCTGCCTTGGTCCGATGCCGCGCGGTCTTTGCGAATGCGGGCCAGCTTTGCGGGGGTGGAGTCGCTGTCGGATGCTTCGCTGCTGGCGACGCTCGACGATTGGCTCGCGCCCCTGCTCGCGGGCAAGCGGCGATTGTCCGACATTGACCGGTCGCAATTGTCGGGCGTCCTTGAGGGCATCATCGGCTGGGACGGCAAACAGCAGCTCGACAGGCTGGCTCCTCCGGCATTTCAATCGCCCGCCGGGAGCAGCCATGAGATCGACTATGCGGCCGAGGGCGGGCCGCGCGTAGAGCTTCGCGTGCAAGCGCTGTTTGGGCTTTCCGAGCATCCGGTTGTCGGCAGCGGGCGCATACCGCTGGTCCTGTCCCTCACATCCCCGGCGGGGCGACCGATCCAGACGACGCGGGACTTGCCGGGTTTCTGGGCGGGGAGCTGGAGCGCGGTCGCCAAGGAGATGCGCGGGCGCTATCCCCGGCATCCCTGGCCCGACGACCCAGCTGGCTCCGCCGCCACGCTGCGCACGAAACGCGCCGATGCCCGTGGCAAGCCTTGACTTCCGCCCGTCCGCTGGTGCAACGGACGCATCGCCCTTCCCAGGAGTTTGACGCCACGATGGCTGCGCGCATCTATCAGATTCAGAAGAACGCCCTTCAGTCCGGCAAGGCGCGGACTGACAAATGGGTTCTGGAATTTGCGCCGAGCGAGGCGAAGAAGCCGGACCCGCTGACCGGCTGGGCCGGATCGGGCGATACGCAGAGCCAGGTCAAGCTGACCTTCCCATCGCTGGACGCGGCGCGCGCCTATGCTGACAAGTATGAGATCGGCTACACCTTCATCCCGACGCCGCCCAAGACGCTGAAGATCCAGGCCTACGCCGACAATTTCCGCTAAAAACCCGCACGGGGCGGCTCATAATCGGGCGCGATGCTGCCCGATTGCCGCCTTATTCCCTTGCCAAAAGGCGGGACTTGGGGGCAAAAGTCGCCCTTTCATGGGAAAGCTTTGAACAGATAATGACGGATCGCCAGCAGATTTTCGACAGCATCGCCGCGCAGATCGCTCCTTTCAACAAGAAGGGCGTCGAACTGAGCGAGGCAACCAGCTTTGCGGGCGACCTGGAGTGGGACAGCCTGACCGTCATGGACTTCGTCGCGGCGATCGAGGATGAGTTCGATATCATCATCACCATGAACATGCAGGCTGAGATCGAGAATATCGGTCAGCTTGTGGACGCTGTAGCAAAGTTGAAGGGCTAATCTAGCCTTCCCCGTTCGCATCGAGCCGATCCGCCTTTGCCGAGGATCGATGGTCGAAATGACGGGAAAAGTTCTCGCCTGACGCATCTCGACATGCTCGATGCTGCTCGAACCGAACGGATATATGCGATGACCGACGCTGCTGAAACCGCCACCGACGCCCACACGCCCGCCGAAGTGGCTGGCGCGCGCGACCTCTTTTCCAAATTCGATCCGCTGATCGCCGAGCGCGAGGCGCTGCTGGCGACCGGCGTGCGCGATCCTTTCGCGATCGTCATGGACGAGGTGAAGTCTCCCACCCAGGCAGTGATCAAGGGTAAGGACACGATCCTGCTCGGCACCTATAACTATATGGGCATGACTTTCGACCCCGATGTCGTCGCGGCAGGCAAGAAGGCGTTGGACGAGTTCGGGGCGGGAACAACCGGCAGCCGCGTACTTAACGGCACCTATCAGGGCCATAAGGAAGTCGAAGACGCGCTGATGGACTTCTATGGCACCTCGGGCGCCATGGTGTTTTCGACTGGCTATCAGGCCAACCTCGGCATGATTTCCACGCTGGCGGGCCGGGGCGACTATGTCGTGCTGGACGCAGACAGCCACGCGTCCATCTATGACGGCTGTTTTCTGGGCGATGCGGAAATCGTGCGCTTCCGTCACAACAGCGTCGAGGATCTGGACAAGCGCCTTGGCCGCCTGCCCGCCGATGCGCAGAAGCTGGTCGTGCTGGAAGGCGTCTATTCTATGCTGGGCGACGTCGCCCCCCTGCCCGAGATGGTAGCGGCGGTGCGCAAGCATCCCAATTGCATGATCCTGGTCGACGAAGCCCACGGCATGGGCTTTTTCGGCGCCAATGGCCGCGGCGTCTATGAGGAGCAAGGCGTCGAGAAGGATGTAGACTTCGTCGTCGGCACCTTCTCCAAGTCGGTCGGCACGGTTGGCGGCTTCTGCGTATCCAACCACCCCAAGTTCGAGGTGCTGCGCCTCGTCTGCCGCCCCTATGTCTTCACCGCTTCGCTACCGCCGAGCGTCGTCGCGACAGCCGCAACGTCCATCCGCAAGCTGATGCACGCGGGCGAAAAGCGCGCGCATTTGTGGAAGAACAGCAAGCGCCTGCACAAGGGCCTCACCGATCTTGGCTTCAAGCTGGGGACGGAAACGCCGCAGTCCGCGATCATTGCCGTGATCCTGACGGATCAGACGCAGGCAGTCGCCATGTGGCAAGCGCTTCTGGAGCTCGGCCTCTACGTGAATATGGCGCGCCCGCCCGCCACACCGGCAGGGACTTTCCTGCTGCGTTGCTCGCTTTGCGCCGAGCATAGCGACGAACAGGTTGGCCAGATTATCGGCATGTTCGAGGCGGCGGGGAAGGCAACCGGCGCAATCGGTTGATCGCGTCGATCACCATCGCCGCGATACAGGGAGATAAGGGGCAGATGAAGCGTGACTGCCCCTTGGAACCTTTTATTCCTTGATATTTCGCCTGTAATGCTGTTCGACTAAGATCTGGGGTTGATGGCAGACAGCTATTACATGGAAGACCAGGATTCTGGCTGGCGGGCTTCGGTACGACGCTTCCTTCCGCTGGTCCTCGTGATACTGCTGGTGGGGGCGCTGGGCACCCTGCTTTACAGCGCCAGCAATGCATCTCGCGACCATGAACGGGCGTTGCAGGAACAACGGCGCAGCTTCGAAATCATCGCCCTCGCCAGAGCTTTCGAGGCCAAGACTGCGCGCGCGGAAGTCACGCTGGCGCGATATGTGATCAGCCTTGACCCCGATGTCGGCCGTCTTTTCCAGGATCAGTGGCGCACCGCATCCAGCCAGCTAAAGCTGCTGAACTACGCCACCCGCCGATCAGGATGGCAACGCGCCAATGTCCGGGAGTTGCAGCAGGCATTCATCCAGCGCGGCAAGACGCTGAACGAAATAGGGCTGCGCACGACCTATGACCAGAAGATGGCGGCGCTCGCCCAATTCCACAAGGCGGGGCGGTCGGAAGACCTGACACACATCACTACGTTGCTCGACCGCGTCATACAGGCGGAAAATGCCCGCCTGCGCGAGCGTAGCCTTGCGGTGAGTCTGGCAGGCAACCGCACCCAATTTGTGGACCGCACGTCGCGGCTGTTCGGGCTGGTGCTGTTCGTATGCGTCCTGTTCGCCCTGTGGGTCGCCAATGCCGCCTATACCGAGCGTCGTAACGCGCGACGCATGGCCGAGATAGAGGCCGAACGTGCCGATCGGCTGGAGGAAGCGGTGACGGCGCGCACGGCCGAACTATCCAGTGCCTATGACCAGCTGAAGAAGGAAACGTCCGAGCGCGCAGTGGCCGAAGAAGCTCTGCGTCAGATGCAGAAGATGGATGCGGTCGGCCAGCTGACCGGCGGCATTGCCCATGACTTCAACAACATGCTGGCGGTGGTCGTCGGCGGGCTGGAACTGGCCAAGCGCAGACTGCGGCTGAAACCGCAGGAGGCTGCGCGGCACCTGGACAATGCGATGGAAGGCGCCAATCGGGCCGCCGCCCTGACCCGCCGCCTGCTTGCTTTTGCGCGGTCAGAACCGCTGCTGCCCAGCGCCGTGGACCCTGACGCTTTGGTCAGCGGCATGGTGGAGCTGATTGACCGATCGATCGGCGATCAGATCACCGTTTCGATAGAGAACCAGTCCAAGGGCTGGCGCATCTTCGTCGATCAGCACCAGATGGAAAATGCCATTCTGAACCTGTGCGTCAATGCACGGGACGCGATGGATGGACGGGGACGGTTGGTGATCGGCACGGGCCAGGTGCATCTGGCGCATCACGAAATCGGCGAATGTGCCGATGGAGACTATGTCACGCTGAGCGTCAAGGATGATGGCTGTGGCATGACGCCCGATGTGCTGGCCCGCGTGTTCGAGCCCTTCTTCACCACCAAGCCGGTGGGCAAGGGAACAGGCCTGGGGCTCAGCCAGATTTTCGGTTTTGTCCGACAGAGCCAGGGTGAAATCCGTATCGAGTCCCAGGTCGGTGAAGGCACCTGCGTTTCCATATATCTGCCGCGCAAGGCAGTGGCGGACAGCGCGCTGAAAACGGATCCGTCGCTGCCCGAGCGCGAGCCGGTACTGCATCCGCCGACACGCATTCTGGTGGTGGAAGATGATCCCCGCGTGCTGAACCAGACGATGGCAGCGCTCGCGGAACTGGGCCATTTGCCCGTCGCCTGCGATCATCCGTCGAAAGCGGCGAAGCTGCTGACGAGCCATCGCGACATCGGGTTGATCATAAGCGACGTGCTGATGCCGGAAATGACAGGCCCGGAAATGGTCCGCACCCTGCCCGCCGCCTATGCCAGCCTGCCGGTGCTGTTCGTCACCGGTTATGCGGGGGACATTGCGGAGGGCGCTGACTTTGGCGGACATGAGGTGTTACGCAAGCCTTACACACTGAAGGGCCTGTCACACGCGCTGTCCAACGCGCTTAGCGGATCGCACCACCCCGGAACAGCCGCGGCAGCAGAGTAAGCGCGCCGATCAGCGGCCAACGACGCTGCCAGGGCTTTATCTGGATCGCGGTTCCCGCATGGCGGTTTATCTTCCACGCCAGATAATCGATGCCGCCCGCATAGGTGAAGCTGGCTTTGGCGAGGCGGATGACGGACAGATATTTGCCGCGTCGTTGCAGCGCGCGCCAACGCTTGGCGGGTTCCGGCGGCGATGGCGGCAGGCCTTGGGCCAAGGCAGCTTCTCCGAAGCGGCGATAGCGATCGGGGTCGGCGTCGACGATCGAAACCGAACGCCCCTTCTTCTCCGCCCGCAATTCGGCATTGTAGGTGAGCGTAAAGCCAGCCTTCCAGAGCGATAGCGCGTCCTGCGCGTCCGTCATGGGACGGGCGAGCGACAACAAGGTGGGCGCGGCGCCCGCAACTGCGCTGATCGCTCGCTGACGGGCGAGGTCGTCCGCTGCCCACAGCAGCCGGGAAGGTTGAGCAAAGCGCGCCCACACAGAGACATTGTCAGCGGCAGGACTGTTGAGGCGCGCAAAGTCCGCTTCCGACAGCACGGCATATTTCGCCATCAGGCCATTATGTTCGAACGGAAAGACATTGGGCGGGATCAGCCGGTTGGCCGTGGCGAGCCAGCGCTTTCCATAAGCCGTGCGATAATCCGACACGATGAGGTAGAAATCGAGCATCAGCCCGTCGAGATTCTGCTCCCGCAGGCAGGAGCCGTAGAAGAGCACGGCGCGGGCGGCATGCGGATATTGCGCCGCCAACGCACCGCCCATCGCCGCCGCGCGCGGATCGGCGGGCGCGGTCAGTTCGGCGGTCACAAGGGGCAGGAGTTGATTGGGCATTGCGCTTCCCATATCCGTTCGGCCTCAGCTTGTCGAAGGGTCAGCGCGGGCCGACTTTCAGGAAGAAGCCCTTCGGAACAGTAGCGACAGATTGTTGGCGGGCATCTCTATAAGCCGGTCGAACGCCAGCCCGCGCTCCGCTGCGGCTGCGGCCACATCCTCGACGCGGCGCAAGCCCCATTGCGGATCGCGCGCCCTTAGCGAAGCGTCGAAGGCAAGGTTGCTGGGCGCGGTATCGACGTCATCGCGGATGAATGGCCCATAGAGGTAGAGCAGCCCGCCCGGCGGCAGCGCCCTCCCCGCCGCCGCCATCAGGCCAAGGGTCGCCGCCCATGGGCTTATATGGGTCATGTTAATGCAGAGGATCGCGTCAGCTTTTGTGACCGGCCATGCGGCGGCGGCATCAAGCCTGATTGGCGCGCGAAGATTCGGTAGCAGTGCCTCGGCGCGCCATGCCTCGATCGATGCCAGCGCAACGGGATCGGGGTCGCTCGGCTGCCATTCCAGGGTGGGCAGCGCCGCCGCGAAATAGCGGGCATGTTCGCCGCTGCCGCTCGCCACCTCCAGCACCAGGCCCGCAAATGGAAGCGCCTCACGCAATATCGCGAGGATGCCATCGCGGTTACGCTGCGTCGCGGGCGCATGGCGCTTGCCCGACGTCACGGGACCGGAGCCGGGTTCCCACGGCTCCGGCCCGTCCGTCATTCGGCCGCTTCCGCGAGCGCCGGATCGCTCCAGCTAAGGACTGGCTTGCGCGCAGCAAGCGTTTCATCAAGGCGGCGGCGGGGCGCGAAATAGGGTGCGCCCTTCAGCGCTTCGTCACCGGCCTTCGCGCGTTCGGCAAGGCTGCGCAGCGCCATGATGAACTGGTCGAGTGCAGCCTTGCTTTCCGTTTCGGTGGGTTCGACCAACATTGCGCCATGGACGACCAACGGGAAATACATGGTCATCGGGTGGAAGCCTTCGTCGATCAGCCCCTTGGCTATGTCGAGCGTGGTGAAGCCTTCTGCCAGACCCTTGTCGCTAAACAGCGCTTCATGCATGCAAGGGCCGCTGTGCCCGAACGGTGCGTCCAGCACATCGTCCAGGCTGCGCAGGATGTAGTTGGCGTTCAGCACCGCGTCGCTCGCGACCTGCCGCAGGCCGTCGGCGCCGTGGCTGAGGATATAGGTCAGCGCGCGGGTGAACATGCCCATCTGGCCATGGAAGGCGACCATGCGGCCGAAGCTGCTGGCGTGATGTTCGTCCGCCGTTTCTTCCTCGATCAGTACGAACTTGTCGCCCTGCTTCTCGACGAAGGGCAGCGGCGCGAAGGGGGCGAGCGCCTGGCTGAGCACCACCGGGCCGGAGCCGGGACCGCCGCCGCCATGGGGGGTGGAGAAGGTCTTGTGCAGGTTGATGTGCATCGCATCGACGCCCAGGTCGCCGGGGCGGACCCGCCCGACGATGGCGTTGAAGTTCGCGCCATCGCAATAGACGAAGGCTCCGGCGGCGTGAACCGCGTCGGAGATGGTCTTCATCTCGCGCTCGAACAGGCCGCAGGTGTTGGGGTTGGTGATCATCACCGCCGCCACGTCCGGGCCGAGGCGCGCCTTGAGAGCCGCCAGATCGACGCGGCCATCGGGGGTCGCGGGAATATCCTCGACTTTGTAACCGCAGAAGGCTGCCGTCGCCGGGTTGGTGCCGTGGGCGCTTTCCGGGACGAGGATGACACTGCGCGCATCGCCACGGGCTTCGAGCGCGGCGCGGATCGCGAGCAGGCCGCACAGCTCACCATGCGCGCCGGCCTTGGGACTCATCGCGACCGAGTGCATGCCGGTCAGCTTGATCAGCCATTCGGCGAGTTCATGGATCACCGCCAGCGCACCCTGAACGGTCGACTGGGGGCTAAGCGGGTGGAGGTCCGCGAAACCGGGCATCCGCGCGACTTTTTCATTGAGGCGCGGGTTGTGCTTCATCGTGCAACTGCCCAGCGGGAACAGGCCAAGGTCGATGGCGTAATTCTGGCGGCTGAGGCGGGTATAGTGGCGCACCGTCTCCTGCTCCGACAGGCCGGGCAGACCGATGCTTTCGGTGCGGGCGAGATCGCCGAGGCGGCTGGCGACCTTGGGTGCCTCGGCGAAGTCAACGCCGGTGGTTTCGGTCGATCCGATCTCGAAGATCAGCGCTTCTTCCAACATCAAGGCGCGGTTGCCCGTGGCAGTGACCGGGGCACTATCGGCTCCGGTGATGGCCTGGGGCGCGGTGGGGCGGCCTTCCTTGAGCATGGTCATGCCAGTTCCTCCTCAAGCGCCTTGGCAAAGGTTTCGATATCCTCCGGCGTCACGGTCTCTGTGACGGCGACAACCAGGCCGTTGCCGATCTCCGCCGCATCCGGGAACAGGCGGCCGAGCGACACGCCGCCAAGCACGCCCTTGTCAGCGAGATTGCGGACGACATCGCGGGCATCTTTCGACAGGACCAGCGTGAACTCGTTGAAGAAGCTGTCGTTGAGCAGCTCGACGCCTGGCACCTGGGCCAGACGCTCGGCCGCCTGAACGGCGAAGCCATGGTTCAGCGTCGCGAGGTCCCGCAGGCCCTTTTCGCCCAGCAACGTCATATGGATGCTGAACGCCAGCGCGCAGAGGCCCGAATTGGTGCAGATGTTCGATGTCGCCTTCTCACGGCGGATATGCTGCTCGCGGGTTGAGAGGGTGAGTACGAAACCGCGATTGCCCGCCGCGTCCACCGTCTCGCCACAAAGGCGACCGGGCATCTGGCGGACATATTTCTGCTTGCACGCGAAGAGGCCGAGATAGGGGCCGCCAAATTGCAAGCCGACGCCGATCGACTGGCCTTCGCCCACGACGATGTCCGCGCCCATATGACCCGGCGCGCGAATTGCGCCCAGCGCTACCGGCTCGGTCACGACCGCGACCAGCAACGCGCCTGCTTCATGAGCGGCGTCGGCGAGCGGGGTCAGGTCAGCGATGCGGCCGAGAATGTCGGGATATTGGACGACCACGCAGGAGGTATCCTTGTCGATCCCGGCGATCAGCACATCGATATCGGTGGCGGCTTCGAGCCTCGGTGCTTCATGCACCAGCGCGTCGCCAGTAAACTTCGCCATGGTGTTCGCGACCGAGACATAATGGGGATGCAAGCCCGACGACAGGATCGCCTTGCCGCGCTTGGTGATGCGGCGGGCCATGCCGATCGCCTCCCAGCAGGCGGTGGAGCCGTCATACATGGACGCGTTGGCGACGTCGCAGCCAAGCAGACGCGCCACCTGGGTCTGGAATTCGAACAGCACCTGCAATGTGCCCTGCGCGATTTCGGGCTGGTAAGGCGTGTAGGCGGTCAGGAACTCGCCGCGCTGGATCAGATGATCAACACTGGCGGGAACATGATGTCGGTATGCGCCCGCGCCGAGGAAGAAAGGCGCCTCCCCCGCCGACAGATTCTTCCGCGCGAGGGCCGCCATGTGGCGCTCAACCGCCAATTCGCTGGCATGATCGGGCAATCCCGCGATCTTGCCGGAAAGGCGGGCCTCGACGGGCACGTCCACGAACAGGTCATCGACCGAAGACGCGCCGATGACGGACAGCATGTCCTGCCGGTCGGTGTCGGTAAGGGGTAGGTAGCGCATTCATATCTCCTCTCCCCTCCCCTTCAGGGGAGGGGCCGGGGGTGGGGGCTTACCGCCGGGCACAGTGCGTTGGGCGATCCCCACCCCAACCCCTCCCCTGAAGGGGAGGGGCTATTTGTTTCTCAAAGCGAGGCCACGAACTTCTTGTAGGCGGCTTCGTTCATCAGGCCATCCAACTCGCTGGCGTCGGCGATGCGTAGCTTGAAGAACCAGCCATCCTCTTCGGCGTCGCTGTTCACCAGGGCGGGTTCTTCCTCCAGCGCGCCATTTGCTTCGACCACCTCGCCGGAAATCGGCGCATAGACGTCCGAAGCGGCCTTGACGGATTCAACGACGGCGGCGTCGTCGCCCTTTTCGAAGGTTGCGCCCTCAGCAGGCAGTTCGACGAACACGATGTCGCCCAACTGCTCCTGCGCATAATCGGTGATGCCGACAGTGGCGATCTCGCCCTCTACGTCGATCCATTCATGTTCGTCGGTGAAATAACGGCTCATTTTACTGCTCCCCTCGGAGTGATTTACTTGAAAATCACGACCAACAAAAAATCAGGAAATTCAGGCCTTGCGGCGGTAACGGTGCGGGACGAACGGCATGGGCGCCACGGTGGCGGCGATGCGCTTGCCGCGCACTTCGATTTCCAGCGCGGTGTCGATGGCGCTGTGCGGCAAGCTGACCCAGCCCATGGCGATAGGAGCGCCTACGGTCGGCGCAAAGCCGCCAGAGGTCACCTCTCCCACCTTGATACCATCGGCGAAGATGGGCGCCCCTTCGCGGGCGGGTAGTCGGCCTTCGATCTTCATACCCACGCGCTTGGCCCCCGGCCCGTCGGCCAGTTCCTTCATCACGCGCGCATGACCGATGAAGCCGCCCTCCTCCCGGCGGCGCTTCTGGATGGCAAAGCCAAGATCAGCGCCAATGGTGCTGACAGCAGGCGTCAGGTCGTGGCCGTAAAGAGGAAGCCCAGCCTCAAGCCGAAGCGAATCGCGCGCGCCCAGCCCGATCGGCTTTACCTGCGGCAAGGCGCATAGCGCATCGGCCAGCAGCGCGACGTCAGCGGCGGATATGCTGATTTCGAACCCGTCTTCGCCGGTATAACCGGAACGGCTGACCCACAGCGGAACGCCGCGCCAGTTGAAAAGGCCAGATTGCATGAAAAGGAGGTCGGCGGTGCCAGGGATCAGGCTGGCCAGCGCCTCACCCGCTTCAGGACCTTGCAGGGCGAGCAGCGCCTGCTCGTCCATATGGTTCATGACGACCTCATCAGGCAGATGTTCGATCATCCAGCCCATATCGTCATATTTGGTCGCGCCATTGGCGACCATATAGATGTCCGCGCCGTCAAACGCCTCCGCACCAAGGCGCGAGACCATGAGATCGTCGAGGATGCCGCCCTCTTGATCAAGCAGCATCGAGTAACGCTGCCGAAAGGGCTTCAGCCCCTTGATGTCGCTGGGCAGTAAATGCTCCAGCGCCTCGTCAACGCCTTCACCGGAAAAGGTGAGCTGACCCATATGACTGACGTCGAACAGTCCGGCATGCTCGCGGGTCCAGGCATGTTCGGCCATGATGCCTTCATATTGGATGGGCATATGATAGCCCGCAAAGCCCACCATGCGCGCGCCCTTGGCGCGATGCCAGGCGTCGAGCGGCAAATCCTGCAGCGGCAATTCTTCTTCGATATGGGCGATGTCGTCATTGCCGGACATGAGAGCGGCCTTTCGTGCAGGGTTCATGGCGACAGACATAATGATCCGGAGTCGGAATCCCGGCGTCTGCCACCCCCTCTGTCACGGAACCTGAGAGCTTTGACCACCGGCCCAGCGACCGGATGGCTTACCCCTTCGGTGGGACGGAATAACCCGTCCGCTTTCCAGAGTGCCTGCCCATGATGCGGTCCTTTGGCCTGAGAGATTCCGGGGCGGTTGCTCCTTCGGCGACGGGGTGGCCTGAAAGGCTTCCCATGCTCTCCCGCATCATGTCCGGTGCCGAATCTATCGGGCGCCGGTGACCCTCTCGCATTGCGGGAAATGGGAGGCGGCGTCAATTGCTCAATCGGCTGCCCGTTCTTCCCTCGCCAACCGATCGGCGAGGGTGCGCGTCATCTTGCGCAGTTCATCCAGCCGGGCATCGGCCGCAGGATCACCAAGAATTAGCTGGCCAAAACTTTCCTCGCCCTCGAAAAGGCGCAGGAAATGCTCGATCCCGGTGAAGTTGGAATCAGCCACGAGATGGGCGCACAACTCTACCCGGCCCGACCATTTACGATCGCCCCGGCTGCGCAGGAATGCGGCGAGGTCTTCCAAACCGGCGGCGAGCGCGGCGATCTGTGGGTGAAGGGCCATGTTGGGCGAAGGCTAGGGCGCGTTCAGGGCGAGCGCAACCGTCGCTTCAGGCGAGAGCCATCTCTCCGAAAATTTCCGCGTGGCGCTTTTCCGCATAGCGATCGGTCATGCCCGCGATGAAGTCGCCGATATGCCTGCTGCGACCCGGCTCATTCAGCAGGCGATCGTCCTGCCATTCGGATGGCATGAGTTCCGGTTGCTGCTGATAGGCCCGGAACAGGTCGCGCACAATGATCCGCGCACGGTTCGCGGCGGCGAGTTGCGATGGATGGTGATAGAGCGACGCGTACATGAATCGCTTCAGGTCGCGTTCCTGCGCCGCGAGTTCAGGCGAGAAGCAGACCAGAGGGCGTCCGGCGGATCGCACATCCTCGACCGTTTCTACGCGGGCCTCAGCGATGTTCCGCCGGGTGGAAGCGATGAGATCGTTCGCCATGAGGCCAATCTGTTCACGCACCAGTTCACGAAGCAGGCGATCCTGTGGGATGTCCGGATAGCGGGCGCGCACCCGGTCCCAGCAATGTTTGACGACGGGTACGGCAAGCAGCTGATCCAGCGTCAGCAGGCCAGCGCGCAGGCCATCGTCAATGTCGTGATTGTCATAGGCGATATCGTCGGCGATGGCCGCCAGCTGCGCCTCCAGCGAGGCGTGAGAGGATAGCTCCAGCGGAAAGAGCGCATCGACTTCCCGCATCGCCCAGCCGGGATGATCGACGGGACCATTATGCTTTGCGAGGCCCTCCAGCATCTCCCAACTGAGATTAAGCCCCTGAAAACAGGGATAAGGCGATTCAAGCAGCATGAGCGTGCGCAGGGTGTGCGCGTTGTGATCGAAACCGCCATGATCATCCAGCGCCGCTTCCAACGCGTCTTCGCCCGCATGGCCAAAGGGCGGGTGGCCGATGTCGTGAGCAAGGCAGAGTGCCTCGGTGAGGTCTTCATTCAGGCCCAGAGTGCGCGCTGTGGTGCGGCCGATCTGCGCGACCTCCAGACTGTGAGTCAGGCGGACGCGGAAATGATCGCCATCGGGCGACACGAACACCTGCGTCTTGTGCCGCAACCTGCGGAAAGCGATGGAATGGATGATGCGATCGCGGTCGCGCTGGAAGATGTCACGGGGACCACGCGTCTCGCCTCCCGCTTCGGGGTGCAGGCGGCCACGGCTTCGGGCGGGGTGCGAGGCATAGGGGGCGAGCGTCGTCATCCGGGCGCCCTTACTTGCCTCCGAGCTGTTCGACCACCTCGCCCGCGTCGCTTTGCCAGGCGAAGGCATCGGCACCGGCGGACTTCAGCTTCGCTTCCACCGTCTTGGCGCGCGTGAAGCTGGCGAAGGGACCTATGAGCAGGCGGTTGGTGCGGCCCCAACTGGCGACCCAGCCGTCCTGCGGCGCAACAGTGTCATATTTCCGGCGAAGAGCCTTGAGCGTGAAGCCCAGTGCATTGCGATTGGCACCCGTGCCGATCTGCACCCAGTTGCGCGATGGATTGGCGGCGAGCCGCGCCTTTTCCTCGGCGGCTTTCTTCGCCTTGGCGTCAGCTTCGGCTTTCGCTTTGGCCTTGGCTGCTGCGTCGGCCTTTTCCCTGGCCGTCGTGGCCGCCTTCTTCGCCTTGTCGGCGGCGGCTTGACGTTCCGCGCGGCGAGCGGCCTGAAGCGCTTCGATCTCGGACAGGTCGACAGCGGCTACACTCGTTTGGCGTTCGGAGTCGGGGACGTCGATGGCATGGATGATGTCGGCCAACGTCCGGGTCGCTTGCGGATCGGGCTGCTGGCGCTGGACGGGGGCGGCGGCGGTCTGCTGCGACGCTGGAACGGCTGCTTGCGCTGGGGCGCTGGGCTGGCTGTGAGACGCGGGTAGCGGAGCGGCCGGGCGCGGGGTGGTATCCTGAATTGAAGCGGGCGGCCCCTGTACCTGTGCAGCGCGTGTTTCAGTTGAGGTCTGCGCGAACGTGGAGGGCGCGGGGCTGGCAGGAACTGGACGAGCGGATGGCGCTGGCGTGGCTGCTATCGAAGGCCGGGTTGGCTGTGGCAGTTGCGGGCGCGTCGCCGAGGTGGTGGGCTGCGCGGAGGCCGGGGGCGCTGCCTGAACTGGAGCCGGGGTCACTGTAGGCGCGGAAGGTCTGTTCGTCGCAGCCGCCAGCGACGTCCCCACATTGGTCGGGAAGTGACCGAAATGCACCGCCGCCGCTTTCTGCGCCGGGGTGAGATAGGGCATCTTCTCCATATAGGGCGCCAAGGCAGCGGCAAGTTGCGCGGGCAGAGTCTGGCTGGCGATCTTTCGCGCCTCGGCCTGCTTGTTGTTCATCGCCAGGATGAACGCGCGGTATCGCCACGCGGCACGGTCTCCCTTGTACAGCAGCGGCTGGAGCGCCTTTTCGGCCGCATCGACCTGACCCGAAATGCCCAAAGACGCGGCATAGCGATAGATGAGTTCGGCATCGTCAGGGACACGCTTGAGCGCGGCCTGATAATCGCGCTGAGCCCCGGCCTGGTCGCCGGTCATGTCCCGCGCGAGGCCACGATCCGCCATCAGCGTTGCCTCGCCGTAGCCGAGACGGGTAGCCTGATCGAACAGGCGCAAGGCTTCGGCGGGATTTTGCGCCTTGAGCGCGGCCCGGCCAAGCCCGGTCTTCACTCGCCCATTATTCGGCTGGATCGCATCGGCACGCGAGAAGAAGCCCGCCGCCGCGCGCATATCATCCATCTCGATCGCAGCCTCACCCGCGCCGACCAGCGCATCGACGTCGCGGGGGTTGGATGCAAGGCGAGACAGGTTCCGGCTGAGATTTTCAGCGCCTGACGGCCTGATCGACTGAATCTGAGCGGGCTGTGCCTGGGCGGTTCCCGTCAGGAGCAGGCCGCCAAGGATCCATAAAGCTGAGCGTTTCACACTAGCCCTTTACCGGATCAATGCGTGAATGGGAAATTTACCGAAAGATAAAGCGCGCCCGACCGCCCGATGCAGCCGATGGCGCGCTTCAAAATATAAGACAGCTTGTGGACCGCCGTCTTATTGGTTGCTTTGACGGTTAAGGAACCGTGGAATGTCGGGCGTCGATCCGGCATCATCGCTCAGTCCGGTATTCTTGTCGGACCCTCGCGTGAGACCGGCCATACGTTCGAACAGGGTTCCGCCAGAAGCGGCGCGCGGCGCAGCCTGAGGCGCGGGAGCCGGAGCTGGTGCAGACTGTGCTTCGACTTCCTCTGCGCCGAGCAGAAGTTCATCCTGCGACGGGTCCTCGTCCGAAAACACAGCAGCAGGACGCGCGGAAGCAGCCGCCGGGGCAGGCCGGGGCGCTGCGGCGGCCCGCTCCTCGACCGGCGCGGCGATCGGCGCAGGTTCGGGCGCGGCAGGCACATCGAGTTCGAGCGTTTCGGGCTCGGCTTCGGGGGCTGAAACCGGAGCAGGCTGCGGAGCCGGACGCGACGCTGCGGCAGGAACGGCGACAGCCGGGCGGCTGGCGAAGCTGAACGGCTGGGTCAGCGGCGCGGCGCCGCCAGTCGCTTCGCTATCGATGCCGGTGGCAACAACCGAAACGCGAATCTTGCCGTTGAGACCATCATTGAAGGCCGAACCCCAGATGATGTTCGCGTCCGGATCAACCAGTTCGCGAATATGGTTGGCGGCTTCGTCGACTTCCATCAGGCGCATGTCGTCGCCACCCACGATGGAAACGATCACGCCCTTCGCGCCGCGCATCGACACGCCGTCGAGCAGCGGGTTGGCGATCGCCTTTTCCGCCGCCTGAAGCGCACGGCCGTCGCCTTCGGCTTCGCCGGTGCCCATCATCGCCTTGCCCATCTCGCCCATCACGGAACGGACGTCAGCGAAGTCGAGGTTGATGAGGCCCGGCATGACCATGAGGTCGGTGATGCCGCGAACGCCCTGCTGCAACACCTCGTCAGCCATCTGGAAGGCTTCCTTGAAGGTGGTGTTCGGGTTCGCGATCAGGAACAGGTTCTGGTTCGGAATGACGATGAGGGTATCGACATGCTTTTGCAGTTCCTCGATGCCGCTCTCGGCCGACTTCATGCGGCGATTGCCCTCGAAGGTGAAGGGCTTGGTCACCACGCCGACGGTCAGGATGCCTTTGTCGCGCGCCGCCTTGGCGATAACGGGCGCAGCGCCGGTCCCGGTGCCACCGCCCATGCCGGCGGCGATGAAGCACATATGCGCGCCGTTCAGCGCCTCTTCGACCGAGACGATGGTTTCCTCAGCCGCCGCCTTGCCGATCTCCGGACGCGATCCTGCGCCCAGACCTTCGGTGATCTGCGGGCCAAGCTGAATACGGCGCTCGGCGGGCGAGGCGTTCAGTGCCTGCGCGTCGGTGTTGGCGACGATGAAATCCACGCCCTCAACCGACGCGGCGATCATGTTCGCGATGGCGTTACCGCCCGCGCCGCCTACGCCGATCACCGCGATGCGAGGCTTCAACTCGTCCACATGCGGTGGGCTGATCTCAATGCTCATAAATTCTAGCTCCCTCCAGCTTCGGCGACATGAGCGAAACTGTCATCGAAAGTTAATGCAACAGAAAATAGCGTATTTCACTAGCAAAGTTCGTCTGGCTTTAGATTTATTCAATAGTTTGTCTTCATCGCCCGCACCATCCGCTGCCACCATAGCGGCGCATTGATACGATGAACGGTCTGGGGCGCAGGCGCTATCGTTCTAAGATCAACCGGGTTTGATGCGCCGTAAAGCGCCAGACCCGCAAGCGTTGCGAAGGCAGGGCCGCTATGCGCTTCCGGCAGCGCAGCCAGGCCGCGCGGCCTGCCGATCCGGACGGCACGGCCGAGCGCACCCTGTGCATAGTCGGCAATGCCCTTCATTTCCGCACCGCCACCGGTCAGCACGACCTGGCGTCCGGTCGGCGTATTGAAGCCCATACCCGCGAGCGCCGCGTTGATTTCCGTCATCAGCTGGTTCAACCGTTCGCAGATGACGGCGACCAGCGCGGCCCGCGTGATCTTGCCGCCGTCCGCATTCGGGCCAGCGCTCTGCCCCGGCACGGCGACATCGCCATGAGGCGCCGCGATCTCAATCATCTCCCGAAAATCGCGGCGGTTCTGCATGGCCGAACCGTAGAAACATTTGATCCGCTCGGCCTGGCTGCGGCGAATGCCGAAGGCGGAGGCGATATCATCGGTAATGTCCGAAGCGCCGATCGGGATGCTGTGCAGGCCAACCAGCATTCCGCCCGCATAGAGGGAAACATTGGTGACCCCCGCGCCCAATTCCACCAGCGCGACGCCCAGATCTCTTTCCTCTTCCGAAAGGCAGGCAAGGCCGGTCGCGATCGGCGAAGCGACAATCGAATTTACGTTGAGATAGGCCCCGCGCACGCACAGGTCGAGATTGGCGAGCGGCGCCCCATCGGCCAGCACGACATGGATATCGACGCCCAGCAGGTCTGCATGCATGCCAAGCGGCTTCTTGACCGGCACCTTGCCATTGATCGTGAAGCAAGTGGGCTGGGCATGAAGGACAACCCGCCCATCGGGGTCGATCCCCTGCTGGCCCGTCGCGAGCAGATCGTCGATATCGGGCTGCTCTACGCGATAGCCGCCCATGTCGCGCTCGACCGTCACAACATCGCTGACGAGGCTCCCGCCAGAGAAGCTGACCCACACATCCTCGATGTTGGTGCCCGCGACGCGCTCCGCCTGCTCGACCGTTTCACGCACGGCCAGTTCGGTGCGCTCCATGTCGGCGATGAAGCCTCGCCGGACGCCACGGCTTTCCCGTTGGCCCGTGCCCAATATCGCGAGTTCACCCGTTTCGGTCCGGCCAGCGATGAGCGCGGAAACCTTCCACGATCCGATGTCGATCGCGGTGACGAGTTTATCGACCTTGGGCTGGGCCATGCGCGTCAGCCTTCCTCGCCCTGAGGCGCGGCGGGCGCATTGACTTCGGCTTTATCGCTCACCTGGTTCTGCGGCAGGCGCAGGATGAAGCGATCCGGGTCGCGCATGTCGAACTTCACGATGCCTCGACCCAGCAGGCGGTTGACGCCGTCCATGCGCGCGAAATTAACGAGCGCGGTCGCAGAGGCCCTGTCTCCTTCAGGCAGCGAAAGGGTTTCGCCGGACTGAAAGCGCAAATCCCAGCGGCGGTTCCCAACCCAGGTCGCACCGGCCAGCATGGGCTTCAGCGCGGGCGCATTTTCCATGAGCTTGTTGAGGCCGGCAGTCTGGCGATTGGCATCGGGGCCGACGACCAACGGCAGGTCCGGCATCGCATCCGTAGACACGGATTGAAGCACCACGCCCTGAACGTCGATCAGGTGCAGCTGCCCATCATGCTGCCACACAGCAACCGGGTCACGCTCCACGATATCGACCACCAGCGTGTCCGGCAGGCGCCGCGAAATGCGCGCATCCTTGACCCAGCCGAGCTTCAGCATTTCGTCGCGGACCTTGGGCAGGTCGAGCGACAGCATGGAGCGGTCCACCTGGCCGAGCGCGATATTATAGACCGGCAGCTCGTCCATGCGCTCGACGCCGCGCACTTCTACCTTCTGCACTTCGAAACCGGCGTTGGCTGCAACCTCCGCCGCCTTCTGTCCGGCCATTGCGGGCACGCCCAGCAGCATGGCGATGCCACCGACGGCGGCGACGACGATGCCCACGATGGCCCAACTCGCCATGCGTTGCAGCGTGTCTTCGCTGACTGGAAGTGCATGAAGCATGCGACCAAACCAGGAACGACGCTTGCCCGGCTTGCCCCGGCCCGATCCATTACGGCCGCGAGGTCCACCCGCACCCGTCAGACGCGCCGTGCTTCCCCGCCGGATGCGTGCTTCAGCCATGCCCTGCCCCCTTAGCGCCCTGTTTCTGCATCAGCGCATCCTCGACAATACGCTCGACCAGCTCGGCATAGTCAATGCCCAGTTTCGCAGCCTGCTCTGGCACAAGACTGAGCGGCGTCATGCCGGGCTGGGTGTTTACCTCCAGCAAGTAGAGCCCCTCGACCCCCTGCGTATCGTCCCAGCGGAAATCCGAACGCGAAGCGCCCTTGCAGCCCAGAAGCTGATGCGCGCGCAGGGCGATGGCCTTGCACGCTTCGCCGATGTCGTTCGGAATTTCGGCCGGGCAGACGTGTTCGGTCATGCCGTCGGTATATTTGGCATCGAAATCGTAGAAGCCACTCTTGGGACGCAGTTCAGTCACCAGCAGGGCCTCATCGCCTAGCACTGCGGTCGTCAGTTCCCGGCCGCGAATATAGGGCTCCGCGAGCAGTTGATCGAAATGCTGCCAGGGGCCTTCCACATCACGGCCGATGGGCGACCCGTAATTGCCGTCCTGCGTCACGATGGCGACGCCGACGGAGCTGCCCTCATTGACAGGCTTCACCACATAGGGGCGCGGCAGGGGATCGGCTTCGAACAGGCTGGCGCTGTCGACGATGTGGCCGCCGGGCATCGGGATGCCGTGGGGCACCAGCGCCTGCTTGGTCAGTTGCTTGTCGATCGCGATGACGGAGGTGGCAAGGCCCGAATGGGTGTAGGTGAGGCCCATCAGGTCCATCATGCCCTGTACCGTGCCATCCTCCCCCGGAACGCCGTGGAGCGCGTTGAAAACGACATCTGCTTTGGCTTCCGCGAGACGGGCGGCGACATTGTGGTCCATGTCGATCCGCGTGACCTTATGCCCGCGCGATTCCAGCGCTTTGGCGACGCCCTCGCCGCTCATCAGCGAAACCGGACGCTCGGCGGACCAGCCTCCCATCAGAACGGCGACGTGCCAGGGGCCACGGGTCATTTGTAGAACTCCAGAACAAATATATTCGTCATCCCAGTGGAAGCTGGGATCTCATGATGCGTGCCGGTGCAGGGAGATCCCAGCTTCCGCTGGGATGACGACAGGGTGAAGAGGATCACTTCTTCACCCCCACGCGCTGGATTTCCCATTCAAGCTCGACGCCGCTCTTTGCCTTCACCCGGCGGCGCACTTCCTCTCCCAGCGCCTCGATGTCCGCGCTGGTGGCATCGCCAAGGTTGAGGAGGAAGTTGGTATGCTTTTCCGAAACCTGAGCGCCACCCAATTGCAGTCCCCGGCAGCCCGCCTCATCGACCAATGCCCAGGCCTTGTGACCATCCGGATTCTTGAAGGTCGATCCGCCGGTCTTGCTGCGGAGCGGCTGGCTTTCCTCGCGCGCTGCCGCGATGCGATCCATTTCGGCCTGAATAGCGGGAGGATCACCGGGAACACCCCGGAACACGGCGCTTACCACCACCGCGCCTTCGGGCAGGCTACTGTGGCGATAAGTATAGCCCAACGCGTCGAGCGGGAGCGTCACGCGATCGCCGGAGCGCAGCACTACGTCGCACTCGACCAGAATGTTGCAGGTTTCACGGCCGTAGGCACCGCCATTCATTCGCACGAAACCGCCCACCGTGCCAGGGATCGAGCGCAGAAACTCAAGCCCCGCAATGCCCGCATCCCGCGCGGTCGAAGATACGAGGATGCCCGATGCCCCTCCCCCACAGCGGATCGCGGTGGCATCGATCTGCTCCACCTTCGCGAAGGGCTTGCCCAGACGCACGACAACGCCCCGAACGCCGCCATCGCGCACGATCAGGTTGGAGCCAAGACCAAGCGCCATGACCGGAATCGCCGGATCGAGATGCGCCAGAAAGTCCGCCAAATCCTCGGCATCCTTGGGCTCAAAGAGCCACTGCGCCACGCCGCCCGCCTTGAACCAGACGAGCGGAGCCAGCGGCGCGTCAGCCTTCAGCGACCCGCGAACCGAAGGAAGGGGCGCCACTGTCGTGGTCAACCCAATGCTCCCAGCACGAAGGTTTGGGGCACGCTCATCAGGCGGCTTCTTTCGCCGCTACGGCCGGTGCCAAACCTGCGGCCCACTTGGTGATGTCACCCGCGCCAAGGCAGATGATCATGTCATCAGCCTGAAGATCGTCAGCGATCACGCGGGCCAGATCGTCGGCGCCCTCGACCGTAGCAGCGTGTCGATGCCCCCGACGCTTCAGACCCGCGACCAGCTCGGCGCTGTCCACGCCTTCGATCGGCTGCTCGCCCGCCGGATAGACCGGGGCCGCATAGACGAGGTCGGCGTCGTTGAAGGCCTGCTGAAATTCATCCATCAGGTCGCGAAGGCGGGTATAGCGGTGGGGCTGTACCACAGCGATAACGCGGCCCTTGGCACCCTCGCGCGCGGCGGCCAGCACGGCCTTTATCTCCACGGGGTGGTGGCCATAATCGTCGATGACGGTCGCCACGCCCTGCCCCGCCGGGATCTCGCCAACCTTGGTGAAACGGCGCTTCACCCCGCCGAACTTCGCAAAGCCGGTCTGGATCGTCGCATCATCGATGCCCATTTGCAGCGCCACGCCGATCGCCGCCATGGCGTTCAGCACATTGTGACGGCCGGGCATCGGCATTTCGACCCCTTCGATGCGGCGAAGCGAACCGTCGCGCTCGCGGATTTGCACATCGAAGCGGTTGCCGCCGGGGATCGGCTGCACATTTTCGCCGCGAATATCGGCCTGCGCCGAGAAACCATAGGTGACGATGCGCCGATCCTGCACGCGCGGCAGGATCGCCTGCACCTCCGGATGGTCGAGGCAGAGCATCGCCGCGCCGTAGAAGGGTACATTCTCCACGAACTCGACAAAGGCGTCCTTCACCTTGTCGAAGCTGCCATAATGGTCGAGATGCTCGGGATCGATGTTGGTGACGACCGCCAGCGTGCCGTCGAGGCGGAGGAAGCTGCCGTCACTTTCGTCGGCCTCGACCACCATCCAGTCGCTCTTGCCGAGGCGGGCGTTGGAGCCATAGCTGTTGATGATGCCGCCGTTGATGACGGTCGGATCAACCCCGCCAGCGTCGAGCAGCGCCGCGACCATCGAGGTGGTGGTGGTCTTGCCATGGGTCCCCGCGACAGCGACCGTGGATTTGAGCCGCATCAGTTCGGCCAGCATTTCTGCGCGGCGAATGACAGGCACACGTTTTTCCAGCGCCAGATCGACTTCGGGGTTGCCCTTCTTGATCGCGGTGGAGGTCACGACAACGGCGGCGTCGCCCAGATTTTCGGCCTTGTGGCCGATCATCACGTCAATGCCCTTCTTACGCAAACCTTCGACGACATAGCCTTCCGCCACGTCCGACCCCTGAACCTTATAACCCAAATTATGCATCACCTCGGCGATACCGGACATGCCGATGCCGCCGATGCCGATGAAATGGATCGTGCCGATGTCGGTGCCGACACCCTTCATGCGATAATCTCCAGAATGCGAAAAGCACCGTCATTCCAGCGAAAGCTGGAATCTCTCGGCCCCTTGAGAGCGACGGCGCGAGAAGGAATGAGATCCCAGCCTTCGCTGGGATGACGTGGGGGGTTCATGATCATGCAGGGACACCCTGCAAATTCAAGCTCGTCGGCACCGGGCCGACCTTCAAAGGATCGTTCATGATCGGCGCAGGCCCAATGCTTTCCAACAGGTCGGCCATGTCACGCGCCGCATTGGGGCGGCCACAGGCACGGGCGCGCTTGGCGGCGTTCTGAAGGGCGCCGGGCTCCATCGCCATCTTCTGCATCTGCTTGGCGAGTTCAACGGCGGTGAAGCGCGACTGCGGGATGGTCCGCGCGCCACCCGCCTCGGTCATCTCCCGCGCATTGACCGTCTGATGATCATCCATCGCACTCGGCAGCGGGACAAGGATCGCCGGACGCCCTGCACAGGTAAGTTCCGCCAGCGTCGAAGCGCCCGCGCGCGCAATCACCAGATGCGACCAGCTCAGCTTTTCCGGCACATCATTGAAATAGGTCGCCAGGTCAGCGGGAATTTCCAGGTCCGCGTAGAAGCGGCGCACACGTTCGATATCCTCGGCCCGGCATTGCTGCGTTACCTGCAAACGGCGGCGCAGGCTGAGCGGCAACATACCAAGGCCGTCTGGCACGACCGACGAAAGGATGCTGGCACCCTGACTGCCGCCGATCACGAGCACACGGAATACGCTCTCGTCCGTCAGCGCCGGGAATTCCTCGTCGCGTAGTGCCTTCACTTCCTCGCGAACCGGATTGCCGACGAGATGCACCTTGCCCGCATATTTGTCGCGCAGGCGCTCGACCTTCGGGTAAGCCGTAGCGATCGCATCGACGCGGCGGGCGAGGAAGCGGTTGACCCGGCCCAGCACGGCATTCTGTTCGTGGATGGCGGTCGGGATGCCGTCCGCCAGTGCACCCAACAGCGCAGGCATGGCGGGATAGCCGCCAAAGCCGACGACAGCGGTGGGGCGGAAGGTCTCATTGAGGCGGCGGGCCATGGCGCGGCCTGCAAGGATGGCCTTGAGCGCGCCCAGCCAGCTTTTCGGGTTCTTCGTCATGCGCCCGGCGGGCAGGACATGAACCTGCGCCCGATCGAAGATGCCCGGGATCTTGGCGCCGCGCTCGTCCGTGACCAAGGCCACATGGTGGCCGCGCGCCATCAACTCTTCCGCGACTGCATGCGCCGGAATCATGTGACCGCCCGTCCCACCCGCGGCGAGGACGAAGTGACGGGAAATGCTCATCGACCACTCCATTTGACGACGGTATGCCGCCCCATGAAGGGATTGCGCCGTGTGAACGCAAGCAGCAGGCCGACCCCGATACAAAGCGCCAGCATAGAGGAGCCGCCATAGCTGATAAAGGGCAGCGTCATGCCCTTCGAAGGAAATATCTGGGCATTCACGCCCATGTTGATGATCGCCTGCAACCCGAACTGCGTGGTGAGACCCGCCGCGGCGAGAATCGTGAAATTATCATCCTCGTCCAGCATGCGCAGCAGCACGCGGACGACGATCGCCAGGTAAACGCAGGCGATGCCGATGCAGGCGAGCAGTCCGAACTCTTCACCGATTACGGAAAAGATATAGTCGGTATGCGCTTCGGGCAGGCGGAATTTCTCCTGGCCGCCCCCTGGCCCCACGCCCGTGAATCCACCATGGGTGATCGTACGGAACGCCAGTTCCGTCTGGTCCGGACCCGTGTCCTGCGCGACGCCGATGCCAAGGAAGTCATTGATGCGCTGACGGCCATTTTCGTAGAACATGTACATGGCGATCAGGCCAGCCAGCGCCACGCCACCCATCATGCCGATGAACCGCATCGACACACCGGACAGCAGCAACAGGCATCCCCAGCAGGCAAGGAAGATGACCGTCTGGCCGAAGTCCGGCTGCTTCATCAGGATCGCCGCGATCAACAACGTCAGCACGCCGGTCAGCGGAATAACCGGCAGGGACATGTCCTTGCCCCGCAACGAAAGCAGCCAGGCCATGGAGACGACATAGACAGGCTTCAGAAACTCCGACGGCTGGAAGCGAAATCCGGGCAGATCGATCCAGCGCCGCGCCCCATTCACGCTCGACCCCAGGATCGGCACGCACAGCAGCATCACGATGAAAAAGGCCGTCATGAACATGGCCAACCGCCGGGCCTGCTGACGGGGCAACATCGATATGACGAGCATGATCGGCAGGCCGATGAAGACCCACATAAGCTGGCGATAGAAATAGATGAGCGGCGTGACGGATACGCTGCTGGTCGAACGGTCGATCGCCGCCACGGGCGAAGCAGCCGCGACGGCAACCAGACCGATCGCCATCAGAGCGACGATCAGCGAGAGGAGAACGCGATCAATCTCCCAGAACCAGATGGCCAGGGCCGTACGCTCGCGCGGAACGGTGCGGTTCTTGAACCCCTTCACCAGTTCGCCTGCCCTGAACATTGTAATCGCCCCTTCTGCGCCCCTGCGCCGCCTTTAGCCGTCCAGGCCCCCTTCTTCCAGCGCCGTGACGGCCGCGACGAAGGCATCGCCTCTCGCCTCGAAATCCCGGAATTGGTCGAAACTGGCACAGGCTGGCGAAAGCAGCACGACGTCGCCCGGCTGTGCTACACGCGCCGCGCGGCGAACGGCGGCCGATAGCATCTCGCTGTCATCCACCGCCATATTATCTTTGAGCAGGTCGGCGAACATATGACCCGCTTCGCCGATGGTATAGGCGGCAGCGACATTGCCGAACCATGGCGCGCATTCGTCCAGATTATCGGTCTTTGCCAGCCCCCCCACGATCCAGTGCAGGCGCGGCCGACCATCAACGGGCGGATAGGCCGCCAGTGCAGGCGCCGTCGAAGCTGGATTGGTCGCCTTGCTATCGTTGACGTAAAGAACGCCGTTCAGCTCCTTTACGCGCTGCATCCGGTGCGGCAGGCTGGCATAGCTGGCGAGGGCAGCCTCGATCGTCGCTTCATCGATGCCCAGCGCGCGCGCGACGGCGAGGGCTATCGCTGCGTTCTGCGCGTTGTGCGGCCCCTGAAGCGACGGCCAGTTCGCCTGCGCGGCGGGATCGATGTCCCCGGCCTTCACCTCTACCCGCCGAGCGCCCGGCTGCGCAGCAATGGATCGGCTGGGCTCGTCCTCCGTCGCGATCACCGCGACATGATCAGCCGACTGCATGGCGAACAGCCGGGCCTTCGACGCGACATAGCCTTCAAAGCCATTATAGCGATCGAGATGATCCGGCGTAATATTGAGCAGCACCGCGACATCGCAGTCGAGGCTCTGCGTCAGGTCGATCTGATAGCTGGACAGTTCCAGCACGTAGATGCCGCCCTCCGGCAACGGCTCCTGCCCCAAAATGGGCAGACCGATATTGCCGCCCATCCGGGTCGGGATGCCTGCTGCTTCTATGATATGATGAACGAGCGCGGTCGTGGTCGACTTGCCGTTGGTGCCGGTGATGCCCACCACCCGATGTGCGGGAAGTGTAGGACGGGCGAGCGCGAACAGCTCGATGTCGCCGATGACGGGCACGCCCGCGAGCTTGGCATGCATCGCGATCGGATGCTTGTTAAGCGGCACACCGGGAGAAACGACGACGCCGTCAAAGCCCGCGAGGTCGATCTCCAGCGGGTCCGCCAACTCGGCCTTGTCAGCGACAGCGGCGCGCGCTTCGTCCCGATTGTCCCAGGCGACGACGCGCGCACCGCTGGCCACAAGCGCCTCTACAGTCGCCAGTCCGGACCGCGCCAGGCCAAGAACCGCATATGTTTTGCCAGCGAAGGCGGAGGAGGTAAGGGTCATCCCGCTCACCGCAGCTTCAGCGTGGCGAGACCGGCAAGGGCCAGCACGAAGGAGATGATCCAGAACCGGATCACGACCGTGGGTTCGGCCCAGCCCAGTTGCTCGAAATGATGGTGGATCGGCGCCATCTTGAACACCCGTTTGCCGGTGCGCTTGTAGAAGAAGACCTGGATGATCACGCTCATCGCCTCGACCACAAACAGCCCGCCGATGACGCCCAGCACGATTTCATGATGCGCGGTCACCGCGATGACGCCAATCGTGCCGCCAAGCGCGAGGCTGCCGGTATCGCCCATGAAGACGGCGGCGGGAGGAGCGTTGAACCAAAGGAAGGCCAGGCCCGCGCCGATGATCGCACCGCACAATATGGTGAGATTGCCCGCGCCCGGCACATGCGGGATGCCAAGATAGGCCGCAAAGTCCGCGCGACCGACCAGATAGACGATCGCCATGAAAGCCATGCAGGCGATGATCACCGGCATGGTCGCCAGCCCATCGAGTCCATCGGTGAGGTTCACAGCGTTGCCGAACGCGACGATCACGAAGGCGGCGAAGAGGAAGTAGAAGGGGCCAAGCTCGATCGCCGGGCCATTGTAGAAGGGCAGGTAGAGCGCCGTATTCCCATGCTGGTTGACGATCAACCAGGCCGCTATGCCTGCAATCAGGAACTCGAACGCCAGGCGCATCTTGCCCGACAGCCCCTTGTGACTGGCCTTCGTCACCTTGTCATAATCGTCCAGAAAACCGATCGCGCCGAAACCCAGCGTTACGAAAAGGCATGCCCACACATAAATGGACGACAGATCCATCCAGAGCAGCACCGATGTGATCATGGAGGTGAGGATCATCAGCCCGCCCATGGTCGGCGTGCCGCGCTTTGCCAGATGGGTTTGCGGACCATCATCACGGATTGGCTGCCCCTTGCCCTGCCGCACCCGCAGCCAGCCGATGAAGCGCGGACCCAGCACAAGGCCGATGACGAAGGCCGTCGCGATCGTCGCGCCCGCGCGGAAGCTCAGATAGCGGATGAGGTTGAAAACCCCCGCGAAATCCATGGTCTGGGCGAGCCAGTAAAGCATCAGTTCTTATGTTCCCCAAGCGCGGCGACCAGGCGCGACAGGCCGATGCCGTTCGATCCCTTGACCAATATGGCGTCGCCAGCGCGCATTTCCGTCCGGATGAGATTGGTGGCGGCCGCCGTATCCGGCACATGATCAAAGGCCAACTGCTGACCCTGCAGCGCCTCGGCCAGCGGTTTCATTTCATCGCCCACCAGAATGGCGTAGTCGACCTGACCGGCGGCAAGCGGCTCGGCAAGTCCGGCATGGAGTTCGCGGCTGCGATCGCCCAATTCCCGCATGCCGCCCAGCACGGCGATGCGGCGGCTCGCATTTTCCCTGCCCAACTGCTTGAGCGTGGCCGCCATGCTCAGCGGATTGGCATTGTAGCTTTCATCGATCAGCAGCGCTTGGCCGCCCGTGACCGCGACAGACCGCCGCTCGCCACGGCCCGGCAGACCCGGCATTTCGGCAAGCGCCAGACCCGCAGCCGCCAGATCGCCGCCCAACGCTTCGACCGCCGCGAGCACCGCCAGTGCGTTCGACACCCAATGTTCGCCCGGCGCTCCAACAGTGAAGCAAAGTTCGGCGCTGGGCAGCGTAGCCGTGACCAATGTCCCGCCATTCGCCGCCGGAACCATGTCACGCGCGCGCACATCGGCCTCTTCGTCAAAACCGAAGGTCAGGATGCGGGAGGCATGCTGCTCTGCCTTTGCGTAGAGCGTCGCCACATGCGGACTGTCATAGGGGATGACCGCCGTGCCGTCGGGCTCAAGCCCTTCGAATATCTCCGCCTTTGCCTGCGCGATCTTCTCTTCGGTGCCGAAAAATTCGATGTGCGCCGGGGCGATGGCGGTCACGATGGCGACATGCGGCCGCACCTGCCGCGTCAGCTGCGCCAGTTCACCGGCATGATTCATACCCATTTCGAACACGCCAAAGGCCGACGCGCGGGGCATGCGCGACAGGCTGAGCGGCACGCCGACATGATTATTGTAGCTCTTGACCGACCGATGCACCTGACCCGGGCAGATACGGTCCAGCGCCTGAAACAAGGCTTCCTTGGTGCCCGTCTTGCCGACTGACCCCGTGACCCCGACCACCTTGCCCTGCATGCGCGCACGCGAAGCGCGGCCCAGCGCTTCCAGCGCAGCGGCACTGTCGGGGACCAAGATATGGGGTTGAGGAACAAGTTCGCTGACGATCGCGCCAGCGGCGCCCTGACCGAAAGCCTTGTCGATGAAATGATGGCCGTCCGTCGTCTCGCCCTTCATCGCGACAAACAGGTCACCGTTCGTTACTTCACGGCTGTCGAAGGCGACGCCCGAAACGGCGAAGGGTGCCGAAGCGGCACCCCCTGTAGCCTGCGCTATTTCCTCGGAAGTCCAAAGCTCGCTCACCCAGCGCACTCCCGAGCAACAGTCACATCGTCGAACGGCAACACCCGATCGCCGATGATCTGCCCCTGTTCATGCCCCTTGCCCGCGAGCAGCACGATATCATCCCCACCGGCCCACGCAATGGCGGCGGCGATGGCGGCACGGCGGCCGCCGATTTCCTCCGCGCCCGACGCCCCCGCCATGACGGCGGCGCGAATGGCGGACGGGTCCTCTGAACGGGGATTGTCGTCCGTGACGATGACATGATCAGCCAACTCTGCGGCAACTTTGCCCATTTGCGGGCGCTTGCCAGCGTCCCGGTCGCCGCCAGCGCCGAACAGCGCGATCAGCTTGCCACGCGTATGAGGGCGCAGAGCTTCGATCGCGGCGCGAAGGCCGTCCGGCGTATGCGCATAATCGACATAGACGGGGGCGCCCGCCTTTGTGATCACCGCGCGTTCCAGACGGCCACGCACCGGCTGAACCCGGCCAAGCAGTTCCAAAACCTTCGCCACATCCTCGCCGCCTGCAATGACGAGCCCGGCGGCGGTCAAGGCATTCGCCGCTTGATAGGCGCCAATCAGCGGCAGATTGACCTTGTAGAGATTGCCCCCGGCCTCGACTTCCAGCGTCTGGCCCAACTGGGTCGGGGTGCGGTTGGCAAGGCGCAAAGCCTGCCCCTTCACCCCGACGCTCAGCACACGAAGCCCCCGCTTCGTAGCTCGCTGGATGACCTTGTCGGACCATGCGTCATCGGCCCAGACGATCGCCGTTCCGTCGGATGCGACGACTTCGTCAAACAGTCGCATCTTGGCGTCGAAATAGCTGTCCATGTCGCCATGATAATCGAGATGATCGCGCGACAGGTTGGTGAAGGCGGCCGCCGACACCGGCAGTCCTTCCGTCCGATATTGGGCCAGGCCATGGCTCGACGCTTCGAAGGCTGCATGGGTAATGCCCTCGCGCTTCAGGCCCGACATGTTGGACAGGAAGGTAACGATGTCCGGCGTCGTCAGGCCCGTCGATACCTGATCAACCGAGGTGGTGACGCCGAGCGTCCCGATCGAAGCGGAATGATGGCCCAGCATCCGCCATAGCTGGCGGGCCAGTTCCACGGTGGAAGTCTTGCCGTTGGTGCCGGTGACGGCAACGGTTACTTCTGGAAAAGGCGCGAAATAACGGGCAGCGAGCAGCGCGAAAAGACGGCGGGGATTGTCATGAGCGATATGGACCGCCCCCTCCACCTTCGCCTCCGGCCGCGCAACGACGGCAACTGCACCCGCGCGCACGGCGTCGGCAATAAAATCCTCGCCATTCACTCGCAGTCCCTGGAAGGCGCCAAAGACCGTGCCCGGCGCAACCTTCCGATTATCGATCGCGAAGCCCGACACCGAGGCGTCCAGCGGCGCCCCGGTGTCGAGCTTCACATCCAGCCCCTCGATAAGCGACCCGAGGCGCATCTCAATCCTTGTCCTTGTCTTGCCCAAGCAGGGGCATGAGGTCGGAAATATCGACGTCCCGCCGTTCGTCGGGCAGCACACCCAGCATCGGCGCGGTGCGTTCGATCACGCGCTTGACCACCGGCGCGGCCGTCCAGGCAGCCGTGCGCAGGCCGAAAGTCTGCGCGTTGCCCTTGGGCTCGTCCATCATCGTCAGCACGACGTAGCGGGGATTATCCATCGGAAATGCGGACGCGAAAGTCGTCACCAGTGAACTCTTATTGTACCGGCCTTCTTCAGGCTTCTCGGCGGAACCCGTCTTGCCGCCCACCCGGAATCCCTTGGCGTCGGCGCTGCGACCTGTACCCGCCGCGACAATCATCCGCAACAGCTGCCGCATCCGCGCGCTGGTGGCGGCGGAAAAGACGCGATGGCCTTCGGGCACCTCATTCGCGTGCAGCTTGCGCAAGGTGGCAGGCCGCCAGATGCCGCCATTGACCAACGCTGCATAAGCGGCGGCAAGGTGCAGCGGCGTCACCGCGATGCCATGGCCATAGGACACGGTCATCGTCGTTATGCGGCCCCAATTATAAGGCCAGATGCTCTTGGCGCGTTCTTTCAGCTCGATCGGCGCCCTCTGGTCGAATTGCAGGTTGCGGAACAGCTGCTGCATGGGCGCGGCGCCCATTTCGTCGGCGATCCGTGCCGTTCCGATGTTGGAGCTGTGCACCAGTATTTCCGGCACATTGATCCAGCGGCCGAGCGCGTGGTCGTCCTTGATCTTGAACCCGGCCACAGCGAGCGGGGCGGTCGCGTCGTAGCGCTTCGCCATCGAAGTGACGACGCCGCGATCCATCGCCTCGCCGATCGACAATGGCTTGAAGGTCGAACCCAGCTCGTAGCGCGCCTGAACCATATGGTTGCAGAGCGGCGATTCGCTGCATTTCTTGCCCGCGTAATTCTGAAGCTTGTTGGGATCGAACACGGGGATCGACGCCATCGCAATCACTTCGCCGGTGTTCGCGTCCATGATGATGCCGCCTGCGCCCTTGGCATTTTGCGCCACCATCTGGGCGTAAAGCTCGCTCTCCAGCGCGCCCTGCACCCGGCTGTCGATCGAAATGGCAAAAGGCTGCCCGCGCAGCGCCGGATCGGTCAGCCGGTCATTGAACGCCGCCTCGACCCCCATGCCGCCCTGCCCGTCGGCATTGGGCGCAAAGCCAAGCACATGCGCCGCCAGACTGCGCTGCGGATACAGGCGTTCCTTCTCACGGGGAAATTCGATGCCGATCTCGCCCAGCGCATTCACCGCCGCAACTTCTTCCGGCAGCGCGCGGCGACGAAGATAGGCCCAGCCCTTGCCGGTCAGCTTCTTGTAGAAAGCCGCTTCGGGCTCATCAGTGAAAATTTCGTGCAGCTTGCGCGCAAGCTCGGCAGGCTCACCGATCAGCTTCGACGGGCGCACGGCGATCGAATAGGCATCCATCGTCCGGGCAAGGGGCACGCCATTGCGATCCACGATGTCAGCGCGCGCTGGAAGCAGGCCCGAAACGTCCCCATTCCCGCCCGCGCTATGCGCGAAGATGCCCACCCAGGTGAGCCGTAGAATCACCACTGCCGTGATTGCCATGAACAGGATCAGCAGCAACATCAGCCGGTTATGCGCAACCGCCGTCAGGTCAACCCGCTGCTTGCCTGCCCTGGCACCGCCCGGCTGAACGATGATCGTTGCCATCAGCGCGCGCCTTTCTTGCGTTCGCGCGCCGCCTTGGCGCTGATGTCACCGATGGTGCTGTCGTCAAGCAGCTTGGCATCCAGCATCGCCATCCGTTCGGCGTGGCGAGCCATCGGATTAGGCTTCGACACGTCCGCATCGTCCTTCGCCTTTTCGGCAGCGGTCTTGGCGGCGGGTTTGACAATCTTTTCGACATTGTCAGCCGCATGCGCTTCACGGATCACGGCGATATCGCTGCGGATTTGGGTGGCGGCAGGACTCGCCGGGGCGGCCTGCGGCGCAGATGGCAGGTCGGCAGGGCTTTCGACCATCGCCACCATCACAGGCGGCGCGACATAGTCCGGGCCGTTGGGCTGGATGCCATCCAGGTTCGCCAGCGCCCGCTCACCGCCCAGATATTGCTGTGCGGTCGGCGTCGCGTACATGAAATCATCCTGATTCCACCGCTCCAGCTGCCGCATGCTAGCCCGCGCGCTGAACTCCGTTTCCAGATAACGAATGTCCGCCCGCGCGCGCACAATCTGCGTCTGCACCTTCATCAGTTCATTCCGCTCGGTCGCGACCTTCAGCGATACCAGATAAGCACCAAGCGCACCGAGCGCTACGAGCAGGATCCAGATCAGGCTCTGCAACCTCTTCACCGCGATCATGGGCGCGCGCTCCTGGAAGAACTGGACCGGGAAGGAATGGCGGCTGATGTACGAACGGCGCTGCGCAGGGTCGCGGAGCGCGCACGCGGGTTGCGGGCCAGCTCTGCCTCGCCGGGGCGAATGGCTTTGGCCGGTTTGTAGAAGGTCGGCTCGGCGGCGGCCTTGCGTTCCGGCAGGTGGCGCGATCCCGCGCCTTCACCACCGCTGCGCTGGCGCAAGAACTGCTTGACGATACGGTCTTCCAGGCTGTGGAAAGTCACCACGGCCAATCGACCACCCTCTTCCAGCATCGCTTCCGCCGCTGCCAGCCCACGCTCCAATTCTTCCAGCTCGCGATTCACATGGATGCGGATCGCCTGGAAGGTGCGGGTTGCCGGGTCCTTCTTGTCGTGTGGCTTGTGGCCCAGCGCCCGGCGAACGACGCTGGCGAGTTGACCGGTGCGCTCCAACGGGCGAGCCTCCACGATCGCACGAGCCACCCGGCGCGAGCGCGGCTCCTCACCATAGCGATAGAGGACGTCGGCGATCTCCTGCTCAGGGGCATTGTTCAGGAAATCGGCGGCGCTCATCCCGTCCTGGCTCATCGTCATGGTGAGGGGGCCGTCCGCCTGAAAGGAAAAGCCGCGCTCCGGCCGGTCGAGCTGCATCGAAGACACGCCGATGTCGAGCGTCACGCCCGATACCGAGGTGATGCCGCGAGCCGCCAGCAATTGTTCCATCCGGGAAAACTCCCCGGCGATCAGGGTGATGCCCTTCTCCGTCGCCAGTGCCTCGCCTTCCCGGATGGCATCGGGATCGCGGTCGAAGGCAAAAACCTTCGCGCCCTGCGCCGCCATCGCACTGGAATAACCGCCTGCGCCGAACGTGCCATCAACATGAATCTCGCCGGGGTTGATGGCGAGGGCATGGAGCACTTCATTGAGCAGAACCGGGATGTGACGATCCAGATCGGCAGGAGCGGTCACTTGCCGTCCCCCGCCGTCCGCTGGTCCAGCCAGCGGCGCACCTTGTTGCGGATCAATTCCGGCCGATCCTTGCTATCGACCAGGGTTTCCGGCTTCCAGATCTGGATGTAACGGCCCACGCCATAGAAGAAGACAGCATCGGTGATGCCATATTCATCCTTGATGTCCGGATGCATGGCGAAACGGCCGCCGTCGTCGAAATTCACCTCCTCGATCGTTCCGAGTCGGCGTTCCAGCTCCAGGTCGGCATTATAGTCGCGGCCATGCGCCCGTGCTTCGCGAGCCAGCTCCTCGACTTCGGTGAACAGGAAACGGCGATGCGATTCTCCAAAGCCCGTGGCGCAGGGGTTGTCGCCATGGACGGAGAGATAAAGCCGCGTTTCGCCAGCGCTGGACAGCTTGACCTGCCGACGCATCTCCAGAGGCAGCACGAAACGGCCCTTGCCGTCCGCTACGCTGAACGCGTTGCCTGTAAAGAGAATGATTTCCGGCACGTGCGGACTGCTGCCCCTCTGTTCGCAAGGGCGCAGGCAGCCGCTCACCAACCCGCGTCATTGCGGCCCGGTGCGCAGGACTAGCAAAGCCTGACAAACCCCTATGCGTTTTAGATACCAAGCGCCGAGGCACAAGAAAAGGGAAAAGTCGGGAGATTTTGGGAAATCCCGTTTTGTTCTGGTTCTAAGTCATATTTAGACCACCAGACGGCGTTTTGAACCGGACTTACGCAGCTCAGCCGACGCCGCATGCCGCTGCAAAGCGACACATCCCGACATCGCCCAGAAAATCCCTCCCTAATTGCAGAAGCGATCGGTGCTGAGTGAAAGAGCGAAGGGAATAAGATTCGACGCTGGCCACATCCAGCTTCGCCCATTCGAGCGGCCCGTCCGCAACATGACGGCAGTCCAACGGCCAGAACCAGCGTCGGTCCCAGCCAAAGCATCACGAATGTGCGTAGAGCCGCCTTCATGCAATGCGCGGCTCGGTTCGGGATTTCAGCGGCCGGATGGCTGTGGATCGCGATCCATCGGCTTGCTCAGATTGGGATCCGGCTGAAGATCCGGGACGATCGGCTGCTGTTCCGGCGCGGGCTGCACGCCCAGTTCCGCCAAAGGCTCCTTGGGCGCGACTGCATTGACGTCCAGGGTCGGCACGGTCGGCGGGGGCACCGCCGGATCATCGATCCGCGCCTTGTCGATCACGATATTCGCCAGACCCACGAGGAGCACCACGCCCGCCAGCCCCGTCAGGCCGATCTGGACACGCTGCAACCCTTCCTGTCGGCGGGGATGTTCAGCCATTAAGCGCTCTTTATCTTGTCGCCGCGACCCTTGTCGGCGATCAGCGATTGTGCGCGAGCCAAGGGAAGACCGTCAAGCCCTTCGCTTCCAGCCACTCACGATTGTAGAGGGTCGAGAGGTAACGGAAGCCCGTGTCGCACAGGATGGTCACGATCCGCTTGCCCGGCCCCAGTTCCCTCGCCAGCGCCACCGCGCCTGCGACGTTGATCCCCGAGGACAGGCCAAGGCAAAGCCCTTCCTCCGCCAGCAGACGCTCGACCCAGTGCAGCCCTTCCTCATCGGAAATGCGGAACTGCGTGTCGATCGGCGCACCTTCCAGATTGGCGGTGATACGGCCCTGCCCAATCCCTTCCGCGACGGACGACCCTTCGGCTTTCAGCTCGCCATGGGCATAATAATTATAGAGCGCCGCGCCATGGGGATCGGTCAGCGCGATGGTGATATTCTCGTCATGCGCCTTGAGGCCGAGGCCAACACCCGCGATCGTGCCACCAGTGCCCGCCGCGCAGGTGAAGCCGTCGATCTGCCCGTCCAGTTGCTGCCAGATTTCCTCGGCCGTACCGACGATATGCGCCTTGCGATTCGCAATATTGTCGAACTGATTGGCCCAGACCGCATTCTCTGTTTCTTCCGCGATCCGGCGCGACGTGTGGACGAAATGACCGGGGTTGGAATAGGCTGCGGCAGGCACGGTCACCAGTTCCGCGCCCAGTGCGCGCAGCGTGTCCATCTTCTCCCGGCTCTGGGTCTCGGGCATGACGATGATCGTCTTGTAACCCTTGGCATTGGCGACCAGCGCAAGCCCGATGCCGGTATTGCCCGCTGTCCCTTCGACGATGGTGCCGCCCGGCTGCAACAGCCCCTTTTCCTCCGCATCATTGACGATGAAGAGTGCCGCGCGATCCTTTACCGACGCGCCGGGGTTGGCGAATTCGCACTTGGCGAAAATATCGCACCCCGTCTCTTCCGATGGACCGGCAAGGCGTACCAACGGCGTGTTGCCAATCAGGGCGAGGCTATCATTCTGAACCAGCATGTTCCCCGCATAGCGGAGCGGATGCACGCTTGCCAAGCAAGGGAATGCTCATCCACCCAAAGAGCCGTTTTCATGGCCGCGCAATGATCGCATCGGCCGGGAAGAAAGTGGCAAGGCTTTTGCGCTAAGGACAGGTCGCGCGGCACACCGCCGCGATGAATTTGTGAAAGCAGACGGCTTCAGACATGGCGCGCGCGCGATTATGGCATATGGCATTGGCCGCCCTGGCGCTGATCGCGCTTGCCTTGCCGCGCCTGATCACGGCCGCTCCGCTCGACATGCTTGCCGACGCGGCGGCGCGCGATGCTGTCGCGGAAAGGCCGGGCGAAAATTTCCCCGGTTCCGCCTACTTCTTCGTTGACGGCGTCTTTCAAGATCTGCCCGCTTCATCCGGCAACAGCCCACATGTCCTGAAGCTCGACACGGTCGATGCCGCTCCGGTCGCCGCCTTTCGCGGTCAAACACCGCTGGACAGCTACCGGGCAATCAACTGCCTTACCTCCGCCATCTATTATGAGGCTGGCAACGAACCCGAAGAAGGCCAGCGCGCCGTCGCTCAGGTTGTTCTCAACCGCGTTCGCAATCCGCTCTGGCCACATAGCGTCTGCGGCGTCGTCTATCAGGGGTCCGAACGCACCGACTCCCTGTGTCAATTCACCTTCAGTTGCGACGGGTCCATGGGTCGGGCCAACCATGTGCAAAGCTGGACGCGCGCCCGCCGCATAGCGGAACAGGCGCTTGCCGGTCATGTCTATGCCCCGGTGGGGCTCGCGACCTTCTACCACACGCTGGCAGTCCGCCCAGGCTGGGCTGCGTCGAAGCGCGCCGTCGCCGTGATCGGCGCGCACATCTTCTATCAGATGCCCGGGTTTCACGGTACGAAGGCGGCGTTTCGCATTCCCTATCCCGGCCGGGAATGGCAGTCAGGCCCCTCTCTTCGCGCTTGGCCGACCAGTCCACGCGCCGCGGAGCGCCACGCCGAACCCGTCGGTGCCGATGTGACAGCGCCTATCATTTTTCCGCCCCCAGCGCCTCAGGACACGCTGCCGCCGTCCACCATCCGGCCCGAATATAGAAACAGCGGACGGCCGCTCATCTGAAGGAGCCTGCGTGAGATATTTTCCCATGCATTCTCCAAATAGCTGATTTTGCTAAAAAATAAAAAATAGAGCTGAATTGAAAAACAGCGGAACCAAATCTTGTGATGGGGGGTTCTGCATACCGGATAGCAAATCTTTTGCCCCCCGCTCTTGCTATCCAAAAAAACATGAGCCCGGAACGCATCTCCCCCCCCCGACGCGTTCCGGGCTCAGATTTTTGGGGTCTTTTTCCGTTTGAAACCAGATATTTCCGGATGCGGAACGTATTTCGCAGCCGTGGGTTCTCCTCCTCAGCCGCTGGATAGCGAGGCTGTCCGGCTCGAGTTTTTCCTAGGAGACGACCATGACCAAGAAGATCCTTGCCGCTCTGCTACTGACCGGTTCGCTGATGGTGGCTGCGTGCAACACCGTCGAAGGCGCTGGCAAAGACGTGCAGAGCGCTGGCGCGGCTGTGGAAGACGCGGCGAAGTAAGCAGCGTAAACAGGCTCCCACCCTTGCGGCCCGCCACTGGCGGGCCTTTTTTTAGCTGGTGGAAGCGTCGGCTCCGTCCGCAGCTGCGGCGGCGGCTTCGCGGGCCTGTTTGCGATCGGTGAACCAGATCGCGACGATCGTGATTTCGTAAAGCAGCAGCAGGGGAATGGCGAGCATCAGCTGCGACACGACATCGGGCGGCGTCAGCACGGCGGCGAGAATGAAGGCGCCGACGATCATGTAGCGACGCAGGCCAATCAGTTGGGCGCGGGTGACGAAACCGGCGCGATTGAGCAGCATCAGCAGGACGGGCATCAGGAAGCTGATGCCGAATGCAAGGATGAACTGCATAACTAATGTGAGGTAGGCATCGGCGCTGGGGAGCGCCTCCACCTTGAGGCCACTGCTATTCCCTTGAAATTCCAGGAAAAAATGGAACGCAGTGGGCATCACGATATAATAAGCGAGGCTGGCGCCCATCAGGAACAGCACCGGGGTCATCACCAGAAATGGCAGTAACGCCTTCTTTTCCTTCGCATAAAGGCCCGGAGCGATGAAGGCCCAGAGCTGGTTCGCGATGATCGGGAAGGAGATGCAGAAAGCGCCGAAGATCGCCACCTTCACCTGTACGAAAAAGGCCTCGTAGAGCTTGGTGTAGACCAGCCGCCCACCCGCGTCGCCAAAGGCTTCCTTCAAAGGATGCACCAGAAAGGCGAACAGTTTGTCGGAAAAATAGAAGCAGACCGCACCGGTAATGAACAACGCCCATACGCATTTCAGAAGGCGCCCGCGTAGTTCGATCAGATGGTCGAGCAGCGGCGCCTTGGAATCATCGATGTCCTTCATGCCTGCGCGTCGCCCTTACCGGCCGGAGCGGACTGCGCCGCGATATAGGGTGGACCCTCGGCGGCAGGGGCCGGAGCGACAGGCGCCGATTGGGCCACGAAGGGCGGCGGAAGCGTGGTGGCGGCGGGCGCGGGATCGCTAGAAGACCCCGGCAATGGCTCCATCGCTGGAGTGGCGGAAGCATCGGCAGGATGTTCCTGCATGATCCGCCGGTTCTGATCGGCCCACTTCTTTTCCAGTTCTTCCATCTCGACTTCCCGCACCATGGCATCGATGCCGGTGCGGAAATGGCGCGCCATTCCGCGCGCCTTGCCGACGATCTGCCCCACCTTGTACAAGGCGCGCGGCAAATCCTTTGGACCGATCACGATAACCGCGATGATCACGATCAGTAGAAGTTCGGACGAGCCGATATCGAACATGCGCGCCTACCGCTTGGGCGTGAAATGGAAATCAGGCCTTGGTCTTTTCTTCGGTCGTAGCGGTCGGTGCGTCCTGTTCAGGAACACGATGTCCTTCGATCCGCGTAGCAGGCTTGGCGGGCGCGATGTCGTCGTCATCGTCGGCCATGCCCTTCTTAAAGCTCTTGATGCCCTTGGCAACGTCGCCCATCAACCCGGAGATACGGCCACCGCCAAACAGCAGCATGACCACCAGGAGAACGATGACCCAGTGCATCAACGAAAAGGAACCCATTTTAACTTTCTCCTGAAAGGAAGCCCTTTCTAGGCTTCTTCCTCATCATTTTCCAGAACGGATTGAGCCCCCAGGCCCTCCAGCGCAAGATCGACCGGATCGAGCAATCCGGCAGCGCGCAGATCGTCCATGCCCGGCAGATCCCGGCGGCTGCTAAGCCCGAAATGTGACAGAAATTCGTGCGTGGTGGCGTAAATCAGTGGACGGCCCGGCACTTCCCGCCTGCCCGCTGGCCGGACCCAGCCCGCTTCCATCAGCACGTCCAGCGTCCCCTTCGCCACCTGCACACCGCGAATGGCCTCGACCTCCGCGCGGCTGACGGGTTCGTGATAGGCGATGATGGCCAGCGTCTCCATCGCCGCGCGGGACAGCTTGCGCGTCTCATCCTTTTCCCGCCGCAGGATATGGGCAAGGTCAGCCGCTGTCTGGAAATGCCAGCGCCCACCCCGTTCCACCAGATTGATGCCACGCCCGGCATAATGATCCGACAGCGCGGCAAGCACGGCGGCGATGTCCCCGGCATCCCCCACATGTTGCCGCAATTCGACGGTGGTCAACGGATGTTCAGCAACGAACAGAGCGGCCTCCACCGCGCGCATGAAATCGTCCGGTTCCTGCATTACAACAAACGTCCCCCACTTTGTTCCGGCAGAGCCGCGCGCAGGTAAATGGGCTCGAAAATGCCGTCCTGCTGGATTTCCAGCCGCCCCTGCCGCGCCAGTTCCAGCGCCGCGACGAAGCTGCTGGCGAGCGCAGATTTCGCCATCGGTCCGTCCTGGCCGTCGGGCAGAAAGGATTCGAGCACGGTCCAGTCGATCGCCGACCCCACCAGCGCGCCGACACGCTGGATAGCTTCGTCGAGGGTCATCACCGGCCGGGCGACGACCATGTGGACGACGGGCTGCGTCCGCGCGCGCACCTGCCCATAGCATTGCAGAAGATCGTAGAGGCTGGCGGCCCATTTCGCCTTGCGCACGAGGCGAAGCCCTTCCGGATGGGGGCGGACGAACACGTCCCGGCCGACGCGGTCGCGCGCCATCAGGCGGGCACCGGCTTCCCGCATGGCCTGCAACCGCTGGAGCCGCAATTGCAAGCGCAGCGCCAACTCGTCGGGGTTGGGATCAGGCTGGGCCTGCTTGGGCAACAGCAGCGAGGATTTGAGGTAGGCGAGCCACGCCGCCATCACCAGATAATCGGCCGCCAGCTCCAGCTTCAGCTTCCGCGCACCCTCGATATGGGCCAGATATTGTTCGACCAGCGCGAGGATGGAGATTTCGCGCAGGTCGACCTTCTGCGACCGGGCCAGCGCGAGGAGAAGGTCGAGCGGTCCTTCCCAGCTTTCGAAGCTGACGTTCAGCATGTCTTCGCGCGGCTGGGGTGGAGGGATGAAGAGGTCTTCCATGGTTCAAGCGGCTCTCTGGCGCGCAGGCCGTACGAAGAGCGATTTTTCACGCGGAGGCGCGGAGACGCGGAGATGCCGCATCGCGCTTTCTCTGCGCATTTTGCGGACTCTGCGCGGACATTGAAGTGGCTCCGCCTGAAGGTGGCGGCCGGCGTTCGCCCTCACGCAGCCACCACGGAGAGCAGGCTGTCGCGGGTGGCGAGAAGCTGTTCGAGGGGCGGGCTGTCCTGATCGAGTTGCGCCGACATCATGGCGCGGTCCAGCCGGGCCTTGGACTGCGTGCTGATATCGGGAAGAATGTTGGCAATGCCGATCATGTCCTCCATCCGCGCCCAGCAGTTGAGCGCGAGGTCACAGCCGGCCGCGACGACGCCCGCCGCCAATTCGGGGATGCTGCCGTTCAGCGCCTTCATGTCGAGGTCGTCCGACATGAGCAGACCGCTAAAGCCGATCCGCTGACGAATGATCGTTTCGATCACCGAGGCGGAAAGGCTGGCGGGCAGATCCGGGTCCCAACTGGTATAAATGACGTGGGCGGTCATGCCGATGGCTGCGTCCTTCAATGTCTGGAAGGGCGCGAGGTCGATGGCGAGTTCCTCTTCGCTCGCGGTTACGATGGGCAGTTCATGATGGCTGTCCACCATCGCACGGCCATGGCCCGGCATATGTTTGATGATGCCGACGACCCCGCCCCTGGCCAATCCTTCGAGAGTGGCGCGGCCAAGCGCGGCAACCCGCATCGGCTCGGCGCCGAACGTCCGGTCGCCCATAATGTCGCTGGCCCTGTCCTGCCGGACGTCGAGCAAGGGGAGCGCATCGACAGTGATGCCCACTTCGGCCAGCGTCACCGCGATCGCATGGGCATTGGCGCGGGCGGCGGCGATCGCGCTCGACGGCGCGATGTCATACAGCCGGTCGAACGCGGCGCCGGGCGGGAAGGTGGGCCAGACGGGTGCCTGCATGCGAGCGACGCGGCCCCCTTCCTGATCGATCATGATCAGCAGGTCGTCGCGGCCCTGGAGGGCGCGCAGGTCGTCGGTCAGCGCGCGTAATTGGGCGCGGTCGGCTATGTTGCGACGAAAGAGGATATAGCCCGCGGGCTGGGCGTCGACGAAGAAGGCGCGTTCGTCAGAGGTGAGCGTCTCGCCGGAGAGGCCGAAGATTACCGGTTTCATGAGGGCGGATGGTAGCGAGTGCGAGGCGTCGTGTCGAAGGGGTTGTTGGGGCGGGAGTTAAGGAGCGACATGTTCCCTCTCCCCTTCAGGGGAGAGGGCTAGGGAGAGGGGAAGGCGCTGCGCTATCGTGGACAAGACGGCCTCAAGGTCGTGCATGACGTCTGTGTTGATGAAGCGGATGACGCTCCAGCCTTGCTGCTCAAGATAGGTGGTTAGTTCAGCGTCATACTGCGCAGTTGAGCCGTGTGTGTCGCCATCGATCTCGATCACTGACATCGCCGCCCGACAGGTGAAATCGGCGATGAATGGCCCGTTCACAGTCTGGCGGCGGAACTTGGCACCATCGAAGCGCTTCGCGCGCAGGTGATACCAGAGGCGAGCTTCGGCGACTGTCTGGTCACTGCGTAGTTGCTTCGCAAATTTAAGCGACTTTCGATCTCGCACCGTTGTTCCCCTCTCCCCAGCCCTCTCCCCTAAAGGGGAGAGGGAGTTTGGGCGTCAGTTCACAACTATGCAACTCTCGCCAGCAACCTTCAGCTTACCGCAAAGCGTATTAGCCTGAGCCCCCGCTGTCGCGCGCAGGCGGTAGAGGGTGCTGCCGCCGACCTGGGTAGGCTCGACCGACATGGTGAGCGGGGCGAGATAGGCGAAGCGTTTGGAGAGGCGAGTCCAGGCGTCGCGCGCGCCCGACTGGCTGCCATAGGCGCCGAGCTGGATCACGGCCCCACCCTTGTGCACGGGCTGGGCGGCGGCGGGGCGGACGTTGGTTTCGTCGGCGACGCGCGCGGTCACGCTCTGCGATGGTTTGCCGGGCACAGCCTGCCGTGTCTTCGCGGGAGCCGTGGCGGTCACGGGGGCTTCGGGCACGCGGCTGGGATCGATGCGGCCGTCGCGCACGACGCCTTCGCTGGCGGCGAAGCTGGCATCGCCCTCGCCCTCGAACTTCTTCGCATCGGCCTCGCGGGCGGGCATCTTGTAATCGCCAGCGGGCGCGGCGATCAGCTTGCCTTCGCCGCCGCCGGTCGAGCGGTTCTTGAGCAACCAGACGCCAGCGACAACGCCGCCGAGCAGGACGAGCGCCACCAGGATGAAGCCGAGTAGGCGGACGGGGGACAGGCCCTCATCCTCCTCATCCTCGATACCAGGCTCCAGCCAGGGCAGACGCTCGTCGTCGTCCAGATCGAGCCGCCCCCTCGCAAAGTCGCCCATTTATCCGTGCCTCCGCCTGGCTATTGCATTTCCGTCAACGCAGCCACGCCCATCAGGGCAAGGCCATTACGGATGATTTGCCCGATTCCGCGGCTTAAGAAAAGGCGCGCAGAAGTTACGTCCGGATCGTCCGTCAGGATGACGCGGGCGCGCGGATTGTCGTTCCCCAAATTCCACCAGCTGTGGAATTCAGAAGCCAAGTCGTTGAGATAAAAAGCTATTCTATGTGGCTCACGGGCCGATGCAGCCCCTTCGACCACCCGTGGGAACTGCGCCGCTAACTTAACAAGGTTAAGTTCGTCAGTCCCAAGGCGGGACAGGTCGGGCGCAGGAAGTGCGATTTGTGCCTCTTCGGCGCGGCGGCCGAGCGAGGAAATGCGGGCATGGGCATATTGGACGTAGAAGACAGGATTGTCCTTCGACGCCTCCACCACCTTGGCGAAGTCGAAGTCCATCTGGGCATCGGCCTTGCGCGTCAGCATGGTGAAGCGGACGACATCCTTGCCCACTTCGCGCACGACATCGGCGAGCGTCACGAAATTGCCCGCGCGCTTGGACATTTTCACCGGCTCGCCTTCGCGCAGCAGGCGGACCATCTGGATGAGCTTGACGTCGAAGCGCGCCTTGCCTTCGGTCAGCGCGGCGACGGCGGCCTGGATACGCTTCACCGTGCCCGCATGGTCCGCGCCCCAGATGTCGATCAGCTGGTCGGCGGTCTGTGCCTTCTGGAAATGATAGGCCATGTCGGCGCCGAAATAGGTCCAGGCGCCGTTCGACTTCTTGATCGGGCGATCCTGATCGTCGCCGAATTTGGTGGAGCGGAACAGCGGGAGTTCGACTGGCTCCCAATCTTCTGGCGTTTCGCCCTTGGGCGCTTCGAGCACGCCGTCATAGACGAGGTCATGGTCGCGCAGCCATTTCTCGGCGGCTTCAGGCTTTCCGGCGGCTTGCAGTTCGGCTTCGGAGGCAAAGATGTCGTGGTGGATGCCGAGCAGGGCGAGGTCGCTGCGGATCATCTCCATCATCGCGGCGACGGCTTTGGTGCGGAAGAGGACGAGCCACTCGCTTTCGGGTGCGGCTACGAATCTGTCGCCATATTCGGCGGCAAGGGCCTGGCCGACGGGGACGAGATAGTCGCCGGGGTAGAGGCCTTCGGGGATCGCGCCCACATCCTCGCCCAGCGCTTCGCGATAGCGGACATGCGCCGAGCGGGCGAGCACATCGACCTGGCCGCCTGCGTCGTTGATATAATATTCGCGGATGACCTTGTGCCCGGCATATTCCAGCAGGGTCGCGAGCGCGTCGCCTACGACCGCGCCCCGGCAATGGCCCATATGCATGGGGCCGGTGGGGTTAGCGGAGACATATTCGACGTTGACGGTGACGCCCTTGCCCGTGTCCGACCGGCCGTAATCAGCGCCTTCGGCATGGATCGCGGCGAGTTCGGCGCGCCAGGTGGCGTCGGTCAGGGTCAGGTTGATGAAGCCGGGGCCAGCGATGGTGGCGCTTTCCACCTCTTCCAGCTTTTCAAGGCCCGCAACGATCTTTTCCGCCAGCGCGCGCGGGTTGGTGCCTGCGGGCTTGGCGAGGACCATGGCCGCGTTGGTGGCGAGGTCGCCATGACTGGCGTCGCGGGGCGGCTCGACCGTGACCGGCTTGCGGTTGAGGCCAGCGGGCAGCGCGCCGTCCGCCTCCAGCGCGTCCAGCACGGCGTTCAGATGGGCAGTGAAACGAATGTAGAGAGACAAGGGTGTTTCCTCGAAAAGCACAAGACCCGTCCGGGCTGGGCTAAAATCGAAGCCTCATCCTTCCCTGCAAGAAGTAGAGCCCTTCGACAAGCTCAGGGCGAACGGAAGATTAAGGTTCGCTCTTAACGTGTCGCGTTATATCGCAGCTGGTCCTGGGTCAGGTTGAAACCCACGAGCAGTTCGAAACTGGTGCGTTGCAGCGCCGCGCGAACGTCGGGCTGGGCGAAGGGATCGATGGCCGCGTCGGCATCCCCCGCCTTGCGCTTCTGCGTGATCTTCGCCTGAACGTCGGCGGGCAGCGTCGCTGCGGCCTTATCGACATAGGAGCCTGCCTTCGCGCTCACGCTGGCGCGATACTGACCAGCGGGGAAGTCCAGCACGACCTGACCGACGCGCTTGGCGACGACGGCGTTGCCGCCACGCACCACGGCAGAGAAGAAGGGCAGCGTCACCTCCCGCGCGGCGGTGGCGTCAGAACGGCGGGCGTTCACCGTGAAGGTCGCCTCGCTGTAGAATTGTGCCCCCTCCGCACAGGTCGCGCGCAGGTCGGTGATGTTCGCCACCACATCGATCGCGCGGGCGTCCGTGCTGCCCGCCGGATTGAACAGCGTCACGTCACCCGTATAGGCAGGGATCGCGGCGGTCGGGCAGGCCGATCGGACGGCGACGACGCCACCCGTGGCATCGATTTCTCCCCGGCGCGAGCAGCCCACAAGGGCAAGGGCAAGCATTCCGGTCAGCGCAAGTCGAGAAAAGGTCACGAGGCAATCCCTTGGGAACAGGCTGGGGCTTCTTATCCGCACCCCGCCGCTCACGCAACCGAAAGGAACGCGCCTCCCCTCACCCCTTCCTTCCGGCGCGACATTGGCCTAAGCGGCTGGCATGACCGCCCGTCTTCCCCTGAAGCTATTGATCGCCGCCCCGCGCGGCTTTTGCGCTGGCGTCGATCGCGCCATCATCATCGTCGAAAAGGCGATCGAGAAATATGGCGCGCCCGTCTATGTCCGGCATGAGATCGTTCATAACAAATATGTCGTGGACAATCTGAAGGCGAAGGGCGCGATCTTCGTCGAGGAACTGGATCAGGTGCCCGATGGCGTGCCGGTGGTCTTTTCCGCCCATGGCGTACCCAAAGCCGTCCCGGCCAAGGCGGAGGAGCGCGGCCTTGATTATCTGGACGCCACCTGCCCATTGGTCAGCAAGGTGCACCGCCAGGCAGAGCGGCAGGTCGAGGCAGGGCGCCATATCCTGTTCATCGGTCACAAGGGGCATCCGGAGGTCGTCGGCACGTTCGGGCAGGTCGATGCGGGCAACATGACCTTGATCGAAACGGTCGAGGATGCAGAGAGCTTCATCCCCGAAAATCCCGACAATCTTGCTTTTCTGACCCAGACCACCCTGTCGGTGGACGACACGGCCGCGATCGTCGAAGCGCTTCAGCGCCGATTCCCGTCGATCCACGCGCCCAAGGGCGAGGACATCTGCTACGCGACGTCGAACCGGCAGGCAGCCGTGAAGGCGATCGCCGCCGCCTGCGACGCGGTCTATGTGATCGGCGCGCCCAACAGTTCCAATTCGCTGCGCCTGGTCGAGGTGGCCGAGCGCGAGGGCACGCCAGCCCGGTTGATCCAGCGCGCGGATGACATCGATTTTGCGTGGTTGGAGAATGTAGCGACCCTCGGCCTTACGGCAGGCGCCTCCGCCCCCGAAATATTGGTACGCGAAGTCGTGGACCGGATCGCCGCCCGATTCGACGTTACGGAGGAACAGGTGGAGACGGCGCGCGAAACCATCTCGTTCAAGCTCCCCCGCGAATTGGGAGCGGCGTAAGGCTATGGCGGTCTATACCCATGTCCCGGCCGAGGAAATCGACGCTTTCCTGACCCGCTATGACGCGGGACGGCTGGTGTCTGCCAAGGGCATCGCCGAAGGGGTGGAAAACAGCAATTATCTGCTGGAGACCACCGGCGCTGATGGCAATGGCCACCGCTACATTTTAACCTTATACGAGAAGCGGGTGGATGAGGGGGACCTCCCCTTCTTCATGGACCTGCTCGATCATCTGGGCGCGCGCGGCTGTCTGGTGCCGCGCTTCATTGCTGATCGGGAGGGCAAGCGCCTGCAACAGCTCGGCGGAAGGCCCGCCTGCCTGATCGAATTCCTGACCGGCATATCCGTCACCGAGCCTACCGCCGGACAAGCGAAAGCCGCAGGCGCGGCGCTGGGCCAGTTGCATCGCGCGGCGGAAGGCTTTGCGGGCGAACGCCGCAACGCGCTCGACATCGCTGGCTGGCACGATCTGGCGGCCAAGTGCGGCGATCATTTCGATGATATCGCGCCCGGCCTTGGCCAGCGGGTCACGGAGGAGCTTGCCTATCTCGACGCGCACTGGCCCGCCGAACTGCCACGCGCCGTCATTCATGCGGACCTTTTCCCCGACAATGTGCTGATGCTGGGCGATGAGGTGACGGGCCTGATCGACTTTTATTTCAGCTGCACCGATATCCGCGCCTATGATCTGGCCGTCACGCACAGCGCATGGGTGTTCAGCAATGATGGCGCGCACTTCTTTGCCGATCGATCGGCCGCAATGCTCGCCGGCTATCAGGCGACGCACGGGCTTTCGGATACCGAGCAGGCCGCCTTCCCGATCCTGTGCCGGGGTGCGGCGCTCCGCTTCCTGTTGACGCGGGCCTATGACTGGATCAACACGCCCGCCGACGCGCTGGTGACGCGCAAGGACCCGCTGGCCTATCTGCGGCGGCTGGATTTCTATGCGACGACGGGTGCGGGGTTGCTAAGCATATAGATTAGTGCTCCTGCGCAGGCAGGAGCCCAGGGCGGCAAGCGCTGCGTCTGGAACTCCGGGCTCCTGCCTGCGCAGGAGCACAAGCTAACGGAAACGACGCCTCCATGACCGACCTCCCCCAAGTCGAAATCTTCACCGACGGCGCGTGCAAGGGCAATCCCGGCCCCGGCGGCTGGGGCGCGGTGATGCGCTCTGGGGCCACGGAAAAGGAAATTTCCGGCGGAGAAGCGCAGACGACCAATAACCGCATGGAAATGACGGCCGCCATCGAAGCACTGAATGCGCTCAAGCGGCCCTGTCAGGTGACGCTCTACACCGACAGCAAATATGTGATGGACGGCATCACCAAATGGGTGTTCGGCTGGCAGAAGAACGGTTGGAAGACCGCCGATCGCAAGCCGGTCAAGAATGCTGAGCTATGGCAGGCGCTACTCGCCGCCGCCGCGCCGCATAAGGTCAGCTGGCAGTGGGTGAAGGGCCATGCCGGTCACCCTGAAAATGAGCGCGCCGATCAACTCGCCTGCGCGGCCGCCGAACTCTTCCGCGTCTGAACGGGGGAGCGATACGCCGCTCCCCCGATAAGGCTCAGGGATATTTTTCTGTCCAATCCGCAGGATAAGGCGGTTGCCAGCGCGTACCGGCAACCCATGTCGTACCGCGCGGCGCAAAGCCCTCTTCGACCGTGCCGACCCGTCCCATCGCGTCCTTCACCGCGGAATCCCGACAACTGGGCACAACGGCTGACGATGAACCCGATTCGCCCAGCTTGTCGCACAGGTAGCGGGCAGTCAGCGCGACACGGTGGCGCAGTTCATCCTTCCCGGCCTTTGTGCTGAGGTCGAGATCGGCATAACTGATATTCTGCGAAAGGGACTGGGCGTCGCTATAGCGACCCGTCACGATAATTTCCTCTGTTGGCTGAGCAAAGCTGGTGCTGCTTGCCATAAACAGCCCTGAGAGGATCAGGACCGATCCTGATAATATCGACTTTCTCATCACGGCATTCTCCTACTCCTAGAGCATGAGCCGATCAGACTGAATTGGATCATGCTCTAATTGTCTTTTGTTTTGCGCATTTTTCCCGCGAGCAGATGAGGCCATCTGCTCCGAAAATGCTCCAGGATCGACCGCATCTTTATTGCATCCCATCTATATGGGCGCGGCCATTGACCCAACGTGATGGCCGCCTCTTCGTTCCGGATAGCCTTACCCGGCCTTGGTTTACTTGAAACGGACGGGAGAATAAACGGCGGGATAAATCCCGCTCACCGCTTCGGGCATCGATCCGCCGGTCACCAGCGCCGATCCCAGCAATGCCGCTGCGGGTGCGGTCTGAATGCCGAAACCACCCTGCCCCGCGAACCAGAAGAAACCCGGTGCGTCGGCGTCAAAGCCATAGACGGGCGCACGATCCGGCGCGAAGCTGCGCAGCCCCGCCCATTTGCGTTCGACCGCCTCGACCGGCCAGTCCACGACATCTTCGAAGCGGGCGATCGCCTGCGCCACCGCCAGTTCTTCGGGCGCGGCATCGCAGGGTGGCGAAGGTTCTTCATCGTGCGGGGTCAGCCAGATGCGCCCCTCGCCTTCCGGCTTGAAATAGAAGCTGGAGCCAAGGTCCATGACCAGTGGCAGGTCAGGCGACGGCATGGCGGGCACGCGCAATTGCACGACGGTGCGGCGCAGTGGGGCTATGCCGATGGGCGCGACGCCGCTGCGCCGCGCGACGTCATCAGCCCATGCTCCAGCGGCATTCACGATGATGCCGCAATCGATGACGCCGCCGTTCGTCTGAATGCGCCAGCCGCCCGGCGTTGGGATCGCCTGCTGAAAAACAGTGCCCAGCCGCAATTTGCCGCCCTTCGCGTGGAAGCGCCGCAGATACGCCTGGTGCAGCGCGGCGACGTCGATGTCGCACACGCCCGGTTCCAGCAGGCCGATCGTCCAATGGGATCGCAGCCCCGCTACCAGCGCGGCGGGATCGACAGGGCGCAGTTCGACGCAACCCGAAAATTCCCGCATCAACTGGTCGCGCTCTGCCCTGTCGGCCTCCCGCCCGACGAACAGCGTCTGCCGGGGCGTCAGGAAGGATCGGCTTGCAAAATCCGGATCGGGCGAGCGCAACAACGGCCCGGACGCCGTGGTCAGCGGCTGCACCTGTCGCCCGCCATAGGTTTCCTCCCAGAAAGCGACAGATCGGCCGGTGGCGTGATAACCGGCGCTTTCCTCCTGTTCCAGGATCAGCACCGACGCCTGGCCCGCCAGTTCCGCGCCCAGGCTAGCGCCCGCTATGCCGCCGCCGACGATCACGATGTCGAACCGGCTCATGCTGGCGCGTTCTCATCCAGAAAAGCGTCGATCCGCCGCAGGGCATCCAGTCGTACCGGGTCGATTTCGCGCAATATCTCATGCGCCGCCTCTGGCCCATAGACATGCAGGCGTGCGCCCCCAATGCGCGCGGCGATGCGGCGGATGGCGGGCGTGGACACCAGCCGGTCGGCACTGGTGGCAAGGATCAGCAGCGGCACGGCGATGCGCTCAAGCTTGCCGCCCTGCTCCAGCGCGAAGGTCGATTGCAGCGCCTCCACCACCCAGCGCCAACTGGGCGAACCCAGCGCCACGTCCCGGCTATGATCGCGCCACCAGAGTTCGTCGGCATAGCGTTCCGGATCATGCGTCAGCCGCTTCTGCCGCATTGCCCGTTGCCGCTGCGAATCTTCCTTCTGCGTCCAGGCTTGCCGGTGAGAAAAGCCGAGCGCGCACATGGTCCGGGCGATCAGCACCGCCAGCCAGCGCGGCAGCGGGGCGGTATGGACGCCCATCATTGGCGCGACGGCGACCGCAGCGTCGGGCGGGGCCATGCCCTCGGCCAGCGCGCGCAGCAGCAGATGCCCGCCCATGCTGTGCGCTACGATGGCGCAGGGTCCTGCCCCCTGCGCCCGCCAATCGGTGACGAAAGCCTCCAGGTCCGCCACCCATAGCGCGAAATCGTCGATATGGCCGCAGAGCGGATCGCTGCTCAGCCTGCCCGAGCCGCCCTGTCCGCGCCAGTCGAAGGCAGTGACCGCCCAGCCCTGCGTCGCCCAGTGGTGGATGACTTCGAGATATTTCTCGATCATGTCGCCGCGCCCGCCGAGCATCAGCAACCGCCCGCGCTGTCCCTCGCCCAGCCGGTAGCGGCGCAACGGCCAGCCATCGGGCGCGGTCCAGTAATCGAGCCGCCCATCCATCGGCCATGCACGACGGTCAAAGGCCGGGGGAACAGACACGGGCGAATCCATGGGGCGCATGGTTACGGTTTGGTAAGCCATTCGGTCTAGGGTTTAGATTCATGACGGGGGAATATTTCACGACGGCGCTGCTGTGCGCCCTTGGCGTGCTGCTGGTCATCGCATCCGTGACGGATTTGCGGTCCCGGATCATATCCAACCGGCTGAACCTGGTCATCGCTGGACTGGCTCCCCTGTGGTGGATCGCCAATGGCATGCCGGTCTGGCCGGGCATGCTGTTGCAGGTCGCGCTGGCGCTCGCCGTGTTCGCGCTTTTCGCCGCGCTCTTTGCCATGGGATGCATGGGAGGGGGCGACGTCAAGCTGCTGGGCGCGCTGGCCCTGTGGTTCCCGTGGGAAGCCGTGCTGTCGATGTTGATGGTCATGGCCATGGTTGGGGGCGTGGTGACGATTGTCACCGTGGTCCACCACCGGACGACCCGACGGCTGGGCCAGCCCCAGATTCCTTACGGTATCGCAATATCGGTCGCGGCGCTTTGGTTGATTGGCGAACGATATCTTAACCATTTTGCGTAAAATTCGGGGCTCGGGCGACATTTGCCTGACTGAGGGAGGCGAATTTCATCATGGACGGCAAGAAAATCGTGCTGCTGGCGGGGGCGCTTATCATAGCGGTCACAACAGCTCTTCTCGCGCGCAACATGCTGAGTTCGTCTAGCGCGCCCCAGGCCAGTGCGTCATCGATGCCAGTGGAAGCGGATCAGCCCCATGTGCTGGTCGCGACCAAGGCATTGCCGGTCGGCACCATCCTGGACGCGGAAAGCTTCCGCTTCCAGCCATGGCCGAAAGATCTGGTCGAACAGGCCTATTATATCCAGGGCCAGGCCGATCCCGCCAAGCTGGCGGGTAGTGTCGTCCGCACCGCCATCTCCGCTGGCCAGCCGATGACCGTCGGTTCGGTGATCAAGCCCGGCGAGCGCGGTTTCCTCGCCGCAGCGCTCGGGCCGGGCATGCGCGCTGTCACCGTTCCGGTGTCGGCACAAAACTCGGTCGCGGGCTTCGTCTTCCCGGGCGACCGCGTCGACCTGATGCTGACGCAGAGCGTGGCGGGCGGCGGCGACGGTGACCCGCTGAAGGTTTCCGAGACTATCCTGCGCAACCTGCGCGTACTCGCCACCGACCAGCGCATGGATGCGCTGGGCGCGGACGGCAAGCCGGTCGTGCAGACCTATTCCAACGTCACCATCGAAGTGACGCCCAAGATCGCGGAAAAGATCGCGGTGGCGCAGACCATCGGTTCGCTGTCGCTGACGCTGCGTTCGATTGCGGACAATGCATCGGACCTCGACGCTGCCATAGCTGGCGCTGACGTCGATCTGCCTGATGGCGCCAATCCGAACGCGGAAAAGAAGATCATCGCAAAGCTCGCCGCTCGCCCGGTCGACAAGGGCGGCACCTATTCCACCGGCGCCGACGTGTCTCGCTACCAGCGCAGCTCCGTCCCCGCCAAGCCAGTGCAAACCGCCGGTGTCGAAGTGCCCGCGGGGAGCGGCGCACCGGCCAGCGCGGGCGTCATCAGCGGGCCTGTGATCCGCGTCGCACGCGGCACCAATGTGACCGTCGTTCCGGTCGGGGGGAAATAAGATGAAGCGTATCAACATTGATGCGGGCAAGAAGGCAGTCAAACCGCTCATCGGCCCCGCGATCGCTCTCGGCCTCGCCGCCGCCATGGCCGCCACGCCGACCACCGCACTCAACGCCGCGCCTTCATCGATGCAGGACAATGCGATCCTGATGTCGGTGGGCGGCAGCAAGGTCATCAATCTGGGCGCAAAGATGTCGGACGTGGTGATCGGCGACCCCAATGTGGTCGATGTTCATGTCCGTGCCCAGAACCAGCTTTACCTGATCGCGAAGGCAGCGGGCGAAACGACCGTATTTGTGACCGCGACCAACGGCAAGGTCCTGTTTTCCGGCACCGTCCGCGTCGGCAACAACCTGTCGAACATCGACGACATGCTGAAGCTCGCGATGCCCGAGGCCGCCATCGCCGTAAACAAGATGAACGGCATGGTCCTGCTGACCGGCACCGTCGCCGCGCCTGAGGACGCAGCAGAGGCCGAACGGCTGACGCAAGCATTCGTCGGCAAGGAAGTGACCGTGGTCAGCCGCCTGCGCACCGCGACACCGCTTCAGGTCAATCTTCAGGTCAAGATCGCCGAAGTCAGCCGCGACATAGGGCATCAGATCGGCATAAATCTGAGAGGTCTGGGGACGGGATCAGGCAACTTCAGCGGCTACATGAACCGATCCGATCGCGGCTTCGTGACTTCAGGCAGTTTCGTGCCGGGCCTTCCCAATAGCGATATCTCTCGTCAATGGACGTTCAACAGCCCAATCGATGGCACCACGTCGCTCGGCTTCGTTGCCAAATTGCTCGGCATGGATGTGGCGGGTGCGCTGGACCTTGCCGAATCGAGCGGCCTTGCCACCGCGCTGGCCCAGCCGAACCTGACCGCGCTGTCGGGTGAGACGGCGAGCTTCCTGGCGGGTGGTGAATATCCCTACACGGTCAGCAACGGCACGCAGGGCAACAGCATCGAGTTCAAGCAATATGGCGTGCAACTTGCCTTCACGCCGACCGTGCTGGCCGATGGCCGCATATCGCTGCGCGTCCGCCCCACCGTGTCGAGCCTCGACTTCTCGGTGAACACCACCGTCCCGGCGCTCAAGAGCCGCACGGCTGAAACCACTGTCGAACTGGGTTCGGGCCAGGCTTTCATGATCGCGGGCCTGCTCAACAACGACACCGCCAACTCGATCAGCAAGACGCCGGGCTTCGGTGAAATCCCGATCCTTGGCAGCCTGTTCAAGTCACGCCGGTTCCAGCGTCATGAGACCGAACTGGTCATTGTCGTCACCCCTTATCTGGTGAAGCCGATGAACGCGTCGGACGTGCACTTGCCGACCGATGGCTTCCGCAATGCCAATATCGCCCAGGGCCTTTTGCTCCAGCAGGGGAATGACGGGGTGAGCGGCGCGCGCGCGCCCTTGCCACGCCGCGAACCCGGCCCGGCGCCGACGTCCGACCCGCAGGCGGCAGCTCCCCGCGACACAGGCAAGCGTTCGGCGAAAGCCGCCGCCGCGCCTGGCTTCAGCTTCTGATCGGAAGGACGACAGTCATGACTTCCCTGTCCGCCAAAAATATCCTCCGCTTCGGCACTCTCGCCCTGTTGGCGCTGCCGCTTGCCGCCTGCAATTCCAGCGTCAATCGCGGGGTAGAATCGGTGCATCAGCCGGTCGTCAGCCACGATGCCTACACCTTCGACGTTCAGGCTGGCCCTGACGGCGCCCTTGCTCCTTCGGAAGCGCGCCGCCTGGACGACTGGTTCGCTTCCATCGGTCTTGGCTATGGCGATCAGGTGGCGATCGTTACCGACGCTTATTACAGCCCCGAATTGCGCGAAGGCATCGCCGATGTCGTCGCCCGCCATGGCATGCTGGTGGGCGAGGACAGCTCCGCCGCGGCAGGCTCCGCGCCTGCTGGCAGCGTTCGGCTGGTGGTGCGCCGCGCGACGGCACGCGTGCCCGGCTGCCCCGACTGGTCGAGCAAGAAAGAGACCGAATCCCAGCTCGGCGCCACCTCCAATTATGGTTGCGCCGTGAACGGCAATCTTGCCGCGATGGTCGCCAATCCTGAAGATCTGGTGCGCGGCCAGAGCAGCGAAAGCGACCTGCGCACAGCGACATCCAACCGGGCCATTTCGACCTATCGTGAAAAGATCCCGACCGGTTCGGGCGATCTCAAGAACTTAGGACGCTGATCATGAACGCACCCTGGAAACCTGCCATGTCTGGACAGCGCGATCCCTTCCACGCCTTCGTTTGCGACGATCATAGCCATGACCTGCTCGCCATGGTGGCGGCCGAAATGGGCTGGGCACCGGAAAAGGTGAACAAGGGCGGCATGCGCAATGCCGTTCAGAGCCTGTCGGTCAGCGCCAGCCCGCAAATCCTGTTCGTCGATATGTCCGAAAGCGGCGACCCGCTGAACGACATCAACAGCCTTGCCGAAGTGTGCGAACCCGGCACGGTGGTGATCGCCGCCGGTCAGGTCAACGACGTCCGGCTTTACCGCGACCTCGTCGCCAGCGGCATTCAGGATTATCTGCTGAAGCCCTTTGGCGCGGACCAGTTACGCGATGCGCTGGCCCAGGCACAGGCCGTGTTCTTCGCCCCGCGCGACGCCGCGCCCGAACGGCCGCATCTGACCACCGCCGTCATCGGCACGCGTGGGGGCGTCGGCGCTTCCAGCATCGCCACCTCGCTCGCCTGGCTGCTCAGCGACAAGCAGAAGCGGCCGACCGCGCTGCTCGACCTCGACGTGCATTTCGGCACCAACGCGCTGGCGATGGACCTGGAGCCAGGCCGTGGCCTGACCGACGCGATCGAAAACCCGAGCCGCATCGATGGCCTGTTCATCGAGCGCGCAATGGTACGGGCGAGCGATACGCTTGCGATCCTGTCGGCCGAAGCGCCCATCAGCCAGCCGATGCTGACCGATGGCGGCGCCTTCTACCAGCTGCTGGAGGAATTCCGCGCCGCTTTTGAATGCAGCGTCGTCGATCTGCCGCGCCATATGCTGATCCAGCATCCGCACCTGATGAGCGACGTCAATGTCGCCGTGGTGGTCACGGAACTGACGCTGGCGGCGGCGCGCGATTCGATCCGCATCCTGTCCTGGCTGAAGAGCAACGCGCCCCAAACGCGCGTGATCGTCGTCGCCAACCGCGTCCATGCAGGCGCCCAGGAAATCAGCCGCAAGGATTTCGAAACATCGATCGAGCGCAAGGTCGACATTCTGATCCCCTTCGACCTGCGGGTCGCGGCGCAGGCCGCCAAGCTGGGCAAGACATTGGCCGAGGCGGCCAAGGGCAGCAAGGTCGGCGCCGCGTGCGTCAGCCTGCTCGACGCCGCCATGGGTGCCGCCGAGGATAGCGAACTCGATGGCAAGCCCGCGAAGAAAAAGGGCGACTCCCTGCTCGGCAAGATCGGTGACCTCAGGGGGCTGATCCCGGCGCGCAAGGACAAGGCCAAGGCCTAGATTTGGTTCTGGCATGTCGTCATCCGGCGGCATGCCCCTTTACGGAACGGGCGATACCATGAGCAATTCGATATTGCTGATCATGCTGCTGGCGGCCTTCCTGGGTCTTATGGCGATGGCCTTTGCTGGCCCCTCGGCTGAAAAGGCCAGCAAGCGCCGTGTCGCCCTGATCCGCGAACGTCACAGCGGATCGACCGACGCGCTGATGGAAGCGCGCATGCGCAAGGCCATTTCCAATCGGCAGCCGGGCAACGAGATGAAGATGCTCGTTTCGCTGGTTCCGAACCCGGAAAATCTGGCCAAGCGCATCCGCATGACCGGCAAGAAATGGACGGTCAGCCAATATATGACCTCCTGCGCCTTCATTGCGCTGAGCATGTGCGCCTTTCTGTTCGTGCGCGGCTTCGCGCCGCTGCTCGCTATCATGGTCAGCCTGGCGGCGGGGCTCGCCCTGCCCCACATGTGGGTCGGCCGCCTGATCAAGAAGCGGGTGCTGCAGTTCACCATGAAATTCCCCGACGCGCTCGAACTGCTGACACGCGGTCTGCGATCGGGCCTGCCCATCACCGAAACGCTGGGTGTCGTGGCAAACGAAGTGCCCGGGCCAGTGGGCGAGGAATTCAAGCTGATCACCGAACGCATCAAGATCGGCAAGACGATGGATCAGGCGTTGCAGGAAACGGCCGATCGCCTGGGCACGCCGGAATTCCAGTTTTTCGTCATCAGCCTTGCGATCCAGCGGGAAACGGGCGGCAACCTTGCCGAAACCCTGTCCAACCTGGCGACCGTGCTGCGTCAGCGCGCGCAGATGAAGCTGAAGATCCGGGCCATGTCGTCGGAATCCAAGGCGTCGGCCTACATCATCGGCGCGTTGCCGTTCCTGGTATTCGGCATGATCTGCTACATCAACTTCAGCTACATGCATCCCTTCTTCACGCCTGATCCGGCGGGCCTGTTCGGCATGTCGACGATGCAGGTCATCGGTCTGGGCGGCATGTGCTGGATGGGCATAGGCGTCTTCATCATGGCGCAGATGATCAATTTCGAAATCTGACGGGGGATAGAAAGACATGGAAACCGCTTCCCCCGCCGGCACCCTTTTCGGCATGAATGCCACGGATTTCGGCACCTTGCTTGCCGCCATGGCGACGCTCGCCATGCTGTTCGTGCTCTATACGGTGATGACCGTGCGCGACCCGATGGCAAAGCGGGTCAAGGCGCTCAACGAACGACGCGAACAGTTGAAGGCGGGGATCACCGCGTCGACCGCGCGCCGCCGCGCCAAGCTGGTCAAAAAGAGCCAGACGACCGACCAGATGCGGTCCTTCCTGTCCAGCCTGAAGGTGTTGCAGGACGACCAGCTGAAGGAAGCCCAGCTAAAGCTCGCGCAGGCGGGCATCCGGTCGAAGGATTTGGCGGTCGCCGTCATCTTCGGCCGCATGGTGCTGCCGATCGCCATCGGCGGGCTGGCCGCGCTGCTGCTCTATGGTGTCGGCATCTATCCCGACTGGGGCGGCGCCAAGCGTTTCATGGCCTTCGCCGTGGCTCTGCTGCTGGCCTACAAGGCGCCCGACATCTTCATCGACAACAAGATCCAGAAGCGCTCCGCCGCGATCCGCAAGGGGTTGCCTGACGCACTCGACCTGCTCGTCATCTGCGCCGAGGCTGGCCTGACCGTCGATGCCGCCTTCAGCCGCGTCGCCAAGGAATTGGGCAAGGCCTATCCCGAGCTGGGTGATGAGTTTCAGCTGACGGCGATCGAACTCAGTTTCCTGACCGAACGGCGCATGGCCTTCGAAAATCTCGCCAACCGCGTGAAGCTGGACGCGGTCAAGGGCGTGGTCACGACCATGATCCAGACCGAGAAATATGGCACGCCGCTCGCTTCGGCCCTGCGCGTGCTGTCCGCTGAATTCCGGCATGAACGCATGATGCGCGCCGAGGAAAAGGCCGCGCGCCTGCCCGCCATCATGACGGTGCCGCTCATCCTTTTCATTCTGCCGACGCTGTTCGTCGTGATCCTTGGCCCTGCGGCCTGCTCGATCAGCACGGCTTTCTGAGACAAGCTAAAAAGGGGAGGAAGGGGACGTCCGTGAGGGCGTCCCCTTTTCTCGTCCGGCCTACTCGTGTCTCGACTGCGCTCGAAACGAACGGAGTTCCGGGTTAGTCGCCCAGGATAACATCCACGCCAGCGCGCGCGTGGATCGCCGTGCCGTCATAGATGGGCAGCACATTCGCCTTCACATCGACGATCATTTCCAGTTCGGTGCAGGCAAGGATCGCCGCCTGAACATTCTCTTTGGCGATGTCGGTCAGTTCCGACCGCATATAGCGTTCGGATTCGCGGCTGACCTTGCCGATCGTCAGCTCCTCATAAACGATGCGGTCGATCCGCTCGGCAAGTTCCAGGTCCGCCGGCAGTAGGGAAATGCCATGGCCAACCAGCCGCTGGCGGTAGAATTTCTCGGTCATGACGTTGCGGGTGCCGATCAGGGCGGCCCTTTGCACGCCGTCCGCCTTCATCTTGCGGCCGACCGCATCGGCGATGTTGATGATCGGCGTACCCACCCCGCCCTGCACCTCTTCATAGACGCGGTGCATGCTGTTGGCGCAGATCAGCAGCGCCTTTGCCCCCGCCTGCTCCAGCCGCCGGGCGGACGCGGTCAGCACCTGCGCGGCATGCGCCCACTCCTCCTCCGTGGTGGAGCGGCCGATGTCGGCGAAGTCGAGACTTTCGATCAGCAGGGGGGCGCTGTGCTGCCCGCCCTTCGCGCGGTACACCGCCTGATTGATGATCTGATAATAACGTGCCGTCGATGTCCAGCTGAGACCGCCGATCAGGCCGAGCTTCTGCATGGTGCGTCTTACCCCAATTGCCGTCCGGGAGTGCCCCGGCGTCTGTCCGCTTCAGCGTTACGGACGGGCCTCCGCGTCGGCAAGCCCCTTCCCGCGCGCGCCACCGCATAAGCGCAACGCGATTCCCGTTCCCGCCGCTCCGCCAAGCCCTCCGGCAACGGCCAAGCCCATATTTTCCAGCAGGAAAGCGAAGGCTGCGACGGCCCAGCCGACCATGCCGATGCTGATCGCGAGCAATGCGATATTTCCGCCCCCACGCCTCAACAGCGCGACGACAGCGGCGGCACAGGCGCCACTTCCCGCCAGTGCCACGGCGCCGAGAGCCAACAAATGGCGCGTCGCGACATCGGCGCTCCCCTCATCAACCAGTCCGAAGGCGAAGGGATTGAGCCAGGCGGCAGCTGCGGCGGAAATCATCGCCGCTCCCGCGAAGCCGGTGAATATCGTCAACAACACCGTCAACCGGCTTTCCGGCCACTCCCGTCCGAGCAACAGGCCGACAGCGCCGCCGATCAGCAGCGCGCCAATAATCTCCGGTGCGTTGAGGACGTCCATATCGTAGACGGCGGCTGCGGACAGGATCACCGTCCCTGCCAGAGCCGCCTGGCGCCGCCGCTTGCCCGCCACCGTACCCAGCGGCCATAGCGCGAAGATGAACAGCATCGCCGCCACGGTCTGAGCAAGGATGATCGCGTCAAAGCTCAGGCTCACGGGCGCTTCGCCGCCTGATGCGATTTTTCAGCCCGGCGCGTCGCGACATAGCCGCCGCAAAAGGAGGCGCTGGCAAGAATGAGGGCGATCAGGCTCAGATAGCGCGCCCAAGTGCTGCTCACTTCCGCCGCAATCACCAGCGTTCCGGCGATGCCAGCAGGGGTGAGCAGGATTAGCGGGACGACTCGGCTGCTCAGCTCGTCCATCGACAGGCGCCATGCGGCTATCGCACCAACCGCGCAGGCAAGAAGGAAGCTGAAGAGGAGAAGCCCGCTCATTCCTGCCTTTTGAAGATCACGTTGAGGCCGATCGGAACGGAGTTCCGCACGGCAGGGCCGCCGCTACTGCTCGACCCCAAAACGAAGACCTCCTCCCCCGCGCAAGGCACGGGAGAGGAGCAGCCCTTTACTGCAATCGGTCGCTGACGACCTTGCCGCCCTGCGTCAGGCGGATGGCGTTGCCGATTTCCTCGTCCAGCACCGGCGCATTCTGGTCCTTGTTCCAGAATGCCGACAGGAAATTATAGAGGTTGCGGGCGAACAGGGCCGAAGCATCGGCGGCAAGCCGTGAGGGCACATTCTTGTGACCGACGATCTTCACACCATGACGCTCGACCACCTGGCCCAGCACTGCACCTTCGACATTGCCGCCCTGCTCGACCGCCAGATCGACGATCACGCTGCCCGGCTTCATCGTCGCGATCTGCGCGTCGGTGATGAGGCGCGGGGCGGGCCTGCCCGGAATCAACGCCGTCGTGATGACAATGTCCTGCTTGGCGATGTGGCTCGACACCAGTTCAGCCTGAGCCTTCTGATAATCCTCGGACATTTCGGTGGCATAGCCGCCCTTGCCTTCGCCCTCGATACCCGCGACGCTTTCGACGAAAACCGCCTTCGCGCCCAGGCTTTCGATCTGCTCCTTGGTGGCGGAACGCACGTCGGTCGCGGACACCTGCGCGCCCAGACGCTTGGCCGTGGCAATCGCCTGAAGCCCGGCGACGCCCACGCCCATGACGAACGCCTTGGCCGGGGAAATCGTCCCCGCCGCCGTCATCATCATCGGGAAAGCGCGGCCATATTCCGCGGCCGCATCCAGCACCGCCTTGTAGCCGGACAGGTTCGATTGCGAGGAAAGGATGTCCATCGACTGCGCGCGGGTGATGCGCGGCATGAATTCCATCGCCAGCGCCTCATAACCCGCCGATGCATAGGCATCGACACGCGCGCGCTCCACGAAGGGATTGAGGCCCGCGACGATCCACGCGCCGGGCTTCGCGCCTGTAATGGTCGCGACGGCCGGCCCCTGAACGCCCAGGATAATGTCCGCGCCCGCCACCGTCGCGGCGCGATCGGCGATCGTCGCGCCCATCGCGGCATAGTCGGCATCAGCGATGGCGGCGGTCAGGCCTGCGCCTGCTTCCACCGCGATATCGGCGCCTAGCGCCCTGAACTTCTTGACGGTTTCCGGCGTACCCGCCACGCGGCGCTCGCCCTCGGCAAGCTCCTTCACGATTGCAATCTTCATCGGCATCCCCCTTGCGGCACCAATCTTAGCTGGAGATCAGCAGGACGACGATCGCAGCCAGCACCACGCATGTGACGGTGCCCCATTTCACGATGGATACGAACCCCGAATAGGTTTCGGTCGCGCTCTCGATATTGCCTTCAGACGCCATGTCCATTCCCTTGTCAGCCTGTGTTTTTGAGCCGGCCCCTCTTATCGACAAGGTTCTTCCCCCTCAACCTCGAAACAGAGGAAGAAAAACTTTCCGGTTAAGGGCGCCTTTACCCCCTTGGGCTAGGCTGCTGCCACGGAACAAGAAGAGGGGTAAGATGGCGCGCGACGGCGTTCCCATGCTGATGCTGATCGATGAAGAGCCTGCCCAGCGCAGGCTTGTGTCGGCGCTCGCCGCACGCGCCGGGTGGCGCACGATCTTCGCCAGTGACGGCGACATGGCGATCGCCATGCTCGGCACGCAGGACGGCATGCGGCTCGACGCGGTGCTGCTCGACCAGTGGATTCCGGGTCCGGAAGCCACTGGTCTCGTTCGCGAATTGCGCAGCCGCCGCCCCGCCCTGCCCATATTGATTCTGACCGCGCATAACAGTGTCGCGGTTGCCGTCGATGCAATGCGCGCTGGTGCGACGGACTATCTGGCCAAGCCGGTCGCACCCGAAAGGCTGCTTGCCGCGCTCAATGCCACCCTGTCGCAGGAGCATGGCAAGGGGGAGCTGCGCCCGCTCACCGAAAAAATCTCCGCCGCCCTTTCGTTCGAGGATGTGGTCGGCGCAGCGCCGCAATTCCGCGCCGCCCTCGCGATCGCGGCAAAGGCGGCGCGCGCCCGCGTGCCCGTCCTGATCGAAGGTGAAAGCGGCGTCGGCAAGGACGTCATCGCCCGCGCCATCCACGCCGCCTCGCCCCGCCACAAGCAGGCGATGGTGACCGTCAATTGCGGGGCCATCCCGGCAAACCTGGTCGAATCGGACCTGTTCGGCCATGAGCGCGGCGCCTTCACCGGCGCCTTCGAGCGTCAGGTCGGCAAGTTCGTCGCCGCCGACATGGGCACGATCTTCCTCGATGAAGTCAGCGAAATGCCGCTCGACGCTCAGGTGAAGCTGCTCCGCGTCCTTCAGGATGGCGAAGTACAGCCGCTGGGCGCGCGGCGGCCGGTCCATGTCGATGTGCGGATCATCGCCGCGACCAACAAGCGGCTGGTCGAAGAAATCGAAGCAGGCCGCTTCCGTGAAGACCTCTATTATCGCCTGAACGTCGTGCAGCTGACCATCCCGCCGCTGCGTGAGCGGATCGGCGACGTGCCCGCGCTCTGCCGCCATCTTCTGGCCCGCATCGCCACCCAGCCGGGCCTTCGGGGCCTTGGCCTGACCGACGACGCGCTCGCCCTGCTGATGCAGCATGAATGGCCGGGCAATGTGCGCCAGCTGCAAAACGCCCTCTTCCGCGCCGCCGTCCTGTGCGAAGGCGACGCCCTGACGCCGCAGGATTTCCCGCAGATCGCCGCGCATATCCGGACGCGCGCCAGTGGCGAGCCGCTCCATCCCCGCCCGCGCACCGTGCCGCAGACCCACCGGGAAGCGGCGGGCATCACCCTGTTCGAAGGCGACGGCCATGTCCGCCAGCTTGCAGAGATCGAAGCCGACGTCATCCGCCTCGCCATCGGCCATTATCGCGGCCGCATGACGGAGGTCGCCCGCCGCCTCGGCATCGGGCGCTCGACGCTCTACCGCAAGCTCGCCGAACTCGGGATCGACAGCGCCGCCTGAACGCCCGTCGCGGCACAGCGCTCATCCGCCGCTCGGCATCGTTGCGGCGTTGAAATGTCGGGCCGCCTATGCTTTGGACAGGGCATGAAAAAACTCAGCGAAGCCGCCCTCCTCTCCGTCCTCCTGCTGGCCGCCTGCGGACGCGCCGAGCCGGTGTCGGATATGCCAAGCCAGGAAGAACTGGCCGCCGCCGCCAACGCCGCCGCGGCCAAGGCGCTGGCGGAGGGCAAGGCGGAGGCCGCAGAGAACCGCAACTATGTGAATGACGATCGCGGCTTTTCGGTCAGCTTCCCCGAAGGCTGGGAGCAGGATGCTGCCGCAACCACTCCAGACGGCACGGTCTTTCAGGACCCCGGCGCAGGCGCCGACGTCCGCGTCTTCTGGCAGCGCAACGGAGAACAGCAGACGCTCCAGCAGGTCGTCCAGTCGATGAGCAGCGGTTCGGAAGGCGTCGATGGCGACTTCATCGCCGACAATGAATATCGCGGCACGGCCAATGATGGCGAGGGCAATAACGTCGCCGTGCGTCTGCTGCGCCAGCCGGACGGGGGGATCGTTACCGCCACCTTCGTTTACCCGGAGATGCTGAGCGAGCAATATCAGCCGATCGCGAAGAAGGTGCTGGATAGCTTGCGTGTTTTTGCGGCGAAGGGGGCAGTGGCGCACGTAGAGGCGGGGAATGCTGCGAACGCGGCGGAGCAATAGAGAAACCTCATCTCCCCTCCCGCCTGCGGGAGGGGCCGGGGGTGGGCACGCGCAACGTTAAATTCGGTTAAAGGCCAGCCCCGAAAGCCCGCTCCGCTCGCGCGCACCCCTAACCCCTCCCGCTTGCGGGAGGGGAACAAGATGGCTCAACCCATCACCGCCTCAGCCCTCGCAACAAGCGCCCGAGCCTCCTCAACATGCATCCCCTCGATCATGCGCCCTTCGAACCGCTCAGCCCCTCCCGTCGCCGCTTCGATCAGCCGACGGGCATCAGCCACCGCCTGCGCATCCGGCCCGAACACCTGGTTGGCGACCGGCACCTGACTCGGGTGGATCAGCGTCTTGCCGTCGAAACCCAACGCATGCCCGGCGGCGCATTCCGCTTCGAGCCCCGCTTCATCGTCCAGCCGGTTGAACACGCCATCGAACACCGCGATCCGCGCCGCCCGCGCGCTCAGGATCACGGACTGCAAGGCGAAGCTCAGCCCATCCCTGCCCGCCGAAGGGGGAATGCCCAGGTCCTGCCGCAGGTCATTGGTGCCCATGAACAGCCCGGCCGTGCCCTCTTCCGCCGCGATTGAGGTGGCGGCAAGAACGCCAGCCGCGCTCTCGATCATGGCGATGACCGGCTTCTGGCAGACGCTGAAAACGTCGCGCACCTGCTTGCCGCTTTCGACCTTGGGCAGGATGACATAGTTGGCGGCGGAACGCTTGACCGCGATCATTTCCGGGCCGTGCCACGCCGTCCCTTCGGCATTGATCCGCACGGCGCACAGCCGTTTGCCAAAGCCTTCGGCGGCGGCTTCGACCGCGTTGGCGCGCGCCTCTTCCTTCCGGTCGTCAGCCACCGCATCTTCCAGGTCCAGCATGACCATGTCGCAGGACAGCGTACGCACCTTGGCAATGGCGCGCTTGTTCGACGCTGGCAGAAACAGCAACGATCGGGCGTGGCGCAGCAACATGGCAGGTCTCCTTTTCGGGCTGGACGGCGGCGTGACGGTTTGACTTTCCCCCTTAACGAATCCGCGTCATAGTCAAGCGCTTCTTAAGGGGGAAAAAGATGCTGACGACCTTCGCGCTAACGGTGACTTTCCTGGTGCTCTTCTATCTGGCCGTGAGCGTCAAGGTGGTGCGTCAGGGCTATCAATATACCATAGAACGCTTCGGCCGTTTCACCGAAGTGGCGCGCCCCGGCCTCAATTTCTACCCCGCCTTCTTCTACGCCGTCGGGCGCAAGATCAACATGATGGAACAGGTGGTCGATATTCCGGGGCAGGAAATCATCACCAAGGACAATGCCATGGTGTCGGTCGATGGGGTCGTGTTCTTCCAGGTTCTGGACGCCGCGAAAGCCGCCTATGAAGTGTCTGAACTTTACGTCGCCATCATGCAGCTTGCGACCACCAATCTGCGCACGGTGATGGGGTCGATGGACCTCGACGAGACCCTGTCGAAGCGCGACGAGATCAACGCCCGCCTGCTGTCGGTGGTCGATCATGCCACCAACGCCTGGGGCATCAAGATCACGCGCGTCGAGCTCAAGGACATCCGCCCCCCCGCCGACATCGTCAACGCCATGGGTCGCCAGATGAAGGCGGAGCGTGAAAAGCGCGCCCTTATCCTCGAATCGGAAGGTTTGCGGGCCTCTGAGATCCTGAAGGCCGAAGGACAGAAGCAGAGCCAGATCCTCGAAGCCGAAGGCCGCCGCGAAGCCGCCTTCCGCGACGCCGAAGCCCGCGAACGCGAGGCCGAGGCAGAGGCCAAGGCGACGCAGATGGTGTCCGAGGCCATCGCGAACGGCAACGCACAGGCGATCAACTATTTCGTCGCCCAGAAATATGTCGATGCGGTGAGCCAGTTTGCGACGTCACCCAATGCCAAGACGATCCTCTTCCCCGTCGAGGCTACGCAACTGATCGGCACGCTGGGCGGCATCGGCGCACTTGCCAAGGAAGCCCTGGGCAATGACGGCGCGCCGCCCTCGCCCGCCGCTCCGCCTCGCCGCAGCCCCTTTGCGCAGGGTCAGGGCTGATGGATTGGCTCGGCATGCTGGACGATCATTGGGGCTGGCTGGTCTTCGCCGCCCTGCTCGGCGTCGCTGAGGTGATGATCCCCGGTGTGTTCCTGATCTGGGTCGCGTTGGCGGCAGCGGTGACGGGCCTTGTCGCGCTCCTGTTGCCGATCTCCATGCCCTTGCAACTGTTGCTGTTCGCGCTGCTCTGCCTGGTATCGGTGTGGGGCGGCCGCCGCTGGTATGTGGCCAATCCCGTGGACTCGCAGGACCCGTTGCTCAATGACCGGACAGCGAGGCTGATCGGCGAGGTCGTGCTGGTGGTCGAACCGATCGAAGCAGGCCGCGGACGCGTGAAGGTGGGCGACAGCGTCTGGTCCTGCCGCGGCCCCGACGCGCCAGCGGGGAGCCGGGTGCGCGTCATCGGGGCGGAGGCTTCGGTGCTACAGGTGGAACCGGCCTGACGGGGAAGTTCAGTCCTCTCCCCTCCCGCAGGCGGGAGGGCCGGGGAGTGGGCCAGCGCAACGCCCGAGAACGTCCTCCAACGGCACGCCCGGAAGCTGGCTCCGCTGGCACCCATCCCTCGCCTAACCTCCGGGGGGAATGACTTGCATGGGGTGGAAAGCGGATTGGCTGGTCTTGCGCAGTTGCGCTAAAAAGCAGACGTTCAAAAAAATTTGACGCCGGGGGTCGCGTGCGAAGAGCCTGTCTTGCAATCGCTGTTGTTTGCCTCGCTTCACCTGCATTGGCTCAACCTGTCGGATCGTTGGTCAAGGCCACTCTCACGCACGTTGAAGATGTTTCGGAGATGCCAAATGCTCCTCGGATATGTGTGGATACCGATTGCCAAATCATAATCGATGGCTCGTTTCGCATCACCTTCAAGGTAAACCGGCTGCTTGCAGGACCAAAGACCACAACTACGGTTTCTTGGATGCAAGCGTCAGCGCGCCCGCGAACGGGCGAACGATACTTTCTGGTCATTGAACCTTCGGAAGCCGGTCCAAAGATCGTGTGGACAGGGTCCGTCAGAAACGGGATGTGCATCGACTTCGCGGAGGCCGAACGACTCGGTCTTCGCGCCGAGATTGATAGGTTTCCGTGTCGCACTGATTAGCTCTGTGTCCAATTGTATGGACAGTGAAAAGCCATCCTGCTGTCCGCAATTGGTCGCGTGCGGCCAGTCTGCTTTCCTTCAACGGCGTGCCCGGAATCTCGCTCCGCTCGCGCCCACCCCTAACCCTTCAAACGAGTCACGCGCCTCGTTTGAACGCCTGCGGGAGGGGAACAGCGTGAGTTGCCCAGACCGAGCACACTCAACCCATAAACCAAAAAGGGCCAGCGTCGCCGCCAGCCCCTCTTGCACCAAAACTCTCCGCCCGCTTACCCCACAAACGCGCGCTCGATCACGAAAGCGCCCGGCGCCGCATTCGAGCCTTCGACGAAGCCTTCGGTCTCAAAATAAGCCGCGAACTGCTTGATCATTTCCATGCTGCCGCACATCATGATGCGGTCGGTCTCGGGATTGAACTTCTTGTCACCCGAAAGCCCTTCGAACAGCGCGCCATTCTCGACCAGCTTGTCGATCCGCACATTGTTGCGGAACGGCTCGCGCGTGACGGTCGGCACATAGTGGAACTGATTGGCAGCCTGCTCGGACACCAACGGGTCCTCCGCCAGCTTGCCTTCCATCTCGTCATGGAAAGCAAGGTCGCTGACCCGGCGAACCGAGTGGACAACGACGACTTCCTCATAAAAGTCATACACGTCCGGATCGCGCGCCAGGCTGAGAAACGGCGCAAGACCAGTGCCGGTCGACAGCATGAACAGCCGCTTGCCGGGCAGCAGCGCGTCGGTCACCAGCGTGCCGGTGGGCTTGCGGCCCAGATAGATCTGGTCGCCCGGCTGGATCAGCTGCAGCTTGGACGTCAGCGGCCCGTCCTGCACCTTGATCGACAGGAATTCCAGTTCCTCGTCCCAGGCCGGGCTAGCCACGGAATAGGCGCGCAGCAGCGGCTTGCCATTGTCGCCCTGCAATCCGATCATCACGAACTCGCCCGAACGGAAGCGGAAGCTTGCCGGGCGGCTGATGCGGAAGCTGAACAGATGCTCGTTCCAATGCCGGACAGACAGCACAGTTTCGACAGTCAGGGCGCCGGTCGGCTCCAGTACCGGCTTTTCGATCGTCACGTCGCTCAAAACCTTGTCTCCTGCCAAATCCCCTTCGCCAACGCCCGGTCAGGACGCCAGTTGCGTGGCTTTCGCAATAAGTGATGGCGGCGCGAATGCCTTTTCGGCCCCGTTAAGGCAAGGTGAAAAAACTTTCATGGCCGATAGCTGACGATCATGCCCTGCCAGCTTCCATCCGGTTTTTCAGCCGAACAGCCCCTTCGCGAGCCTGCTGAGTTCACCGATCGGGCTACCATCGCCATCGCTGTCGAACAGGCCGCCAAGCTTGCCCAGAATCGCCTCGGGGCCACCGAACTGCGCGAACAGTTCCTGCAACTTGTCCGCCGACACGCCATGCTCCGCTGCCGTGGTGGCGAGCGCCGCGACATCGGTTTCGCCAGAGGCGATCTTGCCGCCAATCTCCGCCATCAGCGCCTGCATCTGCTCGGCCGAAAGCCCCAGCTTCGCCGCCACTGCTTCCAATCCGCCCACGCTGTTTATCAGTTGGTCAAACATCGCCATAATCCCATTGAATTGGGCACCAGAATAGCACCGCAAGCTGCCGCCCGAAAGCAAAAGAGCCGGAAGCACTGCCCCCGGCTCTTTTTCAACCTTTGGAAGCGGGCAGCCCCGCCTGTCAGGCCGCCGTCAGCGCAGCCTGCCGCACCGATGCATCGACATGCTCTTCAAACTGGGCGAAATTGTCGACAAACTGCTTCACCAGCTTGCCCGCCGTCTCGTCATAGGCCGCCTGATCGGCCCAAGTCGCGCGTGGATCGAGGATCGTCGCATCAACGCCCGGCACCGCAACCGGCACCTCAAACCCGAAATTGGGATCGACCCGGAACTCGGCATCGTTAAGGCTACCGTCCAGCGCCGCGTTCAACAGCGCGCGCGTCACCTTGATCGGCATGCGCTTGCCAACGCCATATTTGCCGCCGGTCCAACCGGTGTTGACCAGCCAGCAGGTCACGCCGCCCTTGTTGATCCGGTCCTTGAGCAGATTGCCGTAGACCGAAGGATGACGCGGCATGAAAGGCGCACCGAAGCAGGTGGAGAAGGTCGCCGAAGGCTCCGTCACGCCGATTTCCGTACCCGCCACGCGCGCGGTGTAGCCCGACAGGAAATGATACATCGCCTGATCCGGGGTCAGCCGCGCGATCGGCGGCAGAACGCCATAGGCGTCGGCCGTCAGGAAGATGATGTTCTTCGGCACCGGACCCAGATTCTTTTCCGACGCATTCGGAATGAAGTCGATCGGGTAGGAACCACGGCTGTTTTCAGCCAGGCTGTTGTCGTCCAGGTCGATCTCGCGCGTATCCTCGTCGATCACCACATTTTCCAGCACGGTGCCGAACCGCTTGGTGGTCGCGAAGATCTCCGGCTCGGCTTCGGCCGACAGGTTGATCATCTTGGCATAGCAGCCGCCCTCGAAGTTGAAGACAGCGGTATCCGACCAGCCATGTTCATCGTCGCCGATCAGCGTGCGGCTGGCATCGGCCGACAGGGTCGTCTTGCCGGTGCCCGACAGGCCGAAGAAGACCGCCGTGTCGCCGTTCGGGCCGATATTGGCCGAACAGTGCATGGGCATCACGCCCTTGACCGGCAGCAGATAGTTGAGGATGCCGAAGACCGACTTCTTCATTTCGCCAGCATATTTGGTGCCGCCGATCAGGATCAGCTTTTCGCTAAAATTGACCGCGATCACCGTTTCGCTGCGCGATCCGTGACGCGCCGGGTCCGCCTGGAAGGTCGGCAGATCGATGATCGTATATTCAGGCGCAAAGCCGCGCAGCTCTTCCTGGCTGGGGCGCACGAGCAGCGTGCGGATGAACAAATTGTGCCAGGCGAGTTCGTTGATGACGCGCACATTCACGCGATGCTCGGGCTGCGAACCGCCGAACAGGTCAGCGACGTAGAGCTTGTTCTTTTCGCCCAGCGCCTTGAGAAAATCTTCCTTCAGCGCGGCGAAATGCTCCGGCGTCATGGGAACGTTCGTCTTGCCCCACCATACCGTGGATTCGGTCTCGGCGTCCTTGACGATGAACTTGTCGTTGGCCGAACGGCCGGTGTGCTTGCCTGTCTTCACGACCAGCGGGCCATCCTTCGACAGGACGCCCTCACCATTTGCGATGGCAGCTTCGACGAGCGGCGCGGTGCCGAGATTCCAATGCAATTCAGCGGTCGTGGAAATGCCCTGCTGATCCAGGGTAATTGAGGATTTGGCCTGCACGCCTTAGCTCCTGATGTGATTACTCCGGCTCGCCAACAACGAACGCTTGCGACCGATCCGCTCCCAGCGCCGCTCTCCCTTATGGGCGGCGACATTCCTGCAGATGGGAGGCCCAATAAGCCTTTGCACCCCCAGCGTCAAATCCCGCCAGCAAGCCGTTTGTCCCAGATTAAGGGACGAAAACCGCATAATTGCCGTCCTACCCCTTTCTTGCGAGCGGGACAGGCATCGTCTAACGCTGGACAGGAAGGCCTGAGCAGGGCGGCCAAGATCATTGGGAAGAAGTATGACTCCAACCATCGCCCTTGTGGATGATGACAAGAATATCCTGACTTCCGTGTCCATCGCGCTGCAGGCCGAAGGCTTCATGACGCGCCTCTATTCGGACCCGGAGGCAGCGCTGAAGGCGTTGCTCGACAATCCGGCCGACCTTGCCGTGTTCGACATCAAGATGCCGGGCATGGATGGTCTGGAACTGCTGCGGCGCCTACGTGAGAAGAGCCAGATGCCGGTGATCTTCCTGACGTCCAAGGCCGATGAGCTGGACGAAGCGCTGGGCCTCGCCATGGGTGCCGACGATTATATCGCCAAGCCCTTTTCGCAACGCCTGCTGATCGCCCGCATCCGCGCCATCCTGCGCCGGGCGGAGGTGGGCCGGATGGCCGATGCCAGTGACGAGCCCGCAGCCGACCCGATCATCCGCGGACGGCTTGAAATGGACCCCGCCCGGCATCGCGTCAAATGGATGGGTCAGGATGTGACGTTGACGGTCACGGAATTCCTGATCCTCGAAACACTTGCGGCGCGCCCCGGCGTCGTCAAGAACCGCAACCAGTTGATGGATGCTGCGTATCAGGATGACGTCTATGTCGACGACCGCACCATCGACAGCCACATCAAGCGGCTCCGCCGCAAATTCCGAGAGGCCGATCCTGAATTCAACGCAATCGATACGCTCTATGGCGCCGGATACCGATTCTCCGAAGAGTGATCCGCGGGACGGCGGGTTGCGTTGGTCGGGCCGGATCAGCCTGACGCCGCGCATCCTGGCGGTCAACGTGTTCGCGCTGGCCCTGCTGGCGGGCGGCTTCTTCTATCTGGACAGCTATCGCACCCGGATCGTGGACGCGCGCCTCGACCAGTCCGCGCGCGAGCTGAAGCTGCTGGCGATCGGCCTGGAGACAGCACCGGCCGAACGGCACAATGCGCTGATCGCAGCCTATGCCCGGCAGACGCGCGATCGCGTTCGCCGCTATGGACCGGACGGACGACTGATCGCCGACAGCTTTGCGATGGATGCTCCTCGTTATCGGCTGACCCTGCCGTCGGAAGAAGGGTGGCGGCGCCATGTCGCGCGTTTTCTGGATAAGGCGGTGGACCGCGTCGTCTTTGCTGACCGACCGCCCAATTTCGAAGAACCTGCCGTCGATCGCGCCGATGCCTGGCCGGAGCTGCTGCTCGCCCGCAAGACAGGCCAGCCGCAGGCGATGAACCGCTATGCGCCCGACCGCACCTTCATGATTTCGGCTGCAACCGGCTTGAAGGATGGCGGCAGCCTGCTCGCGACCGAAAATGCCCGCGACATCACCCGGACGGTGCGCGCCGAACGTCTGAGGCTGGGCATCGTGATCGCCACGGCCGTGCTGGCTTCGGTGCTGCTGTCGCTTTTCCTCGCCCGGACCATTGTGCAGCCGCTGCAACGCCTCGCCCGCGCGGCGGTACGCGTCCGCCTCGGCCGCGCGCGCGAGGTGACGGTGCCCCGCCTGCCCGAACGACGCGACGAGATCGGCATGCTCGCCCGCGCGTTGTCCGACATGAGCCACGCGCTGCGCCAGCGGATCGACGCCACCGACGCCTTTGCCGCCGATGTCAGCCATGAGCTCAAAAACCCCATCGCCTCGCTCCGCTCCGCTCTCGACGCGCTGGAACGGATCGACAAGCCGGAACTGCGCGATCAGCTGATGGCGATCGCGCAGGACGATGTCCGGCGGCTGGACCGGCTCGTTACCGACATTGCCGAAGCCTCCCGCATCGATGCGCAGTTGTCGCGCACGCGGTTCGAGCCGATCGACCTTGGCCTGCTGATCGAACGCATGGTGGTGGCCCGCGAGGCACGGGGCGTTCCCCGCGGCGTCCGCCTCGCTTTCGCCCGCCCGCGCAAGGATGTCGCCGTCGTGCTTGGCGAAGAGCAACGCCTGCTCCGCGTGCTCGACAATCTTATCGACAACGCCATCTCCTTCTCACCCGATGGGGGGCTGGTGCAGATCGTCGCGACCGTGGCCGATCATGAAGTGCTGGTCAGCGTTGAGGATGAAGGCCCCGGCGTACCTGAGTCCCAGCGCGAGCATGTCTTCCGCCGCTTTCACAGCGTCCGCCCGGAAACGGAGGGCTTCGGCAAGCATTCAGGCCTTGGCCTCGCCATCGCCCGATCGATCGTCGAAGGGCATCAGGGCAAGATCAGCATTGCCGACCGCGAAGATAATCAGCAGGGCGCCTGTTTCATGCTGCGCCTGCCCATGGGTGTGGAACGCGACCCCGGCATTGTCTCGGAATAGGACGGCCGCTCGAAGTTTTTGACCTTTGCGTGAATTCTTCGCGTCAATTCGATTCACACGCGCCGTCTCAAGGTCTAGGATGCGTTCAGGGACATGGTGGCGCAAGACTCAACCGAAACAATGCATGCGACAAGCGTCGCGATAGACGGGCGGGCCGTGCTGATCTGCGGCGCGAGCGGCGCGGGCAAATCGGATCTCGCCCTGCGCCTGATCGACCGTGGCGCCACGCTCATCAGCGACGACTACACCATCGTGCGATCCAGCGGGGGGCAGCTGGAGGCGTCCGCGCCAGCCACGATCGCCGGAAAGATGGAGGTGCGCGGCGTCGGCGTCGTGGATTTGCCGTCGATCGACGGGGCGCGGCTGGCGTTGATCATCGACCTGTCGCAGGACATTGATCGCATGCCGGGCGACCCGGAAGAATGGCTCGTCGCCGGTGCTCCCCTGCCGGTGGTCAAGGTTTCACCTTTCGAAGCATCGGCGCCGATCAAGGTCGAACTCGCGCTCAAAACGATGGGGCTGGCGTGACCGCACGGACGCCCAAGACCATCCTGCTGGTGTCCGGCCTTTCCGGCGCGGGCAAGACGACGGCGCTCAAGACGCTGGAGGATATGGGCTGGGAAGTCGTCGATAACCTTCCCCTCCTCCTGCTTGAGCGGCTGTTGGACACGCCCGTGCCCGCCGGTCACGAGGAACTGGATGATCGTCCGCTGGCGCTCGGCATCGACGCGCGCACCCGTGGGTTCGATGCGCAAACGATCGTTCAGCGCATAAAGGCCCTGCGAACGCGCCAGGGCCATGACGTCGAGACACTTTTTCTCGATTGTTCCGACATGGAGCTGGAGCGCCGCTTTGCCGAAACGCGCCGCCGTCACCCCTTGGCGTCCGATCGCCCCGCAACCCACGGTCTCGCCCGCGAACGGGAGCTGACCGATCCGCTGCGCCGCTGGGCCAGCCATGTCATCGACACGACCAGCCTGACCAGCAACGGGCTGCAACAGGAAATCCGCAACCGCTTTTCGCGCGAGGGGCTGTCTGCCCCGGTGCTGACGATCATGTCGTTCGGCTTTTCGCGGGGCGTTCCGCTGAACGCAGACCTTGTCTTCGACATGCGCTTCCTGCGCAATCCGCATTGGGAAGCGGAACTGAAGCCCAAGACCGGGCTGGACCCCGATGTCGCCGCCTATATCGTCGAAGACCCTGCCTATGAGGAGGCCGTGCGCCGGATAGAGGAACTGCTGGCCCTGCTCATTCCACGCTATCAGGACAGCGGCAAATCCTATGTGACCGTCGCTTTCGGCTGCACCGGCGGACGGCACCGTTCGGTCCATGTCGCCGAACGGGTCGCCAAATACTTGCAAGAGGCGGGCTTTTCGCCCACGGTCTCGCACCGCAATATGGAATCAGCGCCCCAGGATAGTCTGGAGAAGCGCGAGCCGGGAGGCCCGAAAGCTTAAATCATGAAACAATGTGGGCCGGTAAGTAGATGATAGGACTTGTTCTCGTCACTCATGGGTCGCTGGCGACGGAATTCGTCGTCGCGATGGAGCATGTGGTCGGTCCGCAGCAGCAGATCGCGACCATCTGCATCGGTCCGGAAGACGATATGGAGGTGCGCCGCGCCGACATCGCATCGGCGGTGGAGCGGGTGAATGACGGTTCGGGCGTCATCCTGCTCACCGACCTGTTCGGCGGCACCCCGTCCAACCTTGCCATATCGCTGCTGAAGGCGGGCGAGATCGAGGTTATCGCGGGCATCAACCTGCCCATGCTCATCCGCCTGGAAAGCGCGCGCAAGGTCATGGACGTGCGCCAGGCCGTCGCCGCCGCGCGCGAAGCGGGCCAAAAATATATCAGCGTCGCATCCGAATTGTTGGGCAGCACCACATGAGCGAAATCAGTCAGGAAGTCCTGATCAGCAACAAGCGCGGCCTCCACGCGCGCGCCAGCGCCAAGTTCGTGACGCTGGCCAGCGGCCTTCCCGCCCAGATCACCGTGCGCAAGGATGGCAGCGAAGTGACCGGCACATCGATCATGGGCCTCATGATGCTGGGCGCGGCGCTGGGCGATTCGATCGTCATCAGCGCCACCGGCCCCAATGCGGAAGAAGCGCTGGGAAAGCTGGTCACGCTGGTCGAAGACAAGTTCGGCGAAGAATAGCTCTTCCGCGCTCCGCCCCGGCCCGATAGAGAGGCCGCCTCGTCCCAAGGAGGAAAGCAGGCGCAGTGGCACGCGAGATCACCGGATTTTCCAACCCGCTGGTGAAGCGTGTCCGCAGCTTGCGCGAAAAGAAGTTCCGCAAGGCCGAAGGGCTGTTCCTGGCCGAGGGCTTACGCATCCTCACCGAAGCGCGCGAGGAAGGCGTGCTGCCGGAAATGCTGTTCCACGCCGGGTCCACACATCCCCTCGCCGCAGACCTGATCGCGGCGATGGAGGCATCGGGCGGCGACGTCATCGAAACCACGCCGGACATTCTTTCGAAGATTTCCGGCAAGGATAATGCCCAGGCCGTGGTCGGCGTCTATCGCGACCGCCTCACCCCCCTGGCAAAGCTCGACCGAAGCAAGGCCGACATCTGGATCGTCGCCCAGTCGCTCCGCGATCCCGGCAATCTTGGCACCATATTGCGCACCGGCGACGCGGTCGGCGCTGGCGGCCTCATCCTGATCGACGATTGTGTCGACCCCTTCTCAGTAGAGTCCGTCCGAGCAAGCATGGGCGCGCTCTTCACCCAATCGATCAGCCAGGCGCGCTGGGGCGAATTCTTGGCGTGGCTGCGGCAGGGGCCGGGCGAACTCATCGGCACCAGCCTCAAGGCCACGCAGGATTATCAGGAGCCGCGCTATGCCAGCCCCTCTTTCCTGCTCGTCGGCAACGAAGCGCAGGGCCTGCCCGAATCGTACGAGGCCGAGTGCGACCAGCTGGTGAAGATGCCGATGCTGGGCAAGGCCGACAGCCTGAACGCGGCCGTCGCCTGCGCCGTGATGGCTTACGAACTGCTGAACCAGAAACGAGCGAAGAAGACTTAAGACATGGCAAGGGGCGGGGAAGACATGGCTGCGGACGGAATAGGCGCGATGCTGCGCCACAAGCGGGTGCTGGCGGCCAGCCTGATCGGCACGGCGGTCGAATTTTACGACTTCTACATCTACGCCACCGCCGCCAGCCTCGTGTTCGGCCCCCTCTTCTTCCCCGCCTCCTCCCCTTCGGCGCAGTTGCTCGCCGCTTATGGCTCCCTCGCCCTCGCCTTCTTCGCCCGACCCCTGGGCGCGGCGGTGTTCGGCCATTATGGCGATCGCATCGGCCGCAAGGCGACGCTCGTCACCTCGCTCATGCTGATGGGCGGATCGACGCTCGCCATCGGTTTCCTACCGACTTACCAGATGATCGGCTGGTGGGCGCCGCTCATCCTCTGCATCCTGCGCTTCGGTCAGGGCTTTGGCCTCGGCGGAGAATGGGGCGGCGCGGCGCTGCTGGCGGTCGAAAACGCCCCGCCCGGATGGCGCGCGCGCTTCGGCATGTTCCCCCAGCTCGGCGCACCGGTCGGCTTCCTGGCCGCCAACGGCCTGTTCCTGATCCTCGGCATGTTCCTGACGGACAAGGATTTCTTCGCCTGGGGCTGGCGCCTGCCCTTCCTCGGCAGCGCGGTGCTGGTGTTCCTTGGCCTCTGGGTCCGCCTGAAACTCACCGAAACGCCGGAGTTCGCCGCCGCGCAAGCCGAAGCGCCACCCCCCGCGCTCCCTCTCGCAACGCTCCTCTCCAATCACCTCGGCGCCGCGATCGCGGGCACCTTCGCCGTCGTCGCCTGCTTCGCGGTCTATTATATCGCGACCGCCTTCGCGCTCGGCTACGGCACCACCACCCTCAAGATCGATCGCGAGACCTTCCTGGCGATCCAGCTCGGTGCGATCCTGTTCATGGCTCTCAGCATCGTCATCGCGGGATGGTGGGCGGACAAGACCAGTCCCACCCGCGTGCTCGTCGCAGGCTGCATCGGCACCGTCCTCATGGGCGTCATCTTCGGCCCCGCCATGGGCACGGGCCAGCTGCTGCCGATCTTCCTGATTCTCAGCCTGGCGCTGTTTCTGATGGGCTTCGTCTACGGGCCGCTGGGCGCGTATCTGCCCCACCTCTTCCCGGTCCAGCTACGCTACACGGGCGCATCCTTCTCCTTCAACCTCGGCGGCATCATTGGCGGCGCGCTCGCCCCGATCGTCGCAACCTGGCTGATCCAGGTGCAGGGCGTGGCACTCGTCGGCCTCTATATGTCGGCGGCGGCAGCAATCAGCCTGGGTGGGCTGTGGTTCACGAGCCGACAACCAGCCTGATCGTGGCACGGCAGCGCTAGGTCACCCGCCAGACTTGCACCCAGCCCGGGAACCGGTTATCCCCATCTCTGCGGACCGGGCCCCTCTGGCGCTGCTTCTCCTTGGAAGCGACGTGATGTCGGACCGCATCGGGTGACACCGGTGCAGGTTCCTTATCCCTCCCTGTCATCCGATCGAGCGAAACGCACGAAAGAGGATGGCACATATGAAGCCCTTTACCTTTATTCTCCTGCTTCTGGCGCAGCGCGTCGATGACCAGCTGCGGATGGAGCGGCTGCGCTCAGCACCTGATCCCCGCCGCATCGAAAGACTGTTGCAGCGCAGGGAGCAGCTGAACGCCCGCCTGCGCCGGTCGATAGCGCGCCCCGCCTGGAACGGGAGCTGACGCCATGGATTTCCTATCGCTTGTCTGGCTCGGTACGCCGCTCTGGATGTGGCTGTCCTTCTTTGGCATCGTGATCGCCCTGCTGGTGCTGGACCTCGGCGTCCTGCACCGGCGCGAACGCGAGATTGGCGTGCGCGAAAGCCTTACCCTTTCCGCCTTCTACATCCTTCTAGGCCTTGGGTTCGGTGCCTGGATATGGTGGCAGATGGGCGCGACGGCGGGCCTCAACTATGTCACCGGCTTTGTCGTCGAAAAAAGCCTGGCGATGGACAATGTCTTCGTCATCGCGATGATATTCACCTATTTCGGCATACCGCGTCTCTATCAGCATCGGGTGCTCTTCTGGGGCATATTGGGCGTCATCCTGTTACGCGCCGTGATGATCGGCTTCGGCGCGGCGGCGGTGCAGCAATGGGGTTGGCTGCTCTATTTCTTCGCCGCCTTCCTGATCGCGACCGGCATCAAGATGTGGATGACCGCGGATAAGGACTATGACGTCGGCGCGTCGCCGGTGCTGCGCTGGGTCAAGCGCCGCATGAGGGTGACCGACACTCTGCATGGTCGGCATTTCTGGGTGAGGCAAGCCGATCCCCGGACTGGACGGCGGGCTTTGTTCTTCACGCCGCTGTTCCTGGCGCTGGTCATGATCGAATTTGTCGATGTGGTGTTCGCGGTCGATTCGGTGCCGGCGATCTTCGCGATCACCACGGACCCCTTCATCGTCTATACGTCCAACATCTTCGCGATCCTTGGCCTGCGCGCGCTCTACTTCGCCCTGGCCGCGATGGTGGAGCGTTTCCACTACCTCAAATATGCGCTCAGCCTGCTGCTGATCTTCATCGGATCGAAGATATTCGTCGCCGACGCGCTTGGCTTGGCCAAAATCCCGCCGCCGGTTTCGCTGGCGGTTACCTTCGCCATTCTGGCAGGCGGCGTAGGCTGGTCATTGTGGAAGACGCGACCAGAAAAGGCGGAGCGCTTCCTGTCGAAGTCCAATAATAGCTGATCGGGTCAATCGGCCCCAAAAGCAGACAGGCGGCGCTCTTTCGAGCGCCGCCTGTTCAACTCAGCGACCGTAAAGCCGCAAGGAGGATCAATCCTCGGTGCGGACGTCGCGGCGCTCGGCGATGCGAGCACGCTTGCCGGTACGGCCGCGCAGATAATAGAGCTTCGCACGACGCACGACGCCACGGCGGACGACGGTGATCGAATCGAGGTTCGGCGAGTAAAGAGGGAACACGCGCTCCACGCCTTCACCGAACGAAATCTTGCGCACGGTGAAGTTGCTGCCCATGCCCTTGTTCGAGCGGGCGATGCACACGCCTTCATAATTCTGGACGCGGCTACGTTCGCCTTCGATCACCTTCACGCCGACGCGCAGCGTGTCGCCGGGGCGGAAATCCGGAATATCCTTGGCGAGAGCCGCAATGTTTTCGGCCTCGATCTGCTGGATCAAGTTCATAACTCAAGTCCTACTTTTCGCGTTGCGCACCAGAGGGCGGCTGGTCCCGAACGCCGATATGACGTTCCCAAAGGTCCGGCCGCCTTAGCCGTGTATCATCTTCCGCCCTTTGTTTCCGCCAGGCGGCGATTTTCGCATGATCCCCCGATCGCAACACTTCAGGGATCGTGCGCCCTTCCCACAAAGCGGGCCGGGTATAGTGCGGATATTCGAGAAGGCCGCTTTCGAAGCTCTCTTCATCCCCACTGGAAGCCGCGCCCATTACTCCGGGAAGCAGCCGAATGCAAGCATCGAGCAGCATCAGCGCGCCCATCTCGCCGCCGGACAAGATGATGTCGCCCATGCTGATCTGCTCGACTGGCCGAGCTTCGAAAATCCGCTCGTCAAAGCCCTCGAACCGCCCGCACAATATCGTCGCGCCCGGACCCACCGCCAGTTCGCGCACGCGGGTCTGGGTGATCGGCTTGCCACGCGGCGTCATGGCGATCACCGGCAGGTCCGGCCCCTGCTTCAGCGCATGATCGACAGCCAGCCCCAATATGTCGGCGCGCAGCACCATCCCTGCGCCACCGCCCGCAGGCGTGTCGTCAACGGTGCGGTGCTTGTCGGTCGCAAAATCCCGGATATGGATCGGATCGCACGACCATTTTCCTTCCGCCAGAGCGCGCCCGGCCAGCGACACACCCAACGGTCCCGGAAACATCTCCGGATAAAGCGTCAATATTTGCGTCCGAAAACTCACGCCTTCCGCTTGCGCAGCCACGCCGCGGACATGCCCCCCAGCAACGACACCGCGCCGCCTGCCATCAGGGCGATACCGATCGCACGCAACAGATCGGCAAAGGGCCGCTCCGGGTTCATCAAAGCAGGCAAAAGAAACAGCAAGGGAATAGGGATGACCAGCGCCACCGCCGCGCCAATCTTCAACGCGCGCTTCCATGGCATGGTGAACAGGCGCCACCCTGCTGCGATCATCATCAGCAGATAGAGGGCGGTAAGGATTTGGGGCATCAGCGACCGCCGATCAAACCGCAAAGGCCGCTTCGATCACGGCCCGTCCGTCCGAGATCGTGACCGCATGCATCGGCGCCATGAAGCGTTTACCATTGGGCCGTTCGACCTCGATGATATCGCCAGCGCCGAAATTCTCGATCGCGACGATATTGCCCAGCCCCTCACTCTCGCTAGAGAAACAGGGCAGGCCGAAGAGGTCGGCATGATAATATTCGCCCTCCTCCAGCGGAGGCAGGGCAGATCGGGGAACGGTGAGTTCCGTCCCGCGCAGGGCTTCGGCCGCACTTCGGTCATTGACCTCGGCGAAACGCGCAACCGCGCCATTGGAACCGGCGCGCACCGACTTCAACGTCAGCTTGGCACCCGCAGCGTCGAAGCTCTTGTAGGATTTGAGCGTTTCCACTCCCTCCCCAAAGAGCTTCAGACGAACCTCGCCCGCCACCCCATGCGCGCCGATGATGACGGCGAGAGTGACGGGTTTGTCGCCGCTCATGCCTCCCCTCCCTTCCAGGGAGGGGATTGAGGGGTGGGTGCGAGCGAAGCGAGCCTGAGGCCCGCTCTACCCACCCCAACCCCTCCCTTGAAAGGGAGGGGCTTCATCATGTCAGCCTTCAGCCTGTTCTTCAGAAGCGGCTTCGGGAGCAGCTTCTTCAGCGGCAGGCGCTTCTTCGACAGCCGGAGCTTCTTCAACCGCAGGAGCGGCGGCGGCCTCAGCGGCAGCAGCCTTGGCGGCTTCGGCAGCTTCAGCGGCTTCCGCAGCCTTCGTGGCGCGATCTTCGGCGCGATCCTTGGCCTTCTGGCCCGGCTCAGCCTTCTTCGGGTTGCTGCGAGCAGCGCGTTCCTTCACGCCAGCGGCGTCCAGGAAGCGGGCAACGCGGTCGGTCGGCTGCGCGCCAGCGGCAACCCAGTGCTTCGCACGCTCAACGTCGATCACGACGCGCTTCTCGTCGCCCTTGGGCAGGACGGGGTTGTAGCTGCCGATGCGCTCGATGAACTTGCCGTCACGCGGGGCGCGGCTGTCAGCCACGACGATGCGGTAATAAGGACGCTTCTTGGAACCACCGCGCGAAAGACGAATGGACGTTGCCATGCTGTTTTTGACCTTTCCGTACTAAACTACTTGTTTCTCAATTCGTCATCCCAGCGGAAGCTGGGATCTCTCTGCCCTTGGAGAGAAGTGAGATCCCAGCTTGCGCTGGGATGACGCACACCTTCACTTCTTCATGAAATTCTGAAAACCCGGCGGCAGGTTGGGCATATTGCCTCCGCCCCCAAGGCCGCCCAATCCACCAAGACCGCCAAGGTCCGGCGCGCCACCCGCGCCGCCCATCAGCTTGTCCATGCCACCGCCGGTGAACATCTTGGCAAGGCCCTTCAATCCGCCCATCTTGCGGATCTTCTTCATCGCCGTTTCCATCTCCTGATGCATTTTCAGGAGCTTGTTGACTTCCTGCACGGTGCGGCCGGAACCCTTGGCGATGCGAATCTTGCGCTTGGCGTTGATCAGGGCGGGCTTTTCCCGCTCCTTGAGCGTCATGGACCCGATCATCGCATCCAGATGGATCAGCGTCTTATCATTCGCGCCGCTTGCCGCCATCGCCGCCTGCGCCTTCTTGAGGCCCGGCAGCATGCCCGCGAGCGCGCCAAGGCCGCCCATGCGCCGCATCTGATTAAGCTGGCTGCGCAGGTCGTTCATGTCGAACTGACCCTTCGCCATCTTCTTGGCGAGCTTATCCGCTTCCTCGGCATCGATGCTCTCAGCCGCGCGCTCGACCAGCGACACGACATCGCCCATGCCAAGGATGCGCTGCGCCACACGCGCGGGATGGAAAGGCTCGATCGCGTCGAGCTTTTCGCCCGTGCCCGCAAATTTGATCGGACGGCCCGTCACTGCGCGCATCGACAGCGCCGCACCGCCGCGCGCATCGCCGTCCATACGGGTCAGCACCACGCCGGTCAGCGGCACCTGTTGGGTAAAGCTCGTCGCGACATTCACCGCGTCCTGCCCGGTCAGCGAATCGACAACGAGCAGGATTTCCGCCGGGTTCGAGACGTCGGCCACCGCCTTCATCTCGTCCATCAGCGCCTGATCGACGTGCAGACGGCCCGCCGTGTCGAGCATTACCACGTCGAAGCCTTGAAGCTTCGCCGCCTGCAACGCGCGCTTCGCGATATCGACCGGCTGCTGGCCCGCCACGATCGGCAGCGTGGCGACATCGGTCTGCGTGCCCAGCACCGCCAGCTGCTCCTGCGCCGCCGGACGCTGGACGTCGAGCGACGCCATCAGCACCTTCTTGCGCTCTTTTTCCTTCAGGCGCTTGGCGATCTTGGCGGTGGAGGTCGTCTTGCCCGACCCCTGCAGGCCGACCATCATGATGACGGCGGGCGGGCTGACGTCGATCAGCAGGTCGGACGTTTCAGAACCGAGCGTCTCGGTCAGCGTATCGGAGACGATCTTGACGACCATCTGCCCCGGCGTGACCGACCGCAGCACATCGCTGCCCACGGCCCGCTCGGTCGCCTGATCGACGAACTGGCGCACCACCGGCAGCGCGACGTCGGCCTCCAGCAGCGCGATTCGCACCTCGCGCATCGCGGCGCGGACATCGTCCTCCGTCAGCGCACCGCGCCCACGCAGCTTGTCGAATACCCCGCTCAGACGATCGCTTAGCGAATCGAACATCATCACCTCATTTGGGCCGAAAAGCCCGGAAAACTGCGCCACCCCGCCAAACGACAAAATCGCCGGCGGGCGAAACCTCGCCGGCCAGCGTCCATCCGGTGCTCCCTTGTGAGCGCCATGGATCTGTCAGGGTATCGAACGGCGAACCGCCCAATTGCGATGTGCCCCTTAGCGGAACGGAGGGAGGGATGCAACCGCCCCCCCCCCTCCGTCATGCCAGCGAAGGCTGGCATCTCAGGACAAGTCGCGCGCGCTCGCCCGAGATCCCAGCTTCCGCTGGGATGACGAGGATCTGGGATGTCGGGATGCAGACTCGCCTTTTCCGCCCACACCCCCTACATGCGCGACCATTATGGGCCGATTTTCCAAAATGCACGGGCTGGGCAATGACTTCGTCGTGATCGACGCGCGCGAGAATCCCGTCGAAATGACGGCCACACGCGCCCAAGCCATAGCCGACCGCCACGCAGGCATAGGCTGCGACCAGCTGATCCTCATCGGCCAATCCGATCGCGCCGACGTGTCCATGCGCATCTTCAACAGCGACGGCGGCGAAGTCGAAGCCTGCGGCAACGCCACCCGCTGCGTCCCCCTGTTCGTCGGCCGCGACGTGCTGATCGAAACCAGGGCGGGCCTGCTGGAAGCCAAGGCGATCGATGGCGGCGCTACCGTCGATATGGGCGCGCCCCGGCTGGACTGGGACGCCATCCCACTCGCCTACGCCATGGACACGCTGACCATGCCGGTCAGCTGGGAAGACCTTCCCGCCCCCGCCGCCGTCAATGTCGGCAACCCCCATGTCGTCTTCTTCTTGGATGATATGAACGGTGTGAACTTCGACCGTTTAGGCCCGCTGATCGAGACCGATCCGCTCTTTCCCGCCCGCGTCAATGTGAACTTCGCGCAGGTCATCGGCGACAATCATATCCGCCTGGTCGTGTGGGAACGTGGCGCTGGCCTCACCCGCGCCTGCGGCACCGGCGCCTGCGCAACAGCCGTCGCAGCCGTGCGGCGCAAGCTCGTCAGCGGCCCCACACGCGTGACCCTGCCCGGAGGCGACCTCGTCATCGATTGGCAGCCCGGCGGTCCCATCATGATGACTGGTCCAGCCACTCACGTCTTCGATGGCGAGGCCGACTGGAACCACTTTTAGAGCATGAGCGGCCCGCAGATCATCACCCTCGGCTGCCGCCTGAACATCGCGGAGAGCGAAGCTATCCGCGAGATGGCGGGTGGGCAGGATGACCTGATCGTCGTCAACAGCTGCGCGGTAACCGCAGAAGCGGTACGTCAGACACGCCAAGCCATCCGCCGCGCCCGCCGCGAACGGCCAGAGGCGAGGATCATGGTCACGGGCTGCGCCGCACAGACCGAGCCGGAAACCTTCGCCCAAATGACGGAGGTGGACGCGGTAATAGGCAATCGAGAAAAACTCGACCCGTCCCACTACCCATTATCCCAGCAAAAGCTGGGATCTCAGGCCCAACACCGTTCCCTGCCGCCCGAGACCCCAGCCTCCGCTGGGGTGACGGATGTGCTGGAGGCAGCAGAGAAAGTCCGGGTCTCCGACATCATGGCCGTCCGCGACACAGCGCCGCACATGGCCAGCGCCTTTGCCGAACATGCTCGCGCCTTCCTCGAAGTGCAAAATGGCTGCGACCATCGCTGCACCTTCTGCATCATCCCCTATGGCCGGGGTAACAGCCGCTCCGTCCCCGCAGGCGCCGTCATCGACAAGGCACGCGAGCTTGTCGATGAAGGCTATCAGGAAATCGTGCTGACCGGGGTCGATGTCACCAGCTACGGCCCCGACCTCCCCGGATCGCCCTCGCTCGGCCTGCTGGTCGAACGCATATTGAAAGCCGTGCCCGCCCTGCCCCGCCTGCGCCTCTCCTCCATCGATAGCGTGGAGATTGACGACCGGCTCTTCGACCTGATCGCCCATGAGCCGCGCATGATGCCGCACCTCCATCTCTCGCTCCAGGCAGGCGACGACATGATCCTCAAGCGCATGAAGCGCCGCCACAGTCGCGCCGACGCTGTCCGCATCGTGGAACGCCTCAAGGCGGCCCGCCCGGATATCAGCATCGGCGCGGACATCATCGCCGGTTTCCCGACGGAGGATGAGGCGATGTTCGAAAACAGCCTGAAGCTGGTCGAGAAATGCGCCATCGTCCACGGCCATATCTTCCCTTACTCACCGCGCGCAGGCACACCCGCCGCCCGCATGCCGCAAGTCGATCGTGCTACGATAAAGGCCCGCGCCGCCCGCCTCCGCTCCGCCTGCGAAACCCAGCGCCAGCAATGGCTGCAAAGCCTCATCGGCAGTACCCAATCCGTGCTGATCGAGCGCAACGGCCTCTCGGGCCACGCCGAAAATTTCGCCCCGGTTCGCTTCGAAGCGCTTCAAGCCCCCTCCTCCATCACGTCCGCAACGATCACGACCCTTGAGAATGGCGTGCTGATCGCGCAAGAGGCTCGGCGATGACTGAACCCGGCACCAGCTGGCGCGACCGCCTATTCGGCGGCTTGAAGCGCACCTCCGACAAGCTCGGCGAGAACCTCACCGGCATCTTCACCAAGGCCGCTCTGGACGACCAGACGCTCGACGAGATCGAGGAAGCGCTGATCGTCAGCGACCTTGGTCCCGCCATGGCCGCCCGCGTGCGTGATCGCCTGTCCGAAGGCCGCTACAACCGCGAACTGACGGAAGACTATCTGCGGGAGATCATCGCGGAGGAGATCGAGAAGGTTCTCGCCCCGGTCGCGCGTCCGCTGGAGATCGAAGCCTTCCCCCGCCCGCAGGTCATCCTCGTCATCGGCGTCAATGGCTCCGGCAAGACCACCACCATCGCCAAGCTCGCCAATAATTTCCTGGAGCAGGATTATGGCGTGATGCTGGCGGCGGGCGACACGTTCCGCGCTGCCGCGATCGGGCAGTTGAAGGTGTGGGCGGATCGCCTCGGCATCCCCATCGTCGCGGGCAAGGAAGGCGGCGACGCGGCGGGCATTGTATTCGACGCGGTCAAACAGGCAACCGCGACCGGCATCGACGTACTGATCGTCGACACGGCGGGCCGCCTTCAGAACAAGACCGAGCTCATGGACGAACTGGCCAAGATTCGCCGCGTCCTTGGCCGGTTGAACCCGGCGGCGCCGCATGACGTTGTGCTGGTGCTGGATGCCACCACGGGACAGAATGCGTTGAACCAGATCGAGGTTTTCAAGGAGGTCGCGCAAGTCACCGGCCTCGTCATGACGAAGCTGGACGGCACCGCGCGCGGCGGCGTGCTGGTCGCGGCGGCGGAGAAATATCGCCTGCCCATCCATGCGATCGGCGTGGGCGAAAAGATAGAGGATCTGCGCCCCTTCGATGCCGGGGACATGGCGCGGGCGATCGCGGGAACCGCCTATGCGCGGTAAATTCCCCGCCCCCGTCATCCCAGCGGAAGCTGGGATCCCATGCCTGCACGGCATAACCCAGCTTCATAAGATCCCGGTTGAAATGAGTCACGCGCCTCATTTCAACGCCGGGATGACGGAAATGCACAATGACTGACACCAAACCCACCCACGGCGGCAACCTGAGCCTAGCGCTCGACTTCGGCCCGCTGCTCGTCTTCTTCCTGAGCTACAAGGGCGCGGGCTGGATTTGGGGTCCCGGCAATCCGATTACCGCGATGACCCTCAGCACGGCAGCCTTTATGGCAGCGATCGTCATCGCCGTGATCATTTCAAAGATAAAGCTTGGCCGCGTATCGCCGATGCTGTGGTTGTCAGCGATGCTCGTCCTCTTTTTCGGCGGCCTCACCATCTATTTCCAGGATCAGAGCTTCATTCAGGTAAAGCCGACGATCATTTACAGCTTCTTCGCCCTGATGCTGTTCGGCGGGCTGCTGCGCGGCAAGGCGCTGCTCAAATATCTTCTGCAAGCCGCCTATGACGGCCTCACCGACGAAGGCTGGCGCAAGCTTTCGCGCAACTGGGGCTTCTTCTTTGTCGCCATGGCGGTCGCCAATGAAGTGATGCGCCACTCGATGAGCTTCGACGCCTGGCTAGCGGTGAAGGTCTGGGGCGTCACCGTCGTCTCGCTGCTCTTCGCCCTCGCCAATATCCCGATGCTTACGCGCCACGGACTGACGCTGGGCAACAACATCGATAGCGAGGAAATCGGCGAAACGACCCCGCCGCAGGGGTGATGTAGAACGCACTCCTTCGCAGGAGCACATCATATAAAGCGCAGAGCGGAGCCAGCCTCAACCAGCCCCGCCCGCATCATAAAATCAACCGCCGTTGAAGTTCACCATGCAGTAAAGCATCGGCAACGACAGCAAGGTGTTGATGCGCGAAAACATCATCGCCGTGGTCGCCGCCTTGGCCTTCACCGCATCTTCGGCAGGCACGATACCCAGCGCCTTTTTCTGGTTCGGCCAGATGATGAACCACACATTGAACGCCATCACCAGCGCCAGCCACATGCCCACGCCGATCAGCACGAAACCCTGCTGAAGTGTCAGCGCTTCCACCAGATAGGCACTGCGCCAGGCGATGGTTGCCCCGGTCAGCACGGTCAGCGCCGCGCCCCAGCGGAAGAAGAACAGGGCCGAAGGCGCGATGAACTTCGACACGCCCGGCTTCAGTTCGGCCGGAACCTTGGGCATTGTCGGGATCTGGACGAAGTTGAAATAATAAAGAAGGCCGATCCACACGATACCGAAGAACAGGTGGAGCCAGCGGAGGATCGCCTGCTCGGGAATCGTGTTTGCCGGAACCGAGAAAATCACCACGAGCGCAAACACCAGCCCCACGGCGAGCACCAGATGCAAATTACCGAAGAATTTTGCCATTGATCCGTCCCCTATTATCCAGCCGCAATTTGTGAACGGCCTGACCCGTGATTCTATGTCATCGTTACGCTGCTGTCACATGGATATTTCCATGCAGCTAAACGAAAATATCCTGTTTTCCGCAGTGCAATAAGGCTGCTACGGGGCCGGGACCCTTTCGGTGGCATGCCCGTTATGCCGCCATCCATCCCAAGAACCCGAGGAGTTCCAACATGGCCTTTGTGCTGCCCAACCTACCTTATCCCAAGGATGCCTTTGGCGACATTCTTTCGGTTGAAACCTTCGAATATCACCATGGCAAGCATCACAATGCCTATGTCGTGAAGGCGAATGAACTGGTCGCAGCCGATCCCACCCTGCAGGGCAAGTCGCTCGTTGAACTGATCAAGAGCAGCAAGGGGGCGCTGTTCAATCAGGTCGGACAAATCTGGAACCACACATTCTATTGGCTGTCGCTGTCGCCGGAAAAGAAGCAGCCGACCGGCACGCTGCTCGCCCTCATCAACGAAGGCTTCGGCTCGGTTGATGCCCTGCTCGAAAAGCTGAAAGCGGAAGCCGTCGGCCATTTCGCCAGCGGTTGGGCCGCGCTGATCCTGAAGGACGGGAAGCTGGAAGTCACCAGCTACCATGACGCCGACACGCCGGTGGCGCATGGTCACACGCCGCTGCTGATCCTAGATGTGTGGGAACATGCCTATTATATCGACTATCGCAACCTGCGCCCGAACTATGCCGAGCGCCTGTTGAAGGACGCGATCGATTGGGATTTCGTGGCGCTGAATCTGGACGGTGAAGGCGCGAGCCGCGCTGACCAGCCGGGCTGATGCTTGTAACGCCGTCCGCCGCCTGGAAGGCGCGGCGGACGGCGCCTCCCTCGGTCAATATCCCCCGGAAAAAACGGATTATTAACGGCGCCGTGCGAAAAGCATCTTATCCTATGTTTGGAAACGGCCGATGGACCTGCAGCAATTACAAAGCCAACATGACGCGCTTGACGTAGCCGCCGATGGATTTTTGCAGCTGATTTCCGATGATGCCACGCCTCGCCAGCTTGGCACCTTCCGCTGGCAGTTTGCCCGGCAATTAATGTCGCATCTCGCCCTGGAAGACCATATCTTCTATCCCGCGATGCAGCGGCAGGCGCATGCCCCCCTGCGGGAAACGGCAGCGCGGCTGCAAGCGGAAATGGCGCCGCTGGCGCTGGACTTCACCCACTATATGTCCCGATGGAGCGATGATCGCATTGCGCGAGAATGGCCCGAATTTTGCCGCGAAAGCCGCCAGATCATCGATGCCTTGCTCAACCGGATGCGCAAGGAAGAGAAGCTGCTGATGCCCCTGCTCGCCCAAGCGGGGCTGGAGCCACCGCTCAAACAGGCTAGCTGACCCTGCCAACGGCCGGGGCTAGACCCAAGCTTCGCGCGACTTCATCCAGATCAACGCCCGGCCGGACCAGCAGCCAGTCCCGCGCCTGCGCGCCATTGACCACGGTCACCGCCCCCTTGGGACAAACACCGAGGCAATTCACCTCGATAATCCCCGCCGCCGCTTTACGCCCTTTCTTCAGCGACAACCGCTTCCGTAGCGCCTTGGCGAGCCGCTCGTCCCCATCGGGACCAAATCCCCCATCCAGCTTCTTCGAACATTTGCGGCAGACCAGCACCGCATTCTGCCAGTTGGACCGGACATGATCCTTCAATCCACCGTCTCCCGCGGCTTCCACGTTCGCCGTTCCTCCGCCGACCGCAGCACTTCATAGGCGGCCTGGATCGTCTGGAAACGGACGGCGGCGTCCGCGTCGCCCGGCTTCACGTCGGGGTGATATTCCTTGGCCAGACGCCGCCAGCTCTTCTTCACCGCCTCGAAATCGGCATCGTCCTCCAGCTCCAGCGCTTTCAGGGCGTGCAACTCATCCCGCGAACGGCTGCCGTCACCCGGCCCGCCCCAACCATGATAGGCACTGCCCTGATAGCCGCCAGCGTCGCGACGCTCGGCGCGCTCGCGCTGCTCCCGCTCTTCCTTGTCCAGCCCCTGAAAATAGTCCCAGTTGCGGTTATATTCACCCGCATGGTCAGAACAGAAATACCAGCGTTCCGGGCTGTTGGGCGACTTGGGCGCGGGGCAGTTGCCCGGCTGGTCACAGCCATATCGATCGCACATGCGCACCTGTTGCGCCTCACGCGATGCGCCATAGCTGCGCCAGCGGGGAAAGCCCCAGTCATTTGATCGGCTGCTTCGTGCCATCGGTCCCAATTAGGTAAGCCGCAGGCAGAACGCCACCCCGGCGGTTCATGAAATTACTGCTATCTCCATCCTCCTCGCGCGAAGCGGGGGGAGGATTCTAATGCCAGAGGGCCTGTAAGCCGGGTCCTGTCCACCATGTCACCATGGATGGGCGGCCATTCCTCTAGGAGACGGATTGCTCCGTCCCTCAAGCAACCAACCCGGGCGGTCTCAGCCGAAACTGGCCTAGCGGTTCATCCTTGCAGACTGGCCGCGCGCCGCCCCTATTCGGTCTTGCTCCCGGTGGGGTTTACCGTGCCGCCTTCCGTTGCCGGAGACGCGGTGCGCTCTTACCGCACCCTTTCAATTTCGCGGGGCCGAAACCTTCGCGACCTGCTTTCTGTTGCACTGTCCCTTGGATCACTCCAGCCGGCCGTTAGCCGGCACCGTCATTTCGTGGAGCCCGGACTTTCCTCGCCGTGGAAGTTACCCGCCACGCCGCGGCCGCCCGGCCCTCTGGCAGAGCGCGCTATACACGCACTCCGCGCTCCCGTCATCCCTGCTTATTCATCGCCCCTCGGCTTTGGCAGTAACAAGGCGAGCAGGATCGCGCGGCATTCGCCATCGATCACCCCGTCGATCAGTTCAGGCCGGAAGCGCCGCTGGAAAGCGACAATCGCCGCATCGGGCTCGGCAATGTCATAACCAAAGCGCTCCAGCGCCAGCAGGAAAGCGCTGTCCGACCAAAGCGGGTCCATCAGGTTGCGGGTGGGACGCGGCAACGCCAGACGCAACCGGGCCAGTCGCCACCAGGGGAAAAGCTCGCCCGGGTCCTGCTTGCGCGCCGGGGCGACGTCGCTATGCCCGACGATATTGCCGCGCGTGATGCCGTGACGTTGCACGATGTCATGCATCAGCGGGACGAGTGCCTCAATCTGCGCGTCGGGAAAGGGGCGATAACCCCATTCATGCCCAGGATTGACGATTTCGATCCCGATACTCGCCGAATTGACGTCATCCGTGCCGCGCCAGTGGGACCGGCCCGCATGCCAGGCCCGTCTGGCTTCATCGACCATGCGGACGATCTTACCCTCTTCGGTGACGACATAATGCGCGGAAACCTTGGATTCCGGACTGGCCATCCAGTTGATCGCGCTCTGGGCGTCCGGCATGCCGGTATAATGCAGCACCAGCATGGATATGGGCAGCTTGCGGTCGTCGAAATTGGGCGACGGCGTTTCGATCATTGGAATGTCGCTCATCGGAAACCCGTAACCATCATCTGTCCTCGCCGCGTCGCATCAGGACGGGCAACTGCCGCAGACAATGGCCGAGAGCGAATGGCCGATCAAGCGCAAGCACTTCCCTGATCCAGTATCGGGGACGGGATATGCGCGAAATCCTGGTCAGATGGCGCGACGAAGCACCTCGTCGCTCTTCCGCGCCGTTTCCAGCCGCCGCGCATATCCGCCGCGAAATTCGGGATGGGGAATGAAATCTTCGCTATGGCCGATCACTGTCTCGCCCGCCCCCAGCAACAACACCGACTTTTCCTGGCTATGCCGCGTCAGAAGGCGGAATACCTCCTGCCGTCGTTCCGCTGTGAAATAAAGCAGCACATTGCGGCAAAGAAGCAGATCATATTCACCCGATGGGGCCTTCGCATCGAACAGATTGTCCGTCCGGAAATCGATCATCCGGCGCAGTTCCGGGCTGGCGCGCCAGTTGTCCCCAACGGGTTCGAACCATTTGATCAGGTCCCCGACGGCAAGACCGCGCTGAACGTCCATCTGCGAAAAGACGCCGCTGCGCGCCTGTTCAATAGCGGCGGTCGAAATGTCCGTCGCCAATATTTCGATGCGCCAGCCACGCCAGCGGGCGATGTCGTTGCGCAATTGAATCGCGAGAGAATAGACTTCCTGACCCGTGGAACAACCCGCGCTCCATATCCGCAGCACCCGGTCCCGCCGATCCGCATAAAAGGAGGGCAGGATATGCCGGTGGATCATGTCGAAGATCTGGAGATCACGGAAAAAGCTGCTTTCGTTGTTGAGCAGCGCGTTGATCACCTCATCTTCCAGACGCGGATCACGATTGCCCAGCAGACGGGCGGCCAGTTCGTCCATGTCGGCAAGACCATGGGTGCGCATGACCGGCTTCAGCGCCGTTTCCATCCGCCATGCGCGGCTTTCCGACAATATCTGCCCGGTGCGCGCCTCCAGCAGAGCCGAAAAGATGCGGGCGGCGCCGCTCGAGGATGAATCGGTCGAAAGGGTCAATGTGTCAAACCTCTGCTCTTTCCGCGCCTCGCGACGAAATCCATGATGGCATAGGGGTCCAGCAACGCACAGCTGAGCCCAGCCGCTGTCACCGATCCCGGCATGCCCCAAACGACGCTGCTCGTTTCATTCTGCGCTACGATCCAACCGCCTGCAGCAACGATGTCATGTCCGCCGACCGTGCCGTCACGGCCCATCCCGGTCAGGACGACGCCTGCCGCGCCCGCCCCATAGGCCTCGGCCATGGTTGTGAACATCGGATCGACGCCGGGCAGATTTCCCGCAGGCGTGCGCTGGGGATTCAACGTGACCATCACCCGCCCATACAGCCCCCGGCGGACCTGCAAATTGGCGTCGCCGGGCGCGACATAGATGGTGTCAGGCACCAGCATTTCGCCCTGTTCGCCAACCTTCACGCGCAGGCTGGTCATCCGGGCGAGTTGCTGAACGAAATAGGATGTGAAGCTGACCGGCAGATGCTGGGTCAGCAGGATCGGCACGCCCAGCGGCTCGGTCATACCGGCGAACAACTGGCCCAGCGCGTGGATACCGCCTGTCGAAGCGCCGATGCCCAGGCAGGCGAGCGGAGCGGTGGGCTTGCTCGCCGCCATGACGACCTGCTGCGCCTCTGCCGCCTGTGCCAGATTGGAGCCAAACAGGCGCGAGAGCCGATCGATCAGCGCCTGGGGAAACTGTTCGCCAAAGCAACCGCTGCCGGGCTTTGCGAAAATGTCGCTCGCTCCCAGCGCCAGTGCCTCGATCGCGGCTCCGCTGCCTTCCTGGCAATTTCCGGAAAGGATGACCACCTTGCCGCCGGGATTGGCGCGGAGAAGGGCGGGAAGCGCCGACAATCCGCTCTGCCCCGGCAACTCGATGTCCAACAAGACCAGGTCGATCTCATGCGCGGCCAGATAACCCAACGCATGTTCGGCGCTATTGGTCTTGTGAACCACCGAAAATGCCGGATCGCTATCCAGGATACGCGCGATCATTGTCCGCACGACGACTGAATCGTCGACAACCATCGTGCGGACCTGCGGTCTGCTCTGGCTGGCCAGGATAGGCGTGACGGCGGACATTGATGGGCTTTCTGGCGACAGGAAGGGACTGGGGCGAATTAGCGAATCAACGGTTCAGATGACGCCCACGATCGACAACTTGCTTTCCAGCGTCTCGCGATCGAACGGCTTCATCACATATTCGTCGGCGCCCGCCTCCACGGCTGCCTTGATATGACTGATGCCGTTTTCAGTGGTGCAGAAGATGATCTTCGGCCGAGCGGTTACCTTCGCGGTGGAAAGCGCCTGAAGAAATTCCATTCCGCTCATGACCGGCATGTTCCAGTCTAGCAGGACCACGTCCGGCGCTGCGGCTTCGCATTGGGTCAGCGCATCCTGCCCATCCACCGCTTCACTTACCGACAGATCAAGTGATTCCAGGATATGCCGTGCAACTTTGCGGATGACTTTCGAATCATCGACTACCAGACAGTTTTTCATGAAGCGTCCCTTGGATTTTTCCCCGTGCAGGAAAGATTAGCCACCAAAGCCGAGTAATTCGTAAACGAGCCGGGAATTTATGCGGCCTGTGCCAGCAGGCCGGTTTCGATGAAACTTGCCAGCGAAACCAGCAGGTACGGATGCCCATCCTGTTCGACGATCGCCCGCGCATAAGGTGCCCAGGCCTTGTCCAACTGCCCACGCAGCGGCAGGTCGCCTTCGGGCACCTGGCAAATATCATGCACCGCATCCACCATCAGGCCATAGCTGTGCCCGCTGATGTCGGCGATGATTGCCAGGCCCCGCCGGTCCGGCGGCGTTGGCGCGCCATGGATCAGGGCGGGCACGTCGATGATCGTAAGCACGCGGCTGCGCAGGGCGGACAATCCCGCAACATGCCCCAGCATGCCGGGCACCGGCGAAATGTCGGCGAGTTTCACGACCGCCTCGACCTCATTCGCCTCCACGGCGACGCGGGTGTCGGCCAATGTCGCCAGAAGGTAAAGCTGCTCCATAAAAACCTCCTTAGCGCCGGGTGCCAGTGATGGCCGCCATCAGGGCGTCCTGATCATAGCGATAAATGCTGCCATCTTCTGGCCCTGCCGGTTTTGGTGACGCGCGCAATTGAACGATGCGGCATCCCAATATCTCGGCCGCCTGCGTCAGGTCACGGTCAGAACAGAGGACCACGTCCGCCGGATCGACGGCCTCTTCATGGGGGAGGCCCAAAAGGACTTCATGGCCCGCCTGACGCAGCAAGGGCGCCAATATCTCGCGCGTCCAGCCATCCTCACTGTCAGCAAGGACGCACCGTCCCCGAACCCGTCTTGCGAAGCTACTATCCGGCAGGGCGGCAAAAAGCGCGAAGGGATTAAGGACCTCAAGATGTTCGCCATCGACCATGGCGACGCCGCTCAGCACGCCTTGAAGGGCGACCATGTCGGGCACGGCAGGCATTTCCACGATATCGAGAACAGCGGCGACCGGATAGCAGGCTTCCTGATTGCCATCGCGTAGCCGCAGCGCCGAAACATGATCGGCAGTAAATTTATGCGCACCGTTGGCCACCGGCACCAGCCGTCCATCCAGCCGCACAAAGGCATGGGCGCCCGAACGGCCGAAGAGCGATGCATCGACGTCTTCCACCCGCTCAACCAGCGACAGCTTGATCAGCCGCCGTTCGCCCGACAGCTCCTCAAAGCGCAGGGCCGACACCATCTCGACCCGGACAGCGCCATCGTCATTGTCATCGGCCTGATCATTTGCCCGTTCATCCGCGACATTCGGCAGGCGCGCGGCATTGGCGAGGCCCGCCGCGTCGAGCAGCAGCATCGGCTTGCCATTGTCGGGCAGCGTCATGCCCGCATAGACGCCGGTCGCCATGACCAGCGGAGACGCGGGACGAATAACCAGTTCCTCATGATTATCGACAGCGGCGACACCCAAGGCGAAGGGAACGCCTGTCGCGGATCGCACCACCATAATTGCACGGGGTCCCGGCTGGACGGACTTTTCCATCCCCAGCACATCTTCCAGATCGATCATCGAATGACGCACCGACCGGATCGTGGCGATCTTCGCGCCACCGACTTCGGCGACGTGCAGCGTCTCGTTATTATCGTGCAGTATCTCGACCACCGCCGCGCGCGGAATGGCGAAGTGCAGCCCGCCAGACCGGATGATGAGGCCCGGAATGATCGTCAGCGTCAACGGAACGCGCAACGCGATCCGCAATCCCCGCCCCAGCTCATTGTGGAGCGCGATGACGCCGCCGATCCGCTCGACATTGGCGCGAACCACGTCCATCCCGACCCCCCGGCCCGATATCGCGGTTACGTGGCTGGCGGTCGACAGCCCGGCATGGAAGATCAGCTCCAGCTTTTCCGCCTCGCTCATCCTGGCGGCGGCATCGCGGGTCAGCTTGCCTGCTGAGACTGCCTTTTCCACCAGGCGCCCGGTATCGATACCCTGCCCATCGTCGCTGACTTCGATCACGATCTGGTTGCCCGACTGGCGCGCCTGCAACTTCAGCGTCCCGGCTTCCGGCTTGCCCAGCGCCTTGCGCCGCTCGGGCGTTTCGATGCCATGATCGATGCTGTTCCGAACGATGTGGGTCAGTGGATCGACCACCATCTCCACCATCTCGCGATCCATTTCGACATCACCGCCCTCAAGGACCAGGTCGATCCTCTTGCCCAGTTCGCGGCCCAGGTCACGCACCATGCGCGGAATGGCGGTGAACAGCCGTTCCACGCGTTGCATCCGCGTCTTGGAAATGGCGTCCCGCATGTCGGCAACGCATGTGGAAAGCCGTTCGAAGCTGCTTTCCAGTTCGGGATCGCTGGACCGTTCGCGCAGCTTGCGGGACAGTTCATTGCGCGCCAGCACCATGTCCGACACGCCGTTCATCAACTGATCGATCAGCGACAGCGGCAATCGGATGGTCCGGGGCACCGCCTGCGCGCCACTCTGGCGCACGGCTTCAATCGCAGGAGCAACGTCCGTCGCCGCCGCCGTTACTTCCTCGCGTGCGGCGAGGGCGCCAATCAGATAGTCGTCATTTTCATCCGGCAGCGCAGCGCCAATCGCCACCGCCTCTGCAAGTTCGGCAATCCGGTCCATAATGCCCAGCACAGCGCTGACCGTCGCTGGATCAGCGGTACGGTTTCCAGCGCGGATTTCCGACAGCACATCCTCTGCCGCATGGCTCAGCCGTTCAAAACGCGGCAGGTTCAGAAAGCCGCAGCTGCCCTTCACCGTATGAAAGAATCGGAAAATGGCGTCCAGCCGGTCGCGGTCGCTGGGGTCCGCCTCCCAGGCGACGACCTCGCCCGCCAGGGCTTCCAGCGTTTCCTGTGTCTCGGCTATGAATTCCTGAAGTAACTCGTCCATTCCCTTGGCCTTCACGGATGCGCGCGACGGCACCATGGGGAAGGCGTGGTTAAAGGCTCGTTAAAGACGTTGAATAGCCAGCAAAAAGGGCGCCGCGATCATCATCGCGACGCCCTTTCCGGTTTGGAAAAGCGAAAGCTTAGTGGTCAGCCTTCTTTTCGGCAGCATCTGCAGCCTTCTCGCCAGCTTCACGGGTCGCTTCAGCCTTGTTCTCCAAAGCGTCGGCGGCATTCTCGGCAGCGTTTTCGGCATTGCCGGACAGGTTATCGGCCATCGCTTCCATATTGTCGGCCTGGTTGTCGATGGCGTCCGCCTGATTCTCGTATGCGTTCTCGACCTTGTTTTCCTGCTTGGAATCGCACGCAGCAAGCGCGATCAAGCTGGCAAGGCCGAGGACTGAGACGATGGTTTTCACGGCGTGTTCTCCTGTTGCGCCCCCTGGGGCTGACGTCATTCGGCAAGAATTCCGGCTGCGCAAAGCACCCAGAACTCTGACCGCGATCAACTGGTCGCACGGCAGATGGTTCCCGCCGCAGGCTCCTTTCGTCGCAGAAACGAATTATTTTTTGAGGTTGTCGCGGATTTCACGGAGCAGCAGAACTTCCTCCGGGGTTGCAGCAGGCGCCTCATCGGGCTTGGGCATCAGCCTGTTCACTGCCCTCACCAGCAGGAAGATGATGAAGGCGAGGATGAGGAAATTGACCAGCACGGTCAGGAATTCGCCCCACCCCAGCATGGCGACGCCTGCGCCCTTAAGGTCGGCATAGCTTTCCGGATTGCCCTTGAACCCGGCAGGTATGTCGCCAAGCCGGATGAAATAGCGGGAAAAGTCCGCCCCGCCGAACAGGTAGCCCACGACCGGCATGATCAGGTCATCGGTCAACGACTTGGTGATGGTAGCGAAAGCGCCGCCAATGATGACGCCAACCGCCAGGTCAATCACGCTGCCCCGGCCGATGAATGTCTTGAATTCAGAAATCAGTCCCATGTGAGAACCCCTTGCACTGATTGCGTGTTTAGCAGGATGAGCCGTTGCACCTGCTTCCACAACCACCTATTTCCGACATCGTAACAATGCCGAGGATGTTCCATGACGATCCTGCGCCGATTTTCCCCTGCTTTCCTCCTGCCTTTGCTGACGGCCTTTGCGCTGTCCGCCTGCGGAATCAACAGCGTCCCCACTGCCGAGGAAGCGGCCAAAGCCAAATGGGCCGATGTCCAAGCGCAATATCAGCGCCGCTCCAATCTGATCGGCAATCTGGTCGCCACCGTAAAAGCGGCCGGCAAGCAGGAACAAGACACTCTGGTCAAGGTGACCGAAGCCCGTGCGAAGGCAACTTCGGTGCAGGTCAATGCCGAAGACCTCTCCGACCCCGCCAAGGTTCAGCAGTTCCAGCAGGCACAGGCGCAACTGAGCCAGGGCCTCGGGCGGCTGCTTGCTTCGGTGGAGGCCTATCCCGACCTCAAGACCAACCAGAATTTCCTCGACCTCCAGTCGCAGCTGGAAGGCACCGAGAACCGCATCGCGGTCGCCATTCGGGACTATAATGAGGCAGTGCGCGCCTATAACACCCGCATCCGCACCTTCCCCGACGCGATCGGTGCCAAGATCATCCATGGCGCCAAGCCGATGACCCCATTCCAGGCAACCACGCCGGGAGCCGAAGAAGCGCCCAAGGTCGACTTCGGCAAGTAAGCGCCAGCCATGCTCCGCCGCCTGCTACTGATCTTCGCCCTGATGGCCGGAATGCTTGGACTGGCTCCGTCCGCCGGAGCCCAGAGCTTTCCGAAGTTCGACGACAAGGGCGTGGTGGATGCCGCCAACATCCTCGACCCCGCGCAGGAACAGGCGCTGAGCCAGAAGCTGATCGCGCAGAAGCAGGCGAGTGGACGGTCACTGGTCGTGGCGACCATCCCAGACCTTCAGGGCTATGATATATCGGACTATGGCTACCGCCTCGGCCGCGCCTGGGGGATCGGGGACAAGAACAACCAGGGCGTCCTGCTGATCATCGCACCCAATGAACGCAAGGTGCGGATCGAGGTAGGATATGGCGTCGAAGGCATACTGACGGACGCGCTGTCTTCGCAGATCATCCGCAACGCCATCACCCCCCGCTTCAAGGCTGGCGACATGGCGGGCGGGATCGATGCGGGCGTCGACCAGATCACGTCGCTGCTCGCCCTGCCCCCCGATCAGGCGAGAGCGCGGGCCGCGCAGGCGGAGGCCGAAGCCCGCCAGCAGGATAGCGGAGGCGGCGGCATCCTCGGCTTCTGGATCATGATGTTCTTTATCTTCTTCGTCCTGCTGCCGCTGCTGTCGCGAGCGCGCGGCGGCAAGCGCTATCGCCGCGGCGGCGGCGCGCCTGTCATCCTCTGGGGGCCGGGCATGGGCTCTGGATGGGGCTCTGGCGGTGGGGGCGGATCAAGCTGGGGTGGCGGCGGAGGCGGCGGTTTTTCCGGCGGCGGCAGCTTCGGGGGCGGTGGCGCCTCGGGGGGCTGGTGATGCAATTGCTGTTAAGCGAAGCCGACCACGACCTTGTTACCGCCGCCGTCAAGGAAGCGGAGACACACACTTCCGGCGAAATCGTGACGATCGTCGCCCGCCGGTCGGACAGCTATCATGATGTCGGCCTCAGTTGGGCGGTCGCGGCCATATTCCTCGCTTTGTCTTTCATGGCCGCATTCCCCGCGCAGCTGCGCGCCTTCCTGTCCACTCTGTTGCTGGATTGGGAACATGAGCTTGCCGACTGGAAGCTCATCCTGGGCCTGACCGGCCTCCTCATCCTCAAATTTCTCGTGGTGCGCTATCTGCTCGCCATCATGCCACTACGCATGCTGATGACGCCGCGCGCTACCAAGGCCCGGCGGGTGCGCCGCCGCGCGATCCTGCTTTTCCGCACCGCCGCCGAAGCCCGCACGCGCGGGCGCACGGGCGTTCTCATCTATCTGTCGCTTGACGAGCATCGAGCCGAGATCGTCGCCGACCGCGCCATCAACGAAAAAGTCGCGCCAGAGGCATGGGGCGACGCCATGGCGGCGCTGATCGATGCGATCCGGGCGGGCCAGCCCGGACAGGGCTTGGCACAGGCCGTGCGTCAGGTCGGCGCTGTCCTCGCGGCGCATTTCCCGCGCGAGCATGATGACATCAACGAATTGCCCGACAGGCTGATCGAATTATGAGCGAACAGGATATGGCCGCCCCGGAAGAAATCATGTGGGCTGGCCGCTTCATCACCGCCAAGCGTCGCGGCAGATGGGAATATGTCGGCCGGGCGCGCGGCATCCATGCCGCCGTCATCCTCGCCATCGACGACGACGCGGAAGGGCGGCGGCATGTGCTGCTGGTCGATCAATTCCGGGTTCCGCTCGGCCGCCGCTGCATCGAACTGCCAGCGGGCCTCGTCGGCGATGATGACGAAGGCGAGGCATCCGAACGCGCGGCCGCCCGCGAACTGGAAGAGGAAACCGGATACCGCGCCGGACGCATGGAGGCAGCTGGCGACTTCTACAGCTCGCCCGGCATGGTATCCGAAAGCTTCTGCCTTTTCCGCGCCTATGACCTGCAAAAGACGGGCGATGGCGGAGGCGTGGACGGGGAAGATATCCGCGTCCACCGCGTTCCGCTGGATCAGTTGGCAGCGCAGATAGCCGTCTGGCGTACCGAGGGCTTTGCCATCGACGTCAAACTGCTGCTGCTCCTCGGTGCCGAGCTGAGCCGCTAAACGTCACGGCACCCGATACCAAGCGGCCACCCTCTCCAGCGCCAGCGTCAGGACCAACTTGCCCGCCCTGCTCGGCCATCCGAGTGCCCGCTCCGCCGCGACCAGCCCCTCGCCAGCGCAGGCGACCCGCCATAATATGTCGCCAAGCCCCGGCCCGGCGGCGGCGATGGCGGCATGGAAACGCTCCCGCGCCGATAGCTGAGCCATGCTGGGATCGGGCGCTCCTGAGCCACCCCTGGGGCCACCGATCGAAGGCGCCGCGTCCCATCGCATGGTAACGCGCGGCCCGAGCCCCGCCTTCTCCCAGTCAGCGCGCAACAATTCCCCCGCCCTGAAATATCGCTCACTCAGGTGACCGCGCGCATGCAGCCATGCCAGCGGCGATTCGCCCATATTCACCGCCACTGTCTGGACATGTCCTGCGGGGTCCTCGATCTTCTGCTCCACATATTGGCTTCGCATCGGCTTCCTCCCTATGCATGAATGATGCGAAGGGGCTTGCCACGACGAACCATTTGTAGGAAAGAATAAAAACCAAATAGGTGAAAAATCGGGAATAGGTATGATCACCCGGATTAGAGAAGTTCGAAAAGCCAAGGGCTTGACGCTGGAACAAGTCGCGGCGCTCTGCCGCCCTGCAACCACGGCGCAGACGATCGGCAGGCTGGAAACCGGCACGCGAACCGTATCGGTCAACTGGTTGAACCGCATCGCCGACGCTCTGGGCGTTGGCTCGTCCGAGCTGGTCGCGCTGCCGGGTCAAAGCGTGGTGCCGGTCGCGGCACTGCTCGGCCCGGAAGGCGCGCGCGCGCCTACGCGGAGCCTGTCCTTCCCCCCACCCGTTCCTGCCGACGCGATGATCGGCGTCCAGGTATCCGCCAGCATCGGCGATTATCGCAGCGGCGACGAAATTTGGTGCCGCCGCATCGGCCCGGACGAATTCGCAAGCGCGCTCAATCGCGACATATTGCTACCACGCCATGCCGGACGCTTCGTCTTTGGCAGACTGATCGGGCGAGAGGGTGACAAATTGCACATCCTGCCTCTGGGTAGCGGCAGCCGCCAACAGATCATCAGCGACCCACCCTGGGGCGCCGTGGCCGTTCAGTTGGTAAGACAATTGTAGCCAAAGCCGCGCTTCAGCCCTAACTCTCGATTAACCGCGATGCTTTAAGGGGAACAGCATGACGCTGAATGTCCTTACGCTCTCGACCCTGTTCCCGGACATGAGCCGTCCGAATTTCGGGGTGTTCGTCGAACGGCAGGCGCGGGAACTCGCCAGCCGCCCCGACGTCAATGTCACGGTGATCGCGCCGCTCGGGGTTCCCATCTGGCCGATCGGCCTTGGCAATCAATATGCGCCGCTCCGCGCCCTGCCGCGCAAGGAAAGGTGGCAGAACCTCACCGTCTACCGCCCAATTTTTTCGACGATTCCGAAGATCGGCGCGCGCTATAATGTCGGCAGCATGACGCGCGCGATCCTGCCGCTGGTACGCCATCTGCATGAACAGCAGCCGTTCGACGTGATCGACGCCAGCTTCTTCTTCCCCGACGGCCCAGTGGCGCAGCGCCTGTCACGCGCCCTCGGCATCCCCTATTCCGTCAAGGCGCGCGGCGCCGACATCCATTATTGGGGCAAACGGCGCGACACGCGCGGCATGGTGAAACGCGCCGGGGCGGAAGCAGCGGGTCTGCTCGCCGTGTCCAGCGCAATGCGCCGGTCGATGGTCAAGCTGGGCATGGACGCGGAAAAGATCCGCGTTCATTATACCGGCGTCGATCTTGATCGATTTGAACTGGCCGACCGCGCCGCCGCCAAGGAAGCATTGGGCTTTGAAGGCCCCGTGGCCCTGTGCGTCGGCGCGCTCATTCCGCGCAAGGGACAGGAATTGCTGGTGCAGGCGCTTCCGCGCCTGCCCGGCATCACTTTGCTGTTCGCTGGCCAGGGTCAATATCGCCGAGCGCTGGAAAAGCAGGCGGAGGAACTGGCTGTTGACCGCCGCATCGGTTTCCTCGGCTCTGTCCCGCATGACCGGCTGCCCCGCATCTATGCCGCCGCTGATGTGATGGCGCTGCCCTCCTCATCCGAAGGGCTCGCCAACGCCTGGGTCGAATCGCTCGCCTGCGGCACGCCGATCGTCATCACCGATGTTGGTGGGGCGCGCGAGCTGCTCGACCGGCCGGAGGCAGGCCAGATCGTTGACCGCGACCCTGAAGCGATCGCGGCGGCCATCGGAGAGATTCTCTACAACCCGCCCGAGCGCGAAGCGGTGCGCGATGCGGCACTGCGCTTCACCTGGGAAGCCAATGCCGACCTTCTACTCCATCATCTAAAAGGCATCGCTCGCAACGGCTAGGTCGGGTTCGCCTGTGAGGCACACCCTCGCCCGTCTCAGATCATGGGCCGCACGCCGCAACCGTCATCGCACGGTATCAGTGCAAATCGGTCATTTCTGGCAGGAAACGATCGCCGCGATCACGGACAGCGTTTCCTCCGGATCCCGGACGCGCACCGTGTCCAGCCCCAATTCCTTGGCAGGATAGTCATTGCCGCCCGGGAAGATCGCGTCGCCGATGAACATCATCGCGTCCAGCGCGATGCCGCTCGCGTCTCGCAACTTTTTGAGGCCATAGGCCTTGTCCACGCCCTCACGCGTGATGTCGATCGATGTCGCGCCGCCCATGTTGATCGACAGGCCAGGCAACCGCTCCCGCAGGTCGGCCTGGATGATGCGGCGCTTGGCAAAGTCGGGGTCCCATCCCTCCTTCGCGTGGATAGGAGCCTGCTGCCCCAGCGCGGAAAAGGTGATCTGGCTGCCCCGATCCTCGATCCGTTCGCCCCATGTTTCTTCGGGCACGAAGCCGGTCGCTTCCAGCGCCTGATCGAAGGCGGCGAAGATGTTCTGCTTCTGCGCCTCATCAAATAGCTCGGCATAGACTGGCGTCCATGCGCCTGCCTGATGCGTGAAAAGCTTGGTGCCGGTTGTCGGCATCAGCCACAGGCGCGACAGGTCCGCGCGGCCGGGCAGGCGGCTTGCCACCTGCTTGTCGAACTGCGGCCAGTCACCCCCGGAAATCACGGCAACATGCGCGACCGTCATCAGATCAGCCAGCGCTTCCCCCATCTCTTCGCCCAAAGGCTGCTTGCTTTCCGCCAGCGTTCCGTCGAGATCAAAGGCGATCAACTCTTTCATTTGGGCAAGCTCCTGGAATCCTGTCGGCGCAGCTACCATCAATTGAGCGATCGGCAAATGCACGGAAATGAGGAAATGATGCAGCACATGTCGTTGAAAATGGGAAGCGATTGGCTGCTGCTCGACCGGGGCCAGAGCTCGGAGGTTTTCCATATTGGCGACGGAAAGGTCATCAAGATCTTCCATCCCGCTGTGTCCGATGAAATGATCGAGCGCGAAAGGGCGGCTGCCACGCTGGCCCATTCCCTGGGCCTCCCCACCGCCGCACCCCGCGCGCACGTCGAGGTGGATGACAAACGCGCCCTTATCTATCCAGAGATAGACGGCCCATCCGTCGCCAGAGCAATTCGCCAGAAACCCTTCTCGGCGGCCTCCCTCCTCCGGGACATGGCTCGCCTCTTCCATAAGATGCACGGTCGCTCGGCATCCGGACTGCGCACCGTGAAGTCCGTGCTTCAAACCGATATCGAATATGGCCCCGCGCCGGATCGGCTCAAGCGCGCTGCCACCGATTATCTCGCTCGCCTCCCGGATGGCAATCAGCTCCTCCACGGCGACTTCCACATCGACAATATTCTGGTCAATGATAAGGGGCTGGTCGTCCTCGACTGGGCGAAGGCCGCGATCGGCGCGCCCGCCGCCGATGCCGTCAGGAGCGAGATGCTGATGCGGTTCGGCGAAGGCCCTGCCGACCCCATCACCAACATCTGGCGCGACTGGGCCGCCCATCAGCTTGGCCGCGCCTATCAAAGGCAAAGCGGTGTCACGCCCGATCAGCTTTCCCGGTGGCGTCCCATCGTCGCGCTAGCATGGCTCCGCGCGCGCCCTCCCGTCCGCAATGCAGCTTTCACCCGCTATCTCAACAACGCCCTACGTGGCGCCGGACTTCCTGTCCTCAACTCACCCGCGCAAGATTGATGTGCCGCACTGGTCCATCCGAACTGCGCTCCCCCTGCTGCCTTTCGTCGCAAAGCCGCTCCACGGCATTGTTCACCAGCATATCGAGGCCCTGATCGCTTAGCAGGCCGCCCCGGATCAGGCATCGGTCGATCAGCACCCGGCGAAATGCCGCATAGAGAGTCTGGTCCGGCGCTCCCGGATCGAGCCAGAACTCGTCCAGCGTTCCCCTATAAACGACGCCGGGCACCTTGTAGACAGCATGTCCCAGCACCAGCACTGGCTTACCCTTGTTCAGCGCCAACGTACCCACCGTGCTGTTGACCGTCACCACGCCAAGCGACCGGCCCACCACCTGCGCGATGTCGAGGTCCGCCAGATAATAGACGCGAGCCGCCACCCCATATCGGGCCGCGAGCCGCCGCGTCAGCCGCTCCCAGGCGACCAATCCCGAATCCAGCGGATGCCGCTTCACCAACAGGTTAGTGCCCTCGGGTGCATATCGCGCAAAGCTCTTGATCACGAACCGCAAGGCCGCGCGCATATTGCCAAACGGCGAATGGACGCGAATTTGATAGTCCGAATCCAGCTGCAACGGCAGGGCGAAATAGGGCTTTTCCTTAATCTCGTCCCACTGGGTACGCGACAAACGCACATCCCGCTTTCGCAGCATCAGCTTCTTGAACCAGCCCGCCGCCTCCAGCAGGAAGCTTTGCGGCCGGTGCGTCCGGTAAAAGGGAAAGATCGGCCACATCATCGCCGACGCCAACCCATTACGCGTCGTGTTGACCGCGCGCCTGCGGAAGGTCGAAGGAATTTGAGGCTCCCGCCCGCCCTCGGGCGGCAAGCCGAGCGCCTGATCCAGATACCATTGCGGGTCGAGCGGCAGGGTCGAATTGCCGTTCACCCCGTCCTCTTGCAACGTCATGAAATCCGGCCGGATATAACCTTCCTCCAGTACATGGACGCGCAAGCCGCGCAGCCGCGCCATCTTGTGCGCCGACGCATGATAGGGGCGGCAATCGCCATAGAGGATCAGATCGGTTATGCCATGCTGGACGATGAAATCGTCGAAGAAGAGCGGCCAGTTGCGGAAGGACCCGCGATAATCGGTCGCCTCCCCCGGCCAATCGACCTTATCCCCGCCATTGATGTTGATCCGCAGCGCGCCATACCCCCGCGCCCGCAGCGCGTCCGCCAGCATCGCGAAAAAGGGGCCATGCGGTCCCTGAAGAAAAAGGAAGGTCTTGGCGTGGCCGTCAGCCATATAGATGCTCGGCAGACAAAGTCATAAATCTTCTAATTTTCCCCTGTAGCGTCCGCATTCGGATCAGCCATGAAGTTGATGACGTCGATCCACTACTCAAACGCTCTACCATGATTTCGGGGCCGCAAGGCAGACATGTTACCGGGTCCAGGTAACGTGGATAGAGAATGAGGGCGGCTGCCACAAGCTGGTCGATCGTCAGCTTGCGCCCCCGCCGCACATTGGGCTCGGCAAGGTCGCGGGTCAGCCCCCATCCCGCATAAAATGGCATGCCATGCACCGTGACGGGCCGGTCGCGCAGCAGCGCCTCGAACCCGGTGAGCGACGACAGCACATGCACGTCATCCACCGCCTGCACCAGCGCCATTAGCGGCGCGCCGCTATCGAGCGCATCGGCATGCTCATGCACCACGGCATCGCTCAAATGCCCGCGCCGCAGCCCGGCCTGCACATCGGGATGGGGCCGGTAGATGATATAGGCATCCGGCTCGGCCCGCCGCGCTCGCTTCAGCAGACCCAGATTGCCCTCGACCCCAGCGCCGCCGAGCTGCACCGACAGGTCATCCTCCACCTGCCCGACGACCAATACCGTGCGCTTGGCGCTGGGGAGGCTCGGCATCTGCCCCCCATCCTGTCCATATTTGGTGACGCCAGACGCCCGGATCATCGCACGGAGCCGACCGGCGCGCTCCACTAGCGCCGGTGAAAAAGCATGTGTTGCAAGCAACGTCTCAAGATCGCTCGGCCCGCCCGCATCATAATAGATGCCCGACCGGTCGATGACGACCGACCCGGGCGGCGTCAGCGCGGCCCCCAGCCCCTTCGACCGCAAGAAGCCATCCTCCACCCGCGCAACCGCAATGTCCGGCGCATCCGCCTGCAAGGACGATGGCACCCGCGATGGCCACACCGCCAACGCCCCACCCTCGCGCCTTACCCGCCGCATCCCGGCGCGCGGGGAAAGGAAGGGCGGCGAACGCACCCCATCCCATAGGAACCGCCGCATCGCTTCGCGCTTCCAAAAGGCCATGCCGCTAGCTGCGGCGATATGCCGGTTGCCTTGCAGATGGCGGCCCCACTCCGCCAGTTGCGCGACGGCTTGCTCGACACCCACCGTCTCGCCGCTGAAACAATCCCGGTAAGTGGCCGCCGCGACCGCGCGCTTTGCCGCCATCCGAAGCCGCTCCGGCGCGATCACTTCCCCATCAGGGCCACGCACAGCAACGCCCAGCATCCCCGCAATGATCGCCAGCTCATCGTCGGCCGCCGCGTGGACGGAGCGCGCCTGCGCCACCAGTACCCAAGGATCATATTGTTTGCCGGAAGGCCGCGCAGGCAGAATGACGATCTCATCGCGCTGCAAGCCCTCGCGTGGGAAACGGCACCCTGCTCGCGCCACCAGCTTCACGTCCTCGCGCTGGCGACCCCAAAAGGCCCCTCCAACCCGCGCCGCCGTGATCTGGTCGATAAAGCTGTCTGGAACCTCGTCCGGTTCACCGCCCCGACCATGCAGAACACTCACCGCCGCCACGCGCGGAGCAATTCCGGGAAAGGGCGGCGATCGCAGGAAGGGCAGCGGCGTCACTTCGTCAAATCCCGTCCGCACCCGGCAGAAAAGCAATTGTCCACAAAACTTTCATGCGCACCCCCGGCAGGGACGTCAAGCGGGCGTGGAAGCCGTCACATCGTCCAGCAATTGCATGATGATGTCGAAATAGTCTCGCCACTGCGGCGCGCGCCACGCCTTGATACGCGCCATCTGCGCCTCGCGCTCGGGCGCATCCGGCAGCGCATAGGCCTCGATCAACCGCATCCAGCCTAGCCCGTCCAGCGGGTCGAGATAATCCGGCGCCTCTCCCCCGACCTCCCGATGTGCGACGATGTCGCTGCATATCACCGGCACACCCACCGAAAGCGCCTCGATCACCGGAATGCCGAACCCTTCCTCGAACGAAGGCATCAGCATCGCCCGCGCGCCCGCTACCAGCGCATGCATTTCCGTGTCCGGCACGCTGCCCGCTTCGATGACATGGCCGCGCAGGATTGCCGCCCGCTCCAGCATGTCGATGACATTCTCATTTTCCCAGCCACGGCGGCCGATCAGCACCAGCACCGGAGCCCGATCACCCAACCGCTCCACCAGACGCCGCCACAAATTGAGCAGCAACAGGTGGTTCTTTCGTGGCTCGATGGTCGAGATGTAAACGAAATAGGGCCGCGACGGCACCTTATGGCTGTCGCCCCCAAAAATATCGGGCGGGTCAGAGCCGAAATGGGCGACGCACAGGCTGCGTCCTTCCAGGCTCCGCGTCATGAAGGGGCCAAGCGCATCGATCGTCGCCTGGCTGTTGCCGATGATGCCATCGGCATAGCGATCGATCGTGCGAATCCGCCGCCGATGTTCCTCCGCCCCCTGCGGCCGTGCGAACTCCGGATGAGTGAGCGGGATCACATCATGCACCAACGTCACGAAACGCGCGCCTTCCGCCCGCAGGATCGCGCCAACCTGATCCGGGTCGTCCAGATGGTGGGGCGATACTTGCAGATAGACGCGCGGGCTGCGGGCGCGGGGCACAGGACGCGGACGCAGCGCGATCAGGTGCCGGATCACCGCCGCCCGGCTCGCCGCCTCATCCTTGGCGCTGCTATTGCGCCAGCGCGCCGCCGTGAACGCCAGAAACTGCCGCACCGCCGCACTGTTCAGCCGACCATAATAGCCGCCCGCCGGATGCACGGCGGCAAAGGCCAGCCGATCCGGAATTCGCTCCAGCAATTCACGCGCATAGACATATTCGACCCGGTCGATGCCCGTCGGCGCTGCATGGAAGCTGCGCGACAATAGCCGCGAAATGTCGAGGATGATCTCCGCCTTGCCATCAGCCGCCGCGACATAGCTTCTTGCTGGTTTCGATCGCAGCGCCAGCCGGGCGCCGGGCGCCTTGAACGGTTTCAGCGCCATGTCAGCGCGTCTCCACAGGCTTGGTCATGAAATTGGCGCGCGGCTCAGAATGCGCCACGTATCTCTTCCGCCAGCGCTTCAAGGGCAGCGGGATCAGCGAAATTGCCTTGGGCATGGGCGGAAAAGCCCATCGGCCCGCCCTGCCAGCGCGGCACGATATGGAAATGCAGGTGAAACACGGTCTGCCCGGCAGGCGCGCCGTTGAACTGGGCGACATGGATGCCGTCGGGATCGAGCGCCCTGGCCGTCGCCTTGGCAACTTTCCTCACCGTCGCCATCACCTGCGCCAGTGCATCCTCCTCGATCTCAAGGATGTTGCGCGCCTTCGACCATTTGGAAATGACCAGGCTGTGCCCCTTCGACTGCGGCTGGATGTCCAGGAAGGCATAAGTATGCGCATCCTCATACAGCTTGGTCGAAGGGATCTTGCCCTGAAGGATCAGTGCAAAGACATTGCCTTCGTCATAGGTGCCCTCAAGGCTCATGCCACCAATCCTCAGCTCAGATAATGAGCCGTGGTCTTAGCGGCGACTTCCTCCGCCGTCACGCCCGGCGCGAGTTCGACGAGCTTGAACGGGCTGTCATGGTCGGGCCGCTGGAATACGCACAGGTCCGTCACGATCATATCGACCACATTCTTGCCGGTCAGCGGCAGAGTGCAGGCCGGAATGAATTTGGGGCTGCCGTCCTTGGACGTATGTTCCATGACGACGATGATCTTCTTGACGCCCGCGACCAAATCCATCGCGCCGCCCATGCCCTTGATCATCTTGCCGGGGATCATCCAGTTGGCAATGTCGCCATTTTCCGCGACCTCCATGGCGCCCAGCACGGTAAGGTCGATATGCCCGCCCCGGATCATCGCAAAGCTGTCGGCGCTGGAGAAATAGACCGTATTCGGCAGTTCGCTGATCGTCTGCTTGCCTGCGTTGATCAGGTCCGCATCCTCTTCGCCCTCATAGGGAAAGGGGCCGATGCCCAACATGCCGTTTTCCGATTGGAGTGTCACTTCCACGCCCGGCGGAATATGATTCGCCACCAGCGTCGGAATGCCGATGCCAAGATTGACGTAGAAACCGTCCTTGAGCTCCTTCGCCGCCCGCGCGGCCATCTCGTCACGAGTCCAAGGCATCAGGCGGTCTCCCTCTGGCGAACGGTGCGGAATTCGATCTTCTTGTCGTAGGGCGCGCCGACGATCATGCGCTTCACATAAATGCCGGGCAGATGGATGCTGTCGGGGTCGAGGCTGCCAACCGGCACCACTTCCTCCACTTCGGCGACGCAAATCCTGGCGGCGGTCGCCATCGGCGCATTGAAGTTGCGCGATGTCTTGCGGAAAATCAGGTTGCCGCTCTCGTCCGCCTTCCAGCCCTTGATGATGGCGACATCGGCAAAGATCCCGCGTTCCAGGATATAATCCTGCCCGTCGAAATTCTTCACTTCCTTGCCCTCGGCAACCGCCGTGCCGACGCCCGTCTTGGTGTAGAAGCCCGGAATGCCAGCGCCGCCAGCGCGGCAGCGCTCCGCCAGCGTGCCCTGGGGGCAGAACTCCACCTCCAGTTCCCCTGCCAGATATTGCCGCTCGAACTCCTTGTTCTCGCCGACATAGGAGGAAATCATCTTCTTGACCTGCCGGGTGCGCAGCAGCTTGCCGAGCCCCTCACCGTCGATCCCGGCGTTGTTGGAGGCGATGGTGAGGTCCTTGACCTCCGAATCACGGATCGCGTCGATCAGACGCTCGGGAATTCCGCAAAGTCCAAAGCCGCCTGCACAAAGATGCATGCCATCGAAGAGAAGGCCCTCCAACGCAGACGCAGCATCGGGGTATAGCTTCTTGACCATCGCTTTTCCTCCTCCTGAATGCGTTTGGCCCATAGGAGGAAGCGGGCAGCCGGTCAATTTGCTGCAATGGCGAAAGTAGCGATCCAGTGTTCCTGCGAAGAGTGTTCCTGCGAAGGCAGGAACCCAGTCCTGCCCTTCGCCTCATCATCGCGACGCCTAAACTGGGCTCCTGCCTGCGCAGGAGCAGGTTGCCCGTTAAATCAACCCAGCCAACGGACTCGAAGGATCGGCATACATCCGCTTCCCCATCCGCCCAGCGCGATAAGCCATGCGCCCGGCATCAACCCCCGCCTTCATCGCCGCCGCCATCAGCACCGGGTCCTTCGCTTCGGCAATAGCGGTGTTCATCAGCACGCCGGTACAGCCAAGCTCCATCGCCTCTGCCGCTTCCGACGCCGTGCCGACACCCGCATCGACCAGCACCGGCAGCTTCGTGCCCTCCACGATCAGGCGGATCGTCACCCGGTTCTGGATGCCCAGCCCCGACCCGATCGGCGCGCCCAGCGGCATGATCGCCACCGCGCCCGCATCCTCCAGCCGCTTGGCCGCGATCGGATCATCCACGCAATAGACCATCGGCTTGAAGCCTTCCTTGGCCAGCACCTCGGTCGCGCGCAGCGTCTCCACCATATCGGGATAGAGCGTCCGCGCCTCGCCTAGCACCTCCAGCTTTACGAGGTCCCATCCGCCCGCCTCGCGCGCCAGCCGCAGCGTGCGGATCGCCTCCTCGCCCGTATAGCAACCCGCCGTATTGGGCAGATAGGTGATCTTCTTCGGGTCGATGAAGTCGGTCAGCATCGGCGCATGGGGGTCCGACACATTGACGCGCCGCACCGCCACCGTGACGATCTCCGCCCCGGAAGCCACGACTGCCGCCGCATTCTGCTCGAAATTCTTGTATTTGCCGGTGCCCACGATCAGCCGCGAGCGGAAAGTCTTGCCCGCCACAGTCCAGCTGTCGTCATCGACAGCGGACACATCACCACCGCCGACAAAGTGCACGATCTCCAGCTCATCGCCATCCTCGACGCACACCTGCGCCAGCGTGGAACGTGGCACAACCTCCAGATTACGCTCGACCGCGACCTTCTCCGGCACGAAGCCCAGCTCGCTCGCCAGCTCCGCCAGCGTCATGCCCGCACGGATGCGGCGATGCTCTCCATTGATGTTGACCGATACGGTTCCGTCGACGTGCAATGCTCTATCCTGTCTTCAATCGAAAGAACGTGTCTCGACTTGGCGCGACACGAAAGGCTAAGGATCTTGGGCAGCATATAGGGGCCGCGACGCCCCTGCCGCAACATGCTAAGGGGGATTGCCATGGCCGATGCGCGGAAAATCTACGTCTTGAACGGCCCCAACCTCAACATGCTGGGCACGCGGGAGCCGGAAATCTACGGTTTCGACACGCTCGACGACATTGCCGAGAGGATGGAGGATGCGGCCACCCGCGCCCATGTCGAAATCGACTTCCGCCAGTCCAATCATGAAGGACACCTGATCGACTGGCTTCAGGAAGCGCATGAGGAAGGCGCACATGCCGTGATCCTCAATCCCGCTGGCCTCACCCACACGTCCGTCGCCTTGCACGACGCGATAAAGGGCATCAACGTGCCGGTCATAGAGGTGCACCTGTCCAACCCGCACAAACGCGAACCCTTCCGCCACAAAAGCTATGTCGGCATGGCGGCCAAGGGAACGATCGCGGGTTTCGGCGCTATGTCCTACATGCTGGCGCTGGAAGCCGCGCTCGAACTGTAACACGTCGCTCAAAAGTTGCGCTTCAGCCCAAATGCGCATAGGCGCGGGCATCGCATAAGACATTTTACCGTCCAGGGACTTCAAATGAACGACAAGGCTGAAAAGGGCGCAATGCAGGTCGATGTACAGCTGGTGCGGGATCTCGCCGCGCTGCTCGACGACACCAACCTGACGGAAATCGAGGTGGAAGACGGCGATCGCAAGATCCGCGTCGCGCGCAAGGCGGCCAACGCTGCCGTCGCCTATGCGCCCGCTCCTATGGCAGCCCCGGCGGCTGCCGCGCCGGTGGCCGCGCCCGCAGCGGCCCCTGCCGAAGCTGCAACTGCCGTTGCCGCCAACGCCGTCCGCTCGCCCATCGTGGGCACCGCCTATCTTTCGGCAGAGCCCGGCGCGGCACCCTTCGCCGCGGTCGGATCGAGCGTGAAGGCAGGCGACACCGTGCTGATCGTCGAAGCGATGAAGGTCATGAACGCCATCACCGCGCCCAACGCGGGCACGGTCAAGGCCGTGCTGGTCGATAACGGCCAGCCGGTCGAATATGACCAGCCGCTGATCGTCATCGAATAAGGCCGCGCGACACATGGCCATCGAAAAGCTGCTGATCGCGAACCGGGGCGAAATCGCGCTCCGCATCCACCGCGCCTGTCATGAAATGGGTATCAAGACGGTGGCGGTCCACTCCACCGCCGACGCCGATGCCATGCATGTGCGCCTCGCCGACGAAGCGATCTGCATCGGCCCGCCTGCGGCAAAGGACAGCTATCTGAACGTCGCCGCGATCATCTCCGCTGCTGAAATCTCCGGTGCGGATGCTATCCATCCGGGCTATGGCTTCCTATCGGAAAACGCCCAGTTCGCGGAAATCGTGGAAGCGCATGGCTTGGCCTTCGTCGGCCCCAAGCCTGAACATATCCGCATCATGGGCGACAAGGTCGAGGCGAAACGCACGGCAGGCGCGCTCGGCCTGCCACTGGTCCCCGGCTCCGACGGCGCACTGTCCAGCGTCGAGGAAGCGAAGGAAGTGGCCGCAAAGATCGGCTACCCCGTCCTCATCAAGGCGGCATCGGGCGGGGGCGGACGCGGCATGAAGGTCGTGCCGAGCGAAGACCTGCTCGAAACCTCGATGAAGCAGGCGGGCAGCGAAGCCAAGGCCGCCTTCGGCGACGACACCGTCTACATGGAAAAATATCTGGGCAACCCCCGGCATATCGAATTCCAGGTTTTCGGCGACGGCAACGGCAACGCGATCCATCTGGGCGAACGCGACTGCTCGCTCCAGCGCCGCCACCAGAAGGTGCTGGAGGAAGCCCCCTCCCCCGTCCTCTCCGCCGCCGAGCGCGACCGGATGGGCGAAGTCGTGCGCAAGGCAATGGCCGACATGGGCTATCGCGGCGCGGGCACGATCGAGTTCCTGTGGGAAGATGGCGAATTCTACTTCATCGAGATGAACACCCGCCTCCAGGTGGAACATCCGGTGACGGAGATGATCACCGGCCTCGATCTCGTCCGCGAACAAATCCGCGTCGCAGAGGGCAAGCCGCTCTCCGTTGAGCAAGCGGACATCGAATTCCACGGCCACGCCATCGAATGCCGCATCAACGCCGAAGACCCACGCACCTTCGCGCCGTCACCCGGCACCGTCACCAGCTATCACGTCCCCGGCGGCATGCACGTCCGTGTCGATAGCGGCCTGTATCAGGGTTATCGGGTGCCGCCTTATTACGACAGCATGATCGGCAAGCTGATCGTCTACGGCCGCACCCGCGAAGGCTGCATCATGCGCCTGAAGCGCGCGCTGGAGGAATATGTGATCGAGGGCATGAATACCACGATCCCGCTCCACCAGAAGCTGCTGAAGGACCCGGAATTCCTGAACGGCGACTACACGATCAAGTGGCTGGAAGAGTGGTTGGCGAAGGACGAGCAAGCGTGACGAAGGCCACCATCTGGCACAACCCCCGCTGCTCGAAATCGCGCGCCGCGCTCGCGATACTCGAGGGCGCGCCGGGGGTTGAGGTCGAGGTCGTCGAATATCTGAAAACCCCACCCAGCCGCGCTGAGATCGAAACGGTGCTGACCAAGGCGGGCGTCCGTCCTTCCGAAGCGGTTCGCAAGGGTGAGGCGATAGTCAAGGAACTCGGCCTCGACGTGACGGACGAAAGGGCGGTCCTCGACGCGATGGCCGCGCACCCGATCCTGATCGAACGCGCCATCGTGATCACGACCAAGGGCGCAGTAATCGCCCGACCACCCGAACGGGCGAGCGAAGTCCTTTAATCAGCCTCCATGCACTTCGTCACCCCGGGCTTGACCCGGGGTCCCGCTTCTTCCACTTCCAAATGATGGAACGCGAACGAAAAGGCGGCTGGGTCTGTATCATGTCCGACCGCTATCGCGGCACGATCTATGTCGGCGTCACCTCGGACCTTGCCTCACGCATCCACCAGCACCGAACCGGCACCGGCTCCGACTTCTGCGCGCGCTACGGCCTGAACCGCTTGGTCTGGGCCGAATCCGGCGACGACATCATAAGCTGCATCGAGCAGGAAAAGCGCCTCAAACGCTGGCACCGCGAGTGGAAGTTCGAACTGATCGAACGCGCCAATCCCGATTGGCAGGATATGTTCGACTTGCTGGTGTGAAGGGCTGCGTGGGGTGGATAGCGGACTTCCAATGGGGCACCGTATAGCAGTGAGAAAAGTTACCCTTTTTGCCGCTGTGATCCTTCTAGGTTCAACACCAAGCATTGCTGTCGATGCTACCCCTCGCACCGTGTTGGACTATGGCTGTAGCGATCTTGTGGTTCTTGGGCGCGTCAAATCGCTTGATGAACAAACGCTGTCCATCGAAAGCGACATGCTTGGCCGGAGCCGCTTTTTCTCCAGTGTTATTATCAAGCGTGTTCTCTACGGACGCGAGACTAGGCAAGAAGTGCTCGCCACCGGCATTTCCCATGGTCGAATGCGCGAAGACCGTGATTTCTTACTCGTACTTTCTCCACAATCGGAAGACGGCTACGTAATTCGTAGCGGGGCCATTTTGGACAGGCGTAATAGGCCAACGCCCGCCAAGCATTGTTTCTGAGCGACAACTATTGGTCGTTATCCACCCTCCCTTCGTCATGCCGGCCTTGAGTCGGCATCCCGCTTTCTTTTATCGAAAAGCTAAGCGGGACCCCGGATCAAGTCCGGGGTGACGAGATGGGGGATGCCTCAATAATCGCCAATAGTTATGCGTGACCCAACCGCCACAGCCCGTTCCCAAAAACATCCTATTTCTCCACCAGAGCCCGATTTTATCCTGTCCTATTCCGCACCAACGGGCCTATCCCGCCCCCCTCTTTGAAAAGTCCGACACAATCCGCCCTGCGCCTACGCGCGCTCAGGCACGCGCGCGCATACACTGTGAACTTCGGGCTAAAAATGGCCGATTTCTGCCCTTTCCACCGCCCCCTCCCCGCCTCGCCCCCAAAACCCGCTTCCAACACCGACAACCCCACTGGAGCCCCCCGCTCTAACCCGCTATCCCCTGCGCCCATGGCCCAGAATCATCTCTATCTCGTCGACGGCAGCGGCTACATCTTCCGCGCCTATCATCAGCTTCCGCCGCTCACGAACAAGCATGGCCAGCCCGTCGGCGCGGTCTATGGCTACACCACCATGCTCTGGAAACTGGCCGAGGAACTGGGCAAGGCAGAAGGCCCCACCCATCTCGCGGTGGTGCTGGACAAGGGCAGCCACACCTTCCGCAACGACATGTACGACCAGTATAAGGCGAACCGCCCGCCCGCGCCGGAGGATCTGGTCCCGCAATTCCCGATGATCCGCGACGCGACCCGCGCCTTCTCCCTCCCTTGCATCGAGGAAGCGGGTTTCGAGGCCGACGACATCATCGCCAGCTATACGAAAGCCGCCGTCGCGCAAGGGTGGCACGTCACCATCGTCAGCTCCGACAAGGACCTGATGCAGCTCATCCAGCCCGGCGTCGACATGTACGACACGATGAAGAATGAGCGGCGCGGCGCCGACTATGTCATGACCAAGTTCGGCGTCCAGCCCGAACAACTGGGCGACGTCCTGGCGCTGATGGGCGACAGCGTCGATAATGTCCCCGGCATCCCCGGCATCGGCCCAAAGACCGCAGCGAAACTCATCAGCGAATATGGCAGCCTGGAAGCGGCACTGGACGCCGCGCCTTCGATGAAGAAGTCGAAGATGCAGGAAAACCTCATCGCCCACGCCGACATGGCGCGGCTGTCGCGCCGCCTCGTCGCGCTGCACGATGCGATGGACCTGCCCGAACCGCTGGACGAGCTGACGCTCAAGGGCATCCCGCCCGAGCCGCTTCAGAATTTCCTGGAGCATCACGGCTTCAAGTCGCTCCTGACCCGCCTGGGCGCGCCCGCCGCTGCCGTTGCGGTTGCGACCGCCGCGCTCGCCGTCACGGAAAGCACGCCCCCGTCCGCTCCACTCCTCGAAGAAGAGCCGCCGATCGACCGCAGCCTCTATGAAACAGTGGTGACGGAAGATGCGCTCGATCGCTGGATCGCCGCCGCCCATGCCGAAGGTTTCGTCGCCGTCGATACCGAAACGGACATGCTCGACTGCGTATCCTGCGCGCTCGTCGGGGTGAGCCTGGCCGTAGGACCGAACGCGGCCTGCTACATTCCGGTCGGTCATGGCGGGAAGGACATGTTCGCGGAGAAACCCGAACAGCTTGCCAAGGACCTCGTCCTTGCGAAGCTCAAGCCGCTGCTGGAGGACGACAGCGTCCTCAAGATCGGTCAGAACCTCAAATATGACCTGACTGTCATGCGCCGCCACGGCATCGAAATCGCGCCCTATGACGACACCATCGTCATGAGCTTCGACCTCGACGCCGGGCAAAGCCTCGCAGGTCACGGCATGGACGAAGCGGCCAAGGTCCACCTCAATCACATCTGCATCAGCTTCAAGGACGTGTGCGGCACCGGCAAGAGCCAGATCAGCTTCGCCGAAGTCCCGCTCGACAAGGCAACCGAATATGCCGCCGAGGATGCCGACGTCACGCTGCGCCTGTGGAAAATCTATAAAAACCGCATAGCCAATGAAGGCGCGACCCGCGTCTATGAACTGGTCGACCGCCCGCTCGTCTCCGTCATCGCTAAGATGGAGCATGAAGGCATCAAGGTCGATCGCGAAGCCCTCTCCCGGCTATCCGCGGAATTTACGGCAGGCATCGCCGCGCTGGAAACGGAAATCCATGGTTTGGCAGGCCAGCCCTTCGCCATCGGCTCGACCCAGCAACTGGGCGCGATCCTGTTCGACAAAATGGGCTACAAAGGGGGCAAGAAAGGCAAGTCGGGCGCCTATTCCACCGACGTCACCATCCTCGAACAGCTCAAAGTCCAAGGCGCCGAGATCGCTGGAAAAATCCTCGACTGGCGCCAGCTTTCGAAGCTCAAATCCACCTATACCGACGCGCTACAGGCCCAAATCAACCGGGACAGCAGCCGGGTCCACACCAGCTATTCTCTGTCGGGCGCACAGACCGGCCGCCTCTCCTCGACTGACCCCAATCTCCAGAACATCCCGATCCGCACCGAAGTAGGCCGCCAGATCCGCCACGCCTTCGTGGCCGAACCCGGCAATGTTATCCTCGCCGCCGACTATAGCCAGATCGAACTCCGCCTCGCCGCTCATATCGCGGACGTACCCGCCCTGCGCGAAGCCTTCCTGGCAGGCGAGGACATCCACGCCGCGACCGCCCAGCAGCTGTTCGGAGAGGTCAACCGCGACACTCGCGGCCGGGCCAAGACGATCAACTTTGCCATTCTCTACGGCATTTCCCGCTGGGGCCTCGCCGGTCGGCTGGAAATCACCGCCGACGAAGCGCAGGACATGATCAGCCGCTATTATGAGCGCTTCCCCGGCATCAGCCTCTACATCACCGAAACCCTCGAAAAGGCGCGCGCGCACGGCTATACCGAGACGCTCTTCGGCCGCAAAACCTGGTTCCCGCGCATCAAGGCACCGATTCAGCACGAACGCCAGGGCGCCGAACGCGCCGCCATCAACGCCCCCATCCAGGGCACCAGTGCCGACATCATCAAGCGCGCCATGGCCCGCATGGGACCTGCGCTGGCGGCGCAAGGGCTGCACAATGTGAAGATGCTGCTCCAGGTCCATGACGAACTGGTCTTCGAACTGCCGGAAGCGGACGTGGAACAGGCCAGCACCGTTATCCGCCACGTGATGGAGACTGCCGCCGAACCGATCGTGAAGCTCAGCGTACCGCTAGGCGTTGAAATCGGTCACGGCCCAAGCTGGGGAGCGGCACATTGAAGGTTTCAACTCAACCCAAAACCATCATCCCAGCGGAGGCCGGAATCTCAAGCGATGGGACACGGCATAGCCTCATGCGATCCCAGCTTCCGCTGGGATGACGGTCTGGGTCCGCATCAATTCCGTGCGTATCGGTCCTCATACCGCACGATGTCATCTTCACCCACATAGGACCCGGTCTGCACCTCGATAAACACCATCGGAATGCGGCCCGGATTTTCGATCCGGTGAACCGCGCCTACCGGCACATAGACGGACTGATTCTCCGACAACAGCTGGACATCCTCGCCCACCGTCACCTTGGCCGTGCCCTCGACGACGATCCAATGTTCCGACCGGTGAAAATGGCTCTGCAAGCTAAGCGATGCGCCGGGTAACACGGTGATGCGCTTAACCTGGAAGCGCGATCCCACGACCAGGCTCTCATACCAGCCCCAAGGCCGGTGATCTTTCGGGAAAGCCTCCGCCTGCGGCGCGCCCTTACGCTGCAACGCTTCGACGACCAGCTTCACATCCTGCGTGCGCGATTTGTCGGCGATCAGCACCGCATCATTCATCGCTACCGCAACGATATTGTCGAGACCGAGCCCGACCAACTCCAATCCCTCGCTCTCCGACCGCAGCAATGTGTCGCGGCAATCCAGCGCCGTCGCCGCGCCCGACAGAGCCACGCCATTTTCATCCGGCTGCGAATGGCTCCACACAGCATCCCAACCACCCAGATCAGACCATTCCGCGTCGAACGGCACCACGGACAGATTGTCCGCCCGCTCCATGATCGCATAGTCGATGGCGACGCTTTCCGCCTGCGCCCACGGCTCCGCCGCCAACCGCAGGAAGCCCAGATCGCTCTCCGCCTGCTCAACGGCTCCGCGCACGGCCGACAGGATTGCAGGCGCATGATGCTCGAAAGCGGTGATCAGGTCCTGTGCGGCAAAGAGGAAGATGCCCGCATTCCACAGATAATCGCCGGTCGCCAGCATCTCTTCCGCCCGCGCCGCATTGGGCTTTTCAACGAAGCTGGCGAGCTTGATCGGCGCACCCGAACCATCCGGCTTGTTCTGTGCCTGAAGATAGCCATAGCCTGTTTCTGGGCGCGTCGGCTTGATCCCGAACGTCACGAGGTCACCACCCTGCGCCGCCCCCAGCCCCTTGCCCACCGCTGCATGAAACGCCGTCACATCAGGCACGACATGGTCGGAAGGCGCGACAAGCATGATCGCGTCAGGCTTGCGCGCCACCAGATGCAGCGCAGCGGCCAATATGGCCGGGGCGGTATTGCGACCTTCCGGTTCGATCAGGATCGCCTGCGGGTCGATATTCTCCTTCGCCAACTGCTCGGCTATGATGAAGCGGAACAACGAATTGGTGAGGACCAGCGGCCGGTCAAAGGAAAATCGCTCGTTCTTGCCGGAAAGGCGCCGCGCGACCGACTGGAACAATGTCGTCTCGCCCAGAAGCGGCACGAACTGCTTGGGATAGGATTTGCGCGACAGCGGCCAGAGCCGAGTACCCGACCCTCCCGCAAGAATGACGGGCGTGACCTCGGCATGAGGTGCATTGCTTGTCGACATGAAATCCTGGCCGTTAAGGTGAAGTTGGCCAAGCTCTAATGGATCAGCCGCCAGAGGCAAGCGCTTCAAAAAGGGACGGCACGATGGCCGTCCTAATCGAACAGCTCTTCAAGGAAGCTCTTCTTGCGCTTCTTTTGATGATATCGGCCCTCGTCGCGATAATCGCGATCCGGCCGGTAATGGACCTGCTGAGGCGCCGGGGTTGCGGCAGAGCCTGACCGCTCGATGATCTTGTCGAGTTCGCCCCGGTCCAGCCAAACGCCCCGGCATTGCGGGCAATAATCAATCTCCACCCCCTGCCGGTCCGTCATCGAAAGTCCGACATGACAGACCGGGCAAAGCATGGCCGACACGGCTTCGGGAGTGCGCATCATTATTATTCCCGTTCGCCGGTCAGGCTGAGCAGCATCTGGAACAGGTTCACGAAGTTCAGGTACAGCGACAGCGCGCCCATCACCTGCATCTTCTGCGCCACTTCATGGCCGACATAGGCGAAATATTCCGACTTGATCCGCTGCACGTCCCAGGCGGTCAGGCCAGTGAAGACCACCACGCCGATGATCGAAATCACCATCTGCATGGCAGAGGAGCCGATGAAGATGTTGATGAGGCTCGCGACCAATATGCCGATCAGACCCATGATCAGGAAAGAGCCCAACTTCGACAGGTCACGGCCGGTGGTATAACCCCACAGCGCCATGGCAAGGAACATCACCGCCGCCGAGAAGAAGGCCTGCGCGATGCTCGCCCCGGTGAAGACCAGGAAGATGCTGGCCAGCGACACGCCCATAACGGCGGAAAAGGCCCAGAAAGCCAACCTCGCGCCAGCCGTCGTCATTTTCTCGATGCGGAAGCTGAAGAAGAACACGAACGCCAGCGGCGCGAAGATCGCGACCCATTTGAGCGGCGTGTTGAAGATCGCGGCGGCCAGCGCGGGCGTATTGCCGATGAAGGCAGCGACCAGGCCAGTGATGACCAGGCCGATCCCCATATTACGGAAGACACCCAGCATGTGACTGCGCAGCCCGGCGTCGTGTTGCGCCGCCTGTGTCGTCCCATAATTGGGTGTACGAACGGGATTGTTCACGGCGTTAAAACTCCATCCTTCAACAACAAACATCATGTGGATCGAGTGGCCCGGCGCGGTCTTCGCGAGGCTAGAGGGGGGACAGCCCCACGAACCTGCACCGAGCGCACTCGATGCGGTCCGACATCACAGCTGGATCACTCCAACCGCCAGAGGGGCCCGGCCCGCACAAGCAATATCGGAACTAGAACACAGGAACGCAACCCGTCGGCCCGCCAGCAACAATTTGTTACAAGTCGACGCGACAGTTGACGGGTCAGTTGAACCGCCGCATGGCTTCGCTCCATGAGCGACCAGTTCACCCCTGCCGAGCAGCATGCCGACGCGCCCTTGCGCCTCTTCAACAGCCTGACCCGTACGGTCGAACCTTTCGCTCCGATCGACGCGAACCACGCGCGCGTCTACAGCTGCGGCCCTACCGTCTATAATTATGCCCATCTCGGCAATCTTCGCGCCTATGTCTTCACCGACACGCTGCGCCGCACGCTGCTGTGGAAGGGTTTGGATGTCACCCACATTATCAACATCACCGATGTCGGCCACCTGACCAGTGACGCCGACGCGGGCGACGACAAGATGGAGGCCGCCGCCCGCGCCCAGGCGAAAAGCATCTGGGACATAGCGGCCCACTATACGGATGCCTTCAAGCGGAACATCGCCGACCTCAACATCATGGCCCCCAGCGAATGGACCGTCGCGACCGACTATGTCCCGCAGATGATCGAGTTTGCTAAGAAGATCGCGCCAGCGCACTGCTACGAACTGGAAAGCGGCCTTTATTTCGATAGCAGCACCGTGCCCGACTATGGCGCGCTGGCCGGTGGCCGCGATGATGCCGCCCACGCCCGCATCGATCCGGTAGCGGGGAAGCGCAACCCGTCGGACTTCGCCATCTGGCGCAAGTCACCGCCGGGCGAACAGCGCCAGATGGAATGGGACAGCCCGTGGGGGAAGGGCGCCCCGGGATGGCACCTTGAATGTTCGGTGATGAGCGAAGCGCGCCTTGGTCATCCGTTCGACATTCACACCGGCGGCATCGACCATCGGGAAATCCACCATCCCAACGAGATCGCGCAGAATCAGGCTTATTGCGGCTGCACCGATGCGCAGCCCGGCTTCACCGGCGCGCGCTGGTGGATGCACAATAATTTCCTCGTTGATCGCCAGGGCAAGATGAGCAAGTCGAAAGGCGGCTTTACGACGCTTTTCTCGCTGATCGATGCGGGCGTGCATCCGCTCGCCTACCGATTGCTGTGTCTGGGCGCCCATTATCGCAGCGAATTGGAGTTCAGCGCGGAGAGCGTCGGCGCGGCCCTCACTCGCCTCAAGCGCCTGATCATGGCCGTGGAGGGGCTGAAAAGCCGCGCCGAAGGCGTAACCTGGCAGTCGCCCCGCCTCGATTACCTTCGCGCCAACCTTCACCCCAAGCTCGCGCCGCTGCTGGAGCAATTCGACGCCGCGATCAGCGACGACCTGATGACGCCGCGCGCGTTGCCGCTGCTCGAAGAGGCGATTGCCATCAAAAAGGTGCCGGTCGATGAGAAGCTGTGCCTGATCGCAGCGTTCGATCAGGCGTTGGGGCTCAACCTTCTTCAGCTGAGCCGCGCCGACCTTCGCATCATGCCCAAGGACGCGCAGATCACGTCCGAGGAGGTAGAGGCGGAACTCGACCGCCGCCAGAATGCCCGTGCGGAGAAGGATTTCGCCCTCTCCGACCAGATCAGGGATGCGCTCATCGAACGGGGCGTCGATGTCATGGACGGTGACCCGCTGCGCTGGGAATGGCGGCCAAGGCTAGGGTAAACCAGTTATTTATCATAATGTTACGCATTCGCAACAATGCGCCAGTCCGTGCTACGCCCGCGCCTGCCCGGCTGGACAGGCCAATGCAGGAAGCGCACCATCCGCTCATGAAATGGCAAATTCTGACGGCTCTGCTCCTGTCGGGGAGCCCGGTGGCCACTCCGCCTGCCGCCGCCCAACATTTCATGTTCGAAACCGGCACCACGCTGCGCGCAAAGTGCCGCAACAAGGCGCCGGAATATGCGCTGGCCTGCACCGCGTACATCGTCGGCGCGGTGGACGGCATCAAGAAGGATGTGTTCATTGGTCGCGCCCAGCCAAATTGCTGGCCTGACCGGATGCAGGCGGAAGAAGTGCGGCGCATCGTCATCGCCTATCTTGAACGCTATCCCGACCAGCGCAACGCCCCTGCCTCTGTCATCGTCAGTATCGCGCTGAACGAGCATTATCCTTGCAAGAAGTGAAACGGCGGAAGTTGGTTCGCGCAGCACGTGGCCAATCCGCTGCACCTGAAACCCGCCTTCTCCGCGCCGCATCCCGGATGGGGATGGTATAAACTTGCTTTGATTCCTACATGGGCGTAGGGGCGGCCACTATTTTTAGCATTGGGAGACATGACGTGACGGCGAAGTGGACGCCGGAAAGCTGGCGGGAGCATAAGGGCATTCAGATGCCCTTCTATCGTGACGCACAGGCGTTGGCCGCGGTAGAGGGTCAGCTCAGCCAGTTTCCCCCGCTCGTCTTTGCCGGCGAAGCGCGCAACCTGAAGGCCGAACTCGCCAAGGTCACGACCGGCGAAGCGTTCCTGCTGCAAGGCGGCGATTGCGCCGAAAGCTTCGCGGAGTTCCACCCGAACAACATCCGCGACACGTTCCGCGTGCTGTTGCAGATGGCGGTGGTGCTGACCTTCGCGTCCAAGCTGCCGATCGTGAAAGTCGGCCGCATGGCAGGCCAGTTCGCCAAGCCGCGTTCGGCCGATACCGAGACGATCGGTGGTGTGGAACTGCCCAGCTATCGCGGCGACAATGTCAACGACATCGCCTTCACGCCTGAATCGCGTGAGCCCGATGCCCAGCGCATGATCCGCGCCTACAACCAGTCGGCGGCGACGCTGAACCTGCTGCGCGCCTTCTCGACCGGCGGCTATGCCAGCCTGGATCGTGTTCATGGCTGGATGCTGGATTTCATGGGCCGCAGCCCGCTCGCGGCGAAGTTCGACGCTGTCGCCGACCAGATCGGCGCGGCGCTCGACTTCATGCGCGCCTGCGGCCTGTCGCCGGAGACTGTGCCGCAGCTGGGTGGAACCAGCTTCTACACCAGCCATGAAGCGCTGCTCCTTCCCTATGAAGAGGCGCTGACCCGTCAGGATTCGCTGACCGGCGACTGGTATGACACGTCCGCGCACATGCTCTGGATCGGCGACCGCACGCGGTTCGAAGGGTCGGCGCATGTCGAATATCTCCGCGGCATCGGCAATCCGATCGGCATGAAGTGCGGCCCGAGCCTGGAGCCCGACGCGCTGATCCGCCTGCTCGATATCCTCAATCCCTCGCGCGAGGCGGGCCGGATCACGCTGATCACCCGCTACGGTCACGACAAGATCGAAGCGGGCCTGCCCAAGCTGGTCCGCGCGGTAATGCGCGAAGGCCATCCGGTTGTGTGGTCCTGCGACCCGATGCACGGCAACGTGATCAAGGCGGCCAATGGTTACAAGACGCGGCCGTTCGACCGCATCCTTGCCGAAGTGCGTGGCTTCTTCGCCGTGCACCGCGCCGAGGGCAGCTTTGGCGGCGGCATCCATGCCGAAATGACCGGGCAGAATGTGACGGAATGCACCGGCGGCGCCATCGCCATCACGGACGAGGGCCTTGCTGATCGCTACCATACCCATTGCGACCCGCGCCTCAACGCAGCACAGAGCCTGGAACTGGCATTCCTGCTCGCGGAGATGCTGAACGAGGAACTGAAGGAACGCCGCGCGGCGGCTTGATCCCTCGGAACGATCGAAGAGAATCCCGCCGGATATTCCGGCGGGATTTTTCATGGGCCTGCCGCGCTGGCAGAGCGAGAAAGCCACGCCTGTCACGACAGCGTCATTAACTTATGATTGTCCGCTTGCTTTGGCGGGTCAAAGCCGTAGCTTTCACCCCATGGCAAAGGAACCGGCATTGGCGACCATCGCCGTTTACAGCCTTAAAGGTGGCGTTGGCAAAACCACCTTCGCGATCAATCTGGCTTGGGCATCTGCATCCATCTCGCGGCGACGGACTTTGCTGTGGGATCTTGATCCGCAGGCTGCGGCCAGCTGGCTTATCTCCACTGACAAGCAGAGCCGCGACGCTGCGCAAGCGATCTTCAGCAAGGATGTGGAGGTTCGCAAGCTCATCCAGCCTTCGACCGTACCCGGCCTCGACCTGATCGCCGCCGACACCTCTCTGCGCAGCCTCGACCACCTCTTTCGCGAGATGGACAAGAAGAAGCGGCTCGCCAAGCTGATTGAAAATCTGGGCAAGGATTATGACCGCATCATCCTGGATTGCCCGCCTGGCCTCACTGAAACCAGCGAGCAAGTGCTCCGCGCCGCTGACATGATCGTGATTCCGGTCATCCCCTCGCCCCTGTCGCAACGCGCAATGGGTGAAGTAGCACGCTACCTCGTCCAGCGCGGCGGATCGCATCCACCGATCCTGCCCGTCTATTCCATGGTGGATCGGCGCCGCGCCCTGCACCGCAAGGCGTTGGAGGAGCAGCCCGGCTGGCCCGCTGTCCCGATGGCCAGCATGGTCGAGCAGATGACGGTGAAGAGGAAGCCCCTCGGTGCCTTCGCGGCGTCTTCACCCCCGGCGCAGGCTTTCGCGAGCCTGTGGACCACGATCGAACGGCAGGTGCTGAAAGATCAAAAGAGCGGGTAAGACCACCCCCAACCCGTTCGGGCTGAGCTTGTCGAAGCCACTACTTCTCTTCATTAAAGGAGAACCCTTCGACAGGCTCAGGGCGAACGGAATAAAACTATTCCAATAGCACCCATCAAGCCGCGATATCGTAGGGCCTGATCTCACCCGTCAGATACAGGTTCCGCGCCTTCGACCGGCTCAATTTACCCGAACTCGTGCGCGGCAAGGTGCGCGGCGGCACCAGCTCCACGACGCAGTTCATGCCGGTGATCGCCCGCACCCGCTCGCGGATCTGGTCACGCAGGCGCGTGCGTTCGTCATTGTCGGACGTGCGGCAATGCACCAGCACCGCAGGCGCTTCCTCGCCACCCGGCGTGGTGATCGCGAAAGCCGCGATGTCGCCCTGCTTAAAGCCCGGCAGTTGCTCAACGGCCCACTCAATATCCTGCGGCCAGTGATTCTTGCCGTTGATAATGATCATGTCCTTGGCGCGACCGACAATGTAGAGATAGCCGTCGCTCAGATAACCCATGTCGCCGGTGTCCAGCCAACCATCCGCCATGCAGGCGTCGGTAGCTTCCTGATCGCGAAAATAGCCGACCATCAGTGACGGGCCGGTCGTCCAGACCTTGCCGATCTGCCGCTCATTCAGCAGCCCGCCGTCCTCGTCACGGATTTCCACGATCATGTCGCGCGCGGGCCTGCCGCAGTTGACGATCGAGCGAAAGCGCTGCGGACGCCCCTCGGTTGCATCGCCGCCAGACAGGTCAGTTTCCTCGACCAGCTCGACAATGATACCCTCACCTGGCGGCATGATGGTGACCGCCAACGTAGCTTCGGCCAGGCCATAGCTCGGCAGGAAAGCCTTGGGGCTGAACCCCGCATCAGCGAACGCGTCGACGAAGCTCTGCATCACGTCGGGCCGGATCATGTCCGCCCCATTGCCTGCAAGCCGCCAGCGCGACAGGTCGAACCGGTCCTGCGCTTTGGTCTGGCTCGACATGCGTCGCGCGCAAATGTCGTAGCCGAAGGTCGGCGAATAGCTGATCGAGGTGCCCTCGTTCCGGCTGATGAGATCCAGCCACGCCAGCGGACGGCGGGCAAAATCCTCGGTCTTCATATAGTCCGTCGACACCTGGTTAGCGACAACCGACAGGAAGCAGCCGACCAGCCCCATGTCATGATACCATGGCAGCCAGCTGATGCAGCGATCGCTATCCTGCACCTGCATGCCATGGCTGTGCGCGGCGAGGTTGCTCAGCAACGCATGGTGCGTCACCGCGACGCCATGAGGGAAGCGGGTCGAACCGCTCGAATATTGCAGATAGGCGATTTCCTCGCCCTTCGCCTGCGGCAGATCGCAAGCCACGGCCTCCCGCGCGATGAAGTCCTCGAACGCAATGCTCTCGACATTTTTCTGGCGGCCAGACTCTCCCGCCATCTCTTCCAGTTCCTTGGGGAAGAGGAACAGCATCGGATCGCAGCTGTCCAACTGGACATTCAGCTGGTCGATATAGCTTTCCTTGCCGCCAAAGCTAGTGGGCAGCGGCAGCGGCACCGGCCAGGCACCCGCATAGATGATGCCGAAGAACAGTTGCGCGAAGTCCGTACCCGTTTCGGCCACCAGAGCCACGCGATGCTCCGGCTTCACACCATGGGCGATCAGGCGGTGGGCGCATGCGATGGCATCGGCCCGCAGTTCGGCAAAGGGATAGGGTCGCGCCAGATTGCCACGCGCATCATGGAAATTCAGCCCCCGCTGCCCCTGCGCCGCATAGTGGAGCGCCTCGCCCAGCGTCTCGAAATCCGAGAAGCGCCGGGGAAGGGCGTCATTGGTCGGCGTCGGTGCCATCATGCTTTGCGAACCCGTCATATTGGTTTCACCCAATTTCAATCTTGTCATCCGGGCGCGCCGCTATCATCTTTGAAGCAGCAATGCACCGGATAGTTGCATTCCAGCTTGGCCTTCTACAGCATGAGGCGCGGTAAAATTCCGGCCCCACTGTGGCATAATCAAGGCGCCCGTCGCATAAACCATTGCCATGAAGGCGCTCATATGACCGGCAAACGCCCCCGACCGCCGCTGGATGGCGACAGCCTGCGCGATCTGGCCCTGCGTTACGTCGGCCGTTTCGCGACAAGCCGGGCGAAGCTGCTCGCTTATCTCAACCGCAAATTGCAGGAACGCGGATGGGCCGACGAAGGTCCGCCCGCGCCGGAACGGCTCGTCGAGCGATTGGCCGAGCTGCGCTATGTCGATGATCGCAGCTTTGCCGTCATGAAAAGCGCGGCGCTTACCCGTCGCGGCTATGGGGCACGCCGCGTTGCGCAGACCCTCCGCGCCGATGGCATAGCGGAAACTGATCGGGAAGAAGCGGACGCTCAAGTCGATAACGATAGCTGGGCCGCTGCCGATCGTTTCGCCCGCCGCAAACGCCTCGGCCCCTATGCCACGGCGGCGGCAGATCCAAAGCAGCGTGAAAAGGCCATCGCCGCTTTCCTGCGCGCGGGCCACAGTTTCGACACCGCCCGCCGCTGGACGGACGCTGCCCCCGGTGAGCCGCCAGAACCCGACCAGTGACAGGCGCGCCATGGGACCTCGCAAAATCTGTGGCGCCACCACTCCCGGATAGGCTAGCACAACAGGATGCGGATCGCCTTTCCCTTCCTGGTCGCGGTTTTAGCCGCCTGTTCTCCCACCCAGCCCAAGGCGGAAAAGACCGCCAGCCCTACAAACCAGCAGACCAATCTGCTCCCTCTTGAAATCCGTACGGACTCGGGCAAGCACCGTTTTGCGGTGGAAACCGCCATCACCGAAAAGGAGCAGGAAAAGGGCCTGATGTTCCGCAAGTCCTTGGACGCGGACAGCGGCATGCTCTTTCCCATGTCGCCGCCCCGCACCGCCAGCTTCTGGATGAAGGACACCCTGATCCCGCTCGACATGATCTTCATACGCACCGACGGCGCGATCGCCTTCATCGCCGCCAATGCCGCACCCTATTCACGCGTGCCGGTTTCTGCTGGCGTTCCCGTGGCGGCCGTCCTTGAGCTGCGCGGCGGGCGGGCGGCTGAACTCGGCATCGCCCAGGGCGACAGTGTATCTTGGGGCAGCTGCGTCGATCCTGCGGTCAAAAGCCCCGCCAACCTCGATTTCTGCCCACCGCGGACCCGCTGACGCCATATCCGCCTTGCCAATCCCCCACGGCAGGCGCTAAGCGCTTGCCCCATGGGAATCCTGGCCAAGATCTTCACCTGGTGGAATGGCGCGACCATCGGCACCGCACTTTATACCTCCCGCAAGGGCAAGAAAGTGGGCGAGGACCATCAGGGCAATATCTATTATGAAGGCGGCACGGACGTACATGGCCGCACCCGCCGCTGGGTAATTTACAACGGTAATAATGACGCTAGCCGCGTACCCGCCGAATGGCACGGGTGGCTGCATCACACGATCGAAGGAACGCCGGAAAGCTTCCTCCCCCCGCCCCGTATCTGGGAACGGGATTTCACGCCCAACGCGACTGGCACTCCCAATGCCTACCGGCCCACGGGTGCGCTGGAAAAGGGTGCGCAGCGCCAGCGCGCGACCGGCGATTATGAAGCGTGGAGCCCCGACGCATCATGACCCTGCGCCCGGCGGGGACGGTCCTGCCGATCCTGCCCCTCGCCCTGCTGCTGTCGCTTGCGGCCTGCGGCGGCGATGAACTTCCCACTGCGAACCAGACCGGCCCCGTGAAGATCGAGGGGCAAAAGATTCGCAATGGCGATTCTTCGGCCTTGCCCGGCACGCCCATGGCGGATCGCGTCGCGGTGATCGGCCTGCTCAACAAGCGCAACGGGATCACCACTGACCTCACGATGAAGCCCGGCGACGCCTTACGCGTAGGCGATGCGATCGTCCGCCTGCAAGCGTGTGAGACGACTGCTCCTTGGGAAAATGTGAAGGAAACCGGAGCCTTCATTCAACTCGACGTGCGCAGCACCGCCGACAATAAGTGGCGCCGCAACTTTTCGGGCTGGCTGTTCAAGGAACGGCCCGACCGCAACGTGGTGCAGCATCCGATCTACGATGTATGGGTAAGAAGCTGCACGATGTCCTGGCCAGAAAGCGGCCCCGACACGGTCAAGCTTGGCGGCAAAGGCGAACCCCCAGCGGACGCCTCTCCGCCGAGCGGCGCAAATGCCAGCTCGGCCCAGCCCCCCGAACCCCCGGCCAATGCCGAGGAACGGCCCGCACCTAGTGGGACGTCCCCTAGCGCGCCCGCGAGCAATCCCAGATAATCCTTCTGGCTGATTTCTATCGCTCCCAATGACCGAAGATGGTCGGTCATGAATTGACAGTCGAGCAAGGTGAAGCCTGCAAAAAGCATGCGGGCGGTGAGCCAGGCCAGAGCGACCTTAGAAGCATCGGTTTTTCGAGACACCATGCTTTCGCCGAAAAAGGCTTGGCCCAAAGCAACGCCATAGAGGCCGCCCGCCAGCTCATCGCCATCCCAAACCTCAATCGAATGCGCAAAGCCGATTTCGTGCAGATGCCGGTATGTCTGCTCGATCTCCTTGTTGATCCAGGTCGATGGCCGATCTTCCGCCGCCTGCGCGCATAGCGAAACAATGCCGCCAAAATCGTGGTTGGCAGTCACACGGAAACGCTCCTGCCGGATCGTCTTGGCCAGCGAATGGGACATGCGAAAGCCATGGAGCGGCATGATCGCTCGCCGCTTGGGCTCAATCCAATAAACCTCCTCCGCATCCCGGTCATCGGACATGGGAAACACGCCGATGGAATAGGCCTGCAAAAGGACCAGGGGATCGATCGTCATTGCAGAAAGACTTAGCGACAGCCGCGACGCTGCGCCAGAGGGGCTGTGCAGGCCATTCCGCCTATCGTCCCTATATCCTCCGTCATCCCGGCCTTGAGCCGCGATCCCGCTTTATCTGCGTCGGAATGCTGGACCAGCCGCAATCCGCGATGCATCCTCATGGAAGCGGCAAAAGCATTTCAGGAGCGACCATGTACAGGCCACCAGTGTTTCGGGAAGATCGTTTGGAGCAATTGCACGCCACGATCCGTTGTTACCCGCTGGCCACTCGTGACCCATGGGGCTAATGGTCTTACCGCCAATTTCATCCCGTTCACGCTGACCAATGAAGATGGTCGCGATAACTTGCGCGCACATATGGCACGGGCGAATGGTCAGATAGAAGACCTTCTGACCGGCGCCGAAGCTTTGGTCATTTTCCAGGGTCCGCAAGCCTACATCACCCCATCCTGGTACGCGACGAAGATGGAGCATGAAAAGGTAGTTCCAACCTGGAACTATATTGTCGTTCAGGTTCGGGGAAATCCTCGCATAATCGAAGATGCCAATTGGCTGCGAGCGCAGATCGATACTCTGACCACGCTGCAGGAGGCGGATCGTTCAGCACCATGGTCTGTCAACGACGCCCCGGAAGACTACATCGATGCGCTGTTGAAAAACATAATCGGCTTTGAAATACCGATCGAGCGGATCGAAGGAAAATGGAAAGTCAGTCAGAATCAGCCTACCATCAACAGGGCGAGCGTTGTCGCCGGATTGAGAGAAATCGATCCGACTTCGTCCATGGCCGCTATAATCGATCAGCAGAAATAAAGCGCAACATCCCCGTGCGCCGTGCCATCAATAATCGAAAACCGTCACCCCTTTGACCGCCTCCAGTCGGTAATGTGACAGCCTCGTTTCAAGGGAGCCCACATGTATTTCCAATTTATGCCCGTCGGGATCGAGGAAGTAAGTGGACGCACCTTCGCTACTATCGCTTTTCCAAATGATGCACTCGGCGGCTAAGCGTTCGCTCAAGCTGTGATAGTCCGCCTCCAGAACATTGAACGCCAGATGCGTGTAGTCTGAATGCGGCGACGTTCTCACCTTGTCGTCGCGGGATAGGCACAGCCAAAGCGTCCCCGCTTCAAGATAAGCGCCATCGCTCCACACCGCCCGGACGCTACAGCCAAGGACATCGCGATAAAAGGCCAGTGACCGTTCAACGTCTGCAACCGCCACTGTCACATGGTTTAATCCGGTTATGCCCTTTCCCAACTTCGTGCTCCTTCGACGACGGACCCGTGCCTCAATCCCCACGAATAAACCGCAATACCCCCGCCATCCGCGCCCGGCCCTCATTGTCGCTGGGATGATTTTCCCCGTCCAACACCGGCACCTCAGCGAAATCGAAGGGGCTCAGCCCGTCCAAACAGGCTGCATTCACCCCATATTCGTGCGGGTTCGAGCGGCGTTGGTGGTGCGTGTAGATTCCACATTGCGAACAGAAGAAGTGCTGCGCCGTCCCGGTGTTGAACCGATAGCTGGTCAGCAGATTCTCGCCGCGCACGAAGTTGATGCTTCCCACTGCGGCCGACACGGCGACCGCCCCGCGCATCCGGCAAAAGCTGCACGTGCACCGGCGCGCGCTGTTGAGGCCATTACTCAGTTCGACCTCGAAACGGACAGCGCCGCAATGGCACTGAGCCCCATATTTGTTCGCATCCGCCAACGACTGCCTCCTTCTCCGGGCCGCCCCTGTTCGATCTGACATAACGAAAAAGGGCGAGCCTTGCGACCCGCCCTTTCCCGTTCAATAGCCGACGCAGCGTCTTAGTAAACGCGCGCCTTGGGCTTGATATATTCCGCCTCGTCGGTGAGCGTGTAGTCGTGCACCGGACGGTAATCGAGCGAGACATTGCCGCCCTTTCCGCCCCAGCCGTCGAACCAACTGATGGTGTGCTTCATCCAGGCTTCATCGTCGCGGTTCGGGAAATCTTCGTGCGCATGGGCGCCACGGCTTTCCTTGCGGTTTTCCGCGCTGACCATGGTGCAGACCGCCTGAGACATCAGGTTGTCCAGCTCTAGCGTCTCGATGAGGTCGGTGTTCCAGATCAGCGAGCGGTCGGACACGCCCACATCCTGCATGCTAGCATTGACCTGCGCCATCTTGGTGACGCCTTCGGATAGCAGCGCACTGTCGCGGAATACGGCGGCGTGCTTCTGCATGGTGTGCTGCATTTCGAGGCGGATCTTCGCCGTCGGCGAGCCGCCTTTGGCGTTGCGATAATGGTCGAGGCGCGACAGCGCCAGATCGGCCGCATCGGCGGGGAGCGGACGATGCGAGCCATTGGGCTTGATCGTTTCCTTGAGGTGCAGGCCGGTCGCGCGGCCGAACACCACAAGGTCGATCAGCGAATTGGAGCCCAGACGGTTCGCGCCGTGGACCGACACGCAAGCCGCTTCGCCGACCGCATAGAGGCCCGGCACCACGACTTCCGGATCGTCGCCGACCTTCGTCACCACCTGCCCATGATAGTTACAGGGAATGCCGCCCATATTATAATGGACGGTCGGCGTCACCGGAAGCGGCTGGCGGGTCAGGTCAACGCCCGCGAAGATCTTGCCGCTTTCGGTGATGCCCGGCAGACGCTCGGCCAACACCTTGGGATCGATATGGTCGAGGTGCAGGAAGATGTGATCCTTGTTCGGACCAACGCCGCGCCCTTCGCGCATTTCCATCGCCATCGAGCGCGACACGACGTCACGCGACGCGAGATCCTTCGCCGAGGGGGCATAGCGCTCCATGAAACGCTCGCCTTCGGAGTTGGTGAGGTAGCCGCCCTCGCCACGCGCGCCTTCAGTGATCAGCACGCCCGCGCCATAGATGCCCGTCGGGTGGAACTGCACAAACTCCAGATCCTGGAGCGGCAGGCCCGCGCGCAGCACCATGCCGCCGCCGTCGCCGGTGCAGCTATGCGCCGAAGTGGCGGAGAAGTACGCACGCCCGTAACCGCCCGTCGCCAGCACGACCGCCTTGCTGCGGAAGCGATGGATCGAACCATCTTCCATGCAGATGGCGATGACGCCGCGACACTCGCCATTTTCCATGATCAGGTCGATGGCGAAATATTCGATGTAGAAGTCCGCGTCATATTTCAGGCTCTGCTGATACAGGGCGTGCAGCATGGCGTGGCCGGTGCGGTCGGCGGCGGCGCAGGTGCGCTGCACCGGCGGGCCAGCGCCCATATTCTGCATGTGACCGCCAAACGGACGCTGGTAGATGGTGCCATTCTCGTTGCGGCTGAACGGTACGCCCGCATGTTCCAGCTCGATCACGGCCGCAGGCGCTTCCCGCACCATATATTCGATCGCATCCTGGTCGCCCAGCCAGTCCGATCCCTTGACGGTGTCGTACATGTGCCAGGTCCAGTGGTCGGGCGAGTTGTTGCCGAGGCTGGCCGCAATGCCCCCCTGAGCAGCAACGGTGTGCGACCGAGTTGGGAACAGCTTGGTGATGCAGGCGGTCTTCAGGCCCGCTTCGGCGCTGCCCATGGTGGCGCGCAGGCCCGATCCGCCCGCACCCACCACGACTGTATCGTAGGTGTGATCGATGATCTTATAGGCTTCGCTCATTACTTGACGATCCCCGTGAAGGCGATCTTGGCGATCGCGAAGACGCCCGCGGCCGCGCCGCCAAAGGCATAAAAGTTCAGCAGCAGCATGGAGAGGAAGGCCAGACCCTTGTCATGGACATAATCCTCCAACATCACCTGCATGCCGAGGCGCAGGTGCCAGAAGATGCTGACCAGCATCAGCATCAGCGGCACCGCGACCAGCGGGTTGGCGATCCAGTTATGGACGCTCTGATAATCCAGCCCCGGCAGCGCGATCAGGCTGAACAGCAGCCACAGCACCAGCAGCAGGTTGCCGATCGCGGTATAACGCTGCGCCAGCCAGTGATGCGCACCGTGACGGGCAGAGCCCAGTCCACGAACGCGGCCGATTCCGGTTCCCGTTCCCATCAGAATTTCCCCGTGCAGATAGCGGCCCAGAAGGCGATGGTGAGGAGCGTCGAGATGACGAAGGTCAGCACGGACCAGGTCCGGTTGTTCTTCAGTTCATAGCCAGCGCCCATGTCGAGCACGAAGTGGCGCAGGCCCGACGTCAGATGCTGGAAAAAGAACCAGCTCAGGCCCGCCATAACCAGATAACCGATCGGCGAGGTCGCGCATGCCACGAAGGTCGCATAGGCTTCCGGCCCCGATGCTGCGGCCATCAGCCACCAGACGAGACCCAATGCACCCGCCGTCGCCAGGCCATTGCCCGTCACGCGGTGCATGATGGAAACGGCCATAGCAGGCCCCCATTTCCAGATCGTCAAATGCGGCGAGAGCGGCCGGCTCGTGGTTCGCGCCATATCTACCTACGTCCCTGATGCTTGTCCCTGATTCCCGTCCCCTTAAGAGCGATCGGTCAAGAGGGCAAGCCGCGCCGAAAGAGCGGCCGGGCGATCACGGCTAAGAACTGATTAACCAGATAGCGCTATGACCCGACGGACAAACAAGAGAATTGAGGTTTGCCGCATATGACGTCCGTCGCACCAGCGAAGAGCGCAATGATCGCCAGCATGGCGGAAATAGATCCCACCGGCGAATTGGCGGCGGGGCTTCGCGAGATTCGGGACATGATAGGCGACGGCGCGTCGATCGCGGCCCGTACCTTCTTCGACAGCTACATGGATCAATCTCATCTGCGCAGCGTCCTGGCCGCCTCCACGATCGCCAAGATCGAAACCGAAGCACATGAATATGTACGGCAGAAGCTCAGCTTCTATGAGGCAGGCAGTTGGGCGGGCAGCTCCATCGCCTGCGTCCGGTTGGCCCGCAAACGCGGCTTGCCCCTGGGCCTCGTCCTGACGGCGGTATCGGAAGCCAACAAGCAGTTGACCAACCTCGTCTGGCAAAAGGCGGCGGACGATACCACCCGCCAGCGGCTTGTGAACATCATCACCATGGTCAGCATGGTCGATGCCAGCATGATGACCAACGCCTTCGCGGGCGACGAGGCAGAAGCGCAGCGCAACGAACGCCAGCGCATCGGCACCCTGTTCGAACAGCGCATCATGGGCGAGATCGACGGTGCCTCCCAGCTCGGCGAATCGCTGCGCGAACAGGCGAAGGATGCCTCTGCCGCCACACGCGGCATGTTGGGCAAGGCTTCGGAAGTCGCCGCCGCCGCCGAACAATCGGCAATCGCGATGCGTGAAGCAGCCCGCACCTCGGCAGGGCTCATCCGCGCAATCGAGGATGCCCGTACCGAAGTCGAAAGCGCCGCGGATGTTGCGCAGCGCGCCGCCCGGCAGTCGGGCGATGCGGTGACGATGTCGGCAACTCTGACTGAGCATGCGAAATCGATCGAGTCGATCCTGGGCCTGATCCGCGACATCGCGGGCCAGACGAACCTGCTCGCTCTCAACGCCACCATCGAAGCGGCGCGCGCGGGCGACGCGGGGCGCGGCTTTGCCGTCGTGGCGCAGGAAGTGAAGAGCCTTGCGAACCAGACGGCGCGTGCGACCGATGAAATCGCGGGCAAGATCGCGGATATTCAGGCTTCGACGCGGCAGTCGGTGGAAACCAATGAACGAATCCGCGATACGGTTGGGGAAGTGCAGTCGAGCGCCGATCGCATCCGTCATGCCATGGACGCCCAGGCGCAGACGGTTACCATGATCACCGCCGCTGTCGATGAGACGGCGCTGGCGGCCGACTCCATGTCGAGTACCATTTCCGCCATCCGTCAGGATACGGAAGTCGTTGCTTCCGAAATCGACCAGCTGGAGCGTGGCTTCATGAGCGTCGAGGGCAAGCTTGCCAGCCTGCGGGCCGCATCCTCCGATTTTGGACGACAGGTGGCCTGAATTTCAGGGAAAAGGCAGCCGGAGAGCGACTGATGCCCTCTCGACTTCCCCTTCCCGCTTGAAGCTTCTAAAGGGCGCGGCATGACTGATGCCGCGCCCTCTTCCGTCCAAAGCTGGAAAGTCACCTTGCCCTGCACACGTGCGGAGGCGGAGGCGTTGGACGGTGACATCGCGGGCTTCGCGCTCATGGACAAGCCGCCGGTGCTGATGACCAGCGAAGCGGCGCCGGATGATGAAAATGCATGGCAACTTGATGCCTATTTTGAAGGCAAGCCCAGCCCCGCCGCCATCAAGCTGCTCCGTACCCTCGTCCCCAGCGCGAGTGGGACCAAGCCGCAGATCGAACAGTTGCCCGATGAGGATTGGGTAACCCTGAGCCAGCAGGGACTGGAGCCAGTCACGGCCGGACGCTTCCACATCCGCAATCTTGCCAGCGATGCGGAGCAGCCGGGCCACGTCAATTTCCTGATCGAAGCGAGCCGCGCCTTTGGCACCGGGCAGCATGAGACCACCGCAGGCTGCCTTCTGATGCTGGACCGCATGCGGCGCGTCGGCATGCGCTTTGGCAATGTGGCGGATATTGGCACGGGCACCGGATTGCTCGCCTTCGCAGCGCTCCATTTGTGGCCCCACGCCTATGCCACCGCTTCGGACATCGACCTGGTCGCCGTCGACATCAGCGCGGAAAATGCCTCGGCCAACGACATCGCGGTCGGCAAGGGCCAAGGCCAACTGGCGCTGTATGTCGCGGCGGGCGTTGATCATCCCGCCATCGCAACGCGTGCGCCTTATGATCTGCTGATCGCGAACATACTCGCTGGCCCATTGATCGAACTCGCGCCCTCACTTTGCGCGCTCGTGGAGGAAGGGGGCACGATCCTGCTCGCCGGACTGCTGAAGGAACAAGCGTATGCCGTTCTGTCAGCCTACCGCGCTCAGGGCATGCGGCTTGCCGAGCGCATGGACAATGGCGACTGGCCGACGCTGCGGCTGCGCAAGCGTCCGCGCATCGGCTGGAAACGCCCAACCCGGCTGGACAGGCAGGCGCGCGGTGAGGCGCCGGGGTTCGGCAGCCTCTAAAACCGGACCGAGCAACGGATGGCCCTGGCACGGTCATCCGGCTGACTAGGGCGCCAGGAATCCATTTCAAGACGTGATGCAACATTGCCACAGTGCGTTGTGCAATGCGGTATGTCGTTGTTTGTGATGCTTTACTCATCCCGCTCAGCCTCCCTAAAGCGCGCTCAGACAACATCCGGTTACCCCAGAAAAGGAGCCCCTCATGAAAAAACTGATCGCTTCGGCGTTGCTGCTTGCCAGCGTTTCCGCACCGGCCTTCGCTCAGGACGCCGTGCCCTTTTCCGGTCCCTATGTCGGCGCAGTCGTCGGTGTGGACCATGTCGATTTCGACTCGGTCAACCATGACAGCGGCCTGCTGTATGGCGGCGTGATCGGCTATGACGTCAACGTCAACGGCGCCGTGTTCGGCATTGAAGGCGAATATGCCGATTCCGACGTCAAGAAGTTCGGCGTTCGCACCGATCGCGACCTCTATGCCGGCGTCCGCATCGGCGGCGAAGTGGTGCCGAACGTGTTGGCCTATGCCAAGGGCGGCTACACCAACGCCAGACTGGAAGACGCGCTGAACAACAACGTCAAACTGGACGGCTACCGTCTGGGCGCCGGTCTGGAAACGACGGTCCAGGGCTTCATCGTTCGCGCTGAATATCGCTATTCGCGTTACGAGCAGATCGGTGGCGTGAACCCTGAGCGTCATCAGGGCGCGCTGATCCTCGGCTACCGTTTCTAAGACACGGCTATAGCAGAAAAAGAAGGGCGTCCCTCTCATGAGGGGCGCCCTTTTCTTATGCGCTCGGAGTGTTGGGCAGGGCAACGCTTGCCACGCACTCCCAGCGGCCTAATGTTGCCTTGCCACTCTCATCAGCGAGGCTTGCCATGACTATCACTCGCCGCGTCACGGTTCATGAAGGCCCCGGTGGAACCTTCGAGAGCATGGCCGTCTTCGACAAAGCCGCAGGCGCACCCCGGCCCGGCATCCTGCTTTTCCCTAATGCACTGGGGACCAAAGAAGCGGACTTCGCCTACGCCGAGAAGGTCGCGGAACTGGGATACACGCTATTCGTCGCGGACATCTATGGTCAGGGCAAGCGAGCCAGCCGCGATGACCCCGACATGGGGCGCTACATGAACGAGGTGAACGCCGACCGCGCCCTGCTGCGCGACCGGCTCAACGCGGCTCATTCCGTCCTCAAATCACTTCCCGAAGCGGACGCGAGCCGGACGGCCGCGATCGGCTTCTGCTTCGGCGGCAAATGCGTGCTAGACCTTGCGCGCAGCGGAGCCGACATCGTCGGCGGCGTCAGCTTCCATGGAATTTATGACGCGCCACCTTTTCCCAACGCCGCCATCAGGGCGAAGCTGTTGGTGTGCCACGGTTGGGACGATCCCTTGGCTCCTCCAGCAGCCACGGTGGCCTTGGCCGACGAACTGACGAAATCCGGATGCGACTGGCAGATCCATGCCTATGGCCATACCGGGCACGCATTCACCGATCATGCGGTCAACATGCCGGACAAGGGCCTCGTCTACAACCCTGACGCAGACCACCGCAGCTTCCGGTCGATGAGAGACTTTCTCGCCGACCTGTTTAACTAGGCTGACCCCCTTCAGGGCATCCAGCTCAAAGCTCCCCGATCATCTCCGCCAAAACCGCAAGGCAGTCCTTGGCAAGCTGCTTCGACCGTGCGGGGGACCAGCCAAATTCGGGATCGGGCAAATCGTCATTGTCCTTGAAGGGCATTTCCAGCGTCATCGCGACCGCGCCGAAACGTTCGGCGACCTGATTGGTGGACATGGTCAGATTGCCCTTGCCCGGCGCCGATGAAGGATAGCCGCGCGTCGTCTGGAAATCAGGCGTCCGGGCCGCGAGCGTATCCCGAAAGCGATTATAGAGGGCGAGTTGCCGCTCGCTGAGTGAAGGGATGCCTTCAAAGCCCGCCAGGAAGACTGCGGCTATGGCTTCGTCGCCATGCACGTCCATGGCGAAATCGACACCCGTCCGGTCCATCTCCTGCCGGACAAGGTAGACCTCCGGACTGCGGTCCATCGACGGTTCGTGCCATTCACGGTTGAGGTTCACGCCCGCCGCATTGGTGCGCAGATGCCCCCGGCGGCTGCCATCAGGGTTGATGTTGGGAACGATGTGGAATGTCGCCTTGGCGCGGAGCAGCCGGGCGACGGCATCCTCCTCGTCGCAAAGCCGTTCCAGCGCGCCTTCCATCCACCATTCGGCCATCGTCTCGCCGGGATGCTGGCGGGCGTAGAGCCAGACCTGCTTTGGCCCGTCGCCCAGCGTCAGAAGGTCGAGTGGCTGCTTGTCGAGCGTCAGGCCCAATTCCCGATGCTCGACCCCGAGCTGGCAACCCGCCCAGGCGATCAGGTCATGATGCCGCTCCATCGAATAGGGCGCGAAATAGGCGACCCACAGCACGTTGCGATCCGGAGAGAGGCTGATGGTGAGGACGCCGTCGGCATAGCTGGTATCCGCCTGCGTCCAGACTTCCCGATCCTCGCTGATCCGCGCCTTATAGCCCGGCCAGCCATCGGGATAGGCGGAGGTCCCGCCATTGACGATAGCCAGTTCCACTTCGCGCCCGGCAACGCCCGCGATGCGAAAGTGGAACCATTGGTAGAAATCGCTTTGCCTGTCCTTGACGATCTCCAGCTCGGCCCGGACCCGATCGCCAGTATCGATTATGGAAAGAACACGAATATTGCCGCTGTCGAAGGCATTGCTGATCGAGATGGTCATTTCACGGTTATAGTGCGCCCCGATTCCCCCGGATAGCCCCCGATCAACGCACTGGCGAGCTTTTGCGCGGCGATACCGGGCTGAGCGGCTGGTGTACCCTCCCGCGCCTGGGTGAGCGCCCGGCCTTCCCAGATCGTCGTCGAATCGGATCGCCTGCGGATTTGCACCTGCAACTCCGTCGTCACCATATCCTTCGGCCGCCCCGAGAGGTTGATGCCGATGCCCAGGCCCAGCCCTGAATAGCCGCCGCTGCCCACCGCACCGCCAACGCCTACACTCACGGGCTTGCCATCATTGCCGTATCCGGTCGGACGGAAAGATCGGCGGAAGCCGACCGATGCGACATAGTCGCTGCGCGCTCCGGCAGGTGGGGCGCTGAAGCCCGCACGCTGCAACTCCTGCTCGACAGCGGCGGCATAGGTCCGGAACTCCAGCCCTGCATCGGGATTCGCGGCCATTTCTTCCACCACCAACGTTCCGCTTTGCGCCGGATTTCCGACATGGAAGCGGGTTACCTCGACGGGCGGCACCGCCGTTGCGCATCCAGCGAGTGACAGGGCAAGGAATGGGGGCAGGAGTATCTGCTTGATCATGCTAATCTCCGACAAAGATGCGGCAGTCCATAGACGATGCCGAACCAGATATTCCTTCAACAGTTGAAGCCATGTCTTTGCTGCATATGGCATGAACGGGGCAAAAGTGCAGCCAGTCGCCCTTGACTTTCAGCCGCCCCACCCATAGGGGCTGCGCTTCGATTTTCCGATCACGCAAGATTCTTAGAAGGCTGACTTCCATGAAGATCCGCAACTCGCTCAAGTCGCTTAAGGGCCGTCACCGGGACAACCGCGTGATCCGCCGTCGCGGCCGTACCTATGTTATCAACAAGACCAATCGCCGCTTCAAGGCCCGCCAGGGCTGATTGAGCGAGCCGATCTCCGCCGTCATATTCGACGTCGGACAGGTTCTGTACCATTGGGAGCCCCGGCTCCTCTACGAGCGCCTGATCGATGATGATCGGGCGCTCGACGCGTTTCTGCGCGATGTCGTGTCGATGGAATGGCATTGCCAGCACGACATGGGCCGCCCCTTCGCGGAAACCAGCGCTGAACTGATCGATCGCCATCCGGAACATGAAGCGCTGATTCGGATATGGGGCGAGCGTTTCATCGATAGCGTCCAGCCCGCCGTTGCGGGCATGGCGGAATTGGTCGGCGAATTACGTGCGCGGGGCGTAGTGCTCTACGGCCTCACCAATTTCAGCGCCGAATTCTGGAAGCCATTCCATGCGCGGGAGGCGGATTTCTTCACCCACTTCCGCGACATTCTGGTTTCTGGCGCTGAAGGGTTAGTGAAGCCCGACCCTGCCATCTACCGCCTGGCGCTCAGCCGGTTTGGCCTGCGCGCCGAGGAAACATTCTTCATCGATGATCGGGAAGAAAATGTCGCGGCGGCGGAAGCGCTGGGCATTCGCAGCCACCTCTTTCGCGACGCAAAGACCTTGCGTCGCGATCTGGCAGCGCAAGGCCTGCTACAGCTTAATCCCGCCCTGTAAGCTCATCGCCGCGAATTGCGGTGACATGCAGCACGTTGGTCGATCCCGGAGTGCCGAAGGGGACGCCTGCCAGCACCACGATCTTGCTGCCCTTCTGGGTCATGTTGTGCCGCAGCGCCATGCGTCGGGCCTTGCCGACCATTTCCTCGAACGTGTCGATATCCTTCGTGCGCACCGCATGCACGCCCCAGGTCAGGCCCAACTTGCGCGCTGTGTCCAGCCGAGGGGTTAGCGCCAGGATTGGCGTCAGTGGACGCTCACGCGCCACCCGGCGAACCGTGCTGCCTGATGAAGTGAAGCAGGTGATCGCGCTGGCCCCAACGACCGAGACGATACCCGCCGCCCCTTCCGCCAGCGCGTCGGCGGTGGTCGCGTCGGGCTTTGTTTCGGTGAAATGCAGCCGCGCGACATAGCCGGGGTCACGCTCGACGCTGTGGGCGATGCTGTCCATCATCGCGACTGCCTCTTCAGGCCAATCGCCCGCCGCCGTTTCCGCCGACAACATGATCGCGTCCGCGCCATCATAGACGGCAGTGGCGACATCCGACACTTCCGCGCGGGTGGGCGTCGGCGCCTTGATCATCGATTCGAGCATCTGCGTCGCGACCACCACGGGCCGCCCCATGCGCCGCGCCGTCGCGACGATCTGCTTCTGAAGCGGCGGCACGGCTTGGGGCGGCAGTTCGACGCCCAGGTCGCCGCGCGCGACCATCACGCCATCGGCCAGCTCCAATATCTCCTCCAGCCGCTGGACCGCGGCAGGCTTCTCGATCTTGGCCATCAGCGCGCCATGGCCGCCCATCAGCTTGCGCGCTTCCGCAAGGTCTTCAGGACGCTGGACGAAGCTCAATGCGATCCAGTCGCAGCCCTGCTCCACCGCGAAGCTGAGGTCGCGCCGGTCCTTTTCCGTCAAGGCGGGGACGGGCACAACCACATCGGGCACGTTGACGCCCTTGCGGTTCGACAGGGTGCCGCCGACCTCGACCACCGTTTCGATCCGGTCATCGGACACATTCTTCACCCGCAGCACCAGCTTGCCGTCGTCCAGCAGCAGCCGCGTCTCAGGCACCAACGCCGCGTAGATTTCCGGATGCGGCAAGTTCACGCGCCGTGCATCGCCCGGCGTTTCGTCGCGGTCGAGTATGAAGGATGCACCCACCTCCAGAACGGCAAGGCCGCTCTTGAACGTACCGACGCGCAGCTTTGGCCCCTGCAAGTCGCCCAATATGGTCGTCGGCCGCCCGAATTCCTTTTCCAGCGCCCGGATGGACGCGATACGCGCCGCATGCTCTTCATGCGCTCCATGGCTCATGTTGATGCGGAAAGCGTCTGCCCCGGCGATGAACAGCGCGCGGATCACTTCCGGCGTGTCGCTCGCGGGGCCAAGGGTCGCCAAAATCCGGACCTTGCGCGAACGGGGCGGCAGTTTCGTCATTCTCAAAAAGCTCCTGGCCGTCATGGTCGCGCCCTGGCTTGCCAGAGCGCCGTTTTCGATTATCCCTACTGCACGACAGGATGATGTAGATCAGCGAAAGGATCGCCTTGGCCGACAATATGCTCAACGATGCGGTTGCCGCAACCGCCTTCCGCCGCCTGATTGCGCATTTGCAGCACAGGACCGACGTCCAGAACATCGATCTGATGGGAACGGCGGGCTTCTGCCGCAATTGCCTCGCCGACTGGATAGCGGAAGCCGACGGCAATCTGAGCAAGGACCAGGCGCGCGAAATCATCCACGGCATGCCCTTTCCGGAGTGGAAACAGCGCCATCAGAGCGAGGCGACGCCGGAACAGATCGCAAAGATGCAGGAGAGTGTGGCGAAGAACGCTGACAATCATTAGGAGCGTGCGCCAACCCGATTCACATTCTATCCGGAGATACATTATATGAGCGAGGGCAACGTCGCCGCCGATCAGCTACGCCTTCTTATCGAGCGCATCGAGCGGCTCGAGGAAGAGAAAAAGGGCATCGGCGACGATATCAAAGACGTGTATCTGGAGGCCAAGGCGACCGGCTATGATCCGAAGATCATGCGCCAGATCGTCCGCCTGCGCAAAATGCCGCAGCATGACCGGCAGGAAATGGAAGCTATTCTCCAGACCTATCTATCCGCCCTGGGCATGGAATAACGCACTCGTCTTCCGTTCGTCCTCAGCTTGTCGAAGGCCCCTTCTTTCTTCAAGAAGGACCTTCGACAAGCAAGGCGCGGGAGACACATCATGTCCGAGATCATCGTCAGCACCACCAGCCGCCTCGAAGGGCGTCCGGCAAAGGAATATCTCGGCATCGTCACTGGTGAGGTGATCGTCGGCGCCAACCTCTTCCGTGACCTGTTCGCCAGCGTGCGGGATATCGTCGGGGGGCGTTCGGGCGCTTATGAGGATGTCCTCCAACGCGCCCGTGAACAGGCAATCGGGGAGATGCGGATGCGGGCGGCGACGCTGGGCGCCAATGCCGTGGTAGGCGTCGATCTCGATTATGAAGTGCTGGGTTCCAACGGGTCGATGCTGATGGTGTCGGCATCCGGCACCGCGATCCTCGTCTAGTTGCGCTTGGGCAGGACGCCCGCTAGAGAGCGCGCTTCGGATCAGACAAGATTAGGAGCAGGCCGTGGCCGGCCATAGCAAATTCAAGAACATCATGCATCGCAAGGGCGCGCAGGACAAAAAGCGTTCCTCGATGTTCTCCAAGCTCAGCCGCGAAATCACCGTGGCGGCGAAGATGGGCATGCCCGACCCGGACATGAACCCCCGCCTCCGCCTGGCGATCAACGCCGCCAAGGCGCAGTCCATGCCCAAGGACAATATCCAGCGCGCCATCGACAAGGCGATCGGCGGCGACACGGAAAATTACGAAGAAATTCGCTATGAAGGCTACGGCCCCGGCGGGGTCGCCATCATCGTCGAGGCGCTGACCGACAACCGCAACCGTACCGCGACCAACGTCCGCACCGCCTTTTCCAAGAATGGCGGCAATCTGGGCGCGTCTGGCGCGGTCAGCCATGGCTTCGACCGCATGGGCCTGATCACCTATCCGGCGAGCGCCGGCGATGCCGATGCGATCTTTGAAGCCGCTCTGGAAGCGGGGGCGGACGATGTGTCGTCGAACGAAGACGAACATGAAATCTGGACCGCCATGGACGCGCTGCACGAAGTCGCCAAGGCGCTGGAAGGCAAGCTTGGCCCGGCCGAAGGCGCGAAGCTCGCCTGGAAGCCACAGACGACCGTCGAAGTCGATGAAGGCAGCGCCGCGACCCTGATGAAGCTGGTCGACACGCTGGAAGATGATGACGACGTCCAGACCGTGTGGGGCAATTATGAAGTGTCCGACGAGGTCATGGAGAAGCTGGGTTGATAAACACCCTCCCCTCTCCCCGGCGGGGAGAGGGTTGCTCGGCGTCGAGAATACGGCTGCTACCTTCCCCTCTCCAAGTCCGGCTAACCGGCAAGCCGGCAAGCCTCCCTATCCTCTCCCCTGAAGGGGCGAGGACAAATCCATGATCATCCTTGGACTCGACCCCGGGCTTGGCACCACTGGCTGGGGCTTGATCGCGGCTGACGGCAATCGCCTCACGCACATCGCCAACGGGCAGATCAAGACCGACGCCGACATGGCGCTGGCGACGCGGTTGCTCGCACTTGATCTTGCACTGACCGACCTCATCCTTGAACATCAGCCCAATGGCGCTGCGGTCGAGGAAGTGTTCGTTAATGTGAACCCGCAATCAACGCTGAAGCTGGGGCAAGCGCGCGGCGTCGTGCTGCTTGCGGCATCCCGGTCGGGGATGGAGGTTGGCGAATATGCCGCGCGGCTCGTCAAAAAATCCGTCGTCGGCGTTGGCAACGCATCGAAGGATCAGGTCCACGCCATGGTTTCGCGGCTGTTGCCGGGAGCCAAGGTGGCGGGGCCGGATGCGTCCGATGCGCTCGCCGTGGCGATAACGCATGCCCATCACCTTGCCAGCGCGCGTCGCATTCCGCGCCGATGAGGGAGCAGATAGGCCTGGAAGCGGGATCCCGGATCAAGTCCGGGATGACGGATGTGTTATAAGGCGGTCACTGCCAGTCGAAGGGCAGCGGCGCTTCCCGAAAGGCAAATCGGTCGAGATGGTCGGCCACAACTTGCTTGAAACGATCCACGTCAGCACCCTCCACCGGGTCGATAGTCACCGTCAACGCCTCGTCACCGGCCATCATGCGGATCGGCCCCATAGGAAAGGCGATCACGCCCTGCTGCGCATCGAAGTCGGTTTCAAACTTGTGGCTCCAATGCTTGCAGAGCTGCTGAAGATAGCGACTGGCATTTTTGGTCGGCACATTGGCGGTCAGGGTCATAGGTCGAGCCTTTCGATCTTGCTGGCCGCTTTGTCGATCAGCGCGGCGACGTCGAACATGCTTTGGGAACCGGCGCCTTCCCTTTCAAGCCGCCCACGCACGTCCATGGAAAGATTGTGCATCACCCTCAGGAGCCTTCTGCCCTTCCGCATGTGAAAAAACCCGCCGGATCAAGCCCGGCGGGTTTTTGGATTGGCTAACGAATGGCCGTCAGTCGGGTTTCTTGGCAACGCTCACCAAGGCCGGGCGCAGCAGGCGATCGCGGATCGTATATCCCGCCTGCATTTCCACCAGCACGGTCCCGGGCTCAACATCATCCGACGGCACTTCCATCATCGCCTGATGCTTGTTGGGATCGAGCGGCTCTCCGACCGACACGAGCTTTTCAATGCCGTTGCGGCCAAAGACGCCTTCCAGTTCGCGGCCCGTCGCTTCGAGGCCAGCGACCAGTCCCTTGAACTTTTCATCGTCACGCAGTTCCGCCGGGATAGCTTGCAGCGCGCGGCCCAGATTGTCCGCGACCGACAGCATATCCCGCGCGAACGACGTTGCGGCATAGGCGCGCGTGTCGGCCAGTTCCTTTTCAAGCCGCCGACGGACATTCTGCGTTTCGGCATGGGCGTAGAGCGCGTCCTGCTTCGCCGCCGCCAACTCACCCTCCAGGGCTGCAAGGCGTTCGGCAGCCGCACCGCCCGCAGGCGCTGCGTCTTCGGGCAGTTCGTCAACGACTTCAGTATTTTCGATATTCAGCTTGTCTTCGCTCATCTCATCAATCTCGATAACGTCTGCGCAGTGAAATCCACCATGGGGATCACCCGCGCGTAGTTCAAGCGCGTTGGGCCAATGACGCCAACCACGCCGACAACACGGCCATCGCCGCCACGGTAAGGCGCGGCTATGACCGAAGAACCGGAGAGGGAAAAGAGCTTGTTTTCCGAGCCGATGAAGATTTTCGTCGCGCTGCCCGCCAGCGCGCCTTCCAGCAGGCGCGAAATCTCCTGCTTGCCTTCCAGTTGTTCGAGCAACTGGCGCACCCGTTCAAGATCGGCGGCAGTGCCGTCATCCAGCAGATGCGCCTGACCGCGAACGATCAGTACCGGACGGTCATCCGCATCCTGCGACCAGACAGCAATTCCGCGCGCCACTAGTTCCCGCGCCGCACCCTGAAGCGCGGTTCGCTCGCCCTCCATCTCGCGGCGCAGCGCTTCGCCCGCTTCCCTGAGCGTCAGGCCCGCGAAGCGCGCCGACATGAAGTTCGCTGCTTCATTCAGCATGCTGGGCGTCACGCCTGCGGGCATGTCGAGCACGCGGTTTTCTACAGAGCCGTCCTGTCCCACCAGCACGGCCAGCGCCTGACGACCATTGAGCGGCACAAAGCCGAATTGGCGCATCACCGGCTCGCGCTTGGGCACCATGACGATGCCCGCGCAGGCAGAGAGGCCCGATAGCGCGGCAGTCGCTGCGGACAATGCTTCCTCGATCGGGCCACCCTCGGCAATGCCTGCCTCTATCGCACGGCGTTCCTCGACCGAGGGTTCGGCGGCCTGCATCATGCCATCGACAAAAAGGCGCAAACCGGTTTCGGTCGGCATGCGCCCTGCCGAAGTGTGCGGGGCGGCCAGCAATCCCAGCTCCTCCAGATCCTGCATGACGTTGCGGATCGATGCGGGCGACAGGCTGAGCGAGGCGATCTTGCTGATGGTGCGCGAACCCACAGGCAGGCCGGTGCCGAGATAGCTTTCGACCACCACCCGGAAAACGTCGCGCGCCCGCTCATTGAGTTCGGTAACCGGTGTGACCGCCATGCGCCCCTATCTAGGCGAGCGAAGGGCCGTACTCAAGCCGGGGCTATCTGACGGCGGACGGCTTCACCATCGCGTTGATGTCCAGCATCCGGGGAACGGCCGCAATGGTAGCACGCAGCTTGCCATAGCTGGCGTCCATGCACCCCGACTGAAACTCCAGTCGGGTGGTCGGCTGCTGATCCCTGGTCCATTCGATGGTGTAGCCGGGCATGTCGGTCGCGAATCGGGTGCAATTCTCCCCATGGGTGATGCGCCGGACTGTTCCTGCGGGAGGCCGGAACTGCGCCAGCGCGGCGCGGAAACGGCGATATTGCGCTGGGGTGACAGTGAAGCGCGTCGCGCCCGGAACGGTGGTGAACCGCTCCGGCTCCAGCAGGCCCGAACCATCAGGCGTCACCTGCAGACTGTAACTGGGGCAAATGCCGAAACAGGGACCCGCCGAAAAGCGGATCGTGTCTCCGGCGGCGGTGGGCTTTTCAAGTTCGGGCCTTTCCGCCGCACAACCAGCCGTCAGGGCAACGCCCGCCAAAATCATCATCCAACGCAACTGCATGCAGGCTTCCTATCATCTTTCACGCGTATCGCCACTGGCATGACGCCGCGCCCGGCGCTAAGCCCCACCGACTGAACGCTTCGGAGAAATAATTTTATGCGTCCTTCCGGCCGCGCGCCCGACCAGATGCGCGACATCACCATGGAGCCCGGCTTCACCATTCATGCCGAGGGCAGCTGCCTGATCAGCTTCGGCGATACGCGGGTGCTGTGCACCGCTTCGGTCGAGGAAAAGGTGCCGCCCTTCCTGCGCGGCAAGGGATCGGGTTGGGTCACGGCCGAATATGGCATGCTGCCCCGCGCCACCCACACCCGCGGCAGCCGTGAGGCAGCCAAGGGCAAGCAGTCGGGGCGCACGCAGGAAATCCAGCGGTTGATCGGCCGGTCGCTGCGCACCGTTGTCGACCTCAAGAAGCTGGGCGAGCGGCAGATTGTTGTCGATTGCGACGTTATCCAGGCAGATGGCGGCACCCGCACCGCCGCGATTTCCGGCAGCTGGGTGGCGCTGCGCATTGCCATCGACAAGCTGATCGCTTCGGGCGCGCTGGCCGAAGACCCGATCATCCAGAAGGTCGCCGCGATCAGCTGCGGCATCTATAATGGCACACCCGTGCTGGACCTCGACTATGCCGAGGACAGCAATGCCGAGACTGACGCCAACCTGATCCTGACCGGCGACGGCAAATTTGCCGAAGTGCAGGCGACGGCCGAGGGCGCGGCATATGACGAGGAAGAATTGCTCCGCCTGCTGCGTCTGGCGCGCATCGGTTGCTCGCAGATCTTCGCCGCCCAGGACAAGGCGACGGGCCGCTAAGCGCATTCGTCCGTTCGTTTCGAGCGTTTCGAGAAATGCCATCTATGCACTACGCGCTTCTCGACTATGCTCGAAGCGAACGGGGAGAATGACATAATCATGAGCGACGATTTCGGACAGGAACAGGCGATCCGCAAGCTGGGGCCGGGCAAGCTGGTGATCGCCAGCCATAATCCCGGCAAGGTGCGGGAAATCGGCGAACTGCTGGCCCCCTTCGGGATCGAGACTGTGTCAGCGGCGGCGCTGGACCTGCCTGAGCCGGAAGAAACCGGCACGACGTTCATCGCCAATGCAGAGCTGAAGGCGATGCAGGCGGCCGACCTGTCGGGGCTCCCCGCGCTGGCCGACGATAGCGGGCTGTGCGTCGAGGCGCTGAATGGCGATCCGGGCATCTTCTCCGCTCGCTGGGCAGGCGAGACGAAGGATTTCAACATCGCGATGCAGCGCGTATGGGATGCGATCGAAGCCAAGGGGCCTGACGCCGGGCATGGCGCGCATTTCATCTGCGCGCTGGCGGTGGCTTGGCCCGATGGTCATGTCGAGGCGTTTGAGGGGCGGGTTGACGGCATCCTCAGCTGGCCGCCGCGCGGGGACAAGGGCTTTGGCTATGATCCGATGTTCCAGCCGTTGGGCCACACGATCAGCTTTGGCGAGATGGAGCCGAAAAAGAAGCATGCGATGAGCCATCGTGCGGATGCCTTCGCGCAGCTGGTCGCGGCGGTTTTCTAAAGAAGCAAGGCGGGCTTATTCGCCCATGCTGGCCAGACGGGAGCCGAAGGGGCTGTCGTCTGCGTCCAGCGGGCCTTTTCCGAAAGCGTTGCCCGCTGGGAAATAGCGGCAGACGAGATAATCGTAGTTCTGCCCTTCAGCGAGGGCGCAGCCGACCTTTTGCGTGCCGCGCCAGATCATCTGCGTATAATGGCCGACATCTTGCCAGCGGCCAGACATGCTGATGTCCGGCAGCTTGCCTCCACGCCGGAACAAGCGCTTTTCATCGAGGAAAGCGCCGATCATCGCCTCATACCCGTAGAGGCGTCGCGGACCCATCCAGAGATTTTCACCGCTGGGAACAGCGCGAGACGCACGCGGGGAATGTTGGAAGCGGTTGGTCACGGCCATCTGCCGGGCATATCGAGCAGCGTCCTGGGCGAGGTCGCTGTCCCATGCCAGAGGCGTGAGGCCCAGCGATTGTCGCTCATCATTGTGCATGCCCAGCACCACGTCGCGCAGCAATATGTTGCCACGTTCCGCCTCCTCCATGCCGTAATAGGCGGCGGGCATGACCGCCTGGGTGGGCGCCGCTCGGCTCGACGGCGAGGCTTTGACGGGCTGAGTCGCAGTGATTCCCGTCATCGCCAGCGCTGCCGTTGCTAGCCCTGCGGCCCAAAGCCGTCTAAGGACGCCCCCATTCATGCCCCTGCCCCTGATCGATTCCCCGGCCCCCGCGCCTGAAGCTATGGCCTTATATGTGCATTGGCCATTTTGCGTTTCCAAATGTCCTTATTGCGATTTTAACAGCCATGTCCGTGCGGAGATCAATACCGATGCGTGGCGGGCGGCGCTGCTGGACGACCTGGCTCATGAAGCGGGGCTGACTGGCGGTCGACCGCTCTCATCCATCTTTTTCGGCGGTGGCACGCCATCGCTGATGCCGCCGGAGATCGTCTCGAACATCATCGACGCTGCTGCCAGCTACTGGCGGCCCACGGCGGACATGGAAATCACGTTGGAGGCCAATCCGAGTTCAGTGGAAGCGGCGCGGTTTGCCGATCTGGCGCGTGCGGGGGTTAACCGGGTGTCACTGGGGGTGCAGGCGCTGGATAATCAGGCGCTGCATTTTCTGGGCCGCGCGCATGATGTGGGCGAGGCGCTGGCCGCGCTGGATGTCGCCCAATCGGTATTCGGGCGGGTGAACCTGGACCTCATCTATGCCCGTCCTGAGCAGAGTGAGGCGGACTGGGAGGCGGAACTGGCGCGCGGCCTTGCCTTCGGAACGGATCATCTGTCGCTTTACCAGCTGACGATCGAGCCGGGGACGCGGTTCGCCACGCTCGTGGCCCAGGGGAAACTGGTGCCTGCTGATCCCGACCATGCCGCGACCCTCTATGAGCAGACGCAGGCCATGACCACAGCCGCCGGTCTGCCCGCCTATGAGATCAGCAACCATGCCCGGCCGGGTCAGGAGAGCCGACACAATCTGACCTATTGGCGTTACGGCACATATGCGGGCGTCGGTCCGGGCGCCCATGGGCGGCGCGGTGGGATGGCCACACTGCGGCACAAGAAGCCAGAAAACTGGATGGGCGCGGTGGACCGGAACGGCCATGGACTGCAAAGCGAGGAACTGCTTACGCAGGAGGATCGCGGGCGCGAGGCACTGCTGATGGGATTGCGCCTGGCCGAAGGAGTCGATCTCAGCCGGATTTCAGCGCTATCCGGCCTGACGGTGGAGCAGTTGATCGACGGAGAGGCTGTGGCGCGGCTTGCCAAGCTAGATCTGATCGAACGGAAGGATCAGCATCTGCGCATCACGCCAGCAGCAATGCTGCTGCTGGACGCCATCCTTCCCGAGATCGTCAGGGTCTAGCTGGAGCCGGCAGGAAGTCAGTTAGCCGCTGCGACGCCTTCGTCGGTCATCAGCTGCTGAAGCTCACCGGCTTCATACATTTCCATCATGATGTCGCTGCCGCCGACAAATTCACCCTTCACATAGAGCTGGGGGATGGTCGGCCAGTCGGAGAATGCCTTGATCCCCTGCCGCACCAGCTGGTCTTGCAGGACATCGACAGTTTCATAGGCAACGCCAAGATGTTCGAGGATCGCGATGGCGCGGCTGGAAAAACCACATTGCGGGAACAACGGGGTTCCCTTCATGAAAAGCACCACATCATTGCTGTTCACGATATCGGCGATCCGCTGATGCACGGCGTCGGTCATGGTTGGTCCAGTCCTGTCGGGCGCCGCAGGAGACAAGCGGCGCGCTTGAAAAACGATATCGGTTAGTTGGGAACGGCAGTCGTCAGTTGCAAGGCGTGGAGCACCCCACCCATCCGACCGCCAAGCGCAGCATAGACCGCGCGCTGCTGGGCGACCCGGCTCATGCCCCGGAAGCTTTCCGCCACGACGCGCGCCGCATAATGATCGCCATCCCCGGCGAGGTCGGTAATTTCCACGTCCGCGTCCGGAATAGCCGCCCGGATCATGTCCGCAATGTCTTGCGCAGCCATCGGCATGGGGCGTGTCCGTCCTGCTTACTGGGCTTCGATGAACTGGCGGCGCGCGATCACCTGCTGCTCTTCCAGAGCCGCTCGCACGCCGGGCTCGTCAATGTCTACGCCCGCCTGGGTCATGTCGCCCACCAGCTTGCGAATGACATCCTCGTCGCCCGCTTCCTCAAAATCGGCCTGCACTACGGATTTGGCGTAGGCGTCGGTCTCCTCCGGCGTCAGCCCCATCTTGACCGCGGCCCATTCGCCGAGCAGCCGGTTCCGCCGCGCCTGGATGCGGAACTGCATTTCCTGGTCATGGGCGAACATATTTTCAAAGGCCTTTTCGCGGTCGTCGAAAGTCGTCATGCCTGTGCCTTGTCAAAAAGAAGCTGAAGTCTGGGATGAGATAGGAAGATCGGGACGGTTACGCAACGGCAGGAACAAGCCACGGCCGCACCCCGGCGTCCTTCGCCTCGAACTGGCTGATCATATCGGCCTGCCCCAAAGTCAGCCCGATCTCGTCCAGCCCGCCAAGCAGGCAATGCTTGCGGAACGGATCAATTTCGAACTGGAACCGGTCCTGAAACTGCGTGGTAACGGTCTGATGCTCCAGATCGACATGGATGGGATCGGTCTTCGCGACCTCCATCAGCCGGTCGATCGCTTCCTGGGGCAGAACCACGGTAAGGATGCCGTTCTTGAACGCGTTGCCGGAGAAAATGTCCGAGAAGCTCGGCGCGATCACTACCTTGATGCCAAGGTCGGCAAGCGCCCAGGCGGCATGTTCGCGGCTCGAGCCGCAGCCGAAGTTGTCGCCCGCGATCAGGATGGGGCTGCCAGCATATTCCGGGTCGTCAAAGACATTGCCCGGCTCCTTGCGCAGCACCTCGAACGCGCCCTTGCCAAGGCCCGAGCGAGAAATGGTCTTCAGCCAATGCGCCGGAATGACGATGTCGGTATCGACATTCTTCATCCCGAACGGATAGGCCTTGCCCTCAACGATATTCAGCTTGTCCATCAATGCGCCCGCTTGGTCTCCAGGCGGCGGCTATCTTCCGCACGCCCGAGAGTCGCCGCCATGGCGGCACTGGCCAGCGCGCCGAGCGCCAGCACCCAGAATACCTTCTTCATGCGACCACCTCTCCCTGTTTTTCGTTCAGCAATTCCCGCACGTCGGTCAAATGCCCCGTAATGGCCGCAGCGGCTGCCATGGCTGGGGAGACGAGATGAGTCCGCGACCCCGGTCCCTGACGGCCCATGAAGTTGCGGTTGCTGGTGGATGCGCAGCGTTCTCCGGCTGGCACCTTGTCGGGATTCATGCCCAGACACGCCGAACAGCCCGGTTCGCGCCATTCGAAGCCCGCCTGGGTGAAGATGCGGTCGAGCCCTTCGGCCTCCGCCTGCTGCTTTACGAGGCCAGATCCGGGAACGACCAGCGCCTGCTTGATGCCGCTGGCGATATGCTTGTCCTTCAGCAGGGCGGCGGCGGCGCGCAAATCCTCGATCCGGCTGTTGGTGCAACTGCCGATGAAGATATGTTCGACGGCTACATCCTCCATGCGCTGTCCGGCGGTGAGGCCCATATAGTCGAGGGACTTTTGCGCGGCGGCGCGCTTGGACGCGTCGGCGAAGCTTTCCGGATCGGGGACGACGCCGGTCACCGGCACGACGTCCTCGGGGCTCGTGCCCCAGGTGACGTTGGGCACGATATCAGCGGCATCGATGACGACCGTCTTGTCGAACTGCGCGCCTTCATCGGTGGCCAGCGTCTTCCAATAAGCGACGGCGGCATCCCAATCGGCGCCCTTGGGGGCCATCGGGCGCCCCTTCAGGTAAGCGAAAGTCTTTTCGTCCGGCGCGAAGAGACCGGAGCGCGCGCCCGCCTCGATCGACATGTTGGCAACCGTCAATCGTCCCTCGATCGACATGTCGCGGAAGACAGAGCCGCGATATTCCATGACATAGCCGGTGCCGCCCGCCGTGCCGATACGGCCGCAGATCGCCAGCGCCACATCCTTGGGCGTAACGCCAAAGCCCAATTCGCCTTCGACGACCACTTCCATCGTTTTCGATTGCTTCAGCAGCAGTGTCTGCGTGGCGAGCACATGCTCAACCTCCGACGTGCCGATGCCGAAGGCCAGCGCGCCTAGCGCCCCGTGCGAGCTGGTGTGGCTGTCGCCACAGACCAGCGTTGTGCCCGGCAGGGTGAAGCCTTGCTCAGGTCCCACGACATGGACGATCCCCTGCTCCCGGTCAGCGTCGCCGATCAGGCGAACGCCGAATTCCGGCGCGTTCCGCTCCAGCGCGGCAAGCTGCTGCGCGCTTTCGGGATCAGCGATGGGAATGCGGTTGCCCTGCGCATCGCGGCGGGGCGTCGTGGGCAGATTGTGATCCGGCACCGCAAGCGTCAGATCGGGACGGCGCACCGGGCGGCCCGCTATCCTTAGACCCTCGAAAGCCTGGGGACTCGTCACCTCATGAACGAGGTGGCGGTCGATATAGATGAGGCAGGTTCCATCGGGACGGCGTTCAACGACATGCGCGTCCCAAATCTTCTCGTACAGCGTGCGGGGCTTGACCATAACCCTTTCCCCCTAGACCCAGAGCGGGCGCGGCGAAAGGGGGCATGGGACCAATATTTGCTGTCTACGCCGATAGCATGCTTGCCAAAGGCCGGTCAGGATGCGCGGTAATCCTTTATGATGCGGCCAGCGGCGCCGACATCCGCCTCATGGCTTTCCTCGCGCCAGGTTTCGGCGAGAGCAGCGGTCTCCCATTCCTGCATTGCGGGGTGGGCCAGCATGTGATCGACCCATCCGTGCGCTACTGGCCCGACATTCAGGTCATAGGTCCGTACCCGGAATGCGACGGGCGCGTAAAAGGCGTCGATCGCGGTGAAGGCTGGCCCGGCGAGGAAGGGACCGCCAAAGCGCTTCAGCCCCTCCCCCCATAATTCCGAAAGGCGCGCTATGTCGCGGTTCAGCTGTGGCGAGGGCAGGTCGCGTTCGACTCGCACGCCGACATTCATGGGACATTCGTTGCGCAGGGTCGCAAAACCGCTGTGCATTTCCGCGACGGCGCTTTGGGCGAAGGCGCGGGCGGACTCCTCCTGTGGCCATACGGCAGGGTGGCGATCGGCGAGATAGAGGGTGATGCCGAGCGAATCCCACACCGTTCGATCGCCGTCGATCAAGGCAGGCACCTGCCCGGTCGGTGAAAAGTTGCGGAAGGCAGAGTAATTTATGCTCTGCACAAATGGCTCAAGCCTATCCGTGAAGGGAATGCCGAGCGCCTTCATCAATACCCAGGGACGCAGGGACCAGCTGGAATAATTCCGGTTCGCGGTAATGAGCGTGTAAGGCATGGGGCTCTCCCGTCGGGTCTGACACCTCCAGGATAAGCGTCCGGCCGTTCGGGCGAAAGCGCAAAGCGGGCTCGTATGCGCTTGCTAAGCGATCGACAAAAAGCCCGCCGCCAGGGGCCGTCGGCGGCGGGCTTCCTGTCATCGGTGCGGGCAATCAGCGCAGGCGGCCGAGCCGGTGATAGAGGTTGGCGAACTTCACCGAATCCGGCGTGTCCTTCACCTTCTGCAGATAATCCGCCACCGCCGTCCTGAGCAGCGAGAAATCCTCGGTCGAGAAAACCGCGCGGGACCTTGTAGGTTCAGTCATTTCGTCCTCCTTTCCTTGGTTCTTCAAGCTGCGAACTGGTTCATCGTATTATGGGAGCCGCCAGCCTTGAGTGCGGCCTCCCCGGCGAAATACTCCTTGTGATCATCGCCGATGTCGCTGCCCGCCATATTCTGGTGCTTAACGCAGGCGATGCCTTCGCGGATTTCGCGGCGCTGGACGCCCTCGACATAGCCGAGCATCCCCGCGTCGCCGAAATATTCCCGCGCCAGATTGTCGGTCGACAGCGCAGCCGTGTGATAGGTCGGCAGCGTGATGAGATGATGGAAGATGCCCGCCCGCGCTGCGGCGTCCTTCTGGAAGGTGCGGATCTTCTCGTCAGCCTCGCGACCAAGATCGGTGGCGTCATAGTCCGCGCTCATCAACCGGGCGCGATCATAGGCGGAAACGTCCCTGCCCTCGGCCTGCCAGCTGTCGAATACCTGCTGACGGAAGTTCAGCGTCCAGTTGAAGCTCGGCGAGTTATTGTAGACAAGCTTGGCGTTCGGGATGACCTCGCGGACGCGATCGACCATGCCCGCAATCTGTTCGACATGGGGCTTTTCGGTTTCGATCCACAGCAGGTCGGCGCCGTTCTGAAGCGAGGTGATACAGTCCAGAACGACCCGGTCCTCGCCCGTGCCGGGACGGAACTGGAAGAGGTTGGACGCCAGGCGCTTGGGCCGCAGCAGCTTGCCGTCGCGGGCGATGACGACATCGCCGCGCAACGTCGATGGATCGGCGACCTCTTCGACATCGAGGAAGATGTTATACTGGTCGCCAAGGTCGCCCGGCTCGCGGCTGAAGGCGATCTGCTTGGTGAGGCCCGCGCCCAGCGAATCGGTACGCGCGACGATGATGCCGTCGTCGATACCCAGTTCGAGAAAGGCATAACGGCAGGCGCGAATCTTCGCGAGGAAGTCCTCGTGCGGAACGGTGACCTTGCCGTCCTGATGACCGCATTGCTTCTCGTCCGAAACCTGGTTCTCGATCTGGAGCGCGCACGCCCCCGCCTGGATCATCTTCTTGGCGAGCAGATAGGTCGCTTCGGCATTGCCGAAGCCTGCGTCGATGTCGGCGATGATCGGGACGATGTGGGTTTCGTGATTGTCGATCGCGGTGGTCAGGCGATGAACCTCAACCTCGTTGCCGGCGTCGCGCGCTTTGTCGAGGTCGCGGAACAGCATGCCCAGTTCACGGGCGTCTGCCTGACGCAGGAAGGTGTAGAGTTCCTCGATCAGCGCGGGAACACTGGTCTTTTCGTGCATCGACTGGTCGGGCAGCGGGCCGAATTCGGAACGCAGCGCCGCGATCATCCAGCCGGAGAGGTAGAGATATTTGCCTTTGGTCGTGCCGAAATGCTTCTTGATGCTGATCATCTTCTGCTGGCCGATGAAGCCGTGCCAGCAACCTAGCGACTGGGTGTAGTTCGCGGGGTCAGCATCATAGGCGGCCATGTCGCGGCGCATGATCGCGGCGGTGTAGCGGGCGATGTCGAGGCCGGTGGGGAAACGGTTCTGGAGGCGCATTCTGGCGACCGAATCGGCGGCGATGCCGTTCCAGTTGGGTTCTTCCCCCAGCAGGGTGGAAGCGCGGGTGATTTGTTGGGCGTAGGTCATGGAAATCCCCTGAATGAATTGGCGAATTAAAAACGTTCTGGGGGAGGACGACCGGATACGGGAGGGGGCCTGAGGTTCAGTTGTCGATCTTTACAAACTTTCTCTGTATAGTTGTAATGTCTGCACAGGAGCGCACGCGAACATGGCCAAGGATCGTCCCGTCTATATGGGGCCGCGATTGCGGCGGTTGCGGCGGGAATTGGGGCTGACGCAGTCGGATATGGCGGCAGACCTGGAGATTTCCGCTTCCTATGTCGCGCTGCTGGAGCGAAATCAGCGGCCCTTGACCGCCGACATGCTGCTGCGGCTGGCACGCACCTATCGCATGGACATGAGCGAGCTGGCGGGCGACGGCGGGGCGGAGCAGACGGCGCGGTTACAGGCGGCACTGAAGGACCCGATGTTTGCCGACATCGACCTTCCCGCGCTGGCGATGCAGGACGTCGCGATCAACTATCCCGGGTTCAGCGAAGCGCTGCTGCGGCTGCATACCGCCTATCGCGAGGAACAGTTGGCGCTGGCGGATCGGAGCGGCGATCGCGCCGACGCACCCGACGAAGCGCCCGACCCGGCAGCGGAGGCGCGCCGGTTCCTGGGTGCGCGACGCAACAGTTGTCCGGCGCTGGACGATGCAGGGGAGAGGATCGCCGCGCAAATCGAACAAGCAGGCGGCACGGCGGCATGGCTGAAAAGCAAGCATGGCCTGCGCGTCCGGCGCCTGCCGCCCGATGTCATGGCGGGGTCAATGCGGCGGCTGGACCGGCATCGCGACGCGGTACTGATCGACGATGCGCTGGACGGCGCGAGTACCGCCTTTCAGTTGGCAATACAGATCGCCTATCTGGAAATGCGCAGCGAGATGGAGTCGCTGCTGAAGGACGGGCAGTTTTCCAGCGCGAGCGGACGCCAGCTGGCCCGCCAAGGCCTCGCCAATTATGGCGCCGCCGCCATATTGATGCCCTATGGGGCCTTCGCCAAGGCGGTGGAGGCGCGGCGCTACGATGTCGAAGCGCTGGCCCGGCAGTTCGGGACAAGCTTTGAACAGACGGCGCACCGGCTGACCACGTTGCAAAAGCCCGGCCAGGAACGCGTGCCCTTCTTCTTCCTGCGCGTCGATAGGGCGGGCAATATCAGCAAGCGACTGGACGGCGCGGGCTTCCCTTTTGCCCGTCATGGCGGATCATGCCCGCTCTGGTCGATCCATCATGTATTCGAGCGCCCCGGCGAGGTGGTGCCGCAATGGCTGGAATTGCCGGACGGGCAACGCTTTTTCTCTATAGCGCGGACAGTGACGGCGGGCGGCGGCGGCTGGGGCGCGCCGCGCGTGGAGCGGGCGATCGCGCTCGCCTGCGCGGCCGAACATGCCCATCGGCTGATCTATACGCAGGGATTGGGACCTTCCGATCCGACACCGATCGGACTGACATGCCGCCTGTGCCACCGCAGCCAGTGCATGGCGCGATCCGCGCCGCCCATCGGCCGTGAAATGCTACCCGAGGACTATCGCCGGGGCTATGCGCCTTTCGGCTTTGCGGACGGTTGAGCAGCGCCGCTGCGCGGGTAATTGGATTGGTTCAACCTGCTGCCCGCGCTTGGGGCGCCGTCGGGTCCACGGGCATTGCAAGCCAATCAAGCGCCTCCTGCTCGGTATTGAAATAGCCGTAGCAGGTGTTCGCATTTTGCAACCGCTTCGTCTGCATGCGCAGGAGTATCGAAGGGGAAACTATGGCAATCCGACCCGTTTCCGCATCCTTGTGCGAATAGGAGATACGCGCGAGCGCCTCGCTGACTTCCGGCGTGTGGACTTCCGTGCGGTAAGTGTCGACGAGGGTGTCGCACATCGGGTCAGCGTTACGCACTGCTTCCGCGATGGCGCGGCCGAACTGATCAACCACATCCAGATTCCAGAAGCCGTAAGTGGTGATCCGTAGCAGCTTGCGATCGCGGTCATAGCCGACCTCGAAAAAGCCTTCCAACTTCTGCACAAACCCCTCCTAATCCAGGAGGGCCAGGTTCAGTCCTCCTGCAAATCCAGCCAGGCAACCACGTCATTGTCGGTGGCGATGAACAGCCCGTCCTGGATTTCCTGGGGCTGTTGCCGCGCTATATGCACAGCTTCGCTTAACGGGCCGTAAAAGAGGGTGGTCGCGGCGCCGCCTTCTTCGCTGTCGCTCAGATGATAAAGGCGGACGGTGGCGGAATCATAGGTGCTGCGCATGGCGCCATTATCGGGCGGGGCAACCGCGCGCGCAAGCGGGGGCCGTCAACGGCGATCGCTGACCTTGATACCGGCGCCCAGGCGATTCGCGCCGATCTTCACCGCGTCGCCGGTGAAATTGGCGACGAAGCTGCTGCTGCGTTGCAGGCCCGGCACGAAAGAGGCGCTGTTGCCAGCGATCGACAGGCCGCTGCTGTCATGTTCGCGCCCTTCCGGCGCGACGGTGATGAAGGCGCTGTAATTATCCTTGTCCCGGCCCTGCACCATTTCATTGCCGCTGATCTCTCCGCTGGCGCCGTTGGAAAGGTCGATCATATAGTTGGTGAGGTGGCCGTGGCTGTCGTCGAAGCTGTTACCGGTGATGGTGACGCGGGGCGTGCGGGTTTTCAGATAATGGCCGCCATCGCCCTGATCGAATCGCGACCGCGTGACGGTAAGTTTGCCATATCGACCGATATAGATGCCATGGGCGCAATCCAGATCGCGGTCGCACCGGCCAAGATGGCGAAAGGTGGATTTGTCGATGGTGACGCTGTTGCCCGGCGCATCGCCGCTCAAAATCCCTTCTTCGCTATTGCGGAAGAGACTGTTGGTGACGGTGAGGTTGCCGCCTTCCAGCCGGATGCCCGCGCCATTGCCATCGGGCACGCGCAGATTCTGGAACACGATACCGTCCACGCTGCTGGACCGGCCGCGTAAGACCAGCGCCGCCTTGCCCTCACACGGCATGCCATCAAGGATGACGCTGCCCGCCGTCTGGGCGCGGAAGGCGACGTCCCCACCCTGCTGCACCGCGCATTGCGCATAGGTGCCGGGCGCGATCAGGACCGTGCCCTTGCCATTGCCGATCGCTGCCACCGCATCTTTCAGCGAGGTGTAGCCGCGTCCGCTTTCGACCACGGTGAAGGGCGTCGGCATCCCCTGTGCCAGGGCAGCTGCGCCAGCGGCGGCGGAAACGAGCAGGATCGTCGAAAGGATACGCATAACTAAAGACATAGACGGTTGGGAAAGGGCGGCCAATGCGGAGTCGTGGTTAATGAAATCCTGTTCCGGGACAGATGCGATCGCCCTACCCCCTCACTCGTCCTGCTGAAACGATCTGGCGGAGGCTCGATTTTAGAGCATGGTCATGTTCGAGTAATCGTCACCCCGGACTTGATCCGGGGTCCCGCTTCTTTTCCGACGCTGCTGAGGCAGCGGGACCCCGGGTCGAGCCCGGGGTGACGGAAGATCAACCTTAGTACCAATGCTTCCATGTAAGACGATCACGCTCTAAAAGCTTCAACTTGAGCCTGATAAACCCTAAGCCTGTCATACGCATGACCGTGGCTGCTCCCCTGCTTCGATCGATGGCTGTCCTGCTGGGCGCGGCCGCGATGATGGCGGGCTGTTCGCAGGAGGCAAGCGGGCCGGTGGTCGTGAGCGTGATCGGATCACCCGGCGATTTCGCCAAACCGATCGAGAACCTGCCCAATCCGGGCGCCAAGCTGATCCTGGAGGCCACGGCGCAGGGGCTGGTCGCCTTTGACGCCGGTGGTGAGATCCTGCCCGCGCTCGCCCAACGCTGGATCGTCGAGGAGGATGGGCGCAGCTATATCTTTCGCCTGCGGCGCGCGCAGTGGGCCGATGGGACGAAGGTGACGGCGAAGGATGTCGCGGCGCTGTTGATGGCGCGGATCGAGACGTTGCGGCGGCTGGACCCGGACGGGCCGCTGGATGCGGTGGAGGCGGTCGTGCCGATGACCGGCGAGGTGATCGAGATCCGCCTTGCCTATCCCCGTCCCTATTTGTTGCAGATGCTGGCACAGCCACAAATGGCGCTGTTGTCGCGGCAGGGCGGCACCGGGCCTTATCGGCGCGAGGCTTGGGGCAAGGCGCTGACGCTGACGCCGGTCGACAAGGCACCCAGGGACGACGATGGGGAAGAGGCGAAGGCCGCGGCGTGGGAAACACGCATCCTGCGCGCGGACAAAGCCGCGTTGGCGATCATTCGCTTTCGTGAGGGCAAGGCGGCGGCGGTGCTGGGTGGCCGGTTCGCCGACCTCCCGCTGCTGGTGCCGGCCGGGGTTGATCGCGATGCGGTGCGGATCGACCCGGTGCAGGGCCTGCTGGGGTTTGCCGTGACGGGGAAGAGCAAGCTGCTGGACGATGACGGCGTGCGGCGGGCGATCAACATGGCGATCGATCGCAGCCAGTTGCCCATATTGTTCCCACTGGGCGGATGGGCGATTACCGACCAGATTGTGCCCGCGCAGCTGGACCTGCCACGGCCGCCGACCGCGCCGGATTGGTCCGCCATGCCGCTGGAGGACCGGCGGGCGGCTGCCAGTGCGGTCATCACGCGGTGGCGCAGCGACAATGGCGACGCTCCTGTGCTGCGGGTGGCTTTGCCGCAAGGGCCGGGCGCGACGAGCCTGTTCGCGCTTGTCCGCCATGACCTGGCGATGATCGGGCTGGGCGTCGAGCGGGTAGGCATGAAGGATGATGCCGACCTGCGGTTGATCGATGAAGTCGCCGCTTATGACAGCGTGCTCTGGTATCTCGGCCGCGCCGGATGCGCGCGCAAGGTGCATTGTTCGGCAGAGGCCGACGCCCAATTACGGGCGGCGAGCATGGCGGGCAGCGCGGCCGAGCGGATGGCGCGGGTAGCGCAGGCCGAGGCGTTGATGCAGGCGAATAACGGCTATATTGCGCTGGGCGCGCCGGTGCGGTGGTCGCTGGTGTCGCGTCGGTTGACCGGCTTCATGCCTTCGCCACGGGCGCGGCATCCATTGAACCATCTGTTCCGCAGCCCCAATTAAGGGGGCAGGAGGAACAGCATGGCGTTATCGCAAGACCAGTTTGACCGCGTGGTGCGTGACCTGCCCGGCTTTGGCCGCGATCCCGCTTCGGTACGGCGGCGGATCGAAGCGATGGAGGCGATGCTGGAAGGGCTGTTCGTCATTCCCGGCACGAACCGGCGCGTGGGGCTGGACAGTCTGGTCGGCCTGATCCCGGTGGTCGGCGACCTTGCGACTGCGGCCATGGGCGCTTGGATCGTGTGGGAAGCGCGTAATCTGGGCATGTCGAAATGGCAGCTGACGCGGATGGCGGCCAATGTCGGGTTCGACACGCTGGTGGGCGCGATCCCGTTCGCGGGCGATGTGTTCGACTTTCTGTTCAAATCCAACACGAAGAACCTGCGCATCATCCGCAAGCATCTGGACAAGCATCATCCTTCGACCGTGACGATCGAGGGTTAGGGGGCTTTACGCAAAGGCGAAGTCCAGGCCGATGTCGGCAGCGGGGGCGGACTGGGTGAGGCGACCGACGCTGATGTAGGTGACGCCGGTTTCCGCCTTGGCACGGATGGTCTGGAGCGTGACGCCGCCCGATGCTTCGGTGGGCACGCGGCCGCCGACGAGGGTGACGGCGCCACGCAGGGTGGGCGCGTCCATATTGTCGAGCAGCAGGTGGGTGGCCCCGGCGGCGAGAGCGGGTTCGATCTGGTCGATGCGATCGACCTCGACGATGATGCTTGCGATCCCGGCGGCGGCGGCGCGGCGGACGGCTTCCTCGACAGAGCCAGCGACCGCGACATGATTGTCCTTGATCATCGCCGCGTCCCACAGGCCCATGCGGTGATTGGTCGCGCCGCCCTGACGGGTGGCATATTTTTCCAGCACGCGCAGGCCCGGAATCGTCTTGCGCGTGTCGAGCAGGGTCGCGCCGGTGCCCAAAATCGCATCGACATAGGCGCGGGTCATGGTGGCGATGCCCGTCAGATGCTGGACGGTGTTGAGGGCGGATCGCTCCGCCGTCAGCATGGCGCGCGCCTTGCCACGGATGCGCATGATGTCGGTGCCAGCGGACACGCGGTCGCCGTCTTGACGCAACAGCTCGATCTCGACGTCCGGGTCCAGCGCACGGAAGAAGGCGGCGGCGACGGGCAGGCCCGCCAGCGTCACCGCGTCGCGGCTGTCCATCACGCCTTCGAAGATCGCATCGGCGGGGATCACTGCTTCGCTGGTAACGTCGCGGCCATCCGGGCCAAGGTCTTCGGCCAGGGTGGAGGCGATGAAGGTGTCGAGGTCGAAGCCGGGCAAGGTGAAGGTCATTGTCCCTCTTTATATTGATAGCGAAGCTGGTGATGAACCTCACCCCCTCGTCATCCCGGCCTTGAGCCGGGATCCCGCTTCTGAGCGGTTGGAGCGGGAGCGGGACCCCGGGTCAAGCCCGGGGTGACGGAAGGACGCGGCTATACGTCAGCGGTTGCCCACATCGCCCTTCCCCACCGTGCCGCTGGCCAGTTCCAGCATGCGGTCGAGACTCTTTTTCGCGGCGAGGCGCAGGCTTTCTTCCATCTCGATGCGCGGTTGCAGGTCACGAAGCGCCAGGTACAGCTTTTCCAGCGTGTTGAGCGCCATATAGGGGCAGACATTGCAGTTGCAGTTGCCGTCCGCGCCGGGCGCGCCGATGAAATTCTTATCTGGCACCGACTTGCGCATCTGGTGGATGATGTGCGGTTCGGTCGCGACGATCAGCGTATCGCCGGTCATCGTCTTGGCATATTGCAGGATGCCGCTGGTCGAACCGACATAATCGGCATGATCGACGATATAGGGCGGGCATTCGGGATGCGCGGCGATCGGTGCGTCGGGGTGCTGGGCCTTGAGCTTTAAGAGCTCCGTCTCGCTGAAGGCTTCGTGGACGATGCAGACGCCCGGCCACAGCAGCATGTCGCGGTTGAACTTGCGCTTGAGGTAACCGCCCAGATGCTTGTCGGGACCGAAGATGATCTTCTGGTCGCGCGGAATCTGGCTGAGGATCGTTTCCGCCGATGAGCTGGTGACGATGATGTCGGAGAGCGCCTTCACCTCGGCCGAGCAGTTGATGTAGCTCAAGGCGATATGGTCGGGATGGGCTTCGCGGAACGCCTTGAACTGGGCGGGCGGACAGCTGTCCTCCAGCGAACAGCCGGCGTCCATGTCGGGCAGGACGACAATCTTTTCAGGGCTGAGGATCTTCGCCGTCTCGGCCATGAAGCGGACACCGCAGAAGGCGATGACGTCCGCGTCGGTTTCCGCCGCCTTGCGCGAGAGTTCGAGGGAGTCGCCGACGAAATCGGACAGGTCCTGAATCTCTGGCTTCTGGTAATAATGGCCGAGAATGACGGCGTTGCGTTCCTTGCGCAGCCGGTCGATCTCCGCGCGCAGGTCGGTCCCCTGCGGGATTCCGGTGATGGCGTTCATGTCCCTAACTCCTCACGGCCTTTGAACGCGCCCCTAGCGGGCTGCGCCACGGTTGGCCAGTAGCTGTTTCCCCTAGCGCAATTGCCAGCGGCCATCCCCTGCGACCTCCGCCATGCCCCGCCCATCCAGGTCGATGAGGTGGGCAAGGACCGATCGCCCGGCGGCGGGATGAAGGCGCGGATCGATGCCCTTGTACATCTCCGCCACCATCGCCGGGATTTCGGATGCGCCGTTACGCTCAAGAAAGCGCATGATCTGCCCTTCCCGCTGCTTGCGATGCCCCATCATGCCGCGCACCAGACGGCGCGGATTGGGCACCGGATCGCCATGGGCGGGATAGTAGATGGCATCATGCCGATCGAGGAGCCGCTGCATCGAGCGCATATAGTCGGCCATGTCCCCGTCCGGGGGCGAGATGACGCTGGTGGACCAGCCCATGACATGATCGCCGGTGAAGAGGGCGTTTTCCTCCGCCATGGCGAAGCAGAGATGGTTGGAGGTATGGCCGGGCGTGGCGACGGCTTCAAGCGTCCAGCCCTCGCCCCTCACCTGCTCCCCGTCGGCAAGGATGCGGTCGGGAGAATAGGACGGATCGAAGGCGGCGTCGGCGCGCGGGCCGTCATCGTCCAGCACCAGCGGCGCGCAGCCGATGATGGGCGCGCCTGTCTGCGCGGCGAGCGGCGCGGCGGCAGGGCTGTGATCGCGATGGGTATGGGTACACAGGATCGCGCGCACGGGGCGGTCTGCGATCGCGGCGAGCAGCGCAGCCAGATGATCGGGATCGGCGGGGCCGGGATCGATCACCGCCACCTCCTCTGACCCGACCAGATAGGTCTGGGTGCCGGTATAGGTGAAGGGCGACGGATTGGGCGCCAGTACGCGGCCGATGCGCGGCGAGATTTGCAGCAGCGTGCCCGTGGGCATGTCGGCCATGTCAGGTGCGGTTGCCATACGCTCCATGTGCCCATCTGGCCGGGATTTTCAAGGGCCGGTTGATCGGGGGGGATTCCGTTTGGGGACGCCATCGCCTAGACTGGGCGCCATGAGCGCGAGCGGTGATCTTGTGGAGGCATGGCGGCAGCATCTGGCGCTGGACCGGCGGCGATCCACGCATACGGTGCGCGCCTATATGGCGACAGCGGAGCGGTTGATCGCTTTCCTGACCGAGCATCGCGGGGAAGCGGTGACGGCGGCGGGGTTGGCGCGCGTCGATCAAGCCGACCTGCGCGCGTTCCTGACGGCGCGGCGGATGGACGGGATCGGCAATGGATCGGCCGCGCGGGAATTGTCGGCGGTGCGCGGATTCCTGAAGTTCACCGGCGGCGAGGATGCGCGGGTGCCACTGCTGAAAGGGCCGAAGGTGAAGCGGGGTTTGCCCCGGCCGATCTCGCCGGACGAGGCGGTGGCGCTGGCGGGTGAGATTGCCGAGACGGCGCGCGAAGGATGGATCGGCGCGAGGGACTGGGCGGTGCTGCTGCTGCTTTATGGCGCGGGGCTGCGGATCGGCGAGGCGATGGGGCTAATGGGCGACGTGCTGCCGCTCAGCGATACGCTGCGGGTGACGGGCAAGCGGGGCAAGAGCCGACAAGTGCCGCTGCTGCCGCAGGTGCGGGCGGCGATCGAGGCTTATGTGGCGGTTTGTCCTTATCCGGTGGCGCGTGAGGAGACGCTGTTCCGGGGTGCGCGCGGTGGTCCGCTGTCGGCGGCTTTGATCCGGCGTGCGGTGCAGGGTGCGCGCGGGCGGCTGGGGCTGTCGGATCGGACGACGCCGCATGCTTTGCGGCACAGCTTTGCGACGCATCTGCTGGGGCGCGGCGCGGACCTGCGGTCGTTGCAGGAACTGCTGGGGCATGCGAGCCTGTCATCGACGCAGATTTATACGCAGGTGGATGCGGCGCATTTGCTGGATGTTTATCGGAATGCGCATCCTCGGGCTTGAGGTGGGGAGAACTGTTCCCCCTCCCGCAAGCGTTCAAACGAGGCACGTGACTCGTTTGAAGGGTCAGGGGGTGGGCTAGTGCAACGCCGAAGGCATTTTCCAACGGCATAGCCGGGAAGCTCGCTCCGCTCGCGCCCACCCCCTAGCCCCCTCCCGCTTGCGGGAGGGGGAACAAGCAACTGTCAGCCCCTCGGCTTCCAGGTTGCCAATCGCCACAGATAAAGCCCGATCGCTCCGACCACGCACGCCGTCGCGGCGGGTCCGACATATTTGTCGATGTCGCGGAAATTCTGCCCCAGGACATAGCCTGCATAGGCAAGGATGATGTTCCAGATCAGCGCGCCGCCAGCCGTCCAGGCGAGAAATTTGACATGCCCCATGCGGAACAGGCCCGCCGGGAGCGAGATCATGGTGCGGAAGGCGGGCAGGAAGCGGAACACGAACACGACGATCTGGCCATATTTGCCGAAGATATGGTCGAGTTTCTCCACATCCCTCCATTCCAGCGTCGCCCAGCGGCCGTAACGGTCAATGAGGGGCTTCAGGCGCGTGAAGCCGAGGATATGGCCGACCAGATACCAGAAATAATTGCCGACCGTAGTGCCGAGCGTGCCCGCAAGAAGCAGCCACTCCATCGCCATGCGGCCCTGCCCCACGCGGATACCGCCGATGCCCATGATGAGTTCGGAGGGAATCGGGGGGAAGACATTTTCGATCACCATCAGGGCGAAAATGCCCCAATAGCCGCCTGCGTCGATGAGGTGGAGGACCCAGTCGGTCATGCGACAGGCCGCCCGGTACTGTTACGTGCTCCTGCGAAAGCAGAAGCCCAGGTGCACCGGCGAGGCTGGGCTCCTGCCTTCGCAGGAGCACATTGCGCTATCCAGATCAGACGGCCGCCCTTACCGCCAGACGGGCGTCGATCGCGTCCCAGATCATCGCGCCCGTGTCGGTGCCGTTAAAAGCGTCGATCGACACGATGCCGGTGGGCGAGGTCACGTTGATTTCGGTCAGCCATTCGCCGCCGATCACGTCGATGCCGACGAAGAGCAGGCCGCGACGCTTGAGTTCCGGCCCCATGGCGGCGCAGATTTCCAGCTCGCGGTCGGTGAGTTCGGTGCGCGCGGCCGATCCGCCGACCGCCAGGTTCGATCGGATTTCGCCTGCGCCGGGGATGCGGTTGATCGCGCCTGCGACTTCGCCATCGATCAGGACGATACGCTTGTCACCCTGAGCGACGCCGGGAATGAAGGCCTGAACCATGAAGGGCTCGACCCATGAAGCGTTGAACAGTTCCACAAGCGCGGAGATGTTCGCGCCGGACTGGCCGACATGAAAGACCGCGTTGCCCGCATTGCCGTAGAGCGGCTTGACGACGATTTCGCCATGTTCGGCGAGGAAGCTGCGCACTTCGGCCAGATCGCGGGTGATCATGGTCGGCGGCATGAAGCGCGCATAATCGAGCACGAACAGCTTTTCGGGCGCGTTGCGGACGGCGGCGGGATCATTCACCACCAGCGTTTCGGCCTGCACCCGCTCCAGCAGATGGGTGGCGGTGATGTAGCTCAAGTCGAAGGGCGGGTCCTGCCGCATGAGGACGACATCGACGTCGCGGCCAAGGTCGAGCAACTCTGGCTCGCCGAACGCGAAATGGTCGCCCTTGACCTTCTGCACCTTCACCGGGCGCGCCTTCGCCAGCACACGGCCGTCGCGATAGGTGAGGTCGGGCGCAAGATAATGATAGAGGCGATGCCCCCTCGCTTGGCCCCCCAGCATGATGTGGAAGGTGGAATCGCCCGCGATGTTGATCCCTTCCATCGGGTCCATCTGCACGGCGATGGTGAGAGGGTTGAGTTGGGTCATTTCCGATCCTTGTTCCGGGGCTGAACAGATCACCCCCCATGCCAGACATTCGCCAGATGGCGCGGCGGGCGGCCCGGCGCAAGGAGGATCACGTCGATGCGCATGTCGTCGCCGGGTTTAGCGAGGTCGTAGAAGAGCATTTCGGCGGCGGACGCGACGCGCGCGAGGCGGCGTTCGTCGATGGCGAGGTCGAGTTCTGCGGCGGTGGCGCGGGCCTTCACCTCGACAAAAGCCAGCATCGCACCGCGCCGAGCGACGAGGTCCACCTCTCCGGCGGGCGTGCGCAGGCGACGGCCGACAATCTGCCAGCCCTTGAGACGCAGCCACCATGCGGCAATCCGCTCCGCCTGCCGTCCGCGTTTCTCGGCCTGTTGGCGCCTCACCCCTTGAGTTCCAGCGCGCGGTCGTAAAGGGCGCGGCGGTCGAGGCCGAGTTTCTTGGCCACTTCTCCGGCGGCCTTGGAGACGGGCAGGCGCTCCATCGCTTCGATCAGGGCAGCGTCAGCGTCTTCGGCGCTCGCGGGCGGAGCTTCGCAGGGCGGGCCGACGATGACGACAATCTCTCCCTTGGGCGGGGCGTCGGCGTAGCGGGCGGAAAGTTCGGTTAGCGTGCCGGTGCGGGTTTCCTCGAACGTCTTGCTGATTTCCCGGCTCACGGCGGCTTCGCGGTCGCCCAGCCCATCGGCCATGGCGGCGAGGCTTTCGGACAGGCGCGGGCCGCTCTCGTAGAAGATGAGCGTGGCGCGCAGGGCAGCGACTTCGGCGAGGGTGTCGGCGCGGGCTTTTTGCTTTGCGGGGAGGAAGCCCATGAAAAGGAAGCGGTCTGTGGGAAGGCCCGACAGGGTGAGCGCGGCGATGGCGGCGCTGGGGCCGGGCAAGGTCGTGATGTTGCGCCCTGCCGCGCGGGCGTCGCGGACGAGCTTGTAGCCGGGATCGGAGATGAGCGGCGTTCCGGCGTCGGAAAGCAGCGCGACCGATTCGCTCGCCATCCGGTCGATCAGGCGGGCACGGACGCCTTCTGCGCTATGGTCGTGATAGGGGACCATGGGACGATCCGAGCCTGCATGGCGCAGCAAACGTGCGCTCACCCGTGTATCTTCCACGGCGATTACATCGGCCAGCCGCAGGACATCGGCCGCGCGCGGGCTAAGGTCTCCGAGGTTGCCGATCGGCCCCGCAACGATGTAAAGCCCGGGCTCCAGCCCAGAAGTTGTAGTTTCCATAAGGACGCCAGATGACAGAGACGGATGCCCTCCGGCAAGCGGACATGTTCGCGGCAATGAAGCGCGGTGCGCGTATTTTGTTCGCCGCCAGCGCGTTGCTGGTCGCTGCCTGTCAATCGATCGTGCCGCGCGGGCCGGGTCCGGTGGGGCCGACGGAGCCTGTGCCGAGCGGCCCCGATGTGACGCAGGGCCTGCCCACCGACACGCTGCGCCACCGCGTCGCGCTGCTGGTGCCGATGAGCGGACCCAATGCGGGCGTCGGCCAGTCGATCGCCAACGCCACCACGCTGGCGCTGCTGGATACCAAGGCGGACAAGGTGCGTATCACCACCTATGACACCAGCATGGGCGCGGCTGCGGCGGCGAACAAGGCGCTGGCGGAGGGCAACCGCCTGATCCTGGGGCCGTTGCTGGCCGAGGATGCGCGGGTGGTCGGGCCGATCGCGGCGCGGGCGAACGTGCCGGTGATCAGCTTTTCCAACGATGTGAGCGTGGCCGGGAACGGCGTCTACATCATGGGCTATAATCCCAACCAGTCGATCGAACGCGTCGTTGAATTCGCGAAGGGCAAGGGGCTGTCGAAGTTCGCGGCGCTGGTGCCCAAGGGCATCTATGGCGAGCGGTCGGGCACGTCCCTGCTGCGCGCGGTCGAGGGTGCGGGCGGGACGGTCGTGTCGATGCAGACGTTCGACCGGTCGCCGACCTCTATGACGGCGGCGGTCAAGAAATTGCAGGCGTCCTCCAGCTATGACGCGCTTCTGATCGCGGACAGCGGGCGGGTGGCGATGCAGCTGGCGCCGATCGTGCGGAAGAATGGCGGCGCGACGGCACGACTGCTGGGCACGGAACTGTGGAATACCGACAGCAGCCTTGGGTCCAGCCCGGCGCTGCGGGGGGCTTGGTTCGCCAGCGTGTCGGACGGGCTCTATGGCCAGTTGGCGGGTAAATATCGGGCGCGTTATGGCAGCGCGCCGTTCCGGCTGTCGGCGCTGGGATATGACGCGGTGCTGCTGACCGTGCGGATTGCGCGGGATTGGAAGCCGGGGACAGTGTTTCCGGCTGCCCGGCTGCGCGATTCGGGTGGCTTTTCCGGGATCGACGGGGCGTTCCGCTTCGGGCGCAGCGGGATTGCGGAGCGGGCGCTGGAAGTGTCGGAGGTTGGTGCCGGGACTTACGCGGTCGTAGCGGCTGCGCCTAAGGCATTTGGGGAGTGATATAACCTCCGTTCGCCCTGAGCTTGTCGAAGGGCTCTTCTTTCTTCCAGGAAAGTAAGGGGCTTCGACAAGCTCAGCCCGAACGGATGTGGTGGTGATTAGCTTTTGATCCGCCCCGTAGGCAGGATCAGGGGCCACTCCCCATCAGCCCCGATGCAAGCCGAGATGCCGTAGACCTCGGCAAGGCTTTGTTCGGTGAGCACCTCCATGGGCTTGCCGTCAGCTACGAGGCGGCCCTTGTCCATCAGCAGCAGGCGGTCGCAGTAGCGCGCCGCCATACCGAGGTCGTGAAGGACGGTGACGACCAGCGAACCGGTGCGGGCTTCGGCCTGGAGCATGTCCATGACGTCCAATTGATGACCGGGGTCGAGCGCGGCCAGCGGCTCGTCGGCGATCAGTGCTGGCGCGCCCACCGCGAGCGCTCGCGCCAGGAGGACGCGGGCGCGCTCGCCGCCTGATAGTTCGGTGGCGATCCGGCCTTTCAGATGCAGGACATCGGCGCGGGCGAGCGCGGCATCGACCAGCGCTTCGTCCTGGGGCGACAGGCGGGACAACGGGCCAAGGTGCGGCATGCGGCCCAGCGCCACCAGCCGTTCCACGAGCAAGGGCCAGTGCAGCGTCTGGCCCTGCGGCAGATAGGCGACGCGGCGCGCTATATCCTTGCGGTTGAGGCTGGTGATCGGACTGCCGTCGATCCAGACTTCGCCGCTTTTCGAGTGAGCGAGGCCGAGCAGCGCGCGGATCAGGGTCGATTTGCCCGCACCATTGGGGCCGATGATGCCGACCAGATGGCCGGGCTCCAGTACCGTCGTGACGCCCGTCACGGCCGCATGACGGCCGAGGCGGACGGACAGGTCTTCGGTGCGGATGGTTACCATAGCCGCCGCTCCCGCATCAGATGGACGAGGAAGACGGGGACGCCGAGCAATGCGGTGAGGACGCCCAGCTTCAACTCGCTGCTGGTGGGAATGAGGCGCACACCGATGTCGGCGAGCGTCAGCAGCGCCGCCCCGCCGAGCAGCGAGGGGAGCAGGATGGCCGAGGGCGAGCGATCCGTCAGGGGACGGACCAGATGCGGCACGATGAGGCCGACAAAGCCGATCGCGCCCGAGACCGCGACGGCTCCGCCCACGCCGATGGCGACGCCCAGCATCATGCGCAGCCGCGCCTTCCGCAGGTCCACCCCCAATGCCTGCGCGCCCTCCTCCCCCAAGGTCAGGGCATCCAGGCTGCGCGCATCGGCAATCAGCAGTGCCGACCCGATAATGACGCAGGGCAGCGCGATCCAGACATGAGCGTAGCTGCGGTTTTCAAGGCTACCCATCAGCCAGCTCATAATCTCCATCGCGGCGAAAGGATTGGGCGACAGGTTGAGCGACAGGCTGATCCCCGCCCCCGCCAGCGTTGCGACGGCGATGCCCGCGAGGATGAGGGTGAGCGGGCTTTCCGAGGGGCCTGCCAGCAGGAAGAGCGCGGCAATGGCGATGAGGCTGGTGGTGATGGCGAGGACGGGGAGGATCAGCGGGTGAAGCTGTGCCAGGCCGAAATAGAGCGCGCAGACGGCTCCCAGCGCGGCGGCGTTGGATGCGCCGAGCACCGAGGGTTCGGCGAGCGGATTGCGGAGATAGCCCTGAAGCGCGCCCCCCGAGAGGCCGAGCATGGCTCCGACGATGAGGCCGAGCAGCATGCGGGGCAGGCGAAGGTCGATGAGGATCGCGCGGGCGACCTCATCACCGCCGCCGCTGAGGACGGCGATGATGCGGGCCGGGGCGAGCGGGACGGCGCCGAGGGTGAGGGAGCCGAGCGCGGCGAGAAGGGTGAGCGCCAGCAGGACCGGCAGGAGCAGCGGGTGGCGGCGGGCGCTCATGGTTTGCGTCCTTGCCGTTGCTTGCTAAGGCCCATTTCATGCGGGGAAAAATAGCAATCGCGGCGCTTTGCCTGCTTGGCCTGACGGGCGCAGCCCCTGCCCCGCCGCGGCGGATCGTGTCGCTCAATACCTGCGCCGATCAATATGTGCTGGCGCTCGCCGATCCGGGGCAGATCGCGGCCTTGAGTCCCTATGGGCATGACCCGGAACTGTCGGCAGCGGTCGCCAAGGCGCGACGTTTCCCGGTGCTGAAACGCCCGGCCGAAGAGGTATTGGCGCTGCGTCCCGATTTGGTGATCGGCTTTCCCGATGGCGCTGGCGGTGTTGTCGGCGCGCCGGATGGGCGATGGCGCAAGCTGGGGCTGGCGAGCGCAGACAGCTTTGCCGTGATCCGGGAGCAGATCCGGCAGGTGGCGCTGGCGGTCGGCCATCCTGCGCGTGGAGAAGCGCTGATCGCGGGAATGGAGCGCGACCTTGCCGCCCTGCCCCGTTCGCGGCGCAGCGAGGTGGCGGCCTATTATCAGCGGCGCGGCTATATGACCGGCACGGGAACGCTGGTGGATGAATTGATGCGGCGCGCCGGCCTCACCAATCTGGCGGCGAAGCTGGGCAAACCGGCGCTGGCGCAGGTGCCGCTGGAGGAAATGATCGCCGCCCGGCCCGACTATCTGATCGTGGAAGAAGACAGCAAAAAGGTCGTCGATCAGGGGACGGAGATGCTGCACCACCCGGTGCTGCGATCCATCCCCCGCATTCACGTGCCGCAAGCCTGGACGGTGTGCGGCGGCCCCGCTTATGTGCAGGCCGCGCGCAGCATCATCGCGCAAGCGAACGCTGCGGGCAGGCGTTGAGGGGCGAAGCGTCACGCCCGCCCCTCTTTCCCGTCATCAGAAGCGGACACGTGCGCCGGCATAGGCCGACCGGCCGTAGGTGTTGTAACCATAAACCGTCGCGTATTCCTCATCGGTCAGATTGTCGATGCGGCCGTAGATTTCGAGATGTTCATTGATGGGCAGCGAAGCGCGAATGTCGAGCCGGGCATAGCCATCCAGACGCTGGGTGTTGGCGAAATCGTTAAAGCTGTCGCCGACCATGGTGAGCGTCGCGCCGGTCGATAGGCCGAATGCCCAGTCATAGTCAGCCGAGACGCTGACCGCATCCTTGGCGCGACGGGGAAGACGCTTGCCTTCGTTGAGGCCGCCTTCGGAGCGATCGATCGCGTCGATATAGCTGTAGGCGGCAGTGACGGTAAGCGCATCGACAGGCTTCAGCGTGACGGCGGCTTCCACACCCCTCGCACGCGTGCGCGTAAGATTGACGTAGCGGCCGAACGGCAAGGCGAAGCCATCGAAATAGATCTGGTCGCGGGTATCGCGGCGGAACGCGGTGACAGAGATCATCGCCCGGCCACCATCCAGATTCTGGTCGAAGCCTACATCATAGCTTTTCGACCGTTCAGGCTTCAGGCTGAGATTGCCATAGGTGCCGTCATAGATCTGATAAAGCGAGGGCGCTCGGAAGCCTTCGCCATAGCTGGCACGAATGTTGGTGCGGCCTTCATTGGGCGTGTAGTTCGCATTGGCGCCCAGCGTCGTCGCGCCGCCAAACTGGCTATGATCGTCATGGCGCACGCCGCCGGTCAGCGACAGCCCCGAAAACGGCTTCACCACCGCCAGGGCGTAGACGCTGTCGATATTGACCTTGGCCGCGCTGACGACCTTGTCGCCTGTGAAGAAGTCATAATAGAAGGAATCATAGTCCGGCCGTTCATGCTCATAGCCGAAAACCAGCTTGGCCTGATCGACCGGCTGATACACGCCTTCATATTCGAAGCGCAGATTGGTGCCCGAATAGCCGTAGTCCGGCGCGGCGGAGCTGGGCGCGAAGAAATAGTCGCGGTCGTTGCGGAACCAGGTGACGGCGGCCCGTTGCGTCAGCTTGCCATCGAACGACGCAAGGTTGAGCCCTGCATAGCCGACATATTGATCGAGCTTGCTGCTGTCCGTGGACTCCATCGGCGCGCCGAAGAAGATGTCGGTGTCGAGGTTCGCATGGATATAATAGCCGCGCAGGTCGAGGCTGAGATTGTCCGTGAACGCCAGTTTCAGCTTGGCGTGGGTGGCGATATTCTCATAGCCGTCCTTTTCCGTGCCGCCCTTGGCCGCGGAGATGCCGTCGGTGCGGAAATAGGCGACGCCAGCGCTGCCCGAAGCAATGCCCGCGCTGCCCGACACATCTGCTTTCGCATTCAGGGTGTCCGCATAGCCATAATCCACCGAGGCGGTGCCGCCAAAGCCTTCACCCGGTTCGGCTGACATAATGTTGACGACGCCGCCGATCGCCTGACTACCATAGACCACGGAGTTGGAGCCGCGCAGCACTTCGATGCGGCGGATGTTGCCGGTCAGCAGATTGCCGAAGTCATAGGCATCGCCAATGATGCTCGGATCGTTAATCTTGACCCCGTCGAGCAGCACCAGCGTCTGCGTCGTTTCCGCGCCCCGGATCGAAATGCCGGTCACGCCGCCTACTGCGTCAGCCCGGTTGAAACGGATGCCGGGCGTGGTGATCAGCAGGTCCGCGATGCTGACGTTCTGGCGGGTTTCGATCGTCTTTGCATCGATGACGGTGATGGCTTGGCCGACTTCATCGGTCGGCTGTTCGATGCCTAGCGCGGTGACGACGATATCGCTGGATTCCTCCGCAAGCGCGGGGGTGGCGGCGAGGAGCGCCAGCAGTGAAATTCCGGTCCTGATCATATTCTTGTCTTCCCTGAGCGTCATGCGACATGAGCCCAGGGCGTCCGCATAAGCGGCCAGTGCGCGAGAAAGAGAGACGCCAGTCCCGCCCCGCGCACTGATGCGGCCCTGCGCCGCTTCGTCGCTCAGACGGAAAACCGTGCCCGGGCCGATCCCTGGACCCAAGGCAAGAGCGACCAAGCGCCGGCAGGTCTCCTGGCTCGCGGGTCGTCGCGGCGATGCACGGGCCTTCCCGGACGCATGCGTCCAGTGGCCGGTCCCCCTCGCCTTCCCCTTTTTGAAGGTCGCAGGTTCCCCTGTGCATCGCGCTCGCCGCTTACAGTTGCAGGGGCAGCTGCGGAATGGGATGGCTTGAGGCCACCCGCACCGCATTCCCTTTCCGGCGCGATCTTTGTGTCAGCGGTTGCCCGCTCACGCCGCGCGCCATAGGGGAAAGTGAGGGTTCTGCCAAGGAGTGGATCGATGCGATTGCTGGGCGCGGTGCTGGCCGGGGGACGATCCAGCCGGTTCGGGAGCGACAAGGCGCTGGCGCTGATGCCGGACGGGCGCACGCTGATCGAACATGCGGTCGCGGCGATCGCGCCCCATGTCGAGGCGGTGGTGGTCTGTGGACGGGTGGTCGAGGGGCTGACCAGCCTATCCGACCGGCCCGCGCCGGACATGGGACCGCTGGGCGGGCTGAACGCGGCACTGCATCATGCGCAGAGCGAGGGCTATGACGCGGTGCTGACGACGGGGTGCGACATGCCTGTCTATCCTGCGGTGCTGGTGGAGGCGCTGGCGGGAAAAGGCGCTGCGGTGTTGAAGGGGCAGCAACTGGCGGGGTTCTGGCCTGCCGGGCTTGCGGGTGAACTGGACGCGCATCTGGCGGAAGAGAATAGCCGGTCGATATTCGGCTGGCTGGAGCGAATTGGCGCGCGGATCGTGGAGCGGGCGGATATCGTCCTGCCCAATTTCAACCGGCCGGATGATCTGGAGGCTTTTACCTCCGTTCCCCCCGGCTCAAGCTGAGCTTGCCGAAGCCCCCGCCCTTCCTTCCAACTAAGTTTGGGGGCATCCGGCAAGCTCAGGGCAAAGGTCGCGGAGAGCCGGTCTTCAAAGCTGAAGAGCGACGCTGGCTGCGGCCTCTACTGGCATGGACGTGCCCGCCACCGCTTCACCAATCAGAAGCAGGGTCGGGTCTTCGTCACTGATCGTGGCCACCAGAAAGGCAAGCGCTGACAGCTTCCCCCGGATCAGGCGTTCGGTGGGCAGCGATACATTGACGGCCACCATCACCGGCGTTTCGGGATCGCGTCCGGCGGCGATCAGCTGGCGGCTGATCTCGCCAGCCGCGGCGCGGCCCATATAGATGCCGAGCGTGCCGCCGGGGCGGGCGAGCGTTTCCCAGTCGAGCTTGAGCGGCTCACCGGCTTTCAGATGCGCGGTCACCATCGTCAGGCCCCGCGCCTTGCCGCGCAGGGTGAGCGAGGCGTTGCCGCTTGCCGCCGCCGCGCTGGCGGTGGTGATGCCGGGGCAGATGTGGGTGCGGATGCCGTCAGCGGCGAGATGCTCCATCTCCTCGGCCGAGCGGCCGAAGACTGACGGATCGCCCCCTTTCAGGCGCACGACGCGCTTGCCCGCCTTGGCAGCGGCGAGGAGCAGGTCGTTGATGCTTTCCTGATCCTTGCTGTGGCGCCCGGAGCGCTTGCCGACGCTGACGCGCTCGATGCCCTGTGGGATGAGGTCGAGGACGCCGGGTCCGACCAGTGCGTCATAAAAGACGATGTCGGCCGCCGCCATAAGCTTTTCGGCCTTGCGGGTAAGGAGGTCCGGGTCGCCGGGACCTGCGCCGACCAGCCAGACTTCACCGCGGGTGATCAACTCATTCGGCTGCATGGAGCGTCTCCTGCGGGATTTGAGCGAGGATGTTGGCGAGCGCGGGGCGGCAGGACCCGCAATTGGTGCCCGCGCCGATCGCTTTGCCGATGGCGGGAACATCGACCAGGCTCTGGTCGCGAATTGCGGCGACGATCTGGTTGAGGCCGATGTCGAAGCAGACGCAGATGGTCGGGCCTTTGTCGGGCTGGCTGCCGGGGCCGCGCGCGGCGAGGACGGAAGCGCCCACCTCTTCGGCTTCAAGCTGGCCGATGAGCCAGTCGCGCGAGGGGAGCAGGCCGGTGCGGGTGACGAAGAGGACGCCTGCCAACCTGCCATCCTTGATGATCGCAACGCGGCGGGTGCCGCGCGACATGTCGATGGCTTCGACACGATCACCCTTGGGCAGGCAGGCTTCGAGGCGGGCGGGATCGCCATTGCCCGCGACTTCGTAGAGCGCGCCGCCCGGCACGGTGACCTTTGTCGCCCACAGGCAGGGAACCTTGGCGGGCAATTCACCGCGCAGGATGAGGAAGCCCTTCCACTCGGTCGCGACCTTTTCGATGCTGGCGGGCGTCGATTTGAAGCCCGGCTGGCCCGAATGGGGATCGACGAGCGGACGGGGCAGCATGCCGGTACGGCCACCGGTCGAGATTTGATCGGTCCAGTGGATCGGGGTGAAGATTTCGCCGACGCGCTGGCCTTCGTTCAGGCTCACGCGGAAGATGCTATTGCCCTGCGCGGTCTGGACGCGCGCCAGATCGCCGTCGCAGATATCCAGCTCCCCGGCGTCCTGCGGGTGGATATCCACCAGCGGCTCCTCGCGGTGGCGGGCGAGCTTGGGCGACAGACCGGTGCGCGTCATCGTGTGCCATTGGTCGCGATAGCGGCCGGTGTTGAGCGTCATCGGCCACTGTTTGAGCGGCTCCTGAAGGTCCATCTGCTTGGTCAGCACCAGCCGCGCCTTGGCATCGGGGGTGGAGAAGCGGCCGTCCGCGAAGGGTTTGTCGCCGCCCCAGCGGAAGGGCTCCATCGCCTCATAGGCGTCGTTGCCGATGGTCGCCTGCGCGCGGAGGTTGAGGAGCCGTGCGCCATCATTCTGATAAGCGGTCAGGCGGGCATGTTCGCGCCAGATGTCGGCGGGCCGGTCATAGGCGAAGGCGTTGCGCCAGCCCATGCGACGGCCGACTTCCTTGACGATCCACCAGTCGGGCTTGGCCTCGCCGGGCAGCGCCAGGAAGGGGCGTTGGCGGCTGATGGTGCGGTCGGAATTGGTGACGGTGCCGTCCTTCTCTCCCCAGCCGGCGGCGGGCAGGCGGACGTCGGCATGGACGCTGGTGTCGGTGTCGGCGATGATGTCCGACACGACGAGGAAGGGCACGGCCTCCAGCGCTTCGCGGACGCGGTTGGCGTCGGGCAGTGAGACGGCGGGGTTGGTGGCCATCACCCAGAGCGCCTTGATCCGGCCTTCGTTGATGGCGCGGAACAGGTCCACGGCTTTGAGGCCCGGCTTGGTCGCCATGGTGGGCGCGGCCCAGAAACGGCCGACCCGCTCCACATTTTCAGGCGCGAAGTCCATATGGGCCGCCAGCGTCGAGGCAAGGCCCCCGACTTCGCGGCCGCCCATGGCGTTGGGCTGGCCGGTGATGGAGAAGGGCGCAGCGCCGGGCTTGCCGATCCGGCCGGTGGCGAGGTGGACGTTGATGATCGCGTTGACCTGATCGGTGCCGCGGATCGACTGGTTGATGCCCTGGCTGAACAGGGTGACGGTGCGCGGCGTGGCGGCGAACAGCTTGAAGAACTGCTCCAGCAAGGCCGGGGCGATGTCGCAGGTCTTGGCGGTGGTCCAGAGATCGTGGCCGGTGCGAATATGCTCCCAGAAACCTTCGGGCGCATTGAGATGGTCGGCGATGAACGCATGGTCGGTGACCCCTGCCTGATCACACCATGCGAGCAGGCCGTTCATCAGCGCGACGTCGGTGCCGGGCTTTACCGGCAAGTGCAGGTCCGCGCCTTCGCAGGTTTCGGTGCGGCGCGGGTCGATGACGACCAGCCTGGTCCCGCGTGCGGCGCGGGCGGCCTGAATGCGCTGATAGACGATCGGGTGGCACCAGGCGGTGTTGGAGCCGAGGAGGACGATCAGGTCCGCTTCGTCCAGATCGTCATAGCTGGCGGGCACGATGTCTTCACCAAAGGCGCGGTTATGGCCCGCGACCGCGCTCGACATGCACAGGCGGCTGTTGGTGTCGATGTTCGCCGTGCCGATGAAGCCCTTCATCAGCTTGTTGGCGACATAATAATCTTCGGTCAGCAGCTGGCCCGAGACGTAAAAGGCGACGCTGTCGGGGCCGTAGCGATCGACGGTATCGCGAAATTTCTTCGCGACGAGGTCCAGCGACTTGTCCCAGCTGGCGCGCTTGTTGCCGATCATGGGGTGCAGCAGGCGGCCGGTCAGCCCGACGGTTTCGCCCAGATGCGTGCCCTTGGAGCAGAGGCGGCCACCGTTCGCCGGATGCGCCTCATCGCCCTTGATCGTGACCGACCGGGGTCCGGTCGGCGTGGCCGAGATGCCGCAACCGACGCCGCAATAGGCGCAGGTGGTGCGGATGGCCTCTGTCATGCTCTTACCTCATCTTCCCGAGGAATAAGAATTGGGTGGAGGCGGCTTGCCGCAAGGGATGGCCAACAAGACACCCCCACCCAGATCCCCGCCGTTATGGCTGGGGACCGGAAGCTTGATGCCGCTTTCAGGCAGCCGCCTTCATCGCCGTAGGCCGGGCGATCAGGATGCGACCGCCTTCCTCTTTCACCGCGATGGTCGGCGTGCAGCCCTCATCATTGCCCTGCGCCTCGCCCGTTTTCAGGGCGATGTTCCAGTTGTGCAGCGGACAGGCGACGCTGTGGCCGTGGACGATGCCCTGGCTCAGCGGACCCTTCTTGTGAGGGCATTCATTGACGAGCGCGAAGACCTTGTCGTCGCTGGTGCGGAAGACGGCGATTTCCTTTTCGCCGGCAATCTGTACCGTGCGGGCGCCGCGCTGGGGAATGTCGGCCAGCGTTCCGATGTCGATCCAATCGGTCATGGTCATTACTCCGCAGCGATGGCGATGGGTTCGAGATGCTGGTGCAGTTCTGCATTCGCACCGGCTGCGCGCTCGGCCCAGGGATCATCCTGGCTGAAGCTCTGCGAATAGAGGAAGCGGGCGCGCAGGGCTTCACGGCCTGCGTCGTCTTCCACGATCCGCTGCTTGACATACTCGACGCCCACGCGCTCGATCCACGGCGCGGTACGCTCAAGGTAGCGCGCCTCCTCGCGGTAGAGCTGGGTGAAGGCGGCGCAATAATCGAGCGCTTCCTGCTCGGTCGATACCTTGCACAGCAGATCGGTGGCGCGGACATGGATGCCGCCATTGCCGCCGACATGCAGCTCATAGCCGGAGTCCACGCAGACCACGCCGAAGTCCTTGATCGTCGCCTCCGCGCAGTTGCGGGGGCAGCCGGATACGGCGATCTTGAACTTGTGGGGCATCCATGATCCCCAGGTCATCCGCTCCGTCTTGACGCCAAGGCCGGTCGAATCCTGCGTGCCGAAGCGGCACCATTCGGACCCGACGCAGGTCTTCACCGTACGCAGCGACTTGCCATAGGCGTGACCCGACACCATCCCGGCAGCGTTCAGATCGGCCCAGACGGCGGGCAGATCTTCCTTCTTGATGCCGAAGATATCGAGACGCTGACCGCCGGTGACCTTCACCATCGGCGCGTCATATTTCTCGACCACATCGGCGATCGCGCGCAATTCCTTGGGGTTGGTCAGGCCACCCCACATGCGCGGGACGACCGAGTAGGTGCCGTCCTTCTGGATGTTGGCGTGCATGCGCTCATTGACGAAGCGGCTCTGCTGGTCGTCGATATATTCACCCGGCAGCGCGCAGAGCAGATAATAGTTGAGCGCAGGGCGGCAGGAAGAACAGCCATCCGGCGTCGACCAGTGCAGCTTCTGCATCACCTCGGGGATCGAGCGCATATTCTGCGCGACGATCTCGCGGCGGACATCGTCATGGCCGAAGCTGGTGCATTTGCACATCGTCTTGGGACCGGACTGGACGTCATCGCCCAGCACTACGGCCAGCAGGTTTTCGACCAGACCGGTGCAGCTACCGCAGCTGGCCGACGCCTTGCAGGTGGCGCGGACGGCATCAAGGCTGCATGCGCCCTTTTCGATGCAGGCAACGACCTGGCCCTTGCTGACGCCGTTGCAGCCGCAGATCTCGGCATCGTCCGAGAGCGCCGCAACGGCCGCCTTAGGGTCCAGCGCGCCTCCTCCAGAGGCGAAGGCCTGGCCGAAGATCAGCAGGTCACGGATTTCGCCGACATCTTCTTCGCGCTTGAGCAGGTCGAAATACCAGCCGCCGTCCGCCGTGTCGCCGTAGAGAACCGCGCCGATGACCTTGTCATCCTTGACCACGACGCGCTTGTAGACGCCGCGTGATGCGTCACGCAGGACGATGTCCTCGCATCCCTCGCCGCCTGAGAAATCTCCGGCGGAGAAGACGTCCAGACCCGCAACCTTGAGCTTGGTCGAGGTGACGGAGCCTTTGTAGCCGGTATGCTGGTCGGTGAGGCCATCGGCCAGGCTGCGGCACATGTCCCAGAGCGGCGCGACCAGGCCGTAGACATTGCCGTCATGCTCGACGCATTCGCCGACCGCCAGCACATCGGGATCGCTGGTGACCATATGGTCATCGACCTTGATGCCGCGATTGACTTCGAGGCCAGCTTCGCGCGCCAGAGCGGTCGAAGGGCGGATGCCCACGGCCATGACGACGAGGCTCGCCGGGATTTCGGTGCCGTCCTTCAGGCGGACGCCCTCGACCTTGCCCTCGCCATAGATGGATTCGGTGTTGGCGCCGGTCAGGATGGTCTGGCCCCGGCCTTCCAGTGCGGACTTGAGCAGCCAGCCTGCGGCTTCGTCCAGCTGACGTTCCATCAGCGTGTCCATGAGGTGGATGACGGTAACCTTCATGCCGCGCAGGGTCAGGCCGTGCGCCGCTTCGAGGCCGAGCAGGCCGCCGCCGATCACCACCGCGTTGCCGCCCGCATCCGCAGCGGCCAGCATGGTATCGACATCCTTCATGTCGCGGAAGCTGATGACGCCCGGCAGATCCTTGCCCGGAACCGGAATGATGAACGGATCGGAACCCGTTGCGATCAGCAGCTTGTCATAGCCAACAGTGCGACCCGACTGGCTCGTGACGGTCTTGGCGGTGCGGTCTATGGCCGTCACCGGATCACCCGCGATCAGTTCGATCTGATTGTCATCATACCATTCGCGGCTGTTGATGATGATGTCATCGAAGCTCTTTTCGCCAGCCAGAACCGGCGAGAGCATGATGCGGTTATAGTTCACATAGGGCTCTGCGCCGAAGATGCTGACGCGATAACGCCCCGCATCCCGTGCCAGCAGTTCCTCAACCGCACGGCAACCGGCCATGCCGTTGCCAACAACCACCAGATGTTCGCGAACATCCTCCGACGGCACGAAGATTTCCTCTTCGTTGGCCGTTTCCGGTCCGGTGTTGTTCTGAAAATCCATCCCTTGACTCCAGACAATAAAAAAAGCCGCCATCCGGACCCCTGGCTTTGAAACCAGGAGTCTGGATGGCGGCTTTGCCATCATTCACGCCTTGACGATCCGTCCGTGGATCACCGCAGCTATGTCGTTAGAGGACAACCTTGTCCTTCGCAGTGCAGCATAAATGAAACGGCCTCGGGGTCAAGTGATTCCTTAGCCGGAAATTCCGCCGCAACGCAAAAACAAGGGCGGCGGCTCCCCTTTCGAGTGCCGCCGCCTCCCTCTCCAATACGTCAGATTCAGATGCGCGCGGCGCTGCTCCAGGTCGTGCGCCAGCGGGCACGAACCATCGAAATGCCGAGGAACGCGACCACGGCGAGACCCGCGAAGATCAGGAAACCGGGGGCGAAGCTGCCGGTGAACTGCTTGGCGATGCCCAGCGACGAGGCGAGGTAAAAGCCGCCGATGCCGCCCGCCATGCCGACGAGGCCGGTCATGACGCCGATTTCTTCCTGGAAACGCTGCGGCACCAGCTGGAACACCGATCCATTGCCCACGCCCAGCGCCAGCATCGCGGCGACGAAGAAGCCAAGAGCCGAGAACAGCGTCGGCGCATAGGACACGCCCGCCAGCGCCAGCGCGGCGACGATATAGACCATCATCAGCACCTTGACGCCGCCGATCTTGTCAGCCAGCGCGCCGCCCATCGGACGGATCAGCGACCCGGCGAACACGCAACCCGCCGTGCAATAGCCTGCGACGATCGGGGTCAGACCGAATTGGTCGGTGAAGTAGATCGGCAGCGACGCGGCAAGCCCGACGAAACCGCCGAAAGTCACGGCGTAAAAGCCCATCAGCCACCAGGCGTCAGCGCTCTTCAGGGGACCGAAATAGTCCGCCAGTTTCTTGGGCGCGGGCGCATTGGGGGCGTTCTTCGCCATGATCATGTAGGCGATGAAAACGATGGTGAGCGGGATGCAGGCAAGGCCCAGCACCGAGTTCCAGCCGAACAGCTTGGCCAGCACCGGTGCGAAGAGCGAAGCGAGCACCGTGCCCGAATTGCCCATGCCTGCCAGGCCCATGGCCTTGCCCTGATGCTCAGGCGGATACCAGCGGCTGGCCAGAGGCAGCGCGATGGCGAAGCTCGCCCCCGCAAAGCCCAGGATGACGCCCAGCGCCAGCGTGCCGCCGAAGCTGTTGACGCCCATGAACCAGGCGGTGAAGAGGCCAAGGATAACAATCACCTGGCTGATCGCCCCTGCCTGCTTGCAACCGATGCGATCGACCAGCAGGCCGTTGACGACACGGAGCAGAGCGCCCGCAAGCGTCGGAACGGCGACCATCAGGCCTTTTTCAGCGGGCGTCAGGCCCAGCGTCTTGGAAATGGACGGCGCGAGCGGCCCGAGCAGCACCCACACCATGAAGGCGAGGTCGAAATAGAGGAAAGCGGCAATCAGCGTCGGCGTGTGGCCAGCTTTCCAGAAGCTGGTTGGACCCGCTTCCCCTTGGCCTTCCGGGCGATCCCAATAAGCAGTTGCCATGATGACGTCCTTCAATCCTTGTGAATTGGACACAAAAAAAGCCGCTCTCCGGACGCCCGTTGTTGACGGGACCCGGCCAGCGGCTTTGCTGCAAATTTTGATTCGGGAGAGCGCGACCCCATCCTTGGGCGTGCTCATCCATAAACGCGCTTCGTCGCGCGACCTTGGTCTTATCTAATGATTCGCTTTATGTTGCAAGGCACAATTTTCTTCCTCCCTACGCGACAGCGTGGGGAGGGTTTTAGAAACTCGCCAGGAAATCCTCGATGCGTTCGGGGTCGAATATGCGACCGTCGAAGAACCTGTCCGGACCCAGCGTCAATTCGCCACGCTTGGAACCAACCGCCAGCGGAGAGGCGACGGCGCCCTCCACCTTCATGCTGGCGCCGGGGATCGGCACATTGCTTTCGGCCAGCGCGCGGCGGAAAATGTCCGGGCGGAAGACCGATCCGGCCTTCGCCGCATTTTCGGGCGTATGTTCGACCATCTTCCATCGGGCCATCTGCGAATAGAGCCAGAGCGCCTGGCTGCGCCACGGAAAAGGCGTGGCTTCGCGGGAGAAGAGCATGAAATCGGGCATGTCGATTGGCGGCATTTCCGGCCGGGCGGTGATGCGGCCCGACAGCGCACGCGCGATGAGGTCGGCGGGCTGATCGACGAAGTGCGGTTGCGACAGGAGATGCGCCAGCGCTTCATGGTTGGCGGGGTCGTCGCACCAGGCGGCGGCGCGCGCCAGCGCACGGATGAGCGCGTCCACGGTCTGGGGATTTTCCTCCAGCCATGGCGTGCGGAAGGTCAGCACCTTTTCCACGCCACGCTGCCAGATGCGCTCCCCGATCGCCACGGCTTCAGCAATGCCCGCGTCCACGGCGGCGCTGCCCCATGGTTCGCCAGCGATGAAGCCGTCGATCTCACCCGCGTGCATCGCCTCCACCGTCAGGGACGGCGGCACGACGCGCAACAGGACATCGCGGTCAGGATCGACACCCGCGCTTGCCAGCCAGTAGCGCAGCATGAGGGCGTGGCTGGAAAAGCGGTGGACGACGCCGATCACCGGCTTGCGCTTCCACAGGCCAATCGCGGCAGCAAAGTCATGAGCGGTGCCGAGCGGATCATTCAGGCGAGACGCGACATCGGGGTCCAGTGCCTGCGCAAACTCCCGGGCCATCACCAGCATGTTGCCGTTGACGTTGAGCTTGTAGGGCGCGGAGAGCGGCGCGGGCTGCTGGCTAAGGCCCAGCGTCACCGCAATGGCGAGCGGGGCCAGCATGTGCGCGGCCTGCACCTGACCAAATACCAGCCGGTCGCGCAAGGTCGCCCAACTGACCGTGCGGACAAGGTCGAGGCTCAGCCCCTCTTCCTCCGCGAAGCCCTTTTCCCGCGCCACCGCGAGTACGGCGGAGTCGGTCAGCGGCAGATAGGCGATGCGCAGCGATGTCGTCATAGACCCCCTCCGAGAAGGTCGCTGGCCGTGATCAGGGCCTGGGCGACGTCCACGATTTTCTTCCCCTGGTTCATCGCGCCCGACCGCAGCAGCGCATAGGCGTCCGGCTCGCTGATGCCCCGCTGGCTCATCAGGATGGATTTGGCGCGGTCGATGATCTTGCGGTCGGAAAGCTGCGTTCGCGCTTCGTCCAGTTCGGTCTGGAGCCGGGCGAAGGCGTTGAAGCGGCGGACGGCCAGTTCCAGCACCGGCTTCACCCGTTCCTTGCGCAGGCCATCGACGACATAGGCGGAAACGCCCGCGTCGATCGCCGCGCCGATCATCGATTCGTCCGACTGATCGACGAACATGGCGATCGGGCGGGCGAGCGCGCGGCTGACCGAGAGCATTTCCTCCAACGTGTCGCGACTGGGGCTGCCGAGGTCCATGAGAACGACGTCGGGCGCCATGCGCTCGAGCCGCGCGACGAAGCCGCCGCGCGGTGGGACGATGTGGATATCGTCATAGCCCGCCTCGCGCAGTCCGTCTTCGAGTACCGTCGCGCGCAGGCCGCTGTCATCGATGATGACGATTCGCATTTGGACCCAGCCCTTTTGGCCCTTCAGTGACCGCGATGCTGCGCCGCGTCAATCGGGACGGGACGCGCCGGTTGCCAGCGGGACAGCCCTGCTATATTAGCACAGGCCAGCTTCCGGAGGATCATAATCATGGACTTGCAACTGATCGCATAGCCCCAACGCTTTGCTTTCAGGAAGTTTTTTGTCCATGCCTGCGATTACCCTCTCTCATATCGGCTGGTCCGCGCCTGACGGGAATTCCGTCGTTTCGGACCTCGATTTTCGTTTCACCTCCGAACGGATCGGCCTTGTCGGACGCAATGGCGTCGGCAAATCGACACTGCTCGCGCTCATTTCCGGCAGGCTGAAGCCCGCCAGCGGCAGCGTTCAGCGGGACGGCACCGTGGCCGAGCTGCGCCAGACGGTGCAGGTCGCGCCCGGCGAGACGATCGCCGACCTGTTCGGCGTGCGGGAAGCCATGGCGTTGCTCTCCAAGGCCGAGCGGGGTGATGCGGACATGGCCGAGCTGGAGGCGTGCGACTGGACGTTGCCTTCCCGGATCGAGGAAGCGCTGGCGGAGGTCGGACTGAGCACGCAGCCCGATACGCCGCTTAGTCAGTTATCGGGCGGACAGCGGACGCGGGCGGCGCTTGCCGGGGCGATCTTTGCCCGGCCCGATTTCCTGCTGCTGGACGAACCCACCAATAATCTGGATGCGGACGGGCGCGCGGCGCTGATCGCCTTGCTAGCGCGCTGGCGGGCAGGTGCGATCGTGGTCAGCCATGACCGGGCGCTGCTGGAGGAGATGGAGGCGATTGCCGAGCTGACGACGCTGGGCATCAGCCGTCATGGCGGCAACTTCTCTTCATGGCAGGAGCGCAAGGCGATCGAACTGGCGGCGGCCGAGCAGGACCTCGCCCATGCCCAGCGGCACATGAAGGAGATTGCCAAGCGGACGCAGATCGCGGCCGAACGCAAGCAACGGCGCGATGCGGCAGGCGCTCGCAAGGGCGCCAAGGGTGACATGCCGCGCATATTGATCGGCTTGCGGAAGGATCGGGCGGAGGGTTCAGGCGGCGAAGCCGCGCGGCTGGCCGAGCGCCTGCGCCGCGAGTCCAGTCAGGCGGCCGAAGCAGCGCGGCAACGGATCGAAGTAGTGGAAAGCCTGACCGTCGCCCTGCCCTCCACCGGCGTTCAGGCGGGGCAGCGGATCGTGACGCTGGACCATGTCATGGCCGGCCATGATGCCAGCGAGCCGGTCCTGCGAGAGCTGTCATTGAGCGTCAACGGGCCGGAACGGATCGCGATCACCGGGCCTAATGGCGCGGGCAAATCGACCCTGCTGCATGTGATTGCGGGCAGCCTCCCTCCCTTGGCGGGGAAGGTCGAGCGGCCGGTGGCCTGCGCACTACTCGACCAGAAAGTGGAACTGCTCGATCCGCGCGCCAGCATCGCGGATAATTTCGCCCGCTTGCATCGGCAAGCTACCCATAATGAAGTGCGGGCGGCGCTGGCGCGCTTCCGCTTTCGGGCGGATCTGGCGTTGCAGCAGGCGGGTAGCCTTAGCGGCGGGCAGTTGCTGCGCGCGGGGCTCGCCTGCGTGCTGGGCGGCGCCACGCTGCCGCCGCTGCTGATGCTGGACGAGCCGACCAACCATCTCGACCTCGACAGCATCGCGGCAATCGAACAGGGCCTGCGGGGCTATGACGGCGCGCTGATCGTGGTGAGCCATGACGCGGCTTTCCTGCGCGCCATCGGCATCGGGCGGGAGATCCGCCTGTCCTAATGCGCCGCCGACATGTCCACCTGGCCGGTGGGCTTGGGCGCAAGCCAGACCAGCGCGCCCGCGAGGAACAGAACCAGCGCGGCGATGAAGAAGACGTGGTTCATGGACAGCACCGTCGCTTGCTGATCAACCAGATCGGCGATCATCTGCGGCGTTTGCTGAGCCGATAGGCCGGACCCGGCGAGCGAGGAGCCGACACCCGGATCCAGCGCGGAGACCATTTCGTTGCGCGCGACCCGCTGTCCATTGCCCCAGCCGGTGAGAACGATGGAGGTCGAGATCGCCACCGCCAGCGTGCGCAGGAAGCTCTGCATGCCCGCCGCCGACGCGGTTTCTTCCGGCTGGACCGACCCGAGCGTCAGGGTCGTCAGCGGGATCATGAAGAAGGGCATCGCAAAGCCCTGGACAATCTGCGGCATGGACAGAGTCCAGAAGTCGGCCGTGGTGGTCCAGCCCGATCGCCACATCGTGACCATGCCCATCCAGATCACTGACCCCGATATCAGCAGGCGCACGTCGATCTTGCCGACCGCCCGGCCCGCAAAGGGTGCGGCCAAGATCGCGGTCATGGCCGTGAAGGCGGTGACGAACCCTGCCGAATAGGCGGGGTAGCCCATGGACATCTGAAGCCATTGCGGGATGATCACGATGCCGGCGAAATAAGCCCCGAAGCATAGCGACAATGTCAGCACGCCTGATGTGAAGCCGACATGGCGGAACACCCGCAGATCGACGATCGGATGCTCCTCCGTCAGTTCCCAGATGATGAAGACAAGGAAACCGATCGCGGCCATCACGGCCAGCGCGACGATCATCGGATCGCCGAACCAGTCATGATCGCGGCCGGTGTCCAGCATGATCTGGAGGCAACCGATCCAGAATATGAGCAGCGCAAGGCCGATAAAGTCGATGGGGAGCTTATGCCGTTCCGTTTCGGCCGAACGCAGCAGCACCATAGCGGCGAACACGCACACCACCGCGATCGGGAGGTTGATGAAGAAGATCCAGTGCCAGCTCCAATTGTCGCTGATATAGCCGCCGATGATCGGCCCCACCGCTGGGCCAGCGAGCGTGGTCATGGCCCACAGGCCCATCACCTTTGCCCGCTGTTCGGTGGGAAAGATGCGCATCAGCAGGGTTTGCGACATCGGCATCAGCGGGCCGCCGCACAGCCCCTGCCCGATACGGCAGGCGACGATCATGCCGAGCGTCGTCGAGAGGCCGCAGAGAAGCGAGAACAGCCCGAAGCCAATCATGCCCCAGATGAACAGGCGCACCGTGCCGAACCGCTGGGCGAGCCAGCCGGTGAGCGGCACGCAGATGGCCTCCGCCACGGCATAGGACGTGATGATCCAGGTGCCCTGGTCAGGCGAAATGCCGAGGTTCCCGGCGATATGCGGCACCGACACGTTCGCGATCGTCAAATCGAGCACGACCATGAAATTGCTGAGCGCCAGCACGAACCCGGCCAGCATCCGCCGCCGGGGGTCCATGAAAAATCTTTCCGCCGCCTCCGTCACCGCTTGGCTCCTCAGGCGCCCGAAAGGTCGATCTCGACCTCGGTAGAGAGGCCTACGCGGAGCGGATGCGCAGCAAGTTCCTTGGGATCAAGCGCGATGCGCACGGGCAGGCGCTGAACCACCTTGATCCAGTTGCCGGTCGCATTTTGCGCGGGGATCAGCGCCAGCGACGATCCGGTGCCGCCGGAAAAGCCGATGACCTTGCCATGATAGACGACATCGCCGCCATAAATGTCGGCCACGACCGTGGCAGGCATGCCGACGCGTACGCGGCGCAGCTGCCGTTCCTTGAAATTGGCATCGACATAGACTTGGCTGAGCGGGACGATGCTCATGATCGGGCTGCCCTGCGCCACGCGCTGGCCGACCTGCACCTGACGGCGCGTCACTACGCCATCGATCGGCGCGCGGATGATCGTGCGGCCAAGATCGAGCCGGGCATTTTCCAGCTTCGCCTTGGCAGCAAGCACAGCGGGGTCGGTCTCAACCGTTGAGCCGGTTACAAGGGCATCGTTGGCGGCGAGTTCGCCTTCGGCCGCGCCCTGGGTGGCACGTGCCGTCGCCACGCCTGCGCGTGCCTGTTCAAGGCCCGCGCGGGCTGCGGCGAACGCCTTGCGCGCGCTGGTGACTTCTTCGCCCGAGACGGCACCTTCGGGCGCCAACGCCTCGCGCCGCTGGAGATCGACGCGCGCCTTGTCATAATCGGCCTGAGCTGCGGCGAGCTGCGCGCCCGCCTGCGCGATGTCGGCGCCCCGCGCCTGGACCTGAGCGGCGAGCGATGAACTGGTCGCGGCGGTCTGGCGGAAACGGCGGCGCGCTTCGGCAAGGTCAGCCTCCGCCTGCGCGACGGCGATGCGCGCGTTGGTGGGGTCCAGCCGCACCAATATGTCGCCCCGCTTCACCGCCTGCGTGTCGGTCACCCTCACCTCGATGGCCTGAGCGGAGATGAGCGGCGTCACCTGTGCGATCTCGGCATTCACATAGGCATTGTCGGTGCCGACATGATTGCGGCCCACGAGCAGATACCAGAGAGCGTAGACCGCGCCGATCACGAACACGGCAAGAGCGAGGCGGACCAGCCACTTCTTGCGCTGCTCCATCCGTGCGCTCTTGTCGGCGCTGCCGGTATCGGCGGTGAATTCGGGGGCTGCATCAGCCATTGGGCAGGTCCTTGGACGATGTGCCGCTGGCAGCGAAGCCGCCGCCGAGCGCGCGAATGAGGGCAATGTCAGTGGAAAAGGTCAGCGCTTCAAGCTCCGCGACGGATTGGCGGGCGGAAAGCAGCTGATCCTCGACATTCAGCACGTCGAGGAAGGTGAAAAGCCCCCCCCGGTAGCGCTTCTGCGCTATGGCATAGGCTTCCTCCGATGCGGCCAGCGCGGCACGGGCCTCCGTCAGCCGCTGACCCAATATCCTGCGGCCGGTGACGGCATCGGCCACGTCGCGATAGGCGCCAAGGACAGTCTTGTCATAATTGGCGACGGCTTCGTCGAAGGTCGCCCGCGAGCCACGATAGCGGCCACGCAGTTCCCCGCCATGAAAGATCGGCAAGCTGATCGCAGGCCCGACATTGCCGAACAGCGAATCCTTGCTGAACAAGGTGTCGAGAAAAGAGCGGGGACCCGACGTCGAGGGATCGAGGAAGGATGTGTTGTAGCCAAGCGACTGCACCCCGACGAGGGCGCTGAGGCTGATGGCGGGGAAGAAGTCGGCGCGGGCAACCTTGATGCGCTTGGCGGCCGCTTCCGTCCGGGCGAGCGCGGCGGCGACATCGGGGCGGCGCGCCACAAGGTTGGTGGTGACATCGGCGGGCAGACCCAAATCCGCGACCTTGCCCAAATGCGGCTGCGTGATGGCAAGGCCGCGGTCGGGGCCTGCGCCGATGAGCGCGGCGATCTGATGCCGCCGGACGGCGATGGATTGGTCGATGCCGGCCAGCACGGCGCGGGCGGCTGACACGGTCGCATCGGCTTGCCGCACGCTACCCCGCGTTTCCAGCCCGTTGCGCTGCCGCTCTGTCACCAATTTCTGGCTGGCGGATCGGATGTCGAGCGCGCGCTGCTGTATCACCCGTTGGTCGAACAGGCGGGCAAGGTCGGCATAGGCATCGGCGATCCCTGTCGTGAGCACCAACCGCGCCTGCTGCGCATCGATGCTGGCAGCCTCCGCCTCTGATGTGGCGGCCGCCAGCGCGGCCCGGTTCCGGCCCCACAGATCAAGGTCGAAATTCAGGTCGAGCGCCGCTTTCCCCGTACCCAGCCAGCCTTTGGGCACGAAGTCCTTGGGAAAGCCCATATTATAGCTCTGCTTCGTCGCGGCGGCCGATCCGGTAAAGTCAACGGACGGCAAAAGCGGGGCTCCTGCCTGCTGCGCGGCGGCGGATGCCTGGCGAAAGCGGGCGGAAGCCGCCGCGATGTCCGGAGAGGCGGCAAGCCCCTCCTCCATCAACGCATCAAGTTGCGAGTCGCCATAGCTTTTCCACCATCCATCGACTGGCCATAGCGCGGCGCCCTGCCCCAGCGTTTGCGAGGCGGCGATGCTGGAGGCTGTCCGGGGCGCGGGCGCCTTGCCGAGATCAGGCACCGCCGCGCAGGCGGAAAGCGCCAATATCGCGCCCGGCAAAAGCCCGGCGTGCGCGAAATTAATGAGACGATGCAGGGACATAAGAAACCGTACCATGTGGTATGAAAACCGCCTTTGCGCCTGCCGCACGGGCTTGTCAACAATATTATCGTACTCTATGGTACACATTTATGACCACCCCGACAGACATTACTACCCTATCCCGTCGTGAAGCGAACAGGCGCGATCGCCGTGACGCGATCGTCGCAGTCGCCCGGCGCTCGTTTTTGGAAAATGGCTATGCTGCCACCACCATGTCCTCCATCGCCGCCGAACTGGGTGGGTCGAAGGGCACCCTGTGGAGCTACTTCCCCGGCAAGGAGGAACTGTTTGCCGCTGTCCTGCGAGGCGCGACCGAAACCTATCATGCCAGCCTTGCCCAGCTTCTGGACACGGGTGACGAGCTTGAGCAAACGCTCCTCCGCTTCGGTCATGATCTGCTGCGCAAGATGACGTCGCCTGACGCGATCGCGTTGCATCGGCTGGTGGCCGCGGAGTCGAGCCGCTTTCCCAAAATGGGTGCGATCTTCCTGGAGCTTGCGCCCTTATATACCCGCAACCTGCTCGCCCGCTTTCTGGAGGCGGCGATGGAGAAGGGGCAATTGCGGCGCGCCGATGCTCAACTGGCGGCGCGGACGCTGGTAGTGCTCACTTTGTCAGGCTGTCATCAGCAGATGATATGGGGCAACAGGCAGGGTCCCACGACCGAGCAGGTGGACGCCGACGTCGCATTCGCGGTCGATTGCTTCCTGCGCGCCTATGCGCCTGAAGCGGAGGCACCTTCACAGGCAAGATCGCATTAACCATTTATTTGCGCACTTATCCTAGATCAGGGCGTGTGAGGAGACGCACGCCATGCAGTTTTTCAAATCCGCGGCGAGGACGCTCAATACCGACAGCGACAAGGCGAAGAACGCTCGCCCGCTCCGCCGCCGGAGGCTTTTGCTGATCGAGGAGGACGACACGGCCCGGGCCGTGATCGCGCGCCGCCTTTCCCATCTCCATTATGACGTGGTGCTGGCCGAAAATGGCTTCGTGGCGCTGAACCGCCTTCTCAGCCGGTCGGTGGACATCATCCTGATCGACATGGGACTGGCGATCCTGCCGGGCATAGCCACCTTAAAGAAAATCCGCGCCGCTGGCCTTGCCGGTCAGGCGAGTTTCGTGATGATCGCGGGCAAGCAGGATAACGCCAGCGTCGTGGAGGCTTTGGAAGCGGGCGCGGACGATTATGTCACCAAGCCGTTCGACTTCGATGTGCTGGACGCACGGCTCCGCCATTTGTGCCAGCGCGCCGATGAGTTGAACGCCCTCACCCGGCATAATGCCGAACTCGACGCCCGTATTGCGCGACGCGCAGTGGAACTGGGCGAGACGCGCGACGCGCTTGAGGAAATGCAGGTCGACAGGGCGCGGCTGGTCTCATCGATCCAGGCGTTGAATGATGAAATCGCCCGGCTGAACGCTGCCCGCCCCTGAAACAATCAGGGTTTCAGCGCTTCAACCAGCGAGTCGCGGTGAACCAGCCGCCAATCCCGATCGCCATGGCGACGCAGACCCCTACAACGCCCCAAAAGGCCCAGGCTTCATGGGCAAAGGGAATGCCGTTGACGTTCATGCCGAGCAGTCCGGTCAGGAAGGTGAGCGGCAGGAAAACCAGCGCCACGACCGATATGATCAACGCCTGCCGGTTCATCTGTTCCGCGCGCAGGTCCGTCAGTTCTTCATGCGCCAGCGCCGATCGCTCGCGCACCGCCTCCAGCTCCTCCGCCATGCGGGCGCAGCGATCCGCCGCTTCCTGCAAATGCAGCCGGTCATCGGGATGAAGCCAGGGCGCATCCGCAGCCGACAATCTTTCGAGCGCCTGCCGCTGCGGTGAGATGAAGCGGCGGTAACTGATCGCCGACGCCCGGATTTCGGACACCTGCCGCCGCACCTCCGCCGCGCCATTGTCGCTCAGCGTGCTTTCGATCTCGTCCAGATCGTCGCCAAGCTGCGCGACTTCCGGATCAAGCGCTTCGGTGATTTCCTGCGCAAAAGCGGCGATAAGGTCGCCCGGGTCGCGAATCTCTCCGGCCAGCATCTGCTTCACCACCGGCTCCATCGCCGCGAGCGGGCGGTAGCTGACGGTGATCACCCGCGCATGTTCGGCCCACAGACGGATCGACACCAGCGGATCGCCGCTTGCCTCATCGTCGGCCCCCAGACCGCGCAGGTTGATGAGCGCACCATGCGCCATCACCGTGCAACGCGGCCGGGTTTCCTGCGCCAGCAGCGCCGACAGCGCCGCCTGCGGCATATGGTCGCAGCGCGAGACGATGCTCTGCGCGTCCTCCCGCCAACCATCGGCATGAATCCAGCTGAAAGGCGCATGGTCGGCCTGCGCGCAAAAATCATCGAGGGAGATTTCGCGGGCATGGCCGCCTTCATTGACGAACACCCGGCTCATTGCGGCATCTCCAGCCAGAGCGAGAGCCCCTCGCCCGGTGTAGCCGACGGCGCGGTTGCGGGGATGCGAACGGCATCGGCGCGGGCACGATCGAGGATCGCCGCTGGCACATCGGGCTTATGATAGATGCGATCAGCCTCCCCGAGCAGGCGCGCCGCGCGGAGCGTCAGGTCATCGGGGTCCCCCGACAGCAGGCGCAGCGCGACAAGACGGGAGGGTTCGGCATCGCCCTGCTCCGCCAGCCAGCGGGGCACCTCGTCAGCAGCATCCTCGCGCAGCGGGTCGATCAGGCCGCCAGCCGACAGCCCGGCATCGATCGCGCGGCGGCGGGCGCTGGCATCGGGCCAGCGAGCGCGGATGGCGGCGCGCGCATCGTGCAGCGCAGCAGCGAGCCTACCCAGCTTTTCCGGCAATATTGCCTCGATCCGCTGGCGCAGCGCCTTCGCCAGCCCCGCCGACGCACCGCCCGTGCCGATGGCGATCAGCACGGGATCGCGATCGATGATGGCAGGCAGGGTGAAATCACAAAGCTCCGGCCGGTCGGTCGCATTCACCAGCACGCCCCGTGCCTTCAGCCGCGCAACCGTCGCATCATCGCCATCGGCAACGATCGCGATGGCCGCGTCCTCAGCCTCCCCGACGACGCGCGCGCCCGCACGTTCCAGCAACCGGCGCTTGGCATCCGCAGCCTCACCGCTTCCCGTCAGGATAACCGGCCTGCCCTTCAACACCAGAAAGACGGGCAGGCTTTGCATCAGCCCTGCACCCAGTCGGGGATCTTGTCCGCCTCGATCAATGCCTCGATCGGCGGGCGGGCGCGGACGACGGCCCATTTGTCGCCGGACACCAGGACTTCGGGCGTCAGCGGGCGGCTGTTATAGGTGCCCGCCATGGTCGCGCCATAAGCGCCCGCCGTCATAAAGGCGACCAGATCGCCCGCCTGCACCACGTCCATGTCACGGTGCATGGCAAAAGTGTCGCCCGTCTCGCAGACCGGCCCCACCACATTGGCAGTCTCCCGCGCGCCCGAAGGATCAACGGCGCGAATGTCATGCCAGGCATCGTAAAGGCTGGGCCGCATCAGGTCATTCATCGCCGCATCGACGATGACGAACGGCGCCTGCGCGCCCTGCTTCACGCGTACCACCCGCGACAGCAGCGCGCCCGCATTGCCGACGATGACCCGGCCCGGCTCGAACATCAGGCGCACATTCCAGCCCTGCGTGACCCGCGTCACCATCTCGCCATAGACAGCTGGCAGCGGCGGAATCGGGAGCGACGGGTCGTAAGGAACGCCCAGTCCGCCGCCCAGATCGGCGGTGCGGATGGCATGCCCAGCAGCGCGTAGCTGCTCGATCAGCGCGCCGACCTTCGTGAAGGCCGCCTCAAGCGGGGCAAGGTCGGTCAGCTGGCTGCCGATATGAACGGCGACGCCCTGCACGTCCAATCCCGGCAGATCACGCGCGGCAGCATAGCTTTCCAGCGCGCGGTCATAGGGGATGCCAAACTTGTTTTCCGACTTGCCGGTCGAAATCTTGGCGTGCGTCCCCGCATCCACATCGGGGTTGATGCGATAGGCGACGGGCGCTTGTCTGCCCATGGATAGCGCAACTTCGGACAGCATCTCGGCTTCCGGCTCGCTCTCCAGATTGAACTGGAAAATGCCGTGTTCCAGCGCCAGTCGCATCTCCTCGGCGGTCTTGCCGACGCCGGAAAAGACGATGCGATTCGCCGGGATGCCCGCCGCAATCGCGCGCAGCAGTTCGCCACCCGAAACCACATCGGCGCCCAGCCCCAGCTTCGCCAGCGTCGCCAGCACCGCGCCATTGGGATTGGCCTTCACCGCAAAGGCGATCAGCGGATCGTCCAGCCGCGACAGGGCATCGCGAAACACGGTGACGTGGCGCGTCAGCGTAGCGGTCGAATAGATATAGACCGGCGTGCCGACCGCCTGCGCGATGTCCGCCATCGGCACCTGCTCCACATGCATGGCGCCGTTCACATAGTCGAAATGGTCCAAGGCTTGTCTGTCCTAGCGAAGCGTATCAGGGCTGGTTTTCAGGCGGCAGGTCGAACGAGTCATCCTTGCGCTCTTCCGACTGCGAGAGGATATCGACGCTCCGCTCCGGCCGGGCCTGAATGGAAGGAGTCATGAGCTGCTGCGCGGTCGGTGCGGCAGCGGCGCCGACCGGCACGGCAGGCATTTTCTGCCCTTCAATGGGCTTCAATGGCTGGCGCCCGCCACAAGCGGCGACCCCAAGCGCCAGCAGGGCGAAGGCGACTTTCCGGCTGATGGCGATCCTCATGCCTGTTCCTTCCGCGCTTGGGCGATACGCGCGCGCACCTGATCGGGCGCGGTGCCGCCATGGCTTTTTCGGCTCGCCACCGATGCATCCACCGTCAGCACCGCATAGATGCGCTCATCGATGCGGGCGTCAATGGCTTTCAGCGTCTCGATCGGCAGGTCGGCAAGCGGCGTGCCCGCGCTCTCCGCCGCCGCAACGGCGCGGCCGGTAATATGATGCGCCTCGCGGAACGGCACATTGGCTTCGCGCACCAGCCAGTCGGCCAAGTCCGTCGCAGTAGCAAAGCCGCTCTCCGCAAGGCCGCGCATGCGATCGGTGCGGAACGTCACCGTTTCGATCATCCCGGTCATCGCCGCGATGGACAGGCCCAGCAGATCATGCGCCTCGAACACCGGCGGCTTGTCGTCCTGCATATCCTTCGAATAGGCGAGCGGCAGGCCCTTCATCGTGACGCAGAGCGCCGTCATGCAGCCCATGATCCGCCCGGCATGGCCGCGCACCAGCTCGGCGGCGTCGGGGTTGCGCTTCTGCGGCATGATCGAGCTGCCGGTCGAATAGGCATCGGGCAGCTTCACAAAACCGAAGGGCTGGCTCGCCCAGATGATGAACTCTTCCGCCAGCCGCGACAGGTGCAGTGCTACTTGCGTCGCCGCCATCAGATAATCGAGCGCGAAGTCGCGGTCGCTGACGCTGTCGAGGCTGTTGTCGGTCGGCTTGGCAAAGCCCAGCGCCGCCGCCGTCGCATGGCGATCGATCGGAAAACCCGTCCCAGCCAGCGCCGCTGCGCCCAACGGACATTCGTTCAGCCGCTCGCGCGCATCGGCAAAGCGGCTGCGGTCGCGGCGGATCATCTCAAAATAAGCCATCAGGTGATGGCCCAACGTCACCGGCTGCGCGGACTGAAGATGCGTGAAGCCCGGCATGACCACATCGGCATTCTCCTCCGCGCGAGCCAACAGCGCCTGCTGCAACGCGTCCAGGCCCGCCGCCACCTCATCGATGGCATCGCGCACCCACAGGCGGAAGTCCGTCGCCACCTGATCGTTACGCGAGCGCGCCGTATGCAGCCGCCCGGCCGCCGGACCGATCAGCTCAGCCAGCCGGGACTCGGTCACCATGTGGATATCTTCAAGGTCCAGATTCACCGGCACGCCATTCGCTTCATACTCCGCGGCGATGCGGTTCAGCCCCTCGGTGATTGCCTGCGCGTCCTCGCCTTCGACGATGCCCTGTTTGGCCAGCATCGCGACATGCGCCTTCGACCCGGCGATGTCCTGCTTCCACAATCGCTTGTCGAACGGGATGGAGGCATTTATCTCGCGCATGACCGAAGCCGGACCAGCTGCGAAGCGTCCGCCCCACATGCTGTTGGAGCCGTCTCCCGTGCGACCTTCCCCGTCCCGATCAACTTTGCCCTGCGTAATGACACTGCTCCTGCTGGCTGGCCTCGGCGCGTGCGATAGGCAATCGCCGGGCGCGGGGCAAGATCAAGCCAATAGCAGCGCGCCAGTCCCCCCGACAAGCGGCGAGGCGCCAAGAGAGGGGGGGGCTGCCCCGCAAAGCGGCAAGGGCGCGTTCAGCTTCACGCTCGACCGTTCAAAAGCGGGCACCCCCGCCCCCGATTTCGCCTTCGCCGGGCCGGATGGCAAGGACGCCACCTTGCAGGATTTCGCGGGGAAGCCGCTGCTGGTCAACCTGTGGGCGACATGGTGCGCGCCCTGCATCGCGGAAATGCCGACGCTCGATGCCGTCGCCAAGGCGTACGGGGGCAAGGGTCTGGCCGTGCTGACCATATCTCAGGACAGTCAGGGCGAAAGCGTGGTGAAGCCCTTCTTCGCCAAACATACCCTGCCGCACCTCAAAAGCTTCATCGATCCGGAAAATCAGTTCGGCTTCCACTATGCGACCGGCATGCTGCCCACCACCGTGCTGTACGACCGGGAGGGCAAGGAGATGCTACGCGTCGTCGGCGCGATGGACTGGAACAGCAAGGAAGGCCGGGATCTGATCGAGGCGGCGTTGGAGTCCTAGGGCTCCCTGATCGCACCCACCCCTTCAACCGTCACCCCAGCGAAAGCTGGGGTCTCAGGGAATAGGGCACGACCAAGCCTCACAAGATCCCAGCTTCCGCTGGGATGACGGGAGTATCAGAAGTTAAAGCGCCCGCGCCTCGCGCACCACCATCACCGGCACCCCATCGCGCACCGGAAAGGCCAAACCAGCCGCATCCGACACCAGCTCGCTGCTCTCGTCATCCCACCGCAACGGCGTCCGCGTCACCGGGCACACCAGCTTCGCCAGCAAATAAGGATCAGGCGCCACGCTCATTGCATCGTCGCCCCGCCATCACGCTCCATCCGGCCGACGATCTGCATCAACTGAATGATCCGGTCGCACCGCTCGCTTAAGCCGTCCGCCTCCAGCAAAGTCTGCTTGGCGGCCGGATCGAATGGCGCAATCTGGGCTATGCCGTTCACCAGCGAAGTGTCGTCGAGCCGCGACACGGCGGTCCAGTCCACGACATAGCCCAACGCTTCGGCAAAGCGCCGCGATTCCTGTTCCAGCGCCGCCCGTTCGACGGCGTGAAGCACCTCATCCTCCGGCGCCTGCTCGACATCGGCCTCGATCTGGCGAAAGGCGGTGGTGACGTCGAGCTCGCGGATCACCCGAAAACGCGCCAGCCCTTCCAGGATGATGTTGAAACGGCCGTCATCCAGCACTTCGAACTCGCTTATGCGGCCGAGGCATCCGACATCGTACAGGGCGGGCCTGGCCCCCTCCCCGCGCGGCTGGATCATGCCGATGCGCCGATCCCTCGCCATGGCGTCATGGATCAGCGCCCGGTAACGCGGCTCGAATATGTGCAGCGGCATGTCCATGCCCGGCAGCAACAGCGCCCCGGACAACGGAAAGATGGAGACGCGCGCGCGGTTCACCGGCCGCGCCGTCAGGAAAAGAGGATCTGCGACAATTTCCGCCGCTGCCCTGCGACCCATGGGTCTTCAAGGCCGGTGGCCTCGAACAGCTTGAGCAGTTGCGCCTTTGCCGCGCCTTCATTCCATTCACGGTCGCGGCGGACAATCTCCAGCAGTTCCTCGGCCGCCCGGTCCCGCTCGCCATTCGCCATCAGGCCGCCCGCCAGTTCGAAACGCGCGTCATGATCATCGGGATTGGCGGCGACCTTCGCCTCGACCCCGGACAGGTCGGCAACGGGCTTGGCGTCCCGCGCCAACGCAAGGGCTGCGCGGGCGCGGTCGATCGCCTGATCCTTGGCGACATCAGCGGGCAGCGCGGCGAGTACCGCCTCCGCCTCGTCCAGTCGGCCAAGCGCCACCAGCGCGCGGGCATGGCCGGAAGCGACATCCGCATTGTCAGGCACCATCTGGCCAACCTGCTCGAACACCGAAAGCGCCCGGTCTGGCTCGCCACCCGCCAGCATTTCCTCGCCCATTTCAATGAGCGGGGCGATTTCCTCCAGTTGCGTCTTCTCATCCGATTCGATCGGCAATTGCGCCAGCAACTGGTCGAGATATTGCTTCAACTGCCCCTCGGTGCGTGCCTGGCTGAGGTCGGCGACCGGCTGGCCCTGGAACACGGCATAGACGGTCGGGATCGACTGGACACGAAACTGGGCGGCGATGAACTTATCTTCATCGACGTTGATCTTCACCAGCTTCACGCCCTTGGAAGCATAGTCGGCGCAAACCTTTTCGATGACCGGCGTCAACTGCTTGCACGGCCCGCACCATTCCGCCCAGAAATCGACGATGACAAGGCTGGTGCGCGACGGGTCCACCACGTCACGGCGGAACGCCTCCACCGCTGCCTTATCGGTGTCGCTCATTCCTAGGGTCGCCACTGCCGTATTCTCCTGCCTTGTTGCGCTTGGGTGCCGCGTCCATACAGCGCCTTATGTGGGGCGTCACCCTATCCGCACAAGATCAGAAGGTATAGCCGACGCCGACCGCACCGATCCATTGGTCCTTCGACCCTGCGATGCTCACGATGGGCGAGTCCGCATAGTCGCCCAGCATCCGCGAATAACCGCCGAGTGCGAACAGCGCCCATCCCTTACGGATGTCGCCCGACAATGACAGGCCGCCGGTCAGGTTGACGCCTACCTTCTTGAAACCCGAACCATCGCCCGCGCGAGAATATTCCGGCAGGCCGGACGCCAGCGCCCCGGCGGCATCGACATCATAATAATAGCGGCCATATTTCTTGCCCACATAGTCGGCCGACACGCCCAGACCCACGAAGCTGCGCGTCGAAAGCGGCGTGAAATATTCGATCGCTGGCGTCACGATGAAGCTTTCATGCGCGCCCGCGACATCCTTTGTCACGGCCACGCGCACCGACAGATTGTCGTAGGCGCTGGTAAAAACGCCGGTTTTGCCGATGCCAACAAAGCCGCCAAGCTCCACCGCCTTATCGCGTTCGCCAAGCGCGCGCACGGCGGCATCCTTGATATTCTTGCGGCTCGACCGATCAAACCGAACGCCCGCCACCGGTCCCAGCTGAAGATCGACGTCCTGCCCACGATTGGGGATGACGTCGAAATAAAGGCTCGGCCCGCGCGTCCAGAAGGCGAAATCGCTCACCTTGCCGCGCAGCTGCGGGACGGGGATCACCCGATAGTCGTCCGACCCTTCATAGCTGGGAATGACGGCAGCGCCGATGCCGACGGTCAGCGCATTGCTGTCCTCCGACTGGGCAAAAGCCGTGTCGGCGGCACCCAGCGCAATAAAGGCAAGGCCCGAGAACAATATCCGTCGATGGTTCATAAATCCCCTGTTCCATCAATATGGTCAGCTTTTAGAATGTTTCGCTGCCATTACAGTTCCGGGCGAATGCAATCAGAGGAAATATTTGACCTTTATATCCTGACGCATCGCCGATCCGGTCACGGTAAATTGCGCAGAACGGAAACTGGGTGCGCCGAACCGAATGGCGGGGTTCCGGGAAAAGCCTACGCCCTCGCGCGGAATACCGGCGAACGTATCGAGCTTCCCATTGCCATTTTCGTCATGGATGATCGCGACGCCATAGGTGCCGGGCGCCAGATCGCCCAAGGAAATCGCCGCCGATGTAGCGGCGACGACCAAGTGGCGCTTCTCCGGATCATGGCTGCAATCGGGAAAATAGGCGGGCGACCGGGCGACGCAGACGAGCAGGTTTCCCTTATGCGATCGCAGGCCTTCAACCCCGATGCTGATCGGCTGCGGCTGGCCCACCGGCGCGGCGCCGGGCAGGATCCACATGGCCCCGGCCGCGAGCAGCAATTTTTCCTTCATCCGTGCGCCTTCCTGAAATCGCCTAGTCCCCTGTCGGTCCCGCACAGCCGGTCCCAGACCCGAAAATAAAGCCCATAATTGCAATTATACAATTCATGATGCCGCTGATGATGGCTGGCGGTGATCAGCCAGCGGCCCGCCGGTCCCTGCACCAGCCAGCGCGGAAACATCTCCCACCCCATATGGTTCGACACACCCATGACCGTCATGATCGCCAGCACGCACCCCAGCGCCCCGACATGGATCGGGGCCCGGAACACCAGCGCCGGAATGACGATGGCGCCGCTCAACGCCTCCCATGGGTGAAAGCTCATCGCCGCCCAGGCCGTGGGAGGTCGGCTCGCATGATGCACGGCATGGGCGGCGCGGAACAGGCGCGGCCGGTGCATCCAGCGATGCGTCCAGTAAAACCAACTGTCATGCGCCGCGAGGTATAGCAGCACCGATACCGGCAGATACCAGAGCGGATAGGCGGCGGCATCGGTATAGATGCGCGTCCAGCCCTGCGCCTGCCATCCCCACGCGACCACGCCCGCTGGAATGCCGTAGATCCATGCCGACGCCAGCGACCACGCAATCTCCCGACGGATCTGCGGGTCCAGCCCGGCATAGAGTCCCGGCTGCCGGACACGCGTCGCCAGCGCAAAGCCGCCGCTGGTGAGCAGATAGCGCACCGCCACGATCACGCTCATGGCAAGAGCGGAAAGAAGGATCGCGACCAGCATGGGATCGACTATAGGCAGCAGCGCCCGGCCCGTCACCCCATCAGGTCCCTCCATCACCTCCGTGGCCGCGCCTGACGATAGCTGCCCAGCATGCGCACCCACTTGCTGTGGAATTCCAGCTCGGCGAGCGCGCGATCCACGGCGGGGTCGCCCGGCATGCCCTCGATATCGCAGAAAAACTCCGTCGCGGCGAAGCTGGCGCCCCGCTGATAGCTTTCCAGCTTCGTCATGTTGACGCCGTTCGTGGCAAAGCCCCCCATCGCCTTGTAGAGGGCGGCGGGGACATTCTTCACCTCGAACAGGAATGTCGTCATCACCGGCGCCTCATCGGGCTCCGGCATGGTCGGCTCACGCGATAGCACAAGGAAGCGCGTCATATTGTCGTCGCTATCCTCGATATTCTCCGCCACCATCTTGAGGCCATAGAGCTCCGCCGCCAGATAGGGCGCCACGGCTCCCTCGCCAGGCTTGCGCGATTCCGCAACCAGCGCCGCTGCTCCCGCCGTATCGGCATAGGTCACCGGCTGGATACCCCGCTCGCGAAGATAATGGCGGCATTGGCCCAGCGCCTGCGGATGGCTGATCGCGCTTTTGACCGGGCTATCGTCGATGGCCATCAGGCAGTGGCGGATGCGCAGGAAATATTCGTCAACGATGTGCAGCCCCGATTCGGGCAGCAGGAAATGCATGTCGGCGACCCGGCCATGCAGGCTGTTTTCGATCGGAATGATCGCCCGCGCCGCCAAACCATTACGCACCGCATCGATCGCATCTTCAAAAGCGAAGCAGGGCAACGGCACCCAATCAGGCGCGTAGCCAATCGCGGCAAGGTGCGAATTGGCGCCCGGCGCGCCCTGATAAGCGATGGCGCGCGACGGGTCCGCTGCGGCCTTTTCGGCGAGTTCCGCGACCAGCGCGCGGGCGGGGGCAGGATAGTTTTCCATGGATGAAGCGCGCTTAGGCACTCCTCCGCGCGCGCGCAAGCGTGTCGGAATCCCCGACTGACACCGGCGAAGGCGCAACAGCTTCCAACCATGCTTGCACGTTCGCTCTTGCCTCATTATGGCAGCGCGCTAGAGGGGGCGCGGAAACCAAGCCGCCAGAACAGAAATTCAAGGGAATCCAAGCGAAATGAGTGATCGTTTCAACACCATTGCAGGCTGGGCGTTGTTTGCGGGGATCATTGCGCTGGGTGGCGGTATCGTCAGCTCCAAATATTTCCATGACGAACGGCCCGAAAAGATGGGCTACGCGATCGAAGGCGTGGAGGCCGAGGGCGCAGGCGCTGCGGCTAGCGGCCCCGGCCTGAACACGCTGCTCGCCAGCGCGGATGTCGCCGCCGGTGAAAAGGTCTTCGCCAAGTGCGCGGCCTGCCACACCGTCAACCAGGGCGGCGCCAACGGCATCGGCCCCAACCTCTACGCGACCGTTGGCGAAGCCATCGGCCAGGGCAAGGGCGGCTTCGCCTTCTCCGACGCTCTGAAGAAGAAGGGCGGCGAGTGGACATTCGAAAATCTCGACCACTGGCTGACCAGCCCGCGTGAATTCGCGCCCGGCACCAAGATGACCTTCGCCGGCCTCGGCAACCCGGCCGACCGCGCGAACCTCATCGCCTGGATGAATACGCAGGGCTCCAACCTGCCCCTGCCCGCCGCCGACGCCGCACCCGCCGAAGCGAGCGCAACGCCGGGCGAAGCCGCCGCCAACGCCACGAACGCCGCGGAAAGCGTCGCGGGCAAGGCTCCGGCCAATGCGGCTCCGGCGACCGGACCCGCCGCTGCTGGCAAATAACGCCGGAGGGGGCAGCCCCTCCTGTTGAACCTGACGGGCGCGGCAGTGAATGCCGCGCCCGTTGGCGTTTGGGAAATGCGCCTTTTTGAAACTCGGATCGTCTCAGGGCTTTACGACTTCACCATCTTCCTTGGTAAATCGATCGGGCTGGCGGTCCAATAGGGTCAATACGACCTCTGACGGACGACACAATTTTGTGCCCAGGGGGGAGACCACAATAGGGCGGTTCACAAGGATGGGATGCTCAACCATCGCCGCCAGGATTTGATCATCCGTGGCATCCCCGCCCAGCAAGCCGAGTGCTGCGGCAGGCGTACCCTTTTCTCGCAACAGATCACTTGGCGACGCGCGCATATCGGCAATCAGGCGCTCCAGTAGGGAACGGGTCCAGCCGATGTCGCGATACGCAATGACCATGGGAAGGTAGCCCGCAGCCTGGATCATCGCGAGCGCGTTACGCGAAGTGCCGCAATCGGGATTATGATATATCGTAATGGGAAAGGCGTCAGGCACGATAGGGGTCCTCCTGTAAAAGCCAGCCGAACACCATCAGCGCGACTATGGCGCCCGCACTTTGGCCGCCGATGAACAAGGGGATCGATGATGGTGCAATCCCCGCAAAGCTGTTGGTAAGGCCGCGAGCCACGGTCACCGCAGGATTGGCGAAGGATGTGGACGCCGTGAACCAGTAAGCGGCCGTGATGTAGAGTCCCACCGCCGTCGGCGTGAACTCGGGTCGGGACCGCTGTGTCGTCAATATCGTCCCGATCAGGCCGAAGGTGGCGACGGCCTCCGCAAAGCCCTGCCCCCAGCCGTCGCGCAATTTGGTCGAGATTTGCAACACTGGCTCGGCAAACATCGCATGCGCGGTCCATACACCAACAACAGCGCCGCAAATCTGTGCGACCACATATTGCAAAGCCTTTTGAGGGGTAACCTCACCCCGCAGCAGGAAAACAAGCGTTACCGCCGGATTGAAATGTGCGCCTGACAGCGGCGCGAACATATGGATCAGAACGACGAGCCCCGCCCCGGTCGCCACCGTGTTCGCCAACAATGCAATCGCATCGTTACCGGCGGCAAGTCGCTGTCCCATGATGCCCGACCCGACGACGACGGCCAACAGCATGGCCGTGCCCAAGGCTTCAGCGGCAATGTTGCGGATGACTGTCATTGAGGCGAACAGCAATTTGCGGTGTCCACCATGGCGACCAAAGGTGCGCAGATTTCCGGACGTCCTGCGCAGCAATCGGAAACGAGGAACTTCAAAAGATCACCCATCCCCTCATAATCGGCGGAGTAAATCACTGACCGCCCCTCCCGTCGGGACTGGATCAGGCCAGCGTGTCCCAGGATGGTGAGATGCGTGGAAAGCGTGCTTGGCAATGCGCCCACTTCGCGCGCTATTTCTCCGGCCGGGACACCCGAGGCCCCTGCACGAACAAGCAGGCGGAAAACGGCCAGCCTGTGATTATGTGCCAGCGCCGACAATGCCTCAACGGCGTCCGGCAACGACATCTGCTGATTTTCATCTGTCACGGACGGCGACCCTTCGATTCGACTATTCGATAAAATCCGAAATATCGAATTATGTCGCCTAAGCCAATGGGTGCGTGCGCCTATCGGAACAAGCATCCTTATGACCGGCCTTGGTCACAAGCCGACCCCGGTCTCCCGCAACGTCGCCGGAAGGCCCTTTTAACGCTCCGCCACCAAAAGCTTGTCGATCTTGCGCCCATCCATGTCGACGATCTCAAATCGCCACCCCTGATCGTCGATGAAATCGCCGACCTCGGGCAAGCGCTTGAGCAACCACAAGGCGTGGCCCGCGACCGTGGCGTAATCGCGGTCCTCGGGCAGGTCGATGCCGATCCGATCCGCGAGCAGGTCAACCGGCATCTGGCCCGATACCAGAAGGCTGCCGTCCTCCCGTTCGACAAGGTCGGGTTCATCATGCACGTCGCGATCGGACGCGAAATGACCTGCGATGGCGGACAACAGGTCGGCGGGCGTCGCTATGCCTTCGAAATGGCCATATTCGTCATGCACCATCACCATGGGCACATCAGCGCGGCGCAGCACTTCCAGCGCGTCCATCGCATCGACCTGATCCGGAACCACTTCCACACGGCGCATCAATGAATCAAGGTTCAGCCGCTCGCCCCTGAACAGCGCGGTCATGATGTCGCGCGCCTGCACGACGCCGATAATATCCTCAACCGTTCCACGGCCCACCGGCAGACGCGTATGCGGCGTTTCCAGCAACCTCGCCCGGATGGTTTCATCATCCGCGCCGATGTCGATCCAGTCCACATCCATGCGCGGCGTCATGACTTCGCGCACGGGCCGGTCGGCCAGCCGCACGACGCCCGAAATGATCGCGCGCTCGCTTTCCTCGATCACCCCAGACCGGCTCGCCTCCGCGACGATCAGGTGCAATTCCTCGGCCGTCACATGATGTTCCGATTCCCGCGTCATGCGCAGCAGGCGGAAAATGAGCGCGCTCGACCCGTCCAGCACCCACACGACCGGCGCGGTGATCTTGGCGAGCCACAGCATCGGCGTCGCCATGAGCACCGCAATGGGTTCAGGCGAGCGCAGGGCAAATTGCTTGGGCACCAGTTCCCCGATGATCAGCGAGGCATAGGTGGTCAGGCCGATGACCAGCGCAAAACCCAGACTCTCGGCGCTGTTGGGCGACAATCCGAGTTGCTGGAGCCGCTCGCCGACGGGTCCGCCAAGGCTCGCGCCGGAATAGGCGCCCGCGATGATGCCGATCAGGGTGATGCCGATCTGGACCGTGGAAAGAAACTTGCCGGGATCGCTCGCCAGCATCAGCGCCGTGTGCGCGCCGCGACGTCCCGCCTTCTCCATCGCCTGCAATCGGGGACGCCGAGCCGACACGATCGCCAGTTCCGACATGGCAAAAACGCCATTCAAAGCGACCAGCGCCAGAATGATGACGAGGTCTGCCCAGGGAAAGGGCGTCGGAGCGTGCGGGGGGATCGTGGCCATGGTGGTCAGCTACGCCCTATAGCCCTGTTCCTTACAATTTCACAACCGTCCCATCACCTGCGGTTCAGTTCGCCTGTGGAACAAAAGGCGGGCTTTGACGATTGGGGCCTGCATCCGCACTTTCGGGTGCAAGATATAAAGGGAACTGAATCTATGCGGATTTCTCATCGCATCATGGGTACGGCAGGTCTGGCCGCCATGCTCGCCACCGCCGCCTGCACGACCGATCCCAACACCGGGCAGCGTCAGATTTCCAAGGCCGCAATCGGCGGCATCGGCGGCGCGCTGGGCGGCTATCTGCTCGGCGACCTGGTCGGGGGCAAGCGTGACCGCACCGAAAAGATCCTGGGCGCAGGCATCGGCGCGGTCGCGGGCGCAGGCATCGGCGCCTATATGGACGCGCAGGAACGTAAGCTGCGCGAGGAAACCGCTGGCAGCGGCGTCGACGTGATCCGCGACGGCGACAATCTGGTGCTGCGCATGCCGTCGGGCATCACCTTCACCACCGATAGCGCCGCCGTGCAGCCGCAGTTCCGCCCGACCCTGGACGAAGTATCGTCGGTGCTCGCGCAATATCCCAAAACCTACATCGACGTGTACGGCCACACCGACAGCGACGGCGCGGACGCCTATAACCAGACCCTGTCCGAACGCCGCGCCCAGTCGGTGGCGGACTATCTGACCAGCCACGGCGTCCAGTCGGCCCGCATCGCAACGCGCGGCTTTGGCGAAACCCAGCCCATCGCGTCCAATGCGACGGCAGAAGGCAAGGCCAGCAACCGCCGCGTCGAAATCAAGATCGCGCCGGTCACGGAAAGCGACGTTCGGGCTTAAGCCTGTCGCTGTTTCTCAACGGAGCCGGGACGCGCCCCAAGCGCTCCCGGCTTCTTTTTTAGCGGGCATTCGGGGCGTATTGTCGAAACGATCCTAAAGCATGATCATATGTGAGTGATCGTCACCCCGGACTTGATCCGGGGGTCCCGCTTCTTTTCTGACGCTGCCGAGGCAGCGGGACCCCGGGTCAAGCCCGGGGCGACACAAGGGAGCCTAGATGCGGATGCTTCCACGTACGACTATCGCGCTCTAAAAACTCGCCTTCAACCCATCGATCACGAACTGCGCGGCCAGCGCCGCCAGCAGCACCCCCAGCAAGCGGGTAATCACTGCCTCGATCTTGGTGCCCAGCCGCGCCATGATCGGCCCCGCCGCCAGCAACGACCCCAGCATCAGCACCAGCGTCGCCAGAACCGCGCCGATGACGACCAGTCGCTCGCTGATACCATCCGCCTGCGACATCAGCAGCATCACAGTGGCGATCGACCCCGGTCCCGCGATCATCGGCATCGCCATCGGGAATACCGACACATCCTCGACCTCAGGCGTCTCGGCGATCTTGTGCGCGCGATCCTCGCGCCGCTGGGTGCGCTTTTCGAACACCATGTCCATGGCGATGATGAACAGCATGATCCCGCCCGCGATCCGGAAGCTGTCTAGCGCGATGCCCAGCACGCCCAGCAGCTGTTTCCCCCACAGCGCGAAGATGAACAGGATCACCGCCGCGATGCCAACGGCACGGATCGCCATCGCCCGGCGCTGCGCATGGCTCGCCCCGGTGGTCAGGCTGGCATAGATAGGCGCGCAACCGGGCGGATCGATAACCACGAACAGCGTGACGAAGGCGGAGATGAACAGCTCGATCATGCCCCCGGCGCCGCCACCCTGTCGTCGATCACAAGGTCATAACCTGCCCCGTTCCACACGCGCACCATGACATGGCGGCCCCCATCAGGAAAAACCTCCGCATTCCACAACAAGCTCTCATCCGCAGGCGGCACCGGCGATTTGACCTTAGCTCCTGCACCCTCCGGTGCTTTGCCCCGCTTGCAGGTGGCGACCTTCCCCACCAGAAACTCCGACGCAGGACGCGGCGCGGCAAGCGTATCGCCATGATCCAGCACCCATTCCCACGCGCCCCGCTTGTCCCGCCGCCAGATCGTCGTGAAATAGCCCACCGTTCCATCCGGCCGCTGCCAATTGCCCGTACTCGCCGCCAGATTGCCGTCGCACGACACATATATGACGGACGGCGTCCAGCTCACCGGCTTGGGCGGATCGGCGCGACCCTTCAACCATTGTTTGGCGAGCACCCGCTGCGGCACGAACATCACCGCATCCTCGGCGGCGGTCTCGCGGAAGGCGGTCCATTGCCCCTTGTCGCGCGCAAGACGGTTGAAGGCAATTTCGGCGGCGAAGACGGAACTGGGATCAGGCTGATGCCGCATAGGCGGCCGCGCCGCGACCAGCCCGATAAGGCAAGCCGCGATCAGGACGGCTCGCCTTGCTGTCACAGCCCCTCCGGCTTTGTCAGCCCCGCGCGCGCATGAGCCGCCACCAGCGTATTACGCAGCAGCACCGCGATCGTCATCGGCCCCACCCCGCCCGGCACAGGAGTAATCGCCCGCACATGCGCCAGCGCTTCCGCCGTGGCGACGTCGCCGACGATCCGGCTCTTGCCATCTTCCGTGTCGGTGACGCGGTTGATGCCGACGTCGATAACGGTGGCGCCCGGCTTGATCCATTCGCCCTTTACCATCTCGGCACGGCCCACCGCCGCCACCACGATGTCAGCGCGATGCACGACCGAAGCCAGGTCCCGCGTGCGGCTGTGCGCGATCGTGACAGTGCAATTCTCGGCCAGAAGCAATTGCGCCATCGGCTTGCCCACGATGTTGGACCGGCCCACGACCACCGCCTCCATGCCTGACAGGTCGCCCAACTCATCCTTCAGCAGCATGATACAGCCCAGCGGCGTGCAGGGCACCAGAGCCTCCTGCCCCGTCGCCAGCCGCCCGCTATTGACCACATGGAATCCGTCCACATCCTTGGCCGGGTCGATCGTGCCGATCACCCCCGCCTCGTCAATATGGCCGGGCAGCGGCAACTGGACGAGAATGCCGTCCACCCGGTCATCGGCGTTCAATTCCTCGACCAGTTCGAGCAACGCATCCTCGCCAATGCTGGCGGGCAGTTTGAACTCCAGGCTTTCCATGCCCGCCTCGACCGTCATCTTGCCCTTGTTGCGGACGTAGACGGAACTGGCCGGGTCCTCGCCCACCAGCACGACGGCGAGACCCGGCTTGCGCCCGGTACGTTCGACAAAGGCGGCGACGCCGTCCGCCACTTTCGCGCGCAGCGTGGCGGCGAAGGCTTTTCCGTCGATGATCTTGCCGATGGTCATGCTGCCTCAACCCGTTCCTTGATGATGGCGGACAGGCGCGCCAGCGCGTCGACACCGCCCTTGATACGAAGCCGCTTTAGCCGGTTGCTGTCACCGGATTCCAGCGAAATCGCGCTCCTTGGCCAGTCCAGTCCCTTGGCGAGCAGCGCAATGAGCGCCACGTTCGCCCTGCCCTTTTCCGCGACGGCGCGGACTCGCGCGCCCAGCCACTCAGCGCCCTTCTCGTCGGTCCAGCACCCGCCGATATCTTCACGCGCCGCGCCCGGCGTCAACCGGACGGAAAGCAGCAGGTCGGTCCCGTCCTGCCGCCAGACGCTCACACCAGCCCGAAGAGCGGCGGCAATATGGCCTGTCGGGTGATCAGTATGGCGAGCAGCACGACCATCGGCGACAGGTCGAGCGCGCCAAGGTCAGGCATCACCCGTCGGATCGGATTGTAGATCGGCGCCGTCATCCGGTCGAGCGCCACGATGATTGTGCGCACAATATCACTGGACGTGTTGATGACATTGAAGGCGATCAACCAGCTCATGATCGCCTGGATGATAATGATCCACCACAGCACATCGAGCAGGATGACAATGATCTGATAGAGCGCGTAGGCCATGCGGTCTCCAAATTGACTGCCGCTGCTCTAGCCGAGCACGGGAGGCCGCGACAAGGGTTCCCGAGTTCTTCTGCCTTCTCACCGTCATCCCAGCGAACGCTGGGATCTCAGGATAGGAAGCGCAACCGGGCCTTAGATCCCAGCTTTCGCTGGGATGACGGTGCGAGAACCCCTCACCGCCGCACTAAAGTACCCGCACCACGCTTCGTGAAAATCTCCAGCAGCATCGCATGCGGCACCCGCCCGTCGAGGATGACGGCAGCATCGACACCGCCCTCCACCGCCTTCACGCAGGTTTCCAGCTTCGGGATCATGCCGCCACTGATCGTGCCATCCTCTTGCAGCACCTTGATCGCCGCCGGGTCAAGGTCAGTCAGCAACTGCCCCTGCTTGTCAAGCACGCCCGCTACATCGGTCAGCAGGAAGAAGCGCGAAGCCTGAAGCTCCGCCGCAATCGCGCCCGCCATCGTGTCGGCATTCACATTATAGGTGTGTCCGTCAGCGCCAATGCCCACCGGCGCGATGACCGGAATGATGCCGCTTTGCGTCAGCGTGTCGAGGATCGACCGATCGACCTTCACCGGATCGCCGACAAAGCCGAGGTCGACATTGCGCTCAATGCCCGAATTGGGATCGGGCGCGCGCGTATCGCCCACCTTTTCACACAGGACGAGCCCGCCATCCTTGCCGGAAATGCCGACAGCTTTCCCGCCCGCGCCGGAAATCCAGCCGACGATTTCCTTATTGATGGAGCCCGCCAGGACCATTTCGGCGATCTGCGCCGTTTCCCTGTCGGTGACGCGCAGGCCGTTCACGAAATGCGATTCGACGCCCAGCTTCTTCAGCATCGCGCCGATCTGCGGCCCGCCGCCATGGATGACGACGACATTGATGCCGACCGCCTTCATCAGCACCACGTCCTCGGCGAAATCGCGCGCTGCCTCGGGATCGCCCATGGCGTGGCCGCCATATTTCACGACGAACGTCTGCCCCGCATATCGCTGCATATAGGGCAGCGCCTCCACGAGCGTTTCGGCCTTGGCGAGGAGAGCGGGGTCTGGGGCGTGCTTGCTGTTCATGGGCGCGCGCAATAGGACCTTATAGATGCGGGGGCAAGTTGGCGGGAAAATGCTTTCATTTCCCTGTCCGGTTCCAGGTGTAGCGATGACGGCAGAGTGAATTGCCTTCCCCTCTCCCCTTCAGGGGTCGGCCAGAGGCACGTGACTCTGGCCGAGGTGCCGAGCGTAGCGAAGGCGGGAGAGGGGACTATAACGTCGAGAGGGTGGCCCCCCTCTCCCCAGCCCTCTCCCCTGAAGGGGAAAGGGAGTAAGGTTCGCCTTCACCCCACCCCACTCACCAGGCCATCCGGTACTTGACCCCCATGGCCTGCGCCAGATGCCGCTGTCGCCGCTCGACCGCCTCGCCGAACAGGTCCATGTCCACGCCTTTCAACCGCAATTCCAGCGTGTCGCCCACCATCTCCAGCGTCGACGCCAGCAAAGGCCCCTCGACGCCACCCGAGAGCCGCTGGCCGAGGCGGATCGCCAGCCCCCACAAGGTCGCCCGATTCAACGCAGCAGGAGAGGCCAGTTCGTCAAACCCTGCCAAAGGCGGGGCGGCTCCGCCGAAATTGCTGTACAACGCCTGCGCCAGCATCGCCCGTTCGGACGCGGTGATGCCCACCCAATTGCTGTGCAGCGCGATTTCCACCCCCCGCTCGGCGCGGAAATCAGGATTGGCGCGCCAGCCAACATCGGCGAGTAGGCATGCCGCCCGCCGAATGCGCCGCCATGACGGCTCATCGTCGCGGAACAGCGGCCCGATCCAGCGGTCGATCATGTCGCCATGGCCCGCAAAACGCCCCTGCGCCTCGCCTTCCGCTTCCGCGGCGACCAGCAACGGATCATGGGTGCGAATATCGGCGGGCAAATCTTCGAACAGCAACCCTTCGCGCAGGCCATAGGCCGACACGACCAATTCACTGGACTTCAACTGCCGGACGACAACCGACAGCAACGCCGCCGCATCGGGCAGAGTCGGCACGCGCGATCCGGTGATCGACGGAATATCCTTCAATCGCGCCCGGCCCACATGGGACACGATCCGCGTCAACTGCTCCGCCCGCGCGGCGGGCATCGCATATTGATGCACCACCGGCAGCGGGAAGTTGGTCAGCTGCATGTCGAACCGGGCCAGCGCGCGCCACGACCCGCCCACCAGATAGAAGGGCAGGTCCGGCCCGGCATTCCAGCCCGCCTTCGCCAGCATCTTCTTCACCTGCCGTTCCAGAACGGCTGGACCCTTCGCCCGGATCTGCGGCAGGCGCAGCACGCCCAGCGGCAACGAGATGGTTTCATGCACCGCGCCGTCGCGCACCCGCGCCAGTTCCAGACTGCCGCCGCCCAGATCACCGACAATGCCGTCCGCGCCCGGTATGCCCGACAGCACGCCATAGGCGGCCGCAACCGCCTCCTGCGCACCGGTCAGCAGTTCGACCTCCAGCCCCATGTCCCGGGCGCGCAGGATAAACTCATCGCCATTGGCGGCGTCGCGCACGGCGGCAGTGGCGACGCAGCGCACGTCCCGCACCTCCATTTCGCGGCAAAGATGCGCAAAGCGCCCCACCGCCCGCAATCCGCGCTCCATCGCTTCGGGCTCGATCCGTCCCGTCCGCCCGAGCGAGGCGCCCAGCCCCGCCATCACCTTTTCATTGAACAGGATGAAGGGGATGCGCCGTGGCCCGTCATAGACGACCAGACGAACGCTGTTGGACCCGATGTCGATGATTGCCGTACGCGCCTTGGCATGGGCGGGGGAGGTCACCATCGTTTCAGCGATGGCGCGCACCTGGCTCAGCATCGAATTCATGACCGTTCAGGCCCGTCCGCGCAGGCGCAATGTGGGGACCGCCCCGCTATCCAGAGACGCACCTCGGCCTGACAAAGACGGGTTCGTCATGAAATAACGGTGCAGGTTGAACGGCCGATCGGTCGAATCGACGCGGGCATAATGGCCGTCGCTGTCCAGTTCCCAACTCTGTTCGGTGTCGATCAGGTTGGCGACCATCACCTGGTCCAATATCTGGTCGTGAACGGTCGGGTTCTCCACAGGAGCCAGAAATTCCACGCGGCGGTCAAAGTTCCTCGGCATCCAGTCGGCCGAACTGATGAAAACCTTCGCGCCATTGTTGGGCAGCGCCTTGCCATTGCCGAAGGCGGTGATGCGGCTATGTTCCAGAAAGCGGCCGACGACCGATTTCACCCGGATATTTTCAGACATGCCCGGCACGCCCGGCCGCAGGCAGCAGATGCCGCGCACGATCAGGTCGATCTGCACCCCCGCATTGCTGGCGGCATAGAGTTTCTCGATGATCGCCGGATCGACCAGCGAGTTCATCTTCGCCCAGATGTCGCCGGGGCGGCCAGCGCGGACATGCTCGATCTCCGCATCAATCAGCTGACAGAGCCGATTGCGCAGGTCGCGCGGGCTCATCACCAGCTTCTCAAGGCTCTGCGGTTCGACATAGCCGGTGATATAGTTGAACAGCGCGGCGGCATCGCGGCCATAAGCAGGATCGGCGGTGAAGAAGCTCAAATCGGTGTAGATGCGCGCAGTGACGGGATGATAATTGCCCGTGCCGAAATGGCAGTAGGTGCGGAACGCCTCCCCTTCGCGCCGGACCACCATCGACACCTTGGCGTGCGTCTTCCAGTCGATGAAGCCATAGACCACCTGAACGCCAGCCCGTTCCAGCGCATCGGCCCACATCAGGTTCTGTTCCTCGTCGAACCGGGCCTTCAGCTCGACCACCGCCGTCACCGACTTGCCCGCTTCGGCGGCATCGATCAGCGCGCGGATGATCGCCGACTGCTTGCCCGCGCGATACAGCGTCTGCTTGATCGCGACGCAGTCCGGGTCGGACGCCGCTTGTTTCAGGAACGAAACGACGACATCGAACGCTTCATAGGGGTGATGGACGACAATGTCCTTCGCCCGGATCGCCGCAAAGCAATCCCCGCCATATTCACGAATGCGCTCAGGGAACCGGGGCGCATAGGGTTCGAACTTCAAATCCGGCCGGTCTTCTTCAACGATGCCGCTCAGGTCGCCAATGCCGACAAAGCCCTCGACCTCGGCAATGATCGCCTCATGCCCCTGGAGCATGTCCTGCAACATTTCCTCGACCGGCTCGGGAATGCGCTCCTCAATCTCCATGCGGATCACGCGGCCCCGGCGGCGGCGCTTGATGGCGCTGCGGAAATAGCGGACCAGATCCTCCGCCTCTTCCTCAATCTCGATATCGCTGTCGCGGATGATGCGGAACACGCCGCTGTTGCGTACCCGATAGCCGGGGAAAAGATCGCCGGAGAAACGACGGATCACCGCCTCCAACGCCATGTAGCGTGCCGGATTGCCGGGCATGCGGACGAAGCGGGCGAGCGAGGACGGGATCATCACCAGTTCGCGGATCGGCTGCTTGTCCGACAGCCTTTCGAGGTCAAAGACGATCGACAGCCCCTGATTGGGGATGAAGGGAAAAGGATGCGCCGGGTCCAGCGCCTGTGGCGTCAGGATCGGAAAAACCTGGCTGAGGAAATGCTCGCGCAGCCATGTCTCGCTGGCCGCATCGATCTCGCTCGCAGGCCCCATGACCTCGATCCCGACCCGCGTCAGTTCACCATGCAGCGCGCCCCAGACCTTCTGCTGCGCCGTCATCAGCCGCGCGGTTTCGTCGGTGATCGCGGCAAGTTGCTGCGCCGGGGTCAGCCCATCGGCCGACCGCATATCGACATCCTGCAACTGCTGGCCTTTGAGGCCCGCCACGCGCACGCTGAAAAACTCATCCAGGTTCGCGCCGGAAATCGACAGGAAACGCAGCCGCTCCAGCAACGGGTGGGCCGGGTTCATCGCCTCTTCCAGCACGCGCTGGTTGAACGCCAGCCAGGACAGCTCCCGGTTGAAATAGCGGTCGGTGGGCAGTGTCAGGCTGGCGGACGGATCAGCTTCGGCCACGTCTCTCTCACTATGATGAGGGGTGCGGATCGTCCGCCACTATAGGCAAGAAACCCGCCGCTTGCAGGCTCTCTTTGGCCATAGCGACAGAAATCTTACGTCCCGATGACAATGCCGCTTCATTAAGCAGGCGAACAGCCTCGGCGATCGCGGCATAGCTGCGCTCGATCCGGCGCAGCAGCCAGTCGGGCAGATCCTGCGCATAGCGCGAACCAGCCCGGCCAAGCGCCCGTTCGACAAGCGCCAGGGCAAGCGGCTCGTCAGGCTGCTCGATCGCGACGTGCGGCGCGGCGGCAAGGCGCGATCGCAGGTCCGGCAGAGCCACGTCCCACAACGTCGGCGCGCTGTCCCCGATCAACAGCAGCGGCTTGGCGCTCGTCTGCGCATCGTTCCAGGCGTTGAACAGCTGCCGGTCGTCCTGCCCCTGCGCATCGTCGATCACCATGCCGCCACTCATCGCGGCAAAACGGCGACCCAGCATCGACCGCCCCGACCGGGCCGGGCCACTCAACACGCTGATCGCCAAAGGCCATTCGCGCCAATTTTCCAGATGGCGGACGGCGACATGATTGGCGTCGCTGACCAGGAAGTCATCGTCCGTCCCCTGCCCTGGCCATTCGAACGGCAGGCTGATCTGGCTCATTGCGGCGCCGATGTTCCCGCTCCGCCAAGCGCCGCGCCGCCCCGCCTGATGCGCAGCACATTGCCGGACCCCGATACGGTGAAGCCCCGCGCCTGAAGCCCGGCGCGCAGGGCATCGACGCTGCCGTCGAAGCTGACCTGCATCACCGAAGTTCCTCCCAGAGCAAGGCTGCTGGTCGCCGCCGACCTGACGCCCACGATAGACCGCACCGCCGCCTCGCCCTGCGCCACCGATCCTACATCGGGCGTGTCGAACTGGATCGAGACGCTGCTGGTCGTCGCCGATGACACCGGCGTTTCGGTCGTCTCCAATGACTGTTCGGTCCCATTCTCGATCGCGAGCGCGTCCGGATCGACCGGCTCCTCGATGATCAGCGACGGGTCGGGCCGCAGGCGGCCGTCATTGAGGGCGGTGGTATAAAGCTGATCGATCCGCCGCGCCGCTTCATCGAGCATCTGCGGGATCGCGCTTTCAGCCGACGCGCGCAGCGAGAAACTGCCGATCAACGTATCGTCCGGCCCATAGCGCGCCGTAAAGGTGCCCGTTACCGGACCGCCGGGATATTCCCGCTGAAGCCGCGCGATCGGCACCACCACATCGGCCGCGCCATATTGATCCAGCAACACGCGCCACCACAGCCGCCCGCGCCGCCCCACCTGACCGGCATTCAGCAGGACGGGGTCGGCTATCGAACCGCTGACGCGCACATAGTCGATGGCGCTATCCCCGGTGCGAAAACGCGCCCAGGCCTTTTGCCATTCGTTGATCCGTTCATAGGACACGGCGGCCCCGCCATCCCACATCACCGGGATCACCAGCAGCGGCGGCGAACGCATGACATGGCCGGACACGCCCAGCAGTTGCCCGGTGCGCGCGCGGTCGAACAATATGCCGAGCGTCGCGACATAGCGCGTCGGCCCGATCTGCTCATATTCGATCTCAATGCCGGATATCATCGCTTCTAGCTGCGAATCGGACAGGCTGGGCACACCCGCCGCGCCATGGGTGCGCGTCCACAGCATCCGCCACCCCTGCCGCTGCGCCAGCCGCCATCCGGCGAGGCGAGCGCTATTGGCGTCCTTGCCCATCACGTCGACCTTGATGCCGCCCACCTGATAATCGCCCCCGCTGGCGATCGGCGGCACGCCGCGTTCGCCCTCCATCTGCGCGAACAAGGCTGCGGCAGCGAGGCCCAGCATGATCGCGCCCAGAATCTGGACGGGCCGCGACAAGCGGCGGATCAGCGACGAAGGCCGGAAAATCTGGCTTTGGAAGGCAGTGGACAGGCTCACGCGCGCCCTTTTGGCGAGATTTCCCCCATCTGCCAAGCGGCAACCCATTTGCCGTTCCGTTTTCCGCGTCATTGTGCGTTTTCTGGACTGCCGCATTTTCCGAGCCGCCAGATGTTTCCATCTGGCTCGAAAATGCTTTAGGGGGCGCGGGCATGAGCGACACCGAATCCTACAGCTACGCCAAGGCTGGCGTGGACATCGCGGCAGGCAATGCGCTGGTCCGTGCCATCGCCCCCCTTGCCAAGGCGACCCGCCGTCCCGGCGCTGACGCGGAACTGGGCGGCTTTGGCGGTTTCTTCGACCTGAAGGCCGCTGGCTATGACGACCCGCTGCTGGTCGCGGCCAATGACGGCGTCGGCACAAAGCTCAAGCTCGCGATCGATCATGACCGCCATGATGGCGTCGGCATCGACCTTGTCGCCATGTGCGCCAACGACCTCATCGTGCAGGGCGCGGAGCCGCTCTTCTTCCTCGACTATTACGCCACCGGCAAGCTGGAGAGCGGCGTCGCCGAACGCGTCATCGCGGGCATTGCCGAAGGCTGCAAGCAGGCCGGTTGCGCCCTCATCGGCGGCGAGACCGCCGAAATGCCAGGCATGTATGCCGCCGGAGACTATGACCTCGCCGGCTTCTGCGTCGGCGCGGTGGAACGGTCGAAGGCCCTTACCGGCAACAAGGTGAAGGCCGGCGACGTCCTCCTCGGCCTCACCTCCTCGGGCGTCCACTCCAACGGCTTCTCCCTCGTCCGCCGCCTCGCCACCGACAAGGGCTGGAAGCTCGACCGCCCCGCCATCTTCGACAATGAAATACTGCTGATCGACGCGCTGATGGCCCCGACCCGCATCTATGTGAAGCCGCTCCTTCCGCTGGTACGCGGCGGCAAGATCAACGCCCTCGCCCACATCACCGGCGGCGGCCTCCTTGAAAACATCCCCCGCGTCCTGCCCGAAGGCTGCCATGCGGTCGTCGATGCCGACGGTTGGGAACAGCCGCGCCTGATGGCCTTCCTGCAAGCGCAGGGCCATATCGAGCCGGAAGAAATGGCCCGCACCTTCAACTGCGGCGTCGGCATGGTGCTCGCGGTGGACGCGGACGCAGCAGACAGCGTAACCGCCGAGCTGGAAGCCGCAGGCGAAACGGTCGTGCGCGTCGGCATCGTCGAAGCGGGCGAAAAAGGCTGCACCGTCAAGGGCAGCCAGGAGACCTGGAGCGCCAAGGCCGACTGGACCGCCACGCATCTGGGCTAGATCAGAGGGTCAAATAAGAAAGCCGTTCGCCCTGAGCTTGTCGCCCGACAGGGGAGCTTGCTCAACGGCTTCACTTCTCTTCAGGAAAGAGCGGGGCTTCGACTAGCTCAGCCCGAATGGGGTCTATATGGTGAAGGCAAAAGTCGGCATTCTCATATCCGGACGCGGGTCCAACATGGCGGCGCTGCTGTACGCCGCCAAGCATCCGTCCTGCCCCTATGAGCTCGTCCTTGTCGCCGCCAACGATCCGGACGCCGCTGGCCTCACCCTCGCCCAGGCCGAAGGCATCCCCACCTTCGCCCAAAGCCACAAGGGCCTCAAACGCGCCGAGTTCGACCAGATCATCGACAGCGAACTCCGCAAGGCTGGCGCAAACTATGTCGCCCTTGCCGGTTACATGCGCCTGCTCTCGCCCGAATTCGTCGCAGGCTGGGAAAACCGGATGCTCAACATCCACCCCAGCCTGCTCCCCAAATATAAGGGCCTCGACACCCACCAGAAGGCGTTGGACGCGGGCGACAGCCATGCGGGCTGCTCCGTCCATGTCGTCACCAGCGAACTGGACGACGGCCCGGTGCTGGCGCAGACCGAAGTCGCGATCCTCCCCGACGACACCGCCGACAGCCTCGCCGCGCGCATCCTCATCGCCGAGCATCAGCTTTATTCCCGCACCCTCGCCGACTTCGTGACCCGCGAACGCCAGCCCGAATGGCTGCTCGCCAAAGTCCGCGAACGCGCCCTCGCCCTCCCCCAGGCGGACGAGGTGACGTCGCACGGCATGCCCTGCTTCGGCATCGAAAAGGGCAAGAAATTCGCCTATTTCAGCCATGATCATCATGGCGACAACATCACCGCCCTGCTCGTCAAGATCACCGCGCCCGAAGAACAGGCGATGCTGATCGACAGCGATCCCGCCCGCTATTTCCGCCCCGCTTATTTCGGCGACGGCTGGGTCGGCATCCGCCTCGACCTTGGCGACACCGATTGGGACCATATCGGGGACCGGCTTCACAAAAGCTGGCGTGAGATCGCCCCGCGCAAGCTGCACGGCCTCATGGACATCGCTGACCAGTTCTAGGGAAGGCGTGTTCCTGCGCAGGCAGGAACCCAGTTGAAACGGCCGAACTGGGCTCCTGCCTGCGCAGGAGCACCTCCACTTCCATTTTCAGCGGTTTCGCACCACATAGGCAGCCATGACCGACAGCCCCACCGCCGCCATCGAGATCACCAATCTCACCAAAATCTATGCGGGCGGAAAACGCGCGCTCGACAATATCAACCTCACCATACCGCGCGGCCAGATCTACGGCCTGCTCGGCCCCAATGGCGCTGGCAAGTCTACCACGATCAACATCCTCGCTGGCCTCGTCAACAAGACCAGCGGCACCGCGAAAATCTGGGGCTTCGACATCGACCAGAACCCCCGCAATGCCAAGAACAGCATCGGCATCGTGCCGCAGGAAATCGTCTTCGATCCCTTCTTCACGCCGTTCGAGACACTAGAGAATCAGGCAGGCTATTATGGCGTGCCCAAGGAACGCCGCCGCTCGCTAGAACTGCTGCGCGCCGTCCATCTGGAGGACAAGGCCAATTCCTATGCCCGCACCCTGTCCGGCGGCATGAAGCGCCGCCTGCTTGTGGCGAAGGCCATGGTCCACTCCCCGCCGATCCTCGTACTGGACGAACCGACCGCGGGCGTGGACGTCCAGCTGCGCCAGCAACTCTGGGCCTATGTGCGCGAACTCAATGCGCAGGGCGTGACCATCGTCCTCACCACCCATTATCTCGAAGAAGCCGAGGAACTGTGCGACCGCATCGGCATCATCAACCATGGCCGATTGATCACCGACAAGCCGACGCGGGAACTGATCGCGATGGCGCAGGAAAAGGTCGTGCAGGTGACCGTCGATCGCGACATCACCGCCGCGCCCGATGCCCCCTGCTTCGAAAAGGTCGAGCTATCCGACCCGCGCACGCTGACCATCACCTATATGAAAGACCGCGCCAATGCCGGGCAGGTGCTGAGCGCCGTCCAGGCAAGCGGCCTCTCGATCGTAGATGTCGTCACGAGAGACCCGGATCTTGAGGACGTCTTCCTGAACCTGACGGCAGCGGCTTAGTGGTTAATGATGCCGATACGGCTCCCCCTCCCGCAAGCGGGAGGGGGTTGGGGGGTGGGCCAGCGCGACCTTTCAAACCACGCGCAACCACCCGCGCCAAATCCCTCCGCAACGAAGCCTCACCACCCGAACGCCTCCTCTGGCAGCACCTCCGCAATCGCCAACTCGCAGGCCACAAATTCAGCCGCCAAATCCCTATCGGCCCCTATTTCGCCGATTTCCTCTGCCGCGAAGCCAAGCTCATCATAGAACTAGACGGCTCCACCCACGACCACAGAACCGATTATGATGCCCGCCGCGACGCCTATTGCCGCGCCCAAGGCTATTCCATTTTGCGCTTCACCAATGCAGATGTGCTGACCAAGCTGGAAGGTGTGATGTCACACATAGCCACCACGCTTGCGCATTTGCCCACCCCCAACCCCTCCCGCCTGCGGGAGGGGAGCGAGTAAGTCCATGCCCACCACCACCCACGACGTCGTCATCATCGGTTCCGGCGCGGCAGGCCTTACCGCCGCCATCAACCTGGCGCAGGACCGCAAGGTCGTCGTCCTCGCCAAAGCCGCGCTCGACAGCGGCTCGACCAACTGGGCGCAGGGCGGCATCGCCGCTGTCCTCGACGCGGGCGACAGTTTCGAAGCCCATGTCAACGACACCATGGTCGCAGGCGCAGGCCTCAACAACCGCGAAACGGTGGAGTTCGTCGTCTCCGAAGCCCCCGCCGCCATCGAAAGGCTGGCGGAGCTGGGCGTCCCCTTTAATCCGAATGAAGAGGGGGGGGGCGAAGAGTTCGGAGAACGCTGGCACCTGACGCGCGAGGGCGGCCACAGCCACCGCCGCATCGTCCATGTCGATGACGCCACCGGCCACGCGGTGCAGGTCGCCCTGCTCAAGGCCGCGCGCGCCAACCCCAACATCACCCTGCTGGAGGATATGGTCGCCATCGACCTCATCACATCCCGCCATGGCGAGCGCTATTCAGGCGACGGCCATGTCTGGGGCGTCTACGCCTTCAATAAACGGACCAAGCATGTCGATGCGCTGCTGGGCAAGGCGACCATCCTCTGCACCGGCGGCGCGGGCCGCACCTACCTCTTCTCCACAGCGCCACGCGGCGCGACCGGCGACGGCATCGCCATGGCCTGGCGTGCGGGTTGCCGCGTTTCCAACATGGAAATGAACCAGTTCCACCCGACCTGCCTCTACAATCTGGAGGTCAAGAATTTCCTGATCACCGAAGCGGTGCGCGGTGAGGGCGGGCATCTGAAGCTGCCCCCCGGCGTCCCCGGCGGCGGCGAACGCTTCATGCCCCGCTTCGACCCCCGCGCCGAACTCGCCCCCCGCGATGTCGTCGCCCGCGCTATCGACCATGAAATCAAGCGGCTCGGCCTCGACTATGTCCATCTCGACATCAGTCACAAGGAACCGGAGTTCGTCAGGCAGCACTTCCCGACCATCTACGCCCGGCTGCTCGACCTCGACATCGACATCACCAAGGAGCCGATCCCCGTGGTGCCCGCTCAACATTATACCTGCGGCGGCGTGGCCATCGATCTCGACGGACGAACCGACATGCCCGGCCTCTATGCCGCGGGCGAAGTCACCGAAAGCGGTCTCCACGGCGCCAACCGTCTGGCCTCCAACTCGCTGCTCGAATGTTTCGTGTTCGGCGAAACGGCGGCCCGACACATCCGCGCGCATTGGGATGAGCTACCCTCCCCCCCGCCAATCCGGCCATGGGACGAAAGCCGCGTCACCAATTCCGACGAAGAGGTCATCGTCCAGCACAACTGGAAGGAAATCCGCCGCTTCATGTGGGACTATGTCGGCATCGTCCGCACCACCAAGCGGCTGGAGCGCGCGCAGCACCGCATCGACCTGCTCGCGAAGGAAGTGGACGAATATTACGGCCATTTCCGCGTGACGCCCGACCTCATTGAGTTGCGCAACCTGCTTGAGGTGGCGAGGCTGGTCGTGCGATCCGCTCTGCGACGCAAGGAAAGCCGGGGCCTGCACTACACGCTGGACTATCCGGACATGCTTCCGCAAGCAGTCGATACGGTGCTGGCGCCCTGATGCCAGGCGGCTCAGCTCGTCAGGAATTGCTTCACCGCCGCACTGAACCGCGCAGGCTGATCCGCCATGATGACATGGCCGCCCGGCCCGATCGGCGTCAGCGTCAAATCCTTCTTGGCAGCATAGGCCGCGCGAAAGTTTCGACCGATCTGCGCCGCCTGACTGGCATCGGACCCGGTGGCGTAAACGACCTCCATGGGCACGCTGATACGGCCAAGCTGCGGACCAAGGTCGATATTGGCGAGGTCGCGAAGGGCGTTGGCAATGACGTCCGGGTCACTGCCCCTCGCGCCCGGAGCTTGCGCCAATATCTGCGCAAGGTAGCTCCGCCCTGCCTTGGTGCCCGTGAAATATTGGCTAAGTTGGTCGGCAAGATAGCCCATGCCGCGCGCCGTGCCGCCCACCATGGCCGCGCCATCCGGCAGCATATCGACCACCATCAATCGTCCAGCGACCCCCTTCAGCCCCAGCATCATAGCCAGCGTACCGCCCATGGAATGCCCGACGACCGCTGGCCGCCGCAGCCCTGCCGCACTGATGTAGCGCGCAATCTCATCCGCCAGTGGCTGGATCAGGGGACCGCTCGCATTGGCATCGGCTGCCAATCCCGCAAAGCCGCGCACATGGACAAGGTGCCAGCGATAGCCCGGCAAAGCCGCCATCACGCCATTCCACAGCCCCGGCCCGCTCGCCAGCCCTGCTATCAATACCACGTCGCGTCCGGTGCCCCGAACTGTCACGGCGATCCTGCGCGACACGAACGGCGCCGCCAAAGCCGCACTGCCGAACATCAGCGCGCCCGCCGCAGCCGCGGCGCCCAGCAGGAGCGTTCGCCGGTCCAAAACCTCTATGTTCATCTCGTCTCCATCCCCGGTCGCGGCTTAACCTTAACTGAGCGCAAGAAGCATTCCGTTCAGACTCCTTACATCGCAATTGTGGAATCATTCGTCGCATGAACCTTGTCAGTCGGAAGGCTCGCGCCACCAAGAGAGGTAGGGAGAGCGCGGGGACGCAGATGAAGAATGGAAATGACGGGCGCGACGCGCGTCCTTATGGCGGTTCGGCCCGTCTTGTCTTGTTGATGGCGGCGCTTTCGGCTTGTGTCAGCGCCCCTGTGGAACCTCATGCGCGCGCCACGCAGCGGGTGCAGCCCACGACATCGACCTTCCCGATCAAGCCTGTCGCCAATCCGCCAAAGCCTTTCCAGGCGCTGGAGGTCGATCAACGCGAAACGCCGCCCCCCGCTCTCGTCAGCGTCGTTCGTAACCTGGGTCAGAGCTTCAACGGGAAAGTCGGCATCGCCGTTCGCCGCATCGGCAGCGACTGGACCGTAGCGTGGAACGGCAATTCGCTGTTCCCGCAACAAAGCGTGTCAAAGCTCTGGGTATCGATGACGTTCCTTGACGCGGTGGATCGCGGCAAGATCCGCCTGTCCGATTCGGCGACGATCACGCGGAAAGACCTGACCCTGTTCCACCAGCCGAGTGCAGCGCTGGTGGGCAACAGCGGATGGACGACCACCTATTCCGACCTGATGCGCCGCGCGATGACGCAAAGCGACAATACGGCGAACGACACCCTGCTACGCGCGGTTGGCGGGCCGGAGGCTGTGCGATCCTATCTTTCCCGCCGCTATATCAAGGATATCCGTTTCGGGCCGGGCGAACGGCTGCTACAGGCGACGACCGCAGGTTTGGAGTGGCGACAGGATTATTCGATCGGCCGCAATTTCTACGCGGCTCGCGCCAAACTGCCGATGGCGGCGCGAGCGAAGGCGCTCGACAATTATCTCGCCAGCCCGCCTGATGGCGCCGCGCCCTCTTCGATCGTGCAGGCGCTCGCCAAGCTCAAGGAAGGCAGCATGCTGTCTCCCGCTTCGGCCCAATTGCTGATGTCCATCATGAGCGAAGCCAAGACCGGGCCGCAGCGTATCAAGGGCGGCGTCCCCGCTGGCTGGCATTATCTGCATAAGACCGGGACCGGGCAGGAACTGGGCGCCCGCTCGACCGGCTTCAACGATGTCGGCATCATGACGGCGCCGGACGGGACAAGCTATGCGGTCGCGGTAATGATCGGCAGCACCACCGAATCGATCCCGACGCGCTGGCAACTCATGCAGGCGGTGGCAAAGGCCGTGGCCGCGAACCACGAAAAGCGGTAACGCCGCCTTAGCGATCAAGCATCCTGTCGAGCGCGGCCGCAATGGCGGTCATGCCCGGTAGCTTGGGATGATAGGGCGCGCTGACCGGCTTGCCGCCTTGCACCGGATAACCGTTCATCCACGGGTCCGGTGCACAGACATCATGACCGACGGTAAGGCGCGAGGCCGCAACAATGGATGAGCCGGTCTCCCGCGCCACGCGCGCCGTCAGCGCCGCCAGCCGTTTCGCCATGGCCCGCGCCATATCCGCATCTTGAGGAGAAACCGGCGTGGCAGCACAAAGGCCTTTCCCCGGAAGCACCACAGGATAATCGACCCATATCAGCTTGGCCTTGGGCGCGCGCTGCCGCACTTCGGCCGCGATACGGCGGAGCGCTGCGTCCAGCGCCGTCCATCTTTCTTCCTTAGGCGCCAGGGTGGGCGGACAGCGAACCCCGCTCGCCGCATTCACCTGACGGCAGGACGCCCCCATCAGCCCCCCGATATAGCCCACATCATTGCCGCCAATGGTGATGGTGACGAGCCGCGTTTCCGCAGTCAGCGCTTCAATCTGCGGGCGGATGCCAGCCCAACCGTCGAGTACCCCGCTGGTCGTCGCCCCGCTGCAACTGACATCGATCAGTTCCAGCCCACGCCGTTTTGCAAGCTGCTGGGCATAATTGTTTGCGGAGCGGGCGCACATGGCCGGCTTGCTGTTCGCGGATGGCACAATGCCCGGCCCTGCAGCGAAGGAACTGCCCATCGCCACATAGACCGATCCCGGAGCAATGCCGCCATCGTGCCGAACGCTCTGGTCATGCGCGCAGCCGGTGACGGCAGCAACCAACCCCAGCAGGAAAAAGCGAGGGAAGGAAGTCCGGAAAAACCGCCGCATCGGCCTTGCTCCTCAATCCAGATTCGGCCGCAGCCAACGCTCCGCCGTTTCCAGGTCAATCCCGCGCCGTTGCGCATAATCTTCCAACTGGTCCCTGCCCACGCGCGCCACGCCGAAATATTCCGCCTGCGCGTGGCCGAAGTAAAAGCCGCTGACCGCTGCGGTCGGCAGCATGGCAAAGCTCTCCGTCAACGTGATGCCCGTCGCATGATGCGCGTCCAGCATGTCGAACAGCAGCGGCTTCAGGCTGTGCTCGGGACAGGCAGGATAGCCGGGAGCCGGGCGGATGCCACGATATTGCTCGCGGATCAGCGCTTCGTTGGTCAACTGCTCGCCCTCCGCATAGCCCCACAGAGCGGTGCGGACATAATGGTGCAGTCGCTCGGCAAAGGCTTCGGCCAGACGGTCGGCCAGCGCCTTCAAAAGAATGTCCGAATAGTCATCGATAGCCGCCTTGAAGCGCGCGAGATGCGGCTCGATGCCATGGATCGACACGGCAAAGCCGCCCATCCAGTCGCCATTGGGGCTGATGAAATCGGCAAGGCACATGTTTGCCCGGCCCTCGCGCTTGGCGATCTGCTGGCGCAGCATCGGCAGTGTGACATGCTTTTCGTCCTCGACATGGACGATGATGTCGTCGCCCTCGCGGCGGCAGGGCCACAGCCCGACCACTCCGCGCGCCGTCAGCCACTTCTCGCTGACGATCTTGTCCAGCATCTTCTGCGCATCGTTGAACAGGCTGGTCGCGCTTTCGCCCACCACCTTATCCTCCAGGATCGCCGGATAATTGCCCGCCAGTTCCCAAGCGCGGAAGAAAGGCGTCCAGTCGATATAGTTGATCAGGTCCTTTAGGTCCCAATCGGGGAAGCCGTGGATACCCGGCAGCAGCGGACGGGGCGCCTTCAGCGCCTCATCCATCTCGAATGCGTTGGCACGGGCATCCTCGATTGACAGCAGCTGGCTCTGCCCCTTGCCTTCGCGCGCCTTGCGGACATGGTCATAGTCATCCTTCGTCTTCTGGACGAAATCGGCTTTCTGCGTTTCGGAAACGAGCGCCGTCGCCACGCCAACCGCGCGGCTGGCGTCCAGCACATGAACGACCGGGCCGGTAAAGGCCGGATCGATGCGCAGCGCGGTATGCACTCGCGAAGTGGTCGCGCCGCCGATCAGCAGCGGCATGGTCATGTTGGCGCGCTGCATTTCCTGCGCCACCGTCACCATCTCATCCAGCGAGGGGGTGATGAGGCCGGACAGCCCGATCATGTCGGCATCATTCTCATTCGCCGCCTTGATGATGTCCTGCCACGGCACCATCACGCCCATGTCGATGACTTCAAAGCCGTTGCACTGAAGCACGACGCCGACGATGTTCTTGCCAATGTCATGAACGTCGCCCTTGACCGTCGCCATGATGATCCGGCCCTTGCCCTTGGCGCCCGGTTCCTTCGACGCTTCTATGAAGGGTAGCAAGTGCGCCACCGCCTTCTTCATGACGCGGGCGGACTTCACCACCTGCGGCAGGAACATCTTGCCCGCACCGAACAGGTCGCCGACGACATTCATGCCGTCCATCAGCGGGCCTTCGATCACTTCGATAGGCTTGACGGCGGCCAGACGGGCCTCTTCGGTATCCTCGACCACATACATGTCGATGCCCTTGACCAGCGCATGTTCCAGTCGCTTGGCCACCGGCCAGCCGCGCCACTCCTCTGCCGCCTTTTCGGACGCCGCATCCTTGCCCTTGAAGCTTTCGGCCAGCTCCACCAGCCGATCGCCCGCCTCCGGGTCGCTGTTCAGCAGCACATCCTCACACGCCTTGCGCAGCGCCGGGTCGATCGCGTCATAGACGTCGAGCTGCCCGGCGTTGACGATCGCCATGTCCAGACCCGCCGGAATGGCGTGGTAGAGGAAGACGGAATGCATCGCCCGCCGCACCGGCTCATTGCCACGGAAGGAGAAGCTGAAGTTCGACAGCCCGCCCGAAATATGGACATGCGGGCAGCGTTTCTTGATTTCACGACAGGCCTCGATGAAGTCGACGCCGTAATTATTATGCTCCTCGATCCCCGTCGCCACGGCGAAGATATTGGGGTCGAAGATAATGTCCTCGGGCGGAAAGCCGATGCCGACCAGAAGCTTGTAGGCGCGCTCGCAAATCTCGACCTTGCGCTGCTGCGTGTCGGCCTGCCCGGTTTCGTCGAAGGCCATGACGACCACCGCCGCACCATAGGCCATGCAGAGGCGGGCATGATGCAGGAAAGCCTCCTCGCCCTCCTTCATGCTGATCGAGTTCACGATCGGCTTGCCCGACACGCATTTCAGCCCCGCCTCGATCACTTCCCATTTGGAAGAGTCGATCATCACCGGCACGCGGCTGATATCCGGCTCCGAAGTCATGAGCTTGAGGAAAGTCGTCATCGCCTCGACCGCGTCGAGCAGCCCTTCGTCCATGTTGACGTCGACAATCTGCGCGCCGTTCTCCACCTGATCGCGGGCGATGTCGATGGCAGCGGCATAGTCGCCCGCCATGATCAGCTTCTTGAACTTGGCCGAGCCGGTGACGTTGGTGCGCTCACCGATGTTGACGAATGTGGCGGTGGAGGTCTGGGTCATTTTATTCGCTCGTCACCCCAGCGAAAGCTGGGGTCTCCTGATTTGAAGCGCGCCCCTTGAGGCACGAGATCCCAGCTTTCGCTGGGATGACGTTTATATCTTAAGCAGCGATATGCATGGGCTCCAGCCCAGCCAACCGTGTCACCACCGGCAATTCCGGCACCTGTCGCGGCTTCTGCCCTGCCAGCGCCTTCGCCACCGCGCCGATATGCGCGGGCGTCGTGCCGCAGCAGCCGCCGACCATATTGACCAGCCCCTCATCCACCCACTGGCGGATCAGCGAAGCCGTCGTCTCCGGCAGCTCATCATATTGCCCAAGTTCATTAGGCAGGCCAGCATTGGGATAGGCCAGGATCAGCGTATCGGCATTCTTCGCCAGTTCGCTCAAATAAGGCCGCAGCAAATCCGCCCCAAAGGCGCAATTCACCCCGATGGTCAGCGGCTTCAAATGCCGCAGCGAATACCAGAAGGCGTTAATCGTATGCCCGGACAGGTTGCGCCCCGACATGTCGGTAATCGTGAAGCTCAGCATCAACGGCACCGGCCGCCCCGCCGCCGCCTCGGCCTCGCGCGCGGCCATCCCAGCCGCCTTGGCGTTCAGCGTATCGAAGCAGGTTTCGACCAGCAGGAAATCCACCCCGCCATCGATCAACGCGTCGCACTGCTCGCGATAGTCGGCCTTCAGCGTGTCATAATCAACCTCGCGATAGGCCGGATCGTTCACGTCGGGCGAGATCGACAGCGTCTTGTTCGTCGGCCCGATCGACCCCGCCACGAAACGCGGCTGCCCGTCCTTGGCCGTCGCCGCTTCGCACGCCTTGCGGGCTAGGTTCGCGGCGGCGATGTTGATCTCCCGCACCAGATGCTCGCAACCATAGTCGGCCATGGCGATCTTCGTGGACGAGAAAGTGTTCGTCTCGATCATGTCCGCCCCGGCGTCGAGATAGGCGGTATGGATGCCCTCGACGATATCAGGCCGGGTCAGGCACAGAAGGTCGTTATTGCCCTTCTGATCCTTTGTCAGGTCGAGCGTGCCGCGATAATCCGCCTCGGTCAGCCCATGCTTCTGGATCGACGTGCCATAGCCGCCGTCGAATATCATGATCTTCTCGGCCGCGACTGCGCGGAAACGTGCCTCGGCGGTCATGCCGTCTTCTCCAATTGCGGCCGAAGCCCGAGCAAGTGACAAATCGCATAGCTCAGTTCCGCCCGGTTGAGCGTATAGAAATGAAAGTCACGCACCCCGCCCGCGTACAGCTTGCGGCACAATTCCGCCGCCAGCGTCGCAGACACCAGTTGCCGCGCGGCGGGCAGGTCATCCAGTCCTTCAAACAGCTTGCCCATCCAGCCGGGCACATCGGTATTGCACATGGCCGACATGCGCTGAACCGCCGCGAAGTTGCTCACCGGCATGATGCCCGGAATGATGTCCGCCGTGATGCCCGCCGCCGCCACCGTATCACGAAAGCGGAAGAAGGTTTCGGGTTCGAAGAAGAATTGCGTGATCGCTCGGCTAGCACCGGCATCCAGCTTGCGCTTGAGGTTATCGATATCGCTCTGGGCGCAGGACGCATCCGGGTGCGTTTCGGGATAAGCGGCCACCGAAATCTCGAACGGGTGACGCTTGCGCAGACCCTCGACCAGTTCCGCTGCGCCCTTGTAACCCTCAGGATGCGGCTGAAACTTCGTGCCCGCTTCCGGCGGATCACCGCGCAGGGCAACGATATGGCGCACACCCGCTTCCCAATAGGCGTCCACCACCTCGTCGATCTCGGCCTTGCTCGCCGCGACACAGGTCAGGTGCGCGGCAGCCGACAACGGCGTTTCCTTCGCGATCCGCGCCACCGTATTGTGCGTCCGCTCCCGCGTCGAACCGCCAGCGCCATAAGTCACCGACACGAACTTAGGCGCGAGCGGCGTCAGCGTCTCGATCGCCGACCACAGCTGCTCTTCCATCTTCTCCGTCTTGGGCGGGAAGAATTCGAAGCTCACATTCAGATCGCCCGCCAGATCGGCGTAGAGCGGCGCTTGCCAAGCCCGCGCGGCCTCTTCTTCGACGGATTGGAAGCTCAGGGTCATAGGGAAAGTCGTCCTTCGATAGGCAGGATTCGCGCGCCCCGGCGGCGGCCCAGCCATAATACTACCGTCAATTCCTGGCCGGGCAGCACTTCCACCCGTTCCAGCTCCAAACCTGCGTCCGCAAACCAGCTTTCGATCTGCTCGTCCGAAAAGCCAAGCCGCGCATGCTGATCGCGCAGCCGCAATTCTTCCCGTTCATGCGCCGCGAAATCGGCGATCAGCACCCGGCCGCCTGCACCGGTGACGCGCGCCGCTTCCGCAATCGCCGCTTCGGGCGCCTGCGCATAATGCAGAACCTGATGCAGAACCACGGTGTCCACGCTGCCCGGCTCCAGCGGCAGGGCGCCGAAGTCGCCCAGCACCAACGCATATTTGTCACCTGCATCGGCAGGCAGCTTGGCCCGCGCCAGCCGCAACATATCGGGGCTACGGTCGAGCGCCGTAACCTGACCCGCCGAGCGCCCGAACAGCTCGATCATCCTGCCCGTACCCGTGCCGATATCGAGCAAATGGCCGATCGCCTCCGCACTCAAAAGCGCGGTCATGGCCGCTTCGACATCGACATCGGGCACATGCAGCGACCGGATCGCATCCCATTCCTCGGCATGTTCCGCGAAATAGCTTTCCGCCGCCCGTGACCGATCCGCACGAACCGCCGCCAGCCGGGCAAGGTCGGCCTTTTGCCACAAATCTTCGCTTTCCGACGGCACCAGCTGATCGAACAGGGTCAGGAAAGGCGCCATGGCCTCGCCCCTGACCAGTCGCAGGAAAACCCAATTGCCTTCCTTGCGCCGTTCGACCAGACCCGCCTCCGCAAGGATACGGACGTGGCGGGATACGCGCGGCTGGCTCTGCCCCACGACCTGCGCGATTTCACCGACCGCAAGCTCCATGGCGCGCAGAAGATAGATGATGCGCAGCCGCGTCGGATCGCCAAGGGCGCGAAAAATGTCGAGTGCGGCGCTCATGGGCACATCATATAAAGAAATCTTTATATACGTCAATGGGCCTGCCGCCCTTCAAACAGGCCATGGAAGTGGAAGCCCGGAAATTGGCGAGTCGCACTATGGGGATTGCCTTGAGTGATCCAAGGCATTACGAATCGGCCCCGCAGGCGCAATGGGGGGTGAACTTTTCTCCGAGAGTGGTCTGCGACGTTTTTATCTCTGAGAGGGGTTTGCCCATGTCCAAGTCGATTGCTCTTTCGCTCGTTCTCGCCGCTTCGCTCGGCCTCGCTGCTTGCTCGAAGGGCGAAGACAACGCCGCCAATGCTTCGGCCAATGCTGCTGAGAACGCTTCGAATGCTGCTGACAACGCCATGAACGCTGCCGAGAATGCTGCTTCGGACGCCAGCAACGCCGCTTCGAACGCCAGCAACGCTGCATCGAACGCTGCCGCGAACGCGATGTAATTCCCTTCTCGGGATTTTTGGAAACAGGGCCGCCCGGCAACGGAGCGGCCCTTTTCTTTTGGGATGCGCGATTTCAATGAAAAGGGCCGCCCTTTTGGGGCAGCCCTCCGCTATCCACCAATGGGCGGCTGATCAGCAGTCCCGATCGATCGCCCGGCCAGCCAACGCACCCACGCCTGCCCCGAGGATCGCGCCCGTCGTGCCGTCGCCGCGGCGGCCATAGCGGCCACTGCCCTTGCCGATTTCATTGCCCAGCAGGCCACCGGCGATCGCGCCTATGATCGTGCCGCCCGTGCCATTGTCCCGGCAGCGATAGCCACCACGATAGCCACGATAATAATTGTCGCGATAGTAGCGGTCGCCACGATAGCCGCGATAATAATCACCCCGGTATCCGCGATAGCCCCGATCGCCGCGATAATAGTCGCCGCGATCATAACGGCCCCAGCCGTCGCGTGCCTGCGCAGGCGCGGCGGTTACGGCCAAGGAAGCAACGCCCATTGCCAGCGCGGCCCCCATATTGATCAGAAACTTGGTCTTCATGGCGTGCTCCTCAATCATCTCGTTACCGACTCCGGCGCGTCTCCGCCGCCCCATCGATTGCACCCCTTTTGGCCGATTCGCATTGAGCCAAGCCTGAATGGGCGTGTCAGCCACCGTTCAGATAAAAAGCACCGTCCCCAGCGGGTTGCCACTCATCACCGCACCGGAAAAACTGGCCCCTGTCCCGCAGGCGAACAGCATATATGAGCAATCAGCCGTTGGTCCGGCAGGCCGGATTGCCTATGGCGGGGCGATGCGCCGTATTCTGATCGTCCTGCTGCTTGCGATCCTGCTTTTGCCGGCGCCCCACAAGAACAAACCTGAACTATTTGGGCCTGGTCCGCTGCTCGTTACCGCGCGCGCCCTGCCACTAAACGCGTCCGATCCAGCTATTCACAGCATCGGCCCTCTCGATTATCTGGGAGGCTGGCAACTCAGCAGCCCGCACCATGGATTTGGCGGCATCTCATCCCTGCTGGTAGATCAGCAGGGACAGGTTCTGGCGCTGAGCGATTCCGGCACTCTGATGGGTTTCGCGGTCAACCCCGCCCTCGATAGCCGCCATCCCTTCATCGCTCCCCTGCCAATCAGGGCGCAGGACGGATCCCAGCCATGGTGGGCGTGGGATTCAGAGGCGATGGCCCATGATCCGGAATCGGATCGCTACTGGGTCGGCTTTGAGATGCTTCAGCGCATCTGCCGCTACGCCCCCGGCTTTTCGCGGGTGGAAACGTGCCGCACTTGGCCGGAGATAGAAGCCTGGCCGGAAACGGGCTCGATCGAATCCATGGCGCGCTTACCCGACGGGCGCTTCCTCGTGATCGCGGAAATGGGAATGACGGCGGATGGAAGCCATGACACGCTGCTCTTTGCCGGAGACCCGGCGGAGCAAAGCACCGCATCGCCAATGCACCTTCGCTATGTAGCGCCACGGGGCTATCGTCCGACGGATGCCGTCGTTCTGGATGACACTCACATTCTGGTGCTCAATCGCCGCGTGACGCTGCGCGATCTGTTCACGGCCACTCTGGCCCTCATAGAGCTGCCATCCCATCCGGAATCCGGCGATCGGTTGACCGCCCGCACTATCGCCCGTCTTGCTCCACCCCTGCTGGCCGATAACTTCGAAGGGCTGGCTATCACGCGCGAGGCCGGGCGCACTATCGTCTGGATCGTGTCAGACGATAATCATGAATTTTTTCAGCGTACCCTGCTGCTGAAATTCGCGCTGCGCGGGGCGCCCCGCACCCATTGAGAAAAAAGCAGCATCAGGCAGCAGGAATGACGTGCGGGCGCATCCTCCCGGCACGCAAAAAAGCGGCCCGTTTCCAGGCCGCTTCTTAAAGCCGAAACGAATCGAACCGAATCAGGCGGCCGGAGCGGCCTGCTTCTTGACGATGTCGCGCTTCAGACGGCGCGCCTTCAGCGACAGCTTGTCGTCGTTGGTCTTCAGCAGCCAGTTGTCCAGCCCGCCATTATGTTCAACCGAACGCAGGCCATGCGTCGACACGCGCAGCTTGACGGTGGTTTCCAGCGTTTCGGAAATCAGCGACACATTCTGCAGGTTGGGCAGGAACACGCGCTTCGTCTTGTTATTGGCGTGGGAAACATTGTGACCCACCTGGCGGCCCTTGCCGGTCAGCTCGCAAATGCGCGACATAGTCAATCAACCTTGTAGTTCATGTTCGTTCGGAAAGCGGCGCCAGTAGCGGGATTCCGGAAAGCCGTCAACCCGCCCACCGGCCAGATCGGATCGCTTTCGCAACCCTTTCCACGGCTCGGACGTTTGCAGCCGATAGACGAAAGGAGGGAGCAATGCGACTCATTGGTGGCTTGTTGGTAATTGTTTTGCTGATGCTGGCTGCTGGCATCGCGACCGGCTTCATCGACCTGCAAAAGACCCAGGAGGGCAGCCTGCCCAAAATCGCCGTGGAAGGCGGGCAAATGCCGAAGTTCCAGGCCGACGTGGCCAAGGTCGAAGTGGGCACGCGGAACGAAACCGTCGAAGTGCCAACCGTCGATGTGAAGAAGCCCTGATCATTTTATAGACGATAGCTATGCTGTAAGGGCTGGCGGATGGCACCGCCCTTTCCGCTTCCCGAACCCATGCGCCGCGCGCTCGAACTCGCACGCACGGCGGAACTTGCGGGTGAGGTGCCGATCGGCGCCGTCGTCACGCTAGAGGGGCGGATCATTGGCGAAGGAGAGAATCGCAACAGGCGCGATTGTGACCCGACCGCCCATGCCGAAATCGTCGCGCTTCGAGCTGCGGCAGAACGGCTGGGCGATTTCCGCCTCACCGGCTGCGACCTTTGGGTAACGCTGGAACCCTGCCCCATGTGTGCGGGGGCCATATCCCACGCGCGCATCGCCCGGCTCTATTATGGCGCTGCCGACCCCAAGGGCGGAGCGGTCGAGCAAGGCCCCCGACTTTTCACGCAACCCCAATGCTTGCACCGCCCTGAAGTCTATGGCGGACTGGGCGAAGCGGAAGCGTCAGCGCTGCTGCGTGACTTTTTCGCTGCCCGCCGCTGAATAATCGATGCGATAGAGGGTGTAGGGCAAGGCAAAGCCGCTCTTCAACGCCACGGGATGCAGCCAGCCGGGAACATCACCCCGCATCAACCCTGCATAGAAGCCGCGGGGGCTGCGGGATTGGTAAACCGTCCCTTCCGGAAAGCCGGGGCAGATCAGCAGGTAGGTCGCATGATGCCGCGCGGCGATCGGCCGGAACCCGTCTGCCGATCCGTCAAAGGCATGATGCAGGTCCAGGATCACCTTGCCGTTGCGATGATAGGGACCCGCGATCGCGCTATGATGCGTGGTCGCGATCAGGCGCGGCCCCAGGTCCACCATTGTGAAAATGGTAGCGGAAGGAAGCTGGTTCAGCACCTCCAGCGCGGGCAGCGACCGGCAGCGGCCATTGGCCTTGCTGATCGACTGTAGTCGAGTTTTCGCCGCCGGGCGTTGCGGTTTTAGCTTTTCGCCGGTGACGCTGGCCCACAACTGATTGATCTGCGGATAAAGCGGCGTCGCGAATGCGGCCACGGCGAGCAGCGCGGCTCCGACGATGCCGAACACCCGCGCAAGAGGCCTGCCGAAGAATATAAGCTGAAGCACACGATGGGCGGCCCACGCCGCCGCCGGGATGGCGAGAAGCTGCGCCGCTGGTCCGGCCCGCAACTGCCAAAAAAGCAGCGCCGTCGAGAACAGCATCATCAGACCGACCGTCGCCCAGGCCCACAGCCGATCGCTATCGCGCCGCGACTCCCAAAGCGCCCAGATCAGACCGAACAGCCCTGCGACGGGAATGGCCATCAGCGGCACGATCAGGCTCCACGCCTGAACCGTGATCGGCTTGGCCTCACGAATATTGGCCAGCCACAGCCGCTCCAGTTCCGGCGAAATCTGATAGGCGCCCGTCAGGCATTGGGGCCAGTTCAGCCATGCAAAGGCCGCGACGGCGCCCCCCACCAGCACGCCAGCGCCCAGCCGGGCCTGCCAGCTGCGTAGTGGCAGCAGTGCCAGCAGCGTCATGCCCGCGCCCACTGCCCCGAATATGGCGACCCAGATAGGCGAGATAGCGTCGCACACCATCTGCCGGTTCGCGTAGCTGGCAAAGAGCAGGAACAGGATGGAAACCGAGCCAGCAAGGCTCACCGCATAGGGCAGCATCCGCCTCGCCGCGCCTTCCTTGAATACCCAGCGAAGCGCGATCAGCGCCCCGCCCGCCGCCAGATAGACGATCATCTCCATGCCGATGGTGATCGACAGCGCGCTGCTCACCCCCGCCACGATGCCGCCGCGCAACCAGTTACGGTCGATCAGCCCCGCGAGCATCAGCACCGTCAGGGCCAGCTGCCACCCATGGTGGTCGATCCGCATCGGCAGGAACATGCTGATGCCCATCTGCGCGGCGAAAGGAGCCAGGGCGGCCAGTATCCAGCCATTGCCCCCAGCGAGGCGGCGCGCGATGAAGCCGAGCCCCAGCATCAGCGGCAATAAGGGTAGCGTCGGCGCGATGGCGCAGGCCAGCCGATCCGCCAGCCCCTGCTCCAGGAAAGCGCGGAAGAACAGCATCAACGCCGCAATCGGCAGATCGACCAGCCGCGACCAGTGAATGTTGAACCCGGCAGGCGGATCCAGCCTATACTGCCGTAGATCGTACCACCCCTGCCCCGCCAGCCAGTCCCTAACCTGCAAATACCGCATATTGTCGTCGGTATCGTTGAGCGTCAGCCAGTGGATGGCAGGCCAGCGCGAATAGAGCAGCCAGGTCACGGCCGCGACCCACATCAGGAAGGTCAGCCATTTCCAGTGCACCTGCGCCCATGCAGACGTCCAGACGAGGGCGCGCCGGGATCTTTCCCGCAGGGTGAAGCCGCTTTGCAAGTTCATGGCCGGTGGATTAGAGCGTTCGCATCAAATCGCAACGGGGCCTTCATGAAATTGCTGTCACGTCTGACGCCGGAACGGCAGGCCCTGTTCTGGCAGATCGTGCGATATGGCCTCAGCGGCCTGTTCATCACAGCCTGTCAGGCAACCATCTACTGGACGCTCGCGGCTCTGGCCGGATGGCACCCGCAGCTTGCCAACATGACCGGTTATGTGGCGGCGGTCCTGATCGGCTATGTCACCCACAGCCTCTTCACCTTTCGCGATCAGGGGAGCGGTGGCAGCCAAGCCGCGCGCGGCGTCAAATTCGTGGCCGTATCCCTACTGAGTTATGCGCTGAATGCGCTCTGGGTCTTCCTCTGCGTCACCCATATGCGATGGCCGGAATGGTCGCCCATCCCGGCCATGATATTCGTGACGCCAGCCATAGTGTTTGGCCTCAACCGCCAATGGGTGTTCCGCTAGGCTCGCCTCAATGGACGAAGCGGGCCACCACATCCCTGTACGACCGGCTGACCTTCACCTGAGCGCCTGATTCCAGCACCAAAAAGCATTCGCCATTGGTATGCGGCTTCACCTGCCGCACTTGGCTGAGGTTCACGATGGTCGACCGATGCACCCGCTGGAAATTGCGCGGGTCGAGCCGCTTCTCCAGATCCTTCATCGTCTCGCGCAGGATGAGCGAATTGTCGGCCGTGTAAATGCACATATAGTCGCCCGCGGCATCGATCCGCTCGATCGAATCGACATCGACGCGGAAAATCTGACCCCGGTCCTTGATGTTGATGAGCTTCTCGAACCGATTTGACGACGGCGCCTCTTCATCCGCGTTGAAATCGTTCATGGCATCAGGAGCGACCTCCGCCAGCACCTCGCGCAGCTTCTCCGCTTCCTGCACCTGCTTCTTTTCGGACAGGCGCTGGCGCACGCGGTCCAGTGCGTCGGCAAGCCGCCCTTCATCGACCGGCTTCATGAGGTAATCCACCGCCTGCGCCTCAAAAGCCCGAATCGCATGATCGCTATAGGCGGTGCAGAAGATGAAAAGCGGCGGCTCAACCTCCATCAGGCCCTGAACGACGGAAAAGCCATCGAATCCCGGCATCTGAATGTCGAGGAACACAAGGTCGGGTTTATGCGTCTTTATGGCGCGGATGGCTTCGCGGCCATTCGAGCAAGTTTCTACGATTTCGACATCCTCATGCGCTTCCAGACGCAGCTTGAGGCCTTGAATAGCCAGGCTTTCGTCATCGACGAGGATTGTTCTGATGGTCATGCGGCCACTTTCGATGGTTCATCCAGATTAAGCGGCATTTCGATATGGACCGAAAAGCCGCTTGGCGTGGAACGCGTTTCAAAGCTCTGTCGTTCCCCGAACGCCTGAATCAGGCGATCGCGGATATTCGCCAGGCCAACGCCTGTCCCCTCACTCACTGGGATGTTCGGGCGAGTGAACCCCTCGTTCAATCCCGGGCCGCTATCCGATACGACGATCCGGACATTTTCACCGGCAGGCTGCGCCGTGATGGAGATTTCGGCGCCTTCCTCCTTGGGGGTGACCGCATATTTGATGGCATTTTCCACCAGTGGCTGGAGCAGCAGGGAAGGCAATCGCGACTGCGCCACTGCCGGATCGATGTTGAATACCGGCCGCAAGCGGTCCTCGAACCGCATCTTCTCAATCTCCAGATAGAGTTTGAGCGTCTCCACCTCCTGCTCGATCGTCACCTGCGCTGTGGGTTCATTGATCAGTGTATAGCGCAAAAAGGACGACAGGCGTGAAAGCATCGCGTTGGCGCGATCCGTCTGCTTCAAAAGCACCAGCGTGGATATGCTGTTCAGCGTATTGAACAGGAAATGCGGATTGAGCTGATAGCGCAGCATGGCGAGTTGCGCGCTCGACGCCTGATTTTCCAGATGCAGCAGCTGGTCCGCCTGCTCCTCCACCTGAAGGTAGAAGTTGATCGCATAGTAAAGCGCCGACCAGGCACCCAGCAGCGTTATGCTGAGATAAAAAGCGCCAAGGAAGAGTTGCAGCCCCGCCGTTTCGCTCGCCCGGTTCTGGGTCGAAAAAACCCAGGCGTCGATAAAGGCGACCAGTCCAGCCGCCATTACCACGGTAACGATCGACGCACCCCATGTGATGATCGGCCGCTGTCTTTGCAGAAACCGGAATATGACCGCGATCAGCAGGGTCACCGAATAGCCCGACACGGTTGAAATCATCACCGGGATCAGGCTGGAAAGCGGTTGCCCATTGGCGATGGTGGACGACCCGCGCAGCAGGAACGCACCCGCCCATCCGACGGATTGCAGGTTCCAGAAAGCGCGGTTCTTGTCAGCGAAAAAAGGCTGAGGCTGAATAGGTTGAACAGACATCGCCGCCAGCCTAGGCGAATTCAGGTTCAGGGTGAAGCCACCCAAGTTACGCCGCCGTAGCAGCTTCCTGATCCATCGGCGTGACCTCGTCGGGGCAAAGCCAGACAAGGTCCCTCAACTCCAGCGACCGGCCGTCATGGGCCTGAATGGTCACCCGGCGGATGGGCTGACCGTCACGCTTGTCCGCCAGCACCTGGCAAGACGGCGATCCGCATCCCCATTTCTCGCCCCATTGACGCAGCGCGATCATGACCGGGGCCAGTTCCTGCCCCTTTTCCGTCAGGCGGTACTCGATCTTGCGCCGGTCGCACTGCATCGGCTGACGCAGCATGATCCCATTCTCGACCAGCCGGGACAGCCGGTTCGCCAGAATGTTGCGCGCGATGCCTAGCGACGACTGAAAATCTTCAAAATGCCGGATGCCCGACAACGCGCCGCGCAGGATGAGAAACGACCAGCGCTCGCCCATCGCTTCCAACGCGCTGGGGAGCGCGCACTGTTCCAGGTCCTGCGCCAGATTATGTTTCATCGTCCGTCTAGATAGCTCAAAGCCACAGCCCATGCAAAAGAGCAGCCATTTTGCGTCAAGATGGGATTTTTTTGTTGCACAGCAAGATGCTTCCCGGACAATCGGGTCACGATGCTGCGTCAATATGAACTTGTTGAGCGGGTGAAGCGCTACGATCCGGATGCGGACGAAGCGATGATCAACCGCGCCTATGTCTTTTCCGTCCAGAAACACGGGTCTCAGAAGCGCGCCAGCGGCGACCCCTATTTCAGCCACCCCATTGAAGTCGCGGGCATCCTGACCGATTTCAGCCTGGACGATCAGACGATCGTCACCGCGCTGCTGCACGACACCATAGAAGACACGCTCGTCACCTATGACGAGATTGAAAGCGCGTTCGGCAAGGACGTCGCCAAGATGGTCGATGGCGTCACCAAGCTGTCGAAGATCGAAGCGATGTCGGAAAATGAGCGGGCGGCGGAAAACCTCCGCAAATTCCTGCTCGCCATGTCGGACGATATTCGCGTGCTGCTGGTGAAGCTCGCTGACCGGCTGCACAATATGCGCACCCTGCACTTCATCAAGAATGAGCAGAAGCGCCGCCGCATCGCCCGCGAGACGATGGACATCTATGCCCCGCTGGCTGAGCGGATCGGCATGTACGACTTCATGCGCGAGATGCAGCTGCTCGCCTTCCGGGAACTTGAGCCGGAAGCCTATGACAGCATCACCAAGCGCCTCGAACAGCTGAAGGAAGGCGGCCACGGCAAGGTCGATCGCATCGGCGCGGAACTGCAACTGCTGCTCGGCGGCAAGAACCTGCCCGTCACCGTGTCGGGCCGCGAAAAGCACCCCTATTCCATCTGGAAGAAGATGCAGGAGCGGCACATCAGCTTCGAACAGCTGACCGATGTCATGGCCTTCCGCGTGATCACCGAGACGACCGAGGATTGCTACCGCGCGCTCGGGGTCATCCATCAGACCTACAAAATGGTGCCGGGCCGGTTCAAGGATTACATCTCCACGCCCAAGCGCAACGGCTACCGCTCGTTACACACCACGGTGATCCATCAGGATAACGCCCGGATCGAGGTGCAGATTCGCAGCCGCGACATGCACAACGACGCCGAACTCGGGCTCGCGGCGCACTGGGCCTACAAGCAGAAGGGTGACGCGGCCGACCATCATGCGGCGTGGCTGCGCGACCTCGTCGAAATCCTGGAACAAAGTCAGGATGCGGACGAGCTGCTCGAACATACCCGCATGGCGATGTATCAGGACCGCATCTTCGCCTTTTCGCCCAAAGGCGAGCTGCACCAGCTGCCCAAAGGTTCAACGCCGGTGGACTTCGCCTATGCCGTCCATACCTCGCTGGGCAACCAGACGGTCGGTGCCAAGGTCAACGGCCGCGTGGTGCCCTTGCGTACCGGCCTTGAAAATGGCGATCAGGTCGAAATCCTGAAATCTGAAGGGCAGGAGCCGCAGCCGGGCTGGCTGACCTTCGCCATCACCGGCAAGGCCCGCGCCGCCATACGCCGCTATATCCGGCAGAAGCAGCGCGGCGAGGAAGTGGCGCTGGGTGAGAAGCTCTATGAGGAGATCATCGGCCGCTTCTCACCCGAATTGGCGAGCGAATTGGGTGACAAGGCGCTGAAGGCCGCGCTGAAGCGGCTGAAGCTGGATGATCGCGCGTCGCTGATGGTGGCCATCGCTACCCATCGCCTGCTCGATTCAGAGGTGATGGAGGCTCTTATCCCCGGCTCCACCAGCGTAGACGGGATAGAGGAAGCGCATCCGCGCCAGCACGCCCCCGTCTCGATCCGCGGCCTGACGCCCGGCATCGCCTATAATCTGGGCGACTGCTGCCACCCTGTACCCGGCGACCGCATCGTCGGCGTGCGCCGCACGGGCGAACCGATCGAGGTGCACACCATCGACTGCCGGTCGCTGGAAGCCGGGCAGGACGACGATTGGGTCGATCTCAGCTGGGACAGCAAGTCCAAGGGCGGCACCGCGCGGCTCCAGGTCATCGTCAAGAACCAGCCCGGCGCGCTTGCCGCCGTCGCCAACGTGTTCGGCGCGACCAAGGCGAACATTCTAAACCTCCAGTTGGTCAACCGCGAAGGGCCGTTCCACACCGACATCATCGATCTTGAGGTCAACGACGCCCAGCACCTGAACCGCATCCTCTCGGCATTGCGAGCACTGGACGCGGTGGTGCAGGCCGACCGGGTTTAATCCGCGAAGGCGTACCTGCTCCCCCTCCCGCAAGCGGGAGGGGATCAGCCTGATCTTCTCCCCTCCCGCAAGCGGGAGGGGGCCGGGGGGTGGGCTAGCGCAACGTCGGAGCTTATTCATCAGCGGCCTCGCCAAAGGCTCGCTACGCTCGCGCCCACCCCTAGCCCCTCCCGCTAGCGGGAGGGGAATAAAGCGCACTCAACACCCCCTGCCCGTCACTCACCCCCCACCTGTATCCCCCAAACCACACCCCCTACAAAAAACATCCTATTTCCCCCACACCCTCCCAATACCGCTGTCCTACACAGCCCCAACCTGCCTATCCCCCAGCCGTCCTCGAAACGTCGAACCGCTTCCCACGACGCCCACGCGCGCTCGGGCACGCGCGCGCATATGGTGTGAACTTCGGGACAAAAATGGCACTTTTTCGCCATTCCCTACGTCACTTTCAACTTTCGCGTGACAGGAAACCTCCAATTCTGTAGAGGCCCCCGCAGCAGACCCTTCGGGGTCTTCCGTCCGAGACAGTCGGTGAAGGGAATCTGCCCTTCTTAATTTCCGGCCTAGACGGGGAAAAGCTCTTTACCGGCCGGGCCTTGTTCCTGTTCGGGTCTGCCTGTTCTCCTCCAGGGATACGGGCCAGTCGATCTCTCCCCTTCGGACCAATGCCCCGCGCAAGTCGCGGGTTTTTGCCGTTCATCGGGTCGTCCGATGAACATGAAGTGGAGAATGGCATGGATCGTAATCAGAAAGCTGAGGTCGTTTCCGCGCTGAACGCACATCTGGCAGATGTTGGCGTGGTCGTCGTGACCCGCAACCTCGGGCTGACGGTCGCACAGTCGACCCAGCTGCGTCAGAAGATGCGCGAAGCCGGTGGCACCTACAAGGTTACGAAGAACCGCCTCGCCAAGATCGCCTTTGAAGGCACCAGCTATACCAGCCTCAGCGACCTGCTGACTGGTCCGGTTGGCCTCGCCTCCTCGGCTGATCCGGTTGCAGCCGCCAAGGTTGCAGTCGATTTCGCCAAGACCAACGACAAGCTTGAGATCGTTGGTGGCGCGATGGGCGAAGTGCTGCTCGATGTAGAGGGCGTCAAGGCGCTCGCATCGTTGCCGTCGCTGGATGAACTGCGTGCGAAGATCGTTGGGCTGCTCGTTGCACCCGCGACCAAGCTCGCGACTGTCACCCAGGCACCGGCTGCGCAGCTCGCGCGGGTCTTCAACGCCTATGCGGAAAAGAACGCGGCCTAAGGGTCACGGCTTTTCCCGAAATACGTTTTCAACTCAATCATGGGGCACATGCCCCACCCAGAAGGGAATATTATCATGGCAGACATCAACGCACTGGTCGATCAGCTCTCGGCTCTGACCGTTCTCGAAGCCGCTGAGCTCTCGAAGGCTCTGGAAGAAAAGTGGGGCGTTTCGGCCGCCGCTGCTGTCGCAGTTGCCGGTCCGGCTGCTGGCGCCGCTGCTCCGGCTGCTGAAGAGCAGACCGAATTCGACGTGATCCTGACCGGCGACGGTGGCAAGAAGATCAACGTCATCAAGGAAGTCCGCGCCATCACCGGCCTGGGTCTGACCGAAGCCAAGGCGCTCGTCGAAGGCGCACCCAAGGCTGTCAAGGAAGGCGCCAGCAAGGACGAAGCCGAGAAGATCAAGAAGCAGCTGGAAGAAGCCGGCGCGACTGTCGAGCTCAAGTAATCGGTTTTGCTCCGCCCCGCGCGGAGTACCGATCCAGCTCAGCTGGAAGGAGGGCGGTATCTTCGGATGCCGCCCTTTTTTCTGTACCATACAGGCGGAGCAGCCTGCCTGGGTCCTCCTGGATCAGTCGACCCTAAACGCGCGCCAGCGCTTCTATAAGCGCCTGCCCAAGCCCCTTTACGGCCGCATCATCAACGCCCGCGTCCACAGCCTCCTCCAACGCGGACGCATGACCGCCAATATCGGCATAGCCAAAAATCCCGGCCACGCCCGCCAATCCATGGGCGAGATGCAAAAGGCGGGAGCGATCCCCGGCTTCAAGCGCCGAAATGATGGCACTCCGATCTGACGCGGCCCGCGCATGGAAGCGCTGTCGCAACTTCTGCATTTGCGCTTCGGCATCGCTCATGGCTCCAGCAATGTCCGCACGGTCCCCGCAAGGCTCATCGGGTCGAACGGCTTGGCCAGCACGGCTCGCGCACCGAGGGCTTTGAGGTTAGTGACGTGCCGTGGATGAGTTTTGGCCGTGATGAATGCGACGCGAATTGTCGCGGTGGCGGGGTCGACCTGCAACGCCGCCAAAGTCGCAGGCCCATCCATGCCCGGCATCATCACATCAAGCAGGATGAGAGCAGGCTGCCACTGCCTCGCCTGCTCCAGCGCTTCCGCACCCGAGGCCGCCGTTCGCACCTCGAACTCCGGGTCCAGCTCAAGCGACATGGCCGCGATCTCCCGCAGGTCCGCCTCGTCATCAACATAAAGAATGCGGGTCAACTTGGGCCTTTCTGTCAATTCGGCATCACAGCGGCAATTCGACAATGAACGTCGCCCCTGTTTCCGCCGCGGAATCCAGCGCGATGCTTCCGCCATGCGCCTCTACGATAGCTTTGCTGATCGCCAAGCCAAGGCCGGTGCCCGCATGGCCATGCTGATGCGCACCGTCCTCCTGCTCGAAACGCTTAAACAGCCGCGCACGAAACTCCGGCGAAATCCCCGGCCCCTCGTCAGCAACGCTGATCCGCGCGACATCCCCTGCCCGATCAAGGGAGACATGGACGGTCCCGCCCGAGGGCGAAAATTTGCAAGCGTTGGACAATAGGTTGGCCATCACCTGACACAGGCGATTGCCATCAACCTTCGCGACGACCGCTTCGGCCGGGCGATCGAATTCAAGCTTAACACCGAAACGCTCGGCATATGGCCCAATCTGCTCGATCGCCTCGGTCAGCAACAAGCCCAATTCCCGTTCGTCGAAATGGAAGACCAGCTTGCCCGATTGAAGCTTGTCCATGTCCAGCAGATCATTGACCAGATGAATGAGCCGCTCCGCATTCTTGCTGCCGATCGCGACCAGTTGTTTGGCCCTGTCAGGCAATTCCCCAGCGGCGCCACCCGCCATTAGTCCCAATGCGCCAGAGATAGCGGTCAACGGCGTCCGCAATTCGTGACTGACGGTCGATACCAGTTCGTCCTTCAAGCGGCTGATCTGCCGCTCCTGCGTCACATCCCGCGCCGTCATGATGAACCGCCCCCCACGGATCGACTCGCGCCGTATATCCAGGATGCGTCCATCCCTGCGCTGAATCTCCAACCGCCGACTATCACTAGTGCGGATGGACTCGACAAAGCCTGCGACGATCTGATCCGGGTCGCCGGGTCCCAGTTCGCCGCGTTGCGCGGTCAGGCGGATAAGTTCACGCGCATCCCTTCCGCCCGTCACGCTATCGGGAGCATAGTCGAACAGATCGACGAAGGCCTGGTTCCACAGCATCAGCCGCAGGTCCCGATCTACCACCGCGACGCCGCCGCTCACATTCTCCACTGTCAGCTTCAGCAACTGGCGTTCGTCATCAAGCTTGCGCCGATGTTCGTCAGCCGCAAATCCTTCGACCCGCAATTCTATCAGGTCGATCACCGTCCGTGCCAGCTGGGCGAGCCGGTGCCGATCACCGTCGCTGAAATCACGCGGTTTGTAATCGACGATGCACAAGGTTCCAAGCGGCTGGCCATTGGCCACCCGCAAAGGCGCACCGGCGTAGAAGCGGACGTGCGGCGGCCCTGTGACCAATGGGTTGCCGCTAAACCTCGGATCCTTCGTCGCATCCGGCACCACCATGACCTCCGGTTGCAGGATCGCGAAGGCGCAAAAGGCAACGTCCCGTGAGGTATGGGTTTCATCGATGCCACACGCACCGCGAAAACATTGCGTGTCCGATCCCACGATCGACACCAGCGACATTGGCACATCGAACAGGTCAGCTGCGAACTGGGTTATATGGTCGAACGGGCGTTCGCGGCCGATGCCGCCAAGCCGGTAATGCTCCAGCGCTCGCAACCGGTCGGCCTCATCCGCCGGGATGGGAGGCTTCACCGCCTCGGTGCCCTTGGGCTGGCGCTCCTGCATCGTTGGCATCGGTCCTCAAGTCCCGCTTATGATCACGGCACCAATCGACACCTTAACCGGAACGAAATCAACACCTTCCTTGAGGATCCATGTCAAAGCGGGTCGGGATCGAGATAGAGATAGCGCGCGTCGAATTCGGCGAGAGACTTCAAACCCTCAAGGTCAATGATCTGCGCTTCACCCCGCTGATATTTCAGAAGCCCCCGGTCGCGGAGCAATCTGAGAGTGCGGTTTACATGGACCGCCGTCATGCCAAGGCTGTCGGCGAGCTGAGATTGGCTCATCCCAATGTAGAACCGGTCATTCGCCTGACCGATCACCTGTAGACGGACATATAGTTCGCAAAAAAGAGCCGCCATCCGGCCCGCCGCCGAACGCTGGCCGAGCGACAATTCCCATTCGCGGCTCATGCACGCATCCAGGTTTGTGCTGAACCAGTACAGACGGCCGATACGCGGCCACTGCTCGATCAACTGGCGGATTTGCTCATGGGGCACCAGGGTCACGACGCAATCCGTCAGAGCCATGACATCATGCTCAAGCCGCTTCAGCGTGAAGCCATGAATGTCGACAAAGTCGCCCGCTACGTGGATTTGCGTAATCTGCCGCTTGCCGTCCGCCAAATCCTTGAAGCGGCACATCACCCCTTCGAGCAGCAATGTACTCGCCTCCAGAGGTTCGCCCTCATGCACGATGATGCTGTTGCGAGACACATGACGGCCCGGCGGCGTGATCGCCCGGATCGCCTCTTCCTCTTCCGGAGATAACGGGTGACGGAACCTAAGCTTGGCGAGATGCGCCTCTACCATCGCGGTCTCCTGGGGCGAGCCGGAGACACACAGCCTCGCTGAAGGACACCCGTCCCATCTGTACGCCAGAATCACTCCTTATGTCGATCCAGCCCGTCAGATCGACGACGCCCATCAGCACTTCCTCGCTCAGGATCGAGCGGATGCTGCTTATGGCAAGAGCACGGGCATCAACCTCTTCGGCCAACTCCCGGCCCTCGTAATCGCGGGTAAAGCCCGTGCCGTTGTGTAGATCGAAATGAAGGCGGCGCATGGCATGGGAACGCCGCCTCTGACGGTAAGTTTCACGTTGCTCAAGACACACACTTCATGCCGCGCGCCTGGAGCCGACTTTTCTGCTATTTAACGCGCCGCGAGCAGGATCGGCCGATCGGCCGCCGCCTGCGCAAAGTGTTGAGCGCGCAAACTGCTCAGCATGTTGTCCCTGTCCGTCGCGTCATTCGCCACAATCACCCATGCCTCGAACTTCGACCCGGGGCGCACCTCCTGCGGTAAGGGGTAGAGCGATCCCATCGATCGGATAGCGCGCATCGATATGCGATCGACACTGCGGGATGCCGAAGAGCCCGCCAGAGAAATATTCTCCGGCCGTCCTTGTTCTCCCAGACGGAATTGCACGCGGGAATATCCGACCGATGCTCCGTCACGATAAAGGGACGTTGCCTGACGGATGCTCCGCGACAATCTTGATGCTGTCCGATCCGTCCACTTTTCATAGCTTATTGCGCTTTTATCGGGTGCTACCACCGTCAGTTGCCCAGATCCCTGCCTGGCATCTGCCGCCATCGGCACAGCCAAGCAGACGCAAAGCGCCGCCATCACAGGCTTGGCATACATAGAGGCCTCCTCTGTTTCTCTAGTAATTTTTACTGAAAGGCCGCTGCGGCAGCGTCGGACCAGCCGAGAGCAGCGGGAGCTTATATATTGCAAAGCCGCCTGGCCGGGTAACAAATTATCACCAATGAAGTCATGGGCATAAGAATTATTTCATCGGAGCTTAATTTTCTGATCGAATGTGGCTTACCCGCGTTACTTGGCTGAGCTTGGAAAGAATTTTGGCTAAGCCTCGGCACGGATTTGATTTTCAGACCTTACCTTACGGCAACGCCGCACGACTCAGGTGGAAATCGCCAAGCCGACGGCTTCCCCAACCTTGATGCCATCAATGGCCGCCGACAATATGCCGCCTGCATAGCCCGCGCCTTCGCCAGCCGGGTAAAGTCCGGCCACATTCAGACTCTGAAAATCCTTGCCGCGTGTGATGCGGATGGGGGATGAGGTTCGGGTTTCGACACCGGTCATGACCGCATCAGGGTGATCATAATTGGCAATCTGTCGACCAAATGCAGGCAGCGCCTCGCGAAAGGCGTCGATTGCAAAGTCAGGCAGGCAAAGGGACAGATCGGTCATGGTGACGCCCGGCTTGTAGGAAGGGACGACTTCCCCCAGCGTCGTGGAGGGACGCCGCGCCATGAAATCGCCGACCTTTTGGCCTGGAGCCCAGTAGGAGGAGCCGCCCGCGACAAAGGCCTGGCTTTCCCAATGCCGCTGAAGGTCGATGCCCGCCAAAGGCCCTCCGGGGAAATCCCGATCCGGCTCTATGCCAACCACCAGGCCTGAATTGGCGTTGAATTCCGCGCGGCTATATTGGCTCATGCCGTTGGTGACGACACGTCCTTCTTCAGACGTGGCAGCGACCACGCGTCCCCCCGGACACATACAGAAGCTGTAAACGGTGCGGCCGTTCTCGCAATGATGCGCAAGGCTGTAGGCCGCCGCTCCAAGTACCGGATGACCCGCACAATTGCCGTAGCGGGCTCGATCGATCCAGCTTTGTGGATGTTCGATCCGCACCCCTATTGAAAAAGGCTTGGCTTCGATATGAACGCCGCGCCGGTGCAACATCTCGAAAGTCGGGCGGGCGCTGTGTCCGACGGCAAGTACGACATGGTCGGCCTCTATAAAGCTGCCGTCGGAAAGATGCAGTCCGCGCAGGCGCTGCGTTCCGTCGCCTTGCCGCTCCATTTCCAGTTCGTCGACCTTGTGCTGCCAGCGATATTCGCCGCCCAACTGCTCGATCTGGCGGCGCAGGCTTTCGACCATGCTGACGAGGCGAAACGTCCCGATATGGGGATGCGCTTCGGTCAATATATCTTCAGGCGCGCCCGCAGCGACAAATTCCTCCAACACCTTGCGGCCCAGGAAACGCGGGTCCTTCACACGGCAATAGAGCTTGCCATCCGAAAAAGTGCCCGCGCCGCCTTCCCCGAACTGAACATTGCTATCGGGGTTCAGCTCGGCCCGCCTCCACAGGCTCCAGGTATCTTTGGTCCTTTCCCGCACAACCTTGCCTCGGTCCAGGATTATGGGCCGGAAGCCCATCTGCGCGAGGATCAGTCCCGCGAAAATCCCACATGGGCCTGCGCCCACCACGACCGGGCGCTTCCCCGACCAGCCCTGTGGCGCATGCGTGACAAAGCGGTAGTCGGTGTCCGGGCGGCGGCGCACGTCATGGTCGCCCGCCAGCCGTTCAAGCACTGCGGCCTCGTCCACCAGCTCGACATCGACAGTATAGACCAGCTGGATTGCACTCTTTCGCCGGGCATCATTCCCCCGGCGCACGATGACGTGACAGACGAGGTCCGATGCCTCAATTCCCAGCCGCTCGCAAATGGCGGCAGCCATCGCATCGGCCGGGTGGTCGAGGGGCAGTTTGAGGCCGGAGAGACGCAACATGGCGCCGCCTCTAGCCGCATTTACCGCCCCGCTCCACCCTCTCATGAGGATAGGCCGCTGCCTTTTCAGAGACGCGCGCGCAGGCCCGCGTAAACCGCCCGGCGTTCGATGGGATAGAAAGCCGCACTGGCTTGGTTCCCAGGGATCGATGGATCGTCCGGTTTGTAGCTTACGAGCGCTCCGATATCGCCTATCGCTCGCTTACCCGTCAGATTGCGTGCATCGACGAACAGGCTGACGCCCTTCGTCAATTGCGCCTGCGCCCCGAGGCTGAACATCGCATAGCCATCAACCCGCTTGCTATTGCTATAATCAGCCCAGGCACCCTGCGGCACCCATTCCACAGCCGGAGCGATGCTGACGCGATCGGTTCCCAGCTTAACTTCGGCGCGGTAGAAATGACGTGGCACGACGGGCAGGCGGTTGTCGCCAAATTGCGCGTCATTCCGGAAACGGAAGTCGCTATACTGGTAGACCTGCCGCAACGTCGCCCACGGCGCGATGGTCAGGTCCAGCGCGGCCTCGATGCCCTGGTGCCTTGTCCGATCCGCGTTGAATGTTGCCGCCGGAATGACGCCCGGCTGGATATTATATTGCAGCAACTCGCCTTTCAGGTCCGCGCGATAGAGGCTTATGTCCCAACGGGCTGGCCCCATGCTGCCACGCGTGCCGATTTCCACCGTCCAGGCCCGCTGCGCGTCGAGTGGCGTGAAGCCGGGGAGCGGCCCACTTGGTCCAGCGGCAATCTGGCCCAGTTCGATGAAGCCAGGCAACTCCACAGACCGGCTGTAATTTGCATAGACCTGCACTGTTTGAGAGGGTGCATACAGAAGCCCGAATTTAGGCGCGAAGCTATCGAACTTAGCCTCGCCGCTGCGTGAAGGCGCGAGGCGATTGTCCAGTTGCCGCTCACCATGCGTATAGATGCCGCCTGCGATCAGCCATAGTCCCTGAACCGGAGCGATCCTGGCCTCCGCATAACTGTTGATCGTCTGCGCCCGCGCCTTTTGCATGGACGTGAGAGCGCCCGCTTTGCCGTCGATATTAACAAACTGCCGGAAATCACCATGGCCAAAACGTGCCTGCGTTCCCAAGGTCAGCTCGACCGGGAGGCCTTGCACCTCTCCCGAAAGGTCAAGGCTGGCGAACAGTCCACGATCCTCTGATTTCTGATCGACCACTTGATAAATGGGATGGTTTAGAGCTTTCGCATTGAAATAGGCGCCAAAGGCCAGTTGACCGCCGTCCAGTTCAACCGTGGTGCGGTTTTGAAACCGGATGGAATCGATGTTGCGCGCCTGATCACCTGCGAAGTTGCCCTTTGCCGGGTCATTCAAGGCATCCGCTTCAGTCAGCGCTCCCGACAGCTTCTGCCGGATCGTTTGGGCGCTGACATAGAAACGGGTTTCCACCCGATCGTTCAGCTTGATCCCAACATTGCCGTTGAAACGCAGGGCGCGCCTCTGTCCGTGAGCGCGGTCCCCATCGGACCTGTCGGCGGTAATCGCCGCCCAGGCGTCACCACGAGCATCGGCATAACCATAGGCCGCCTTCGCACGCAGCGTATCGAATGAGCCGCCATCTATGCGCAGTTCCGCGCCCGGCATCGTCCGTCCGGTGGGTGTCACCGCATTGATGGCGCCACCCAATGTCGACCCGCCAAGTCGCAGCGCATTGCCGCCGCGATAGACCTCCAGATGCTGGAACACCTGCGGATCCAGTTCCTGAAAGTCTCCGTTGTCGTCCGCCATGTTGATCGGGATGCCATCCTGCAACAGCGTCAGGCCCCGCATATGGAAGCTCCGCGACAGCCCCGAACCGCGTATCGAAATGCGCACCTCCTGACCAAAGCGCGGTTGTGTGTAGACACCTGCGGAGAAGCCCAGCGCATCGCGCAGCGATACGGCCAGCTTGTCTTCGAAATCCTTGGCAGCAACGATATCGGCGCCGCCCGCCGTCCGGCTTATATGGGTAACGGCGTCCTCCACTGTAGGACTGGCGGTCACGATGATACGGCCCTGATCGCCAGCTTCATCAGCGAAAGCGGGGGTGGCAAGCAGCGAACAGGCAAGAGCGCACAGCGACACGCTGCGCAAAGCGGTAAATGCAGACATGAATTCATTCCTCGAGAAAATCGTGCCGCGCTCAGCGCAGCATAAACGACAGCTTCAGGAGGACAGAGGAGGACCGGATGATGGCGGAGGCGGTGCGGCAAGTCGGGCGATCAGCCCCGTCTTGAGCGCGAATGCGATAGGCCCGGAAACAGTCTGCCACGCTGGCAACGGCAGATCGGCGAGAATGAGCGGAGGAACAACCGGCTGAACCGAGGCGGCAAAGGAGCAATGTTGCTGAACCGGGACGCCGTCATCCTGCGAATGATGCACTTTCCCGGGAGCTTGATCGCGATCGACCAGGACGCTGACTGCGCCCTGCCCCGTACAGAGGGTCACCATCACGCCCCGCTCTGTACGAACCGGCATGAAACCGGCGGGCGTAATCAACTGGATGGCCAGGACAAGCAGCGCCAACGCGGAAAGCAAGCCCCGCGCGACTTCCGATTGTCTGATTGCCCCCGTCATTAGGGGCCGCTTAACCTCTCCAGGCCCGACTGTCATCAGGGCAAATTGCCGCAGATCATGCTTGACGTTAACGTCAACCTTTCTTAGCTAAGACGCCATGGACCAGCGCAGCAGCATCGCGGGCATCGAACTGCCCGACCACAAGGAACGACAGAATTACACGATCACCGATCTGTCGGAGGAGTTCGACGTCACGGCCCGCGCTCTGCGTTTCTATGAGGATGAAGGACTGATCGCACCGGAACGTCATGGCCTCGCCCGCATCTATTCGCGCCGTGACCGCGCTCGGCTTGCCTGGATTCTGCGTGGCAAAAGGGTCGGGTTCAGCCTCGCCGAGATCCGCGAAATGATCGATCTTTACGACGCGGATGAGGAACATGAGGAGCAGCGGCGCGTCACAGTCGCCAAATGCAAGGCTCGCATCGAACTGCTCACCCGCCAGAAAAGCGACATAGATGCCGCCATCGCGGAACTTTCGGGCTTTGTCACAGCTCTCGACAAGCCCTGAGCATTCGCGACGAGAAAGATAACCGGAGAAGATTGATGCCCAGCTATTCCGCCCCGATTCGCGAAACCCGCTTCATACTCGACCATGTGGTGGGCCTCGATCGCTATGCCAATCTGCCCGGCTTTGAGAGCGCGACGCCGGATCTGGTGGATGCCATCCTCACAGAGGGCGCGAAGATAGCGGAGGAAGTACTCTTTCCGCTCAATGCCGTCGGCGACAAGGAAGGCTGCGTTCGAAACCCGGATGGCAGCGTCACAACGCCGCCGGGCTTCAAGCAGGCATTCGACACCTATGTAGAGGGCGGCTGGACGACACTGCACGCGCCGGTCGAATATGGCGGACAGGGCCTGCCCAATGTCGTCGCGTCGGCGGTTGGCGAATATGTGCTGTCGGCCAATCACAGCTTCGAAATGTATCATGGCCTAACCAGCGGGGCGGTGTCCGCTTTGCTCGCCAAGGGCAGCGAAGAGCAGAAGCAGAAATATCTCCCCAACATGGTGTCTGGCAAATGGACGGGCACGATGAACCTGACCGAACCCCATGCGGGCACGGACCTTGGCCTCATCAAGACCAAAGCGGTGAAGCAGGGTGACGACAGCTATTCAATCACTGGCACGAAGATCTTCATTTCTTCCGGTGAGCAGGACCTGACCGAAAATATCATCCACCTCGTCCTCGCCAAGACTCCGGACGCGCCCGAAGGCAGCAAAGGCATCTCCCTCTTCGTCGTGCCCAAGCTGCTGGTGAATGACGATGGGTCGCTGGGTGAGCGCAATGCGGTGTTCTGTGGGTCGCTCGAGCACAAGATGGGCATTCACGGCAACGCCACTTGCGTCATGAATTATGACGGCGCCAAGGGATGGATTGTGGGCGAGGAGAATAAGGGCCTCGCCGCCATGTTCATCATGATGAACGCCGCGCGCATGTGGGTCGGCATGCAGGGCCTCGGCCAGGCAGAAATCGCGTTTCAGAATGCGGTCCATTATGCGCGCGACCGGCGGCAAGGCCGCGCCCTTACCGGCCCCAAGGACAAGGAAGAGAAGGCCGACACGCTGTTGGTCCATCCCGACGTCCGGCGCATGCTGATGGAAGGAAAGGCGCTGACCGAAGGGCTGCGTGCGCTGATGCTCTGGGGCGCGCTTCAGGTCGATCTGGCGGAGCACGCCGCGACAGAGGAGGAACGGCAGGCCGCCGACGATCTGGTTCAACTGCTAACGCCGGTGATCAAGGGCTATGGCACGGACAAGGGCTTCGACGTCGCCGTCATGAGCCAGCAGGTGTTCGGCGGCCATGGCTACATCTGGGAAAATGGCGCCGAACAATATGTACGCGACGCCCGTATTGCCCAAATCTACGAAGGCACCAACGGTGTGCAGGCGATGGACCTGGTTGGCCGCAAGCTGCCCATGAATGGCGGCCGGGCTTTGCAAGCGTTCCTCAAGCTGGTGGCTGACGAGGTCGCGCAGGCGAAGGGCAATGAGAAGCTGGCTGGCGTGGCCGAGGCGCTGGAGAAGGCCAGCGGGCAGCTGGGCGCGGCGACCATGTGGCTGATGCAGAATGCGATGGCGAACCCCGACAATGCCGGGGCAGGCGCGGTGCATTATATGCATATCCTTGGCATCGTCTCGACTGGCCTTATGTGGCTGCGCATGGCCAAGGCGGCGGCGGGCCTGCTGGAAACAGGTGAGGGCGACGCACGCTATCTGGAAGCGAAGCTGGTCACGGCGCGGTTCTTCGCGGAGCGTATCATGCCGGATGCGGGCGCGTTGAGGCGGAAGATCGAGGGTGGCGCCGAGAGCCTAATGGCGATCGATCCGGACATGTTTTTGGCGGCCTGAGGGGGCAGGCGGCCTTTCCTTCAGTCACGTCAGCGGAAGTTGGCCCGCTTTCCACGAGGGGCCGTTCTTGTGAGAACCCTGCTTTCGCTGGGATGACGGGAATTGGGGGGAGCGGACGTCGCGCCTGCCTAGGGAGATCCCAGCTTTCGCTGGGATGTCCGGAATGGCTCGAGAGACTGGGGCTAGTCCCTCGTCCAACTCCGCCTGCGGGAGAAGGAAGAAGTCAGTCGCCCCAGAGTTCCTTGAGCTTGCTGAAGAAGCCCGTCGACTGCGGGCATTCTTCACCGGTTTCCGTATCACGAAAAGCTTCAAGCAGTTCCTTCTGCTTGGCAGAGAGGCGTGTCGGGGTTTCGACATCCACCTGGATGACGAGGTCGCCCTGCCCCCGGCCGTTCAGCACGGGCATGCCCGCGCCGCGTTGGCGGATCTGTTTGCCGGACTGGATGCCGCTCGGAATCTTGATCTCATGCCGCTGACCGTCGAGGCCGGGCACTTCGATGCAGCCGCCCAGTGCCGCCGTGGTGAAACTCACCGGCGCGCGGCAGAAGAGCGTCGTGCCGTCGCGTTCGAACAGAGTGTGCCGTTTTACATGGAGGAAGATGTAGAGGTCGCCCGCAGGTGCGCCGCGTGCGCCTGCTTCGCCTTCGCCCGACAGGCGGATGCGGGTGCCTTCATCGACGCCGACCGGGATGTTGACGGACAGCGTCTTGGGCTTGTCCACACGCCCTTCGCCGCGGCAGGTGCGGCAGGGGCTTTCGATGACCTGACCCGCGCCGTGGCAGCCGGGACAAGTACGCTCGACGACGAAGAAGCCCTGCTGAGCGCGGACCTGGCCATGACCGCCGCAGGTGCCGCAGGTCTTGACGCCGGTGCCGGGCTGCGCGCCCGATCCGTCGCAGCTTTCGCAAGAGGCGGAGACTTCGATCTCTATCTCGGTCTTCTTGCCATGATAGGCTTCGTCGAGCGTGATCTCCATGTCGTAGCGCAGGTCCGCGCCGCGCCGCTGCGCCTGACGACCACCGCCGCCGAATCCGCTCTGGCCGAAGATCGTCTCGAAAATATCGCCGAGGTCAGAAAAGCCGCCCGCGCCGCCACGCCCGTTGAAGCCGCCACCGCCACCATTCTGGGCATTGGTATAGGCAGCGTGACCGTAGCGATCGTAGGCTGCGCGCTTCTGCGGGTCTTTCAGGCACTCATAGGCTTCGGAAACCGCCTTGAATCTCGCTTCACCGTCGCTGCATCCCCCGGTTTTGTCCGGGTGATATTTCATCGCCAGTTTGCGGTAGGCGCTCTTGATCACGCCCGCGTCGGCGGTGCGCTCGACCTCGAGCAGTTCGTAATAGTCCAATTCGCTACTCATCTCGCCCCCGGCGCGCGCACGTCCCTCGGCTTCGCCCGGTACGAACGGCGGTAGCGGCTACCATAACCGTTCGGTTCGAGCGAAGTCGAGAACCGTTTCATCGGGCCTTATGCCTTGTTGTCGTCCACTTCCGAAAATTCGGCGTCCACGACATCGTCATCAGCCTTCGGAGCTTCAGCACCCGGAGCAGAGGCCTGAGCCTGTTCCTTCTCGTAGATCGCCTGGCCGAGCTTCATCGCGACCTGGGCGAGTTCCTGCGCCTTGGCCTTCATCGCTTCGGCGTCACCGCCCTCGACAGCCGACTTGGTCGCGGCGATCGCGGTTTCGATTTCGGACTTGAGGGCTGCATCCACCTTGTCGCCATGCTCATTGAGTTGCTGTTCAGTGGTGTGGATCAGGCTTTCGGCGTTGTTCTTCGCCTCCGCGCCTTCACGCCGCTTCTTGTCTTCATCAGCGAAGCGTTCGGCGTCCTTCACCATCTGATCGATGTCGGCGTCCGACAAACCGCCCGAAGCCTGGATGCGGATCTGCTGTTCCTTGCCCGTGCCCTTGTCCTTGGCATGGACGTTGACGAGGCCGTTGGCGTCGATGTCGAAGGTGACTTCGATCTGCGGCACGCCGCGCGGTGCGGGCGGGATGCCGACCAGGTCGAACTGGCCGAGCAGCTTGTTGTCCGCCGCCATTTCACGCTCGCCCTGGAAGACGCGGATCGTTACCGCCTGCTGATTGTCGTCGGCGGTCGAATAGACCTGCGACTTCTTGGCAGGGATAGTAGTGTTGCGGTCGATCATGCGGGTGAATACGCCGCCCAGCGTCTCGATGCCGAGGCTAAGCGGCGTCACGTCGAGCAGTAGCACGTCCTTGACGTCGCCCTGCAAAACGCCCGCCTGGATCGCCGCGCCCATGGCGACGACTTCGTCCGGGTTCACGCCGGTGTGCGGTTCCTTGCCGAAAAATTCCTTCACAGCCTCGCGCACCTTGGGCATGCGGGTCATGCCGCCGACAAGGACGACTTCGCTGATCTCGCTTGCAGAGATGCCCGCGTCGGCCATCGCCTTCTTGCAGGGCTCCATCGTGCGCTTGATGAGGTCGGTCACCAGCCGCTCCAGATCGGCGCGGGTGATGTTCTTCACCAGATGCTTGGGGCCATTCTGGTCAGCGGTGATGAAGGGCAGATTGACTTCGGTCGACTGTGCCGAAGACAGTTCGATCTTCGCCTTTTCGGCTGCTTCCTTCAGACGCTGGAGCGCCAGCTTGTCCTTGGTGAGGTCGATGCCCTCATCCTTCTTGAAGCCTTCGGCCAGATATTCCACCAGCTTGGCGTCGAAATCTTCGCCGCCCAGGAAGGTGTCGCCGTTGGTCGACTTCACCTCGAACACGCCGTCGCCGATCTCCAGGATGGAAATGTCGAAGGTGCCGCCGCCAAGGTCATAGACAGCGATCGTCTTGCCGTCCTGCTTGTCGAGACCATAGGCGAGCGCGGCCGCGGTCGGCTCGTTGATGATGCGCAGCACTTCCAGGCCCGCAATCTGGCCAGCGTCCTTGGTCGCCTGACGCTGGGCGTCGTTGAAGTAGGCCGGAACGGTGATGACCGCCTGGGTGACGGTTTCGCCCAGATAGCTCTCGGCGGTTTCCTTCATCTTCTGAAGCGTGAAGGCGGAAATCTGTGAAGGCGAATAATCCTTGCCGCCCGCCTGGACCCATGCGTCGCCATTGCCACCCTTCACGATGTGATAGGGGACAAGCTCCATGTCCTTCTTGGTGGTCGGATCATCAAAGCGGCGGCCGATCAGGCGCTTCACCGCGAAAATCGTGTTGTCCGGATTGGTGACGGCCTGGCGCTTGGCAGGCTGGCCGATCAGGCGCTCGCCATCCTTGGTGAAGGCAACGATCGACGGCGTGGTGCGCGCGCCTTCCGCATTTTCGATCACCTTGGGCTTGCCGCCATCCATTACAGCCACGCAGCTGTTGGTGGTGCCAAGGTCAATGCCGATTACTTTTCCCATCTTGTCCTCTTTGAACCCCAATTTCATTCAGCGGTTGACGGCCCCATACCTCACGAAAGCGCCAAGGCAAGGCCGTTTGCGGATGGGATATAGGCGTGATCTTTCTTGGCACAAGAAGCGCGGGCGATTACCGTAACAACCGACCGGAAACGAGACAGTCACGGAAGCCTCCTGATGCGCGCACTCTTCAGCCTCTTTGCCCTTGCCGCTCCTTTCACGCTTGCGGCATGCGGCGATCCTGCACCGACCTATATTGACCAGGCCTGGTTACGCCTCAGTCCCAACAAGGATACGCCATCGGCTGGATATTTTGTGGTGCATGGCGGTGATGCGGCCACACAACTACGCGGCGTGCTCACCGATTATGCGCTCAAGGTAGAGATGCACGAGAGCATGGATCATAACGGCATGATGATGATGCAGAAGATCGATTCAGTCGACATTCCCGCCAAGACGAAAGTCGCCTTTGCGCCCGGCGGCAAGCATCTGATGATCTGGGGAGTCAATGATACGGCTATCAGCCGGGGCAAGATGACGCTGACCTTCCTCCTCGCCAATGGCGACCGCCTGCTGGTCGACGCCGCGATCCAGAAGCCTGGCGCGCCAACTCCCAAGGCCGAGGAAGTAAAATAAGCATTGACCAGCCGACCTCTGACCTTGGGAGAAGTCGCGCTAGCTCGCTCGGTCTTTGGCGATGCGATCGCCTATGATCAGGTGCGGGCTCACAATCATAAATGGTGGCCATTTCAGCCCGCCCGCGTGACCATGTCGCCGGACGGGCATATTTGGTTCAATCCCAAGAGCGGCCTCTTCTGCGTCGATTTCTGCGACCAGGGGCTGCACTTGCAGGGTCATTTCATCCACGAGATGACCCATGTCTGGCAGGCGCAAAGGGGCGGCAAATGGTATCTGCCGCTGATGCGCCACCCCTTCTGCCGCTATGGTTACGACATAGTGCCGGGGCGGCCTTTCGGCAGGTATGGACTTGAACAACAGGCGGAGATCGTCCGCCATGCGTTCCTGATGCGGAAAGGCGCGCGCGTGGAAGGGAAACCACCGCTCCAGGTTTATGAAGAGCTACTCCCCTTCAGCCGGGTCTAGTCGCAAGACAGGCTTTCGTCGCCAAAATCTGTTATCTTGGCTCGCATGCGGCTGATCGCACCCTTCCTACCGCTGGTGGCCTTCTTCGCCACAGCAGCCTTGGCAGAGCCTTCACCAACTCAGCGGGCGGGCCATTATTATCTTCGTGGAGTCATGGAAACCGGCTCTGAATTGATGCTCCGGCCGGATGGGCGGTTTCAATGGTATCTCGTCTACGGCGCTCTTGATCTTTTCGCCGAAGGACGCTGGCAGGAGGAAAACGGCACCGTCAGACTGCTGGCCGAACCGACGAAAGACGTGCCGCAGCCCGGTTTCAATATGCTGACACTGACCATAAGGAATAACGAACTGATCCCGCCCGATGGGCGCGGAGCTTACATCCGTCCCTCAGACGAAACGGAGTGAATCCTCAGCTAACCGCCGCCTCCAGCAAGCGGATGCTCCCCGCATCAGCATCAATTTCCGCGCGCACGCCCAATGGCAGGCTGAACTGGCTCGCGACATGACCTATGGCAGCGCCTTGAAATGCTGGAACGCCAAGGGGACCGAAATGCTGTTGCAGCACTTCGGACAAGGTGAAACCGCCATAGGACGGCTCGCGTGCGCCACAGCCTGTGCATTGACCAAAAACCACGCCCGACACCTTGCCCAGAATGCCTGCCTGCGACAGCTGGGTCAGCATCCGGTCGATCCGGTAGGGTGCCTCATCCACATCCTCCAGAAACAGGATGGCACCCGCAAAGTCAGGCAGCCAGCCCGTGCCGATCATAGCCGCCAGCACGGTCAGATTGCCGCCCAGTAATCGCCCGCTGGCACGTCCTCTCACAAAGGTCCGGATGCGTCCGCCCAATGGAACCAGCCGGTCCTCCTTGGGCTGCGGGTTGATCAAGGTCGGTGTAGCGCCTTCGAAGGCAATCGCGCGAAAGACGTCCCAGCTGAATTGCGGCCAGCTGCTTGCAGCATTGGGGCCATGGATGGTGGTAAAGCCCGCCCGCGCCGCAAAGGCCATGTGTAACGCGGTAATATCGCTGAATCCGATCAGCAGCTTGGGATTCGCGCGAATCGTTGCAAAGTCCAGATGAGGCAGGATGCGCGCGCATCCCCATCCGCCGCGAACAGCAAACACGGCCCGAACCTCCGGATCAGCGAACATCGCGTTCACATCGGCGGCCCGGTCTTCGTCCTTGCCCGCCAGATAGCCATATCGCTCGACAAGATGGCGGGCAGGCTTGGGCTTTAACCCCATCGCCATTATCGTTTCCCGCACGACAGCCAGATCGAACATGTCATCTGTAAAGCCCGCTGGCTCGACAAGTCCCACGACATCACCCGGGCGCAAACGCGGCGGCTTGATCAGGGTTGGAACAGGTGCCTTGGCGGCCAGCAGCGCGGCTCCCATTCCCGCCAGCATCATCCGCCTGTCGAAGCCCGGATAGCCGCTCAAAAAGCGCTCCCGTCCTTGCGCCGATAGCTTCCCATCGACCATCTAAGATCGATGTCAGGATAATGCGCGTCTCCCTGCGGCACCCGCCCGAAAGCCAGGAACTCGCAATCGCCGTCGCTTTCATTGATCAGTTGATGCCCGTTCGGCTCTCCCTTGGGGAAAGCTGCCATGTCACCTGCCTGCATCGAAAAGCGGCCTTCTTCTTCGATCAGCACGGCCTGCCCGCTCAGCATGACGACGAATTCATCTTCGTCCTCATGCCAGTGCCGCTGCGATGAAGCCGCGCCTGGTTTCAATATGACATGACTGATGCCAAAATCGGCGAGTCCGCAACCATGGCCGAGCTTTCGCACCCAGCGTCCATCGACTACCACAGAATAGGGTGCCGGATAACCGGTCCTGTTACTCTGCTCTATGGCTGCAAGATCGATCTTGGGCATGATCTCTTCCTCCGCTGGCAAAGGCGTTCGGCTTTCGCTAACGCAGCCTCATGAGCATGACCAGCACCAATGCCGACACAGTGGACATAGCACGAAAGCTGATTGCATGTCCTTCGGTAACGCCCGCGCGGGGTGAGGTTTTCGCCGTTCTGGAAGCAATGCTGGTTCCGCTCGGCTTCACCGTCGATCGCTTTGTTGTGGGGGAGGAACCCGACGGTCCGGTCGAAAATCTGCTCGCCTGGCGGACAACCGGGGCGGGTCCGCACTTCGCCTTCGCCGGACATCTGGACGTAGTACCGCCCGGGGATGGCTGGACAAGCGACCCTTTCACACCCGAACTTCGGGGCGACCTGCTCTATGGTCGCGGCGCGGTCGATATGAAGGGGTCGATCGCTGCATTCGTCGCCGCGCTTGCCAGCATTCCGGAAGACTTGCCGGGTACGGTCAGCCTCATCATCACTGGCGACGAAGAAGGCCCTGCGATTTTCGGCACGCTGGCACTCATGGATCGCATGGCCGCGCATGGACTGCGGCCCGACCTCTGCCTGGTCGGCGAGCCTACCTCGTCCCAACGGCTGGGCGACGTCATCAAGGTGGGCCGACGCGGTTCGGTGAACATGTGGATCCGGGTGGAAGGGATGCAGGGCCATGTCGCCTACCCCCATCTGGCCGACAATCCCGTGCCACGGCTCGTTCGCATTCTTGCCGCCATAGATGCCGTGGTGCTGGACGAAGGCACCGACTGGTTTCAGCCAAGCAATATCGAAATCACGGACCTGGAAGTGGGTAACCCCGCGACCAATGTCATTCCAGCCGCAGCGAACGCGCGTATCTCCATCCGCTTCAATGATCGACATAATGGCGCGCAGTTGATTGAACGGATCAACGCGATCGCCGCGGCGGAGGGCGGCACCGTCACTGCAAAGATCAGCGGCGAACCATTCCTGACCGAACCCGGAGCCTTGTCCAGCCTTGTAACAGGAGCGATCAGGGAGGTGACCGGGGTGGAAGCGGAACTTTCCACCACTGGTGGCACTTCGGACGCCCGTTTCCTCTCGCGCCTCTGCCCCGTGGTCGAATTCGGCTTGAACAATGCGACGATGCACAAGCTGGATGAGGCCGTGGCTCTGCAGGACCTGCAAGATCTGACGCGCATATACGCGCTTGTTGTTCGCAGAGCGTTAGCGGCCTGACCTTCAAACCATGCGGCGCTGGATGGCCTGCTTTGGTGCGAAGCGGGCCAGATAATCCTGCTCGCTGGTGGGTCGGGCGAAATGATATCCCTGGAACAGCGTGCAACCGATAACGCGCAGCATTTCCATTTGCGCTTCCGATTCGACACCCTCCACCACAACCTCCATCCCCAACCCTTGGATTAGGCCGACAACGGCACTGCAAATCGTACGTGCCTCGGCCGATACGGCGATGTCGCGCACCAAACTCCGGTCGATCTTGACCCGATCGACAGGCAGCTCCTTCAGGCGGGACAGGTTGGAATAACCAGTCCCGAAATCATCGATGGCGATCCGCACGCCTTCCTCACGCAGCGCTTTCAGCTGCGCACGCACCCGCTCGTCCATTCCCATCGCCAGCGATTCGGAAATTTCCAGCTCCAGCATGTGCGGCGGGGTCTGATGCGCCGCCATGGCATGCCGCAGCCGCAGGAAGAAATCCGCTTGGGACAGTTCCCGTGACGAGATGTTGACCGCGATGCGCTGCCCGATCTCGGCCTTCGACCAACGCGCCGCCGTTTCGCAAACGCGGCTCATTACCCAATCGCCCAACGCCACGATGGCACCGCTTTCCTCCGCGACAGGTACGAAGAAGCCCGGCATGACCATGTCACGTTCGGGATGCTCCCAGCGGATCAAGGCTTCGGCCGTGACGACCCGGCCACTCACAGCCTCCACTTGCGGCTGGAACTCCAGAATAAACTCATCCCGTTGCAGCGCCAGCAACAAATCCCGCTCCAGTTCGGCGCGGTCGGCGGCTTCCAGCGCCAGTTCGGCAGTGAACATCTCGGCCCGGTTCCGGCCGCGATGCTTGGCATGATACATGGCGATGTCGGCGGATCGCAGCAGGGCAGAGAGGGTATCGCCGTGATCGGGGTAGCAGGCGATGCCGATCGATGCGCCCAACTCTATATGCTGGCTGCCCAGATCGAAGCGCTCGCTCAGCGCGAACTGAATAGCGCGCGCGATGCGGCTCGCGGCCTCCGGTGCGGACAGCCGGGGGAAGAACATCGTAAACTCATCACCCGCCAGCCGACCGATGACCGCGTCGTTCATGCCTGCACTGACCTGCGCCATCACGACTTCGCGAAGGCGCCCGGCGACACGAGCGAGCAGCTGGTCGCCAGCAGCATGGCCCAGCGTGTCATTCACCCCCTTGAAGCCATCGAGATCGATAAAGAACAGCGCCGCTGCACAGGTCTCTTCCCGCTCGGCAAGCAGCCTTTCGACCTGTCGGCAAAAGCTCGTGCGGTTGGCTAGGCCCGTCACCTGGTCAAACAATGCGAGCGTTTGCACATGGTCCAGATTGGTGCGGACCTGACTGAACAGGCTGGTCATCGCCACCGACAGGTCCGGCAATTCGACGGCGATCTCAGGCGGTACGGACGATTGCAGATCGCCATGGGCAGCAGCGATCAACCTTTCGGTTGCGACATCAATGGCGCTCGCGGTCGTGGCGACCGTCTGGCGCGCCGAGGCCCAGCTCAATGTGCCGCACAGGATCGCGACGATCAGCGATCTGCCGATGCCCAGGATATCGTCGGCCTGATCCTGCCCCAGCACAAGCGACAGGATGAACACCAGCGCCCCCGCGGCGCAGGCGAAGGCAGTGGCGCGGCTTTTCAATGTCACGCCCTGCATGTGCCTCCTGCCCAGAGCGCAGCTCGATAATGAGCCACGGATCGGGATGCTTATGGAGGATGCTGGTTAAGAAAAGGTCAGTGGCAGACCTTGGGGCGGCTATTTTTTGCGCCGCAATATGATGTAGATAGCTCCATCGCCGCCATGGCGCGGATGGGCCTGTCTGACGCTTGCGATCCGGTCTGCAAACGGGCTGGTTTCCAGCCAGTGACCGATCTCACCCCGGATTGCGCCCCGCCGGGATTCGCGGTTTGGAACGGCCGCTTTGGGAGGCTTCCCTGTAATCACGAGCAAGATGCGCAAATCACGGGCCAATGCGGAAGAAAGCGCCTGATTCAGCATTGCATGCGCGCTCGATAGGGTATGACCGTGAAGGTCGATGGCCATGTCCGGCACCAGCGTCCCGCCACGGATACGGCGCTCCCACCCATTATCGAGAATAGCTGCCGGGGAGCGGGATGGACGGTTTTCTATCGGCCGCAAGGGAACAGGCGGCAAAGCTCGACTGCCCGGCACCGTTGCGACAGGCTCAGCCATATCGACTTTATGCCGACCGGGCCGCAGCGGGCGAACGGATCGAGTAAGAGCGCTCCAAAGCGCCTGTTCGTCAGAGGAAAGATGCCGCCGGGCCATCGCCAGCAGCAATTATTGTGACGCCAGCCGCGCCGCCGATCCAACGGGCAGCAGGATCAGCGCGCTTCCGCGTGCCGACATGCCCCCGGCGATCGATCGCGCGCGACTGCCTACACCCCAGAAGCTGTCGAACCGATTGGCGCCTTTGATGGCACCGCCCGTATCCTGGGCGATCCAGACTCCATTGGGCTCCGCGCGATCAAGCGAAAGCAGCACCGGCGCCCCCATCGGGACATATCGCGGATCAGCGGCCACGGTCGCCTCAGCCGTCACCGGCACGCCCATGGCGCCAATCGGCCCCGGCCCGGTCAATTCGCGAAAAAACACGAAACTCTTGTTTTCATTCATGATCTGCGCCCCCTCCACCGGGTTGGCGCGCAACCATGCCATGATATCCTGCATCGATCCCGCCTGGATCAGCCCGCGATCCTTCATCAGCTTGCCGATGCCAGCATAATCGCGGCCATTCTGCCCGTCATAGCCGATCCGCATGACATCGCCGCTTGGCAGTAGCAGACGTCCACTGCCCTGCACCTGAAGAAAGAAGAATTCGACCGGATCCGCCGCCCACGCAAGTTCAAGTCCACGACCGGCGAGCGCACCAGCGACGATTTGGGAACGCTCGTCAAAGGGGACGAAATTGCTCCCTTGCACCTTGCCGCGAATGGTCTTGCCTTTCAGACTGTCGCTGAACAGGCCAAGATTGACGTCGATCAGCTCGGGGGGACGGCGATAGATCGGGACTTGGTAGCCCGCTTGTTCAGTTCGCGATCCGGAAATTTCCGGCTCATAATATCCAGTGACGAACGCTGCACCGGGGCCGACCTGCACCGCCTCAAAATAGCGGGCAAAAAATTCGTTGGCGCTCGCTCCTGGCCAGCTGGACGCAGCAGCGCAGGCGTTGTTCCAGTCCGACCCTTTTGTAAGGCCGCTCTGATCGATGCGCTTCATCAGCGACGGGCAGGAAAGACGAAATGCCTCCAGCGCCTTGCGTGAACGCTCTCCCGCTTCGATCAGTGGTGTAATATCGGGACCACGCGTAACTCCGGCGGCGACCGCCGTTAAATTATCAACGGCCTGGGTCGATGGCGTAGCGGACGGCAAAGCTGGGCGCGGCGTAGCGGCAACTGCGCTGACCGGGGCCTCGGAGCCGCGCACTTGCCTTGAAGGGGCAGGACCTGTCGCTCCGGGTGGGATGACACCGCCCGCGCATGCCGACAAGAGCAGCGCAGCCGACAGCCCTGCCCACGGCTGCCTGAAGTTCATGCGGCCTCGTCGGTTTCGCTAAGCTTCCAATTGGGATCGGTGCTGCGCAAGTCGCGCGCGAATGTCCAGATATCGTTGGTGCCCACTGCATCAGTCAGCGAACCAGCGACGACATTGCCTTCCTTGTCCCTGGTCACCGCTGCAATATCGGCCTCGAACCGAAGCGAAACTTCGGCAACACGTCCATCGACGCTGGCGCCCACGATCTGCGCCTTTTCGATACGAACAAGCCGGTTGTCGAGCACATGACCCGCAGCCTCGCGCTGTGCGATCGCTTCCTCGAAAGAGGCCAGCACTTCTGTATCGCACAACCATTCCAGTTCCGAACGATCGCCCCGCCAGAATGCCTCCAGCACCATCTTGTAGGCTGCTTTCGCACCCTCGACAAATTGCGGGACATCGAAATTCCGGTCGGCCGCGATCAATGCGCGCACGCCAGCTTCGCCACCCTGGGCAATCAAGCCATCGGCCAACCGCACCGAATCACCGGCCATGTCCGTCATCGTGCGAGGCTGGAGGACAGTTACCTTCGCCCTTTCCTCAGCCGGACGCAACGCAGGTTCCTGCTCATGCCCCGTCCGCTTTCCCAGTACGGAGTAGAGCCGCAACGCCAGAAAACCGGCGATGAGGGCGAGGATCACGATTACATACACGGGGCAAAGAACCCTTTAGACTAGATCTGAAAACGACAACGCAATCAACATAGGCATGTTTCCGCCCATATTCAAATGGCGCCTTTAGGCGGCGGCATTGCCCTGCCCCGCCGCCCCTGCTAAGCGCACGGGCCAACGTCTTGGGGCTTGTTGCCCCCGGACCAACAGGAAATTCAGGGAACTCAAATGGCCGACGAAGCCGATACGATCCAGACCAGCGCAGGTAACGGCGCCGATACTAGCCCACAGATCGCGCTCATCAGCCAATATGTGAAGGATCTCTCGTTCGAGAACCCTAATTCGCCCGCCGTCTACCAGTGGCCGGACCAGCCGCAAATCGATGTTCAATTCAACATCGGGGCCGACAAGGTCGGTGATGAAGTCGTAGAAGTTTCGTTGAAAATCGAGGTAAAGGCGCTCGCTCCGCAGGGCACGGCTTTTGCCGTCGAGCTGTTGTACGCCGCGATCTTCGGCATGCGCAATGTGCCGGACGAACAACTTCAGCCGTTCATGCTGGCAGAAGCGCCGCGCCTGCTCTTTCCCTTCGCCCGCCGCGTGCTGGCCGATGCGATCCGCGATGGCGGTTTCCCGCCACTGTTGCTCGACCCGATCGATTTCGGTGGACTTTACGAGCAGCAGGCTCAGGCGATCGCACAAACCGCAGGCGAACCGGCTGGTCACGCCTGAAGCACATATGAGGTCGCGCTCCGCTCCCGCTGGGCTCGCCAAGCTTGCGGTAAGCGGAGTAAGCGAACTGCCCTGCGCTTCGGCCGTAGGCAGAACGGACCAGCCCAACCTCGCTCGGCGGGAGAGATAACCCCATGAAGTTGGTCAAGGCGCTTGGCTCGGTAGGCGGGCTGACGCTCGCCAGCCGGGTGCTGGCGCTGATCCGTGACTCGTTGGCCGCGCGCTATGTCGGTGCAGGCTTTGCGTCGGACGCTTTCAATGGCGTAGCTTTTCGCCTGCCCAACATGTTTCGCGCCCTGTTTGCGGAGGGCGCCTTTTCCGCGGCATTCATTCCGATGTTCAACCGCAAGGCGGCCGGGCCGGGCGGTGTCGCGGACGGCTATCATTTCGCAGAACGTGCGCTTGCCGTCCTGCTGCCGGTGCTCATTCTTTTCACCGTCATCCTGATTGCTGCGGCCTACCCCATCACCTGGCTGTTGTCCGGCGGCTTCTCGCGTCAAAACCCGACGCCGGAGCAGTTTGCCTTTGCGGTACTATTGTCGCGCATCACCCTGCCCTATCTCGCGTTGATCAGCCTTGCTTCGTTGCTGGGCGGCATATTGAATTCGCTCGATAAATTCTGGGTGAATGCCGCCGCGCCCATATTGCTGAATGTCGCCATGATCGTTGGGCTGTGGTTTTTCCACGGGGCGGACGAATATGAAACGGCTCGTGTCCAGGCCATGTCGGTCACTGTGGGCGGAGCGTTGCAACTCTTATGGCTGATCTGGGCCTGCCGTCGCGCGGGCGTTTCGATGAAGCTCAAACGCCCTCGCCTTGATGGCGATGTGCGTGAGTTGCTGCGTCTCATCGTGCCAGCTGCCGCCGGTGCTGGCGCTTCGCAGATCAACCTGCTTATTTCCACTGCCTTGTCCGGTTGGCTGCTAGCCTCTGGGTCGATCACCTATATCTACTATGCCGATCGGTTGAACCAACTGCCGCTCGGACTGATCGGGATCGGCCTTGGCACCATATTGCTGCCGACCATTTCCCGGCTTCTGTCGACGGGGCAGGAGCAGGTGGCCATGGAAACGCAAAATCGCGGCGTCGAGTTGGCCCTGTTTCTCACATTGCCCGCGACGATTGCGTTCATCACGGTCGCCGAGCCGATCGTTCGCGGCCTTTTTCAATATGGCCGTTTCACCGTTGAGGATGCGCGTCGCTGTGGCTGGGCATTGTCCGCCTTTTCGATCGGCCTCCCGTCCTATGTTCTCGTGAAGGTTCTGACGCCTGGCTATTATGCACGTGGCGACACCAAGACCCCGGTGCGTTATGCGATGCTGTCGATCCTCATCAATATCATCGGCAATATCGCGCTAATCCCCCTGCTCGGGCATGTAGGCCCGCCGCTGGCAACTGCGATGTCCTCGACCGTCAATGTCGCCATGCTTTATGCAACGCTGGTAAAACGCGGCCATTTCATCGCTGATGCGCAGCTGCGCCGACGGCTTCCTCGACTTGCGCTGGCGGCACTCGTCATGGGCGGTGCGCTCATCGCGGGCGAAAGCCTTCTTGAACCATGGTTGGCTGGGGCAATGATCCAGCGTTATCTTGCGCTGGCCGTGCTTGTCGGCGCGGGGATAGCGCTTTACGGGATAGCCTGTTTCCTGACGGGCGCCTATCGCGTGTCCGACCTTAAGGCACTCATGCGCCGACGGGGTTCAACCACAACCCAAGAGAATGGATAGAAGAATGCGCGTCCTTTCCGGCATCCAGCCGACCGGTAATCTGCATCTGGGCAATTATCTGGGCGCGATCCGCAATTGGGTGCGCATGCAGGACGAGATGGATGCGGCAAGCCAATGCTTCTTCTTTCTGGCCGACATGCATTCGATCACCGTGCATGAGGGACGCGAGCAGCGCATTCGTAATGTCCGGGACATGGCGGCGGCGCTTGTCGCTGCGGGGATTGATCCCGATCGCTCCGTACTGTTCAATCAGGCACGGGTCCCCGCCCATGCGGAGCTATGCTGGTTGCTGAACGGCACGGCGCGGATAGGCTGGCTGAACCGTATGACACAGTTCAAGGACAAGGTCGGCAAGGATCGCGAGGGCGCCTCGATAGGCCTGTTCGTCTATCCGGTACTCCAGGCAGCCGACATCCTCGTGTACAACGCTACCCATGTGCCTGTGGGCGAGGACCAGAAGCAGCATCTCGAACTGGCCCGGGACATCGCCACAAAGTTCAACACGGATTTCGGGGTCGAGCTGTTTACCTTGCCCGATCCGATCATCCCCAAGGAATCGGCGCGCATCATGTCCTTGCGCGATGGCACCGCGAAAATGTCGAAGTCCGATCCGTCGGACATGAGCCGCATCAACCTCACCGATGAGGATGACGCGATCATGCAGAAGGTGAAGAAGGCCAAGACGGATCCGGAACCATTGCCCGAAACGGCAGAGGGTCTGCAGGGTCGGCCGGAAGCGAATAATCTGATCGGCATCTACGCGACTTTGACTGGAAGAACGGCAGACGCCGTGTGCGCCGATTTTGCGGGCAAAGGATTTGGGGCTTTCAAACCAGCCTTGGGCGAGCTGCTGGTTGAAACCCTCCGGCCCATTCGTACGCGTTTCCTTGAACTGCGCACGGATGACGCGGCGCTCGACGCCATACTGGAAAATGGTGCCGCCAAGGCGCGCGCCGCAGCGGAGCCGACCCTGCGGGCGGCCTATGATGCGATGGGCCTGATGCGCTGAATCGCTGCCCTTCGCCATCGACGGAATAACGATCGCCGTGACGTCTTGCCTATAGCTGACATAATTGCGTCCGCCCGCCTTGTTCGAGCGTTCAAATGATGTTCAGTTGCGTTCTGCTATTGTCGGGCGCAAGGTTGTATTGGCTCTCTGCCTTAGGGACGCAGGAATATGAAACTTATCAAAAAGATTGGTATGGTTGCGGCACCGACGTTGGCGCTGATCGCCCTTTCTGGCTGTGCTTCATCCTTCAAAGCGAATGTCGCGCGCTTCCAGCAATTGCCTGCACCCGCTGGGCAGAGCTTCACCGTCGTTGCCGATGACCCCCGTCTCGCCGGTGGCCTAGAATTTTCGCAATATGCAGGGATGGTAGGTCAACGCCTGGCCCAGACCGGCTACACTCCAGCATCTGATCCGGCCCGCGCTGACCTGATCGTCCGCGTCGCCTATCATGTCGATAATGGGCGTGAAAAGGTGCGCTCTACGGGCTTCGGCCCGCCCGATCCGTATTTCTATGGCGGCTGGGGCTGGCGCGGCCGCTGGGGTAGGCCATGGGGCTACGGCTTCTATGATCCGTGGCTGTTCGGCCCCGGTTACAGCGACGTCAGCAGCTATACCGTATATACCAGCGACCTCAGCATGAAGATCGATCGGGCGGCCGACAATAGGCGGCTGTTCGAAGGCAAGGCTTCCGCACAGTCCTTGTCGAACAGGTTGACCTATCTCGTCCCCAACTTGATCGACGCGATGTTCACCGGCTTTCCGGGGCAGAATGGAGAGGATGTGAAGATCACCCTGCCGCCCGAACGGAAGGGCTGACCTCGGACGAAACGCTCGTCGGCGGTCTTCGCTTCGGAGCAGGAGCCCGCCGAATTTTTCTGCTCGGCAGGATCAGGGAAGCCGACGGGCTGTCGTGATCCTTATCGGGTGCTGAAGCATCTGCCCCTTCATAACGCCCTCGCCCGCAGTCGGCGACTTTGGTGTCGACAGGATTGCGCGGACCACGTCCATACCCTCCACCACATGGGCAAACACAGCGAAGCCCTGATTATCGCCCGGCGACGCGGTTTGCGCATCCATGCTGGGCATCTCGCCAAGAACGACGAAGAAATCGCCAGCGGCGCTTCCCGGCGCATAGCGTGCCATGGAAAGCGCGCCTTCATCGTGGGTAAGCCCGGTTTGCGTGGTCGATTCATGGGCGATGGGCGGGAGTGTGCGCGCGGGATCATTCTGCGTTCCGCCCTGAACGAAGCCATAATCGACAGTACCCACAGCGCGGTAGAATGTGGTGCCGTCCAGCCGCTTCTGATCGACGTAGCGCAAGAAGTTGCGCGCGGTGATCGGCGCCATGGCTACATGGACGGCGACGATGATGATGCGGCCAGCACTTGTATCGAGCGCGACCTGGACATCGTGTGAAGGAGAAGAAGCCGTAACCTGAGCGGCAGCGGCCGTGAAAGAAAGTAGAGCGGCGAGCAGAAGGGCGACATATCGGATCATCGCCGCACCCTAATTCATCGCCCCATTGCTGTCAGCGTCAGTTTTCCAGCTGGCGCAGGAGGGTGCGGATGTCGGCATCGATGTCCGCGTTTGTTTGCCGCAGTTCCTCGATCGTGCGCACGGCGTGGATGACCGTGCTATGATCGCGGCCACCGAAAATGCGTCCGATTTCGGGCAGCGACCGAGGCGTCATCTTCTTGGCGAGATACATGGCCACCTGACGGGGTCTCGCCACAGCACGAGCGCGGCGCTTGGACCGCATCTCGGAAGCGTCAATCTTGTAGTGCGCCGCGCAGACCTTCTGGATCTCGTCTACCGTGATGCGGCGCGCGTTGGCGCGCACCGCGTCGGCGAGCATGCTTTGGGCAAATTCCAGATCTACGGAGCGGCCGGTGAGTTGGCCGTAGGCGATCAGTTTGTTGAAAGCGCCTTCTAACTCACGAATGTTTGAGCGAATTGAACGCGCCAGGAAATCGACGACGGCGTCAGGGACTGGCGGGTCGCCGGCGATGGCGCGCTTGGCTTCCAGGATGGACAGGCGCAGGTCGAGGTCGGCCGGGCGGATGTCCGCGACCAGCCCTCCGGCAAGGCGGGAGAGGATGCGGGCGTCGATCGAGTCGAGCAGTTGCGGGGCGCGATCGGCGGTCACGACGATGCGGGCGCCGGAATCGATCAAGTCATTGATAGTGTGTAGAAATTCTTCCTGCGTCGAACCCTTGCCCGCGATGAACTGGATATCGTCGATCAGCAACAGCCGGGCGGCGCGCAGGCGCGCCTTGAACATCATGGTCTCGTTCGCGCGCATCGCGTTCACGAACTCCATCATGAACCGCTCCGCCGACATGTAGAGCACAGGTGCGGCCGGGGAATGGGTGGAGAAGTGCTGGGCGATGGCGTGGAGCAGGTGCGTCTTGCCCTGTCCCGTGCTGCCATGGATGAAAAGCGGGCTGAAGCGGGGCTGCGCTTCTGCCGCGATCGCCTGCGCCGCGGAAAAGGCGAGGTGGTTGGATTCACCGGTTACGAAATCGGCAAAGCTGTGGCGCGGCTGGAAGTTGCAGGCGGGGGCGGCATCAAGCGAGACGGGATCACCAACGGCCGCCTCCTCCACCGGCGCGGCTTCGAGCAGGCGCGGGCCGATGGAGTTAGGCGCGCGGCGAAGCCTGACCTCCCGGACCCCCACGCCAGCACAGCGCCATGCCATGCAGAGGCGGTCACCAAAATGACCGGACACGAAATTGGCCGTGAAGTCGGAGGCGAACAGCAGGTCCAGCGTCTGGGATTCGGGGCAATAGTCGCCCAGCCGAGCGGCCTTCAGCCACTGATCGAACATACGCGGGCCGATGTCGCGGCGAAGCCCGGCGCGGATCGCGTCCCACGCCGATTCCAGACGCGCATCATCATGCGATGCCTGAACGCTCAAACTATCCGCCACTGCCGTGAAACCCTTCATAAACAGTCGACCCCCATCAACTGTGCCCCTGCCGGGCAGGGACCATCAGACGCAAAAATCCCTTTGGAAAAGCGGGAGCTTCCCCAACAAGTCTGCGCAAAAACAACCTAATGACGATCACCGGAATCGATTCGAGTGGCGATCAGAGAGTTGAAAATAGACAGGCAATCTTCGCCTGATCAAGGGCAAGGCCCTTCAAAAATATGAAATAAAGACGTTGACGCGGAAAACCGGGGAAAATGGCGAAATGAACATAATATCACGCAAATTCAGATAGTTAGCAAATATACACCCCTGCGCCCTTTTGCTCGAATCGTGAGGGAATCGCGGGAAACTGCGGATGTCCGTTACGGCCGCGTGACGGAATCATGAAAAAACCCGCCCCAGAGCGGGACGGGTTTTTCGACTTTTACGTGACGATCGAGTGAAGCGGCTCAGGCGAGCGCGCTAACTCGCTTCGTGAGACGGCCGAACTTACGAGCCGCAGTGTTCTTGTGCAGCACGCCGCGTGCGACGCCACGAGCCAGTTCAGGCTGGACGGACTGAAGCGCCGTGGCCGCAGCCGACTTGTCGCCAGCGGCGAGAGCGGATTCGACCTTCTTCACCAGGGTACGAATCCGGCTGATGCGGGCGCCGTTGATTTCGGCGCGGCGTGCGTTGCGGCGGATGCGCTTCTTGGCTTGCGGCGTATTGGCCATTTAAAGTCCTCGGTCTCGTCAAATCTCGTGAATAGGGTCAGCCGGAATCGCCAGCCGTCCCTGTGAAGGTGCGCCCCTTACAGGGGATAAACCCAAGCGTCAACGGGAAGGCGCGTGCTATTTCTGGCATTTCGGACAGTAGAAGGTCGACCGCCCGCCGTCCACGCGTCGCCGGATCACGCCGCCACAGGCGCAGCTTTCGCCTTCCCGGCCATAGACGCGCCACTGTTTGGAGAAATAGCCAAGCTCCCCATCGGGCCGGGCATAATCGCGCAGGGTGGAACCTCCGGCCGCAATCGCGGCTGTCAGCACCTCCCGAATCGCGTCGGCCAGCAGCCCGAGCCGCGCCCGACTGATCCGCCCCGCCTCGCGCGTTGGGGAGATGCCCGCCATGTTGAGCGCTTCGCAGACATAGATGTTACCAAGCCCTGCCACGATTCGCTGATCGAGCAGCGCCGCCTTGATCGATGTCGCCTTCCCTTTCAGCACCTGTGCCAGATAGACAGCCGAAAAATCAGGTCCGAGTGGCTCCGGCCCCATGCGGGTGAAGGGACCGTAAGCCTGTGAGCCGTCGGTGCGCACGAGGTCGATGGACCCGAAGCGGCGTGGATCGTTAAGGGAAAGCAGGTGGCCGCTTCCGGTCTCGATCAGAAGATGGTCGTGCGCCCCGATCTCCGCCGGGTCGATTCGCCAACGCCCCGACATGCCAAGATGAAAGATCAGCGTGTCGCCGCGATTGGTTTCAATAAGTCCATATTTGGCGCGGCGGGACAGCGATGTGACGGTCGCGCCCGTCAGCCGCTGCCGCAAATCGACAGGTATGGGGAAGCGGAGATCCGCGCGGCGTGGTTCGACACGGGTCAGAACCGCGCCCTCCAGCACCGACCGAAGGCCAGCGACCGTGGTTTCGACTTCGGGCAGTTCAGGCATTCAAATCTCTCTTGGATAGCGATCGGATCGTCAGGCCGAATTATGCCGACAAGTCACTGAACATTTTCGCCGATCTGGGGTGTTTCCACCGGACATGCAAATGCTCTAGGAGGCTGGCCTATGAACGACACTGCTTCTTTCGGCTATCGCGACGTGGATGCCTCTGAAAAACAGGGGATGGTGCGCGCGGTCTTTTCCAATGTCGCGTCCAAATATGACCTGATGAACGACGCCATGTCCGTCGGCGCCCACCGGCTGTGGAAGGACCAGTTTGTCGGACGTGTGAAGCCGCGCAAGGATGAAGCGATCCTGGATATGGCGGGCGGCACCGGCGACATCGCCTTTCGCTTGGCCAAACATGGTGCACATGTCACCGTGTCCGACATCAACCCGGAAATGCTGGCGGTGGGCGTCGAGCGCGCGAAGAAGAAGGGCCTGGAAGGGCTGATCTGGTCGGAGCAGAATGCGGAAGAACTGACGTTCAAGGACCGCAGCTTCGACGCCTATACGATCGCCTTTGGCATCCGCAACGTGACGCATATCGACAAGGCGCTGCGGGAAGCGCATCGCGTTCTGAAATTTGGCGGGCGCTTCTTTTGCCTGGAATTTTCCACGACAACCTGGCCGGGCTTTGCCGATGTGTATGACATCTATTCGCATCGGCTGGTGCCGAAGCTCGGCAAGCTGCTCGCCGATGATGAGGACAGCTATCGGTATCTGATTGAATCGATCCGGCGCTTTCCGCCGATGCCTGAATTCGAGCGGATGATCCGCGAGGCGGGCTTCGTGCAGACGAAGGTCGAGCCGATCCTTGGTGGGTTGGTGGCGATCCATTCGGGGTGGAAGATTTGATGGTGGGGCACTCAAAGCCCCTCCCCTTCAGGGGAGGGTTCGAAGCAATCACGTGCCTGCTTCGAAGGGTGGGGACGAGCAACGCGAGCGTCTTCCGTTCCGAGGTCAGAGCAGCGCCGCTGCCGCGGCGCACCCACCCCAACCCCTCCCTTGAAAGGGAGGGGCTTAGGTAGATGCCATCCCACATTACGCATATCTGGCGGCTGCTGAAATGGGGCCGGACGCTGGCGCGACATGGGGCGCTGCGGGGGATTGAGCGCGATCCGTTGACGCCTACGCCCGTGAGGCGGCTGGTGCGATTGGCGCGGGTGGGGGCGCGGGTGCCCAGGCAACCTCGCTATGCCGATGCCTTTCAGGCGATCGGGCCTGCGGCGATCAAGCTGGGACAGACATTGGCGACTCGTCCTGATCTGGTTGGGGAAGAGGCGGCGGACGATCTGCTGCGGTTGCAGGACGCGCTGCCGCCTGTGCCTTTCGCGACCATTCGCACGCAGATAGAGCAGAGTTTCGGGCGTCCGCTGGAGAGCATCTATACCAGCTTCGACGAGGCGCCGGTGGGCGCCGCATCGATCGCGCAGGTGCATCGCGCCATCACCACCGACGGCCGTGATGTCGCGGTGAAGGTGATCCGGCCAGGCGTCACGGACCAGTTCAACCGCGACATCCAGACCTATGAATGGGCCGCTGCCCATGTGGAAATGTTGGGGGGCGAGGTCGCGCGATTGCGGCCGCGCCTGGTCATCGCCAACATGAAGCGCTGGACCGCGCGCGAGTTGGACTTGCGCCGCGAAGCCGCTTCGGCATCCGAATTGGCCGAGGCGATGGAGGCGATGCCGGGCTATCGCGTGCCCATGATCGATTGGGATCGCACGACCGGCAAGGTCATGACGATGGAGTGGATCGACGGGATCAAGATTTCCGATCGAGACGCCCTGATCGCGGCGGGTCATGATGTGAAGGAACTGGGCGCGCGGCTGGTCAACGCTTTCCTGCGGCAGGCGATTGCCGAGGGATTTTTCCACGCCGACATGCATCAGGGAAATCTGTTCGTCACCGCCAATGGCGACATTGTGGCGATCGACTTCGGCATCATGGGGCGGATCGACCGGCGGGCGCGCATGTGGCTGGCGGAGATTCTCTACGGCCTGATTACCGGCAACTACAAGCGGGTCGCCGAAATCCATTTCGAGGCGCAATATGTGCCCGGTCATCATAATGTGGAGGAATTCGCGACCGCGCTACGCGCCGTGGGCGAGCCGATGCGGGGCAAGCCGGTGCGCGAACTATCGGTCGGGGGCATGCTGGACGGGCTGTTCGCCATCACCCGCGATTTCGACATGCAGACGCAGCCGCACCTGCTGCTGCTCCAGAAGACCATGGTGATGGTGGAGGGCGTGGCGACCGCGCTCGATCCCGACATCAACCTGTGGGAGACGAGCGGCCCCTATGTGAAGGAATGGCTGCGCGCGGAACTGGGGCCGGAAGCCAAAGCCGCCGATGCGCTGATCGAAAATTGGCGGACGCTCCAACGGCTGCCCGGCCTTGTGCGGCGGATCGAGGAGGCGTTTCCCGAGAAGGGCGGTGCGCCGCCGCCGCCGCCGCTGACCGAAGTCAGGCTGATCCGCATTGGCGGGGGATGGCGCTATGCCGCCGTGGCGGGAATGGCCGCGATGACTGGAGCGGTCGTTACGGCCCTGCTACATCTACAACTATGACTCAGCGCCGCATCCTCCTGATCGTCGCCGGTGGCATCGCGGCCTACAAGTCGCTGGAGCTGGTGCGGCTTCTGAAGAAGCGCGGCATCGCCGTGCGGGCGGTGCTGACCGAGAGCGCCACCAATTTCGTGACGCCGCTGTCCTTGGGCGTGCTGACCGAGGATCATGTCTATGGTGACATGTTCGACCTGAAGGAAGAGCGCGAGATCGGCCATATCCAGCTGAGCCGTCAGGCTGATCTGGTCGTGGTCGCGCCCGCCACGGGGAACATTCTTGCCAAGATGGCGAATGGCATTGCCGACGATCTTGCGACGACGCTGCTGCTGGCGACCGACAAGCCGGTGCTGGTGGTGCCCGCGATGAACGTGCGCATGTGGCATCATGCCGCGACGCAGCGGAACCTTGCGCGCCTGCATGCCGATGGCGTCCATCTGATGGAGCCTGACAGCGGCGAGATGGCCTGTGGCGAGTTCGGCAAGGGGCGTTTGCCGGAACCCGAAGCGATCGTGGAAGAGATTGAGCGGTTGCTTGAGCATCCGGTTGCGAAAGATCCGCTTGCCGGTCAGCCGGATTTTGAGGGCGCGGAACTGCCGCTTAAAGGGCGGCATATTCTGGTTACCGCTGGGCCGACGCATGAGCCGATCGATCCGGTGCGCTACATCGCCAATCGCTCTTCGGGGAAGCAGGGCTTTGCCATCGCGGCGGCGGCGGCGCGGGCTGGTGCGCGGGTGACTTTGGTCGCCGGGCCGGTGCATCTGCCGACGCCTGCGGGCGTGGATCGCGTCGATGTGGAAACCGCGCGGGAGATGCTGGCGGCGGTCGAGGGCGCGCTGCCAGCCGATGTGGCGATCATGGTGGCGGCGGTTGCCGACTGGCGCACGGCTGATGCTTGCGAACAGAAGCTGAAGAAGGATGGGTCAGGCAAGCCTGCGCCGCTCGCGCTGGTGGAGAATCCTGACATTTTGGGCACCTTGGGCAAACATGCGGGGCGCCCTGCCCTGCTCATTGGTTTTGCCGCCGAGACCGAGAAGGTTGCCGAACATGCTGAGGCCAAGCTGGCGCGCAAGGGTGCGGACTGGATCATCGCCAATGACGTGTCAGGTGACGTGATGGGCGGCGACAGCAACAGCGTGCATATCGTCACGGCGAACGGCATCGAAAGCTGGGAGCATTTGCCCAAGGATGCCGTCGCCACCCGAATCATCGAAAAGGTTGCCAATGTCCTCCCCTCTCTCTCCGATTGAAATCCGTCTGAAGCGCCTGCCCCATGGTGTGGGGCTGCCGGTGCCTGCCTATGCGACCGAGCATGCGGCGGGCATGGACGTGGTGGCCGCCGAGGATGTGATCATCGTGCCGGGCGGGCGGCATGCCGTGGCGACGGGCTTCGCTATGGCGATTCCCGATGGCTATGAGGTGCAGGTGCGGCCACGGTCAGGGCTGGCGCTGAAGCATGGGATCAGCCTGCCCAATACGCCTGGCACGATCGATGCGGATTATCGGGGGGAATTGAAGGTCATCCTCATCAACCTTGGCGCTGAACCCTTCGTCATTTCACGCGGGGACCGCATCGCGCAGCTGGTGGCGGCGCCCGTGCAGATGGCGCGCTTCGCAGAGGTCGAGGAACTGGACGAAACGGTCAGGGGTTCGGGTGGTTTCGGATCGACGGGAGTGAGTCGCTCATGACCTTTTCCGACGAGCAGCTGGAGCGCTACGCCCGCCATATCGTCCTCAAGGAGATTGGCGGCGCGGGTCAGGCGCGGCTGCTGTCGGCCGATGTCGCGGTGATCGGCGCGGGCGGCATCGGTAGCCCCGCTATCCTCTATCTCGCGGCGGCGGGCGTTGGCACGATCCGGGTCATCGATGACGACCATGTCGCGCTTTCCAATTTGCAGCGGCAGGTGCTGTTCGGCACCGGCGACATCGGTGTCGCGAAGGCCGAAGGGGCGATGGCGGCGGTGGCGCGGCTCAATCCCGATGTGAAGCTGATCCCCCTCAATGCGCGGATCGATGCGGACAATGCCGCGCTTATGCTGCGGGACGCGGATGTCGTTCTGGATGGATGCGACAGTTTCGCGACGCGGTTGGCAGTGGCGGACTGCGCGCAGCGGTTGCGCATCCCGTTGGTGTCGGCGGCGGTCGGGCCGTTCGAGGGGCAGCTCGCAACCTATCGCGGCTGGGAAGCCGATCAGCCCTGCTATCGCTGCCTTGTCGGCGATCCGCAGGATGCGCCGGAGCGGAACTGCGCCGAGACAGGCGTGATTGGCGCTCTTACCGGCGTGATGGGAAGCCTGGCCGCGCTGGAGGTCATTCGGGCGCTGGTGCCCTTCGGCACGGACATGGCAGGCAAGCTGCTGCTCGCCGACCTGCTCTCCATGCGGTTCCGTACGGTCAGCGTCGCCAAGGACCCCGGCTGCAAGGCGTGCGCAACTGAACTATGCGCGAGCTGAGGATTGTCGTCGTCACGGCTGACGCAGAGCGGCTACGCGGCGCACTGGTGCTGGCGAGCGCGCAAGCGGCCTTAGGCGGAGCGGCCAGCATCTTCCTGCAACTGGATGCGGTGGCGCTGCTGCGGCAAACCGCCCAAGCGCCAGAGGACGCCGCACATCTGGCAGCGGGCCTGCCTTCCCTTAGCCAATTGATCGCCGAGGCGTTGGCGCTGGATGTCACCATCCTTGCTTGCCAGAGCGGCATGGCGCTGCATGATGTCGTCGCCAGTGAATTGCCGGACGGCATTTCGATTAGTGGTCCCATCGCCTTTCTTCAGCAGACCGGGGATCAGGCGCGGCTGCTCTTCGCCTGATCAGAAGGCCTTCCCCCAGAATCTCGCGACCTTGGGGTCGGCCGCGCAGGAGGAGCGCAGCGCCTGCCATGCAGCGCGGTCGAGGGCGGGGCGATAGGCCGAACCCGGCTGGACCGCATCGGCGAAACGGCGGCGGCGATCGGCGGAGAGCGGGTGCGAGGAGAGCCATGTCATGGCCCTTTCTTGCCTCCCCGCCTCCTTGCCGCCGAGCTTTTCGAAAAAGGCCGCGGTGGCGGCGGGGGAAATGCTGGCGGCGCGCATCTGATCGATGGCGACGCTGTCGGCTGCCGCTTCGGCCTCCCGCCCATAGCTGAGCGCGAGCACACCGTTGAGGTAGCTGCCTGCACCGCCTCCTGCTCCGCCGAGCACAGCGCTAAGGCCAAGTTGGCGGACAAGGCCGGTCAATGTGTCGCGGTGACGAACATGGCCCAGTTCATGGCCAAGGACACCCGCGACCTCGTCGGGCGAGCCGGCCTGCTGGATGAGGCCGTCGAACAGGATGATGCGGCCGCCGGGCAGCGTTACCGCATTGACCATCGGGATGTTGGCAAGCGTGATTTCGCGCGCTTCATGATGGGGATCGATCCTCTCTGCCAACGTCCGCAACGCGGCATCCCCGGCGGGCGTGTGGCAGAAGCGGCCGCCAAAATCCCCGACCATGGTATCGCCCATCCGGTTTTCCCAGGATTGCGGGATCAGCGGGGCGATGGCGCCGGGGGCTTCAAGTGCACCCCAGACAACCAGTCCCGCCACAACCGTGAACAGCCCGGCCGCACGCCAGAAGCCGAAGCGGTCGATCCAGCGGCCATAGCGTTCGCCCCGGGGCAGATGCGCGGACAGACCCGCTGGCGGCTCTCCTGAAAAACCCATGCGCCACCCGGGAATGGCGCTGTGCCCATAGGTAGAACGCCCGCTGTCCGCGCCGATCACGGTCAGGTCGGACCAGATGGCTGGCGCACCAGCCCATCCGCTTTCCGGCTCCTCCAGCACGAAACCGTCCCCGACCGGACGGAGAAGCACGCTCCGTCGGGTCGCGGTGACGCCGTCATAATGCCAGAGCCGGAAATCGGGCAGGCCGGTCAGAAGGCACCTACGTCGAGCGCGTCGAGCAGGCCTTCGCCATGGCGGCTGGTCTTCGTCTGCGACTGGGTAAGTTCGTCGGTGTAGATTTCGCCGGTCGCACCCATATGGGTGACGAAGAATTTCCAGTGCCGATATTGAAGGAAAATCGACCCAATACCGAGGGTGCAAATGACTAGCGCGATGTCGCCGAGGAACAGCAGAAGCCAGTCCTTTGTCCGGGCACAGAATTGGAAATTGAGCCCGGCAAGCGAAAGCCCCTCGATCGCCAGACGGAAGAATTTGGCGTAAAAGGCGAGCGCAATCAGGCCCAGACCAAGGTAAAAGGTCAATACGAAGGCGGCGATGCCCAGAATCATTCCCGTCATTTGCTGTCCAGCGGTGCCCGCCTCAGGAGAGCGCATCATCACAGCCATCATCCCTCCCCCCATGAACAGCAAAATGGGCAAGAGGTAGAAAAGCAGAAACCGCTTGAACGCCGGACCATGATCGCCCGCCGCTTCGAACATATGCGGGCCGAAGCTCATCTTGTTCCAGCGCTCGTTCCACAATGACATCATCGACCAGGGTATCATCAGGCCAAGGCAAAGACTGCCGACGGCACTTTTCCACATATATGAGATGCCATAACCGAAGCCCTGATCATCGCTACCGCCGCGAATGCCATGCCACCAGGTACGGCTGAGCCGGTAGCGGAGAGCGCGGAAGCGGGCGAGGCCGACCATGTAGAAGATCACGACAAAGGCGCCCAGCGTCAGTATGGCCGCCGCGCCGCCATGCCCTTGAAGGATAAGCGCCTGGGCACCGAACTGCAGGAAAAGGAATGGCGCGCCAACGAGCGCCACCACCATGAGGAAGCCCAGGAACAACTCCTTACCGGTGCCCGTCCATTCGAGCCGATCGTCGATGAAACGCGTATTGGCCCAGAGATAGCGCCGCGTCCGCGTTGTCGCCCAGAAGCGGTAAATGCCCAGTGTGACGATCGTCAGCAGCAGGTTGGTAAAAGCGATGGGCGCATATTCGCGCCAGCTTCCTTCAAAGGCGAAGCTCTCGCCGTAAAAGCGTTCCTGGTCCATGAATCCCCCCTGTAGTCCCCGATGAGAGAAGACTATGCGCCGGGCGACTGGTCAAGAGGGATCATGTTGGCGGTCCTTCCGTCAGAAGGTGGCGTAGCGCTCGTTACCAACAAAGCCCATATTCTTGACGCCCGCTCGGCGAATGTCGGCGAGCACTTCGTCCACCACGACATAGCGGGCGTCAGCGGCGGGCTGGAACTGCAACTCCGGTTCGACAGGCTTCGCAAGGGACGCGGCGAGATATTGGCGCAGAGTGAGCCGATCGATTGCCGCCCCGTTCCAGCGCAGCACCCCTTCCCCATCGATCGTCAGCCTGTTCTTGACTGGATTTACCGGCGGCTGCGTCACCGTGTCAGGCGTTTGGGGAAGGTCGACGCCGACACTGTGGGTCTGGATCGGTATCGTGATGATGAACATGATCAGCAGCACCAGCATCACGTCGATCAATGGGGTGGTATTCATCTCGCCCATCGGTTGTTCGGGCAGAGACGTGTTGGATTGCGCAAAGCTTGAAGCCATGAACCCCTCCTGTTGAATGATATATCAACACATTCATCTTGCCTGGCGCGGAGGTGCTTGGCAAGAGCCCTTCTATTGACAGACGGGGCCGCCCATTTATGGGGAAAGCGCGGCATTTTGCGCCGCCATCCAACCACAGAAAGACTTGTCCCTTGTCCGCGATGCTCAAGATCACCCTGCCCGACGGTTCCGTGCGTGAAGTCGCGCCCGGCACGACGCCGGCGGATATTGCAGCGGCGATCGGGCCGGGTCTGGCCAAGGCGGCTATCGCGGCGCGGGTGGATGGCGAGTTGCGCGACATCATGCGGCCTTTGGAAGGCGACGCGCAACTCGCGCTGGTGACGAGCAAGGATGAGGCGGACGCGCTGGAACTGGCGCGGCATGACTTTGCGCATCTGCTGGCGGAGGCGGTGCAGGCGCTGTTTCCGGGGACGCAGATCACTTTCGGCCCGGCGACGGACGACGGCTTCTACTATGACTTCGCGCCGAAGGATCGGCCGTTCACCGAAGAGGACCTGCCGGCGATCGAAGCGAAGATGCGGGAGCTGATCGCCGCCGACAAACCGCTGCGCCGCGAGGTGTGGACACGCGAGGACCTGATCGCGCGCTGGAAGGCGGAAGGCGAGACGTTCAAGGCGGAATGGGCGGCCGAGCTGCCCGAGGGTGAGGAACTGACGGTTTACTGGTCCGGTGGCGAGTGGCTCGACATGTGCCGGGGGCCGCATCTGGCTTCGACGGGGAAACTCGACCCCAACGCCTTCAAGCTGACCCGCGTTTCTGGCGCTTATTGGCGTGGCGATCAGAAGAATGCGATGCTCTCGCGCATTTACGGCACCGGCTGGCTCAACAAGAAGCAGCTCGATGCGCACCTCACGCGCCTCGAAGAAGCGGGCAAGCGCGACCATCGCAAGTTGGGCGCGGAGATGGACCTGTTCCACCTTCAGCAGGAGGCGCATGGTTCGGTCTTCTGGCATCCCAAGGGCTATTTGATCTGGCGCGAGCTGGAAGCCTATATGCGCCGCGCCATCGACGATGCGGGCTATCGCGAAGTCAAGACGCCGCAGGTGATGGACGCGCGCCAGTGGGAGCAATCCGGCCATTGGGGCAAATATCGCGAGAATATGTTCGTGATCCCCGACGAGGTGCCGAATGTCGAGGATGAAGGGCCGCTGGTGTCCGACGATGTCGACTGGATGGCGCTCAAGCCCATGAATTGCCCGGCACATATTTTGATCTTCAAGCAGGGGATCAAAAGCTATCGCGACCTGCCGTTGCGTTTCTATGAGAATGGCTGCTGCCATCGCAACGAACCGCATGGCGCGCTGCACGGGTTGATGCGGGTGCGGCAATTCACGCAGGATGACGCGCATATCTTCTGCCGCGAGGACCAGATCGTGGCGGAGGTGCGGGCCTTCTGCGAACTGGCAGATCGGATCTACAAGGATTTTGGTTTCACTTACTCGATCAAGCTCGCGCTTCGCCCGGACAAGCGCTTCGGCACCGAGGAAATGTGGGACAAGGCCGAGGAGGAACTGCGCAACGCAGTCGCGGCTGCGGGGCTGAACACGCCTGAATATGGCTGGGAGGAACTGCCGGGCGAAGGCGCCTTCTATGCGCCAAAGCTGGAATGGCATCTGACCGATGCGATCGGGCGGACCTGGCAGGTGGGCACGATCCAGTCGGATCGGGTGCTGCCGGAGCGACTCGAAGCGTCCTATGTGGGTGAAGATGGCGAGCGGCATCGGCCGGTGATACTCCATCGGGCGATTTTCGGGTCCTATGAGCGGTTCATCGGCATCCTGATCGAACATTATGCAGGTAAATTCCCGCTCTGGCTGGCGCCGGTGCAGGCGGTTGTCGCGACCATCGTTTCAGACGCGGATGACTATGCGAACGCGGTGGTGGAAAAGCTTCGCGCCGCCGGGATTCGCGCCGAAGTCGATGTCCGCAACGAGAAGATCAACTATAAGGTGCGCGAGCATAGCCTTGCCAAAGTGCCGAATTTGCTGGTTGTTGGCCGTCGCGAGGCCGATGAAGGCACGGTGGCGCTGCGTGCGTTGGGCAAGGAGGGGCAAAGCGTCCTTGCGGTCGATGATGTAATCACCCGTCTTGCAAAAGAGGTACTCGCCCCCGATATGCAGTGAGGCAGCGATGCCACATGGGGCCGGTGATTCCGTAACTGCGGACTTGCCGCCCCTTTCGGCTTTGCGCTAAAGGCCGCCAGAGCCGTTTTGGAACAACCATAGGAGAAGCCGCTATACGTCCCCCAATGATGCGCCGCCCGATGGCGCCGCCGCCTAAGTCCGGTCCCCGTTACAATGAGTTCATCACCGTGCCCAAGGTGCGCGTGATCGACGACGAAGGCGAAAATCTGGGCGTGATGTTAACGCAGGAGGCCATGGAGCGCGCTTACGAACTGGGCCTGGACCTGGTCGAAGTGTCGCCGACCGCCGATCCGCCGGTCTGCAAGTTCCTCGACATCGGCAAGTTCAAATATGAGGCCCAGAAAAAGGCCAATATTGCCCGCAAGACCCAGAAGACGCAGGAACTCAAAGAGATCAAGATGCGTCCGAACATCGACGATCATGACTATGATACGAAGATGAAGAAGGTCCATGACTTCATCGGTGACGGCGACAAGGTGAAGATCACCCTGCGCTTTCGCGGTCGCGAATTGAGCCATCAGCAGCTCGGTATGCAGCTGCTCCAGCGCGTGGCGGAGAATGTCGGTGAGATCGCGAAGGTCGAAGCCTATCCGCGCATGGAAGGCCGCCAGATGCTGATGGTGCTGGCGCCGAAATAAGCTTCGCGGCTTTAGAGTGACGCTGTCGGGCGGGGTCTGGATGCAGGCTCCGCCCATTTGCTATGGTTCAGCGGAGATAGGCTGCGATCTCATCGCGTCTCCTCAATGCGCGTGGATATTTCCGGCTTCCATTATTCGAAGCCTTTCCTAAACTAGCCAGTGAGCGCGGTTGGTTGCCGACCGCTCGAAATGGCAGAGAGGATGCATATGTTCAGCCACATCATGGTTGGTGCCGACGACATTCAGAAATCCAAGCAATTTTATGACGCGACGCTGGGCGCTCTGGGCGTCTCGCCGGGTTTCATCGACGACAAGGGCCGTGTCTTCTACATGACGCCGACCGGCGCGTTTGCCATTTCCAAGCCGCTCAACGGTCAACCGGCCTGCGCGGCCAATGGCGGCACCATCGGCTTTTCGGTCTCTTCGCCCGAGCAGGCCGATGCATGGCATGCGGCGGGGATCGCGGCAGGCGGCACGACTTGCGAAGATCCGCCCGGTGTTCGTGATGGCGGCATGGGCAAATTGTACCTGGCCTATCTGCGCGACCCGGCAGGCAACAAGCTGTGCGTGCTGCACCAGATGGCGGCCTGACAGTTTCAGACTTCAGGAGCGCGGCAACGGCGCTCCTGAAGTTTCGCGCTCCAGATCAGTTCGGAACGATCAGGTATTTCTCGCCGGTGCGCCGGGCATTGTAGGTGAGCACGGCTTCACGGCTGAGCGCTTCGGACAGCGAGATATGGCCCTTATAGTGGCTGGCGAAGGTGGTCGTGATATTGTCCATCACGCGCCGCTTCATCCGTTCTATCGTTTCCGGTCCCGCCTTTTGCAGGAAGGGGAAGAGCAGCCAGCCGCCAACAGACCAGCCGAAACCGAAGCTGCGCGTCAGGATGGTGGGGGACAGGTCAAGCGCGCCGTAAATATAGGCTTGCTTGGGGCTGTCGGAGCCGTAGCGGCTGTAGGGCGCATCCCTGCTCGCAACCTGTTCCATCGCGTGCAGTATCTGGCTGACCAGATTGCCGCCGCCGATCGCGTCGAAGGCGATGGTCGCGCCGGTTGCTGCGATGGCGGCTTCAAGCTGAGCCGGGAAGTCCGCTTCTGAACTGTTGAGGACATGGTCCGCGCCGATGTCCTTCAGGATGGCCACCTGCGCGTCGTTGCGCACGATGTTCACCAGCGGAACGCCGTCTTCCTTAGCGATGCGCACCAGCATCTGGCCCAGGTTGGAGGCGGCGGCGGTGTGGACGATGGCCTTGTGCCCTTCCCGCTTCATGGTCTCCACAAAGCCGAGCGCCGTCATGGGGTTCACGAAGGCGGAAGCGCCCTGTTCCGCCGTCACCTCATCGGGCAGGACCATACAGGCGCGGGCGTTGACGATGCGATATTGCGCGAACATGCCACCACTGATCAGGGCGACGCGCTTGCCGAGCAGGGCCTGAGCTTCCGGGGATTCGCCAGCGGCGATGACGGTGCCAGCGCCTTCATTGCCGATCGTCATGGGCTGGCCCACTCGCCCCGCCAGCGCGCGACGGGCCGCGTCGGGCATAGGGACGACGATCCGGCCTTCGCTGTAATCAGCTTTTTCAACGTCGGCGGAGGCGAAAAGCAGGGCAAGGTCTGATGGGTTGATGGGTGCAGCTTCTACGCAGACCAGCACCTCGTCGGCCCGAGGCGGCGGTAGCGTCTCATCCGCCAGTTCCACGGTCAGCCGACCATCCTCGTCCAAGGTCGATAGAAGTTTCAATCCTTGGATCCGAGTCATGGCTATGTCCTTTTCAGGCTGAGGGGCGGACGCTGTAGAGGTTGGGGTACATCGCCTTGAACGCGGCGAGCTTGGGCATGTCCCAACGCTTGATATAGGGATGGCGTGGGTTCCGGGTCAGGAAATCCTGATGATAGGCATCCGCGGACTGGAAGCCGGTGAAACGCTCGACCTTCGTCACGATCGGGTCGCGCCAAAGTCCCGCCTTGTCCAGTTGCGCCAGATAAGCGCGAGCGGCCTTGTCCTGCCCCGGAGTGAAGGGAAAGAGCGCGCTGCGATATTGAGTGCCGCGATCGGGGCCTTGATAATTGAGTGTAGTGGGGTCCGCGATCACCGAGAAGAATACTCGCAGCAATGTGCCGTAGCTCACCTGTCGGGGATCGTAGGTGACGCGGACGGCTTCGGCGAAACCCGTGTCGCCCTGGCTGACGCGGTCATAGTCAATCTTGAGGTTGGCAGGGCCGCCAGAAAAACCGGAGGTGACGAGACGGACACCCTTGATGTGGGAAAAGACGCCCTCGACTCCCCAAAAGCAGCCGCCAGCAAAAACTGCGGTCTCCAGCTTTCGGGTTGCCGGGGCATCTATTGCGGGTGCCGGGGCCAATACGGGGCGCTCGGCGCGCAGGGGAGAGGCGACGGCGGCGGCCGCAGAGAGGGCAATGAGAAAGGCGTTAAAGGGCCGCATTTGAATTCGCCTCGGGAGCGCTGTCGGACGCGGCCATGGCCGGGGTCGTCAGGGCCGGAGGATCGGCGAGGTGGAGGGCGAAGACGCCAGCGGACCCGATCGCAAACCCGCCGAGAAAGCGCAGGAACAGGTCGGATTTCAGGAATGCCAGCATGGCCTTCTTCCTTTCTATCATTTCCCGGAAGGACGGGGATTAGCAGTGGGAGGGTTAGCCTTTGGTGAACGAGGCCGGGCAATCCAGTTTCAAGTTGAAACGGGATATAGGCGGCCTTGTTCTGGCTGCAAGACGGTGCGCCGGATCGGAGTCCGTTTTTTTTCGGAGAGGATGGAGGAAACGGCTTGTGTTGCGCCTTTTCCCCTCCACCAGCTTCGCTGTCGAAGAGAGTCACGTGCCTCTTTTCGACCCTCCCCATGCTCGGCATGGGGAGGATTAAGGGGACTTATTTGAGGGCGGCGCAGGCTTCCTGGATGCGCTTGCACGCCTTGGCCAGCACCTCTTCCGACGTCGCATAGCTGATGCGGAAGGCGGGCGAGAGGCCGAAGGCGGCGCCGTGGACGGCCGCGACGCGGGCTTCGTCGAGGAAGTAGCCGATCAGCGTTTCGTCGCTATCGATCAGTTGGCCCTTGGGCGTGGTCTTGCCGATCACGCCGCTGGCGTCGGGATAGACGTAGAAAGCGCCTTCAGGCGTCGGGCAGTCGAGGCCCGGCGCATCGTTCAGCATCGACACGACCATGTCGCGGCGGCGCTTGAAGGCGGCGTTGCGTTCTTCGAGGAAGTCCTGTTCGCCGGTCAGCGCGGCGACGGCGGCTGCCTGGCTGATCGAGCAAGGGTTCGACGTGGACTGCGACTGGAGCTTGCCCATCGCCTTGATGATCCATTCGGGGCCACCGGCAAAACCGATGCGCCAGCCGGTCATCGAAAAGGCCTTGGAGCAGCCGTTCACGGTCAGGGTGCGATCATAAAGATCCGGGCACACCTGCGCGATGGTGGCGAAGGGGGTCGGCGCGTACCAGACATGCTCATACATGTCGTCGGTCATGATGAGGACATGCGGGTGGCGGCGCAGCACTTCGCCCAGCGCCTTGAGTTCGCTGGCCGAATAAGCCGCACCCGAGGGGTTGGAGGGCGAATTGAGGATCAGCCACTTGGTGCGCGGCGTGATCGCGGCGTCCAGCTGCGCGGCGGTGATCTTGTAGCCCTGGCTCGCCGGGCCTTCTACGAAGACGGGGGTACCGCCCGCGAAGTTCACGATGTCGGGATAGCTGACCCAATAGGGCGCCGGAATGATGACTTCATCGCCCACATCGACGGTCGCGACCAGCGCGTTGAACAGGGTGTGCTTGCCGCCCGAATTCACGCTGATCTGGCTGCGCTTGTAGGTCAGGCCGTTGTCGCGGCTGAACTTGAAGGCGACCGCGTCCTTGAGTTCGGCGGTGCCGTCTACGTCGGTGTAGCGGGTCAGGTTCTTGCGGATGGCGGCAATGCCCGCTTCCTTGACGAAATCGGGCGTGTCGAAATCGGGTTCACCCGCCGAGAGGCCAATGACATCGACGCCTTCGGCTTTGAGGGCATTCACACGCGCGCTCATCGCCAGGGTGGCGGAGGGCTGGATGCGGCCGAGGGCAGCGGAAGTCTGGCTCATCGTGACACTCTTTCTGAAGGATCGCTTTGAGTCCGCCTGGGCGGACGGGGGCTCCTTAGTGCGCTATGACTTTGGGGGCAACCGGGAGTTGCCCAACCTTCGTCATTCCAGCGGAAGCTGGAATCTGCGGGAGGGTCGCGTGTCCGGCCGGAGATCCCAGCGTTCGCTGGGATGACGGATTATTTTACCAGTGACGCCGCTACCATTCCGCGTGCGGCGTTGCCGATGAAGAAGCCCTTTTGCAGGTCGCGGGGTTTGAGGTCGTCTTCGACCGCTTCGCCCATTTCGATGAGGCTGCGGCGGAGGACGCCGGGGAGGATTCCGCGTGAGAGGGGCGGTGTTACCAGCTTGTCGCCGCGTTCGACGAAGATGGAGGAGAAGCAGCCTTCGGTGAGATAGCCTTCGCGGTCGGTCATCAGCACTTCATAGGTGCCGCCGCGTTTCAGGGCATCGCGATAGACGGCGCGGTCGGTGGTCTTGTGCGCGAGACAGAGGTCATCGCCGGGCGCCGCCCGTGGCACGACCGCCACCTGCATGATGGCCTGCGGCCATGTGCGATGTTCCCGCACCTCAATGGCGATCGATCCCCGGCGGGACACGAGAAGGCGCAGGCGGCTGCGTTCACGCAGGCGGAAGGTTGCGGCCTGGAGTTCGTTGCGGACATCGTGGCGGTCGAAGATGAAGTCGAGTGCCGCAGCGCTCTCCTTCAGCCGTTCCAGATGCAGTTCCAGCAGTCTGATGCCTTCGACCGGATCGAAAGCCATGGTTTCGAGCAGATCGAACCGTCCGTCAGCCAATGACATCGAAACTAATCAGCCCCCTACTGCCTTGCGGTCGTGAGGAAGCGCCCCTTGGCAAGGCATTCCGCCCACTCGGATGCCGCATCCGAGTCCGCGACGATGCCGGAGCCCAATCCCAGGCGCCCCTCCCTGCTGCCTTCTTCAACCCAAATCGTGCGAATGGCAACATTGAAGGCAGCGTCTCCGTTCGGATCGATCCAGCCCATGGTGCCAGTATAGACATCGCGCGGATGGGCCTCCACCGTGTCGATAATCTCCATGGCGCGCACCTTTGGCGCGCCGGTGATCGATCCGCAGGGAAAGAGGATGCGCAGGATATCGACGGACGACAGACCGGGCAGCATCCGCGCGCGGATGGTCGAGACCATCTGATGCACCGTCGGATAGGTTTCCACATGGAAGAGGTCGGGGACGATCACCGTGCCAGCGCGCGAAACGCGGGATAGATCGTTGCGCAGCAGGTCGACGATCATCAGATTTTCGGCGCGCTGCTTGATGTCCTCCTCCAGTTCCCGCGCCAGGGCAGCGTCGCGAGCCGGGTCGGACGAGCGGCGCGCGGTGCCCTTCATCGGCCGGGCGGTCAGTTGCCCACGCACATTGGTGAAGAAGAGTTCGGGCGAGAAGGAGAGGATATTGTGCGCGCCAGTGCGGATGATGCCGCCATAGCCAGCGCGCTGCCGGGGACGGATGGCAGCATAAAGCGCCATCAGGTCGCCATCGAAGCGCGCCGTGCAGGGGAAGGTCAGATTGGCCTGATAGATGTCGCCCGCCCGAATATATTCCTGCACCCGCGCGAAGGCGGCGCGATAGGCTTGCTCGTCCATCAGCGGCTGCGGCGGTTCGATGCTGGCGGTGGCGGGATCGGGCAGCAGATCCGGCAGCAGTGCGGGATCGATCAGCCGATGTCCTTCGAACAGGCCGAACCAGAGCAGCGGCATGGCGGGCGTGCGATCACCCTGGCCCAAGGCGATCGGCTGGAGCCGGTCCTCCAGCATCAGCCCGGCCTCGTAACTCATATAGCCCGCAGCGTGCAGGCCCATCTCGCCCGCTTCGGCAAGGCGGTCGAGGGCGGGCTGCACCTCCTCCAGGCAGTCGGCGGTGATGACATCCACCGGGTCGCGGTAGAGGCGCGCTGGCGCGGCATTGCGCTCTCGCGCATCGTCGAACAGGACAAAGGCTTCGGAAGGACCCGGCAGTCGCATGGTGGCCGTCTTAACAGCCTTTTAGCCGGGCGAAAGGGAGGCAGCGGCTTAAACCGTTATTGCATGGCCCGCCGCGCGGCCATAGAGACGGCGCATGAGCGATCATCCCGCCGCAGATGCCGCAGCGCGGCCGCTTTTCCCGGCGCTGACGCTTGCGCTGCGGGGCCGTTGCCCAGCCTGCGGTGAAGGGGCGATGTTTGCGCGCCTTCTGAAGCCGAGCCCGGCCTGCAATGCGTGCGGGCAGCCATGGGACGTGTCGCGGGCGGACGATTTCCCCTCCTATATCGTCATCCTGCTGCTGGGGCATATATTGGTACCTTTGATGATCGAGGTGAACCATGCGTTTGCCATTCCACTAGGGGTGCAGGCAGCGCTTTGGCCCGGACTAGCCGTGGTGCTGGCGGCGGTTATGATCCAGCCGGTGAAGGGTGCGGTGATCGCCTTTCAGTGGGCGCGGCGGATGGATGGGTTTGCGGGCTGATCTAGCTCCACCCGTTCATCACTCCCCCTTCCCTTCTCTTCAAGAAAGGAAAGCCCTTCGACAAGCTCAGGGCGAACGGAGGTGAGGGTCGTGGTTGCGCCCAAACGGGGGTGAGGGACGGTGGTCCGGGGAGACGGCGCGGTCCAGCCTCACGAGACCCCAGCTTTCGCTGGGGTGACGCGTAATCAAGGCGCGTGCGGTCAGCCTGGCTGGCGGAGGAAATTGCGTTCCATGGCTTCGCGCAGACTGGCGTCGATGCTGCGGCGGCCTTCCGATCCGTGGGTGACGACAGTGGTGTCGCAGGTGGCGACGCAGACGCCCTTCTGAAATGCGGCGGAGCTGACGGTCCAGCTGGTACGGCCGATATGGCCGATGCCGCAATGCACTTCGAACGGATAGGGGAAGTGCGATTCCTCGACGAAATTCAGCGACACGGCGGCGACGAGCCAGCGCACGCCCTGTTCCTGCGGGTGGCGGCCGAGATGATGGTGGAAACGGATGCGGGCGGTTTCGAAGATGCCCGATATCGCCACATTGTTGATGTGGCCCATCGTATCGATATCCTGGAAGCGCGTGTCGATGCTGGTGATGAAGCTGTAGGCTTCGGGGCTCAAGCGCCAGGATTCGGGTTTTGCCATGTCCTGCTTTCCGATCGTTATTCCTTGAAGCTCTTACGCTTCGCCGACGCGGATTCAATCGTTCAGGGAAAATTGACGCAACTGCGACCTTTTTGACACAGCGGATGTTGGTCGCGGTGCAAAAGCGCCCCCATCGCGCTGGAGATGGACTTTTGCCCCTCATTTCTGCCAAAGCGCGAACATGACCGACAAGCCACAGAATGTCCGCATCGAAGATGGTGTCTTCCTGGGCTTCGTTCTGCTGGTGTCGGTGGCCTTTGCGCTGGTGATCGAGCCGTTTTTCGCGGCGATCCTGTGGGGCGTGATCGCCGCTATATTGTTCGGCCCCATCAACCAGAACCTGTTGCGGCAGATGCCGGGCCGCCCCAATAGCGCAGCGGGGCTGACGCTGTTGCTGATCGTGGCGGTCGTCATCCTGCCTGCGATCGTGCTGGCTGTTTCGCTGGTGCAGGAAGCGGGGCTTTTCTACGCCAAGATACAGTCGGGGCAGATCAATATCCCCGCCATGTTCGACGCATTTCAGGCAAGCCTGCCGGATTGGGCTTCGAACCTGCTGGCGCGCGTGGGCATCACCAATTTCGCGGCGGTGCGCGACATGTTGGGACAGAGCATCGCCAACAGCTTCCGATCCGTCGCGGCGCAGGTCTTCCAGATCGGGCAGAGCGCATTCAGCTTTTTCGTGGCGTTGAGCGTCACGCTTTACCTCACCTTCTTCCTGCTGCGCGACGGGCCGGCGCTGGCGACGCGGCTGGATCGCGCGGCGCCGCTGCGCATGACGCACAGGCGCGCGCTGATGCAACAGTTCGTCGTCGTCACCCGCGCCACGATCAAGGGCAGCGTCGTCGTCGCCATCGTGCAGGGGATGATCGGCGGCATCGTATTCTGGATGCTGGGGATACAGGGGCCGCTGCTGTGGGGCGTGCTGATGGGGTGCTTTTCGCTGATCCCGGCGGTGGGTACGGGATTGGTGTGGGTGCCGGTGGCGATTTACCTGCTGGCGACGGGCGCGGTGGTCAAGGGGATCATCCTGGTCGTTTGCGGCCTGTTCATCATCGGTCTGATCGACAATCTGCTGCGGCCGATGCTGGTTGGGCGGGATACGCGCATTCCCGATTATGTGGTGTTGATCACGACGCTCGGCGGCATCGACATGTTCGGCTTCAACGGTATCGTCATCGGGCCGGTGATCGCCGCGCTGTTCATCGCGACATGGAACATCGTGACGCGGATGCGGACGGGTAATGGGCTGGAAGGGCCGCTGACGCAGGAAGACACGCCGTCCGCCGAGGCGGATCGCCGAGCGTTGGACTAACCGCCGCTAGAGCATCGTGCGCAAAAGTGGGAAACGGTTTTGCGTCTTAAAACGATGTGAAAACAAAAACTGGAGCGCGCGCCTGCGTCCAATTAAACGCAGCATGCTCTTAGGATGAGACGTTGTCGGCGATATCCTCTGCAAGGCGGTCGAGTTCGGCTGGCTGCTTCTTCTTGCTGATCAGGGCGTAGGCCAGTTCACCCTCCTGCCAATAGGCGACGGTCTTGCCATCGCGGGTGAGCACCGCCGGTTTGGCGGGCGCTACGCCATCGTCACGGACGGCGAACAGGGATACCGGGCGGCTGACGTCGTTGGTGATGGTCATTTGCAAGCTAGGGCCGCTGTCGGAAGGGAACAGCTGTACATCGGTGATGCGCCAACCCTGCGGCAGGATGGGAAGCGCGATGCGGGCGAAGGAGCCGACTTCGCCGACATTGAACACCGTGGGCGGCGAACGGCGCAGGACGGCCCGCATTTCCGCGACTTTGTGCGACTGCAAGGCTTCCTTGATGAAATATTCCTCCGCCCGGCCGCGATCGACCGACACGCCCTTGCCCATCGCGAACCAGCCGCCCGCCAAAACCAGCAGGGCCGCAGCGACGCGCGCGAGGCGGGATGTTCGTCGAGCGCGCGGGAGCGAGACGGGGGCGGCATGAGAAGGCCGCTGACGAAACGGCGTGACGTTAGCACAAGCCGTGACTGGGACTGCGGAGTCAGTCCGGCGGTGGAAAACCGCGTCGAAATGATCGCCTGCTCCATCAGGATCGACGCGGGTAAAGCCATGGCGCTCTAGCAGGGTGAAGACTTCGCCTGCATCAGCGCCATAGCGGTGAAGGTTCCGGTGATCGATTTCGACGACCGCTGCCCGCGTTTGCGGGAGGGCAAGGATCGGCGCCAGCCCCTGAAGGACGGCATATTCAAATCCCTCCACATCGATCTTCACCGTGATGGATCGCTCGCCGATGAGCTTGAGGAGACCGGGAAAGTCGCCGATCGACAATGTCATGACCCGTTCCCCCTCCTCCACAGGTTCGCTGGCGATGGAGAAGCGCCCGGAATGCCCTGTCGCGCGATTGTCGAGCAGGTCGGGGCGGGTCAGGGCTGCAAGGGCCAGGTTGAAGGGCAGGACATTGCCAAACGCGTTCAGGCCGATGTTCCGGACCAGCTTTGCAAAGGTGGAAAAGCAAGGTTCAAAGGCGACCACCAGCCCGTCCGGCCCCACGCGTTCTGCCGCAAGCAGGGTGAAGATGCCGCAATTGGCGCCGACATCGATGAAGCAGTCGCCAGGACGGAGGCATTCCACCTCATCGGAGACTCGCGCGCCATATTCCCCGGTCAGCCCAAGCAGATGAGTCCGGTCGCGCACATCGAAGGCGAGTCGGACATTGCCATAGCTTGACCGAATGGGTGTGCCATCCAGCACCCCGGCGAAAGGCGACAACAGCCGCCACTTCCCGCGAAAGCGAGGCAATCGATGGACATAGAGGTTCAACAGCCAAGGTCGAACCACCCTGAAACCCGGCATCAGCGCACCTCGCTTCCCTTATGGCCGGCAATTTACGTCATGCATGATCGTCAGTGGCCGACTTTTCCGGAGTACCCCCGCAGTTGCCCGCCCCACCAGTTAGCGGACATGCATGCGGGTCGGGCTGACGCTCCCTATGGCGTCAGATAAGCAGTGGCCATTACTGGAGAATGACGGCGCGCATCACTTCGCCGCCACGGCGTGAGCGTCCCTTAACGCGAGATCGCCAGTGATCCAGTGGCGCAAATCCATCTGGAGAATGTCTTGCAGGATCAACAGATCCTCGCAGTAAAAATCGCGCAGCATCTGCTGTAATTCATCCGTGAGGGGCGGGTAGCGGATCGGCGCCGCCAGCGACGCGCGCAGCTTCGCCAGATGAGGATTGGAGCGGAGCGGGTCGAGCACCGGGCGCATCGGTTGCAGCATACGGCGCAGCGGCAGGGGCAACATCGGGCTGGCGCTGTCATTTTTCCGGCTGGCCACCTCTTCGGGCGCGATATGCACCGGCACACCGATATGAGTGCAGACGTCCGCGATGACCTGTTCGGGCTGCTCCCGAAGCGACTCGTACAAGATCACGTGGATCTGATCGCGCGGATAATGGCGGAGGAAGCGGCGCAGATGGGCGCCGTAAAGCCCACCCGACAGGAATCGCGACTGTTCAGGCTGCGCGCTTTCCAGATATTTGCGGGGATCGCCGCCGACCTGTCCGCGTCGGAAGAGCATGCAATAATCGGAATAGGCGCGCTGAACCGGGTCGCGCAGCTGAACGATGAGCCGGGCGCCCGGAAGCATGGCCGCCATGCGCTCCGCGGCTTGCGGATGCGCCAGATAGTCCGCCGACTTCTCCCCAATGATACGGCCGGGCGGCGCAGGATCGAAGAGGGAGGCATACCAGTCTGGGCCGCGATCATATTCCGAACTGAAATAATGCGGTTCGGCGTCGGGGAGCCACAGCCCGGGATGATTGCGGAGTTGATGAGCGATCCAGGTGGTCGCGCCTTTCATGGCGCCGATAACGACGAAGCTTGGCTGGCGATCAATCATGTTCCTCAAATAGGGCGAATGGGGACGCAGGGCAGTTGGGCATAGGTACGATCCGAAGATGGGTAGCGGTCTTATCCCTTTGAGCAGAAATCAAATCCCCATCCCCATTCGTCATCCGAAAGGATGGGCAGCTGGCCTCAAGTATAGGTGCGGAATGGTGCGGCGTTTTCCGGACGCTTTGTCCTATGGTTGCGCTTGCCGCCCCCTGTAGCGCGGCGATCCGGGAACAGTCACGGGACCGCATGAAGATCATCGTCATCGCCAGCCTCGCCTATTCGGTGATCAATTTTCGCGGGCGGCTGATCGCCGCAATGATCGGCAACGGGCATGAGGTCATTGTCTGCGCGCCCGGCCGCGATCCCGAAATTGAGGCGAAGCTGGCGGCGATGGGCGCGACCTATCTGCCCATGCCCATGGCGCGGGCAGGGATGAACCCCTTTGCTGATATGGGCACGCTGAGCTGGCTGATCGGTTGTTTCCGGAAACATCGGCCGGACGCGGTAATGGCCTATACGCAGAAGCCGATCATCTATGGCGGCATCGCCAGCCGGTTTTTCCCGTCCATCCGCTTCTACGCAATGGTGAGCGGGCTTGGTCATGTGTTCAGCGACGGTGAATCGCGCCTGCTGCCTTATGTACGGGCGATCGTGTCCATTCTGTACCGGCAGGCACTGCGTAGCGCTAAAGCAGTGTTCGTCTTCAATAGCGACGACCGTGGCGAGATGCTGCGCCACCATATTCTGCGCCCCGACAGCCGGGTTATTCAGGTGCCGGGGTCGGGCGTGGACCTTTCCCATTATGCGCAGGCGGCTTTGCCGGAAGGACCGCCCGTCTTCCTGATGATTGCGCGGCTGCTGCGCAACAAGGGCCTGATCGAATATGTCGAGGCGGCCCGGATCGTGCGGGCGCGCTTTCCCGATGTGCGCCTGCAACTGCTCGGGCCGCTCGATGAAAATCCGGCCGCCGTTTCGCGCGAGATGATCGCCCAGTGGCAGGATGAGGGCATTATCGAATATCTGGGCGAGACGCGCGACGTGCGCCCCTATCTGGGGCAGGCCAGTATCTTCGTGCTGCCAAGCTGGTATCGGGAGGGCCTGCCGCGCACGATATTGGAAGCAATGGCGGTGGGCCGGGGCGTGATCACGACCGACATGCCGGGTTGCCGCGAGCCGATCAGGCAGGGGGTGAACGGTTTCATCGTAGGGCCGCGCGATGCCAACGCGCTGGCCGACGCGATGGTGAGGATATGCGAGCAGCCGGGCCTGCCCGCGCAATTGGGCCTGGCGGCGCGCAAGACGGTTGAAGACCATTATTCGGTCGAGATGGTGAACGCGCTGCTGCTTTCGACCATGGAGATGAACGGCCCCGTGGCCGGGCGGTCCGAGCGGAAGAGGGTCAACGCGCCGATCCTTGCCGGAGAATCCTGATGGGCGTGAGGCGACTGATCGACATGCTGTTCGCGGCCACCGCCCTGCCGCTGGCGCTGCCGGTCATGGCGGTCATAGCTGGAACCATAAGGCTGACCGATGGCGCGCCGGTGCTGTACAGGCAGGTCCGCGTGACGAAGGGCGGGCGGCGCTTTCCCGTCATCAAGTTCCGGACGATGACCGACGCCCACGACCGGGATGGTCGGTTGCTGCCCGATGCGATGCGGACGACCCGGATCGGTGGGTTCCTGCGGCGTTCGCGGTTGGACGAACTGCCGCAGCTGTGGAACATCCTTACCGGGACCATGAGCCTGATCGGCCCCCGCCCCCTGCTGCCCGCGACCATAGAGGAAGCCGGAGAGCGGGGACGGCAGCGGTGCGCGGTCAGGCCCGGCCTTACCGGATGGGCGCAGGTCAACGGCAACACGCTACTGGGTGAGCGGGACAAGATCGCGCTCGACCTCTGGTACATTGCGAACCGCTCCTTGTGGCTCGACCTCACTATCCTTGCCCGGACGATCAGCGTGGCGGTGCGCGGCGAACGGTCCAACCAGTCATCGATCAGGAGGGCGCATGAAGGCCATAGTCGTTGGCGCGGTTGAAAGCACACGGGTCGCGGTGACGGCCCTTGGCGCATCCCGCCAGTGGGATCTGGCGGCAGTCTTCACCCTGCCGTCCGATCTTGCCCATCGCCATTCCGATTTCGTCGATCTTTCGGGCGATGCTGAAAAAGCGGGGGCACGGATGGTGCGAACCGCCAATATCAATTCCGATGCGGCGTTGCAGGCGCTCCGCGATCTGGCGCCCGATTATATCTTCGTCATCGGCTGGTCTCAGATTTGCGGAGAAGCATTCCGCGCCATCGCAAGGCGGGGCGTCGTGGGCTATCATCCCGCGCCCCTGCCTCGCCTGCGGGGCCGCGCCGTCATTCCATGGACCATCCTGTTGGATGAACCCATTTCCGCTTCCTCTCTCTTCCTGATCGATGCGGGGGTGGATAGCGGGCCGCTGCTTGGCCAGCGCTATTTCCATTTAACGCCGGATGAGACGGCGGCGACGCTCTACGCCAAGCACATGGCCGCGCTGGAAGCGATGCTGCCGGACGTGCTGGAGGATATTGCGGGCGGATCGCCGACGCTCACCATACAGGATGAGCGGTGCGCCACCTATGCCGCGCGCAGGCGACCGGAAGATGCGCTGATCGACTGGTCAGCGCCGGGATCGGCAATCTGGCGCTGCGTCAGGGCCTGCGGTCACCCCTATCCGGGCGCCTGGACGAGCTATGCGGGCGAGAAGATCGTCATCGAAGAGGCAGCCTTGGTGCCGCTGCGTCATCATGCCGCTGCGATGCCGGGGCAGATTGTCGAGCGTATGGCGGAAGGCTTCGTCGTGCGCTGCGGCGACGATCAGGGATTGCATGTGTTGCGGTGGCAGACGGCGCGGGAAGCGCCCTTGCCCAACCACGCCATATTGGGGCGGACCAAGGCAGCGGCATGACCATGATCGATAGCATAGAGCGCGCGCTGGTGATCGCGCCCCATCCCGACGACGAAGTGCTGGGCTGCGGGGGAACGATCGCGCGCCTTGCCGCTATGGGTTGCCATGTCGAGGTCGTCATCGCGACGCAGGGGAAGCCGCCGCGCTTCACTGCGGCGCAGGTGGAACGGGTGCAGGCCGAAGCGCGCCAGGCTCATAAGGTGCTGGGCGTTGGGCGGACCCATTTCCTGGAATTTGAGGCAGCGGCGCTGGATTGCCTGCCGCGCGCGGAGTTGAATGAGGGCATCGCCGCCGTGGTCGCCGAGAGCCGTCCCGACACATTGTTCCTGCCCTTCCCCGGCGACCTGCATTTCGACCATGGCCTGATATTCGAAGCCGCGATGGTGGCGGCGCGGCCGGTTGGGGCGCATTACCCAAGACGCGTCCTCGCCTATGAGACAGTATCGGAAACCAATTGGGCGGCGCCTTTCCTGACGCCTCCGTTTCAGCCGCACGTCTTCATCGACATCAGCGAGCATCTGGATCGGAAGATCGAGGCCTTTGGCTGTTTTGAATCGCAGGTTCGTCCTTTTCCCAATGAACGATCCTTTGAAACCCTGCGCGCGCTGGCGCAGGTGCGGGGCAGTTGCGTCAGCCGGAGCGCGGCGGAAGCCTTTGTGCTGATAAGAGAGGTAGCCTGACATGGACGCACCCGCGACCCGGACTGGAGGAGCATCGGCAACCTTGGGCACGGATTGGGAAGGACCCGACCGCAGCGGCCGGGCGCTGCGCATGATGCTGAGTTCCGCCGGGCGGCGGGTCGGCCTGATGCGGAGCTTTCGCGACGCGGCGGGGGCACTGGGCGTCGATCTTGCCATGTTCGCATGCGACCTGAAACCGGACTGGAGCCCGGCCTGTATCGAAGCGGACGGCAGCTTTGCCGCGCCGCCTGCGGAGAGCGACACGTTCATTCCGGCGATGCTGGATATTTGCAGGCGCGAGCAGATCGAACTGATCGTGCCGACGATCGATACCGAACTTATCGCCTATGCCAATGCGCGCGAGCAGTTCGCCGCGATCAATTGCCATGTCGCGGTTTCTGACGCGCCGCTGGTGGAAATGGCGCGGGACAAGCTGGCCACGGCGCGGTTCCTGACGGGTGCGGGCTTGCCCTCTCCCGCCACCATAGCGGTGGAAGACTATCTGGAGGGATCGGCCGATCTGCCGCTGCCACTGCTGGCCAAGCCGCGGCATGGCAGCTCCAGCCGGGGCATCGGCATGGTCTATGATCGCGAGGAGGTGGCGGCGCTCGACAAGAGTGAGCCTTATGTTCTCCAGCAGTTTCTTGCGGGGCGTGAATTTACGATCAGCCTCTATTTCGATGACGAAGGACAGCTGCAATGCGCGGTTCCCCATGAGCGGCTGCGGGTGCGGTCGGGGGAGGTTGAGAAGGGCATCACGGTGCGGGATGCCGTCATGCAGGACCTGGCCTGGCGATTGGGTTCCGCCCTTCAGGGCGCGCGCGGGGCGATGTGCTTCCAGCTTCGGGTGGATGCAGACGGGAACGCTTCCATTTTCGAGATCAACGCCCGTTTCGGCGGGGGCTATCCATTGGCGCATCGGGCGGGCGCGCGGTTTGCGCAGTGGATGCTGGAAGAACGGCTGGGACTGCCGCGTACAGCGCATGATGGCTGGCAGGACAATGTCCTGATGCTGCGTTTCGATGATGCCATTTTCATCTGAAAGCACCCGATTCGAGCGCGTCATCGTGTTCGATCTGGACGACACGCTCTATCTGGAGCGCGACTATGTGCGGAGCGGGCTGAGGGCTGTAGGGCGATGGGCGAGCACCGCGCTGGGCATGGATGGTCTGGGCGAGGTAATGCGCGCGCGGTTCGAAGCGGGGGCGCGCAGCCACATATTCGACGACAGCTTGCAGGAGATGGGGCTTACGCCGTCATCCTCTCTGATCGGGCGGATGCTGGCTACTTACCGGCAGCACCGACCCGACATCTGCCTTGCGCCCGACGCGGAACGGTTCCTCGCGGGACATGATGGCAGTACGGGCTTTGCGGTAATCACCGACGGCTTTCTTGATGCGCAGAGGCGCAAGATCAGGGCGCTGGGCCTATATGCGCGCGGCATTCACCTTGGTATCTGCACCGACAAATGGGGACGGGAGTGCTGGAAGCCAAACCCGCGCGCGTTCGAGCATGTCGAGCAGATTTTCGGTCGGTCGGGCGGATCGCTGACCTATATCGCGGACAACCCTTCCAAGGATTTCACGGCCCCCCGATCACGCGGGTGGCGGACGGTGCAGATTGCCCGGCCCGACCGTATCCACAAGTTCGGCGTGAATGAGGGCGTGAAGGCCGACCGGATCATCGAGACGCTGGAAGAGTTCTGACGATCGCCGTTATTTCCGCCCCTCTTCCACCGCCCACGGGGCGGCACTGATCGCCCGGCGCAGGCACAGCGTCAGGCTACCGAGCCAGATTACGCCGAACAGCAGATGGGCGATGTTCGCGCCCATTGCTCCGACCAGCGGAACCAACGGAAACACGGCGCAGTAGAAGGCGAGCGTGCACGCCATCACCGTGCGAAGAAGCGCGCGCTGGTCACCCAGGGCAAGCAGCCCGGCGCGGCTGGCGGACCCGCTGATCGCGAAGGTGACCGCCAGTATCTGGACAGTGAGCAAGGGGACGGCTCCAGCAAAATGCGGCCCCACGGCGAGGCGCATCAGCGGCCCGCCCACTAACAGCATGGCGACAAAACAGATGACGCCGAAAGCCCCCAGCAGCAATTCGGTCTGGACCAGCACACGGACGAAGGCGTGGCGCTTGCCCGCCGCCACCAACCGGCTGAGGTCGGGATAGACCACGGCCTGCACCTGCGCGCCGACCTGGAGAAGGATGCGACTGATGCGCTTGGCGATATGGAACAGGCCCGCGCTTGCCGGGTCGGCGAGCCATCCGACGATCAGCGTATCGACCACCTGCACACTCGACCACAGGGTGAGCGAGAGGTTCGACCCCAGCGCGAAGCGCCAGATGTCGGGAAAGCGACCGGTGATCCCTTTCGCCCTTGCTCGTAGCAGCTGACGAAATCCAGGCTGGGGCAAAAAACGCATGGCAAAAACGAAATTGGCAATCGAGCCGAGGATTTGGGTGATCGTCCATATGAGGATGATCTGGAGCATGCCCGCGCCCGCCAGATAAGCAACCGCCACGCAGAGGAGGCGGACGAACGCGTTCGCGACCTGAATCTGCGCCACCGCCCGATATTGGCCCGCAAGCCTGAATATGGCAGTCGAGACACCGTTGAAGTTGAACAGTAGCGAGGTGGCGAACACGAGCGTGTAACCGACATACTGGAAGGAGAAGCCGAACAGATAATGTCCGGCGATCGTCAGCACGCTCGCGATCGCCCATGCCGCGATGCTGCCGCCGATGTCGAGCAGCCAGCCGAATTTGAGCAGCGCGAAATAGGTGGCCGGGTCCGCATCGGGATCGACGGTCGCCCCATTGCGGATCAGCGGCTGCCACGACTGAAAGCTGAGCAGCCGTTCACACGCCTGGCCGAGAGTCAGGATCATGGCGAAGATGCCATAGGTTGCAGGCCCCAGAAGCCGTGCGACCAAAGCAATGGACAGAAGCGTCAGCGCCAGCGTCGCGGCGGTGCCGGACAGAAGATGGAAGACGGCCCGCGCACGCCGATGAGTCAGCGCATCGCGCAATCGAATCGCGGAAAAGGTCATCTTCAATCGAAATCCCACCGCATTCATCGGCACGCCACCTTCAGTCCTGTTTTTCGAGACTTATGATGGGACCGAAGCAGGGAAGACGCAGCTTCTCTGTCGTCTTAACTCCGAATAGCCGGTGCGGGGGAAGAATTGCGAAACGGGGCCGCGCACTCAACCAGCAGGCGAGCGGTGCCCCGTTCCGTTCAGAAACAGCCGGTCTGCGACGCCATCAGGCGAAGATGAAATCCGCAGCCGTGAAATTATGGGCGGTCAAAGTTCCCAGGGGATCGCCGATGTCGATGCTGAACTTCACCCCGGAAGAGGTGACGACATCCAGCAACACGTTGCCCGAGGCTCCATCATGCGCGAACACCGTACCCGGCGCCCCGCCCGCAGCATATTTGGTGACTCCCAGCTTTTCCAGCACGATGCGGTCGGCACCGTCCTGAAAATCCTCTATCCGGTCGCCGCCATCCAGCGCACCCGCGCCCTTGAAGACGAACCAGTCGGCGCCCGCGCCACCCCATAGCCTGTCCGCGCCCAGATCGCCGGTCAGCTTGTCGATTCCGGCATCACCGTGCAACTCGTCGGCACCGTCGCCACCCAAGAGCAGGTCGTCGCCATCGCCGCCAAAGAGGATATCGTTTCCAGCCTCCCCGTTCAGGGAATCCGCGTCCTTGCCGCCGTCGAGGAAATCATTGCCCGCGCCCGATTCCATATTATCCCGGCCGTCGCCGCCATAGAGCTGATCCACGCCGCCTTCGGAATCCAGAATATCGTCGCCGCTGCCGCCCGACAGATAGTTGTTGCCGTCGCCGCCATCGACCCTGTCATTGCCGTTTCCGCCGTAGACATGGTCGTCGCCCGACTGCCCCTTCAGCTTGTCGTTGCCGTCTTCGCCATAGATCCAGTCATTGCCAGCGCCGCCGGCCACGGCCTGTGTCGTCAGCTTGCCCGTCGCCGGATTGATTTCGTTCAGGAACCCGTCATCGCCAGCGCCAGCGTAGATGATGTCATCTCCCGCGCCTCCATCGATATAGTCGCGGCCCCCGCCTGCAAGGATGGTGTCATTCCCGGCATCCCCCAATATCTGGTCGTGCCCATCGAGCGTTTCGATGCGATCGTTGCCGTCGCCGCCCGTGACGATGTTGTTGCCCAGGCCGCCGTAAATACGGTCGTGTCCCGCGCCGCCGTCGAGCGAGTCATTGCCATCCTCGCCCCAAAGCTGGTCATCGCCCAAACCGCCCTTGAGGAAATCGGCGCCCGCTTCCCCATGAAGCACGTCGTTGCCATCATTCCCCTCAATATAATCGTCGCCTAATCCGCCCCACAGCTGATCATTGCCTGCGCCACCGAATATACTGTCGATTAGGGATGTTCCCTTGATGATGTCGTCTCCGACAATCCCGTAAAACTTCGCCATTCACCCGCTCCCAGTAGAGGCCCCACGCGCATGAAAATGGCGCGGGACCGACATAACTGTCTCACGCTAATCTAAACGATAGGTTGATTGGAACCGCCGGGCGGGTGCGGATTCCGGCGAGTCCGGGAGGCACGAGAAGGCCGATTTGGGGGCGCGCTTCCGGCATTATGCGTTTTAGCGCAGTGACTTCCCCCGGATAGGAATCCGGTTCGCACGCCTCAGGACGCGCGCGCCGACACGAAATCAGCGTCGTTTAGAAGTGTCAAAAACAGGCTGCACCGTTCAGATAGCGACAGGCCTGATTGAGCTTGCCCCGGACTGGCGCGGGGCGATCGCCTCCATCGCTGCGCGCTCCCATTGGACAAGGACGCGGTCGACGGTGAAACGCTGAGAGGCGGCCCGCGCCCCTTCGGACAGGCGGCGGCGCTGATCGGGGTCGGCGCACAAGGCGGCGATGGCCGCGCCAAGAGCGGACACGTCGCCATCCGGGACCAACAGACCGCTGATCCCGTCGGCGATCATTTCGCCGGGGCCGAAGTGGCAATCAAAGGAAATCACGGGGACGCCCGCCGCCATGGCTTCGCCCACGACGATCCCCCACCCTTCAAAGCGGGAGGAGAGGACGAAGATGTCGGCTTCACGCAGCCAGCCGCCATGATCCTGTGTGACGCCCGGCATCGACACCCGGTCTTGCAGGCCGAGCGCGTCCCGCTGCGCTTCGAGCTTCGCACGTTCCGGCCCCTCCCCCCAGATGGTGAGCGACCAATCGGGGATGAGAGGGGCCGCGCGGGCGAAGGCGTCCAGCAGCAGGTCGAACCCCTTTTGCGGCACCAGCCGACCAACGGCGACGACCTGCCTGCCGCAGGGGCGCGCCTCATCGATCGTGACAGGAGCATAGGTGGGATTGGGAATGACCCACTGGCGGGGACGCATGGCCTTGGGGAAATATTGCATCGCGCCTTGCGTCATCGTCACCAGCCCGTGCGCGCGCGCATAGGTGTAGCGGCGCAGAGCCGACCAGAAGGCGCCGGGTCGTTGCTGGGCGGGATTGTTACGTTCCGACACGATCACCGGGATGCCGAGCGGCTTTGCGGCAAGAACGGTGACGACGTTGGTGCGTGTCAGGAAACTGATGATCAGGTCGGGGCGCGTGCTTGCCAATGCCTTGCGGAGCGCGCCGATGCGATTGAAGACCGCGAGGGCCGATCGCAGCACCGGCAAGCGCCCGACGGGAAAGCCCAGCTGCGTGATGCTGACCGCCGGATCATGCGCATAATAGGGGCGCGCTCCGGGCTCTTCGAAGGCGAACAGGCTGACCGTCCAGCCCGACCGGCTGAAATGATTGCACAGCAGGCTGACGATATGTTCCGATCCCCCAGCGCGCAGGCCAGGCAGAATGAAGGCGATGTGCGGCTTGCCTCTGGCTGAGGCATCCGTCCGGATCGGCATTGTCATCCGCGCACAGTGAGGCCTTGGCCGCGTCAAATCCATGGGACTTGCGGATTATCGCCAGTTGGTCGCGGCGACCAAGCGGCTTAGCCAGAACCGCAGGCCGCTCGCATTTGGGCTAATCCCTATTGGCCTGCGTCATAGCCAAGCGCCCACTTCATGACGCCGCCACACATTGTAGGCTCAACGGCTATGATAGTAGCAGCAACGCAATTTTTCTCGCACCCGGCAGAAGCCCTTCCGCAACAGGTGGAAGACGCCTTCTTCAGTTCCATCAAGAACCCGAACAATACGTTCAAATGCACTTGGGGCGGACGGTTCGGGGCGCTGGACGGACGTCTGGTGGAAGCGGTCAAGGCACGCGGGCTGGATGTGCGGGAACTGCTGGATGTCGGCGTATCGTCGGGGACGACCACGCTGGACTTGTGCGACGCCTTTGCACGCGAGGGATATCGGCCGCGCATCACCGGCACCGATTATGCCATCCATGCCTGGATCGTCCCGCTGGGCAAAAGGTGCGCAGCGCTGCTGAATCCCGAAGGTCAGCTGTTGCAGGTCGATCTGTTCGGCCGGTCGATACAGCCTTGGCGGCGCCGTCTGGATTATCTGACCGGCATGTGGCTGGTGCGGCCGATCCTGTCCCGCATCGTCGGCGGTCTGGCGGCCCACAGGCTGCGCGAGGGTGTGGGCGTCAGGAAGGTCGAACTGGTCAGCCCGCGCGTCCGCAACCATGGCCTCATCACGATTGTCGAGGATGATGTGCTGGCCCCGCGTGACGGTTTCGGTCGGCGTTTCGATCTGGTGCGCGCCGCCAACATCCTCAATGAAAATTACTTCGCCGAAGCTGACCTTCAGAAGGCGGTGGATAATCTGCGTTCCTATCTCAAAGGTCCAGGATCGCTGTTGTTCATCGTGCGCACGCGGGTGTCCGGGGACCATCATGGGACACTGTTCGCCATGAGCGACAGTGGCGCCCTGGAGGTGGTGGAACGGATCGGTGCCGGATCGGAAATAGAAAAGTTGCTGACCGCAATGTGAGCGGCACGGCTTCAGGAGCCCCCATGAAGATTCTCCACGTCATAACCGCTTTGAATGTCGGGGGCGCGGAAACCATGCTCGCCAAGCTGGTGGATCATGAACGCAGGCAGGGCGGCGCGATGCAGCCGTCGGTTGTGTCGCTGATGCCGCCGGGTGTCGCTGGAGACCGCATCCGCGCGAGCGGCGTTCCGCTTCATCATTGCGGCATGACGAGGGCCATCGACCTGCTGCCGGGGCTTGCCCGCCTTCGCGCCGTCATTCGGCAGGAACAGCCAGCGGTCATCATGGCGTGGATGTATCACGCCCATCTTGCCACCCGGCTGGCGACACTGGCGGGCGCGGACATTGTGCCGGTGATCTGGAATGTCCGCCACAGCATCGACGAGTTGTCGCAGGAAAAACCCTTGATGCGGGTCATCGTACGGCTGGCCGCCGCATGTTCATCCTGGCCGCGTACGATCATCTATAACTCCCATGCGGCGGCAGCGCAGCATCAGCGGCTGGGCTTTCACGCGGAAGATATGGCGGTCATCCCCAATGGGTTTGATTGCGACCTTTTCCGCCCGCGCGAAGAGGCTCGCGATGCGCTTATTCGCGATCTGGGAATTGCACCGGGCGCGCTGATCGTCGGGATGGCGGCGCGCAATCATCCGATGAAGGATGCGGCCACTCTGGTCGAAGCGGTGCTACGTGCACGCGAACGTGGCACGGATGTTCACCTGCTGCTGACGGGTCAAGGCATGGACGAACCCACCGGAGCGCTTGCGCGTCTGCTGGCGTCCATGCCTGCCGATCGCCTGACCCTGCGGAGCCATGACCGGAATCTTGAGACATTGCTGCCCGGCCTCGACATAATCGCGCTGCCTTCGGCCTGGGGTGAAGGTTTCCCCAATATTCTGGGCGAGGCTATGGCATGCGGCGTGCCCTGCATCGCGACCGATGTCGGGGATAGCGGCTGGATAGTCGGCAAAAGCGGGATGATCGTTCAGCCACGCGACCCGGCGGCGCTTGCTGAAGCGATCATCGCCATGGACCGGCTGGGTCCCGATGGCCGCCGCCAATTGGGCGAGATCGCTCGCGCAAGGGTGCAGGAGCAGTTTTCGATGAACCAGATCGCGGCGCGTTACCACCAGCTTTACCGGGATGTATCCGGTTCCTCCTTTCAGGAACGGGGAGCCCCCGCCTCGCCACGCCGCGCGCAGGTGATGTGAACATGTTGCAGGTCTTGCCCGCCTCCCCCTCTCTGTCCGGAACCGCCGCGACGCTGGACCGCGAAGCTGGAAGCACTGCCCCGGTGCGCATCTGCTTCCCCTTTGCCGGGGGCGCGATGGGGGGCAGCCATATCTCCGCGACCAAGCTCATCCATCAGCTGGATCGGAGCCGCTTCTCGCCCCTCATCGTCCTGCATTATGGATCGGGACAGTTCGGCGACTTCCTGCGATCCGAGGGGCTGGAGTTCGTCACTCTGCCCGATACCCGATTCTTCGGCGAATCGCCTGGCGTTCCCAAAGCGGGGGGCAGGTCGGAGACGGTGAGCGCCATGATCGATCAGTGGCGCATGACCCGCTTTCTGAGGCTGAACGACGTCCGGATCGTCCATACCAATGATGGGCCGATGCATATGTCCTGGGCATTGCCCGCGCGTCTGGCGGGCGCCAAGATGCTGTGGCACCATAGGGGCAGTCATGATGCCCGAGGCGTCCGCTTCGTCGCCCCCTTCGCGGCGGATCGCATCGTCGGCGTGTCAGCCTATGCCTTGTCTGAGGTGCGCCGTCTGAAGCGCGCGGCGCGCAAGACTTCCGTCATCTACAGCCCCTTCGACGCGGACGCGGAGCCGATCGACCGGGCGCAGGCGCACCTGGCGCTGACATCGGAGCTGGGCGTCGATCCCGACACCCGCCTTCTTGGCTTTTTCGGCCATTTCATCGACCGCAAAAGGCCGCTGATGTTCGTGGAAACGCTGGCACATATTGCCCGGACGCGGCCCGATCTTCCGGTGATGGGATTGATGTTCGGATTGCCGCTGACGGACGGGATAGAGGAACAGATCAACGAAAAAGCCAAGGCGCTGGGCGTAAGCGATCGCCTGCGCCTCATGGGCTTTCGCTATCCCTCCGCCGCGTTGATGGCGGGCTGCGACATTCATGTGGTGACGGCCGTCAACGAGCCCTTTGGCCGGTCCCTGATCGAAGCCATGCTGCTTGGCACGCCCGTGATTGCTGCCGCGTCGGGCGGCAATATCGAAGCGATCGACCATGGCGTGACGGGCATGCTGGTCGAACCCGATGATCCCGCCGCCATGGGGCAGGCCATCGTCGAGTTGCTCGATTGTCCCGATCGACTGACGGCGGTCGCCGCACAGGCGCAGATCCTGGCGAACCGCCGTTACGGCGTGGAGCAGCATGCGTCGCAAGTGTCCGCAATCTATCAGTCGCTCCTCGGGACGGGGCCGCGCCGGAACCGGAGGCGATGGTGAGTTCCAATGCGGTGGCCGCCCTGGGTGTCGGGATCGCCGCGCTACTGGTGGCTCCGTTTGTCACGCCTTCCGATATCGTGCGGCAATTGACGGGGACCGGCGATTCCGATGGAACTTCAGTATTGCCCGAAGTACCCGGTGCCGAAGCGTTCCCCGGAGCCGAAGGCTTTGGCCGACGGACCCGTGGCGGACGTGGCGGCGTGATCATGCCTGTCACCACGCTGGCGGACCACGGCCCCGGTTCCCTGCGCGCGTGCATAGAGGCCAAAAAGCCCCGCATATGCATCTTCCGCGTCGCTGGCGTGATCCGTTTCACGACGGATCGGCCCGTGATCCGCCACCCCTATATCACCGTCGCCGGTCAGACCGCGCCTGGCGGCGGAATATTGATCACCCATGCAGGAGGCGAAGGCGGCAACACCCCGATCGTTGCCAAGAATACGCATGATGTTATCATTCGTCACATCCGCGTACGAACCGATCTCAACGGCAATGCCGCCGCCAGCAACGGGTCATTTCTTTTTGAGAACAGCCGCAACATCATCTTCGATCATGTCAGCGGCGCCTGGGCATTAGGTCAAATCATCAGCGGCTTTGGCGTGAACGACAATATCACAATGTCCAATTCCATCTTTACAGAGGGCATTTCCCGGCGGAGCAAATGCGCGATGCTCGCTTTCGACCCGCGGGAGCCGCAGAAGGTCAGCTTCATCCGCAACCTGTGCGCTCATAATGGAAGCAGAAGTCCGGACGTGAATTTCACACCCAAGTCATGCGTGGAGATCGTCAACAATGTTCTTTATAATGCCAGGTCCCAATTCACCCGCGTGCAGGAAATCTATGGCGGAACACCCGTCAACATCGTCGGCAACTATTACAAAAACGGTCCCGACGGGACGGACAAGATTGCCGCAATAGATCGTGATGTGGGCGCCAGCACGGGCCAATCGGAAATATTCATGGCCGACAACAGGCTGGATCAGGTCAAGGTCATGACAACCCGCGCCGCAGCCGCTGCACGTGCGGGGCGGCCCGTCTGCCCCCTCAGCATGAAAGTCGCCTCACCCGAAAATGCCTATATCCAGGTACTGAACGGCGCTGGAGCATTTCCGCGAGATGCGCTCGACCTGCGTGCCGTCAGCGACGTTCGCAACCGGACAGGGAACATCCTGCGTGATGCAAGAATGCGAACCGGACCACGCCCGCTACCCCGGATTGCTTCCGGAACGCCCTATGTCGATCTGGATGAGGACGGGATGGCCGACAGCTGGGAGCGGGCCAATGGCATGAACACCCGGCGTAACGATGCCTGGCAGGATGCCGACCATGACAACTGGCTGAATCTGGACGAATTCCTTGATTTCGCCCATCGCGAAGTCATGGCCGGGCGGCAGATACGCTGATCCTCTATCCGATCAATATTGCAGGCGGATTTCCGCACCGACGATCGTGCGATCAAAATCATCGAACGCTCTTGTGCTATCGCGATTGGCGATGCGTCCTGTGAGCGCGAAGGAAATATTGCGGTTCACCAGATATTCGACTTCGGCCACACCGGCGATCGTCCGTTCGTGCTGGCCCGAACCGATGAAATTGCTGCGGCGATACAGCACAGAAGCCTGCCAGCGCAGATTGTGGTAAATCTCGTTCTGCACACCCAGACGGAACCTCGTGTCAGTCCGCGACTGCGCACCGGTGCGGACGGTGGCGACATCGCCCCGGAACCCGTCGAGCGTGACCGCCCATCTGGGCGACGGCGTATAGGTCAGCCCGGCCGAAACCGACAGGCCGGTCCTGCTGTCAAATCGCGCGTCGTCGGGTTTGAAGCGGAACACGCCGACGGACGCTTCGCCACGGATCAGGCCGCCGGGTTCAAAAGCCACCCCCGCCCGTGCGCCATAGGTTTTTGAATCGCGGTCCACACCCGACGCGTCCACCGGCAACCGGAACTCCCGTCTGGTGACAAAGCCTTCTCCAAAGACATTCATCATGCCGCTGACCCGGTATCCCAGCCGGGCAGAGCCGGAATATTGGTCGAAATCGCGTTCGGCATCGACGGCGGCCAAGGCGTTGTTCTTCAGCCAGGTGCCTTTCACGCCGAGATTGAAGCGGGCGCCCTGATGCGTGTAGCCAAGGTCACTCTGCCACTGGTCATATCTGCGCGGCGGCGTGCCGACGCCCGTGCGGGATTCAGGTTCGCCGCGGTCCTCGACCAGCCGCATCCAACCCGCGCTAGCGGTGATATTATCGGCGCCCGACAGGTGATATACGCCGCCGATACTAGTATTTATTCCCTCGGAATTTTCACTGTCATTCTTGAAATAGCGCCGGACTACCCCCCGCGCCTGCGCCGCCAGCTCGAACTTGTTATCGCTCAGCCGCAGGTTGAGCCAGGGCGAGATCGTCAGGCGCTCGTCATCGACTTCATTTGATGACAGGGCATAGATGTTGGAATCATATTCAAGCCGGGCATCCGCGCCGAGATAGGCCGATATTCTGCCCAACTGCACCGCCCTCGCCTCATACTCCTCCGGCGTTTCCAGCAGCGGCGTGGCTCGATCCAACTGCTGTGCGGCAGCAGGAAAGGCCATGCCCGTCAAAATGACGCATGAGCAGAAGGGGATGAGGCGCTTTGCTGTCAAAACCATTTCTCCACGACTTTGATGGTGTCACCCGGCTGGATCGGCGTATTTTCGGAAGCCTTGGCGGTGGACGCCTGGCCATTCACCTGACGGATGATGGCAACCGTGTTGCGATTGGCGCGAAATGTGTACCCGCCTGCCACCGATACTGCGGTGACGACGGTCATGCCGGGCCGATAGGGATATTCGCCGGGGCTACGCACTTCACCAAGGATATAGATGGGCCGCAGCTTCACCGGCTGAACACTGACTGCGGGCGAGACCATCAGCCGTTTTTCCACCAGCAGGGCGGCGATGCGCTGTTCCAGTTCGGGGATGGTCGATCCCCTGACCGGAATCCCGCCCATCAGCGGCAATGTCAGTTCGCCGCGATCATTGACGACGAAGGCCGTGCCATTGTCGATTTCGGTAAAGCCGGGGACGATGATGCGAAGTTCATCACCCGGGCCAAGCCGATATTGATCGGCGTTGGCGGTGGAAACGGCAGGCAGGCCGGACACAGAGCCGGTACAGGCCGAAAGCGCGAGCATCAGGGAAATGCCGATAGAGTGAACTAGCCGCATGACCACCTCCCATTTCCTGGCCACTTCTGGCCATTTTTGTTACAGTTTCAGAACAGAAATAAATTAATGTCAATTGCTGCTGGATAGTTATTTGTTCGGAAAGGATAAACTCTGGTCGCCTTCACGAGCATCTTCGAGCGCCTCCAGCAGCGCATCGATGATGATTTGCATATCTTTATCGCCCAGCAGATGATCGACCGGCAGCATGAGGCTGCGTTCGCCTATTTCGGCGGCGATCGGCAGGGGATGGAGATTGGGGTGGGCACTATTCCGGACGGCCAGTTCCCGGGACATGTCCGGGCATGATCCTGTCCCGGCGGGTATGCCATGGCGGGCGAGCGCGGCGATGACGGCAGGTCTAGCGACCGCCGCATCCAGCATGAGGTAGAATTTGTAGAAAGCGTGATCCACCCCCTGCGGCACCTGTGACACATGGATCAGCGGATGATCGCTCAATCCTTCGCGCAGGATAGCGGCATTGGCGCGCCGCCGCGCCAGCCAGGACGGCAGCTTGCGTAACTGCGCCCGCCCGATCGCAGCCTGCATTTCCGTCAGCCGCCAGTTGGTGCCGAAACTTTCATGCAGGTAGCGGAAGGCGTTACCTGCCGAAGGCGCCGAGAGCATCGCGGGGTTCTTGCCGTGGTCCTTATAGGCCCACGCGCGTGCCCAATGCGCTTCGTCCTTCAGCAGCAACATGCCCCCTTCCCCGCCCGTCGACATGATCTTGTCGGTGCAGAAGGAGAAGGCGGCGGCGTGGCCGAAGGAGCCGACCTTCTTTGCATCGATGGCGGCGCCATGCGCCTGGGCACAGTCCTCCACCAACCACAGGCCATGCCGATCCGCGACGGCCGACAGCGCGTCCATGTCACAAGGCCAGCCAGCCAGATGGACGCACAATATGGCCCTCGTCCTTCCGTTGATCAGCGGAATGACGGCGGCGGGATCGATCGTGTGGCTGTTGGCGTCGATGTCCGCGAATATTGGCACCGCGCCGACCGCCGCCACGGCAGAGGCGCTGGCGAAGAAGCTGCGGGCCGGAACGATCACCTCATCGCCCGGCCCGACGCCCAGCGCACGAAACGCCAGCTCCAGCGCCAGCGTGCCATTGGCGAGGGAGATCGCATGGGGCATGCCGCAATAGAGCGCGAACTCGCGTTCGAAAGCGCGGCACTCGTCACCATGTACCAGCGAGTTGACGCGGCCGCTTTCCAGCACCCGGACCACGGCATCGATCTCGTCCGGCTCATATTGGGGCCAGCGCCGGTCTGACTGCGGGAAAGGAGGGATGGCGACGGCCGCAGCCCCTAGTTCGCGCGTCTGGGGAATAGGATTCATATCACCGCTCCCAGGCTTCCAGGCAACGGCTGTCGCAAATGAGCGCGCCCGGTCATTCATTCGCAGCCTTGCCGACAAGGTCGATCTCCCGAGTCAATTCTCGCAGCGTCTTTGCCCAGTTCGATTGGGCGGGCGCGCGCAGCAATTCCTTCATCAGGTCGCGCACCCCATCCTCGTCATGGGTATGGATGAGGTTTGCCAATTCGATGAAGGCGTTCACCAGCTTTTCGAGCGGGACCGGGCAAGGGCTCGCTTCGATCACGCCGGGGATGGTGGAACGAAGCTGTTCCTCGGTGGTGTCGAACAATTCCTCGTAAAGCTTCTCGCCGGGACGAAGGCCGACGAACTTGATCGGCACGTCGATGTCGGGACGCAGGCCTGCCAGACGGATCATCCGCCGGGCGATGTCGACGATCTTGATCGGCTCCCCCATGTCGAGGACGAAGATGGTGCCGCGATCGATGTTTGTTTCCATCGCACGGGCGCTGCTTTGCAGGATGAGCTGCACCGCTTCGCCCACGGTCATGAAATAGCGCTTGATGTCCGGGTGCGTGATGGTGAGCGGCTTTCCAGCGGCCATCTGCTGCTGGAGCAGCGGCACGAGCGACCCGCTGGAACCCAGCACATTGCCGAACCGCACCGTCATGAAACGCGGGCTGTCGGGGTCGCACTGGCCGATCAGGTCAAGCGCCTGACAATAAAGTTCGCCGAGGCGCTTGGTGGCCCCCATGACGCCCACCGGATTGACCGCCTTGTCGGTCGATACCTGGATCATCGCCAGCGAGCCATAAGCGCAGACGGCATCCGCGACGTTTCGCGTGCCGAGCACATTGGTATGCGCACCCTCGCACGGATTGGCCTCGACAATGGGCACATGCTTGAGCGCGGCAGCATGGAAGACGACCTCCGGCTGATGCCGCTGAAAGACGTCATTGAGCGCGGCGCGGTCGCGGATCGAACAGAGTTCGGGTCGGCAAATGACATCCGGGAACTTGTCCCGCGCTTGCATCTCGATGGTGTAGAGATTGAATTCGCAATGGTCGAGGAGAACGATCTCCGCCGGGCGGAAGGTGGCGATCTGGCGCACCAGTTCGCCGCCGATCGTGCCGCCCGCGCCCGTCACCAATATCCGGCGAGCGCGGATCAGCCGATCCACGATGCTGCGCTGGAGGGAGACTTCGGGTCGGCCGAGCAGGTCGGCTAGCTCGAACTGCTTGATTTCCAGGCGCGCCGTGCCGTCCTTCGCCTTTTGCAGGTCATTGGCGTGCGCAACCGTCAGGTCGCACTGATCGGCCAGCTTCACCAGATGGGAGAAGGACCGGCGCGGCATCGCCCTGTCGCCGCGTATGACGAGGCTTTCGGGCTTTAGCCCCCGCGTCGCCAGCATTTCCACGATCTGCGGCAGTTTGTCGGGCGAACCCAGCACGGGTACACCGGCGACCTGCAACCGCGTCTCGCGTCCGTCAAAGGTCAGCGCGCCGACGACATTGAACTGATTGGTCCGTTCGGCGCGGAGCATGTCCATCAGCGACCGTATCCAGTCCAGTTCGCCCAGCAGCAATATGTTGTGGCCGCCGCCGGGAGGGACGATATGCGCCAAGGCGAATTCGCGCAGGCCCCGGCGCACCGTTCGAACGCCGATCATCGCCACCAGCAGCAGCGCTGAATGCAGCAGCGCGAAACCGACCGCCTCCAGCGGCACGGCCCGTATCTTTGCCGAGATGATCAGGCACATGCTCCATGCCGCCGTCGCTCCGCCCGCGACCCCTGTCGAAAGCGCGATGCAGTCGCCGAAGGAGAGGAAGCGCCAGCTTCGCCAGTAAAGGCCCGTCAGGCAGAGAGCGAACACCGCCACCAGGGTGAAGAAGATCATGAGGCTGGGACGGTCATAGAAGGCCGCCGAAACGCTGCCCGGGATGGCCATCACGACCAGAAGCAGGGTGGTCAGGATCAACGACGCGTCGATCAGCATCAACGCAGCGAAACGGGCCGGGCCGGGAAATCCGGTTGGCCGCGTCAGCAGATCATGCAGCAATATCGCCCAGCCCGGCCCACCAGCGGAAACCTCCGCCCGCGGGTCTGCGAGATCGTCGAGAAGCGGGTCAGATCCAGCGGGCGGTGCGCTCGCATCCATAGCAAAACCCTTGCGGTTCAAGAAAGGGACCTTCGACGAACAAACCCCGCATGCTGCCAAAGAGGGCCTGTCGCAGCATGCAGAGCGCGATCGTCCAGATCACGAGTAAAACGGTAACAACTTGGCCCCCGGCCGCAATGAACCAGACAGCTATCATCCCTTGTGGCAGGAATCGGTGCAGGCGTTGGCCGAACGAGCAGAATATCCGCAGGCCGTCGCCCCGAATGATTTGCGGGAGGAAGCTGGATTAAGTCTTTTGGCTAATTGACATGTGCGGCGGATCGCCCTTGCCCACGGCATCGACTGAAGGGCTGAATCCAAGCCGCTGCCAGAAAATCATTTCCACAATAGGTTACGCGCGAATCACACATGCTTTTCAGCACATGCCATCAGGCCGTCCTAAAGGACAACGCTTGCTTGCTATTTAGGATGGTTCAGACAATTTCATGAGCAGACAAGCGGTTAGCGAAATCGAGCCAATGCACGATCTTCATGTAAGTTAAGTTTTTCCAAAATGTTACGCCTATTGTTCAACGCTGCATTTGTGATACTCTCCGACCCGATAAGACAGGGGTCGCCTTCAGCAAGTGCTTTTGCATTCAATCCATCACGGCCTGTCTGTGATGTTGAGGGAGGCGGACGATGACAATGGATTCAGATGTTGTGCTTGTGGGCGGAAGCTCCATCGTCAGAGAGGGTCTCCGGCGACTTCTTTCGTCACAACAGCGTCAGATCCTCTATACCGGGGCCAGACTGGACGAGCCTTGCCCCGCCAACATCGCCGATTCCGACTGCCTTTTGCTGCTGATCGAAGATCAGGACATGGAATGGAACGGCGCGGCGCTTGCCCAAGCGCGCGAATATTATCCAAGCGCGCGGATCGCGATACTCGCCAACAAATTCGATTTCGACGCAATGCTGGATGCTTTTCGATCGGGCGCCGAAGGCTATCTGATCAATGACCTGTCATGCGAACGATTGGGAGGGTATCTCGACCTGATCGCGTTGGGGGAAAAGATCTTTCCTTCGCAACTGGCCCAGAAGCTGATCGACCAATCCGCCGTTTGCGAGGAGACGCCCAACGCCGTGTCTATCGACTGCGCAAATCTGTCGGCACGGGAAATGGAGATATTACGGCGCCTGATCGCAGGGTTGCCCAACAAGGTCATCTCGCGCGAGCTTTCGATCAGCGAAGCCACCGTCAAGGTTCATGTGAAAGCGGTCCTGCGCAAGCTGCGGGTATCCAATCGCACCCAGGCGGCCATATGGGCGGCAGGACAGGGACTGCATGGTCAGGCAGCTGACAGCGCAACGCCCTCGCCACCCAAGGCCAGCTCCGCCGCTTTCCCGCCGAGAGGCGCCACGCGCGGCACCGCCGATTGTTCGGCAAGCGTGTGACCACCGCCGGAAGACAGAGGCAGCATTTTTTCACGAGCGGCGCTAACCATCCGTTTTCATTGCCTGACCCCCTACCCAATCGGGTATCGCCCCTGCCCTTTTGAACGCCTGGCAGGCTTTATGTGCAATGGACTAAGTCCGGCCAGATTTGCATCCTACTCACGGAACAAGGCAGCAAAATAGCCGGAGCGCCAGGCGTGCAAACCAGTCAGTATCAGGCAAGCCATTATCCATTGCCCGGCGGCCGTCGTGCCAGCCCCGCTCAGGAACGAACGCAATTCTGGACAGATGAACTCCACAGATGGGAATTCGTCCTGCTGCAAGGCGCGGTGTTTTTCGCGCCTTACAACGCCTTCCGCCATCCCAGCCTGTACATAACCCTGAGCGACGTGATGTTCGCAGGGGCCTTCTTCCTACGCGTATCCACAGGAAGGGTCGCATCGCCCTTTGCCAGCCTGACCTGGCTCTGGGTACTGGGCCTGTTGATGCTCAGTGGCGGCCTTTTCATAGGCAGCGTTTTCAAGGGCGATATGGTCCGATGCCTGGTGCTGGTCACGCAATATTCCTTCGCCTATCTGCTCGTGCCGCTCGTCCTGTTGCGTCGGCCGGAGGAGGAAGTCGTCCGCCTCATCAAATGCGGGATCTGGGGCATGGTGGTCATGTGCGCGCTGGGGGCGGTGGTCTACTCGGCGGGCTATTACAGCACCGACAGGGAACAGATGGCCCTCGTCACGGGCAACAAGCGGCTACAGGGCTTTGCGGGCAATCCCAATGGCATGGGCGTGCTGACGGTCATGGCCATGACGCTGGTCTGGCTGATGCTCCTGTCCAAACAGATGCGGCCGATGATTGCGCTGCCCTGCCTCGCCATTCTCATCACGGGCGTGATCCTGACCAGTTCGAATACCGGACTTTACAGCATGATCGCCGCTGCCCTGATTTTCTTCGGCGGCCGACGGAATTTCAAGACCCTGATCATCGTCGCGTCGCTGGGCGCGACTGTACTCGCATTCGGGCAGAATTATCTTCCCGCGACATTCCAGACCAGGGTCCTTTCCGCCCTGAACTCGGGCGATCTTTCGACCGCTGGGACGTTCGAGTCCCGGCAGGAACTGAACAGGGAAGCGTTGGAGATGGCCGACAAGAATCTCGTCATCGGCCTTGGTGCGGATCAGTATCGGCAGGAAAGCCGCTATGGCCTTCCTGTCCATAACCTTTATCTGCTGCTGTTGAACGAAGGTGGCGGCCTGTCTTTGCTCGGCTATCTGGTGCTGATGACCGTTCCGATATTGGCGGGCATCGTCGGCTATCGAGCGCGATATGGGAAGCTGGTGCTGCTGACGATCGTCACGACGCTCGTAACCTTCGCCAACGCGGTGATGGGCATGCCGCACGTCTATGGGCGATGCTGGTTCCTGTTCGTGTTTCTGGCCGTCAGTCCCGCACTGATCGGCTCGGGAGTGATCAGCCCTCGCTTCTTGCCTTCGCCCTCGCAACGCAGAGGCATGCGCGGCCATCTTCCCCCGCTGGAAAGCTGAAGGCTCTTCCTGGTTTCCAGTGACCGTTGCCCTTGCTCGCGCTCCTGGGCACCATTGACACACCTTCCGGATCATCACCCTCCTTCCGTCTGGGGCCTGCGAGAGGCCGGACAGAAGGGTTAAATGGGCGTGTCGATTTGGCAGGATATGCGGGCGCCATGGCATCAGCGGCGATTGCGATTTCGCGGGACATCTCTGTGCGCCTGGCTGTTAAGTCCATCGTCCCTCAGCAGCGTTCATGGCCCAAATTCGCGCATGAGATTGTATGAGGTTCGTTTCGGAAGAAAGGCGCTTCAGCCCCTTCCCGCCGACAGCTTCCGATGAGCGTGCGACTTGGCACTCTACTTGGGGGGAGCGCATGCCCTGGCGCGCGCAGCGACAGGCCAATTCGCGGAAGGCTGCACGAAGGGATCGCGCAGCCTTCAGGCCGTCATGCCATATGGTCGGCGCGGTCGCGCCAGCGCGACGGGGCCATCCGCTCATACCAGCGGCGGCGAGTCGGCATCTCGCCAGTGAAATATTCCGCTGAGTCCATGTAGAACTGGACCGGATCGCCATAACCGCGACGGGCGTGTTCCGCATAATCCACGCGATTGATGACCACCCCATCCACCGGCTTTTGCAGCACCTGCAATGCCGCGCGCACCTGTTCGATCGTGGTACGGCCCCAACGTACGACCAGCAGCGTATGATCGGCCGCGTCCATCAGCATGCGCGAATCCCGCGTGGCAAGCGTGGGAGGCGCATTGATGATCAGCAGATCATAATGTTCGCGCAGATGGTCCAGCAGGTCGTTGACCTTCCCCAACCGCATGATCGCGGCCGGATTGCGCGCAGGTTCACGCGCGCTGAGGACGACGGGTTCATAGGTGGTGATTTCGGACGGCTGCTCCGCGCCTGGCCTTTGTGTCAGGGCGAGTGTTGGAAGCATATGGCGCGCATCGACCGCACCGCTGAGATAATCGATGAGGTCCGGCTTCCCCCCCCCATCATCGGTAGGACGCAGAACGTCACTGGGACGGCGCAGATCGAGGTCGATCACGATCGCGCGGCGGCCCATGGCAACGGCCGCAGCCAGCAGCGTGAGCGTGACGGTCGATTTGCCGTCTCCGGTGATGGGCGAGGTGATCAGCACGGTCTGCGCCCTTCCCGGCTGGGCCAGTTCGGCGACCTCGCTTCCCAGCCCACGCGCCACCTCGGCAAAGAGCGACTGGGGGTCCTGAAGCACCGGATTCGCCTTTGCCGACCTAAGGGCGTCGCCATCCAGTTCGGGCAGCAGGGCAAAGGTGCGCAGGCCGAATTGATGATATATCTGCTCGGCATTCCAGAGGCGGTTATCCGTCAGTTCGATGCCGAACACCACCAGCAGTCCCAGGATCAGCGATCCGACGAACGCGGCGAACGTCGCGGACTTGGGTCGGGGCGAAATCGGATCCTGCGGAACGGCGGCGGGCGACATCAAACGCGAATGGATGCCGGATGCGGCGAGGCTGGCCTTCACCTGCTGCGCACGCGTGCTCATGGCGGTGAAAGCACTGCGAGCGGCTTCCGCATTGCGTTCGAGCGAGTTCAGCTCGACCGTCGCGGCGGTGTTCGCGAATGCCTTGCCAGTGATCGAACGGAGCGTTCCTTCCAGCTGGCCTGCGCGCGATGCGGCAGAGGCTGCCTCGCTTCTCGCGATGCCCGCTTCACGGGCGGCGGAGTTCTGCGCCTGCGTGGTTGCCGCGGCGATGACCCTGGCCTGTTCCTGCTGCATGTTGCCGGTGGTTTCCGCGATCTGCGCTTCTACTCCGCGCATCTTGGGATGTTCGGACCCATACATCATGGCCAGTTCGCTACGCGTGCGGTTCAGATCGTCCAGTTGCCGCCTTTGCTGGTCGAGCAGCGGGGACGTCGCGCCCGCTGTCGTGATGTTGCTCACCGCGCTCGCGATGCCGGCTGCCCGCGCGCTTTGCGCGGCGCGCATGGCGGCGGCGGAGGCGGCTTCGGTGGCGATCCGGTTGATCTGCTGATAATCTTCCGACCCGCCAGCGCCGGTAAGCATCTGATGCTGGCGGCGAAAATCGGCGACCGCCTGTTCCGCCTGATGCGCCTCGGTCGCAAGCCGCGCCCGCTCGTCATCCAACTGACTGACGATCTTGCCCTGCCGGTCATCGCGCATGATGGAGCGGTAGGCGGCGAGGCTGGCGGGATATTGATTGGCGATTTCCGACGCCAGGTCAGCCGACTCGGATCGCACGGTGATGTCGATGAAATCGGAATCCTTGGAGCTTGAAATCGATGTGCTGGATATCAGCCTGCTCGCGAGGCGGGACAGGCGGCGGTTGTCGATGACGGCGTTGGCGGGAAGCGGCGTTTCGACGAAGCGCGGATCGGACGCGAGCTTCAAATCCTGCACCACGCGTTCGGCAAGGGAACGGGACCGGTAGATGCCCGCTTCGTTGGCAACGCGCTGCTGGTTGCGCGCGGCCATGTCGGGCGATCCGCTGTCATCATTCAGTTCGACCTGCGCCGTCGCCGTCGCCTGATAGATGGGCGTGGAGGTCAATTGAACCACAAGAACGATGAGGACCGCGAAGAACACAATGGCGCCGAGCAGCAATTCGTGCCGCCGGATGATCTTGATGACCTGGCGGGCCGAAAGGCTGGAGGGCCGGGAGCCCCCCTCCATCGGCCGGTCAGACATTGCCTCGAGCAGGGGCGCGTTCAGCGTTCCCGATTGCGATAGCATGAATAGATCCTCCACAGCGGCATTCTGACCTCATTGGCCGCCGACCCTCCCGCTTTTGCCAGGTCCGATCAAACAATCTTCGGTCGCAGAGCGCAGGAATAATGATTAACCCCTTCGGGCATCGCGTGACGCAAGAGGCGCAGCCCTGCCCCCTTCCGCGCAGCCGCGCGCGGCAGTCTTCAAATCCGGGAAAGCGGCATCACGGCTAACCACTTCCACCCGGTGCGATTTTTCGATAGATTACCAATGCGGTTATTTCCGGGGCGACTCAATAAAAGCCGGGTCAATGGCTGTGAGGCGTGCCCGCATCGATGGGAGAGAGCCTGTGCCGATTGCGGTCGCCATCGCCATGCTGGTGTTTGGTTCGGTCGCATTTCACCTGTTCAGCCCATGGTGGCGGACGCCGATCGCTTCAAATTGGGGCTCCATTGATTCCGCGCTGGACGTAACGCTCTGGATTTGCGCGGCGGCCTTCATCATCCTCAACCTGTTCCTGGCCTGGGTGCTGGTTCGCTACCGACACCGCACCGGGCACAAGGCCCATTATGAGCCGGAAAACGCCTCATTGGAGAAAAGGCTGACGCTCTGGACGGCGATCGGCATCGCCGGGATGCTGGCCCCGGGTCTGGCCGCATGGGGCCGCTATGTTTCCGTGCCGCAAGACGCCACGGTCATCGAGGCGGTGGGGCAGCAATGGCAGTGGTCGTTCCGCTATCCCGGACCCGATGGGGTGCTGGGTGCTGCGGCAGTCAAATATGTGACGCCCGACAACGCGCTAGGCCTCGATCCCCTGGACCCGTTCGGGCGCGACGATCTGCTGGTCGAGGCGGGCGATCTGCATCTGCCGCTGGGCAAGCCGGTCAAGATGGTGCTGCGTTCAAAGGATGTGCTGCACGACTTCTATGTGCCGGAGTTCCGGGCGAAGATGGATTTGGTGCCCGGCATCGTCACCTATTTCTGGATGACCCCGACCAAGCGGGGCACGTTCGACATCCTCTGCGCCGAACTGTGCGGCACGGGCCATCATGAGATGCGCGGGCGCGTAGTGGTGGAGTCGCCCAAGGCGTTCGCCGCCTGGCAGGCACAACAGACGAGTTTTGGACAAATCCTGGCCGAAACGCCGCCCGCCGCCATGTCCATCCTGCTGATCAAGGCAAATGCCTGCAGCGTCCCTGCGTCCTGGAGCAAGAGTTGATGGCTACCACCCTGGCTGACGACCTGCGGCCGCTGCATCATCCCCACAGTTGGGTTACCAGATATGTCTGGAGCCAGGATCACAAAGTCATTGCCATCCAATATAGCCTGACCGCCATCGCGATCGGACTGGTGGCACTGGTGCTGTCCGCGCTTATGCGGCTGCAACTCGGCTTCCCCGGCGCCTTCCCGGCGATCCAGCCCGACAATTACCTCCAGTTCGTGTCAATGCATGGCATGATCATGGTTGTCTATCTGCTGACCGCGCTGCTGCTGGGGGGATTTGGCAATTATCTCATCCCATTGATGATCGGCGCGCGGGACATGGTGTTCCCCTTCGTCAACATGCTGAGCTACTGGCTCTACCTGTTGTCGGTCATCGTGCTCGTATCGGGCTTTTTCGTTCCGGGCGGCCCTACGGGCGCGGGCTGGACGCTCTATCCCCCGCAGGCGATCAGCGAGGGAACACCGGGACACCAGTGGGGCATCGCCACCATGCTGGTGAGCCTCGCCATCTTCGTGGCCGCTTTCACCATGGGCGGACTCAATTATGTGACGACGGTGTTACAAGCGCGCACGAAGGGCATGACGCTGATGCGGATGCCACTATCGGTCTGGGGCATCTTTACCGCGTCGATCATGGGCCTGCTCGCCTTCCCGGCGCTGTTCGTCGCGGCAATCATGATGCTGTTCGACCATTTCGCGGGCACCAGCTTCTTCATGCCAACGATGCAGTCGATGGGCGCGATTACCCCGACCGAGGGAGGAAGCCCCCTCCTCTTCCAGCATCTCTTCTGGTTCTTCGGTCATCCCGAAGTCTATATCGTCGCCCTGCCCGCCTTCGGCATCGTATCGGACCTGATCAGCGTCCATGCCCGGCGCAACATATTCGGTTATCGCATGATGGTGTGGGCGATCGTCATCATCGGCGCGTTGAGCTTCGTCGTATGGGCGCACCATATGTATGTGAGCGGCATGAATCCCTATTTCGGGTTCTTCTTCGCGACATCGACGCTGATCATCGCGATCCCTACCGCGATCAAGGTCTATAACTGGCTGCTGACCTTGTGGCGCGGCGACATTCATCTACGCGTGCCGATGCTGTTCGCGATCGCCTTCATCTTCACCTTCATCCATGGCGGGCTATCGGGACTGTTTCTGGGCAATGTCAGCGTCGACGTGCCGCTGTCCGACACCTTCTTCGTCGTCGCGCATTTCCACATGGTCATGGGCGTGTCGCCGGTGCTGGTGATCTTCGGCGCGATCTATCACTGGTATCCCAAGATCTTCGGCCGGATGTGGAACGAGACCTTGGGTAAGCTCCACTTCTGGATCACCTTTCTGGGCGTCTATGCGATTTTCCTGCCGATGCATTATCTGGGCATCTTGGGTGTGCCGCGCCGTTATTATGCACTGGGTGAAACCGGGTTCATCCCGCCGTCGGTACATCTGGCCAATGAATGGATCAGCATTGCGGCGCTGATCGTGTTTGCGGCGCAGGGACTGTTCTTCTTCAACATGATCTGGAGCCGGTTTTGGGGACCGCGCGCCGATCCGAACCCGTGGGGCGCGGCCAGCCTGGAGTGGCAAACGCCACAGACGCCGCCAGCACATGGCAATTGGGGACCGACGCTGCCCACCGTCTATCGCTGGCCCTATGATTATAGCGTGCCCGGCGCACCGCGCGACTTCATTGCCCAGACTGAGCCGCGCTCATGACGATTCTGTCGCGCCTTGCGGAAAGAAGCTGGGAACCGGCGAGCGATCGTGACCCAGCAACTCCATCCGCGAGCCGCCCGTCCGCCGGGAGCGTGGGGCTCCGCGTCTATTTCGCCGTCGCAATGGTCATGTTCTCACTGCTGGGCGCGGCCTATTTCATGCGCATGGGGCTGCACGCCGCCATGGGGCATGCGGACGACTGGGTCGCCATGCCCGATCCGCCGCTGCTCTGGGTCAATAGCGGGATATTGGTCGCGAGCAGCATAGCATGGGAGATCGCGCGCCGCTCCAACGTAACTGGACGAGCGGCAGGCGCGTCCCTAGCGGGTGCCGCGCTCGGCCTGGCATTCCTCTTCGGTCAATGGCTGCTGTGGCGTCACTATCTTGCGCAAGGCTATTATCTGTCATCCAATCCAGCCAACGCCTTCTTCTATCTGCTGACGGCGCTTCACGGTCTTCACATCGTCGGAGGCCTGATAGCCGCCGCCTGGGTGCTGGCGGAGCGAAACCCCGCCCATGTCCGCCTTTGCGCCGTCTATTGGCATTTCCTGCTCTTCATCTGGATTTTGATTGCCGCCCTGCTCGTATCGACATGAGGTCCATCGCCATGGCTCACACGGTGCCCGACGGAAGAGACAAGGAGATTATCACTCCCGCCTTGCGGGAGATTGTCGCTGACTGGTCGGCTGATCAGGAAGTCTTCCGCCATACCCATTGGGGCAAGGCGATGATGTGGATTTTCCTGCTTTCGGACACATTCATATTTTCCTGCTTCCTGACAGGTTACATGACAATGCGGTCGTCGGCCGTGGAGCCATGGCCCAATACGGCGGAAGTCTTCGCACTCAATATCGGTGGGCACGACATTCCGCTGGTCCTGATCGCGATCATGACCTTCGCGCTGATCAGTTCCAGCGGCACCATGGCGATGGCGGTGAACTTCGGATACCGGCGCGACCGGCGAAAGACAGCTATCCTCATGCTGCTGACGGCGCTGTTCGGCCTGACTTTCCTGTCCATGCAGGCGTTCGAATGGAGCAAGTTGATCTTCGAGGAAGGCGTGCGTCCCTGGAGCAATCCGATGGGCGCGCCGCAATTTGGCGCCAGCTTCTTCATGATCACCGGCTTCCACGGCCTGCATGTGACGTGCGGCGTCATCCTGCTGCTGATCATCGCGTCCAAGGTGGCGCGCGGGCATTATGACAGGACTGGCGACTATAGCCCCGTGGAGATCGCCGGACTGTACTGGCATTTCGTCGACCTCGTCTGGGTCTTTATCTTCGCCTTCTTCTACCTGTGGTGATGTCCATGAAGCATGAAATAGCCAGCAGCGATAGCTCCATAGTCCATGAGGGGCAGCATCATCCGATCAGCCTTTACCTGAAGGTCTGGGGCTATCTCTTCGTGCTGAGCGCCATGTCCTACATGGTCGATTATATGCATGTGCAGGGGATCGTCCGCTGGACGCTGATCATTCTGTTCATGCTGCTTAAGGCAGGGCTGATCCTGTCCATCTTCATGCATCTCGCCTGGGAAAGGCTGTCGCTGATCTACGCGATCCTCGTGCCGCCGCTGCTTCTGCTGGTGCTGGTACGGATCATGACGATCGAGGCGGACTATGCCTATTGGACGCGCGCGATCTTCATGGGTGGGGGAGGATGAAGCCATGAACCGGATGCGCTGGCTGGTGACGGGGCTGTGCGTCGTGGGGGCCACGGGCGCGCTCTGGAGCTTCAACTGGTTTGCCGGGCGGCTTTATCCAGATGCCAATGCAGGCTCACTTGCCTACAAGCCCGCCGACGACATGCCGCCGCGCGTGGACATGGCGGCGGTGCAGCGGGACTGGCCATCCAGCCTTGGCGACCCAGGCGAAGGCAACCGGCTGATCGCCTATCACCGGGATATGCGTGGCAAGGCGCCTGCGCCATCCTCCGGCGCTGGTTCTGCGCCTGCGGCGGCGCCAGTCGACCTTGGCACGTTGCTCGCCAGCGCGGATGCGAATGCTGGCAAGGCGAAAACGCAGCTTTGCGCCAGTTGCCACGACTTTGGCCAGGGAGGACCAAACCGTATCGGGCCTAATCTTTGGGGCGTGGTAGGACGGCCGGTCGCCAGCCATGCGGGCTTTGCCTATTCCCCTGCGATGAAAGCGCATGGGGGCAGTTGGACCTACGACCAGCTATTCGCGTTCCTCGCCTCGCCGATGCGGGATGTGCCGGGAACGAAGATGAGCTTTGCAGGACTTCGCCGTCCGGAAGATCGGGCGGCCGTCATCAAATATCTGGCGACGTTGGGAGGCGGAGCGCCACCCCTGCCGAAACCAGCCGCCCAAGCTGGTCAATGACCTGCCCGACACCTGCTCCCTAAAAGTGGAGCAGGTGTCGTCAGCACAACCTCAGCGCACGACCGCGCGCGTGTAGAGATGCCAGGTCGAATATCCCAGCAGCGGCAGCACTACGGCCAGTCCGACGAGCCCCGGCAATGCGCCCAGGATCAGCAGCCCCACCACGATCAGCCCCCAGGCCGCTACGGTCACGGGACTGGTCCGCGCGACCCGAACCGAAGTCCTCAGGGCGTTGCCCCAACTGACCTTTTTGTCGATGATCATCGGGAAGGACACCACGCTGACCGCCAGCGTGATGATGGCGAAACACAGACCCACAAGATTGCCGACGATGATCATCTGCCAACCTTCGGCGGTTCCGAACACCGCATTCACAAAGGCCCCAAAGGATGAAACGACTTCAGGTCCGAACCGGCCCACGGTCGCATTATAGATGAACCAGGCGGCCGCCAGCCATCCCAGGAACAGCAAGGCTGTAATGCTGGTCAGGTCGAACAGCGACGGCGCCGACGGCCCCCGGACCACATCCAGGAAATGGCGCCAACGGGAATCCAGTCCATGTTCCCGGCGCCGGGCAAGTTCATAAAAGCCGCTGGCCAAGGCCGGGCTGAACAGGACGGAGCCCGCCAGCAGGGGAAACAGCAGCGGCAGGATCGACACGCGGCTGGCGATCAGAATGGCAAACAACACAACCACAGGATAGATCAGTCCAATGAACACCAGATCGCCGCGCTTGGCCTGGAAATCTTCCCAGCCCTGCCGCAGCGAGATACGCAGATCATCAAAGCCGATCTTGCGGATTTCATAATCGTCCCGATTGGAAGCCAGATCAGCTGGATGCGTAATCGCCATGGTCGCTCTCCCTTCGCGAAGTCACCATGACGGACGCTCAACCTTCAATCCTCAGTCGGGACCGGTAACGGGGGCGGCCTTTTGACCTGCGCAGCGCATCGTCTCGGCATGAGGGACGCCTCATGGCCAACAGCGGCAGATTACACCAAAGCGTAATGGAGCGGAACCAAAAAGCAGCCTATCCTTGCCCCAGGAGCCGTCCTGACGAGCCTTCAGTGATCGCTTTTATCGATCATCATGACCAATCTTAATCGCTTCCTTAGCTAGCAGGCCGGGTTTAGCCTTCCCCTCTGTATTCAAAAGGAGCCAAAATCATGGACGCGAAAACTGGCGGAAGCCCATTGAGCTGCCCGATGAAGGAGCCAGCCGCGCTGCGGTCACTGCTCGGACGCACCAATCGCGACTGGTGGCCCAATCAATTGTCCCTCGAAATCCTTCATCAAGATGGCGCTCACGCCAATCCGATGGGCAAGTCCTTCGACTATGCGAAGGAATTCGCGTCGCTCGACCTGGAAGCGGTCAAGAAAGACCTCCACGCGCTGATGACCGACAGCCAGCCATGGTGGCCAGCGGACTACGGGCATTACGGCCCCTTCTTCATCCGCATGGCGTGGCACAGCGCAGGCACCTATCGCACCGGCGACGGACGCGGCGGCGCGTCTTCGGGCGGGCAGCGTTTCGCGCCCCTCAACAGCTGGCCGGACAACGCCAATCTGGACAAGGCGCGCCGTTTGCTGTGGCCGATCAAGCAGAAATATGGCCGCAAGCTGTCTTGGGCGGACCTGATGATCCTGACCGGCAACGTCGCCATTGAGTCGATGGGCGGTCCCGTCTTCGGCTTCGGCGGCGGGCGCGAAGATGTGTGGGAACCGGAGAAGGACATTTATTGGGGCACGGAAGAACAGTGGGTCGGCAATCCCGACAACCAGACCCGCATCCAGCCCGACAAGGAAATGGTGCTGGAAAATCCCCTCGCGGCGATCCAGATGGGCCTCATCTACGTCAATCCGGAAGGGCCGGGCGGCAATCCCGATCCCTTACAGTCGGCGCGCGACATTCGCGAGACATTCGCTCGCATGGGCATGAATGATGAAGAGACGCTGGCGCTGACCGCTGGCGGCCACACCTTCGGCAAGGCGCATGGTGCGGGCGACGCTTCAAAGATCGGGGCGGAGCCCGAAGGCGCGGACATCGCGCAGCAGGGCCTTGGCTGGCAGAGCGGACATGAAAGCGGCGTTGGCGATCACACGATCACCAGTGGCATCGAGGGCGCATGGACGCCCACCCCCATCCAGTGGGACATGAGCTTCTTCCACATGCTGCTCGATTATGACTATGAGCTGGTGAAGAGCCCGGCGGGCGCGCATCAATGGCAGCCCATCAACCAGAGGCCGGAAGACATGGCGCCGGGCGCGCACAGCCCCGACAGGCGGCTGCCAACGATGATGACCACGGCCGACATGGCTTTCAAGGAAGACCCGGAATATCGCAAGATTGCCGAGCGCTTCCGCAATGATCCGGACGCCTTCGCCGACGCGTTCGCCCGCGCCTGGTTCAAGCTGTGCCATCGCGACATGGGTCCCAAAAGCCGCTACCTCGGGAGCGATGTTCCTGCCGAGGATCTGATCTGGCAGGACCCGATCCCGGCTGCGGACTATGCCCAGATCGAGCAGGCAGACATCGCCGCGTTGAAGCAGGAGATCGCGTCGTCCGGGCTGAGCGTATCGGAACTGGTGCAGACGGCATGGGCTTCGGCCTCCACTTTCCGGGGATCGGACAAGCGCGGCGGCGCCAATGGCGGACGCATCCGGCTCGCGCCGCAGAAGGATTGGGAGGTGAACCAGCCCGATCAGATGGCCCGCGTGCTGGGTGTGATGGAAGGCATCAAAGCCAAGTTCGACGGCGCAGCTTCCGGCGGCAAGAAGATCAGCATCGCCGACCTCATCGTTCTGGGCGGCTCTGTCGGCATCGAAAAGGCAGCGAAGGATGCGGGGCATGATGTGACCGTGCCCTTCACGCCGGGCCGCACCGACGCATCGCAGGAGCAGACCGATGTCGATGGCTTTGCCGTGCTGGAGCCTAAGGTGGACGGTTTCCGCAACTATCTGCCAGTCAGCTATCGCGTACCGGTGGAGGAATTGCTGATCGACCGCTCCAACCTGCTGAGGCTCAGCGCGCCTCAGATGACGGTGCTGATCGGCGGACTGCGGGTGCTGGGCGTCAATCATGGCGGATCGAAGCATGGCGTATTCACCGATCGGCCGGGTCAGCTTACCAACGACTTCTTCGTTAACCTGCTCGACATGGGTACGGCGTGGAAGGCGGAAAGCGACAAGGGCGACATGTTCGTCGGCAGCTGCCGCAACTCTGGCGAACCGAAGTGGACGGGCACGCGCGTCGATCTGGTCTTTGGATCGAACTCACAGCTTCGCGCGCTGTCGGAGGTCTATGCGTCGGCCGATGCAGGGCGCAAGTTCGTTGACGACTTTGTCGCTGCCTGGGTCAAGGTGATGGACGCCGACCGGTTCGATCTTCAACGATCGGCACTAACCGCCACCGCCTGAACACAAAGGCCGCCGCAACTTTCATGAGGAAGCTGCGGCGGCCAAATTTCATCTAAGCTCAATGAAGATCCCGACGGCCATAATCCGTGTCGCCAAAGCGGCTGGACCGCGTCATGGGGGACATGCCGTCAGGTTCGCCGGGTTCGTGCACCAGTTCTTCAAAGAGCGCGCGATAATGGATCATCGCCTGACGCAGATCCTCGGTATCGGCCTCCCCGCGTGCATGGCGTATGGCGATGTCATGGGCAGAACGATAATTTTGTACAACTTCCGGGTGATAAACGGACAAGTCGGCTGAACGCCTGTCGAAATCGACGATGGGATAGCCACGCGCCTCCATTACTTCGGTCAACAGCACGTCGGCGCGTGACACCGCACCTTGAGGATCATCAACGAACTGGTTCTGGACCTTCATCCAGCCATCGGTGAACATGTCGGTCTGCTGCGGGGAAAGGCGGCGCAGCGAAAAGCTGGCCACGCGCTTTTCCCGTTCCTGCAATTCTGCTTCAGCCTTGCGGGAGCTACCCGCCTCCTCGACGGTGCGATCATATTCAGACCCGAATTTCGATCGCAGATTGGCATGCTGCCGGTTGCGCATGATCAGCACGGCTAATCCGGCCAGCAGGACAAGGACCACCAGCCCAAGGCCCATTTCCAGCGGAGTGAGCGTCACCATGACATCTCCTTGGCCTGTTTTTAAGGCCGCTTATGACGCCCGCCGCCAGATGTTGTTAACCGGGGTGAATGGGCTTTGTTCCCGCAAGACGAAGACGAGGAAATCGAAGCGAAGGGAACGATGCGCCGCGCCACCGGTTGCCCTCACTCCCCTATCAGGAGTGGCTCCCATGCATATCGAAACCCGCGAAGGTCATGTCATCCATGTAAAAGACATGGGGTCGGGCCACCCGGTGATCTTGATCCACGGCTGGCCCCTGACCGGCGACATGTGGGAATATCAGACGCTTGCGCTGCTGGAGTCGGGATATCGCGTAGTCACCTATGATCGTCGCGGTTTCGGGCAATCGGGTCATCCCGCCGATGGCTATAATTATGACGTGTTCGCCGACGATCTCGCGGCCGTCATTGATAAGGTGGGGGCGCCCAAGGTCTCGCTCGTCGGATTTTCCATGGGAGGCGGCGAAATCGCCCGATATCTGTCGCGCCATGGTTCGGCAAAGGTGGACAGGGTAGCGCTGATCAGCTCTGTCGTGCCGTATCTTCTGAAGGATGACAGCAATCCCGACGGTGTCGATGAATCTGCACTGGACCAGATGCAGGCGCAGGTACGCGAGGACCGTTTCGCTTTCCTGCAAACCTTCGCCAAGACCTTCTATGGCATTGGCCTCGTCTCCAAGCCCGTCAGCAGCGCGCTGCTCGATTGGACCTTCATGCTGGCGATCATGGCAAGCCCCAAGGCGACGATCGATTGCATCCACGCCTTTGGCCGAACCGATTTCCGGCCCGACCTGAGCGCGTTCACCATACCGACGCTGATCATCCATGGCACGAGCGACAAGACGGTGCCGATCGATTCGACCGGGCGAGCAGCGGCCGCTGCGATCCCAGGCGCGCAATTGATCGAATATGATGGCGAACCGCATGGCCTGTTCGCAACGGCGCCGGATCGGTTGAACACCGATCTGCTGAGCTTCCTCGTGCAATAGCTGCGGCGCGTCGTCATGCAGAAGACGAACCCGTTCAGCCTTTTCATGGACAGCTGGCAGCTGGGGCTGGAAGCCTGGACGGTGATCGGCCTCAGGATACCCAGGCTGCTGACAGGCAACCCGGCAGCACCGCGGGAAGCGCATCTCATGATCGCCGAGAAGATCGAAGCGATGGGCGTATTGCAATGGAGGGCGATGACCGGCGATCTGGGGACCAGCCCAGATGCCGCTATGCGCGGTTCAATCGCCCATTATCGCAAAGCCGTTGGCCGCAATCGGCGACGTCTCGCCCGGCGGAGAAAATGACCCAGCCGAGCCTGTTCGACGCGCCCCTGATCCCCGGACTGGATTATCGCGAGGATATGCTGGCCAGCGATGAGGAAACGATGCTCATCATGAAGATGGACGCGCTGCCCCTGTCGCCGTTTCGTTTTCAAGGATGGACCGGAAAGCGGCTGACGCTATCGCTCGGGTGGACTTATGATTTTGACAATGGCCGCTTTGGCCCAAGTGACCCTATTCCGCCATGGCTTGAACCGATCAAGGCGCGCGCCGCCGGGTTCGCCGACGTGGCGGATGCCGACTTGGTGCAGGCGTTGTTGATCCGATACGATCCCGGCGCGGGCATAGGCTGGCACAGGGACCGTCCGCTCTTTGAACATGTTGTCGGGATTTCATTGGGCAGTCCCACGACATTGCGCTTTCGCAGACGCACGGCGAAGGGGTTCGACCGCCTGTCCGTTCCGGTTACCGCTCGATCCATCTATCATCTATCCGGCGAAGCGCGGCATGAATGGGAGCATAGCATCGCGGGCGTGGACGCACCCCGCTGGTCGATCACTTTCCGCTCGCTGTCCGCCAAGGGCGCTGAAATGGCGCGCGCCTAACCCTTGTTCTCCCCAAACACACACCCATATCCCGATCATCGTCAACAACGGAAAGGAGGTGGTCTGATGTCTCATTGTCATATGCCGATCACGGCAAATACGAAGAGCCTGACCTCCGCCGCGGGGGTCCGCCTCTTCTGAGCGCGTCCAATCGGCTGACAATGGAAAGGCCGTCCGGAACCAGCCGGGCGGCCTTTTGATTTGGGCGGGTTTCTGCAAGCCCTCGAACCAATCGGGCCACGAAACGTCTTGTGAAAAGACATGAGGATCGCGACCTATAATGTGAATGGCGTGAACGGGCGCCTTCCGGTGCTGCTGCGGTGGCTGGAGCAGGCTGAGCCCGACATTATATGCTTGCAGGAGTTGAAAGCACCGCAGGAGAATTTTCCTGAGCGTGCCATCCGGGAAGCGGGATATGATGCAGTCTGGCACGGGCAGAGCCGATGGAATGGCGTCGCGATCCTGAGCCGGGTTGGCGCCATCCATGAAACCCGGCGCGGACTGCCCGGGGATTTGGATGATGTGCAGAGCCGCTATATCGAAGCGGCGGTGAACGGGGTCCTCATAGCCTGCCTCTACCTTCCAAACGGCAACCCCCGTCCCGGCCCCAAGTTCGACTTCAAGCTCCGCTGGTTCGATCGGCTGCACGCGCATATGGCCTCGCTCATCGACGTGGACGCGCCGGTGATCGTCGCGGGCGACTATAATGTGATGCCGACCGACCTTGATGTGTATGCGCCCGACCGGTGGCGCGACGATGCCCTGTTCGCGCCGGAGGTTCGCGCCGCCTACCAGCGCCTCCTCGATCAGGGATGGAGCGACGCAATCCGGCAGCTACACCCCGATGAGGTGATCTATAGCTTCTGGAAATATTGGCGTGGCGCCTTTGAGCGCAATGCCGGTCTGCGGATCGATCATGCGCTGCTGAACCCGGTTGCCGCCGCCAAGCTGGTCAGCGCGGAGGCCGATACCCGGCCTCGCGCCTGGGAAAAGACGAGCGATCATGCGCCGGTCGTGATCACGCTCGACCTGGGCAGAGCGGAGCCATGACGCCGACCGACCCCAAAGGACTGGCCTTGCCGCTGCCGATGGAGGCTCGGCTCGTGTCCGAGCTGCCCACGCCGCCGGGATGGCAATATGAGCCCAAATGGGACGGCTTCCGCGCAGTCGTGGGCCGTGACGGCCCGCAGGCCGACATCCGATCCAAATCCGGCAAGTCGCTGGCGCGTTTCTTTCCGGAGATCATCGATGCACTGCTCACAACGACCGAGCGCCGCTATGTTCTGGACGGCGAGTTGATCCTGCCGCTGAACGGCGTGCTGTCCTTCGATGCGTTGCAGCAGCGGCTGCATCCGGCGGAGAGCAGGATAGCGCGCCTGTCCCGCGAAACCCCGGCGCAGCTTATGCTGTTCGACTGTCTCGCGCTGGGCAAGAGCGACATCATGGACGCGCCGTTGCGGGAACGGCGAAAGACGCTGGAACGCTTTCACGCAAAGAATGGGACCGGGATGCTGCTCCTGTCCCCTGCCAGTGAGCGGATCGCGGATGCCGACCGCTGGCTGGAAGGCAGCGGCGGCGCACTCGACGGGATCATCGCCAAGCAACTGGACCTGCCCTATCGATCTGGCGAACGCGCAATGATGAAGTTGAAAAATTATCGCGGCGCCGACTGTGTGGTTGGGGGTTTCCGCCGCACGGCTGATGGGCGCGGCGCTGCATCCTTGCTGCTGGGCCTCTATGATGAGGCGGGCAAGCTCAACCATGTGGGCTTCACCTCCGGGTTCAAGGCGGATGAGCGACCTCTTCTGTTGCAACGCCTTGAGCCGATTGCGGGAGGCTCCGGCTTCACCGGCAAGGCACCGGGTGGGCCAAGCCGCTGGAACAAGGGCGCGGAAAGGCTCTGGGAGCCTCTAGCTCCGGAACTGGTTGTGGAAGTGATCTATGATCAGGTGACCGGCGGGCGCTTTCGCCATGGCACGCGCTTTCTACGGTGGCGGCCCGACAAGGCGCCGCGTCAATGCACATGTGATCAGTTGCAGATGGAACTGCGCCCGGCCGAGATCGATCAATTGCTGAACGGTTGAGTGAACTGCCAGAACCCGCAAACAAGCGGGCCGACCCGCTTTTGTCGAAGTAAACACCCTCATACTGATCCCTGTTAGGCATTTTTGAGGGAACGCCGCGCTCTCCCCCGAATTGAACAGGGGTACAATCAGGAGAGTATTTTCCGTGGCTACCCGTTTCGTCAGACCCGAGTGCGCATCGCAATTTCTTCAACAGAGTTTTCAGGAACGCCTCAGTCATTGGAACCGGCAACGTCTGGCTCCATCCTATCCCGAGGATTGGGAAAGCCGGTTCCGCCAGGATGAAGCCATGCTGCGGCTGGAGCATGGCTTTATGGAAGAACTGCGCGCCATGGTCCGCGACCGCGCGGCGGAGGCACCAACCGATCCCGAAGGCTTCATTCAATGGTTCGAGGCGCTGGAGCAGACTGGCCCCGGCCAGCATGACGCGCTGTTTCCCTGGCTCGCCGACCATGCGTCGAGGGACGAAATCCGCTGGTTCCTGACGCAGGAAGCGGCAGGCGAGGCTGGCTTCGACGATCTCGTCGCCCTGACGCAGGTGAAGCTCCCCGATTCCGCCAAGCTGGAACTTGCACGCAACTATTGGGATGAGATGGGGCGCGGCCAGGAAAAGGGCATGCATGGGCCGATGCTGGCGCAGTTGGTAACAACGTTGGAACTGACTCCGACGATCGAGAACACCGTCTGGGAAAGCCTGGCGCTGGCTAACGCGATGACCGCGATGGCGACGCAGCGCTGCTATGCCTGGCACAGCGTCGGCGCGTTGGGGGCGATCGAACTCACCGCGCCGGGCCGATCGGCACACACGGCTCGCGCCTTGCGACGAATTGGGCTCAGCCAGTCGGAGCGACGATATTTTGACCTGCATGCCGTGCTGGACGTCAAGCATAGTCGCGACTGGAATGAGCTGGCCATCAAGCCGCTGGTGGCGGAAGACCCTCGCCGCGCCGTTGCAATCGCGGAAGGCGCGTTGATGCGCCTCAGTTGCGGCGAGCGCTGCTTCAACCGCTACCGTAGCCATTTCGGTCTGGAGCAAGAATGATGGCGCGATCCAACGGCCGCATCCTGATTGTTGAGGACGACCCGCTGCTGGCTGGCATGATGGTCGATCTGCTGCTGGCGGAGGATTACGAAGTCGACGGTCCCCATGCAAGTGTCAGCGAAGGCATGGCCGCTCTAGCCACCCATATGCCCGATGGCGCGGTGGTTGATCTGCATCATCCCAGCCGGAGCGTAAGCCTATTGAAGGACGATCTTGAGACCTACGCCATTCCGTTGCTGGAGGGAGAGGATAGCGAGGTGCAGGATCTTCAAAGGCGCTTGCTCCCTTGGCTTCGACATATGCGGCATTGAAGACGCGCGGGATAAGCAACTCTTGTCCCGCGCTATATCGCGGCTATGACCCTGCATCGTCATCGAAGCAGGAGACGGCATGGGCCGCATCATCGGAAAAGTCTTTCGCGGAGCGGGCATCGGGCTGCTGTTTCTGGTAATCGCATTGTGTCTTGCGATCACGATCATCCCGCCCTTTCTCGATCGTATCTATTATGACGGGCCGGTCAGCCGCCATTATGATGGCGAGCACTTTTTCAATCCCGATGGCGAGATCGAGTTTTCCGGTCCTCCGGGGACGAACCGCCGGGGCTTTCTCCTTCGCTGGCTGACGGGGCAGGACGAGCGCCCCGAATGGCCGCTGACGATTGCAATAAAGCCCACGCGCCCGCCAGCCTTCGCCGCGCCCCGCGGCATGGTGGCGACATGGGTCGGCCATGCCACGGTGCTGGTGCAGGCGGCGGGGATCAACATCCTTACCGACCCCACCTGGTCCGACTATGCGAGCCCCTTGCCACCTTTAGGACCGAAGCGGGTAGCAAAGCCGGGCATCCGGATGGATGATCTGCCGAAGATCGACCTCATCATCGTCAGCCACAATCATTATGACCATATGGACATCCCCACGCTTAAGAAGCTGTGGGAACGGGATCGACCCAAGATCATCGTCAGCCTCGGCAATGAGCGCATCCTGAAGGACAATGGCATTCCGGCGATCGCGCTGGATTGGGGCCAGTCAGTGACGGGTGCTGCCCTCAACAATCTGGGGACGCAAACCGTCATCCAGTGTGAAAATTACGAACATTGCCCAGACTATCGCGTCCATGTGCTGCGCAATCATCATTGGAGCAGCCGGTGGGGCACTGACCGCAATCGCGCATTATGGTCGAGCTTTCTCATCGAAACCCGCGCGGGCAATATCTTCTTCGCGGGGGACACGGGGGCTGGCGATATGGCATGGCCCACCGAAGCGGCGCGGTTCGGCCCGATCCGCCTCGCGATGATCCCGATCGGCGCCTTCCGCTTCTGGCCGGGGCAGATGGAGGCGGACTCCCACATCGGGCCACAGCGCGCGGTCGAGGTGTTCGAAAAGCTCAAGGCATCGACCGCCATCCCCATCCATTGGGGCACATTCAGGCTGTCTTATGAAAAATGGGACACACCGCCCCGCATGCTGGAGCTTTTCCTGAAATGCGAAGGCATAGAGCGGCAGCGCTTTGCGCCGTTGCGGATCGGCCAGTCCATCCAGGTGCCCGCCTATTCCGCCGTGCCGCACAGTCCAAAACGATGCGACCAACGCGCCATCCGGGCATTGCAATAGGTCAGGCGGGAGGGCCTGCTTCCAGCATCGCGCGCCAATTGTCGGTCGTCATCGCCGTCAGATATTCGGCCTGCATCTCGGCGGTCAGCATCTCCACCATCTGCCGCCCTTCGATCCACAATTCGATCACGCCGAACACGCCGCCACGCTTGCGATATTTGGCGGGCCAGCCTTCCCGCTCCGCGATCGCCATGATCTCTTCGCGGGACAAGGGCGTGGCCAGCGCGGCATGTGTCGCGGTGTAACGCGTTTCGCCAGTCCGCTCCCCGAAGCCATCGGCGTCGCCTTCCTCCTCGCGCAAGACGGTGTCGATCGGATAGACCTCTATGGCGGTGCCCCGGTCATCGCCAGCCATTGCGATCCAGCTGCCCGGCGTCACGGGCGGAAAATAGAGCGCCTCACCCCGCCACATTTCGGCGATGACCTCCGCAACATGCTTTGGATCATGCGCGGCAATCGAAAGATGAAAGAGCATGTCTCGACTCTCCGACATTCTGATGGATGCCGGGCGCGACAATGGCACAGAATCCCGCCACCAGCACTAGAGATTCCGGACAGGAGCCCCTCCGCTGGCAGGCAGCGGAGGGTTTCTTAAGACAGGCCGTTCAGGCCTTGCTGCACTCCCCTGTGCGTTTGCCCGTTACATCATGGGTGGTGCGCAATACTGGGCTGCCCCCGTCCGTCTTTGTCATGGTGCTGCCCAGCGTCAGCGTGTCGGCGGTGTAATTGCCCTCCAGCACGATTTCCGATGTCGCCCCGCCGGACTTGCAGGCCAAAGTCGCGATCAACCGCCCCTTGCGCAGCAGCTTGTCCTTATAGGTGCAATCCTTGCCCTCATCCCCTGCCAGAGCATCGGCATCGGGTGTCCCCTTGGCATCGACGGCGATGCACAGTTTTTCCTCGTCAACCTGTTTCAGCGCGACCTGATATTGTTCGGGCGTGACGGTCGGCGTGTTGTAGCCCGTAGTCTTGCGGGTGATCGTCCATTCGCCCCCCTTCATCACGATCGGCGCTTCGACCGCTTCGGGTGCAGGCGCCTCATTGCCGCATCCGGCCAAGCCAAGCGTCATCGCCAGCGGCAAAGCCGCTATTATCGTCTTTCGCATATCCTCTTCCCCTGTTCTCTTACGGAACAGGCAGAGGCTCGCTTGGCGCGCGGCGAAGCGCAAGAGAAAAAAACGACGCTAGCGTTTCCTGTAGGTCGGCGCGTGGAAGTCGGGCGGCTTGGCCGCGACCCAGCCGAGAAAGCGGGCGATGCCGGGATGCGCGCGAAGGGCGGCGGGATCCCCCTGCGTTCGGGCAAGCTCCACATTACTGAGCTGCGCATGGATGGCGCGATGGCAGATTGGATGGACGGGCACCGTGCTGCGCCCGCCCCGGCTTTTCGGCACCGGATGATGCCATTCAACCCGTTTGCTTAAAGGACGCGCGCAGAGCCAGCAAAAGCCCTCCGCGCGCTCCATCATATCAGGAGGCAGCGCAGTCCGCGCCGACCCATTTACCCGTGGTCTTCGCCTTCATGCTCATGTTCATGCCATTGGGCGCGCCGCTCATCTTCATGTCCATGTGCATTTCATAGCTTTCCGGCGCGTAGTCGCCGGACATGACGGCATTCATCGTGCCATGTTCCGATTTGCAGGCGATCTCACCCTTCACCGATCCGCCGCTGACATCGAAGCCCTTGTACGTACAATCCTTGTTTTCCTGGCCCGAGAACATCTTGCCGCTGGGGTTCGCCGCTTCTTCAGGTGAGACGCAATATTTGATCGAAGTGCGGCTCATCATCTTCTTCATCTGCTCTTTCATCTGATCGCCACCGCCGGGCATGTTCGGCATATCGATATCCTCGAGCGTGTAGGCGCCTTCCCACTGGCCGGGTTTCAGCTGCACCTTCTGAACCTGGGCTTTCACCTCCTCGCGTGTCTGCGGTTCGCCGGAAGGCTTGTCGCCGCAGCTGGCGAGCAACAGCGTGGCAGGAATAATGACGGCCAAGGCTTTAAGCATGATCTTCCCCCGTTGATGCCGGAATGACCCGGCCTGTCTAACCATCAGCATATCAGGACGGGAATAGAATGAAAAATGATCCTGCGGGCTATTGAGCCAGCGCCGCAGCTTCCTGCGCGCAATCGGGCGCGGTTTCCGAGGATTTGCCGCTCAACGCGGCGACTTCCTTGCGCGCGGCGGCAAGATCGGCGGCGAAGGCGGGTTCGGCATTGAGGCGCATCACGGTGGCGGAGGCGATGACGCGCCCTTCTTCGATATCGCTCAGCCAGTGCACATTGCAGATGCGGCGGCTGTCGCCAAAGGCGCGACCCCGCGCCACCAGCCTTGCCGCGCGATCGGGCATCAGTTCTGCCAGGATAAGGCCATAGCCGTAGCCGATGGCACTGTGACCCGAGGGATAGGAGCCATCACGGCGCAGAAACTTGTCCCAATCCGGCGTGCAGCTGGGCTTGCCATTGTCCATGAAGGGGCGCGGGCGCATGTACTGCTTCTTGACGTCGGCGGTCGACATGCCGAGGTCCCCCATTGCGCGGGTCAGGAGGCGCGTCAGCGCGGGGGCATGAGCCTGATCGATCAGGAAGCCTGCCGTGCAGGAAAAGGCGCCTGCAGCGCGGGCGGGGCGCAAGTCGGCATCGGCCTTGGCGAGATTCCAACGTGCGCTACCCTGCATCGCAACCGCTGCGGCCGCCCCCTCCCTGTCGCGCGCCTCGGCCACTGATCCTGCGGCTGGCGGTGGCGGGGAGAGCAACGGGCTGTCAGGAAGCGCACCGCCGCCAAGATAGCCGCTGCCCAGCGGGTTCTTTCCCTGCATGACCGATGGCGGCGTCTGCGCCGATCCAGCCCCGCCGGTCGTCGTCGCGCATGCCTGCAACATGGCCAGCGTGGTGAACAGGAAAATGGCCTTGCGCATCGGGTCCTCCGCTATCGTCATTCGGGATGCCTGCCCCACATTGCTGTGGTGCGGGACCATGCCCATATTGGCCCGCATGTCCATTCAGATTCGCACCACGCTGGACGAGCCTCAGACCGGCGAAGGCTTCGTCCCCCACCGCCCCGCGCGCCCGGAAAAGAGCGAAGGCGGGCGGCCGTTCAAGCTGATATCCGACTATGAGCCCTCCGGCGACCAGCCCACCGCGATCGCCGAACTGGTGGAGCAGGCAAGGGCGGGGGAAAAGGACCAGGTGCTGCTGGGCGTCACCGGTTCGGGCAAGACATTCACCATGGCCAAGGTGATCGAGGCGATGCAGCGCCCCGCGCTGATCCTGGCCCCCAACAAGATTCTCGCCGCGCAGCTTTATGGGGAGTTCAAGAGCTTCTTCCCGGAGAACGCCGTCGAATATTTCGTCAGCTATTACGACTATTATCAGCCCGAAGCCTATGTGGCGCGATCCGACACCTATATCGAGAAGGAGTCGAGCGTTAACGAGGCAATCGACCGAATGCGCCACTCCGCCACCCGTGCGCTGCTGGAGCGGGACGATGTGATCATCGTCGCTTCGGTTTCCTGCCTCTATGGCATCGGCTCGGTCGAAACTTATTCGGCCATGACCTTTTCGATGAAGAAGGGCGGGATCGAGGATCAGCGGGAGATCATCCGCAAGCTGGTCGCATTGCAATATAAGCGCAATGACGCGGCCTTCGCGCGCGGGAACTTCCGGGTGAAGGGGGACAATCTGGAGATTTTCCCGTCCCACTATGAGGACACGGCCTGGCGCATCAGCTTCTTCGGCAATGCGATTGAGGAAATTGTCGAGTTCGATCCTCTGACGGGTAAGAAGATCGCGACCCTCGATTATGTGAAGGTCTTCCCTAACAGCCACCATGTGACGCCGGGGCCGACGCTGAAGCAGGCGATGGAGGCGATCCGTTTCGAGCTGACCGAACGGCTGAAGGAGTTGCAGGCCGAGGGCAAGCTGCTGGAGGCACAGCGGCTGGAACAGCGGACGAACTTCGATCTGGAGATGATCGCCGCGACCGGAAGCTGCGCCGGGATCGAAAATTACAGCCGCTTCCTCACCGGCCGCCTGCCCGGCGAGCCGCCGCCGACCTTGTTCGAATATCTGCCAGAAAACGCCCTGCTGTTCGTAGACGAAAGCCACCAGACCGTTCCGCAAATCGGTGCGATGGCGCGCGGCGATCATCGGCGCAAGATCACGCTCGCCGAATATGGCTTCCGCCTGCCAAGCTGCATCGACAATCGCCCGCTGCGCTTCAATGAATGGGACGCGATGCGGCCGCAGACGGTCAGCGTGTCCGCGACGCCGGGACCATGGGAGATGGAACAGACCGGCGGCGCCTTCTCCGAACAGGTCATCCGCCCCACCGGCCTCATCGACCCGCCGGTCGAGATCAAGCCCGTGGAGGATCAGGTGGACGACCTGATCAACGAATGCCGCAAGGTCGCCGCGCAGGGCTATCGCACCCTCGTCACCACGCTCACCAAACGCATGGCGGAGGATTTGACCGAATTCATGCACGAGGCGGGGATCAAGGTCCGTTACATGCACAGCGACGTAGAGACGCTGGAGCGTATCGAGCTGATCCGCGACCTGCGGCTGGGCGTCTACGACGTGCTGATCGGCATCAACCTGCTACGCGAAGGTCTCGACATTCCGGAATGTGGCCTGGTCGCGATCCTCGATGCGGACAAGGAAGGCTTCCTACGATCGGAGACATCGCTGATCCAGACCATCGGTCGTGCGGCGCGCAATGTGGATGGGCGTGTCATCCTCTATGCCGATCGCATCACCGGCAGCATGGAGCGCGCGCTCAACGAAACCAGCCGCCGTCGCGAGAAGCAGCAGGCCTATAATCTGGAACATGGCATTACGCCGACCACGATCAAGCGCAACATCGGCGACATCATCGCCCACGTCGCGAGCAAGGATCAGGTCACGATCGATACCGGGCTGGACGACCGTCCGCACCTCGTCGGCCATAATTTGCGCGCCTATATCGAGGATCTGGAAAAGAAGATGCGAGCCGCCGCGGCGGACCTGGAGTTCGAGGAAGCAGGCCGCATCCGCGACGAAATCCGCAAGCTGGAGGCGGAGGAACTAGGTCTGCCCGCCGACGAGCAGGTCGCAGCGCCGCGTGGGCGGGCGACCGAAGGCAAGCCGGGGACCCGCAAGCTGCGGTACGGCAAGACCCAGCGGAAGTTCGGGCGCTGACGCAAGTTCAGCATGACGAAAGGTTCAGGGCCGTTTAAGCGGGCATCATGAAGAACTTGCCTCTCGCCCGCGCTATCGCCCTTGCCGTGCCGCTGCTGCTGCTGGGCGGCGCCTACGCTTCGCAATATGTAGGCGGTCTGCATCCGTGCGAGATGTGCTGGTGGCAACGCTATCCGCATATGGCGGCGATCCCGCTCGCGCTGATCGCCTATGCGGCGAAAGGGCGCCCCTGCATCAGTGCACTGTTCGCGGGGCTAGCCGGGCTGGCGATCGGGATCAGCGGCGGGATCGGCCTGTTCCATGCGGGGGTAGAATATGGCTGGTGGCAGGGGCTGACCGCCTGCTCCACCTCTCCGGCGGCGGGCAACCCGGCCGACATATTGAACCAGATCATGGCCACCCCGATCACCCGTTGCGATGTCGCCCCCTGGACACTCTTCGGCATTTCGCTCGCGGGCTTCAACGGGCTCTTGTCCGGAGCCAGCGCGCTCGCCATCTTGGCCTCGCTGATCAAGTCGAGGAAACAGGCATGAACGCGCCCAGGGAGTTCCCCCGCCCCGGCCGGAAAGTGACGGCCGATGATCGCGCGGCAATGCTGCGCGTCGATCAGGCGGGTGAGTTCGGCGCGACGCGCATTTATGCCGGGCAGCTTGCCGTCCTTGGCGATCGCCACCCAGACGCGCGCGTCATCGCGGGCATGGCGGCGCAGGAAGAACGGCATCGCAAGATATTCGACGCGATGATCGCGCGGCGCGGCGTGCGGCCGACAGTATTGCAACCGATCTGGAACGTCGCGGGCTTCGCGCTGGGCGCGGTGACCGCCACGATCGGCCCACGCGCCGCCATGGCCTGCACTGCCGCGATCGAGACGGAGATCGACCGCCATTATGGCGAGCAGTTGGCGGAATTGGCGGGCGATGATCCGGAACTTGCCGCCACCATCACGGATTTTCAGGCGGAAGAAGTCGAACATCGCGAAACCGCGATCGCCCGTGGAGCGGAGCAGGCACCCGCCTATCCGCTGCTTTCGGGCGTCATTCGCCTGGGGTGCCGGGCTGCCATCGCGCTGTCGAAGCGGATCTGAGGAGATAAAGACGATGATGAAGACCGCGACAGCCGCCATGCTGCTGATGGCTGCGAGCACACTGCCCGCCATGGCGCAGCAGCAGGCTGGACCCACGCAGGAGCAGGCGCCCACCGCCGCTGCCGGCACGACGGGATCGGAGCGCGTCAATCTGGTCATCGTCTATGGCGAAGACGCGTGCCCGCAAAGCGCTGGCACCGACATTGTCGTTTGCGCGCGTAAGGGGGAGGAAGAACGCTACCGCATTCCTGAACCGCTGCGCGGCGATCCCAACAAGCCGAGCAATCAGGCATGGGGCGAGCGCGTGCGGTCGATGGAATATGTTGGCCGCACCGGCACGGAAAGCTGCTCTGCCACTGGCCCCGGCGGTTTCACCGGCTGCTTCAACCAGTTGGCAAGGCTTGCCAAGGCGGAACGGCAGGCGGCGGACAACGCCAGCTGGAAGGACTTGGTAGCCGCAGAGCGCGCGCGGCGGCTTTCCACCATCGATGCGGATAGCAAGGCGATCGAAGCGCGAGCCGTATCGGAGGAAAAGGCGCAGGCCAGCCAACCACAGCAGACCGCGCCGCAACCGGCTACACCGACGCAGCCCTGACGGTTGCTCCGGGCGCTTGGCGTCTGGGTAAGGCTGGCGGAATTGGGCACTCCGCCGGTGGACAGGGGCGAAAAGAGGATATCACCTATGCGCTTCCCGGTTCATGCCTTCCTCGCCATGGCGGTGCTCGCGCCCGTAGCCTTACTCGCCCCAGCCAGGGCCGAGCCGCCACAACGTGTGTTCAATCTGATCGTCTATGGGAACGACCCCTGTCCCAAAGGCGAAGGCGACGAGATCGTCGTTTGCGCGCGCAAGCCTGAGTCCGAACGCTACCGCATCCCGAAGAAATTGCGCGAAAAACCCACCCCGTCCGGTGGGCCGGGCTGGGGTAGCCAAGTGGCGACGATGGAAGATGTACAGCGCCAGAATCTTCCCGGCAGCTGCTCGGCGATCGGCAGCAATGGCTTTACCGGCTGCACCGCCAAGATGCTGGAACAATGGTTTGCCGAACGGCGGATGCAGGAGTCCAAGGGCGAGCCTTGAGCTTTTGATGCTCGACGATCGCCCATCCCCCTTCACCATCTGAATTTCAGATTGCGAAACTGTCCGTGGCGCGGATCAGGGCGTCGAGGATGCCGGGTTCATTATAGGCGTGCCCGGCGCCCTCGATCATCTCGAACCGTGCTTCGGGCAATGCCTTGTGCAGCGCCCAGGCGGTCTCGACAGGACAGGCCATGTCATAGCGACCCTGAACGATCACGCCGGGAATATCGCAGAGCTTGCCCGCATTGCGGATGAGCTGTCCTTCCTCCAGCCAGCCGCGATGGACGAAATAATGATTTTCGATCCGCGCGAAGGCGAGTGCGAACGCATCATCCTCATGCGTTGCTGACAGTGCAGCGTCTGGCAGCAAACGGATCGTTTCGCCTTCCCAGACGCTCCACGCCTTGGCCGCCGCGACCTGCGCCAAACGATTTTCGCCCGTCAGGATGCGGTGATAGGCATGAAGCAAGTCGCCACGATCCGGCTCCGCTATGGGAGCAAGGAAGCGTTCCCACTTATCTGGATAGATGCGGTTGGCACCTTCCTGATAATACCAGTCGATCTCCTGTTGGCGCAGCGTGAAGATGCCGCGCAGAATCAATTCGCTGACATGGGACGGATGGCTCTGTGCATAAGCAAGCGCCAGCGCCGAACCCCAGCTGCCTCCGAAGACAAGCCATTGATCAACACCCATCAATTCCCGCAAGCGCTCTAGGTCCGCCACGAGATGCCAGGTCGTATTTGCTTCCAGAGCCGCATGCGGCGTCGACCGGCCGCAACCGCGCTGGTCGAAGAGTAAAATGTCGTAGCGATCCGGATCGAACAGGCGGCGGTGATCGGGCGAGATGCCGCCTCCCGGCCCACCGTGGAGGAAGACCGCAGGCTTTGCCCCCGGCGTGCCGACGCGCTCCCAATAGACGGAATGACCATCGCCGACGTCGAGGTGGCCGTGAGCGTAAGGGTCGATTGCAGGGTATAAAGTGCGCATGCACTCAGCCTAGGCGAGCCGATGAACGAAGGGAACCGCAGTGCGTGAGGGCGTTTGCTACAATTTGCGACAAATTCGCCTTGGCCTTGCCAAGATTTTGAGACAGTTCGCCCCTAGTGACGGACCATCAAAGGTTCGCTTTTTCCAAAAGGGGTATGTTCGTGCGCCGACCGGCTTCGCTGATGCTGTTTTTCATGATGGGCGCATCGCCCGCTGCGCTGATGGCGCAGACTTCAGCCCAGGAGCCGCCTGCGCAGATGGAGGAAGGCGACGAAATCATCGTCACCGGCCAGCCGCAGCGGGGCGCGGTGCTGGGCAATATCAAGCCCGAACAGCAGCTTTCTTCCGCCGACATCCGCGCTCTGGGCGTCACATCCATTTCGGAAATGATCACCGAATTGTCGGTACAGACGAACGGGACCCCGGTCGTGCTGCTGAACGGAAAGCGCATTTCCAGCTTTTCCGAAATCCAGGACATCCCGTCCGAGGCCGTGGCGCGGGTCGACATCCTGCCGGAACAGGTCGCCCTGTCCTACGGCTATGCACCAACGCAGAAGGTAGCGAACATCGTCCTGCGCCAGCGTTTCCGCGCGGAGCTGGCCGATTTGCGAGCAGCCACGACCACCGATGGCGGGCGAGAAAGCGGGTCCGCCGAGGCAGGTCTGCTGCGCATCCGGGGCGACAATCGCTTTACGTTGAACGTCAAATATAATGCCGCCGCTTCACTACTGGAAAGCGAGCGCGGGATCGAACGGACGGCGATCAGTCCGGCGTTGATCGACATCACCCGCTTTCGCACGTTAAGCCCGGCGACCGAGAGCGTGTCCGCGAACGCCACCTATGCGCGCGCGCTCGGCGGCGTATCGATGACCGTCAACGGTCGGGTCGAGCTGTCGGACAATGACTCGCTGCAAGGACTGTCTGCCGCCGCACTTGCCGCGCCGATCGGCAACGGGCCGCTCTATACCGAATTTCTGCGGGATAACCGGCTCGACCAGCAGATTCGCGGAACGACCGGCCATCTGGGCCTCACTTTCAACGGCCTGCTCGGAAAGGGCTGGCAATGGTCCTTTACTGGCAATGGCGACGTGTCGGATACGCGCACGCGAACCGACCGATCGGCGTCGACCGACCAGGCGAGCGCGCGATCGCAGACCGTGACGGGCGACCTGCTGCTGTCAGGCCCTGTCTTCGACCTGCCTGCGGGCGCCGTCACAAGCTCCGTCCGGGTGGGGGCGTCGGCCAATGGATTTGAGGGCTGGTCGATCCGCAACGGGTTCGAGCAGGACGTCGATTATGACCGGCAGATCGCGAGCGGGCAGATCACTCTCGATGTGCCGATCACCAGCAAGGCGAGAGGCGTGCTGGGCGCGGTTGGCGATATCGGCGTCAATGTGAATGCGGCGGTGCAGGAGCTTTCGGACTTCGGCACGCTCTCCACGCTTGGTTATGGCCTCCGCTGGCGGCCGATCCCTGCGGTGCAACTGCTGGTGTCCGCGAACCAGGACCGAGCCGCGCCAACGGGCAACCAGCTTAGCGATCCTGAAGTCAGGACGGAGAATGTACCCGTCTTTGATTATCAAAGCGGCCAGACCGTCTTCGTCACGCGGGTGACGGGGGGCAACGCCCAATTGAAGGAAAGCGTGCGCGACCAGTTCCGGCTGAGCGCAACGGTGAAGCCTTTCGACAAGCCCAACCTGACCCTGACCGCGACCTACCTCAACAGCCGGACGAGTAATCCAATCGCGGCTTTCCCGGAACCCACCCCCGCGATCGAGGATGCCTTCGGTGGCCGCTTCACTCGCGTCGGCGGTTTGCTGACCGAAATCGATGCGACGCCGATCAATTATCTGCGCTCACAAAGCGAACAGCTGCGTTGGGGCTTCGACCTCTCCTTCCCGCTGAAGTCTCGCATCCAGAAGTTGGCAGAGGCTTGGCGCGCTGCCGGTGCAAAGCCGGAAGATCGCCCCAAGGAGTTGCAGGATATGCGCGCCCTGTTCGGCAATCGAGGCGGACGCGGTGGAGAGCGTGGAGCACAGGGCGGCCAGGACGGCGGAGACCGGCCGCGTGGAGAAAGCGGCTTTGGCGGCCCCGGCGGTGGCGGACGACCGGGCGGCGGTTTTGGCGGGCCGGGCGGCATGGGCGGCGGACGTGGAGGCGGCGGCGGGCGCCTCAACTTCAGCCTCTACCACACATGGCATTTTACCGAGAGCATCCTGATCGCGCCGGGCGTGCCGGAACTCGATCTGTTGAATGGCGATGCGACGGGATCATCGGGCGGGCAGCCCCGGCATGAGGTGGAGGCGCGCGTCGGCTACACGAACAACGGGCTTGGCGCGCGGCTGAGCGTCGATTGGGAAAGCGGCACGCATGTCGATGGCGCGCTGGGCGGCACGTCTCGGCTCGATTTCGGAAGTCTGGCAACCGCGAACCTGCGGCTGTTCGCCAATCTGGGACAAATGCCTTCGCTGGTTAAGAACCATCCCTTCCTGCGCGGATCGCGGGTGTCGGTCGGCATCGACAATATCTTTAATACGCGCCGCGACGTGACCGACGCGACCGGAGGCACCCCGCTGCGCTACCAGCAGGGCTATCTCGATCCGCTGGGCCGCACGATCAGCATTTCATTCCGCAAGCTGTTCTTCTGACTTTTGCCTAAAACTCTCTAAATTCCGTCCGTTATGATCTTGGAAGACAAGGGTCGGAGGAATGCATGGCAAAGCCGATACGGATCGTGGTGGTCGATGACTCGCTGACCATTCGCGCCATGATCGAGACGCTGCTGGAACGCGATTGCCGGTTCGATGTCGTGGGCATCGCCCGCAACGGCGAAGAAGCGATCGACCTCATCCGCATGGAAAAGCCCGATGTGGTGACGATGGACGTCGCCATGCCGGGCCGGGATGGGCTCAGCATCCTTGACGAGATCATGGACATCGATCCCTGCCCCGTCATCATGCTGTCCAGCCTGATGCGCGACGGAGCACCGATCATGGCCGAGGCGCTGGACCGGGGTGCTGCGGCCTGTTTCAACAAGGCGATGATCGCACGGGAAGCCGGACGTTTCATCACATTGGTCAAGGATGTCGCGCATGGCCTTGTTCAGGCCGAACAGGTAGCGATCGCCGCCTGAAACATCCGCCACGTACAACAAAAGGAGCTGTCACCCGACAGCTCCTTTTTTATGCGCCTGCGAGCGTCGCCACCCGAACCGGGTCAGGTCAGGATGCCAATGATCGAGGCAGGGCGCAGGCAGCGGCGATGTCGATGGCGCTGGTAAATTCAACGCCCATCCGATCCTCGCGCGACCAGCGAACCACAGCGCTCACATTTTGGCTGTCACTGAACTCGATCGACAATTGGGTGCCCTGGGGCACATGCCACAGCCCCTCGATCATGGCACCGGTGGAGGAGATGTTGCGGATGCGGCCGGTATAGGCGTGACCATCGGCATGCACCGCGATCGTCCGCAGCATCGTCTTGCGCTCCGGGCGGCTGGACTGGAAACCCTCCACCAGCGCCACCGTGCCGTGCGCGCGGTGCCGGGCCAGCACGTCGCTGGCAACAAGCGGGCGGCCATAGACATAGCCCTGTATATGGCTGCACCCCAGATCGCGGATCAGCGCCAGTTCGTCCTGTGTCTCCGCGCCCTCCGCCGTGGTGTCCATGCCAAGCGCCTCAGCCAGGCTGACGATTGCCTTGATGATCGCGCTGTTGCGGCTGCCGGTCATCACCGCGCCGCGCACAAAGCTCTGGTCGATCTTGATCTTGTCGAAGGGCGCTTTCTTCAAATAGCCAAGCGAGGAGTAGCCTGTGCCGAAATCGTCGAGCGCCAGACGGACGCCTATCCCTTTAAGCCGGGCGAACATCGAATCCGTTCCGTCATTGTCATTCAGGAACACGCTTTCGGTGATCTCAAGCTCCAGCCGCTGGGGCGCGAGTTGGGAAGCGGCAAGCGCATTCATGACCGTGGCGGGCAATCCGGGGTTGGCGAACTGGATCGGCGAGACATTGACGGCGACGCGAATATCTTCGTCCCACTCCGAAGCGTCGCGACAGGCGGTGCGGAGTACCCAGTCACCCATTGGCCCGATAAGCCCTGTCTCCTCGGCGATGGGCACGAAAATGGATGGCGAAATCTCACCACGTACGGGATGCGTCCAGCGCAGCAGCGCTTCATAACCAGTGACCCTCTCCGTCCTCGAAGACACGACCGGCTGATAGACAAGGTGCAGCCCGTCCGAAGCCAGCGCGTGGCGCAGATCCTCCTCCAGCTGCCGACGCCCCTCTGCATCGGCGTGCATTTCGGACGAATAGAAGCGATGGACGCCACGCCCGTCGCCTTTTGCAGCGTAGAGCGCGAGATCGGCGTTGCGGATCAGCGCATCGGCCGTGTCGCCGTCATGCGGGCAACAGGAAATCCCGATGGACACGCCGATGACGACCGCCTTCCCCTCAATCATATAGGGTTGCGACAGCGTGTTGATGATCATCGTAGATAGTTGGGACAGCAGTGCACGATCATGTCTGCCGGGCAGCAGCACCTTGAATTCGTCACCGCCCTGCCGCCCTACAAGCCCGCGATCGCCCGCGACACGTTGGAGACGCTGGCTCACCTGCCGCAGCAGCGCGTCCCCGGCGGGGTGGCCGAGAGTATCGTTGACGGTCTTGAAGCGATCCAGATCCAGCATCAGCAGCGCGCAATCGCCCGGCTTTCCGGGCGCACCGGCCACGGCATCTTCCAGCGACCGCAGCATCTGCACGCGATTGGCAAGCCCGGTGAGCGAATCGAACTGGGCAAGACGCTTCACCTCCGCCTGGCTTCGGCGCATTTCGGTAAGGTCGGTGCCGCTCCCGCGAAAGCCGTGGAACTGGCCAAATTCGTTGAACACCGGCTGTCCGGATATCGACCACCAGCGCTCGTCGCGGGTCGCCGCGGCTCGAACATGGATGTCTGAAAAGCCGGTGCGCGTCGATAAATGGAAGCCGAGCGTGCGCTCGCCCCCGCCATTTTGATGATCACCCGCAGAGACAATGTCGGTGATCAACTGGCCGACAAGTTCGTCCTCCGCAATATCCAATGTCCGCGCAAGCGTTTCCGAAAGATAAGTAAGGCAGCCCTGGCGATCGGTTTCCCAGAACCAGCCCTGCCCCGACTGCTCATATTCCTGCAACAGGCGGTCGGATCGTTGCGCGCGAAGGTCCTGTTGATGTTGGGCGATTGCCCGTTCGAAATCAGACGTTGCCTGGCGCACCGCGGCAATCATCATGACCGCGATGCAACTCACCAACAAACCCAGTTGCGCAAAGCCCGCTTCCTGAAACGCCGAAACGATCAATGTGCCCAGAAAATAACTGACGCCCAGCAACCGCCGGTCGCCGAATATCGACACGGCGATCAACGCCATCGCGACTTCTGCCGCGAGAGAAATCGACAATGGTCCTGCAAATTGCGCCGGACCCAGCAACATGCTGAAGCTCATGCTCGACAGCAGCACCATCGGCAGCATCAGCCATTTCTGCACATGCGGCCGTAGATTCTGGAATCGTTCCGCACGTGGAGCGGCGATCAGCACGCCATCTATCAGCAACATCGCCAGGAATGTGAGGAAGTGGAGAATGTTGCCAAAGGTGAACAGTGGCACATGGAGTAACGTGATCGTGCACAGCTTGCCCAGCAGCACCAGCGGCCAGAGGCGGGCGATATGGGCGAAGGCTCCGGATATCCAGAAGGCCGACGCCTGCGTCCCGCCCTCAGCCAGGCCCAGCGCCACCGCAAGATCGGCAGGTCGATACAATGTATCGTTCAGCTTGGTACGCGACGGGGCCATATGACGTGCGTAACGCACAGATGTTGAAAGAAACTTACCCGACCGGCTGGCAAAACGTTACGGGAGAGGGAACGCCCCTCTCGCGACGCCAAACTTGCCTCAATGTTCGTCCAACAGAGGCCAAAACAGACTGAGCAGAATGAGGCATGCGGTCCCGCAGGACCGCTCACCCTGTTTCCGACTAAACGCGCATCGGCATCAGGACATAGAGCGCAGGGCTGCGATCATTTTCCCGAATGAGCGTCGGCGCTGCCGCGTCGGCGAGGTGTAGTTCGACCGTCTCGCTGTCGATCTGGCCCAGAATGTCGAGCAGATAGCGGGCGTTGAAGCCGATATCAAAGCCCTCGCCCTGAAACGCACCCGGCACTTCTTCAGCCGCCGTGCCGTTTTCGGGACTGGTGACCGACAGGGTGATCTTGTCGCGATCGAGCGTCATCTTGACCGCCCGGGTCTTTTCCGTCGCGATCGTAGCGACGCGGTCCACGCCCTCCTCGAAGCTGCGCGGGTCGATCTTGAGCAGCTTGTCGTTCGCGGTGGGAATGACGCGGCTGTAATCGGGGAAAGTGCCGTCGATCAGCTTGCTGGTGAGGATCGCGCTGCCAAGCCCGAACCGGATCTTGCTCGCCGACAGGGTGATCTGGACCGAGCCCTCGACTTCATCGAGCAGCTTGCGGAGTTCGCCAATGCACTTGCGGGGGATGATGATGCCCGGCATGCCGTCGGCGCCATCGGGACGCGGCACGGTGACGCGGGCGAGGCGGTGCCCGTCGGTAGCCGCTGCCTTCAGGACCGGCTGGCCCTCATCCGACACATGGAAATAAATGCCGTTCAGATAATAGCGTGTCTCTTCGGTCGAGATGGCAAAGCGCGTCTTGTCGATGATCTGCTTCAGCGTCTCTGCGGGCAGTTCGAAGCTGGTCGGCAGGTCGCCTTCCGCGATAACCGGGAAGTCATCGCGCGGCAGGGTCGACAGGTTGAAGCGGGCGCGGCCCGCCTGGATCAGCATCTTGCCTTCCGCCGCCTGGAGCGACACCTGCGACCCTTCGGGCAGCTTGCGGGCGATGTCGAACAGGGTGTGCGCCGAAATGGTCGTCGCGCCGGGCTGTTCCACCTGCGCGGACACGCTTTCGACAATCTGGAGGTCGAGGTCGGTCGCCATCAGCTTGATCGCGCCATCGGCAGACGCTTCGATCAGCACGTTGGACAGGATCGGAATCGTATTGCGCCGCTCTACCACCGACTGGACGTGGCTGAGGCTCTTGAGGAGCGTGGCGCGTTCGATGGTGGCCTTCATGTCCCTGTTTGTCCGTTTCTTTTCTGCGCAAAGCCCGGATGCGGTCGAATCCGGGCGACAATGATGGATGATCCTTCATAACCACTGTTGCGGCGGCGGCAAGCACCTGCTGATCGTTTCGTGACGGCAAGGGTTGCAAAAGAGGACATGATGGGCTTTGCCAGCGTCATGAAGCACGTCTGGTTCCTGCCCCTGCTGATCGCGACGCCGACATTCGCAAGGGACTCGCTCGGCATGTTCGAGGCTTGGGGGGCGTTCCGTGACCCGGCGGCACCGCGTTGCTATGCCATCTCCAAACCCGTGAGCCGGGCTGGCAATGGCTTCGCCGCCGTTGGGAACTGGCCGCGCCAGCGCGTACGCGGACAGGTGCATTTCCGGCTGAGCCGGGTGCGGGCGGATAGCTCTCCCGTTATCCTGAATGTTGGGGAGAGGCGCTTCCCGCTGGTTGCGGGACAGGCTGATGCGTGGGCGCCCGACCCTCGCGCGGACGCGGCCATCATTGCGGCCATGCGATCGGCAGGCAGCATGAGCGTACAGACGCAGGGCGCAAATGGGCGCGGTTTCGCGGACACCTACACCTTGCGCGGCGCCGCAACAGCGATCGACGCGGCGGCATTGGGCTGCGCGCGGCTGCGGTGAGACGACGCATTGCGTGTTCCTGCGAAGGCAGGAACCCAGATCGAACGACGGGACTGGGCTCCTGCCGTCGTAGACGCACGGCGCATTGATCCACCGGTAGCGCCCGCCCTTTCAAAATTGCGCCAAATCCGCTATGGGCGCTGCCATGCATTCATCCGCCAGCCCCTTGATGCCGATTCCCGGCGCTATCGACCCTGTGCCCGTCCCGCGCGCGGTGACGCCCCGCGAAGATGGACGCACCGACCTGATGGGCCTGTCGCGCCCGCAGATCAAAAGCGCGCTGGAGGAAGCGGGGCTGGATGCCAAGCAGGCAAAGCTGCGGTCGAAACAGCTCTTCCACTGGCTCTATCATCGCGGCGAAACCGATTTCGATGTGATGACCGACCTTGCCAAGCCGATGCGCGGCTGGATGGCGGAGCGCTTTATCGTGGGGCGTCCCGAGGTCGTCGAAGCCCAAGTGTCGAGCGACGGCACCCGTAAATGGCTGCTCCGGTCGGACGACGGGCAGGATTATGAGATGGTGTTCATCCCGGACGCCGATCGCGGAACGCTCTGCGTTTCGAGCCAGGTGGGCTGCACGCTCAATTGCCGTTTCTGTCATACGGGCACCATGCGCCTCGTGCGCAACCTGACGCCCGGCGAAATTGTCGGGCAGGTCATGCTGGCCCGCGATGCGCTGGGCGAATGGCCGAAGGGCAGCATGGCGTCCGCCAATGATGACGAAGCGGACGATAGCTCGCAATATAGCCCCGACGGGCGAATGCTCACCAACATCGTGATGATGGGGATGGGCGAGCCGCTTTATAATTTCGATCATGTGCGCGACGCGCTGAAGGTCGTCATGGACGGCGATGGCCTCGCTCTGTCGAAGCGGCGGATCACCCTCTCCACCTCCGGCGTAGTGCCGATGATGGCGCGCGCGGGGGAAGAGATTGGCGTAAACCTTGCCGTGTCACTCCATGCCGTGACGAAGGACGTGCGCGACGAACTCGTGCCGCTCAACAAGAAGTTCGGGATCGAACAGCTGCTGCAAGCCTGCGCCGACTATCCGAACGCGAATAATGCGCGCCGCATCACATTCGAATATGTGATGATCAAGGACAAGAATGACAGCGACGAGGATGCGCGCGAACTGGTTCGCCTGCTGCGTCACTACAAGCTGCCTGCCAAGGTCAACCTGATCCCCTTCAACCCGTGGCCGGGCACCGACTATGAATGTTCGACGCCCGAGCGGATCAAGCGCTTTTCGGAAATCGTGTTCGAAGGCGGCATCTCCGCCCCGGTGCGCACGCCGCGCGGACGGGACATCATGGCCGCCTGCGGGCAGCTCAAGTCGGCGAGCGAGAAGAAGAGCCGGGCGGAGCTGGACCGGCTGGCGGCGGAAAAGCAGGCGGCGCTGGGGTAACTCCGCGCCTCAGCGCGGCGCGCCGGGTTCGCTGATCTTCTCTTCCGCGTCCCGTTCATTCTCCTCGGGCTTGAGCGGTGCCATGACCCAGAAAGTCAGTAGCGTGAAGCCGGTGAGAACCACCGCCACATCATAGCTGCCAAGCCCCGCTGCAACGCCAATCGCCCCCGTGATCCAGAGGCTCGCGGCGGTCGCGGTGCCCTTGACGGCATGTCTCTGCTGCAGGATCGCACCGCCGCCCAGAAATCCTATGCCCGCGATCACGCCTTCCAGCACACGGGCAAGCGCCGACGGATCCTGCGCCATCAGTCCTTCCACCGTCTGGACAAAGCCACAGCTGGCGACAGCGACCAGCGGAAAGGTGCGCAGGCCAGCGCTGCGTTCCGCTCGCTCCCGGTTCCAGCCGATAGGCAGAGCCAGGCAATAGGCGATGACGATAGGGACCAGATGCGGCAGCACCGAAAAATTGTCGCTCATCCACCCGAAACGCATAAAGGTGAATTCGGATGCGCAACGATGCAGCTAACTGTTGCCGGGCTCTTCCAGCAGACCGGGAATCAGCGGCAGCAATTCGCGCGCCAGAAATCCGACAGGCCCCATGGTGCGGGCAAGTTCGCGCCCTGCCCGGCCGTGCAGCCAGCTGCCCCAGGCGGCCGCCCGCAACGGGTCAGCACCGCGTGCCGCCAAACCGCCGACGATCCCGGCCAGCACATCGCCCGAACCGCCGGTGGCCAGGCCGACGCAACCGCCCTCATACAACAGGCAGGCGCCATCCGGAGCCGCGACCACGCTGCGGTCGCCCTTCAGGATGACCACCGCCTGAAATTCCCGGGCCACTTGCAGCGCGATCTTCGCGGGATCGGCCGAAACGGCCTCGACGCTTTGCCCGGTCAGGATCGCCATCTCGCCATGATGGGGCGTTAGGATGATATGCCCCTCATGCCCGGCAACAGTGGATCGCAACTCGCGCGCAGTAGTCAGCGCCGCCGCATCGAGGACGATGGTGACCGGCGGATCGGTGGCGGCTAATATGGCCGCGACCAGTTCGTCCGTCTGGGCACTCACGCTCATGCCCGGTCCCAGAACCAGAGCGTCGCAGCGGGCGAGCTGCGGCGCCAGACGCTCAGCTGCTCCAGCGGCGATCTCGCCATTCTCCTCCGCAGGCAGCGCCGTCATCGCGGCTTCGGGAACCAGCACGCCCAGCGACATGGCCGCGGAACGAACCGTCGCCATCTGCAACTTTCCAGCACCCGCCCGTAGTGCCGCTTCGCCCGTCAGGCGGAGCGCACCGGGCACGAATTCCGCGCCACCGACGACCAACACACGACCCCGCCCATCCTTGTCGGAGTCATGGTCGGGAATCGGGATGGGGTGCGTCCGCAACCATGCGATATCGAGAGTCTCTGGCGTCATCCGCGCGCTCCAGCGATGGCATCGGGTTCGCGTGTGACAGGGGTCGCCTCTTCCTCCATCGGCGCGGTCACATTGTAACGGCGCAGCACCAGCCCGCCATTGCGCCCGTGGGAAGGGTCATAAATATAGTCACTGATCGCGCAGTTCGCGACATCGCCAGCCCGATCGATCGCCAGTATTTCCGCTTCATTCAACCCTTCGATGATATAGCGAAGGCACAACACCACGACCTGATGCGTGAAGATCATCACGCGTCGTCCGGCATAATGCAGCGATATGGTATCCATCACCGACCGCAGCCGCAGGATGACGTCGCACCAGCTTTCTCCGCCCGGCGGCCGATGATAGAATTTTCCGAGCATCTGGCGGAATTCATACTGGTCGGCCTCCAGATTGCGGATGCCCGTCGTCGTCAGCCCATCCAATATTCCGAATTCCTTTTCGCGCAGCCGTTCATCGAAGCAGATCGGTTCCTCGGCGGCGGCTCCGCCGACCTTGCGGAAAATCTGCGCGGTCTGAAATGCCCGCAGATAGGGGGACGACAATAGAACCTCCGGCCTGTGATCTTCCGCCTCGCTGGCGAACCAATGGCCCAGCGCCTGCGCCTGCTCACGGCCCAACCCACTTAACGGAACGTCCGCATCACGCACGGACAAGGCTATACGATCGGACTGTGCTTCAGTTGCGGCGTCGCGCGCCACATTTCCGGCGCTCTGGCCATGACGTACGATGATGAGCTGGCTCGGCCAATGAAGTGACGCCACGAGTCCTGCTGCCTTCCATGCCGGTTGCTAAGGCATAAAGAACGACCGCGCTGCCGCTTTGATCCCGGCAGAACGCTGCTCATGATGAAGGTTGCGCCTGGAAAATGGTGACCCCTACGGGAATCGAACCCGTGTTTCAGCCGTGGAAGCATTTTCCTGTTTGTTTTCAATGTCGCTTCCCCCATTTTGCCACCACAGACACCCACGGTTTTCCGTGACTTTCAGAGGGGTGGGGGAACTCTGCAGCGCGGTCGGAGACGATTAAATCGCCGCCAATGTTCCTTCGGAAACCCGCTTCCGCGCCCGCTCTATGATGAGCCTGGCGGCGGCGATCGCTGCCAATCCAACTGCCACCCCAACAAGGATGTCGATCAGATAATGCGCGCCGATGATGAGCGCGGCGAAGATCATGGCCGCGTTGAGCAGATAGACTGGCCAGCGCAGTAGGCCCAGGTCGCGACACGTCCACATGAAAATCACGCCGGCGGCAGCATGGAAGCTCGGCAACGACGCCAAGCCGGACGGAACTTTCGCCATGTCGTGGATGCGGCCTTCGCGGAGCCCTTCGATCCAGCCGCCGAATTTCCACTGCCACGGCACGTCGCCCGCGATGGCGGGCAGATCGTTCAGGCTGATCCCATACCGGACATAGGGACCGACCGCCGGGAACAGGGGGAAGATGGCGATCGTGACGATGACCGCGAGCATATAGGCTAGCAGATAGGTCCACACCGTTTCAAACCGGCCGAACGCAAAGGCCAGCATCGGAATGAAGGACAACTGGAGGGCGAAGGAATAATAGGCCGTGCGCGATAGCTCCGCGAGATCAGGATATTGAATGTAGAGCTGGAACAGGCCGCGCCAATCGAACCAGAGGGCGGTATCGACCGCCGCGAGGCCACGATCGACGAACGGGCCACTGATCGTCGCCATGAACACCGACGACACGAACGCCAGCGATCCGATGATCGGCGGAATGGCGAATGTCTCGAGGAACAGGGCGATGCGTGGAAGACCATAGCGCCGGGCAAGAAGGCCGCTCACCGCCACCCAGCAGAAGCCGACGAATGCGAAGACGAGGCCCCGATTGCCGATGGTGAAGCGGCTGTTCGCTAGTCCCAGGACGCAGGCAACCAACCAAACAGCCAAGACGGCATAAAGAACATGAGATCGTCGGTCGAATGGCGATCCAGTTTTCAGCTGACCCGCTCGTAAACGAAAACTCGATAGTGCAGTCGACAGCATGACACCCCCACGCCAACCTCGTTTACATAGGACATTTTCAGCGCGCCGTCAGCAGCTTTACTAGGAACTGCTCGCCAATATGACAGGCGCGCCGGCGAAGGAGCTCAGGCCGCCGGCCGACGCAGCAGCGCCGTCACCATAGCTGTCTGAGAAATAGCGGCAGGTCTGCCCCGTATCGGCTCGCACGCCGAAATTGTTGTCCGTTTGGACGCACAGCGCATAAAGCGTTCCGGCAACGACATTAAGCGGGGACAGCAGCGCGACCTTCTTCGCTTGGTTGGCATTGATCCCCGACTGTGCAGCAGTCTCCGCCAGCTTCGCGCCCCAGGTCGTCGGGGACGAAGCGGCATAGATGACAAGCCGAAAGTTGCCGCCATAGGGCCCCGAGGTGCCGTAGAGAACGGTCAGGAAATTGACAGTGCCGGTGGCGTCGGCAGCCCATGTGCTGCCCGACGTGAACCCGCTGCCGATATTGGCGTTGGTGTTGCCAATCGTCAGGCCGAAGCTCACGGGGACGATGCCGGGACCGCCGCGCGGCGCACCTATCCCCAAAGGGAAGCCCAGCCTCATCAGTAGAGCGCCACGATCGAACTGGCCGTGGTGCTTGTCGAACGCACATGGCTGACGCGGATCGGAAGGATGGCGCCAGCCGTGACGCCCACGAACGTCACGTCCGCGCCATCATCCACCAGCCGACATGCGATATTGCCTGCTGCGCCGACATACAGCGCCTTTGGAACGTCGGTCAGGGGGTTCGTGTCATGCGGGGTGACGGCAACCGCCTTTCGCGCAGGGGCCTGCACCGAGTCGCTGTACTGGAATTTGTCGGCCATCGATCATCGTCCTTTCATGAAGTTGCGGTCACCGCCGACGGAGCGTCGGTCAGAAGAGCTTGAAGAGCTTCAGAATGAGGGTGGCGATCCTGCCAGCTGTGGTCGATTTGAAGTCGTTGAAGACTGACTGGACCAAGGCCCGCCCAATGTCCTCGATCTCGTCGATCGCCACCTCCATGCCCTTGCCGGTGAGGAAGTTCGCCACCAGCGGAAGCGTGTTCGCCAGCACCGCCTCGAACTTGTCCGCGCCCGTCAGGCTCTTCGACGAGATTGCCTCGATGTTGTTCGCCACGGCTGCGCCGATCTCGGTCTGCTTCAGGGCCAGTACCGCCTTCGCCGTTTCGCTGGGGACGATGTTGAGCGCCGTGTCGGCTGCGGCCTTCAGGTCATTAAACCGGCTGTTCGAGATGATGCGCAACCCGAATATCTTCATGGCAACCTCCTGCTGATGATGGGAAAGCGGCCTAGCCGCTGATGTCATTCCAGATGTGAACACAGGCGAGAATGAGCCCGCCGACGATGGTGGCCGCGCCCAGCATGAAGCCGGACGCGGGGGCGATCAGGACATCGCTCATAGGCCCACCATGCAGAGCCGAAATTCGTCTTCTCGGCGGTTGCTCAAGCCCTGCACAACCCGCCCGCCCGCCTTGTTCCAGAACTTGATCGCGGCGCATCCACTCTTGAAATCGCCAGCGTCAAAGCGGCGATCGGCAGTCGATCGGCAATAGGCACCCAAGCCGATATTGTATGCGAGGGAGGTAGCCGCCGCGAGCTGGTACGGCCGATCAGCGATCAGGGGCGTGCAACGCGCAACCGGGCGAGCAAAGCCATCCACCGCCCGATCGAGCATTGCCCGGCATTCAGCATCGGAATAGCGGCGCATCTCGACGCGCGTCTCGCCATAGCACACGGTACGCACGCCCACGATGTCGAAATAGGGATCGTTGCGCTTACCCTCCCACTGGCCGATCAGTGGCGCAGCCAGGAGGATCGCCGCGGCAATGCCTCCCCCGGCGACCTGCTTCCTACTTACGGCCATTCCGCGCCTCCTGCTTAGCCAAGCGCGCAAATGTCACCAGCACGAACACCGCGACGGGCGCCGCAGGCGGAACGATGTCGCGGAGTTCCGGCGGGACGGCGTCGAGCACCTGTTGGAGCTGGTCGGGATTGGCGAGCAGATAGGCCCAGCAGGCCGTTGCGGCCGCACTGATGCGCACGGACCATAGGCGCCACCACGAGCGCCATTCATCGATCAGCTTCATCAGCTGCTCCTTTATCGATTGCGATGTTGAGGGTCGCCGTCAGGCTTTGCGTTGCTTGAACCAATCAAACAGGCTCGCGCCCGCCGTGTCGATGAAGCGTGGCCCAAGATAGGCGATGGCGCCGATCAAGCCTGCGGCCACGGCACCCGGAAGCGCCATATAGACGCTGAGCGAGTAACCGATCATTGACATGCCGATTGCGATTAGCAGCTCAAAGGGCATGTCCTTGCCCCAAAAGCGGCGGCGGCCAGCTTGCACTTCCCTGCTGTGGAACATCAGACGTCCGATGATGCCGGGTGCCAGCCACCAACCATTGTTCGCGGCAGATTCGACCACTTCTTTCATGTCCAATTCTTGGCCCCCCGGCTGCATTGTTAAGTGATAATAATCTGTCGCCGGCGGCCGCCCGATGGAGCGGGACCGGGCGTATTTGGATCGAGGGCAACAAGCAGGTTGCCCTTGAACACCTTCACGCCTGGCGGAAGGCCGGTGAGGACAAGCAAATTTCCCTTTGTGACGGTAACTGCCATCAGACGACCTCATACCCCCATTCGAGATTGGCGGACTGCGCGTCGGACAGAACCCAGGGCGAACTAGTCGCTGGGTTGGTTTCCCATGTATATTGATAGGGCAGCAGGCTCGCCGTCAGGGCGATGCTGCTGGAATAATAGCGCGTGCCAGAAATCAGCAGATAGAACTTGATCGATTGACCGCTGTCGGTCGAAGCGCGGGCTGTCACGGTCACAGCAAGAGCGGTGCCGCTACCGCCTTGGGTCCGCGCCGCCGATTTGAAGCTCGCCTTGTTACCGCTCGACGTCAGGACCTTAAAATCGGAATCGTTGCGGTCATATTCGTCGATGTCGGTATAGGCGCCCGTTCCGTCCGTGTCCGTGCCGGCCGAAGTGGGGGGCTCGCTTTCCAGGCGGCAGCCGACTGTCGACGTGGTGCGGGCGAACACCTCGCTGTAGTAGGTCTGCTGATTCGTTGCGGCGAAGTTGCCCAAGCGGAATTTTGCGATGTTGTCGACCGAGGCCATGGACGCGGAGCCCGACGTCGCCAGCGTCCCATCCACATAGAATTCCATGGACCCCGACCCACCGCAGACGACCTTCAGATCCAGCGTGTATTTCGTCGAGGCCGAATAGGACCAATTGCTACCGATCTGGGTCCAGGAGCTTCCGTTCCAATATTGCACCTGCATGGTGCCGCCGGCCGTCGACTGGAGACGAAAAACGGCCGTGCCGGAATTATTATACAAGGTCAGAGCGGTGCCGGTGCCACTGCCCGACACATAGCCAGTCATGTGATGCCAATAGGTCGTCTGCTGCGCGAAATCGGCGCTGTCCCAAGTGGTCGAACTGTTGGCGTCCAGCCGGATCGGCGCGCGAGCATAATTGCTATCGAACGCGCCGCTCGGCGTCGTTGAGTAGAAGGCGGAGCCACCCTGCGTCAGAACCTCGGTCTCGGAAGCTGAATAGAGGTGCGTCATCAGATGGACCCCAGCAGCGTGATCGCCGCGTTCGCGATCGAGGCGTCGGCTGAGCTGGGGCCGACGATCTTGATCACATCATTGATGGCGATGCTCTTCGCCGTGCCGCTCGCAGTGGCGAAGGTGAAGGCCCCGCCTGTCGAGATAGTAATCGTCCCGATGGTGGAGAAAGCGCCGGTGGCGTTCACCTGCCGCTGCACGTCCAGCGCGAAGGAGGCTGCCGGATTAGAGCCAACCGCCCCCTTGCTGTTGGGCGATGCGAAATTGGCGGGGAAGGTGAACGCCTCCGCCGCGATGTGCAGCAGCAACACTTCCGATGATGCGGGAGCAGAGGTGAAGAAAAAGCCGATGCGGTACTGATTGGCCGACGATGCCACGGTGGACCAGCTCGTTCCATTATGCTGGATCGTCAGGTCCTCGTCACGAATATAGAGCTGATTGCCTTCCGCCGCGACCGTGACGAACAGCCAACCATTCGAGGCGTTGGCGCCGATGGCCAGCGCGAGCTTTCCCGCCTGACCAGACCAGGCGCCCGTGGGTGAAGCGGCGACAAGATAGCAGGCCCCGTCCGAACAGGAGCCAGGAGGCGCAGCGAGGTCGCGATCCTCGATGATGAAGCGTGTGGCCGCGGCGTCGAGCAGGCGGAGCGCGGCATTGACCGTCTCCCACGGCGAAGCCTGCGACGCGGCCCACTCGCCAGCGCCGGTATGCGGCAATGTCATGCTGTTTCCTTCTAGGCTGCGATTTCGAGGCCGAAGCCCCGCAAGGAGAGGGCTGGCGATACCTGATAGAGGTTCACCGTCAGGCTGGCCTGCGGCCCGCCGAAATCAGCAGTCTGCTGCGCGCTGCTGTAGGCGAGCGGCAAGCTGCTGCCGGTGATCGTCCGCACAGCATCGACGCCGTCCATGATGTCGCACGACCAGCTTTCGGCGGTTTCACCGAGCGGCACGTCCTGCCCGTCGATATTCCCGCCGCCGATCCGCGTGCGGCGGGTGGCGTCGATCGACCAGTCGCCCGATCCGCTGTCCAGCGTCAGGATGCCATGGACGGGCGAATAGGGCCTCTGCGCGGCGGCCGTGAACAACACGTCTTCGGCATAGGAGCTGCTCTCGTCCCGCCCTTGGCTGACGGCCTTGTAGTAGTCGATATCGCCGATCTCGCTCGCGCTCATCGCCCGCTTGGCCAGCGTGCTGTCAACCAGCAGGAACCTGTCGCCGGCTGCGTGTCCGCCGATATGCTGTTCCGTGCCACGGCACCCACGAGACAGCCCGGTGAGGGTCCAACTGCCATCGACCTCCAGCGTCGCCGTGCGGAAGCGCAGATATTCCCAACCCTCCGCGCTTTCCAGCAGGGCAAGGTTGAGGCTGTCGCTGGCATCGAACTCGGCATCGCTGACGCTTTCAAGCTCGCCAGTCCGCAGCGTGACACTAATGCTATTGGCGTCGTCACGCAGCCAGGGCAGCGCATCGCCAACTGCATCGATCGCCACGCCCCAGGTGCAGGAATCCAGCGGACCGATCGTGGCCCAGCCAGCCTCGAACGTGTCGTCTGCGCCGTCGTCGGACAGATAGAAGTCCCCGCCGCTCCAATAGCCGGCGGGCGTATAGGGCGCTGCGGCGATCGTCATGAATGGCGACGCCTGATCGTCGATGTCCCGCGCCAGCGGCACGTCGAGCACAAAGCCTCGCGTCAGGCCCGGCACCAGCATGACGGAAGGTGCGCGGCCTTCCATGGCCGCGCCGGTCGCGCCAGACAGCAAGGCGATGTTCGGGTCATCCCGTTCCCACCGTGCCTTGATCATGCCGCCGGCGCTTAACGTCTGCTCCAGCAGGCGAGCGGTGCGGCTGATCCCATCCAGCCCCAGCGTCTTCACATCGGTAGGTTCCAGCGCGAGATATTGAGCGGTGAGCGTGTTTTCGACCTTCTCCCGGCCCGCCCATATGCGGCGAAAATAGCGCTCGGCCAGTTCGCGTGCCTCATCCACTGAAAGCGCCAGGCTGGTCATATTGATATTGAGCTCGCGCACCCCATCGATCGCCACGCTGGGCCGCTGCACCAGAACGCTGTTCGTCTGCTGCTCGGCTGCCGTGTCCGCGAAGCTGAACGTCAATGCGCGGGGAAGATCCGCGTCTTGCGTAATGCTGATCCGGTATCGATCAGGATCTCGGACGAACTGGCCGACGTCGATCGTACCGCTGCTCGCCGCGCCCCGCTTGATGCCCCGCACGGAAAAATCGTGCGGCGCGATGTCGCTGTCGTAGGCGGTGAAGAGCGGATCGAGGATGTCCCTGCCAGCACCCTGCGTCCAATTATAGCCCGCGATCAGCTGATCCAGGTCGGAGAAATCATAGTTGCCAAAGGGCAGTCCGCACCGCTCAGCCACATCGTTGGCGATCTCGCCGAGCGTCACGCCTTCCCCGCCGACGCGATCAAGGTAGCGCCATACGAAATTGGACGATGCCCCTGATTGCGTCAGCAGCGCGTGATTATAGGGATCGTAGATGACCCAGTCGGCCAATTCGCCCACCGCCCAATCGAGAAGATCGACGGTGCGGATGATCGATGCGTCCATCGTCGAATATTCCGTGGGCCCGACCCACAGCGAGGTCTGTCCTGGCAGCGCATGACGGAACGCCATGGGCGGCGTCAGACTGTGGACGCCGACATTCGCGGTCGATGCGGTGATGGTCCAGCTGGACGTGTCCACCAGCATAACCTTGCCGCCCTGCCAAACGAAAAACTCGCCATTGCCGTTGTCGAGCGCGAACGCATCGCCCGTCTCGCCGGTCGTCACCTCATGCACCGCGCCGTTCGGCATCATCGAAAAGGCGATCTTCGGGTCGGTGCCGACCTGGCCGACGGCCCAGGCTTGGCCATTCACATCCTCGAAATAGTGGTTCGCGGAAAAGCCTGGATAGCGCGCTTCAACCCGACCGCTGAACGGGTTGAAATATTGTGTCTGTTGCCAGGAGAATATCGGATAGACGCACACCAGCCCGCCGACATAGGCGCAACCTGCCGGCGGCTCGTCGAAATCGCCGGGCCCAGCGAGAACGGACGATCCACCATCAGGGCCCGTCAGCGCGAGGTACACGCTCGGCCACACGCCGCTGGTGGAATAGAAGGAGCCGCTGGGCGTCATGCCGCCGAACCCGTAGTCCAAGGTCAGCTCGAACATGGCCGTGCGCGCGGCCGAGTCCCACACCGTGACGACGGGCGAGTTGAGATGCCCCGTGTAGAACCGGGAACCGTCAGGGCTCGCCATGATGGAGAAAAGCTGTGGACTCTCTCCCGTGCTCGGCGTGGCATCGACGCTGTCGAAGGGGAAGTTTTCCGCGCCACTGCAGGTGGCCTCGATGGTGATCTGGGGGATGCGGTTGCCGACTTTTTCGAGCGGAATATCCTCGAACACCGCACCGGAGATTCCTCGATAGGCGGGGCAAGAACCGGGACCATGTTCCGCTTCGACCGTCGCCAACATGCGCGGGTCCGGCATCTGATCTTCGGTGCCAAGGAAAAAGCGGATATGCTCCGCGATCCCGAAGCCCTTCTTCAGCGAAAAAGGCGATATCGGCCCGGTGCCGGTGGCGTCATAGACCAGATGCTTGTCGAACCAGATGCGGGTGACTGCGTCGATCTGATGCCCTGCGATCGCTATGGCCCAAGTGCCGTAATAGGTATATTCGTTATATTTGCCGCCCTTGGTCTTCCGCTTTTTCTTCACCTCCCGCAGCGGCTCAGCCCAGATGATCGGAACGCCCTCGAAGCGGCGCGTGCCATAGAAATAGTTGAGCGGGGTGCCATAGTCCGCGACCGTGACGGACAGGTCATCCAGGCGCGGCCCTTCGATCTTCTGACTGGCGGTCAGCGCCATCTGCGTCGCGGTGAGCGCGGCCGTGATGGCAAGGCTGACAGGATCGATTGTCACGCGATGTCCCTCCAGCGGAAGATGCCGACGACGGGCCAGGCCGGGTCGAGCGGAACTTCAATCACGCGGCGCGGCCCCTTGGCATAGGTATGGATCATCCGGCCTTGGCCGGCGTAGAGGCCGAGATGCTGGGGCTTGTCCGCGACGCGCATCAGCAGCACGTCGCCGGGCTCCATTTCCGCGACTTCATCGAACAGTTCGGACAGGCCGCGCCGCAGCAAGGCCGGGTCAACCCGGCGGCGATATTCGGCCGACATGAGCGCATAGACGCTCCGCGCCTCTGGACGGCCGAGCGCCAGCGCGACGCCCGAGATCAGCCCCTTGCAATCGCAGCCCTTGCCCTTGGCCGCCTGCTGCCAGCGGAACGGCGTGCCGATCCACCGGCGCGCCTCGGCGATCACATCGTCACGCACCGGCATTTCCCGGCACGGCATATTTCAGCACCTGGTCGCTGCCGGGCACTTCAGGGAAACCGCGAAAGTTGAGGATATTGTCGTAATCCATGCAGGCGGCACGGCTCTTCAGGCAGCCACGGCGGATCGCCAGCGTGTCGCCGACCTCCGGCGCGGCGGCGAGCGGCGCGAATAGCGTCACGACGCCGGCGGCGGTCCAGTCGAATATCTCGACGGGCGCGGTGCCGGCGAGCGCGCCCGTAGCGAACTCCACCTGGCCGGCATTGAAATAATCATCGGCATAGGAGCCGGTGAAGGTGACGGTGAAGGACAGATCGCCCGCCACCGCATTGACGGTGGCGCTGATCTCCTCCGGCGTCAGGCCGCACCGCGCATCGCCGAAGTCGGCGTTGCAATAGGGCGTGATGACGCTGCCGACGACCTGATTGAAGCGGGCGATGTCGGAGGTGAAGGCGAGGACGAACTTTCCGCCTTCCTTCCGCGCATCCGCGACGTCGACGGCGAGGATCTTGATCGCGCCCGATCCCAGCGATTTCCAGTTGACCTGGAACAGCCGCCCGCGCGCCTTGTTGAAACGACCGCCGAGCAACGCCTCCGCAGAGACAAGCCCTCCGATCGGCCCCGTCACCTCGAAATTATCGGCGTCGAAGCCAGCGGACAACTTTACGTCGCTGGGCAGGATGCCGGTCGCGGACGAATAGCTGATCGCGCCGTCGCCCAGGTCGAACGTCAGATCACGGTCGTGATCGGTGATGCCGATCGACGTCCCATCCTTCAGGTCGATCCGCAGCATCGTGCAGCGGGTGTGCGTGCGGGTGCCGATATGCGCGGTCAGCGGCCCGCCAAGGGTGCGGCTCACTCCCGCACCTCTTTGAGCGTGATCGTCTCGATATGCTCCAGGTCGCCCGTTGGTGCCATCGTCGCCAGGGGACCGTCGAAGCGGACCGGAATATCGAACTCGCCCGTCACGCTGACAACGACGCCGATCGCCGGCGCGACCGAGAATGTCAGAACGCCGGTGTCGTAGTCGATTGCATAGCCGGAGCCTTGCAGAACGCCATTTTTATAGACCTGCATGGCTGAGACGGGCCGCGTGATGTCGCGGCTCACCGTCTCGCCATCGACGGTCCAGCTTTGCGTGATCTGGAAGGCCGTCGTGGCGCCGTCGCCGGTGCCGATCGGTTCGGCCGTCAGCTGATAGTCCGCCCAGTCGCGAAAGCGGAAGCTGTGCAGCAGGCCGCGCGCGGCCTTGTACAGGGCGACGACCGCGAGGAAGACAGCCGCGTTCCGCCTGGACGTCGGGAAGCTCACGTCGAACTCGCGGAGCGATTGGGAGGCCCGCGCGTTGCGGACCTCCCAACCCCCATCGGTCGTCACGATGTCGATATCCTCGACGTCGCGGCGGACCGCCCCCAGCTCCACCTGCCGAGGCAATTGCTGATCAAGGAAGGCCATCAATATCCCTGCTTCTTCGCTGCGGCGACCTTCGCCTGGAACGCGGACGCTGCCTGGCGGCCCGCCTCGCGCGCCTCGCGGGCATTGGTGACGTTGGGAAACACCATCTGGCCGATATGCACCGCAGGCTGGTTATTGTTGGCGGCAATGTCCTGATACTTGCCGACCATGCCGCCCGCGGCGAAACGCGGCGCACCCGACCCTTTGTTGATCGCGTCGAGATGGGCTTTACCGAGCCGGCGCACCGTGGCGGCGTTCAGCACATATTCCCCATTGGAGAGCCATGCCTGGATGCTGTCGGAGGTGCTGGTGCCGGGCCCCATCACCATGCCGCCTCCGGCAAGAGCAAGGGGCATGGCGAAGCTGCCCATGTTCGCCACGGTCCCGGCATGGAGGGAGGCTTCGATCCCGGACAGCCCGGCCGTGTTCACGCCCGGCAGGCCAGAGCCGCCGAATAGCGAACCCGCGAATCCCAGCGCCTGCCCAAGGAAGCCGCCGCCACCACCCATGTGCGATTGCAGCGCCTGCGCGATCGGCCTGATCAGCACCTGATCGATGAACAGGTTGATCAGCCCCTTCAGCAACGGGTCTTCAACGCCAAGGGCGCTGGAGATGGCATCGTTGATGCCGCCGCGGACCGCCTCCAGTTCATCGACCATCAGGCCCTCGACCCGCTCGCCGATCAGCGCCGGATCATTCTGCCGGATATAATTTTCCAGCGGGCTTTCGGTGCTCCGCATGACGCCCTGCTGGCGGAAGCCATAGCGCGCATCGAGAGAGCCAAGGCGTCCCTCCGCGGCGGCGCGATCGGCGGCATTAGCCTGCGGATCGTTCGCGACGCGCTGCAGAGCACGACGCTCTTCCTCCTTTTCGATAGCCAGAATCGACAGCTGCAGGCGGCGCCGATCTTCCTGCGTCACAGCCAGCTGCTCCTGCAGGCTGAGCAGGTCTTTCTGGTTGTCGTTGGCGGCGGTCCAGATCGCCAGCTCTTCCGCCGACTTCCGGCGCATCTCCGCGGTGTTGATGGTGATGAGCTTCTGCTCGGCGATCTGCTTCGCCTTTCCCTCCAGCTCGTCCTTATGCGCCTTGATGATCGGGTTGAGCGCGGCCTTCGCCTCGATGTCCGCAACCAGCTTGTCGCGCTCCACCATGACCTGGTCGCGCGCATATTGCGCGATCTGCTCGGCATCGGTGACATTGGCGCGCTTGGCCGCCAGCAGGTCGCCATCGAGGCCCGCCTGCATGTCGACCAGTTCCTTCGCGCGACGGACCTGCTCGTCGGCAAGGCGTTGCGCCTTCTCCTGGGCGGAAGCCATGCGCCGCGCGGCCTCTTCGGGGGAAGCGGAACCAGTCCAGGCTACATGGAAATGGTCGTCATGATCGCCGGGCTTCGCCGCCGATCGACCAGGGCCAAAGAACTGTTCGACGCCCTTCGCGTTGCGACGGATGCTGACGCCAGCGTCCTTCAGCATCTGCTCGACCTGGGCGGTGCTGTATTGCCCCATGCCGCCCGCTGGCACGAAGTCCACCGCCCGACCGGCATAATGATCGCTGCCCGCGACATGCTTGCCGCCGGTGGTCGACGTGATCGACGCGCCGGGAAACAGCTGCTTGATGAGCGCGGTCATGTCGCCGACGCTGGCTTGGCTCGCGGCATTGCCGCCGGTCGCAGCCTTGGCGGCATCGCGGGCGGCCGCTTCTTCCCGCGCCTGCCGCTTGCCGACTTCGACGATCACGTCCTGGACGCGCACGCCGTCATAGAAGCCGCCCTTCGATCCCTTTTCGATCTCGCGGCGGATGTCGGCATATTTCTGCCGGATCTTCTCCAGCGGATCGAGCGCCTTGGCCGCGAAATCGCCCAGCTGCAGCGCCCGGTTGTTGATCTCAGTCTGGAGGCGGGCGATATCTTCCTGGTTCGCCTTCTGCCGTTCGGCCAGCTGGCCCTCCATCCGGAGCTGTTCCTGCACATAGCCCTGCGGGGCGAGGATGCCGCCTCTCTGGCTCTGCTGGCGCTCCAGGTCAGCCTTCAGCGCCTCGCGCGTGGCGAGCGCGCGCTTCAGGTCAGCTTCCGCCGCCTGCTTGGCCTGGATGACGTAGAGACGGGTATTCTCGGTCGTCTTGGCCTGCGACTGGTTATAATCGTCGATCGCTTTGCGGAGAGCTTCCTGGCTGGCTTTCTGCCGATCGATCGCGTCGGACAGGTCGACATGCGCTTCCTTGGCCTTCTCCGCCGCGTCATTGTCGTTGAGCAGCGCGGTCGCGAGCGCGCCGACGACCGCCGTGCCGACGCCGAGCGCCACGCCCCACGGTCCCGACATGAAGGTGGCGAAGCGGCTCGTGCCGCCCGACATCATCTGGATGGCCTGCACGACCTGCGGACCCTGCTGGGCGAAGATGATCGCCGCCTTGGTGCCGCCGGCGAACTGGACGGCGACGTCGCTCAGCTGGAAGCCGAGCTGCTGCAGGCCCGCCTTGTGCCCGCGGCCGGCGTCGTTGGCGGCTTTACCGAAATTCTTGATGTCGGTGACACTGCGCGAATATTCACCGCGGACCAGGCTCAACGCGGTGCGGGTTTCGAGAATCCGGGTCTTGTACGCCGCAAGGTCGATCTCTCCGGCCTTGTAGGCAGCCTTCGCATCGCGGAACTCGCTGTTGGCCTGGATCTGGGCGGCGGCAACTGCCTTGATCGCCGCCTGCAGCTGGTCATAACCCGACCGGGTGCCAGCGAGATCATTGGCCGTCTGCTTGGCTTCTGCCCCCACACCGTTGAAGCCCGCGCCGATCTGGCGCAGGCTGTCGAGCATGGTCGTCTTGGCGGTCTTCAGATTGTCGGCTGCGCCCTTGCACGCGGCATCCCAGGACGCGGTATTGCCAACGAAGTCGACGCCGATCTGCTGGCTCATCCGCCCATCCGATCCATTTTCAGCATGATCCTGCGTTCCTCTGGGCTCAGGTCGTCGGGCAGCTCATGCGCGTCGTCAGGGAACGGCATGAAGTCGATCGGGTCGATTCTCGATTTCGTGTGCGGCTGCAGCGCCGCCCACATGATGCGCGTCATCCGCAGGTCGGCGCGCTGCTCGCCCTGCGGGTCCAGTTCCCAGAAGGCTTTCCAGTCGGCATATTCGCTGGCCGACAGGCCGTGGGTCATTTCGACCACGGACCGCCAGCCCAGCGCCAGCGCGAGACGGTGCCGGAACCGAAGTTCCCCGTCCCGCTTCAGGCGTTTTTTGCGTCTTCCGCCGCCTTCGGGCCCATGCCGTTATGGGCGAGGATCGCCTTCGAGATCTTCGACACGATCCCCGCTGGCAGTGCCGCCAGGGCAGGTGCGTCGACGTCGGTGAACAGGCGCGTGCCTTTGTCGTCGCAAGCCCCAAGGATCGTGACGGCCACCGAGGCGGGCTTGCTGTCGTCAAGCCGGCCCAGCTGGTCCACTTCCGCGACGGTGAGGGTGGCGACGCCAACCTTGCCGCCCAGCTCTTCGACCTCGACGCTGCCGATGTTGGTATCGACATAGCCGAGCAGCTTATCGCGCGACAGCATCAGACGGTCGTCCAGCTGCCGGAGATGCGGAAGCTGGCGGAGAAGGGCACCTTGCCGTCCACCGCAGCCGAAGGCGCATATTTCTTCACCAGGGCCTTGGCATAGCGCACCGTGCCGTTCGAGAAGACGACCTTCAGCCAGCGGCGGTTCTGCGCGGCCTTCGCCGTTGCCAGTTCCTGCTGGCCCGTGTCGGAGGGCACGAAGTTGCCGGACGTGGTCATGTTGCCTTCATCGGGCAGGCCGATCAGATATTCCTTCGACGTGCTGCCGAGATGGGTGACGTCGATATCCGCCGCTTCGCCCGAGGGCTCGCCGACATCGGACACCTCGCCGACCTGGACGAACGAGGCCGAGCCATAGGCCGTGCTGTCGGCGTCGTTGGACGAGATATAGACCGCCGTGCCCTGCGACTTGATCGCATTGCTCATGGTTCACTTACCTTTCAACGGGAGTGGAAAACAAAATAGTCCTGTAACACGCGGAAATTGCGCGTTTCAGGATCAGGCTCTGGACCGTCCTGATTCTGGAAGGTGGCGGTGATCGTCGGATCGCCAGCCACGGTGATGTTATCGATCGCGAGGCGAACCGCCTCCGCCGTGTTCAGGGCGTCGAGCGCCGTCGCGCCCCAGCTGCTGACCTGGAAGCGCGGCCACTCCAGCGTGTTGGCGCCGTCAAGCCTGCGCGCGCCAGCGGTCGAAATTCGCTGGATCGTGACATAGGGATATTCCGCCCCTTGGCGGCCGCCGACGATGAACACGCGCGCCCCGACAACGCCGCCGACGCCGCTGCTGGCTTTCAGCGCCGCGATCAGCGCCGCCTCGACGCTGGCCATCAGCCGACCTTCAGCCCCAGCCTGCGCGCTACGTCCGCGATGCCCTTCAGCGCCGTGCCTCGGATCGCCTCGACCGCCTTCTGGCCTTTTTCGTCCACAGCCGGTCGCATGAACGGGCGAGCCGCCGAATGCTCGGTCCCATTCTCGACGAAATGGGCATATTTGGACGGGCGGGCAGGCGTCGGCTTCGACTTGCCCTTGCGAATGACCATCGTCCGCTTGCCGGACGGCTTCAGCGACACGACGACCTCACCCTGGCGCTGGTCCGCCTTGCGGCCGACGTGCAGCGTGTTGGCGAGCAGGCCGCTATCGACCGACCCATGCGCGATCAGGTTCGCCTTGGCCTGGTCGTGGATCACTTTCGCCCCGGCGCGCAGCGCCTTCACCACGACCGCCTCCTGCTCGACCTTCGACGGCAGCTGGCGCAACATCGCCTCGATGCCGTCCAGCCCCGTGATCCTGCTTTCGGCCATCAGTTCGCCCCGTTCGTGCTGGTGCAGTGCAGATAGGCGAAGCCGCCCCTGCGCGTGCCGGTGACACCGTCTATCCGCCATGTCCGCCCGCCCCACTGGACACGCGCCAGGCTGTCGATCGAGCGCCAGCGGATAATGAAGACGGCTTTCTCTTCAGCCCGATAATCGCCGACCAGGAATTCCCGGCCCGGCGTTTCCATGACTTTGGCCCAGGGCGTGCAGGCCACCGACCAGCTGTCGATTTCCTCGCCCAGGGCGTTGGTGGATTTGCCGGACGCCTCGACGACGATCTTCTGGTCGAGCGCGCCCGCGTCCATCAGAGGGCGACGCCCGACGCGTGAAACTTGACGTCAAGAACCGTGGTGGACGTCGCGATGCCGACGATGGTGACATACCAGCCCGTCGTCACGTCGGCGACCGGGGCGATGCCGCCCGCCGTCCCGGAGCAATAATAGGCGACGCCGGCGGTGAGCGTGGCGCCGATCGTGATCGGGCCCGCGGTCAGTACCGCGAGAGGCTGGCCCGACGCGGCGGCATGGAGCGCGATGCCCGTCGGCGTGCGAGCCTCCACGGTGGCACTGTTGCAGTCCGCGAGCTTCCAGGTGGAGGTCGCGGCTTCCAGATAGACGAGCTGCCCCGCCGTGACGCTCGCGCCCGCATTCTTGCTGCGATCGATGCTCGCACCGGAAACGGCCGCGACATTCGCGGCGGTGATCGAAAGGTCGGCCATTGCAGAACTCCATGAAAATCCATCCCCTGGTGAGGACGGGCAGGTGGAAAGGGACGAAAATCAGAAGGCGTAGATGCGGAAATTCGCGAGCAGCGCCTCGACCGCGTTCGGCGCGCCCTCGAACCGGCCGTCGATAATGGGCTGCCGAATGTCGAACCATTGGCCGACCAGCAGCTTGAGCGCGTGGATGATCTCTTCGGGGACGGTCGAATAGCCGGCCTGCGCCGTGATCGTCACCGCGGCTGCGGACCTGACCGTCGTCGGCCATGCCTGCGAGTAGACCCGCTCGATCTGCGGCGAGAGGCCGTAGAGCAACGCCTGATAGATGTCGGCCGAGAGCGTCTGCAGCACATTGGCGCTGTCGCGATATTCAATCGTCGCGATGGCAGAGAGCGGCGCGAGGGGCAGGATCATGCTGTCCTCGAACCTGTCGCACCGCAGCTTGACCGTCTGCGGCATCAGTCTGAGGCCGGTATAGGATTCGACATAACCGCGCGCCGCCTTCACCAGCGCGGTGACATAGGCGGTTTCGCCCTCTTCCGCCCGCACATGCCCGAGCGCATCCGCCACGCTCAGCGGCTCGGCCGTGGGACCGACCGTGACCTCGACAGGAAGCCAGTTCATTTGCCGCGCCGCGTCTTTGCCGGAGCGGTCGCGCGCGTTTCCACCGCCGGAGCCTTCGCGGTCGTCTCGATCGGGTCCGTCCAGGGCACGGCGAAGCGCGAGGCGATCATCCGACCAGCCTCCGCCTCGTCGCATTCATGCGCGTCGCCAGGCTGCTTCCCATTGGAAAGACTGACGAGCAGCTTCAGTTTCATGCCTCGGCCTTCAGCACGATGAAGTTGATGACCAGCACATTGTCGCCCGCCGCCGAAGCATGCAGGTTGGTCAGGGTGAGCTGGAACGATCCGTCGGCGACGGCGGTCGCCTCCACGAAGAAGAGCCCCGCCGAAGTGTGGGTCTTGATGCAGGCGAGAACGATGTCGGTCGCCTTGACCTTGCTGTTCGTGACGGTGAAGGACGCTTCCGCGCCGGCGGCGACCGTCTGCGAAACAGTGGTGATGACGCCCGAATAGGCATTGCAGGTGACGCCCGTGGTGATCGAGGTCGCCTGCGTGACCGCAGTCTGCCCCTGGACGACAGGCACGCCATCGGCGTTGCGATAGCCCGTGGTGTTGTAGGAACCGGCCATTTAGCCCTCCTGAAAGAAGTGGGGCGGCGCGCAGCCGCCCCGAGGGGGAAAGGTCAGGCGAGCTTCAGGTGCTTCACCGCCGAGGACTGGATCAGGTCGCCGTCGAGACGGACGATCCCGGCCAGGCCGATGTTCGGCCAGTAATATTCACGCCGCACGCCGATCACCGGGGCACCGACCTTGCGGACATAATATTTGCTGAAATCGCCGAACAGGATCAGCTTCTGGGCGGTGGTGAAGGCCGATGCCATCGCCTGGTTGACGCTGTAGGGCTTGCCCTGGATCGTGTCGGGGGCGCCGTTGCGGATGTCGCCCAGCGACCAGATATACTGGCCGTTGCCGTCCTTCAGCTTCTTCACCGCCGCCAGCACCGTGTCGTGCATCATGAAGCGGGCCTTGGGCGAGGCGCGATAGGCCGGGTCGACCGAGTGGAACAGGTCGATCACTTCGTCTGCCGTGAAGGCCGACGTCGAGGCCGCCGTCTTGCCCGCTGCCGATGCCACGACGATGCCGTTGGGATCGCCGGTGCCGTCGCCGGTGGTCAACTCGGTGTTGACGCGCCGGGCGATGCGTTCGCCGAGCAGCTCGCCGATGAAGGCTTCGACGTCGATATTGCTGTCAGCCAGCAGTTCCATCGAGATCTGCACCCAGCTGGTGTCGTAGGCGAAGGCGTTGAGCGTCATCTTGGCGAAGGTGACATCCTTCGATCCGTCGTCGGTCATCGCCGCCGCTTCGGTGTGCTGCGAGATGGTCGAGGCGGTATCATCGACCGTCGGGAAGTCGATCGGGTTACCCGATGCGGTGTTGAGCACGGTGCAGATCGCATCGTCATACATCGGACCCCAGGCCTTCATCGTCTTGTCGATGGTGGCGGCAAGGTCGGTCGGGACGGTATAACCGCCCGCCGAGTTGGTGCCCACGGTCTGCGAACGAGCTTCCAGCTTCGACACGATACCGGCTTTCAGGGTGGCGCGCTCTTCGGCGGTGAGCTCCTGCGGGTCGAAGCCGGCGCGGGCGAGCGCGACGAAGGCGTCACGATAGCTCGGCTCTTCTGCGTCGTCCTGTCCCTGGCCTTCGCCACCCATCGGAGGACGACGCTTGCCGCGCTCTTCCTCCAGGCGGGCTTCGATCTGGGCCTGACGATCTTCGCGGGCGATATTGGCTTCGACCTTGTCGAACTCGGCCATGATCGCGTCGTGGCGCTGCTCCAGTTCGGTGGCGCGCGCCTCGTCGGTGTTGGCCTTGATTTCGTCGAGGGCTTCGCGGGCCTGGGTGACAAGGCGACCGCGCTGCTCCTGAAGGGCAGTCAGAGACATAGGATTTACCTCATGAAAAAACCCGCCGGGATGGCGGGTCTGCATCGCAGGACAAAGCCCCTGCCGGCCTCCGGTGGTCGCCGGGAAATGCTGTTACAGCTTGCGGAAACGCTGCTCCTGATCAGCCTTGCGTTTCAGATAGCCGGCCTGGTCATGGGTCTTGCGCTCGGCGGCCTTGCGCTCCACTTCCTGCCGGGCCGATTCCAGCGACCGCAACCCGATCTCGGTATCGTCATAGGCCGGGAACGCCACCGCGCTCACCTCGAACAGCTCGACGCTATGGATGGTCCGTGTTGGGATTTCGGTCGTTTCGTCCCATTCGTCATGCGTGACGCGAAAGCCGAACGACATGCCGCTGATGTCGCCGCGCTCCAGCTGCACGGCCAGGTCGCGCCCGTCCGTCGTGTCGGGCAGGTCGATCTCGACGTGCAGCCCCTTGTCGTCTTCCTGAAGCCGCAATGTCCCGGCGGATGATCGGCCGATGACGCGGCCCGTGTCATGATCGATCAGGGCGCGGACATCGGCGTTCTGCAACGAATCCGCGAACGCACCCGGCGCGATGATCTCCCGGAAATAGCCGCCAATGTCGGTTTCGCTATTGAACAGCGCGGCATAGCCCCGCGCGACCTTGGCGCCATTGTCCGCCCGCACTTCAGGCGAGGCAGCAAGGGCGCGACGTTCTATGGTCATGCGCTCGTTCCCTGGTTGTTGGCGGGAGGCGCGGCCTCCCCATTCTGGCTGTCCAGCGGCACGGTCGCGCCCTGGACCAGGAGTTTGTCGGCGTTGCCGCCCTTGGCTGGGCGGTTCTCCAGATCGCGCGCCTCATCCGGCGTCAGCAACGAATTCTGGACGGCCTGCGCGAGGCCCTCCATCCTGGTCTTGAAGTCGCCGCGCAGCAGGCCGTCGAGATTATGCTCGACATAGCGCGCGTTGTTCCGCTGACCGAACAACTTCAGGTTCATCTCCTCTTCCAGCGCCTGCGTCCACTGGGCGATCAGATGCTTGACAAGGTGAAGATCCTGCTGCTCGGCATTGGAGAAGGTGCCGTGCGTCAGATCCTGCAGGAAGACCGGCGGCAACTGATAGATGCGCGCGATCTCCTCGACCTGAAAGCGGCGAGCATCGGTCATCTGCCCCTTTTCGGGCTCGAAGCCGACCTGTTTCAGTTCGTGACCCGGCGGCATCGGGAAGATCGGCTTGTCGGACTCCTTCGCCGCCTCGATCGCGCGGTAAATGTCGCCAACAGCCCTCCGCATCGCGTCGGCCCCCGTGGGCAGCGGGCCGACGACCGCCAGGGGCGGAACGCCGCCGCCGGCGAAGAAGCGGGAACCATACTGGTTCATCGCCAGCGCCAGCTGGATCGCGGGAGCGCCCAACGTGACCGGCCCATAATGTCCGACCCCATCAGCCTTCAACATGAAGGGCACGTCGATCACATCGGCCGCGGGATAGATTTTCCCGGCCACTTCATAGGTCGTGCGACCCAGATCATCGCGCCGAATGCGAACCTTGACCGGATTGACCGGATAGAGCCCCGTGATCGTGCTGCCGGACCGCTCGATCCAGAGCAGGCCGCGCCCGCCGGTGAAGACCTGCTGCCAGAAATATTGGCGCAGCTTGAAGCTGGTCCATTCCCGGTTCGGCGCATCATGGATCAGCGTTTCCAGCCCGCCGCTGATCTTCTGCGGCCCGTCGTCCGTCTTGCGGTAGGCGTGCAGCGGAAGCGCCGCGAGCGAGCGAGGCAGGAACGCGACCGCCGCCGCCACTGCGGGCACGGTCAGCGCGCTGCCGATCGTCACGCTCGGCAGCTTGATGTCGCCCAGCCCGAACACCTGTAGCATGTCGGCGCCAGGGCGTTCGATCCCCGGAATTTCCGTGATCATTCGCACCTCACCCCGACGCGGCGCGACGACAGCGCCATCGCCCGCCCATTTGCGCTCGGCCGCGGCGGCCCGCGTCGACAAACGATAGCTCATGCGGGCATCAGCGAGAAGTTCGGATCATCCCAGGGGGACGACAGCATCGCGGCGACGACCGGGTTCGTTTCCAGCAGCTTGGTCGCGTTGAAGGCCGCGACCAGCGGATCGATCTTGGCGGTTCCCGCCGCATCCTTCACGATCATCACCGACTGTCGGCCTTTCTCTTCCTTGGCGTTGCTGACGCACCAGTCCATCAGGCGCGAGCCCGAATGAACCGCGCCGCCGAATTTCAATTTGCGGGCCAGGCCGACGATCGCGGACATGAGACGAAAACCCTGTCCCACCGCGACCACCGGGGCCGAGGGCGTCCCGGCTTCCAGCCCGATCTTCGCCAGCTCATCGACCAGGTCGGACACACCGTGGGGATCAAGCCCGATCGCCCCGCTGACCGGCAGCCGCCCGCTGTCCTTCACCTGCTGGATGATCTCGATGATCTCGTGGATGTCCTGCGGAACGGCATATTGCTCCTCATCATCCGCGTCCGCTTCCACCTCGCAGAGCACCAGGTCGCCATCAGCGATGAAATCGCGCAGCACCGAATCCAACGACTTGCGGCGCTTCAGCACATCCGGCCAGCACCACGCCTTGGTCCAGTAGAGCCACCGGCCCGTGCCCTGTTCGCGACCAGCCACGCACAAGCCATAAAGGTCGTCCAGGCCGCCGCCGTCGATACCGACGACCGCCACCTCCGATCGCGCCAGCAGCTGCTCCAGCGTCAGGCTGGTATCAGCCGCAGCCTCCCAATAGTCAGCGCCGCGCCAGCGGTCCCGCCGGAGGCGCAGGCCGATCTCGACGTTGAGATATTTAGCGAGGACGATCTGGATGCTGCCCGTGTCGCCGTCATCGTCCAGTTCGCCCCCGGCGGCCTTCTTCAGCTTGCCCGCAATATAGCCCTCGGAAACCGAGCGGCCGATATTAGGATTGGTGACATAGAAATTCTCGGCCTTCAGATACGCCTGAGCCTCCAGCATCGCCTCCGGCCACTCATAGAGCATCCCGAAGGTGCGCGGATCGTCGATCTCGCCGTCGCGGACGCCCCGGAAATAATCCAGCTTGTCCCTGAACACACCTGCGGGCGGCTCGTCACTATGGGTCGTCAGATAGACGACAAAGCCCTCGGGCCGGGATGCCAAGCCGCCGGTAGCTTCCTCCAGCATCGCCTCCGCGTTGGCCCGCTTGCCGAACAACCATAGTTCGTCGACCAGGACGAAGCCGGCCTTCTTGCCGCCGACAATTTCCGCGTCGGCCGCGACCACCATCAGCTCCGCGCCCGTCACCAGGTGCTTGATGATGCGCTGGTGATCGACCGGCTTCAGGATCAGCGACAGTTCGGCCGACGCCCGGACCATCGCCGCCGCCGGCTTAAAGCTGTTCTGCGCGATCTCCTTCGTCGGCGCCAGGATCAGCAGCTCCGCCAGTTCGCGCCAATTCAGCACCAGGGCCGTGATCATGATCCCGGCGGCGATCGTCGACTTGCCGTTCTTCTTGCTGATCAGCAGCATGAACTCGCTGATCAGGCGTTCGCCGGTCTCGGCATCATAGGCGCCGAAGATCGCGCGCACGAAGTCGAAGACGAACTGCTCGCAGGCTTCGCCGAACGTCGGCCTGCCCGGCACATCGACCATGCGGAGCGACTTGAAGATCTCGACCGCCTTGTCGGCCTGATCGGGAAAGAGCGGCTCGAACGGCACCAGCGAACGCCGCCCGACGATCCTATCCTCCCAGTCGACGCACGCCGTCGACCAGCGCCGGTCCAGATGCTCGGTCGTCAGCGCCATATCGTCAGTTCAACCTGGTCGGCGGCGAGGGCGGTTCGTACAGCCCACGAACCTCATGCGCCACCGCCTTGGCTGTTTCCTTCTTGCCCAGCTTCGCGGCCTTGGTCGGCGCAGGCGCGAGCTGCTGCTGCTGGTCACGCTGGCGCAGCCGATCGAGCTGCTTCATCAGTTCCTTCTCAGCAGCGACGTTGCCCGCCTCCGCCTGGGCGTTGAGGCGCGCCAGCTGGGTCATCTCCATCCGCAGCCGCGCCTCCGCCCGCTTTCCGACCTCGGAAAAATATACCTTCCGCAGCGTGGGCGCGGACATCCCGACCGCCGATGCCGCCTGTTTGACCGTCAGGCCGCGCGCAAACGCCAACAACACCTTGTTGGACGTTTCGCGGTTCCAGACGACCTCCGGCCTTCCCGGGCCTTCACGGCTCGGCAACACCGGGTCGCCGAACAGGTCATGACCCAGAAATTCACCAGCCACGGAAAAAAATCTCCAAATGAGGGCAGAGGCGGTGCTGAGGCCCCGACCTGCCCGACTTTTGACCTACCCCCCCCCTTGGGGCCGTGCGCGCGGCTCCCCGCGTCAGGCGCGGCCCTGCGCGCGGGCTCGCCGCGCCGCTGCCGTCTTGACCTGGTGCTCGCCGTAGGTGAGCCACTCGGTATTCGCCGGATCGAGGTCCGCGCCGCCGTCCTTCCGCTCGACCTTGTGGTCGAGGATCATTCGCTCACCCGGCTTTGCCCGCCGAAGCGCAGCCTGATAGTCAGGATCACGACGACGGCGAGCGACCAGCGCGCGCCACTCCGGCGAACTGTAGAACTGCTCGACCACCTTGGGCGCCAGCCTCACCCGCGACGGCATCGGCGCGATGCGAGAACCCATCGCCTTCAGCTTGCCCACGACGTTGTCCCTAAACGGCAGCGACCCGCTGACACTGGGCCAAGCGGGTCGCTGTAGGTGAGGAGAGGATGCCCGATGACGACGAGCGAAGGCATGCCGTCAGCGTATCAATCAATTACTCGAATTGGCCTGCTAGACGAACACAGATTATTTTCGTGATGCAACATTCTAGGGCTTGCGCCGTCTCTATGCGCGCATTTCTGCGGTGTTCAGCGCATTGCAAATGCACGTTACGGCGCGGCCATAGCGCATCCGCAACCCATCTGCGCCGAGCTTCAGGCCCATCGGCTTGAGCAGCTGCCGCCACGGCACACGCTTCCGACCAGCAGCCAGCGCCCGCACGGCCAGCAGCACGAGCCGCCGATCCTGGGCAGGCGCATGGAGCAGCCACGCCGTCGCCTCATCCCGCCGCTTCATCTGCTCGATCGACAGCGGCAACTTGGGCGGCAGCGCGTCGGCCCACCGATCCTTGTCCCAATCCCAGCTCTTGTCGGCCGCGATCAGATGCCACGGACCGTCAGACGCGAACGGCCAGCCACCACCATCGACATGCCACCAGAAGCGCATCGCCTCGATCAGGCGCTCCTCCACATCCGCGAAAGTCCAGAATTGCGACCCTTCCACCACTGGAACCCCCATGCTCTCACCCTTCCACATTCTAAATCAATGAAATCGCTATGTATTTTCTCTATTTTGGAAGCCTTGGAAGGGTTGGAATAGATAACGTATATTTTCGCTCATGCCTGCGCCCGCGCCCGCGCGCACATGCGACGGCAATATATCGGCAACCATTCCATCCCTTCCAAAGGCCCAGAAATCCGCGCTTTTCCCCTTCCACCAACCCTTCCGCCGCCCTTCCACATTGGAAGCCTTCGCGTCGATCAAACTGCCGTCAGAAGTCCGGCACCCAGTCGGCATCTGCATCGGGAGGCGGCCCGGCCGGAGGCGCGCGAACCTCGTCGGGCGCCTCGACCGGCACCTCGCGCACCCGCCCATTCTCATCGACAAAGTCGCCGACCTCCCGCACCAGGCGCATGCCGAGCCACTGGACGCCGTTGCTGGTCTTCTTCACGAAGCCCTTGTCGAGCATCGCCTTGCTGAAGCCGACGGGCGTCCACTCGCGCTCGCCAGCGGCTTTGCACCACGCCTGGAAGACCTCGTAGAGCCGGGACGACTGGACGCGCCCTTGCTGGTCCTGCGCCGTGCAGAGCTTCAGGAATCGCGCCAGCGGGTCGCTGTCCTCACGATATTGCGCCGTGGCCTCGCGCACCGCGTCAGGCTCGATCAGCCCATTGGCGAGCCAATCCAGCAGCCCACGCACCATATGGTTGAGCACGCCCGCGGCCTCGCCGCGCAGCTTTAGCGGCAGCTGCTCGTCGCGATCGCCATCGGCGACATGCGCGTTCCACGGCACCAGCTTCATGCGCCGCCAGATGCCCTCGTCGGTGCCGGGGATCGACGGCTTGTAATTGCCGCCGATATGCAGCTTGAACAGCGGCAGCAGGTCGAAGAAGCCGCGATGCAGCGCGCGTACCGCCATCGGTTCGCCGCCCGTCGCCGCCTTGATGAGCGCCTCATTGAGCTTCGCCCCGCGCTCCGGCTCCGACGCGCGCAACAGGCGTACGCCGCCAAGCCTTGCCAGATCCGGCGAGGCGGCATCGCCCCGCTTCTTGATGCCCTGGTCGAGGAAGGTTTCGATCCCGATCGTGCCGGCATAGTCGCCCAGCACATACGCCCACAGGTCCATCGCCGTCGACTTGCCGTTCGCGCCCAGGCCATAATGGAACCACAGCTTCTGCTCGCCCGTGTCGCCCGTCGCGGTATAGCCGACGACCTGGTGCAGATAGCGCCGCATACCCCCGTCAGGATGCGCCCAGGCAAAGAAATCGTCATAGATCGGGGAGATCGCGTCGGGATCGAACGCCACTGGCGCCAGCTTCGTGTTCAGATCCTCGCGCCGATGTGCCTCCAGGCTGAACCGCGCGCGCCGGCGGCCGTCGCTGTCCCGATACCGCTCGAAGCGCAGCGTGCCGTTCAGCACGTTGATGGCGAACGGATCGCAGTCGAACGCCTCGATCGACACCGTCAGCCATTTCTGCGCCAGCTTGGCGATCGAGCTGGGCTTGCCCGCCGTCTCGCTTTCGCGCCCGAACTTGGCGAGCAGCGCCGACAGCAGCACATTCTTCCTGCCGGAGGGGATCAGCCGGTCGAGCCCATGCGGATTGCTGTCAGGATCATGGATGCCTGTCTGCCGCACCGCCCGCGCCTCAGCCTGGATGGCGCGGATCGTGTCGAAGATCGCCGATTGCAGCTCCGATGGCGGCGGACCATCCTTGTCCTGGTCGAGCACCCGCCAGCGCCGATCGTCCCACCCCAGCCAGCCTTTCGCCGTGGTAAAGCGAAAGGCCGTGCCATGCCGCGCGATCAGGCGCTCGCCGATGCCGAAATCGGTCATCGGGTGCAGGACGCAGCCGAGCGTCACCAGATCCGGCCCGATGTCCCAGGCCCGGTTGATGCCGTCGCCCAGCGCCCGCTCCACATCGGCGGGCTGCAGGTCGGGCAGCGCGTCGAGCCGCGCCAGCAGCTTGTCCTTGACCTCGGCCTCCGCCAGCAGCCCCGCGCCGACACGGCGACCGGCGACGAAGGCGAGCCGCAGCACGGCATCCTTGTTCGAATCCAGCCTTTCGATCCGGGAATCGAACCAGGCCCCGGCCATCGCCTTCAGCCGCGCCTGCACCGGCTCGGGCTGTTCGGACAGAGCTTCCAGCCTTCCGAATGGAAGGGTTTCGATGTCGCGCGCCCAGGGCGGCGGCGGCGGGAAGGCGGCGTCGAACCGCGCCCGCCAGTCGCTCAGATATTGGGCGCGGGTTTCCTCGTCAGCGATCGCGCCCGCCATGCCGGCGAGCCGCTTCCAGATCGCGGCCCGGCCTTCAGGGGTAGCATGGTCGCCATCGGCCAGCACACCCTGCCACAGCGCGTCGGCGATCGGCACGGCCGCGTCGATCAGCGCATCGATCGCCGCCCGCCCCTGCGATCGCACCAGATCGTCGGGATCGGAACCGTCAGGAAGGGTTGCGATCAACAGCGAGCGGCCCGGCCCGACGAGCGGAAGCGCCCGTTCGCAGGCGCGCAGCGCAGCCTTCCGGCCTGCCGCGTCGCCGTCCATCAGCAGCACCGGGCGCTCAATCACGCGCCAGGCGCGCTCCAGCTGCTGCGGCGTGATCGCGGTGCCCATCGGCGCCACGGCTTCGGCAATGCCGGCCTGGTCGAGCGCGATGACGTCGAAATAGCCCTCGACGATGATCAGCCGCCGCGCCGATCGCGCCGCCGGCGCCGCGCGGTGCAGATTATAGAGGGTGGCGCCCTTGTCGAAGCTGCCGCCCTCGCTGTTCACATATTTGGGCTCCTGCCCCGGACGGGTGGCGCGGCCGCCAAAGGCGATGACGCGGCCGCGCGCATCCTGGATCGGCACCATCAGCCGCCCGCGGAACCGATCGCGATAGCCGTCGTCCGTGTCGATCAGCAGCCCGGCGTCGACCAGCTGGGCCGGCGCGATGCCGCTGCCGCCGATCGACCGCTGCCCCGGCGCATAGCCCAGGCCAAAGCGCGCGATCGATGCGGTGGAGATCCCGCGCGCCTCCAGCTGCGCCAGCGCCCGCGATTCCCCGTGCAGCTGCCGCTGGAACCATTCGGCCGCGCTGCCCATGACATCGCTGGTTTCGCTGCGGCGGCGCTCGCGCTGGGCATCCTCCGGCGATCGCGCCGGCATCTCGATCCCCGCCTTCGCCGCCAGTTCCTTCACCGCGTCGATGAAGTCCATGCCGGCATGATCGGTCAGCCAGCGGATGGCATCGCCATGCGCGCCGCAACCGAAGCAGTGATAGAAGCCCTTGTCGTCATTGATCGTGAAGCTGGCGGTCTTCTCGCCGTGGAAGGGGCAGCACGCCTTATGCTCGCGCCCCGCCTTTTCGATCTTGATCGACGCGCCGATCAGTGCCGATAGCGAGGTGCGATCACGGATGCTGTCCAGGAACGATTGTGGAAGAGACACGAATTCCCACCCCGAAAATCAGGCTTGCAGATGCAGATTGGTCCGGGCGGCAGTTGCCTTTGGGTCGGTAGATCGGGCACCATGCCCGACCCTCCATGCGCCCCGGTGCGCGGAAGAAGGGGAGGTCAGCCGGGCGGAGCACCAGGCCGGATCACCTCTTTGTTGCGCTGCTCGGTGAAGGTGAACACGACGATGTCGTTGGAATGATCCTCGATATACTGCGCCGCCGCTCTGTTTAGCGCAGCGGCAAAACCATCGGGATCGATGAAGCCTTCCCATCCCTGCTCGCCGAACCGATCGCCGTTGACGTCGCTAAACCGGTCGATCGCCTCTTCGACCGTGTCCGCGTCGAACAGGTCAGTGATGAACGGCCCATCCTGCGTAGCTTCGACAATCACGAAGGTGGCATCGTCGCCATATTCACGCCTGGCAACCGCGATTGCCCCATCTCGCGTCAATTCATTGATCTGATAGCACTCAGCATCCTCGCCTTCAGCTGCCCACCAGGACCAGCGCCGCTTATCTTCGGCCATCATTCCTCCCCCGCGCCGACGATGGCGCTGATTTCCGACATGATCTTCGTCGCCCGCGCGACATCGCGCAGCGCGCATCCTCTGCTGGTGCAGTCCATCACCACGCGCGCCAGCTCCTCGACCTTGCGGGCGCGGCGGTAGAGTTCACCAGGAGGAAGGAATCGCTGCAGCTCGGCCATGGCTCACACCCTCAGCGGCATCAGGACATAGAGGCGGGCAGCATCGTCGCTGGTCTGCCAGAGCGATGGCGCCGTCGGGTCCGCCAGCTTCACCCTGGCCCGTTCATCCCCGCCGCCCTTCAGGTGCCGCAGCACGTCGAGCAGATAGCTGCCGTTGAAACCGATCCGCAGCGCCTCGCCCTCATATTCGCACGGCACTTCCTCGCTCGCCGTCCCGTTTTCCGGGCTGACGACCTCCAGCGTGATCGCCTTGGCGTCGAAGGTGAACGCGATCGACCGCGACTTGTCGCTGCTGATCGTCAGCACCCGCTCGACCGCCTCGGCCAACGGGCCGGGCTCGAACCAGCAATCGAGCCGGTTGGCGGCGGGAATGACGCGGGTGTAATCGGGGAAGGTGCCGTCGATCAGCTTGCCCGTCAGCACGGTCGTCCCGATCTCGAACCGAAATTTCGACGTGCTCACCGCGACATCGACCTTGCCGCCCTCTTCGTCCAGCAGCTGGGCGAGCGCGGCGACCGCCTTGCGCGGCAGGATAATGCCCGGCATTTCCTCCGCGCCCTCCGCCGCATCGCAATGGAAACGCGCGAGCCGGTGGCCATCGGTCGCCGCGGCGAACTGGCATTCCGAGCCATCGGGCACATGCACATAGATGCCGTTCAGATAATAGCGGGCTTCCTCTGTCGAGATGGCGAAGCGCACGCTCTCAATCATCTGCACCAGCTGGGTGCCGTCCTGCTCCCACTGGGCGTCCCAGTCGCCGCCGGCCAGCAGCGGGAAGTCGTCGGCCGACAGCGTCGGCAGCTTGAACCGGGCGCGGCCGCACTTGATCGTGATGCCGGTGTTGCCGTCGCTCTCGATCGTCGCGACGCCCTCCGCCGGCAGCTTGCCCGCGATCGACGCGAGGGTCGAGGCATCGACGCAGAAGGACATGGCCTTGTTCGCGCCCGCATCCTCCAGGTCGACCGTCTTCTCGATCATGATGTCGAGGTCGGTGCCGGTCAGGAACATCTGGCCGGGGGTCGACCGCACCAGCACGGTCGCACAGATCGACACCGTCGTCCGCTTCTCGACCACGGCGTTGATCGCCTTCAGCGCCCCGCGCAGCGTCTTGACGTTGACCTGGATCATCCGAGCTGCTCCCGCCGCGCAAAGATGATCTCGACGATGAAGCCGCCCCACTGGATCAGCAGGCCGCGCCCTTCGAACCATTCATATCGGTCGTCGGCATCGATGCCGCCCAGCCCGTGGTCGGTGAACTCAAAACGCGGCAAGAATCGCATCATCGTCAATGCCTCCGGAAAGCTATGGATTTGGCGGACTGCCAGCACAGCGCGCAGGTCGCGCAGCAGTCGGTGGCGCCGGTCTGGGCCGGGCACAGGATGGCGTCGCCGTCGGCTTCATCGCCGCTGACCAACCGGCTCGCCCGCTCCGAACCAGGGCGGCCCGAAAAGCGCAGCGCGAACCGCTGCCAGTCGGCCGAAGCAAGCTGGTCCAGCGCCTGCCCGATGGGATCGCAGCCGGGATCACGCGCCGAAAAGCCGAAGACATGGAGAGCAGGAAACGCCTTCAGCGCCCGCGCCCACAGGTCGACATAGCCGACCGAATAGAAGTCGCCCAGGATATGGACCCGCACCAGATAGCCGCCGGGATGGGCGCGCTGCAGCTGCTCCAGCTCGCGCCACAGGCCCGCCTCCAGCGCATCGTCCGCGACGATCCGCTCGGCCGCCTGCATGTTATTGCCATAGCACCAGCCCCATGCCTGGCAGCTGCGCGGACAGGTGGCCCGTTCCTCCAGCGTCAAGGTGAAGATCGGCCAGCCCTTGCGATGGCCCTTCATCACCACCTTGCCGATCTTGCGCGACTGGTGGCCGGTCTTCAGCACCCGCTTGACTTCGCCCGCCTCGAACACGCGCGACGGAAAGATGCTGCGCCCCGCCCGATAGGCGGGATGCAGCGCCGACACCGACACGGTCTTCCCGCCGGGCAGGACGGAGGCGTGCCGCCGCAAGGAAGGGCCGCCCCGCATCAGTCGTCCGCCAGCGCTTCGTCGAGCGCGTCGGCGATCGCCTGCTTGGCGGCGGCGCGCATGTTCAGGTCGGGCTTGTCCGCCTTGACCCGCTGGATGTCGCGAACCCAATCGGCCTGAGTGCCCCCCCCCCAGCACCGCCTGCAGGAAGGCGATGTCGGAATCCGCCAGCGGACGGGGCAGGCGCGCGACCGCCGCCGCGATGCCCGGAAAGATCGTGCCGAAATAGCGCAGAACTTGGTCGGCGAACGCCTGGGCGGAAACCATGCAGGAGCGGCGCAACACATGCTCGCCATACTGGCTGAGACACCATTGCAGCCCGCCCACATTGCCTACTTGGCCCGGCTTCCAGCTGTCGTAATTGGTGGTGGCGGCAAGCGACAGCCCGGCATCCTTCAACGCCCGGTCGATCGTGCGCGCCTCCTCGTCATGGGCGACCAACGCGGCGCGAAAGATCTCCAGCTTAGTCAGCGGCCGCCGCTGCTGGTTCATGGCAACGAAGGTCGCCGCTTCCTCGTCGGCCGATTGCGACGGCATGACGACGCAGGGCAGGTCATAGATGTCGCTACGAAGCCGTGCGGCGGCGAGCCGGTGCTGGCCGTCCACCACCCACAACGAACCGTCATCCCGCTTGGCGACGGTCAGGGGCTGGCACAGCCCCCAGTCCCAGTGCATGGCGATGCGCCGGATCAGCGACTGGCTCCCGCCGACATCGATCGAGCGCTGATAGGTCGGGTCGATCCCCAGCGAATGGAGCGGGCGGAATTCCAGGCTGGGCCGCAGCCCGCGCATCGGCTGCACTTTCAGCCGTGCCGTGACGGGCCGGCTCACGCGGCCCGCTCCTCGATTTCAGCGACATTGTCGCCATGCGGGTTTTCCGCCCAGGCTTCGATCGACGGCCAGACCGGGCCTATGCTGCCAGCACACTCCAGCAACTCTTCCAGATCGTCATAATAGGAGCCGTCGAGATCCTCGCCCGCATACTCCTGCTCGTCGGCATAGCCGCCATTCTCCCAGCGGAAATGCGCCAGCCCGTCGACCAGGATGACGATCGGGGCCGGGTCCATCGCCAGCACTTCGGCCCGACGGGCCTCCAGCGCAGCAGCGGCTTCCGCCTTCGCCCTTTCCTCGGCTTCGCGCCGCGCGGCCTTCTCGGCCTCCTGCAGCAGATATTCCTTCTGGGCATCCTCCAGCCGTGCGTCGATCTCTTCCGGCGTTACCAGGATCGACATGCCGACCGTGTAGCATTCGCCAAGGCCGTCCTGCTCGACGGTGCGACCGAGATGGGGCTGTGTCGTTTCCCACCATATCCGTCCCTCCGGGCGGTCCCGGTAGTGATCCCGCGCCACCAGCCAGGCCGCGACGCCCCGGATCGACGCCGCGCGCCGCTCAGCCGCATATTCCGCGTCCGACTTGCGGGGTGCCGTCTGCTGCGGCGGAATAAGATCGCTGAGCCGCGCGCCAGGAACGAAGAACTGCTCATGGACGATCAGCTTGCCATTATATTCGACGCCATAGACGCCGACGATGTCGATCCCTTTGGCCGCGGCCTGGTCGCGCAGCTCGGGATAGGCCGGAATGTCCTGCCGCCAATAGGGCCGCTCGACCAGGACATAGCCCTTCGGTGCGGTCGGGAAGCGTCCGATCCGCAACCCTGGGCACGGCAGCAGATCGCTCGTCGTCGGATGCGAAGCCTGCGCCTCGCTCAACAGCCGGGCCTGCTGGAAATGCGCGCGATCGGCGGCGGTCGTGACGATGATGTCGGGATCGATCAGCTTGCGGCCGTCATGGCCCTCAGCGTCGGCGAATAGGTCATCTTCATAGCGCCCGCCTTTCTTCTCATAATCCGCCTTGCCGACGAATTTGAACAGCGGGTCGCCGGTCCGCATCTGGGCATTGACGATGCCGCCCCGGATGCTCTGTACGCCGTGGCCCCAGGTGCCCTTCTTCGCCTCGGCATGGAATATCTTGAGCTGCAGCTTCTGATCCTGCGTTCCGGCATAGGCCATCGCCGCGTCGATCGTCAGCTTGCCCTGCCGCATGGCGTCGAGGATCTCGGGCACCAGGCCCGCCAGCCTAAGCCGCTGCTTCACATAACGCTCGGAAAAGCCGAACCGCTTGGCGAGATCGGCGGGCGACAGCGTGCCCGGCCGCATCAACTCCTGGAACGCTAGGAATTCGTCCGCCGGGTTCATATCCCGCTTCGCCAGATTTTCCGACAGCGACAGCTCGACCGCCTCGGCCTGGTCGCGGATCAGCACCGGGACCGCGAAGCTGTCGTCCAGCAGGCCGCGCTCCCGCAGCACATGCAACGCCTGGAGCCGCCGACCGCCGCCGACGACATAGACCATCACCGCGTCAATGTCGGCATAGCCGATCAGGTTCTGCAGCAGGCCCTTGGCCGCGATGTCGTCGGCCAGGCTGTCGACATCGGCCGCCTTGTCCGTGTGGCGCACATTTTCTGGCGCGCGGACGAGACGGCCGAGCGGCACCGGCTGAATGGCCATAGGTGCGACCCGAAGGCCCTCCGGTGCTATGATCTCCTCTGGCGCCACTGCCGGCGCCGCTTTCTTCGCTCTGGGCATGATGGGACGTCCTTCTCTGGTGGTGCGCCGGTTCCGGCTTATGGTTGTTCGGGATCGGCGGGGGCGGCTGCTATGGGGACCGCCCCCGCCATGCCGCCGCCTGAGAGGGGCGCAGCGGCAATCTGTTGTTGGGTGGCGCGGTCGATCTCGTCGGCCCAATGCTCGGCCGTGTCGAAATCGACGCCGAAGATGTCGGCGAGGTTGGCCAGCAACGCGCGGCCGACCTGGTTGTACCGCGCCTCGAAATGGCGGCGGGTGATGGTCATGTCGACGAAGCTCACGAACGGACCTCCGCCGTCAGATGATAGGCATGGTCGCGGATCGCCAGCGCGGCTCCGATGGCGGCATAGAGCGCCTGCGCGTCCTGCTCACTGATCTCCGCCATGCCCTCCGGCGTAGCCAGCAGCACCTTGCGCGTGACGGGCTGATAGAATGCGTCGATCCCGCTGGCGAAGCGCCATTGCTGCCGACGAGGAATCCCCTGCTGCGCGCGATAATATTCCATCGACCCGCTGCCGACGCAGCAGTCGCAGAAATAGGCGGGCACATAGCCGGGTACGCGAAGCGCGTCCCATCCATCGGGCAGCGCGACACCGGCTACCACCACGCCTTGGGCGGGGCAGCGGAAACACTGGATCAGTTCCTCCCTGTCGGCCGCGATCATCCCTTCCCCGCTCACAGCATCGCCCTCCGTGTCTGCTTGCCTGTGGCCGCGATCGTCACCACCCGCCGTTCGAGCGGCGACGGCTCCTCGATCGCGATCTTTCCTGCGGCGACCAGTCGGCGCATCCGGTAGCTGGCGGACGCTGCACCGGCGAGGCCGACACGCCGCGCCAACTCGCCATTGGTCGGGCACGGATGTCCTTTGTCTGCCGCCGTCACGAGTATCTTCAGGATCATGCGCTCAGCTGTGTAGTGGCCCTTGAGCTCGCGCCGCGCAAAGCGGCCACGATGCTCGGGCAGACGAACGGGGCGGGGATCGGGCAGTCGCTGCGCGATGAAGCGAAACCCACCCGCCGACCGCTTGCTGGTCATCGTCACCAGCCCCCGCTCATGCAGTGCGCGCACCGCCGCGCCGATCGCCTCGCTCGGCCGCTGGCCGGTGCAATAGACCACGTCCTCGCCGGGCACCGCCCGCGCGACCCAGGCTTCGAACTGATCGGGCGACAATGCCTGCATCTTCAACGCTGCCCCTCCTGGTCCGCGAGCCGGCGATCGAGCGATGCCAGCGTTTCCTGCATCCGAAGAATGTCGGCGCGGATGCTCTCGCGCTCCCGCGCCGAAACCGCCTCGCCCTGGTCGCCATGCGCGCTGAGCGCCGCGCGGATGCTGTTCGACAGGTCGCCCAGTTCGCCGGCCAACTCGACCACCGTCAGCGTCAGCCCGCCCGCATCCTCGCTGGCATCGGGCATCCGCACGAACACCCCGCCCAGCTGGCGGCACATGGCCCGCACGATGAAGGGATGACCGTCAGTGCGCGTCCCCAGCAGATCGATCGTCACCGCGTCGCGGATCGCGATGCTGTCCCGGTCATTGACCGATCCGCAGCGCGACAGCTGGCTGCGCCCCACCGGCGTTTCCTCGGCGCAGCGGTCGAGCCCGCCCGCGGCCTCGACCGCGCGCTTCGTCGCCAGTGCCAGCGCCTTTTCCCCGATGCTGATGTCCCCCCGGATCGGCATGATCTATGCCGCCCCGCGCTTGTGACGAGCTTTCCGGCGCGGCCAAGGAATGACCTTGACCCGACTCCAGTCGATCGTGCCGACCGGGCGCGCGTTGCCCTCCATGTTAATGACGAAGCGGCGCTCGAAGCGGATATCCATCACTCGCTCCCCTTCCGAGGGGAATTTGCCTCTTCATTTCCCGCTGACAGGGACTGTTCCGCAGCCGTATCAGTCAGCGCATGGACAGCAGTTCGAGCCAGACGCACCTCCTCGTTCAAGCCCGCCGCGTCGATGCGACCGCCGGAAAGCTCCTCGACGGCCAACGCAACACGCAGCGAGCAACGCTGCGTCCGCTCGACCTCGCTGGCATGGCCCTTGCTGGACAGCCCGATTTTCCCGGCGAAATCTTCAAGGGTTAACCCCATTTCGGCCCGCAATTCGGAGATGGTGATGCACTCTGCCATTCCTCATAGTTCGGATAATCCGAACTTCTTGTCAATCCAAAAAGTTCGGGTCGCGGGAAGCGAACTATTTGCCCAAAGTTCGTATCATCCGGACATGGCAAGGAAGCAGGCCCCGTCGACATCGATCGGTCCAGACTGGTTTCTGGTGGACTGGATGCGGTCGTTGAAAGTCAGTCAAGCCACCCTCGGTCGCGAAACCGGGTGGAGCAAGGCGACCGTCAACGACATCTATCACGGCAAGACGAGCTACTATCGCCAGATCGTCAACGAGGCCGCTCGCGCCCTGCACATCCAGCCCCATGAACTGCTGATGCATCCGGACGAGGCCATGGCCATCCGGCGTATGCGCGAGTCCGCTCTGCAGATCGCAGCCGACACCAAACCCGAATTTTCCGAGACATCGAATGTGAGAAAGCTGGGGGCAGCTTAGTCTTTTACAGGAGGGGGAATGCTGAGAGATCTATGGGCCACCATTCAGGGCAAGAGTTCAGCCGTTCCCCATCCGAACTTCTTCTCTCCTTCACTTCCCGACATTGACGACACGCCCGAGCCGATCACCACCGACCTGCCCAAGTGGGAAGCCCAGGAACTGTCGGGCGCCGCCTGCATCATCCATTATTCCGACAGTCGCGGCCAGCTGAGTCAGCGCCGCGTCACCTGCCAGCGTCTCGACCAGGCAAAGGAACAGCTCTACCTCCATGCCTGGTGCCATGAGCGCGCCGCCCATCGCATGTTCCGCACCGATCGGATTTCTGTCGTGATCGACATCATCACCGGGGAAATCTTCGAGCCCGGCGCCATCTTCTTCGCGAATTTCCAGCCCAGTTCGACCAGCGCCGCCGGCATCACCTGGGGCCTGAGCGTCAAGCACCGCGCCGATCTTCTTGCCGCGCTCAACGTCCTCACCTTTCTCGCCAACTGCGACAAGGACTGGCACCCCGCCGAACGTGAACGGATCGAGCAGTTCGTCACCTCCTTCTGGATCAGGGGCGAGTTTCGTCATGACCCGCCCATGGACGCAATCATGGCCCGCGCCGATCGCATGGCCCCGGATGCCGAAACCTTCTACGTGTCGCTCGACCGATGCGGGCGGCAGCCGCTGATCGCCCCGAGCATCCAGCGCGCGATCGGCGACGTTATCGCGGCCGACGGCCGTATCCACGAGCATGAATTCTACTGGGGCCAACAGGTCGACGCCTATTTTCGCTCCCTGTCCTGAACAGCTTTCCTACACGAAAATGATTCGATAGACCTGAACGCGCGCCAGTCGCACGCTTTTATGCCGTTCGGATAGACCGAACTTTTTGCATTGACTTTTTGTTCGGATCATCCGAACTATCCTCCCGTAACAGCAACGGGAGGCTTTCATGCTTCAGGTCGAAACCGAATTTCCCAATCCGGGCAGCATCGCTCTGTTCGATGGCCTGCGCTGGCGGGTGCTGAGCCACAATGCTGACGGCACGGCACTCATCATGCGCGAAGGCGTTGCCGCCAGCCTGAGCCGCCGCGCCGCGATCGACGAGCTGGTCGATCCCAAGGCCGCCGATGACAACGCCCTGATCGCACTGACCGACGCCAGCGAGGCGGGCAAGCGCATCGGCCTGTTCATCGCCCGCCAGTTGCGCGACGCCAATGAGATCACGCTGGCCGATCTGCGCCGCGACCTGAGCGAGGCCGCGCGCGAAGGCCGCGTCCCCGCGCCGCGCGATAATTTCCAGATCGCCATGCTCCTGCGGAAGCTGGGCTGGCGCAAGATTGGCAACATCGCGCAAGGCAGCCGGTCGTCCATCTATGTCCGGGCCGCGACCCAATGAGCGCCGCCAGCCAGATCGCAGCGCTGGTCTTCGCTAGCACCTTCCTGCTCGCAGGCTGGACGATCGCCACCATGTTCGCGGCCTATCGCGACAAGATGGTCGCCGCCCTGCTGTTCGAGCCGATCCCACGCGACACGCCAATCATCGTGCGGAGCCGCGGCCGTTGAGCGCCCGCTTCCACATTCGCGGCACCGACCCGCTTCTAGTTCCGCCGCGCACGCCCTGGCAGCGCGAGCGGTCCAGCGGCCCCCTGCTGCCGATGCATGCGCCCCGCCATGGCTGGCTGTGCCGGCTGATCGGGAGGCGCCGGTGAGCAAGGTCCACTTCCTCAGACATTGCGCCGAGTGCGGCGAGATCGGCGCGGAGGATGACGGCATCTGCATCAGCTGCCGCCCGTCCTATCCGCGCACCAGCGCGCCCGCCGACCGCTTCAGCGACGATGTCGATCCGGCCGACCCGGACCGCCAGCCGTGACGCGGTCCGCCCTCTTCTTTGCCGCCCTCATTGCGATCGGCGCGCTGTTCATGCTCGCCAGCTTCGATTTCGGGACTCTGCCGACGCCCACGACACAGTGGACGCGCTGCCCCTGATCCCATTCCGCCGGATCACCGGCAACCCAAGCACCCCGGCACACGACGCCGGATGCCCACCGAAAAGCGGTGGATGTTCAAAGCGAAAGGACCAAGGATGAACACGATTACCCTAACGCCCGAGACGATCACGGAATATGATTTCGTCATCGGCCTGGACGCCTCCGGCTCGATGGCATCGCCCTCGACCCGTTATCCCGGCAAGACCCGCTGGCAGGAAGCCCAGGAGACCATCTTCGGCCTCGCGTCGATCCTCGGCCAGTACGACACCGACGGCATCGACATCGTCGTGTTCGGCGGCTCGGTCGAAGTCCATGAGGGCGTGACGGCCGACAAGGTCGCCTCGATCTTCCAGGCCCGCAGCCCGCGCGGCTCGACTCCGCTGGCCGAAGCGATCCAGAAGATCGACGCCCTCAACGGCGACGGCAAGAAGGCGGTCGCGCTGATCTTCACCGATGGCGAGCCCGACGATCGCGCCGCAGCCGAAGCGGCGATCGTCAGCGCCGCTGGCAAGCTGGAGAAGGACGAGGACTTCACCATCCTCTTTGTCCAGATCGGTGACGACGCCGGCGCGGCGAAGTTCCTCGCGCACCTGGATGACGGCCTGACGTCGGCCAAGTTCGACATCGTCGACACGATCAGCGCGGCCGAAGCCGACAAGCTGGAGCCGATCGACCTGATCAACAAGGCCATCAACGACTGATCGGGGGTGGACGGCGGGGACACGACCCCCGCCGTCCTATTCGCCTGCGAAAGGACAAGCGAACGTGGAAATGTTCAACACCCTCCTCGCCAAGGGCAAGGCGCTTTTCGTCGACCTCGAAGCCCGCTGGTCGGGCATCCAGTCGCCCGCCGCGAAGATCGCAGTCGCGGCCTTCGTTGCCGTGCTGCTCGCCATGATCGTGTGGGCCATCCTGCCCTGGATCGGTTTCTTCATCGCCGTCGGCCTGGTCGCCTTCATCGTCCGCCTTTTCTGGCCGAACGACCAGCCCCGCGCCTGACATCACTCCCTTTTCCCAACCAGCCAAACAGGAGAATGCAATGGCTGATACCGTGACCGCCGACGACAACTGGGTCGGCAAATATGTGATCGTGCGCTGCCGCGATGCGGGCGTGCATGCCGGTGTGCTGAAAAGCCGCACCGACCGCGCCTGTGAACTGAGCGATTCCCGCCGCCTCTGGTACTGGAAGCCTGCCAACAAGGCAGCCTTCCTCTCCGGCGTCGCGACCGAGGGCTTGCACGACGATAGCAAGATCGGTGCGCCGGTCGACATCGTGCTGACCGAGAATTGCGAGATCATCGCATGCACCGAAACCGCCGAGCAGAGCATCCGCGCGCTCGCCAGCCATCCGGGCCGCTAATGTGGGCGGGCTATCAGGGCAGGCAGGCTACGGCGACGGCGACGGCGACGGCTACGGCTCCGGCTACGGCGACGGCTCCGGCTACGGCGACGGCTACGGCGACGGCGACGGCTCCGGCTACGGCGACGGCTACGGCGACGGCGACGGCTACGGCTACGGCGACGGCTCCGGCGACGGCGACGGCTGAGCCGTTCGAAGATCGAGGGGGCGCTGCCCCCTCGATCATGACCTTGCGCTCCCCTCGACGGCATCAACGCAGCCGCAAGCGCGGCGCGACGACCCCGGAGGGGATTATCTACTGTGGCCGCCCGACCATTCGCGGCAACCCTTTCCGCGCCGATCGCTTTGGCCATGCCCGATCGGTGCGCCTTTACCGCCGCTGGCTCTCACGCGCGCTGACGATCGGCGATCTGGAGCGGCTCGGTTTCAACCAGTCCGAGATCAACGGCCTGGTCCAGTGGCGCAACCGCCTCGATCGTGAACTGCCCACGCTGCGCGGGCGCGACCTGCAATGCTGGTGCCCGCTCAGCTCGCGCTGGTGCCATGTCGATGCCCTGTTGGAGGCAGCGAACCCATGAGCGCCTATCTCGGTCGTGACCCCCTGCCGCCTGCCGACCTCGTCGCCACAGCGTCCGAGGAGCGGGCCCGCCGCCGCGAAGCATCGCTGGCGGCGGTCAAGGCAGGCCAGATCACAGCCGAGAAGGCCGACTGGGACGACATCATCTGGTCCAATATCGTCCACTTCATGCGCGTCCTGGGCGGTGATCGCCGAGAACCGCGGCACTGGCACCAGGACGACAAGGATCTGCTGGCCCGCAGTGTCCGCGCAACAAAGCAGCGGATGCTCATCGCCTACGACAACAGCGCCCCCGGCATGACGCGCCAGAGGATCGATGCCATGACGCATGTCTGGTACGCCATCGAATTCACGCTTCTCTACACCAAGGTCCATCCGATCCCGGTCGATCGTCGAGGAGCGGCCGCCTGACATGGGCAAGCACGTCAACATCGCGCCGATCGCGCCGCGCCTCGTCGACGAGGAAACCGCCGCCGCCTATCTCGGTCGCGGCCGCACCCGCTTTCGCGAGCAGGTGAAGGCCCGCCAGCTGCCGGGCCCGGCCGATCGCAACGGCAATGTCGACCTTTGGGATCTGCGCGCGCTCGACCGCTATGTTGACCAGCGCTCCGGTTTCAGATCATCTCTTGGGGAATGGGACTAGTGGACATCGAGGGCGTTTGCCAAAAGAAGGGCCTGACCTACCGGCGCTTCCGCTACTATGATGCTGACGGCAAACGGAAAGATCGCTACGTCAGGCTCCCCGATCCCTCCGATCCGAAGTTCGCAACCGAGCTGGCCCGCGTCAATGCCGAGGCCGAACAGGCCGCGAATCGGGCAGAACAGCGATGGGTGCCTATGCCGGGCTCCTTCGGCGCGCTGGCCCGAGAGTTCCGTGCCGCCCTGGCCGCAGGCTGGACCCGCAAGAAGCGGAAGAAGGGCGCCAAAGCCCTCTCCGAGAACACGATGGCCAATTATCTACGCTATGTCGCGATGTTCGAGGCGGAGGATTTCACCTTCCGCATGAAGACCGGCGAGGACAAGGCCGTCCGCGATATGTCGGTTGGGGGGATGCGGCCGACCCATGTCTATCAGCTGCGCGATGCCATGGCCGACAAGCCTGGCAAGGCCAACAACTGGCTCAACGTCCTGAAGCTCATGTTCATCTACGCCTGTGAACGCGACTGGCGGGGTGATAACCCGGCAGACGGCATCGCCCCGCTGCCGATCGGCGAGCATGAGCCCTGGCCACGCGACGTCCTGGCCGAAGCGCTGGAACATGCCACGCCGATGCTACGCCTCGCAATCGTCACCGGCCTCTGCACCGGCCAGCGCGTCAGCGACGTGATCCGTGTCCGCCACAACTGGCTGACGGGCGGCATCATGGAACTGTCCCAGGTGAAGACCGATGTCGACGTTGCCGTGCCCGTCCATCCCTGGTGGCGCGAGGAAATCGCCAAGATCGAGAAGAAGGCCGTCACCCTGCTCTATGATCGGTCGGGCAAGCCCTTCACCGGCGAGGATCGCATCCAGGAGCGCATGCGCGTGCTGATGCGCCAGCTCGGCCACGTCGACGACGAGAACCAGCTGCTCTACACCTTCCACGGCCTGCGGAAGAACGCCTGCTGCTACCTGCTCGAAACCGGCCTCAGCGACACCGATGTCGGCGCGATCCTGGGCATGACGCCGGAGACCGTGAGGCACTATGGCAAGCGCGCCCGCGCCTACATGATCGCGGTCGGCGCATCGGAGAAGATGACCAACGTCACCCCGCTCAAAATGGGGCGCTAAATCGAGGTGGGGGAACTTTTCCCCCACCAACTGGGGGAACTCTCTATGGAGAGTTAAAAAAAACCCTGCAAAAGCAAGGTGGTGACCCCTACGGGAATCGAACCCGTGTTTCAGCCGTGAAAGGGCCGCGTCCTAACCGCTAGACGAAGGGGCCACATGCAGAACCGCTTGGGCGGCGCTGCGAAGCGAGGGCGGCTTTAGGGGGGGAGCTTGCGGCGGTCAACCCCTTTGGGGCAGGAAAACGACCACTTCTTTCAATCGGCCCAGGCGGCATCTTCCAGATGCAGTTCAGCGGCGGGCCGACTGCCCCAATCATCGATCTTTGCGCGGCCCGCAACCCACAGGCGACGGTCACGCGGCGCGCCGAGGATGGCTTGCCCCAACTCGCTCTCCGCCTGGCGGAAGGCGATGGTCTTGATGGAGCGGCCATCGTCCCCCGCCATGACGGCGCGCAGATGGCCATTGCCGACAACATCCGCCTTGATGACGCGCATCGGTCCAGCCGCGATGAGCGGAGAGGGCCAGCCAGCGCCATAGGGACCGCCTGCCTCGATCGCGGCCACGAAGTCCGGATTGACGCCCGCCGGAGCAAGCACGGCGTCGATCAACAATGCGCGGTCATCACGGGCGCGGGCGACGGCAGGAGCGAGCCTCTCGTCCAGAAAATCAGCCAGCGCGTCCAGCTTGTCAGCCGCGACGGTCAGCCCCGCCGCCATGGCGTGGCCGCCACCGGCGACCAGCAAGCCGCTGTCCTTGGCCGCCAGCACGGCCGCGCCAAGATCAACGCCGGAGATCGAACGGCCGGAACCCTTACCCGTACCGGCCTCATCAATCGCCACGACGATTGCGGGACGCCCCGCCTTTTCCTTGATGCGTCCGGCGACGATGCCGATCACGCCGGGATGCCAGCCAGCCCCGGCTATGAGCGCCACGGCCCGGTTGCCCTGCGCCGCCAGCAGTTCCTCCGCCTCGACCTGTACCGCCGCCTCGATCACGCGACGTTCCTCGTTGAACTGGTCCAACTCGGCAGCGATGCTCGCGGCCTCGATCGGGTCTTCAGTCGTCAGCAGGCGCACGCCCAGATCAGCCTTGCCTACCCGCCCGCCAGCATTGATGCGGGGACCGAGCGCAAATCCCAGATCATGGCATAATGGCGCACGGTTAAGGCGGCTGGCATCGATCAGCGCGGAGATGCCGATGTTACGGCGCTTGGCCATGACCTTGAGGCCCTGTGCAACGAAGGCGCGGTTAAGCCCCTTGAGCTGCGCCACGTCCGCCACGGTGCCGAGCGCCACGATGTCGAGCAATTCCATCAGGGCAGGCTCGGCCCGTTGCGCGAACCATCCCCGCTTGCGCAACACGCGGATAAGCGCGGCGCCCAAGAGAAATGCGACCCCCACCGCCGCCAGATGGCCATGAGCGGCTGCTTCCTCCACCTCGTCAAGCCGATTGGGGTTCACGAGCGCAAAGGCTGCGGGAAGCGCGGCGGCGCATTTATGATGATCGACCACTACGACATCGACGCCCACTGCCTTCGCCATGGCCAACGCCTCGAACGCCTGCGCGCCGCAGTCGACGGTGACGATCAGCGTTGCCCCTTCCCCTGCCAGCCGCACCAATGCCTCGCCCGAGGGGCCATAGCCTTCCATCAGCCGGTCAGGAATATAAGGCCGCGCGGACAGGCCGAGGTCGCGTAGCAGGCGGATCAGCAAGGCCGCGCTAGTCGCGCCGTCAACATCATAGTCGCCGAAGATACGGACATGCTCGCCGCTCTGCACCGCATCCGCGAGCCGTTCGGCAGCGCTGTCCATGTCGCGGAACAGGCTGGGATCGGGCATGAAATGGCGGATGGTCGGATTACGATGCGCCTCCACGGCTTCGCGCGGACAGCCACGGGCCAGCAGCAACTGCGTGACCAAGTCGTCGGGCAGATAGCCGGGTTCCCGCGCATCCGCACCTGCGCCCCGCCAGCGCCACGGTTGTCCAAGGATAGAGCGGGATACATTCAGCGCTATGGTCATTTCTGATCCCTAAACCGGGCCGACGCCTGAGGGAAGCGGTTCACGGCCAGCGGCGGAACCGAAACAAGCCCTTGCGCGTATTCGTCTTCCCCGCGTGCACGGCGGACGGAAAGGGGCAGTTGAATTTACATGGGTTCCAGGCAGGCGAAACGCGCCCGGCGTGCCTTGGGCGTTCTGATGATCGCTGCGTCACCCCTGTCGCTGCAAGCGCAGACATCCGCTGGTACGGTTGCTGCAGGGCAGGAGCCGCCGATTCTGCCCGACGAGGAATTTGAAGCGCGGTTGCCCGAGGCTGGCGAGAGCGACGCAGCCAACCCTTCCGCTCCGCTGCCGTCGATAGACAGCTGGATCGACCAGCAAATGCCGCAGGCCAGCGCCCCCGCCGAACTGCCGCCCGCCACTGAACCTCCAGCGGAAGCGGAGCTGGCACAGCCCCTGCCCCCGCTCGACAGCGTGACCGTGCCTACACAGGTGGCAAGCGACAGCCCGCACGAAAAGACGGCGGAGATCCGCTACGCCGTGGAGATTGATGGTTTCGGCAAGACCGGCCTTGAAGATGAATTCCGAGGCGAGTCATCGCTGGTCGATGGCAAAGGACGCGCCGACACTGCCGCTATGGTGCAGGCGCGCGCCCATGAGGATGAAGCGCTCGCCGTGCGGCTGCTCTATTCGGAAGGCTATTATGACGCGACCGCCCTCGCCTCGCTCGACCAGACGGGCAACGGCACGCTGAAGGCAGTGCTGTCCGTCACCCCCGGCAAGCGGTACAAGATCGGCGACATCGTCATCAACGCCGGGCCAACCGAGCCGCCCGACCTCGTCCGCGATAGCCTGCCGCTCAAGACCGGCGACTATATTGTGGCCGCCGATGTGGAAAGCGCGGAGGCCAATGTCGGTGTGAAGCTGCCCGAAAATGGCTACCCCTTCGCCAAGGTCGGGGAACGGGACATATTGCTCGACCCCGCGACGATCACCGGCGACTACACCCTGCCGGTTGAGGTCGGCCCACGCGGGTCGTTCCGAGGCATCACCACCTCTGGCCGCAAGCAAGCCTTCGGCGCTGACCATATGAAGGTCATCAGCCGCTTCAAACCCGGCGAACTATATGACAGCCGCAAGGTGGATGACCTGCGCCGCGCCCTTGTCGCGACGGGCCTCTTCTCCAGCGTCGCGGTCGATCCGGTGCGCACGAACGAGCCCGGCCCCGATGGCACCGAATATGTCGACCTGCATGTCGATCAGGAGGCGGGTCCGCCCCGCACCCTGGCGGGCGAGCTTGGCTACGGCACGGGACAGGGCTTCCGCGCCGAGGGCACTTGGACGCACCGCAACCTCTTCCCGCCAGAAGGCGCGCTGATCGCGAAGGTTATCGCGGGCACGCAGGAACAGGGCGTCTCCGGCACCTTCCGCCGCTCCAATGCGGGCAAGCGGGACAAGACCTTCCAGGCTGGCGCCCTGCTCAACCATCAAAATTATGATGCCTATGAAGCCTTCACCGCAGGCCTCAATATCAGCTGGTCGCGCCAATCTACGCCGATTTTCCAGAAGCGCTGGACCTACACCTATGGCGCGGAAATCCTGCTCTCAAACGAGCAGACGACGATCGATCCGGCAACGGCGGAAAAGCGGCGCCTGACCTATTTCATCGGCTCGTTGCCGGTGCAGATCGGCTATGACCGGTCGGACGATCTGCTCAACCCAACCAAGGGCTTCCGCGCCAATTTGCGCCTGTCGCCCGAAGCATCGCTACAGGGCAACCTGTCCCCCTATGTGCGCGGCACGTTTGATCTCAGCGGCTACTACCCCGTCTCCGATGCGCTGGTGATCGCGGCGCGAACCCGGCTGGGCACGATCAGCGGCGCTGCGCGCGACCAGATCGCTCCATCGCGCCGCGTCTATGCAGGCGGCGGCGGGTCGGTGCGCGGCTTTGGCTATCAGGAACTGGGGCCAAAGGACGTCAATGACGACCCGATCGGCGGCCGGTCCCTCAATGAATTCGCTGTCGAAGGCCGCTACCGCTTCGGCAATTATGGGGTGGTTGCCTTCGTCGATGCGGGCCAGGTCTATGAAAGCGCCATCCCGAAATTCTCCGACATCCGATATGGCGTAGGTTTGGGCGGCCGCTTCTATACCGACTTCGGCCCCTTCCGGGCGGACATAGCCATGCCGATCAACCGTCAGCCCGGCGAGTCCAAATTCACCCTCTATATCGGCATTGGGCAGGCTTTCTGATGGCTGAAGACACGCCTCCTCCCGATTCTGAAAGCCAGACCGTGGTCATCCGGGAAGGGCGGCCGCTCTGGCAAAAGATAGTGCTGGGTGTCACCCTCCTGATCCTTGGCATCGTCGTGCTAGGCGCTGGATTGCTGCTTTCCCTGAACACCCCGCCGGGCAAGAAATTCCTGATCCGCCAGATCGCGGCGCTGAAGCTGGAATCGGGCATGACGATAGAGGTCGGGCGGATCGAAGGGTCGGTCTATAGCGACATGGTCATCCATGACCTTGTCCTGCGCGACCCCAAAGGCCCGTTCGCGGCATCGCCACGCGTGCACGTCGTGTGGAGCCCCTTCCGCTACCTCAACAATCATATCTCCGTCCGCCTGCTGGAAAGCCCGCTGGTCGTGCTGGCGCGCAGCCCGCAGTTCAACATCACGAAAAGCGACCCCAACGCGCCGATCCTCCCCGACCTCGACATCGACGTCGATCGCTTGAAGATCGCCAAGTTCGTGCTGGCCAAGCCGGTGATCGGCCAGAAGCGCGAAATCGCCATCGATGGCGTCACCCACATAGCCGATGGCCGCGCGCAGCTTAGCGCCAATGCCGTCGTCGACAGCGGCGACCGGCTTCAGGCGTGGCTGGACGCCGTGCCGGAACAGAGCCGCCTCGCCATGAAGGGCACGCTGACCGCACCCAAGGGCGGCGTCATCGCAAAGATGAGCGGCCTCACGGATGGCCTGACCGCAACGTTGGACGGGCGCGGCACATGGCAGGCGTGGAATGGCCGGGTCGTCGCCAATTCACCCAAGGGAGAGCTTGCAAACATCGCCCTCGCCGCGCGCGACGGCAACTTCACGGCCAAGGGTCCTGTGCGCCCCGGCCTCGTCTTTGCCGGAACTGTCGATCGACTGACCACACCCGCCCTTAATCTCGATCTCTTCGCCGGGCTCAACGAGCGGCGCGTGAACATCAAGGGGTCACTGCGCTCCACCGCGCTTGCCGCAACGGCGCAGGGGCTCATCGACCTTGGCAAGAGTCGGCTCAGCGGGCTCAAGATCGACGCGGCGTTGCTGACGCCCGGCGCGATCATGGAAAAGGTGCGGGGCAAGGATGTGCGCGCTTCGATCATCCTCGATGGCCCGATGGCGACGCCGTTCATCGATTATGACCTGAGCGCCGCAATGCTTGCCTTCGACCAGACCGGCATCGAGGGATTGAAGGCCAGCGGCCGGGCGGTGATTGACGCCGATCGCATCCGCATTCCCGTCAACGCGACTGCACGACGCGTGACCGGCCTCAATGCCGCCGCGGGCGGGCTGCTGCAAAACCTGCGGGTCAAGGGCGACTTCGCCTACGCCGCGGGCAAGCTGATCAGCGACAACCTCAAGATCGACAGCGACCGGGTCGATGCCACCGCCATCGTCCTCGCCGACCTCGACAACGCCATTTACCGGGGCGCACTCAAGGGGCGTGTGAACGATTACAAGATTGATGGCGTCGGCATCGTCAACCTCAACACCGATGTGAAGCTAGTGCCCGGACCCAAGGGAGGCTGGGGCCTTTCAGGCAAGTTCGGCGTCCGCACGGCCCGCTGGGAGAACGCCTCCGTCCGTGATTTCCTGGGCGGCAACGCTGTCGCCTCAGGCCGCATCGGCATGACGCCGGAAGGGAAATTCACCCTTGCCGACCTGAAGGGCGCGGCACCCAATTTCCGCATCCATTCCGGATCGGGCAGCTACGACACGAATGGCGCGATCACGTTCGACGCCTCGGCCACGTCAAACCAATATGGCCCGCTGGCGCTCAACGTTCGCGGTACGATGGAACGGCCCCAAGCAGTCCTGCGCGCGGCCCGGCCCAATGTCGGCGTGCAGCTCTCCAATGTCGTCGCGAAGCTGAATGGCGAGGTGGGCGGCTATCGGCTGGAGGCGACAGGCGGCTCTGCCTATGGCCCCTTCTTCGCCAATGTGCTGATCCGCACGGCCAAGGGTCCGCTCACCATCGACATCACGCGCGCGCGCTTCGCTGGCGTCGATATGAACGGCCGCCTCCAGCAGACAGCCGCAGGACCGTTCGCCGGACAGCTCGCCATGAACGGCTCAGGCATCACCGGCGCCGCACGACTTTCAGCGGTAGGCAAGGCGCAGGGCATCGCGGTGAACGCGAAGGCCAGCAACGCCCGCCTGCCCGGCGAGGCCGATGTGGTGATCGGCCGAGCGATCGCGACGGTGGACATCATACTCACCGACCAACCCCGCATCACCGCCGATGTCCAGATGGCGAACGCCGCCTATGGCGACTATGTCGTGCGAAAAAGCCGCGTCCGGATCAATTATCAAGGCGGCCGGGGCCGCGCGCAACTGGTGGCCGACGGATCGACGGGCGTGCCCTTCTCCATCGCGGTGAATGCAGCACTTCGCCCAAACCTCTACGCCGTCGCGCTGGAAGGCAAGGCGAGCAACATCCCCTTCCGCTTCACCCAACCCGCGATCATCCGCATCGAACCGCAGAGCTATCAGCTGGAGCCAGCGACGCTCGTCCTGCCTCAAGGTAAGGTCGATCTCGCCGGACGCTTCGGCAACCAAACCGCCCTCCAGGCGCGGTTCAAGGATTTCGATCTCGCCATCATGAACATCGCCAGCCCCGGCCTCGGCATCAGTGGCAAGGCGACAGGCGCGATCGACTTCAACCAGAGCGGCAACGCCTTCCCCACCGCCACGACGCGCATCGCGATCAACGACTTCCGCCGTTCCAGCCTGTCCGCCGTGTCCGATCCTGTCTCCATGGCGATTGAAGGCCGTCTCTCGGGGCGCGGCGGCGACCTGCGCGGAATCATCCGGCGCGGCAATGCATCGCTCGGCCGCTTTATCGCCACGCTCGCGCCTCCCGGCCCCGGATCAAGCTGGACAGAGCAGCTCCAATCCGCCCCGATCGGTGGCGGCATCCGCTATGCCGGGCCTGCCGATGTGCTCTTCTCCTTCTCTGGTCTCGCTGACCAGCAACTCACCGGCCCCATCGCCGTGGCGGCGGACTTCAGCGGCCGTCTCACCGCCCCGCGACTCAACGGCCTCGTCCGTGCCAACGCGCTGACCTACGAAAATGAGACCTTCGGCACGCGCCTGACGCAAATGCGCCTCGATGGCCGCTTCACCAACGATCGGTTGGAGATACGCGACTTTTCCGGCCGCGCGGGCGACGGCACCGTGCAGGCGAGCGGCTCGGTCGGTCTCGCGGCCGAAAGCGGCTACCCCATGAACATCGCGATCAAGCTGGACCACGCCCGCATCGCCCGGAGCGAAGCCATCACCAGCGTCGTCACCGGCATGATCAACGTGACCAACAGCGCGGCAGACGGCGGACTGATCAAGGGCGACCTGTCGCTTCCCGAAACCCGCTACCGAATCGCATGGCAGGGCGGCGCCGACATCCGCCAGCTTCAGGGTGTCCGGCGCAAGGGCGAAGGCACCGACCTGCTCGACCAGCGCGTCGCGTCCCGGCAGGCGGCTGCCAAGCCGACCGACTGGAAGCTCGACATCCGGGTGCGCGCCGACAATGAAATCTACCTGACAGGCATGGGCCTCGATTCCGAATGGAAGACCAACATGCGGGTCACCGGCACTACAAAGGCTCCGCGCGTGGTCGGCAAGATCGAGGTGATACGTGGCCGCTACAGCTTCTCAGGGCACCAGTTCGACCTTGAACAGGGGATCATCACCTTCAACGGGCCGATGATGAACCCCGTGCTGGCGATCCGCGCCGAAACCCGGATAAACACGGTGGCGGCAGGCATCGCCGTCGGCGGCACGGCGCAGAAGCCGGACATCAGCTTCATCTCGACACCTACCCTGCCACAGGACGAGATATTGGCGCGCATCCTGTTCGGCGACAATGTCGCTAACCTGTCCGCCACGCAGGCGATCCAACTAGCCGCCGCGCTCAACGGGTTGCGCGGTGGCGGCGGCGGCCTCAATCCAATGGGCAAGTTGCAGAATGCGTCAGGGGTCGATCGCATCGGCATCGTCAGCGGTGACAAGGAAACGGGGCGCGGCGCATCGCTGGCTGTGGGTCAACACATCTCCAACAATATCTATGTGGAGGTGATCACCGACCCCAAGGGCTTCACCGCCACCCAGCTGGAAATCTCGCTGTCAAAGACGCTCAGCCTGCTGTCGAAGACCGGCACCAACGCCGGATCATCAGCAAATCTGCGCTATTCGAAGGATTATTGAAGCCGCTCGGCGCGGTAGCGGGCGATCAGCCCCTCATATTCATCCATGGCGGGAAAGCGCTCAAAGCTGATCGCTGCGCCGGTCTTCGCCCAAGGCAGCTTCTCCGCCGTTTGCGTCTCCATCCACGGCGCGAACCAGCTGGCATCGTCCAGCATCGTCGCGCGAACATTGACGAAGCCCATGTCGGCGGCGGGCCTGGTGAAGACCCAGCTCTTGCACCAGTCGCAATGATGATGGTGGACGTCTTGCCCATGCAGCCCGCCGATCACCGGGTCGCCCGCGATCAGTTCAAAGCCGCCCGAGGGCATGATGATCGTGGTGGAAAAGGCACTGCCCGTCATCTTCTGGCAGCCGGTACAATGGCAAGCCGCCTCACCCCATGGCGCTTCGTTCAACCGGAAACGCACACGGCTGCACCGGCAACCACCTTCGATGGGGAGATTGGGAATTGGCATGGGATTTCTCCTGATTTTGGGATGAAAGTTTATCCTCCCCATCGGAAGATGGGGAGGATTTTCCAGTCCCTCAATGAAAGTCCCGAGACCTCGGCAATATCCGCACATTGCGCGGATGGCTGGACGTGCGCGGATGCTGAGGGTGAACAAACTCATCCGCCCGCGACAAGGCGATCTGTGGCCTATGCGTATCCGACAGACGCGACAGCTCTGCGGTGCGATCATGCACGCGGCTCGCCATCAGGTGGACGACCCCCTCCTTGCTCCGCTGCACCTCGCCCTCGACCAGCATCAGCCGCGACGCCATCACCGGCCGCCGCTGCATTTCGAACAGCCGCGCCCACAGCAAAATGTTGGTGACCCCGGTCTCATCCTCGATCGTGATGAAGACGACATTGCCCTTGCCCGGCCGCTGCCGCACCAGCACCACACCCGCTGTCCGCACCTTCGTCCCGTTCTTCGCAGCCGATGTCTGGGCGCAGCTCAGCACCCCCTCGGCGGCAAAAACCGGCCGCAGGAACTGCATCGGATGCCCTTTGAGCGACAGGCGCGTCGTCTGGTAATCGGCCGCGACCTGTTCGGCGAGCGGCATGGCGGGCAACATCGCGTCCGGCTCCTGCCCCAATTCTCCCGCCGCCTTCTGGTCCCGCCTTCGCGCAGCGGCGAACAGCGGCAATTCATTGGATGGCGTCCGCCGCGCTTCCCACAACGCCGCCCGCCGGTCCTGTCCCAGAGACCGGCAAGCGTCCGCATCCGCCAATAGCCGCAACGCCCGCGCAGGCAACCCAGCCCGCCGCGCCAAATCCTCCAGGCTTGTAAACAGACCCGGCTCCCGCGCCTCGACCATCTGCGCAGCCCAAGCCTCGCGAAAACCATCGATTTGACGAAGACCCAGCCGCAGCGCCAACGCCCGCCCTTCTCCTTCACCCCGCCCCACGTTCCGCGACCGAAGCAGCGGTTCAAGCGCATTGTCCCACCCGCTCATATTCACATCCACATCATGCACGGCAACGCCATGCTCGCGCGCATCCCGCACGATCTGCGCCGGAGCATAAAAGCCCATCGGCTGGGAATTGAGCAGCGCGCAGGCAAAGACGGCAGGCTGATGGCATTTGATCCACGCCGACACATAGACCAGCCGGGCAAAGGACAAGGCATGGCTTTCAGGAAAGCCATAGCTGCCGAACCCCTCGATCTGGCTATAGCAACGCTCGGCAAAATCCTGCTCATAGCCGCGCCGCACCATGCCGCCGATCATTTTCTCCTTGAACTTGTCCATGCCCCCCACCTGCCGGAAAGTCGCCATCGATCGCCGCAGTTGATTGGCTTCCGAAGGCGTAAATTCCGCCGCGACAATAGCTAGCTTCATCGCCTGTTCCTGGAACAGGGGGACGCCGTAGGTATCCTTCAGCAACTCTCGCAATTCGTTGGGATTATGCGGTGGGCTAGGCGAAGGAAATTCCGGCTTCTCAAGACCTGCCCGTCGCCGCAGATAGGGATGCACCATATCGCCCTCGATCGGCCCAGGCCGAACGATCGCAACCTGCACCGTCAAGTCGTAAAGATTTTCCGGCTTCAGGCGCGGCAGCATGTTGATCTGCGCCCGGCTTTCCACCTGAAACACACCGATGCTGTCCCCCTTCTGAAGCATGGCGTAGACCGCAGGGTCTTCGGAATCGAGATCGACGGTCAGGTCATGATCGCCCAGGTTATGACGCCGCATCAATTCATAGGCCCTGCGAATGCAGCTCAACATGCCGAGCGCGAGCACATCGACCTTCATCAGCCCAAGCGCATCGATATCGTCCTTGTCCCATTCAATGAAGCTACGATCAGGCATCGCGGCATTGTGAATGGGCACCGTTTCATCCAGCCGGTTCTGGGTCAGAACAAAGCCACCGACATGCTGGGACAGATGCCGGGCAAAAGGCGCACGGATCAACTGCTGAACCAGCGAACGCAACCGCACGATCTCCGCATTGTCGAGGGAAAAGCCTGCATCGATGAAACGCCCATCCCCCAGATCGCTTGAGTAGCTGCCCCATACCGTACTCGACAGGCGCGCCGCGATATCTTCGCTCAGACCCAGCACCTTCGTCACTTCGCGCAAAGCGCTGCGCGACCTGTAATGGATGACGGTCGCGGCGATCCCCGCCCGCTCGCGCCCGTAGCGGCGGTAGATATATTGCATCACCTCCTCACGCCGCTCATGTTCGAAATCGACGTCGATGTCGGGCGGTTCGTTGCGCTCTTCCGACACGAAACGGGAAAAGAGCAGGTCGTGCTTCATAGGATCGACGGAAGTAACGCCCAGCAGGAAGCAGACGATGGAATTGGCGGCAGACCCCCGCCCTTGGCAGAGGATAGGCGGCTTTTGTGCGCGGGCGAAACGGACAAGATCGTGAACGGTCAGGAAGTAATAAGCATAGCGCTGCATTCGGATAAGGCGCAGCTCCTGTCCGATCAGCGCCCTTACCTTGGGAGGCAATCTGCGCCCGTAACGGCGCTTTGCCCGGCGACGCACCAAATCCTCCAGCCAGCCATCAGGTGACCAGCCGGACGGCACCGGCTCATGAGGATATTCATATTTTAGGTCGGTGAGGACGAAGTCGATCTCATCAACGAAGCGGATCGTTTCAGCCAGCGCTTGCGGATAGGCGGCATAAAGGCGGGCCATTTCCCGCGGAGATTTGAGATGCCGCTCAGCATGCGCTTCCAGCCGTCGCCCCGCTTGCTTGAGCGTCACGCCATCACGAATGCAGCTGAGCACGTCCTGCAATGGCCGCGATGTCGCTTCGGCATACAGCACATCATTGGTCGCGATGACTGGCACGCCCACCTCACGAGCAGTCTGCTGAATAGCGGTGGCATGTCGGCGGTCGCGCCCATGATAGTACCGAGTCAGGCCAAGCCACACGCGTCCCGGGGCTTTGTCCTGCAACCGGTGCAATGCCTCCTGCCATGTGGGCGGAGAGGCAGGCGGCACCAGTTTCAGGTGGAAAATGGGCAACGCCTCATCACCGGAAGGATAATCAGGGGGAGCCTTGTGCGCTTCTTGGGGCCGAGCCGTGGATAGCGGCAGGACAATCAACAAAAGGTCGTCAAGGTGGCTAAGCAAATCACCAAAGGTAAGAATGCAATCTCCCTTCACCGCCTCCATATTGCCCTTGGTCAGCAGGCGGGTGAGCCGTCCCCAGCCGAGGCGGCTTTTGGGATAGGCCAGAATGTCAGGCGTGCCATCGACAAAGACCAGACGAGCGCCCACCACCAGACGCAGATCGGTGTGACAGGCCGCCTCTTCCTCGGCAGTCAGCTCGGCCGCTTCACCCCTCTCCTTCTTTTCTTTGATGCTAGCGGCGCGCGCCTTGTCCGGCGCGTCACGCAACGCGACATAGGCGCGCACCACGCCAGCCACGCTGTTCCTGTCAGCAATACCAATGGCGCGAAGCCCCAGATGATTGGCTTGTGCGACAATATCTGAAGGGTGCGAGGCGCCGTGCAGGAAGCTGTAATTGGACATGACGCCCAGTTCGGCGAAGGCTGGGCCTTCTCTTGACGCTGGCGGTCTTACAGGCTGCTCTTGCCGCTTCTTCTCCCTTCCCTCAATCATGTCCAACTCCCGCCGGTCGGGGGACTTGGGCTTGGACGGATCAGGCCCCTTGCCGCGTTTCATGCGAACAGGCCGTGGATGTACCAGCCGGGATGTAGCGCCTCCGTGCCGTAAAGGCCGTGGCGGAAAATCCAGTAGCGGCGGCCGCGCGCATCCTCGATCCGGTAATAGTCACGCGTCATCCCTGCGCTTTCGCCCGCCAGCGCACCGTCCTTCGCCTTCCACCATTCAGGTGCGATCCGTTCCGGCCCTTCATAGCGGGTCACTTCATGCGCGCTACGCCGCCAGCGGAAATGATGCGGTGGACCGTCTGGCACCTCCGCCACCACCTCGATCGGCTGGGGCGGGTCGAACAGGTGGATGGGGCGCATCGGCGGATCGCCGGGCTCTCCCTGACGCGGCCAGTTGGACGGCGCGCGGCTTTCGATCGCAGGCAGCGCAAGCTGCGCCTGCTCGGGAATATGGCTGTCGCGCGGTTCAAGACGCTGGATGCGGTTACGGCCAGCCCGGACGGACAGCCGATCGACCAGCGCAGCCACCGCTTCCTCGCGCTTGGCCTCTCCTCCTTCCAGCGCCAGTTGGGTCGCGGCCATCGGTTCGGTCTGCGGCACGGTAAGGCGCAGCATGTCGAAGCCGAAACCGGGATCGACCGGATCGGACAGGCTGTCGATCCGCTCCTGCACCAGCCGCATGATCGCAGGCGCATCGCGCACCGGCAAACCTGTTTCCACCCGCAGCGGAAAGGCTAGGCCATCTGTGCGGAAGAACAGCAATTCGAACCGCCGCCCGCCCTCGCCCCGCTCGGTCAGTCGCTCGCCCGCTTCGGCCGCCATCTCCTTGACCCGTTGCAAGGCATAGGCGGTGCTGCCCACCGGCTCTGCGAAACGGCGCTCGATACGGAGGACAGGACGCGGGTGGCGGGGGGCAAGGGGGCGATGCCCCAGACCCAGCAGGCGGTGCAGCGCATCGACCGCCTCCTCGCCAAAGCGCGCGGCCAACGTCGCTGCGGGCCGGGCGGCAAGATCGCCGATGGTGCGCAACCCCGCGCGCCGCAGCGCTACGCCGCTCTCCTGCTCCAACTCCAGCGCCTCGACCGGCAAGCGACGCAAGGCGGCGTCCTCATCGGGCGCTGGCCCTGCCGAAAAGCGGCACAGCGCATGCGCGCCCTCCGGCGTCCCCGCTACTGCATGACGCACCTCCATGCCGTGCCGTTCAAACCGGTCCACCGCCTCGCGCGCCAGGGCTTCCTCACCGCCCCACAGATGCGCGCAGCCGGTGATGTCCAGCATCAGCCCATGCGGCGGATCGATCGCGGCCGCAGGCGTATAGCGCGCGCACCCATCGCACAGCCGCTCCAGCCAATCCTGATCCGCATGATGATCGGCCTCGAAGCTGACCAGATCCGGCTCTTGCGCCCGTGCATCGGCCAGCGTCATGCCCGCGCTCAGGCCCAGCGCCAGCGCATCAGCGTCCGGCGTCACAAGACGCATGGCCCCGCGCACAGCCTCCACAATGACGACCGGCCCGGCACCGGCCTGCGCTTGCCACAGGTCAGGCCGCGCGATGCGCAGCCGATCGACCGGCAGGAAGGGGAACCACAGCGCCAGGTAGCGCCGCCTCGTCAGCGTGTCCTCCGCTTGCCCATCCATGCTCATGGCGTTCATCGCACTCTTCTCCAAAATCTCCCCGCTCGGCATCCCACACCATCCGCCATGTCATGCCGTCTGCGCCCGAACGGCGGCGCAACAGGTGGAGCGAGAAAGCGCTCATGCCCGGCGCATTGCCCGGCAACGGCACGGATGGCGCAGCCTCCACCCGCCAGCGTGTTTCCGCCGCGCTCGGCACCGGATCGCCGCCGATCCGCAGCACGAAGGCGGTCACCCCCGACGTCTCCGCCGCCAGCGCCAGACGGCGGCTGGCAGTCAGGTCCAGCAGCGGCGCGCGTCCGCGCAGTTCGATGACCAGCGCGCCCAGCGCCGGGCAACGCAGCGCATCAACCGCCGCGCGCAACAGCAGCGCCTCATCCTTCATGACGCCGATCAGCAAATGGGCTGGATCTATTCCAAGCGCGGAGAGCCCCGGGCCATAAGGTTGACCCGCCGTTCCATCTGGAAGGCGCAACCAGAACAGAGGAGCCTCACGCGCTGCAAGATGGGCAAGGATCAGGGAAAGACCGGCAGTAGCGCCCTCATCTTCAGCATTCCCGAACAATTCATGCACCCGGCCGCTGGCAAGGCCACCCTGCAATGCCTGATCAAAAGCCGCATGTCCGGTCGCGATACGCGCGCCTGCTTTGACGGCCGGAATCCCTTCCAGTGATGCAATGTGCCGCCTGAGGGCTGCAAGCCTGTTCACCGAATCCACCATAGAATGTTCTCTATATGTTCTTTTCGGCGATAGTACATCCCCTGTCAATCAACTTGGCTGCCATCAGAAAAAAGGGAGGATGGTTTCAGCTTCTTACACACATTGGCCATCATCCGGAAAAGTTTCACACCCGGCTTTCTGCCAAGCTAATCTGTGTTGATGGACACGCCCCACATTGCCTCGCTGGCTCATGCGCCCTTCATTCTGGCGCGCCGCATCGCTTCGGCTCGCAGCCTGCGTCTTGTTTCCAGCGCTGCGACTGCGCTCCTCGCCTCCTACCCGAAGTCGGGCAGGACCTGGCTCAGGTTTATCCTGGCGCAATATTTCCTCGCGTCGCGTGCATATCCGCCCATTACGACCCAGAGCATGTTCACCTTCGCGCCCAATTTCGACTTGGATCCGGTGCGCGGCATACCGGCCTTTGTCCGCAGATCGGAGGAGGCCTCTTTCCCCCTGATCCCTTCCACTCATCTGCGCTTCAAGCCGACCCTGCCCGGTCGGCTTCCCATCATATTCCTGATCCGGGATCCGCGGGCCGTGCTCATTTCCGACTATCACCATGTGACCCGGCACAAGATGTCGTTTCAAGGCAGCGTTGATGATTTTCTCAGGGATGAGAATAGAGGCCTGCCCCACTATATCAAATATATGAACAGCTGGGCCAATGGCCTCGAACGGCATGATCATCACATCATATATTATGAGGATCTACTGCTTCAAACGGAGGCAGAAGTCGAAAAGATGCTCAATTTCCTGGATGAGCCAGTCAATAGCCGTGCTCTTGTATATGCGGTGGAAAACTCATCCTTTGAAAAGCTCAAGGCATTGGAACTCGCCCAGGGCATTCCCGGCCATGAATATGACAGATCGGATTCAGATGCCCTGCGGATCAGAAAGGGACAGTCCGACAGCTTCCGCCAGGAACTGACGATCGAGCAACAAAAATTCATCGAGGATGGCTGCAAATCTCAGTTGCACCCCCGGATGCTGGCCAAGCTGGATCGATACGGCTTTTCGGACCCGCCTTCGTCATCCACCGTGAAACCGATAGGGATATCGCAATCCGCGGCGCCCGAAAGACAAGTGCATGATCCAGTAACCAAGCGCCGCCTTCCCTCTCTTGGCGTGCAACTCTTGAGCGAGGCGATGGTCATAATCGGCCTCGCCGCCATGCTCATCGCCCCGACCATTCTGGCAATAGAAGTAGGCGAATGGTTTTTCCGGCGGGAATGGGATGGTCATTCCCTGGAAGATGGCCTCGCCTTGTTCGGGATCGACCGGGTCGGGCCTTTGGAAACACCGACCGAACAGATACTGGACGTCTTTCTCGCGCTGCCACTGACCATCGCTTTGTTCATGAACGGCCTCCTCATATTCCTGGCTGCCGTACATTTTGGAGACTGGGGTCTTCAGGGCGTACGGCTCAAGAAAAAGCTCGCCGTCGAGCAGAGCAAAAGGCGCCAGCGGAGCCACGCCAAAAATCCGCCCTCGGACCTCAAACCGGCAGGAATGGTGAATCCCAGCCGCTGATCAATGTTCATCTGGCCCTGTTGAGCAAGCCACGCCCAGTCGCGCTTTATAACGGTAAAAGGCCCGCCCCGCGAAAATGCGCGGGCGGGCCTTTTCAGTGCGTGAAACGAAAGGCGGGCAGAGCCGCGCGGCTATCCTGCGGCTGATCCGGCCGCAGGATAGCCGTGCTTATTCGCCATCATCCTCCGCTTCGGGTCCGGTCATCATCCCTTCGGCGACCTCTTCGGTCTTGCCCCGGATCACCTTTTCCAGGCGCTCCGCCATTTCGGGATTTTCCTTGAGGAAGGTCTTGGCATTTTCACGACCCTGGCCGATGCGGACGGAGTCGTAGGAGAACCAGGCGCCCGACTTTTCGACCACGCCAGCCTTAACGCCAAGGTCAAGTATCTCGCCGATCTTCGAAATCCCCTCGCCGTACATGATGTCGAATTCGACCTGCTTGAACGGTGGGGCGACCTTGTTCTTCACCACCTTCACGCGGGTTGCGTTGCCGACAATATCGTCGCGATCCTTGATCTGGCCGGTGCGGCGGATGTCGAGGCGAACCGACGCATAGAATTTGAGCGCGTTGCCGCCTGTCGTCGTTTCCGGATTGCCGTACATGACGCCGATCTTCATGCGCACCTGATTGATGAAAATCACCAGGCACTTTGAACGCGAGATCGAACCGGTGAGCTTGCGGAGCGCCTGGCTCATCAGACGCGCCTGAAGGCCGACATGGCTATCGCCCATTTCGCCTTCGATTTCAGCGCGCGGCACCAGCGCGGCGACCGAGTCCACCACCAACACGTCGATGGCATTAGAGCGCACCAGCGTATCGACGATCTCCAACGCCTGTTCGCCGGTATCCGGCTGCGACACGATAAGTTCGTCGATGTCGACGCCCAGCTTCTTGGCATAGGCCGGATCGAGCGCATGTTCCGCGTCCACAAAGGCCGCAATGCCGCCGGTCTTCTGCGCCTCTGCAATGGCGTGCAGCGCCAGCGTGGTCTTGCCCGAGCTTTCAGGGCCATAGATTTCGATGATACGGCCGCGCGGCAGGCCGCCGATACCCAGCGCGATGTCGAGCCCCAGCGATCCCGTCGAAACCGCCTCGATCTCAATCTTCTCGCGGCTGCCCAGCTTCATGGCCGAACCTTTACCGAAGGCGCGGTCAATCTGGGAAAGGGCCGCTTCCAATGCTTTCTGTCTGTCCATTGTCCCTGTCTTCTTGGAATCGATGAGTGAGAGCATTGCTGTCATCGGCCTATCCCCTGTCAAGCGGAAGCGCCGATTCAGTGGCGCCTTGGCCATCATGTATCCCCTTTGTTCTCAAAGAACAAGAGGGGAACGGAAATTTCCTATTTAGGCGGAAAGAACCTTCGTCAGCGCCCGCTCAACGGCGCCAATCGTGTAAGGTTTTGCCAGAGTCGGCCGATCCGAATGCCCTGACGGCACGTCATCAGCCATGCCCCCTGTCGCGAAAATAAAGGGGATGCCGTTTTGTGCCAGCAGGTCCGCGACCGGCCAGCTTTTCTCACCCTGCAAATTGCAGTCCACCAACGCGGCGTCGAAGCCGCCCTTGCGCGCATGGTCGCACGCCTCGTCCACCGACACGGCAATGGCATGCAGGCGATATCCCAATGTTTCGAGATAATCTTCCAGCATCATGCCGATCATCGCTTCATCCTCGACCACCAGGATGGTCTTGCCGTCCGACATGTGCGATCCCCTATTTCGTTACGCTCGCTATCTTATCATCGGCGCGCGGACCAGCATAAACGCCTGATCGTTCAAGAAGTTCATTCCACCCCTGCACCCATTGCCAGGGCGTCCCGGGCGGCCTCGGCCAGCTGGCTGACGGAAAATGGCTTGGGCAGGAAGGCGACATTGGCAAGGTCGATCGACTTGCGCAGCTGCTCCTCGGCATAGCCCGACATGAACAGCACGGGAAGGTCGGGATGCGTATCCCGTGCCCGCGCGACCATGGATGGGCCATCCATATTGGGCATGACCACGTCGGAGATCAGCAGGTCAATCTTCTCGCCGCTCGCCAGCACCTCAAGCCCCTGCTCGCCATCATTGGCGGTCAGCACCTTGTAACCCTGCCGCGAAAGCGCCCGTTCGGCGACGGCGCGGACCATATCCTCGTCCTCGACCACCAGCACCGTGCCCGTGCCCCAGGTCTCGCTGCGTTTGATCGGCAGCTTGGCGGGAATCGCCTGCTCCATGTCCGCGCCCTGATAGACGGGCAGGTAGATGACGAAGCTCGCCCCCCGGCCAATTTCAGATTCGGCGAAGATATAGCCGCCCGATTGCTTGACGATGCCATAGACGGTGGAGAGGCCAAGCCCCGTGCCCTTGCCCAATTCCTTGGTCGTGAAGAAGGGCTCGAATATCTTCGAAAGAATGTCGGGCGGAATGCCAAGGCCGGTATCTGACACGCGCAGCGCGGTATAATCGGCGGCGGGCAATATCTCCTGCCGCATCTCTCGCACCTTGCCCGCCGGGACGGCATAGGTCTGGATATTGAGGATGCCACCTTCGGGCATGGCGTCACGGGCATTGACGGCCAGGTTCACGATCACCTGCTCCAACTGGCCCGGATCGGCCCGCACCGCGCCCAGATTGCGGCCATGGCTGACCTCCAGCTTCACGCTTTCGCCCAGCAGGCGCTTCAGCAGGTTGGAAACGTCAGCGACGATGTCCGGCAGCTGTAGTACCTGCGGGCGCAGCGTCTGCTGGCGCGAGAAGGCGAGCAGCTGACGCGTCAGCCCCGCCGCGCGGTTGCTGTTCGATTTGATCTGCTGAATATCGTCATAATCGCTGTCACCCGGCGTATGGCGCATCAGCATCAGGTCACAATGGCCGATGATGGCGGTTAGGATATTGTTGAAGTCATGCGCGACACCGCCCGCAAGCTGGCCGATTGCCTGCATCTTCGTCGCCTGCGCCACCTGCCGCTTGAGCTTGCTCTCCTCGCTATTGTCCTTGAGGCTGAGCAGCACCGCCGCTTCGCCAAGGCCACGCACACCCGCCAGGCTGAGCGCCGTCGGTTCCTCCGGCTCGTTGCGCAACCTGATCGCGATATCGCCCGACATTTGCGGGCCAACGGCAAAGCGGCGTACGGCGTCGGCGACCGCCGCCTGATCCTCCCGCACCACCAAGTCACCGGGATAGCTGGGCCGCTCGGCACGCTTGAGCCCCGCCGCACGGGAAAAGGCATTGTTGAGGAACAAGACCCGCCCATCGCGATCCGCCATGGCAAGGCCGAAGGGCAGCAAGGACAGCAGCGTCTCGATATAGGAAAGCGCCGATGTGCCGCCTGCGCTGCCCGCTGGCTCATCGATCAGCAGCAGCAGCATCGGACCATCCTGGCCCACTTGGCTCCCAGCAGGCTGAGCCGCCCGACGCAAAGGGACCTGCAACAACCGCAGCGGCAGCCCGCCCGACTCCTCACGCGCCAGAAACAGCCGTCCCTTGTCATCGACGCGCATATGGGCGGCAAAGTCACGGCCGGTGATATTGGCGTCGATCCGGCCAGCGGCGCGCAGCAGGAAAGCCCCGTTCGCCGCGCGGATGCGCCCTTCACCGCCGATCATCACCGCCATGATCCCGGCCTCGCCCATCTGCCGTCCGGCGTCTCCGGTCAGCAGGCGGTGCACATCATCCAGCGCGTTTGGCTGGCGCACCGGGGTAAAGCGCCACAGCAGATAATCTTCCGACCGGCCCGTGCGGCACAGATCGACATCCAGCCGGAGAGCGCCCTGCGCAACACCTTCGACCCGCGCTTCTCCATCGCGCCAGGCCGCGCGGGCGGCCGCGCTCAGGCTTTCCGTCAGGCCCGGCTCGGCAGTGACATTGGGGGGCGTCGGAAATCCGGGAAACCATTCGCCGAACAGGTCGCTGGCGCAAACAAGCCGCCCTGCCCGGTCGGTCACGGCAATCGCCATGTTGGACGCATCCGCGGCGGCGCGCGCTACCGTCCAATCCGGCACCGCCTCGCCGTCTGCCGCCTCTTCCGGGAAAATACGCCGATACCAGCTGAGCAGTGCGGCAATGGCAAGGATCATGGCGCCGAACCCCGTGGCCATAGCGGGGTTGCCGGTCGCCAAGATGACGAGAACCGCCGAAAGCAGCGCCGCCAGTATCAGCAGCGGCAGGGACAGCCGGGAAGGGCGCTCGCCCGTCCACGCTTCCTCATCCCTTTTGACGCGCGAGGCCATCGGCCGGCCTTCCCCCTGAAAACGCCTGGACTATCCGCTCCGCGTCAGACGCGGGCGACTTCTTCCAATGCGCTGCTTTCGGGTGCCTTGCCAATCCTCAATTTACGCGCATGCCATTTCCGGCCCATCCGATGGCGCCAGATCCAGTCGGCAAGGAAGTAACCGACCACCGCGAACGCGATCGAAATCAGCGCCAGCCCGAACAGCATGGCGGGCGCCGCTTCGGAAAAGAGCCAGCCGCACCATTCGCGGATCGACGCATGTTTATCGACCAACGCCATGAAACCGGAAGCGTCCGCGCTGCGGCCCAGAAACCAGTTGCCCACATAGACGGACGCCATCAGGAACAGCGGTGTCGTCGCGGGGTTGGAAAGAAAAGTCATCGCCGCCGCCAGGGGAATATTGGCCCGGAAAGGCAGCGCCAGCAGCGCAGCCCCTGCAATCTGCACGCCGGGGATCAGCAGGAATATCCCCACCAGCAGCCCCAACGCCACGCCTCGAGGAACGGAACGGCGGGTGAAGCGCCACAGCGAAGGTTCCAGGACACGGTGCGCGACGGGGGCGATGAAGCGGTTGTCTTCCAGCGATTCACGGGTCGGGGCATTGGCGTGCCACCACCGCGACAGGCGGCCCATGCTCGCTCTCGGCCCCATCAGCGATGGTCCTTCATGATACGCTGCTGATCGCGCTTCCAATCGCGTTCCTTGATCGTCTCACGCTTGTCGTGCGTCTTCTTGCCCTTGGCCAGCGCCAGCTCAACCTTCGCCTTGCCCCGGCTGTTGAAATAGACGCTCAAGGGGACAAGCGTCATGCCCTTGCGCTCCACCGCGCCGTGCATGCGCGCGATCTCCCGCTCGTGCAGCAACAGCTTGCGGGGCCGCTTGGGCTCATGATTATAGCGATTGCCATGGCTGAATTCGGGGATGTTGCTGTTGACCAGCCACACCTGATCGCCCTTCACCTCGGCATAGCTCTCGGCGATGTTGCCCTCGCCGAAACGGAGCGATTTCACCTCCGTGCCTTGCAGCGCGATGCCCGCCTCGAACACATCCTCCAGGAAATATTCAAAACGCGCGCGCCGGTTCTCGGCGACGATCTTCTTCTTGTCGAACAGTTCGGGACGGGGGCGGGCCATGGGACTCTTAACTAACTCACTTCACCATATAAGGCCGCAGCCCATTTAGACGAGACCCGCAATTTCCAAAGCCCGATCAACAGCGGCGCGGCTCGATTCCGAAGGCCAGGTGATCGGCAGACGCAGTTCACCGGGCATGTCGGATCGCACGCGGCTGAGCGCATATTTAACCGGCCCAGGTGAAGAATCGCTGAACAGCGCGTCGTGCAATGGGTAGAGTCGATCCTGCAACGCCAGCGCACAAGCCCAGTCACCCGATGCGCAGGCCGTCTGGAACTCCGCACAGAGACGCGGCGCGACATTGGCCGTGACGGAGATGCAGCCCCTGCCCCCCATGGAATTAAATCCCAGCGCGGTTTCGTCATTGCCGGACAGCTGGCAGAAATCATCCCGGCAGGCGAGCCGCTGCGCGGTGACCCGCCCCAGATTCCCGGTGGCGTCCTTGATGCCAACGATCGTCTGATATTCTTCCGTCAGGCGATGGATCACCGGCACGCCAATGTCGGTGATCGTGCGGCTCGGCACATTATAGAGGACGATCGGCAGCTGGCAGCGCTCGGCCAGATAGGCGAAATGCTGATAGACGCCTTCCTGGTTGGGCTTGTTATAATAAGGCGCGACCACCAGCGCCGCGTCCGCGCCAGAAGCCTGCGCCGCGAACATATGCTCCAGAGCGATTCGCGTGTCATTGGACCCGCAACCCGCGATGACCGGCACGCGGCCCGCGGCCTGATCGACGCAGATGGCGACGACGCGATTATGCTCCTCGACCGTCATGGTCGCGCTTTCGCCGGTGGTGCCGCATGGCACCAGAGCGCTGCTTCCCTCCTCGATCTGCCAGTCCACAAGGGCGCGAAACGCGGCCTCGTCCACGCTTCCGTCGCGAAATGGGGTGACCAGTGCCGGAATCGACCCGGAAAACATCAACAAACTCCTTCAATTCACCGGCATTCCGGGGCACACTGTCGAGTGTAGGCCTCGGCGCGCTATAGCGCGTCATTCAAGGCCTGATAAGGATGGAATTGCGATGATGTCCAGTAGGCTGTCAGCTCGCCGCCCCGAAACAGCATTGGTCCGCATGCCCTTGATCGCTCTTCTTCTTTTTACCGCTGGCGCCAGCGCCCAGACCGAAGCCCCCGTTGCGACGCCCTATCCGGCTGGCGCGGTGGTCCAGCAACTGCCCGCCACGACTCAGTCATCGCCTCAGCCATCGCCCTGGAATCAGGTGAGCAGCCGAATCGGCGTCGCGTCCGATCCGTCCATCTCCGCGACGATCAGCCAGTGGCGCGCATTGCAGCAGAGCGATGGCTTGGGCTTTTCCTCCTATGCCAGCTTCATCCTCGCCAATCCCGGTTGGCCGGGGGAGGACCGGATGCGACGGCTGGCGGAAACCGGGATCAATCCCAACAGCTATGATCCGCGTCAGGTTACGGCCTTCTTCGCCCGCTTCCCTGCGCGCACCGCGACCGGCCATGCGCGCAACGCGCTGGCGCTGATGCAGATGGGCCGCATGCCAGAAGCGCGCATCGCCGCACGCAGCGCATGGGTCGGCGGCACGCTTTCGCCGGATGACGAGGCTCGGCTGCTCTCGCTCTTCGGCAGCAGCTGGACGAGTGCGGACCATGACCAGCGCGCCGACGTGCTGCTGTGGGGCGGCGACATCGCCGGGACGCAACGGATGCTCGCTTATGTGACGGCCACGCGGCGGCCGGTCTACGAAGCGCGCATCGCCTTCCGCCAGAAAGCTCCGGACGCCGCAGCTAGGATGCAAGCCGCGGAACCAGTCGGCATATCCGACGCTGGCTTCGTCGCGGACAAGGCGACCTGGCTGTTGAACACGGGCAATTGGATCGCCGCACGGCAATATCTCGCCAACCGGCCCCAGCTGGCCTTCCGCCCGGGCAATGCGGAAAAATGGTATGAGACATTGCTCGGCCAGGCGCGCGCCGCCGCCAACGACAGCCAGTGGAGCTTCGCCTATGGCATCGCCAGCAAGCTGGACGACACCTATGCGCCCGGCACCGACGTTTCCAGCCGCCCGATTGGCGAGCGTGATGACTATACCAGCCTCGCCTGGCTGGCGGGATCGACCGCCTTCTACAATCTGAACCGCCCATCGGACGCGGCGGCGATGTTCCGGCGCTACGCAACGGCTGCCAAATCCCCCCAGACCCAGTCGAAGGGCTATTATTGGGCAGGCCGCGCAGCGCTGGCAGCCGGTGATACGGCTACCGCGACCAGCTATTTCGCCCAGGCTTCGGTGTTCCCGGATCAGTTCTACGGCCAACTTGCCCTGGAACGCGTCGGAAAGCCGGTGCCCGCGCCTGCCCGCGTGGAACGGGCCGTGGAGATTTCCGCCGCCGATCGCACCGCCTTCGCCAGTCGCTCCGTCGTCCGCGCGGTGAAAGCGCTGGGGCAGATGGGCTATTGGGAGGATCAGAGCAAATTCGCCCGCGCGATCGCCAATAATGCCGACAGCGACAGCGACCATTATCTCGCCGCCGAACTCGCCAAGAGCATCGGCAGGCCCGACATGGGCGTGATGGTCGGCCGCCGCGCCGTGTCCAGCGGCCTCACCGGCTATGGCGAAAGCGCCTTCCCCCGGGTGCCCGTGCCGCCGACGGCCCAATCCAACTGGACGATGGTGCATGCCATTGCGCGGCAGGAAAGCCAGTTCGACCGCCAGATCGTCAGCCACGCTGGCGCGCGCGGCCTGATGCAGCTCATGCCCGGCACCGCGCGCGAACAGGCGGGCAAGCTTGGCCTTGGCTACGACCCCGGCTCGCTCAACGACCCGAGCTACAACATCATGCTCGGTTCATCCTATTTCCAGCGCATGCTCGACTATTATGGCGGCAGCTATCCACTGGCGGTCGCGGCCTATAATGCGGGGCCGGGCAATGTGAACCGCTGGGTCACCGCCAATGGCGACCCCCGCCTGCCGGGCGCCGACATGTTGCGCTGGATCGAGCAGATCCCGCTTTTCGAAACGCGGAACTATGTACAGCGCGTGCTGGAAAATGCGGTCGTCTATGAAGCCATGAACCCCGAACGCGCCCGCTTCCGGGGTTCCAATACCCCACTCTCCAAATATCTGGGCAAGCAAACTCCAGGCTGACCGCCTTTATTCTTCGTTCGGGCTGAGCCTGTCGAAGCCCTTCACTTCTCTTCGTTGAGATGAGGACTTCGACAAGCTGCATTCGAAGGGATAGGGAAGTCCGGTCATGACCCCTCACCCCAACTACATCAGCCCCGAAGGCTTTGCGAAGCTACGCGCCGAATATGACCAGTTGCTTGGGCAGGAGCGGCCACGCATCGTGGAGATCGTCAGCTGGGCAGCGGGCAATGGCGACCGCAGTGAGAATGGCGACTATCTCTACGGCCGCAAGCGCATGCGCGAAATCGACGGCCAACTCCGCCGCCTGTCAAAGAAGATGAAAGACGCCAAAGTCGTCGATCCCCGTCAGCAACCCGACAAGACCCGCGTCTTCTTCGGCGCGACCGTGACGATCGCTGACGAGAACGACAATCACCGCACCGTCACCATCGTCGGCAATGACGAAGCCGACGCCAGCGCAGGCCGGATCGGCTGGAACTCCCCCATCGCGCGCGCCCTGCGCAACGCGGCGATAGGCGACCTGCGCCGCGTCATGCTGCCCGCCGGGGAAAAGGAATATGAGGTGATGGAGATCGGTTATCCGGAGTGAGCACGTCCAAATGACTGGCTTCCCAACGTCGCCGTGGCCGCTGCGTTACACATGATCCTGTCAAAGGGTCTGAAAGCGACCACAGCACGCCGTTCAATGCCGATTGACCTGCCTACATTTCCCGCCATGCTTCGCATCGGTTAGGAGGCTTGCTGTCAATGCTCATTCTCGTTCAGCTCGACATTTCCGAAGCGGATATTGGCTTGTTCGAGGAGTACGAGTCTCAGGCGCTCCCTCTCCTGGAAAATCACGGCGTACAACTGCTTGAACGATTGCGCTCGATGGATGGCAAGCTGGAAGTCCATGTGCTGCACTTTCCTAGCGACAGGGCGTTGGATGCATTCCGGGCCGACCCAGCCAGAGCACGGCTACAAGAATTGTGGCTGCGGTGTGGAGCCTCAACCAGCCTCACGGAAGTTCGACGATTAGACCAGCAGTAAAATAAAGCTCCAAAAATTGGCTCTCATTTCTAAATTGCCGAAAGCCTCCAATCTACTTACCATCCAGACCTATCGCCGCCAGCCAAAACACCGAACCGGCGCGCCCGTTACGGGATGTGGCGCGTCCTTGATGGCGAACAGACCATGTCGCTTGTAAAAGCGATGTGCCGCAAGGTTGGTGACAGTACGGCGCATGGGCAAGGCAGATTTGACTTTTTAGCGCTTCGGGCGTTGCTTCCTGATCTGAACAGGAAGGATGACGCGCATGGCGATAGACCTTGCCGATTATGAGAAGGGCAAGCCTCTCAAAGGCGACTATGAGGCGGAGCTGGAAAAGCTGCAGGAGCGGCTGGCGAAGATTCAGGTTGCCCATGTGATCCATGACCGCCGATCGGTCATCTTGTTCGAAGGTTGGGATGCGGCGGGCAAGGGCGGCATCATCAAGCGCATGACCGCACAATGGGACCCGCGCTATTATCGCGTCTGGCCCATCGCCGCGCCGTCCGCCGAAGAATGCGATCATCATTTCCTCTGGCGTTTCTGGACGCGGCTGCCCGCGGGCCGCAACATCGCGGTGTTCGACCGCAGCTGGTACGGGCGCGTGCTGGTGGAACGGGTGGAAGGGCTCTGTTCCAAGGGCGAATGGAAGCGCGCCTATGACGAGATCAACGCCTTTGAGAAGCAGCAGGCGGACGCGGGCACGAACATCATCAAGCTGTTCGTCCATATTACCCAGGAAACGCAGGACAAGCAGCTGGCTCAGCGGCTCGATACGCCGTGGAAGCGGTGGAAGACGGGCAAGGAGGATTATCGCAACCGGGCGCGGCGCGACGATTATCTCGACGCGATGCACGACATGTTCAAGAAGACGGACAGCAAATATGCGCCATGGCATGTGATCGACAATAACCACCGTGCGGCTGGGCGGATCGCCGCACTGAAATATGTGGCCAAGTCATTGGAAAAGCTGGTGCCGATGGATTTTCCTGAGGCCGACCCGGAGGTGGTCAAGCTCGCCAAAGAAGCATTCGACTATCAACTGCCATAAAAAACCAAGACAAAACAGTGCGTTGTCATAAATCTGTCATCAAAACCTAACTGCTCATTTACCATTCGGGCGCTACCAGCGGCTCATGTACGCGCCCATGATGCTCGATCCTTCGCCGTCGCTGCCTCGCTGGCAGGGCTTGCCCTTCGTCTCTACCAGCCCGGCGATCCGGGCCGGACGGCCGTTGAGCGAAGCGGTGGAGCATTTTCAGCAAAACCCTTCGCTGCGGCTGCTGCCCGTGCTGGACGAAGCGGATCGGCCCAAGGGCGCGATCTACGAGCGGGACATGCGGCGGATTTTGTTCAATCCGTTCGGTCATGCGCTGCTGCGCAACCCCAGCTTTGGCGGGCGGCTGGATGATCATATCCGGCCCTGTGCCTCGGTCGAGCGGAGCGCGACGATCGAGATGCTGATCGACCTCTACGCGGCGCAGGGGCAGAAATGCGAAGGGCTGATCGTCATAGAAGGCGGCCGTTATGCCGGGATGGTCGGCGGGCAGTTGCTGCTGAAGCTGGCGGCGGAGCGGGATGCACGCGTGGCAATCGCGCGGGCCGAGCGGCTGGAGCGCGTGACGCGGGAGAGCGGCAGCTTTCGCGACGATATCGCAACGCTGATCGCCGATCTGGTGGGGATGGCCGACATGCTGTCCCGGCTGGCGAGCGACGCGGCGGAAAGAGCGGCCCATAACGGGCAGGCGGCAGCAGGCATGGCGGTGGCCGCCGCGCAAACCGCTGACAATCTGTCCGGTATCGCTGGGTCGGCCAACGACCTTGGCCTGCTGTTCCAATCGATCGAGGACGAGGTGCGTCAGGCTGGCGCCGCGATCAAGGCGGCGGTCGAACAGACGCGACTGGGATCAGCCCAGACCCAACAGTTGCGCGTTCAGGCTGATGGCATCGGAGAGGTGACGGCGTTGATCGACGCGGTGGCGCGGGCGACGGCCACGCTGGCCCTGAACGCGGGCATCGAGGCCGCGCGAGCCGGGGAGGCGGGGCAAGGCTTTGCCGTTGTGGCGCGCGAGGTGAAGCTGCTCGCGGGGCAAACCCGCGACGCCGCGGCGGAAATTGCCGACCGGATAGACCATATCCGCGCGACCGTCGGTCATGTGGCGCAGGGCCATGAGCTGATGGGTTCTGCCATCGAGACGGCCGATCGGCTGTCGGCTTCCGTGTTCGACGCGGTGGCGCGCCATGGCGCCTTCAGCCGGGGCATCGCCGCCAGCATGGCCGAAGCGGGCGAGTCCAGCGATCATGTCCGGCTGAGCGCCAGCCAGATCAGCGGCAATGCCGACGCGGCGGTCGATGGCGCGCGCAACATCCGTCATGCGGCAAGCCAATTGGCGGGCGAAGCGCAACGGCTGGACGCGCGGGCCAGCCTCTTTATCGAGGCTATTCGATTGGATTGACGCCGACTTCAGGGAAAAATGGCTGGCGCCATGCGCAAATGCGGCTAACCTCAACATCCAACAAGAAGGAGAGGAAAGCCATGCTCGTGATGTTCGTGGGCGCCGACCGGACCGAAACCGCCATCAATGCCGCGCAGGTCACCTTCGTATCGTCCGTCACGGATGGCACCCGCATCCGCTTTGGTGAAGGCCGCAGCGTAACCGTGGTGGAACCGATCGCCCAGGTGATGGAGGATCTCAATCAGGCGTTACGGCCGCACGAATAGCGCCGCGTCGGGCGCTACGCCGTAACCGATGCTTTGCGTATGCCTGAGAAGCATCCTATACTGATGGCTTGATGCCAGGACTCAGGACAGCAATGAAATCCAATTTCTTCCGGGGCGCCGTTGCCCTTGGCGCACTTGCGCTTATCCCTGCCACCACGGCCGCGCTCGCGGACGGGGAAGCGAGCAGCTACAAGGCGCTCGACGAGTTCATGGACGTCTTCCAGAAAGTCCGCAGCGACTATGTCGAGAAGGTCGATGATGAAAAGCTGATCAAGGGCGCGATCGACGGCATGCTTGCCAGCCTCGACCCGCATTCAAGCTTCCTCGACGCACGCGATTTCGCGAATCTGCGCACACAGACGGAGGGCAGCTATGGCGGCCTTGGCCTGTCGGTCACGCAGGAGGATGGCGCGGTCAAGGTGATCGCGCCGACGCAGGACACTCCCGCCTGGCGCGCGGGGATCAAGGCGGGCGATTATATCACCCATCTCGACGGGCAGCTCATCTATGGCGGCACGCTGGATGAAGCGGTCGATAAGATGCGCGGCGCGCCGGGCACGTCGATCAAGCTGACCATCGTGCGCGCTGGCCGTGACAAGCCGATCGAAGTGACGCTGACGCGCGAGATCATCCAGCTAAAGCCGGTAAAGTGGGAAGTGAAGAACGGCGTTGGCGTGATTAATATCGTCAGCTTCTCCGCCAATACCGGCGCCGACCTGCGACAGGCGATCCGCAGCATCGACAAGAGCCTGGGCCATAAGCCGACCGGCTATATCCTCGACCTTCGGTCCAATCCGGGCGGGTTGCTGGATGAAGCCGTGTCCGTGAGCGACGCGTTCCTGGAGCGCGGTGAGATTGTGTCGCAGCGCGGCCGCAACAAGGGCGATGTCGAGCGCTATTATGCCAAGCCCGGCGACGATGCGAAGGGATTGCCGATCGTCGTCCTGGTCGATGCGGGCTCCGCTTCGGCGTCCGAGATCGTCGCGGGCGCGTTGCAGGACCAGCATCGCGCACTGGTGATGGGCGAGCGCAGCTTCGGCAAGGGCAGCGTGCAGACGATGTTGCCGCTGACTAACACGACTGCGCTCAAGCTGACGACGGCGCGTTATTATACGCCGTCCGGGCGGTCGGTGCAGGAAGGCGGGATCGAGCCTGACGTGCGCGTGCCGCAGTTGTCGGACCCCGATTATAAGAACCGGCCGAAATTCCGCGAAAGCGACCTGCGCCGTCACTTGATCAACGAGATCAAGACGGACAATGCCGCGCTGGAAGAAGACACGAAGGAAGATCCGCGCTTCGCCATGTCGGCCGAGGAACTGAAGAAGAAGGGGGTCGAGGATTTCCAGCTGGATTACGCGCTGAAGACGATCGCGCGGCTGGCGGCGAAGCCGGGTGCGGTGATCGCGCAGGCCCAGCCGGTGGGGAAGAACGCGGCGCGGTGAACGAGCGGGGCTGAGGACGGTTTAGTGACCCCCGGCCTTCCTCCCTTTGTCATGCCAGCGCAAGCTGGCATCTCTCTCGATTGGGCAGAAGCCCTCCTAAGATCCCCTGAGTTCACGGAACAAGTGCACCATCTGCTAAGGTGTGTGCGCGATGGGAAGACATTATGGCGAGCTCAGCCTTGAAGAGCGCATCGAGATATACCGGCTGCATGCAGCCGGTATATCTTGCCGCAAGATAGCCCAAGCGATCGGCCGGGCGCATACGACGGTTGGCCGTGAACTGCGGCGAAACAGCAAGCCGACGAAGGTGTGGCGGGGCGGCTATGCTCCGGCACGCGCCCATGACCTCGCGATCCGGCGGCGGCGATGGGATTGCCGCTTCAAGCTGGAACGCCAGCCGGACCTGCGAAGGCTGGTGAAGAGCGGCCTTGCGATGGGATGCTCTCCTGAACAGATCGCTGGCCGACTGACGCTGGAACATGGTCGCACCATGATCAGCCACGAGTCAATCTATCGCTACATTTATCACCGGTCGGCGCAGAAGGATTATTGGCACCGCCTGCTGCCTCGCCACAAGGCGCGGCGCGGGCGCCGCAGCCGCCAGGGCGGCAGCTCGGTCAAGCTGATCAGGCATCGCGTGCCGATCGCCCAGCGGCCCGCCGAAGCTGCCGATCGAGCCCAGCCGGGCCATTGGGAAGCGGATTATATGCTGTTCGCCAAATATGGCGATAACGTCCTTGTCCTTCACGAACGGCACACCCGCTTCACTATCCTCGACAAGCCGCCCAACCGGCAGGCCGGGCTCACCGCCCGCCGCATCACCTGCCGACTGCGCCGCATCCCCAAAGACCTGCGCAGAACCGTCAGTTTCGACAATGGCAATGAGTTCGCCGAACATTATCATCTGCACGCCAGCCTCGGCGTCCAGACCTTCTTCTGCGATGTCAGAAGCCCATGGCAAAAGGGCGGCGTCGAAAACGCCATCGGCCGCTTGCGCCGGATGCTCCCGCGCAAAACCAGCCTCAAGACCGTCAGCAACAGGCAATTGCGCGCCTATGCCGATCGCCTCAACAATATCCCCAGAAAATGCCTTGGCTTCAAAACTCCCGCTGAGGCATTCTACCAAATCTCAACCGGTGCACTTCAATCGTGAATCTACATCCCAGCTTTCGCTGGGATGACGGTAAGGTGATTAGGCCTTGGCCTGCGGCTCCACGACCCGGACATGCAGTTCACGCAGCTGCTTGAACTCCGCCGCGCTCGGCGCTCCCATCAGCAGGTCTTCGGCGCGCTGGTTCATCGGGAACAGCGTCACTTCACGCAGATTCTGCGCCCCACAGAGCAGCATCACGATGCGATCGACACCAGCCGCCATGCCGCCATGCGGCGGCGCGCCATATTGGAACGCGCGGTAGAGGCCACCAAAGCGCTCCTCCACATCCTGCTGGCTAAGGCCCACCTTCTCAAACGCCTTCACCATCAGCTCAGGCGACTGGTTACGGATCGATCCCGAAGCAATCTCAAAGCCGTTGCAGACCATGTCATACTGATACGCCTTGATCGTCAGCGGGTCCTGATGCTCCAGCGCATCCATCCCGCCCTGCGGCATGGAGAAGGGGTTGTGCGCAAAGTCGACCGACTTCGATTCCTCATCATATTCATAGAAGGGGAAATCGACGATCCAGCACAGCTCGAACCGATCCTTGTCGATCAGGTCCAGCTGCTCGCCCACGCGAATACGCGCCAGACCCGCCAGCTTGGCCGCCTGCGATTCCTTACCCGCCGCGAAGAACACGCCATCATTGGGACCAAGGCCGAGCGCCTCGATCAGCTTCGCCGTCCGCTCCTCGCCATGATTCTTGGCGATGGGGCCGCCGGGGACGCCATCCTTGATGTTGATATAGCCAAGGCCGGAATAGCCTTCGCCCCGCGCCCAATTGTTCATGTCGTCGAAGAATTTCCGGCTACCCGCGCCAGCGCCCGGCGCCGGAATCGCGCGGATGACGCTGCCGCTTTCCACCAGCGAGGCGAAGATGCCGAAACCGGAGCCAACGAAATGCTCGGTCACGTCCTGGATCAGGATCGGGTTGCGCAGGTCGGGCTTGTCCGACCCATATTTCAGGATGGCCTCTTCATGAGGAATGCGCGGAAAGCTGCCCGCAGGCGTCACCGGCTTGCCCTCGGCGAACTGCTCGAACACCTGCGCGATAACCGGCTCCATCGTGTTCCACACATCTTCCTGCGTGACGAAGCTCATTTCCAGGTCGAGCTGGTAGAACTCGCCCGGCAGGCGGTCGGCGCGTGGGTCTTCGTCACGGAAGCAAGGCGCGATCTGGAAATAACGGTCGAAACCCGCCACCATCAGCAGCTGCTTATATTGCTGCGGCGCCTGCGGCAGGGCGTAGAATTTCCCCGGATGGATGCGGCTCGGCACCAGAAAGTCGCGCGCGCCTTCCGGGCTGCTCGCGGTCAGGATCGGCGTCGAATATTCGGTAAAGCCCGCCCCTTCCATGCGGCGGCGCATGTCGGAGATGACCTTCGTGCGCTTGACGATGTTCGCATGCAGCGTCTCGCGGCGCAGATCGAGGAAGCGATAGCGCAAGCGAATATCCTCGGGATATTCCTGCTCACCCGCGACCGGCAGCGGCAGGTCGGCGGCAGCCGACAGCAGCACCGCATCGAGCGCCCGGATTTCGATCTCGCCCGTCGGCAGGTTCGGGTTCACCGCTTCGGGCGCGCGCGCCACCACCTTGCCGGTCACCGTCACGACGCTTTCGGCGCGCAGCGATTCGATCACCTTGAAGACGGGACCGTCCACCTCGGTGACGATCTGCACCATGCCATAATGATCGCGCAAATCGATGAAGACCAGGTCGCCATGATCACGCTTGCGATGCACCCATCCGGACACCCGCACTTCATTGCCAACTTCGGCAGAAGTCAGGGCGCCGCAAGTATGAGTGCGATAGGCGTGCATGGCGATTGTATCTTTCAGCTTCGTTTTACGGAAATGACAAAGTGCCGCAGCCCCGCTATGGGCGGTCTTGTCAAGCATTGACGAGCCCGTGAGCGACGGGCCAGCCCATAATAAGATCGAAGACCATATGCAAATCCATCCGCTGATCACCGACAGCAAGACACTCGCCCAATTCTGCGCCCGTATCGCCAAATCGCCCTACATCGCGGTCGATACCGAGTTCATGCGCGAAAACAGCTATTGGCCCGACCTCTGCCTCGTCCAGGTGGCCGACAGCAACGAAGCCGCCGCGATCGATCCCAAGGCCCCCGGGCTCGACCTTAGCCCCCTGCTCGACCTGATGGTTGATAATGAGGATGTGCTGAAGGTCTTTCATGCAGGCGGGCAGGATCTGGAAATCATCTACAACCTGACCGGCCGCACCCCGCACCCGATGTTCGACACCCAGATCGCCGCCATGGCGCTCGGCCTTGGGGAGCAGATCGGTTACGGCAACCTCGTCGACGCATGGCTCGGCGTGCAGCTCGACAAGGGCGCACGCTTCACCGACTGGGGACGCCGCCCGCTCGACAAGCGGCAGATCGACTATGCCATCGGCGACGTCACCTACCTCATCCAGATTTTCCCGATGATGCTGGAGGAGCTGCGCAAGACCGGCCGGGGCGACTGGCTGGATCAGGAAATGGAACGCGTCTGCGACCCCTCCAATTATGTGAACGAGCCGCACGAGGCCTGGAAACGCGTCCGCATCGCGAGCCGCAAGGCAGATGTCCTCGGCCGTTTGAAGTCGCTCGCCGCATGGCGCGAGATAGAAGCGCAGGACAAGAACCTGCCGCGTGGCCGCATCGTCAAGGATGAGACGCTGGCCGACATCGCCAGCCATCCGCCCCGCTCTCAGGAAGATCTCGGCAAGGTGCGGGGCCTGTCCGCCACATGGAAAACCAACGACATCGGCGCCCGCCTGATGGCCGCGCTCGGCAGCCACACCCCGCTCGACAAGGATGAGATGCCCGAACGCGATCCAAAGCGCCCCGGCCTCGGCAAGGACGGCGCGCTGGTCGCGGATTTGCTCAAGCTCCTCCTCAAGATCCGCTCACGCGACATCAACGTCGCCGCCCGCCTGTTGGCCCGCAGCGACGATCTGGACGCGCTGGCCGCAGGTGTCCGCGAAGACCTGTCGATCCTGGAAGGTTGGCGCTATGAACAATTCGGCCGCGATGCCGTTGACCTTGTCGAAGGACGCCTGGCCTTCGCCGTGAAGGGCGGTCGCCTCAAGATGACGCGCACCGAATAGGAGCAAATATGATGCGGGCAGCGGCGCTGATGATTCCCCTTCTGTTGGCGGCCTGTACCACAGCTGACGGACAAGCCCCCGGCACCACGCCAGCGACAGCCGAGGGGCCTTGCCGCAACGAGGGCCTCGACCGCTTCGTCGGCCAGCCCGCCAGCGCCGACATCGGTGCACAACTGTTACAAGCATCTGGCGCCCGAACCCTACGCTGGGGCGCCCCAGGCATGGCCATGACAATGGACTTCCGCCCGGATCGCCTAACCGTCAGCTACGACGAGAAGATGGTGATCACTTCCGCAAGGTGTGGTTAGGCACACTGCTCCCCCTCCCGCAGGCGGGAGGGGGCCGGGGGGTGGGCCAGCGCAACGCCGGTTTCATAGAAGAAGCTCGCTTCGCTCGCACCCACCCCTAACCCTTCAAACGAGTCACGTGCCTCGTTTGGACGCTTGCGGGAGGGGAATAACTAATCAGCGCCGCCGTCACCCAAAAACCACACCCCCTCCAAAAACCATCCTATTCCCAACGTCAGCCCAAAATTCACCCTGTCCTATTCCCCCACAACAACCCTATCCCCGCCCCTCTCTTTGAAACGTCCCACATCACCCCCTCGCGCCCACGCGCGCCTGCCCTCGCGCGCGCATACACTGTGAACTTCGACGGAAATCCGCCATTTTTAGCGCATCGCCTCAACATTCCAGTCCTACAAGCGCCCCGCTGCCAATCCGGTTCACATGGCGCTTGCCATCGATCTCCAGCCAATCCGGCGTCACCTCCAGCCGCCGCCCCCGGATCGTCGTGCGCAAATGTTCGACCGCGATCCGGTTACGCGCCACGATCCGCAAAATGGCTAACCCCTCGCCGCGCGCCGCCATGACGCTGTAGCGATCACCACGCAGCAGGAACCGCCAGCTACCATTGGCAGCCAACCACTCATTGCCCTGAATCACCTGCACGGGATTGCCGTCCGGATCACCGAGCCGCAGGCTGATCCGCGTCGCGCCCCGACTGCGGCGTGGCGGCGCGAACATCAGGATCGGCTCGCCATCCAGCACCAGCGGAATCGGCGTATCGCGCAGAGGCCGTGAGCCCCCGACGATCAAAGTCGGCAACTCCGAAGAAAATGGCATGCGGTCCCGCGCGAAGTGCCGCTGGCGGACCACCGGATTGGTATGAAATCCCTGCACCTGCGCCGTGGTCAGCCGCCCCTCCTCCACCAGCGCGTGGCAAGTCGGGCAGAGCAATGTCGCTTGGGGCGAATCGGGCAGGCGAAGATAACGATAGATGGTTACGCCGCATCGGACGCAGGCAAAACCGCAGGCCTCGCGAACGGCCTCACGCTGCGGCTCCGTTAATTCAGGCAGCGATAGCATCACCGGCAAGGCCATGAAGGACACCCTTTGCAACCGCGCCCCGCGCCATTGCGAAGCAGCGTTACCCAGCGGCATCCTTCCCCGGATACAGGCTTTTCACTGTCCCTTCAGTCCGGACATATGGTCGAAATAAATTGGCGTCAGGTCAAGGGGGCGCGAACACCCGTCAACGCTGTGGCAGCAAATCCAGATTGCGCGACGCTGCGATGTTCCGGATGCGGCCCGGCCGAGGCATGGACTTGACCGCGATTTCCGCGATGTCGCCCGCACTGAACAGTTCGACATTGCCGACATCGAAGATGCGCTGGCCGAATGTCTGCGTGATGCGCACGCTGCGGATGCTGGATAGGGCAATCTCCGTACGCTGCTTGGCCAGCAGCCCGCGCTCCATCAGCACCTCCCGGTCGGACAACGCCAACCGTTCCCCCTTCGCCCGCAGCCACCAGACCGCAATCGCCAGCAGCCCGACGACAGAAATCAGCAGCAGGATGAACAGGAACGGATGCGCGCGAAACATCGCAGGATGCTCGTCATACAACCAGGCGTCGCTCATCATTCGTCCCATCAAGAAGTACGCACGAACATGATCATGGATGCCCCGCCCGCGTCAATCCTTGCTCAGCGCAGCCCTCTTACCCTTTTCCAACGAAAGGAGGACACTTCGAGAAGGTCACCCCGAACGAAGGAGTGTTTAGCTCTCATCCCCCATCCGCAGCGCCGCAATGAAGGCCTCCTGCGGGATCTGTACAGACCCATATTCCCGCATCCGCTTCTTGCCCTCTTTCTGCTTCTCCAGCAGCTTCTTCTTACGCGTGATGTCGCCGCCATAGCATTTCGCCGTGACGTCCTTGCGCATCGCCGCAATCGTCTCACGCGCAATCACCTTGCCGCCGATCGCCGCCTGGATCGGAATCTTGAACAGGTGGCGAGGGATCAGGTCCTTCAGCCGCTCGCACATGTGCCGCCCGCGCGCCTCGGCCGCGCTCCGGTGAACGATCATCGAAAGCGCATCGACCGGTTCGTTGTTCACGAGGATGCTCATCTTGACGAGGTCGCCCTCGCGCGTGCCGATCTGATGATAGTCGAAGCTCGCATAACCGCGCGAAATCGACTTCAAGCGATCGTAAAAGTCGAACACCACTTCGTTGAGCGGCAGCTCATAGGTAACCTGAGCGCGTCCGCCGACATAGGTCAGGTTCTTCTGGATGCCGCGCCGGTCCTGGCAGAGCTTCAGGATCGACCCCAGATATTCGTCGGGGCAGTAAATCACCGCCTCGATCCAAGGTTCCTCGATCATCTCGATATGGTTGGGATCGGGCATGTCGGCCGGGTTGTGCAGATGGCGCACCTCCCCATCCTTCATATGCATCTCATAGACCACCGACGGCGCGGTGGTGATGAGATCGAGATCATATTCGCGCGTCAACCGCTCCTGAATGATCTCTAAATGGAGCAGCCCCAGGAAGCCGCAACGGAAGCCAAAGCCGAGCGCCGCCGACGTCTCCATTTCGAAGGAGAAGGACGCGTCATTGAGCCGCAGCTTAGAAATCGAATCGCGCAGCTTCTCAAAATCATTGGCATCCACCGGGAACAGCCCGCAGAAGACCACCGGCTGCACTTCCTTGAAACCCGGCAGCGGATTGGCGGCAGGGTTCTTGACCGTGGTGATAGTGTCGCCCACGCGGGTCTGGCTGATGTCCTTGATCTGCGCGGTGATGAAGCCGATCTCGCCCGGGCCGAGTTCCGGCAGTTGCTCGATCTTGGGCCGCATGCAGCCCACGCGGTCGATAAGATGCTCGGTCTCGCCGATCATGAACTTGATCTGTTGCCCCTTCTTGATCACGCCATTTACGACGCGCACCAGAATGACGACGCCGAGATAAGGGTCGTACCAGCTGTCAACCAGCATCGCTTCCAGCGGCGCGTTGCGATCACCCTTGGGCGGCGGGATTTTCGCGACGATAGCCTCAAGGATGTCATCGATGCCAATGCCAGACTTGGCGCTCGCCAGCACAGCTTCCGATGCATCGAGGCCAATCACTTCCTCGATTTCCGCTCGCACCTTCTCAGGCTCAGCGGCGGGCAGGTCGATCTTGTTCAGCACCGGCACGATCTCATGGTCATGCTCGATCGACTGATAGACATTGGCCAGCGTCTGCGCTTCCACGCCCTGCGCCGCGTCCACGACCAGCAGCGCGCCCTCGCACGCAGCCAGGCTCCGGCTCACTTCATAAGCGAAGTCGACATGGCCTGGCGTGTCCATGAGGTTGAGCTCATATGTCTCACCATTTTTCGCGACATAGTCGAGGCGCACGGTCTGCGCCTTGATCGTGATGCCGCGCTCCTTCTCGATATCCATATTGTCGAGGACCTGGGCCGACATCTCCCGGTCGGTCAGCCCCCCGGTGCGCTGGATCAGCCGGTCGGCCAGCGTCGACTTGCCATGGTCGATATGCGCGATGATCGAGAAATTACGGATGTGCGAAAGATTGGTCATGGACCGCGCCGATAGCAGCCATTTGCGGGCCTGTCAGCAGAGCTTACAAACAGCCTGACCATCAGTAGGAAAAGCCCGCGAGCTATGGTAATTGACGCGAGCCTTAAACGGGTCGTACCATAATAAAAAATTCCATAATTAACCGCTCGAAAGGGATTTGGGGCAATGTTCAAAACGGTTTCCGCGCTCGTCGCGACAGCATCGATGCTTGCGACGCCGATGTCTGCGATGGCGCAGACGAATATGAGTTCTTCTGGCAAGACCTATAAGGATGGCACCACCAAAGGCGCATCCTCGGGTCGCAGGTCGCAGGAGCGCGCTCAGCAGGAGATTCCCCGCTGTACCCGCCGCCTTGGCACTGTCGCGATCGTCGAACCCGACAACCAGTGGTGGCGCGAGTTGAACTTGGGCAGCCCGGAAGCGATCCTCAAGGTGTTCATCCAGCAGTCCGGCTGCTTCGGCATCGTCAACCGCGGCCGCGCCATGCAGAGCCGGGCGATGGAACGCGCCATGGCGGACTCGGGCGAATTGCAGGCTGGATCGAACCTGGGCCGGGGCCAGGTCAAGGCAGCCGACTATTATCTGGAGCCTGATATCGTATCGTCCAACCGCAACTCTGGCGGCGGCGGCTTCGGCGCTGCGCTCGGCGGCCTGATGGGCGGCACATTCGGGGCACTTGCTGGCGGCCTCAACATCAAGAAGAAGGAAGCGAACGTCACGCTTTCCATCGTCAACGCCCGCACGACGGAAGAAGAGGCGCTGACCGAAGGCTATGCGCGCAAGACCGACATCGGCTTCGGCGGCGGCGGCGGTGCTGGTTGGTGGGGTGGCTTTGCTGCTGCCGGTGCCAGCGGCTACCAGAATACCGAGATCGGCCAGGTGATCGTTCTGGCCTATCTAGACGCCTATACCAAGCTGGTCACGCAGATGGGCGGGTTGCCTGCCAACGCGGCAGCAGCCGCCCCCCGCGCACAGTAAAATCTTAATGCAGGGGCTTGGCATCGAATGCCGAGCCCCTGTTCTTCTCTTTCCGCTCACCATCACTGTCGGCGCGACGGAATAGACATTTTCATTAAATAGGCCGGGACGAGGCTTCAGCGTGCACCAACCTATTTCCACGCCGCCGTCGCCACCATGATATTATGGCCTCGCCTGCGGGGCGCTCCACCAACCTGTTGATGCCTGTGCCCAAAGTTAACGCGACAAGAAACGCGGAGAAGAAGGCGAGCCACGGGCTGTAGCCCTGCTCCGCCATTTTCAGCATCACGACGAAACCCACATGCTGATGGATAAGGTAGAAGGAATAGCTGATCCCACCCATCCAGAGCAGTGGACGTGACGCGATCCACTGCAAATGCCCTCGGATCAGCGCTGCAAAGCCTGCAAGCAGAATGCACGCCATCAGCGTGACGTCCCAGCTTTCCATGAAGGCGACCGACAACAGCGCAAGCGCGGCGTAGGGAGATTGCTGGCGCCAGCTCCGCTGACCAGACCAGACGCGGTACGACAACATCCCGATGATGAAGAAGGGGAGATAGCGCAGTACGAAGAGCATGACGATGCGTTCTGGCATGTCGGGCCATAACCCATAAATCGCGCGAACCGCGAGCCACAATGCCAGCATCGGTTCGAGCCGTTTCAATCCAGCCCATTTCCAAATTGATATCATGCAGAAGTAAAAGGCGATTTCGACGGTCAATGTCCAATAAGCGCCGTCTACTTCAGGAAGAAACGCGAACCCCTGCAACATCGTGAAGTTAGCCAGGATCGCACTGGGACCCACCAGCAATTGGGACGCCTTTGCCGCATATTCGATCGACAGAGTCAGCAACATCGCGACGATATAGGCCGGATAAAGCCGGGCGATCCGGTTTACCGCAAAGTCGGCGACGCTAACGATCCGATCCAGCGTGAAGAATATAGCGAAGCCTGAGATCGTGAAAAACAGCAGGACGCGATAATTGCCCCCGGGAAAACTGAACGGCACATGCGCCGCTTGGGGAAAAAGCTCGTGGAAACGCGTGGAATAATGAAAAACCAGCACACACAGTGCACCGATGCCTCTCAAGGCATCCAATTCCGCCAAGCGGTTCCGAGTGAGCGAAGCAGTCACCCGGATGCATTAGCAATGAAACAGCAATCAATCGGTTAAGATATTGGGGTCGGATACACATTGTTGCTGGCGCCTCGATGCGGAGTCCAGCGTGGAAGGTCAGTCGCCCTGCTCCGCTGGGGCTTCAGCCGTGCAAGCTCGGCCAGCACCTTGGCCACAATGGGCGCAATCTGCACCAGACCCATTCGCATATAGCCTCTCGCGACATGCCTACACGAACATCCTTGCCCGCCGGAGAGAGGGCGATGTCGAGCATGCCAGTGACCGCCACGATGCAGAGGCCCCAAGACCCCGGAAAGCCTTAAATGCCTATATGGTGCGGCAAAAATCATGCGAGCATGTTCGACACTGCCTGCCGACCCGCATTGGCCGGGAAGCTGTTCATACTTTCCTCCCGCCTCTGAAAGACGGGAGAAATTACCTTAGCCTTTAGCGTGATCCAATATGCCCACGATTGCCGCAGTCACATCGTCCATGTCAGCCATGCCGTCCACACGAGACACGATCCCTCGCGCCTCATAGATTGGAAGGATGGGGGCGGTCTTAGCACGATATTCCGCCATCCGGGTGCGAACCGTATCTTCATTGTCGTCGGGACGACGCTTGAACTCATGCCCATGGCATTTGTCGCACTCATCAGCGACCTTGGGCTGCTTGAAGCTGTCGTGATAGCCCTCACCACAGGTCGCGCAGGTGAAGCGGCCCGTGATGCGCTCAACCAGAGCGTCCTCATCGACGTCGAGTTCGATGACATGGTCCAATGTACGGCCGCGATCAGCAAGAATGGCGTCGAGCGAATGGGCCTGAGCTTCGGTGCGCGGATAGCCGTCGAAGATCACACCAGTGCTGTCGGCCAACCTATCCAATGCTTCGCCGATGATACCGGAAACGATTTCATCCGAAACCAGTTCACCCGCTTCCATCACCGCCTTGGCCTTGAGGCCAATCGGCGTCTGCGCCTTTACCGCCGCCCGAAGCATGTCACCCGTCGACAGCTGAACCATGCCACGGGTTTCGACCAGGCGGCTCGCCTGCGTGCCCTTCCCTGCTCCTGGAGGACCCAGCAGAATGATATTCATTTTGCGCATACTCCCCTGTTCTTGCGCTGCGCCTGATGCTTATTAGCGAAGGCGTCCCTTGAGCTTGGCCTTCTTTATCAGATCCCCATATTGGTGAGCCAGCAAATGGCTCTGGATCTGCGTCACGGTATCTACCGTAACATTGACGACGATCAGCAGACTTGTCCCGCCCAGATAGAAGGGAATACCCGCCCGGGCGATGGCAAATTCCGGCACCAGGCATATGATGGCCAGATAGGCAGCACCAATCACCGTGATCCGGGTCAGCACATAGTCCAGATAATTTTCGGTATTCTTGCCGGGACGGATGCCGGGGATAAACCCGCCATTCCGCTTGAGATTATCCGCCGTCTCCTCAGGATTGAACACGACTGCGGTGTAGAAGAAGCAGAAGAACACGATACCCAGGCCGTAAAGGCCCATGTAAACTGGGCTGCCATGTGACAGATATTGATTCAGCGTTAGTACGAAATCCCCCAGCCTGCTCTCACCGGCAATGGTTCTACCCGCGAACTGGGAAATCGTGAGTGGCATCAGCAGAAGCGAACTGGCGAAGATCGGCGGGATAACGCCGGCGGTATTTACCTTGAGCGGCAGATGGCTGCGATCCGCCTGCATCAATCCCTGACGAGTCTGACGCTTGGGATACTGGATCAGAACACGGCGCTGCGCGCGCTCCATGAAACAGATCAGCAGGATCAAGCCCACCGCCAACGCGATGACCATCACGATCAGCAGGCCCGAGATCGATCCCTCGCTGCCCGATTTGAAAAGATTGCTTAGGGTGACCGGAAGCTGAGCAACGATACCAGCCATGATTATGAGGCTGACGCCGTTGCCGATACCGCGCGACGTGATCTGTTCGCCCAACCACATCAGGAACATCGTGCCCCCGATCAGCGAAACGACCGCTGCGATCCGGAACAGAAAACCGGGATCGACCACTGCTTGCACGCCCGATTGCGCGCCGAAGCTTTCGAGGCCGACCGCGATGAAATACCCCTGCACCGCAGTCAGGCCAACCGTGCCGTAACGCGTATATTGGTTGAGCTTTTTGCGACCGCTCTCGCCTTCCTTCTTGATCGCGGCGAGCTGCGGCGAAAGGCTGGCGGCGAGCTGTACGACGATCGAGGCAGTGATATATGGCATCACCCCGAGCGCGATCAGGCTCATGCGTGACAGAGAACCACCCGAAAAGGTGTTGAAGATGTCCAGGACACCACCGTTCGTCTGCTTATAAAGCTGAGACAGCGCGGTCGGGTCGACGCCCGGTAGCGGCACGAAGCTCAGGAAGCGAAACACGATCAAGGCGCCCAATGTGAACCATAGGCGCTTCTTGAGGTCGGTCGCCTGGCTGAACTTCGCCAGGCTGAGATTGGATGCGAGCTGGTCGGCTCTCGATGCCATCTTGGCTGCCCTTCAAAACATCTTGCCGGTCAGATACCCGGCGCGGAATCGCTAACCCCTTAGCGGCGTGATCGCGCCCTGTCGAACTCGGAAATTCACACCGTTCATTCTGAACCAGGCCAGAGCCAGCGATAAAGGCACCTGAGCCTAAAAACACACAAGGCCCCGCTCACCCATATCGGGCAGCGGGGCCATGCTTGCAAGCCTTGGCGGCTTGTTATGCCTTCTTGGCGGCCTTGGCGCTGCCCTTCTTGGCGGCGGCCTTTTCGGCAGCCGGAACGACAGCAATCACTTCGACCTTGCCGCCAGCCTTCTCGACCGCTTCCACCGCGCCCTTCGACGCACCGGCAACAAGCAGGCTGAGCTTTGCGGTCAGTTCGCCTTTACCGAGCAGGCGCACGCCGTCCTTGCCACCGCGAGCCAGTGCGGCAGCCTTCAGGGCCGCATGGTCGATGGTGGCGTTTGCGTCGAGCTTACCAGCGTCGATCGCCTTCTGCAGCGCACCCAGGTTTACGATCGCGTAATCCTTGGCGAAGATGTTGTTGAAGCCGCGCTTCGGCAGACGCATGTGGAGCGGCATCTGGCCGCCTTCGAAGCCGTTGATCGCAACGCCCGAGCGTGCCTTCGCACCCTTCTGGCCGCGACCGGCGGTCTTGCCCTTGCCCGAGCCGATACCACGGCCAACGCGCATCCGGCCCTTGCGGGCACCAGCATTGTCATTAAGTTCGTTAAGCTTCGTCATTGTGCACTCGCTTTCGCTATGTTCGCGCGAGGCGTGATTGCTCTTTAAGCAGTCACGCCGAAGTCCCAGCGAAGGCTGGGACCGCTGGCGGCTGAACGCGACTTCTCGAGTCGCGCCTAGCCAAATGAAACCGGGGGTATCCTCACAAGAGGACTCGCCATCCGGCATGAGATCCCAGCCTAGGCTGGGATTTGGAAGTCGCGCCTTTAGCGCGTCTTCCAAAAAAACGAAAGAGGGGTTTCCCCCTCTCCCGCTTCATTCCGTTGTGATCGGAAGGCTCAGCCCTCGACCACTGCAACCATGTGGGGAAGCTTGGCAATGGCACCGCGGACTTCCGCTGTGTCTTCCAGTTCAACCACGCGGTGCATCTTGCCAAGGCCGAGGCCGATCAGAATCTTCTTCTGGTCGGCAGGACGGCGGATCGGTGAGCCGATCTGCTTGATCTTGATCTTCGCCATATCCGTTACTCCACGATCGCTTCGGCGTCGGCCTGGGCGACTTCTGCCGAGGCACCACCGCGACGAAGCAGGTCAGCGACCTTCTTGCCACGACGCTGCGCCACCGACTTCGGACTGGTCTGCTCGCCCAGCGCCGAGAAGGTCGCACGAATCATGTTGTACGGGTTCGACGTGCCGTTCGACTTCGTCACGACGTCTGCAACGCCGAGGCTTTCGAACACGGCGCGCATCGGACCACCGGCGATGATACCCGTACCGGCCGGAGCCGAACGAACCGTGACCTTGCCCGCACCGAAATGGCCGAGGCCATCATGGTGCAGCGTGCGACCTTCCTTCAGCGGAACGCGAACCATCGCCTTCTTGGCCGAAGCGGTCGCCTTGCTGATGGCTTCGGGCACTTCACGCGCCTTGCCATGGCCGAAGCCCGCACGACCCTTGCCGTCGCCGACAACCACCAAAGCAGCAAAGCCGAAGCGCTTACCACCCTTGACGGTCTTCGAGACGCGGTTGATGTGAACCAGCTTCTCGATCAGCTCTTCGCCCTGTTCCTCGTCACGGTTACCACCGCGGCGATCGTCACGACGGCCACGGCCGCCACGCTCACCACGGTTGCGATCACCGCCGCGACCACGGCCGCGACCGGGACCACGGCCCTCGGTCGGTGCATTCTCGCCGCCTTCAACGGCAGCAGGTGCGCCCGCCTGGGCCTGGATTTCGTTTTCGTCAGCCATGATCAGAACTCCAGCCCGCCTTCGCGGGCGGCATCGGCCAGCGCCTTGACGCGGCCATGGAACAGGAAGCCACCGCGATCGAATACGACCTTGGTGACGCCGACAGCAGTCGCCGCAGCGGCAACGCGCTTGCCGACTTCGGCAGCGGCTTCGGAAGAGGCGCCAGTTTTACCCAGAGCCTTCGACCCGACGTCCTTGTCCAGGGTCGACGCGGCGGCCAGGGTTTTGCCCTGCGCATCGTCAATGACCTGGGCATAGATGTGACGGCCCGAACGGTGGACGCTGAGGCGGGGCTTGTGGCCCGAAACTGCCTTGAGCGCGGTGCGGACGCGGCGACGACGCCGCGCGAAGAGGGAAAGCTTTGCCATCTTACTTCTTCTTCCCTTCCTTGCGGAAGATGAACTCGCCGGCGTACTTGATACCCTTGCCCTTATAGGGTTCGGGCTTGCGCCAGCGGCGGATCTCGGCCGCAACCTGACCTACCTTCTGCTTGTCAATGCCGCTGATCTCGACCGTGGTGTTATCCGGGGTCTTGATTTCGATGCCTTCCGGGATCGCAAAATCTACGTCGTGCGAATAGCCGAGCTGCAGCTTCAGGGTCTTGCCCTGCGAGTTGGCGCGGTAGCCGACACCGGTGATGAGCAGCTTCTTGGAAAAGCCCTCGGTCACACCGGTGATCAGGTTAGCGATCAGCGTGCGCTGCATGCCCCAGAAAGCGCGGGCGCGCTTGCTGTCATTGGCAGGCTTCACGACGATCGATCCGTCCTCGATGCTGTAGGTGACTTCGTCGGCCAGCGGAATAGCGAGGGTACCCTTGGGACCCTTCACCGACAGCTGACCGCCTTCGATGGCGGCGGTGACGCCCGCAGGGACGGCAACCGGTTTCTTACCAGTGCGGCTCATCAGAACACCTCCGCCAGCACTTCGCCGCCGACATTCTGCTCACGCGCTTCAGCGTCGGACAGAACACCGCGAGGCGTCGAGACAATGGTGATGCCCAGGCCATTGCGGACCACCGGCAGTTCCTTGGAACCCGAATAGACGCGGCGGCCAGGCTTGGACACGCGGGCGACGTGCTTGATCGCGGGCTGGCCCTCGAAATATTTCAGCTCGATGCGCAGGCCCGGGTGCTTGCCGAGAGCTTCCTCGGAATAACCACGGATATAGCCTTCGCGCTGCAGCACGTCGAGCACGCGGGCGCGCAGCTTCGAAGCGGGGGACACAACACTGTCCTTCTTCGCCTGCTGCCCGTTGCGGATGCGGGTGAGCATATCACCCAGGGGATCGGTCAATGCCATCTCAAATGATCCTTACCAGCTCGACTTGGTGACGCCGGGGATCAGGCCCTTGTTGGCCAGATCACGCAGCTGCACGCGGCAGAGGCGGAATTTGCGGTAGTAAGCGCGGGGACGCCCCGTCAGTTCGCAGCGGTTCCGAACGCGCGTCGGGTTGCCGTTGCGGGGAATCTCCGCCATCTTCAGACGCGCGATCAGACGATCGCTGTCGTCGGCCGCGGTATCATTCGCGATCGCCTTGAGCTTCGCATAGCGGCCGGCATATTTCTTAACCAGCTTCTTGCGGCGCTCATTCTTGTTGATCGAACTCAGTTTCGCCATGACTTAAGTTCTCTTTCCTTGGGTGTCTTTGGAAAGAGAAGCGGGACCTGGTTCAGGCCGCCTGCTTCTCTTCGATCGGGAAGGGGAAGCCGAAGAGACGCAGCAGTTCGCGCGCTTCCTCGTCCGTCTTCGCCGTGGTGGTCACGATGATGTCCATGCCGCGCACTTTGTCGATGCGGTCATAGTTGATCTCCGGGAAGATGATCTGCTCCTTGATGCCGAAGGCATAGTTGCCACGGCCGTCGAAGCTCTTCGGATTGAGACCACGGAAGTCGCGCACGCGGGGCAGAGCAACGTTGATCAGGCGATCAAGAAACTCATACATGCGCTCACGACGCAGCGTGACCTTGGCACCGATGGGCATGCCTTCACGCAGCTTGAACTGCGCGATCGACTTGCGGGCCTTGGTGATCACGGGCTTCTGGCCAGCGATCAGTTCCATTTCCTCGGCGGCCGAAGTGACCTTCTTCTTGTCCTGGGTCGCTTCGCCCACGCCCATGTTGAGCGTGATCTTCTCGATCTTCGGGACCTGCATGACGTTTTCGTAACCGAACTTCTCGGTCATCGCCTTGGCGATTTCGGCGTCATACTGCGCCTTGGAGCGCGGGGTGTACTTGTCGCTCATTACAGCACCTCACCGGACTTGACGGCGACGCGGACCTTCTTGCCGTCGCGGTCCTCGAAACGGACGCGAGTCGGCTTGCCATCCTTGTCGGCGACAGCGACGTTCGAAATGTGGAGCGGCGCGGGCTTGCGCTCGATGCCACCCTGCGGGTTCGCCTGGTCGGGCTTGCGGTGACGCGCATGCACATTGATGCCTTCCACCAGGACCTTGTCGTCCTTGGGCAGCACAGCCAGGACGGCGCCGGTGCGGCCCTTGTCCTTGCCCGCCAGCACGACGACCTTGTCGCCCTTCTTGATTCTAGCAGCGCTCATTACAGCACCTCAGGAGCAAGGCTGATGATCTTCATGTGCTTCTTGGCGCGCAGTTCGCGAACGACGGGGCCAAAGATACGGGTGCCGATCGGCTCCTCGTTCTTGTTGATGAGCACAGCAGCGTTGCCGTCAAAGCGAATCACGCTGCCATCAGCGCGACGCACGTCCTTGGCGGTGCGCACAATGACGGCGCGATGCACGTCACCCTTCTTCACCTTGCCACGAGGCGCGGCTTCCTTGATCGAGACGACGATGATGTCGCCCACGCTCGCAAAGCGACGCTTCGAGCCGCCCAGCACCTTGATGCACTGGACGCGCTTGGCGCCGCTGTTGTCAGCGACGTCAAGATTGGATTGCATCTGGATCATTGATCCGGTTCCTTCTTGTCTGGCCTACCGAGACTGTCCCGGCGGTTCCGAATTCGGGTTTCGACCGGAAGATTCGAAACACGAAGCGCGGGCCTGTAACCTCTCCGAAAAGAAAAGGCCAGCCCCGCGTCCGAAATTTCGACCCTTAAGGCCGGTGACTAACCTCAGGCCGCCGTTTCAGGTGACTTGTGGGTGTCCACGCGCTCAATGACCTTCCAGGTCTTGAGCTTGGAAATCGGAGCGGTCTCTTCGATGCGGACCGTTTCGCCTTCCTTGTAAACATTACCCTCGTCATGGGCATGGTACTTCTTCGAGCGGCGGATGATCTTGCCGTAGAGCGCATGCTTAACCTTGCGCTCTACGCGAACCACCACCGTCTTGTCGGTCTTGTCGGAAACCACCGTTCCCGTCAGCACGCGCTTGGGCATCGTGTGTTTCCTTTACTTCGCGGCGGAGCTGTTACGCTCCGTCTGCAGGGTCTTGATCTGCGCGATCGAACGGCGGACTTCCTTCACGCGGCTGGGCTTTTCCAGCTGGTTGGTGGCCGCCTGGAAACGCAGATTGAACTGCTCGCGCTTCAGGTTGTTGAGTTCGGTCGACAGTTCGTCGTCCGTCTTGGTCTTGAGGTCGGCAACGTTCGCCACGGCTTAGCCCTCCAGGTGCGAGGTGTCGCCGAGGCGGGCAACGACCTTGGTCTTGATGGGCAGCTTCATCGCGGCGCGCGAGAATGCCTCTGCTGCGAGCGGGCCGGGAACGCCGTCGAGTTCGAACAGGATACGACCCGGCTTGACGCGAGCCGCCCAATATTCGACCGAACCCTTACCCTTACCCTGACGGACTTCGGCAGGCTTCTTCGACACCGGAACGTCGGGGAACACTCGGATCCACAAACGACCCTGACGGCGGATGTGCCGTGTGATCGCGCGGCGGGCCGCTTCGATCTGACGCGCGGTAACACGTTCGGGTTCCAGAGCCTTCAGGCCATAGGAGCCGAAGTTCAGGTCCGAACCGCCCTTGGCGTCGCCCTTGATCCGGCCCTTGAAGGTCTTGCGGAACTTCATTTTTTTCGGTTGCAGCATGACGCTATACCTACCTTATTCTCAGCGCGCCGGGCGTACGCCGGAGGTCTGAGCCTCCAGCATCAGCCGGTCGGTAGCCATCGGATCATGACCAAGGATTTCGCCCTTGAAGATCCAGACCTTGATGCCGCAAACGCCATAGGCGGTGTGCGCCGTGGCTTCAGCATAGTCGACGTTCGCACGGAGCGTGTGCAGCGGAACGCGGCCTTCGCGATACCATTCCACACGTGCGATCTCCGCGCCGCCCAGACGGCCGCCGCAGGTGATCTTGATGCCCTCGGCGCCAAGACGCAGGGCCGACTGAACCGCACGCTTCATCGCCCGGCGGAACGCGACGCGGCGTTCCAGCTGGTCGGCGATGCCCTGCGCAACGAGTTTGGAGTCGACTTCCGGCTTGCGAATCTCGACGATGTTCAGGCTGACGTCCGAAGAGGTCAGGCTGCCCAGCTTCTTGCGCAGCTTCTCGATGTCCGCGCCCTTCTTACCGATGATCACACCGGGACGAGCGGCATATACCGACACGCGGCACAGCTTGGCCGGACGCTCGATCACGACCTTGGAGATCGCGGCCTGCGGCAGGTTCTTCATGATATACTGGCGGATCTTCAGATCCTCCAGCAGCAGGCGACCATAATCGGCGCCTTCCGCGTACCAGCGGCTATCCCAGGTGCGGTTGATCTGCAGGCGCAGACCGATCGGATTGCTCTTGTGACCCATAGTCTTACGCCTCCGCTTCTTCAGCTGCTTCGCGAACGACGATGCGTACGCGGCTGAAGGGCTTCAGGATCCGGGTCGACTTGCCGCGGCCGCGGGCGTGGAAGCGCTTCAGGGTGAAGCTCTTGCCCACCGACGCTTCCGCGACGACCAGCGAATCGACGTCCAGATTGTGATTGTTTTCCGCATTGGCGATGGCCGAAGCCAACACCTTGCGCACGTCGACAGCCATCGCCTTCTTCGAGAAGGCCAGGATGTTCAGCGCCTCTTCGACCTTACGGCCGCGGATGAGCGTGGCGACCAGGTTCAGCTTCTGGGCCGAACCACGGATCTGCGTGCCAACGGCCAGCGCCTCATTGTCGGCGACGCGACGGGGAGCCTTTTCCTTGCTCATTAGCGCTTGCCCTTCTTGTCGGCAGCGTGGCCGGGGAAGTAGCGGGTCGGGGCGAATTCGCCCAGCTTGTGACCCACCATGTCCTCGTTCACCGAGACCGGCACATGCTTGCGGCCATTATAGACGTTGAACGTCAGGCCAACGAACTGCGGCAGGATGGTGGACCGGCGCGACCAGGTCTTGATCGGACCGGAACGGCCACCGGCGTCCTGCGCCACTTCCGCCTTCTTCAGAAGGCTGAGGTCCACGAAAGGACCTTTCCAGACGGAACGAGCCATCTCGCTTACCTCTTCTTCTTCGCGTGGCGGCTACGGATGATGAACTTGTCCGTTGCCTTGTTGTGGCGGGTGCGCGCACCCTTGGTCGGCTTACCCCAAGGCGTAACCGGATGACGGCCGCCCGAGGTCCGGCCTTCACCACCACCATGCGGGTGATCGACCGGGTTCTTCGCCACGCCGCGCGTCAGAGGACGAATGCCGTTCCAACGGTTGCGGCCTGCCTTGGCGAGATTGGTGTTGCCATTGTCCGGGTTGGACACGGCACCGATGGTGCCCATGCAATCGGAACGGATGTAGCGCTGCTCGCCCGAGGACAAACGCACCATTACCATGCCGCGATCGCGGCCGACCAGCTGGGCATAAGTGCCCGCCGACCGGCAAAGCTGACCGCCCTTGCCCGGCTTCATCTCGATGTTGTGGATGATCGTGCCGACCGGCATCTGACCCAGTTCCATCGCATTGCCCGGCTTCACGTCGGTCTTCTTGCCCGCGATGACCTTGTCACCGGGAGCCAGACGCTGCGGCGCCAGGATATAGGCCTGGGTGCCGTCGGGATAGTTGACCAGCGCGATGAAGGCTGTACGGTTGGGGTCATATTCCAGACGCTCGACCGTACCTTCGACATCCCACAAGCGGCGCTTGAAGTCGATGATGCGATAGCGCTGCTTGTGACCGCCGCCGATACCGCGCGAGGTCACATGACCCTTGTTGTTACGACCACCAGTCTTGCGCTTGCCTTCGGTCAGCGCCTTGACAGGCTTGCCCTTGTGCAGGCTGGACTTGTCGACCAGGATCAGGCCACGCTGCGCGGGGCTGGTCGGGTTGTAGCTCTTAAGCGCCATGATCAGCGCACTCCTTCGGTGATGTCGATCGACTGGCCGTCAGCCAGACGAACGATCGCCTTCTTCACGTCCGAACGCGTGTAGGGCTTGCCCTTCCACTTCTTCGTCTTGCCCTTGGCGACCAACGTGTTCACGCTCTTGACGGTCACGCCCCAGAGCGCTTCGACGGCCGCCTTGATCTCCGGCTTGGTCGCATCATTGGCGACCTTGAAGACTACGGCGTTGTTTTCGGAGAGAAGGGTCGACTTCTCGGTGATGACCGGGGCGACGACGACGTCATAATGACGGTTATCGACCTTCGCGGCTTCTTTCTTAGCCATTGAAACGCGCCTCCAGCTTTTCGACCGCGGCACGCGTCAGCACCAGCGAATCCGCCCTAAGGATGTCGTAGACATTGGCGCCGACGGCCGGCAGCAAGTCCACGCCAACGATGTTCGCCGAAGCCTTTGCAAAACTGACGTTCACCGCGTCGCCGTCAATGAACAGCGCCTTGTTGAGGTTCAGCTTGGCGAGGTGCGCGACCAAAGCCTTGGTCTTGCCTTCCGCCACGTCGAGATTGTCGAGGACGATCAGCGAACCGTTCTTGGCCTTCGTCGACAGAGCCATTTTCAGGCCCAGTGCGCGAACCTTCTTGTTGAGGTCGTGACCGAAGGTGCGGGCACGGGCACCGTGCGCCTTACCACCGCCGATGAAAACCGGCGCCTTGCGATCGCCGTGACGGGCGGTGCCACCACCCTTCTGACGGCCGAACTTCTTGCCGGTGCGGGCCACGTCCGAACGCTCACGGGTAGCACGGGTTGGAGCACGACGCTTTTCGAGCTGCCAGAGGACGACGCGGTGCAGGATGTCGGTGCGGGGCTCGATACCGAACACGGCATCGTTCAGTTCCACGTCACCAGCAGCCTGTGCGTCGAGGGTCTGTACATTGACCTTCATGATTAGCCCTCCTGGCCTTCGGTCGCTTCGGGAGCAGCCGCTTCTTCAGCGGGCGTCTCGGCCGGAGCGTTGTTGCTGTTGGCTGCCTGCTTCAGGCTTGCCGGATAAGGCGCATCCGCCGGACGCTTCACCTTGACGGCGTCGCTGACGGTCAGCCAGGTGCCCTTGGCACCCGGAACGCTGCCCTTGACGAACAGCAGACCGCGCTCGACGTCGGTGCGTACGATCTCGAGGTTCTGCTGGGTCCGCTCACGGTCACCCATGTGACCCGCCATCTTCTTGTTCTTGAAGACGCGACCCGGATCCTGGCGGTTACCCGTCGAACCATGGGCACGGTGGCTGATCGACACACCGTGGGTGGCGCGCATACCGCCGAAGCCCCAGCGCTTCATGGCACCAGCAAAACCCTTACCCTGGGTATGACCGGCGACGTCGACCAGCTGGCCAGCGATGAAATGATCGGCCGCGATCTCGGCGCCGACATCGAGGAGCGCATCCTCGGCGACGCGGAATTCGACCAGACGCGCCTTCGGCTCCACTTCCGCCTTCGCGAAGTGGCCGCGCTGCGGCTTGGCAACATTCTTGACCTTCGCGACACCCGCGCCGAGCTGAACCGCGACATAACCGTCACGATCAACTTCCTTGCGAGCTACGACCTGGTTGCCCTCAAGGGCCAGAACCGTAACCGGTACATGCCGTCCGTCCTCCTGGAACAGACGGGTCATCCCGACTTTCTTAGCGATCACGCCTGTGCGCATCACTGATTACTCCCATAGAGGCCCGCCTTAGCAGCGGGCGTATCCAACGAAAAAACCGCTCAGGATCCCTCCTTCGCGGCCAACCCAAATAACAATCACCCCGTCCGGGTTGGTTACCACTCCCTACTCGGGAACGGCGACGGGGGACCAGGACCACGAGCCATTTCCGGTTCACCGGAGAGGCCGTGCGGTATCCCTTGTGTCGTTTGAGCTTCCGGCCTCCCAGAATGCCCGATACCCTGCCATCCTTGCGGAAAGCAGGGACTTGCCAGCCTATTAAGCCAGCTTGATTTCCACGTTCACGCCGGCAGCCAAGTCCAGCTTCATCAGCGCGTCGACCGTCTGCGGCGTCGGCTGCACAATGTCAAGCATACGCTTGTAGGTGCGGACCTCGAACTGCTCGCGCGACTTCTTGTCGATGTGCGGACCACGGTTGACCGTGAACTTTTCGATGCGCGTCGGAAGGGGAATCGGACCGCGAATAAGGGCGCCGGTGCGGCGGGCGGTTTCGGCGATGTCGCCGGTCGCCTGATCAAGCACGCGATGATCGAACGCCTTGAGGCGAATGCGGATGTTGCTGTCCATTGTTCCTGTACCGATGCGAAAGAGCCAAAAACCTGGAGCATTTTCAGAAATCAGCTGGAGCAGCCGATGACTTGTGAGAATGCACCACCAAAAAATATCCGCCCCGTTTCCCGCCTTTCTAGCTCAGTCGAGCCGGAGAAAGGCATCCGGGGCGGTTAAAATCCTCAGCGGCGCGAATCAGGCGATTCGCGCCGCTGCGGTCCTATATTACTTCGAGATCGTGCCGACAACCCCGGCGCCGACGGTGCGGCCGCCTTCACGGATGGCAAAGCGCAGACCCGAGTCCATCGCGATCGGGGCGATGAGCTTGATGTTCAGCTTCACATTGTCGCCGGGCATGACCATCTCAGTGCCCTCAGGAAGGATCACTTCGCCGGTGACGTCCGTAGTACGGAAGTAGAACTGCGGGCGATAGTTCGCGAAGAACGGGGTGTGACGGCCACCTTCTTCCTTCGACAGAACGTACACTTCAGCGTCGAACTCGGTGTGCGGCGTAACCGAACCGGGCTTGGCCAGAACCTGGCCACGCTCCACGTCTTCACGGCCAACGCCACGAACCAGCGCACCGATGTTGTCGCCAGCTTCACCCTGGTCGAGCAGCTTACGGAACATTTCGACGCCGGTGACGGTGGTCTTGCGGGTGTCGCGGATGCCGACGATTTCGACTTCTTCGCCAACCTTGACGATGCCGGTCTCGACACGGCCGGTCACGACGGTGCCGCGACCAGAGATCGAGAACACGTCTTCGATCGGCATCAGGAACGGCTTGTCAACCGGGCGCTCCGGCTGCGGGATGAAGCTATCGACAGCTTCCATCAGCTTAAGAACGGCGCTGCGACCGATTTCGTCGTTCGAACCGTCCAGCGCCTTCACGGCCGAGCCGGGGATGACGGGGATGTTGTCGCCGTCGAAATCATACGAGCTCAGCAGCTCGCGGATTTCCAGCTCGACCAGCTCGAGGATTTCCGGATCATCGACCAGATCGACCTTGTTCATGAACACGACAAGCTGGGGAACGCCGACCTGCTTGGCGAGCAGGATGTGCTCACGGGTCTGCGGCATCGGGCCGTCGGTAGCCGAAACGACGAGAATCGCGCCGTCCATCTGGGCCGCACCGGTGATCATGTTCTTGACGTAGTCAGCGTGACCCGGGCAGTCGACGTGCGCGTAGTGACGGGCTTCGGTCTCATATTCAACGTGCGCCGTCGAAATGGTGATGCCGCGCTCGCGCTCTTCGGGAGCCTTATCGATGTTCGCGTAGTCAACGAAGGTCGCGCCGCCGGTTTCGGCCAGCACCTTGGTGATCGCCGCGGTCAGCGAGGTCTTGCCATGGTCAACGTGACCGATGGTGCCGATGTTGCAGTGCGGCTTGTTCCGCTCAAACTTAGCCTTAGCCATTTTTTCCTACCTTCTAATCAAAATCAGCTTTGGTCTGACCGCTCGGCCGCGCCTCGCGAAGGCGCGTCCATAGCAGCAAATTCACAGATTACCAGCCCCTAACCGAGCCGTTTGCACGGCTCGGTTAAGGAAAATCATCAGGCCATCTTCGCCTTGACTTCGTCCGCCACATTCTGCGGCACTTCGTCATAATGGGAGAAGATCATCGAGTAGTTCGCGCGGCCCTGTGTGAAGGAACGCAGCGAGTTCACATAGCCGAACATGTTGGCCAGCGGCACCATGGCTTCGACCACCTGGGCATTGCCGCGCGTGTCGGTGCCCTGGATCTGACCACGACGGCTGTTCATGTCGCCGATGACGTCGCCCAGATATTCTTCGGGGGTTACGACCTCGACCTTCATGACCGGTTCGAGCAGCGTGATGCCCGACTTCTGCGCCGCTTCGCGCATCGCGCCACGGGCACAGATTTCGAACGCCAGAGCCGACGAGTCGACATCGTGGTAAGCGCCGTCATAGAGTACTATTTCGAAGTCGATGATCGGGAAGCCGATCAGCGAACCGGTGGCCGCGGTCTCCCGGAAGCCCTTTTCGATCGCCGGGATATATTCCTTGGGAATATTGCCGCCCTTGATCTCGTCCTTGAACAGGATGCCCGCACCACGCTCGCCGGGCGTCAGCTTCACCTTGACGCGGCCGAACTGGCCGGTGCCGCCCGACTGCTTCTTGTGGGTGTAGTCGATGTCGACCGGCTTCTTGAGATACTCGCGATAAGCCACCTGCGGCGCGCCGACGTTCGCCTCGACCTTGAATTCGCGCTTCATGCGATCGACCAAGATTTCGAGGTGAAGTTCACCCATGCCCTTGATGATCGTCTGGCCCGATTCGTGATCGGTCGTGACGCGGAAGGACGGATCCTCAGCAGCGAGGCGGTTGAGCGCGACGCCCATCTTTTCCTGGTCGGCCTTGGTCTTCGGTTCCACCGAAAGTTCGATAACCGGCTCGGGAAATTCCATCCGCTCGAGAATGATCGGCTGACGCTCGGCGCACAGCGTGTCACCCGTCGTGGTTTCCTTCATGCCGGCCAGCGCGACGATGTCGCCCGCATAGGCGGTGTCGATATCTTCACGGCTGTTGGCATGCATCAGCAGCATGCGGCCGATCTTTTCCTTCTTGTCCTTGACCGAGTTCAGATAGGTGCCTTTGGTCAGGGTGCCCGAATAGACGCGCAGGAAGGTGAGCGAGCCGACGAACGGGTCGTTCATGATCTTGAACGCCAGGCCCGAGAAAGGCGCGTCGTCAGCGGTTGCACGGCTGTCGGGCTGATCGTTCGCGGGGTTGATGCCCTGCACGTCCTCAATGTCGAGCGGCGAAGGCAGATAGTCGACGACCGCGTCGAGCAACGGCTGAACGCCCTTGTTCTTGAACGCCGAGCCGCACAGCACCGGGGTAAACGCCTGGCCCAGCGTGCCCTTGCGGATCAGCGCCTTCAGGGTCGCAACGTCGGGCAGGTTGCCTTCCAGATAAGCTTCCATGGCGGCATCGTCCTGCTCGACGGCAAGCTCGATCAGCTTTTCGCGATATTCCGCTGCCTTGTCAGCGAGGTCGGCGGGAATCTCTTCATAGGAGAATTCTGCGCCCAGATTTTCATCCTTCCAGATGATCGCGCGATTCTCGACCAGATCGACCAGGCCCCTGAAGTCCGATTCCGCACCGATGGGCAGATAGAGGACGGCCGGGGTGGCGCCCAGGCGATCAATGATCGTCTGCACGCAATAATAGAAGTTGGCGCCGGTACGGTCGAGCTTGTTGATGAAGCACATGCGCGGTACGCGATACTTGTCGGCCTGGCGCCACACGGTTTCCGACTGCGGCTCAACACCAGCAACGCCGTCGAACGCAGCGACCGCACCGTCGAGCACGCGCAGCGAACGTTCAACTTCGATGGTGAAGTCGACGTGACCGGGGGTGTCGATGATGTTCAGGCGATGCTCGGGACCCTTGCCCTCTTCGGCCTTCCACACGCAGGTGGTCGCGGCCGAGGTGATGGTGATACCACGCTCCTGCTCCTGCTCCATCCAGTCCATGGTGGCGGCGCCGTCATGGACTTCGCCGATCTTGTAGGACTTGCCAGTGTAATAAAGGATACGCTCGGTCGTGGTGGTCTTGCCGGCGTCGATATGCGCCATGATACCGAAATTGCGATAGCGTTCGAGCGGATGGCTGCGGGCCATGATGCTTCTCCGTTGCCGGTGCGCCGGCGGTCAAGTGAATGAGTCTTGCGGCTGGCCCCTAAACCAATCCGTTCGCCATGGGTAGCCCACGGCGAACGGACGATCTTCAAAACCAGATGACGAAGCGGGCGCCGGAACGCCCGCAAGGTCTTACCAACGGTAGTGCGAGAAGGCGCGGTTCGCTTCCGCCATGCGGTGCGTATCTTCGCGCTTCTTGACCGCGTTACCACGGTTGTTGGCAGCGTCCAGCAGCTCACCCGACAGTCGGGCGGCCATGGTGGTTTCGCTGCGGTTGCGCGAAGCCGTGATCAGCCAGCGGATCGCCAGCGCCTGGGCGCGCTCGGGGCGCACTTCGACGGGGACTTGATAGGTCGCACCGCCGACGCGGCGGCTGCGGACTTCGATGCCGGGCTTCACATTGTTCAGCGCGTCATGGAACATGCCGATCGGGTCCTTCTTGGACTTCGTTTCGACAGTTTCGAGCGCACCGTAAACGATGGACTCGGCGACGGCTTTCTTGCCGTCCTGCATGATGCTGTTCATGAACTTCGACAGCACGATATCACCGAACTTGGGATCGGGCAGGATAACGCGCTTTTCGGGGCGACGACGACGTGACATATTCTAGTCTCCCTTACTTCGGACGCTTAGCGCCGTACTTCGAACGGCTCTGCTTACGGTCCTTGACGCCCTGGGTATCCAGAACGCCGCGCAGCACGTGATAGCGCACACCGGGAAGATCGCGTACGCGACCGCCGCGGATCAGCACGACGCTGTGCTCCTGAAGGTTGTGGCCTTCACCCGGAATGTAGGTGATGACTTCGCGCTGGTTGACCAGACGCACCTTCGCCACCTTACGGAGAGCCGAGTTCGGCTTCTTCGGGGTCGTCGTGTAAACACGGGTGCAAACGCCGCGCTTCTGCGGGTTCGCTTCCATTGCAGGGACCTTGGACTTGGTCTTCTGCAGTTCGCGGCCCTTGCGGACCAGCTGGTTGATTGTTGGCATGAAGCCCTTCACCTTTTCAGTTACTTTACCGCAAGCATTCCCGCGTTCTTCACGGCCTGAAAAGGATGACCTTTCAAACAGCAAAGGCCCCGGCGGGCAATAACCCGTCTGGAGCCGCAAGAGCACCGGCAATGTTCAGCTCTATGTCGCCTGGCATGTCACCGACCAGAAAGACCGAATCTTTCGAGGTGGATCGCCGCTGGGCAGGCGCGCCTATAGCGAGGCACGGTAAGCCGGTCAAGAACGGCGGCGCGCCACCCTGTTTCGGCTTCGTTCCAAGATGGTGAAGCCTTCATTAGCAGATTGATAACCGACAATATTCTATTGATTGCCAGTGGCGCCACCGGGTGCGCCGACGTGGATTGGCCGTGACCCATCTTTCTCTCTTCACGGGTGAGTTTCTCAGCCGGACACAGGAAGCCGCTTTTCAAGCGGAGCGCCTCACCGAGTCGCGTCGGCACGCCCGCATGCTCTTCATCTGCTCGGCCGCCCTGAACGCGCTTTTCCTGCTGAGTGATTGGCGCTTTTTCGGCACGCCCCATTTCTGGATCGCAGTACCGGCGCGCCTCATTGTGGTGCTATGGTCACTTGGATGCCTGTATTTCAGCCGGACGCTGGACTCCTTCCAGAAGGTCGAGCGACTCTGCTTCGCCTGGCAAACCGTAACCGCAATCGGCGTGGCGTTCCTGGTCAGTTCCCGCAGTGATATCGCGATTTTCGTGCTCGTGATGCTGCCGCTGATCTTTTACCTGGGCGTGCCTACCAGCTTCCGGGGCAATTTCGGCGGCGGGCTTGGATGTGGAGTTGCGCTACTCATCGGCTATCTGGCGCCTGCGCCCTTATCCCCCACCGCCCCCGGCATGATCATGGCCGTGCTAATCCTTCATTGCGGCATGTGGATCACGATCATGCGAACCAACCGCCTCCAACGTCTGGAGTGGATGGCGAGCCAGGCGGCCGGTGCAGCGCGAGCCGCGTTGGCGCGCAACAGCGAAACACTGGAGCGCATGTTCATGAGCGTACCCATCCCGCTGCTGGTCACGCGTCAGGACGGCACGGTAATCCGCTTCAACAATGCTGCTGCTCAGACCTTCGGATCAGACGGCGACATTTCGCGCGTTCACCTGCTTGGCGAGGGCTCCGCCGCGCAGGCGAGCCTGCGGGACCAGATCGCAAGCGGCGATGCGCTTAACAATCAGGAATGCCGAATCGTCGGAAAAGATGCGGTGGTCCACGACGTGCTGCTCGCCACGCGCCCGATTCAGATAGACGACGAAGACTGCATTCTTTCCAGTATCGTCGACATCACAGACCGCAAGGATGCTGAGCGGCACCTGGCCCATCTTGCCATGACCGACGCGCTCACTGGTTTGGCAAATCGCTCGCATTTCATGGCGACGTTAGCGCAGGCGGCAAGCGCGACAGGCCATGCGGGCGGGCAGATGGCGGTTGTGCTGATCGACGTCGATGAGTTCAAACGGATCAACGACAGCGCGGGGCATGCAGTCGGCGACGCGCTCCTTTGCGCTGTAGCCGAGCGCCTGCGGCGCGCGGTGCGGCCGGGAGATCTGGTTGCGCGCATGGGAGGCGACGAATTTGCCGTGCTGTTGACCCGTTTGCGCAATGGACCGGATCTGGAAGCGATCCTGGCCCGGATGATGGCTCAACTTCATCAGCCACTCGCCTACGGCCATCGTGACGTCGATTGCCGCGTCAGCATGGGCGTCGCACTTTTCCCGGAACATGCAGGGGACATTGCGGACCTCATAAAATTCGCGGACATCGCCCTTTACGAAGCGAAAAATGGCGGACGAGGTCGCGCGTGCCTGTTCGAGCCCTCGCTACTCGAACGCTGGCAGCAGGAAGCCCGAATGCTGGATCGCGCACGCCACGCCCTCGTCCATGCCCCGCCCGTCCCATGGTATCAGCCCAAGATCGATCTATCGACGGGCGCCATTATCGGCTTCGAGGCGCTACTTAGATGCGTCCGTACTGACGGCTCGGTCATCATGCCGTCCGAAGTTGCCGCAGCGTTCGAACATTCCGAGCTAGGCCGGACAATCAATGAACGGATGCTGGATCAGATTCTTGCCGACTGTCGACGCTGGCAGAATCAGGGACTGGATTTCGGCCATGTCGCCATCAATGTGCCAGGGATAGAGCTTCACGATGGCAGTTTCCCTGATCGTTTGCTCTCCCGACTCGCCACGACAGGCGTATCCACTGCGAGGATCGAACTGGAGGTGACGGAGTCGGTTTTTCTTGGCCGGAATGCGGAGGTCGTGGAACGCAGTCTTCATCAATTGAGTACAGCGGGCCTGTCCATCGCGCTGGATGATTTCGGTACCGGCTATGCGTCACTCTCGCATCTGAAGCAGTTTCCAATAGATATCATCAAGATAGATCAGCGTTTCGTCCGGGACCTGGAAACCGATCCGGATGACGCCGCCATTGTGCGAACATTGCTGAACCTCGCCTACAGCCTTGGAATTCGAACGGTCGCCGAGGGCGTCGAAAATGTCCATCAGGTTGATTATCTGCGTGCTGGTGGGTGCCATTATGCACAGGGCTTTCATTTCGGAGCAGCCGTCCCGGCTAGCGAAGTTCCCGCTCTGCTGGGGTTGCATGTCGCAGCCCGTCCCACCGAGGCATAATTTTTGCTTTTCGTCAGGAACCGGAACGGCCGAAGCACGTTTCGCCCCGATCTGATTTCGACTCGTCACGAGTCCGCTTCGGTGGATTCGCGTGCTGCTCTTCCCCTTGCTAACGGGCCGATTCTCTAAGAATTGAGCACGGGGTCGTCATTGTTGCAGCGGTGTAGATTAGGCATTTTCAGCCTATGGGCTAGGATTGCCGCTTTGTGCCCGGAGCGGCAATTCATCTTCCAGTCTGGCGGAAAGCTGCAGCGTGTCCGCATCTCGAGCCGCACCCAGGTATCGACGCTTCTGCTATCCGCAGCGCTGCTGATCGGCGCGGCTTCGCTGGCTTTGTCGTTTTCCTGGAACCGATCTGAAATGGAGAGGGAAAGCGCCGCGATCAATGCGAAAACCAAGGCGATAGCTAAGGCCGCGGGCAAAACGGAAAGCTACAGGAAATCCTTTGAACAACGGGCGCGCGACCTCGAAGCCCGGCAAGACTTCATAGACGATCTTTATCGCGCTCATTTTGGCGAGGACGCTTCCCAAGCTGGCGGGGCACTGAAAGACCTGTCCGGACAAGCTTCCACGCAAGGCGGGGCCGATTCATCAAAGGTGCGCATCAGTGCCGCGCAAGACATTCATCCTCTGGGAGCGATTGACGCGAGACAGCGCCGGTTCGCCGCGCTTCTTACTCATGCGGTCAAGCGCCGGGCGGACGAAACGGCGCATGCAATTCGCCGCCTGGGTCTTAATCCCGACCTATTGGCGCGTGCCGCTCCCCGTGCGCAAGGCGGTCCCTTCGTGCCTTGGCGTGATGTGCAGAGGCCGATGCCCCAGGAATTCGAGCGTCTTGCTGATGCTCTTTCCCGTATGGAATCCTTGGAGACCAGTCTGAAGACCATTCCATCTGGCCTCCCAACGATGGCCCCGATGCAATCCAGTTCCTATGGCTATCGCCGCGATCCGTTCAACGGTCATGCCGCATTCCATGCGGGCATCGACTTTCCCGGCCGTCACGGCGAACCCATATTGGCCGCCGCGACAGGCAGGGTCAGTTTCGTTGGTCAGCGGAGCGGCTATGGCAATGTGGTGGAGATCACCCATGGTAACGGCTTGATGACACGATATGCCCATCTATCCGGTTTCAATACCCGGATTGGACAACAGGTCATCCGTGGACATCCGATCGCGCGCATGGGTTCAACCGGCCGTTCGACGGGTGACCACCTCCATTTCGAAGTGCGCTTGAAGGGCGAGCCCATCAATCCGCGACCTTTCCTGGAAGCCGCCCGAAACGTCCAGCAAGTCGCCGCTGCCCGGAACGCTGACATCCGAAACCGCGGATGAATCTCCGCGACTCCAACGGTTTATAGTCCGGCGGTTTCACCCATAAGCGTCATACTAGCCGAGGCTTTTCGGGTCAGTTGACGGGCGCCCTCCGCCTGTAGCTGAGCGCTTCGGCCACATGTACGCGGCCGACCTGTTCCGCGCCCGCGAGGTCGGCGATCGTCCGGGCTACGCGCAATACCCGGGTATAGCCCCGGGCAGAGAGCTTCATCGCCGCCGCCGCCTGCGCCAACAATTCCCGCCCAGCGGTATCAGGACCGGCAACTTCCTCAAGCCGATCACCATCGACTTCCGCATTGGTTCGCACGCGGGTCCCGGCATAGCGCTGCGTCTGGCGGTCGCGCGCGGCCGCCACTCTGCCCGCCACTTCCACCGAACCTTCAGTTGGAGGAGGGAGAACGAGATCTGCCGCCGTCACGGCCTGAACCTCGACATGCAGATCGATACGGTCGAGCAGTGGCCCCGAAACCTTTGCCTGATAGTCGGCGGCACAGCGCGGCGCGCGTGAGCAGGCAAGGGCTGGATCGGCAAGATGGCCGCAGCGACAAGGGTTCATCGCTGCAACAAGCTGAACCCGCGCCGGGAAAGTGACATGGGCGTTGGCGCGAGCAACCGTAACCTCGCCTGTTTCCAGCGGCTGACGCAGAGAATCGAGCACGGTGCGCTGAAACTCGGGCAGCTCATCAAGGAAGAGGACGCCAAGGTGCGCCATGCTGACCTCGCCCGGCCGCGCCTTGTGTCCACCGCCGACCAGCGCCGCCATCGATGCACTATGATGTGGACTACGAAATGGCCGTGCTCGGCTGATGCGACCGCCTTCCAGTGATCCCGCAACGCTTGCCACCATGGACGTTTCCAGCGCTTCGGCCGGGGTGAGTTGCGGCAGGATACCGGGCAGGCAACTTGCCATCAGTGACTTGCCTGCGCCCGGTGGCCCAACCATCAACAGATTATGGCCTCCGGCTGCGGCTATCTCCAGCGCGCGCTTTGCCGTTTCCTGCCCCTTCACCTGGCGCAGATCTGCCGTGCGATGTGGAACCTCAACGATGCCCGGCTGTGGCGGGGAAAGCGCGGCATTACCTTTGAAGTGGTTGAGCAAACTCAGCAGATCGGGGGCGGCGATGACCTCCACCTGCCCCGCCCAGGCTGCTTCCGGCCCCTGAGCGACAGGACAGATAAGGCCCAACTCCTTTTCGCCAGCATGCAATGCGGCGAGCAGCACGCCGGGGGTCGAAGCGATGCGGCCATCAAGCCCCAATTCTCCCACGACGACATAGCCCGACAGAGTCTCGGCATCGATCACCCCCATCGCGCCGAGCAGCGCAAGTGCAATGGGGAGATCGAAATGCGATCCTTCCTTGGGGAGGTCGGCAGGTGAAAGATTTACCGTGATCCGCTTGGGCGGAAGGGACAGGCCGATCGCAGCGATGGCATTACGCACTCGCTCGCGGCTTTCCGCCACGGCCTTGTCCGGCAAGCCGACAAGGATGAAGTTGGGGAGGCCCGGAACGAGTTGACACTGCACCTCCACGCTGCGCGCGTCCAGCCCGAGATAGGCGACCGTCGATACCGTCGAAACCAATGTGCCCCCATTTTCTGAAAAACGCTGCGCGTGGCTGCGTCAGCCCTGTTCGTCGGGCCGTCCCTTGAAACCCTGCGCCACGACATACCATTCCACGCTGCCTTTGCGACTGGCGGGCGGCTTCGCGTGCTTGATCGTCGTAAAATGCTTTTTCAACACCGCAAGCAGATCGGCGTCAGTACCGCCCGCGAACACCTTCGCCACGAACGTTCCACCTTTGCGCAGATTTTCCACTGCAAACCAGGCCGCTGCCTCGACCAATGCCATGGTGCGCAGGTGATCGGTCTGCGGATGGCCAACTGTGTTCGCGGCCATGTCGGAAATCACAAGATCAGGCGCATCGCCTAGGGCTTCGGCGAGAACAGCAGGCGCCTTATCATCCATGAAATCCATCTGGAACAGCGTGACGCCGGGGATGGAGTCCGTCGGCAGCAAATCTATGCCCACCACCTTCGCCTTGGGCGAGAGCTTGCGCACAACCTGAGCCCAGCCACCGGGCGCGACGCCCAGATCGACGACGGCGCGTGAGCCCTTCACGAAATGGAACTTCTCATCCAGTTCGATCAGCTTGAACGCGGCCCGGCTTCTCCAGCCCTCCGCCTTTGCCTTGCGAACATAGGGGTCGTTTAGCTGACGCTCCAGCCAGCGGGTGGATTGCGCCGTCCGCCCTTTTGCCGATTTGACCCGAACCTTGCCGGCGCCCGCGCCTCTCACATCATTGCTCCATCGCGATCCATAAGGCCGCGCAATATACCCTCGCGAATGCCGCGATCAGCCACGCCCAACCGCTCGGCGGGCCAGATGTCCAGGATCGATTCCAGGATGGCGCATCCGGCCACTACCAGATCGGCTCGCTCAGAACCAATACATGGTAATTTCTGCCGTTCGGCCAACGACATGGTGGACAGCCTGCCGGAAATCGACCGCATCGATGTCGAGGGCACAATCAGGCCATCGATCGCCTGCCGGTCGTAGCGCGGCAGATTGAGATGCACGCTGGCGAGTGTCGTCACCGTGCCCGATGTACCCAGCAAACGTATCGAGGAAGTTTGTCGCGGCAAGCGGCGGGCGAGTGGCGCAAAAGCATCCGCCACCCGCGATCGCATTCGGCCGTAGGCAGCCAGACGTTCATTCTGATCGGCATGATCGAACAACTCGCTTTCGGTAAGCGACACCACGCCCCATGGCGCGCTGACCCAATCCACGATATGCGGCGCACCCGCCCGGTTTGCATCGACCAACACCAGTTCGGTCGATCCGCCGCCTATGTCGAAGATCAATGCAGGACCGTCGCCAGGCTCCAGCAGCGCGTGACAGCCCATTACGGCAAGCCGCGCTTCTTCTTGCGCACTGATGATGTCGAGGGCGATGCCGGTTTCCCGATAGACGCGCTGGATGAATTCCGCGCCATTAACAGCACGGCGGCATGCTTCGGTCGCGACGGACCGTGCCAGGGTCACATGCCTCCGCCGCAGCTTGTCAGCGCATACGGAAAGCGCGGCGATCGCTCGGTCGATCGCGGCATCGCTGATCCGTCCGGTCGCAGCCAGGCCTTCACCCAATCGCACGATACGGGAGAAGGCATCGACGACGATGAAGCCGTCAGCCGATGGTTTGGCGATCAGCAAGCGGCAATTGTTGGTGCCCAAATCTATCGCAGCATAAGACCGCCTGCCACGCGGCGGATGAGGCAATGAGCCCCGCTGCTTCGACGGGGGAGGTATGGCCGCAGCCGTGCTCCCATTACCCTGGCCGGAGCGGGCAGATTTGCCCGAAACACCCCCGGCGGGACCGGAACTCTGCGGCGATGGGCGGCTTTGCTGCACCATGGCCGGATCACTTTTCTTCTTCGCCGACACCGACAGGTGGCGGAACTTGATGCCAAACTATGCGGATGCCGCGCAAAGCGCAAGACGGCGCCAGAAAAGCCAATGACATAGTGCGCTGGCAAGCGCCGCACCTGTCAAAGCGGGAGCAAGGCTGCCACGATCCAGCGCTCTTCTGCCCGCAACACGCCCCAGGCGCGGGCTGCGGCACGGCTATCCATCACTTCCACGCCGATTCCCATATTTTCGAGTTCGCGAACGAAAACACGAGGCGGTTGGCGCAAACCTCCCCCAGTGCCGAGCAAGAGAAATTCGGGCAAGGGGTCGATCGTCAGCAGATCACCCAGGGAGGCAAGCGTTAGCTTCTCAGAAGAAGGCGCGTCGCTCCACTTCGACGCGCGGATCGGGGTGAGCAGCAACCCTTCGGGGAAGACGTCATCCCTGACGCGAAAGCCTCTCCCCGAAAAACCGGTTACGATCGGCCCCTGCCCCGTCTCATCACGGCGGAACTCGATACCAGTGCGCCTGTCGGTCAGGGCCGCGCCCCGTCATCACGCGGACCCATGCGCTCTGCCTGGGCGGCGATGTTCGGCTTGCCCGCCTTCCGTTCCGTCAGCTGCGGCGAGAGTCCCAGCGTGATCAACAACGACGACGAAACATATACCGACGAATAAGTGCCGACGACGATGCCCAGCATCATGGCGGCGGTGAAGCCACGCAACACATGGCCACCGAATAGCAACAGCGCGCCCAGGGCGAGCATGATCGTAACCGAAGTCATCACGGTTCGAGGCAGCGTTTCGTTGACGGAGAGGTCGATGAGCGCCTTCATATCCATCTTGCGATATTTCCGCATATTTTCGCGGATACGATCGTCGATCACCATCTTGTCATTGATCGAGTAGCCGACGATCGTGAGAACGGCAGCGACGATATTCAGGTCGAATTCCAGCTGGGTGATAGCGAAGAAACCGAGCGTCATCAGGACGTCGTGCATGATCGCCACGAAGGTCGATACGCCGAACTGCCATTCATAACGAAACCAGGAAAAGATGGCGATGCCGATCACCGCCAGCATCACTGCCAGCACGCCATTCTGGATCAACTCGCCAGACACCTTGCCCGACACAGTGTCGTAACGGGAGAAGGTAACACCGGGAAATTCAGCGGTCAGCGCCTTGCGCGCCTTTTCCACGATCGCATTGGCCGCGCCTGCCCCGCCCTGCTCTGGTAGCGGCAGACGGATCTGTACGGTCTTGGGATCGCCGAACTGTTGCAGCGATCCATCGCCTACGCCCAGCCGGTCAATCGTCGTGCGAACCCGATCGAGCTGCGCCGGTTGCTGGAACCGGGCCTCTATCATAAGGCCGCCGACGAAATCGACGCCAAGGTTGAGGCCGCGATGGATCGTCGCGCCCACGGCGAGCACGGTCAGCAGCGCGGTAAGGGCGAACGCCCAATGGCGCAGCTTCACGAAGCCGATGTTGGTATTGTCGGGGACGAGCTTAAGAAGTTTCATGGGTTTTCTCCCGGCCCCTTAAATGTGGATCTCGGTCGGGCGCTTGGCACGAAGCCAGCGAGACGCGAGCAGGCGGGTGAAGGTGACGGCGGTGAACACGCTCGTCGCTATGCCGATCAATAGCACGATCGCGAAGCCCTTGACCGGGCCGGAACCCAGCGCAAGCATGATGCCGCCAGCGATCGCATGGGTCACATTCGCCTCGAAGATCGTCCGGCTCGCTTCCTTGTAGCCGAACTCGATCGCCTGAACCACGCCGCGCCCGCGCCGCCGTTCTTCGCGGATACGTTCATATATGAGAACGTTGGCATCGACGGCCGTGCCGATCGTTAGGACGAAGCCCGCGATTCCCGGAAGCGTCAGCGTCGCCCCCAGCATCCCCATGACGCCAAGGATAACAAACACGTTGATGGCAACCGCCAGGTTCGCGTACATGCCGAAGCGGCCGTAGCTGGCGAACATGAAGATGGCGACCGCCGCTACCGCGATCACTGAAGCCAGCAATCCGGCGCGGATTGAATCGGCTCCGAGCTGCGGGCCAACGGTGCGCTCTTCCACCACGGTCAGGGCGACGGGCAGCTTGCCCGATCGCAGGGCAATGGCGAGCTGGTTGGCGCTTTCGACGGTGAAATTGCCGCTGATCTGGGCGGAGCCGCCGAGGATCGGTTCATTGATGTTCGGTGCCGACAGGACCTGGCCGTCCAGGATGATAGCGAAGGGCCGGTTGACATTCTGGGACGTCACCTGGCCGAACTTGCGCCCACCTGACCCGTTGAAACGGATGTTGACGATCGCCTGGTTGTTCTGGTCGTAGCCCTGCGTCGCGTCGGTCAGGTCTTCGCCGGACACCATGACCTGGCGCTTGACCGCGATCGCCGGAACGCCGGATGGGTTGCCCGGATAAGGCAGCACTTCGCTGCCGACCGGCGCGCGGCCCTGAGCAACTTCCGACGGATTGGCACTGGTATCGACCAGCTTGAATTCCAGCTTGGCGGTCTGGCCGAGCAGGTCCTTCAGTGCTTTCGGATTCTGAAGGCCAGGCACCTGCACGACAATGCGATTGCCGCCCTGCTGCTGGATGGTCGGCTCGCGCGTGCCCATTTCGTCGATGCGCTTGCGGATAACTTCGGTTGCCACCTCCATCGCGCTCTTGACCGCATTGTCGATCCCCGCCTCGGTCGGCGTGATCACGATCGTCGAACTGTTGACCACCTCGACATTGAAGTCGCGCTGTCCTGTGAGGCCCGCGCCCTGTGTCAGCGGACGGATTCGCTCGACCGCAGCATCGACCTGCGAGGGATCGCGGACCATGAAGCT